>NZ_CAMGYZ010000005.1 GCF_946151055.1 Bacillus sp. Marseille-Q3570 | reverse complement strand
TTGGTTTCCAACGACATGACCGTTTACGATTACGTATATTATTGCACCATCAATTTAAAGATTTAGAATTTCAAGTAGGTTAAGGGATAGGAGCACGATCTCCTACCCCAACAATTGACGTAGAACCTTTTATTTCAAACAGTAGGCTTTCTCCTATCATGCTCATAAACTGATAAAGAAGACTTAGTACTGCACGAAGAATAAGGAGGAAGATCCATGAAGATGTTTTTTATCCTGTTTTTCATAGCGTTGTTAGGACTAGGAAGCTATTCAATCAATGAAGATGTTGTTCGGGAGCCTGATCAGACAGATGGCTCGACTGACGGATCCGACGAAGATGGTTCAGAGGATCCAATCGAAAATGAGGTTTTTAAAATCGCCTCACCTCTTCCGAATCAGACGGTAAATGAAGAGTTCGTGTTCAAAGGCAAAGCGAGGGTTTTCGAGGCGAATTTCCAATATGAATTGAGGGATGGTGAAACGGTCCTCGAGAGTGATTTCATCACAGCATCTGAAGGGGCACCTGGATGGGGCGACTTCGAGCGAGTCATCGCCGTTCCTGAAACCGTCGATTCGAAATTGATTTTAAAAGTCTTTGTTTCGAGTGCAAAGGACGGTTCAGAAATCAATATTTTAGAAATCCCTTTGAAAACCGAATGATATTACCGAAGCTTTGACTGGCAATGAGGACAATGCTTTGGTGAACGACTAAGTTTAAATCCAGACGGTCTCGAACCTTTTCCACATACCTGACAATTCGAGCGACCTTGATAAGCACGCCCCATCCGGATCCGAAAAAAGAACAATAGCCCAAGAATCAAAAAGAAAATTATCCATACAAACGTAACCAACCTGAACCCCTCCACTTTCGTTTTTTATCTTGACTCGTACCCATGTATACTTCAAGGATACCAGAAATAGGAATAAAACGAAGAAATAAATAACGAGGTGAGGACTTGGAACGCTTTGAAACACGAATCACTGTCGACGAGATGGAAACATGCGAACTGCCATTTTGTGCACAAACAACCAATGAGGCACCCCTTTTCACCGCTGAAGCATACAGTAATACGGAGAAAAAAATGACCGAGGTTTCACTTGAAAAATATAAAGGTAAATGGGTGATTCTCTTTTTCTATGGAAGTGACTTCACGTTTGTTTGACCGACAGAGCTGGCGGCGGTCGCTGCCATTTTACCTAAGTTCCGTTCATTGAATGCTGAGGTTTTGGCAATCAGCACGGACAGTGTTTACGCTCATAAGGTATTTACAGAAACATCACCTTCAGCTGCCAAAGTCAATTTCCCGCTTGTCAGTGATCGGACGCAGGTGATCACCCGCGCTTACCGTGTGCTGAATGAAAAAACAGGTGCTGCGCTTCGGGCAACAGTGATCATTGATCCGGACGGGGTGATCGTTTCAAGGCTCGTCAATCCGCTGGAAGTGGGACGTAATGTCTATGAAATTTTAAGATTATTGCAAGGGATCCAATACGGTAGAAGTACTGGAGAAGGCGTCCCAGCCAACTGGCTGCCCGGCCAGCCTGGTTTAAAACGGAATCCAACCATGATCGGGAAAATATGACAGCTTGTTTAGGATGGGGCTGGGGCCAATAAGCCCTGTTTCGGGACAGCTTCTCGTGTTTTTTACCTATTCCTGGCCCATATCGCCTTGATTCGGGACAGCTTCTCGTGTTTTTCACCTACTCCTGTCCCGTATCGCTTTGTTTCAGGACAGCTTCTCGTGTTTTTCACTTGTTCCTGTCCCGTATCGCTTTGTTTCGGGACAGCTTCTCGCGTTTTTCACCTGCTCCTGTCCCGTATCGCTTTGTTTCAGGACAGCTTCTCGTGTTTTTCACTTGTTCCTGTCCCGTACCGCTTTGGTTCGGGACAGCTTCTCGTGTTTTTCCCCTGCTCCTGTTCCGTATCGCTTTGGTTCGGGACAGCTGCTCGTGTTTTCCACCTGTTCCTGTCCCGATCATCGTGGTTTCGGGACACTCTCCCGCCTTTTCCCATTGCTCCTGTCCGAATAGGATGTTCATGATACGACAAGCTGTATACGGTTTCCTGATGGATCTTCTGTATGAACAAGATGCTCCTCTTTGTCAGCCTTGTAACCTAAAGCGTGTAATCGTGTGGCCGTCTCCATTAATTGACGTTCACTTGAAAAAACGATCGTATACCATTTCATTCCGGCTTCAGTTTCTTGCGGCCGTGGTGCACCTGTTCCATTCCATGTGTTAAGGCCGACATGATGATGATAACCGCCTGAAGCAACAAATAAAGCTTGGTGGCGGAATGGCACCGTGATATCGAAACCGAGACCCTCTACATAAAATCGCTTCGCTTGTTCGAGATCGTTGACATGAAGGTGGATATGTCCGATAACAGTGTCAGCAGGCAATCCGTCCCACGTTTTCCCCGACTTCAACAAATCTTCCATATCTAGAGGATCACTGACGAATGGCAGTTCCCCTTCATTCCATGTCCATTGCTCTGCAGGACGATCTGTGTAGATTTCAATTCCATTTCCATCTGGATCAGCTAAATAAAGGGCTTCACTGAACAAGTGATCGGAACCACCGTGTAATGGATACCGTTTGTCTGCGAGTCTTTTTAAGGATGCACCGAGATCTTCTCTTGTTGGCAACAGGATTGCAAAATGATAAAGCCCTGTCGTCCTTCTCAGCTTCGGTTCGGCGTCCTTTTTTTCTTCAAGTGTAACGAGCGGAATTTTTCCATCAGTACTCAATGAGACAAATCCGTCTTTTTGTTCTAATACTGAAAACCCTAAGAGATCCGTATAAAAGTCGATTGAACGCTTTAGATCAACCACAACTAAATGGACTAGTCCGACGTAAATGTTTGAATGACGATGAAATTGCATACTAGATTCCTCCTTATGTCTTTATCACTTACTTTTTGTAAGTAGTTAACTATACTATATCATTACTTTTTAACACTTACAATAAGTAAGTTGAATTTGATTGCAAAAAAACACCGCCCCACAAATGAGACAGTGTTTTTATGTAGTACGTATTCTTACCTATTCTGCTGTTGTGATGTATCTTTCTAATGCATTCAGTGCTTCTTCTTCATCTCTTCCGTCTGTAACGATCGTCACCTTTGAACCCGATCCGACAGCTAGACTCATGATGCCCATGATGCTTTTCGCATTCACCTTTTTGCCGTCTTTTTCTAAAAATACATCTGAGGTAAAACGATTTGCTTCTTGGACGAACAATGCGGCAGGACGGGCCTGCAATCCGGTTTTCAATTCAACCGTCAATTCTTTTTCTAACAATGGATCATTCCTCCTTGTACATTCCCTATATAGATTTATATATCGACGCTCAAGAATAAATGTAAGAAATTTTTTGAAAGCGTTCTCTTAGACTCTAAAAGAAAAACGCCGGACTTACAATTGTCCCTGGCGTATTTTATTGGCCATTTCATCCAGCTTCCGTAACCGGTGATTGATTCCCGACTTACTGATTGGTCCGGAAGTGACGAGGTCTCCAAGTTCTTGTAACGTCACATCCTGATATTTCACCCGAAGCTCAGCGATTTCGCGAAGTTTGTCCGGCAGTTTCTCCAACCCGATTTCCCGCTCGATCAATCGGATATTCTCCACTTGACGCATCGATGCCCCGACGGTTTTATTCAGATTCGCTGTTTCGCAGTTCACGAGACGATTGACTGAATTCCGCATATCTTTCATGATCCGGACATCTTCAAAGTACAACAATGCATTATGAGCCCCGATCAAGGTGAGGAATTCGGAAATCTTTTCTCCCTCTTTCAAGTAGATGATGAATCCTTTTTTCCGTTCTAACATTTTAGCATTCAAATCGAAAGAATTCATCAATTCCAGTAGAGATTGTGTATGTTCTTCATACATAGAGAAGATTTCTAAATGATAGGAGGTCTCTGGATGGTTCAAGGATCCGCCAGCGAGGAAAGCACCTCTTAAATAAGACCGCTTGCAGCAGCTTTTCTTCGTGATATCCTTCGAAACGTCCCGTTTGAAGGAAAACCCTTCTCCCATTATATCCAGTTCATTCAATAACGCTCTTGAATCTTGTTTGATCCGAACGATATAGACGTTATTTTTCTTCAATCTCATTTTTTTACGGACAAGCAACTCGGCTGGATAGCCATATAACTGTTTAATCAAAGTATAAATCCTACGTGCTATCGCTGCATTCTCAGTCGGTATATCCAAAATGATTTCCTTGTTCGCTAACGAGAGCGATCCATTCATCCGGATCAATGCTGAGAGCTCAGCTTTTGAACAACACTTTTTCAGTTCTAACTTCGTCAACTCTTTCTTTGTATCTGACGCAAAGGACACCATGTACACCCCCTCTGGTTTTCCTGTTCTGGGGTTCTATTTTGAAACGACATCTAAAATGATTTCTGAAACACGTTTGGCATCATGCCTGATCAGCGAATCATTGTATTGCACTATTTTATCACTGATCACATCAAAGCCAAAGGATTTCAACCTGTCCTCATCATATTCGACAGGCTCTCCACCTTCTGCTTCATATTTCGTCAAAACATCAGCTGGCACTTTATCATTATTGACAATTATCGTATCAATTATCTGTTGACCGATGTGAGCAACGAGAATGTTCACATGATCGGAGGCGGTGAAGTGATCTGTCTCACCAGGCTGTGTCATCACATTGCATATATAGACGCTTTTCGCTTTCGATTTCTTGATCTCTTCAGTTATCCCTGGTACGAGCAAGCTCGGCAGAATGCTGGTGTAAAGGCTTCCCGGCCCTATAAGGATAAGGTCTGCATCACGGATCGCTCGTAAACTTTCATCCAGTGGTTTCACTGTATCCGGGGTCAAAAAGACACGCACAATCTTTTTCCCTGTATGTGGTATTTTTGATTCACCCGATACAATCGTTCCATCGTTCATTTCTGCATTCAAAATGACACGATGATCGGATGCCGGCAGTACCTTTCCACGTACGTTCAAAACTTTGGATAACTCCCGGATCCCTGTTACGAAGTTTCCGGTGATATCTGACATTGCAGCCAACAAAAGATTACCTAACGAGTGTCCAGACAAGCCATTTCCGTTTGTGAACCGGTGTTGGAACAATTGCTCGACAAGAGGCTCCACTTCCGAAAGTGCGGCTAGCACGTTCCGGATATCCCCTGGAGGTATGATATCAAGCTCTTCCCTTAATCTCCCTGAACTCCCGCCATCATCAGCAACCGTTACGATCGCTGTAATATCGACGGGGAATTTCTTTAACCCTCTCAACAGGACTGACAATCCCGTCCCCCCGCCGAAAACGACTATTTTAGGCCTTTGATTCAACTTCAGGTACCTTTTTATCTTTCTTGATATCACGATGGCTGCTATGGACGTGATATTCTTTTCTCAAATAATCCTTCAAGTGTTCAGCAAGGGTGACTGAACGATGCTTTCCGCCAGTACATCCGACTGCGATCACAAGCTGGCTTTTTCCTTCTCGTTTGTAATGCGGAATGATGAAGTCCAGTAATCCTGTCAGCTTTTCGATGAATTTCTGAGTTTCGGACCATTTAAGCACATAGGAGGATACCTCTTCTTCCAATCCTGTTTTTGGTCGCATATGCTCGATATAATGAGGGTTCGGTAAAAAACGCACATCGAACACAAGGTCCGCATCGATCGGCATTCCGTATTTGAAACCGAACGACAAAACATTGATCGTGAACGGATGCGATTCATTCGTTTTGTACCGTTCAATGATATTTTCACGAAGCTGCTTCGGCTTCATATCAGTCGTATCTAAAATTTTCTGTGCTCTGCCTTTAAGCTCTTCCAGCAATTCTCTTTCATTTTTGATTCCATCGAGCGGCAATCCGTCCGGCGCAAGCGGATGAGAGCGTCTTGTCTCTTTGTATCGCTGGACAAGTGTCGCATCTGCTGCATCCAAAAACAGGATATGCGGCTTTATGACTGAGGAATCGGACATTTCATCGATCGTCTCAAATAATTGATCGAAAAATTCCCGTCCTCGTAAATCCATGACGAGCGCTACTTTCGTCAGCTTTCCTGTGGAATCTTCCATCAGCTCGACGAATTTTGGCAGCAGCGCAGGAGGCAGGTTATCGACACAGAAATAGCCAAGGTCCTCGAAGCTTTGCATCGCTACAGTTTTTCCAGCACCAGACATTCCTGTGATGATGACCATTTTGAATTCTTGTTGTTCCATCTATACCCCGCCTTTCCTTTAAAATCTGTCCAAGAGTTTAATCCAGCCCTGTGTGCTGATCAAAGCCCTATATATCGTGGACAACCTTCAAGATGGATCCAATCGATAACTGAGCAGTTTGAAATCTGGTGTATACGTAAACGTTCCGATGATCATCCCGTTGCCTGTCATCATGTAATCATGAATATGATGATCGCCAGGAGCCATCGGTAAGTCTGATATCTCTTCTTTCGGTTTCCAGGCTAATTTCCCTTCCTCCGATTCGGAGAGCACTTCACCTTCATAATCAGTCGCATAGAAAGTGAACATCATCCACTCTTCTATAATCTGCTCATCTTCTTTAATGATAAAATTGAAAACACCTTTTAGTTTTGGGCTCAGTAAGTAAAGTCCGGTTTCTTCACGGTACTCTCGGATAACCGCATCCTTGATGGTCTCTTCAGACTCCATTTTTCCACCGGGGGCTACCCACCACCCACGCCGAGGTTTTTGCAGAACTAAAATTTGATTATCTTTTTCGAGTACACAATTCGTCACTCGTTGCACATGATTCACCTCTTTCCTCAATTATACTACGTTTTCAAGCACGCCAACAATTCTAATCCTAGTTTATGTAGCCAGTTAGGATTTTTAACAAACAATTGATGAATGTACAGTCCAGTATCTTTTATTTTCGATAGCACAGGCTTAATTCCTTTGAGATTCTAATATGTTTGATAGCAGGAATGGAAACCTTGACACTTCAGCTGAAAAAGCATCCGGTATTGCCGTTCGACTGTTTATATGAAGCGTTCATAGAGCAACTAACGCTGCTTTTTTGTGTTCGATTTTCCGTATGAAGCGTTTATGGAGCAACTCCCTCCGCTTTTTTGGGCGCGATTGTCCGCATGAGAATCAGAGGTACACTCCGAGAACTTGTTTTTATGTCTCTAGATAAAGCTGCTTTGCTTTTGGAAAAGCATGATAATGCGATATAAAAAACAAAAAAAGAGCACGGAACCAAAAGTCCCGTGCACAAAAATAAGAAATTTATTAAAAGGGGGTCAATTTCTTAAGTGTATAATAACCCACCAATATTTCACGGTTGTTACAAAATGGTTAAAACCGAATTACTTTTTCTGGATAAAGAAAAATTCAGCTTGTTTTTTACGAATTTACACTCAATTTTTCCATAAGTTCTTCAACATAATGCTGGGCACTTTGTGCAGCAATACTACCGTCGCCAGTTGCTGTAACGATCTGACGCAATGTTTTTTCACGGATATCTCCAGCAGCAAAAATTCCTGGAATTTTCGTTTCCATTTCTGAATTCGTTTCAACGTAACCATTTTCGTTCGTAATACCAAGGTCTTTGACTGCTTCATTCAATGGGATCATTCCGATATAGATGAAGACGCCATCCGTTTTGAATTCGCGCTCTTCACCGTCTTCAGTGCTTACTAGTGTGACACTGCCGACCTTGTTATTATCAGCATTTATCTCTTTAATAGTGTGGTTCCAGATGAAATCGATCTTCTCATTATCGAACGCACGGTCTTGTAGAATTTTCTGTGCCCGCAACTTATCACGACGGTGTACGATTGTGACTTTTGATGCAAACCGAGTCAGATAAACTCCCTCTTCAACAGCGGAGTCCCCGCCACCAACGACGACAAGTTCTTTGTTTTTGAAGAATGCACCGTCACAGACAGCGCAGTATGATACCCCGCGTCCGCTCAGTTCCTTCTCACCAGGGATGCCTAATTTTTTGTATTCTGCACCTGTACCGATGATGATCGAGCGGGCTTTGTATTCCTTACCGCCTCCAGCTTTGACCGTCTTGTATTCTTCTCCGTCGATGATTTCCTTTACGTCGCCGTATGCATATTCAGCACCGAATTTTTTAGCGTGCTCGAACATCTTATTCGACAGATCCGGACCAAGGATATGATCGTATCCAGGATAGTTCTCGACATCTTCTGTGTTTGCCATTTGGCCGCCTGGAATTCCGCGTTCAATCATCAATGTGCTCAAATTCGCACGTGAAGTATATACAGCAGCTGTAAGTCCAGCAGGACCTGCACCTGCAATGATTACGTCATAAATTTTTTCCTCAGACATGCTCTCCACTCCTTTTCCGAAAACCCATTTTACAGTTAGTTTGAACGAATAATCGCCTTCTTATTAGTAATCGTATTAAAGCAACGCCTCTACGTCTAATATAATGCTCAGAGAGGAAGACCATTCAGAAGACCGTACCTGGCACAAAAATTGAGCCTCACTCTCCCAAGGAGTTGCAGAGGGTGCCTGGCACCGAAATTGAGCTCTACTCCCCCAAAGGATCGCAGATGGTGCCTGGCACCGAAATTGTGCCTTACTCTCGCAAGGGATTGCTGATGGTGCCTGGCACCGAAATTGAGCTCTACTCTCCCAAGGGATATCAGATGGTGCCTGGCACCGAAATTGAGCTCTACTCCCCCAAGGGGTCTCAGATGGTGCCTGGCACCGCCATCGAGCATTATGGTTTCATGGTTTGGCGGTGGTGGAGGATTTTCAGTGTTTTGACGTACTTTTGAAGGGTTGAGGCTGATATCCCGAATTTCTCAGCTAGACTTTTCTGCGTTGTGGTCTTCTCTTGAAGCTGATCAGCCATATATGTCACAGCTGCTGCCCAGGCTGTCGGATTGGCGATCGACAGGGAGCCATCCCTGGCTTCATTGATCAAGAGATGCCACAGAAATGCCGTATCTGGGTCAAGTTCCTCTCGTATTCCTAAGACATTTTCAAGAATCGCTAAGCCTTTTTCCATATCCTCCGATGGCTGATCGAGTTGCTCGATACCGCTATCCTTATGAATTTGAACAGATTCATATCCACGTTCAAACAAGATTGTCGCAGCAAGCTCCTTCATGATCACCGGCTCATTCACTTCCGCACAGAATGCCTCCAGCGTCGCCGTCGTGTCTTCATCGTCCCACTTACGGATCAACAACAAATGAGACAGCTTGTTTTTATGGATCGTACTTCTAAGCTTCTTAATCCGTTCTGATAACTCATTTGGATCCTGTAGATTATTCAAGGGTATAGTATATTGGTATTCAGCTTCCTCAGAATCGAGAGTGTTATCCCGCAACTTTTCTAAATAATACGTGGCGACCGTACTGTCCGCATCCAGATCAAGAATCTTTTCCCACGCCTTTTCAGCAGATTGGACTCGTCCTGTTTTGAATGAAGCGACAGCAAGCCAATGGAAAAACGTCACATTCCAAGCGTAGCCATGAGAACGCACTGAATTCAGCCATGTGAAAGCAAGCTCGTCCTCTTCTAAAAGCGCGAACGTGCTACCAAGCTTATAGCGATGTTCCGGAATGATCGGATGGATCACCTTCAAACAATCGAGGAACCGATCAAGTTCCTTCTGCTGGTACAGTTGTTTGTAAAAAAGAGCAGCATTACAAAGCGCATGAAGATTCCCGGGATTTTTACCGAGGACATCATCAAGCACCGAGAACGCTTCGTCATATTCACCTAGATAAAAATGAGCGAGGGCCAGGTTGTTATATGCCGCCCAAAATTCCGGATGTGCGTCGACCATCTCTTTCAACAGATTCCGCGCACCAGAAAAATCACCTTTTTCAAGGCTTCGACGTGCTTTTTCATGTTTAACGATCAGCTTTTCTTCGGACGAATGTTTTTCTAAATCTTCCCCAAACTCGGTATGTATCAGATCAAGTAATTCCTCAGAATCCTCGTAGAATTCACCGTTCGGATCATTCTCCATATAGCGTACCGCTTCACTTTCAGCCTCCCGGAACATGCCGAGATGTGCGTAGTTGTTCGCCATGAAGTAGTAGCATTCCGATATGTCTGCGTCGATTTCGCTCACGATATATTCAAGCAAGTCGTTCGATTCGATGAAATCGCCAAGTTCAGCTAATGTTGCTGCAAGCTGGCACAAATAAGTCGGTTCCTTCGGCTCGACCTCGACTGCTTTTTCAAATAGCTGTTTCGCTTTGATCAAGTCTTTCTTCTGATATGCCTTAAGACCACGCTGAAAATAATACTCTCCACTTCTAGCAAAAGGAATGACATTACCCCTCGCCTTTTGTGGAGTGTTCTGGTTTACCTTCATTTAATTCAATCACCCGTTCTCTGAAACTATCCATCGAAAGTATAACACACCCTTACTCTGTCGAACACAGCAAATCAAGAGTTTTCAATAAACGGAAAATTACAGGAATTGCTTGTGTTTTACTTACGATTCCACACTTTCCAGCACTAAACCCCAATATATAGATGAATAGCTTTAACTTCTCGGTAATTCGATCATAAATATTGAAAAACGCCATCAATAAAAATTAGAGGACATCTGTTTCGCTATCTGTGACAAAAAGGGTTGATTTCAAAAATTAGAGGACAACTGTTCCGCTATGCGCGTAAAACACGGCTGATTTTTATAGATGTTAACCCAATAAGGTCTCTGGTGTCTTCTAATTTTATGAAACATAGCCGTTTCAGCAAAATAAGGTCTCTCCTGTCCGCTAAATGTATCGATCTATCAAAACCACGATCAGTAGTGCACAAAAAAACGAAAAGGAACTTATTCCTTTTCGTTCCTCTTCGTATGTCGTTCTTCCAACACGCCTAAAACCTCACGAAGCGGTAAATCCTGCTCACGGAGCAGCACCATCAGATGATAAAGTAAATCCGCTGACTCCCAGGAAAGCTCTTCCTTGTCACGGTTTTTCGCCGCGATGATCACCTCTGACGCTTCCTCCCCGACTTTTTTCAAGATTTTATCGACGCCTTCTTCAAACAGGTACGTCGTGTACGAACCTTCCGGACGAGTGCGCTCCCGTTCAGCGATCAACCGTTCAAGCTCTGAAAGGATTGCGAGCTTGTCAGCACTAACTCCATGCGCGCCACCAGTCGAGGTCCCATCCTCTCCCTCTAACAGCGAGTCGTCAAAGCAACTGAACGTCCCTTTATGACAAGCTGGTCCCTTCGGCCTTACTAACACAACCAGCGCATCCTGATCGCAATCGTAGCGGATATCGGTGATCGTCTGTGTGTTCCCTGACGTCTCACCTTTATGCCATAGCTCCTGCCTTGAACGGCTGTAGAACCAGGTCTCCTTCGTTTCAAGGGATTTTTGCAACGATTCCTCATTCATATAAGCAAGCGTCAGTACTTCCTTGCTCTCGACATCCTGGACGACTGCCGGAATCAAACCTTTTTCATCAAACCGTAATTCACTGACCTTCATCGGACATTCACCCCTTGCTGTCTCAAATGATCTTTTACTGCTGTAATTGATGTTTCTTTATAGTGGAAAATCGAAGCTGCTAAAGCTGCGTCAGCATCGGCTTCAGCAAAAACCTCATGAAAATGGTCGGCAGACCCTGCTCCACCTGAAGCGATCACCGGAATTGTAACCGCATCCCGGACAGCCTTCGTCAACTCGATATGAAAGCCGGATTTTTCACCATCACGATCCATACTTGTGAGCAACAACTCCCCGGCGCCTCGTTTCACAGCTTCCTTCGCCCAGTCGATCACTTCCCAATCCGTTGATCGCTGACCGCCATTCGTATACACACGCCATGAACCGAGCTCCTCATCATAACGAGCGTCGATCGCGACGACAATGCATTGGGAGCCGAAGTATTCCGATCCGAGCGTGATCAGGTCCGGATTTTTGACAGCTGCTGTATTCAAGGAAACCTTGTCAGCTCCGGCCCGAAGCACACTCTTGATATCTTCCAGAGAATTGATGCCGCCTCCCACTGTAAAAGGGATCGCAAGCGTCGCCGCAACCTGTTCGACAAGGTCTATGATCACGTTCCGACGTTCGTTGGAAGCAGAAATATCGAGGAAAACCAGCTCATCCGCCCCTTGCTCATCGTACGCCTTCGCAAGTTCGACAGGGTCCCCCGCATCTATGATATTCACAAACTGTATACCTTTTACGACCCGTCCATCCTTCACGTCCAGACAGGGTACAATCCGTTTCGTTAACATCTATTGACCTACCTTTTCTAGTGCTTCTGAAAGAGTGAAACGCTCCGTATACAGCGCCTTCCCTATAATCGCACCTTCAATTCCATCCTTCTTCCGTCCAGCCAAAACCTGAAGATCTTCCAGTGAGCTGACGCCACCGGAAGCAATCACCTCAGCGTCTGATTCCTTCGCAAGCTCCGTAATCGCTTCGACATTCGGGCCTTCGAGGGTTCCGTCACGTGAAATATCGGTAAAAATGAAGTGCCGAGCTCCAGCCTCAACAAGTTCCTTCGCAAGCTCGACAGCCTTCACTTCGGAGTTGTCAAGCCAGCCTTCTGTCGCCACATAACCATCGCGGGCATCGAGTCCGATCGCGATCCGCTCCCCGTATTTCTGCAGCATCTCCTTCGTGAATGCTGGATTTTTAACGGCAACACTCCCTAAAATGACCCGGTCCACACCATTTTTCAAGTAAAAATCAATATCCTCTTCTGAGCGGATACCGCCGCCGACCTGAACCTTCACATCAAGATCAGAGGCTACCTGAAGGACATGTTTATGGTTCACTTTTTCGGCAGTCTTCGCACCGTCGAGATCGACCATATGGATCCAGCTTGCACCCTGCTCTGCAAAATGCTTCGCCATTTCGAACGGGGAATCGCCATAGACGGTCTCCTGATCATAATCCCCTTGAAAAAGCCGGACGCATTTGCCTCCGCGCATATCGATTGCTGGATACAGTTCAAATCGCTTCATCCTTCTGCCTCCTCTCCACATAATCACCGAAGTTTTTCAGGATTTCCATGCCGGCATCGCTGCTCTTTTCCGGATGGAATTGCGCTCCGAAAATATGACAGCGGCCGACGACAGCCGGAACTTCTTCAAAATAATCAGCCGTCGCAAGCAACACGTCCCTGTCCTCCGTCTGAACAAGATACGAATGCACGAAATAAACGAAGTCCGTGCTGAGATTCTGCAATAAAGGAGATTCCGGCTGTTGGATGATCATCCGATTCCAGCCCATATGCGGCACCTTATATGTAGTCCCATCAGCTGTGATCCCCGGGAACCGTACAACACGACCAGGTAAAAGACTGAGTCCATCCGTCAATCCATTCTCTTCACTTTCCTCGAACAAAAGCTGCATGCCGAGACATATTCCGAAAAGCGGCTTTCCAGCTTCCACCTCATCGACGATGAACTGTGCCATCCCGTCTTTTTTCAACGCATGCATCGCGTCCTTAAAAGCGCCGACGCCCGGCAGCAACAACGCATCCGCTGTAGCCAGCTCTTCTTTTCGCTCTGATATGAAATGATCGATCTCCAGTCGTTTAAGCGCATTTTGTACTGAGTGGAGGTTTCCCATTCCGTAATCGACAATCCCGATCATTTACAGCATTCCTTTCGTTGAGGGTACGCCTTTAACCCTCGGATCGATCTGAGTCGCTTCATCCAGCGCCCGTCCAAGTGCCTTGAAGATCGCTTCGATGATATGGTGCGTGTTCGATCCGTGATGGACGATCACATGTAGGTTCATTCGCGCTTCAATCGCAAGCTTCGATAAAAACTCGTGCACAAGCTCCGTATCGAAGGTACCGAGTTTGGCAGATGGAAGATCCGCTTTCAGCTCAAGGTGCGGCCGGTTGCTCAAGTCGATGACAACTTGCGCTAACGCTTCATCCATCGGGACGATTGCATTCCCGTACCTGCGGATCCCTTTTTTATCACCTAGAGCCTCAATCAGGGCATGTCCTAAACAGATGCCGATGTCCTCTGTCGTATGATGATCGTCAATCTCCGTATCGCCTTCCGCATCGACCTTCAGATCAAATAACCCATGGCGGGTCCACAGATCGAGCATATGATTCAAAAACGGGACTGGAGACTGGATATCAGATTGCCCCTCTCCGTCGATCTGGAGGTTTAGCCTGATGTTCGTTTCATTCGTCTTACGTGAAATTTCCGCTTTTCGTCCTGTCATTTCTCACTCTTCCTCCAATCGGTAATCGATCGCTCGCGCATGGGCTTCCAACCCTTCAATACGAGCTAGTTTACTAATCTTTCGGCCATGCTCGAATAAAGCGTCGGTCCCATATGAAATGATACTTGATTTTTTCGTAAAATCATCAACACTCAACGGGCTGGAAAAACGTGCTGTTCCGCTTGTCGGGAGCACGTGGTTCGGTCCTGCAAAATAGTCCCCGATCGGCTCCGCACTGTTTTTACCAAGAAAAATCGCACCCGCATGCCTGATCTGACCGAGCAGCTCGAACGGCTCGTGCGCGACAATCTCAAGGTGTTCCGGGGCGAGCTCATTGACCGCCACGATCGCTTCTTCCTCCGTATTCGCTACATAAATGACGCCATTGCTGATCACAGACGCTTCTGCAATTGCTTTGCGCGGGAGGCTTTCAAGCTGGCGGATCACTTCCCTCGACGTCTCTTCCGCCACTTCGACCGACGTCGTCACAAGAATCGCAGAGGCCATCTGATCATGTTCCGCCTGGGACAGAAGATCTGCCGCCAGATGGGCCGGGTTCGCCGTATCATCCGCATAGATGAGGATTTCACTCGGTCCAGCAATCATATCGATGCCGACATGTCCGAATACTTCCCGCTTCGCCAAAGCGACATAGATGTTACCCGGTCCGACGATTTTATCGACAGGGACAACCGACTTTGTTCCGAACGCCAAAGCGCCGATTGCCTGGGCGCCTCCTACTTTATAAATCTCGTTGACACCACTCTCATTTGCAGCGACCAATACACTTGCCGGGAGCGTCCCATCCGGGCGCGGAGGTGTCGTCATCGCAATCCTCTCAACTCCTGCTACCTTCGCCGGAATCGCCCCCATAAGGACAGATGAAGGATATTCAGCCGTACCGCCTGGAACATAGACACCGACCGAATCCAGCGGTGTGATCTTCTGTCCAAGAACCGAGCCGTCATCGCTCGTCATCATCCATGATTCACGGATTTGCTTTTTATGATAGACTTTGATGTTCCGCGCAGCCTCCTGGATGATTTCGATGACTTCTTCATCCAGGGATTCATACGCTTTTTCGATTTCGACCTTCGTCACCTTCAACGATTCAAGCTCAGCTCCGTCAAATTTCTTCGTCAATTCGAAGAGAGCCTGATCCCCTTCTGCTTTCACCTGTTCAAGGATTCCAAGTACAGCCTGCCTTTGTTCTTCAGTCCCTTGATTCAGTTGCTTTCGAGGCACAGTCCCCTTCAATTGCTGGATTTTCATCGCGTGATCTCCTCCCCTTCAATGACCTTTTCCAACCGACTTACCATCTCATCGATCGCATCTGCTTTGATCCGGTAACTGACTGGGTTGACGATGAACCGCGATGTTATATCAAGAATCCGTTCCGTTTCAACTAGTCCATTCTCTTTCAATGTCCGGCCGGTCGAGACGATATCGACAATCCGATCTGCCAGACCGATCAGCGGGGCCAATTCAATCGACCCGTTCAGCTTGATGATCTCGACCTGCTTCCCCTGGCTTCTGAAATAATTTGAAGCAACATTCGGATATTTCGTTGCAATTTTCGGGGCGACGGTATCCAGTTCTGTATCTGGAAGTCCTGCAACCGCCAGATAACAACGGGAAATCCCTAGATCCAGCACTTCATAGACGTCCCGCTTTTCTTCAAGCATGACATCCTTCCCTGCGATTCCGACATCTGCGACACCATGCTCCACATAAGTTGGAACATCCATCGGTTTTGCCAATATAAAACGCAAATCCGCCTCTTCGATCTCAAGGATCAGTTTGCGTGAATCCTCGAACTCAGGTGGAAGAGTGTAGTCAGCTTCCCGAAGCAACTGTACAGCTTCCTCGAAAATCCGCCCTTTCGGCATCGCAATCGTCAATGTAGATGGACTCACTGCTCTCCCCCCTCTTCTTTTCCGAGATAATACGTCACATTTGAAAATTGTCCAGTAAACGCATCAAGACTCTCGATACCCTTGATGTCCTGAACCACGACGGTTTCACCCTGATCTCTCAGCTTCTTACCGAACGCATAGGCTTCCTTACGCTGGCCTTCTGAAAACACGACGCAATGCGTGAAAGCTTTCGTTTCTACCGGCCGGATTGCTTCCATCAAGTAATCAAGATGGATACCGAACCCGGTCGCCTTCGCTTCTTTATCGAATTTCGCGAGGAGCGCATCATAACGTCCCCCATTGCTGATCGGAGAACCAAGTTCTGGGGCATACCCTTCAAAAACCACACCTGTGTAGTAGGTCATGTGACTGACCAATGTGAGATCAAGCGTAGCGATGTCATTGACGCCGTAAGCTTTCAAGCAATCTCTCAAAGCATGAAGTTCTTCGATCGCCTCATAACCCCGGGTAGATGTGATCAGCTTTTCCGCATCCTCCAGCTTGTTTTCACCTCTCAGATGGAGAAAGTCGAGAAGACGCTTCTGGTCGATTGAAGACAATGGCAGCTTCTTCACATGCTGTTTGTACCCTACGTAATTCTTTTCATATAAAAAACGTTTCAGCGTTTCGACACGCTGGTCCGTTCCGAGAATCTCCTTGAATAACGCATCCACATAGCCAAGGTGACCGACAGCGACTTGAAAGTTTTCAAGGCCGACATGTTCAAGCGTCTCGATCATCAACGCGATCACTTCTCCATCGGCACTTGTCGAGCCATCTCCGATCAATTCAATACCGAATTGCTCAAACTCCGCAGGACGACCTCCCTCTTGCTGCTGGGCACGGAATACATTCGCCGAATAAGCGATACGCATCGGCTGTGATTCATTTTGCAGCGTTGATGATGCTACCCGTGCGATCGGAGCTGTCATATCCGGTCTCAAAACAAGGGTCTTCCCTTCTTGATCGAGTAATTTGAAAAGCTGCTGTTCCAGGGTCGCTGAAGCTTCCCCTACAGTATCGTAATATTCGACCGTCGGCGTCTGCATGAACCGGTATCCCCATTTCTGGACAGCTTGTTCCATCGCAGCCCGGCTCGCTGATTTGATCTCATACAGGTTTGGTAACGTATCCCGCATACCTAAAGGTTTTTCAAACACTAATGGTTTCGTCACAACACTCACTCTCCGAATCGACCTATTTAATAATGAATTGTTAGTCAGGCTATGTTTTTTTGCAACGCCTTTACGGATGGTCCAGCATTTGTTGTACCAACTCATATTAGTGGACAACAGAGACCTTAATTGCCCCATATCCTCCGTTTTAAAAAAATTAGAGGACACCAGGGACCTTACTCGCCTAAAACCAGAGGAAATCACGATCGATTTCCGCAAATAGCGGAACAGTTGTCCTCTAATTTTTGAAATCAACCCTTTTTGTCACAGATAACGGAACAGATGTCCTCTAATTTTAACAGGTTATGCACGAATGCGTTTTCCCTCGCAAACAAGCTCTTTTTCAATGAGACAGTATAAAGGGGGCAAAGGTGGTTCCACACAAATCCTTTAGTTCGCTAATTAACTAACAAGATAAAGGTATAATAAGTAGTCTAACTTTCTTACAAAAACACGTCAACCGAAAATTTTATCTTCTGACGTTTTATCTTTACCCTATTTATGCCTCTTTAAATAGTCGTAGTCCAAAAACTTGACTCTTGGTTGAGGTCCTTCTTATATTCGGGAGTAACATAAGATAAAATGAATACAATATAGCTTATAAGTTACTTTAGCTATACCCCAACTTCTTGTAAATTACATAAGGTTGATTGTCGCATTCTACATCTTTGGATATAGCCTCGCTTTCAAAGGGAAATCTGCAATATATGAACGAAAATTCGATAACGAAAGAAGGTTTCTTATGTTCAACAAAATCTTTTTCCTTGCAATCGTAATTGGTGTTCCTTTATCTGTGGCTGGTAATCTGCTTCACTGGCCGGAAGCAATCATGTTCATCGTATATTGTCTCACCATCGTTGCTCTTGCAGCATATATGGGACGTGCAACTGAAAGTCTGGCGATCCACTCTGGCCCAAGAATAGGAGGACTTTTAAATGCCACCTTCGGAAATGCTGTCGAGCTCATCATCTCGATTTTTGCCTTGAAAGCAGGATATGTCTCGATCGTGCTTGCATCCTTGACAGGTTCTGTCCTTGGGAACCTCCTGCTTGTCGGAGGACTTTCGTTTTTCGTAGGGGGCTTACGTTTTAAAAGGCAAAGGTTCAATGTCCACGATGCAAGGCATAATTCAGCCCTGCTTATGTTCGGGGTGGTCGTCGCCTTCGTTTTCCCTGAAATTTTCGCGATGAACTTGAATGATGCTGAAGCGTTGACGTTAAGCATTTGGGTTTCATGCATTTTGATCGGCCTATACCTGGCCGCGCTCTTCTTTAAACTGGTGACCCACCGTGGTGTTTATAGCAGTGAAGGCGGAGATGAGGAAGCTCATGAGGAAGAGGCTGAATGGACCGGAAAGAAAGCGTTGATCATCCTGGCGTTAGCTACTGCTGCTGTCGCGTATGTGAGTGAAGCGCTCGTCCACACATTCGAAACGGTAGGAGAACAATTCGGATGGAGCGAAGTTTTCATCGGGGTCATCATCGTTGCGATTGTCGGTAATGCAGCTGAACACGCCTCTGCAATCATCATGGCGTACAAGAACAAAATGGATATAGCGGTCGAAATTGCGGTTGGTTCGACGCTGCAAATCGCGATGTTCGTCGCACCGGTACTCGTGCTGCTCTCGCTGATTTTCCCGACACCGATGGCTCTCGTCTTTACCGTTCCAGAACTCGTCGCCATGGTTCTTGCGGTCCTGTTGACGAATACGATCGCAAACGACGGAGACACGAACTGGTTCGAAGGCGCCACCCTGCTCGCCGCCTACTTCATAATGGGCGTCGGTTTCTACCTTCTTTAGAATAGGACTGTTTTGTAAAATAACGAAACCACTGGTTCACCAGTGGTTTTTCCTTTTGAACAAGACGATAGTACCTTAACGGACACAGGAGACCTTATTTGCATCAAAACCCCCAGTTTTTCGAACCTAACGGACACCAGAGACGCTATTTCGAGAATACCAGCCCGAATCAACGTGTTTCACCTCAAATAACGGCCCTGGTGTCCGCTGAATTTCTGGAACACCCCTTTTCGACACAAATAACGGCTCCCCTGTCCGTTAGCTCCCACTGCTAAAATTTCAGCCCCCATACCAGAACAACACAAAAGGAGCCCCATTCTGAAGGAATCGCTACAAACACCAAGTCGGGTTCGGGATTCTCTCAGAATGAGGCTCGCACAATCCAATTTCAGCTTACTTATAGACGTGGTTCACATAACGATGGACGAAACGGCGTACATCCCGCTCCTGTACATGGAAATGGAACTGGCATCTATGGGCATTCTTGAAATAACTGAAGTCGGTCTGCAGATATTTTTCCAATTGTTTTCGATGAATATGGACCACCAGCTCACTTGACTGGAAAGGCACCGCAATTTTCAACATTGATATATATGGAAGCTCCTTGAACAGATAAACAAGGTTATCAAGAAGCAGTTTACCTATCTTTAATTTCGTGGAAAAATAATGATCATAATCATCCAGATATTCAGGACTGACGTGATCACTGTTTTCAAAACGGATGACTGCTTCGTTCCCATTCCAATAAGCATCGCGGATATAATCGCTGCCTCTTAGTCGGGATACGGCTGACAAAAAGAAGAACCGGTCCTGTTGCTCTGTTTCTTTTTTCGATTTCTTCTGAATCGCCGGACGAACCCAAGCATCGCTTATTTGGAACTCACCATTCATGTAGATCAACGACATTCTCTTCTTTTGTTCCATGTGACACCCACCTTTAATCTATATATCGTCAGTATCCGACATTTGTTTATGTTCGGCCATCTCGTCTTTCGTATAGATGAGCCGCATCGGATTTCCGCCTACGAATGAACCGGGTTCAACATCCCTATGTACCAATGTACCTGCTGAAACGACGGCTCCGTCACCGATCGTCACACCGGGCAGAATCGTACTGTTGGCCCCGATCATCACTTCATCTCCAATATTTACATTACCAAGACGATACTCTTTTATCAAATATTCATGCGTTAAAATTGTCGTATTATATCCGATGATGGTGTTTCGACCGACCGAAATCCGTTCAGGAAACATGATATCGACCATGACCATCAAAGCAAAAGCTGTCTGTCCGCCTACTTCCATACCTAGAAACGTGCGGTACAGCCAGTTCTTCACTGGAATGATCGGGGTATATCTCGCGAGCTGGATGACTACGAAGTTTTTCAGTACCTTGTGGAACGGCACCGTCTTGTAGATCTGCCAGAGCGCATTGCTTCCCTTAACAGGATGACGCTCAGTCTTCCGCATTATACATTCACCTCTAAGACATTTAATAGATCCGGCATTTTCTCTAGCATGTAATCCGGTTCAGATCGTTCGAGGTTTTCTCTTCCCTTGATTGTCCAGGAGACAGCAGCAGTCAGCGTACCGGCATTTTTACCTGCTTCGATATCATATCGGCTGTCCCCGACCATGATAGCAGAGGCTGTGTCGGATTGCAGCTTGTCCAACGCACGGATCACAGGTTGCGGATCAGGCTTCGCACGCTCGACGTCATCCAGTGTGACAATCGTCGTGAAATACTCGCCTAAGCCTGTGATTTCAAGGCCAAGCTCAACCGCATCCCGCATCTTCGTCGTTACGATGCCAAGTTTGAACCCTTTTTCGTGCAAAGTTTTTACCGTATAGGCAACCCCTTCGAAAGCGTGCACGTACTCTTCATGATGGGCAAGATTATGTTCTTTATACGTACGCACCATTTCGGCAACCGACGTTTCATCAACTCTCTTGAAAGAATCGACCAACGGCTCACCGATGAAGGAAATGATGTCATCACGAGAATATTGCTGTGGCTTGAACTGCTCCAAAGTATGTGTAAAAGAAGATATGATCAAATCGTTTGTATTGATCAACGTACCATCCAAATCAAACAGAATCGTATCAATTTTCATAGTTGGCTTCCTTTCGATGTCTGTATACGTTTTTTGCTTCCACCCGGTTCCAGATGAATGCCACCACCATCGTCAAAATGATGGCAACGACAAGCCGGATGATGAGCAATGGCCACACCGGTATACCGAGCGGGATGAAAATCAAGGTATCTTCAATGACAGCATGACAGGATACGAGAAAAATGAATGCTAGATAAAGGTCCTTCTTTTCCACGCCGTCCTCTTTGACCGCCTGCATCATCACACCAGCACCAAATGCAAGGCCGAAAAAGATCCCCGCTGCTAGAGTCGTAGATGTGTTCGGTTTCATTCCTAACGCTTTTGTAATCGGGGCCATCCAACGTGAAAACACCGTCAGCCAATTCAAGTCTTTCATCACCTGGATGAAGATCATGAGCGGGATGACCACCGCCGCCAGCTGGAGAATACCGATGAATCCTTTTTCCAATCCGTGCCATAAAATGTTCCAAAAACCGTTGACCTGTTCTTCTGAGCCTGAAATGAATCCATAAACGGCTTGTTCTGAACCGCCTTTCCACACGATTGAGATGAAGAACGCAGAAATCAACGCAAGCCCGATCCGCACAACCATCACGATCCACATTTTGATTCCGACCTTGGCCGCAACTGACGACTCGATCAGTAGATTGTGTGAAAACGAGAGCATGACAGCGAGGATGAACACTTCCTTCACGGTCAGATCAAGGCTTAGGATCGCGCCGATACCCGCATACAGGTTTAAAAAGTTTCCGATGACGAGCGGCAGAGCGGCCTCACCTGAAAGACCGATCCATTTCATCAATGGCTCTGCAAGCCTGACGAGCCAATCCATCAAAGGGGTTTGTCCAAGAATTGTAACGATCAGAGTGATTGGGAAGATGATTTTACCTAGTGTCCATGTTGTATTCAGGCCAACTTTCAGGCCGTTTTTCAATGTGTTCATCATTCACTGCTTCCCCTTTCTCTAGCTGCTACAATTCGTTATACCGTTTATTCGCTAATCCAGTTTTCCTGCGATAGATGATGATACCGACACTGATGACGATCAGCACAATCGATATCACCTGGGCGATCCGCAATGTGTCTGTCAGCATCAAGCTGTCCGTCCGTAAGCCTTCGACAAAGAACCTGCCGATTGAGTAATAGATGACATAGGTCAAGAACAATTCACCGCGTCGTAGGTTAATACGCCGCAGACCGATCAACAGTGCGAATCCGATGATGTTCCAAATCGATTCATACAGGAACGTCGGATGATAGTACGCCCCTTCTATGTACATCTGATTGATGATCCAATCCGGAAGATATAAGCCTTCTAAAAATTCACGCGTCACTTCGCCGCCATGGGCTTCCTGATTCATGAAGTTGCCCCAGCGGCCGATCGCTTGCCCGAGGATGATGCTCGGAGCTGCAATATCCGTAAGCTTCCAGAAGGATAAATCTTTTACTTTTGAAAACACGTAAGCTGTCAAAAACGAACCGATCAGCGCACCATGGATCGCGATGCCGCCTTCCCAGATCTTGATGATTTCACCTAAGTGGTCCTTGTAATAATGCCACTCGAACGCGACATAATAGATCCGTGCACTAATGATGGCCACCGGAACGGCGATCATGACGAGATCGACGAACGTTTCCGAATTGATGCCTAAGCGTTTTGACTCCCTGACCGCGATATAAAGTCCGAGCAGAGCTCCAAATCCTATAATAATCCCATACCAGTATATGGTCAATGGACCGATTTCAAGTGCGACCCGGTCCAACGGCTGGATGTTTGCAACCATTTCCCCTTACCTCCTAAAAGTCATCGTAATCTGGTGTATCGATGACATTGTTCAGCTTTTCCGAAAACTGTTGTGCTGCATTGACCCCCATCCTCTTCAGACGGAAGTTCATAGCAGCGACCTCGATGATGACAGCAAGGTTTCGCCCAGGACGGACCGGTACAGTCAACCTTGGCAGTTCGACATCGATGATTTTCATCGTTTCTTCATCAAGACCGAGCCTGTCATAGGTTTTTTGCTGATTCCAGGTTTCGAGGTTGATCACCAAAGCGATCTTTTTAAAATTACGGATCGCCCCTGCTCCGAACAATGTCATGACATTAATGATCCCAAGCCCACGGATCTCCAACAGATGCTGGATGAGCTCCGGTGAACTTCCGACTAGCGTCTTTTCGTCTTCCTGACGGATTTCCACCGAATCATCGGCGACCAATCTGTGGCCCCTTTTTACAAGCTCGAGTGCACTTTCACTTTTTCCGACACCACTAGACCCTGTAATGAGGACACCGATTCCGTAAATATCAACGAGCACACCGTGTACCGCTGTCGTTGGTGCCAATTTACTCTCTAAAAAGTTCGTCAGCCGGCTGCTGAGACGTGTCGTCGTCAATTGTGACCGTAAAATCGGGATGCCTTTTTCTTCCGCAGCCTCACCTAATTCCGGGGGCACGTCCCATCCTCTCGAAATGACGATGCCTGGAGTTTCATCTCTACAAAGCTTGCGGAGACGTTCCCTGCGAATCCGGTCATCCAGTCCATTGACAAAGGACAGCTCCGTCTTGCCTAACAGTTGCAGGCGCTCTGCCGGGTAATACGCAAAATAACCCGCCATTTCAAGGCCAGGTCGAGAAATATCACTTGTCGTAATTGTCCGATGGATGCCGCTCTCGCCATGGACAAGCTCCAGCTGGAACTCATCGATCAGATCTTTTATATGTATGTTCGCCATCTTGAAAGTCACTCCCACTTCCTAGCTTTTCTACCACCCTATATTTTAGCATTCTTTTTCAAATCATGCCGACTCTACACCTAGTTTTCCAAAAATAGGTTGTAAATTATGAGTGACTATCGGGAAATCAACGATATATTTGGGTTTTATAACGATAATTTTGAAGTTTGCTCCAATAAATTTGAGAATTGCACCGATATTTTTCAAATTTTCTCCCATAAATTTGAAGTTTGCACCGAAAAGAATTTGATTCTGGTTCTTTAAGCGTAACTCATTCAATTTTACGATATTCCGCCTATAAAAGAATCCATCCAAACGCTCAAAAATTGTGGGGAAACCCTTTACGGATACTGGATTGGAGAAGAGCCTGGTAGGTAATCGCTTACATGCGCGAAGGTAACCAATTCTGCAACAGTTGGATAACGTTCATCCCTACAGTTTATGGTAGTAAAAAAGTACCGAGCGGCCGTATTAAGAGAGGTTTTGGCCGTATTCAGGATCAATTCGGCCGGATTCCTACATAAATCCGCCGGAATAAGTTGCAAAGCCGCCGAATTATCCTATGAACCCGCCGGATTGACTCCCAAATTAGCAGTTGACAGGAAATCCACAAAAAAAACTGACCTGGATTTCATCTTTCTCCAGGTCAGTCCTTCAATTTTTATCGATCTTTAAACGGTTTGACGATCAGGTTATTGATCAACAGGTTCAAAACCGAGATAATGATCGCCGCAACCAGCGCCATGCCGAATCCGGAAATCATGAATGCGTCCCCCATTAAAGCTTGTGTAAGCATCAGGGTGATTGCATTGATTACGAACAAGAACAGTCCAAGGCTCAAAATCGTGACAGGTAAGGTCAAAATCACCAAAATGGGTTTGACGATCACATTCATGATTGCTAACAGAATACTCGCGATGATTGCTGCTCCGATTCCAGACAAATAGAAAGATTCACTGAAAAATCCGGAGACGACCATCAACACAATTGTATTGACAATTAAAGAAACAATCCATCCTCTCAAAACACTACCTCCTTACCGCTTTGCAATTGAAATCGAACCGGTCTTCGCCACCGCCTCAATTTCATAGGTTGTCGGTGCTTCTTCATTCGCGATGAATTCCATCCTCTTCAGCACCACATCTTTTGTCTCTTTCTTAATATCAACTTTATCAAGAAAACAATTCAAACTGCCAATCGTAGCTTTCATGTTTCCATCAACCCGCAAACTGTCAGGCACAAGGATTTCAATTTTACCAGCGACCGTTTTAAAAGAAGCTTTTCCCGGCATGGCATCTTCTAATGTGAAATTGATCGAACCATTCAAGGTTTCTGCTTCGACGTCTTCATACTTGCCGTTCAAACGGATTGCCCCATTCAGCGTCTCAAGGTCAAGTTTTTTCCAATTACTCTGGTCCAATCTGATCTTTCCATTGGAGGTCGAGGCATTCAATGAACCGCCGTCCACACGGTTCAGCGTTACTGCTCCGTTCGTTGTACGCACAATCATCCGGTCCGTCTGCAATTCATCGAGGGTAATCGCACCGTTTGCTGTCCTAAGCTGGATTTGCTCATACATTTTAGTCGGTACGTACATGTGCGCTTGTACTTTCAGGCGGTTTTCATCGACCAGGAATTGGAGCTCTCCTGATTCCGTCGCGAAATGTGCATTTTTCAAAAAGTACGCTTTCGCTTCTTCAGTCGACTGCGTCCGGTATACTGAAACATGACACTCGACGCGGACACTCTGCTCCTCCCATGGATGCAACTGGATCCCTCCATTGGTCACATGGACCTTCAGACGGTTGAAATCAACATCGTTTTCCTGAAATACATGATCGATTTCAACTGCCTGACCGAAGTTGAAATCAAAATCAGTGTCTTTCAATTTCGTCACTACCCGGTCGATCAAACTTGAAAACTTGCTGATCGTCGATTGTTCGGACTTTTTCTCATACGTATGGGTGTTATGGGTTTTTTGCTGCTGATTTGTGCTTCCGGTTTTCTGTTCATTTGTTTGTTCCTTTTGCCCAGAATAATTGACTTTCGCTGTTCTGACAGGCTGCTTTTCTTCACCAATATCGTTTTCTCCGACTGCTTTTAAGAGTTCAACCGCTTCTGCTGATGAAATTTTTCCCTCATCTAGCATTTTCAAAATCATCTTCCGCTCTTCCATTCTAAAAATCCCCCTTCAGATTCTTAAAAATAATTCAAGCTGCGTGATTGTTCCTCATACACTTTTATTCAGGAAACCTATTTTTCCTGTAATACATGTATACCCTTCATGATATTCCATATAGCAGCGGTCACTGCAGCACCCCCGAAAATGATCATGCTGATGACGGTGAAATGGTTTATGATCTGTCCTGATTCGAAAAATAAGATTGATAATATTGCCAGGGCGAGGACAGGAATCAAATGAGAAATGTAGGCAAGACGTGCATGCTGCCTGACATCCCGATCGTCAATGAGTAGAAAGATGACTGCTGGTACGATAAAAGGTGCGAAAAACACACTCATGTAGCTTAATGATTTGATCAACTTACCCGATGAAGACAACCCCGTTCTCCTCCATTCAAACAAAACTATGAAATTTTTCGAGCACTTATTATATGTATGTGACCCGCCCAGGTCTCATGCGGCACTCTATTGATTCGACACAAAAAAGAAAAAGCCTCCTAAGGTGATTCATCTTAGAAGACTTTACGTGTTCTATTTTGCTAAGGTTTCAGTTTTCTTGATTTTCGATTCCATCCGTTTCCGGTCCCGCTTCAAAATCGGCGCCAAGTACTTGCCTGTGTAGGATGCCTCGTTTTCAGCAATTTCCTCAGGCGTCCCCGTTCCCACAATCATACCGCCTTTGTCTCCGCCTTCAGGGCCAAGGTCGATGATATGATCGACCGCCTTGATGACATCAAGGTTATGCTCGATGACAAGAACCGAATCTCCGTTATCGACGAGCCGTTGGAGGACTGTTAACAGGCGTGAGATGTCATGGACGTGAAGCCCTGTCGTCGGCTCATCTAAAATATAAAGCGTCTTCCCGGTTGAACGCTTATGCAGTTGGGATGCCAACTTCACACGCTGCGCTTCCCCTCCGGAAATCGTCGTCGAGGACTGACCGAGCTTGATATATCCAAGACCAACGTCCATCATCGTTTGCACCTTCCGTTTGATCTTAGGGATATTCGCGAAAAATTCCACCGCTTCTTCAACCGTCATGTCCAGGATGTCCGCAATGTTCTTTCCTTTGTATTTCACTTCGAGCGTTTCACGGTTATAACGCTTCCCGTGACACACTTCACACGGTACATACACATCGGGAAGGAAATGCATTTCGATTTTGATGATTCCGTCACCGCGGCATGCTTCACAACGCCCGCCTTTGACGTTGAATGAGAACCTTCCTTTCTTGTACCCTCTCACCTTCGCTTCATTTGTCTGTGCGAATACGTCACGGATATCATCAAAGACCCCGATATACGTTGCTGGGTTCGAACGCGGTGTACGTCCGATCGGTGACTGGTCGATATCGATGACTTTATCGATATGATCAAGCCCGTTAATCTTCTTGTGTTCACCCGGCTTCTCTTTTGCACGATGCAGCTTTTGCGCCAGGGATTTATAAAGGATCTCATTGATCAGCGTACTTTTACCGGATCCAGACACACCTGTCACACCAGTAAATACACCGAGGGGGATATCGACGTTCACCTTTTTCAGGTTGTTTTCGGTCGCTTCTTTGATCGTCAGCTTCCGTCCGTTCGACTTCCTTCTCTTCTTCGGAAGAGGGATGAATTTTTTACCGGACAAATAATTACCCGTCAATGAACACTCATCATCCATGATTTCCTGTGGTGAGCCTTGAGCGGTGATCTTTCCGCCATGCGCCCCTGCCCCAGGTCCGATATCGATGATGTAATCGGCTGCAAGCATCGTATCCTCATCATGTTCGACGACAATCAACGTATTCCCGAGAGCACGCATCTCTTCCAGCGTATTGATCAATCTGTCGTTATCACGTTGATGCAACCCGATCGACGGTTCATCAAGGATATAAAGGACACCCGTCAAACGTGAACCAACCTGGGTTGCCAGACGGATCCGCTGTGCTTCCCCACCTGATAAGGTGCCGGCGGAACGACTCAACGTCAGGTAATCGAGTCCGACATTCACAAGGAACCCTAACCGGTCATTGATTTCGCGTAAGATCAAACGCCCGATCTGTTCTTCTTTTTTCGTCAGTTCAAGTCCACGGAAAAACTTATCCGCATCCTTTACCGACATATCAGTAATATTGCCGATATGGTGATCACGGATCTGGACCGCCCGTGCCTCCGGCTTCAACCGGTGGCCGTCACAGCTTGGACAAGGCTTTTGAGCCATATAGCCTTCCATCTGTTCCCTGATATAATCAGAACTTGTTTCATGATAACGACGTTTGATGTTGTTCACGACACCTTCGAAGAGAATCTTGTTTTCCCTCACCTGGCCGAAATCATTTTCATAGCGGAAATAGATTTTATCCCTGCCGCTGCCGTACAAGACTTTGTCCAGTTGTGTCTTGTTCAGTTTTTTAACCGGTACATCCATATCGATGCCATAATGGTCACATACACTCTTTAAAAGCTGCGGGTAGTATAGGGAGCTTTGGGGTTCCCATGGTGCAATCGCGTTGTCCCGCAACGTCCGATCCCAATCTGGAATGATCAGATCAAGATCGACTTCAAGCTTCGTACCCAGACCATCACATGAGGAACAAGCACCGAAAGGACTGTTGAACGAGAAAAGCCGAGGCTCAAGTTCGCCGATTGAAAATCCACAGTAAGGACACGCATGATGCTGACTGAACAACAGTTCTTCCTCACCGATGACATCGACGATCACCTTTCCATCCGCGATGTTCAAAGCCGTTTCAAGTGAATCTGCCAGCCGGGTTTCTACACCGTCTTTGACAACGATACGGTCAACGACGATTTCAATCGAATGCTTCTTGTTCTTTTCAAGCTTGATTTCTTCACTTACGTCGGTGATTTCACCATCCACCCGAACACGTACGTAACCTTCCTTCTTGATGTCCTCAAGGACCTTCACGTGCTCCCCTTTACGCCCGGAAACGACTGGAGCAAGGATTTGCAGCTTCGTCCGTTCTGGATATTCAATGATCCGGTCGACCATCTGCTGGATTGTTTGTGAGGTGATCGGCACGTCGTGATTCGGGCAGATAGGCATCCCGATCCGAGCAAACAAAAGACGCAAGTAGTCATAGATTTCCGTCACCGTTCCCACCGTCGAACGCGGGTTTTTACTTGTCGTCTTCTGATCGATCGAAATCGCTGGAGAAAGCCCCTCGATCGAATCGACATCCGGCTTGTCCATTTGTCCTAAAAATTGCCGCGCATACGCAGAAAGTGACTCTACGTAACGGCGCTGACCTTCTGCATAAATTGTATCGAAAGCTAAGGAGGACTTACCTGAACCGGATAAGCCTGTCATCACGACCAGCTTATTTCGTGGAATCGTGACGTCGATCCCTTTCAGGTTATGCTCCCTCGCTCCTTTTATCGTTATATGTTCATTTGCCATTGGAGTCATCCTTCCGCTTTAAGCTCTAGTACCATGTCACGAAGCTCTGCTGCACGCTCGAAATCGAGATCTTTCGCAGCCTGCTTCATTTCTTTTTCCATCCGCTCGATCACTTTCTCGCGTTCCTTCTTATCCATCTTCTGTAGAGCTTTCGCTTGTCCGGCTGCCGGTTGATCCTCAGATGCGACAGTCGCACGGATCAATTCAGGAATCGCCTTCTGGATCGTCTGCGGTGTAATTCCGTGTTTTTCATTAAAGGCAATCTGCTTCGTACGACGACGATCTGTCTCATCAATCGCAATCCGCATCGAATTCGTTATTTTATCAGCATACATGATGACGTGTCCGTTCGCGTTACGAGCCGCCCGCCCGATCGTCTGGATCAAAGAACGCTCAGCTCTCAGGAACCCTTCCTTATCGGCATCCAAAATCGCAACGAGTGAAACCTCAGGGATATCAAGTCCCTCACGAAGGAGGTTGATCCCGACAAGAACATCGAATACACCTCTTCGAAGATCCCGGATGATCTCGATCCGCTCAAGCGTTTTGATTTCAGAGTGCAGATAACGGACTTTCACACCGTTTTCATGTAAGTAATCGGTAAGGTCTTCTGACATCTTCTTCGTCAATGTCGTGACGAGGACACGTTCTTTCTTTTTCACCCGTTCCTGAATCTGATCCATCAAGTCATCGATCTGACCTTCGATCGGTTTCACCTCGATCGTCGGATCAAGAAGTCCAGTCGGACGGATGATCTGCTCGACCATTTCCGGTGAATGCTCAAGTTCGTAAGGTCCAGGGGTTGCGGAAACATAGACAGCCTGGCTCACTTTCTTTTCGAACTCTTCAAACATGAGCGGACGGTTGTCTTTCGCTGATGGCAAGCGGAATCCATGCTCGACAAGAACCTGTTTCCTCGCCTGATCCCCGTTATACATGCCACGGACCTGCGGAAGCGATACATGCGACTCATCGACCATCAACAGGAAGTCCTTCGGGAAGTAATCCATCAACGTATAAGGCGTTGAACCTGCTGGACGCAGCGTCAAATGTCGGGAGTAGTTCTCGATCCCTGAACAGAAACCCATCTCCTGCATCATTTCGATATCGTAACGCGTGCGCTGTTCGATTCGCTGCGCTTCCAGGAGCTTATCTTGTTCCTTCAGCTCTTTGAGTCGTTCCTCAAGCTCAACCTGGATCCGTTCGATTGCGATCTTCATCTTCTCCTCACGGGTTACGAAGTGGGAAGCCGGGAAAATCGCAACATGACTACGTTCCCCAAGAATCTCACCTGTGAGCGCATCCACCTCGGTGATCCGGTCGATCTCGTCACCGAAAAATTCAACCCGGATACAGTGTTCATCACGTGATGCCGGGAAAATCTCCACAACATCTCCGCGGACACGGAACGTACCGCGTGTGAAGTTCACATCATTCCGCGCATATTGGATATCGACAAGGTCGCGCAACAATTGATCGCGATCCTTTTCCATATCTGTCCGTAACGAAACGACGAGTTCACGATATTCTTCAGGATTACCCAAACCATAGATGCACGATACGCTGGCAACGATGATGACATCATTCCGTTCAAAAAGGGCTGATGTCGCTGAGTGGCGCAGCTTATCGATTTCATCATTGATGCTCGCATCTTTTTCAATGAATGTATCGGATTGAGGTATGTACGCCTCAGGTTGATAATAGTCGTAGTAGCTGACGAAATACTCAACCGCATTGTTCGGGAAGAGTTCCTTGAATTCACTGTACAGCTGACCAGCCAGCGTCTTGTTGTGGGCAATCACAAGCGTCGGTTTATTGACCTGCTTAATCACATTAGACATCGTAAACGTCTTCCCGGTACCCGTAGCCCCAAGCAAAGTCTGATGTCTTTTACCAGCGTTGATGCCTTCGACCAATTTTTTGACTGCGTTGGGCTGATCCCCTTCAGGCTGGTATTTCGACACTAATTCGAACTGCTTCTCACTCATGCGGCGAACCCCTCCGTTTCTTAAATCTCACTATCAAACATTATAGCACAGGATCAGGAAAAAATAACAAGAAAAACGAACTTACATTCGCCTTTTTTGTCACTGGTAATTTTTTCTCACCCATTCTCATAAATAATGAAACAGTAGACATGCTTTTCCCGTCTATACATTTAAGGAAACTTTAATTATTGTATTGATGTTCTGGAGGTAAACACTATGAAAAGATGGTTCTATGGAGCTATATCGATTGTTTGCATGTTTCTTTTTGTCAATCTTGCTATCATCCCGAACCTGCCGGGCAATGCCAGCAGTATCCCTGATCAGCCTGGGAACGGTACCATGCCTGAAGAGGATTTATGGGAACAATCGATTATCGGCCATATTGTTGATAAAAAAAATGAACGCATTCTTGTTTTAGAAGGTATCGAAAAAGAGGAACTTGAGGGCTTCGATTCGAAAAATATCCATGATTACCCGAGCGGCGGCGCCTACTGGTTCAAGGTTGATTCTGTGGATGCTTATAAAATTCGGCAAAAAGTCGAGGTCTGGCCCAAAGGCGCAATTGCTGAGTCCTACCCTGCCCAGGGGACTGCCGGGAAAATCAATATTTTAGAAGAGACAGATTAAAAGGAACTCGGTGCCGGGATGGCGAATTGAACGGATAGACTATGAAAAATGCAGGTGATAGAAATGTCGAAATATTCAATTGAAGAGTTTGTCAGACAAACCTCCCAGGAGGATAAAGGCGAAGGGCTATTCGAGCTTGAAACTCCGCGGATCCTTGAAATCAACTTGGACGGAAATGTTTGGGCGAAGATGGGGTCGATGGTCACCTACCACGGGAACATCAAATTTGTACGCGAAGGAATCCTCGAACACGGCATCGGTAAAATGTTCAAAAAAGCACTGACCGGTGAAGGTGCAGCACTAATGAAGGCAAACGGATCAGGGAAGCTCTACCTTGCAGATCAAGGTAAGAAAATCACGATCCTCCAGCTACAGAACGATTCGATTTATGTGAACGGGAATGACCTTCTCGCATTCGAGCCCTCGATCGACTGGGATATCAAATTGATGAGGCGTATCACCGGAATGATGGCCGGCGGACTATTCAACGTCCATTGTCAGGGAACGGGGATGATTGCGATCACCTCCCACTATGAACCGTTGACGATTCAGGTAACCCCGGGCCGTCCAGTGTTCACAGATCCGAATGCGACCGTCGCCTGGTCAGGCTCGCTTTCGCCAGACTTCCAGACTGATGTATCTTTGAAAACCTTCTTCGGAAGAGGAAGCGGAGAATCCATACAGATGAAATTCGAAGGCAGCGGGTTCGTTGTCGTACAACCATACGAAGAAATTTATATGCAGCAAAGTCAATCCTGAATAGAAAAACGGCCTGGGGCCGTTTTTTTCGTTGTTGAAATGGTGATATAAATTTAGCGGTCAGGAGAGACCTTATTTAGCTACGCCTATGTTTCATAAATTTAGAGGACACCAGAGACCTTATTGGGTTAAAATCTATAAAAATCAGCCGTGTTTTACGCGAATAGCGGAACAGTTGTCCTCTAATTTTTAGAACACCTGCTTTTTTACATATATTACGTCCTGTATGACCGTTATTTTCATATTCCTTAAATGAGGTGGAACTCTTAAGTGGTATACTGTAACATAGACAGAGTGGAAATTGTTTTTTTAAGAAGGAGAACTTATGGAATTACTATATATCATTCTAGGTTTTGCGATTGGCATCTTGTCAGGTTATTTTGGAATCGGCGGCGGATTCATCTTGACACCCGTCCTGATGCTGATCGGTTATGCCCCGGTTGTTGCGATCACAACCAGCTTGTTATACGCAATCGGCTCTTCGATCTCAGGAGTCTGGGCACACTTTAAAATGAACAACGTCGTTTGGAAGACAGCTTTATTACTTGGGATCAGCGGTGTGGCTGCGACTCAACTCGCAAAGCCCTTCGTACTCTGGCTGGACAAAAACGGATACGATGTAACAGTCATCCCGGTCCTCTACGCAGTGATCATCGGCTATTTCGCGTACTCGCTTTTGAAGAAGACACCCAAAGCAAAAACAGTCAAAATAGAAAAGCCAGGTCTCATCATGACCTTGATCATCGGTTTCATCGGCGGTTTGATGTCGGCAACTTTAGGAGTAGGAGGCGGATTTGTCATGGTACCGCTCATGATCTCCATCATGAAATTCGAATCAAGGAAAGCCGTCGGCACAAGTCTCGTCAGCGTCTTGATGATCGTCACCGCAGGGTTCATTTCTTATGCGGTCACAATTGAAATCGACTATATACTCGGATTAATACTGGTTGCTGGAGCCTTATTCGGAAGCCAGGTCGGAGCAAAACTGACTTCGTTTTACTCGAACGATCAGATCAAGAAATATTTCGGGCTCCTCTACATCACGACGCTCGTCAGCATCCTCTTCGAACTTTTCAATCTTGATATCGCCGGCATTTCCGTATTAGGACTCTATATGATTGTCCTGCTTGGAAAATTCACCAAAGACCTGTTACACCGCAGGCATAAAGAATCGGTATCTTGAGAATGAAAAATCAGGAATTAAAAGAAGGACTGTCCTAATGAAAAGTGGCACACACTTTTGGGACAGCCCCTTTTTTTCCTTCTGATGTTTGTTAAACTTCCTCACCACACTATACAAAAAGACTGCCGAACCGGCAGCCTTCCCGCAAATTATTCTGTACTGTTCATCGATAATTGTTGTGTCTCGGTTGAAACAGATTTTCTTGTGTATCCCTCACATCAGAAAAACATTCTACATTGTAATGACCATCCAGGATTACGTTGTGGTGATCGATGATTTGTTCTGCAGATAAATTTACCGAATCGGTTGTTGAATGTCCATCCCGTACCAATGTCACATCAAAATCGTTGACAGTCGCCGTCCGTACGGCTGTGTCGATACAGTGTTCTGTTTTACACCCCATTATGACGAGGTGTCCAACTTCCTTTTCCTTCAAATAGTTCAGTAATGGTGTTCCATGAAACGAATTGGTCGCAGCCTTATCAAAGATTTGCACATCAGCCGGCACATTGATTTTATCGTGAATTTGAAACCCGGTTCCTTTACCTTCAGCTACATCAAGGTCTCTCACAAAAACGATCAACGAATCGGATTGTTTTGCTTTGTTGATCACGAGATTGATATTCGCCAACAATTCTTCCTTTTTAAAAACAGCTTCCTCTTTTTCATTTCCATCAATCAATTCTTGTTGCGTATCAATTACCAGCAAAGCTTGCTTCAATCACAGCACTCCTTTTTAATTAAAATCCGGCACTACTTCTACTATATAAACGTTCATTTTTAATCATCATCATAAAAAACCGCCCCCTTTAAGAATCACCTTTACCTATTTCGCTCTCAAAACTCCTTCTCCTGCTCTCGACATCAAAGTCTTCCAATCTAAAGAAAACTTGGTAAAGCTAAGCCTTAGGCGTAGGCTTGGCCATTAGTTGCGCTTATATTGAAGAAAGTCTCTTTATACTTTCTTCAAGTACAAAAAGAAAAAACCCATTTGAAATGAGTTTTTCCATCTACCTTTATAAATTGAACAGGTTCGGAATCCACAACACCGCGTCTTCCCAAAAGGTAATCACGAACAAAATCAATATTCCCATCACGAGGAAGGGCATGGTCGCTCTTACCAATCTCTCGAATTTCACATCAGCAATTGAGGATACGATGAAGAGCCCTGTGCCTACCGGTGGTGTCAACAAGCCGATCGTAAGGTTGATACAGATGATCACCCCGAAATGGATCGGATCGATTTGGAACGCGGTCAATAGCGGCATGAAAACCGGTACCAGGATGATCAAAGCAGCTATTCCATCCAGCACTGCTCCCAGCAACAACAGAAAAAGATTGACGAGGAGCAGGAACACGATCGGGCTGTCAGACAATGTGAGCATCGAATTCAACAGCAGCTGAGGGATCTGCTCGAATGCGATCATCCAGCCGAAGATATTCGCCATTGCGATCAAGAACGTAACTGTCGCAGTACTGATCACTGTGTTCAATAGGATTTTCGGGAGCTTTTTCACCTTTAGCTCCATGTAGAAGAATGTCCCGACAAGGTAGGCAATCAAGCAAGCGATTGCCGCTGATTCTGTTGCCGTGAACGCCCCGCTCAATATTCCGAAAATGATGATGAACGGTACAAGCAATGCGGGCAGGACATTCAATGTATTTTTTACAATTTCTGCACCGGACGCTCTTTCGTGCTTCGGAAAATTGTATTTGAAACCAAGGAACGCAATCAGTGAGATAAAGCCGATTCCATATAGAATTCCTGGGATGATGCCTGCCATGAACAATCCACCGATCGAAGTTCCTGACAAGGTACCGTAGATGATGAAAATCATACTCGGCGGAATGATCGGGGCTACGATTGACGAAGCCAACGTAAGCGCAGATGAAAACTCCTTCTTATACCCCTCCTGTTCCATTTCCGGAACCATGACCTTGCTCATCATCGCTGCCTGTGCGTTTGCAGACCCGAGTATTGATGCCAAAAACATGTTCGCGACGACTGTCACGTAAGCGAGGCCTCCTCTGACATGTCCAAACAGCACTTTTGCAAAACGTACAAGACGAGAGGTGATCCCACCGCCGTTCATCAGCTCACCCGCGAGCATGAACAACGGAATCGCCAGCAAACCGAAATTATCGAGTCCGGAAAAGAGCCGCATTGGCGTCGATTCCAGCAGCATCGTGTTGCCCACCGTGAAAAAGTACAGAATCGTCGTCATACCGAGGACCAGTGAAATCGGGATGCCCATGAAAAGGAACAGGAAAAACATCAGGATGACAAGAACCGTCATTGTGCACCATCCTCTCTTATCGCCTCGATCATGTTAGCAACCAGATGGATGGCCGCGAATGTCAGTCCTACAGGTACAGCCAAATAAGGGATCCACATCGGCAGTAAAAGCGACGTTGATTTTTGAAACGCTACACTCGGTGAAAGAATCCATTGATAACTGTAAAAAAGGATGAGCCCTAAAAAGATGAGCATGAACACGTGCCCGATCACGAGGACTGCTTTTTTTATCTTAGGCGGCAAATACTCGAGTACAATCGAAACAGCGGCCTGGGACCGATACTTCAACCCCAGACTGCCGCCAATGAAACTTACCCAGATCAATAGAAAGATAGAGACTTCACCAGCCCATGATAATGGTGAATTGAATACATATCTGAATGCGACAGCAAGTGTGACGATCACTGCCATCGAAAACATCAGAACAATGGATATATATTTTTCAATCGTCGAGATGCCATTGCTCAAAGCTTTCATGTGTGAAACCCCCTTTGGATTAATCAGTCACGGAAGGTGTCGATGAATTCTTGAATGAGAGGGTCTTGTTTTCCGTACTTTTCATCAAATTGTTGTTTATACGGATCAAAGAGCGCCGGATCGATTTCATAGATATCCATACCTTCATCCTTAAGGGTCTGTTTGAACTCTTCTTCCTGATCCGCTCTTGTCATCGCAGAATATTCAGCAGCTGCTGCGATCGCCTCGCGGATGATTTTCTGGTCCGCTTCAGGCATTCCTTCAAACGTCTTCTTGTTCACGATAGCAACCGCAGGCCAGACCATGTGATTCGATACAAGTCCATAGTCGACGACTTCATAGTATTTGTTCGTGATGGTTGCATCGAGGTCCATGTCCATTCCATCGATGACACCTGTTTGCGCAGCAGAATAGACTTCAGGAAGAGGGAGACCTTCTGTTGAAGCTCCAGTTGATGTATAGAAATCCTGCATTGGAGGACTTGGTGTCACTCGTAGCTTGAGACCTTTCATGTCCTCAGGCTTTTCTACCTTCTTATCCTTGAACAACATGACACGTTGCCCTGCAAAGAAGTAATCCAATCCGACCATACCTTGCTCGTCTAATGTACCGAGGATTTTCTTCGCAACTTCACTATCACGTGCATCATTCGCTTCGTGCAGATCTTCGAAAGCATACGGGGTGAACCATGCTGCGAAGGATGGGGAACGCGAACTCATATAAGCAGCTGTAATGAACCCGAAATCAACCGAGCCTGCAGAGATTTGTTCGACCATATCCGCTTCCGTCCCCAACTGACTGGATGGATAGATTTCAAGCTGCATCCTGCCATCAGACCGCTTATCCAATTCTTCCGCGAACTTTTCAGCAGCTTTGTGCCACATGTGACTTGGCGGTGTGATGTGGGCCAGCTTGAACTGATACGTTTGATCCGATTCACCGCTCGCCGAATTAACTGTCCCATCGCTCCCCTTATTACATGCAGCTGTGAAAACCAGCAATACCGCCATTGCAAAAAACGAGATACCTTTCATGAACTTCCTCATTGATACCCCTCCATTTTTAAAAGTCAAAAATCGTTACCAACACATTATGTATATCTAAGGAGCAGTCATCTGTTTTCGAGCTTTTCATCCGCTTTCGATACACCGCCGGCAGCCCAATTTTCATCCGGGATTTCGTAAAGGAGAACCCGGATGCGGTCATGATCGGCCCCGGTGCTGCGGTGGATCGCTTCTGTCACTTCTTTTATCAGCGAACACTTCTGTTCTCTGGTGCGCCCTTCAATAATGTGGATTTGTGCGATCGGCATTTATCGTTCCTCCTCCAGCTCATCCTTCGACACGCAGATTCAATGCCCCCAACTGATCATAGCGAACTTCAATATGGTCGCCATCACTGACATCCACCGCCTCTGTAAAACCCCCGACAAGGATGACCTGACCGGGTTTGATCGACTGCCCCTCGCGGCTGAGCATTTTCGCTAGCATCGCGACAGACCTGACTGGATGCCCGAGTACCGCTGCGCCCGTCCCTGAGTGGAGCAATTCGCCATTCCGGAACATCGCGACCCCCATTTCATCCCAGGCCGTGTGATACGGTGAAAAAGCCTGGTCGCCAAGAATGAACTTCGTTGACGATGCATTATCCGCAATAACATCAACAAGCGTGAACGAAAAATTCTTATAGCGGCTGTCAATCACTTCGATTGCTGGAAAGATGCATTCTGTCGCCATCCATACATCACGTGGGGTCATATCTTCGCCGCTTAATTCTTTTTTCAAAACGAACGCGATTTCCGGCTCGACACGCGGGTGGATCAAGTTTTCAAGAGGCAGTACCGGATCGGATAACTCCATCGATTGCGTCAATCGACCGTAAATCGGTTCATCCACACCGACTGAAACCTGCTTCGCCTTGCTCGTGAGCCCCATCTTCCAGCCGATCATCCGATCTCCGCGCTCTTCCTTGTAATTGATGCACATTTTCTGGATTTCATACGCCTCTTCTACAGTAAGAGAAGGATTCTCGATCGTCACTTTATCCATATCCTGACCCGTCGTCTGATGAGACTCGATTTTTTCAGCCAGGTGTTTCAAATCTGCTTGTTTCACTTCCATTTGTATCTCCTCCTTATCCGACTGGGGATTTTTTCTTCGCTAGTTCACTAGCTACATCAATGATCATATCCTCTTGGCCGCCAACAACACGCCGATTCCCGAGTTCGACGAGGATATCACGCGCATCGATCCCGAACTTTTCTGCAGCTCGATTCGCATGTAATAGGAAACTCGAATAGATACCTGCATAGCCTAGCACCAAGCTGCCTTTCGTAATTTCCTGTGGCTGTGGTAAAATCGGGGCTACCGTATCTTCTGCCAGATCCATCATTTTATAAAGTTCGATCCCGGTTTCAATTCCAAGTCGATCGAGCACAGCCGCGAGTACTTCCGTCTGCGTGTTACCAGCACCCGCCCCAAGACAACGGACGCTGCCGTCGACCCAGGTTGCGCCTTCTTCAATCGCGACGATCGAATTCGCCATCGCTAAGGAAAGATTGTTATGCCCATGGAACCCGATGTTGATCGATAATCGGCCCTTCAACGCGCGTATCCGCTCCTTGACCTGGTGTGGAAGCAACGCCCCAGCTGAATCGACGACATACACCGTATCCGCACCATAGTTTTCCATCAGTTGTGCTTGCTCGACGAGTTTTTCGACCGGGACCATATGCGCCATCATCAAAAACCCTACCGTTTCCAGCCCGAGCTCTTTTGCAAGTTTGATATGCTGGCGTGATACATCCGCTTCCGTCACATGGGTTGCGACCCGTACCATTCGCGCCCCTAAGTTGGCTGCCTCTTTCAGTTCAGTCACGGTTCCGATTCCTGGTAAAAGGAGTACCCCGATTTTCGCCTGTTTGCAAACGGAGACAGCCGCTTCGATCAGTTCCATCTCATTCGTTGCGGATCGGCCATATTGCAGTGAAGAACCGCCAATGCCATCCCCATGTGAAACCTCGATATACGGAACATTCGCCTCATCAAGCTTTCTGGCGACTGCTTTCACTTGATCGACCGTAAACTGATGGCCGATCGCATGACTTCCATCTCTCAAAGCCACTTCCACTATCGTTACATCCCGCTTTGTCATCCTACTACTCCTTTCTTATGCATTCTGGACGAGCCGATTCTTCGCTAACTCTTCCGCTACCTTGACCGCAGATGCTGTCATGATATCGAGGTTACCAGAGTAGTTTGGAAGATAATCACCCGCTCCTTCCACCTCAAGGAAAACCGTCACTTGATTGCCGTCGAAAATCGGTTCTGTCCGGACCCTGTAACCAGGAACATACGCTTGTACAGTTTTGACCATGTCCATGATCGAGGATGTGAGTTCCTCTTGATCACACTCACCCTCCTTGACGAGGCAATAGACGGTGTTCCGCATAAGGATCGGTGGTTCAGCAGGGTTTAGGATGATGATCGCTTTTCCTTTGTCCGCGCCACCGATTTCCTCGATCCCCTTTGCGGTCGTATACGTAAATTCATCGATGTTCGCTCTAGTTCCAGGTCCTGCACTTTTACTGGCGATTGTCGCGACAATTTCGGCATACGCCACATCAGCCACTTTGTTGACTGCGTGGACGATCGGAATGGTAGCCTGGCCGCCGCACGTGATCATGTTCACATCAGGTTCATCAAGATGGGCACCCAGATTCACCGGTGGTACGACGAAAGGTCCGATAGCCGCAGGTGTCAAGTCGAGAACCTGCTTGCCGGCCGATTTTAAAAATTCCGAATGGCGCTGGTGAGCTTTAGCGGAAGTCGCATCGAAAAGGATATCTGCAAGTTCCGGCTTTTCCATGAATCCATCTATGCCGTTATCGATGACTTCATAGCCGAACTTCCGTGCCATCCTCATCCCGTCTGAATTTGCATCGATACCGATCATCGTCGTCATTTCAAGTGTCTTTGAACGCCGAAGCTTCAACATAAGATCCGTACCGATGTTCCCCGAGCCGATAATTCCTACTTTTATCTTGGACATCTCATCACTTCCTTTCTTTTTGATCTTTCTGCTTCAACTTTTGAACCGGACCGTCACATCCCCCAATGCGTCGAATGTCGCTCGGAATGTATCTCCTGGTTTCGCATCGACTGCCGCTGAAAGAGCGCCTGACAAAATGACCTCCCCGGCTTTAAGGGAAACCCCATAATCTGAAAGCTTGTTTGCAAGCCAGGCGACGCAATTAGCCGGGTTTTCAAGAACTGCTGCCCCCGTTCCCGAATTGACATGTTCCTCATTTTTGTAAAGATCCATTTTTATTGCGGGCAGATCGACAGCACGGATCGGCACCTTATTTTCGCCAAGAACGTACAGTCCGGATGACGCGTTATCCGCAATCGTATCTGGAAGCTTGATCTTCCAATCTGCGACACGGCTGTCGACGATTTCAAGAGCCGGCACAACATAAGCCGTCGCTTCATACACATCATCAGCTGTTACATTCGGACCGTGAAGATCTTTCCTTAAAACAAAGGCGATTTCCGCTTCCACTTTTGGCTGAAGAACCTTGTCAGCTGGAATCTCGCCGCCGTTATCGATCACCATATCATCAAGCAGATGCCCGTAATCCGGTTCACCAACCCCAAGAAGATCCTGCATCGCTTTTGATGTCAGTCCGATCTTTTTCCCAACGATCCTTTGACCGGATTCGGTTTTGCGTTTAATCGTGGAAAGCTGGACTTGATAGGCTTCATCTATACTCAAATCAGGGTAAACCTCAGTGAGCGGTTGGACCCCTTTACGATTTTGTACTGCCGTCACTAAATGCTCGGATAGCTCCTTCACTCTCTCTGTCATCAAATATGCCTCCTGGTTTTTCATCTCATAGTTTGATCGTTATGTTGGATAGTTCACTATAAAAATCAAAGCTGTGCATGCCGCCTTCACGGCCGATCCCGCTTTGCTTCATGCCTCCGAACGGTGTGCGAAGATCGCGTAGATACCACGTATTCACCCAGATGATCCCTGCCTCGATCTGATGCGCGACACGGTGTGCGCGACGCAGATCATTCGTCCAGATCGTCGTCCCCAATCCATAATGGGTATCATTCGCCTGCTCAATGACCTCCTCTTCCGAATCGAAAGGCAAAACGGTCACGACTGGTCCGAAAATCTCTTCCTTAACGCACCGGGCATGAGGACCGAGTCCCGAAATGATCGTAGGTAAAATGTAAAAGCCTTTTTCAACACCTTCTGGCCGGGTTCCGCCTGTCAGGATGTGACCGCCTTCTTCTTTCGCAAGCTCGATATAACCATTGACGCGGGTGTAGTGCTCCTTACTGATGACAGCACCAACCTTCGTCCCTTCTTCAAACGGATCGCCGACTTGAAGCTTGTTCGTTTCAGCGACGAATTTTTCGAGGAATGCATCATACGCCTGACGCTCGACATAGATCCGCGAACCGCATAGGCAGACTTCGCCCTGATTCATGAAACTCGACTTCAGCGTCGTTTCGATCACTTCATCAAGGTCCGAATCCGCGAATATGATATTCGGGTTTTTCCCACCGAGCTCATACGATAACTTTTTCAAAGTAGGAGCCGCCGCTTTCATGATCGCAGACCCTGTCTTCGTCTCACCGGTGAACGTGACCGCATCGACATCCGGGTGCTCTGTAATCGCAGAACCTGCAGAATCCGGACCGAATCCGTGAACAAGATTGATGACGCCGTCCGGTACACCTGCTTCCTTACAGATTTCTGCCAGGACTGTTGCTGTCATCGGTGTCCATTCCGCCGGTTTCATGACCGCCGTATTCCCTGCCGCAAGACATGGTGCCAACTTCCACGTCAACAACAACAATGGTAGATTCCAGGGGTTGATCATGCCGACGACCCCGACCGGCCTCCGGATCGAATAATGGAGAGCCGCCTGGTCCTGTTGGTAGGCTTCCGTTCCCATCGACGTCAAGTAATCCGCGAAAAAGTGGAAATTATACGCAGCCCGAGGGATATCGATTTCAAGTGCCATTTGATATGGCTTTCCGGTGTCCATCGATTCAAGAGCTGCCAATTCTTCGACTCTATCAAGAATCAGGTCGCCGATCTTGCGCAGGATGCTCGACCGCTCCCGTGCGGATAGATCTTTCCATGGACCTTTCAACGCTTTTTTCGCAGCTGCAACAGCGAGATCGACCTCTTCCTTCCCGCCTTCCGCTACCTGTCCCATGACTTCTTCTGTTGCAGGATTGATATTGTCAAAGGTTTTCAGATTGATAGAATCTGCATATTGACCGTCGATAAAATGACGGCAGTTGATCGGTTGGATTTTTTGTAGGATTTTCTCTGTTACTTGCACTTCCTCAACCTCCTATCCAGGGTGATTTGTGTTTAGCTGTGGTATTGTGAATCTCCAGCACACTACTCGTGAGTTCGGACAGCTGCTCACATTTTTCTACTCTTCCTGTCCGAAGCTGACCCGGGTTCGGACAGTTTCTTGCCTTTTTCTTCTGTGCCTGTCCGAAGTTTTGACCGCTCAGGACCGATGCCACACTTTTAATAGGAAATGGTGACACGATGGCCACCATTCTCATTTGTTCAATCTTTTACTTCTACGATCATCTCGATTTCAACCGCCGTATTATTCGGCAGCTGAGCCATGCCCAGCGCAGAGCGCGCGTGTATGCCACGGTCTCCGAACACTTCGACTAGAAGATCGGAGGCTCCGTTCATCACTTTTGGCTGATCGGTGAAATCCTCTGTAGAATTCACGAATCCTAACAGTTTTACGATGCGTTTCACTCTGCTCAGATCACCCAACTCATATTTGAGGACACTGAGCAGATTCAACATCGATTGCCGGGCAGCGGTATAGCCTTCCTCAAGCGTAAGCTCTCTGCCAAGCTTCCCATGATATTCATCGACACCTTGTCCCGCGGTAAAAATCAGATTTCCGACACGGACATGGCTCACATAATTTCCTGCAGACGGCCGGACTTCTTTAAGTCGAAGCCCCAGACTTTGCAGCTTCTCCTCTGGTGTTATCACTTTCTGCTCCATGCGTCCGCCCCTTTTCTTTTACATTTAAAAATCGCAATGCGTTTTCTCCAAGAATCATTTCTTTCTGTACTTCCGAAAGATCGACCGCATGATCAATCACTTTTCCTGGCGGGATTTCCCTCAAAAGGAACGGATAATCGGATCCCATCATCACCCGCTCATGGCCGAAACGATCGATCAGGTACTTCACGTTCAAAGGATCATAGTTCAACGAATCGAAATAGAAGTTTTTCACATAATGACTTGGCAGATTCGTCGTCAAACGCAAGTGCGGCCATACATTCCATCCCTGATCCAGTCTCGGCAGGATATATGGGAACGATCCTCCACCATGCGCAAAACAGATCTTCAATCCTGGGAACTTTTCAATCACACCACTCCAGACAAGACTCGCAGCTGCAAGCGCTGTCTCACTCGGCATCCCGATCGTGTACATGAAATTATGTCTAGGTGTCCGATCTTTCGCTAGGGTCTCCCATGGATGGATGAACAACGGGACATTCCATTCCTCAGCCATGCGGAAGAACTCGAGAAACTCCGGCGCATCCAGATTTTCACCATTCACGTTCGTCCCGATTTCAATTCCGTATAAATTCAACTCTGTGATGCAACGCTCCATTTCCTTGATCGCGGCAGCACAATCCTGCATCGGTACTGTTCCCAGTCCGATGAAACGATCCGGACGTTCTTTTACCGTGGCCGAAATGAAATCGTTCTGAATCCGTGCCATATCAATCGCCGCTTCAACCGGAGCCCAATAGGAAAACGTCACCGGAATCGGGGAGAGCACCTGGATATCCACACCCTCCCGATCCATGTCCTGGATCCGCTTTTCAGCACTCCAAACCTGGTCCGTCACTTCACGGAACACTTTCCCACCAACCATGATGTTCGCTCCGCATGCACAAGTCTGTTGAAGAATCGGCCAGCGTTCCTGACCATATTTTTCAGTAAAATCAGGCAGGTCATGCGGAATGATGTGTGTATGGAAATCTACCCTCATTTCCACTCATCTGCTTCTTCAGGCATCATGTGCCCACAGTTGTCACACTTCCTCAACTCAGGGCTGCTGTTGAACTGTTCAATCGCACCTTTCACCTGTGTTTCGATATTCGTCAACTGGACCGTCACGCGGTGCATTTCATGGTCGCACTTATCACAGAACCAGACGAAATCCTCCAGCTCACCTTCGCCACGTTTCCGTTCGAGAACGATTCCGTATGAGTTTGCAGTCCGATGCGGGGAATGAGGCACCATCGCCGGAAGCATGAAGATATCCCCTTCACCGACCGTCACAACTTCCCGCTCGCCTTTATCGTTTATACATTCGACATAACAGTTTCCCTTGACTTGATAAAAGAACTCATCCGACGGATCAACGTGGAAATCACGTCGCTTGTTCGGTCCACCGATCAGCATCGCAATAAATTCTGAATCCTCCCAAAGGACTTTGTTGTTGACCGGCGGCTTTAGAAGATCTTTATTGTCCTCAATGATTTTCATAAGATTTCCGACTCTATCATTCAATAAGGTTGTACCAGATTTGATCGCCATGGTATTCCTCCTCATATTTTTAAATTGCTTACTCATGTAAGCGCTATCATAAAACGTTGATATAACCCAATTCATTCGAAATTGACTGTGCTGTCCGCACGACACTTTGGATGATGGTTCTGCTTTCGCTTCCTTGCATATAAGAAATCGGTCCGACCATATTGAGCGCAGCAACTGTCTGGCCCGTATACGTCTGGATTGGAGCAGCCACCGCATACATTCCATGTTCATTCTCGTTATTGGAAATCGAATAGCCCTGATTCCGAATCTGCTTCAGCTCAAGCATCAGCTTATCCACACAAGTGATCGTATTCGGAGCCCGTTGTAGTAATCCTTTTGAGATCGTCGGTTGGATGAACGAAGGATTGTACGCAAGCAACACCTTCCCTGAACTCGTACAATACGCCGGCTGTTTTGCCCCGACATAGGTTGGCACCGAGATCGAATCTTTGGCAGCTACTTTCAACACGAACCTGACCTCGCCAGCATCGAACATTCCGATATGGACCGTCCCCTGGTATTTCCGTATCAGATTCTCTACGATCGGGATCGCTTCGTTATAAATATCCTGTTGATACATGACGTGATTACTCCACTCTAATAACTTCCATCCAAGGCGATACTTCTTCCGACTATCCTGAATGAGAATCCCTTCCTGGCACAACGTCCGGATGAGGTGATGCGTCGTACTCGGATTCATCCCCAGCTTTTTCGAGATTTCCAGATTGCCAAGGGCCGGTTCTTCATTCGTGAAACAATTTAGAATTTTCGTAATTTTATTGATAGACGAAATCACATGCCCACTCTCCTTTAATATCACACTTAGAAATTCGAGTGAGTGATCGGCAAAAATCACTCCAGATAGAGTATTAGATAAGTGGTAGTCGTTTCCTTTATTATTTTTATATTACTAGTTTTAATTCTTAATCAACTGCTTCTTATGCATATCAGAAGCCCCATCCAACGCATCCTTCACCATTGCGAAGTCGTGCTTGCGTTTGAATCCGTCATAGAACCAGCCCAATCTTCTTAGTGGATCTCCTGAATAATAGCGCTCGTATTGCAGCAAACGCTGTCCGAATGCTTCTCCCGATAGATCCCATGCGAGCTTGAACAGTTGGACACGATCTTCAGAAGACACACCCTCACGTCCAACATAATACTTGTCGACGATTGGCTTCAGTTCTGGATTATCAAAGTCCGCTCCCATCGGTGACATCAACAAGCCACCCGCTCCAATCGTCTGGATGATTTCAATCGCACGCGGATACAGCTTCGGCAGCATTCCCCTGATTGTTTCAAGCGGTGCTGAACCTGGACGTAATTCTCCTTGTGGCGTCGTTTCATATTCATACTCGGAAACTCTCAACAGGGCTCTGATCGCTTCAACCGATTGGATGAGCTCGCCCAATTGGGTTTTAACGTTCAGGTACCCGTCCACACCGATAGAATCTGCTAGTTTACAAGCGACTTCCATCGCAAATGATAGTTTCACAAGGCCTCTGACTCCGGATTGATGCGCCGGCTGGATCCCGATTCCTGTTTTCGGATATAGAAGGTTCGCCGCTTCCACATTCTGATTGATGAAAACACGGTTCCACGGAACGAACACATCTTCAAAGACGAGAAGCGCATCCATTTCCTCGAATCTTGATGCAAGCGGATGATCAAACAACGAACGCTTTCCGTCCTGCGCTGGTTCACGGCACATGATTTTAAGACCAGGCGTATCGATCGGCAACGCGAACGCGATCGCATGCTTTTCGTCTCCAGGCTGGAATCCAGGGAATGAGTAGATGATGACCTCGTCAGTGATCGGTGCGAGCGTCGCAAGCATCTTCGCTCCACGAACGACCAATCCGTCTGGCTTTTCCTCCACGACTCCCAGGTGAGTAAACGCATCTTCCTGCTCATGGGAGGCCTTGCTCCTGTCGTTTTGCGGATTGATGATCGCATGGGTCAAAAAGACATCGTTATCACGGACATGCTGGAAGTAATTGATCATATTTTCGCCCCATTGCGGGTCGTATTGATTCAAAAACCACGTGTTGCTTGCCATTGAGGTGATCGTTACATTCAAGAAATCAGGTGTGCGTCCCATCGTTCCGAACGTCGCTTTCGACCAGATTTCAAACAGATCGCTCCTCGCTTTCAAGTCCTCGAATTTCCTCGGAACAAGGAACGAGTTGTTTACGCGCTCACCCGTTTCTTCACAAATGTGCGTGATCCGCTCCTGGTACTCCGGGTCATGCTGCATGTCATAAAGCTTCGCGATTTCATGGATCGGCTGTCTGAATACATCTTCCGTATAGACGTCATCAATTTTACGACCGCCCAACCATACCTCTGGCTTTCTCGATCGTAGCCCTTTGATATACTGCTCACCTGTTCTGATCCCCATTGAATCTCCTCCTTTTTATGCTTTACTTTTTCAAATAGTTGTCGATTTCTTTCGTTTGGGAGAACTTCCCCTGGTAAAAAACGAGTGCATCTCCGTCCGTGTAAGAAAAATCTTGTATTTTTCCGAGGTATAAAATATGGTCACCACCGTCATATTCTTTCCATGGCGAACACTCGAATGTTGCAAGCGTGTCCTTGATTTTCGGTCCAAGGAACGTTTCCTCCCATTCGATTTCCAGTCCTTGCTGCTCCTTACCGGCAAATTGCCAGGCGATCGCCTCTTGACCTGAAGCGAGGATATTCACGACAAAAGATTGATTCTTCAACCCGGCGCACGCTTTCGCCTTTTTATCAATTGAAACGAGCACAAGCGGTGGATCCAATGAAACAGACGTAAAAGAATTGACGGTAATGCCATGCTTCACCTTATCTTCCCCCGCCCACGTCACAACCGTCACCCCGGTTGCAAATCGACCGAAACAATTCCGTAACTCACGTGTATCCACTCAGTCACCTCCATAAAAAGTAAAATCTGTCATTACTATAAAGGGAATGACAATATCGAACAATCGAGTTATTTCACATTATGAAATTTAATCAGATTTTTTCGAAAAATCTGATTAATTTTTGCAGGGAGATGTTTATTCGACAAAGAAAACCTGGCAAACCAAAATCTTGGCGTTGGCTTTGTATTAGTTCCCCTGATACTGAAGCTAAGTATTTTATTCTTTCTTTAGTGCAAAAAAGAGCGTCTATCCCATGATGAAATAGACGCTAGCTCCACTTTTTATCCACTTTTTTACCGACACGGAATGATAAATATCCGCCGATCAACGTGCCGATCACCCCAGTCACGATGGTCCAATAAGATTCGAACTCCATGAAAACGAAGATCATGATAACGATGCTGAGGCCGATCGCAACCCAGCGGTTATACGTAACCCGCACAAGAAATGGTATGAGTATGATAGGCAAAATAAGTGCCCCGAGAATTTCAATCATTATGTAATAAGACGCCTCCTTGAAACTCCTGACTTCGGCATATAATTCATTATACGCCTTAAGAGCTGTGCAATTCAATCTAATCAGATCAAAACCGCCCATCAGGACGGTTTTTGTCATATATTACGCGTTCCCGATCGCCATACCCGTATAGGTAACTGGACCGATTACAGCCCCCTGGTTCAGAAGCCCCAGAGAGTTGGTCAATTCAATCGTTATCGAATAGGCTTGTGGGCCCGCAGGTACGTTGAAATCTACTGCATTGAATGAAACAGTCCGATTGTTTTCTACAGAAATATCGATCTGGGATGTTGTGGTAAAGATGATCTGTGAACCACGGAAAAGTTTAATTAATACGATTGGGTTACCTAGAGTCGCTTCCCATCCTACTGATCCAGTCAGTTCAACATGATTTGTATTGGTGGGAATCGAAAGGCCGAATTCTGCCAGTTTAATCGTTGACGGAGATGCGGGGATGGCACGATTTAAAGCGCCGTTACTTGAAGCAGGTGCACTCACATTATAATCTTGTATTTGTTTAGCCATTTTTTCACCTCCTCTTATAATCTATGATTTTGATGGGGAAAGGTTTGGACAAGTGTTCAAGTCTTGTAAGTAAATACTAGATTAATAGAAGGAGGAGGAACGTTTTTAGCGAAAACATTCTTCATCAATAAAAGGAGTTGATGCAATGATCATGAAGGAACGAACAGAGCCGAGAAAGATCGATAAGTTAGAAGCCCAATTACGACGGCTCTCCTACCTACATCCGCAATACCCGCTGATCGAAAAAGAGCTGGCTATGTGTAAAGCAGGTTACCGAGGTGAACAGGCACTGGATTATCATTTAGAGTACCTCCCCGAAAAAGACTACTACATTTTCCACGACCTTCGACTCTTCGACACACGTTACTATTTTCAAATCGATACGTTGATCGTCACCCCTTATTTCATGCTGATTGTCGAGGTGAAAAATATCGCAGGGAAGATCCGATTCGACGAATTCAACCAGATGGTCCGTACAAGGGATGGAACGGAAGAAGGTTTGCCAGACCCATTTCTGCAGCTGCAATGGCTATCTAGAAAATTGGCCGAATGGCTGAAGATCAACAATCTCCCCTCTCTCCCGATCGATCACATCGTCGTCATCAGCCGATCATCCACTATCGTCGAAGTTTCAGAATATACTCCTGAAAAATTGACCCTAAGCGCAAATCTCCCTTTTAAGATCGAAGCACTCAGAAAAACCTTCCCAAGAGAGGTGTACAGTAAAAAACAACTCAGGAAGCTCTCCAAACTTTTAGTGAAAAAGCATACTCCGCAGGATCCAGATGTAATGAAGCAGTTCAAGATAGAGCCAGTAGAATTGCTGACAGGCGTCTATTGCGCGGAATGTAAAACAATGACGATGGAACGAAATCACGGCCGCTGGATTTGTTCGAACTGTTCACATATCTGTAATGACGCAAAAGGGAGACGGTACAAGATAACATTTTAGAAATCACCGATATATTTCGTGTTTGCACCGATATTTTTAAAATTTGCATCGATAAATCCAGAGTTTGCACCGATATCTCACATCAGGTACTTTCTTAGACCTTTCCCCGATATGGTTCCGCTGCTCTGCATAGTCCAATTCAATCAAAACTGCCTAATCCAGCTCCAAAATTCATTCTAAAAAGGAAAAACCGCCCTACTGGACGGTTTTCAACATCATTCATTTTTATATTGGATCTTTTGCGTATCCATGTACAGCAAATAAGCTGATTTTTTATCGTCATTCTTTCTTCTTCTCATCAAGTCACTGCAGTCTACCCAATTGATCAGTTGCAGCTTCAACGCCAGCTCTGCATCGATCTCCTTTTCGGTCTCTTTCATTAATCTATTGGTTTCTCTCACAGAACGTTTGAAATATGTTGCTGCCTGGTGAAGGGGAGAATGCTTTTTTAGTAGATCCAAAAACTGATCAGTTGTATCAGATTGCTCAGCTAAAGAATCTTCCAGAGCAACTATGAATTTATATAGATCCCGCTTATGATCGGGGAGAGCCTCAATGATTTCCCTCGCCAACATTTCAGACAAATAATCGTTCATCTAGATCTCTCCTTATGTGTGATGATTTTTATCAAGGAGGCGAGTAGACCCCACCCTCAAGGAATGGGAAGGGCATAGCCCAATGATTAGGGTGGGGATGAATCGCTTTCGGACAAGGGATGGATCTTACCATCTCAATTGTCCGACTCTTGATTTGTCTCATTTTATTGAAATCGTTCCTTTTTTCATGTCTAAAATGAAATCTTATGATATAATAAGAACAAACGTTTGGTTTTGGGAGGTGGAATCCATGTTGGTTCATAGAGCCTATAAATTTCGACTCTATCCAACCAAAGAACAAGAAATTCGAATCGCGAAGACAATCGGATGCAGTCGTTTTGTATTCAATCACTTTTTGGCACGATGGAATACCACCTACCAGGAAAAAGGGAAAGGATTGACCTATACGACTTGTTCGAAGCAATTAACGCAACTGAAAAAGGAATTACGATGGCTGAACGACGTAGACAGTGTTGCCCTTCAATCTTCATTGAGGAACCTTGCCGATTCCTTTTCACGATTCTTCAAGAAACAAAACAACCCCCCACGATTCAAGTCTAAAAAGAATAAGGTCCAATCCTATACCACCAAATATACAAACGGAAATATTGCGATTGTTGGAAACAAAATCAAATTGCCCAAACTGGGACTCGTCAAATTGGCCAAGAGTCGTGAGGTTGAAGGACGGATCCTCAATGCCACCATCAGACGAAACCCAAGTGGGAACTATTATGTGTCCATTTTGGTTGAAACAGAAGTAGGCGATAGGCCTAAAACCCACTCGTCAGTGGGGATTGATGTCGGACTAAAGGACTTTGCCATATTGTCAGACGGAACGGTGTATGGGAACCCTGCGTTTTTTCGAACCTTAGAAAAGAAACTGGTGAAAGCACAGCAAGTCCTGTCCAGACGTCAGAAAGGCTCTTCGAATTGGCATAAGCAACGGATTAAAATTGCCCGAATGCACGAGAAAATTGCAAATGCGCGAAACGATTACTTGCATAAAATCTCTACCCATATTGTCAAAAACCACGACCTTATTGGTATGGAAGATTTGCAGGTATCCCATATGCTTAAGAACCACAACCTCGCCAAAGCCATAAGTGAAGTGAGTTGGTCAACCTTCCGTTCTATGCTTGAATACAAAGCAAAGTGGTACGGCAAACAGATCGTGGTGGTATCCAAAACGTTTCCTTCCAGTCAACTTTGTTCCCATTGTGGCTACCGTCATAAAGACGTTAAGAATCTTGCATTACGTGAATGGGACTGCCCAAAATGCACGACACATCATGATCGAGATCTTAACGCAAGTAGGAATCTTCGTAAGGAAGCATTACGATTAACCGCAGGAACTGCGGGGATCGCCTAATCCATAACCGGCGGGTACGCTGGTGTTCTTAGGAATCCCCCACTTCAAGCCACTCGCAAGAGGGCTAAGTGGCGGGTAGTTCAATTGCCTGTCTTCATATTGTATTTTTTCAAGAACCGTTCTGCACGCCCTCCACGGTCAGAAAACTTCTGTCTTCCTGTATAAAATGGATGCGTATCTGAGCTGACTTCTACTTTGATCAGAGGATAGGTGTTCCCATCCTCCCATTCGATTGTTTCAGGTGAATCCATTGTGGAACCGCTCAGAAATTTAAAACCACTGTTCGTATCCATAAAAACCACTCGTCGATATTCTGGATGTATTTCTTTTTTCACTTGTACCTCTCCTTATCTTTATGATTTTTCACCCTTTAATGAAGAGCTGCTAGTCTTTCAGCAATTCTCCTGGCTCCGGAAATGTTTCTTGATACTGGACCTATTTCAAGTTCCGCTAAAGCTCCTGCAACATGTAATCCCTTGCCCCATTCAAGTTCTGGAGACACGATCGGGAACCCGCAATTTGAACATTTGAGTCCATGTTTTTCGATGGTTTCATCTAACCACTCTTTACCGGGCAGGGAACCTTCTACCCCCGTTGCAAGAATGATACGGGATGCTTCCAGACGATCTCCATTTTCCAACTGTAATTGGAGCCGGGAACATTCATCTAGTGAACACTTCATCACTTCTCCTATAATTGTTTTTAAATGACCTTTCCGTTCTAAATGTTTTTGCTTATGAAAGAGTTGCTGTGTGATCGAGCCTTTATGCCGGGCTTGTGTAATGATCTGTCTACGTTCTTCAAAATCTTCTATCCTATGAAATTTCCGCATGTTTTTTGGTCCCATCCAACCCGGATCGCTATCGAATTCATGAACGCGACATGGATGCCGTTTAACCTGTATAACCTGAAAGTTTCCATATCCACATAATTTATTTACCAGGTGAGCAGCAGTGATTCCACCACCGATTATAATCACTGGCAATGTTTCACTTTCCATAGAAGGGAGTTGGTTGTCAAAAATATGGAAGACCTTTTTAGGATGACGTTTATTTAATTCTTCGGCCCATTCTGGATACAAAGGCTGATCATTCACACCCATAGCCAAAACGACTCTCTTTGAGTAAAGAGATTCACCATCAGTAGTCCGGACCCTCCAATGATCATTCTGATAATCCAATCCATTCACATAAGGCGTCGTCCACGCGTTACGCAATTGAACTTCGTCAAACACGTGGTGACAATGATGGTTGAACAAGTCTAGATTGGGTTTCTGATAGTATCCATAAAACGCATCGTTGAAGTTGGTCTTTTTTGCGTATTGTTCAAGGCTGGATGGATGCGTATCAACATGATGGACAACTGGAGATCGAAGGTAGTGCATACCGATCCTCGAGGTAAGCTGTTTCCACCTATGCATCGGTACTGGTGATGGATCAATGATCTGAAGTTGATCAACCTCTACATTCCTGTTTTTCAGTAAAAACGTAGCTATCGTACAACCATGTATACCTCCACCGATAATCAACCACTCTTTCATCTAAGGCTCTCCTTTAGTGGTTTTACCAGCTTGATTTTTTGACGCCAGGAATTTGACCTTTGTACGCAAACTCTCTAAGTGCGATTCGAGACATCTTGAACTTTCTTAAGTATCCTCTAGGTCTACCAGTTACCTGGCATCTATTGTTCAAGCGCGTAGGCGAAGAATCCCTGGGCAGCTTTCTTAGTGCCTCGTAATCCCCTTCTTCCTTCAGCTTTTTTCGAATCTCCGCATATTTCTCAACAAGTTCTTGTCTTTTTCTTTCTTTTGCAACTTTAGATTTTTTAGCCATTTTCGAGTCTCCTTTCAATAAAAAACACTAATAGTAATCATTACGATTTAGAGTCGATAGCGCTGCCTTTTCTCTCGAAACTGTCATCCTATGTGAAATTATTAAAAATCAATAACACAAATCGTAACGGTTACGATTTGTGTTATCCCATTATATCTGCTTTTTATTGTATTGTAAACCCTCATGAATGCGTTAAAGAAAACTTGGCAAAGCCAAGCCTTTGGCAAATGCTGAGCTTTAGTTGTGCCTATATTGAAGAAAGTAGATAATACTTTCTTGAAATGTAAAAGCGCCCCCTTAATTGGAGACGCCATTATGTTGGTATTCAATTCTACTCAACCTCAGCCAACTACTTTCCTGCGTTTTGCATTTTCAGGCTGGGCGAACAACAAACCTAGTTCGTGGTGTTCATTTTCATAAAGAGAGCGCTGGACGAAGCGGACTTCACCATTGAAGTTCAGAACCTCCAGTTTTACGAAGGACGCACTGCTCTGCACCGCCCCATAAAAGTCTTCGACCCGCTCCATCTTTCTTCCGTTCACTTTGATGATTCGCTCCCCGATCGAGACATTCATTTTCGATGCCGGTGAGCCAGGGATGATTCCGAGGACCCGTAAACCCTCATTCATCGCACTGAAGTATGGTGCACGCTTGATCTCCAGCTTTCGGTAGTACAGAATCAGAGCGTTACGCCCGATAACTGCCAGCCCGACGATGACGATGCTGAGCATTTCCAGATCGAAGGTGATCAACAGTACCGCTCCAACAAGCAAGATAAGACCGAGCAAAAAGAAACGGCTGCCGATATTTTTCACGACTGGTTCTGGCATTGACTGTGATACGACGTGGTGGAAGCCGATCGCAAACGGCACAAGTGCAAACCCGACACTTGCCTCACCGATCTGAAGCAACGGGAACCAGTCTGACGTCGCCACGACCGATCCGGGTACGAGGACGAACAAAGGGACAAACCAGATTCGGCTGATAACGTGGGCACCGATTCCTTTGCCTCTTTTACCACGCAAAAGGATCGGCGACGTGTTTTTCCCACCGATCGATATGATCAGTATGCCTTCGGCGACAAGCAATGCGGCAACCAAAAGTGCGATCATACCAAGGGACGCGTCCTGCAGATCGACGAGCCATCCGTCCACGATCCGGACTCCTGTTTCAACCGGCGGCATGTAAGAAGCTGCTAAATAGGTCAACGTACCGGCAAACACCGGGTTGAAGTAGTTTTTACGCAACGTCAAACCGAGCACGATGTAAAAAACAGACATGACGGCGATCACACCGAATGACAGATACAACCCGGCGAACACGCTCAGTACTGAGATAATCAAACCGATCACGAGTCCAGGTACGATTCCGTTCACAAAGTCATCCATCGTGTCATATACCCTGACGCGGAAGTCACTTCGCTCCCGCTTCACACGAGTGACAGCATGGAATCCAATCAATAATAATATGACGTAAAAAAGAGGATTGAGAAAAAACCAACCCATCGCTTTAAGTATATTGAATAATATATCTTGCATATTTCAGCCCCCAACAATCTATCGTTTCTCTTGATCTATTCTGTTGCCCATATATGTAATCACAAAAATAGGCCCTGAGATCATCCCGATCAACATTAAAAACGCAAGCATCTATAAAGAAAACTTTGGAAATCTAAACCTTAGCGTAGCCTTTGCCTTAGTTCCCTTATATTGAAGAAAGTATTTCATACTTTCTTAAAATGGAACAAAACATCCCCTATGAACATCTCCAAAACCTTCCTCCTATAACATTCGAAAATGAATACATAAAGTAAACTTGGCAAAGCCAAGCCATAGCGCTGGCTGAGCCTTAGTTGCACTTATATTGAAGAAAGTATTTATACTTTCTTTAAATGAAATAAAATCCGTAGAAGGGCATCTTCTACGGATATATTCGACAGTCAAACCGTTTCATCCTGCTTTTACTTTTCGAATAAAACTTCGATGGCCGTCTGCAGCTGCTGATCATTTTTTCCGCTGTCGATCTTTTCAAGCAGCTTCTGTTCCATGAGTGAAGCAGTCTCTTCGTCCACTTTTCCGGTCGCCTTCACTTTATTAGCGTTCTGGAATGCACGTACCGCTGTTTCTGTTTTATTATCGTAATATCCATCATCGCGTCCAGGATTGAAGCCCAATCCTTTCAAGATCGTCTGGACATTTTTCACCTGTTCACCCGTCATGTCGTAGGTCAGCGGTTTTTCGATCGTAATCGGGTTTGCACGGTAGAAAGCAGGCTGCTCTTTTTCAATCGTTGGCTCGACACCTTTCTTATGGATCCAATTTCCATCCGGCGTCAACCATTTGAACATTGTCAATTTAAGACTGCTGCCATCTTCCATTTCAACTGCTTGCTGCACTGTTCCTTTACCGAACGATTTTTCACCGACTACTTCGTAACCGCCAGCTTCTTTCAGGGCTGCTGCCAAAATCTCAGATGCCGATGCACTTCCCTTGTCGATCAAGCCGACTATCGGGTAACTTTTTTTCTTGCTCGTGTCTGAGAAGAACCGTTGCTTGTCACCGTTCCGTGATTCAATCTGGACAATCGGATCATCCTTCGTGATGAAGAGCTGTGCGATATCCTGTACAGCATTCAAGAAACCACCCGGATTACCCCTGACGTCTATGACAAGTCCGTCGATTCCTTTGCCTTCAAGATCCTTCAGCTGCTTTTCAAAATCGGAAGCTGTGTCTTCAGAGAACGACGTGATCTTCATATGTCCGATTTTCTTTCCATCATTTTCAATGATATCGGAGTACACTGTTTCTATCGGAATTTCATCACGTTTCACATCGATCGTCAATGGATCACTGACGCCTGCACGTTTGATTTCAAGCTTTACGGTCGTGCCTTTTTTACCGCGGATCTTCAATACTGCATCGTATAGGTCAAGCCCTTTCGTACTTTTCCCGTCAATGGAAATGATCTGATCGTGCGGTTTCAAACCTGCCTTTTCAGCCGGTGAATCTTCGAAAGGAGCAACGATCGTCACATACCCATCCATCATCGTAACTTCTGCACCGATCCCTTCAAAAGAAGATTCGAGCGTGTCGTTGAATTGTTCAGCCGTTTTGGCATCCATATAGACGGAGTATGGATCATCAAGCGTATTGACCATCCCCTGGATGGCACCTTCCAGAAGTTTTTCCTGGTCGACATCATCAACATATTTTTCCGAAATCAATTCATATGTCTTTTCAATCTTCTCGAAGTCTTCCGCAGAACCAGAACTTCCTATTTTCCGTTCTGTACCGTTTTCAACTGCTTTTTCTAAAAGGGAAGGACTCTCATCATCAGAGAGCAACGTCATTCCGGCATATGTACCACCAGCTCCGACAGCAAGTGAGCCCGCCACTAATAATGCAACCACTTTACCTTTCACATTCATTTCATCATCACCCCATCGTGTTTGCAGGAAAAGGCACCACACCATCAAGATGCGATGCCTTCTCACATGAGTAAGGTCCCCCTAAGTCCGTGCCATTCACTTACTCGGTATTACTATATGAACAGCTTGTATCCTTTATGTGTGAAAAAAACCTATCTTGTATTCTTGTAAACGTTGAAGCTAGCTCCATACTACTACAGAAGCCAGAATCTAACAAGGAAATCGGATTATTTTTAACGAGAAAACGAGTATTCAGCTCGTAAACTGTCCATTCTCTCCTTCTTCCAACTCCAATTCCTTTTTCAGTTGAGACCGGATTTCATCCAATTGTTGCTCATCAAGTTGCAGATAATAAGTTGAGCCCGGTTGGTAATCGTACCCTGTCAATTGAAGTTTATCGATTTCTTTCACTTTCGTCATATAAGGAACATAAGAAAGGACTTCCTTGAAAGAAAGGTTCAAAGAAAGATTGCCTTCAAGGCTCTCTAGTAGTCCATCATACTTGGATACAGATGAAAAAGACTTCATTCTTCCAATACTTGATTGGATGATCTGCATCTGCCTTTCACCTCTCATCAAGTCAGAATCCGCTTTTCGCGTTCGGGCATAGGCCAAAGCTTCTTCCCCGTCCAACTGCTGCTTTCCTGTATCCAATACGACTTTTCCATGTGTTTCTTCCGCTATCTGATCAACGACATATTGATCTTCTATATCGATTTCAATGCCGCCTAATTCATCAATCGCTGTCTTAAAGGCTTGAAAATTGCCACGTACGACATAATCCAACGGGATATCAAGCAGTTCTTCAGTCGTCTGAACAGTCTTTTCCAAACCGCCTACTAGATGCGCATGGTTGATTTTATCCATCCCATGACCTGGAATATTCACATACGAATCCCTAGGAATGCTTAACAACGTCACCGTATCGTCGGTTTTGTTGAAAGTTGCGACCATCAACGCATCTGAAAGACTTCCCTTAGCCTCTCCATCCCTGCTGTCTATGCCGACAAACAGGATTGAGAAGTTATCTTTTTCCGGATCGATCGTTTCTTCCCTTTTATCCGATTTTTTTCCCCTGTCTAAGGAAACCTGTGCATTTTCCGTAACATCCGAGGCTTTTGTAAAGAGGTAAGCCGTATAAGAGATGGGTAAAAGCACCAATACAAGGAGGGTGATGATCGTATACCTGAGCCATTTTCGTTTCTTCTTCCGTCTGTCAAATCTTGATTCCATCAAAACCACCTTTCCGATACTATTACTGAGAATTGAGCGTATAGATTTGCAGCATCATTTCCCTCATTGACGCTTAGAGAACGATTCTTCACGCATAAAGAAAACTTGGCTAAGCCAATCTTCAGTACAGGCTGAGCCTTAGATCCTCGAAAAAGCAATCGCTTTTCCTTCGTGTGTGTATTGTTCGGAAGCTACTAACTTGTGCGCTTATATTGAAGAAAGTATTCATACTTTCTTAGAATGCAAAAACACTCTCTAACTATTGTATAAGAGAGTGTTCGTTCGCCTGAACCCTTTTTTGATAATAAATCTGAAAAGTTTGTTACTTTTGATCTTGAGAGGTAATTTCCCAGCTTTGCTTTTCATCCGCTTCAATGATTCCAAGTGTCACATCATCTACGTCTGGGTCAGCAAGAACTTGATCCCTTACACGGAACTTGATATCGTCAGCCTCAGCTAAAGAGAATCCCTTCTTCAATTCAATGTAGCTTTCCACATGATACTTTCTGCCCTCTTGTAAAATCCGCATTTTATAGATGTCGACCACATCCGGTTGTGAAAGGATCAGACGAGCAATCCGATCCTCTACCGTTTTCGGAGCAGCCACACCAATCAGACCGATTGTGTTCTCATAACCGATCTTTAATGCAATACCGATTAATAAGAGACCTATAAGCAGAGTGCCTATACCATCCAACAAATAGAAGCCTGTAAAATGGGAAAGCACTACGGCTGACAGCGCAAGCAACGCACCGAACGTAGCAATGATATCTTCGTAAAAAACCAGTCTTGTAGGCGGTGCTGCTAATGAGACATTCTTCAGCGCGGATGAGATGAGACCACCACCAGTTCCTTCAGCCCTTGTTTCTTTGAGAATTTCTTTCATCGCTTTAATTAAAACAATACCATCAATGATGACAGCTACCGCTAGAATTCCGATATTCAGCCATATATTTGTAGAGGGCTTAGGGTGCTGGATCAGCTCCCAACCCTTCCGGACGGTTTCGTATGCCATGATTGAAACAACCACCACTGCTATGAGGACAAATAGGTTGACCACTCTTCCGAACCCTGCAGGAAAACGTTTTGTCGGTTCTTTTTCAGCTAAAGCGCTGCCTATGAAAACGAACCCTTGATTGGTCGCATCAGCCACCGAATGAAGCGTGGTTGCCAACATCGTGCCGCTCCCACTTACAAAAGCAGCGATTCCTTTGATGATAGCCAGAAAAGCATTTCCAACTGCAGCTATACCCGATGATTTGTTCCCTTTTTTCAATAGATTGATAAATGCCATTGCTCGTCCACCTGCTTAGTTTGAAGTTACTTTCATTATCAACCTGGAGGTGAAACTCTATTCATCCTTTAATTGCTCCTGGACAATCGTAAGCAAGCGGCTGTTCTCATCCAATCCGGCAACATTTTTGAAAGTTTCCAAGAATCCATGCTCTCGTATGGACGCTTGAAGATCCATCGCTTCTTCGTCATCAGGATGATCGTAAGTCAAAGCCGCCGCAATGACTTTCCCAAGAGAAACCGGATCTTTCCCGAAGGTATCCAAGTAATCGACAGCAGGTGCGACCAGCCGATCTTTAGCTCCTAACTTACGTTTTGGGGCTCTGGCAACCCGCGTCACTTCATCAGAAATATGCGGGTTCAAGAAACGGCCGATGATTTTTTCAATATAAGCCTGATGTTCTTCAACACTAAATGGATATTTTTTGACTAAGACTTCTCCAGATTCCTGTAAAGCGGAACGAACATCATTCTGGAGTGCGTTGTCTTCCATCGCTTCTTTTATCGTATGATATCCCTTTTGATAACCTAAATAGGCCGCTGCAGCATGACCGGTATTCACAGTGAACAACTTCCGTCCGATATAGGGAGTCAAATCATCGACGAAAGTGACCCCGTTTATACACGGATTCTCACCCTTCATACCTTTCGTTTCCACTACCCACTCATAATATGGTTCTACTTTTACGAGCAATGGGTCCTCGTTGGATTGGAGCGGCACGATGCGATCGACAGCCGCATCAGGAAAACCGATCATATCGTCTAATGACAACTTCATATCCGGATCGATCTTGTTGTACACATAGTCTTTCAAAACGGTGCTGCCGCCGATCATATTTTCACAGGCGATCACATTCAACGGTCCGCCACCGCCCTGAGCCAACCGTTTTTGCAACCCCTTTGCCAACAGTTCAGATATGATAGGCAGGATGTTCGGCCCAACAGCTGTTGTGACGAGATCAGCTTCAGCAATTGAATCAATGACCGCTTCCGGATCCTCCAAACTATTGAGACCACTAACCCCGTGCACTTCAATCGTTTCATCACTTCCCACTAGTTCGATCGTGTAAAAACCCCGCCGGTTCAATTCATCGAGCAATTCAGCATTTACATCGACAAAGACCGTGCGGAAGCCTGATTCCTCTAATAATGCACCGATGAACCCACGTCCGATGTTACCTGCACCGAAATGGACCGCTAACATATCAGTTCACCTCATTGAAAATAGAAATGACTTCTTCGGCAGTTTCAGCTTGAAGGATATGATCGATATTCTCTTCTTCTGAGCAGACAATTGCGATTTTCGATAAGATTTCCAGGTGCTCATTCCCTTTTCCGGCAATACCGATCAACAATTTTACAGTATTCCCGTCACCGAAGTCCACTCCATCGGGAACGGTGACAATACTCAAACCCGTTTCCTTCACAGACTTTTTCGCGTCATCTGTTCCGTGTGGGATTGCCACAGAGTTTCCCATAAAAGTAGATGTGATCTCTTCCCTTTTCAACATTTCCTCAATATATTCACGTTCTACATATCCTTGATCATAAAGGATTCCGCCGACAAAACGAATGGCTTCTTCCTTGTTCGATAGTTTTGTATTTAAAACGATATTATCAGCCGTTAAAATAGCATCGGACATTATTCATTTCCCCTTTTTGTTAATTTTCCTTCTAAAAAGCGATGCAGCTGATTCGCTACATAATGATCAATTTTTCCAGCATTTTTTGATTGCAGGATCTCGACACATTCAGAACTCTCTACAATCAACGAACTAAGAAAACTTAATACTTCCAAACCTTCTCTATGGATATCTACAGGTGCAAGCATGAGTAAAATCGTATGGATTTCCATAGGGGTCTGATCCATCCCTTGAATGGTAATGGGCTCAGGCAGTATTTGTACAGTAAAGATCGGTTGTCTGATTTGTCCATGTCTCGCGTGAAAAAGAGCAAGATTCGTCCCAGTGATTCCAAGTCCGCCTAGTTTTTCACGTTTCACGAGGGCTTCCATGACAGAATGTGCATCACCGATATATCCATCCGTTTCAAAACACTGACACGTTTGCGTCAAGACTTCTTCATAGGTCCCCTTTTCATGATGGGTGACCTTCATGGTGGTCAACAATTGATCGACAACTTCCACATATTTATGGATAGCCTCAACAGAGACACGGATTTCCTTCAGTGATCGATTGGATAGTGATCTTTCTACTTGATTGAGAGAATTTACTTTAATCGATTCAGATATCCGCTTTTTCCGCAATACATGCTCAATTTTATGGACATCTGAAGTAGGAAGCATCGGATTGACCTGAATGTACTGGTCAACTTCTGACAAAGCAATCGTTGAAACAATCAAATCGTATTGAGTAGGATCCAACTCCTCCAGCTCGAAAAAAGAGCGATGTTCGATTTTCTCAATTTCTTTGAATTGCCGGGCTAGTTTTGCCGCTAATATTTTTGAAGTACCGATCCCGCTTGAACAAATGACTAGTACTTTAAGTCCTCGTGTGCCTTCCATATTCAAAAGAGCAGAGGCGAAATGCATGACAAGGAAGGCAGTTTCCGTCTTTGGAAAACGATATGGAAAAACCTCCTGAGCGGATCCCTCTACAATTTGAAAAAGCTCTCGATAATCACGTTCAATTTGGTCTGTTAACGGATTCTTGATTTCCTTGTTTTCTTGAAGCCGATATATACTTGGTTTCAAATGGCTGACCAGATCATTCAGAAGGTGATCGGACTGATGGAAGTCTATCTTGATTCTCTCGGAAACAAGCTCGATCAGCTGTTTTACTTTGAAGCCCAACATCAAATCAGTCTCTTCTGAAAAATCCTCACCATTCCGGACTTTCGCTCCTAACAGATGGGTCGTGATATACCCCGTTTCTGCCTCAGGAATCATGATTTCAAAAACATCCTCCAACTGCTTGATCAACTTTTCTGCAACAGCAAACTCTTTAGTAGCCTTGAGTTTTTCCAGCTGTTCAGATGGCATACTGATCGTCTCTCCTTGTTGGATCCGTTCCATTGCCAATGAAAGGTGGATGACTAAACCAATATATTCACTATCCACTAGTTGATTTTGTAAGGAATGACGGATGTCGTCGACACTCTGTTCAATAGCCTTCAATTTTTCTTTATTGATAAGGTCCAACAGCTGTTCAGACAGTGTGTTGGCAGAAGACGGAGCTGGCTTCACGATTTTTTCACGTAAAATCGATAACAAAGCCGTCTCATCCGTGTGCTGTAAGATCAATTGACCTATCGCTTCCCTGATATGTGTTTCATCTCCTTGTATTTCGACGCCATATCCACGCTTGCGAACCAAAGATAAATGAAAACTTTCCAACGAATCTTCAATTTTGTCCAAATCATGACTGATCGTCGCAACCGTCACACCCAGTTCATCAGCAAGAGCGAATAATTTAACAGGTTCACGGGCTTCCAATAATCTTGAAAGAATCAATGTCTGCCTCTCCTCAGGTGTATAATCTGACTGTACTTGTTGATGGATGACAGATAAAAGAGAATTTCGATCACTTACCGAAGCTTTCAATTTCAACCCGGTTCCGGCTTTTTTATCAATTGAGATTCCATGCGGCTTCAATAAACGTTCCAATTCTTTGATGTCCCTGTGGATGGTTCTTGAACTGACACCTATCTGATCGGCAATCTCCTTTATTGGAATTTCACTTTTTGTGCGCAATAATACATCCAATATTTTTCGTTCCCTGGCTGTAATATACATCAGTCAATCACCTCCTTCAGTTGACAAAATTCAAGTTATTCAAGCATTACTCAATTCAAATTTTACGCAGTAAACCCTTCATCTATCAACAAAAACTAAATATAATCTCGTCTGTCCTAATGTTGACAAAATTTAATTGGTGTATGTGGCAAAAGATTTGTCATCCTTCATTTTCAAACGAATTCCACTCCCTTTCCAGAGCCATTTTTCCAAACTGTAAAAACAGCTAAAGAAAAAGAGTCTGATCATGCAGACCCTTTTCTTGTATTCTTCAATCTTTTTTCAATTCTTCGACTAACTCATCGTACTTAGGGCTGTTCAAGAAATTATCGACAGAGATATGATGGGCATCAGGAACCTTTTGGATCGCTCTTTCTGTCAGGTCCTTATGAGTGATGACAATATCCACATCTGATGGGAGATCATTGATCGCCATATTGGTTACATTGATCTCAATTCCTGCTTTTTTGAACTTGTTTTTCAATAATGATGATCCCATCGCACTGGACCCCATTCCAGCATCACAAGCGAAGATGATTTTATCGATATTATCCTGATTGACACTCGGCACTTCACTTGTATCCCTATCGATAGCTGTATCTGTATCGGCTTCTTCCCCATCCATCTTGGAAACCAATTGATCAGAAACCTGGCTCTTCTTTCCTTTCATTGTTTCCATCCGTGTAGTCGCCTCTGTCAGACCCTCTTCGTTCTGCTTACTCGTTTTTAAAATGACAGAAGCAACGATGAAAGATACTGATGCGGCAACCAGTACACCTAAAATGACGCCAGCAAAGTTCCCTTTCGGTGTCAAAGCCAACAGCGCAAAAATACTTCCAGGAGAAGGAGTTGACGTAAGACCTGCCCCAAAAGCCGCAAATGTTGCTGTTCCACTTACGCCTCCAGCTATGACAGCAAGGATCAATGTCGGCTTTGATAAGATGTAAGGAAAATAGATTTCATGTATTCCACCAAGGAAGTGGATGACTGCGGCACCAGGTGCTGTTTGTTTGGATATTCCTTTACCAAAGACCATGAAAGCAATCAGGACACCTAACCCTGGTCCTGGGTTTGTTTCAAGCAAGAATAAGATCGACTTACCGACTTGCTGTGCCTGATCGACTGCAAGCGGACTTAAGATTCCATGGTTGATTGCGTTATTTAAAAACAAGATTTTTGCTGGTTCGATGAAAAGGTTGACCAATGGAAGCAGTCCAGCATTGATCATCGCTTCAACACCAGCACCTAGTGCTTTAGTGATCCCACTTACCACTGGACCGATACCGAGATAAGCGATGATTGTCAAAATAGCCCCTGTAATACCTGCTGAGAAATTGTTGACAAGCATTTCGAATCCAGAACGGATACGGTTTTCAAACAATTTGTCGACTTGTTTGATCGCATAACCACCAAGCGGTCCCATAATCATCGCACCAAGGAACATTGGAATGTCAGCACCAACAATGACACCCATCGTTGCAGTTGCCCCCACGACACCACCGCGCAGATCATAGACAATACGCCCACCACTGAATCCGATCAATAATGGAAGTAAATACGTGATCATCGGTCCCACGAGTTCTGCAAGGCTTTCGTTCGGCAGCCAGCCTGTTTCGATGAATAGGGCCGTTATGATCCCCCAAGCGATGAAGGCTGCTATGTTCGGCATGATCATTCCGCTTAAGAAGCTTCCAAATCGTTGGATTTTCGCTCTTATGCCAGATTGCTGTTTATTTTCAACCATATTTAATCCCCCTCATTTTAACAACTTTACGATTACCTTAATCATAAAGCGTTTACAAGAGCGCTATCAATACAATGAAAATGCATCTTTGGCAAAGGTAATGTTGACAATATTTAAATAGGATAAAGGTTTGTTGTTATTGGAGGATGGAAAGGAAGATGCTGAATGCTTATGGCAGTGGAAATATGCAAGACCCTGCGGGAGAATTAAGAACCCTCGACTACACAACCCCCACATCTCTGCCTGCGGTTACTCAGCGCCACACGACAAGGATGAAATGGAAATCTTGGTCTTGTGGTGGACGTCGAAACCAGCACACCCTATGCAAGTGAGCTTAGGAGCTTGTGTTGACCCATCGGCTCCTTTTTCTCTCCAAAAATCGATACTTTCATCTGATTATGGATGAAAACTTTTAAGCCCCCTTATTCATTTAGACACCATAATGAGTTCAAAGTAAACTTGAGATCGACTATAAATAAGGGAAATTCTTGGTCAACTTATAGGAATATCTGATTTATCTACAAAAAACAGATGGTTAATTACAAAAATTTGAAATTATCTACAAAAGTGGGGATTTAACTACAAAAATCCAAATTTATCTACAAAAACAAGATTTTATCTACAAAAAACACACCCCGGTCCGGTTCGGTTACCAGGGTGTGATCTGTATCCATCGTTTAGAAGTAATTATTCGGGTTGACTGCATTGGACTTGCTTTGGTTCCAATCACCTTTGTGGATTTCAAAGTGTAAGTGCTGACCAGTCGATCTACCAGTGCTTCCCATATTACCGATCTGTTGGCCTTTCTTAACAGAAGCCCCATTACCGACCAAACGATTTCTCATATGTGCATAGACTGTTGTATATTTTTGACCATTGATATAATGTGCGATGAACACAACATTTCCGTAACTGCTTGAATAGTAAGACTTGATGACTGTACCTGAAGCTGATGCAACAATAGGTACTGTGCCGCCTTTGGCCAGGTCTATTCCAGCGTGCTGTTCACCCCAACGCGATCCAAACCCTGAAGTTTGCGGCGCGTTAGCAGGTTTCATGAACATACCGCCTCCGACCGCTGGCGTTGATGACGATCCACTGTTCTTAGCCTTCTTAGCCGCTTGTTGACGCTTCATCTCTTTTTCAAACGCTGCTTGCTGCTTATTCAACAGATCAGATTCGTCTTCTAATTTACCCATTTCGGCATGCTTGTGTTCCTCTTCCTTTTGAAGCTCGCTCAACAATTCATTTTTAAGTTTGGCCTGGGCTTTCAAATCAGACTTCAAAGCTTCTAGCTCTTTCATTTGATCTTTTAGCTCTTTAAGTTGTTGTTCAACTTCTGCCATCATTTCTTCAAGCGCTTTTTTATCAGCTTTGTGTGCCTCAAGAATTTCTTTATCCTGCTTCGAAATTTCGTTCAAAGCAAATACGCGGTCAAGGAAATCTCCAAAGCTTTTCGATCCAAGCAATACCTCTAAGTATTGAACAGAACCACCATTTTCGTACATTGCTGTTACACGATCTTTCAACATTTCATCACGTTCAGCGATACGTTCTTTCGTCTCAGCGATTTCCGCTTTAAGCTTCTCGATTTCTTCTTTCGTATTTGCAATTTCTTTTTCTTTACCAGCAATTTCATTTTCCGTATCAGCGACCTGCTTATCTAGCTTTTTGATTTCAGCATCTAACAGGTCTTGATTATGCTTGATCTTTTCGATCTCTTTTTCAATTTCTTTTTGTTTTGAAGAGTTCGTGCTCTGCTTTTCTTTTACACTTTTGATCTTATCTTTCAGAGACTCGGCATGAGCCTCATTCCCACCGACAAAATTGAATCCACTGAATATTAAACTGATCGAGGCTGCGACTGCTATGAACTTCCTTTTCAATCTCTTATCCCCCATTCAAGTTTTAAGTATGTAAGTAGTTGGTGACCGCCTGAACGGCAGCCCCAACCTATTTTTTTAGCTTCATTTTGCGAAATCAGACTTTCAAGAACTTGCGGACTGATGTCATGCTTCCCCATACGCCTATGAACGCACCGATGACGATAAGTAATCCAGCTAGCTGGAACATCAGCGGATAGACTGGAAGCAGTTGAATGAAAACAGTCTTCAAATCTACACTTACAGCTTCATAGATGAATTGATAAGCAAGGATCAATAACCCGATTGGTACAAGCGCTCCAAGGACACCTAACAGGAATCCTTCTACGAAGAACGGCCATCGGATGAATCCGTTCGTTGCACCTACCAACTTCATGATTTCGATTTCTCTACCACGTGAAACGATCGTGATCTTGATCGTATTGGCAATCAAGAACATCGCTGTAAACAAGAGTCCGACAATAAGGACCAAGCCAACGTTGCGAGCCGTGTCTGTCACCTTGAAGAGCTTTTCGACGGTACCTTTGCCGTATTCGACTTTGGTCACGTTCTCAATCCCTTCGATTTTCTTGGCGACAACAGGTGTATCCTGTGGCTTTTCCGTTTTTACAGCAAACGCATCAGGCAGCGGATTTTCATTTTCAAGAGATGCGAATACTTCACCCTCATCTCCCAAACTATCAATCAACTCTTTCAAACCTTGTTCTTTCGGGACGAATCGTACATCATTGACCCGATCGATTCCATTCAGATCTTTTTCAATCTGTTCCTGTCTATCAGTTTTTATCGTTTTATCCAGATACACACGGATTTCAACATCATCTTCTATTTGAGATGCTATTGCATTGATGTTAAGCAATAGAATCAGAAATACACCGACAAGTAAAAGGGTCACGGTTACGGCACTGACAGATGCGAATGACATCCACCCGTTCCGTCCCAGGTTTTTAAATCCTTCTTTAATGTGTCGAGAGAGGGTCCGGGGTTTCATCATAACCGTATACACCTCTTTTCTCGTCACGTACGATACGACCACCTTCGATGGCGATCACCCGTTTTTTGATCGTGTTTACAATCTCTTTGTTGTGGGTAGCCATAACTACAGTGGTCCCTCTATTCGAAATTTCTTCAAACACTTCCATAATGCCCCAGGCTGTTTCGGGGTCCAGGTTTCCTGTAGGCTCGTCCGCAATCACGACATGCGGTCTATTGACGATGGATCGAGCAATCGATACACGCTGCTGTTCACCGCCAGAGAGCTCATCAGGTAAAAACCGCGCTTTGTTCTTGAGACCTACGAGTTCAAGTGTTTCCATCACTTGTTTACGTATGACCTTTGGTGACTCCTCGATGACCTCGAGAGCAAACGCGACATTTTCGTATACCGTCAATTTCGGCAGGAGCTTAAAGTCCTGGAAGACGATACCGATTTGTCTTCTTAAGTATGGGATATGACGCTCTTTCACCTTTGTGAGGCTTTTCCCGTTTATTATGATATTGCCTTTCGTCGGTTTTTCCTGGCGGTACATACATTTGATGAATGTTGACTTCCCTGCACCACTCGAACCAACGACGTAGACAAATTCCCCTTTATCTATATGGACATCTATCCCGTTCAGTGCCATTACACCGTTAGGATAGGTTTTCCAGACATCGATCATTTCGATCAATTTTCATCACACCTTGTATTTTCTCTTGTTGTCAATTCTAATCGAAGTAAATATCTTGTTATTTTATAACAGAGTATAATAGTAGATTTAGTTTGAAATTGACTTTTAGCAACAACTATTATAACATCTCGATTCGCCAAAATAACCCAAAATAGTATTACATTTTTGTTTCATTTTCTTTTTAAATATGACGAAACCTAGGTATAATGCCACTTTTCAGCTTCGATAAGATTCGACAAGATTTTTATTTTCGCGAGTACCCTACTACATTAACCCATTTATTCCTGCTACGAAATAGTATATTCGTATAAAAATTCTAATTCTAGGTCCTGATTAGAATGTACCAAGTATCTCTTCAACGCGTTGCAGTGATAGCGTGGGTCGTGGGAAATTCTATCATTCCTCTTATCGGCTGCAGATAACGGATATTTAATCGGTTAGTAGTAATAGTACTTCGAACTTGTTATGATTCTCTGTCCTTAGATAAAGAAAACTTGGCTAAGCCAAGCGCAGGCTCTTAGCCTTAGTTGCATTTATATAGAAGAAAGTATTTATACTTTCTTTAAATGTGCAAAGAAAAAAGCCGGTCCTATAGGAAGTCGGCTCATTTTTGAACAATGTTTGAATGTCTATTTTTTGTTGTTCCATTTTGTGTAACTTTCCCGCCGACGATCTGGTGCCCCTTCTCTTTCGGCTCACTGAGGGGATCGCATAGTTTGCTGTGATTGGGTGTTGTGAAGATCTGAATTCGGACAGTTTTACGCTTTATCTCCGGTTCCTGTCCAAAGTTGCCTCAGGTTAGAACAGCTCCGCTGCCTTTTCTTGTTGCTGTCCCAATACGCGTTGTTTCGGGACAGCTCCTCGGTTTTTTCTCCGCCTCCTGTCTCGTAACGCCCCGTTTCGGGACAGCTCCTCGGTTGTTTCTCCGCCTCCTGTCCCGTAACGCCTCGTCTCGGGACAGCTCCTCGGTTTTTTCTCCGCCTCCTGTCTCGTAACGCCTCGTTTCGGGACAAATCTTCGGTTTTTTCTCCGCCTCCTGTCCCGTAACGCCTCGTCTCGGGACAGCTCCTCGGTTTTTTCTCCGCCTCCTGTCCCGTAACGCCTCGTCTCGGGACAGCTCTTCGCTTTTTTCTCCGGCTCCTGTCCCGTAACGCCTTGTTTCGGGACAAATCTTCGGTTTTTTCTCCGCCTCCTGTCCCGTAACGCCTCGTCTCGGGACAGCTCCTCGGTTTTTTCTCCGCCTCCTGTCTCGTAACGCCCCGTTTCGGGACAGCTCCTCGGTTGTTTCTCCGCCTCCTGTCCCGTAACGCCTCGTCTCGGGACAGCTCTTCGCTTTTTTCTCCGGCTCCTGTCTCGTAACGCCCCGTTTCGGGACAGCTCCTCGGTTTATTCTCCGCCTCCTGTCCCGTAACGCCTCGTCTTGGGACAGTTTGCTGCTCAAAACTACTGCTCCTGGCCAAATCAAGACCCGCTTTCCACCGCTTACCGGTCCGTCACAACGATATACGTCGCTTTGATCGGGCCGTGGACGCCAACAACGAGGCTCATTTCGATATCGGCACTATTGCTCGGTCCAGAAATGAAGTTAATACAAGTGGGGAAGCGCTCTCCGCTCTCCGCTTTTTCATGAATCAGGCGTGTGGCCTGCGACATCCGTGGAACGATGGTACTTTTCGGTACAATCGCGATATAGGCGGTTGGGAGCAGACTCACTGCCCTTCCTTTCCCTTCGTCACTGAACAGGACGACTGTACCGGATTCAGCGAGGGTCACATCGCTGAACGTGATTCCGAGATCTGCTTGCTCAGCCAGATCGATGTTTTTCCGCCCCGCTTCGGTATTCCACTCATGAAAACTGAAAGGAACATCCTCCCGATTCAAATAGCCATCCAAACCGTATTCCTTGAAACGGGGATCATCCCACGAAATGATCGATTTACTTCCGTATTGTTCGACGACATCGGCAAGCGCAGTTGATAGATTGGCAATAGTGGTTTCGACAAGGTCTGTATGGATCTTCGTGCATTGGACCTTCATCACCTCAAGAAGGTCATCCTGATTAAAGGAGTCCATCACCCTCCACTGGGGCCGGTGTTGCCACTCAGGCTTCGCAACATCACCGTTTATCCGCCCCCTGCCTAGGTTTTTCGCTACATTATTGAGAAAGGTTTCGCGATTTTGGATCGATCCTGCTGTCATTTGATGCACCATCCTTCCCACGCTTCTTGTACCAGTCCCGGAAGCGTTCCTTTTTCAGAGCAGGAAAATCCCTGCTTGCCGTCCATCCTTTCAAGGCACCTGGACCGGTAGCGATCTTTCCGCCGGTTACAAAAGGCGTCATGAACATCGGTGCTGCTTTCGTCCCGATTTTATACAAAGCTGTTGAAGTCGTCCCTGCTTTAAACACTTTCATCGCCGTCCGTTCTGACCATGGAACGGATCCTTCTTCTTCAACAATCTTTTTCCGGTGTTTGTTCAATAGATCGTGAAGCGGGATATTGACAGGACATGCTTCTGTACACGCTGCGCATAGTGTCGAGGCGTATGGCAATTCTTTATGATCCTCATAGCCATCCAGAAGCGGTGTCAGGACCGCGCCGATCGGGCCCGGGTAGATGGAACCATACGAATGTCCGCCTATATGCCGATAAACCGGACAAACATTGATACAAGCAGCGCATCGGATGCAATGCAACGCTTCCTGAAATTCAGTCCCGAGGATCTTCGAACGGCCATTGTCGATAATGACGAGATGCAGCTCCTCTGGTCCATCAACTTCATTCTCGCCTCTTACTCCCGTCAAACCTGTGACATAGCTTGTCAGCTTCTGTCCGACCGCACTCCTGCACAACAGACTGACGAGTACATCAAGCTCTTCCCAGGTCGGCACGATCCGTTCCATGCCCATCACCGTTATCTGGGTTTTCGGAAGCGCTGAGACCAATCGCGCATTCCCTTCATTCGTAACCAAACTGACCGATCCAGACTCTGCAACCGCAAAATTACAACCGGTGATGCCGACATCCGCTGACAGAAATTCCTTCCGTAGCTGCTCACGTGCAAACAGGGCGAGCTCCTCCGGTTTTTCCGTCTTCAAATAACCTTTTCTATCCCTGAAAACATCGCGGATCTGCTCCTTGTTTTTATGAAGGGCGGGCGCAACGATATGAGACGGCGGATCCCAGTCATCCACCTGCAGGATGTACTCGCCGAGATCCGACTCGACAATCTCACAACCCGCTTCTTCCAACGCCTCGTTCATACCGATTTCTTCGGTTACCATCGATTTGGACTTGATCGCCTTTTTAGCGTTTTTCTTTTGGATCACCTCTTTTATGTACCGGTTGGCGTCTTCAGCCGTTTCGGCAAAATAGACATGCCCACCCTGTCTGGCCACATTTTCACTCAACTGCTCAAGATAATAATCGAGGTTTTCGAGTGTATGCTTCCGAATCTCTTCACCGAGGTTCCGCCATTCTTCCCAGTCACCAAGCTCTTCAGCAGCATTCAATCGTCCATCCCGCAGCCTGCCCTGGGCCGATTGGACAGCACCGCGCATAAAAGTATTCCCCAATCCTGTGTTCACACGCTCCGGAAATTTCCGGTCTCCAATCTTAATGCCCATCCGATTCACCTCGATCCACAGATTTCCCGTTCAACACTTGTGCGATATGAAGCACTTTTACAGGGGATTCTTCTCTCGACAACCTGCCGCTGATATTCATCAAACAGCCACAATCCGATCCTATTAAGATGTCCGCGCCGCTCTTCTTGATATTTTCAACCTTGTCATCGACCATTTCTTTTGAGATTTCCGGCATTTTTACTGAAAACGTCCCACCGAAGCCACAGCAATCATGACAGTTCGGCAACGGTAGCATCTCCAGTCCTTCCACCTGACTTAATAGTTTTCCAGGCGCATCGGAAACCCCTAGCAATCTCGTCATATGACAGGACGTATGGTAGGTGGCCTTTGCTGGTAGTTTTGCACCGACATCCTCAACATCAAGGACCTCTATCAAAAATTGGGCCAGCTCAAACGTTTTATCCGCTAGTTTCGAAGCGTGTGATGCCCATAGATCATCATCAAAAAGATGGACATATTCCTTGAACATCGTTGCACATGAGCCCGAAGGCGTGACCACATAGTCGGCATTCTGGAATACCCGGATCATATGCTTGGCCGATTGTTTCGCCTCCTGGTGATAACCGCTGTTGAAGGCCGGCTGGCCACAGCATGTCTGTCGTTCAGGAAAATCAACGTCACAACCGGACTTTTCAAGCAGTTCGACGGTATCCATCCCGACCTCCGGATAAAACAAATCTGCTAAACAAGTGATGAATAAGGAAACTTTCATATAGTGTCCCCTCCTACCTATCTTTCTTATATAAAACTTCTGTTAAACTTACTTCGACATCAGACTCTCGTTTAAAAAGCGATTGAATAGACTTGGTTGTATTATAGTAGAAGCATGTTCTTCCCACAACAATATGTGCGAATTTTCTGTAAAGTGTAGTCTTAGGCGTAGGCTGAGCAATCATTTGCCCTTATAACGAAGAATGTATTTACACTTTTTTTAATTGAATTGAAAACCCCTCCGTCTGCACTCGAAGGGGTTTTGCAATTATTTCACTGACTTGATCTGTTTCTGATCGACCTGGACAAGATCCATCTTATTTTTATTCGTGGCAATCGTGTAAATGGCAAGTGCAGCGATGACGGTAACGATGACTGTCCCGATATTCACCACACCCTTTTCAGCCGTCCAGACGATCGAATATCCGAGCGCTCCAGCCGCAGTCGCATAATAGAAGAACGGAATGAGTGTTTTCCGGATGACATCCCCTTCCTTTCCGACCAGTCCGACGACAGCAGAAGCTGCAACGACATTATGCACACAGATCATATTCCCGGCAGCACCCCCGACCGCTTGCAATGCAACGATCCAGGAAGCATCAACACCGATTTGCGTCCCTACATCATACTGGAACAAAGAAAACATCATATTACTGACCGTATTACTCCCTGCAATGAACGCCCCAAGCCCACCGATGAAAGGTGCAAACAACGGCCAGATGTCTCCAGTGAGTGAAGCTACTCCATCGGCCAGTACAATCGGCATCCTTTCATAACCAGCCGCACCACCGCCGGAATTGAGGAAGACTTGAACCATAGGCACTGTAAAAACGAGTGCAGTCGAGGCAGCAATCATCGTTTTACCTGAATGAGCCCATGCCCTTCTATAGGCACCAAAATCCATCTGATGGATGAAAAAGGTGATCAATGAGACAAGGACAAAAATCGTGCCCGGCAGATAAAGCGGCTGGAAGCTTGCAGTGATCTCCGTTCCGAACATATTCTCGAACGTAACCGTCCACGCTTGTAGCCATTCTAAAAATGGTAGCGCTTTCAATCTGGTCAAGACGAGGAATAACCCGATGAGAATGTAAGGCATCCATGCCCGGACCATAGACATCCGACCGTTTCGATGCTCGATATCCCCGATTTCTATTTTTCCAGTCCAGGAAGGATCCCACTTCGATTTTTCTTCAAAATCCCAATGCTCTTCCTTCGGTGGCATGAGGAAACCTTTTTTAGCAGCGAAAACGACTATTGCAAGACCGACAAGACCACCAATCAGGGCAGGAAATTCAGGACCAAGCACATTCGCGACGATCACATATGGAACTGTCATTGCAAATGCAGCAAACAACGCAAACTTCCAGACCTTGATCCCTTCTCTGAATGATTTGTTTTTTCCGAAAAAGCGGGTCATAAGCGCAACGACGAACAATGGAACAAGTGTCCCTACTATTGCATGGACGATAGCGACCTTACCGCCGATCATCGTTACGAGAGAAAGGAAGTTATCCGTGATGCTCGCATCCGCGACTAAACCTGTTTGCACCCCGACAAGGATCGGCGTTCCAACAGCACCGAAGGAGACCGGTGTACTTTGGATGACCATCCCCGCTACGACCGCAGCCATTGCCGGGAACCCGAGTCCGACAAGGAGCGGGACAGCTACCGCAGCAGGCGTCCCGAAGCCAGCGGACCCTTCAATGAAAGAACCGAAAAGCCAGGCGACGATGATCACCTGGATCCGCCTGTCCGGGGAGATATCGATGAAACCTTCACGGATGGTTTTGATCCCACCACTTTCCTGTAACGTGTTCAACAATAGAATGGCACCGAAAATAATATAAAGGAGTGTAGCAGCAACGACCAATCCGTTGACAGAGGCAGCAGCGACCGTTGCACCAGGAATTTTCCAGACAAATAAAGCCAAAGCCACCGCCACTAAGTACGAAATCGGCATCGCTTTACTTGCCGGCCATCTGAGCCCTACGAGGAAAATTCCGACGGCAGCAATCGGTAATAACGACAATAATGCCAAAGTACCAGTACTCATAATTACCTCCTATAACCCTATTATTTTTCATCCCCTCCCTGTTCAACGATCACAATCAAGACTTGATGGGAACAGGGGCTTTCACGAACGTGTTCTTCAATGATCCGATTTCATCAATTTTACATTCGACGACATCACCATCCTTAACAAAGTGGGCGCCTAATGGGCTTCCCGTCAAAATCACATCTCCCGGCTGCAACGTCATGACGTTTGAGAGATAAGCGACCATCTCTCTCAACGGCACAATCATAAGATTTGTCGGACTGTTCTGTTTTTCCTCTCCATTCACTACCGCCTTGACATGAATCTTGTCTGGATCGAGCTCTGTTTCAATGACAGGACCAATCGGTGTGAACGTATCAAAAGCCTTTCCGAGCGTCCAATGCCCGTTATCATGGAAAAATTGAGGAGCCGTTACATCATTTCCGATCGTATAACCGAAAATATAGTCGAGCACTTCCCCTTTCGGAACGTTTTTCATTTGTTTTCCGATGACGACGGCCAATTCCGATTCGAATTTGATTTCATCAATGGACTCAGGTACGATCACTTCAGTATCTGCCCCTGTGACAGATGAATCCGGTTTGAAAAAGAACACCGGCATGTCCGGCGGTGAAGAAGGCAGCTCATCCTTCCTGCCGACATAGTTAGCGCCGATTCCGATAATCTTATTCGGGGTCACTGGTGCCAGGAACTCAACATCTGCCTTTCCCACTGTTTCTCCGGTATAATCCCAGCTATCAAAAACGTCTCCCTCTATTAATTTGATTCTGTCCTCGATTACAACACCAAAGTGCACTTGTTGTTTATAGTTGAATCTAGCAAACTTCATTTTCTTCACTCCTAAGCTGTATTTACATCACTTTTTTGACATCCATACACCGGCTCGGCGTCGGGAACAGCTTCCCACTGTTCAACAAACCATCCGGATTGAAGACGTCACGGACATTGGTCTGTGCTTCCAATTCTTCATCGGTAAAAATGAACCGCATCTCCTCGATTTTTTCGATGCCGACACCATGTTCACCGGTGATAGAGCCGCCGACATCAGCACAAGCCTTCAAACAGGCGGATCCTGCTTGAAGTGCTTTCTCTGTTTCTCCTGGAATCCTTGAATCGAATAGGATCAACGGATGGAGATTCCCATCTCCAGCATGAAAGATGTTTGCGATTCTCAGTCCTGATTCCTCACTGATTTTAGTGATATTACGGAGAACTTCCGGAAGCCTGCTACGCGGGATCACTCCATCTTGCACAAGGTAATCAGGAGAAATCGCACCCATCGCACCGAATCCGGTCTTCCGGTTCGCCCACCATCTTCCCCTTTCCTCTTCACTTTCTGCAACCTTCACTTCGCGAACATTCCATTTCCTGCACACGCTCATGATCTCTTCAATCTGCTCGGCGATTCCCGCAGTGATGCCATCAACTTCAATGAGCAGCAATGCTTCAATGTCATCCGGATGACCGACTGGATACGTCCCAGCCTCAACACCTTCAATCGCCGTCTTGTCCATCATTTCAAGCGCAGCCGGCACAATTCCGGCAGAGATGATATCCGACACAGCCTGACTGCCTTCTTCCACATTATCAAAATAGGCGAGGACCGTCTGTTTCCCTTCCGGATTTTTCAGGATCCGAACCGTGATTTTCGTGACGATGCCGAGCGTCCCTTCCGAACCCGTAAGAAGTCCGAGCAGATCATACCCGGGAGCATCCGCGATACCGTTCTCACTGATTTCGATGATCTCGCCATTCGGTAACACCACCTCAAGCCCCAAAATGTGATTCGTCGTCACCCCGTATTTGAGGCAATGGGCTCCGCCTGCATTCTCCGCCACATTTCCTCCGATTGTACACACATACTGACTCGAAGGATCGGGCGCATAATAATATCCTTTGTCCGCAATCGAATGCGTCAGCTTCAAATTGACGAACCCTGGTTGGACGACGGCTTGCCGATTCTCATAATCGACACTCAACAAATGTTTCATTTTCACGAGACTGATGATCACTTCTCCATTGAGCGGGATGGAACCCCCACTGAGGCCGGTACCCGCTCCTCGTGCAAGGAACGGCAGTTGATTTTCCGCACAATACTTCACGACGCCTGCTACCTCAGCTGTATCCTTCGGAAAAACGACCGCTTTCGGCATCGCCTTATGGATCGTGAACCCATCACAATCATAGGAGAGGAGATCTTCCTTTTTATAAAGGACCGATTTTTCACCGACTATCCCTGCGAGACTTTCAATCGCTGGATCTCGTGGGGGATTCTTCTTCTTTTTTGTAAAAAACATGAGCGATCACTCCTTCCTCGCAGTAATAGCAAGATCAGCTTCGGATGGAGCAAGCCTATCCTTGAGGTCCTGCTGATAAGCCCAGTCGAGCAGCTGCACCGTGTGGACGATTTCCGCCCGTCTTCCGTATTTTTGTACACCGAGCGCCATCTGCAGCATGCAACCAGGGTTCCCCATCGAAATCATCTCGATGTCTTGCGGGACATTCTCCATCTTCCGCTCCAGGACCGCTCCCGCCATTTCAGGATTCGTGATGTTATAAATTCCCGCGCTGCCGCAGCACGTATCCGCATTCGGCTGTTCGACATATTCGACGCCGTTGATATCATTGAGGAGTTGGCGTGGTTCATGCCGAATCCCCTGTCCATGGGCAAGATGACACGCATCGTGATAAGTGATCCTCTTATTCACCTCACTGTGCGGTTTTTCATAACCGGTATCATACAGATATTTGGATATGTCCTCGACTTTATCCGCAAAGTCCTCTGCTCTCGTTTTCCATTCCGGATCATTCCGCAGCAACTCAGGATACTCTTTCAACGCACAACCGCAACCAGCCGCATTGATGATGACTTTATCAGCATCCTGGAAAGCCTCGATGTTCTGTTTTGCGAGTCTTTTTCCGGTCTCACGGTCACCCGCATGAACGTGAAGCGCGCCACAGCACGTCTGGTTTTTCGGTAAAACCACTTCATTGCCGTTGTAGGTCAACACATTGATCGTTGACTGGTTGATATCCGCGAACATGACATCCATGATGCAACCGGTCAACATCGCGACCCTCGCTTTCGGCTCACCATTAGCAGGGATGACATCGACATCCTTGTACTTCTTCTGAACTGAAGGTTGGATTTCCGGCATGATCGATTCCATCTCGGCCAGATGTTTCGGCATAACCTTCAAGGCACCGGTTTTCCGAATGACCTGCTGCAGCCCGCTCTTCTGGTAAAAATTCAAGAGACCTCCAACAGCGTTCAAGCGGTTTTTATGTGGAAAAAGCCCCTTCAAAAACAGGTTGCTTACTGCTCCTTTCCATCCTGTCAGTGGCATCGCCTGACGAATCTGTCCCCGAGCTTCCTCAATCAAGCCCCCGACATCGACGTCAGCCGGGCAAGCAGTTGTACAAGCACGGCAATCGAGGCACTGGAATACAGGGTCCATGAATTGTTCATTCACTTCGAGCTTTCCTTCCGCCACCGATTTGATCAGATGGACGCGTCCACGGGGTGAATGCTGCTCCTGCCCGGTTTCAAGATACGTCGGACACGATTCAAGACACATCCCGCAATGGACACAGTCCGCCCACTTTTCCTCGTCCGGATGATCATTCCACAAATAGTTGCTTAAACTGTTGGAAGAACTGCAAGGCGGGTCAACTTGCTGATGCTGCTCCTTCACTTCTACAGCCATTTCATATCCCTCCTATAAAACGCATGTGATTCAAGGTGTTTTCGGGATCGATTTTCCGTTTGATACCTTCGAATAGGAAGAAGTACGATGGCTTATCGCCCCAGATATCAATTGCCTTTCGAAGTTCGAGAGGCAGATGCTTCACGACTGCATAGCCATTTTTCGTGCTGACGAAGTCTCGCAGCTGATTGATTGTATCTTTGATCTCGTCGGCTGAACCGCTGAGCATCACAAAACTCAATCCGTGGCCGAGGCCGCCATGTGCTTCTACTTCTATGCCGTTGTTTTGATGCAATTTCTGGCATTCCTTGAGGATATCGAATACCTCCATGTTTTTGCTGCTGATTTTCACAACAGCCTTCACCCGGTCTTCCCGGTGATCAACTCTGAGGGCATTCGGCTGGAGGTTCGAAAATCTGTTCCAAAACTCTCTCGACTCCTTTTGTGATAATACGGATTGGATCGCCGCTTCGGGTTTGTTCGTCGCCACCCATTCCTCCTGATAATGAACCGCTTTTTCCACATCTTCAAACGTGATCAGCAGGGTATACTCCTTGCGATCGAGCAATTTTTCCGCCAGGGAGGGTACCACAAGTTCAAGGGATACCGGTTCGATCATCGAGTCCTGCAGCTTCACAATGAACGTTTTCAGTTCGTCCAAACGATCTTCTTCCATTGATAAAAGGACAAGGCTTTCGTGCTTCGGAACCGGCCGCAATTTCATAGTGATTTCCGAGATGACACCCAAAGTCCCCATCGCACCGATGAACAGTTTGTTCATATCGTAACCGGCGACATTTTTCACGACCTTCCCGCCTGTACGGATGACGCTCCCGTCAGCATAAACGACCCTCATACCGATGACCAGATCCCTTGCTGAACCATACTTGAGACGCTTGGGACCGCTTTCATTTGCCGAAATCACACCACCGATCGTTGCCTGTTCGGGCCAACTCGGATCGATCGCAGCCATCTGATCATGCTTATGGAGGTAATCCTGAAGTTCTGCAATCGTCGTACCCGGTCGTACCGTCACTGTCATATCGCCAACAGTATGTTCGACGATTCCTTTATAATACGCCAGTGAGAGGACGAAATCGTATTCTTCCTTCACGCCGCCATAACCGCGTTTCGTCCCGTTTCCCATCACCGCGACATTTTTTCCTTCTTTATTGGCAGTACGCAGCACCTGTTGGATTTCTTCTTCACTTTGTGGGCTGACGACTGATAAACCTGTATTACCGTATTTTTTCGATAAAACCAGTTGGTCACCACTGACCTCTTTCAATTCCACACGATCCACCCCTTTTAGAGTGATTTTCTGGATTTTCCATCTTTAACGGACACCAGAGACCTTATTCGCTTCAATTTCCGATGTTTTTAAGATCTAACGGACACCAGGACCTTATTTAGTAAAAACCGGCCGAAAATCACGGTGAAAGAGACAAATAGCGTCTCTCATGTCCGTTAATTTTCCGAATCATACCGTTTTGGCACAAATAGCGTCCCTCATGTCCGTTAGTTTTCCAGAGCTCATCATTTTGCGCCTTTCATGTCCGTTAATGTCCTCAAACATACTGTCCTTTATAGAAAAGACCACTAACTGCACGTGAGTTAATGGTCTTATGCTTTCTGAAGATGACTATTTCTGAGCCAGCATCCGCTGTTTCGCTTCGATTCGACGGCGATGAAGGATCGGTTCAGTATAGCCGCTCGGCTGTTCATATCCTTTGAAGACAAGGTCACACGCAGCCTGGAACCCGACAGACTTGTCATAGTCCTCAGACATCGGCTTATAATCCGGATCACCAGCATTCTGTTCATCAACGACCTTCGCCATCCGCTTCAACGTCTCCAAAACCTGTTCCTCTGTACAAATCCCATGGTGGAGCCAGTTCGCCATATGCTGGCTGGAAATCCGCAATGTCGCACGGTCTTCCATCAGATCAACATTGTTGATATCAGGTACCTTCGAGCAGCCGATGCCATACTCCACCCAGCGTACAACATACCCAAGGATCCCTTGCGCATTGTTGTCCAATTCTGCCTGGATTTCCTCTGCACTCCAATCCGGATTTGCGGCTACAGGAATCTGCAGAATGTCATCTTGATATTCATTTTTCAATTCAAGTAATTGGTCTTGCACTTTTTTCACATCGATCTGGTGATAATGAAGCGCATGGAGCGTCGCAGCCGTCGGCGACGGTACCCAGGCGGTATTCGCACCAGCCTTTAACTGACCGCCCTTTTGCTCGATCATATCCACCATCAAGTCCGGCATCGCCCACATTCCTTTACCGATCTGCGCTTTACCCTGGAATCCTGTTGCCAGACCGACCTGGACATTCGATTTTTCATACCCTTGCAACCATTTCGATGACTTCATCTCATGTTTACGGATCATTGGCCCCGCTTCCATGGACGTATGCATTTCATCGCCCGTTCGGTCCAAGAAACCAGTATTGATGAAAACGATCCGCTCTTTCACCTTCTCGATACAAGCCTTCAAGTTCAACGTCGTACGTCGTTCTTCATCCATCACACCGATCTTCAACGTGTTTCGTTTTACGCCGACAAGATCTTCTGTCCGATCAAAAAGTTCATTGGCAAAAGCGACTTCCTCGGATCCGTGCATTTTCGGTTTGACGATATAGATCGAGCCTTTCTTGGAATTCTGATAGCGTGAATTTCCAAGTACATCATGTTTTGCGATGAGACCAGTCACCACGGTGTCCAAAATCCCTTCTGGCACCTCCTGGCCATCCTTATCCAAAACCGCCTGGCTCGTCATCAAATGCCCGACATTACGCGCAAACATGAGTGACCGTCCTGGCAAAGTGAACGTCTTTCCATCAGGCGACGTATATTCACGGTCAGGATTCAATGTTCGGTCGACCGTTTTCAGCCCTTTCGTAAAGGAGCTGGATAGATCCCCTTTGATAAGACCTAGATAGTTTTTATAGACGAGTACTTTGTCTTCCGCATCTACTGCCGTCACAGAGTCTTCGAAGTCCATGATCGTCGTCAACGCGGATTCGACGAAAACATCCTTCACACCAGCTCTGTCCGTCCGGCCGATTGCATGATCCCGATCGATTTGGATTTCAAAGTGAATGCCGTTATTTTTCAAAAGAATCGCTTCCGGTTCATTTTCATTGCCCTGATAGCCGACAAACTGAGCATCATCCTTCAAACCGGTCGTTTCCCCACTCGTTAAAGATGCAGCCAGTTTACCACCGACGATGGCATAACCCGTTACGTCATTATGACCTCCTTTTGCGAGCGGAACCGTTTTATCGAGGAATTCTCGTGCGTAGGCAATGACTTTTTCACCACGTACAGGGTTGTAGGATCCCTTTTTATCCGCCCCTCCTTCCTCACTGATCGCATCCGTCCCGTAAAGTGCATCGTACAGACTCCCCCACCGTGCGTTAGCCGCGTTGATTGCATAGCGCGCATTGTTGACAGGCACCACGAGCTGAGGTCCAGGCTGTGTGGCGATTTCATCATCGACATCTTCAGTTGTGACCTTGAAGTCTACGGCTTCAGGTTCGAGGTAATTCAATTCTTTCAAGAAAGATTTATAAGTTTCGAGATCGAAATCATTGTTCGATTTATGCCATTCATTGATTTTCTCTTGCAGTTCTTCCCGTTTCTCCAGCAGTGCTTTATTTTTAGGGGCAAGCTCTTCGACGATCTTTTCGAGACCTGACCAAAATGCATCAGCTGACACCTCACTGTCCGGTATCGCTTCGGAATTGATAAAATCGTATAAGACCTGGGCAACTTGAAGGTTTCCCACTTTTACATAGTCCGACATATGAATTCCTCCTATTGAATGGTTGACTGCGCATGTAAGTTTTTTCTTTTTAATGTTCAGAATTTATAAACTATTCACACATACTATCTTATAATAAAATGATTCATATCCATAATATATATTTAGAATGTTGATTATGCATTTTAGTTATAATAGACTTTTTATAAGCTGTAAATTAAAAGTTTCGTTGGTAATAGAACGTATTTGATAGAGGGATTGATAACACTTTCATAGTAATGATCGAAAACTATTAAAGAGTAAGGAGTGGATCCTGATGGACATCCGCCATCTCGAATATTTTTCAGAGGTTGCTAGACATTTAAGTTTCACGAAGGCTGCAGCCACTTTACACGTTTCCCAGCCCTCGATCAGTAAAGCTATCAAACAACTAGAGGAAGAATTAGGCGTGTCTTTATTTTACCGGTCCAAAGAATTGGAATTGACGGACGCAGGTAAAGCTGTACTCATCAATACGAAGAATGTTCTCCAGGCCTTCAACAACCTGACTTCAGAGCTCACAGATATCATGGATCTGAAAAAAGGGGAAATCAGGATCGGAATTCCTCCGATCATCGGTGCTGCCTTTTTTTCCAAGCTGATCAGTCAATTTAAAGAAACGTATGCCCATGTTGATCTTTCATTGAATGAAGTCGGTTCGAAAAGTATCAAACAAGGGGTTGAAGAAGGTTCACTCGATATTGGATTAGTCTGTAATCTGCCGGAGAATAAAGCGAATTTCGAAATGGTGAGATTGATCAATGATCCGTTGATGCTCATTGTACATAACGATCATCCATTAGCCATGGAAAATGAGGTCGAAATTACAGCGCTTAAAGGCGAACCCTTCATCCTATACCGTCAGGACTTCACTCTTCATGACCGTATTCTTGAGGAATGTTCCAGAAACGGCTTCACCCCAAACGTCGTGTGCCAAAGCTCGCAAAAGGATTTCATGATAGAAATGGTGGAGGCAAAATTGGGTGTAGCCCTGTTACCGAGTAAAATCGGAAACTCTAACCTTCACCCAGAGATCCGCGCCATACCGTTGGCGAATTCCAGCCTAAGTCTCGAGCTAGGACTTTTGTGGAAAACGAACAAATACCTCCCTTTCGCTGTCAGGGAATTCATCGAAATGTCCAAAGGATTTCTGCCTTGAATTCAGTGTATTTTAGAGATTTCATACTCGATTTTCAAAAACGGTTTTCCAAAGAAACTCATGTGATGATTCGCCCTCAACGTATTTGCTCCCTCATCAAACCAGACGTGGAAATGCTCATCGATCGGCAGTTTTAGCGTGAACCACGGGCAATGATAATAAATACCTTCGTTGCCTGTTCGACGCTTTGTAAAACTGGCAAGCCTCAAGCCTGCTTCTCCAATAAGATCCATCTTCAAAATACCCGTCATGTTCCCGAATAAAAGCGGCATCCCAATATTCATATACCGCTCCCCTTCATGCATATGGGAAGAGTACGCCGCTGCAAAAATCGGTTCACCATCCTCTGTCGTCCGAATCCACGCCCGTACATTTTCTCGTCCATCACTGTTTGATTGAACAGGGATGATTTTACCCGTCATCCGAATATGATCTGTCCCGTTAAGCGGGAGGTTGATCTGGCCGATCCGTCTGCTGATCGCTTTATAGAGCTTGGAAATCGTGATGAATCCCGGCTGCCATTCCGTATGGGAATCGAGATCGTAGTTAAGCGTATTTTCATAAAATGACACAATCTCAGGATGAAGCTTTTCTGTGCTGAAACCTGTGCGGTCATAGTCGCTCATCGTGTCAATCAAGCTGTTGCGGTTACGGGTCGGATCGACCAGGTTGTTCCGCTCGAAAAAATCAGCTCCCGTATAAAAACCGCTATGGATTTTACTGAATGGGATTCCGTAATGATCGTGCTGCGGTTTAGGCGTGTTAAGGAACCAACCGACAATGCCACAAAACACAACGATGAACGCATTTCCGATCCCATGAAAGAAGACCATATCCGGAATCGGAATGATCACCTTACCCAATGCTCTGCTGAAACCATAAATAAAAGAGAATGCCAACGTCAGAATCAATGCAAAGGTAGATAGGAAAAGCAAAATCCGCGGCAACCAGCTGATTTTAGGGATGACATGAGTAAAAATCAGAATGCAATACAAAATAAGTGCGATGACGAAAATTCCGACTGAAAGAAATTCAAAAATCCTTGAGTATGTAATGCCGATCGCGATCAGAATCGGACCAGCGAGGATACCGTAAGTCGCTAGTTTGTAAGTTTTAGAGAGCTCGTGTTGTTCTCCGGCAATAAAACGTCCAAGCATCCCGTTGAAAATCGGCAGGACAAAAGCTGAAAAATGAAAGTGGATTGCCGTCAGTTGGATGATCGTCATGCTGAAATCCATGACTTCAAGCCCGAAACGGCTGATGGTGAACCAAACACCGCCAAGGAGGAAGTAGATCAAGCCGATATCGACGGAAAGTTCCTCCAGCGGTTGGGTCCCTCTTGCGCTGAAACGTGCAGCACCATACAAGAATACAAGAATCGAAAAAAGAAGCCAACCAATAGAAAGAAACCCTGCAGTGACGCCAGGGTCCAGACTGAATGATAACCCCGCTAGTACCGCCATCGGTAGCTGGAGATGGAATGCGGCTCGATACGTTTTAAAAAGCGTGCCATCACGTTTCACAGTTTCGGTCAGGGCGAACGTCAGCGGAACAGTCACATAAATTGCAAACAATAGAAGCTGTTCAATCAAGTTGAGCTCGATTGTAAACAGGGATACAATCCAAAGGATGAAACCGATCCCCACGTTCATCATGGATTTCTTTTTCACATTAAAAACCTACTCTCTTGCATCATACTTTTGCGGAAATGCATACCCCGGGAGTTGTCCAGGAGGCATCGGGACAACCTCCATGCGGAAGTTCCCTTTGTACCTGAAAATTGTCCCGAACATAACGTTTTTCACGGAAACATCAATTGAAAACCAATCGTTTTTTTCATCAAACTCTTCGTTAACGGTCGCCTGGCCAATCAATCGGGACGGGATAGTAATCCTTTTTCCGCCAAGGTGGAAAAATTGGTAGGTCGATTTCATCTTTATTCCGCCTGCTTCTGAAACAGTGATGTCGATTCCGACTGGAGAAGCCTGCCGATTCCCGAGATAATCGATGATCCCCCTGGTCTTTTCGCTATAAACCATTGTCGCATCAAAGCGCCGATCTGCATTTTTAAAATGAAACGTCCTGATCCAGGCGACCGTTTCGCGCCCATAAGGGTCTTTATATGCGTATTTTTCAAGTTTAAAAGGAATCCCGGTGCCTCGTTCAGGGAAGGTGATGTTTTCCTTGATCCCGTACTTGATGAATGGACGCATGAACCAGCGCCCGCCTGAAATCTCCTCCATCGTTCCGGTGCAGATGAGTGCTCGATCCTCGTCACTCGAAAGGCGGAATTTTTCCTGGAGCTTTGGATGAAGCCGTTGAAAGTCCACTCCCAGCGCTTTTTCATAGATTGAACTCAAGATTCGTCACCACGCATTTTCCGTTTGCAGTTTGTCGCTGATGGAATTCCTCGGCTGTTGAGAATTCCAATGATCGATAAGCCTGCCATGGCAAGTGTCAGCGATATCGGATTGAAGGGCGCTACAAGGATTTCCGGGTTGCTGAAAATCGCACCAACCAACAACCCTAGCAACACGACAACATTTATGTAGAATAATTTTTTCTTTTTGACAGGAAGTAAGAAGATGAATCCGAAGGCGATTTCCGTGATCCCGATCGCCAGCAGTACCGTTTCCTCAAAACCGACGAACAAGCCGGACTTTTGAAGAATCGCCAATTCACCTGAATCCGGGAACAGAAGCTTCGGGACAAGCCCCTGATAAATCCAGACGACAGCCAGTACAGCGCAGATCATCCAGTGCATCATACTCCGTAACAGGGACGTCTTTGGATGGATGTTTTCCTCCAGCCAAAGCTTCAGACAGTCAAAGCTCCAGGCAGTCGCCCACCCCATCAACGGTCTGAAGACGAAACGATCCAACAACTGACCAGGCACGCCAAACCGGGTTGTGTAATCATACAAGGTGACGAACTGGATCCCGTCATTTGTCGGCGTGTATTTCCAATAGCCTCCACCCTTTTTAATGAGTGAAATCGGCATGTCTGTCCAAAACTTCAGAGAAGAGGTACGCGCGCCATCTTCATCCTCTTTCGTCCCGACGCTTTCCCCTTCCCCAGCGATACTCAGCCCGAAGCCGATGTTCGTTTTGTACTCGAATCGCTGAGGTTCATCCTCATGCTTTTTCGGTAGATATGTAATGTCAGTGAAGCGCAAGTCCCATTGTTCATGCTGTTTCGGATCCTGGGTTGCCTGCCAGATCCGCTCCATACCGGTGTTGATGGTCGACTCCACATAGATCGGTTTATTTTTGTTCAATAGATCACACCCTTTTGACTGCTAATCAAGGAACCGGTTTTTGATATCCGGTGTTGGCATCATGCACGAATCCCGTTTGCCGAACCAATTGTACCGGTTCCGCGCGGTGAAATTGTAGACGACATCCCGTACAGGGGTCGGAATAATTTTAAAAATGGTGAAAACACGCCATGCTCCGCTCAGGTGCCTCGTGACACGGAGTCCCGCGCTTGATTTTTGATACGCTTTTCCGTCTTCGATCAAGATGAAGCTATCGAACGTGTGCGGTAAGTTGTATTCGTTTAAAAGCCTCTGGCCCGTTTCACTTTGCAATGCAGCGAATTTGAAGTGTGCTTTCGGATCTCGTTTGATCACGAATTGGACGATCCCGTTGCACAAATTGCACTCGCCATCGAATAAGAGGATTTTGCTCATGAAAATCACCCTCCTTATAGGGTAATTATACCATTTAACGGGGTGTAGAGGGTAAGACTCAGGGGTGTTCCTCCGCTAACGGACACAGGAGACCTTATTTCGTTCGAAACGGGGAATTTCAGCTGATTTGTTCACAGATAACGGCTCTGGTGTCCGCTAACAATCCTAATTCGCGTTTTTGAACACAAATAACGGCTCTCATGTCCGTTAAATCTTTAATAGAAAAGAGTTTGCCTCATTAAATGAAGCAAACCCTCCCGTTTATGATTGGCTGAATCCTTCGCCCAGCACCTCGTTCGCATTGACGATGATCACGAAGGCCGATGGATCCACCTTTTTCACGTGTTGTTTCAATCGTGTCACTTCAAACTGTTCAACGACACACATGAGCATCGGACGTTCTGAATCTGTGAATCCACCTGTCGCAGAAATCCTTGTCACACCACGGTCGATCTCTCTAAAAATCTCGTCCCGGACATCATCTTCCCGTTCCGTGATGATGTAAGCCATTTTCGAATATCCAAGACCCATCTGCACGACATCGATTGTTTTTGCCGTCAAGAACATCCCGATCATCGCATAAAGCGCTTGTTCAATGGAAAAAACAAGTGCGGATGATGTTACAATGGCTCCGTCAATGGCCAGCAGACAAAGACCTAAAGAAACGCCGGTATATTTATGGACGATCTGAGCTGCAAGGTCGATTCCGCCTGTTGAAGCTTTCCCCCGAAAAACGATTCCGAGTCCCAAACCTACACCAAGCCCTCCGAATAGAGCGCCAAGCAACGGGTCATTGGTAACCGGTTCTGCACCTTCTGACAAATAGACCACGAACGGTAAAAACAACGTTCCCACAAGGGTTTTGACTCCGAAGTTCTTTCCGAGAATGAGAACCCCGGCGATGAATAACGGAATGTTCAGCGACCACTGGACGATCGAAGGCATCCAGCCGAACAAGCTTTTTAAAATCAGACTGATTCCGACAACGCCTCCGGACGCGATGTTGTTCGGGGCTAGAAACAGGTTGAACGCTAGTGCCACAAAGGCTGAACCAATTAGGACGAAAATAAAATCTAATGCTATTAAAATTTTTGGATTGATACGATTCCGACGAACTGCCATCATCATTTTCATTCACTCACTTTTATCTATAGAAGTAAAAATTAGTAGACTAATAACCTAAAAAAGTATATCACTACCTTTTGTTTTAGTAAATTTTCCGATTATTGCAACGAATGGAAGGATTTTTGTGAAATTCACTTCCTTTCCGCGGACTGAAGTTAAAAGCGGAAGCGACCTGCTTAGTTAGGTGGGTCACTTTGAAAACTGACTAGGAGCCTCGAACCAAACAGAGACATGGCTCTTCGTGGACTTACTCATAAGGATGTCAATCAATGTGTCGACCACGTATGAATGCGCTATACGACCATTCATGAAGGGGTTTGTTTGTCCGTATGAAGGTGCAGGAGTGTCGCTTATTTCACAAATCAGCATTGAAATTTTAAAAAACATACATTTAGGAGGAAAGTTGATGCAGAGGGATTCGACAAGGTTTTGAGGGGTTCAAACAAACGTTTGATTGATACTGCACAGCTGCGGTATGTGTCCTGCAAATGTTAAAGGGACGGCGTTTCCAGCCATCCCTGTTTTTGTTTATCATTTGATTTTTGATCGCAGGTACGCGTCGATGAACGGATCGATTTCGCCGTCCATGACCGCATTGATGTTTCCGATTTCCACATTCGTGCGGTGATCCTTAGCCATGCTATATGGATGGAAAACGTAAGAACGGATCTGACTGCCCCATCCGATTTCTTTTTGCTCGCCACGGATTTCATTGAGCTCTGCTTGCTGCTCTTCAATCCGCTTTTGATAGAGCTTCGCTTTCAACATTTTCATCGCGCGTTCACGATTCTTGATTTGTGAACGTTCGGTCTGGCACGACACGATCGTATTCGTTGGAATATGCGTCATACGTACAGCCGAATCAGTCGTGTTGACGTGCTGGCCGCCAGCCCCGCTTGCACGATACGTATCTACTTTGATTTCATCCGGTTTGAGTTCGATTTCAACATCATCACTCAGTTCGGGCATTACTTCACATGAAACGAAGGAAGTGTGACGACGTCCAGATGAATCGAACGGTGAAATCCTGACGAGACGATGGACGCCTTTTTCTGCCTTCAAATAGCCGTAAGCGTTGTGCCCCTTGATGTTGAGCGTGACACTTTTCACGCCTGCCTCATCACCAGGAAGGTAGTCGACCGTTTCGACCTTGAAGCCTTTGTTCTCTGCCCAACGCGTGTACATTCTGAGGAGCATGGACGCCCAGTCCTGAGACTCTGTTCCACCCGCTCCCGGATGCAATTCGAGCAACGCATTGTTTTTATCATGCGGTTCACTTAAAAGCAACGTCAATTCGAAGTCGGAAAGTTGCTTGGAAAGCTCTTTCAGCTCCTGCTCCAATTCTGTGCGAAGATCTTCATCCTCTTCCTCTTTCACGAGTTCATAGGAAACTTCGAGATTTTCATAAGTTTCATTCAGCTCATTGAACTCATTCACAACACTCTTCAAACCGTTCGCCTCATTGATGACCGTCTGAGCATTGTTCTGGTCGTCCCAGAAATCACCCGCCGTCATCTGTTCCTCAAGCTCCGCAATACGAGCCTCTTTCTGATCTAAGTCAAAGAGACCCCCTAAAGTCTTGAATTCGTTTCTCCATTGCTGACAACTCTTGCTTAATTTCAACTAATTCCATAACACATGATCTCCCTTATATAAATGAAATGTCTTTATTAGACGGTGCCAGGCACCGATTCAGAACCCTTGGTACCACTGCATTCCTGATCGGTGCCTGGCACCATTTTGAAAGTCTTGCTGTGACTGGCTTCTCCGAGTGTACCTGGCACCATCTCAAATCCCTTGGGGCGCAAGGGCTAAATTGTCGTGCCAGGTACACATGTTTACGCAAAAGAAAACTTGGCTGTTGCCAAGCCTTCTTTTGGTTTAAGTTTATGATCAGGCACCGTGGCAGTGCTTGTATTTCTTACCGCTGCCGCATGGGCATGGTGCGTTACGGCCCACATCCGTGCTTTTGCGTACTGGCTTTTTCTTTTGTTGTTCTTGCGCTTTCGGGTCGACGGCTTTTCCTTCTGCGACTTTTTCACGCTTAAGGTTTTGCTCGACTTGCGCTTTCATGATGTACGTAGATACTTCTTCTTCGATTTCGGCCACCATCGTTTCGAACATTTGGAAGCCTTCGAACTGGTATTCACGCAACGGATCGTTCTGACCGTATGCACGTAAATGGATTCCCTGACGGAGTTGATCCATCGCATCGATGTGATCCATCCACTTGCGGTCTACAGAGCGAAGTACGATGACTTTTTCAAACTCACGCATCTGCTCCGGCTCAAGCTGAGATTCCTTGCGATCATACTCCTCTTTCACTTTTTCCATGAACACGTCGATGATCTCTTCGCGTTCTTTTCCTTTGATGTCTTTTTCAGTAACAGCACCTTCATGCAGGAACGTACCATTCGCATAGTCGATGATCGCCTTCAAGTCCCAATCTTCAGGAACTTCTTCCTCTGGCGTATGGGCTTCGACGATACGATCTACCGTCGATTTGATCATACGTTCAACGATTTCACGAAGGTTTTCCGAGTCAAGTACTTCAGCACGCTGCGCGTAAATGATTTCACGCTGCTGCCTCATCACATCATCATATTGCAGCAATTGCTTACGAGCATCGAAGTTATGGCCTTCAACACGTTTTTGTGCCGTCTCAACTGCTTTTGTAACCATTTTACTTTCTAATGGCTGATCCTCTTCCATACCAAGACGATCCATCATCGCAAGCATATTATCAGAAGCGAATCGACGCATCAATTCATCTTCCATCGAGATATAAAATTGAGATGAACCTGGATCACCTTGACGACCGGAACGACCACGCAACTGGTTATCGATACGACGTGATTCATGACGCTCCGTACCGATGATATGAAGACCACCAAGATCAATGACACCTTCGCCAAGCTTGATGTCTGTACCACGACCGGCCATGTTCGTAGCAATCGTTACGGCACCTTGTTGACCAGCATCTTCAATGATTTGTGCCTCTCGTCCGTGGTTCTTCGCGTTCAACACGTTGTGCGGCACGCCTTTTTTCTTCAGCAATTGTGCGATCAACTCAGAAGTTTCAACCGCAACCGTACCTACCAGGACAGGCTGGCCTTTTTTATGACGTTCCGCGATTTCATTGACAACGGCGCGGAACTTTCCTTCTTGCGTTTTATAAATATAATCTGCGTTATCGATACGTGCGATCGGCTTGTTCGTCGGAATCACAACAACGTTCATATTGTAAATATTGCGGAATTCCTCTTCTTCCGTCTTCGCAGTACCAGTCATACCGGCAAGCTTGTTGTACATACGGAAGTAGTTCTGGAACGTGATCGTTGCAAGCGTCATCGACTCGCGCTGGATTTGAAGACCTTCCTTCGCTTCAATCGCCTGATGCAAACCATCGCTGTAACGACGTCCCGCCATCAAACGTCCTGTAAAAGGATCGACGATGACGACTTCATCATCCTGCACGACATAATCCGTATCACGATGCATGATGACGTGCGCCTTTAACGCCTGATTGATGTGGTGGTTGATCGAAACATTGGAGATATCAAACAAGTTCTCAACCCGGAAGAAGCTTTCTGCCTTGGACATCCCTTCTTCAGTAAGCTGGACGTTCTTCGTCTTGATATCCAACGTGTAATCTTCATCCTTCTTCAACTGGTGGATGAATTGGTTCGCGATGCGATAAAGCTCAGTCGATTTAGCTGCGTTACCCGAAATGATCAAGGGTGTACGCGCTTCGTCGATCAAAATCGAGTCAACCTCATCGACGATGGCAAAGTTCAACGGACGCTGAACCATTTCTTCCCTATATAAAACCATGTTATCACGTAAGTAGTCGAATCCGAGCTCATTGTTCGTCGCATATGTGATGTCAGCGTTGTAAGCTTCCTTCTTCTCTTCCTTCGAAAGGCCAGTGACGTTAAGACCTACCGAAAGTCCGAGATAGTTATAAAGCTGACCCATTTCCTCAGCGTCACGTGCTGCCAGGTATTCGTTGACGGTGACGACGTGAACACCTTTACCGGTAAGCGCGTTCAGATAAACAGGCATCGTCGCGACAAGCGTTTTACCTTCACCGGTTTTCATCTCTGAAATATTACCTTCATGCAGAGAAACCGCACCCATGATCTGCACTGGATATGGGCGCAAACCAAGTACGCGTGTTGCCGCTTCACGAACGACAGCGAATGCTTCGATCAATATATCATCTAGTGTCTCGCCTTTTTCCAGGCGGGATTTGAATTCATCTGTCTTAGCTTTCAACTGTTCATGCGATAGCTTTTCCATTTCTGGACCAAGCACATCAACCTCGTCAGCAAATTTCTGAAGACGGCCAATCTGACGCTCGTTTCCAGTAGAAAACATCTTTTTTAACAATCCCATCATGAAGTAAGCACCTCTATTTACACATCTATATTTTGAAAAATCTTCTAACTATAGTCCATGCTTTATTTTAACAGTTTGAAGGAGGAAGGACAAGAATTCAAGGCATGACCATTGAAGGGTTTAAGCCATATGATGGAACGCATGATAAGGAATTCATGTTTGTGTACCAGGCACCATTTTGAAACCCTTACTACGCCTGACTTCTGATTGTGTACCTGGCACCGTTTCAAACCCCCTGGTATCACTGGATTTCTGAACGGTGCCTGGCACCGAAAAAAATTTGCACTTAAAAAGACGTGGTCCGCGGACCACGTCTTTCCTTACATTTCAATATGATTTTATAATTGTTATTCGATATCAGGGGCGATCAGCCCGTATTTTCCATCTTTACGTTTGTAGACGACGTTTGTTTCTCCGCTTTCTGCGTGTGAGAATACGAAGAAGTTGTGGCCTAACATATCCATTTGAAGGATGGCTTCCTGCGTATCCATCGGTTTCAGATCGAAACGCTTGTTACGGACAACCGGGAATTCGTCCTCGTCTTCTTCCTCCTCAAGAAGTGTGGTTGTAGTTAGAGCTGCATTGCCATTTCCATTGGCGAAAGCGAATTTGATCGCACCGCCTTGACGGAATTTTCGGTTCACTTTCGTTTTATGCTTACGGATCTGTCTTTCCAATTTTTCAACTACTAAATCAATGGCAGCATACATGTCATCGTGAGATTCTTCAGCACGTAATAGCAAACCTGGCATCGGAATCGTCACTTCCACTAGCTGCTCGTTATTGAACACCTTTAGGTTGATGTAAACATCTGAGTTTGGAGTTCCATCAAAATAACGCTCGAGCTTACTAACCTTTTTTTCCGAGTAGTTCCTCAACGCTGGTGTTACCTCAATATTATCTCCACGAATATTAAAGTTCATGAGAGACTCCTCCTTTCGGTGTTTATATATATTTCGCTATACCCCTTAACAATTCCTTCATAAACACGAAAAGAAAATAAAAATTATGACAAAATTTTTAAAATTCAGTCTATTTATGAGAAAATAAGAGAAATAGCGGAATATAAAGGAAAAAACGCATTATCCATGTCAAGCATCTGACATGTTAAAAACAATTTTCGACATCTTTCCCGAAGAAGTGTAGAGACCTTTAGAATCAATATGAAGGAATTATTAAGAAGGTAGAAAGTTGGTTATATGAGGTTGACGCTATGATCTGAACCGGAAGCAAAAATAAAACCCGTTCCTCGCAGTGAGAAACGGGGAATTGCTTTTAATTCAAACCCTAAAAAAGGAATGTGAATTAAAGCTTTGTTACGTTTGAAGCTTGAGGTCCACGGTTACCTTCAACTACTTCAAACTCAACGTCCTGACCTTCTTCAAGTGTTTTGAAGCCGTCAGAATTGATTGCAGAGTAGTGTACAAATACGTCGTCTTGACCTTCAACTTCGATGAATCCGAAGCCCTTCTCTGCGTTGAACCATTTAACTTTTCCTTGCATGTAATTCACATTCCTTTCGTATTCAAAAAATCATGTGGAATTTCCACACCTAGAGTATACAACGTGACAACCTTTAGAGTCAAGATTCCGAAAATGTTTAGTAAAAATAGACCAGTTATCGGACGACTATCTTTAGTACTCCTTTACTGCCCCTAGGGTTCAAAAGTTTTCTAAATAATCATACTAATTCCCCAATCGCAATTTCCAGAGCCCTCTGGATCGTCTCGAGCGGCCACCCAGGCAGCCTTCCATTTTCCAATACAAGTTCGAATGACGCAGGCACATGTATGAAACCAGCTGGGATGGTTTCTCCTCTCTTTTCATACTCATGCAGCACCGAGTACATGACATTGTTGCATAAGTAGGTGCCGGCTGTATTCGAAATCGAGGCTGGAATCCCGCTTTCCCGCATGGCATTGACCATTTTCCGAATCGGTAAGGTTGAAAAATAGGCTGCTGGTCCGTCTTCGTCGATGGCTTCGTCAACAGGTGTACGCCCGCTGTTATCAGGTACCCCGTCATTGATGTTGATCGCGATCCGCTCCGGCGTGATCTTGTCTCTCCCTGCCGCCAGTCCAAGACAAACGACCGCATCAGGCTCGAGCTCCCTTACAAGACCCAACAGCACTTCAGCAGAGCGATCAAATTCAACGGGAAGGACACGCCCCACGACCTCGTAGCTCCCAATCGTCTTACCGTCAAGATTATCCACGATGATTTCAGTGGGATTGACCCCATGATCCAAAAAAGGCTCAAAACCCGTCAACAATACTTTCTTCATTATATATGACCTCCTCCCTCACAATTTTTCAAATGAAAAGCAGGGATAAGAATGAAAAAGACATCATTCCTGAACCGATCCCTAAAAATAAGCTTTTACCTTGCAAAAATACAGACTGCTTCCAAGCCCTTAGTGAAGGATCTTTTTTCAAATGTTCATCCGTTTCAATTAAAGAACGTGATTTCGGCACAGCTACGGTACTTAACTTTTTAAACCCTTCAAAAAACAAATCGAGAAAACCTGTCTGTAAGATATAAAAACAAGCCCCGACGGTCATACATATAAGCCCCCAGAAAAAAGCAAAATCGACAATCATCAACTTGTCAGTTCCCAGGAAGAAGGTTCCGACGGTCAAAACTGCTATAGATGTCATGCCAGAAAGTATATAGCTCATCATCTTGCCTCTTCCTTTCCTTTTATAAGTAACTGAATGGGAAGATACATTATGCACCTTCCCATCATGAATTCAACCTCTATCTTCTGTCATCAATTCGATACTTTTTCTGCCCAGCGTAAATCAGGCATACGGTTGACCGGATATACGACACCTTTATATTTATCAGAAGTCAGGAAGTTTTGAGAGTAGAAGTATACTGGCATGAATGGGAGATCTTCCATCAGGACACTTTCCGCTTGATGAAGGACTTCCATCCGTTCAGCTTCATCCTGGATCCCTTTCGACTTTTCGATCAATTCATCATACTTCTCATTCACCCAATTTGTCCGGTTATTGGGACTATCACCTAGATAGTAATCAAGAATCGGAGTAGGATCCACATAGATACCGATCCAGCCCATCCGTGCCATCTGGAAGTTCCCTTGCTTCGTCGTATCAAGGTATGTTTTCCACTCCTGATTATTAAGAGACACTTCGACACCCAAATTCTGTTTCAACATCTCTTGAATACCTTCTGCGATTTTCTTATGGTTCTCGGAAGTGTTATACACCATTTCAACCTGAGGAAGCTCGTCCCATCCTTCCTCTTGTTTCGCTTCTTCAAGCAACTGTTTCGCCTTTTCTACATTTTCCTCAAAATATTTTTCTTTTTGTTTACGGAAATCACCATTCGGCCCTTCCACTCCATATGGTACGAATGCATACGCAGGCTGTTCGCCAGCTTGTGAAATGTTTTCTGTGATCCCCTTACGATCGATTGCCAACGCGAAAGCTCTTCTCACTTTCGGATTGGTAAATGGTTCTTTATCTACATTGAACATATACATGTACGTTCCAAAGTAAGGCTTGATTTTGAAGTCTTCACTATCTTTTTCTTGCGCAATGACATCTGTAGGCAAAGTATCGATCAGGTCAAGTTCTCCTGATTTGTACATTTGATAATAGGTGGTTGCATCGTTGACCATTGCCCATGTGATTTTTTCCATTGAAATCGACTTTTCATTCCAATATTCATCGTTCTTTTCCGCCACAAGTTCACTGTCATGTTTCCAGCTTTTCAATGTGTAAGCCCCATTGCTTACATATCCATCAGCAGAGGATGCCCAGTTTTCATTCTCTTCCACAACCTTTTGATTGAGCGGATAATATGGCCAGAAGGTCAATAATTTTTCAAAGAATCCCGTTGGAGATTTCAGTTCGACCTTCAACGTCTTTTCATCGACGGCAGTCACGCCGACATCTTCAGCAGATCCTTCCCCTTTGTTATAGGCTTCTGCACCTTTCAAGTAATAAAGGTAAAAAGCGAATGAGCTTCCTGTGTCAGGATTAAGAACCCGTTTCCAGGCATACTCGAAGTCTCCTGCAGTGACAGGGTCGCCGTTCGACCACTTAGCGTCCCGGATCGTGAACGTATACACCTTTTTGTCTTCTGAAACTTGTACATCCTCCGCAAGTGCAGCAACCGGTTCCCCTTCCTTACTTTTCGTATAAAGCCCTTCAAACAAATGATCGAGCACCCAGCCTGAAGTAGTATCTGTAGCCAAAGCCGGATCCAATGAAGGCGGTTCACTCTTCGCATTCACGGTTATCTCTTGTTCAATTTCTCCTCCGGACCCGCTGTTTCCTTTACACGCTGTAAGGAATGGTACAACGACCAACACCATCAATAAAGTGAACAATACGCTTTTTTTCATGATTATCCTCCCAGTTTTAAGTATTATACAAATGACAAGCGACCCAGTGATTTTCTTTTTCTTCCTTCCATTCAGGCGTCAGTTCACCACAAACATCCATTACATGCGGACAACGTGTACGGAACCTGCATCCTGACGGAGGAGTGATCGGACTTGGCGGATCCCCTTCTAAGACGATCCGTTCTCTCCGTTCGGCAGTCGGACTCGGTATCGGAATCGCCGACAATAGCGCCTGAGTATACGGATGAAGCGGTTCATCGAATAGTGCATCACTTTCAGCAAGCTCCATCATATTGCCGAGATACATCACACCGATCCTGTCACTGATATGCTTCACCATACCCAGGTCATGAGCAATAAAGAGATACGTCAGGCCCTCCTCTTCTTTCAAATCCTCCATCAGATTGACGATTTGTGCCTGAATGGAGACGTCCAAAGCAGATATCGGCTCGTCCGCAACGATGAAATCCGGTTCAACAGCAAGTGCTCTTGCAATTCCGATCCTTTGACGTTGGCCGCCACTGAATTCGTGAGGATAACGTTTCGCATGATCTTGACTCAACCCCACTTTTTCAAGAAGTTCAAACACTCGCTCTTTCCTCTGCTTTCCTTTTAAAAGTCCGTGTGCATCAATACCTTCAGCGATGATATCAATGATTCGCATTCTCGGATTCAATGAGGCATGGGGATCTTGAAAGATCATTTGCATATCCCTGTTGAATTTCCTCGCTTCTTTCCCTTTCAACTGGCTTGTGTCTTTCCCTTTGAAAATGATGTTCCCGTCAGTCGCTTTATGGAGACCGACGACAGTCCTTCCAAGTGTCGATTTACCGCTGCCGCTCTCACCAACAAGACCCAGTGTTTCACCTTTTTTGATTGAAAAAGAAATGTCATCGACGGCTTTCAAGGATTGATTCCTTCCCACATTAAAGTGTTTCTTGACGTTCCTCACTTCTAAAAGTTGTTCTCCTGTCATTGCTCATTCCTCCCAGCTGATACCAACTCTTCCACTGATGGAGCCCTCGGGTCATTCAGCCAACATCTCGCATAATGGGATTCAGAAGCTTTTGTCGGTTCAGGCATTTCCTGGACACAAATTTCCATAGCATACTCACACCTGGCAGCAAATGGACAGCCCTTTGGGGGAGCGAACAGATCCGGCGGAGTCCCTTCTATCGGAATGAGCCGTTCTTTTTGTCCCTGATCGTATTTTGGAATGGAATTGAGAAGCCCCCATGTATAGGGATGTTTCGGATTTTCAAAAATTTCTTCCACAGTCCCGCTCTCGACAACCACCCCCGCATACATGACCGCCACCCGCTGCGCAACCTCTGCTACCACGCCAAGATCGTGGGTGATGATCAAGATGGATGTTTGAAGACGTTTTTGCAGATCCTTCAACAGATCCAAAATTTGAGCCTGAATGGTTACATCCAATGCCGTAGTCGGCTCATCAGCAATGATCAACTGAGGATCACAAGAAATCGCCATCGCAATCAATACCCGCTGCCTCATTCCCCCGCTCAACTCGTGAGGATATTGGCTGTATCGCCTTTCAGGGTTGGGTATACCGACAAGACTCAGCAATTCAATGACACGGTTCTTCACCTGGTTTTTTTCCAAATCCGTATGTTTCTTGATCGTTTCTGCGATTTGGTTACCGATTTTCATTGTTGGATTCAGTGAGGTCATTGGATCCTGTGAGATCAATCCGATTTTGGAGCCTTTGATCTTTTGCATTTGTTTTTTCGACAAACCAAGGATTTCATTACTTTCAAACTTGATGCTGCCATTTCGGATCCGGCTCACTTTTTTGGGTAAAAGGCCCATGACCGACTGTGCCGTAACGCTTTTCCCGCAGCCACTTTCCCCGACAACCGCAAGCACTTCCCCTTGATTGATATGAAAATTCACACCACGTACGGCCTTCACTTCACCACCGTAGGTTTTAAAAGAGACCTGTAAATCCTGGACCTCTAGTAAACGTTCCATCGTATCCCTCCTTAGTCCCGTGATTGCGGATCAAGGGCATCCTGCAATCCATCGCCAAAAACATTGAATGCAAACATCGTCAGTGAGATCAAGAAACCGGGGAAGAACAATCTCCACCATTGCCCTGTCAAAATGACACCGAGTGCATCATTCGCCATCGTACCCCAGCTTGCAATCGGAGCCTGTACACCTAAACCGATGAAGCTAAGGAAAGATTCAGCGAATATCGCCTGTGGGATCGTAAACGTCAGATTGACGATGATGATCCCGATCATATTCGGAAAGAGATGACGCCAGATGATCTTTCGATGCGGTGTACCGAGCTTTTGAGCCGCTGCGACATATTCCTGTTCCTTCAACTGGAGAATCTGCCCCCTCACGATCCGGGCCATTCCTACCCAGCCTGTGATCGACAGCGCTATGATGATCGTCCATAACCCTGGCTTCATGACGACAAGCAGCAATATGACAACAAGGAGATATGGAATTCCATATAAAATTTCAACGATCCGCATCAAAATGCTGTCGACACGGTCACCGAATTTTCCTCTGCCAGCCATATAACCGGATATTCCACCGACTAGAAGGCCTAAGATCAAATCGATAAGAGCAGCCGCGATTCCGATCGTCAACGAGATCCGTGCTCCATACCAAGTCCTTGTCCACATATCCCTTCCGAGTGAATCCGTCCCGAACCAGTGATCTCCATTAGGGGCAAGGTTTCTTCCCGTCAAGCTCTGATCGGAGTAATTATATGGATTCATTTGCGGACCGAATATCGCGAAAAAGGTGATGACCACGAGTAAAGCCAACCCTAAGACAGCAAGCTTGTTTTTCAAGATCTTAAGGGCGGTATCCTTCCACTGGCTTATACTAGGACGGACGATTTCATCAGGTTGGAACCTGCTCCGATCAATGGGGCGGAAAACATCTTCATTTCTCTGTTCAATCATGTTCAATCCCCCTTGCTCGTTAACTTGATTCTCGGGTCGACAATACGGTAAGAAATATCAACCAGAAATAACGTAATGATCAGGATCGTACTGAAAAAAATCGTCGTCCCTAAAATCACAGGGAAGTCCCGATTGAAAATGCTGTCGACAAAATATTTGCCGATCCCTGGGATCGCAAAGATTTTTTCAATGACAAAGGTACCAGTCAATAAGAAGGCGGCTAACGGTCCAATAAACGAAATGACCGGAATCAAAGCATTACGGACGCCGTGCTTGATGACGATACCCGTGGTACTCAACCCTTTTGCGTCAGCCGTTTTGATATAGTTCTGATTCATGACCTCCAGCATGCTCGATCGCATGAATCTTGCAATGATCGCTAAAGGGGCGGTAGCTAGTGCGAACGAAGGCAAAATCGTATGGAACCAGGTCCCCCAGGAAGCTACCGGTAACAACCCCCAATCGACAGCGAAATATTTGATCAAGAGAGGAGCAAGGATGAAACTTGGGATCGAGATGCCGATGATCGCAAATGTCATCGTCAAATAATCGATGATTCCGTTATGATTCAACGCTGCGATGATCCCTAAGATCAATCCAAAAATAAGGGCGATCACAAGTGATTGGATCCCCAGTAAAGCAGAAGCAGGAAAACCATCTGCGATCAATGTGTTGACATCTCTTGTTTCGGATTGGATAGACGGCCCCAGATCAAACATCGCTAAATTTTTCAAATATAAAAGGTACTGGACAGGCAATGGCTCGTCCAGATTGAACTTCGCCCTCATGTTCTCTAGAACATCTGCAGGTAGTACGTCTGCATCAGATGCGAAAGGATCACCTGGAATCGAATGCATGATGATGAATGTGATCGTCGTGATGACCCAGATGGTTACGAGCATGGTGAAAATCCGTTTGATAATATACAAGTCCCTACTCCCTCCCTGGTGAAAAGTTAGGCATTTGCTTGACCGAGCACTCCATTCGTTGCCGCCATCCCAATGATGACAACACCCCACATATGTTTATAGGCAGTAACGAAATCATCACATGTGAAGCGGATCGATTTTGGTCCGGTAAGTTCCACTGAAGGAATCGTCGTTGTCATCAAAGCCTGTTGGGAACCTTTGAATTCAATATCGAAGGTAATCGGACCTTCAACTTTATAAGCCTTGAAGTCGTTGATCCGTCTTACAGCAGCTTCCGCTTTCTCTTCAATGATCTTGCGTGCCCGTTTCGGCGGGATCAGCTCTGCCGCAAAGCGATCAATTCCATATTTGACAACTGCCGCCTCGACTTCAGGTAAGGTCTCCTTTACCTCAGCGACATACGCATCGTCACCGGAAATAAAAATCGTCGGAACATCGAAATCACCTGCAACTCCTGCATTCATCTCTGTTTCCCCGACGACCTTTCCGTTGATCTTCATCTCCCCGACACAAATCCCAGCGAGTGTATGACTGATCGTCGTCCGTTCGGAACCCGCTTCCCGGCCGTGATGACCGATGAACATGATTCCATCGAATGTCTCATCCAATCCTTGCAGCTGACACATCACACGATTGTTACCGGATACAAGACGTGCCCTTTCATCCAGATCCTCGATAAAAATGTTGGACATATTGCCGTGCCCGTCAGCGACCACGACTTCTGTTGCTCCTCCCTTGAATGCCCCTTCAATCGCAGCGTTGACTTCTTGCGTCATCAGCTTTCTGAATCGCTGATACTCATCGTTTTTCTTGAGTTGAACGTTGGTGGCGACTCCAGAAATCCCTTCAATATCGGCTGAAATGAAAATTTTCATAGCTTTCTCCCCTTTTTAAAATTGGAATGTTGTTTCCTCAGAACAATCCTGGATAAATTCCACTAGAATGTGTTTGACTGCTTCAAGGTCATTCAAATCGATCACTTCAACAGGTGAATGAGCGTTTCTTGAGGGAACAGATAATACCCCTGTCGGAACGCCTTTATTCGCCAAGGTGACAGCCCCAGCATCCGTCCCGATTCCTGTAAAAATCTCAAGTTGATGAGGGATCGAGTGCTCTTTTGCCAATTCGACAAGCTTGTCTTTGACTGCCGGGTGAGCGATCAAGCTGGCATCCATGATCTTTATTCCGGCTCCTTCTCCAAGCTTGAGGCTGTCATCCATTACATCTTCAGGTGTATCACTGACAGCAGTCGTATCAAGTGCAATCGCGATATCGAAATCCAAATGGGATAACGCCACTTTTGCTCCTCTCAAACCAACTTCCTCTTGAACGGTGAAGAGCAAGATCAATTCCCCAGCAAAATCACGAGTTTGCAAGTCTTCTAGCAATTCAATCATCACTGCACATCCTGCCCGGTCATCGAAACCCTTTCCTACGATTTTCCCAGTCTTTTCAGAACCAAGATGTTCAAGTGAAGATGCCCATGTAATCGGATCTCCTATTTCAATTCCAAGCTCAGAGACTTCCTGTGGTGATCTTGCCCCGACATCTATGTATAGCTGACGGAAGTCTCTTACTCTATCAGGGTTATCAAACTTTTTATAATGGGCGGAAATCGTCCCGATCACCCCAAGACGCGGACCGCTTTTTGTCCTCACTGTGACTTTTTGCGCCAATAGGATCCGGTCATCATGTCCGCCAAGCTTCTCGAATCGTATCAGTCCATTCGGCTCAATCTTTTTAACGATGAATCCCACTTCATCCATATGGGCGGTCACCAACACTCTCGGTCCAGGCTTCTTACCTTTGAATCTCGCAGTTACATTTCCTATTGGGTCTACATCGACTTGATCGGAAAATTCAGCCACTTTTTCGTGGATGAACGACGTCAAAGGCTGTTCATAGCCACAGGGGCCTGAAAGTTCTGTCAATCTTCTCAACGTCTCTAACATGATCCACCTTCCTTTCGTATTCAGATTCTTCAGAATATTAATGGTATAAGAAGCCACCTATTGGCTCCTAAATGTACTCGAATGTGTTTTTATGGACATCCATCTGGATCAAAACATTCGTCGATGTAATGCTAGGAATCCGATGGACTTTCTTGATCGTCTCAGTCAGTTCTTCATAATCCCGCACATTCATTTGCGCAAGCAACTGATAATCTCCTGAAGTGGTCGTGATATAGCGCATCACCCGGATGTCTTGAAGTTCTTTGATGACCTCATCAATAGATTGCGGGACCACTTTTATTTGTACGATCGCGGCCATTTTGATACCCAGCGAAATCGGATTGACGACCCCGACAACCTCGATGATATCGTTGTCAATCATATTGTTATATCGTGTACGGACTGTTTTCTCTGTCACATCAAGGTTATTTGCAATCTCAGCGAATGACATACGTCCGTTTTTTGAGAGAAATTTAATGATCTTTTTATCTAGATCATCTATCAACTCTTTCTCAGGGATTGAAACCATTAACCATTACTCCTTTCAGTACAATATTCATATTTTAATTGCTTAATTAGGACTAAAGTTCAGTGTATATTACTGTTTACATTACATATTTTATGAATTACTATTAAAAAAAGTAATTTTTAAACAGTATAAATTTTCAGTTTTCTTTTCGCAAGGGTTTTTTCAAATATTTATCAAAAAAGAATGGAAGGTGTAGAAAAGTGTTACTTATTGAAAACGCAACCATCATTATTTGTACAGGCGAAGTAATCGAAAAAGGAAAACTATTGATAAAAGGAAAGAAAATTGAAAAGGTCGGTCATTTCACATATGAAAATGACGATGTAAAAATCATGGACGCGAAAGATAAGGTCATAAGTCCCGGGCTGATAGATGTACATACACACTTAGGCGTCCATGAAGAAGGGATCGGAAACATCGGGCATGATTTCAATGAAACGAGTGATCCGATCACTCCGGAGGTTCGGGCGATCGACGGAATCAATCCGAGGGAAAAGGGGTTTGAAGACGCAAGAAAAGCCGGTGTCACCACTGTTCAGGTATTACCAGGAAGCGCCAACGTCATAGGTGGAGAAATGGTCACGATGAAAACCGTGGGAACGATTGTCGATGAGATGGTGATCCGTAACCCATCAGGTATGAAAGCCGCTTTCGGAGAAAATCCCAAGCGCTTGCATGGAACCAAAGGTAAAGTCCCCGTCACACGGATGGGCATCGCGGCCTTATTCCGTAAAGAGATGCGGAAAGCCCAGCAATACTTGGAGAAAAAAGAGAACGGAAAAGATCCCGACTTTGATCTAGGACTCGAAAATCTATGCAAAGTACTTCAAAAAGAAATCCCGTTACGCGCGCATGCCCATCGTGCAGATGACATCGTCACCTTGCTCAGGCTCGCCAAAGAATTCGATATCGAGATCACGATCGAACATTGTACAGAAGGCCATCATATTGCAGAATATGTCGCTTCGCACGGATTCCATGTATCAGTTGGCCCGACAATGTCAACGCGGTCTAAAATCGAACTTTCCGAAAAAGGATGGCACACTCCGAAAGTCCTAGCTGAAGCCGGTGTCCCTGTTTCGATAACAACTGATCACCCCGTAGTCGGAATCGAATACCTTCTTTCCAGTGTGGCGAACGCGATAAGGTTCGGACTTAGCGAAACCGAAGCATGGAAGTCGATCACCCTTACAGCTGCAAAACATCTGGGAGTAGAAGATCAAGTCGGTTCGTTGGAGGAAGGAAAAGACGCAGATTTAGTGATCTGGAATGGTGATCCATTCGATTTAAGAAACAGCGTGGAAACCACAATCATCAATGGGGAAATTGTGTATAACAAAGATTAGCAGATAAGGGCTGTAAAGAAAGTGTCTGAGTCTATACAACATTTTAAGGAAGATCGTGTTGTTGGAGATGTCGGACACTTTTCTTTGTGTTCCCCCTGAATTCTAATTGATCGGAACCTTTGTTTCAGTGCCTCCCTGGACAATGATGGCATCCTCTACGTTTTTGAATTTTTCTTTAGCTAAACCTATTAGAAATGTTCTAGGCGTTGCGTCATCTGTACAAGCTTCGACATCGCTTGGTCCAATCAATTGTACTTTTATAGCTCCATCATCTGAGAGTAATTCCATTTTTTCGATCTCGTATGGGCAGCTGCCAGACTCATGAACACCAAGAAAAAGGACATCTTTTTCTTCAAAATTTGTATAGGGCATTTGTTTTTCAAATCCAAAAGCATCCCATAAATTTTCGTATTCTCCTTGGGTGGTCGCTTTTTTCACCCAATATTGATAGTGAGGCACCTCCTCCCTCTCAAATGGAACAATCTCTATATGATCCCATGATGGCAATGTCTTCTCACTTGCAATCAAATCGTACTGACCGCTTTGTGGTCCGCTGTTACTGCAACCTATAGATAATAATAATACAACTAAAAAGAGTGTTGATTTCCAATAACTCATTACTATCCCCTCCCCTTCTCAATAGGTTAGACGTTTCGGATATCCAAATGGTCCTATTAGTAAAGAAAACTTTGTAATGATGAGCCTTAGCGCAGGCTGAGCCTTAGTTGCCTTTATATTGAAGATTTTTAAATTTAAAAAGCCCGGATCTGCTCCGGGCTTTCGAATAATATGTATTAGTGCTGTAAATACGGTTGAAGCTTGGCTTGCATAAGGATGCTCCACGATGAAAAGGCTGGGATCAACTTCGATAAAACGATGTTCTTTTTACTATCCTCATTATGAAAATTCACTTCCAGCTCCTCGACGATTTCAATGATTGAGCTGAACATCTGGACTTCTTGTATAATCACATCTTTCCCGAATGCTTCCACTAAAGTCTGGTTCGCCATCTCGAATTGTGAAAATGCGAGAAACACATCTCCAAGCACTCGATCCCCGGCTTCAAAATGACTTAGCTCATATTTTTCCTGAATATGTTCAAAGCCCTCTTCCACAATAGCAAGTAAATCCACATACTGCCTGATAACTTCAAACTGTTTCTGATCAATTGCTAACATTCCGACCTACTTCCTCTTATCAAAAAACATCCCATCTGCACTGTTTCCTCGATAAGGATTTGCATATTTCGTATTGTTCGTCCGTTTCGTCCTGATCTTCATAAGCTGCGACTTGATTTCCTGCATCTGATTGTCTAGATAAGGCTGGATCAGCTTGTTGATCTCAACAAGCTGCTTTCCCAGCTCTTTTTCCTCAGAAGAGTAGTTTCCCGTCAATCGATCCATCAATTTTTGCCGATAATCGATGTACTCATTCAGCTCTTCGAAATAATGATCCGGCTCTTCTTCAGGCAGCCCCTGTTTCACATGATCATATATCTTTTCTGTATGCTCCAACAACTCCTGCACCACACTCATTACGCCTGGCCCCCTGCCCCATAACTCGCTTTTCGATTTTGCTGGATGACTTGCTTCCAGGTATCCCGGAATTCCACTGTCAAACCTTCGACCTCTTCAATGATCGCAATGTCATTTTTCACGTTCGCTTCCATTAAACGGCGGTTCATATAATCATAAAGCTGCATCATCTGTTCACCTACAGGAACATCGGTATTCAACGTCACCATCAATTCCTGGATGATCTTTTGCGCTTTTAATAGATTGGTGTTTTTCTCTTCGACTTTTCCGGCTTCAATCGCACCTTTTGCCTGTTTTAAAAATTTCAAGCATCCGTTATAGAGCATTAACGTCAATTCCCCTGGAGACGCCGTTCCGACTGAGTTCTGTTGATACGTTTTGTATGCATTTAAAGACATGGTCAATCAAACAACTCCTTAGAAGTTTTCACGGCTTACATGCCGCCGCCAAATTGATTCATCAAAAACATAGACTGCTGGTTCATCCGGCTGATCGCCTTTTCCATCGCCGTAAACTGACGCCAATACCGATCCTCGATGCCGACCAATTTCCGTTCAAAATTGTCGATCCGCGAGTCAAGATCGTTCAAGTTACGGCCCATTGTGAACTGCTGATTTGTTTTTAACGCGTTTCCAGCTTTTCCTTCGACTTTTTTCATCGTGTCTGAAATAGATTCACGAAGACGACGCGCAATCCCCTGTTCACTGGTTGTCGTCCCTTTGCTCATGAACAACTCGTATACAGCATTCGGATCATCCTTGATCGCTTTTTTGAGCTTATCCGGGTCGATAATCAGCTTTCCGCCGTCACGATAATTGCTTGAAGTCGTAATCCCGATTTGTGCCAGCTGGTTATAGTTAGAAGAAACGTTCGCTCCTGTAACCTGAGAGTAAAGACCTGAGCGCATGGCGTTCAACCCGCCTGATAAAATCGTGTCGCCACGCAGCATCCCACTCTTCGCCTTCTCTTCCCAAAGCTCGACTTCACGATCTTCCATACCCTCTCGTTGCTCTTTCGTCAAAGGTTGGAAATCACGATACCGCTGTTCACCAATCTCACCATTGATCTTCTCAATCGTCTCATTGTACTTATCAACGAACTTGACGATAGAGTCAAAGATCGAATCTGTATCCTGGCTGACAGAAATGTTCGCGGATCCAACCTGTTTTAAATTGTATGTCACATCGTTGATGGTGAAAGTGTTAGAAGCTCGAGACGTTTGGAAACCATTGATTTTGAATGAAGCGTCCTCACCAGCTGTTTTACCAGTAAGATCTGTCCCAGTGGTAGCATTGCTGAATCCAAGCGCCTGGAAAAAGTCTCTCGTCGTGTCATCTCCGATCGAAATGGATGCATCTTTCCCGGTATTCTTCATGGTCAGAACAACTTTATTAGTTGCTTCATCATAAAAAGCGGAAACCCCTAACGATGTATGTGCATTGATCTTGGCCATGATATCATTGATGGAATCAGTTGAAGGATCGATGTCCAATGAGATATCACTAGCCTGGGATTCGCCAGGTTTGATGACACTTAATTTTAGACTAAAGGGCGATGTAAAGCTTTTGTCTCCACTGGTAGTACCGAAAGTAACATCCTGTATGTTAGTATCTCCTGAAACAACATTTCCATTGTTATCTAAAACTTTTGCTTCTGAACTATAAACCGCTACTTTCGCTAAACTCAGAACCTCAATATTCGTACTTGTTGCTGTCGCATTATTCCCTGCTGACGCTGTTACAGCAGATTCATTTGAACTACTAACCGACTTTGTCAGGTAAGTCGATTGTCGATATACCCCGTCAAAAATAAACTGATCGAGGTCTTTCAACAATTTATTCATTTCACGATAGTCGTCACGTTTCCACTCAAGAAACTGCTTGTCCTGATTCATTTTATCAAGTGGAATCCGTTCTGCTTTCATCAGATCCTTGACGAGCTGATCAATGTCCATTCCACTGGCAAGGCCACCAATACGCATGTCCATTCCATTTCACCTCTAAATTTTTTCGTCTACGACAATTCCTACTAATTCCGCCATCGCCGCATACATATCCAAGAACTTTTTATTCGGAATCTCTCGGATTACTTCTTTTGTTTTGTCGTTAATAACCTGAACATAATAACGATCTAACTTTTCATGGAGCTCGAATTTTAATGAAGTATGTGTAGGTACTAGGAAGTCGTTCATGCTCTCCACTTTTTCTTTTAAATCCTGTTTCGATAAAACTAGATCCTGTTCTTTGTGATTCTCTTTTTGTACCGATCGATTTTCAATATTTTGAGTTTCTAATCTTCCATCTTGTTTCGGAAAAACCGAAGGAGATGAACCGACATTCCCTACACTCATAACCTCTCCCCCTATTAACTTATCTCTATCTTTTTTATCGGTATTAATACCAATTTCTTAAGTAAATTATGTTATAATTTACAAGAACATACATTCCCATAATTAGAGGTTAAATATGAGTGAAATAGACACGATTGAAATGCTAAATAATATACTTCCGAAAAATATTATAGAAATGTTAACAGGAAAATTATTGGGTGATGGGAATATAACAATTGAGAAAGGAAAAAGAGGTAGATTGAGGTTTACCCATGCATCCTCAGATAAAGAATGGTGCAAATATTGTTATGACATGTTAAAAGAGCATCTCCCCTTTAATGCTCCTAAGTATCGAAAGCTGATAGACCCTAGAATGAAACAAGGGTTTACCGAGTGTTATTATGTACAATCCAAAACTGCAGAATCTATTGATTTCCTTAAAGCATTATGGTATCCATCAGGAAAAAAGCAACTTCCAAAGGAATTCATAAGAAAAAATCTATCCCCATTATCACTTGCATGGTGGTATATGGATGATGGGAATTTAAAGGTTCAAAACAATAATGCAACCAAAGTTATTCTCTCTACCGACTCTTTTTCAAATAATGAGGTTAATTTTCTTCAAGAGGTATTATTTTCTTCCTTTCAATTAACGTTTAAAACAGATAAACAAAATCGTCTGTTGTTATATGATAAAGCCTCCATATTTTACTTTTTAAGTATCGTAAAACCACATTTGATTCCTTCAATGGGTAGAAAATACTTTCAACCAATTCCAGCGTCACAGAATAAACCCCAGAGAACAACGATTTATCTCCCTCACGAAATTATCCTTAATAAGCCAACTAAACAAATTAACAATGTAATCACGCGTAGCCCACCTCTATTACTAAAACTAGATTCAGATATTTATAGAAAACAATTTTATGTAAAATATCAAAACCTTATAAATGCGAGAAGAGGCTATCAGATTATTATTACTTCATCTAATCAAAACCTCTTAAACACTCTTCAATTAAAAACGGGGTTCGAAAAAAGTATTTGTGCCCAAGCTTGTTTTGATTATATAAGTGAAAATGGCCGCCTCAAATGAGACGACCATTAATGAGAAATAAATTATCTAAGAAGTTGTAAAACTCCTTGCGGCTGCTGATTGGCTTGCGCTAACATGGCTTGGGCCGCTTGAGATAGAATAGAATTCTTTGTTTGGTTCATCATTTCTTTCGCCATCGTGCGAACATTTACTTTCATAAATGACCAGACTATATCTTCACCCTCTAGCAATCTAGTAGGGGCCGGGCACTTCGGATCCACATTGTTGAACCGCAATGATTCACCTACGGATTTCATCATCATAGCATTTACCTTAGATGGTCTATCCTAGTCGTTGGACCTTCTCCACTTTTTCAAGACAGGAGCTTGGCTGCTGATTGCCCAATCTTTCCTTTTTTCAAACCATCACGCTTGTCGTTTCCAACTTCGTTGTGGCAAGAAAAGCTCTAAGGGGTTTCCAGCAATTCACCCGATTATGATCACTAGCCGTTACCAGCTAGGACGACTGTGCTTGTCACTGCTTAGGCAGCTAAAGCATAATCTACGTCACGGATACGAGATTCCGCAGCAGTTAGGTTTTCAGAAGAAGTACCTAAATTATTAATAGTGTGATCTAGTCGATTTTGATATGCACCTAGCTTAGAACGTTCAGCTGATACATCTTTAATCGCAGAGTCTATTGTAGAAATTGCATCTTTTGCATTTGAGTATGAGGATACATCGATACTATCTACACCTAATGCTGCAGATCGCATATCTGACATTGCTAATCTTATTGATTGATTATCATTAGCACCAATTTGAAATTGAAGTGCATCCCCTGTAACATCAATTGTAGCATCTGTAGCAGCTGTTAATGTATTATCTACGGTTAATTCAAATCCACCTACTGAAACTGAACCATCAGTTGTAGTTGCAGTTTTAGTATCAACAGTTGCACCACCACTATCTTTTACAGTATAGGTCGCATTCATTCCAAAATCAAAAGTTGAGGTACCATTCGCAGAAATAGCGCCTGATGCAATTGTAATTTCATCAGCACCACTAGAGTCTAATGTAATAGCACCAGTTGTACTTTGACCTGTCGCTGAAATAAGTGTATTACCATCTGCATCTTGTAATGCAATATCTGCCGTATTTGCTGATCCATCGTAATTTGTGACTACAAGTTTATAAGAGTTGTTCACATCAAAATTACTACCAGTTAGTGTAAGATCAGTATCTGCAATACCAGTTGTTCCTGCGTTAAAATTAGCTGCTACTTTAGAGACGGTTCCTACTTCAACATCATAAGTATCAATATTCATGGCACTTACCGCTTTAGAAGAAACAATATTAGTACCACCCGAAGTTAACTCTGCCTTTTGTGATGCATCTCCATTAATAAGTTTTTTCGTATTAAATTCTGTTGTATTACCAATTCGATCAATTTCATCAACTAATTGATCAATTTCTTTTTGAATTTCTGCACGGTCATCACTTGTATTTGTATCGTTTGCTGCTTGAACTGATAATTCACGCATCCGTTGAAGAATACTATGAGTTTCGTTTAATGCACCTTCAGCAGTTTGGATCATTGAGATTCCATCTTGCGAGTTTTTTTGTGCCATATCTAATCCTCGAATTTGTCCTCGCATTTTTTCAGATATTGCTAGTCCAGCTGCATCATCACCTGCACGATTGATGCGCAAACCAGAAGATAATTTTTCCATTGATTTTGATTGACCCGCATTTGCAGCTCCCAACTGCCGGTAAGTATTAAGAGCTGCGATGTTGTGATTAATTCTCATTATAAATTTCCTCCTTGAATTTTGATGAACCACGTCCATGTGGTTCTCTAATTTGTGAAACATCCAATAAAGTCGGCCGCCTTCATTGTTGCTTCAGTTACATTTTTTATATCGGCTTTTGAATAGAGATCTTAATATAAAATTACAATAAAAATAAAAGTTGCCCTCTACGCTTTAATTTGTAGAGAACAACCTGTCTGTTCATTGTTATTTATTTTTAACGATTTTTGATAACTTTTTGATTAAATCTGTGTCTACAGAAGCTGCACTGCTATTTTCGTCCTGGATAGACAAATATATCTCTTTTCTATGTATATCGATGTTTTTGGGGGCGTTTACACCAATTTTGACTTGTTCACCGTCGATTCCAAGAACCTTGATTTCAATCTCTTCTCCGATTTGTATGGATTGGTTCAGTTTCCGTGTTAGAACGAGCATTTATTTTTCCCCCTTAACTGTTGTCAAGGGTTGCGGGAACAAACTATGTTTCGTTCGATATTGATCTTCATTCAAAACGATCTGTTTACCTGAACCATTTTCTATATTCAACACTATCGGTGCTTTTAAATTCGCTGTTGTTTTTTCGAATGGATCTTGTATAGTCAAAATGACAAAGACAGCTACTTGCTTTTCATCTTTTATTTTCAACTGGTCTGTAACTGCTTCTGGAATGCTAAACTCGTAATCTTGGAAAAACAGAAACGGATTTGTAATTACAAATGCCAGGGTAGGTGTTTTTACAGATTGCAATATACTTAATGGTGTTTCTTCATCCGCAAATGGAAGAATAATAAACTGTTTTTCCTCCTTGAAACCTGGCAACCCTTGAACAAATTCCAATATCTCTTTCTCTTCTACTTCCATATCCCCGAAGTATTTCGTTTCAATTTTCATTACTAATCCACCACACTTTTAGTATTAGACAAAGTCGATCGAAAGTGAATTCCTCTGTTTTAGAAAGACCTCAACATCACCTGGTTGGTACGTATGTTCAGCATTCCTTGGAGTCGTCTCGATCTTCGGTTTGTTGACTTGGACATCGATATCCACTTTAGCAGGTTGGTAATTCAACTTCACACTTCCTGCTGAAGGAATCCAACCGATGTTCCACTCTTTCATTTCATCGCCACTGTTGATACGTGCTTGTTCAGCAATTGGATTTCCACCATTTTCAATCCTCATTAACTGATCACCTTCCTGAGCCCGACGTGCAATCCCCGCTAGTAAATCTTCCCGACCTAACTGTGCCGCTTCTTCGGTCCGCACAATAACACTTTTCAAATCCATATCGTTCCATGCTTGTGTCTGATCGATCGTCAGTACCCCGTTGGTCGTACTGATGGTCATGTCTGCTTTCGGCTGTTGAATGGATTGTTCTGCTTTGGGTTGTCTGATCTGCTGCACACTTTGTGTCGTTTTTAATCCTATTAAAGCAGGCTGTGATTGTATTCTGATTTGAGGAATTTGCAATAGAGTCACCTCTTTTAGTAAAAAAAGCTATCTAAATAGATAGCTTTATCGTAGGAAATCCATTAACGTCGGCTGAATGATGCGAGCTCCTGCCGCTAGTGCTGCACGATGGATACTTTCCTGAGTCTTCAGATCAATAATTACGCGTTCCATGTCCGCATCTTCATTATCGGATAGGATCCGGCTGGCAATGACCTCTTGTTCAGCCACCCGATCACTGATCATCTCAATCCGATTATAGCGTGCACCAAGCTCCGCTCTTTCTGCTGTATTGTTATCCATATGGTTATCTAAGTTTGATAGATATGTACTAATTTCTTCATCAGATCCGCCATTTTCAAGTTTTCCGACTAACTCTTTAAGATCATCAAAAAGCTCCTGAGAAAACACATTGCTTGGTGTGATATTCGTCCTAACCTTTATCCCTTTGGATACTTCAATCTCGACTGGATTGTCATTGGCAGTCGCAGATCGTGTCCCATCTGCCCCAACTGGTGCTTCCGTCGTATTGTTCCCATTAAAAATATACTTCCCTGCAACCTTCGTATTCGCGATATCAATCAGATGATCCCTAATCTGACTGATTTCCTTTGCAATCGCACTTCGTTGTCCATCTTCATACGTTCCGTTACTCGCTTGAACTGTCAATTCACGGATTCGGTGCAGCGCTTGTCCTGCTTCGTCCAAAGCTGCATCTGAATTATCCATCCAGTTATAGACTTCTGACAAGTTGCGCTTGAACTGCTCGACTTCCGTCAGGTTCGTCCTGTATTCCATGCCTTTCATCGCTACAACTGGATCATCAGAAGGTCTGTTGATACGTTTCCCTGTTGCAAGCTGATCCTGATACTTGCCCATCCGCTCATAGCTCTGGCTTAAATTACGAAGCATATTTCCTGTCAACATACTTTGCGTAACACGCATCTTTTACCCCTACCTTCCTACTCGACCCATGCCGTTGATGATCCGATCAAGCATTTCATCGATACTCGTGATATTTCGTGCAGCTGCGTTATACGCATGCTGGAACTGCATCATTCTAGTCATTTCCTCATCTAAAGACACACCGCTTACAGATTGACGGCGTTCTTCAACGGATTGTTTCAACGTTTCGGAGTTACCCTTTAAACGATTCGCTTGCTGAGTATCGACTGCCATTTCACCGATAACACCTTCATAAAAACTCTGGACGGTGGCTTCACCAGTACTGAAATCAAATTTTGAATCCTTCACTTCAGAAAGCAATAACGCATTACTTCCATCACCGGCAAATCCATTTTCAGAGGCGGCAATGTTATTCAACCCACCCTTTTCAGTAATGTCGGTATGTAGCTTGATACGTGATGCTGCTCCTTGTTCATCTGCCAATTCTTCGAAAAAAAGATTCCCTGTATTTTCACTCGGTACATTATCTGGATCCAATCCATAACCACCACTATGGACAGCATTAAATTCAGTGGCAAACTGATACGCCATTTCATCAAGCTTCGATAACATTCCCGGATAAACTTCGTTATGTGCTACCAGTTGACCCAATAACTTTCCTTTTGCTGTGAAATCAATTTCATCTGAATTACCTGTCGGATTCCCATCCTTGTTGTGCTCCGTCAGTGTAAACTGGCTGGTACTCCCGTCTTTTAACCCCAATTCATTCCAATTCAGCTTCTCTCCATCAACCAGCGTTCCGATCGTTGTTCCACTGTCATCCACCAACTGAATCGTGTACTTGCCTTCCGCAATGTCTAGATCATCGCCACCACTATCGACCTTCGTTACCTTCACATTCGCAAGTTCAGATAACTGATCGACTAACAGATCTCGCTTATCATACAAGTCATTCGGTAGATATCCGTGCGGTTCCAACTCTCCAATTTGTCTGTTCAAATCATTGATCTGTTCCGCAATCGAGCTGATCGAATCGGCTGAGTTATCGATTTGCAGTTTGATGTCGTCTTTGATCGAGTTGAGTGAACCCGATAAATAGTTGAACGTTTCTGCAAGTGCTTTCCCGCGTTCCCGTACGACTGAACGTGCGCCTGAATCCTCCGGGTTAACTGCTAAATCCTGCAGTGACTGCCAGAATCGGTCCATCGTTTTTCCTAATCCATGGTCAGACGGTTCATTCATGATCTCTTCCATCTTTTGAAGGGCATCACTCCGCGCAGACCAATATCCTGATTTCGTATTTTCACCACGAAATTGCAAATCCAAAAAGCTTTCGCGAACACGTTGAACAGACCCTGCTTCAACCCCGGTACCAAGTTGACCGGGAATCTGCGGCCGGTTACGTCCAGGAGCAGGGAATGCTTCTGTCTGCGTAAAATTGACACGCTGTCTGGAGTAACCAGGTGTACTCGCATTCGCGATATTGTGTCCAGTTGTTTGGAGTGCGCTTTGGTGGGTCCGCAACCCTCTGAGTGATGTTTCAAGTCCGTGAAACGTTGAAGACATGGTGTTTCCGCCTTTCCTATGCTTTAGAATCAAATATCGATCGTGATTTTTGATAACCGTTCTGTTGGGTCGTCTGGCCAGGGCGTCCATAATTCGCTGTGGGTTTCTTCGGCTCCATCAATGACAACGACGCATTGACGAATTGCAGCGATTGCCTAGTCAATTCATGGTTCAACTCATTCTGTTCTTGAAGCTCTTGAATCGTTTGCCTTAATTGGTTTTGCGCATGAATGAGCTTCGCTTGTCCCTCGTGATCATAGAACCGTAACAACTGTGCAAGCGAAGGGTTTTCATCAACGACAATGCCTTGCGCATTCAATAGCGTTTCGACTTCTCGGATCCGTTCATTTTCGATTCGCTCAATGGTTTGGAGGCACTTGTTCTCCTCACTCAACAGTTTATCCAACACAGTTATGTCGTTTTTCTTTAAGGCTTCCGTCTTCTCTACGGAAATTTCTAAAAGTAATTTGTGCTGACTATGTAAATCGGACAACAGCCCGACCATGCGATCCACCCTCATATGCTCACACCCTTAGCTCTTCGTCCAAAAATCGAAGAATTTCTTCGCGACTTTCCCCGAATCCACCTGATAGTTTCCTGATTGGATTTCATTCTTCAAATGCTCGATCTTTTCAGCACGCTCTGTTGAAGTCCCTTGATTCTTCTGCATTTCAAGCGCTTCTTTTGAAATCTGGATCTTATCTTGCTTCACTTGCTGTTGTGGCGTTTCTGCCGGTTTATTAAGCTGGTGTTTGTATGGGTTGTTTGAGATGTTTCCATATCGATTGATTTTCAATGGAATTTCCTCCTCATTTCCACATTTGGATTATTTTTCTGTATGATAAGTTATTCGTTCCTCTTGTATACGTTTTTGGGTCGATTCTTCATGTGAGTGCAAATCTTTTTTCATGCGATCGTTACAATCTCCACAAATCCGACCGTCTTGAATGTTCTTTCCACAACGTTCACATGGGTATGCGAGATTCGGTAATTGATGAGCACGGATCCTGCCCTCTTTTACGAATCGGATGATCGTTTTCTCTGGAACACCCGTTGCTTCGTGTACCTCCCATAAAGATGCTTCCCGGTTCGCTTTCTTGCGGATGAACTTATACACGAGTTCAAACATCTTTTCTTCTTCTTTATAACATGCATCGCACACTTGTCGAAACGACTTCGCGAATATGCGTCCGCATTGCGGGCAATTGGCCAACTCCGCCATGGATGCTCTCTCCTTCAATTCTACTATATCTAGTACATATATCGGTCATCTAAATTGAAAGTTTAGCCTTTTCATTTGTTTAGTAGGATTTACCCTCTTGCTACTGTAAAAGACATGACTTTCCGCGCACCTTGTTCTAGTAAAATCTTACCTGCAGCCTCGACCGTCGCTCCTGTTGTGTATATGTCATCGACTAAGGTAATCGATTTTCCACGAATGTCCGAGCCACTTTTAAAAGTAAAGACTGTTTGGTTTTCAAGGCGATCTGCCCGGGATTTCTTACTCTGTTTTTCTTCGTGCAAAGGCCTTTCTAAAGCATCTACGACCGTAGAGCCTACCGATATGGCAATCAATTCACTCTGATTGAACCCTCTCTCATAGTGTCTTTCCTCACTAAGCGGGATTGGAACAACAATTGTTCCACGAAATTCCTTTTTAAAAAGTGTTCGTAGCTCGTCGCTGAATGCCTTGATCAATTCTGAGTCTCCTCGATATTTGAATTGAGCCATAAACTCCTGCATGAATGGATTATACTGTAATAAGGAGCGATTTTTACTGATCGAGGGTCCTTTCTTGCTCCATCTAACACAATCCAAACAAATGTCGTTTTGGCGATATTTCTCGGGAAATAGCGAAAAAGAGCGTCCACACTGTCGACAAATCTCTCCTTCGATCAAAACCAGCTTCTCTCGACATTCCCCGCACAACAATGGCTCGCTGTCTAAACCCAACAAATCTCTCCAACCTACTGCGGAAATGAAGAAACTTTTGCAATAAAGGCATTTCATGTATTCACTTTTTCGGATGTACGCTTGTTATGCTGTTCAATCGACTGTTTCGCCGACACCATCGCTCTCGTTTTTCCATAATGGTAATAGACCACCTCACCATATGGGTCTTCTATACTACGGCCCACTCTCCCGGCAATCTGCTCAAGTGCATTGGCGGTGAATACTTCGTGATCAGCACCGAATACGGCAGCATCGATTTTCGGTACCGTCACACCTCGCTCGAGGATGGTCGTCGTAATCAACATCGTAATCTCTCCTTTTCGAAATTCATTTACTTTCTCATTCCGATCTGGATCCTCCGCATGGACGAAATCCACAGAACCATGATCTTTCAAACATTCAAATATATCGTCCATATGCTTTATAGTAGGAACAAACAGAAAACATTGCCTGCCGCTCTCGAGTCTTTCTTTCAACCAATCCGACACCACTTTCGGCAGGTGCTTTTTCTTCAATCCTTTTTTCCAATTCCCGCACCATTCGAACCTCGGCACAGGTAAGGGATAGCCGTGAAACCGTTTCGAAATGTGGATCACATCCAGGTCTTTCTTTTTTACACGGGACAACAGGTTTTCAGAAGGAGTTGCGGATAAGTAGATTCGTGCAGAATCCTCTTTACAAGCTTTTTCAACTGCAAACTGCAGAGTTTTGTCGAATGAATACGGGAAAGCATCTACTTCATCGACGATCATGACATCGAAAGCGTCTTTGAAACGGAATAATTGGTGAGTAGTGGATAAGACAAGTGGTGATGGCCTTTCAAGACTTGAATGCCCACCATAAAGAGCCTGGACCTCAATGCCCGAAAATGCGCTTTCAAATCTCGGTATAAGTTCTGTGACAACATCTGTCCGCGGGGTAGCAAGGCATATTCGTAATCCTGCTCGCAGCGCTTTTTCAATACCAGGAAATAAGATCTCAGTCTTTCCTGCACCACAAACCGCCCATACCAAAAGCTCACCATTTCGAACAACCAAATCACTGATTTTTTCAGCGGCAGCCAATTGCAATTCAGACAACTTCCCATCCCAACGTAAAATCGGTTCCTCTACTTTAAAGTGCGGACTCGGTCCACTCCATCTCAACAACGGTGTACATTCGCTAACCCGCCCCATCATGATGCAATTCCGACAATAAGTGCAGTTCGCTTTACAGCGGTAACAAGCAAAAGCAGCAAACAATTCTTTATCCTTATTCCCGCATCTTTGACAGGAGAATCCATGTTTTTCTTTTGTTATTCCTTTTTCATAACGAATGAAACCATGTAGGTAATGATCGTGAATGAGTTTAAGGGGATAAGGAATTTCATCTAAAAGGAGATGGCGTCCGCTTAAATAATTTTGCAGATCGCGATTGAAATTGAAATCAGGTTGTAGTGGTGGATGTGGGAGTTCATCGATTTTACCGATTGGAATGAGTGAGGTGTCGTATTCAAGCAGAGGTTCGGGGCAAAGGAGAGGTCCAAGTTTGGAAGGAACGGTGGCAAAACGCATCAGTCTTGCCACCTGTATGAATTGGATAAGTGCATTATTCTTTGACCCATGTCAGTCCGATACTGCCTTCACCAAGGTGTGTACCGATTACCGGGCCAAAATAAGTGATGATGACTTCTGAATTTGGAAAATCACGCTGTAACTCTTCCGCGTAACCCTTCGCCTCTTCCTCACGGTTGGCATGAATGACAGAGATCTGTGCCATTTCGTCTTTCCCAACATCATCATGAATCAGTTCAAATAAACGTTTGATTGCTTTTTTACGTGTACGGATCTTTTCAAAAGGAACGATCTTTTTATCGACGAATTGCAGAACCGGCTTGACTTGAAGCAGGTTACCGACGAAAAATTGCGCGCTGTTCAAACGACCTCCGCGATGCAAATGGCTCAGATCGTCGACCATGAAATAAGCCCGAATCCCTTTTGCACGGATGACCTTCAGGCGGGACAGGATGACTTTCGCCGCTTGTCCTTGCTCAGCCATTTTTGCAGCTTCTAAAACGAAAAATCCTTGCGGCATACAGCTGATTTCGGAGTCGAACACGTCAACATTAATCGAGTCGACCATCGATTTGGCTGTTTCTGCACTCTGGTACGTTCCGCTGATTTCGCTTGAGAGGGTTATGACGATAGCATCGGTATACCCTTCATCAGCCAGTTTTTCATAAAGGTCTGCGAACAACCCGACCGCTGGCTGTGACGTCTTCGGCAGCTTTCCGCCTTCACGTACCTGCTGATAAAAATCATCCACAGTAAGCTCTGTTTCTTCCTGATAGGATTCATTTTCAAAAATGACATTCAGTGGGACCATTTTGATATTGTATCGGTTCCGCAGGTCCTTCGGCAGATATGACGTACTATCCGTAATGATTGCAACTTTATGCATACATAATAATCCTTTCTATTTATTTACCTACACTATGTATTTGACTAAAACTCTTAATTACCTTCCCTATTTTACTGGAATAATGTCGAAATGAACATGAAAATTTCGATAGTCTCGTAAATCACCGATATATCTCAAATTTGCTCCGATAAATCCCAAATTTGCACCGTTAATTCTCAAAGTTGCACCGATAAATTCGCGGTTTGCACCGATAATCCGGAGCCCGCTCCTCTCATAACATCATTAGAACCGTAAAAAAGAACCTTCTGGCGCGCCAGAAGGTCCATCTAATCTTCAAAACCAATTTAATTCACTTTCACCCAGCCGTTTTTGATTGCTTCGACGACTGCCTGTGTGCGGTCGTTCACGTTCATTTTCTGCAGGATGTTACTCACATGGTTTTTGACGGTCTTTTCACTGATGTAAAGTGCTTCGCCAATCGAGCGGTTGCTTTTTCCATCAGCTAGCATTTGCAAGACCTCACACTCACGCCGTGTCAAAATGTGAAGTGGTTTGCGGTACTCCACCTCTTTAAAGCCAACTTCTCCGCCAGAATTCCCGCCGTGTGTCTTGATGCGACGGAATTCACTTAACAAGTTCACGGTTACCTTCGGGTGCAGGTAAGCTCCACCGTCAGCAACCACCTTGACAGCTTCGATCAATGCATCCGCATCCATTTCTTTCAACAAGTACCCAGATGCGCCTGTTTGTACAGCATGTGTCACATAAGCCTCGTCGTCATGGATGGAAAGGATGACGACTTTGATTTCAGGAAAACGTTCAACCAAACGGCGAGTCGCTTCAACACCGTTGATATTCGGCATGTTGATGTCCATCAACACGACGTCAGGCGAAAAGGAATCAATCAAGTCGACAGCATCCTGTCCATCGTCACCTTCAGCTACTACTTCAAAATTTTCTTCCATGTCTAAAATACGTTTTACGCCTTCACGGAACAGTTTATGGTCGTCAATCAATACGATTCTTGTTTTCACGGCGTTTACTTGTGTCATTTCCATGCCTCCTGCTTACTTAATGGTATTTGAATGAATATCATAGTTCCCTTTCCAGGGTTACTTTCAATTTTGATGGTGCCTTCTAATAGATCGACTCGTTCCTTCATTCCGATGATGCCGAAAGATTGATCTTTTTTCTGTGTCTGATCGAATCCAACACCATCATCACGGATCAAGATCGACAATAACTCATCTTGAAACTCGACCTTCACCTGGATCTCAGCCGCCTGTGCGTGTTTACATGCGTTTTGCACCGATTCCTGGATAAGCCGGTATGTCGCCACCTCCATTTTCGATGGCAGGCGCCGTTCATTACCGAGACTTTTCAAACCGATTTGGATGCCCGTAGATTCCGAGACTGTACGAAGATATTTTTCCAGTGTCGGTATCAGCCCCAGGTCATCAAGTGCCATCGGCCGTAGATCATAGATGATCCGCCGGACTTCGATCAAAGCATTCTTGACCATCTGTCTCAAATCCTTCAATTCTCTATGCGCCTCGTCAACACCTTTTTGCATGTATATTTTTTCAATCAATTCTGAGCGTAATAGAACGTTCGCGAGCATCTGAGCTGGGCCATCATGGATTTCCCGTGACACGCGCCCTCGCTCTTCCTCTTGCGCTTCGATGATCTGTAAACCGAAATCCTGCTTTTCTTTGGCATCTTTCACGATTTCACCGACTTTACGAAGGTCGCTGTCCAGATAACTTAAAACGACGCTGATCTGACTGACCAATCGTTCTGCCCGCTCAACCGTTTCTTCCAACGTGAGGAGCCTCCGCTCGATATCATCTCTACGCTCCCGTAAAGACGCTTCCTTCTGGCGTGTAGAAATCAATTCCACTTGAAACTGGCTGGCAGCTTCATAAGCTTGTTTGATTTCTTCTTCCCCATACCGCTCAAAATGTTTACTGACCTCAGCAAGCTTCGTCCGAGCAAGTCGAGCTTTTGTTTCCAGGACATCCCCGCGTTGAATCGTTTCTAACACCAATTCTCGGATTTCTTTCAATTCTCTCGATAAACGTTCAAATTCTTCTCTTGATTGTTCGCCAATATCAAAGATTTGTTCTTTACTTTCAGTAACGGTGGCGATCGTTTTATCCAGGATTGAATCGATACTGCTTGGATCAAACGTTTTTGTAGGGTTCATGATAATCTGCCTCCAATACTACTGTAACGAACAATCCCCTCTAGGCACTAGGTCCTTCTTACCCATTTAACCGAAAAGTCCTATATCCAAAATTTTCCCCTATCAATTATTACACATTTCGAAATAGTTGTGGAATTTATGACTTTCTTACTCAATTTTTTTCTATTATTTCTAAAATTTGATGGGAGATAAGTCCAGATATATAATTGAAAAAAGAATCAACTAATCTGGAGGTTTATATGCTCTCATCATATTATACCGTAAAAGGTTACGGAGAACACGAAATAAACGTTCAAAAATCAAGATTTATCGCATACGTCGAAAGGGCTGAAACAGAACAGGCAGCTCAAGACTTCATCCAATCGATCAAAAAGAAGCATCATGACGCGAATCACAATTGCTCAGCCTATCTTATAGGCGAAAATGACCAAATTCAAAAAGCGAATGACGATGGTGAGCCGAGCGGTACGGCTGGAGTCCCGATTCTCGAAGTTTTAAAAAAGAGAAAATTGAAAAATACAGTGGTAGTAATTACCCGTTACTTTGGGGGAATTAAACTAGGTGCAGGGGGTCTGATCCGCGCATACGGGACTTCTACATCAGAAGGACTTGATGCGACAGGAATCGTGGAACGGAAATTGATGAATATCGTGGCTTTTCGGGTGAATTATTCCCTCTTAGGCAAATTCGAAAATGAAATCAGAAACTCGTCTTACCCGCTTAAAGCCATCAATTACTTGGATGATGTTGAATTTCAAGTCTATGTACCTGTTGATGAAAGGGACACACTTATTAACTGGATTATTGATTTATCAAGTGGAAACGCTCATATATCTGATACAGCTGATACAGAGTATCTGGAGCAAGATGTATAGAATACTGACCCTAAGACATGGAGCGGATGGATACCGCTCCAGCCTCAGTCTCTGAAAACTTCCGGCACAGCGAGTATGAAAACATTCAGCATCAGACCGATAATAACGCTGAATATTCCTCTCTTCACCGCTTCGCCATCCGTAGTTGTTACTGACATCTCTTTATGGATTTCCGTTTCTCGCAGGTTCAATAATTCGTCCGTGACCTTTGGTAAGGATTCTGCACCCGGATTGTGTTGTTCCATGTCTTCAACTTGTTTTTTCAGCATCTCTTCCTTTTGTACATAAACCTCTTCACTCTTATCTAAAAGAGACGCAACGACCATATGCAATCGTTCGCCCGCTTTCATTTTGTCCTCATCCGTCAATGAAAGCGTAAGGATCTTCCCATCTTTCAACTCAACGGATATATCCGAAAAATCTTCGTCGGAAGATGTCAACTGTTGCAAATATCGCTCTGCCTTCAGTTTTTCCAACATCAATGTATCATTCGTTAAGATACTGTCCTGGAAGTTCCCAAGCATGATTTCTACCGTTGCAGTACTGACAACAGGGGCTTGGGCTGCTAAATAGTATGAAATCGCTCCGGTAAGAAGCGGTATCAGAAGCAGCAGCCATAATAGTTTTTTTATCCTTACTCTTGTCCGATCAATGATATGACGCATAATCTTCAAAGGCTCCCTCACGTATTTTTATGTTCAGATGCATGTAATTCAAAAACCCTAATCCGAAAGCGAACAATAACCAGGTATAACTTAACGTCATGATCGAGCTTGGGCTGACACTTGCGATGGAAAAAACGACTAGCCCTAGAATTAAACTCTCACTGATCATCTTCACCTTCCAAGAGGCATATGTTCGATTGATTCTAAACAGTTTGATGACCATCCCGATATATAGAAGCAAATAACACGTAAAGATGAAGACACCATAATTCACCATGATCTCTGCCCACCAATTATGTAGATTCGTTTGGCCGAACGTCGGATAAATGCTTTCATTTTTTATATAGTACTCCGCATTCCCTGCTCCTATACCGATGCCATACGTATCCTGCAGAAAAGCCATTCCGTTTCTCAACAAGTTTTTCCGGATATCCACAGAACCTTCTTCAACCCCAGGGTCACCTACAACACTCGATACCTCAGTAATAACGTTTCCAACTGCAACCTTCACGCGCTCAAAAAACAACACCGTTCCAAGGAACACCGCACCTAATCCTAGAAATACTGTCCTTACCTTCTGTTTAAGATTCGCTAAAAAGATGAACCAAACGCTGAAACCGAGTAGGATCGCAATGATACTTGCACGCGAAGTACTGACCAATATCAGATACAATCCAGCTAAGGTGATGAACAGACCTAAGCCTTTCAACCAGAGTTTTTTCACGTGGTTAAAAAGGGCAAACCCGAAAAAGATTCCGATTACCATGAAGCTGGCAAAGTCATTTTCATTCGTAAAAACTGCCGACGGCCGTCCTCTGATGTAATCCGGCGCTGTTGCAAGCCTCGATATCGGCAAATGCTGATGAGTCAGATGATTCCAAAATCCAAGTAAGATGAAAAGCAGAACCGCACCAATCCAAATCGAAAAAAACACGACGTAATCCCGTTCTCTATAAAAGAAAAAGACGACGAACAAAATAGTCAAAATCCCTGAAGTCAAAAAGATGAAGTCCCTGGCTCCGTAGGATAATGATTTTACCCAGCTTAACGACAAAAGACCATAACCCACCCAATACACGAAGAAATAGAGGGCAGGTTTAACGTAAATCGAGTCGGTTGTTAATTTATGTTTCGGTCTGACAAATTCGAACAAAAATAAAATCCCCATTACCATCAGGAAAATGCGGTAAGGAAAAATACTGATCGGGCCTGCGGTTACATTAATGATCCCCGGTCCGATGAAGAAACTTGCGATTAAAAGGTAAAGCACCAGAGAAGTGAAAGACACCTGGTATTGGAAAATTTTCTTCACCACGTGAAGGATTGCTAGAGAAGAAACCACCAACATTCCCGGCCAAACCAGGTCGTTCCATGAGTTCAACATATACACGTGTTGAAAGGTCCAGCCAAGTATAAAGGAAAATAAGATTGCCAATATGATCTGGTTTACTCTGGTGTACGCTGCATCTAGATTCCTCATGGTTAACTCCTTCTGGTTTCTACTATCTTTAAAAAAGAGGCAAGACGCCAACTTTTAGATTTATTGGTTCCGAAGCAATTGGTTTTTCGGCACATCCCGAAGTTTCTTTGCAGGAGAACCGGCCACCAGCTCTTCTTTCCCGACATCTTTCGTTACGACACTGGCAGCAGCCACTGTCCCGTCTTCTTGTATCGTTTTTCCAGGTAAGATCGTCGAGTTCGCTCCCACTCGCCCACCATCTTTGATTGTGACACCCTTGAACTTATCGTACCGTTCTTTTGACCGAGACATATAATTATCATTCGTCGTCACAACGTATGGGGCAATGAAAACATAATCGCCTAATTCCGAATAAGCAGTGATGTAAGAGTTGGTTTCCAGCTTACATTTTGTACCGATCTTGCAATCATTTTCGATTGCTACGCCTCTGCCGACAATCGTCTTAGCGCCGATCGCTACCCTTTCACGAATCGTAGCGAGATCAGCTACAAAAACATCTTCAGCTATTTCAGCATTCGCATAAATGATCGAAGATGTTCCGATTGTGCATCCCGCACCGATCTTAGTAGGAGGCAGTTTTTTCACATCAGGAAGAATCGAGTTTTTAGCACGGGTCGGCTGTTTTCCGATTACGACATTGTCCTGTATAAGGACATTGTCCCCAATTACGGCTCCTTCATAGATCACGACGTTGTTCCCGATTGTTACATTCTCTCCGAATGAAACATCTTCTTTTATCACAACATTTTCGCCTAAAGTTGGAATGGACATTGCACATGACCTCACTTCTTTTACTTTTTCTGAAAATCAGTGAATCTAACGGACATCAGAGCCGTTATTTTTGCTAAAACACCAACATTTCAGGATCTAACGGACATGAGAGCTCTTATTTAAGGAAAATAGAGCTGATATACCACGAAAATTACAAAATAAGGTCCCTAGTGTCCGTTAGTTCAAAAAATCAGTGTAATAATCGTCAAATAAGGTCTCCTGTGTCCGTTAGCGTGTGATACATCAATGATTATTTATAAAATTTCGCGATCGTTTCTACGACATATTCCTGCTGTTCTTTTTTCAATTCCGGGAACATCGGTAAGGATAGAACTTCGTCGCATGCCTTCTCAGTCTCCGGAAGATCGCCTTCTTTATAGCCTAGTTCAGAGAATACTGGTTGCAGATGGAGAGCTTTCGGATAATAGATCATCGACGCAACTCCGTTCTCCTTCAAAAACGTTTGCAGCTCATCCCGTTTTTCAACCCGGATCGTGTATTGATGGAAAATATGGTTATTATGTTCCTCAATGAAAGGTGTCACAACCTTCTCTCCAATGTTTTCTTTCAAAAGTTTCGTGTATAGTTCAGCATGTTGTTTCCGCAGTGAACTCCACTCATCCAAATGAGGAAATTTCACGTTGAGAATCGCTGCCTGGAGTTCATCCAGCCTGCTGTTATATCCAAGAATATGATGATAGTACTTAGGTTTGCTGCCATGGACACGGATGACGCGCATCGTTTCGGCAATGTCATCATCTTTACTGACAATCATCCCGGCATCGCCATAAGCTCCGAGATTTTTCGTCGGAAAGAAACTATAACATGCGGTCGTTCCGAGTTCACCGGGTTTCTTCCCTTTATATTCTGAACCGATTGCTTGAGCGGCATCCTCAACAATTGCAAGACCATGCTTTTCAGCTATCTCAACAATTGCATCCATATCGGCCATCTGTCCATACAAATGGACCGGGATGATCGCTTTCGTTTTATCTGTAACCGCTTCTTCAATTTTTCCAGGATCGATATTATACGTTTTCGGATCGATATCGACGAATACAGGGATAGCCCCAATCCGGGCGATCGCTCCTGCAGTCGCAAAAAAAGTGAAGGCCGGACAGATCACTTCATCACCAGCTTCCACGCCGCATGCTAATAAAGAGATATGAAGTGCATCACTGCCGTTTGCTACACCTACACCGTGCATTACGTTGCTATAATCCGCAATGTCCGCTTCCAGCTTCTTGACATTGTCCCCTAAAATAAATCTTGAAGAAGACATCACTTCCTCAAGCGCCGCGTTTATCTCTTGTTTCAAATTGAAATATTGTTCACTCAAATCCAGCATAGGTACATTCATTTCCGAAACCTCATTTCAATCATTTAAATTGTTATATACTTCGAGCAATCTTTCACTCTCTTTTTCCCAATTGTATTTCTCTGCAACAGCTTTTCGGCCGTTCTCCCCCATTTGCCTGCAGCGCTCTGGGTCACCCAATAATTCGAGAATCGCTTTTGAGACTTCCGCTTCATCCAGTGGATCGACGCATATCCCGCAATCATTGTTTTCGACGATTTCCTTCCAAAGCGGAAAATTCGAGGCGATGACCGGTAACCCTGCTGACATATACTCGAACATTTTGATCGGCAAGGAAACGACAAAGCGAGGTTCCGGATGGAGCAGAACTAATCCGACCTGCGATTCAGCAAGCGTCTGTTTCACTTCCTCACGTGATAAAAAGCCTCTGTAATCGACATGTTTCCATCCAGATAACTGCTTTACCTCATCTTCGAGAGCAGGCGGCGCAAAAGTGCCACCAAGCACCAGTTCAGCTGGACGGACTTGATTGACCCACTCCAAAGCGTTGATCATCTCGACAATTCCTCGTAAGCGATAAATCCCCCCGAGGTAGACGACCTTGCCGCTTTCCATACTAGCCATCCCTGAATTTTCCTCATCGATAAGTTCACGAAGAATCGGATAGTTATGGATCGTCACTGTATTTGGGTTAAAGGGACGGAATTTCTCCATGATATAAGGCGTTGCGGTTATGACAGCATCAAACTTTCTTGAAGCTTTCTTCTCATATCGTGCAAAAGCTTTCGACATCAGTTTCCGGACTCTTTTCGGAATCCATTGCTTCGATAAAATCTGTTCCGGCACATCCTCGTGGACATCATAGATCACTTTTTTCCCTAGCTTTTTCAACTTCATTCCGATTGGAATAAGCTCTGGATCGTGAAAATGGTACACATCTGCATCCACTGATTTCGCCGCTTCGAAAACGGATCGTGTCGTTTTTAAAATCCGCTCAACCGGATGCCGTGGACTAGATGACACGCCAACAATCTTGACCCCATATTCTGTTCGGTTTTCTTCTTTCGGGACGATGTAGCTTACGTCATGCCCGGCTTTCGCCAAGGATTGGCACTCTTTGATGACGATTCGGGTGTCCCGTCCCGAATGGACGGAGGTTATATGACAAATCTTCATTGGATCAACAACTTTCAAATAGTTCAACTGGTTCTTCTTTAATATTTTCCTCCAGGTCATCGACGATACTTCTCCACGAATATTCCCGTTCTACGAATCGCCGTCCATTCCAGGAGAGTTCTTCATAGTTCTCTTCACTCATCTCCGCACATTCAATCACTTTTTCTGCAAGATCTTCAGGGTTCTCGGGTTCAGAGATGATCCCGCACTTGTTTTGTGTGATCAGTTCTTCACTTTCTCCTACACCTGAAAAAATAACCGGAACACCGGAAGATAACGCTGGGAAAATTTTAGAAGGTCGAGCCCCTTTGAACAAATCAATGTTTTTCAAAGTTACGAGGCAGAAATCCGAAATTGCATAAACATCAGGCATCTCACTGACTGGCACAGGATCATGGAACGTGACATTCCGCAAATCCATTTGCTTCGCCATTTCAACGATTTTTTGTTTTTCAGGTCCATCACCAATAAATAGGAACGCGATATGATCCAATTGTCGATCCTGAACCAATTTCGCGGCCTTCAAAACGGAATCCAACGCCTGAGCATAACCCATTCTTCCTGCGAAAGTGAAGACCTTTTTCCCGCTCAAGTTCAGTGATTCAAGCTTTTCAATATTTACATTTCCAGGCGTGAATTGGTCGGTATTTACACCATTAGGCAGCAAGAAGACATCCTCTTCGTCTTTGCCCTGCTTAAGCATGTACTCCTTGATCCCTTCTGTTGCGGTCGCAATTTTCCAGGCTTTTTTATATAAAAATCGTTCAAGCTTTTCAGCAAATCGGATACACGTTTCATTTTTCAAAATGCCCAGCTCCACAGCTGATTCTGGCCAAATATCCGCCACATTGAAGATGAATTTGGCCCGCTTCAATTTGGAAGCGAGATACCCGGTGATTCCCAAAAACAAGGGCGGCGACGTGCAAATGATGACGTCTGCAGGCTTTGCCTTGAACACAGAATAAAAGGCACTGAATGTAAAAGAAAAATAAGATGCAAGTCTGCGTAAGAAACTCCCTTTTGGAGACGGATAGATCCACGTCCGATGTACTGGAATTCCTTCATAGTTCTCAAACTGATAAAACTTACCCTTGTATTCTTCAGGAATTTCACCATGCGGGTGATGAGGGAATGCTGTCAATACCTCTACTTGATGTCCGCGTGCGATCAATTCTTTTCCTACCTCATAAAGTCTGATCTGTGGTGCGCCAACTTCTGGTGGAAAGTTTTCACTTAATAGGATGATTCGCATTTCTTCTCCCTCACTTTGTCGAGTGACTTTTAAAGAAAACCTAGTAAAGCCATGCTCTAGCGCAGGCTGAGCCTTTGTTGCCCTAATATTGAAAAGTATTTATACTAAAATAGGTCTATGTCAGCTCATCAACGATCTTCTCTGCTGCATCTGCTGATCCGAAATAAGGCTTATAGGATGGTTCAACTTCTTTTAACACTGCTTGCACAATTTCGTTTGTATTGGTTCCGACTAGAATGTTTGCATCATCTTCCAACGTCTCGACCCACTCGGTCTGTTCTCGCATCGTGACACAAGGCACTTGAACGAAATAGGCTTCTTTCTGCACACCACCTGAATCAGTCAAGATCTTTTTCGCATTCGATTCCAGCTTGAGCATATCAAGATAGCCGACCGGCTCGATGATCTTCAAATTCGGGATTGCAGAAAGTTCAAGGCCATACTCCGATATTTTATTTTTCGTTCGTGGATGGAGCGGCCACACCTTCATTTCTTCTATTTGTGCAAAAGCTTCTAAAATATTGGATAGCTTGATCGGATCATCCGTGTTTTCAGCTCGATGAACGGTGAGCAAATGATATGAACCTGATTCAATCTGTTGGTCTTTTAAAATTCGAGACTGTGTTTCCGCGAGCTGCCGGTTATATTCGACCGCATCATACATGACATCACCGACATTGATGATCTTTGCATCCACATTTTCGTTTTCCAAATTCTTGACCGCTGTCTCGGTTGGACAAAACAAGTACTCCGAAACATGGTCCGTCATGATCCGATTGATCTCTTCTGGCATCCTCTTATTAAAACTGCGCAAGCCAGCTTCAACATGGACGACAGGGATGTGCAACTTACAAGCCGCAAGCGCGCCAGCTAATGTGGAATTCGTATCCCCATAAACCAGTAGATAGTCCGGGGTTTCCGTAAGAAGGATGTCCTCGATTTTTTCCAACATCCGGCCTGTCTGCTTTCCATGCGAGGAACTTCCGATTTCCAAATTGTAATCCGGCTTCGGGATGTTCAATTCCTTGAAGAAAATATCCGACATGTTTTTATCATAGTGCTGGCCTGTATGCACGATCAGCTCTGTATGCTGTTTCCTCAGTTCCCGCGATACAGGCGCAGCTTTAATGAACTGTGGTCTTGCACCTAAAATCGTAATGAATTTCATGTGATTGCTCCCATTATTACAACTTGTAGTACTTTTCAGGCTTAGTATACTCTTTCAAAGCGTTACGTGTATCGAAAATGACCGGGCTCAGTTTGCCGATCATCTCATAATCGAATTGACTATGGTCAGTCGTCAGAAGAACGAGATCCGCTTCGTGCAGTATGTCTTCTGATAACGACACAGGCTCGATGATTTTTTCGCCAAGCTTGAATGATTTCACATGAGGATCCACCACTAAATAGTCCGCACCTTGTTCATCGAGCTTTTCGAGGATCTCCAGTACTGGTGATTCCCTCACATCATCAATATCTTTTTTATAGGCGACACCCAGCACGACCACCCGAGATCCATTCAATGGCTTTTTCTCTTTATTTAAAATTTGCATCGAACGTTCCAGTACGAATTCAGGCATGCTGTTGTTGATTTCTCCAGCGATTTCGATCAACCGGGTGTGATAGTTGTATTCACGCGCTTTCCAGGTTAGGTAGAACGGATCAATCGGAATACAATGTCCGCCGAGTCCAGGTCCTGGATAAAACGCCATAAACCCATAAGGTTTCGTAGCAGCGGCGTTGATGACTTCCCACACATCGATCCCCATCTTGTTACAAAGGATCGCCATTTCATTGGCCAGTGCGATATTCAGATGTCTGAAGGTGTTCTCAAGGATCTTTTCCATTTCTGCGATAGAAGGACTTGAGACTTCATGGACATCCCCTTCAAGCACATTGCGATAAAGGGCGGCCGCAATCTTCGTACAGGACGGCGTGATGCCACCAACCACTTTCGGCGTGTTTTTCGTGTTATAGACTTTGTTTCCAGGATCGACACGTTCAGGGGAATAGGCGATGAATATATGCTCCCCACAAACCAGGCCTGTACTTTCTAAAATCGGCTTCAACACTTCTTCTGTGGTTCCCGGATATGTCGTACTTTCAAGAACAATGAGCATTTCCGGATGCAGATGTTTCGCGATCTCCTTACCTGAGCTTTCTACATAAGAAGTATCTGGTTGCTGGTACGTGTCAAGAGGTGTCGGTACACAGATCGCTACAGCATCCACTTCCTTGATCAATGAATAATCCGTCGTCGCTTTGATCTTCCCGTTTTGCGTATATTTGACGAGCTCTTCATCCACGACATCCCCGATATAGTTCACACCGAGGTTCACCATATCTGTCCGTTTCTTTTGGATATCGAAACCGATGACATCATATCCTGCCTTCGCTTTTTCTACTGCAAGCGGCAGCCCTACATATCCGAGTCCAACGACTCCGATTGTTGCTTTTTTACTGAGGATTTTATCTAACAGAGAACTTGCGCTTTGATTTAAAATTGCCTTTTCTGAAATAGCCATGGGACAATCCCTCATTTCTTATAGTTTGATTGGTCTATTGGTGTCAGCAGACTCTTCAAGTAATTTAACTGGACGATTATTGTCTGCAGATTCATAAAGAGCAATGACTAATGCTAACGCGTTCTTTCCGTCTTTTCCTGTAACAATCGGTTCCCGGTTATCCTTGATCGCTTCGACCATATCTTCAATGATCCATTGATGCCCTGGTTTTCCAAACGGATCCGATTTGACGCGATCGATAAGATCATTTGAAACCTGATCATCAATGCCTTCAACATTGATATGCTCGATCAGATTGGCTGTGGTCCCTCCAATTTTCAGGGTTCCAGATTCACCGAAGATACTCAGTGTCTCTTCCAGGTTTCTCGGATAAATGGTCGTCGCTGCTTCAATGACACCTAGTGCGCCATTTTTGAAGCGGACAATACCTAAGGAAACATCCTCCGACTCAATATCTCGGAGCCGTGTCGCACCCATACTGAACACTTCATCGACTTCGCCCATCAGCCAGATAAGCAAGTCCAGATTGTGTATCGCCTGGTTCATGAGGACTCCGCCATCCAATGCTCTTGTCCCACGCCAGGGCGCCTGGTCGTAATAAGCCTGATTTCGGTTCCAACGGACAGTTGCATTGGCATGACTCAATTTCCCGAATTTATTTTCATCCATCAATTTTCTTGTTTCCATGATGACCGGTCGAAAGCGATTCGGATGCACTACGGACAACTTTACGCCGTACTCCTTACAGGCAGAAATGATTCTGTTGGCATCCTCCAGTGTCAACGCAATTGGTTTTTCAACGACAATGTGCTTTCCAGCTTGAGCTGCTTTGACCGCAATATCGGCATGAAACCCGCTTGGCGTACAAATATTGATGACGTCAACCTCTTCTTGTTCTAACAGTTCATCCAAGCTTAAAAATCCTTTTACACCGTATTCTTCAAAGAAAGGAACCATCTTTTCCTGGACAGTGTCACAAACCGCATACAATGATGCTTCCTCACTTTTGTTGATAGCTTCTGCGTGCTTCTTGGCAATATGTCCGCATCCTACAATAGCGAAATTCATGATTCGTTAACTCCTTTATGATCAAGTTCGTTTATCATGCTGTTGATTCCAGCTTCAACGGAATAGACTGGTACCCACCCTGAAGCTTTTTTGAATTTAGAGTTATCGAGACAGCTCCGGTAAATGTCGCCTTTACGAGCTGCGATATGCTCAGGGGTGACATTTCTCCCCATCGCATCAATCATGTGTTTGCATAGTTCGTTAATCGTGATTTCAGTGTTCGTGCTCAGGTTATACGTCCCGCTTGGCGTGTCTAGTGCATATAAATGAGCCCGCGCAATATCTTCTACATAGATGAAATCTCTTGTCTGATTTCCGTCTCCTTCGATTTTCGGGGTCTTCCCTTCATTAAGAAGATCGTAGAAAATCTTGATTACGCCACCCTCACCTTTCGCGGTCTGCTTTGCTCCGAACACATTGGCATAGCGTAGAATGACGAAATCGATACCATACATACCGCATAAAATCTCGACATATTTTTCAGCTGTCATTTTTGAAATGCCATACGGTGACATCGGTTCTAGAATACTTTCTTCCTTTATCGGTAATTGATCATTGTCACCGTAAACAGCTGCCGATGATGCGAAAATTACCTTCTTAACATTTGCTTTTTTCGCGAATTCTACTACTTTGATGGTTCCAGCAATGTTCTGTTCCATATCGAACATCGGGTCTTGAACAGAGACAGGGACTTGAATCTGAGCTGCAAGGTGTATGATGACATCAATGTCGTCTACCCCTTTCAGATCGCAAAGGTTCTGGATGTCACCTTTATAGAAAGTGTCATCCTGTTCAATATTGTCGGGGTTGCCTGTAGACAAATTGTCCACGATCAAAACCTGATGCCCTTTTTCCTTCAAAAGATCCTTCGTGTATGTTCCTATGAAGCCTGCTCCGCCTGTTATTAAGACCTTCATTCAGAAAACCTCCGATTATCTGTCAGCCATTTTCGTTTTCAATTGCTTGAACAAATTCGAATAGAGATGAAGATCCTCCCTTTGTATCAAAAGGAAACTTCGATAATTCGAACTTGTCACTTTCTTATATAAATAGATTTTGATAATAAGGCTTAAAATATAAGTGGCTGTAGTCGCAACCGCAGCCCCGACCACACCATGAATAGGTATCAAATAGATGTTCAACCCGACGTTGAATAAAACATTGAAAAGTGAAACATACATGTTCACTTCAGGTTTTCCACGTCCGGCGATATCATTTGATAAGAGCCTGTCGATCGATAATGCCGCTACTCCGGGGATTAGCCATTTCAATAAGCCAGAACTTTTTTCATATTGAGCCCCGAATAACAATTCGATCACCCAATCGGCGAAGAAAAAAACACCAATGGTCAAAAGAAGTACAAAGACTAGAAAGTTTCTCGTCAGGATCGATGTAACGCGATTGCGGTCCCTTTCATCATCAACGGATGCAATCCGAGGTAGCAGGACCGTCGATAGTGATTGCGATAAAATCGAGATCCGCTCTCCAATGTTCACTGCTGTCACATAAACCCCTACCGCTGCAGGGTTCAGAAAGTACCCTAACAAGAGAAGGTCGATTCGATAATTTAAAAAGGACATCACGTTACTTATATGAGCTTTCAATCCAAACAAGACTGATTTTTTGAAATAGGCAAGATTGAAAACTCCACTTTTATACCTGAAGCCGAACTTGGCATAAAGGATATAAACAATTGAAACTGTCGTGATCAAATGCCCTAAAATAAAGGCGACGACAGCTCCAGTGAGTCCATAATCCAAAACAATGATGAATAAGCAAACAAAAAATAGTGTACCTAATTGCGTAATGATCAAAATCGTATTGAACACACCGAATTGCTGTAAACCCTGGAATACGGTCTGAAAATAGATATTCAAAAACATGAATGGCAATGCAATCAAGCTCACTAACAAAAATGTCGTTGACGCTTCTTCAAAAAATCGATCTGAAAAAAAGAGTGCAATCACCATTCCAATCAGAATCGAAACAAAACTTAAGAAAATACCAATATATAAATTATTCTTTACTGCGGAATCAACGTCGATCTCGTCACGACTCACATAATAGATCGTCGATGTATTGACCCCTAGATTCAAAAATGTCATCAACAGCTGGGGCAATAAAATGACGAGTGTATATTGACCTTGTCCTGATGGGCCAAGAAATCTTGCGAGTACGATCAATAGCAACATCCCAAGAAGGATACTGGTGAATTGTCGCGTAATCGTGATGAAACTGTTTTTCGCAAAGCTATTCCTAGCCTTCATGTTGTTGGTTTCCTCCTAATAGGACTAGCTGCCTGGAAAATTCAGCGTAATTTTTCTCAGCATTATAATTCTCATCCCACATTTCATACGCATGTTTACTTGCTGAATCATAATCAAGTTCCGACATAGCAGCAAACGCCTCGATTGCCTCCGCAATTTGTTCTGGTGAGGCATCCTTCTCCAACAGTTTTCCGTTCTGATCATTGACCAGTTCGGACGTACCTCCAACATCTGTTGCCACTACAGGGATCCCGTAGCTGAACGCTTCCATGATTGAAACTGGGACTCCTTCGCTCGCACTCACGTTCATGAATACATCAACCGGGGTATGTTGATAGTACGCTCGGATTTGAGCATTATTCATAAACCCAAGAAACTCCCACTCCACATTAGGTGGAAGTTTTTCTGCTGCGAGTTCATTAAGCTGATCCCATAAAGGACCATTTCCTATATGCGTCCACTTCACGTTCACCGTTGTTCGACTCAGCGATTCAATAAGCAGGTCAAGCCGTTTCACCTCGACCATATAAGAGCAAGTAACGATGTGCAGTTGCTCATCTATATTCCGGGGACTGATTTGCTCTCCCCCGACGGTTCCCAGTCTACTAACCGAAAGTTTAGATGGAATTAACTCAGGATATTGATTTTGTAAATAATGTTTCCCATCAGCTGAAATCGTGTAAAGCTCGTAAAGGTTCGTAATAGTCTTTCCTTGTAATGGAAGGTACGGAGGTGTATGTCTATAAGCATAGAGATCTCCCCCATGTGCTCTGGAAACACCTTTAATAGCTTCCCCATATTTTTCCTTCAGCATTCCGAGTGCAATGGCCGCAGGGCTGAACCAATACGAGTAAAAAACACACTCTGAAAGGTTTGTGTTGTTTTTCATATAATTCTGTTCAATTTGCTTTCGTATATTGACGGCTAGACTCAACCAATTGATCAGCTTCAAAACACCTTTTGAGCCATGTTTTCGAGCTGAGCCGAACTCCTCATTGAACCATTTCATAGCTTGAGAATCAGACAATACAGTCAGCCTTCGTAAATATGTAAGAGCTTTTACCGACGTCACGTTTCGTCTCAATGGTTTTACATGTACATTTTCAGGCACTTCTCTTTGTTCGTTTTCAGGTTTATAAGCAACAGGGGATATTATGATTTCATTGAAATCTTTCTTTAGGTAATGCAATTCCGTTTCAAAAAAATGCTCGCCAGGTAAATATGGAAAATTCTGTGTTAAAACAATCAATGTTGAATTCATGTAAAATACCTCATCTCTTCATTAGTTTCATTTTTAGCTCAGTGTTCCAGTTTTTATACCAAAAAGAAAGAAGCACTATTACTTTTAATAGTTGAATATCTGCGTGGAAAGTTTAACGGACATGAGAGCCGTTATTTGTATCAAAAAGCCATATTTCAGAATGCTAACGGACATGAGAGACCTTATATGTGAATAAAGCCACTTATTTTGTATGATAATCACAAAATAAGGTCCCTGGTGTCCGCTATTTTTATAATTATGGCCAAAATCGGCTAAATAAGGTCTCCTGTGTCCGTTAAAAGTTTTCGTCCTGGAAAAAGTGGTCCTTCCATACAAGTCGGCTTCACTCCCCTATAAAAGTAAAATTCGCATAATAAAAAGGAGCTGACCCAAAGCCTGCAGCTCCAAAACATTGAAGAGCCAAGCTTATTGAGTCAACCCCTTATATGAACATAATTATTGTCTGCTTTTAATGACTTTTCGATAAAACCGGAGAAACGGTTTATATCGATCACTTACAAGGCCAACGGTTTCAGCAACGAGCTGAAACGCAATGAATAAACCGAATAAGATCAACAAAGACCCGATCAACGTCGTCTCTGTCACAAGTACTGCACAAAGGCTGAAAATGATTCCGAATGCATAAATGACTAATACAGTATTCCTGTGCGATAAACCAAGAGCTAAAATACGATGATGCAAATGTGACTTATCTGGTGCTGAAATCGGCTTTTTATTAACAATCCGCCGTATTATAGCAAATGACGTATCAAAAATCGGGACCCCAAGGATAAGAATCGGTACGAGAAAACTGAACAAGGTCACACTTTTATATAGCCCTAAGAGCGATAGGATTGCAATTGCATACCCTAAGAACAATGCTCCGGTATCACCCATGAAAATCTTTGCTGGATGGAAGTTGTAAAAGAGAAAACCGATGATACTTCCAATCAAGATCAAGGCTAAGGTCATAATCAGTCCTTTACCAGCAGCCCCTGCCATAAATGCTATCGTTGCAATTCCAATCAAAGATATACCTGCAGCCAGTCCGTCTAATCCATCAATCAGATTGATCGCATTCGTAATGGCAACAATCCACAATACGGAAATCGGATACGACCATATTCCAAGTTCATAATTTTCAACAAGGAATGGGACACTTAGGACATTTATCGTCAAACCTGTCGAAACGACAAGGGTTGCAGCGATCAATTGCCCTAAAAGCTTCACGATAGCTGATAATTCCAAAATATCATCCAGGATTCCTAAAACGATGATTAAAAAAGCCCCTATCAGAATCCCGGTCATTTGCTCTTTATAGAGACCCCCAGCAAAGTATCCAGCAGTACATCCGATAAATATCGCCAGCCCACCTAAACGCGGCATCACTTTTTGATGGACTTTCCGATTATTCGGTTTATCTGTTGCCCCTATTTTATGAGCGAATTTTATGACGAATGGAGTAATGATCAGTACGGTTATAAATGAAGTCATCAGTGCTATGATCATGTTCTGGTCCATAAACTGGATCTCCTTTTCAAAAACATTCTAGGTAAGCGTATCATATAATTATTGAAAATCAATTCTCTATTCAGTAAAGATTGTAAAGATTATAATTCAATTTATTAAAACTAATTAAACACTTCGAAACACACTGATCGTTACTGACGATATTCCCTATTTTTACAGTTCACAATCCTTATTCTTTGAAAGTAGAAACTGTTTGATGTAGGAAAAAAGCCTTTCCTTTTCAAGTAAAGATTGGAAATAAAATAAGTCTTTAAAAAAGTGCAGAAAAACATTCTGTCCCTCTACACTTTGAAGTAATGATAAAAAATTAATGAGTACTGGTCGCAATCTTTTCTTTGAAAACCTTTAGTAGAAACTTAGGGATTTCCAACATCCTTTTTAAACGCCACGGCTGACTCAGAAGTCTATAAAACCACTCGAGGTGGAGTTTCCTCATCAGATGCGGAGCCCTTGCCACTTCACCGGATAATACATCGAAACTTCCTCCTACTCCCATAAAGATACCCTTCTGGAAGTGCGAAAAGTTTTCGAAAATCCATTTTTCTTGTCTCGGACAGCCTAAACCTACAAAAACCATATCAGGTTGAAGCTGTTTGATATCATCACGGATTTTTTTGCTTTCCTTATTCGAAAAATACCCGTTCCGAAAACCAACTACCCGTAAGCCTGGAAATCTGGCATGTACGTTTTTTACTGCTTTTTTCATAGTTGTGTCTTTCGCACCTATAAAGTAAACAGAATGATGATTCTTCCCGGCCCTCTCAAGTAATCCTATCATTGTTTCAAAACCTGTAACCCTTTCAGGAATAGGCTTCTTCAACATCTTGGAAGCGATGATGATTCCAATTCCATCTGGAGTAACATAAGAACTCTGTTGAACAATCTGTTTAAATGATTCATCTTTAAAAGTCTGCATCACAATTTCTGGATTTGCTGTAATGACAAACTTCTTTTCTTTCCTTTTGACATGAGTGTGGAGAGTCTCTATAAATTGATTCTGTGTTGCTTTCACAAAAGGAACATCCAGAATCTCTACACTTTGCTCATCTTGTATATTAATTTTCGCTGTATTTTGCATTGAACATCACCTAAATGTACTTTTTGGCGTACTAACTCTAATTGTAATTATCGACAATTATTAATGATATGTAAAGATTTTAGGTGAAATTGTCATATACAAAAAATCTAACATGCATTTTTTTCCACTTCTTTTCCATACGACTTAGTTTGATTGGAGCGAAATTTGCGACACTCCAACGGAAAAAAGACCTAAGCGAGACTCCGCAGCAAGGAACTCGTGAGGAGGCTTGCGGATCGCCCGTGGAAAGGGAGTGAATTTCGTAAAAAATCAACATAAAAAAGAGCTGGCTTCAATCATATTAGAAACCAGCACTTTCACTTTATCTTGATACCGTATGGTTTACTGAACCATACTGAGATTCAGGAATACGTACAGATTTGTTTTTTCTCTTAATGTTGCCGACTATATATGATCCAAATGGTAATAGAGATATGGATTTAATAATCAGCATAGATAGTATGAGGCTGATAATGAACAATCCGATCACACGTGTACTTGTATGCTCGAAAAAGCTTGCTGTATAAGGACCCACATATCGCTGGACTTGCCAGTGTAATAAATAGATTCCGAATGAATAATTACTGATTGTATTAATAATTTTCGAGTTAGGAACGAATTTTCCAAACGTAAGAATCGCCAGACTACCTAAGATGACAAATGGGAATAAATCAAACCGTTTAGAATTAACACTTGTAAAACCGAATTTATAATTCATTGCGATGAAATACACAGCCACCAATAGGCCGGTTAGAATATACCATTTATATTTTCTTGAGAAATCAATGACCTTTTTATAATGCCGTCCAATCAAATAGCCTGTAGTGAAATAACCAAACCAGGCTGTAAACGGCAATTTCAAATAATGCCGGTTATCCTTTATGAACGCTAACTCAGAGTAATTCAAAAAGTGCAGGTGAGCAAACATTACGACATAACTGATCGGAAGTAAAATCTTCATCGGAATATTGAACTTAATGACTAAAAAATGCAAGATGTAAAATTGCAGGATGATCAACACAAAATAGCCCTCAAACATACCGAACAAAACGTTATCAAGAACTTTATCCTTCAACTGGATCGTGCCGCTCAAATTGAACGTGACCAGTGCATCAATAATCGCGAACGAAACAAAGGGAAAATAGATCCACTTTATTCGTTTACTGAAAAACTCCTCTCCCAAACGATCCGGATAACGGTTTGCCAAAATAATTTCTGATAAGACAATGAATGTTGGAGTAGCGTAGCACAATAACAGTCGGGCCAGGTTATAAAATTCAGTTTGCGGATAACCCGCAGATATCCCTGTTTGAGTAGTACTATGAAGAAAGACAATACTCAAGCAAGCAACAAAGCGTAATAGGTTCCATTCCTTTATCATTTTTATCACCTACGAACTAAAATCAAGTTTGTCGAATTTTGTCGAATTTTTATCATACTAGGTTACTTTAACAAATTGATTCTAGTACCGCAACGCAATTATCCAAATCATAACGAAATCTTTACAAAGTAAAATCTTTACGAGGAAAATTTTTACTTGCTTAAAGTACTTACTTAAACAAATAAAGAACCTTGACTTAAAGTTGTAGTCAAGGTTCTTCATTCAAATTGTAGCTGTTTTTAGCTCAGCATTCTTTTTGGTCGCTTCTTTTCTATACTTTTTCTTCTCTTTTTTAGACATTTTTTTATATTTCTTTAGAAATTCTTCATATTTCGGTAACACTTCATCTACTGGACCGAAATCTTTGACGGTTCCAAATTCAAGCCACAGGATTTTTTCACAGAATTTTTTCATCTGACCAATTGAGTGGCTTACAAAAATCATCGTTTTCCCTTTCGCTTTGAATTCTTTCATCTTTTCCAGGGATTTTTCCGCAAACGCTTTATCTCCTACAGATAATGCTTCATCAATGATCAGGATATCAGGGTCGATATTTACTGAAATCGCAAAACCTAAACGTGATTTCATTCCGCTTGAATAGGATTTTACTGGTTGATCAATAAATTTCTCTAATTCTGCAAACTCAATGATATCCTCTTCCATTTCTTGAATCTCTTTTTTGGAGAATCCAAGCATAAGACATTTGAGCTCGATATTTTCTCTACCAGTCAGATCACCTTTCAAACCTGAAGCAACCGCAATCAATGCTGCTTGTCCATTCAAAGTCACAGAACCGGTTGTTTCCGGGACGATCCCCGCAATGATGTTTGATAATGTCGATTTTCCAGAACCGTTGATTCCGACAAACCCTACAACATCACCTTTATCAGCCTCAAAATCCACATGATTTAAAGCATAAAAATCTTCACCATAGCTTTTAGGTGTAAGCAAATCCAAAATTTTCTCTGAAGACTTCTTATATAATTTGTATTTTTTCGAAACGTCTTTGACGATAATCGCTTTTTCCATATTGATTCCTCTCATCTATAGAAAGTCGATGAAATGCCTTCTGAATTTCACATGTATGGTCGCACCAATGAAAAGGAGCAGACCCGTTACAGCCCAGAAATACAATGTGTATTCCCAGTTTTCAATAAAGTACCAACCTAATCCGAAAAATCCGGCGCGATACCCTTCAATTAAATAATACAGAGGATTGATCTTCATAACCAACTGTATAAACGCATTGTCGATATTTGAAACCTGCCACAAAATCGGTGATAGATAGAGCAGCATACGTAGCGTCGCTTGTAAAAACATTTGTACATCACGAATGATGGTTGCAAGTGTTGATGTCACTAATGCTAGTGCAAAGATAAACATGAACGTTGCAAAAGTAAAGTAGATGAACTGCAAATAGTAAACATTTATCGGATATCCTGAAAATTGCATGACCAAGACCGTGATGACAAACATGGCTGCATGGATATAAAATTGTGAAAAAATAATATAGTTAGGAATGACACTCATAGGAAAGTTCATCTTTGAGAGCATTCTCAGCCTCGTATAAATCGATTTTGAACCCTTTATTGTCGATTGATAGAAAAAGAACCAAATGATGATTCCAGCAAGCATCCATTGAAGAAATGGAACATCCAACCCATTTTCCAAGGGGATATCCGCTCTCTTTCTAATACCATATCCAAATACAAACCAATAAATCGCTACTTGGATTAGTGGATTGATGAGCTCCCAAGCCATACCTAAATAATTATTACTATTTGAACTTTTCAATTCATATAAAGATAACCTTCTAACCAAGTAGAAGTGTTGAATCTGTTCTTTAATCACAGTGATTACGGATTTCATACTTTAGTCCTTCCTGTGTAACTTTTGAATGATAAATACTTCTCAAATTATACGTTCATACTTTTTAAAACACAACAAATGATACATAATTGTAAACTTGACCCTGATGCTCCGTATGCCAATTAGTAGTTCGTACATATTTATAGAAATTTAACCGCACCTTTACAGAAAAAATATAAAATCTGCAAGGTTAGAGAGGTACAACTACTAAATATTCTAAGTTAATAAAACAGGCCGTCGATCAAATTCGACAGCCAAACGAAAGACGTAAGATGTTATGATTTATTTTCCAAACACTTCATCTACAACTCTCTTCGAAGATTCCCCAGATTCTAAATAACAAAACTTTTTGTAAAACTCTTTCGTAGTTTCAGATGGTAGGAATCCATTTTCTTCAATAAGTTTTATCTCTTTAATAATCTCTTCAGTTGTTTGTGTCAAAGGTCCTGGTGCTTTTTCTTCGAAATCGAAATAGAATCCTCTTAAGTTATCTCTATAATCATCAATATCATAGACAAAGAATAACATCGGTCTTTTTAGGTTCGCATAATCGAAAAAGACGGATGAATAGTCCGTTATCAGAATGTCTGATATCAAGTACAATTCTCTGATGTCTTCATGAAATGAAAAATCATAAACAAAATCTTCATAACCGGATAAATCCAGGTTTTCAGCTACAAGATAATGCATCCTTAATAAAACAATGTATTCGTCCCCAAGTTCCTCTCTGATTTTATCCAAATCAAGCTGGAGATCGAACTTGTACTTCCCTTTGGCATAAAACTGATTATCACGCCATGTAGGAGCATATAGAATAATTTTTTTATCCATAGGAAGATTCATTCTTTCTTTCAACTGATTCATGTTTTCCAGATCATTGCAATTTATAAGAAAGTCGTTACGTGGATAACCCGATTCAATCATCTTTTTATCAAACGCAAATGCTCTTTGGAATATTTCACTGGAATAAGCGTTAGGCGATACTAAATAATCCCACTTGCTTGCTTCTCTCAAGAAATTTTCTTTATATTTTCTCGTATTGGTTCCTGGCATATGGACCTCATCCATATCAGCAGCCAACCTTTTTAATGGTGTACCATGCCATGTTTGCAGATAGATTGTATGCTTCGGTTTAGGGATCCAGAGAGGTAATCTACTATTTGAAACCCAGTATTTCGCTCTAGTCATCAATAACAACCAGCTGATGGAAAACCTTCTTACATATTTCACATCTTTGTCTGCAAAGAATTTTAGATGCCTTCGATCGACACTCCAATACATTTTATAGTCAGGATGGTTTTCCAACATATATTCATAAATAGCTCTTGGGCTATCACTATATTGTTTTCCTAAAAAGCTTTCGAACATGACCAACTTCTGATCAGCTGGCATGATTCTTCCAAGTAAATAGAAGACAACCTTGTACATTTTTTTCAAGTCGTCGCTTCTTCTTATTTTCACCCATTTGGATTTTATATTGGTTAATGTCTCTTTGACCATATTATAATCAACGACATTCACTAAAAAATACTTTGATTTCTTTGTAACGCTACAATATATTTTTTTCTTTTTACCATTCAACGTTAGGAGCGATTTATCTGGAAGCTCGGTCTCATGCGACAATCGCACTCTTATGCTCCTGATTGTTTCAATCCTGCCTTCATGTTCATATTCAAGTTCCAAGAAAAACTTGAAGCTTTTTTTATTACTACCATTAATATATTTTTTGACATCAAAAGATCCTTCAAAACCGATTTCTTTAAATGCAAGAGTGTTTGTATATTTCGAATAGAGATCTGGGCGGGCAACGCGTTTTACATCAATAGACTTTTCCTCTTCACCATTATTGTTGATCACCAGCTTTAATCTTTTAATGTTATAGCCTCCAACTGAATGGAATGGTGGATAGTTGAAAAATCCTGATACTGAAATTTCTCCAGAGTTTGTTAATTGGATATCATCAAATGTTGCAAATAAATTATATTGATTAAATCTAAAAGATAGATTCCCTTCTTTCGTAGTGAATGGATAGAACATTTTTTGATTTTCCTTAGTGACAATAGCCAATATCCTCAAGTGCTCAAAATTACTTTTGATTCTGCTTTTTTTCAATCCATTCTGGGTTTCACGTATGACGTATAAATCCCAGATATCATCTTCAGATAGTTTAAAAGCATCGAAAGGGATCTCTATTTCAAAAATGGTAAATTCATTTAATGAATCTTTACTTGATGAAGTCAAAACGATTTCCTCGTCATCTTGCCTATTTGCCAGGACAAATTGCATTTGAGCTGCATCAACCATGAAAGTATCCTTTACAGGTATGTCGATTCTATAGATTTTATTTTCTAAATAGAGATTCAAAATCTTGATGTTTTCCAAATCTTGTGGTCCCATATTTTTGCTTGTGCCCCTCTCTCTTGACATTATACGATATTATATGCCGTAAACTTTCGATTTTCAAATGGAGATTTTCGCCAGTCATAAACGCCAGTCATAAACAAATGATTAATGCGAAACCTTTAGGAAGATTTAATTTATTAACTTTACACAGGAAACTTTTTACAATATATTTAAAATTACGAAACCAAACCCTATTTGAATCGTCAACATAATACAGAGTCTATTCAGTTTTACTTTGTTCTAATAAATTTTGAATAGACTTTTATTTATGGCTTTAGTCCTGCAATTAACATTGATTACATGATTTGACAAGCGTATGTATATTTATGGTATAATCGACGTTTTTATTGGTAAATATTATTAATTGATCGATCCCTATTGTAAATTTTTTATAAAAAGTTTTAATTAAGGTTAAACGTGGTATAAATAAATCCGAAGTATTGTTAATAGAATGTAAAGGACATGTTACAGTCTTGCAAATTTGTTATATTAATATATACATTGTGGACGTAACAATTATTTGAGTCTTTATATCTAGCAAACTTATAGGAGGAACCAAACAATGAAAAAAGTATTAACATACGGTACGTTCGACTTACTCCATAATGGCCATATAAATCTACTTCGTCGCGCTAAAGAATTAGGAGATCATTTGACAGTAGCAGTTTCTACTGATGAATTTAATGCTCTTAAGGACAAAAAAGCATATCACAGTTACGAAAATCGAAAAGTGATTCTTGAATCGATTCGTTATGTAGATAAAGTGATTCCTGAAAACCACTGGGATCAAAAAATTCAGGATGTCATTGACAATGATATTGATGTTTTCGTTATGGGTGATGATTGGGAAGGTAAATTCGACTTTCTAAAAGAATATACTGAAGTAGTATACCTCCCTCGTACAGTCGGCATTTCAACAAGCAAGATTAAAAAAGATCTCCTATTAGTCAATAATGGTTAGAGAATTATTAATCGGAACATATTTGATGATTTTCAAACTATTTTTTAATATGTTCCAGTTATTTCCCCAAAAGGAAAAGACAACTTTTGTTGCTTCTTTTGGGGATAATATTTTTCATGTAGCCGACCAATTATCAAAAACACAAAATCATGAAATCATTTTCTTGATAAATCCTAAATGCCCGATTAATTTCGACAATATAAAAAACTCTAAAGTATACTTTTTTGAATGTATAAACCTATTTCATTGGATTATTTCTATCTATCATATAAGTACCTCTAAAATGGTGTTTGTAGATAATTATTACGGGTTTTTATCTGTTACGAATTTCAAACCGAATGTACAATGTGTTCAGCTCTGGCATGCAGCTGGTGCAGTAAAAAAATTTGGTCTTAAGGATCCAACAATTAAGGGTAGACCTGATACTGCGAAGAAACGAATTGAAAGTGTCTATAAACGACATTCTCATATTACTGTAGGATCTGAAAAAATGGCGAGTATCATTCATCATAGCTTCGGAGTAGATGACGAGGCCATACTACGAACCGGAATACCCAGAACAGATTTCTTCTTCGATGATGAAAAAAAACAATTAGTAATAGAACAAACTAAAGATGAATTTCCTGTAATCGAATCAAAAAAGGTGATTTTATACGCTCCTACCTTTAGAGATGGGGAATTTGACCTGACGGATATCAATTTGGACCTTCAATCTATGTATGAAGAATTGAAAGATGATTATGTCGTATTTTTACGAATACATCCTGCAGTGAAATTTAACTTGAAAAACAACTATTCAAGTTTTGTTTATGATGTCTCGGATTATTATTCAGTAAATCATTTACTTTTGATAACGGACTATCTAATTACTGATTACTCTTCAATACCTTTTGAGTTCTCCTTACTGAGGAAACCAATGATTTTCTATATGTATGATCTGGATGAGTACAAGAAAAAACCCGGTATTTGGATGGAGTTTGAAAATAACATTCCAGGGCCTGTCGCCCAAAACACAAGTGAAATCATTTCTATTATTAAAGAACATAAATTCGATTACACTACTATTGAAAAGTTTGCTGCTGAATGGAATCAGTACTCTAAAGGAAATTCGAGCGAAACCTTGATTAGAGAGTTATATCCTTCAAAGGTTGACGAAATAATTGTTAAAACTAATTAGAAAATTGTATTGATATATAGTTTTTTATAGGATAAAATTTTAAAAGTCAGTAGAATCTCAGAGACCACATGACGGTCTCTTTTTATTATTAGATGATTTTTAAATCATAACCCTGAGGAGAAAAACAAGTATGTATCGTACAGAAATTCGCAAGAGAAAAAAACGTCGTCGCAGACGCTTAATATTAATTCCATTATTTTTACTAGTATTTAGTACAATCGGTTATGGTTCCTATTTAACTTTTAAACTAGCTAATGCTACAGATAATTCTATTGAAGAATTAAAACGTGGTGACAAATCTGAACTACGTGATGAAAAGGTCGATGTCAACGAAGATAATTTTTCTGTCTTATTCATAGGAATAGATGCTCGTGAAGGTGAAAGGGTTAGCCGGTCTGATGCACTGATTTTAGCAACCTTCAATAAAAAAGATAAATCTGTAAAAATGGTCAGTATCCCACGTGATTCTTATGTGGAAATACCGGGAGAAGGAATGGATAAGATCAACCATGCTCATGCATATGGCGGCGTTGATCTTGCTGTAAAAAGTGTGGAAAACTTGTTTGATGTACCGGTCGATCATTATGTAAGAGTGGATTTCAAAGCCTTTATCGACATTGTTGATGCACTTGGCGGAGTTGACGTAGATGTCCCTAGCACATTCTCTGTTCAAGATAGTAATGATCGTCATAATGCTATTACGCTTCATGAGGGTAACCAACAATTGGATGGTGAAGAGGCTTTAGCATTTGTTCGTATGCGAAAGCAAGATCCTAGAGGTGATATCGGCCGCGGAGAAAGACAACGTCAAATCATTAAAGCGATTATTGAAAAAGGAACATCATTCAGTTCACTCACCAAATATGATGATGTCATCGATGGTTTAGACGGAAATATACAAATGGATATGAACTTTAAAGAAATTGTTAGCCTCCATGGTTATGCAGGAAAAATAAATCAAATCGACTCACTTGAATTGAAAGGTGAGAACTCAAATAATGGGGTCTTTTACTATATGTTAGATGATACTAGCATCGAGGAAATTTCTAATAGTTTAAAGACACACTTGAATATTGATGAAAATACAAATGAAAGCAGTTCAGCTGCTTCAACTAAAGAATCAAAAAGTCATTAACCAAAAAAGGCTGTCCCAAAAGTGTTCGACACTTTTGAGACAGTCCTTTTTTACTGCACTTAAAGAAAGTATAAAAATACTCTTCTTCAGTATAAGCGCAACTAAGGCTCAGCCTGCGCTAAGGTTTGGCTTTGCCAAGTTTACTTTATTCTATGTTTTCAAGTTTCTCTATCGCTAATCCAAGAAAATAATAGGCTTCGGCACGATTGAGTTCTTTATCCTCTGTTAAGTGCTCCATCAATTTTTCATCTACGAGATTCAACTTCCTCGCTCCAACCCAGGCTACATCACCTTTTACTGGGTTATCTCCAAAAACTTTTACTAATATACTGCTGGCCTGATTTCTTGTAATCAGGGTTTCTGCTTCTTTTTTCATAATTTTGATCAATTGATCATTGTTCTCATTAAATTTTTCTTCATCAATTCTTGATAAGGCATTTCTTAATATCTTGGCAAACCCGCCTTCGGTCATCTCTTTTTCTAAACCGAAGTCATTTTCATAACCGCCGGAAATCAAACCCCAGGAAAGAAGATTTTTGATTTGTGGGTAAAACCATTCACCTTCGTACGCAAAATCAAGGTTGAACTCATAAAGATTAGCACCCTGATCCTTCAATGTTTTTTGAAGCTGCGAAATCAATCCTTTATCCTCAGTCATCTCCCTGAAAGTGATCTCTTCTTTGACAGCAATTGCTGCTGCTGTACCTGCCGCCTGTCCAGCCGTCATACCAGTTGGAATGACACGTGCGCTTCCTGCTGCTAAAGACGTATATCCTGACGCTCTACTTGCAATTAACAAACCATCAATCTTTTTAGGTACAAGAGATCGAAATGGAATTGCATATTGAACTGGATCTGCAATAACATAACCCCAGTCTTCAACAGATGTAGCTTGGACATCTACTGGATAAGCCCCTAAACCGATACTGTCCCATTGGTCATTATTCTGCCAAACATCGATGATTGAAAGCTGATATTCTGCTTCAAAGTGCCGTGTTTCACGGACATACAATTCCGTTGGATAACTGGCTACTTCAGCATTTTCAAATCCTGGGAACTCTTTTCTGAGATATTTTACGATATGCTGGATTTCTTTCTTTCCTTTTTCTAAAGCTGCTTGTTTGGATTCTTTGTCCAACCCATTAACCTCGAAAATTTGTAAAGCATTAATTACGACAGACCCATCAGAGTTCCGGGCAATATTCAAGCCGCGTAACCGTGTTTGTTCCTCCACAGGTTCATACATGTGATGGAGTTTACCGAACCCCCAAGCTACATTTGGAGTTACTACAGCCTCTCCGAACTTTTGTGAATCGACTGCTTTTTGCATATCATCCCATTCGACATTTTCCAAATGAATCATAGGCGAAACAGCCATACGGTTATCCTCAATGCCAATGTCTTCTCTCCCTACAAAGAACGGTGCATCAGTCATTACTGCAAGGTCGCCGTCTTGTGTCGAGTCGATGAATTTTTTTGCATTCAATGTATGTACACCTTGTGCATTTTTAACAATTACAGTTTCAAGTTTCCCATTATCATTCAATTTCACATCCGTCAACTTCGTATCCAAAGCTACCGTCAATTTTTCCTCATTATTAGTAAGGGTTAAAAACGCCTTTTTTGCAAGTTCGATATCAAAAGCAACCTTTCCCCCTACTAACTTGTGCCATTCTTTAAAAATACCTGCATTAGCATTATTCCCTTTAGAATCATTGGCGATATCAAGGAAATTCAACATACCGAAGGTCATTAACCCCCCGAGTCCATCACGCTCTTCTACCAATAATGTCTTTGCACCATTTCTAGCCGCTGAAACAGCCGCAGCAACACCTTCGGGTTCACCTCCGATGACAATGACATCATAATTAGTGGTTTCCGGGTCGTTGTTAGTATCGAATGGTTCAGGTTGGGTAGAATTCAATTCACCACTAGTACTTGTCTCATTATTTGAAAATTGTTTGTAAGCAAGTACCCCGGTAAATCCAACCAGTAAAATCCCAACCAAAATAAGAAGGAGGTTTTTTTGGGTCAATTTACTCCCTCCTTCGATTTCAATAAACCTTTATTTGAACTTATGCTTGAAATAGCTAATTTTGCAGTTTCCTTAGCTGTTAATTTCATTTCATCTGTTGTTCCTCTCATTAACTCTAATAACACTTTCCTGCTTTTAAAGTTTTCTAGTAAAATTGTATGGAGGTCATTCAGTTCATCTTTTTCTACATGTCCTGCAACTGGTTGATGAGTCAAATTAGAATATGAATCGATTTTAGGATCATAAGATAAAGCCAAAAATGGCGTCCCTACCACACCTGCAAAAATTAATGAATGTAATCTCATACCAAACAAGAATTCAGAAGATCCAATTATAGCGATTTTTTCTTCAATAGAAGCGTCATAAGGAGCTATTCTGGAAGGAGTTTTCATTAATCTTGCAACTTCAACAGATGTGTTGTGGTCATGAAATCCGTGCATTGGGATGAATATGATGTCAACTTGCTCATTATCTACCAAACAATCCAATGCTACTGCGACTTTCCTTTTAAAATCCTCTAGACCTTTCCAATCCCTGACTGATACAGTAACAGTCGGTTTCTTGAAGTCTTGCCCAGCCAGCCAATCGCTGTTTAAATTATCTGCTTTGTACCCCATTACTGGATCAGGTACGATACTGATATTTTTCTTGACTTTTAAAGTTTCTAGTAGTTTTTTCGATTCTTCATCCCGAACGGTGATTCGATTGATTTTGTTCAATACGACTTTCACAATCCATCTGTTGAAAAATCTGTCTAATGGACCAATTCCTTGCGCATACATGTAGACCGGCTTTTTTAGAAGCTTAGCAAGGTACATGATGCCGGAATAGTATGGGACGCTTTTCCAGCCTGTTTGATCTTGTAACAGACTTCCTCCTCCACTAATCAAACCATCACTATCTTTCAAGGCTTTCAAGATAACTTTGAATTTCCAACGGTCAATAGCCTCTACCCCATATGTCGACTTTGTAACTTCCGGTTTATTTGAAAGGACTACAATCTCTATATCCGGTTGTATCTCTCTCAATGATTGAATAATAGAGGCCAATATGGCTTCATCCCCTATGTTGTTAAAGCCATAATAGCCTGAAATAACAAGTTTCAAACCTTACCACCTTGCTCTCAATTTTAAATAATAGTTGTACCCTGCTTTAAAAATGATGATGAAGAGAATTCCAACTAACAATCCCAATGATAGACTATAAAAACTTCTTAAAATAGAAACGTATAAAGGGATATGTAAATGTGTAAATGTATTGACTAAAGAAAGCCAACCGATCATAGCAGGAATCAGACATATATACGCCGCTTTCTTCATCTTGATCAGAAATAAATACAACGAAAGAATATAGAATGGCAATCCTATCAAGAATTCCTTTGTTCTTGGTCTAGCATACATGAGATCCTCCAGCTTTTGCCTAAGGATCAGTTCATAAGAAGATACCGCAGCGAAACTTCCAGTTCTGTCGATATAATAAAAAAGTATAAGTCCCAAAATACACAACAAGATAAAATGCCCATATTTGATTGGCAAAGCTAACAGGTGTTTTAGCTGCTTGAAATTGAATTTTTTATCGTTATAGATGTGATATACAACAAAAAGTGTTGTAAATACGATCGGGAACACATATAGAAGTTTTACACCTCTAAAACCTTGCCCAATGTGTAATGAATATTCATTTCCATATAAAAGACTTACACCAATCCAGATACCAGTAAAACTTACAACAATAGCTCGTAAATACTGATAAAAGATATCTTTTTTAGTTTCAATCGGTCTTAATACTAAAGCGGCGTATACAGGTGTTATTACAGCTACTGCTAATGCAATTAATTTAAGTAGCACGGATGAATCTATAATCAGATATGCTACTGCCATCACTAAGATCCCTAGTCCAGAAACTACTGCTATGTTTCTTTTTAGTAATGACTCGATGGCTAGTATCACAAATACCACTGCACTTAGTAATGCGGCTGCTACTAAATAAAATGGCTTTGATAATTCCTTGAAGGTATCCGGATCACCTAACCGGAATAATCCAGGCATATTACTGTTTAAACTTTTGAAGAAGCTCATATTGGTCTCTAAATTCTCATCTGGTTCTCCCTTAGCTGTCAGATGAAAATATAGCACACGGATATTTCGTTCTTTTACTGCTCTGATCGCTTTCTCATGGTTATCTATCAAGGAATCTTTCTCAAGATCAAAACTCCTTAACCTGATAACATTGTGATTGTTGGATCTTGCAAGGCTTTCAAATCCTTTTTGGTTGAAATCTTCTATTGAAAGCGTTGAAATCCCATTCTCTTTCAACTTTTCTGCCCATTCCACATGACTGGTTGGGTAACCAAGAGCTTCCTCACCGATAAACAACATCTGGTCTGCATTTTCATCAATATTGAAAGCTTGTTCCCAAATGAATTCATTTCCTTCTAGTACATCTGCGACCGGAACATGAAGAATCGTTGAATATCCATATTTATTGATCAAATCTATCTTTTTCTCTGAATAACCTAAATACGTTTTTTCAATCTTTTCAGGATCTCCTTCAATGTAGATAAATTCTCTATCATTGATCTCGACTTTCTGTGTATTGCCTTCAAATACTTTTCCCACCGACTCAATTACAGGAAATGAACTGTCCAGAAGGCTGATGAATAAACCTTTCTTCTCTGGCAATGTGTCAGATGAATACCCAGAAAGGAGGGCAAAGCGAACGAACTCATCTTGTTTTAGAGATAAGATTTCACCCCGATCCTCTAAACCATCGATCGATTCAGGGCCAATACTAATTGCATTGACACCTGAAGATTTCAACCCCTTAAAAACGTCCTCTTCATTTCCCCCTTTATAGATCAGGGCTTCTACTTCCTTAAAAGGTACCCCCACTTCATATGTATTATAATTCCATTCAGCTTCCATACGTTCATATAAACCGACCGACGTAATCAATAGAGAGAATAAAAGAATGATCCATAACAACTTTTTCAAAGAAAACAATCCTTTCTTGCATTTCATGTTCGTAGGGAAGAATATTAACAAGGGGCGGCCGCTTAAATGTCTGCGCCTCCGTTCTTAACTAATGACTAGCAGTGTCTGGCTCTTTCCTGCATAACAAATAGTGATAACAATGTTATGTGAAGCCATCTTACTCTACACTGGTCATTGTGCTGGAGGTGTTTGACACTCTACTTTTGGGCCATCCCCTTGTCAGATTGTATATTTATCTATTCTGTGAAACTTATATTTTACGTGTATTCGCTACTCTTTCGAAAAAGTTTAAAATAGGTTTGTAATTCGTATCGACTAAACCGACGATTTCGACAATCAATTCGACAAACAGTAAAAGGACGAACAAGATAAGAAAAGATCCCCATAAGGTGGTTTGTTCGATAAGAACAGCTGCAATTCCGAAAATCGCACTCATCGCATAAATGATCAATACAGTTGTAGTATGTGAAAACCCTAATCGTTGTAAGCAATGATGTAAATGTGATTTATCTGGAGCAGATAATGGTTTGTTGTTTACATATCTACGAATGATTGCAAAGATTGTATCTGAAATTGGTACTCCGAGAATAATGATTGGAACTAATAACGAGAATAAAGTAATGTTTTTGAATCCTAAAAGTGAAGTTACTGCTATGATGAACCCTAGATATAAAGACCCTGTATCTCCCATGAAGATTTTTGCAGGATGAAAGTTATATACAAGAAAACCTAAGGTGCTTCCTAGAACTGCGAATCCTATAGCAACCACAAATACATTACCATTTACAATCGCCATTGTTGAAATTGTAATCAATACGATGGATGAAACCCCGGCCGCCAAACCATCTAAACCATCAATCAAGTTTATCGCATTGGTAATACCGATGATCCATAACAACGTAATTGGGATACTCCATATACCAAGATCTAAGCGAACATCAAACGGCAAGTTGATGAAATGGACGACTACTCCACCGTGTATGACAATACCTGCAGCAATTATTTGGCCCAGCAGCTTGACTTTTGGTGATATCTCGAAAATATCATCAAAAAAACCAGTAGCCACTATAATCAAACTGGCTGCAAATAATGGAACCATGTACTGTTTATCAGGGGATAGCAAATAAAACCCAATAAGTGAACTTAAATAGATGGCCAGCCCGCCTAAACGTGGCATGACTTTTGTATGGACTTTCCGATTATTAGGCTGATCTGTTGCTCCAATTTTTATCGCAAACTTTTTAACTAATGGTGTTAATAGTACTGACGATAAGAAGCATAAGAATAACGTTAGATACAGCATACTTACAAACACTCTCCCTGCAAACTGTTCCCTTTATCTCTGTTAGAAAAATACCCTAAATTTTTCAATTTAAAGCATGAATTTCTTCTATTTCATCATAATGAAAATTATATCACAATTTTTTTCAAATAAAATGAAAAACTTCAAACAAATTCGTCGAAATATCAACTAATTTGTTAAGTTTGGTAGATTTATTGTTTGATCCATTATTTAACTATCAATCTCTTTCTTCTTTATAAATGCACCGACCCCAGGAATCCTCATTAATTCTTCGTTTGAGATCCCTTTGAATAGAATCACCATAAAAATATAGATAACGGCACCTACTCCTGCTGCCCCTAAACTATAAAGGAGAGCATCGATCCGTCCCCATCCTTGTATGTTGAAAAGTAAAGTCGGAACCCCTATGATCAGCCCCATTAATATTGACGATCCAAACTGAACAAAAGTTTCTCTTGAAACGAATTTCACCCTTGTTTTTTTCCAAATAAAATAGGCATTAGTTAACCAAAGCAAGATATAAATAACCAGGGTCGCTATTGCGGCGCCAATAAGTCCATAAAATTGGATAAAAATAAAATTCAACAACATTTTCACGAGGGCACCAACGACAATAACCCAAGCAGCAATTTTAGATTCTTCAAGCCCTTGCAAAATCCCTGTCCCAAGTACAGTCAAGGAAGTGAACACAGAACTGAATCCAATTAATGCAAGTACTTGGCTTCCGTTTAAATCTGTAAACAATCCAAGATTAAGTGGTAAAGTCAATGCTAACAGTCCGATTGCAGCTGGCCATGAGAAAAGGTGTGCCAGGTTTTGGGATTTAACAATAACGTTATTAGTTGTTTCGTATTCTTTTAGTGCTAAGTTTTTACTGATCAACGGGATCAAAGGAAGAACAATGGAAGTAGAGAAAACTGTGGCGATCTGCACCAAAGATAAACCACGGCCATACAGACCATATTGATAATTTATCTCTGTACCTTCCCCTCCTGCCAACTTGAGACTGAAAGGAATCGATAAAGAATCGACTACATTTAAAAGCGCCATCGTCAATGCACCTACACAAATCGGCAAGGAAACTTTCAATATCCTTCTACTTGTAATTTTAAAATCACCCCAGCTGTATTTTACTTTTGAGCGGGGTTTTAGAGAAGAAATTTGAAAAAGATAACGTAAATATACGAGGGAGAGAAGAGCGCCAATTGAAGAACCAATCATCACTCCTCCAGCAACGATCTCATTGCTGAGATCCATACTTACGGTGTAATAGGCGATAGCAATAACTAAAGCTACACGAACGAATTGTTCGAGCACCTGTGATAAAGCTGTTGGTTTCATATTTTCATAGCCCTGGAAAAAACCTCTGTAGACAGCCATATATGGTGCAATCAACAACGTAATCGAGACAATGATAATGGACAATCTCGTTTTTTGGCCTCCCAATACTTGAGCTAATTGTTCAGATAAACCTGTGAGTAAACTGAAACTCACTAATCCAAATAGAACAGCCAAAATACTTGATGTGACAAAAATATTCCTGATTTCCTGTTGATCGTTTTCCACTCTAGCCTTTGAGATAAGCTGTGAAATAGCTAAAGGAATACCTGCTACAGATAATATCAATGCCGTCATATAGACTGGGTAGACCAGTGTGAAAATTCCTAATACTTCATCACCAGCAATATTTTGTAATGGAATTCTGAAGACGCTTCCGAGTATCTTAGAAACCAATGTTGCTATCGTTAAAATAATTGTGCTCTTTACAAATGTTCCGTTCATTTTCTTCCCTTTACTTTCTGTTCAATCACTTTGATCATGAACTTTGGTAATGCTAACATCCTTTTAGCCCTTGATGGTTGCTTCACCAATCTATAAAACCACTCTAAATTCAAGTTTTGGTAGATTACAGGCGCTCGCTTCACAATTCCAGCAAACACATCAAAACTACCTCCCACTCCCATAAAAATGCCTTTATTGAAATGATGGATATTCTCTGCAATCCAATTTTCTTGTCTTGGTAACCCAAGTGCCACAAAAACCATATCTGGTTGAAGCTGCTGGATATCTTTCACAATATCATCATCTTCCCAATTAAAATAGCCATTGTGCGAACCAACGATGCCTACGTTTGGATAAGTTGCTTGAATATTTGCCTCAGCAGATTGTAAAACCTCTTCTTTCGCACCTAATAAGTAAACTGAAAAATGATTTTCATTTGCTATCTGTAAAAGATTGCACATGATATCGAACCCAGATACTCTTTCTTGAATCGGAGTCCCGAGAATTCTTGCTGCTTTTACAATCCCGATTCCATCCGGGGTGACATAATCAGCATCATTCAAGACGTTCTTATAACTAACATCTTCACTCGCATACATGACAATTTCAGGATTTGCCGTAATGACAAACGCTTTATTTTCTTTCTCTATATGTGATTCATGCAGGTGTTTAATGAATGAATCCATTGAGGTATTGACAAATGGTACACCCATCACATCTATTTTGTTTAACTTCATAAATTCTTCCCCTTAAAATATGGTTCTATTAATCTAAATTGTTGATTTTTGCGACCTAAACCTAAATTTAACATGTTAAAAAACTAACATTACCATAACACAAGGGAATGCAACTAGAAATAGCCGCATTCCCTAATTTTTATTTTGCTACATTTATTGTTTTGGATAAAGTACCATATTTCCCATTTCCATATATATATGCTTTAGGATTCGATTTCTTTGGAACGATTTGGTACCATACGCCATCTGATTGTGAGGATTCGTTTACAATAGCGACGCTTGTCCCCGATTTTGGATACTTATAAATGATGTTGCCATCCGCAACCTTAGACTCAGATCTTACATTCAACGAAACAGCATTCGTCAATCCTAATTGATAGATTCCTAAATCTCCACCTTTTAGAAAAAGCTCTGCTTTATACATATATGCTCCGATTTTCTCAGCCCAATATGGATCTGATGCGTATTTCACGTTCATCCCCATGGTCTTATTCCCTAAGAATGCCCCATGATAAATCGGGTTGCTTTCTGTGAAGTATTTAGGAATGATATATTTTACCGCAGCTTCCTCAATACCTTCTTCCAAAGAGTCAAAGGTTATGGCATTTTCATAAGGGTTGCTGTCTACAGCCCCTAATCCAAACAAGTTATTCTTATCCACCGCAATACGACTTGTCCCCCAAGCACTTTCATGAATTGCGTGAGATAAGAAGTATAATGCGTTCACACCATATTTCTCTTCTACCATCTTGAATATTTCCCCAGTACCTTCTAACGGTGATGTAGGGTACTTACTTTTATAAGTGTCTGGGTAAGAACTTTTAATGAAAGAGTCTAATTGTGCAGCTGTATAAGTTGTTTTGGTATACAGAGGCACGTACTGATAATATTGATAAGCTTGTCCTACTTTATTACCAGCAGTATTATAGAACTCATTTCCATCCCAGCTGTAGTACTTCGTCCCTGAGGTCATGAATGATGGAGCTTTTCCAATTAAAATTCCACTATATTTGTTAAGTGTAGGACTATAAATGTAATGATAAAGGTGTCCTGAACTTGCATAATAGTAGGATCTTCCTTGTAACATTTGATATGGGGTCAAGGTAACATTGTCCTTTTTCACATATCCTTTGGTATCAGCCACAGTGACTTCCACCCATGTATCCCCTGCAGAATGGTATTGCATTTCTGTTCCTGTCGTTACATAAGTGTAGTTGGAAGTGAATTTTGTGCTGTCGTAAATGATCGTAAATCCGTTAGAGGTTGTAAGACCACTCTTCATCCAGACGATTTTTTTCCCCTTCATGACGACTTGGGATGCAGGTGATTTTATTGCATTTTTAGCATCCGTATACGTTTCATACTTTTTCACTTCATTTAGTTCTCCATCAGAAGTGATATTGGCAACACTGTATTCAAGAACAGGCGGTGGGGTGATGATGTTGAGCATTCGATAGATTACGATTGCCGCATCAGCACGTTTTGTATTGTCTTTAGGTCTGTATGTATTATCTGGATAACCTTCAATCAGTTTGACCGATGCAACCTTGGAAACTTCATCAACAAAATCCTTATGGATAGTATCTTTATCTTTGAAACCTAAAGACATCTCTTCCATCTCTATACCCTTGAATTGCAATGCACGGTACATAATTACTGCCATTTCTTCACGTGTGATTTTTTGATTTGGTCTAAAATCACCCTCTGGATACCCTGTGATGATTTTTGCAGCTACTGTTTGGTTTACTGCGTCATAAAACCAATCTCCCGGCTCCACATCACTAAAAGATTCTGTACTTGGATCAATCGGAATGTTCAGTTCTAGAGCCCTTTTCACAAATGCTGAAAACTCTGCACGTGTAACAGCACGTTCAGGTGAAAAGGTCCCAGGACTATCTCCCTTCATGATTCCCTTTTCATTTAAAGCTCTCATTTCTTTTTCAGCATAGTGTCCTGTTATGTCATCCGCTGCCTTTACACCAGGCATAACAACCAATGACATCATCAAAACCAAGACGACTGCAGAAAGAATCTTCTTCATATGCACTTGCATACTTCAACCCCCTAATAAATTACTATTCTATTACATTATCAAAGTGTCCGTGCAAATACTACCAACTTTTTATCTATTTCTACAAATTATCCCTATTTATTACATGGAATTTTTGTTATTTTTAAAATTTATTTCCTCATATTCGACAAACCCTCAATAGTTGGTTAATTTTGTAGAAGTTTCTATGATATACTAGTTTTACCAAGGAAATAGGGAGAGAAAGGTTTATGCTTACTTACATAAAAAAGATGGTAGATTCTGATAATCGATCGTTAAAAAAATATCTTAAAATAGTAGATCAAATTAACAACATAGAACCAGACATTGAAAATCTTTCTGATGCACAACTGCAAGCTAAAACCATTGATTTTAAGTATTCATTACAAAGCGGCAGTACTATATATGATATTCAGGTAGAAGCTTTCGCTGTGGTCCGTGAAGCAGCTAAACGTGTGCTGGGTCAAAGACATTATGATGTTCAACTTATTGGAGGATTGGCTTTAACTGATGGAAACATTGCCGAAATGGCCACTGGAGAAGGAAAAACACTCGTTGCTTCTTTACCAAGTTATTTAAGAGCTTTAGAAGGCAAAGGAGTTCATGTCATTACAGTGAATGAATACCTCGCCAATAGAGACAAAGAAATCATTGGGAAAATACATGAATTTCTTGGACTTACTGTTGGATTGAACGTCCCTCAAATCACTCCTGCTGAAAAGAAAGCTGCCTATAGTGCAGACATTACATATGGTGTAGGAAATGAATTCGGTTTCGATTTCTTAAGAGATAACATGGTTTATAACCCACAGGATCGAGTTCAACGCCCTTATCATTTTGCACTCATAGATGAAGTGGACAGTGTATTGATCGATGAAGCGAAAACACCTCTGATCATTGCTGGTAAAACAAATCTAAGTGCAGAACTTTTCAATGTAGCATCAATGGTCGTCAAACAATTTAGTGAAGAAATAGATTTTACATACGATCCAGAGACGAAATCTACAAATCTTACTGATGATGGAATCAATAAGGTTGAAAAAGCTTTTGGTATCGACAATCTTTATGACCTGGAGCATCAGACACTTTACCATTACATAATCCAATGCTTACGAGCACGTGTCATGTTCCGCCGTGATGTTGATTACATTGTCAGAGAGGGAAAGATCGAGCTTATCGATCAGTTTACAGGACGTATAATGGAGGGTCGTACATTAAGTGATGGCTTGCATCAAGCAATTGAAGCTAAGGAAGGTCTTGAGATAACTGAAGAAAACAAGACCCAAGCAACGATTACGGTGCAAAACTACTTCCGTATGTATCCAACGTTATCAGGTATGACTGGTACAGCAAAAACAGAGAAAAAAGAATTTGAACAAACATATGGAATGGATGTTATCACTGTCCCTACCAACAAGCCGAAAATTCGTGTCGATATGGATGACCTTGTCTTTGAAACGGCTGATCAAAAATATCGTGCTATGGCTGCAGATGTGAAATCCTGTAATAGTAAAGGTCAGCCGGTATTGATTGGAACGACTTCTATCGAGCAATCGGAGAAAGCGGCCAAATATTTGGATGAGTTCGATCTCCCGTACGAAATTCTAAATGCAAAAAGTGTTGAACGGGAAGTCCAGCTTATATCCATGGCTGGTCAAAAAGGGCAAATTACCATCGCTACGAATATGGCAGGAAGAGGAACTGACATCATTTTAGGTGAAGGAGTCGCAGAATTGGGCGGACTTCGAGTCATCGGTACTGAGCGCCACGAGAGTCGACGAATCGACAATCAACTTAAAGGAAGATCCGGCCGTCAAGGTGATCCTGGCTCTTCCCAATTCTTCATTTCGATCGAAGATGACATGTTCCGTAGGTTTGCAATGGATGAAATTGAAAAACGCAGACCTAAGCTCAAAACAACTTCAAATGGAAAAATACTCAATAAAGATATTCACGATTTTGTAGCACGTACTCAAAGGATATGTGAAAGCAGCAATCATTCGATAAGAGATTATAATTTGAAACTGGATGACATCGTAAATGAGCAACGTACTGTGATATTTAAGCAATTGCGCAACCAATGGCTCCTGAGTGAAAAGGATTTTATTGATTTGATCAGACCTGTTATGGAGCATTCTATTATTCGAACGATTGAAAACCACTGTATCTCGGATATACCTGAAGATTGGGACCTTCATCGTTTAAATAGTGCCTTAGATCATTTGATTCCTATTACGATATCCGAACTTGCTAGTGATCATATTGAGGAAGTAAAGGATATCCAAGCAATTGTTTTGCCAAAAATGGAAGAATCTTTGAATTTGTTGGAAAGAATTTTTGAAGAAAAGCCCCATTGGGCACAGAGATTCAGACAGATTATTTTACAATTCATCGATCAAAGCTGGGTTGAACATCTTGAAAAAATGAATCGATTAAAAGAAGGTATCGGTTTGCGAAGCTACGGCCAAGAGGATCCAATGAGATTATACGAAAAGGAAGGATACGAAATCTTTCTATTCACTTATCAAAAAATAGAAGAAAAAATCAGTAAGCATGCCACGATCATGGCACGTTCATACTTGAAAACTGATCAAAATCGTTAAGGAGGAACAAGATGTTATTTTCACTCAAAAAGAAGAAACAAGGAAAAGACAGCTCAATCTCTTCCAAAGAATTGATTGGAGAACATACACAAATAGAATCAAATGAAGAAACCGTAGAAACCCCTTTATCGTTCCACCCTTCCTGGGAAGTACCTTCAGAAAAAAAGTATGTGTATCAGTTTTTAAATAACGAATGTGAAAATTTAAAACCGAATCAGATTTCTTTATCAGGAATTGAAATAATAAAGAACGAAGCAAAGGATGAACACATCGTAACGGCCTTCGTAAGAAACAGTATACCAAAGCCCATCCAATTACAAGATTCTACCTTATTATTAATGGCTGAATCAGGAGAGATGCTCGGCAGGAAACGCTTCTCTTTTCAAGAGTTTGGTGAATTACCGCCTAATAGCAGCCGCCCTTGGAACTTCATTTTTAATTCCAAAGACTTATACGTCGATCATTTACCTCGGGAAGGATGGAAGCTGGCATTCGAAATAAAACAAACCAAACCACACCAACTCGATCTTGAAAAAAGTTGGGAGCAAAGTCTTTCTGAAGATAACAAAAATAAATTAGAAGAAATCATGCAGAATATGAATCCTCCTAAACCAGGTGAGATAAACTTTTTAGGTATACAAGCGAGTAAGAAGAATAATGGAGATCTCCATATAACGATATTGATCAGAAATGGCTCTGAAAAGAACATTCAGCTTGAAAAATTACCGTTGATCGTTGAAGATGCAGATGGGGAAACGATTGCTAAAGGTGGTTTTGAACTGGACAATTTAGAAGTGAAAGCAAACACTAGTAAACCATGGACGTTCATATTTCCAAAATCGTTAGTTCTTAAAGAGGAATATGATTTATCGAAATGGAAAGCATATCCCCCTCAAAATAAGTAAAGAAAATAAAGTGAGGCTGTCCAATGCAAAAGAAAATCTAGCATTGAACAGCCCTTTTTATATAATCGCCTTTCCCCTTATTCAAAATCAATGTTTTGCTTAATCAATTGATAGACGGCATTTGATTCGGGCATCGTCTTTTCGATATTTTCCATCTGGTGAAGTAAATAGGAAGCTGCAAATCCTATAAAGACACTTTTACTGATCCCGGTTTCCTCTGCTTTATCTGTGATTTTCTTATTTAACTCCTCATCTAAGGTTATACTGACTCTTTTTTTCATAATTCTCTCCTTCGACATCATGCAAATTTTCTTATAACTGTAAAAAAATATAAAAATTTTTTATAAAATGAATTATTACTATGAAAATAATGGTATGATAGTTTCATAGGTAAAACTTGGTTGGAATAATGGAGACCTCTTTACGGATATGAACTTAGGTCTCGCCTGAAACCGTTTCTTTCCTTTTGAAAAGACGATGATTCTGTGAATCATCGTCTTTTTCATTCTTCAGTCTGATTCTGGAGTGAATGTCACTACCTCACTAACATAATATTCACTACCATCCTCATTATACGATACAACATATACATCATAATCTACGGAACCTAAACTAGCACCGATGCTATCCTTTGTTAGATCTTCTGTACCAGTCCATGTTTCTGTAGTCGAATCCTCAATCTCAGCAACAGCAGTTTGTTGCTCAAGGTCGAATGTTGTGTTTTCAGGCAGGATGTAGATTTCCTGATGATCAGCTTCAGTCCAAGCGCTGGCTGTCCAATTCACTGTAAAATCCAGTCCGTTTACTCCTGTGCCTTCATCATCATGATCTTGAGCTGTTACACCTGATGGCGCATGGCTTGGCTCCATGTCGATTTCAAAGACAGCACCATTTTTCAATGTAATAACAAGACGGTCTACATACCCTTTAAAGTCAGTCCATCCACTTCCAGTCTGTAATTTGAAGTATTTCACTGTTTGAGAAGCATAATTGATAGCCCCAGGTTCACCACCGTAGTTGCTCCAATCAATAGGTTTGGATTCAAGGTCTTGAAGAGTTGGTCCATTATTAAATCCTGCAGGTCCATGGTTGCTGTCATAAAATACTAATTGGTTCTCGCCAGTATCCGTATTCCAGGTATTCCATTGACCTTCATTCGCATTATATTCATTCGCATACATTGGTTCTGATGATAAACGTTCTTCATACCATCCATGCTTATCACCAACTGTGTAGATTTCCAACGCAAAATCCAACGCCTTTGTTTCATCTTCTTTTTTTGAAGCATATGAAATACTATCAATTTCAGAAAGTTTGATTTCACCTATACCTTCAATTTGTAATGGATCGATATAGAATTCAGCCTTTTTATCTGCAACATTAGTAAAAGAACCATTACCAGTGAATCGTTCACTTACACTAGCTTCACCATTCATAGCCACTGCGTATTCATTATCCAACAATAAACTAGAAATCAGTTGCTCGCTGCGATAAAGGAAAGTAGCAGCTTGACCACGTGTTACGTTTTCACCAGGCGCAAATTCCGTTGCTGTTTGTCCTTGAGTAACTTCATTTTCTGCTAAGATTTCTACGTAATCCTTGAACCAGTCGCCATCTTCTACATCTTCAAACTTATCTAATTCCCCCTCCATGTCAACAAGGTTATAAGAAACAGCTATCATTTTAGCCATCTCTGCACGTGTGATGGTTTGTTCCGGTTTAAATGTACCATCCTCATAACCATTTAAAATTTTAGCATTTGCCAATGCAGAGACTGCCCCATAATACCACTTACCTTCTTTTACATCTGTAAAGCCAGGGTTTGTTGCATTTTCCATATCCAATCCTAAAGATTTAGCAAACATGTTAGCTGCTTCTGCACGAGTAATATCATTTTTTGGACGGAATGTACCATCGTCATATCCAGTCAGCACACCCATATCTACTAATGCGTAGACTGCTTCATAGTAGTAATCTGACTTGTCCACATCTGAAAATACCGATTCATCTGATTGATCAGCAAATACAGTATCTTCGCCTGTAAATGACACTGCTGCTGCTGTCGATAAGGTTATTACCGATAACCGCTTAAGAGTTTTGTTATCCATATGTATTTCCCCCTTAAAAATGTAAAAATAATCTTTAACTTCTATTTTATTCTATCAGAATATAATTTTACCATCTATTGTTTCTCTTGAAAATTCGACATTTTCCGTTATTTAATTCTAAAGTCACACTCAAAAATGTTTTTTGGGATAACTATCTATTTTTATAGATAAATAATCCTATTCGGTAAAGGTATATTTGGCCCCTATATAGAATTTATATAATTGAATATTAAATGAATGGGGAAGGAAGATGAAATTGAAAAGTGTCCAAAGGTGCTTAAAGCAATTAACGATCGCAATTTTTATCATTCTATTGTTCAGCCCACAGATTCCAATTTCAGCTGAGGAAAATAATGCTTTAAACTATGTTAGTTTAGGAGATTCTGTTGCATTCGGGATAGACCACCAAAACGAGCCCACTCCGATAATGGGTTATTTCGGTTTATTGGCTGCCCAACTTAAGCAAATCAATTTGTTGGGTGATCTCCCCAATAATTTTGCTAAGCCCGGCTATAAAACAGATGATGTATTAAAGGACATTCAAGATAATGTCCCTCTTAAAGAAGGTTCAAACATCCTTATCCAACCCTCTATTCAAAATGCAGATATTATAACCATAAGTGTAGGGGCTAATGATGTGCTTTCATATGTAGAAATAGATAAATCTACTGGAACAGTGAGTTTTAAAGAAGAAGAAATAGCAGAAGCATTGGTGGGCGTCGGGCAAAATCTCGGCACCATCATAGCTCAGATCAGAACCATGAATCCTGAGGCTTCAATCTATGTAATGGGTTATTATAACGCATTCCCCCATTTACCTAATACAGAACAAGAAAAAGTAAAAGCTGCTTTAAATCAGCTAAATGCCGTGATCCATGAGGTTGCTGCAGCTACCCACAGCACTTACGTTTCTACTGCAGAATCCTTTGAGGCAGACCCGACAAAATTCGTTCCGAATCCAGCTAATATCCATCCGAACATGGACGGATATTATGCAATCGCGAATGATTTTTGGAGCCGAATGTTTGTCAGAGGTGAACAAGAATATAAAGATGTTAAAGAAAATGATTGGGCTTACGAAGCAATCCAGTATATGACCACTAAAGGAGTAATATGGGGCTATACGGACGGTAGATATGGATATCACGACCCAGTGAAACGAAGTCAAGTGGTCCTGATGTTGACAAGAAACCACATATATTCAACACCTGCAGAATTGATATACTTTAAGGATATACCAATAGATGATCCTTTGATGATCAATACCGCACAGCTTGTCCATAACAACATCATTAAAGGATATCCAGATGGAACTTTCAAGCCGGCGCAATCGATGACACGTGCTGAGATGGCTGTGATGATTGTTGATGCGTTTAATCTACAAGGTTCAACCGAACATTCCTTTACAGATGTCCCCAAAGGTCACTGGGCAAGCGAGGCAATCACAACTTTGGCAGCACACAATATAACCAATGGTATCAGCGAGACAAAATTCGGTCCCGATCAACCTGTAAAACGTAGTGAATTCGCTGCATTTCTCTATAGAAGCATGACAACAAGTAATTAAACTATACAAAAAGGTTGACTAATAAGTGTCCTTACTTAATAGTCAACCTCTTTTCTTTATTATTCGCTGTCTTTTCTAAATTGTTCAATAAGATTTCCATTGATCACGGTGTCAGAGGTAGAAAGTCGTTTTTTCGCTTCTTCAAAACCAGCTTTACAAGCATTTACACTCGTCAATTCCCCGGATTCTGTATCAAAACATTTTCCATTCTCAAAGATTCCATCACCAGAAACCAAGTAGAGCACTTCACCATTTATGAATGATCCGTTTCGGAACACTGTTAAATGATTTTCTTTTGTAAATAGATTATCTCCCATCATATATAACTCAGATTTATCAATACCTAATGCATGTAAAATGGATGGGGCAATATCAATCTGTCCGCTTGATTTATGGTAGACACCCTTGCCCTTTCCATCAGGCAAATGGACAATCAGCGGAATTTTTCTGAACTCTGCTTCTTTATTGAATTCCGTAGGTTCTAACCCGGCGATCTCTGTAAGCTGTTCTTTTTCATTGATACCAGCATCATGATCTCCATACATCATGAAGATGGATTCATCCCAAAGTCCTTCCTTCTTCAGTCTTTCAACCATCTCACCAACAGCTTTGTCAACATAATGGACAGAATGGATGTAATCGCCCATGATCGAACCTTCATACTTGCCGACATCCAATACCTTATGTTCCCCTTGTAGAGTGTAAGGGTGGTGACTCGTCAAAGCAACCGCAAATGCATAGAAAGGTTTTTCAAAAGTCAACATCTGGTCTACAGTCTGCTGAAGGAATGGACGGTCTCCAAGAGTCCAACCAGCGATCTCCCCGGGTTCAAAATCACCTTTGCCAAAAAAGTGATCAAACCCAATCGTATTGTACATGACATTCCGGTTCCAGAATCCTTTTTCATATGCATGGAATGCAGCAGTTTCATAACCTTCTTCTTTAAGAATGTTAGGAAGTGCATCAAATTCATTTCCAGCATAGCGCACATACACCGATCCAGAAGCGGTCGGATGGAGGGCTGCATTTGCAAGGAACTCTGCATCTGAGGTCCTACCGAGAGCTGTTTGGCGATAGAAATTATCGAAATACATCGTTTCGCCAATCAACTTATTGATGTTTGGAGTAATTTCTTTACCATTGATTTTCTTATTAATGAAGAAATTTTGATAAGCCTCCAATTGAACTACGATGACATTCTTACCTTCTGCAATACCTTTAAATTCAGTAGGTTGCTGAAGTTTTTGGTTATGTTCATTGAACCATTCCTTGATTTGTTTACGATCTGCTGCCGATACCTGTTTTTTGTTGATTAAGTTTTCATCAATATAACGGTATGAATCATAAGCATGAAATCCTAACAGTCCAGTTTGTTGATAAATTGAAACGTTATACCAATTCTGGTTGAACAATGCCACACTGTACTTTTGAATATAATTCTGAATTGGAGCCATCACAAACACTAATCCTATGATAAAAACAATAATAGTGGTAGCTGCACGCATCCAACTCCATGATAGCTTTTCCTTATTCGTCTTGAGCCAAATGAAAATGAGTGCCGGAACCAATAGAATGAAGTCTAATATAAATAGAATATCGCGACGTTCGAATAAATCTGTGATACTACCAGAAATAGCACCAACCTGGTTGATCTGGAACAAAACCTGAACGGCAATCAAATCATGAAAATAACGATAATAGACAAGATCTGAAATAGTAATGAAAGTTACAAAAAGATCTATGAAAAATAGAGCAATCAACTGTCCTCGTTTGGTTAATAAAAATGTCCAGAATGTCAGCAATAAAATAGATCCGGTACTAACCATGAACAATCCACCATAAAACTTTTCAAATGATCCTTCCTGAATAAGAAATAAAAAAGCTTCTTTAAAATAACCTAGATTATTTGGTAGATAAGTAGTCTCGGTAAACTTACAAAAAAGATATACCTTAAATGAAATTAGCATAAAGAAAATGAAATACATTATGAAACGACTAGCCTTATATGTAAGCTCTCTTAAATTTAAATCCCGCATTTAGTGTTACCCCCATAACTTCTTTATAAACAATTAACACTATTGTAACTGAAAACACACACTCACGGAACCTGATTTTTCCACAAAATATTATAAAGAAAACTTGGCACAGCCAAGCTTAACGCAGGCTGTGCCTTAGTTGCCCTTATATTAAAGAAAGTATTTATACTTTCTTTAAATGCAAAAAAAATAATCTTCCCTTGTTTTAAGGAAAGATTATTAAAATCAAGATTTTTATTTTTCTTTAATGTCTGTGATCGTCAGAGCACCATCTTTATCGATGAATGTGAAATGCACTTCTGTATCTGGCTCTAAATTTTCCACTTGACCTTTTACTTCATCAGTAATTTGATAGGCTTGTGGGCCATCTTCCAGCATGACTTCGATCGTATGGTTATCTGCTAGACCGTTATATGTACCTTCGCCTGTCTGTTCGACAACTTCTTGGTCGTCTTCATTTCCTTCTGATTCTGATGTTGATTCTGTATCGGATTCTGAGGATTCGTCAGAAGTTCCAGTTGTTTCATCTTCAGATTGTTCTGTATCTTCCCCATTGTTTTCTGCATTTTCTGTTGTACCACAACCAGCCAATAATCCGATTACCAAAATTAGTGCTGCTGTCCATTTCCATATTTCTTTCATTAAGAAACTCCCCCTATATTTTGTGTTCCTAACATTATTCTACCAAATTTGATAAAATTTGATTTGATTTTTATGGATTTCGGTTCTTTTGGACTACTGGAGTCCATAAAGGGGGATCTCTTAGTTATTTATCAAATTACTAAATTCTTAACTAAATTTATTCTCTTTGAAGAGTCTTGAAATAACCACTGCTGCTTCAGCTTTTGTCAAGCTATCCTTTGGCCTGAATTTATTATGAGAGCCTTGCATAATTCCCATCTTTTGAATTAGCCCTACCTCTTTCTTATGAATAATTTTATCCTCATCCAAAAAATTTGAAACAACCACTTTTTCCTCTTCTGAAAACTGATCAAGATCCAACACTTGTACCAGTCGTAATGCAAAATCTTCTCTAGAAACTTCTTTTTTAAATTGGTTTAATCCGTATGGTAACTTTCGATTGCCTCCACCAGCTTCAATGGCCTGCTCTAATAGATTAGTCAATTCTAATCCTGTAATGGCCTCATCAGGGTGGAATCGGTTTTGCTCCACCTCAATGAATCCATTGTGGACTAGCTTGTTTATTTCTTTTTCAGCCCAATGACCATCTAAATCGGTTATCCGCTTTTGTATAATTTCACCTGTAATACGGTCTCTCCACTTCCCAATTCGGGCATCCAAGAACACCCCATCATGACTCTTTACCTTATAGACAGGAATAGCTTCTTTCTTTTTACCGATTAATTTTTTACGTTCACTTGGATGGTCAGGAACTGGAACCATATAAATGAGTTCAACGCTTCTCTCTTTATTATGAAGTTCTTTTGCTTTTGTTGTACTTATTATTTTCCCAACAGAAGGAAAATCAATATCCTTCCAGGCCAATGTATATTCTGTTATTTCACCATTGAGTGCAGAAACCTGTATATCAACCCCTTGATTTGCAACCCGTATACCGTTATGTTTTCTAACAAAATGAATATCATATGCTCGCGCCTGTGTTCCCTCATCAGCAAAGGATTCATTTGTAACCCTCGGATAAAGACCTGCTGCTTTAACCGGAAGTTTCAATTCCACAAAATCTATCGCCTTCTCCATGGCTTCCTCTTTAGTAAGATTTATTTTAATGTCATCTTCAACATTAAATTTTTTTCTAGAAAAACGGATCACTTCCCCATTTATTGCATCAACAACCGCATGCATTACCTTTTTCGGTCCTTCTACATAACCAAGGTGAAATTCCCAAACAGCTTTCTCTTCATCATAGTGCCTATAAGTGATCACTACATTCTCAGAAATAGAGAATTGATTTTTCACCAATTGATATGCTTGTCTCTGGTTTAATAACATGTCAGGTTTCTTTTTGGGTTGAAACTCTGAAAAAACAGGCTCATCTAGAAACATATTTTTCTTGAGAGGTTGCCCAGAATGATCAACCCATTCGCCGCTGTTGGCATCTATTAAAAATAAGGGAATAAGCTGTGTATCATTGTTATTCTTGGGGAGGTATGCAAGGAAGGTGTCTTGGGCTTGAGGTAAATCGAGATAACTTAGTTCTAAATCAGCTTCTTTTTTAATCTTTTCTTTAACCACGTTATAGGGAAGTATATCGGTTAATGGTTTAAAATGCAGTCGATTCCTCATACGGAAGTGATGGGATTCAATTTCTCCATTTTTACCGATTTGAAAAGTCATCTCGTTTTCAGGAAACGGAACACCCTTTACCATTTGAATAAATTGAAGATCAAATCGACCTGGATGTGATAAATCCTTTGTTTTCAAAATCAATGTTCCTATATCTGGATAGTGGTTTTCAATGTATTTTTCAGCAATATCTACTGCATCTTTAACAGTAATACCAGGTCTATTCGAGAACCACTTGTTATTGGGTTCTATGTAAATTCTGACTTCCATGATCGATCCATCAAGAGCATTGACACCTACTTCGATGGTTTGTAACTTGGGGACTTGTGTAATCCAGGAAATCCGCCAAAGCTTTTCCGTCCCACTCCATCCTTTGTGAAGCCTTATACTCTCTTGTACAAAATCAGCTGGAATAGGAAACGTCTGTTTTACGATTTCTATCGCCTTTTCTCGGGAAATATCGACATCTTCAACTGTAAAATTGAGATTAGTATGTGTATATGTACCCACTGATTGCGAGGAATTACCTGCTTGAACATAATCAAACTGGTTCCACATAAAAATTAAACATAAAACACCTACTAACACTCTCACAATTTTATTATCCATACTTTCTCCTTTCGTTCACTTTATTTTTTTAGCATTCTAACAAAATATCATTGTATCTATGAGGACCATTAATCGTATTACCGTTTAATTAGATGTGTGTATTATGTAATGGCTCTAGCTCTTGTTCGCCTTTATGCGTTTTTAATAGTCAACAAATTTGGTTTACCTCTTATTTTCATCCCAAATAAAAACTTAATTTTCTAATTTCAACCAAAATCCTGGTAAATTATACTATAATATTAATTAATGACTTTTTAGGAGGGGTAAAATGAAGAGATTATTCTCTATCTTCATGGCATTGGCATTGATTTTATCATTCCAAAATAGCAATGTTAGTGCTGCGGAAACATTCACAGACCTGGGGGGAGTATCCTGGGCAGAGGACGAGATTTATTATTTGAACGACCGGGGGATCATCAATGGTTATGGAAACGGAAAGTTTGGACCAAGTGACCAAATAACCCGTGAACAAGCAGCTTTAATGTTAGTGAGAGAATTCTATCCTTTGGATACGACTATAGAAGATCCAGGTTATTCGGATGTCAGCAAGGATAGTTTTTATTATGAAGCGATAGCAGTTGCAACTGAGCATGGATTATTCAACGGTTTTCCAGACAACACATTTAAGCCAAAGGATAAAATCAATAGAGCTGCAACCGCAAAGATCATTGCACTTGCTTTTGATTTGAGCGGTAGTAAAGCTTCTACTTTTACAGATTTAGATCAAGCGAAATGGGCTAAAGAATACATATTAGCTCTTGACGCCAATAATATCGTCAATGGTTATGCAGATAGTACATTCAAGCCGCTAAATAATATTACGAGAGCAGAATTCTCTGTTGCTTTCGCCCGTGCATTGGATGACAGATTCAAGCCGATGGATGATCTATCTGTCCATTTCATTGATGTCGGCCAAGGAGACAGCACGTTGATGGTATCTCCATCCGGCAAAACGATATTGGTTGATGGCGGTCGTAAATCAGCTGGGCAAAAAGTTGTCGATTACTTAGCCCAGGCTGGTATAAACACCGTTGACTTATTGGTGGCCACACATCCAGATGCAGACCATATTGGTGGATTGATTGATGTATTGGAACAAGTCAATGTTGAGAGAGTGTTAGACAGCGGAAAGGCCCATACTTCAGAAACGTATCTGGAGTATTTGGATCTAATTAATCAAAAGAATATCCCTTTTGAAGAAGCAGTAGAAGGCAGCACGCTTACCTTTGATGATGTTCTGGATATCCAGGTACTGAATGGTTTGAATACAAGCGGTGACAATAATGAATCTTCTATTGTATTGAAAGTGTCACATGGTGATATCGACTTTTTATTGACAGGTGACGCATCAGTGGATAATGAGTTCAATATGGTTAATAATTACGATGTTGAAGCAGAGATTCTGAAGGTTGGCCATCATGGTTCATCTACTTCTACATCAGACGCTTTCATATCTGAGGTGAATCCCGAAATAGGTATCCTTTCATACGGAGAAAACAGCTATGGTCATCCATACCCTGATGTAGTGCATCGTTTATGGGACGCAGGTGCTGAATTGTATTCCACTTGTCAATCTGGGACAATTACCGTTACAACAAATGGGGTTTCTTACGGAGTCGATGCTTCTCCATATAATGGTGAAGATAACTGCAGTTCAATTACGGATCCAGAACCTGATCCTGAGCCGGAACCAGAGCCACAATATCCGATCAACGTGAATACTGCAGATTTTGAAACGCTCCAATTGATCAAAGGCGTCGGACCAACGATTGCGCAAAACATCATTGATTATCGAAATACCAATGGTCCATTCCAAACAATTGATGAATTGGATAATGTGAAATATATCGGACCTGCAACCATAGAAGAAATGAGACCATATATTACACTATAGAGGTGTTGAATCATGAATCGATATACGATAGATCGGTTTGAAGGTGAATTGGCGATCCTTTTGAAAAAAGGAGACGAATCCATTCAGAAAGAAGTACCTCTGAAATATTTTCCTGAAGAAATTGCAGAAGGTGATATTGTTGAAGAACAGCCTAAAGACGGGGAACAACATTATCGTATTCTAGTAGATGAAACGAAAAGAGCGCGTAAGAAAGCTGAAGAGTTATTGAAAAAGCTTAGGAATAAATGAAGTATTCTACACTATTCATTTTAACAAATATTCCCGTTTTCCGGAACGATTATATGGGATTTATGGAAAAAGACCTCCATCAATTTTTGACGGAGGTCTTTCATTATTTAATAGAATTGAAGTTGTGTTAGTAATCTGTTTATCACTGTTGCTGCTTCTGCACGTGTTACCGTATCTTTAGGTGCGAGGACCTCAGCAGTTTTACCGTTGACAATCTGTTGATCAATTGCGATGGCAAGTCTCTCTTTTGCCCACTCGCCTACTTCACTTCCATCATTGTATGATGACAATAACGTTAAGTCTGGTGACTGTTCACCGTTTACTAACTCAAGACCACGGATTACCATCGTAATCATCTCTTCACGAGTTAATGTATTCAATGGCTTGAAGGTACCTTCTTCATATCCGTAGATTAAGCTGGAATCATGAGCTGCATAGATTGCCTCGTTATACCATTCCGAACTTTCCACATCCGAAAATACATTTTGATTTCCGTCCTTATTGGAAAGAAGCCCTAAAGAACGTGTAATCATTGCTGCAAATTCAGCTCGGTTGACTGACCTTTCTGGTTCAAACTCCTTATCATTCACACCTTTGACGATCATTTTGGAAACCAGGTCTTCAATATCACCTTTTGCCCAATGATCACCCACATCTTCAAATTGTTTTTCAGATGTTTTTACAAGAGCATAGATGCTGTTCCCATTTCGATGGAAGATCGCCCAATACTGGCCGTTTTCATCCTGTTCAATCGTGGTTGGTACAGATTGATAAGTTTTATTAACAGGATCCAGTACCACAACCATCATATCATCCAGGTCTGACGGGTTATTTATTGGAATTCTACGTTCGACAAATTGATCACCATATGAAGTTACAGTTGTGGAGGTTCCATTTTCAACGATTTGTAAGGAAAAATCAATAGGCTGACTGATCAATTCAAAGAAATGATCTTTCGCAATTTCCTCCAGGTTCTGTGTGATCTCTTCAGCCACTTTTTTGATACTTACCTGGATATAAGAATTTTCATCATCTGTATAAGCATCAATCGTATTGATCGGAAGCTTAAATGATCCTAATTGTGTCTCGATATAGAAATCTTCATCGCCTGTCTCATTCATTTCTTTGATCAAGCTTTCATGAAGGTTCAATGCTATGTCTTCTACATTCTCTTTATATTCATAGAGACGTTGATACGTCGTGATGCGTCTGACAATTTTCGCGTTGTCTAAATCAAACAAATCGGAAGGCTCATTCACGGAATCATTATTGGAAGCTTCCTCATCGCTTGTAGTATCTTCTCCACTATCAGGTGTTGTATTGTCCTCTCTTGGAGTTTCAGTATCACCGACAGTTTCTCCATCTGTTGGTGGAGGAGGTTCTTCTTCAGCTGGTTCCTCGATAAGAGGTTCTTCAATTGAAAAATCAAATGTCGCCATTTCCGAAGTCTTTTCTCCAGCATATGCCTGAAGGCCAAATGTTACTGCCTCCCCGACCAATTGCTGATGATCCGCTTCAGCAAAAGTAAATTGAAGATCTGTCAGTTGAGTATCATCTATAGGTAGAAACTCGTTCATGCTAGTAGTTTTATAAAATAACTTGTAGTAATCAGTGGTAACCGCGTCCCAGGCGAACAATAAATTATTGTCAAGATCCTTGACGACTGTAAAATTAGTCGGTGTTACTGGAGCAAATGTATAGCTTGCTGTAGTTTTCTCCGATGTGTACGTTCCAATAATAGATTGAACAGAGAACGTAATGGTTTGTCCAGCCCATTTATTATATTCATCTTCACTTAAAGTAAGTTGGTTATCCACTATTTCATTTGAGATTAGAAGCTGATCATCTGTTGATTCTCCAGTGTTATAGGATACCTGATAATAATCTGCAGTCATGTTATCCCAGCTTAGTTGGAAACTGTCATCTGTATTCATAACAGCTTGTAAATTTTCAGGCTTGCCATCGATAATATCTTGCACGCTATTAAACTTATAAATCGATTGGTTCTCTGGAGCATACAAGAATACGTTCTCAGCAGCATTGATTGAAGCAAGTGAGATTTCATAAGGGAATGAAGCGTCTTTAGAATTTGTTAATTTCGAATAAACACCTGTTGAAGAAATTATATAATTACTAGATACATTTAGAATATTTTCGTTGTAATTCCATAATTCATTCGTAAGGTCTGCTTCCGATATTTTTTGTTGTGCGTAATAAATATGTTCACCATCTAGTACAACATTACGCATAGACACATTGAAACCATAGCCATCATCATAATCTGTTTTTCGAACGTCTAGGATATCATTTGTGTTCAATGCATACAGATGAGACCCTGAAGAATCAGATTCTCCAATGTAAAGAGTATTTTTTGTACTATCATATTCAATATCCGGCGCAAAAAAACTATATTCGTTTGTAGCTAATCCTTCTGCAATTACGGTTTCAATATTATCAGCTATATTGATTTTATAGACATCTGTCCATTGATCTTCCATTACATAAAATAAGGTTTGGCCATCGGTTGCAATTCGATATGGATTTTGTTTGGTTAAGATATTTGATTCAATACCAGTACTTATATCGATAACCGTAATATATGTACTACCGAAATCCGCAATGAAAAGTTTTCCATCCACTAGGTCAATATCCGATGGAAAAGATCCTACAGTTTGTTCTTTTTTAACTTCTAAGGTTGCTGCATCGATTGTTAATAGTTTATTGGTACCTTCTGAAATAGCATAAATTTTTTCGTTAGTTTCGTCCAAAACCCAATCAGTAAGATCTTGATTCAGTGTTACCTTCTGATTTTGAACTGGGTATTGTTGAACAGTTAAAGATGTAGGTAAAGCATAACTCTTTTTATGTATACTCATGTTGTCAGCATCAAACAGATAAACTTCTGTCATCGAAGGTACAAGTATATATTCTGTCTCGAAAGGAAGCATTTCTACCTTAAAATATTCGTTTCGGTCGTAAATTGCATTATTAGTCAGAACAAAATGTTCCGTCACATCTAATACCGTTTCTACATGGTAATCATGTTTATATGTACCATTAATGACTTCTAAATTATCTTGTGCTAAACTTTTTCCTGCATAAAAAGCTTCATTATTATCAAGTAACAATTTCCTCTCTGGTGAAGGAAATCCATAACCTGTATCGTAAGTAGATTCCGAAATAATCGTATTCGAATCTAAAGATACTTTATAAATATTTGAACCAGATGATCCTGATTCCGCTATATATAAGATTCCTGATTCATTAGTTACTAGATCGGGGTTATAAAACGTGTCAGATGACGAATCTTCACCAATATCTAATGCGGTTTCTTCTTGAGTTGTCAGATCTACAATTCGGATTTCACTATGTTGATCGTAGGCATAATATAATTTCTCATCTATAACCTCAATACTGTATGGTGATTGTGTCAATGAGATTGTTTGTGTTTCATCAACTGTAAAAGTTGAAAGATTAACCATTTCCACCTTGTTTTGATCCAGCATTGCTACGTAAAGTGTGTCTCCAATTAAATCTAAATCACTTAATCCAGTTCCAAAGTTGATCGTCTTAGTTATTTCGAATGTGTTTCTGGAAATAACCAATAGATTACCTTCCTCAGTAATTGCATAGATGTTTGAATTTCCATCATCCAGTACCCAATCTATCAACTGTGAGTTGATTGATAATGTTTGCTCCGTTTCAATCGCATTAGCTTTTGAGAATGGATAACCCAATACTGTCCCTAACAGAAGTAAGGCTGCCATCACTCCATTAAATATTCCCTTCAAACCAATCCCCCCTAAAAAATAAAAAAGCCTTGCATGAAAAAGACATGCAAGGCCAAGGCATACAGTAAAATTATTTTTTACTGGTAACCCGGCGATCCTAGCACGATATAGTGCCTTAGACCCGTAGCTTTGCGTCACCAGCTTTCACTGGTTTTGCCTTTTTCAGATAATTAGTACTATTACAATGATACTATACCATGGTTTTTTGTCAATATTTGTCCTTTTTTTCATACTTTTGTTCTAATACAAGTAAAATTTATATGATGGTTCTCCCTGAAATGGAATATAACTTTATCTCCTTACAAAGAAATCTGTAATTTTCCATCTAATTTCCTATCTTTACCTAATAGGTTGGGAGATTACAAGGGATGTGATAATATACAAATTATAAGTTATAATATGGAAATTAAGTTTTATTTTTCAAACTAACTAGGGGGATGAGTATCGCTTGAGACATTTTAGTAAAGTATTAACTGGATTTACCATTGTTTTCGCTTTGTTTATAATCACCAATGTAAATGTAAAGGCAGCAGAAGATATACCTATTAAATGTGAATACGAACCAGTACAAGGTGTCAACCCGGATTATCAAACTATGAATTGTCTATTAACAGAAACAGCATTAGCTAACAATATTCCACCTGAAATCGTTAAAGCAATTGCAGAGGGTGAAAGTGGAGACTGGAAACATTTTGATGAAAATGGTGAAGTCATTATCACTGATGACAACGGTATAGGCATCATGCAAATTACAAACAAAGCTAACTATGATGAAGATCGATTGAAGAACGATATACTCTACAACATTCAATCTGGTGTAGAGATACTAGATTACATGTTTGAACGAGCCGACTTACCGACCATAAATGGTGGCGAAAGTGATGTCATTGAACACTGGTATTTCGCTGTTATGGCGTACAACGGTACAAAACCTGTCAACAGTCCAATAGTACAGGCAACGGGCGAGAAAAACACAAATGCTTACCAGGAGAAAATTTTCAATATTATTGAAAACTTCAATTTGGTAGAATTAAAGAATTTACCGTTTACACGGGACGATTTTGAATACGATAGTAATAGCGACGATAACATTGAATTTGTAACAATGAACTACGATTTTGATCTACCTTTGACTAAATCACGACATCATTTCCAAAAAGGTTATGAAGCAAAAGCTACATCTACTGTTAATGTAAGAACTGGTCCCACTACCGATAGTACTTCTAAAGGAAAGTTAAGCGCTGGTGAAGTGGTAAAGATTACAGGAGCATATATATACGAAGAAGTTAAGAATAGAAAGAATCATTTCGTATGGTATCCTATAAAACGAAAAGATGGAACCACTGGATATGTTGCATCAAGTTATCTGAAGTTCAATTTTAATGACGTACCAATCGGGCATTATGCTGAAGAAGAAATCTACTATTTATATGATCGGAGTATCCTCTTAGGAATTGGAGATGGAAAGTTCGGTTTAGAACAAGAATTGACCCGTTGGCAAGCTGTATTGCTGCTTAATCGGGCAAACCACGTCTCTCTAGAAAATAGACCGGATCCTGGATTCACTGATGTACCTGAGGATTATCAATATTATAAAGACATTGCTGCTGCAGTTGATGAAGGTTTGTTCAATGGAGTTTCTGAAACAGAGTTCAATCCGAATGCTACCCTGACACGCCGGGAAATGGCTGTCGTCTTGCAAAGACTTTATGAGTTTCCAGATACATCATCAAAACATCCGTTCACTGACGTACCTGATGGAAAATGGTACTCTGATGCCATCAACCGACTGTATCACGCTGGTATAACTGACGGAATGACAGCAACCACCTTTGGACCACTACAAAACGTGACTAGAGAACAGTTTGCAGTCTTTCTAGTACGATCGATGAATGAAGAGTATAGAATGAGATAAAATAAGAACCTGAGTGGAAATATAACCTCCAAACTCAGGTTCTTTTTGATATATTTTGAAGTGAACATAGCAAACTGTTTAAATTCATATTTTTTCTATTTAACCAATAAAAGCTAATCTGATAAGTTACCAGATTAGCTTTTAATTTAATTATTTGCTAGATACTCCATCTTTCAATTGGTTATTCATGTTATCAGTTAATTCAGCATCTTTAAATTCAACTGTCACACTATCTGAAAGATTGATTGCATCTGTTAAAGTAACTTTCAAATCACCATTAGCATCAACTGCATAACTTGAACCAGCATCTTTACCGTTAACTTTTACAGTAATTCCTTCAAAGAAGTTGCCATCACTATCTAAGTCAACAGATTTAATTGCTTCTGAGAAGTCTACAACTAGTTCATTACTTCCATTTACAGTCAGAGAAGACTTCACTGTTGGAGCTACGTTTTCATCCAATGTTAATTGAGCAGTATTTTCATCTTTTGCAAGTGTATTTCCAAACTGGTCAGTTAAGTTCGAAGCTTTAAAAGTGTAATCTCCATTAACTGTAACAAAAGATTCAGGCAAAGTAATTTGTACATGGTTTCTGTCATTCAGGAACTTGATATCAGTATTAGATGGAAGAACTTTACCACCGATGGTATAGTTAGAAGTATTTAATGCAGAGTTACTCATTCCATCTTTATGTGTACCAGCAAACGTAATATCAATCACATTATTATCTTCAGATATCGTAGTTGTAACAACTGCTCCTGGTTTAGCACCATCAGCAACAGGTCTAACTACTGTAAAGTTTACTTCTTTTGAGTTTTTATTGTCATAGTTGTCAGATATTGCTTGAGCAGCAACGTCTAGGTTATAGTTCTTACCTGTTTCGAAACTAGTTGAATCAGCTAATACTAATTCCAACTTATTTTTAACTGGCTTTCCATCAATGATTACATGATTTGAAGTTGCAACTGCAAATGATTTAGATGTTTGTTGAATCCCATCAATTGTTTTAACAGTTAATGAATTTACAGTATTCGGCAATACTTCTTCATTAAATTCTAAAATAATTGTGCCATCTGCTTTTGCTGAAGCACTCGATAAAGAAGCAGCAGTAGTATCAGCTGTAAATGTTGCATTGAACTTTACTTCTTTCATTGTGTTAGGAGTTTTTGCTTTGTCAGCGAAATCTTTAACAACTACTTCAGATGTAAAGAACTTTGTGTTTGAACTAAAGTAAGATCCGCTATTTGCTTTTTGAACATCTACAGTAAATGTTTTATTGTCAGTAGTTGTAAGATCATTAGTGTCAACTTTTACCCCACCAATAGTTACAATTCCTTTAGTAACTTCTTCAGAGAAAGTTAGCGATAGTTTGTTACCATTTACTGAAGTAGTAACAGTCGGAACATCAGAATCTACAGTCTCAGATGGTACAGTAAACGATAAAGTAAGATGTTCAGCTTTATTAGGCGCAGTTGCTGTATCGTAAGCTCCTACAATATCTACAGTGTAACTCTTTCCGACTTCCAAATTAGAAAGTGTAATTGAGTCAGCTCCAACAGTTGGAGTTGTTTCTACACCATTAATTGATACTGTACCCGCTGTAGAAATATCTTCAGTGAAAGAAACTTTTGCATTAGCAGTTCCATCAGCATTATAAGTATAGTCAGTTCCAGATACTGTTGGAGCAACTGTATCTTTATATGTCATGACCGAAACAAACTTATTAGTTTTAATAGCATCACCATTAGAATCTTTTTCAGCTGTTTCTAGAGGTAATACTGTTACTGTAGCATTAGAAACTTCAGTGTTATCTAAAGTATAAGTTACAGATTTTCTGTCTGTAGAAAGAACTGCTTTACTATCAGTTTTACCTTCTAAGCTAAAAGCAGTTAGTAAGTCAGCTTCTGTCGTATCACTCGCTAGTGCTTTATTTAACTTAACAACCACCTCTTTAGCGTTAATCGCACTTACGCTTGTAACTGCAGGAGCAGCTGTTGCTTCGATCGCACGGTGGATCATTACTGCGAAGTCAGCACGCTTTACGTTAGCTTTAGGATCAAAAGAAGTATCAGTTACACCTTTGATGATTCCGTTGTTGTAAGCTACTTCAATGTAAGATTCAGACCATCCGCTTACGTCTTTGAATGGAGTTGCTCCACCGCCAGTAAGACCATAAGCTTCAACGATGATTTTAGCAGCCGCTTCACGAGTAAGTTCTCCTTCAGGGTTGAACTTTCCTTCATATCCTTCAAAAATTCCAGCATTTGAAGTTGCGCGTACTGCATCGTAGAACCAGTTTCCAGAGTTTACATCTGAGTAATTCTCAGTTCCTGATGGAACAAGACCTTTTGCAGACATAAGTACTTTTGCTGCTTCTGCACGAGAGATGTCATTCATTGGTTTGAATGTTCCGTCTCCGTATCCATTAAGATGACCTTCAGAAGTAAGGTACATTACTGCATCTGCGTAGTAAGAACCGCTTGGTACATCAGTAAAGCTTTCTGCAGCTTGAGAAGCAACTGGTGCTGCTACTGATGCTACGACAGCCGCTGACAATGAAGTGGCCATGAACTTACGGTAAGACTTTGGTTGGTAAGCCATAATTGTATTTCCTCCCTTTAATATGTAAAAAATTTATTTATTTAACCAGCCTCTGAGATCATGGTTGCAGATCTTAGCAATCTACTAATTTGTCACTTTATGTAACAAATACAACAATCCCCACCCCAGCAAACTAGTAAATAACAATGTCAATGAGCCTAAAACTTTAGTTTTACATCACTCAGTATAGTAACCAACATATTCCATGTCAATATTTATTTTCCTAAAATAGAAAGTTAAGTATTTTATGGTTTCATTTGGTTACTATGCATAATTTTACATTAAAATCGATGGATTTCAAGTTAAATTTGTAAAGTATTCCAATTATTATACTAAATTATTGAAATTATTAGCCAAAATTTATGAAATTTGTCGATTACATACTTTATTTCGACCAATTCTCAAAAAACTTTAATGATTAATTGGACTTATCCCTACAAAGATTCTTTATACCTATAATTATTACAATTTTATCCTTATTCAATTTTAGGTTATTTTGTAACATTTTGTTATATAAATGTAAACTAATTAGATAATTTTGTATGATAAACTGAATTTTGTAAAAAGAAATCGAATAATAGGATAATAGAGCTTTTAGGGGAGGGACTTAAGTGTTTAAAAAAATACTTATAGCAATGTTTACGGTGGTCCTATCAGTAACGTGGATGATGACACCGAATGCGTTCGCTAGTTCTAAAGGGGAGCAGGTTGGCAATATCGCGAAGCAGTACATAGGAGTTCCTTACAAATGGGGAGGAACCACACCAAGTGGATTTGATTGTTCAGGGTTAATGACTTATGTATTCAATAAAGTCGGGGTGAACTTACCAAGGACATCTGCAGAGCAAGCTACAGTAGGTACAGCAGTTTCAAAATCGAATCTACAGCCTGGAGATATCGTTTATTTCTCAAATACATATAAAGCTGGTATTTCACATTCAGGTATTTATGTAGGAAATGGATATTTTGTCCATGCCGCTTCAAAAGGGGTTCAAAAGACTTCTATAAATGATCCTTATTATTGGGGTCCGAAATATACCGGTGCTAGACGAGTTTTTAAAGAAAAACAACCGAAGGCTACTGTATTACCAACTTTACCAAAAGGCCAATACCATGATGTAAAGAGTTCTTACTGGGGATATGATCAAATCACTTATTTATCCAAAAAGGACATCATTACCGGGTATGATCAAAGCTTATTCAAACCAGAAAATACGATCAAACGTTCAGAAGTAGCAGCTATGCTGGCAAAAGCATTCGATCTCACAATTGAAAACGGATCGCCAATTGCTCCCGATGTTCCAAACAACCACTGGGCAAAAGAAGAAATCAACGCAGTGATGAAAGCTGGATATTTTGAAGGTTATCAAAACAAGGAATTCAGACCTGAAGATTCAATTAAGCGTAGTGAAGTTGCTGCATTATTTACCAGAGTCTTTAACCTTGAAAAGAATGGTTCAAACATCAATTTCAAAGATGTTGCCCCATCTTATTGGGCATTTGATGAAATTCAAAATGTAACAAGTAATAACATCGCAAATGGATACTCAGACCAAACGTTCAAAGCCGAAGAAAAAGCAAGCCGTGCAGAATTCTCGATATTCTTATATCGTGCAATGACAAATTAAACATTATTAAACAGAAAGAAGGCTGATTCTCATAAAAAAGATCAGCCTTCTTTTTATTATTTGTTTTTTATCGCTCTTTCTATTAATGTTGCCATTTCAGCTCTGGTAATGAATTTGTTTGGTCGGATCGTTCCCTCTGGATACCCATTAATGATCCCTTTAGCATAAAGTGTTTGGATAGCTTTTAAGCCGTAATACGAATCTGATAAGTCAGGGAATGACTGATAGGAATCAGGCGGTGTAAATTCAAAAGATTTGGCGATCATGATTGCAGCATCTCCCCTGCGAATCGCCGTTATAGGTTTGAAAGTTCCATCAGGAAATCCTGATATGATTTGTTCCTCATATAACGATTGAATGGCTCCTGAGGCAAAGTAGCTTTTTTTCACATCTTCAAAAACCGTATCCTGTTGATTTGTATCCAATCCTAATACACGGGCAATGATTGTAGCCATTTCACCTCTGGTTATATCATTTTCAGGTTTGAAAGTTCCGTCGGTATATCCGTTAACAAGGTTTTGTTCCTTCAAAAAGAAGACAGCATCTCCGAACCAATCTCCACTTCTCACATCAAGAAAACCTTTGAAATCCGATTTTAAATTTACAGTTACGCTCTGACTCTTTGACATCTGCCCGATCGGATCTACTACTTTCATTGAATACGTATATTCCCCGTATCCTATTTGTTCTTCGTAAGTTGTTACATTTCCAGGAATCGTTTTTATCAGTTCTCCATTTCGATACAAATTATATTTCGTTAACTCTATTGGATAATTGGAGGCCTTCCACTTCAATTCAATTTTCCCTTTTGAAAGATCGACGGATTCAGATTGTCCAATTAATCCTGATATACTTTTAGGTTTATTTAAATAAGGTGCTTGGACTGATCCATAGCCAAATAAATCATCTTTACCTTTTTTTCCTAAATCTTCGGTATAAAATTGGATGAGCTTACGGATTTCTTTATTCGTTTTTAATGGGTATTTTTCCATATATAAAGCCAGTGCACCTGCCACATGCGGTGCTGCCATCGAAGTACCGCTGCTGACTGCATATTCTCCCCCAATGAAAGAACTTAAGATTTCATGTCCAGGTGCTGATAACTCTAAGGTTGGACCATATCTAGTAAATTCGGATAGCTTTTTTTCTTTATTAATCGATCCTACTGCGATGACTGATCCATACCTTGCTGGATATTGGACATTATCGATTCCCTCTGTATGTTGGGTTCCGTTACCTGATGCAGCGACAATCAAGATACCTTTATTATATACATGATCCATCATCGTTTTCAGGGCATAGGAACCCTGGGGGCTTGTAAGACTGAGGTTGATGATATCAATATCATGCTCAATTGCCCATTCCAACCCTGAAAGGACACTGGCTTGACTGCCGTTCCCCTCTTTATCCAACACTTTAACCGCGTATATAGATGCGCCTGGGGCAATACCGAGTGTACCGATTGTATTTTGTGCAGCCCCTACGATTCCGGCTACATGAGTACCATGTCCATTCAAGTCATTGTAGTTAGCCTCTTCATTAATGAAGGATATGCCCCCTGCCACTTTCAGATCAGGATGGGTTGGATCAATTCCTGTATCGAGAACTGCGACTTTAACACCTTTACCACTAAGACTTGATAACCTTGCAGGTTCCGGAATCACAGTTTTGTATCCCCAATCGATTATTTGTCCATCGGATTTTACAGGGCTGTTTTCTTCAATAAAAAGGACTCCAGGTTTTGTTCTAAGTTTGGATAAAGCCTCGTCGGATAAGTGAACAGAAACTGCATGAATGGTTTCGTATCTTTCATCTACTGTGCCACCGACAGAATGAATCAACTCTGTATTGATTTTATCTTTGAACGTGACGATATAGCTTTGTGTATCTGTGGTAGCTTGTGTGTCACTAGAATTACTTAATGCAAGTGCAACTAGTAAACTACATAGCACCTTTATGTACCATTTCAATCCATTACCTCCATTCATATGAAGAAGTTTCTTTATATTAACAGTATAAAACAAGCGAGTGCATTTAAGCACCCGCTGTTAGACTTATTTTTTACTGTTATAGTAATCTACTATCCCTTGATAGATCGCTTCTGCCATCAGTTCGCGATAGGTGTTAGAAGCGAGTTTCTTTGCGTCTTCTGGATTTGTCATGAATCCTAATTCAACCAATACCCCAGGAATCGTATTTTCACGAATGACATGGAAGTTCCCATGCTTCACACCACGATTGTAAGTATCAATCGCTTTATACAATCGGTTTTGGATGAATGTTGCAAGTTTCTTGCCTTCTTCTCCTTCTGGCGCAGTGTAATTGTAGTATGTTTCGGTACCATGAGCTCTCTCGTCACTGAATTTATTTGCATGAATACTTACAAATACAGTCGAATTACTGTTTTCTGCTATTTTTACGCGTTCACTTAGTGATGGATAAGTGTCATTATCTCGTGTCATAACAACATTTGCGCCCGCAACCTCGAGGTATTTCTTAAGCTTTTTACTTACATCCAGGTTGATTTCTTTTTCGACAAGACCATTTGCAATCCCACCTGGATCTTTCCCACCATGTCCAGGATCGATCGTGATTGTACTTTTATTGATGGATGAAATTGGTTTAGCCAGGTAATCTTGATGGACATATCCTTGCGTACTGGATGTTTTCACATATGCCCAATTATTTACGGTAAATTGAACATATGCATGTGTCCCGTGTGTTACACTACTGACTTTATTGTATGACGTCCCTGGTCCCTTGCGGACATTCAAAACATCGGCAGTGACGACTCGTTCTAATACTGAATTTTCTTTTTTTGTAACTCTATAAATAGGCTCTAAAGAACGTGCAACAAAAATCGCAAATTCTGTCCTTGTCATATCCTTCGTTGATTTGAAGGTATTATCAGGATATCCTTCTGAGATACCATGTGCTGTTATTTCATTGATCGGATGATAGACATGAGTAAATGGATTCACATCAGAGTAATAGTAATTATCATATGTATTGAATCCGAAGACCTGCGATAAGAGGTACGCCATTTCACCTCTTGTCATTGTTGCATCCGGTTTATATGTACCGTCTTCATAACCATTGATATAACCTGCTTCATATGCTGATTGGATATAGCCTGAAGCGTAATCTTTTGATGATACATCTTTAAATGATGTTGAACGTTTTGTCCCATTCAAGTCTTGTGCACGGCTGACCATGACTGCTGCTTCTCTTCTCGTCACTTTTTCATCAGGACGGAAAGTGTTGTCAGGATATCCATTGATGATTTCCTGGTTTACAAGATAATTGATTTGTTCCTTGTAAGGATAAGTAGAGCTGATATCCTTAAAACTACTATTCGCAGATACCATTCCAGGTGATCCACTCATAAGTGTTGCTGCAACGACAAAAAACGCCAACATAAAACTGACAAACTTCTTCATTTCCCCTTACTTCCCCCTATTAAACATGAATTTACGACAATTTTATCATATTTAACTGGAAAAATATTCGAATATTTGAAAGTTGGACCAATAGTAGGATAATTTTCTATCAAAATAACTATTTGGAAATTATTGATTGTAAGAAAAGTGAATGGATGGAAGTATGTTCTTAAAATGTAAAGGTTGTGTAAACCCTTCTTAAGAACCCTCAACTGTAAAAGGAGCATAACGAACTTTTCTATATACACAATTTAAGAAAGAAAAGAGGTATGAAATGGAACGAAGAAAACAAATACACGAAATCTATATTACGAGAGCGATTGCAATCATAGGCGTCCTTATCGTTCATGCCACTGCCACTCCCGTTACACTGATTACGGATCCAAATCTATCAAAAGGCTTCCATTTCATGAATGTCTTCTTCAAGTTTGGAACGACGACGTTCATCCTATTAAGCAGTTTTGTTTTATTTTATACATATTATCATCGCTCGTTGAATCGGAAGTTGATAGGAAGGTTTTATAAACGGAGACTTTTATACATCCTTTTGCCTTATGCGCTTTTTTCGGTCGCTTACTTTTTTGGACCATTTTCGAACTATCCCTTTTTCCAGGGAGTCGATAAAGAAGCTGTTAAATCATTTATCATTAGTATGTTGACCGGAAAAGCTGAAGGTCATCTTTATTTCGTGTTCATCAGTGTACAGCTTTATCTGATGTTCCCGCTTTTCCTTTGGTTATTGAAAAAGTTCCCTTCATTCTGTAAATACTTGGTGTTGATCGGGTTTGCTTCTCAATGGGCGTTCGTTATTTTAAACCATTATTACTTACAAATCCCAATGAAAGGCAGTATTGCATTTTCTTATTTCTCCTTTTACTTTACCGGGGCTTTCCTGGGTATCTATTATCAGCAAATCATGGATTGGTTGAAACAAAACAAATTTCAATCCGTCATGTATCAAGCTGTGTTGGTCTGTATATGGCTTGGTGTTGCGGGTACCCATATATGGATGTGGTATGTTACAAGAATCGAAGAGAGACAACTACCACAATTCATGTTCGAAGGGGTTTGGAATGCACATACATTCCTCTCTGCCATCGTATTGATCGTGATTTCCCATTATATTTTCCACCTTGCATCTGCAAAGTTAGTTAATACTTTGATTCATCTCGGCGTGCTCTCTTTTGGAATCTATTTAATCCACATTTTCGCTTTACGTGCATATACGTACCTTATTCCCTACGAAGGGGAGCCACTCCAATATTCATTGACTGTCGGTGGAGCGTTTTTAGCAGAATTGTTGGTATCAGGCTGGATTGTAAACTTATTCTTGAAGAGACTTAGCTGGTCTTGGATCATTTTCGGTGCAATGCCAAAAGTAACGCCTTATAAATCTGGTTTAGAAAGAGCTTGATGGCAAAAAACAGGACCGATTTCTTCGGTCCTGTTTCTTTATTGTTCACTTTTCCGATATTCCCTGATCAAATCACTTCCTAATATTTGATCAGACATTTGCAGCTGATTGACAGCTTTTTCATATGGTTCCTGGCAATTGACTAGATTAATCTTTTCTTTCAACTCTAAGTCATAACAGCTTCCGTTATCAAAAACGCCATCGATTGATGCTTGATATACGACTTCCTCCGTTATGTAAGAACCAGAGCGAAAGACCACTGGATTTTGATGTTCGACAAAAGCAGGCGTCCCGATCATATATTCTTTACTCATATCGATGCCTAATAAATGCATTAAAGTCGGACCTAAATCGATTTGTCCCATTGTTTTTTCATACGTCCCTGCCTTCTCTCCATCAGGTAAGCGAATCATCAGTGGTAAGCGTTCTTTTTCTTTTAGATATTCGGTCTTATTCTTATCCACTTCCATGAATTTTGCCATTTCACCGTCTTCAGCCATCAAACCGGAGTCATGGTCGCCGTATAACATAACAACCGAATCATCCCAAACACCTTGGTCTTTTAGTTTTTGTATGAATTTACCCATTGCTTCATCCACATAATGAGCAGATTGGAGATAATTTTTAAAGGTCGTATCATTTAAACCGGTTAGATCCATTTTTTTGTGTTTTTCCGGAAACTCGTAAGGATAATGGCTGGTTAGGGTGATCAACATTGAATAGGAAGGTTTGTTTTGCTGTTCCATCATTTCAGCTGACTGATTCAAGAATGCCTTATCCGATATCGTCCATCCAATCGTCTCTGTTTCCTTAAAATCATCCAGACTATTGAACTCATCGAAGCCAAGCGTCTGATACATGATGTAACGATTCCAAAAACTCGGTTTGTAAGCATGGTAAGCTTCAGTGGAATATCCTTCTTCTTTAAATAAAGCAGGTGTAGACGAGAATTCATTACCAGAGTGTTTAATATAAGCTGAACCAGAAGGCAAGGGATAGAGTGACGTATTCAATAGAAATTCAGCATCGGAAGTACGTCCGCTTGCCGTTTGATCATAAAAGTTAGTGAAATTAAGACTTTCTTTTTTCAGCTTATTAAGATTCGGCGTAATTTCTTGTCCATTTACTTTCTCATCAATCAGCATGGATTGGAAAGCTTCCAGCTGGATGATGATGACATTCTTTCCTTCTGCGATTCCATAATAATCGGATTTAGTACTCAATACTTCTTGATGCTTGAGGAACCAATCCTGTATTTCATCCTTCCGCTCAGCCGTAACGGTTTGACTATCTAATGATTCTGATATGAAACGATAGGTATCATATCCATGAAACCCTAGTAGACCAGTCAAATCATAAACACGCATATTCGATAACGTTTTTTCAAATAACCAGCTTCCCCCGAATCCAAGAAACACTTTTATCGGATAGTATGCACAAAAAATTCCGATCATAAGTGCCATGATTGCGGTAGTGATCCGCATCCAGATCGATGAACGCAAATTTCCTTTTGACCATTTGATTGCTAAAATGACGACTGGTATCAAAATGATCAAATCTATGATAAACAGAAGATCCGACCAACTGAAGAGATTCGAAATACTGCTCCCAAGTGAACTGACTTGCTTGAATTGCATCAAAACGGTTGATGAAATGATATCCTCAAAGTATCGATAATAAACTGCATCAGCCACAATAATGAAAGTCAACAAGCCATCTAAAACCAGCAGACTGATCCAGCGTTTTTTTCCTTTAAAAAGTAATGTCCAGAATGATGCGATCAATATCGAACCGAAACTCACCATCACTAATCCAGCGCGTAAGTTCTTCTCGGGTGTGTCGCTTATGAGGAATGTAAGGACATCTTTAATATAGCCAACAGCACCTTGAGGTACGAAAATCGTTTCTGTCATGATTGCAAATACATATAACTTCACCATGATCAGGAACACAAAAAGGAGATAATCACTGTATACAACCAAAGATAGACTTGTTTTTTTCAACCATTTCAATAAATTATCCATTCTACCATCCTTAATTTCTATTTAACTTTGATTAAAGAACTGTTAATTCCAGACTACATTAAAAAGAAGCGAAATTTGCGACACTCCTGCGGGATAAGCGAGCAACAATAAAGTATAACAAAGCCAAAAATCTTATAAATAATCTACTATTAATTGCTCTATGTAATGTAAAACAATCTGACAATCGTGTCAATTTTATCCTGAAACTTAGGAGTGGTTATTGCTCTACTTTCCCTTTTCCGGGTACACTTAAGTTGCAGTTTTTACAAAATGTCCCTACATAATTAATCACTTATCACCAATGGAGTTGGATTAAATGAAGAAATTAATCATAAGTTTTACAATCGTGGTTTTGGTCCTTGAAGTTTTTTTCCTGACAATCAGTAACTCTAAGCCTCAGACCATCGATATCCTGGTCGTTTATAATGAGGATTCTGATGAGTATCTTAAAACCTATCAAAATATGAAGAACTCATTCGTAACAAACACGACGATTGATTCTATGAAAATAGATGTTCTAAGTTCTGTAGACCTGTCAAATTATGAAATCATTTATTTAGACCCCTCAATAATCAGTACCTCATCCTTCAGGTCTTCCAAAGAATCATTAATGAATTTTGTGGAAAAAGGCGGGTACTTATTCCTTGAAAACCAATTTCATAATCAATTTTCCAAAGAGTTTATTGGCGCTGAATCCTTTCAAGACATCAAAAGCTTTCCAATTGCACCTCGTTATCCCAAGTTAAGCGAGGATGAAAAAGGTATCCAGAATTTCCTTAAGCATTTTTTTAAGGGTATAAACCAACACTATAGCAAGGAAGAACTTTCCTCCCTTACGCTGGGGAAAGGAATTATCCCCTCTAAAGCAAAATCTTTAGTGGTGGCAGATGGACTATCTTTATATACCATCAATGAATATGGGAAAGGGAATGTGTTCTTTTCAAGCTCCCTTCTCCCTAATAAATCATTCATTACATCATTTGATATGAAACCGAAAGCGGAAAATCAGGAATTTTTTAATTATACATTCGCAACTTCGAACTTTTTACTGCGAAATGAATTTTTATCATATGTAGCTAAAGATATGTACGGATACTCTGTCTCTAAAGTGCTTGGACCGAATGGCCGACCTGCCATGGCTGTACAAAATTACATTGATTCAACGAGTTCCATTAAAGAAGGGGCTATTGAAAAAGGGATTGATTTTTTAAAACAATATAATCAAATCCCCTCTTATTCTCTTGTTCGGGAAGCGCATGAGCAGGGTGTATGGAGTGAGGGAATTTCATATCATCCAAACGTCGGAACCGCTGATACACCAGCGTTTACGGGTGATTCTTCCGATACTACATATACTTCAGGCCACACTGTGAAAAGTGAAGGCAAAACGTTAAAGGGGGCTCAATATCCAGAGCATAAAAATCTGGGCGAGGATATCGAACTTCCTTACCGTGCTTATGTTGATTTCAAAGACGTCAACAAAGACGGAATCTTAGATATTGTATCAGGTAGTGGTAACGGACAACTCCTTTTCTACAAAGGGGAAATTGCAGATGAGAACTATGCAGCAAAGAAAGGGACGACTATCAAATTGGTTACTGGTCAGAATATCGATGTTGGTAATTATTCGTCCCCTATTTTATATGATATGAATAATGATGGATATTTGGACTTAGTTGTAGGAATGGAATCTGGAGCTGTGGTAACCTTTATCAACAGTGGTAATTTTACTTTTGAAGCACCTGAAGAAATCGTAAAACCGAACGCTATACATACTCACTCTGCCCCAGCTATAGCTGACATCAATAATAATGGCGCGGACGACCTTATTGTCGGCACAGCAAGTGGACATGTCTATATGCTAGATGGAGACCTAAACGACAACCAGCGCACCTTCTCGTCGACAAAAGTGATTTTAAAAGACACTGAAAACAACTATATCAATGTCGGAGGATTCGCTGCACCCAAATTGGTCGATTTAAATGCTGACGATAAAAGAGACCTGTTGCTTGGGATGAAGGAAGGGTATATCAAACGATTTGAACTGACATCAGATGGACTTGCTGATCAAGGTTATCTCGAAGGTGACCGCTTTAATGCATTCGGCAACAATCGCTTGTGGGGTGGTCGTTATTCTGTGCCGGAAATAGCAGATTTGAATCAAGATGAGCAACCAGATCTAGTGACGGGAAAATTAATTTATGGAAATGCAGTCCCAATCGATTCTGATGAGTTTAAATATGAGCAGCAATTGAGAGATTCTTTAGCGTATGCAAAGGAACACCACATCAAGATTGAACCCCATATTTTCGTTCACAACTATGAATCTATAGAACAAGAAAAAACAGAGATTCAGCTACACAAAAAAGCATTTGACTTCTATGGTCTTTCTTGGAATCAAATTGGTGCAAATCAACATGAGTGGGAAATTAACCAGGAAAAGCACACGCAAACATTCAATTCTGAACAACAAGAGGGGATTTGGTGGAACTCAGGGTTTAAACCTCCCCATACACCGGGGAAACCATCACAAGATCAAGAATACCTTTGGGTAATACCATTTCCATTGATGAAAGGAAAGAGTGTAGAGAACTTCATAATCAACAATCCTGCTCCAGATATTTCGAAGTATAAGAGCGCTTACGAGATGTACAGCTATTTTAATCTACCAATTAGTCATCAATTGCATATCGGCAATGATATCTTAAGGAAAGACGAGACCAATACGCTTACTGAAAAAGTTGAACTTCTAAATCAAATCAGACTTGTGCATGATTACAATTTTACAACTGAAGATCGCATGGCAAAGAGCATTCTTTCCACTTATAAAGCAGAATCGACATTAGAATATAACCCGATTGAAAAGGTTTGGCATGACGCTCAGAACTGGATACGCCGTAAACTGCATCATAGTGTATATATCACCACAAACGCCGATGAATCGATTGAAGAACTTGCTGGAAACTATCAAAATGCAATCGGCTACAAGGTTGAAATGGGTGAAAAATATAAAGGTTTCTTATTTAATACAGACTCATCGGTCTATATGTATGACGGTACGACCTTGTATTTCAAAGGCTTTGGGAAAACGAAACTGACTTTAGATACAGAAAAAAATACAAAGCCTCATATCATGAGATCAAATATACCAGTAGGTGTTCGTGATAATAACGGTCAAACTGAAGTTTCCCTATTGGATGGTGGTTTACAACAATTAAAAGTATATGCACCAGGCGGATTAGAAATTTTTGATGATTCAGGATGGGACATTAATAATGAAGGTGATGTTTATACCTTGACACGTTATGGTGATCCAACAGAGTTGAATTGGGATTATAAGGTAAATAATTAGGTATATTGTTTTTCATATATAGTAAAAAACGCATAGGATATCTATCAGAAAACACCTTAAAATTGGAAATGTGACTAATTTCAGGGGGTTAGAGAGAATGAAAAAGCTTTTTTTATGTATTGTTATAACTTTATTTGTAGTTGCTCCGATTTCAAATGTGCATGCGAGTAATATGAGCAACTATCTTCCAATCGATTTGGCAGAAAATCCCGATCATTGGGCAGCTGAATATATGATGCAATTGATTGACGCTGATATCATGAAAGGTTACGTAAAGTTAAATGGAGATCTTTATGCGAAACCAGACACGAATATTTCTCGTGCAGAAGTTGCAGCATTGCTTGTCCGTTCATTAGACCTAGAATCAACAGAAGCAGGTAAAACTTTCAGCGATGTTCCTGAAGGTTTTTGGGGATATGAAGAAATTCAAATTGCAAGCTCTCTAGGTATTGTAAATGGTGTGACTGATACAGAGTTTGCGCCTAATAAATTCATCACTCGAGAACAATTGGCAGCCATGATTGTCCGTGCCTTTGGAGAAACGGTGGATTTTTCAGGTGAACCGATGACATTCAGCGACGTAAAAAATAACTGGGCAAAAGAATACATCGATCAAGCGAGCAGTGTCGGCATCATTAATGGATACGATGGAAAGTTCTTCCCAAAGGACACAGCGACCCGGGCAGAAACCTCTAAGATGCTGATCGTAGCTTTACATTTGGAAATGGTAGATTTACCTTCCGATTCAGAGTTGACTGATCTTGTTCTCAATCATGAAAATGCTGTCTATGAAAAATTGAAGACAAATGATTATAGAGCAACGTATCCGATATTTGATCAATATACACTCGGTTTTTATCATGCAATGGTGACAGATGTGACTGATCTGTACTTATATTTAACTGAATACGATGGATATAAATTCGCATTTGAACAAGTAGGGACACCTGAGATGAATGTTATTTCCAAGAATACAAGGATGGCAACGGTAGACTTGTCTAATCTGTCTTATGACGTAACGGTCACCCCTCCTAATTCAACGGGAGAAACAGAAAACGATGATTCAACAAGTGGGATATACTTCTTACGAATGATTGATGGGGAATGGAAGATTTATAGTCAAGTTCCACACGCTTTTGAGAATGCAAGTTTCGAGACATCAAGTATTACTCCCATGAAAAGTACAAGATAATAGATAAAGGACCTGATCATTCATTGATTCAGGTCCATTTCATATTTAGATTACGTCAAAGCTATCCGGTCGTTCTGTTCTTTTATTAAAATGATAGAGGATGGCTTCTACAGTTCGTTTAGAAGCATTCCCATCTCCATAAGGATTTGATGCTCTAGACATTTTCTTGTACGCTTCGTCATCAGTTAGGAGTGTATTCGCCAGGCTGTATATTACCTCTTTATCTGTACCTGCGAGTTTCAATGTGCCAGCTTCAATTCCTTCAGGACGTTCTGTTGTATCTCTTAAAACCAGGACTGGTACGCCCAAAGAAGGTGCCTCTTCTTGAATCCCCCCAGAATCAGTGAGAATCAAGTGTGCTCTTGAGGCAAAGTTATGGAAGTCTACTACTCCAAGAGGTTCAATCAAATGAATTCTTGGATGATCACTTAAAAGCTCGTCAGCTGTTTCACGTACAACTGGATTTAGATGGACAGGATATACGACCTGGATATCCTTGTGGGTTTCAACAAGGTTCCGGATAGCCGAAAACATGTTCCTCATAGGTTCACCCTGGTTTTCCCGACGATGGGCAGTCATCAGTACGAGTCTTTCATTAGAGTTGATTTTTTCAAGGACCGGATGAGTATAGTTATCGGTAACAGTTGTCTTAAGTGCGTCAATGGCTGTATTACCTGTCACAAATATTGAATCGGCTTTTTTATTTTCATTGATCAAGTTTGCTGCTGATTGCTTTGTCGGTGCAAAATGCAAGTCAGAAAGAACACCTGTGAGCTGACGATTCATCTCTTCGGGGTAAGGAGAATGCTTATTATATGTGCGTAGACCTGCTTCCACATGCCCTACCTCAATTTTATTATAGAACGCCGAAAGACTCGCCACGAATGTGGTCGAGGTATCACCATGTACGAGGACAATATCAGGCTCCGCTTCCTTCATGACCCGATCCAAGCCTTCTAAAGCTTTGTTCGTTACTTCGACTAAGCTTTGGCGAGCCTTCATAATGTTCAAATCATAATCGGGAGTTACTTCAAATATCTCCAATACTTGATCGAGCATTTCTCTATGTTGTGCTGTTACCGTTACGATCGATTCAATCTCATCAGGATGTTTTTCCAGTTCAAGGACAAGCGGACACATCTTGATCGCTTCAGGCCTTGTCCCGAAGATCGTCATGACTTTAATCTTTCTATCCATACAGTTTTCCCCCTAACTTTCAACTATGTTCAATGGTACTTTTTCACATTACCAAGGTCAATTTTTTTCTGTAATGCGTTGTGACTGCTTCTGTTTTCGGGCTTTTTATATATAAGCTGGTGTGCCAATATTACTCCTAAAATTGCTCCTGCACTATCTAACATAACATCCTCGACATGAGGAGATCTTTGCACGGTGAACCCCTGGTGGAACTCATCTGAAGCAGCATAAATACTTGTCAAAAGCCATGAATAAAAAAGGATTGGTTTTCTTGTTTTTATGGTGATTCTTATTGCCCGGTAGATGAAGATGGCCAGAATCAAATATACCGTCACATGAGCACCTTTTCGGATGAAAAACTCTATGTATCCCGCTTCCCCTAGCCGATTGACACTTACTACTTCACCAGCATAATTAAAAGTCAGTTCAGAAAAATAAATTGATACCCATCCTAGTTCTACAGTATCAAGGAGCATTGGTTTGATATCTTGATCATTGTATGGTTGGGATGAAGAATAAAAGATCATTCCCATCCATATTAGAACTGGTCCCCAATAAAGTAATAATTTCTTCATTTCCATCCCTCTGAATCTCATTCTAAAGTAATGTCGCTTTCTTCATCTTATCATAGCACCTACTTGTATTCATTTGACATCAATGATTTTCATAACAAATCTTTTTTTGCTATTTTAAAGAAAAAAGGAAAACCTTTTGATAAGTGAACCGTATATAGTTATGTAGAGGTTAATTGTTAGAAAAAGGAGCGTAAAATATAATGAAAACATATAAAGTTCTTCAGTGGGTGACCGGAGGGTGTGAAGCTTTCCTTGCGATCCCGTTTATTGGAGGGACATTCGTCTTAGCGAATTGGTACATCCCGTTGTTTGTGATGTTAGGGCTTCATATTGTTACACTTGTATATGTAAACAAGGAAGCGAAAATCGGGTTTCAACGAGTTGGAAGCATTTTTGGGATCATCACTTCATGTATAGCCTGGATCCCTTTTATAGGCTGGTTCATGCACACTATTACAGCAATCATCCTATTGATCAGTGCCGCACGAAAAGACAAAGATGAAGACGAAGTAGAAGTAATCGGATAACGTCCGCAGCACCGCTTCTGCTTCGATTCGGTGCCAGGCACCGTTTAAGAAAGCAGTTATACCAAGGGGTTTGAAATGGTGCCTGGCACCGATCAAAAACTCAAGCTTATCAAGGGTTTCAAAACGGTGCCTGGTACACCTGTTGCCCATTAATAGAAAGGAGCGATTATTTTGGATCATAATAGTGAACTATCCAAGGAAGAAAGAAATTGGGGTATGTATGTCCATCTAGCTGCTTTTGCAGGTTATTTGACAGCAGCGCTCGGTTTCATCATAGGGCCGCTTCTGCTCTGGTTACTTAAAAAAGATGAATATGCCTATGTCGATTATCACGGTAAAGAGGCATTGAACTTTCAGATCAGTTTCTTCATATATGGACTTGTGGCTGGAGCGTTAATGATAATCCTTATTGGCTTCGCTCTACTTCCGATCGTGGTGATCTTACATCTTATTTTCATGATCATTGGAACGATCCGAGCAAGTGAAGGCAACTACTACCGCTTTCCATTGACGATTCGTTTCATTAAATAAAGAGAGGGGATGGACTTTGTGAAGAAATTGTTGCTCACTCTCCTTACTGCTTTCATTTTTATAATCACATCATGTATCCAGGAACCTAACGGAGTTACTAGTATTGAGGTATTACTATGGGAAAGCGATGAAAGAATCGAAACCATTACGGATAAAAAGTTCATCTCTGAATTGGCTCAAAAATTAGAAACTGCTGAAACATCCTCAACGACGACCATGGATTTTGTATCACCTGAATACAAATTACTTTTCAAAAAAGAATCAGAAGTACTTTATGAATTAGGATACTACAAAAAAGCTATGAAATTAGGTGTAGAAGGTCATTATTGGAACTTTCCAGAGGATGAAATGATTGGTGTGATGCTGGAGTTGCCCAATAGAAAGTAATCCGAAAAAGTCCTCCTTTTCTAAGGGGGACCTTTATAATGTGTAATAATGTAACTTAGGAAGTTCAAGGACGATCTTTTAAAATATCATGAATCTCATAATCGACTGTAAATCCAGTATTAGGCAGATAATAAATGACAAAATATCTGTTGCGGTATTCATAAGGAATTTCCTCGATTATATTACCGACGTCGTACTCTTCACCTTTTAAAGTGATTGAATTGATGACATTGAATTTATAACCTTTTTCCACAGAAGTCGGTATCCCTTCAACCCGCTCGATTTCTCCATTTATGTAAAGCGGTGTATCTTTTATGTAATCAGGTAAGTGATATAAGCATAACAAAAAGAATCCAAAGAAAAGGATAGCAGTATTCAATGATTTTCTTTTGGATTCTGAAAGATATACCCCATTTTTCCAGTTGATAAAAACAAAAATTGATAGGCAAAGAAGTCCAATATCTAACCCAAGAAGCGAGAAGACTGCAAGCAGAAAATGAATATCTGAGACCATTCCTATTAAAGGAATTAACATAAGCAGCATTCCCTTTCTTAATAAAAGGACTTTCCTCATCCGTCTCTCCTTATTAAAAACTGAAAAATTGTACATAAACTAAACTCCTAAATATTCGATTTAACAATATACGAATATCTTTGCGAAAGGTTTCAATTTAAAAATGGAAAAGGCCTTCCTGATTCGAAGGAAGACCCTTCAGCTTACCTCTTATATACTCTTTCTCCATCGAACCAGGTTTCTAGAACTTTGATGTCTTTCAAATTTTTCGGATCAACTTCCGCCGGATGGTCCGATAACAGGACGAGGTCTGCTACATACCCTTCTTCAAGCTTCCCTTTCTTATCTTCTTGAAAATCGAGATAAGCTCCTGTTTCGGTGTAAGCTTTGTACATTTTATCAAGCTGCAGTCTCTCATCAGGAAGCCATCCGCCTTCTGGGTTACCGTCTTCATCGGTCCGGTTTACTCCGGCAAAAATATTCACGAGCGGCGAAAGTTCACCGATTGGACTGTCAGAGCTTCCAGTGTACGGAATTCCCATCTGATCTACTGTGTTCCATGGGTTACAGTACCTTTCCCTCTCTCTTCCGACCCAGTCCGCTGTCTGATCATATTCATCCATCATAAAATTAGGCTGGATCTCGAGGTAAGGCTTGATTTTCTGTAGTCTCTCCAGTAGGTCCGGCGCTAAAACCTGCGCGTGAATGATCCGATGGCGCAATTTCATCGCACCCACTTGCTCGATCGCATTAAGGGCTTGTTCAACGGAACGATCTCCGATGGCATGCATCGCAACCTGCATAATGTTTTCATCCGCCGTTTTCACCATTTCATTCAATTCTTCCTGGGTGTAAATCAGCTCACCGTCAGTTTCCGGTTTATCATGATAAGGTTCCCGAAGTGCTGCAGTATGCAACCGCTGGGTCCCGTCGAGGAAGATTTTAAAAGCACCAACTGTTACTCTGTCGGTTCCATCACCGGTACGTTTTTCATCGTTCTCCAGAAAGTTTTTCAAATCCTCCACAGCGTAAATGTAATGATGAAGCTGGGCTCTGATTGGCAGCTTCCCGTCTTTTTCAAGGTCCGTATACGTACGCCACACTTGATCGAAGGAACCCGCAAAATTGACATCATCAGTTTGGACCGAAGTGATTCCATGCTCAAGCAGATGAGGGATCGCGTCTTCGATGGCTTCGTACGTCTCCTCTTCCGTCTTGTTCCTGAAATGGTATTTGATGAAGTGGACCGCCGTATCCTTGAAGCGACCGTTCCAGTTGCCATTTTCATCTCTTTCGATGAATCGGTCATGATATTTTTCAAGTTCCGGCTCTTTACGGAGTATTTTTAACGCCTCTTCATTCACGATGCATTCGTGTCCATCATCATGTAAAAAGAACATCGGTTTCTCATACTCTAGCTCTTCCAATTCTTTTGCAGTCAAAGGGTGGTCTATATCTTCAAATTGATCGTCAATGACACCACGACCGATGACCCAATCGTGTTCTTCCATCATTTTTTCATTGTATTCATTGCGTACGATCTCTTTCATTTCCCGCCATGAAGTCACCTTTCGAAGGTCGAGCTCTTTTTTCATGAGACCGTACCGGAGCAGGTGCATATGGGTGTCGTTGAAAGATGCCGTCACCGTGGCCCCATTGCCATCGATGATATCATCAATTCGTGAATCCGCTCTGCCCCTGTTGATCGCTTTAATTTTTCCATCTTTAATGTCAATGTGGTGAATTTGCTTGTCCTCTTTTACATCTGGTCGGTAGATGTATACGTTGTCTATTACTGTCATGATAAACCTCCTAAAGTAAACTTGGTAAAGCCAAACCTTTGCGCTGGCTGAGCCTTAGTTGTCCTTATATTGAAGAATTAAATGCAAGAAAAAAGTTACGGGTAATCTCTAGTAATTGACTACCCGCAATTTCTTGAAAGTATTCTTATAAAGGCTTATTTGGAAATCATTAACGGCTGCCCTGGGTAAATGAGCGAAGAACTTAGCTTGTTGACTTTCATCAGCTTTTCCACAGTGACACCATATTTTTGACCGATATCCCATAGTGTATCGCCCTTTTGGATATTGTACATGCTGTAGGAACGAACGACGACATCCCTTGATTTTTCTTTGGTTGGAAGCTGAATGGTCTGGCCGGGATAAATCCAATGCGACTTGATGTCATTCAACTTTTTCAACGTCTGGACGTCTGTTTTATACCGTCGGCTGATTTCCCAGAGCGTATCGCCTTTTCTGACAGTATGGAAACGGATCGATTTTACGGTTACCTGGACTTCTTTCGTTTTCTCGGGATCCTTGCTTCCTTTTACGACTGTAAGGGTCGGGGTGTTTTCGACGTTCCCGGAATCAGGGAGTACTCTTCTCGCTTTTACATATCGGTCGCTCCAATAATAAGGGGAAAACGGATTTGCATAGCCGACACCTTTGCTCTGAGCTCCTATCATTTTTCCGTTGCCGGCATAGATCGCGACGTGATTGATTGTTCCGTTAAAATTTGTATCAAAAAAGACAAGATCCCCTGGTTGGAGATCACCGCTCCGGACGGATTTACCTACTTTAGCCTGAGCTCGACTTGTTCTCGGAAGCTTCACACCATGCTGACGGAAAACCGTCGCGGTAAAAGAAGAACAATCAAAACTGGACGTGTTCCCTACTGCCGAACCATACTTGTATGGCGTACCCAGGAATTTCTTTGCGCTCTCGATCACCTCTTCTCCGGAATGTGCATAAGCCTCTGTTCCCACTGTCATGACAAATCCAGCAGCGAGTGCTCCAGGCAAAACCTTTTTCATCCGAATCCCTCCCGTAGTTTTTTCACTGATCGTTCGACTTGGACTCGGTTGCTTCATGCCTGTCTGGGTCGGAAAAGCCCTCTATTGCTCGGTCTAACTCACTTTATGCGATGAAGCTTATCCGATATGCGTGCCAGGCACCGTTTACGAAGCCAATGGTACCAAGGGATCCGAAACGGTGCCTGGCACCTTATGAAATCCCTTGTGGCCCTAAGACTGAATTTCAGTGCCTGGTACACTAATAAGAAAAGATTTTCTATGTATTGGTAATATTTAAGTTGTTTGTTAATATTGGTTAAGTGATGGAAACAGGGACTTAAGGGGGATATCCGTTGAAGAAAATCACTAAAGATTTTTTTATATTTTGTATAATCATCATCGCTGGTATTACTTGGTTTTTCCCATTCTCACAGTTAAGTATCTATAAATCTTTTACTTATAATCCTGATCCTGTCGTGGTGGAACAGTATAAAGATGATTTGAATCGCTTTAAGAGCAAGTACAATAAAAATTCGCGTAATCAAAATGATCTTACCAATGAAAGAATCCAATACATAATTGAGATGTATGAAGAGGACAGCTTTTTAAGCGATGAGCGGTCAAAAATTACGAAACATCGTCTGGATAGTTTGTTGTTTGAAATTGTAGAAACGAGAGAGCTACTGATTGAGCTGGCTTTCAAAGAGTCGTATGAAAGGAACGCGGATGATTTCCTGAGGCTGCTACTGGAAGATACATTAGCGCTTGAAGAGCAAATTCAAAATCTCATTTATTCAAACAGCAACTCAAGATTTACACTTGAACGCCAATACAGTAATCTATATATGGGATTCAATAGAAACCTTGATCTTCTAGCATCCTTCTATGATGATTACGCCCAAAATAGGTAAAACCTTTTACCGACCTCTGCTCCACAGAGGTCTTTTTTGTGTTTGTGTGCCGTTTGCGTGCCAGGCACCGTTTCAAACCCATTGGTATCACTGAATTCCTAAACGGTGCCTGGCACTTTCTGAAATCCCTTACGGCACAAGGGCTAAATTGTCGTGCCAGGTACAGAGGTTTTTTAAACTAGTATTCTATGCTTCTTGATTGGGCATAATGGTAATGTTTCAAGGGATAAATTTAGTAAAATTTCCCTTTCCTTATTATTTTGAAAAAATATGGTTGAAACGGGTTGTGGTACGGTGTAGGATTAGTAAAGTGTGATAATTTTTCAAAGAATTTCCTTAAATATGTCGAATGTTACAGAAACTATTCTAGGGCTTATCCGTATTTATTGGACAGGAGATTCATAGTCTTATAATACATACTTAATGGGAGGACAAAGATGGATTACAATCAAGGAAAAAATGAAACAGCCGCTTCAATCGAACCGTCGCAACAACCGGGGAAAAGTAAAAAACCGATTCTGATCTCACTTGCAGTGATCGTTTTACTTGGAATCAGTGCAACCGTATATGCGATGTTTTTCAATCTAACACCGAAAGAGACGTACTTTCAAGCTGAAAAAAATACAATGGAACAAACACAGGAATCCTTCAATAAGACATTTGCGGTCAACAAAGATGTCAATGAAAAAATGATGGAAGAGCCTTCTAAATCAACACTGACACTAGGTCTTAAGAGCATCGATGGACTTCAAGCGATCGACCCGAACATGGCGATGTTTGCATCCATACTTAATGACGTGAATTTGAGCATGTCCGCACAACTCAACCCTGAGAAAAATGAAGGGCTTGCTGAGTTGAAAGCCGGCATGGGCGGAACAGAATTCATTAAAGCAGAAGCTTATCAATCTGAGGATCTGACAGGATTGAATGTCCCGCTTCTATATAACAACTACCTTTATTTGAACAATGACCAGTTTGGCGAAGTGATGAAGAAGTTCGATCCCGCTTACCAGGGTCCTGAGCAGATTGATAATTTTGTAAAAATGCAGCTCGAAGCAATGAAAAACCAGGAAAAGTATGAAGAGCAAGCTGAAGAATACGGGAAATTCCTTCTCGATAAAATCAAGGACGAGAATGTAACCGAAAAAAGTGGAGTCGAATTCCAAGGGAACAAATACACACAACTTACACTTGAACTTTCTGAAAAAGAAACAAAAGACATCCTGAAAGCTTTGATCGATAAAGTCAGAGAAGATGAAGAATTACTTGACCTCCTCATCGAAGCTAACGGCAACACAGTGTTCACTGCTCCAGGTATGGAAACCACTGATATGAAAGAAACCATCCAGACAGAACTGAAAAAAGCATCCGACAACATCGATCAAGTGAAAATCCCTGACGGCTTCAAAAGCGTTGTCCTGATCGACAAAAATGAAGTGATCGTCAAGCGTGACGTTGATTTTAAAATCGGGGCTGAATCAGAGCTCGTTGTCGTTGACTATTCCAGCCATGCACTACGTTCAGACGATCTCATCACTGACGGAAAATGGGAGATCAATGTCTTCCCAGAAAACGGTGAAAAGCAAGACTATGGAAAAATGCTAGTTGAAATCAAAGGTGAAAAAGGTGAAGGCGATGCCGCTACACGTGATATCACTGGAACATTCGCCTTTGCTGAAGCTGGAAAAGTCAGCGGGGCAAATTTTAGTGCAAAAATCTCAGGCACACCAGAGGACATGAAAGCTGAATTTGAAGCGGCAATCGAAGACCCCGACAACTCTGGTATCCCTCCATTGAAAGGGCATTTTACACGTAAAGTGACAGATGACCTTGATAACGGCACATATGCATCAAATGGCGAATTTGGATTGGAAGTTGATTCTGGACTCGGCGCACCGATCAATGTGACGTTCGATTATGATAGCAAAACCGAGTTTACTAAAAATCTGAAATTCCCGAATGTTACTGAAGACGGGGAGAATGTCGCGGAAATGAGCCCTGAAGAAATGGAACGCATCATGACAGAAATCCAAACACGTATTCAAGGAATGATGATGAACGGGCCACAAATGTTCAACTAATAAAGAAAACTTGGCAAAGCTAAGGTTCCTAACTGAAAAGTTATCCTTTTGAACGTATAATAAAAAAGTAAGGCAAGTGTCTGAGGCTCCTCCACACTTGCCTTCTTTATACACTTAATGTACAGGAGATCACGATGAGAGCACTCAAACTTGCACAGACACAATTAAAGGAAATCTTCCGTCAGCCAATCGCATGGGTGATCCTTTTTTTAATGCCCTTTGCTCTTATCGGTTTTTTACTATATGGACTTGAAAATGTGCTCAAATCAGAGTCGCTGCTCCCCCCTTTTGACGTCGCAATCGTGAATAAAGACGTCGATCCTCAAACACGTTTGTTGATTCAACAATTTCAGGACGATGAAGAACTCGAATCATTGATCACCTTCAGGTCCATGAATGAAGAAAAAGCCCGTGCCTTATTAACTGAAAATCAGATTGCTTCGATTTTACTGGTTCCAGAGGGGTTTGCTAATGGAATCAAATTCGGTGATAACAAACCGGTCAGTATCGTTACCAATGAACAGCGACCATTCCAATCGGCACTCTTTCTGGAAATGATGCATAGCTCAGCAGACTTGATCAGTGCTGCCCAAAGCGGCGTCAACACCATTTACGATTATTTAAAAGAAGAGAATTATTCTAATGATTATGTAATGAAAGTATCGAATCAAATGATTTTTGACTTTACCACTTTCGCTTTCAACCGTAAAATCATGTTCGATAGAGAAGAAATCAGGTCGTTCCAGGGAGTTACCCCTCTAAAATATTACAGTGTTTCCGGCTTCATCTTCTTGTTGCTGTTGACCGGTCTGCTTACAATGAGCATGACCTCTTCCACAAATGCTAAAATCGATGAACGACTGCGGACTTTCGGTGTATCTTCAGGAGCTCACCTATTCAGCGGGCTCTCCACCCAAATTACGATTTTGTTTATGCAAGCAGTTCTGATCTTAGCTGCATTATGGATTTTGACAGACTTGAAGGTTACCGGTCACTTCGGTTGGAGTATGCTTACCTTCGTAACAGCCATCATCGTCATCGGTGCCTGGTATACCTTTTTATCGAATCTTCCTATTGCAGAAGGAATACGGTTTTTCATTGGATTCCTTGGACTGGTGGTTTTTGCTGCTGGAGGAAGTTTGATTTTTCCTGAGTCCTACTACACCGGGTTCTTAGCATGGCTTAACCTATCAACGCTGTCCAACTGGCTACACACCAGCCTGGTGAACTCCTTCTTTATAGAAAACCAAGATATACTGTTCTCGAGTCTCGGTGTGCTAGGCGGAATGACAGGTGTCCTTCTTTTCTCTTCCTACATCGTAAGGCAGGTGAAGCAGTCATGAGAATGTGGCATTTCATCCGCACCAGATGGAAAATCACGTTGAGCAGCAAATGGCAGTTCCTTTTGATGCTCATCCTCCCCCTGCTTGTCTTTTGGGGTGCTGACCAATTGCTATCGAAAGGTTCGGATCAGCTGAAAATTCCTGTCATTGTTGTGGCGGAGGAAGAAAACGAAACAGTTACTACAATCATTGAACGGGTAAAAGAAAATGAGACACTCCAAATCAGCGAACAGCCGATGACAGAAGCGAAACGCCTTCTTGAAACGAATCAGGCTGAAGCCGCCGTCGTTTTTACAACGGGTTTTGAAGAAAAAATAAAACAAGGTGAAATCAACGATGTAATCCGGTTATGGAAGGCACCAAATGCGATATCAACCGGGCTGGTCGAGGAATATGTAGCCAGCGAGGTGATCAGGCTTGCAAGCAACGGTAAAGCTGCTACATACCTGTCAAATGAATATGACGGAAAAAATGTGTATGAGTACGCCTGGAAATACACCGATGATCAATGGGAACCTGAGCCTTTAATGACAATTGAACATGAAAAGGTCGGGAGCCCCGTTCAGACGCAAAAACCTGAAAGGAACCTCAAACCGGTGCTGTTCGGCATACTCAGCATCTACATCCTGCTCATCAGCTTTTATTTGCAGACCTGGGTAATGACGGAGCGAACAAACGGACTGGCTTCAAGAATGGGGATGTTCGGAGTCAATCGCTTCACCCGCTCCTTCTCCAACCTCCTTGCATCCGTAGCAGTTATACTCGCATCACTTTTACCAGTATCGATCTATCTTTTGCTTGGTGATGGAGATTTCGTACAAAAAGCATCTCTGCTAATCGCCTATGTGATCGCTTGTGCAGGAATCGGTTTTCTGATAGCAAACCTACTTAACAACACGCTTCTGTATCATTTGATTGCTGTTGCAATAACGGTTGTATCCGGTGTATTAGGTGGAAGCTTCATCAAGCTGGAGGAGTTTTCCGTTCTACTAGAGAATGTATCTCAATACACACCGCAGCACTGGTTTTTAAACGGCTTAACGCGTTCAACTACAACCACCGAACTGACAATTCTATTCGGTTTCGGGATTGGAATGATTATTTTAGGATTAGGGATTGGAGCTGTACGACATGATCGAGCTTAGAAGTGTACACAAACGATATAAAGGGACGGATGTCGTTAAAGACGTCGATCTCATGATTCCACAGGGAGCTCGTGTCGGACTTGTTGGACCGAATGGTGCTGGAAAATCAACAGTGATGAAGATGATCGCAACTTTAGTCACTCCATCCAAAGGAGAAATCCTTGTTGGCGGACAATCTGTTACGAAAAAGAAAAAGCAGCTCAGGCGCAGAATCGGCTACGTCCCACAGGAAATCGCGCTCCATACAAGCATTTCTGTAAAAGAAAACTTGAAATTCTGGGCAGGCATGGCACCAGGGAGGGTGTCCGAGGCTTGGATTATACAGATGGTGGATATGGTTGGCCTAAAGGAAAAGCTTAACGAACGTGTCGATAAGTTATCTGGGGGAATGCAGCGGAAGCTCAATATCATTGTCGCCCTGCTCCACAACCCTGAACTCCTGATCATGGACGAACCGACAGTAGGAATCGATATCCCTTCAAAAACAGACATCGTCGCCTTTTTAAAAGCGCTGGGTCCAGACAAGACGATCTTGTTTTCATCTCATGACCTGCAGGAAATCGAAATGCTGTGCCATTACGTATTGGTGTTGGAAGATGGTGTATTACGACACTTCAGTGCCATCAACGAACTCCCTCATTCACGGAACCCGACCCAGGAACTGCTCAAGCATCTGCAAATTATCCGGATCTAAATAAAAAATCCTTTTAAGTAGGATAGCCTACCTAAAAGGATTTTATCTTTCTTTTATATTAGTTAGGAATTTTAAATGTTTGTCCTGGATAGATCACATCAGAAGATAGATTATTTGCATCTTTCAACTTACTTACAGTAGTACCATACTTGATACTGATTCCCCATAATGTGTCTCCAGATTTTACTGTATGTGTCTTGCTGCTTGCAGCTGCTGTGCTAGTTGTACCAGAGACCTTCAATTTTTGTCCAACGTAAATGGTGTTTGAAGAAAGATTGTTCAGGCTTTTAAGATTCGATACTGAGGTGTTATATTTCATGCTGATCCCCCAAAGCGTATCTCCACTTTGTACCGTGTAGGCAGATCCATCAGGTGTTTCAGATTTGGGTGTTTCAGAACTGAGAACCCTTTTCGCTTTTACAAAACGATCGCCCCAATAGTATGGTGAGAACGCATCCGTGAATGCGACACCGGTAGAAGATTGCGCCCCTAACATCTTTCCATTTCCAGCATAGATCGCTACATGGTTGATGACACCATTGAAATTCGTATCATAAAAAAGCAAATCTCCAACTTTTAGATTCGATTTCGAAACGGTTGTACCAACATTAGCTTGAGCACTACTTGATCTAGGCAGACTGATTCCATACTTTTTAAATACAGTAACCGTAAAAGATGAACAGTCAAACGAACTCGTAGAACCTACTGGTGCTCCATATTGATATGATGTCCCTAAATAATTATCGCCCGTATCAATGATGTCAGTTCCTGTTGCTCCGAATGCTTGTCCAGCTCCAGAGAACACGATTCCTGTTGCAAGTGCGATTGGTAATAACTTTTTCTTCATTACTTCTCCTCCAATTGGATTTTTAGTAGTTCTGGCTAGTTAAACCAATTGGGAGTAAGTCAAAAAGTAGAACTATGATATGTATGTTTGAAATATGTATTGTCTGAAATTGAAATCTATCAAAATTGCTAAATATTCTATTCTTGCTACTTTATTCCTTATCCCCTAACCCCGAATGTTATCTTATCATAATAAATGCTACATTAAGATTACAGTTTCATTACAATCGAAAACAAAAAAGAAAAAAGCCCCTGACAGGAGAGGCTGATTTAGTCTATTTTCCTGTAAAGTAGTTTATGAGATACTCTGCCCAAACCTCGTTACCTTTATCATTAGGACCTGATAGATCATCTTTAATATAATCTCTGACTTTTTCATCTTTAACATCTGGCCAATTATCCCAATGGTCCAGATAAGTGATCTTTTCTTTCTCGGCAAATTCCTTGATACCCTCTACTTGCATTGCGTATACTTGTGGTTCAAATATTGGGTGGGAAGGCTGTAACATAAAGACCGTATCTTCATTGCTTTCAGAGAATCTACGTTCTAAGATTTTAATAGCTTCAATTGTATCTTTAACGCCGACATCCCCGTTATCATTCATAATAAATGGTTCAAGAAGTACAATATCAGGTTGAGAATCAACAATGTCAGCCATTTTTTCTTTATAAATTGCAACATTCGAATGGTCTTCTCCAAAGTCATATGATTTCAATTCGAAAATCCCTTCACCATAGGCGTGATCTATCCCAATTTGAAGTAATTCTGGCCAAGGAGCCTCACCCATTCCTTGAGCCTCAGAGCCAATTAATGCTACTTCGATTGTTTCACCTGACTCAATAGCACCGCCGACTAACATTCGTGCTTTTTCTGATAGATTTTTTGTTAAATCATCAACATCAAGTTCGGATTCTTTACCCTTAACAGACTCTTCCTTTGTTTCATCCTTTTTAGATAAAGGTTCTGCATTAGCCTTTGCATTGGCAATCGCATCATTAATCTTTGAATTCCAATGAAAATGACCCAAAACAATTATTGCAATCGATAAAATGATTGTAGTTATGTATAGTAATTTTTTCATATTCCTCCCCTTTCCTTCGACACCCTGAAATTACATTTATCTATTAATAATAATGCAATATATAGCATATCTTGTCAAAATATGATAGAAAATTCATTAATTATGAACAAGGAAGATTTCCCCTAGTAATATGGTTCTATAATCCCTATTATCAAAAATTTTCTTTTGATTCAATATGCCTACATTATTCGACAATGTTTTCTTGGTATAGCAATTTACTTCAGTCTAGTTGTCTAGTATAATAAAGCTATTCTTATAATTATTTAAAAGGTGGGTCTTAGGTTGGATGAAAACAAAATAATGGTTGTGCTTGTAAAACCAGGACAACTTCCTCAGTCCACTTACATTCCGAATGATTTAAAATACTTCGAAGAACTAGTAGACGGTCCTGTAAGTGTAGAAAAGTTCTTTATCAGCGGTTATAGATTAGTATGCAGTGTAGATGAAGGATACGGATATGAAAACAGTTCAATGCCGCTTGGTACATACTTTATCACCCGTTATCATACATCATTTGAAACGATGGAAACAGAAGAAAGTGAAGAAATCAAAAAAGCGCTTAAAGAACGATCCAAAAAGCGCAAAAAGAAAAAAGGTTTGTTCTCAATATTTTCTAAGTAAAATAACCTATATCTTGTTCTCATTACAGGGTATAGGTCTTTTTACCCTTAATAAGGTGAATATTTTATCAGAAAAATGTATTTTAGATACCTTTTATGCCAAATTCCTATGTGCCAGCGAGCATATTGGAATTTTTCTTTAGCTGATATATGAACATAAAGATAAGTGAAAAATATACTGTTTCTAGACAATTAAGGTCTTGAGTCTTGTATTTTTTAATTCAAGTACTAAAAAAGCAAAAGGGTAGTGTTTTGGATGAACGTGATTTTTTACGCGGTCAGCTTTAAGGTTTCCAACACCTTTTTCAGTGGTGTGATTGCGATCCCTTTTTGATAAGCATACACGACTTGCTGCCGAGCATCTCGCTTCAGTTGTCACCAGCTTTCTGCTTGTGTACAAGCTGTCGATCAGGAGATAAACTTGTTCTTCTTCAGAGGAAGGAAATCCCTGGATCATTTCGGCGGCCAGATCGTTTTTGCTTTTAAAGGGGCGATTGCACCTTGCAGTACTCCTTTCTGTAGCAGGGCAGGAAATCGTAGGCAAAGGAATATTCTTCAGCGACGACATGCCCGAACAAAAGCTCCCCCCTTATTTAAGGGGGGGTGGTCAGTTATTCTCCAACAAAGTTCGGTTGACGTTTTTCAAAAAATGCTTCTGTACCTTCAACTTTGTCTTTTGTCCCAAACAAAATCGCCTGTAGTGATTTTTCCAATGCTAACCCTGAGGACAAGTCTGCAGTAGCACTTTCATTCAATGCAATTTTTGCTAGTTTAAGTGCAATTGGTGGTTTTTTTGCAAGATCGGCTGCAAGTTCATGAACTCTATTCATAAGAGCCTCATGCTCAACAACTTCATTTACTAATCCTATCCGATATGCTTCCTTTGCATCAATGATCTTTCCAGTTAAAATTAAATCTTTAGCATTTTGAAGCCCGATCAGCTTTGTTAATTGTTGCGTGCCACCTCCTGCAGGAAGAATACCTAAATTAATTTCTGGCTGCCCCATTTTTGCACGATCACTAACAATTCTGAAATCACAAGCAACCATCAATTCACATCCGCCGCCAAGCGCATAACCGTTCACTGCTGCAATAACAGGTTTGTAGGATTTATAAAGCTCTAATAATACATCTTGGACAGCAGCATCATAAATATCTAATGGTTTACGATGTTTGATCCAATTGATATCAGCACCAGATGCAAACGACTTATCTCCAGCACCTGTGATAATGATTGCTCTAACGTTTTCATCTCTATTTAATATTCTAACTGTTTCACGTAATTCTTCCCAACTATCAACGTCCATAGAATTACGAAACTCCGGGCGATTGATTGTAATTGTGGCAATGGAATCTGAAATATCAATTAACAAGTAGTTTAGATTCATCCATTTGCCCCTCGCTTTGATAGTCATATACCCCTTTTCCGGTTTTCTTTCCAAGTCGCCCTGCTTTCACATATTTGATTAGCAATGGACTAGGACGAAATCGTTCCCCTAGTGTTTTATGGAGGTATTCTAAATTTTTCAATCTAGTATCCAGTCCTACCAAATCGCCTAGCTTGAATGGCCCCATAGGATAATTCAAACCTAATTCTATGGCGCGATCAATTTCTTTTGGGGTCCCTACTCCTTCCATCAACATATTGAAAGCTTCGTTTCCTACCAGACTACTTATTCTACTAGTGACAAATCCAGGAAACTCATTGATTAATACGGTCTCTTTTTTCATATGCTTAGCAATGTCTTCCACATGCCTACATGTTTCATCGCTGGTTTCCAACCCTCTGATGATTTCTACGAGTTTCATTTTATGAACTGGATTGAAAAAGTGCATGGCAATGACTTTGTCCGGCCTATCTGTAAAAGAACCTAGCTCAGTCGGGCTCATGGTGGATGTATTGGAGGCTAGTATCGTATGGGGAGGACAGTTTGAATCCAACTTTGTAAAAACATCTTTTTTGATTTCGATATTTTCTGGGACCGCCTCAATCACAAAATCTACCAACTTAGTAGCATTAAGCAAATCAGAAGTATAGGAAATCCGCCCCTTTGCACCTTCCTCTTCTTGTAAAGTCAGTTTGCCTCTATCTACACCTTTCCTTAAAATCGAGTCTATTTCATTTTTTGCATTAACCAGTGCCTGTTCTGAGATATCCTGTAAGGTTACTTTGAACCCACCTACAGCACCTGCGTAACAAATGCCTCTTCCCATAATCCCAGATCCAATTACCAATAGGTTTTGGGTCATACTCCTTCTCCTTTCACTAGATTCTTAATAATATTTTTCCTATATGGTTTCCTTGTTCCATTAGTGAATGGGCTTCGCCAACCTCCTCTAAGTTGATGATCTGATAAATATAAGGAAGTAGATGTGGCCTGGATTTCAGGAAATCGATCACCGCTACGAAGTCCGATCGATTTCCCATCCACGTCCCGGTTATTGTCAGTTGTTTACCGAAAATATAGCGTAGATCCGTTTCAGCGATCGCGCCTGTTGTCACTCCGCAAAAAGCCAACCTTCCCCCTCGTTTCAACATTTTTAAACTTGAAGACCATGTTTTTTTGCCGACATGATCGAGAACAACATCAACGCCTTTGTTATCAGTTAACTTACGGATGTCTTTTGTAAGCCTTTCAGATCTGACCACGACTTCCCCTTCAAACCCAACTCTATTTAAAAATTCCGCTTTATCATCAGATCCTACAATTGCAATTACTTTGGCTCCAATGCCTTGTGCAATACGTACGGCGGACAATCCTAGTCCACCTGTGGCACCCCAGATCGCTACCGTATCATTAGCATTTAACTTCGCTTTCGTAATGAGGGCATTCCAAGCCGTAATATAAGATATCGGAACGGCTGCCCATTTTTCCAAAAGCTCCGAAGAAACCGATAATACATTCATGGAGGATACGGTGATATACTCGGTATATCCCCCATCGACGTTATAACCTACAACCTTGAAATCATAACATTGGGATTCAAAGCCTTTCATACACGCAGAACAATGACCGCAGCTTGTACCTGGGTAAACCAATACAGCGTTTCCAATTTCCAAGTGATTTACTGCATCACCTTTTTCCACAACAATACCAGCAATATCACTGCCTGGTATCCTCGGAAGATTTAATTTGTCTCCATTCCCGCCTCTTCTTAACCATATATCCAAATGGTTAAGAGCGCAGTATTTCACATTGATCCTTACCTCATCTGCTTGCAGTTTTGACTTTAGATTCACAGAATGGATTTTCAACTGATCGACAGAACCATGCTCTTCTAAAATGACTGTTTTCACACAGTCACCTCCTTAGGACGCCTGTCATCAAATCGTTTCAACTTTGCTCTATGTCCTCTGCCTGTATATTGTTCAAGAGAATTTATAGGCACGATTTCAACATTGATTTTGACTCCAAGTTGCTGCTTCAATTTTTCGACTAGCATTTCTTGAAGTTGAGCATGACTGACACTTTCTGAAGAAGGCTCTACCATGATTGTCATTTCATCTCTTTCAGACTTGCCAACCTTCTTTAACCGTTCTATATAACAGAAATATTCACCATTCGTTTCTGGTTGCTGAGCAATGATTTTTCCACAAGCTTCTGGCCACACATTCACTCCTCTCAATTTGACCATTGTATCGCTTCGTCCTTGGAAGTAATTTATTTTTCGATGCCAGCTTCCACACTCACATTTTTCTATTTCATACATAGCAGTTATATCTTGAATGTTATAACGAATCTGCTGTGTTCCAGTTTTATAAAGTGCCGTTACGACAATATTTCCTCTTTGTCCTGGTGGTACAGGGTTTCCAGTTTCAAAGTCAACAACCTCAACTATGAAAGCGTCTTCAAAAATGTGCAACCCATTTTTTGCTGGGCATTCTGCAGCTACATATTGAACCTCATGAAACGCATAGGAATCATAAACTGGAACCCCAAATTTTTCTTCTACAGGTGCTGTATCCCCAAATGCCAAGAGTGATGTGAAGTTGAAATCATTTTTGAGGTCATACCCCATTTTTTCTGCTGTATCAGCTATGTGTAACAAATAATCAGATGTAGCAATGATAGAGGTTGCACCAAATGTCTTCGCTAATTCAACTTGTTTATGAGTCGGTGTTACATTACCTGTACTAGTTGTGATTGGTGTAACACCGAGCCAATGCCACATGCCATGGTCCATGATCCATGCTGCATTATGTGTCGAATAAGCCCACGCATTCATGACAACATCTCCGGGTCTGATCCCTTGCAGGTGGAATGTTCGTGCACTTAAGATTGCTCCTACCTCGCGATCCCACTGCGAATAGATAGTCGGGCGTGGTGTACCTGTAGTTCCGCCACTTGTATAAAACCGTAAAGGCGTGTGTTGAGCGTCTTTAAAAGAATATCTTTGATAATCCCCAAACGGGGGATTCCGGTCAATGCTTTCACGAATATCATCAATCGTATAGATTGGAATCTTATGCATATCCTCCAATGATTGAACATCAGATGGAGTGAAATCATGTTTTTCCCATAGTTTTTGGAAGAAAGGAATTTTAGCTCCATGTTCTAATGTTTCTTTCAACCTTTTTAACTGCGTTTTTTCGATTTTCTCTCGACCCCAGAGCCATGCGCCTTCCATATATTCTTGAGGGGGTTCATATTCAGAAACGAGTTTGTCCCAGTCTAAAGATTTATAATAATATGGAATTTCCACATTTGTACCTCCTTTATAGATTCAAGGTTGCCGTTTTTATACCGGTAGTACAGAAAGGCAAATGATCCAGGTCAAACCTACTACCAATAAAATAGGTAGACAGTAGCCCATAAAGTCTCTAACTCTCAAGCGAGTTCCGACTGCTAAGATCGGGAAATATAATAAAGCCCAGAATGGTTGAATCAAATTTGTCCAGATATCCCCATAAGTGATCGCCATGATTGTTCTTTGTAACTCTACACCTAATGCTTCACCAGCTGGAATCAAAAATGGTGCAGTTGCCGTAAACTGAGATCCTGCTGATGGAACAAACATATTAATAGCACCAGACATAAAGAAAGTAAGAATGGGAAACGTTGCTTCTGTTGAAAAACTTACAATTGCTTCCGTTGCAATTGTCGCAAGCCCTGTACCTACTAGAATGGATGCAATTCCGCCATATAGAGGGAACTGTAATCCGATCGAACCTGTTGCAATCAAGTTCTTTGTGAAAGATTGGGCATAACTCATAGCATCTTTTTGAACAAGCAGTCCCATTACTAGAGCGATGACCGCAACCGTGTTCAAATTCAGACCACCCAGGCCATTTCTTGCAAAATAAATGATCAGGTATAACAATCCAATCAACCCGACTACTAAAATCACAGGTCTGAATGTATTTATTTTTTCAGCAAAGGATTTCTCCATTGCAGGCTGTACAAAATCGTCCTCAGGTAATGGTTCTGCGCTTGCAGCAATTTCCTCATTGGATTGAATAGCTAGATCATTGAAGGTTACAATTTCTTTTTTGTTTTTTGCGATAAAGTAGAAAACAATTGTTGTAATAACTACGATCAGAAGACAAGAAACGAGGTTTAATGTAGAAAAGGTGGTTTGTTCTAAGCTGACTAATCCTCCCATCAATTCAGTGAATTGACCTTCTGTTGCAACGAATAGTGGAATAGAGCCAGAGATACCGGTAAGTGAAATGGTAAAAGAAGAATACGCAATTGCAGATATGAGGCGATAATCGACTCCTTTAATCTGTTGTCCCAAGGATCTTGCAAAAATCGCCGTAACGATAGGACCGATGTACCAACCGATGAAAGATGTTACAGCACCAATGATTCCTGTTGAGATATAGGCAGCCATCGGCGTTTTAACAATAGCAGCCATTTTTTTGATATATTTTTGTACAACTGGCGTATCAACCAAAACAAGAGCAGCAGCATAAGTGAACATCAATTGGAATGCAAAGGTGAACAACCATGGAATACCTTCAAACCAATGATCAAGAACACCGATTGGGGAGCTATCGGTGAATATGACACCTAACACCATAGCAAGAACCGTCAATATTAAAGCGAAAATCAAAGCATCAGGAAAATACCGACTATACCAATTTGCAACTGCTTCGGAACGAGAAAGTTTCATAAATCCCCCACACTTTCGTTTTTATTAGAGGGTGACTTCTGCAGCATTGTCCCTGCGCATTCCTGCTTAAGTCACCCTTTTGAAGCTTATTTGCTTAATGGTCCTCCACAAACTCCGCAGTGATTGAAATATTCAGGTATATCCTTTGTGCCACATGAGTCGCACTCTAACATCGGAGCCCCCCATAAATGCTCTGAAGAACCACCCGATGCTGCTCTTTGTCGAATTTTTTCATAGTCAGGTTTCCGTTTTTCACTAAATGCCCTCATTGATTCATACGTTTCATAAGTACCTGTGTGTACCGATAACCAATCACGAGCATGTTGGACTGTCAGACCAAAAGAAAGGTTACGCCAGAAGTTCGTTTGTTCTTTCGTATAGCGTACACATTCAGGCAATTTATTAAGGAGTTTCTTAGCCATTGTTTGAACGGCATCATCAAGTTCTTCATATGGAACAACCTCGTTAACAAGCCCCCATTCTAATGCTTTGTCCGGTGAAACGTCTTCATTCAACCAAAGAATTTCTCTTGCTCTACGATCACCAACGATCAAAGGAAGCCATTGGGTTGCACCTCCAGCAGCTACACTCCCATGTGAGTTCCCAACTTGTTTGATATAACCATGATCAGCCATAATTGCCAGGTCACAATTGATATTGAATTCATTACCACCACCAACAGTAATACCATTCAAACGAGCGATTGTAGGTTTACCTATATTTTTCAGCTTTTCATGTGCTTCAATGAAAGCGCCCATCCATTTCCAATAGTTCCTTGGACGATCAAGTATTTCATTATTCTGTTCTTTCATATCAGCCCCTGTACAAAACGCTTTATCGCCAGCACCAGTAAGAACGACTACCCCTACCTCATCATCCCAGGATGCAAGTTCGAACGCCCTTGTCATTTCTCTCAACGTTTGGAAGTTCAGACAATTATAAACTTCTGGACGGTTAATCGTTACTGTCGCAATCCCATCTTTCTTTTCATAGATGACTTTCTCAAATTCCGTATCTTCAGGTTGTGTTGGGCTTAAAAAATGATCTTTCGTGGAAACTTTAGTCATAATAAAAAACCTCCTGATTTTTTTATTCACTTTTATCAAATGCAAGTTCCGTGCCAACTTTATAAAAACCGACAAAATAACATTTTTGATTTTTCTGAATTTTAATTTCTTATATTGTGTTCAGAAAATAAATAGGACTGTTCAAAAATTGAACAGTCCCTAAACACTTATGCCATAAGGTCTTCATTATTTTCTTTTATCTTTTTCCAAATCGTCGTTCGGCTTACCCCTAATAGTTGTGCAACTTCTTGTTTGTTTCCATCGTATTTTTCATATAGGTTGCGGATTATTTCTCCTTCCATATCCTTCATAGAACCTATATTGACTTCTATAGTTGGTCGATTACTTCTCGATATTTGGGTATGATCGTCGAATATGACATCCTTTAAATCCTCTGATAAAACATTTTGCATCACGATGATACGCTCTAAAACATTTTCTAATTCTCTTATATTCCCAGGCCAATCATAAGCAAGCAATTCATCCATGATTTTTTTATCAAGCAGATTAATAGTTGAATTGTTTTTATGGAGGATGTGGTTTATCAATGGGATCAAGTCATCTTTCCGATCTCTAAGAGGAGGTAATTTAATTTGCAGGATGTTCAATCGATAGTAAAGATCTTCTCTGAATTTTTTATCCGAAACAAGTTGTTTTAAATTTTTGTTGGAAGCAGAAATCACACGGACATTCACTGGGATGATCTTTTCTCCCCCTATCCTCATCACTTCTTTTTCCTGCAAGACTCTTAGCAGCCTTGATTGTAGATCCAGGGACAATTCTCCCATTTCATCTAGAAAAAGCGTTCCTTGATGAGCCATTTCAAACAAACCCGGTTTGCCACCCTTTTTCGCGCCTGTAAATGCCCCTTCCTCGTATCCAAACAATTCACTTTCCAAAAGCTCTTTTGGTAAAGCAGCACAATTCACTGCAATAAACGGCCCATCCCTTCTCGTACTCTCATTATGTATACTTTGAGCCATCAATTCTTTTCCTGTACCACTTTCACCATGAATAAAAATACTGCTCTCTGATTTACTGAACTGTTTCGCTATCGTAATGGTCTTCTTCATTAAATTGCTTTCATAGATGATATCATTGAATGTATGCTTCGCATAAAAACGTTTACTTTGAAGCTGTCTCCTCAGCTTCCCATCCAATTCCACTAACTTATTTACTTCCTGAAAAGTAATGACAAAGCTCTTATTATCTTCTTCCAATCGAACCCTATTGACCACATATCTTTGATTACCTAATCCAACAATTTTCTTTTCAACCGTATCTCCATCACCATATAATTTTTTTAAGAATGGATGATGGATTTTATCTAGATTTCTTCCTATCACTTCACTAGAATTAAGTCCGATCACTTTTTCTGCAATGTTATTATAAATTGAAATACGGCCATCCTGGCTAGTGGCTATGACCCCTTCAAACGCTGATGATATGATCGTTTCTAAATGTGCTTGCCTTAATTTTTCTTTTTCATAAAGCGAATAAGTTTCGACAGCTTGATTGATAGCATCTAGTATGGCCTCCCGAGCCGAATCTACAACATAAGATTTTATTCCTTTCTTAACAGCGGTGTTCGCCAAGCAGTCAGCAGTTCCAACAATCACACTGGCGATCTTGCTATCTGCGACATCTCTTATATGATTCGTAATATCCTGCTCATCTTTATATTGCCTGAGTATGATTTCAATCGAGAACAACTCTTCCAATAATTTAAGGTCATACTTTTGTGTGTTCTCTTTAGAATCAATGAACACAATTTTGTTTCCTAATTGTTTTGCCTCATTGAACGTTTTCAAGAGATCGAAGCCATTAACTTTTATTTTTATAACAGGAATCGAAAGCTTTTCATCAAGAAAATCTGCAGTAGCACCACGAGCAATAATGACTGATACGCCATATTGTTCAATTAAAAGCTTTGCCTTGGTCAATCCTCTTTTTAAAGCACCCTGTTTTATATAGACGGGTATGTTCGTTTGTTTCGCTACTTCTTCTGCAATTCTTGTAAACTCTATAGAAGGTGAGATTATTCCAATCTTCATATTTATAAATCCCCTTTTTAAAGTTGATGGCTAATTTACCGTGAATTTTCTATAGATAAGAATTCCAAATGAAAAAAGATTAAATCGGCTTAATTTCATGTACTTCGAAATTCTGCCCCTCGAGTTGTTTTGTGAGTTCCATCGTAATACTCATCCAATACTTAGTTTCCTCTTTTATTTCACTAGAAGCTGCACCGCTGAATATTGGTTGTTTCAATGGTGTATCTTTTTGTGTTTCTGTTTCGACTACTATTCTTCCTTCGATTAGAACAGTATCTACTAACAAAGTTATTTCTAAATGCAGTCCCTCCAACAATAATTTTATATTCCAATCATTGGAAGCTTCTGATTGGTGAGCAAATAAATAATGTCGAAACTCTTGCTCAATGTTTTCAGCAAAGTTAAGAATAATTACATTAGACAAATAGCGGTTCTTCTCTGCCTTAGTTGAATACTCTAAATCCAATTCATCGATTGGCTGCTTAAGCATTCGAATATCATGACATTTTTTCATCATTTGTGTTATGGATGAGTAAATGGTGATTTCAAGGTCTTCAAAAGGAGTATGACGGATATACTGATCAATTTCCTTATTTTCTGTTATAAAGTAAGCATGTTGGATATTATTCTGTTTTAAAAATTGGATATAGGATAGCCAGGGGATAAATTGTTTGAAATTCCCTTTTGTTACTAAATCTGGGGTGATATTGCTATAGTAAGGGATTAGGTTTAAAACTTTTCTTGATAGCAAATTGTCATAGTACGACTCTATTTGAGCATTGTATTCTTTTAACTTTGATGACGAAATAATCGGAGTTGTATCTTTAATGAGCGAATGTAGATTTTTCATCTTAGGACTTAATTCATTCAATAGATTCTCTAATTGTCTTTTGTATTTTCTTTGAATCTTAGAAATGTTTGATTCATAGACTAGGATTTTCAGTTGCTTGTCTTTTGCCAGTTTTAGTAGAAGTTTGTGGTGAATGGATTTAAAGAAAGGATCCTTTGAAATATATTCCGCATCCAAAAAAACGTACATTTTAACACCCTTCCCATATAGTATTCCGACCCTTTTAGTCTGATTATTCTGAATTTTGGAGATATAATCATATATTATTTAATTTCTACTAATTATGATAAATTCCTCCAAAGTAATCTTGTACCACGATAAGTTAGATTATAAAAAAGAGGTCAAAATTCGACCTCTTTTATTAAGCATTTCTTTAAAACCTTATTTGACCACTCTAATTTTATTCTGCTTTCGGATAACTGATCAAGTTTGTAAAGATACGATATCCTCCAGGTACTTGATTTTGGATTTGTCTGTACCAAACAAGGTTAGTATAGACATAGCTTCCTTCACCATAATCCGTGTACAGAATTCCACCATCGAATGTATCTCCATCCAAATCAGTCATGTTGATAAGTGTTTCATAATCGTCATCCCATTCCATTGGGTAATACAGGCCTCTCTCTTGTACCCAACCATCCCAGTCTTCTGCTGTAATATCATTTGGGTAGTTCAGTAAGGTGTGGTCTGGTTGTAAGACCTCATATTCTGATGCTTCATCCGTTACACGCCATTCAATTGAAGGCTGACCGATCGTCAACGGATAAGGGGCTGTAGCATTTGGATCCCAGTTATCCCATGGTTTATTATATTGGACAACCAAATGACCGCCGTTCTCAACATATTCCAATAAACGTGCATTGTTGTTCAATAAGTCTTCTCGTGAAAGATAAGCTCTTATTCCCGTCACGATCGTGTCATATTGCGACAGATCTCCATTAGCTAATTCCCCTTCAGAAATACGTGTCACATCCATTCCAGCGTTGATCAGGTGATCGGCTACCATATCGAATCCGGACTCAATGTATCCAATCTTCAGATCTTCTGGATAGTTCAGATCAAAGGCTACTCCGTGTATTGCTGCTTCTTTTAAATAATAAAAGGTCCCGATATGATCGTAAGAAATCTTTTGTACTGTTGTATCGAGTTTCTTTCCTTCCACCTCTGCTACTGGTTTGATTTCAAATTCTCCATTTTCAGCCCCTTCTGGAGGTGTTACGGTGAAGGAGACATTCTTCGAAGTTTCATCTTCTCCAAACACAACTGTTTGACTTTCAACTGCCTCCCATCCTTCCGGGAGATACAAGGAAACCTCAGCTGTCAGCGATCCATTTGAATAATTCGTTACATTCACATCAATTGTTTCTTCCTTCATTTCTTTAGCTGTATTGACAATCATGCTAGCAGGGTCCGCTTTCAAACTAACCTCTGGGAGAACTGCTATTGTTTCTTCGGGGTCATATTTATGTTGAACTACTTGTCCTTCCACCTTATAGGTTACTTCAGTTGATAAAACACTTTCTTCATAAGGTTGATAATACTCAGCATCCTCTGGAACATGGATTTTAACGTCAAAGGTCTGTCCGTCACCCGGCGCTAGATTCTTAGCTTGCGTGCTTCCAACAACATCCCACTCTTCCGGCAAGTTCAAATGAGCTGTTACGTCTTTAAGCTCAACATCCCCATTATTCTTCAAAGTAATGGTTACATCATTACTTGTACCTTGAGTCAAATTAGAAACGGTGACATTTGTCGATACTTCTAATTGGGATGCGACTTTACTGGAATTTTCTAACTGCTCTTCTTTCACATCCAATCTGTGTAATAGATCCTTTTTATCAATTTCATTGAATTTGAACTGCTCTACAAATCGTTCGGTTTTATGAAGTTGCTTTAAGGCACTGTGGGTATCTTTCAATACAGATTGATGACTTGGATAAGCCTCGATTACTTTTTCAAGAGCAGCTTGCAGTTTTTCTAACTGGCGCTTGATTTTTCGATCACTACGTTTTAAATCATCTGCATATTCATTAAAGTCGTATGGGATACCTTCGAAAATTGTATCTTCCTGTTCTGGTATTTCGCCAACAGAAGAATTGACTAGATCCAAATAGACCATTTCTGACCCTGGTTCAACTTCTCGACCCATCCCCTGGCTTTTATGAAGATATCTGGACTCTTCACCGATTTGAGGATATGTCTGATCATATACTGGGTCATAATCACCAACCTCAATCCCTACTGTTGCGGTGTCTTCTGACTCAGCAGGTAAATATAACTTCTTGATTTGCCATGTGTCGAGGCCTTCTTCTTCAATTTGTTCGGGAAAAACAGTAGGATCAGCAGCGTCTTCAAAGGCTTTCTGTGACAAAATCGATATTGCTCTATGGTGGCCATGTTGAGACTCAACGTTTCGGAAGGATGGCATGACGATGTCCGGTTTATATGTGCGGATCAATCTGATGAAACGTTCATAGGTTTCTTCTTCTCCCCATTTCTGCAATGTTTCATCGGGTGATTTTGAAAACCCAAAATCATAGATTTCATCATCGGTCGTTTGGCTTAAATGAAATACTTCTACACCAGTAACCTTTGAAGCTTCAATCAATTCTCTCGAGCGGATAATACCAAGTCCGTTTCCGAGTTCTTCACCAATCTCATTTTGACCACCCTCACCTCTGTTTGCAATCAAGCTAGCAGTATGTACCCCTAGCCCCCGTGATAAGTATGCTAGAAGGTGGCTTCGTTCATCATCCGGGTGAGCCCCTGTATTCAAAAAGCTGGTTATCGTTTCAAGAGGCTTTACAGCACTCCAAAGTTCTTCGTCATGTTGTTCTTGAGTTGTTTGTCCATTTGAAACAGCAGGGGTCAAAAGGGTCAGTACCAATAATAAACTTAAGGCAACCATCCATTTTCTTTGCAACATTCATATTTCTCCTTTCGAAAATCGTATTTTCAGAAAGACATAAAACGATTACAACCTGCGTTTCGGCCAAATCACCTCCTTGTTTTAAACAATAATTCAGTTAGTTAACTTTACTAATCAACTAACTGCAAACGACAAGTTACCTAACAATTCCTCAACAATATCCAATCACCTCCGAATTTTTACTAATTGTGACTATAGTTGTTATAAAAATTTATAAAACAGGAAGTAAATAATGGTAATAAAGGACGTTCAGCTTTACCGCCTATTCCGTCCGGTTTTAATCACCATTGTGACTTTCTTCTTTCAATCATATCTTTTACGATCATTTCGTTCGTTCCACCGGTCACCTTGCGTCGATCAATGAAATGCTTTGGACATACAACCTCTTCCCAGTCCCCTTGCGAAATTTCCACCTCTTCCATCCACTGGTTGACTTCTACTGCCGAGAGTTCATATAATTCTTTATTTATGCTATCTGTCATTTTGGCAATTTGACTGGCAGTATGATGAGCCTTCCTGAACGGGATATCATATTTCCTTGCCAGGACATCTGCTAAATCTGTAATGGTAATCATATTTTCGCGAGCTTGCTGAAATGCGCGATCACAATTGAAACTCATTGTTGATACGACTGCTCTCATAAGCTTGAGCACACGCAGGCTTTTTTGGAATCCATTATATAGATGCGGCTGTAAATCATCTTCTGTATCCACGATGTCGCCATAAGGGGTGTTATGGATCATTTGAAGGACAGTCAAGCCCTCTCCTACTGCACTGCTTGCCAACGCGCGGCAATGCTCGATGGAAACTGGATTCCTTTTTTGGGGCATGATACTGCTGATTTGTACATAGGCATCCGATACCCGTAAAAGGCCTACCTCTTTTGAAGCCAATCTTAAAAACTCTTGGATCCAGCGTCCCATATTCGTCATTAGACTGATGATCACCTGACTGGCTTCTATCAAATAATCCCCTGTAGCAATCGCATCATAGGAGTTCTCAACCACCCCTTCAAAATGAAGAAGTTCAGCAACCCGTTCACGGTTGATATTGAAGCCGGTCGTAGTAATCGCACAAGCCCCCATTGGAGACTGATTCACTACGAGCAGTGCGTTCTGCAACCGTTGATAATCCCGATATAGGTTATCAGAAATCGCTACAAGATAATGCCCGAAGGTTGTCGGTTGGGCAGGCTGTGTATGGGTATGGGCAGGCATGACCGTATTGACATGGTCTTCTGCCTGGGTTATCAGTGCATGACCTAACATCTTCACCTCTTGAATTACTTCATTCAGATAATCACGGATCACCATCCGGTACATCGTTTCGCCCATATCATTCCGACTTTTTGCGATATGCATCTTACCCGCAAGCTCTTCACCGATTAATCCTGCTATTTTAGATTCGACCAAGAAAAACAAGTCTTCGAATTCAGCTGAATATTCAATTGTCTTCCTATCCATAACCGAAACTTGATCGACAGCATGAATAATCTTTTCGGCTTCCTCTTTAGAAATGATGTCTTGTTCTTTAAGCATGATGGTATGTGCTCGATGAACCCTCATCATACTTTCAAATAAATGGGCACGTTGGTCCTGGAATATAGGCATTAACAATTCGTTTGCAAAGGTTTTTCCTGGAAAAGAAGATCCGTCCTGCTCTTCAAACGTTTCTTTATACGTTTTCATCTTACTTTCACCTCTTTTTTACATTGTATTTTCCGATTTCACACCCAGGAACTTATATGAAATAAACAATACGATTGCGATCAACCCAACTTGGATCATGCCATATGCAGCAGCTTGACCAAGGTTGAACATCCGCAACTGATTCATGATTTCAATCGATATAGGTCGATTCCCTAAAGTGTATAAGAGAACTGACGTCGGAAATTCTCCAACAGCTTGGACAAAGGCAAGCAAGGTTCCGCTCAATACCCCAGGCATAATGATCGGAAGGACGATTTTACGGAACGTGTAAAACCACTTTGCCCCCAAGTTCTGGGCAGCTTCCTCAATGGAGTCGTCCAATTGTTCCAATACAGCTGTGGTCGATCTAACGACTAGAGGAATGAAACGTATGAAATAGGCTAATGGTAAAATCCAAAAGGTACCTACCAATGTTTGCCCAAAAGAAAATGGTGTCGGTTTATTGAATGCTAAAATCAAGTTCATTCCCACAACAGTAGCAGGTAGAGCCCAGGGGATCATCACAAGGATGTCGAGCAGATTTTTTCCGATGAATTTCCTTTTTACAAGAGCATAAGATGTGATGATTCCAAACGCAAAGCAACCGAGGGATGCAACAAATGCCATGAATAAACTATTCCGGACTGGATCCCAAATAGCAGTATCTTTGAACAAAAGAATATAGTTTTCCAGATTGAAAGTTGTCGGATATATCTGCCATGTCCATGTTCCTTCTGGTACCAGTGATAAAACCAATAAAGTTGCATGAGGTAACAGCAAAATGATCATCGCAAGTATACCGATGAACACCATCGTCCATTTCAAAAAAGGATTTCTTACTTCACTTCTATGAGCTCCGATCCCTTTGCTGGCCATTCTGTAATCACGGCGATTCTGGAACCACCTCATAAATAACAGAAATGAGATTGAGACAGCTGAAAGAATGACTGATTGTGTAGCCGCCATTTCCAGGTTGCCATTAATTTTCGAAAAGTAGATTTGAAGGCTCAGTACCCGGAAACCTCCCGCTAATAGAAACGGAGCACTGAAGGAAGCCATCGAAACCATGAATACGAGTAAAGAAGCTGCTACAAGAGCTGGGGTCAACAACGGAAATGTCACCTTCCAAAAAACAGTCCATCGGTTAGAACCAAGATTATAGGCAGCATCTTCAAGGGATGGATCGATATTGTTTATCGCGGAAGAACAAGTCATATAAAAGTATGGATACATTGTATAAGCATGAACCAGCAAGATCCCCGAAACCCCACCGATACTGAATGGAACTTTCGAGAGGTTGAACAAGTCTTTGATCGCATTCGGCACAAGCCCAGCTTCTCCATACAAAAACATGAATGCCATGACTCCAACTAAAGAAGGCAGCACAATCGGCATGATTGCTGCTCCAGAAAAAAACTTCCTGCCTGGAAAATCATAACGGTTGAATATGAACGCCAGCGGAACTCCTATCAAGGCACTGAACAATACGGATAAAATTGAGATGTAAACAGAATTCCAGAGCGCTTCAAGATTTGAAGAAGACTTTGAACCGAAAAAGTCCGCATAGTTCTTTATGGTTGCAACACCATCACGGTGAAAGCTTTCAATTGTCGTTTCAATCGAAGGATATAGGACATACCCTGTCAGTACCAATATGATGGGAATCAATAGCAGGACAGTTTTCCGTTTTTCTGCATTCAACATTATGATCTCTCCTTCATTGAAGGGACCACTCTGATTTTTTCTGGAGGTAATTGAAGAACAACATCAACACCTTCTTGTAGATATGTAAATGAACCCTCGTTTAAAGTTGTGACTTTCAGTTGAACCCCTTCTGCCAGTTCAATCAAGGTGTGGACTGCAGCACCAGTAAATTGGACAATTTTAACTTTCCCTCTCAACACATTTGGACCTGACATTTCCTCTTTACTCACTCTTATCGCTTCTGGTCGGATAGAAATTTTCAGGTTCGGGTTTGTTTTAAGCTGTTCATCCAATGGTTTTTCCACATGAATGTTTAACCCAAGGTCATCACATCGAAAACGATTATTATCATAGTCCACCTTGTATAGATTCGTTTCACCAATGAATTCCGCTACAAAGTCATTAACCGGGGCATTGTAAATTTCGGTCGGTGTGCCGATTTGCTGACAAACACCTTCACTAAAAACGGCAATACGATCACTCATGGACAATGCTTCTACTTGATCATGTGTAACATAGATGGTTGTAATGCCATAATCCCTTTGTAAGCGTAAAATTTCTGTCCTCATTTCATCTCTTAATCTAGCGTCGAGGTTACTTAAAGGTTCATCCAACAATAAAATGTCTGGCTCGATAACCAAAGCCCTTGCTAAAGCCACACGTTGTTGCTGGCCACCACTCAATTGACTGACCTGACGATCGATAAATTTTCCTAAATGGACTTTTCCGAGAACCTCTTTTACTTTTTCTCTGATTTTCGAGCGTTCCATTTTACGTACTTTTAATCCAAAGGCAACATTTTCAGCTACGGTCATATGTGGAAAAAGGGCATAGTTTTGGAAAACCATGCCCGTATTCCGTTTCTCAGGTGGAACCGTAGTCATGTCACGATCATTGAACTTCACTTTTCCTTCACTAGGGTAATAGAAACCAGCTATCATCCTGAGAGTTGTTGTTTTACCGCACCCACTTGGACCGAGGAATGTAAAGAACTCCCCTTCTTTAATTTTCAAATCAAGTTCTTTGACTGCTGTCACATCTCCAAACCTTTTCGTGATGTTGGATAGATTCACTGCTGACATTGACAACAACTCCCCTTTTCCAGTTCTGTTCAACAAATTGCGGTTCTCTTACTCGCTCTTGTCTTTATCGGTACTTTTAATATTTTCATCCCAATGATCCATCCATTCTGCTTCCTTCTCCTGGAAAACTTTCCAATCGATATCCATCGGTTTGATTTCAGTGTTTTCAATCCAATCAGGAAGATCATCTATATCATCGCGTGTCGGGATTCGGTAGTATTTTTCTGCCAAAAGCTTAGCTGCTTCCTTTGTATTTACGAATTCATAGAATGCTTTTGCAGCTTCTGGATGTGGTGCATCCTTTACAATAGCTATGCCTTCTGTCAATACTGGGGTCCCGCTTTCCGGAATTACATAACTGAACGGGTAGCCTTTTTCTTCAGCAAGCATGACTGTATCAGGCATATTCCATACAGAAATCGTTCCGACGCCTTTTGCCACCTGGTTATACATGACTTCAGGATTGGCACTGTACTCTTTCGTATTTTGATCCAACTTTTGCAACCATTCATATCCTTCTTGAGGATCCTGGCTTTCTTTATATGAACGGTAAATCATAGCTGAATAGATTGTACGCATTGTCCCTGAAGCCAATGGGTACCGAATGATAATCTCATCATTCCACTTAGGATCGAGAAGATCATCCCAGTCTTTTGGTGCTTCTTCTTCAGAAACTTCTTTATTGTTGTAGAGGATCACTTCTGGTGTTTGAGAGGTACCTGACCATGCCCAATCTTCATCATGATACATATCATCTAATGAGTCGGCATATGTAGGTTTGTATTCCATCAATAACTCTTGTGACTTCGCTTCATCAAACATGACTTGAGGTGCCCCCCACCATATGTCTGCTTGTGGATTGTTTTTTTCAGAGCGCACTCGGTCGAGAACCTCTTGTGATCCCATATCAAGGAATTCCATATCGACGTCGTATTCTGCTTCAAATTGTTTTTCGAAATCACTTAATATATCTTTACCATGCGGAGAATACACGACAACTTTATCTTCTAGATCTCCACTTTCTTTCTTATCTGAAGAGCCTTCCTCGGAACCATTGTCACCTGCCATACAGCCAGCCAAGACAAAAACGAATAGAAAAAGAAAGGACCAAAAAATCTTTTTCTTAACAAATTTCAAAGCGAAAACCTCCCTGTCAAATTTTAAAAATAGAATCATATTCTTTAAGGAATAATGCACTTGCTCCAATCACCCCGGCTTCTTTACCTAAGCGGGTAGGTATCACTGCACACTTACCAGGGGTGAATTTTTCAAGGATCTCTTGCAGCTGTCCTTTGAAGCTTTCATAAGATCCGCTTATACCACCTCCTAATATGATAATTTCAGGGTCTAATAAGGAGATGTAATTTGAAATACCGATACCCAGGTTTTCAATAGCAAAGTCAATGACTTCTTTTGCATCGTCATCTCCCATATCTGCCATTTCAAAAGCCTCTTTAGCAGTGACTTTTTTATTGATTCGTCTCGAGAGTTGTTCTCCTATCGAAATCCCTCCTGCCATGCTCTCAAGAAATCCGAAACCTTTAAGAACAGGATTGAAATTTCGTGCCATTTTCCTGTCAGTTACTTGATAACCGATTTCTCCTGCACTATAGTTACTTCCACGGTACAGATTGCCATTAAGAATGATTCCGCTTCCGATTCCAGTCCCGATTGATATATAAATGATGTTTGATTTATCCTCACCTGCTCCAATCCAATGTTCACCTAATACAGTGATATTTACATCGTTGTCTACGAATATGGGTAAATCATAGAATGCTTGCAGCTTTTCTTTAATCGGAAAATGGCTCCATTTTAAAGCAGGTGCTTCCACGACAATCCCCTTGTCCACGTCTGTAACCCCAGCTACCCCGACTCCAAGTCCAAGAAGGTCACTAGTAGTCAACTTAAGTTCATTAAGCATGGAGTGCACATCTTCTTGTAAGCGCTTAAATAAATCTTTATGTAAATATTCCTGGGTTTGAAAATCGCGATAAGCATGGACTTTCCCCTTCAAGTCTGTTACACCTGAAGCCACTTTCGAACCTCCGATGTCAATTCCGATGATATAAGAATTGCGTTCGTTAAAACAAAGCTGCACCGGTTTACGCCCACCTGTGGTTGAAGAATTCCCCATCCCAACCTCATAAACAAAGCCATCCATAAGTAATTGATTGACAAGTTGTGACACAGTCGGTTTACTGATTTTTACCCTTTTTGATATCTCCGCTCTTGAGATCGGTTCATGCTCGATGATGCAATCTAATACAATTTTTGTATTCATATTTTTGATGTAAGCCGCATTCCCCTTTTGCATTCCTTTAACTCCTTACAATCAACATTTAGTTTGTTAAGTTAACTTATTAACCTAGTGTAGGTGAGATATACTCTATTTGTAAAACCTTGTATTTCGTGTTTATTTGAAAATACTATCCATTTTCTTCTTTTACTGCCGTATAACTCTAATTTTCTAATTTTCGCAATATTTCATCAATTTTTTTCGTTATGTAAGATGGCTGTTTTATCCCAGTCTATCTTTCTTTTAATTAATCACAAGACTAACAGTAATATATAGAAGCACCCCCATTATAACGAGAGTGCTTCCAATCTAATTTACCTTTGCTCTACTTTTAAACTGGTAATCGAAACTGGTTTGATAGAGTTCTTCGAGTTCCTCTTGTGTCGGGACTCTCGGGTTGTTGGCAGGGCTTCCGCTGTTTAGCGCATCTGTTGCCATTTTTCCGATTGCTTGATTGAAAGCTGTCTGATCGATTCCCCACCCCTGGAGGTTCGGGATATTCAGCTTCCAGCAAAGTTCTTTCACCGATTCAACCGCAATTTTAGCCAGCTCGACATTAGGCATGAATAGATCAGGTTCGAAAATCCGGCCTAAATCCGCCAATCGGTCAACACATGCTTCCTTACTGTATTCTAAAACTGCCGGTAAGAGCATCGCATTGGAATAGCCATGCGGCACATGGAACAGTGCACCAATCGGCCTCGACATACCATGGACAAGACAGACGGAAGCATTCGTAAACGCGATTCCAGCTTGAAGTGCCCCAAGGGACATCGCTTCCCTTGCGTCGATATTTTCCCCGTCATCATAAGCTGTTAATAGATTTTCCACGATCAGTTTCATAGCTGATAAAGCAAACGTGTCCGTCATCGGGTGGGCCTGTTTCGAAAGATAAGCTTCGATTGCGTGACTAAGCGCATCTACCCCCGTTGCTGCAGTAATATTTTGGGGCGAGGAAACTGTCAGCAACGGATCGACAATCGCCACTTCTGGCATGAATGGCGGTTGCTTGATCATCATTTTAATATCATCAGTCGTATTTGTGATGATCGTTACATCCGTCGCTTCAGATCCTGTCCCGCCAGTCGTCGGAATTGCGATGTGCGGCAGCGGTTGGTTCATTACTTTTTCCCGGTTCGGTCTGTAATCACCAATGTACCCTTCGTTGTTTGCCAGAACTGCTATCGCCTTCGCTGTATCGATACAGCTTCCACCGCCAAGAGATATGACAAGATCGCACTGCTCAGCTTTTAAAAGATCCAAAGCCTCACTTACATAACGATCTGTCGGCTCAGATTCAATTCCTAGATAAACCTCAGTCTCGACACCTTCTTTTTTAAGAAAGTCCCGGCAGTTCGAGACGTACCCGAGTCCGTCCATCACTTTATCACTGACAATCAGTGCCTTTTTCCCTTTTGCTGCTGCTTCCAATCCTACGTTATCAAGAGCGCCACGGCCATAATAGATTTCTTGCGGTGTCCGAAGTATAGCGAATTTCTCCACTTGATCCCTCTCCTTTTTGATCGTTTGTCAGAGTACCAAATAAGCGATTGGAGTCACGATGATGAGTGTGAGAATTGTACGTTCAACCCAAATGAGCATCATTTTCCATATGCTTAGCGGGATTTCAGTCGACAGAATACACGGAATCAATGCTGAAAAGAACATGATGGCAGATACAGATAAAACACCGATGACAAAGCGCGTGACTAGGGGTGCATCCACAACTAGTAATGCTGGTAAAAACATCTCCGCGATTTCAATGGCTGCTGCTTTAGCGGCAAGCAACGGCTCTGGAATTTGTAAGAGCGCAGTGAATGGATAAAAGATATAGCCTAAAATATCGAAAAACGGCGTGAACTCTGCAAGCATAAGCCCAAGTAGTCCGACCGACATGATAGAAGGCAGGATCGCCATCGTCATGATGAAGCCATCCTTCAGATTAACCCAGATGTTTTTTCCGAATGTTGGTGCACTCATAGCAGCATCCATCGCCAGGGACCACGCGCTTTTCACCCGGTTACCAGTCGGCTTTAGTTCCGGAGTACCCTCCATGCCTTGATAATAGTCATTACTCATGCTTCTCAACGGGTAGATGCGGACTGTAATCGCCGTGACCAGAAACGTTACAAGCAAGGTCACCCAGAAGTATGTGTTCCAGATTTCCATCAAGCCCAGTGTGTTTGCAACCACGATCATGAACGTAGCGGAAACCGTTGAAAACCCTGTCGCGATGATCGCCGCTTCCTTGATGGTGTACTTTCCTTCTTTAAAAACACGGTTCGTGATGAGCAGACCGATTGAGTAGCTTCCGACAAATGAAGCCACCGCATCAATCGCCGAACGTCCCGGCGTTTTCCAGATCGGGCGCATGACTGGCTGGACGAGGACTCCGATGAACTCGAGTAATCCGTAGCCGACGAGAAGTGCAAGGAAAACTGCGCCAATCGGCACAAGCAATCCGACTGGAATGACAAGCTTTTCAAATAGGAAAGGCCCCATATTCGGTGCCATCATCCAGGCTGGACCAAGATTGAACATGATCAGAATAGATGCGAATAAACCAAGTACTTTGAGCAACGAGAAAACGAGCGTGACGTTGTCCTTTCTCCATGTTTTCGAATAAAAAGGATAGGTAGCCCCAAGCAAAATGACTAGCAGGGCATAATACGGAACAAGCGCAGGAAAAGTAGCCTGGAACCAGGTAACGAGATGATCGAGCGGAATGGACGATTTCCCATTGACCGTAATCGGGATGAAAAACATGAAGATTCCGATGGCACTGAAAAATCCGAACTTCCCTACCGTCGAACCGCGTGACTGGGCAGGTAGTTGCGGATTCACGCCAGGATTCATCTGGGACATCTGAAAACCTCCTTATTTAACACAATATTCAGATAATTAAATGTGTAAATACCTACACTGCTACCCATTAATTTAGATATAAGTACTCCAAATCCTCTTTGGTTCCATATTTTCTTTTTCCAAATCGAGTTGTAAATCTGCGCATAAGAAAAGGCTGGCCATACGTGTTTATATCCGTATAGCCAACCTCATTATAATCAAACCCCTGAATAGGCCATGAAACCACCGTCAACCGGAACTGTAATACCAGTTACAAAACTTGAATAGGAGTCGTCTGCCAGCCAGAGCATGGTTCCAAGCAAGTCTTCAGGTTTTCCGAACCGCTTCATAGGTGTTCCCGTGATAATTTTTTCAGACCTTGCTGTATGGCTGCCATCCTCATTCAGCAGTAGATTTTTGTTTTGTGTTGTCAGGAAAAAGCCTGGTGCGATCGCATTTACTCTTAATCCCGCTTCAGCAAAATGCACTGCCATCCACATGGTGAAATTATTGATCGAAGCTTTTGCAGCGCTGTAAGCAGGAACTTTCGTCATTGGCGAATAAGCGCTCATGGAAGAAATATTCAAAATGGCGGGTGCTTCAGCCTTTAAAAGGGCTTTGCCGAATACCTGGCTTGCCAGGAATGATCCAGTGAAATTACTGTCGAAGACACTTTTGAATCCGTTCTCGTCCAAATCGAAGAACGATTTTTCTTTTTCATCATCCTCGTATTTTTCAGAGGCTGTGATAGCGTCCGGATGGTTACCGCCTGCCCCATTGATTAAAAGATCCACTCGGCCGAACGTCTGGATGACTTCCTCTCTGGCATTCTCTAGGGACGAGCGATCCAATACATCAGCTACGATGGAAATGGCAGTACCTCCCGATTCCCGGATTTCATCCACCACTTTTTGCCCTTTTTCAGCGGTTCTATTAAGGATGACTACTTTCACACCATGTTGCGAAAGTTCAATAGCCATCCGGGAACACAAGACGCCACTTCCGCCAGTGACGACTGCTACTCTATCTTGTAAGTTCTGATGTTTTGGAATCAATCTCCTCATCCTTCCCTTTTGATTCGTAAGCGTCCCATAATCCGAGCAAATACATGATTCCTAAGGCGCGGTCATAAAGTCCGTAACCTGGTCGGCAATTTTCTCCCCAAATGTGACGACCGTGATCCGGTCTTACGTAGCCATCATAATTTTGGGTGCTCAATTCCTCGACGACACCTTGGATATTAATCGATCCTTCCTGTGTATAATGGGAAGTTTCTACAAAATCCCCGTTTCCAAAGATTTTTACATTCCGGATATGTGAAAAAGGTGCACGCTCGGCATATTTTTTCGCCACTTGGACCATGTCGTTCGAAGGATCAGCCCCCATCGATCCGGTGCACATTGTAATTCCGTTTGAAGGGGAATCGGATATCTCAAATAACCTTTCGTAACTAGCTTCTCCAGTGATGATCCGGGGGAGCCCGAAAATAGACCAGGGTGGATCATCCGGATGTATCGCCATTTTTATGCCATTCGCCTCAGCAACGGGCAGGATTTCTTTGAGAAAATGCTCCAGATTAGCCCAAAGTTGTTCTTCATCTACACCCTTGTAGGCTTCGAAGAGTTCTGAAATACGGGACATCTTTTCAGGCTCCCACCCAGGTAATGTGAGGTCAGATGCTTCGGAAACTGTTTGTAGAAGCTTCTCCGGATCCAGATGCTCCACTTTTTCTTTTTCATAAAATAAAGCTGTCGAACCGTCCTCTAATGGATGGAACATTTCTGTGCGAGTCCAATCAAAGATCGGCATGAAATTATAACAGATGACTTTCACACCAGCTTCAGCCAAATTACGGATGGTCTGTTTGTAGTTTTCAATATACTTATCCCGGTCTTTGTCACCAAGTTTGATTGACTCATGGACGTTTACACTTTCTACGACGTCCGTGTGGAATCCAAAAGATTGAATGTATTTCGTTTCAGCAAGGATGTCTTCTTTTTTCCAAACTTCCCCTGCCGGAACTTTATGAAGAGCCCAAACGATCCCTTTAACTCCCGGAATCTGTTTGACCTGTTCCAATGTGACCGTATCATTGTCTTGGCCATACCATCGAAATGTGATATTCATAGCAAGCCTCCTCCGCCTTTAACATTTGTTTGCGTATTGCTGACTTAGTGTCACTACAGCTTCATATCCACTCTGTTTATATGCTTTATTCAAATCGCTTCCTATCCCTAATGCAACCGCTCCAGCTTCAAGCCAATCGCCCATATTTTCCAGATTGATTCCGCCTGTAGGCATAAGCCTTACATGAGGCAATGGCCCATTTACTGATCGGATGAATGAAGGATCGAATTGGTTTGCTGGAAAGAGTTTGAGTACGTCGCATCCAGCCTCTGACGCTTCAACCATTTCACGAATCGTCATACAACCCGGCATGTATGGAATACCGTGTCTGTTGCACAAGGTGGCTACATCTTTGTTGAAATGCGGACTGACAATGAATCGGGCACCCGATTGAATTGCATTCAGGGCTGTTTCCGGATCAAGAACAGATCCCGCACCTATTAGTACATCTTCATTACGTAGTTGACGAAAAACATTGTCAACCTGAGGGGTTGTATAAGTCAACTCGATTGTCTTGATTCCGCCTTCAATCGCCCCTTTGGATAATTGGACCGCTTCCTCCGGATTTTGACCACGAATAACACCAACAATTTTCGAATCCGTTATTTTGGACAAGATAGAATACTTCATAAACAGAAACCTCCTTAAATGATGCGTACCAGGCACCAAATCAAAACCGTTGGCGCCCAAGGGTTTGTGTTTGGTGCCTGGCACCGATTTGAATCCCTTCTCCTGCAAGGCTTCTGGTTTGGTGCCTGGCACCGATTCAGAACCCTTCTCCTGCAAAGCTTCCGGTTTGGTGCCTGGCACCGTTTCGGATCCCTTCTCCTGCAAGGCTTCTGGTTTGGTGCCTGGCACCGATTCAGAACCCTTCTCCTGCAAAGCTTCCGGTTTGGTGCCTGGCACCGAACTACAACTTGATGATGACTTTTCGGACGGATGATGGTGGGGATTCCATCAATTTGAATGCTTTTTCTGTGTCATTGATTGAGAATTCATGACTGACCAGGTCCTTGACATCAAACTTCAGCGTGTTGAAGAGTTCGACTACTTTTGGAAAACGATCCGTCTGCAAGCGGGAACCGCAAATCGTCAGTTCTTTTTTTGTAATGTCCACCTGTGGAATTTGTGATGGTGAATCATGAAATCCAAGTAACACCACTCTTGCAGCTACCGAAGTCACTTCGATCGCTTGCTCGACTGTTTGTGGAAGCCCTACCGCATCAATGACGACATTCGCCCCCATGCCTTCCGTCCATTCCATGATCTGATCTTTCACATCGCCGGCACCTGGATTGACGGTGAAGTCTGCCCCCCACTTTTCAGCAAAGCATAACCTTTCTTCATTAAAATCAGAAATCGCTACCTTCGCTCCTGCTTCCTTCGCAACTTTCAAGCAACATAAGCCGATTGGACCAGCCCCTATGATAAAGACCACATCGCCTTCTTTCACATCGCCGCGGTAAACCGACTGTGCCCCTATCGTAAACGGCTCGATCAAGGCAATTTCAGACCAATCCAATCTATCATCCACCTTATGGACCAGATCCTCAGGGACGACCATTACTTCCCTTCCCCCGCCTTCCCGATGGACACCGTAAACTTCAACTTTTTCACATACATTCGGTCTTCCCTGCCTACATGCATAACACTTTCCGCATGATGTCATGGGTTCGACCACGACTTTATCGCCAACCGCAATGCTCGAAACAGAGCCCCCAACTTCCACTACTTCTCCGGCTACTTCATGCCCGATGATACGCGGATATGATGCAAATGGATTTTCACCATGAAGGATATGCATATCTGAACCACAGATCCCCATGGCTCTCATCCGGATTTTGACTTCATTAGAACCTGCCAATTCTGGTTCTTTTACTTCTACTACACTTATATTCCCTGGTTCGGCTACCTGGATGGCTTTCATGAATCTCTCCCCCTATTTTTCCTAATCAAATAGTCCTGGTAAATACATAGTCAATTGAGGCACAAAGCTTACGAGCAATAGAACAACCAGACTTACACCTAAAAACGGCAGTAAGGCGACAGATGCCCTTCCGATCGATACTTTTCCAATACTGGATGCAACAAATAAGCAGACCCCGACTGGTGGTGTTGAAAGACCGATCATCAAGTTCAGGACCATCATGACACCGAAGTGGACAGGGTCCATCCCGATTTGGACAGCAACTGGCAACAGTACAGGAAATAAGATGACGAGAGCGGCGATCGTCTCCATGAATGTTCCTACGAATAAAAGCAACAGGTTCAAAAGTAAAATGACAATGATCGGATTTTCAGAGATTGATAGGATCGTATCGGCAACCAGCTGAGGAATTTGTTCACTTACAAGCACCCAGCCAAACAGATTGGCGAAACCAACAAGGACCATGATCCCTGCGGTACTTACCATCGAATCTAGTAAAATTTTAGGGAGCTGATGAACCTTCAAATCCCTATAGATGAACATTCCGACTAGCAAGGCATATACGACAGCTACAATCGATGCTTCAGTTGGAGTGAAATAACCACTTAAGATACCGAACAGAATGACGACTGTCATCATCAACGCCCAGAATGCACCCCAAAACGATTTAACAATCGTAGGTAATTTTTGACGTTCTCCTTTTGGATATTTTCGCTTGACCGAGATGAAATAAGTGACGATCATCAGTCCGATCCCTAACAAAATCCCTGGAATGGTCCCCGCCAAAAATAGATCCCCGATTGAAACCGTGGCAAGAGTACCAACGATGATCATCGGTAACGAAGGTGGGATGATCGGACCTATTGTTGAGGAGGATGATGTTACTGCCACAGAAAACGGAGCGTCATACCCCTCTTTTTTCATAGCTGGTATAAGAACGGAGCCAATACTTGCGGTATCGGCCAGTGCTGTCCCGGAAATTCCAGCAAACCCCATCGATGACCCGACATTTGCGAGACCTAGCCCTCCACGTATATGTCCGATCAAATTATTAGTAAAGGCGATGATCCTTTCTGTGATTCCCCCGGCATTCATCAAGTTACCCGCCAGAATAAACCCTGGAATACATAACAAAACGAATGAATTGATTCCTTCAAACATCTTTTGCGGAATGATGTTGAGAGGGATATCAACCATCACGATATAGATCAACGATGAGAGCCCCAGGCTGAATGCAATAGGTACTCCTAAAAAGATTAGAACTAAAAAAGATATAAAAAGGATCAGTGCCATCATTGTTCTACACCCTCTTCGTTATTCTGAGTAATGACATGATAGATGTTCAATAGACTGTACATTGCTAAAAACGCAAATGTAACCGTCATGCTTGAATAAATGTAAAACATCTTGACCGTCAATGTTGCAGATGATTGGTTCTGCCCGATCAAGGAAAATTGATAGGCATAATTGATCAGTGATGCTGAAAAGATTCCTAGCACCAGGTAGATCAAGGCGTCATAATACCTTCTGAATTTTTCCGGTAAAATGCTTACTAGTAAATCAACCCTCACATATTCTCGTTTTTCCATTGCTATTGGTGCTGCAAAGGCAATGGAATAAATAAATAGAAAACGAGAGAGCTCTTCTGTCCATACGAAAGATGCAGGGGTATACCTCCCGATCACTTGCATCAAAACAACCACTATCAGGGCAGAAAATGAAAGTATAGTCAATAGTTTCAGGATGCGACTCATAATCTTAACGGCTATCATACAGCTCTCTCCTTTTCTAATTATTGAATATGGCTGGCTCACAATGTCTACTCTCTGACCATTCATAAAAAATAGAGGGGAGACAACTGATGAGCCAACCTTTCTAAGATCATTCAGCCGATTCTAAAATCTTTTCATATAATTTCAACTGTTCTTCAGATAAGCTCTTTTCAATGGCAGGTTTCATTGCTTCAGCAAACGCTTCCTGGTCCACTTCTACAAATTCCATACCTTCATCTTGTAATTTCTTTTCATATTCAGCAGTTTCTTTTTCAAATAATTCCTGCCCATAGGCTTGTGCTTCTTCAGCCGCTTCTTTTACTGCTTTTTGTGTTTCTTTATCCAAAGCTTCAAACTGTTTATTTCCTACCACTACATAAATCCAAGAATAGACATGTTCAGTTCTGTTTACGTATTTTTGAACTTCATAAAGACCTGCACTATGAATAAGGTCAACTGGATTTTCTTGTCCATTGATCACTTTTTGCTGTAGAGCTGTAAATACTTCACTGAAGTCCATCACTTGAGGACGTGCTCCTGCTTCTTTCCACGCATCCATGAACAATGGAACGTTCGGTACCCGCATTTTGAACCCATTCAGATCCTCAGGTGTTTCGATCGGCTTGCTTGATGTCAAATTACGCGGAGCACGCATGTGATAATAAAGCGGTGTAACGCCTACTTTCTCTTTGATTGCGCTTTCAATTTCACCACCGACTTCACCTTCCACCACTTTTTTCATATGATCTTGCCCTTGAAATGCGTAAGGTACTGCCAAAAGAGCTGCTTCTTCTGCCCAGTTCTGCATCGTTTCACCTGAGATCGTCATGTCGACTGTCCCGGCTTCAATACTGTTCAAAACCTCTGTCTCTCCACCTAATTGTTCGTTAGGAAAAATTTTGATCTCTAGTTTTCCATTTGTCTTTTCATCAACCAGCTCGGCGAATTTTTCGGCTGTTTTATGCCAAACGTGATCTTCATTACCGAGATGTCCTAATTTCCAAGTCGTCTTATCCCCTGAACCACCTGACTCATTAGCTCCGCTACATGCAGCCAAAGCAAAGACCATGACTGAAACCATCACTAAACTAAACCACTTTTTCATCTTATGAATCCTCCTGACTTAAATTTATTTGGAATTAATCTTGATTCAAGTAATCGTAGATACTCTGGGAAACCGGTATTCCCTCTCTGGATCTTACTTCTTCTTTCAATTGTTCTGGCTCACCTGGAACCATTACAGTCGAAAATCCGTCGGCAGGCTTAACCTCATGCAGTTCGTTGACCATTTGATCGATATTAGATAGGAATTGTTCCTTACCAATAAAAAGACCTGGATCAATCGTGATGATGACATGGGCGAGATGCCGGTTCTTTTCATAGTCCCCGTACATGGCGGTGATGTCCGGTCCAAAAGCTGAACCCGTCAAGATGCCTGTCATGACATCGACTGTCAACGCAAGTCCATACCCCTTCGGACCTCCTACTGGTAACAAGTGTTTGACGAGATTCGGGTCAGTGACCGGATTCCCATTTTCATCGACTCCCCAATTATCCGGAATCGATGTTCCTTGTTCCCTGGCATGGAGAACCTTTCCCAGGGCAACATTACTCGTTGCCATATCCAGAATAATCGGCTTTTGTTCTTTAGCCGGGAAACCATAAGCAATCGGATTCGTCCCGAAATAAGGTTCCGCCCCACCGAAAGGGACTACGGCGCTGTCTGTTTGTGTCATGATCATGCTGATGGTCTCTTCTGCTGCCGCTTGCTCGGCAAAATACGATAAAGCGCCGCAATGACTGCTATTCACGATTCCGACAATTCCAATGCCATTTTCTTTGGACAATTTAATCGCATGGTCCATCGCTTCCTTTACGACTACATGGCCCATTCCGTGATCACCGTCAAATAAAGCTGCTGACATCCCTTTTTGTTCAATGGTAAACTCTGGCCCAGGATTCATCCCGCCTTCGTTCAATCTTTTCACATAATGTTCAGTGCGCAAGACACCATGAGAGTGGACCCCTCTTAAATCGGCATGAACCAGGACATCTGCTACTACCCTTGCATGTTCTTCAATCACATCAGCTGCGGTCAGTTTTTGAACAACAAGGTCCTTCAATTCTCCTTTTTGTACAATGACTTCAGGCATAAGACCCCTCCCCTCATTCAAATTGATTTCTCATCGGTTGGATGGTTGCTTTTCCGCTGTTGCAGTTGTAAGGATCACTTTTTGCTGCAAATCTTCCAATCTCTGAATCTTCTTTCGTAGTACCTGTATAAGGATCGGACCATCATCTTTCAATGAGTTTCTCCCCTTCTAATTTCATCAGGACATCTTCCAAATATGGCAAGCCCTCATTATCCCCCTTCACACTGACGACCATCGAACCGATGATGTTTGCAAACTTCAGGATCTTCGGCAGTTCCCAGTCATTCAGGAGACCATAGAGCACACCTGCGTCAAATCCATCCCCTGCCCCTACCGTATCTACTACTTTCGGAACGAATTGAGATGGTTCTTCTATAAGACCGTTTTGTGTCCAAACAGCCGATCCTTTTTCACCTAGCTTCAAGAACAAATGTGAAAGGCTATATTGTTTGACATGTTCGATCATTTCTGGAATTTGATCAGTACCAAAGAGGATTTCTGCTTCATCTATGCCTGTCAAAAGATAATCAACATCCGGTAACCATTGAAGCAATGTTTTGCGTGCTTCCTCTTTACTCCAAAGCTTCAGTCTGATGTTCGGGTCCATCGAGATTTTCAGGTCATGTTTCTTTGCCAGTTCCACAGCACGATCGATAATCGCCCTGTTCTGTTCGTGTACAGCAGGGAAAACCCCCGTTATATGAAGCAGTTTCGCTTCCTTAAAATAAGATTCATCTAATGATTCCGGTTTCAAAGTAAGTGTCGGCGACTGCTGGCGGTAATAGAAAGTTTTTCCTGATCCATCTTCGAGAATTTCCTTAAAGTTCAACGAAGTCGGATACCCTTCCATCAAATCGACTTCCGACACATCAATCCCTTCGCCCCTTGTAAAATTGTAAATGTATCTGCCGAATTCATCTTTCCCCAATCGACTGATCCAGCCTGTCTTCAAACCTAGCCTTGCACAACCGATCGCGACATTCAGCTCTGCGCCTCCGACTTTCCTTTTATAAGTATCAACAAATCGAAGCGGGCCTGTCGTAGAAGGATCCATCGTTATCATGGCATCTCCGATTGTAATCACATCATTCATCTGAAGAACCTCCTTTCCTGACTGAGTCCCTGACGATCAATTCAGGGCTGAAACGATATACATCCGGTTTCGACTCTTCCTGTTTCTTCACTTGGTTTAATAATAGATTTGCTGCTTTCGTCCCCATTTCAAAGGTTGGTTGCGAAACCGTAGTTAAAGGTGGGGAATGAATGGGTGCAAACGATACTTCATCGATCGTCACCAAACCGACGTCTCTTCCAATCTGAAGCTCATTTTCTGTGACAAATTTCAAAAACTCCATCAAGGTCAGGTCGTTACCAGTGATAATGGCCTGTGGAGGTCCCTCTAGTGAAAAAAGTTCGTCAAGCCCCTGTTGCAATTCGTGGATTTCCATTCCACGGATATATTCTTCTCGAACAGGGAGGCTGTGAACTTCGAGAGCTTTACGGTACCCTTTTATCCTCTCTATTCGAGGTGTCACGTTCTCTATCAATGATGACGTTATGATTGCAATACGCTCATATCCACTTTCCACAAGATGATCAATGGCTAATCGTGAAGCTTTTTCATTGTCCAGCAAAACTGTATCTATCGTTAAACCATCGACAAGGCGGTCCATAAATACAATCGGGAAATTTGCATCGATGAGACGTTGATAAATCTCCAAATTTCCGCTTGTCGGGAATACGATTAAGCCATCCACTTGCTTTGCAAGGAGGGTTTCAATGTACTTTTTTTCCTTCTGCGGATCATCATCTGCATTGCACACGATTGTTGAAAACCCTTCATCACTGCAGACATCCTCAATGGCGCGGATCACTTGTGTCGAAAAATTGTGTAAGATGTTTGCCACAATGACACCGATTGTGGAGGTATTCTTCTTCTTCAAACTCCTCGCGACCACATTCGGTTGATAATTCAGTTCTGATATCGCTTCTTTTATTCGCGAACGTGTTTCCTCACCCATGTAATCAAAACGTTCATTCAGATATTGGGAGACAGTACTTTTAGAAACACCCGCTCGTTTGGCGACATCGCCTATCGTAACTTTATTGATTGGCATAATTCTCTTCATTCCCTAAAAGTCATTTATACTAAATCGGTTTAGTAAATCGATTTAGTGAGAAGTATAAAACAAATGAAAGCGCTTTTCAAGAGAAATTTCAGAATTTTTTAGGTTTTTTGTATCCTAAATAAAGAAAACTTAGCAAAGTCAAGCCTTAGCGCAGACTGAGCCTTAGTTGCTATATTGAAGAAATCATTTATACTTTCTTTAAATGCAAAAACAGGACTATCACCAAAAAAGTGTCCGACGCCTCCAACACAACATTTGACCAAAACGATTTTTCTCAAAATGTTGTTAAGTTTGGAGAGAATCACACACCTCTGGGACAGCCCCATTTTACTGATACCATATTTCCGCCTTTTAAATACGTTTATAGATTTGTATTCACAAAAGAGATTGTCTTTTCAATATGAGAAGGGGTTCCGGGTGCATCGTGTCCTGAGTAAGGATATACTTCCAAGCTTTTTTCAGATGTTATGTGATTATATACACCAAAAATCGGTTTCGGGGGACAAATGAGATCTTTAAGTGCAACTGAAACTCTTATTTTACTCTTAATGTTCGAGGCATGATTAAGAATATCGAAGTAGCTTAGGTTGTTGAGGATTTTTTCTGTATGTTCTGGATGAAGTTTCAGGAATTTTTCTATTTCAACAAACGATCCTTCCATCTTTTGTTGTATCGTCAGTTCAATATCACACATATTGGGAACATCTGCAACAACAAGAGCCGGCCGCGAATCCAATGCTGCCACCGCCATAGCTATTCCCCCTCCCAAACTTGAACCCATTAGACATACAGCGTTTGGGTCGATTTCATCTTGAGCCATGATGAAATCAACTGCACGTTTACAATCCAGCCAAACTTTATAGTAATAGTATTCTTCTTTCACCAACAAGCCTTGAGTAGCCCAGCTTCCCATATTACCGTATGAGTACGTGCTATCATCACCTGTTTCTCCCATTCCGCGGCAATCGACTGCAAATATCGCATATCCCTGGATAAGCCAGGTCATATATTGAGATATTGGTCCTTTGTTACCTCCATAACCATGGTAAAAAATTATACATTTTAATTTTTCCTTGGTATCAACTGGTTTAATATAATGAGCTTTTATAGGAGTTCCATATGCTCCTTGATAGGTGACACGCTCTACCTGGACTTGCTTTATTGGATAGAGGATTTCTTCTACATGTGGTTTTAATGGAATCGTTTTAGATTCGGATAGCGCATTTTCCCAAAAGCTAGTGAAGTCTTCTTTTTTTGTCAATTCAGGATGATAACTTACATATTCTTTAATAGTTGCATCTATTTCTCTCATAATTTCACCCTTTCTTAACCTATCGCTATGTAATGTTTTAAAATTAGCAATCTACCCTATATTTGTCAAAATATTATAACGAGGGTTTAACAAATAACATTGTACCAGGCACGACAATTTACCCCTTGTGCCCCAACGGATCTCAAATAGTGCCTGGCACCAAAAAGAAACCCAAGCGTAGCAAGGGTTTCAAAATGGTGCCTGGCACCGTATTTATTTCAACGCTACCAGCAAGTCGGTTTCTACTGCTGCGTTTCCTGGGAGTGAGCATACGCCGACTGCGCACCTGGCGTGCTTTCCGTTTTCCCCGAATACTTGCATCAGGAGTTCAGATGAGCCGTTGATCACTCCTGGTACTTCTGCAAAACCTTGTTCACAGTTCACGTAGCCAGTAACTTTCACGATTCGATCGACAAGTTTGAAGCATCCGACTACTTGTTTAATGATGGCGAGATGGTTCAAGGTGGTGATTTTTGCTGCTTCATATCCCTCTTCTACGGATAGATCCGCTCCTACCTGACCTTTGTAAGGAAGCTCTCCGTTCCATTTACAAGTAACCCCGCTGATGAATAGAAACTGGCCGCTTCTTACGGACCCGAGATAATGTCCGGAAGGTTTCGGTGCATCAGGCAACTCCAACCCGAGAGATCGAAGCTGTTCGTCCACTTTTTCACAATTCATTTTCAGCTTCCCTTTCTGTCACTTATTCGTGTCAAGAGGTCCCAGTCATCAGACGCTCTTCATCTTGCTCCCCAAACTGTTTCCTGAGCTTGAATTTACACGTTGTATGGGTGTAGTACAATTTCAGGCTTGCGTTTCGATCACATAGCAGACATTTGGTTCCGGCTGGTGCTTTACGAATATGAGGAACATCCAATAGGGTAATCGCTTTTTTGAAATGATGTTTACAGACCCACATATCTTCCACCTCGTTACCTTGTTTGTTTTAAGAAACGTAAGCCATTTTTAGCTGAGTACTTTTCCTTGTTTATTTTCCAACCGAAACTTTTTCTTTTTTGATTTTATCGGGTTTTCTTTTCTTGACTGCTTTTGTGGTTTCTTCATCCCACGAAACCGTTACATCGCCATCTGTCACAAACGACTGGCAACCAAGACGATAGCCTTTGTCCAGCCATTCATCACCTAACTTCCGGCGTTCTTGGACTTTCACCTTATCAAGGAATTCAGCGCCTTCTTCTATCTTGCATACGCATGTCCCACAAATTCCGCCGCCACATTTATTGGGGAGATCACCATCATATCTTAAAGACATCCTAAGAATATTCGAATTTTCCGGAACTTCGATCACTTTACCGCTAGTCAGATAATTAATATTCGGCATCGTTCAGTCCTCCCTGTAATCTTCTTGTTCTCTTGGTATACAATATACCATATTGAAAATATTCTGACAACTGAATTTTCGAAATATTTCACTTTTTATCATGGTTTCTCGTAATTTTTTATCAATATTTGAGTGTTATTGTATACCAAACGGACCCAATGCAATAAAAAAACGGCGTACCAACACTGTTTCCAGCTGGCACGTCGTTTTTTAAGAACCCATAATGGACTTTTTATTTTACCGCATTATACGCATTTACTACACCATGACCGAAGATTGGATCAAAACCTTTTTTACCTGCATCATCTGCAGTTTGTTGTAATTTAGTTTGTACCTGGCTTGGTGATGGTTTCTTTCCTGTTGCTTCATATACTTTGGAGATATATGCAGCGGCTACACCAGCTACTTGTGGTGAAGCCATTGACGTACCACCCTTCCATCCGTAGCCTTGCTCACCGAATTGCGCGACTCCCGTCGGAGAATTTAAATAAGTCGGAACAGCACTCAATACTAACCATTGGTAATCCCCAGGTACGCGTGTTCCATTATAATCAGGGCCTAAATCGCCACCTGGTGCAGATAGATTGATATTTCCGTTTCCATAGTTCGAGTAGAATGCAAGACGATCATCTGTACCAAATCCCCCTCCTAGAGCTGAAACAGTGATGACACCAGGGATTTGAGCAGGAACCTTGAATCCAGCACCTTGTACATCATAAGCAGCTGTCGCCGGATTCGAATCTAAAACAGCATTATACCAATCAGCCAGCTTTGCCGGATTGCTTAAATCCTGACCGTCGTTCCCAGCTGAAGCGACAACGGTCACATTTTTATTGGTCGCATAACGAATTGCACGGTTGTAAGCGACCATATCAGCTGCGTCATTACCTAAACGGATCTTCTCACCTGTAGCTGGGTCAGTGTAATACCATTGCCCGACTACTCTTGTGCCGCCTAAACTCATGTTGATCACATCTACACCATCATCAGCTGCAGAAATAATGGCATCTGTAATCCAAGATTGCTGTGCACCACCAGTAGCACCGAATACGCGGTAGGCTCGGAGTCCGACTTCAGGTGCAATCCCTTTGATACGACCATTTGCACCGATTGTCCCGGCAACGTGAGTCCCATGGCTGTTGAAATCCCATGCATCTGTAGTTCCAGGAACGAATGTTTTTGAATCAGGAACGATATTATTCTTTAGGTCAGGGTGGTCGAAATCAAAACCTGTGTCGATAACACCGACGACCACATCTTTACTGCCACTTGAAACGGCATGGCTCGCACCTTTATTTGTTACTCGCTCGATATCCCATTGCCAGCCAGCTTCCCAGATGCTTTCTCCCACTGGTACTGGTTCTAATCCACTTTGCTCAATGTCAGATGTTCTTACTTCAACTTCAGGTAAATTCAGAGATACTTCTAATGAAGGAGCAAGGCTCGCAACATTTGTGTTTTTCCCTAATGATTTAATGAACGTAGTAGGGTTAGACGTGGTAGCCTCGACAGTTCCAATCTTGGCTACTTCATATGTAACTTCTCCCCCGGCCTTCTCAATGATTGACTTGTAATTGGCAGGCAAGCTGTTTTCAGATTTAAAAACAACTAGAAATGCCTGCTTCGAGCTGGATGTTTCTTGCGATGATGCAAATGCGCTGAAACTGAATGATGAAAAAGCAAGTAAAACCCCTAAAACTAATAATAATCCCCTTTTCATGTACTTCATCCTTTCAAGTTTTGTTTTCATGTTGCAAGTTATGAATTCAATGCTCTTGAAAGGACTTCCTTCTCAGTGGATTTATCAAATTCCGACATTGAATGACAGTATTTGGTTATAAAGAAGTACTGAATTTCCAGAAATCGCACAAATTAATCAACACTTTGTTGAAACGTGATGAAAAGATAGGAAAGAAGGCAGAGCTATCTGATGGAACCACCTTTATTAAGGAACAAGAACCGTGGTTAAAACCAGACTAAGCCCCTCCATACGCTACATCTTAGCACAAGTACGAATCTTTGATAGGGTTTATTACTCTAACGGACACAGGAGACCTTATTCATAGTAAAAAGAGGTCGTTTGTAAATCTAACGGACACGAGAGACGTTATTTCACCAAAAGTGAACGCTTTTTCAAGTAAATCATGTAAATAAGGGCTCTGATGTCCGTTAGATTTTCGTTTCAACGTTTATCGGATAAATCAACAAAAAAAGCCCGGTATCAAACCCGCGCTTTCATGCATGTGCCTATCGACTCGACTTCCGTTTTTCTTTTTGTTGTTCGAGGAAATTGATATACGCTTTTTTCGAATTTTCGATATGGATCTTCGTATGGTATTCAGCCATTTCGACTTCTTTATCCCGAAGCGCTCTCATGATCTGGATATGTTCCCTTAGGGATTCCTTCCGTCGCCCTGGAGTTTCGTACCCCATGTTTGCCGACATTTGAATATAATCCGTCAACCCTGAAAGGATTTCGTACAACTTCGGACTCTTAGAAGCTTTGTACAGAAGAAGGTTCATATTGATATGTTCATTATCGAAATCCTCAGAGCCGTTCTGGTCCAACTCTTCTAATTCTCTAATTTTTTCATCAAACACTTTTTGGGTTTCCTCATCCATCTTTTGTGCTGCGAGTTTGGCTGCTAGCACCTCAAGCGAGGACAGGATCGTAAATACTTCAATGACTTCTTCTTCAGAAACGTTGGTAACAATGACCCCTTTTCGAGGCACCGTTTTGACAAAACCTTGCGATTCAAGGCGAAATAGCGCTTCACGAATCGGGGTCCGGCTAATGTTCAATTTGGTAGCCAGTTCCCTCTCGATCAGACGGTCTCCAGGCTGGAATTCGCCTTCTAAAATCAAGTCTTTCAGATATCTGTATGCGCGTTCACGAATGGATAACAGTTCATCTTCTGCCCATTTCATTATAAGTCACCTACTTGCTTTCCTCTATAAAACATCCACGTTTCAGATATGTTCTATAGTAATATTTCACTGCGACTGATACTTCCCTTTTTTACTATTTTAGCAGAATCTTAACCACAATTTCATTTTTCATTCAATTAAATGCTGATTTCTTTGCGGACATTCTAGAAATGGTATGCCAAACAGTAAATACCACACTTCATATCAAGTATGAAGAAAACTTGGCAAAACCAAACCTTTGGCGAGGCTGAGCTTCAGTTGCGCTTATATTGAAGAAAGTATATAAACTTTCTTTAAATGTAAAAAGATGACCCACAAGTACCAGATATGAATCTTCTGGTCATGAGTCATCTCAAAACAATCAATTCTCTTCATGCTAAAAATACGCCGCCGTAACCTAACGCACATAAAATCACGAGTGCTGGGTGGACCTTGAATTTGTACATCGTCAGCCAACCAATTGCAGTCAAGATCACGAGATGCAGAACGCCGCTCGTTTCAAACGCGGTAATAAAAAACTGGAAAGCCAAGACGCCAAGTAAAATCGCGATGACAGGCTGTACAGATACGGTCAGCATTTTCACATGAGGCGAGTCTTTAAAAAGGTTCACGAATTTGAACAGGATGATGACGGCTATAGCTGAAGGGAGAATCGTAGCTGCAAGGGCGATCAACATCCCTGGCACACCGGCGATTTGATAGCCGATAAAGCCCCCCATCTTGGTCGCAATCGGCCCTGGAAGCACATTCGCAATCGCTAAAAGGTCCCCGAATTCACGCAGAGTCATCCATTCATAACGATTGACCACCTCGTTTTGAACAAGAGGTATCGTTGATGGACCGCCACCATAGCCGAACAAATTGGCAATGAATAATGCCCAGAAGATATCCCAGTAGATCATACGCTTTCTTCCTTTCGCTCGACATGAACATCATCTGGATCACGCTTCATAACTCTGTTCCTATATGTCGCCACAATGAAAGCCCCCGCTAAACATGCCCCGATCATCACACCGGGATGGACATTCAACAATTGGAGGACGACAAGTGAGACCCCTGATAAGGCGAGCATGATCGGGAACCCGAGACCTTTCCGGGCTTTATCCGCAAATTTATACGCCATTTCCAGCAACAGGATACCGATGATCGGTGTAACCCCAGCGACCATCCCGCTGACGAATGGTGAGTTCCGATATTTGTACAAAATACCGAGCATACCGACCATTCCGATCAACGACGGTAAAATATGTGCGAGGATCGCGACCGCCGCCCCTAAGTTGCCTTTCACCTTGTATCCGATATAAGCCGCCATTTTCGTAGCGATCGGGCCAGGCAATGTATTCGCAAGAGCCAAAGTCTGCCCGAATTCATCTTCTGTCATCCATTTGTATTTTTTCACAGCTTCATATTCGATCAATGGAATCGTCGACGGTCCGCCTCCATAACCAGTCACCCCGGTCCTTGCGAATCCGATCGTAAGGTCCAAGAATGATCTCAATTGAATCTCCTTCTTTCTGCGTCAACCCTGGTCATTTTTTGATATCAGCATCCGTCACGACTTCATGCCCTGCAGGCTGCAGATGCTCTTGCAATGCTTTTAGTGCAGCAGTTCCAACAGCTGTGTCCTGCTCACCGTTCCCGCCGCTTACGCCGATTCCGCCGATTACTTCTCCATCAACGACGATCGGAAAACCACCGACGAACACCGCGAATTTACCAGGCAACATATGCTGGATTCCGAATGCTTCGTTTCCTGGAAGCACAGGTCCGTTCGGCTCTTTGTTGAAAAGATGCGTCGACCGCTTATGTCCTGCAGCTGTGAATGCTTTCGCAATCGAGATTTCCGGCCCTGTAATTCGCGCCCCGTTCATCCGTTCGAGCGCAATCAAATTCCCACCGTCATCGACTACAGCAATTGTCTCCAGAACATCAATCTCTTCCGATTTCCGTTTCGCTTCTTCTATGATCAGTTTTGCTTCTTCCAACTCTAGTTTCAATGTTGTCTTCATTGTCTGTTCATCCTCCTCATCCCATCGAACGGGTCAATTAATATCCGACATACACGGTTTTGATTTGTGTGAAAAATTCGAGTCCCGCTCTTCCTGATTCGCGGAATGTGGACGTACTTGATTTCTTCAAACCACCGAATGGCGCGTTGATCAAATTCCCAGTTGTGGTACGGTTCACTTTTACAGTTCCTGCTTTGATTTCTTTCGTGAATTGTTGGGCTGTTTTCAGGTTGTTCGTCACGATGGATGCTGATAATCCATATTTCACACCATTTGCGACCGAGATGGCTTCCTCGTAGTTTTCAACTTCGATGACGGAAATGACCGGACCGAAGATTTCTTCTTGCGCGATCGTCATGTCAGGCGTTACATCAGAGAAAATTGTCGGCTGTACGTAAAATCCTTTTCCGAGATCACCTTCAGTAAGATGATCACCACCATATACGAGCGTAGCACCCTCTTCTTTTCCGATATCGATATATTTCAGGACATTGTTCAGTTGCTTTTCGCTTGCTAACGGACAGATCGTGACGCCTTGTTCAAACCCGTTACCGATTTTCAGTGCTTTGGTTTTTTCAACTAACGCGTCCAAATATTTGTCTTTCACTTCCTTCATCACGATGACACGGCTCGTTCCGGTACAGGCTTGTCCGGTCAAAGAATATCCACCGTTTACCGTCAACTGGGCTGCCAATTCAACATCTGCATCATCCATGACGATGATCGGATTTTTTCCGCCCAATTCCATTTGTGTACGGGTCTCGAGCGAAACATTACGGTGGATGTGTTCACCAGCGCCCGTCGATCCTGTGAATGTAACTGCTTTGACCGCAGGATGATTGACTAGACTGTCACCGATATCCTTTGAATGACCTGTTACAAAATTAAGGACACCCTCCGGAAGTCCGGCCTCGTGGAGCGCTTCGACAAGACGATAAGCGATCAATGGCGTTTCTGAAGATGGCTTGAACACCACTGTATTCCCTGTAATCAAGGCTGGTGCAATTTTTCGGGCAGGAATTGAGATTGGAAAATTCCAGGGCGTAATCACGGTTATGACACCAAGTGGTTCCAATTCAGTCGATACTTTCATGTTCGGATCATCCTGTGGGAACGTTTCACCTGTGAAACTCTGCCCCTCAACCGCATAGTAACGTAACGTTTGGGCAGAACGGAGTACTTCTTTACGCGATGCCCCGATCGGTTTTCCTTCTTCTCGCGTCAGTTCATCTGCAAGTTTTTCGACTCGATCTTCAAGTAGGTCGGCCGCTTTATTTAAAATCGCTGCTTTTTTGGAAGGCGGGGTGCTCGCCCAGCTTGGAAACGATTTATCTGCGACCTCAATGGCTTTTTTCACATCTTCCTCATTAGATGCCTGGAATTCCCCCACTACTTCTTCCTTATTTGCTGGATTCGTACTCTGGAACGTCTTCCCGCTAGCTGTTGTAGTCCATTCTCCAGCAATCAGGTTTTTTATGAAAAGTTCTGCTTTCGCTGTCAGCACATCTATCATCCTTTCCGTTACTGATAAAGAATACTAGGCAAAACCGAGCCTTTGGCGAAGGTTTTGCCTTAGTTGCCCTTATACTGAAGAAAGTATGAATACTTTCTTCAAGTGTAATAAAGTGGCAGCTTCCCGCTCAGGAAACTGCCATAGTATGTTATTTTGCTAGTTTCGATGTGTATCAGGCTTGTACGAGAGCACCTAGATCTTGTTCAAGGTATTCTCTCCATAGGCCATCCATGTACATGCGACGCATTTTAGCACCGACCCGGACGATATCGAGACACTGTTGCTGCAACTCTGGTGTGTTCGCATGTTCTAGCACGATCTTGTATCCGCGTTCACCATGGATTTCATCGGATACGATGTGTAAGTCGAAGAATTCGATTTCTTCATCATCGAAGCCATATTTCTCACGAAGGATCGGTGTTTGTTTTCGGTAAATATCCGGTACTTGAGACTCCAATCCGACCACTAATGCCGCTGTTGCGACTACAAAATTTTCCCTAGCTGCTACTGAGTAACACCAGCTTTGAAGTCCAAGTGTCGTAGCCGTCATGTTTTTTGGATCTTGGACACGCTCTCTTGTGGTACCGCACGATTCTGCAAAACGAATCAACAGGTCTGTGTGACGATCGGCGGCAATTTCTTCTTCGTACATATTTTGAAGGGTAAAGTCTTTCGCATCTTCATATTCAGGTAGATCAGGAGTGTTATGGTAAATGTAAGAAAGATAGTTAGCAAAAGGGCCTACGTAGTGGTAATGGTTTTCAGCCCATCTCGCAAAATGGTGCCTTTCAAGCTTCCCTTCAGCCCAAGCAACAGTAAAGGGCGCTTTCTGACTATGGTTTCCTTTGATCGCCTCTTCTAGTTCTTTACGGAACTCGTCTTTTGATAATAGTTGTGCCATTTCCATTCTCCTCCTTGAAAGTTTACACTTTATTTTTGTGTACAGTATTTTGTATACCAACAAGCGTAAATAATATAACTATATTCTGTGACTGCCTTTAGTCAGCTGGGTCATGGATGAATATAGTTCAAGTGATAGATAGTGGTGGATTCATTTGGTATACCATTTGACTAAATGGTACCTTATCTTTTTTTATTTGTAAACACTGTTTTCAGAATTTTTTATATTTTTGTTCTTTTTGATTAAAGAAAACTTTGCAAAGCCAAGCCATTGGCGCCGGCTGAGCTTTAGTTGCGCTTATATTGAAGAAAGTATTTTATACTTTCTTTAAATGCGAAAAATCACATGAACAGGACAGCGAATAAGGTGGCGACAAACAACCCTGTAATGACCGGGATGAAGTTTTTCCTGGCTAGCTCTAAGACAGAGACTCCGCAGAATCCGGCTACAGCAACTAGTGATGACCAGGCAATCAATGTTCCTCCGCCAGTCCAAATCGAGCCCATTTGACCGATTGCTGCCAGGGTACTTGGATCGATTCCTGTCGTCCCTTCCATCGCACCAGACAATGCACCTACAAGCGGCAACCCTGAGAAACCAGAACCATCCAGTCCGGTGATGATTCCGACGATCAGAATTCCAAAGGCAGCGAAAAATGTGTTCTCAGGAATCGCTGATTGCGCAGATTGAACCAGATCGAATAAGAAAGCCGGTTTAGTAGCATCATCTCCTAACGAAAGGATCGAACCTGTAAAATCAGAGCTTCCTAGGAAGAAAAACCCTGCAATCGGGATGACGGGTCCCATCGCCCTGAACGCGAAAACAAATCCATCTGTGATGTGTTCACTGATTTTATCAAGCGCCTGGATCCGGCGGAATGCGACAGAAGCTAGAACAAGCAAAACCGCTGCAACACCACCGATGAAGGCTGCACCATCACCGCCCTCGAACCCCCCAGATTTTGCACTGCCGAGTTTCGTCGAGAACATGAAGATCATAACGGCTAAAAGAGATAGCGGGACTAAGACTGCAAATAGCTTTCCCCATATTTCACGTCGATGTCCATACACATCCTCTTCTTCTGCAGACGCCGACATCTCAGCTTCTGCTTGAGGCGTTACATTGGTGAGCTCCCGCAAAGCTTTTAACGAAGACGTCGACTCTTCACTATCCGGCTTCGCTATCGACTTACGCACACTGAGATAAGCAAGCGGAACAGCTACCCCTCCTGTAATAAGGGAGAGTACGATTGCTTTGTCAGCGACAGCCGCTGTACTGATTCCAGCTGCACTTGCACTCAACATAGGAGCGATTTGCATGATATAGTCGGAAGAGAGAGCCATGCCCTGACCCGCAATTGCAACCGTAACCGCAGCCCCCATCGCTGGAAGTCCAGCACGGATTGCTGCCGGAACCAACAATGTACAGATCAACGGTACTGCAGGTGTCGGCCAGAAGAATAATGAGATGACATATGTGACTCCGATCAAGACGAAGAACGCAATATGTCCATTGACCATCACCTTTTGGATCGGGGCAATCATTTTTTCATCTGCACCGATATCTTTCAACGAGTTCAACAATGCGACCATCAATGTAATGATCAGGAAGATGCTGAACAATTCTTGCGCCGCGACCAGGTTTGCGTTAAAAACAGCCTGAAGACCGCCAACAAACGAACCCTTATAAACCCATGCAACCAATAATGTTCCTACAATCGTCGGCAGGACAACTCCCCGACGGAATAACATGGTGAAAATGACAAGAAACGTGACGATCGCATACAACCAATGAGCAGCAGACAACTCCAAATTCATTCACCCTTTCATTCTTTGAATTTCAAGGCTTTCAATGGACAGACTCCGGCTTAAGGTCCAACAACTCCTCTAATGCAGCCGACAGGTTTTCCAATGCTTCTTCTACGATTTGTTCACCTATATCCCCGGATGCTTTTGTAGCATCACCAATGCATCCGTTTTTGGTCATTTCTTCATAGTGATAAAATCCTTGGATCGGCTTGCCAGGTCTTAACTGCTTGTATCTCCCCCCTTCGTTGAAGTCTCCTTTATTCAGTTTATCTTCGCGGATCAGAAATGGTGCGAGATAAAGCGCCTCTGAAACCTCCCGTTCACAGCTGTGTCCGAAGATAGGGGAATGTATATTTTTGGAGATTGCTTGTTTTGCTGAAGCTGTCGTTTTGGCAAAATAAATTTGAACATCTTCTTCAGGTCCGATGGTGGTGCTTGCTACGCTTAATGTCGATTGGTTCCCGCCATGTGCATTTAAAAAGAGAAATTTTTCGATTCCGTGCCGCTTTAAAGATCGGACCATATCGCGTAAAATGGCGATAAGTGTCTCTGGCTGAAGGGAAATGGTCCCTGGAAAGTTGAGGTGATGAGGTGAAACGCCCATGTTTACGGTGGGAGTCACCAGGATATGCGGAAACATCTTTTCAGCCAACCGGTTCGCCATTTCCGTCGCAAGGACAGCATCACAGCTTTCAACCATATGAGGACCATGCTGTTCATGGGCCCCGATCGGAATGACCGCCATTTTGACAGTTCCAAGGGCATCTTTCACCTCTTCCCATGTCATTTCTGTTAACAAATATGCTTTCAAACTGATAACCCTCCCATTTTTTGGAATATTGTATACCTTTCAATATAAAAATTAAGTCACCCGGTAGAGCTTTCCTGTACCAATTTCTTTTTCCTTTTGAGGTCGATATTGTCCTGGGTGATTTCGAGATTATCCTTTACTGTCAACTGACATGTAAGACGATAACCTTCGTCCAAATTTTCGCCAAGCATTTTCTGTTCTTTCCAATTCGGCGGATCGAGTTGATCTGCACCATCGATTACTTTACATGTACATTTTGTGCATTTGCCCATTCCACAACCGTATTTCAACTTGGGAAATTGCTTGATGCCAGCAAGTACAACTAGATTGGCGTGATCTTTCACCTCCTGTTGTACGACTTCGCCGTCAACATGTAATTTCACTTTTGGCATACCAAAACACCTCTTCACTGTGATTTTTTTGTCTAAATTTTTAGAATTTTAAAATAAGTATACCTTTCCTATGTGTCGTGTGTAAACCCTCTCAAGGAAATTTACGAAATTATTAACTTGTAAAATCCTGATATATTAAGGTTTTTACGGATTAGAAACTTTAATTAATATAAAATTCTGAAAATAATATTGAATCGAGAACATTCTTGTTATAGACTAATAGACAAACGGATTTGGTATACAATATACTATTTCTTTTGGAGGTGACGATCTGCACGTCATTGATTCATAGAGTCGTGGTGGATACAAAACGCATAAGGAGGAATTTTTGTATGACGAAATATATTGTGTTGACGAACAAAGATACATTTCAAACAATTCTAGAGAATGATGGGCTGGAAGCGGTAGAATCCTATCAGTTTTATTTCTTCGACAAGCTGAAATCAACCTATACGATCGCAAAGGTCCTTGATGATAATGCGAAAATCCAGCTATACGAAAATTATGAAGGAAAAGAATATATCAATCATATCCGAGTGAAGTTTTTTGAAACCTTCGAAAACATCGAGGATGCAAGAGAGGAATTATATGAAATCGTGAAAGCTTCCGGAAACAGCGATGACTCGAAACATTCTAGACTCGTGAAATCGGAAGCTGCTCCAGCGAACTGAACCAGTTAAACTATCAAACAAAAACCTTGCCATTTCGGTAAGGTTTTTCGTCGTGTTTTCGTTACATTCAGTATTTTATCCCGCTTTTTACAAAGGCAATGTTAAAAAGAAATAGAGGGCTGACTTTAAAATAGCCAGTCCCCTCTATAGAATGAATTCCAATAAAAACAGATACAGCATGCTGCAACATAAGAATAATGCCGTAAAGGATATGTTCCAATTCGATACTTTGAACGAATTGGTCTTCACGATACTCGACATCAGCCCGATCGTCGCATTATAGGGACCCATCAAGAAGGCTGCTACCGCTCCAGCCAGCATGGATACCGTCAACACGTAAGGTGAAATCCCCATGTTCTGTGGATTTAAAGCTTCTGCCAGCAAAGCTAGTCCAACCGCAGGGTGCAGTCCGGTAAAAGCAAGTGCCAATGGGATGAACGGCAAGAGAATGATGAATACCTCAATCCCGATCAAATCTTTCACAGCATCGATCCCCTTATTCAATAATACGTTCGTATCAGAAAACTGGATCGCAGAAATAAAGAACCCTGCTGCAAGGAAAATGAAAAACTGTTCTTTCATTTTCAAGAGATGGGTTTGGAAATGATCCTTCAACCCGACTTTGAATTCCTTCGTTTTCTTTAATAGCATTGTCCATCCAAGTGCAAACGGAATGACCAGTAAGGACACTAGGATGATGAAAGAAAAGGTCAATTTCTGTTCTAAAATTGAAATCAGAACGTTGAAAATGATGATGGCAATGAAAATATGCGAGATTTTTCCTGAACTCTCCTGTCCTTCTTCTCCCACTTCAGTCGAAGCTGCCATTTCATTGACCGCATACTCGACCCCTTTTTGCCTCTTTTTTCTTGCGGCGAGCTTCCCCATATACCAATCGAGTAACAGTCCCATGATGCTCAGCGGTAGTACATACGGAAGCATCGATGCCCAGCTTACACCTGTCATTTCAACGACAATTCCGACAATCGGCGTCACTGGGGTCCACATCAACGGCATCGCAAAACCATGTGTAATCGCACGACTCATGAAACGTTCCCTATTTTGCAAAGGATACAGATTAGCTGCCGGTCGCATCGAGTAGTAGGTCATCGGCAAGGTTGCCAGGTTCATGAATATACTGAAAAAGTATGATATTCCTGAAGTCATCGAGTACAACTGCCCGGACGTTTTGACATTCCTGCTGATGAACTTCTGGATGCCTTTTGCGTAATTTCCTAATCTTATAGGTAGCGCCAGGATCGGAACCATCGCAAAAAGTGTAAGCAAATTCAGCATCGGTCCGAACGAAAGCAGCACTTCCTTCCACCCTGCTCCGCTGTTGAGCAACATGAATAAGCCTGAGGCTAAGAAGATTCCCCCAAGTATTTTCACAAATCGAGGCACGATGAAAAAAGTCAGTGCAACAATAGCCAAGCTGACAGAAGAAATCAGAAATGTGACGTCCATCTTCGGAAAAACTTCTGATAGAATATATAAAAAGATTGCGATTGCGCATAAAAGTTTAAGCATATCATCACCTGATTCCTGAAGTACCTATCATTTTATACTAATGGTATACATTTTACTAGGATTCTTTACGAATTTAAAAGGAAAGCTGTTAAAGTGGAAAATCTCATTTGTGCGTAATAATCCTTGATAACACTGTTAAATCAGGGTTTTAAGTACCATTCAAACAACTATCCGAATTTATTTGGTATACCAAAGATAGAATATTTAGATAGTTTAAAAGTTTTTTGCAAGAAATTATGGTATTTGGTATACAATTTTATTGACAATATATATACAACCGCCTATAATGAAAATAAATAAAACTTCATATTGATTCATAGGAGGGAATACCATGTTCAACTTTTTCTTTGGTTCAAAGAAAGCATTAGACAAAGCGAACCGTAAGCTATCCAGTCTGAAAAGAATATTAAAGTTCTAAATAATAAAAAATGATAAACCCCGATGGTTGGGTGTTTCACCAACTTTCGGGGGTTTTTGTTGTTACATCTTCACTTCCAACTTTTCATCTGGTTGTGCTTTCGCTTCATACTTTCCTGTGTTCATTTGCAAGAAGTAGTAGGCACCGATCAGGAACCAGACAGCTATCATGATCCATTCGGCCGGCCATACGAGCGCTGCTGGCATCCCCGGCATATAAAGGCTGATAAATCCGAGGCTCAGCAATAGTGCAATCCAACCGACTGCATTCCCTTTCCCTGCTCTGAACGGTCTGTCCATTCCAGGTTCTTTTTTACGTAAAACAAGGAATGCGAGTGCCACCATGAAGTAAGCGACCACGATGCCGAGCCCCCCTGCATCAACAATCCAAACCAAAGCCGGCCTTCCCAGTAACGGTGCTAGAACCGCAAGTCCGCCAATCGCCAAAATCGCATTGGAAGGCGTCTTGTACTTCGGATGCAAGAACCCGAACCACCCAGGAAGCATTCCGGATTTCGCCATCGCAAACACCACGCGGCTTCCGCCGATGATGAAGGCATTCCAGCTCGTAATGATTCCTGCTACTCCCCCTAAAATCAAGATATTCCCGAAGGTTTGCGAACCAAATGCTGCTGCCATCGCATCCGCGGTGGCCAGTTCAGTGTTTGCGAGCGCGGTTTTATCAAGTGACAAGCCCACGCCTAATGCGATCAACATGTAAAAGACGACCGCACATCCAACTGAAAAAATGAGTACTTTTCCGATTTGTTTGAATGGCAGGTTCACTTCTTCTGCCACCTGAGGAATGACGTCAAATCCGACGAACAAAAACGGAACCATGATCAGGACGGTCATTACTCCTCCTGCTCCACCAAGAAAATAGGGATCCAGGTTTGCGGAACTACCTCCGACCGCCGATCCGAAAATCAACATAAGACCGATTCCGACGATAAGGATCGTCAAAACCATTTGTACCAACACAGCCGGTTTTACCCCGAAATAATTGATGAGTATGATGAAAATCGATCCTGCCATTCCGATCAGCACCCAGGTCAGATAGACGTCCCAGCCGGCAATCGTCCATAGATAGCCAGCTTGATAATTTGGCAAAATGTAATCTACAACCGTCGGCAGAGCAACAGCCTCAAAGGTAACGACGGAGACATACCCTAACGTGATCGCCCATGAAGCGATGAATGACGCCTTCTTCCCTAATGCCCTATGGACATAAGCATGTTCTCCACCGACTTCCGGCATGGCGGATGCGAGTTCCGAATACGTGAGCCCAACAAAAATGACTAACACGCCACCAATGGCAAAGGCAAGGACTGCTCCCATCGATCCTGCCGAAGTGATCCATTCCCCAGAAAGTACGACCCAGCCCCAGCCAAGCATCGCACCAATTGCAAGTACCAGGACATCCCATTGGGAAAGCACTCGTTTCATCTTGTTTTGACCATCCACTTTTAACCACACTCCTTCGAATTTTTTCTGCATTTCAAATAAATTTATTTACTAAAATAAGATTGTTTATCATTATATCAAAACAGTTTAAAAATTCAGAGTATTTTGGCGTTGTGAAATGGTTGTGGCGTCATTTTTCAAGCAGATAAGTGAAATTGAGGCAAATTACTTCAGCCATCATGGGACACACTTCGGGTGGAGATAGACTATAGTCCGCTTTCTTTTTTCGACATCAGCTTTTAGCTGATCAGCCAATAATAAAGAAGATCCACCTTATTTCGTTCCATTAAAAACAGAATGGATCAGCTCCATTCTGTTTACTTTAGATTTAACTTTTTCCTAAATTGCTTTTACCATACCACCATCAACTAGCAAAGAGCTTCCGGTTACATATGTATTAGCTCCGGATACAAGGAAAGTGACGACTTTGGCGAATTCCTCAGGGTCACCATATCTTCCTAGAGGAATATTTTTCTTAGATGCTTCCTCTATGTCCTTCGTAGTGACACCCTTTTGTTCTGCTTTCATTTTATCAAGGAATGCTGTCCGATCGGTTGCGATACGACCTGGTGCTACCGTATTGACGAGGATGTTATGAGGTGCTAGTTCCTCTGCTAAACTTTTAGATAGACCGACAATCCCTAATCGGAACGTATTGGAGAGGATTAGTCCGGGTATTGGCTGTTTAATAGATGAAGACGCAACGTTAATGATTCTGCCACCATCTTTCTTCAAGTCTGGCAGCACTTCTCTTATGATCCGTATGTAACTTAATAGATTTAGCTCAAATGCATTTTGCCAATCTGCATCATCAAACTTCTCGAAGTTACCACCTGGTGGCCCCCCCGCGTTGTTTATCAAAATATCAATCATTCCGAATTCTTCTCTCGTTTTTTGAACAAGAGAGTTGATTTCCTCTCGATTTGTGATATCACATGGAAAATACGAAACTTTCCCTTTGCCCGAGTGTTCCATTTCATCTTTTGTTCGTTTAAGTTTTTCTTCACTACGGCTTGTAAGCATGACATTGACTCCTTCTTCTACTAGCTGGGCTGCAATCGCTTTCCCGAGCCCTTGACTTGAAGCCACGACAAGTGCTGTTTTACCGTTTAAATTCATATTCATTTAAAATTTCTCTCCTTTTATAGAAAACTCTCAAGTAGTCTTATAATAGAGGATTGGGGCAACTAGATGACGGTGGACTCATCGAATCTAGCTTTTTTCACATTATTCATAACAAACTGAGGAAGCCCACCTTCATCAACCCTTTTTATATTTTGAAACGCCATATGCAATACCCGATTCAACGTATCCCTTGTTCCAGCTCCAATATGGGGGGAAGCAATGAGATTCTCCAAGGCCAACAGAGGATTTTCGGGATTAATCGGTTCATTTTCCCATACATCCAATGCTGCTCCTGCAATTCGGTGTTCAACCAGGGCATCGTAAAGGGCACCTTCTTGTACGATTCCGCCTCGGGAAACATTTATCAAAACCGCGTTGTCCTTCATCAGATTCAATTCCGTTTCACCGATCAACCCTTTTGTTTCTGGAAGCAATGGGATATGCAGACTGATGATATCTGATCGTCTCAATACTTCCTCCATTGGTAGGTATTTTGCTTCCAACTGTTGTTCTTGTTCCGAAGTTGCACGGAATTTATCGTAATAGATGATGTTCGTCCCAAACGCCTTCGACCTTTTTGCTGCTTCCCGTCCTATATTTCCAAAGCCGATGAATCCGTGTGTTTTTCCTTCCATTTCATAAGAAGATGGACGAAGCTCCCACATTAACCAATTTCCATTCTTGGTCTCCATATTGATGAGCGGAAGTTTCCTGTATAAAGCTAAAATGAGCAAGATCGTCAATTCTGCCACCCCGGTCGAATTCGCTCCAGGAGTATTACAAGCAGGGAGTTTATGATGTGCTGCTACAGGTAAATCGATATTATCCATCCCCACACCAGTCTTTTGGATTAATTTCGCTTTTTTCGCTTTTGAAAGGATTTCTTCTCCAATTTTCTTCGTAGCGACAAGCAGGTAATCTGTTTTAGGTAGTTGCTCCTCACGTTCCTTTTCAGTCAACTCTTCCCAAAAGATCAGATCGAAACCAGTGGGCGTGTGGGTAAGCAATATATCTTTGAACTCATCAAACGTATCGTCAAAATAAAGGATTTTTTTCATTTGGATCCCCCCGATTTTATGAGCATGTTTACATCCTAGCCAAAAATGTTCTACATTTTTTCTTCATTAGAATGGTCTCCCATAGCTGGTTTACCCGCTCCCCTTTTCTCCCACCATTTCATGAATAAAGGAGTAAATAGCGAGATGATTGTAAGTATGATTAACACGACGCAAATCGGACGACCGAGATAATAACTCAGCAAATCCCCTTTTGCCATCAGCATTGATTGCCTCATGCCATTTTCAGCAATCGGACCTAAGATCATCCCCAGAATGACAGGTGCAGGATGAAAGCCAGTTTTCCGCATAAAATATCCGATTACTCCAAAAATCACCATGATCCATACATCAAACATGTTATTGTTGATGGCATACGATCCAACCACACATAATCCGATAATGATCGGTGCCAGGATGCTTTCTGATACACCTGAAATCTTAACGAACCATCTTGCTCCAGCAAGTCCAATCACCCCTAAGAGAATACTCGCTATAATAAACCCGATGATCACTGAATAAGTGATGTTCGCATTCGTCGTAAATAGCTCATGACCAGGAACCAGTCCTTGAATCATCAATCCGCCTAGAAGGACAGCTGTTGTCGAACTGCCGGGAATCCCTAAGGTCAACAGCGGAATTAGCGCCCCACCCGTTACAGCATTATTAGCTGATTCTGGTGCTGCAACCCCTTCAATACAGCCTGTTCCAAATTTCTCTTTGTTTTTAGAGAATCGTTTTGCCTCGTTGTAGCCGACCCATGAGCCGATATCCCCACCAGCTCCAGGGAGCATTCCGACAAAAGTTCCAATTCCTGAGGAACGTAAAATCGTCACCCAGATGCTCTTGAATTCCTTCATTGTCGGTAACACTTTACCGGACATTTTATCTTTAGATATCTTTTGTTGTTTCGGTTTTCCACGATTTTCGGCTTGGATCATAACTTGGGATAAAGAAAATAGACCAATCATCGCTGGCACAAGTGAAACTCCTGATTCCAGGGAGATGCTTCCGAACGTAAAACGCGGATAGCCTGTAAGGATATCAACACCCACAGCGCCGATCAATAGGCCGACAATACCCGCCGTCAACCCTTTTGCCACCGATTTAGAAGCAAGGCTTCCGATAATCGTCAATCCAAAAACAGCAATTAAAAAATACTCAGGAGCACTGAAAGCTAATGAGATTCTTGAAAGAGGAGGAGCAAGAAACAGCAATGCTAGCGCACTGATTGTTCCTCCAATCATGGACGAAACAGTTGAAATTCCAATCGCTTTCGCACCTTGACCCTTCAACGTCATTTGATAACCATCCAAACTTGTTGCAGCAGAAGCGGGCGTACCAGGAGTATGAATCAATATGGCTGAAATCGATCCGCCATATAATGCTGATGTATAGATCGCTGTCAGCATTGTCAACCCAGCTACAGGTTCCATTCCGAAAGTGACTGGAATCAGTAGAGCAACTGCCATTGTCGCACTTAGGCCAGGTAAAGATCCTACAATAATCCCACCTACGACCCCCATGAGGATTGCCATAATCGTCTGAAAGGATAATAGATTATGTAATACTTCGTTAAATAGATCCGCACCCATATTTCTTCCACCTCCTAATCAAAGAAAATTCCTTTCGGCAGCTGAACATTCAATTGCATGACAAAAACAAGATAGATAAATAGATTCAAACCTCCGATTGTGAAAATATAAGTTTTCCAATCTTTGACTTTCATGAATCCCAGGAAGACTACCATGAATAAAACCGTTGCAGGAAAAAATCCGATTATACTTAACAAAAAGACATAGATGACAACGATCCCAAGGGTCACCAATGGGGATTTCAACATACCGAAACTTAATGGTTGTTCATCACCGCTATATTCTACACGCTCTTCTTTTCTTAAAGATTTTGTCTTTTTAATTCCGCTTAACAAAATGATGATCCCAAAACCCAAAAATAAGACAAGTAAAATTCGAGGATAATTGGCAGCTGCTTCAATCAAATCGAATGTTTTGTTGTAAAGGAAGATCGAAATTAAAATAATAACTAAACCAACATATAGATCCTGGTGAATTTTTCTGGTCACAGCAACTTTCCCCTTTCCTTTGGTTGAAGCTGGCTTCCAGGGTCAGGCATCTCCCGGAATTCCAACATAGCGGAATGCCTGATACCCTTTCAGCCAGTTTACTAAGTTACCAACCCATCAGATCGCTTAAGTCTTTGACAGCTTTTTCATCGTCTTTTAATAGTTGTTTGTATTCGTCTCCTTCTAAATATTCAACTTGCAATCCCATATCACCCATTTTTTTCTTTTGTTCTTCATTTTTAATTCCTTTTTCAAATGCTGCTCTAAGGATTTCAAGTTTTTCTGGGTCGATTCCAGCTGGTGCTGCCAATCCACGTGCAGACCAGGAATACACACCTTCATAGCCGCTCTCTTCCAATGTAGGGACATCTTCTAAGAAAGGTGATCTTTCTTTACCCATCACTGCAACGATTTTGATATCACCTTCTTTTTGAAGGGATGCCAACTCGCCAACATTTGCAAACAACACATCTACATGTCCGCCAAGAACAGATGCCTTACTATCTGCCGCCCCTTTATTATGGACAGCTTTGAATTTAGTACCGAATTTATCGTTCAACTTCAAAGATGCGTAATGATCATCACTTCCAACACCTGTAGAAGTTGCGGTCAATTCATTCTCTTTTGCATATTCAATCAATTCTTTAATGTCGGTGAACCGATCCTCATCGGCACGGATCGCTATTGCCCCTGGATCAACAACATGGTTGGCAATTGGAGCAAAGCTCTCCAAATTCTGTTTTCGGTTGAATTTAGGATCAAGATAACCAGTCATCAAATTAGGTGTATTGATATAGCCGATTGTATAACCATCTGGCTCTGCATTCGCCAATTCTGTCCATCCAACCCAGCCACCACCACCGGGTTTGTTGACCACATTCACTGTTACACCTAACTCTTCCTCAACATATGGCAATAATATACGCGCTCCAGTGTCAGTCCCCCCACCAGCTGAATAAGACACAATCACGTTTATCGGTTTATTAGGGAAATCGGACTTTGATCCATCTGATGAAGCTTCACCACTTGACTCCTGACCACCACTGTTACATGCTGTTAGTGCAAAAGTAAGCAACAGAACAAATATCATAGAAACTAATTTCTTCATTCTTCTTCCCCCTTGTAAAAATAGATTTTTGTAAAACAACCAGCTAAGTACACCCCTACCCTCCTTGTTATGTTTTTCCAATTAACCTAGTGTAAATGAAAACAATTGATTAATACATTGTCATGGGAGTCTTGTTATACAAAATTGTTCATCATGGCCTAATATTTCTGCTTTTACCTGTTTTCCTGAAGCGACCTCCACGATTTCCTGGTAGATTTCTTCTCCCATTTGTTCTAAGGTTTTCTTTCCTACCAATACTTCTCCAGCGTTGATATCTATGTTTTCTTTCATTTTTTCATAGGTACGATTATTACCTGTGATTTTAATGACAGGAACGCCTGGAAAGCCTGTAGGAGTCCCCCTCCCAGTAGGGAACAAAATCATTTGGGCCCCTGCAGCTACCTGACCAGTAGAAACTTCACCGTCATGTCCAGGTGAATCTAATAAGAACAATCCTTTACGGCTCGGCTGATGTCCATATCGGATAACACCACTGAAAGGGGCATTCCCTGATTTTTTCATGCTCCCCAGTGATTTTTCTACAACACTGGATAGCCCGCCATCATAATTCCCTTTTGATATGAGGTGGGTCCGCTCTTTGTTGCTTGAATTTTGACTCTGTCTTTGCAGCTTCTCCTCCGTGAGATTGATTGTTTCCCAAATTGAATCAGCGATTCTGTCATCGATTGCTCTTCTTGCAAGAATATCTTCTGTACCAATCAATTCGGTTATTTCACTTAAGATTGATGAACCCCCCTGGTCTACCAGCTTGTCGGAGGCATATCCCAACGCTGGATTTGCGATCAATCCTGAGGTCATATCCGAGCCGCCGCAATTCAGCCCGATCATCAGCTCACTCACTGGGAATTCTTCTCTCCCTTGTCTAGAAGCAATTTGCTGCATTTCACGTGCGATTTTGCTCCCTTTTTGGATGGCCGCTAAAGAATCTCCTTCTTTCTGAATCACCACTGTTTCAAGCATCTTTTGGGAAGGAGCGATACCTTCCGCCAGTTCATATGGGGAAAATCGTTCACAGCCAAGCCCGACAACAACGACACCTGCAAAGTTGGGGTTCTTTCCAATCGCAATCAATGTTTTTGCTGTGACTTCCAGGTCCTCCCCTACCTGACTGCATCCTACAGGATGTCTGAAATAGACGCTCCCGGGAACTTGATAGGCAATTCGCTCCGCAACTTTCGCCGAACAGAATACAGAAGGAATAATCGCAATTTGATTCCGGACCCCGACCTGTCCATCTTTCCGTGAATAACCCATGAATGTATCAACCATTACTTCCTCCCCCTTTCGCAGTACATGTTATGAGTGTGGACCCACTCCCCTTTCTGAACAGGGCTGCTCATTTTTCCGATTTCTTCTCCATATTTTAAAGCGCTTTCATTTTCCTCAATGATTGATATAGCGAATTTATGGCCGAAGTGGATGTCATCATTGATTGTAATTATGTATTCATCCTCCCCAGAGCGAACAGTACATGGCTCGCCTTTTTTCAAATCTGTAAGAGCAACGGCTACATTATCTGATGGATGGATCACTAATGCTGATTTCACCTTTTGCGAAGTCGCTTCCACATCGAGTTTCTCCTTTCTTAAGAATGGATAGTCAGCTTTCTTGTCAATTCTTCCGTCTCGTCATAAGTGAGTGCATACTTGCCAACCATTTTGATCTTTTTTCCTTGTGCCTGCAGTTCTTCCAACACTGGTTTTGAAACGGAGACACGTTTTAAATGAAGCGTATTTGCGATTTGGACCATTTTCAGCTTGTCCCGTACAAAGTCAGGGCCCAGGCTTCGAATTGCGGTTTCAATCGCCGTTTTCTCTGTCCGATAGATCAATGGGAGCATCGCCCGTTGCAGGTATGTACTTGTCAGTGCATTCGTATAAGTTGAGTTCCGATCAATTTTATCGACTAGCCGCTGGGTTGTGAAATCCGCCAACCCAATTCCTTGTGCATTGCCGAATGAATTATCTGCCAAATCTAGAATAACAAGCTTGTTGATATCAGGACTTTCTGGTTCTGGTACACCTTCGATTCTCCATCTTCCGATTATATTCGGGTCCATTCCTGTCCCACTAAAACACTTTCCCATTTCCTCGATGACCAATAGATCGATATCATCGATTGGAAGACTCGGCATCATACTTTTCGACCAATCAAGTAGCTCGGCTTCCCTCTTGTGCCATTCCTCTTTACTGACTCCGATGATATCTGCAGTCTCGTCATAGCCATTTTCAATGATCGCCAGCCCCATCAGGATCGAACTATTTTCAATCGCAAATCTGGAAACGCTTTCAATATTTTCAGCCATTCGCAATGCACCATTGCTATGAACGAATGTTGCCCCTTTGATTTTCCCCAGTCCGATTGTCACCATCTTACTTAAACCGCTCTCTACTTTTCCTCGAAAAGCAGTATGCGCTTTGACACGATTGACGACGATGATGCCATTTGCATGGTAGGCGTTCTTATCCATGTAAACTGGAGTGCCGTTCGGTGTATGACCGATTAACTCAACATCCATCGAAGAGCGGATCGGCGCCCCCACCACGGTTTCTGTAATCCCTAAATGCTTGAGCACTTCCAATTGCCCTTCAGCTGTCGCGCCTCCATGACTCCCCATTGCTGGTACCAAAAAGGGTTTGAATCCTAATTCTTTAACTGTGCTTACGATGGACTTGAGGATTTCCACAATATTCGTTATTCCTCTGCTACCAGCTGTTATGGCAATTTCGGCATTTGGTGGTAAACGATCTGATAATACATGTCTATTGATTTCTGTATGGATTTTTTTATGTAAATCTTGAAGTTGAGCATCTGGAAAACATTGTTCAATTTCGATCATTTCAATCATACACACAACTCCAATACGGCGAGTTTAGTTATTATATTATTATGGTCTGACCAATAATACGAAAATTAAGGACTTCTCCTATGAAGTTATTGTTATTTTATTATATTTCTGAAAATTTTGTCAACCTTGTTTTTAAATTTAAACAAATTATCTTATAATACATCTTTTTATTATGGATCCAGCAAATGTATTTTTATAATTTTCTGCAAATTAATATAGTCTGTGCTAATATATTCATAGGTTTAAAGTTTTCAAGCCTTTATTGGTCTTACCATAATATTAAAGTAACAAAAAGAAAGGAGTTTTTTATTGATGACTCAAAAAAAATCAGAGAAGCTTACCTCTTATGGAGATTCGGGATTCAGTACATTCATCAGACAAGCATTCAATCGGCATCTTGGTTTCGAGCCAGAAGATTACGATAAACCTGTCATCGGAATCTGTAACACGAAGAGTGAAATCAATAGATGTCATTCACATGTAGGGCCCATTGTAGATGCGGTGAAGAATGGTGTATTGATGGCTGGCGGCATTCCTCTTGAATTTCCGACCATTTCATTGGGTGAAATAAACACGAGTCCCACTACTATGCTCTATCGAAACCTTGCAGCTATGGATACAGAAGAAATGATCCGGGCTCAACCAATTGATGGAGTCGTGCTGATCGGTGGTTGCGACAAGGTCACCCCCTCCCAATTGATGGGTGCCGCAAGCGCTGATATCCCTACAATCCTTATAACAGGCGGTCCGATGAATAACGGGGAATATAAAGGCAGGACATTAGGCGCATGCTCCGATTGCCGTTTCTTTTGGCAGGAATATCGAGGCGGTCAGATCGACGAAAAGAGCCTCGGCGAAATCAATGCTTCATTAGCGCCGACAGCTGGACATTGCATGGTGATGGGCAGTGCAAGTACGATGTCTGTGTGTGCTGAAGCTTTGGGTATGATGCTTCCCGAAGGCGCTGCGATTCCAGCCACAGACAACCGTCGGATGAAACATGCAGTGGATACAGGGAAAAAGATTGTAGAATTGGTCGAGAAGGAAATCACCCCTTCGAAAATCATGACTGAAAAAGCCTTTGAAAATGCTATTCGAGCTCTTATGGCTGTCGGGGGTTCGACAAATGCTGTGATCCATCTCATAGCAATAGCCGGGCGACTTGGTATTGAACTGCCTCTTCACCATTTTGATGACCTAAGCAGGACGACGCCAATGATTGCCAATCTGAGACCTGCGGGAGAATACCAGATGGAAGACTTCTTCAAAGCTGGAGGCACTCCTGCCGTTCTGAAGGAATTAAGGTCTCTCTTACACCTTGATGAGCTTACCGTAACTGGCAAGATTCTCCGAAATACGATTGATGCCGTTGAATTCTCCAAAGTGTACCGGCCGATCATATCATCTTTCGACCAGCCATTACATAAAGAAGGCGGTATTGCAGTATTAAAAGGGAACCTTGCGCCGGATGGAGCTGTCATCAAGCCGAAGGCAGCTTCTCCGGAACTATTGAAACACCGTGGAAGAGCTGTCGTTTTTACCTCGACACTAGACCTTGAAAAACGGATTGATGACCCTGATCTGGACATACAACCAGATGACATCATGATCCTGCAAAATACTGGACCTGTCGGGGCTCCCGGAATGCCTGAAGCTGGAATGCTGCCGATTCCTCCAAAACTTCTGAAACAAGGGGTTCGTGATATGGTGAGGATTTCCGATGCCAGGATGAGCGGGACAGCTTTTGGTACAGTCATCCTTCACGTAGCTCCTGAAGCGGCAGCAGGTGGTGTGATTGGATTGGTTAGAACAGGAGATATAATCGAATTGGATGTTGAAAACAGGAAATTGGAGCTTCTCGTTCCAGATGAAGAGCTTGAAAGAAGGAGAAATAATCGGGAAGCACCGATCCTTGCCGAACGGGGTTATACGAAATTGTTCCAACAACATGTCATGCAAGCAGATAAAGGATGCGATTTCGACTTCTTGCTTCCGATTACAAAGAAAGTCCCTATGGAGTCAAATTAACGAAAAATTCCCCGTTTTCACCGATTCAGTTTTTCATCGGCAGATTTGAACGATATATAGTTCCACATGAAAAAGACCGGAGTGATCGCTCACCCGGTCTTTGCTTTATCGAACGTTACTCACCTTCAAATCCTTCACTTGATTGGTGAGTTTTTCAAATCCATCAATATGGCATTCCACAACATCCCCATCTCTGATGACGACAGCTCCAGGCGTCCCTGTTGAAATGATATCACCTGGTAACAATGTCATGACTTTTGAGTGGAAAGACACTAAATGCCATGGACGGAAAGTCATATTCGAAACGATATTTTTCCGATGCAGTTCCCCGTTGATGACAGTTGATACATTCAAATCATGAACTTCATCAACTTCATCTGGTGTGACAAGCTCAGGTCCGAAACTGAAGAATGTATCGAAACTCTTCGATCTGGTCAAATAACGTGGGTTATGCTCCAGAATGTCTTCTGCCGTCATATCGATGATCGTGGTAAACCCTGCAATCACGTCAGGCGCTTCCTCTTCGCTTACATTCTTACACTCCTTTCCGATGATGACGCCCAATTCAGCTTCCGCCGTCGTACGTTCCGACTGATGTGGGATTTTGATCGTATCATTCGGACCGATGATGGTCGTATCAGGCTTCATGAAACTTGCAGGCTCTGTATTCGGAGCCTTTTCACTCAAATCAGAGGCATGTTCCACATAATTCAAGCCGATTCCCCAGATTTTCCGTGGATGTCTATATAATGGAGCATATTCGATTTCACTCTTCGGGATGATTTCATGGAATTCGCTCAATTGGCTTTTTCCTTCAATTTGGTACCATTCCTTCATACGGTTGAGCTGCCCGGATTGGATGATATCGAAAAGTCCAGTCGCCCAACTCGAATTCGTATTCCGGTTAAGGGATTCGACCAGGATAGCCCCTTCTTGGATAATGATTGCTGCTTTTTCCTGTCCATATCTTTTAATCGTTGCTAATTTCATTCTGATCCTCTCCTTTTCCCCTTTTTAGTATTTCGGTATTTCCGTCAGTAAACGCTCGTTTACATGATATCGTTTTGCTACGTTTATAAGCTCATTACGGATCTCTTTCGATAGAGGAATCCCTTTCTGTTCTCGATCCTGTCGAGTCTCCATTTCAATTTCACCTGGTAGGTAGATTTTTTCAACCCCCTCCATCAATGGGATCTCCTTTATTTCGTGAATCATTTGATCGATTCTCATTTTAAATTCTTCAATTCCCTGGAATAAGTCGGCTCGCATGACCAGGAAGAATTGCCCTACATTTTGTGTATGACCCAATTCATTGTATAAATCACCGATAAATGGACCGAATGCTGCACCAGTGAAGAGGCTTGATAACACTTCAACCAAAAAGGCGATTCCATATCCCTTATGGCCTCCGACCGGAAGAACGACACCTTTCAGTGCTTCATCCGGGTTAGTCGTCGGCACCCCATCAGGTGATAATGCCCACCCTAAAGGTATTTCTTGATTGTTCTTTTGGGCAAGGATGATCTTTCCTCGTGCTACTGTACTTGTCGCCATATCGAATAAAATGTTGTTTTCATTTCCGGCTGGTACACCGAAAGCGAATGGATTCGTCCCAAAAAAGCGATCTTTCCCTCCCCATGGCGGCATGTTTGAAGGTGCATTGGTCGTTGCGATCGCAATACAATCATTCTTTACAGCTTCATTCACATAATCAGCTAACATCCCGCAATGATTTGAATTGTGTATCCCCACTATCCCTACCCCGGATTCCTTTGCTTTATTGATGGCAATCTCCATTCCGTATTCTGCAACGGGGATTCCAGAACAATTTTGCGCATCAATCAAGGCGCTTACAGGTGATTCCCTCGTAATGACTGGTTCGAATGTTTTGTTTACTAGTCCTAGATCAAGACGTTTTGTATAAATTTCAACACGGTTCACACCATGAGAATCGACTCCTCTTGAATTGGCAAAAACAAGATGCCTTGAAATGGATTTGGACTGTCTTTCATCAAGGCCGGAAGCAATGAAGATTTCCTTTACGAACTTTTCCAAGATATCTTTTGGGATTCGCTCTTCTCCCAAACTAGTCAATAAACTCACATCCTTTTTTCTGTAATACATCATCTACCCACTTCCGGTCCCAATTACCTTGATAAATGGATCGGATGATTTCCTGTTCATTTTTCAACACTTCAGTCGCGTTCTCCAATACTTCAGAAGCGTCATCTTTCGGAATGACCATCACTCCGTCATCATCAGCAACAATGACATCGCCGGGAGAAACAGGGACGTTGCCACAACTGATCGTCGTATTGATCTCTCCAGGACCTTCTTTATATGGACCCCTAGGTGTTCCACCTTTTGCAAAGACAGGAAACCCCATTTCGGCGATTCCAGTCAAGTCTCTTACAGGTCCATCTACGATATAACCAGCAATCCCTTTGATTTTTGCATAGTGGCACATGATTTCACCTAAAATGGCATTCCCCATGTCCCCGCAGGCATCAATCACAATGATGTCGCCAGGTTTGGCGAGATCCATAGCTTTATGTACAAGCAGATTATCTGATGGATGAGTACGAACAGTGAATGCGCTTCCAAAAATGTGGACACCAGCATGATTGACCGGTTTGATTGAATGGTCCATTGCCCACTGCCTTCCCATGACATCCCCGATATTGGGTGTTGGAATATCTTTGAACCTTTCTAAAATCTTAGGATCGACACGTTCAAAGTCTTGTCTTATACGGAACCCTACATTTCCCATAAAGATCCTCCTTTGGCTTAGTTAATATTTTATTATGGTCTGACCAATATAACAAAAAGAACCTAGAAATCAGATTCTTTGTTATCGATTTCGGTGTGCCCAGATCTTTCGTTCGTTTTGATCGAGATGGTAGCGCATTGCCTCCGATGTTGCCTTTGGATCGCGTTTTTCCAAGGCTTGCACGATTTTTTCATGTTCCTTATACCCTTCTTCAAACCGACCAGGCACTTTAGCCGATTGAAGTTTACTGACTTTTATCCCTTCTTCGAACTTTGTAGATACTTTATCAAAAACATCTTTATAAATCGTATTGTGTGATGCGAGTATGATGGAATAGTGAAACATGTAATCTTCTTCTATCCCTAATTTCCCTGATTTATGTGCCTCGATTTGTTTTTGATGGGCCTGGATGATCATATCTAGTTCTTCTTCTGTAGCCCTTACAGAAGCAAGAGCCGCTGCTTCCACTTCAATCCCTCGTCGGAATTCGATGATTTCTTGTAATTCTTTCCGATCGAGCAGATTATTCGTAACTTTTTTAGCAATGGATTCACCATGAAGGTCTTTCAAGAATATCCCTGCTCCAGACCTCTTTTCGATGATACCATTCGCATGAAGCACACTCATCGCTTCTCTGACAGCAGTCTTACTCACCTGGAACAATTCCGACAATTCATTTTCTGACGGAAGCCTTTCTCCAGATTGAATCCCTTCTTCGTGTATGTACTCCTCGATCGCCAGGATGATTTCCTCGAACAACCGCTTTTTCTTTATAGGTTTCAACACCATTTCATCACCATTTTTATATAAATTATACTCAGGTTTATTTTATTATGGTCTGACCAATAATAATACCCTTAAGGAAATAGTAAAGAATTTTGTAATTTCAGTCAATACCTATTTATCTATTTTTCGTCCAGAGGGTTTGATAAACTATAACTATTAATTCTGAAAAAGACGGTGATCCATTATGGCAAATAACTATCAAATCCGTTCAGTCCCACGGATGTTTGAAGAAGTCATCCGCCAAATCATTACATATATCCATGATGAAAAACTTGAAAAAGGAGCAAAACTTCCACCAGAAAGGAAGTTGAGTGAATTGCTCGCAGTCAGCCGTTCTTCAGTCCGTGAGGGGCTTCGGATATTAGAGCTCTTAAAGTATTTAGAGTCGAGACAAGGTGGTGGAACGTTCGTTTCTGATCCTCCGCCATTTTTGATTCCATCTCGGATAATACGACAGACTTTAGAAAATGAAACATTGGAAAATTATTTTGATATCGCTTTGATGAATGCAGAAAAAATCATTTTATTGACTCTTGATAAAGAAGTTTCAATAAGCCTGACAAGAAGTGAAAATCATGGGTTCTGGACTGAGTTTTCAAAATGGGTGAACGAACTTGGAATGCATTTAGAGAATGATTATTACCTTCACCTATGGAACAATATTCATCATCTACTAACGGAAAACAGATACCTCGAAAATCTGACCATTTCCACGACGATCGATGATTTGAAAATAGCATTTTATAAAAAGGATAAGGTGACTTTAACAGCTTTTTTCAATTCATTCAGTGGATGACGTATACGAATGTTGTTCCAATGATGAACATCATCAAGAGATAAACACCATTCCATTTGAAACCGACATGAAGTCCAGATCGTTTCAAAGAATTACTGACAAGCAGGTTCAATGGATTCACCGGGCTCAAGACTGCTCCCATCGACCATGAAATCATGATAAGTAAAGCGATGACCTCTGGTCTAGTTCCGATGAAAGAAGGTTCAATCTGTGTCACAAGTGCCGTGACAACTACGATCTGGTGTATTCCGATGAAAGAGAGGATCACGATGATTCCCATTACCGTCAAGCTGAATAAGAGAAAAGAGGTTGAGGCTACCATGTTCAAGAATTGCTTGATCCAGGACGCTATGATGGTACCCTCCAGTGCTTTTCCAAAAAAGCCTGCACTGATGAACAAGACGATTTCGTTATTCATCCTCGGTAACGAGACTTGTTTATAATTCACGAATAGTTGCTCTGCATCTCTCCATTTATGTTTTACTAAAGACCAAAGCAACGGATACATGATCGACATCAGACTGACCAGGAACATCATCGGCCATTTTGTAAGAAACTCCAGTAAAAATATCGACCCCATCAAGAGTAGGATGATCAGTAATAACTGAGTTATTTTCATTGGTTGTTCCAGATTGTTGGTTTCTACTGTATCTGCCTTTTTTAACAGGTCCCCGCTGTGATGTTTATTTTTAAGATATAATCCGAACAGAAGGTTTCCTGCGATCAATTGGATGACCGCCATTGATAATCCTAATGGGAGATAGTCCAATACAGGGATTTTCAAGTAATACAAAACCAGTGCCACGGAGGCAAAATAAGGCGACCACAAAATGACAGTCGAAAATCCTACAAGATAGGATTTTGCCAGAAACACAGGTGATAATTTGATATTCTTGATCGTTTCGTGTAGAACCCGGATCGAACCTAGATTCAATACCGGTCCAAGAAGAAAGATGATGAGGGAGATACTACCGAACAGCTTTTTCTTGCTGGCCATCATTTTTTCGAGATAAAACCGTACCGTATTAAAATATCCGCCGATCTTGAGTGGGATTGAAATCAATGGAACCAGCATGACTAAGATCAAGATCGGAAGGTTTGTTGTCACACCGTTCACAAAATCATCCAAGCCTACCCCTTTTGATATGTAAAAAATGATCCCAGAGATGAACATCAATACTGAAAAAATCCGAGGCGTAGAATTAGAATGCTGTAAGCTTAATAAAAAAACGACGACACTTAAACCTGCTAAGAAGATTTGAAAGTTGAACGAATGGACGAAGAAGTTCACAAAGTAAACGAAACACATCGCCAAGATCAGGTTGCTTTTCATTTGAAAAGAAGAGTTTACTTGATTTTGAACCTGAGGATGATGCATCTTCATTCCACCTTTGTGTCGATTTTGAAGAGATAAATAGATGATAGTATGAAAGGTTTTTCAATTCAAGATTTTCGACTCACGAAATAATATACGCCCATTTATGAACCCTCGTCTATGGAAGGTTAAAAATGGGCGTTATTTGGGTTAAACGACTACGTATTCGGGTCTTTCATTTTTCAATGATTTGATCAGGTTATCAGCTGCGACGTTTGCCATCTTCAATCTTGTTTTGATACTGGCGCTTCCGATATGCGGTAGAGTGACCACATTTGGAAGGGTAAGGAGCGGGTGATCGAGGGGAACGGGTTCTTCTTCAAAAACGTCGAGACCTGCCGCCCAAATCTTGTTATCTTTCAATGTATTATACAACGCCTCTTCATTCACGATCCCTCCACGCGCTGTGTTTATCAAGATGGCTGTCTCTTTCATAAGGGAAAGTTCTTTTTCCCCTATGAGGTCATGGGTTTCCTTGGTATATGGGGTGAGTACACAAACAAAATCAGATTCTTTCAATAACTGATCCATACTTACATAAGTAATACTATACTTTTCCTCCGCCTCTTGTTTTCGAGACCGGTTATGATAGACGACATTCATATCGAAACCTAATGCACGTTTGGCTAATGCTTCTCCAATCCGTCCCATTCCGATAATCCCTAAGTTCGCTCCATATATATCATGACCTGTCAATTGCATCGGTGACCATGTTTTCCACTCGCCAGCCCTTAGATAAGAAGATCCCTCAACCAACCTCCTGGCAGTGGCCATCATCAATGCAAATGTCAGATCTGCTGTCGTTTCAGTTAAGACTCCAGGTGTGTTCGTCACCGTGATCCCTTTTTCTTTTGCCGATTGGATATCGATATTGTTATAACCGACAGCCAGGTTACTGACTACTTTCAAGTTTTCTGCTTTTTCTAATAGGGTTTTATCGATCGTTTCCGTCAGTAAACAGAACAGGCCATCGATTTTCTGGATTTTCTCCTCAAGAACACTTCGGGGAACCGGTGTATCTTCTTCCGGCCACATCTCGATTTCACAAGTTTCTCTTATTTTTTCTACGATCTGGTCATCTATTTTTCTCGTGATGTAAATGGTAGGTTTCATGTGGCAGCCTCCTTTGTGTATTGCTGTTGGAATTGGTAATGCTTGATAACTCGCATGAATGTTTCAGTTCTTTGTATGATCCATTCTTCAGCATTTTCCATTGCTTCTTCCAGAGAACAGGGGCCAGGAGCTATGGAGAATGCTGAGACTAGATTCAATTTATCCATGATCTCCGTATCGATCATCATCCCGCCACATAACCCAATGACAGGCACCTTCAACTTCTCAGCAGATTTGGATACCCCAGCAATCACTTTTCCAGAAAGGGTTTGATGATCGAGTCTACCTTCCCCTGTGATAACCAAATCAACTTCTTCAATCAATTTTTCAAACTGTATGGATTCCATTACCACCTGTATTCCAGACCTGAATTCAGCACCTAAGAAAGTCAACAATGCCGCTCCCATCCCCCCAGCAGCACCTCCACCTTCCATCAATCGCATGTCCCCATTCTTTTGTTTATAGACTACTTCAGCAAAATGATCCAAAGCTTCATCAAGTTCCTTGACCATAGCTGGAGTAGCCCCTTTTTGAGGACCAAAAATTGCGGATGCTCCTTGATCACCACAAAGCGGATTCGTTACATCGCTCGCAATTATAAATGATGCCTCGTGAATACGCTTATCCATATTACTTTCATCCACAATGGCCAGATCCTTTAATGCCTTTCCGCCTTCAGGCAAGGCTTCCTTCTGCGAATTGAAAAATTCAAATCCGAGTGCCTTCAGCATTCCCATTCCACCGTCATTTGTCGCACTTCCTCCCAGGCCTATGATGAACTTTCTGTAGCCTGAATCCAATGCATGTTTAATCAATTCTCCGGTCCCGTAACTAGTTGTATGCAATGGATCTCTTTCTTCGTTGTGCAATAACGGTAATCCTGAAGCCTGAGCCATTTCAACCACAGCGGTCTCATCATCGCCCAATACACCGTAGCCTGCGTAGATTTTCCTTCCTAGCGGATCGAAAACCTCTATGTTGTTGACAGTTCCATTAGATGAATACACCATATTTTCCATCGTACCTTCTCCACCGTCAGCAAGCGGCAGTTCAATGACTTCCGAATCAGGAAATACACGTTCCACTCCTTTTCTGATAGCTGCACATACTTCCTTTGCTGATACAGAACCCTTGAATGAATCTGGTGCTATGACAACCTTCAAAATTTTTCCCTCCTCTTCATCGATTATTTCAAAACAGCAGGAAACCATAACGAAATTTGAGGTAGATAAGAAATCAAAATTATATCGATCAGTAAAACAATATAAAACGGGATCAACGGTTTCAGGATCTGCTCTATCCTTATCCCAGCTATCTGAGATGAAACAAACAAGTTTACCCCTATTGGAGGTGTCAGCATTCCTACTGCGAGATTCACAATCATGATAATCCCGAAATGAATAGGGTCCACTCCGAATTCAAATGCTACTGGTGTCAATATAGGAGCCATAATGACGATTGCTGCACCTGTTTCCAAAAACATACCGACAACCAACAGAAGGATGTTCACCATGATTAAGAACACAAATGGATTTTCAGAGATGGAAAGGAACCATTCAGCCGCAAGATCAGGTACTCTTTGGGCTGTCAAAACCCAACCGAATAAACCTGCATTTCCAATAATGAACATGATGATTGCAGTAGATAAGACAGAATTCCGTAAAACTTCCATCAGATTGGATAGATTCAATGAACGATAGATGAATAACCCTAAAAGAAATGCATAAGCTACTGCTACTGCTGCCGCCTCTGTCGGGGTGAATATACCACCGTAAATTCCCCCTAATATAATGACAGGCATTAAAAGTGGCAGAAAAGCGTTTTTAAATGCTTTAAGTCGCCCTTTAGTGCTCATCAATTCGTTTTCTCGTTTCGTTTCCGCAGAATCTGGATCAAGCTTCAAGTCACCGTAACCTTTCACCTTACTGATAATATAGATCGTCAGCATCAATGAAGCTGCTATTAAGATACCAGGTCCCACCCCTGCCATGAATAAATCACCGATGGAAACCGATACTCCTGCCGTCAATGCAAAAATGATCATCGGTATGGAAGGTGGGATAATTACTCCTAGTTCCCCTGAAACCGCTTGGACGGACGTAGAAAACGGACGTGGAAAGCCCCTTTTCACCATAGCTGGAATCAAGATACTGCCCACTGCCGCTACAGTGGCTGCGCTTGAACCAGAAATGGCAGAAAAGAACATCGCAGTAACCACTGTTACCATTGCGAGCCCGCCTGTCATTTTTCCTACCAATGAATTCGCAAAATCAATCAGCCTTTGTGAAATGCCACTGTATTCCATTATACTTCCCGCCAGTATAAAAAATGGGATCGCCATTAGAGGAAATGAGTCTAGAGTGGCAAAAATCCTTTGAACCGCAACTTGTAATTCGATCCCTGAATTAGACATCGCTATCATTGATGATAAACCCATCGCAAAAGCGACTGGAAAACCGATGAAAAAGAAAAGAAATAAACTAATGAATAATGGTGCTACCATGCTGCTCTTCCTCCTTCTCCTGACCAATGAATAACTCGATCAAAACAACAACACAGTTTATTAGAGCGTAAAAGCCACCAATTGGAAGCGCAGCATAGAGCCATGATACAGGTAGTTCAAGCGCTCCGGTGGTTTGTCCTTGCAGCGTATTCATCAAATCCATACCGTATTTTATCAGCAAATACATATAAACCACATTCATCAAAATGATGATGCATTGCATGATCTTTTTAATAAAGGACGGTACGATATAAAGTACGACTTCTACTGAAATCAATAGGCCTTTCCGTAGAGCAACCCCTGTCCCTAACAACACGATCCATATCATGGAGTACCTGACCAACTCTTCTGACCAGACTAAAGGACTGTCTAAAACATATCGTGCAAATACTTGGTATATCGTCAGCACAGCAATCAATCCGAATAAGATTGCAAGAAAATTGAAAGCCAACTTGTTCATTTTATCTACTAAGCTTATAAAACCTCTCATCCTGATGATCCTCCTTTAGAGTGTAAATTCGTTACTATTTTCTATCAGGCTCATACATATCATCTTTTGAAAATATATATAAGCCTCATAAAAAATAGGTGAGTGGGGGTTGGCAGCTCCCCCACATTTTCCTTTATTTAGATTCTCGGATTTTTTCATAGACTTCTTGAATTTCAGGGAATTGCTCTTCTACAAAGCCATCCAATTTGCTTTGGAATGCTTTAATGTCTGGTTCGATCAACGTCATGCCTTCATCCTGGAGTTTTTGCAAGTATTCTTCCTCGCCGCTAAGTACTTCATCATTCGCAAATTCTTTCCCTTGTCCATTTGCTGCTTCTAATAATGCTTCTTGATGTTCTTTACTCAATGATTGGAATTTTTGGTCACTGACCACTACAGCAATTGGTTCACGTACGTGTTCTGTTTTCACCAGGTAATCCACAACCTCATTAAACTTTGAATTGTAAATCAACGATAGAGGATTTTCTTGTCCATTGATTACTCCTTGTTGCAGGGATGTAAACACCTCGCCGAAATCCATTGGCGTCGGCGATGCCCCTAATTTCTTCCAAGAGTTTACGAATACAGGACTATCTGGTACACGGATCTTCATTCCCTTAAGATCTTCTGGGGTATTCACTTCTTTATCGACGGTTAACCAGCGTGGTCCACGAGTCCAATACGAAACTACCTTATATCCGGATTCTTCATTAATCTTATCTGAGATCTCTTGTCCAACTTCACCGTTGTATACGTTTTCAAAATGTTCCTGATCTTCAAACATGAATGGGACAGTAAAGATTTTAGCTGTGTCTGAAGAGCCTGATAAAACGCCAGCTCCACCAACCCAAATGTCAGCTGAACCAACTTTCAATCCTTCCAACAAGTCTTTATCGTCACCAAGTGTGCCATCGCCATAAATTTCAACTTTTACCTCGCCATCAGTAAGTTCTTCAACTTCGGCAGCGAATTTTTCAGCAGCCTGTGCATGGATTTCACTTTTCGGCCAAACATGTCCTAGCTTCAGGATAGTCTTGTCACCCTCCCCACCAGATGTATCACCCGAAGAACATCCAGTAATCAACCCAATGACTAATGTGACCATTAAAACCTTCTTAATCCATTTATTCATTCTTAAAGCCTCCCTATCCCTTTAAGTAATTTATTGACCAACTATTAATATTGAAAGTAAACGGCTTTTAGTTCGGTAAAAAAATCTATGTTTGAACTACCGATGGAAAATGCCCCGGATCCGGATTGTTTTGTTCCTCCGAAAGGAAGATGGGCAGCGCTTGCCGTCCCGTGGTTTACATGTACCATTCCAGATTCGACAACATCCGCGAACTTATAGGCAGCAGAAACATCCTTGGTAAAAATAGATGCCGCAAGTCCAAATTCAACATTATTAGCTACTTCAAAAGCTTTTTCTTGCGTTTCCACCGTGAGGATACTTAGAACAGGACCAAAAATTTCTTCCTTTGCTATCCTCATCTCAGGAGTAACCTGATCAAATAGAGCTGGTACCATATAGGAGCCTTTCTGGTACTTGGCTTCGGTCAAGATATCTCCACCATATAGAAGCCTTGCCCCTTCTTGTTTTCCAATCTCCAAGTATTTTTGGACGGTATTCAATTGTTCTCGGTTGACGAGCGGACCCATCGTAACTTCATCTTCCCAAGCAGGGCCGATCTTGATCTTTTTCATTTCTTTCAAAAGTGCCTCTGTCAGCTCTGCTTTTTTCTCTTCAACCACAATCACTCTGCTTATGGCAGTACAACGTTGACCAGTACATGCAAATGCTGCTCCCGTGATTTGCTTAGCAACTTCTTCAACATTCTCGTAATCCAATACGACAGCTGGGTTTTTCCCACCTAACTCCAACTGGGTTTTTGTAAGGTTCCGAGCAGCAATTTCATTTATACGTATCCCAAGTTTTGTAGACCCTGTAAAACTGACTCCTTTCACAAGCGGATGTTTGACAAGGGGATCACCTACTTTTGATCCGCTTCCAACCACAAGATTGACAACACCTTCCGGCACCCCTGCTTCTGCAAATAGCTCCATCAAACGAACTGTTGTCCATGGAGTTACGGAGGCAGGCTTGAATACCACTGTACATCCATAGGCTAATGCAGGTACGATTTTTCTGACTGGGGTTACGACTGGAAAGTTCCATGGTCCAATTGCCGCAATGACTCCAACTGGTTTACGAACAGTCGAATTCCATACATTTTGTCTTTCTGCAGGAAGAGTTTTTCCTTCTGCACGGAATGCTTCCCCTGCTGAAAAACGTGTTTCTTTTGCTGCACGGAATACTTCACCTTTTGATTCTCCAAGTGCCTTTCCTTGCTCTGCTGAGAGCATATATGCCAGTTCATCGACATTCTCCTCCAAAAGGTCCGCAAATCGATAGAGAATTGCCCCTCGCTCCGGCCCCGGAACTTTTGACCAACTTTGGAAAGCTTGATTTGCTGCTTTAACCGCCAAATCTACGTCCTTTTCGACTGAATCCTGGAAGGAGGCAAGCAACTGTTTGTTATTCCCTGCGTTGGAAATTGAAAAGGTTTGCCCGCTGCTGCTGAGCTCCCACTTACCATTAATGAAATTACCATACGTTACTGGCTCATTTTGTTCGAGCCATTCTAGTAAGCTCGTTTTTGTCATAGTAGACATTTGAATTCACTCCCTTTCAATTCAAAACTTTTTCTTTTTGCGGGGCCATTACAGCTCTACAAATGTTTTTTAAATCTTCTAAACTAGGTTTTACTGGATTGACTGGTACATTACCAGATTGCATTGCTTCTTCCACTATTAAATCCAGGTCCTGTTCTTCTACACCATAGTCAGAGAGTGTCTGGGTGATCCCCACATCCCCTTTTAAGCGTCGAACTGCTACTACGGCCATTTCAGCTGCTTCCCGTTTAGTAAGTTGGTCTGTTTTCTCACCAAAAATCCTCGCAATTTCTATGAATTTATCAACATTTCCAATCAAATTGAATTGCATGACTTCTGGAAGTAGAATGGCATTCACTACACCGTGTGGAATCTTAAAATGGGCACCGAGTGGTATTGCAAGAGCATGGGCTAATCCTAAACGTGTTGAATTGAATGCCATAGCAGCAAGTGTGCTTGCTAATAACATGTCAGCTCTCGCCTCAGTATTTTCACCTTGCACGACCGCTAACTTCAAACTCTTTGCAACTAATTTCATAGATTGGATCGATAAACCTTCTGATATCGGCTGGGTCACTTTATTCACATAAGATTCAAGTGCATGTGTCAGGGCATCCATACCAGTAGCTGCAGTGATATGAGGTGGGAGAGTGACTGTCAAATCAGGATCACATAATGCTAAAGTAGGGCAGTTATACATGCTGCCAACACTCAATTTTGCTTTGGCTTCTTTATCAGACAAAACTGAAAATCTAGTAATCTCACTACCGGTTCCCGCTGTAGTCGGAACCGCAATCACGGGTATACCAGGACTCGGAATCTTATCTAAACCAACATAATCCCTTATGTTTCCAGCGTTTTTCAGCATTAAACCGACTGATTTTGCTGTATCCAGAGCACTTCCGCCTCCAACCCCAATGACTAAATCACAGGCAGATTTTTTGGCAAGTTCAACAGCATTGTCTACTGATTCAATGGTGGCCTCTGTCCCTACATCTGTAAAAGTTACATAACTGAAACCTGACCCTTCCAAAGGTTGCTCCACTTTTCGTACAATACCAGCTTGCAATACACCTGGATCTCCAATTATCAAAGGCTTGGTTCCTCCGAGTTGTTCTACATGTTGTGGAAGAGTATTGATGTATCCGCTTCCAAATTCAATAATAGTAGGAATTTCATAGCGGAAATTTTTACTGGTTAACATGATGGCATGCCTCCTCGTTATTATTTTCAGCATGAAACGTAGCATCCGATAAATTCAGCCCATATCGTTCCCCAATTTCATTTAACTCATTAACTACTTTTAGCGGTAGGTCAATTCCTTTTCTCTTTCTTTCAGCCATACGACGGCTTTCGATTTCTCCTGGAATCAATATTTCTTGCACACCTTCTGCCCTTGGCTCAGCCTTTATATCCTGAATGTATAGATCCATTCGCTCCTTGAATGTTTCAATCGGCATGAATCGATTGATATCAACTGCGATGAAGAAATGTCCCACGTTTTGTGGTTGCTCCCAATTTTCATACATGTTGTTTACATATCTTCCGAATCCTGCACCTGTAAGGACTCCTGCTAAAATATCGATGAACATTGATATCGCATAACCTTTTGGACCTCCTAAAGGTAAAACAGAACCTTCTAGTGCTTCTTCAGCATCTGTAGTAGGCCGACCATCTTTATCAACCGCCCAACCTTCCGGAATATCTTCTCCTTTTTGAGATGCAACGATGATTTTACCTCTGGCCACAACACTGGTAGCCATATCTAATATAAAAGGCACTTCTTTACCAGAAGGCACGCCGACTGCAAGAGGATTTGTACCTAAAAAGGGACGGATTCCTCCTGTCGGGGGCATCGTTTGGGAAGCGTTAGACACTACGAGAAGAATCATATCTTGCTCAATCGCCTTAAGGGCATAATAGGCACCTGTTCCAAAGTGATTCGATCCTTTGACGCCTACGATTGCTGCGCCCTTTTCTTTCGCCTTAGCTAAGGTTATTTCAAGTGCCTTTGTACCGACAACCGATCCAAAATGATTATTTCCATTAATTAGCGCCGTTGCGTCACTCTCTTGTTCAACCTTCACTTCAGCGTCTGGTTCAATCATATTTTGTTCAATTCTTTTCAAATAGATTGACGTTCTTACAACACCGTGTGAGTCGACACCCCTGAGATCAGCTTGGATCAATGAATCAGCAACTACTGAAGAAACTTCCTTGTCCACCCCTGCCTTCGTAAAAATGGAAGCACAGAATTGTTGGAGTTTCTCCCAGTCATATCTCGTGGAGAGCCCCATTAAAACTCACACCCCTTTTGCTTTAAGGTTTCATTTATCCATCCCCTGTCTATGCTGTCGTCCTCGATAGTCTTAAATATATCCAGCTCTTTCCTTTCTTGGGCTTTCACTTTTCCAAGTATTTCCTCAGCTGATTCCTGAGGGATGACGACTAATCCATCTTCATCACCAAGCAGGAGATCTCCCGGCTGGACAATCATTTCTCCTAAAGTTATTGGAACATTGATTTCTCCGGGTCCATCCTTGTATGGTCCCCTATGGGTAACTCCCTTTGCATAAACCGGGAACTCCCCGTTTTTAAACGCACCTGAATCACGGATGGCGCCATCAATTATGAAACCTGTAATCCCTTTCTTCTTGGCGATTTTAAGCATAATTTCACCAACGATTGCATTAGTCGTATCCCCTCCTGCATCAACAACGAGAACGTCTCCCGGTTCTGCGATATCAATGGCCTTATGGACCATTAAATTGTCACCAGGTCGTGTTTTAACTGTGATTGCCGTACCAACTAACTTTCCGCTATTGTGATAGGGCCGTAGCGTTGTTCCTGCAGCGAACATCCTGTTTAAATTGTCACTCACATGAGGGGTAACGGCATTTTTAAATCCTTCAATAATCGATTGATCTACCTTTTTTGTTCTTGGAAGAACTCTAAAACCTATATTACTCATGTTGATATTCTCTCCTTTCCTGCCCCACAAGAATCCCTGACTATTAATCTAGGTTCGAGCGTAAGCGTTTCCATCTCTGAACCTTTTTTATTTATCCTTTGAATCAACTTTTTTGCAGCAAGCTCTCCCATATCATAAGCGGGCTGGTACACGGTAGTTAGCGCTGGTTTCAAATGCTTTGACCAGACAGTTTCGTCATACCCAATAACTGAGAGATCTTCTGGAACATTTAATTGCAGATCCTTGATCCCCTCAAGTACTTCCAATGTCATAATGTTGTTAGTAGAGAATATAGCATCAGGTTTATCATGACCTGATAAAAGATCACGTACTTGTTTTTTTACTTCGCCTTTTCTTTCTTCCACGATTCTAATCATTGAAGGATCGAAATCAATACCATTTTCCTGTAATCCTTTTTTATACCCTTCAATCCTCTCTATTCTAGGGCTTATGTCATCCGGTGGATAAACAATAATGGCGATTTTTCGATTTCCTAACCCAATTAAATGCTCCACCGCCAATTTTGCCCCTTCAATGTTATTCATCGTCACAGTATCGATATTTAAACCACTCAATTTACGGTTAATTGATACTAAAGGAAACTCATTTTTAATCAACTTTTGGTAAATTGTAAGGTTTTTAAGAGTGGGGTTGATAATCATTCCATCGACTTGTTTCATTTGGAATGACCGTATATGTTCTTCTTCCAATTCAGCCTCTTCATTCGAGTTACAGATCATCAAGTTGAAACCATGTTTTCGGCAAGTATCTTCCACACCTTCCAGCACGTTAACCCAAAAAGGGTTTTTCAAATTGGAGAGTACTATCCCAATAACATTGGTTTTCATTGATTTCAGACTTTTTGCTAAGGCATTGGGTCTGTAATCAAGTTCCTTAATGACGTTCAAAACCTTATTAACTGTGTCTACGGTATTCTGTTCATAGTTTCCGTTAAGAATCCTTGACACGGTCGATTTAGAGACACCTGCTTTTTTAGCTACATCCGCAATGGTTACTTTCATAACAAATTACCTCAATTCTAATCCTTATTCTTGAAAGCGCTTTAGGAAATCGGTTTTGGAAATCGGTTTCTAAAAAGAAGAATAGCAGACCATTTTTTAAATTGCAATAGTTTTCTGTATTTTCATAACTTTTTTTCGATAAAGGCAGTGATTGAAAATCCCTATTCCCACGTAAAAAAACAGAAGGTTTTTAATCCTTCTGTTTTCATATTTTTTTGAACTACGTATATTAGGTTTTTAAGTTCATTCTCACGTTTTAAAGATATTAATCAAGCCTCTTTGTAATGCCAGACTCCATCTTTCGTTTCTTTCGTCACCTTCTCATGAGCTTCAAGATAATCCAGATGCCCGATGACTTCTGACATGACGAGGGAGAATTGGCTTACGTACTTGCTGCGGTACATCGTTTGGCCGAGTTCGCTCGCTGTCTCGACTCCATTTTTCACATGGTCCAGCACCTTGTCCGCTTTTCTTTTTATTCCGTCCAGCCTGATTTCGATCAGATCTTTTGGGTTCTCGATCAGTTCCCCGTGACCGGGAAAAACAACCTGAATGTTGAATTCGCGTAATTCCTTCAAAGACTTTTCCAGTTCCAGCACTGTCTTTATGCGATTCCCTTCACGGTCTGGCTCGACAAGGGCGTTACTAGAAATGTGATCAATCAAGAGATCTCCGCCAAACAGCCATTCCCGCTCCCGATCCAGGAAAACCATATGGTCAGGTGAATGTCCTGGAGTCGGAATCGGCTCCAGCCCAGCAATCGTCTCATTCCCAATAGGCGTCAACTCAGCTTGGATCCTCTTTTTTCCATGATTCTCAAAGGCATCATCTAACTTTTGGATTTGTTTCTCTCCAGCCTCGCCGCATCCCATCTCCTTATATAAACGCGCAAAAAACTCAATCCTCATGCGGAAAAAGTCTTTGTCTCTTTTTAAACGATGAATAGCCTTTTCAGGAACATACACCGGAATATTCCGCTCAGCCACGATACGATCGACCAACCCGATATGGTCCTCATGATTATGCGTGATGATGATCCGGTCCAAATCCTCAAAGGAAAAATCCTTGCAACGGATGGATTCGTGGAAAGCTTCCCAGCATTTCCCGGTATTGATTCCTGCGTCAATCAGCGACAGGCTTCCCTCTTCTTCTACCAGGTAAAAATTGAATGAGCCTAGATCTGAACTGGTCGGCACCATGATCGGGTGCACGGTCCGGCCGTTATCTTGGATTTCTTCTGCCATTATGTACACATCCTTAAAGAAGTCCGTAAAAAAATAGTTCTATAATAACAGTAGCATACAACGCAAAAACTCTCATAATATTTGTTTGAGTTGCAAAATTGTAATATACTGGAATAAGTCTTCGTTAAAATTTCAACTCTTTTAAACCTCAATTATTGTTCTCCATAGTTTCTTCACTTTATTCTGCTTCATGGCAATACCTTCGATTTTTCTTAAAAACCGAGATATGTATTAATCCTCAAAGCTGGTATTCAGTTCGTTTACATTCTCCTGTCCGAAGTTGGACCAGGTGTGATAGCTTCATGAGGTGACTAAAATGGGAAACAGCCGATTTGGTATGCTCATGAACGCTTCATGAAGTGATAAATTAAGAAACAGCCGATTTGGTGTGCTCATGAACGCTTCATGAAGTGATCAAAACGGGAAACAGCCGATTTGGTATGCTCATAAACACTTCATGAAGTGATCAAAATAAGAAACAGCCGATTTGGTATGCTCATGAACGCTTCATGGGGTGATCAAAATAAGAAACAGCCGATTTGGTATGCTCATGAATGCTTCATGAAGTGATCAAAACAGCTACCAAGGGATTTGGGAAGCTTATGTTGTCCGAATTTGACCCAGATTCACATTAAAAACAGCCACCCCTCAAGGGTAGCTGTCTCTAAATTTATTCTTTTATCCACACGAATTCATAAGCTCCTAGCTTCAGGCTTCCGTCAACTGTTTCTCCGCTCAACAGATCGGTTCCGCGAACGCCTGCATCAAGAGTCGTTTCCTCATTGTTCAGGTTCACGACAAAATAGACGCTGTCACCATCACCCGTACGTTTCAGTGCGAATACTTCCTCGCCAAGATCCAGAACTTCCTGCTCTGCATACGGCGAGAAGGCTTTTTCCTTTTTCCGCACCTGGATCATTTCAGACATCTTGTTAAAAATCTGCGAGCGTCGTGGACTTGTCTCGAGCTCGTCCTTCAGCTGGTTGACTTCAAGTTTTTCTCGGTTGATTCGGCGATTGATGCCCGAAGCTTCAAGACCTTCATAGTCATTTCGGGATCCGAACAGCGAGTGGTAGTAGATTGCCGGGACACCGATCACCGAAAGCAGGATCGAGTGTGCAGCAAGCGTCTTCTGGATCTGCTGTTCTTCAGACACGTCTTCGTCTTTGTTCACGAGCGCATCCGCATAATTGATGTTCAGCTCATAGACCGACTGGGTGCCGTCCGGATTGGACTTGTAAGAAACCTTCCCGCCGTTCTCAACAACCTTGTCAACGAGCATCTGTTTCTCATCTTCACTTAAAATGCCTTCCGTCGGACGCATACCGATGCCGTCGTGACTCGCCAGGAAGTTGAAGTACGTCGCTTTGTCAGACACCTTCCCGATCGTTTTCGCCCACTCCGTCAACGTTTTTCCGTTGTGCGTCGTCAAGGCATGAAGCACAAGCGGCGGCAGTGAAAACTGATAAACCATGTTCGCTTCGTTCTTGCCGTCACCGAAATAACTGATGTTCTCCTTATGCGGCACATTCGTCTCAGTGATGATCTGCGTGTTCGGCTTGAAATACTCCAGAATCAAGTTCCACATCTGGATGATTGCGTGTGTTTGTGGCAAATGGATACAGGAAGTACCCGACTCCTTCCAGAGGAACCCGATCGCGTCGAGCCGAATGCTTGTCCCGCCCCTATGCGCATACATCAAAAGGATATCCGTCAAGTCGACGAGAACTGGAAAGTGCGCCACATTCACATCAACCTGGTCTTTACTGAACGTCGTCCACGCCGTTTTCGTCCCGTTTTTCCCTTCGTACTCATGGAAAAGCGGTGACGTCCGCGGTCGCACGACTTGCGAAGCGTCGAAATCTGGATCGTGCGGCACAAAATACTCCTTGTAGTTCGGATCCTCCTGCAGATATCCCTGGAACCAGCGGCTTGATTGCGAAATGTGGTTCGCGACGAAATCGAACATCAATCGGAAGTCCTTTGACATCCCTTCGATTTCAGACCAGTCTCCCAGCTTCGGGTTGATTTCACGGTAATCGGTCACAGAAAAACCGTCATCAGACGTGTACGGGAACATCGGGAGCAGATGGACATCGCTGATGATGCCTTTCGCCTTTTCTTTTAAAAACCCATGGAGCGTCTCGAGTGTCGGCTTTCCTTCTTCATAAATGCTGTCGCCGTACGTGATCAGATAGACTGTCTCTTCCGATGGCTTTTCAGCTTCTGGCCAGTCCTGTCCTTCCCACTTTTTCAAAAGTGATTCGATCTGTTCGACATATTCTGGTTTGTAATCCGAGCCGTAGATGAAACGGATTTTCTCTTCTAACTGCTGTAAAAGCTCTTCCCTGTTCATCGTCTCGTCCTTTCTATTCCGCTTTTAGTTTTACCGTCGTATAGCCTTTCGCTGGTACTTCGAATGAGCCTTCGATTGTTGTTGCTTCTGTTTCATGCAAGTTTACGAGTACTTGTTTTGCGAATTGATCCGTCTCGATCGATGCTTTTTGTACTTCTTCTGTCGGATTGAATAGGCGTACGATCATACCGTCCTTATCATGTGCCTGCTTGACCGTGCTTACGAACACTTGATCATTCTCGATTTTAAAAAGAGAGAACTGATCGTCAAGCTGATCGATCGGATACGGGATCTCGAACCGCTCCAACCGCTCCTCGAATGTGTTCAGCGTTTGCTTCTGGTATGTCGCTTCATGCTTTTTAAATTTCTCCGTCGCCTGGAATAAACGTACTGGATTCATCGCTTCATTTGTAAAATTGATGCTGTATTCGAATGTGAGTTTTTGCTGTAATTGCGCATCCGGTGTTTTGACGACTTTGTTGTTGATCCCTGACGCACGGCCTGGACGCCATAACAGGTTGTCGCGTCCGAGCAATCCGACGCTCCGGAACAACGTGAGCGCGATTTCACCAGTTTCCGGGAGCACTTCGTATTCCTTCAACCCTTTTGTGACCAATGCCAGCGTCTGCTCATGATCAGAAACTGCTGCGAAATTTTCAAGCGGGTAGATCGGGACAGGTGCTTCTACAAAGCCTTCTTCACGCCAGTTTTCAAAGTAAGGATTCTCAGTGCTGCGCTTCAACACACTGAATGCCTGATCCGCGTAAGAATGCTGTACGTTCGTGAATGGCGTGTTCACTTTCACACGGACGCGGTGGTCGCAAATGTCATTGTCGATTTCGTGCTCGACACGGAGGAACGCTTCCCCTACGCGGAGTTCAAGGCATGTCAAGATTTCGAGCGTCTTCGTGTTCTTTTTGGCTTCACGTTCTTCAAGCGTGCCTGGTACACTCGCTTTATGCTTCACCGTCATCGTTTGCACGCGATTTCCATGTTCGACTGAAACGAGCTCAGCCTCTTTGATAATGATTTCCTGATCCCCTTTTAACGGTGAAAAATCATAAGAATCTCCTGCATCGGCTACATTTTCGAACGTAAGAAGCTGCTCGATCGTTTCCCCTGACTCGAAGTTCGTCAGGTTGAGCTTGCCGTCCTCAAAAGTAACTTGCAGATTGTCATTTGAAATGGTTGACGAATCGATTTCAGCCACGCGATTCACTTTTTCCGCTCCATCTTCAGTGACGAACGTCGCATAGCCCATCGCTGGAACGCCGTCCGCTACCAAATGGATTTCAGAACGGTAGTATCCTGGGATCTCGACCTCTTTGTCCCCTTCAGCCGTGACGACAACCTTTTTTCCGCCGCTCATATACGTCTGGTCGGTCACCTCGAAATCGACAGCTTCTCCATCCAATTTTTCAACCGCAAAATCAGGAGAATCCGTGAAAATGACCGCTTCCATCACACCTTTGTGTACGTAAGGCTTCGTGTTGAACGTGACGAGAAGATCGTCTCGCCCAGCCTTCTTGCTGATCGCTTCGGTCAGCTGCTTTTTAATGATGTTGATAAGGCCCTCTGTCATCCGGTCCACTTTTTCAAGACGGACGACGATGTCATGGTTCGTGTCATCTGAGTTACAGCCGCCGATGCTGTCGTGCGCATGCACATCAAACAGCTCTTTCCACATCTGATCAAGCCAGTTTTGCGGATACTTCAAGCCAAGCGTCTGTCCGATCACCGCAAGCGGCTCGAGCACATAAAGGATCTTGTTTTCGACGATTTCATTCAGCTGCTTGATGTCATAACGCTGCGAACGGATCGTGTTGTGGATCCGCGACTTTTGCGAAGCGAGCAATTCACCTTCGATCACATTCGAAAAAGTCTCTTCAGACCACGTCTCTTCCATGAACGTTTCATAGTCGGAAAGCACGTACTCATGCTTCTCGTCTTTTTCATTCAGCTTTTTGATCGTTTCTGGAAAATGACTGCGGACAAAGACCTGGTCGCCACCGGATGGCAGCAACAAGTTGTCCGTGCTGTTGTTCAGTTCCGTAAGCTTCTCGAGCATCGGCCCTAATTTTTCCTCGTAAAATTCACCCTCTGCGGATAGGAACTTCCCAGGACCGTAGCCAAGATACATGTAGTTCGTCTTGACCGTCTCGCCATCCGGGGACTTCCAGACAAAGTTCAAATCGCCGTTGATCTCGTCGTTATAGATTCCGCGCTGAAGGATGCTGTACTCCATGCCGAACCCTTTGAAAATAGATGGTAGGTAGGCGTTCTGCCCGAAGATATCAGGCAGGTAGCCGACCTCCATGCTGTGTCCCATCTGTTCCGCAATCCGAGTTCCATAGAGCAGATTTCGGATGATGGATTCTTTGTTCACGAGCAGCGAATCAGTCTGCGTGTACCACGGACCGACAAAAATCCGCTTCGATTTGATGTGGTTTTTCAGACGGTCGTGATCCTCAGGTCGAACCTTCAAATACTCTTCTACCAATGAAGATTGCGCGTCGAACACATACCCTGTGAAGTCCTCGTCATTTTCAAGGACAGTCATCAATGCATCGAGGTTTTCGACGAGTAAAAGGTTCGAATCTTCTATTGTAAAGTACCATTCGCGATCCCAATGCGAATGCGGGACCACGTAGACACGTTTCTGTTTCATAAAAAGAATGCCTCCAATGTCATGTCAGTCGTTCTAGCTGTTTGGATCTGTTCACTTTTTGGGATATTCTGTTCAGTTTCACAGAAATTCTGTTCAGTTCTCGGGAGAACCTGTTCACCTCCCGAGTTAATCTGTTCACTTCCGGGAAGAATCTGTTCAATTCCCGAGATATTCTGTTCACTTTTCAAGTCAATTTGTGCACTTGCAGCAATAATCTGTTCACTCTCAAAATCCCAACTTATGCACGTCGTTCTTCACGTTTGATCAGTGCGAATCGGATGAAGATGTTCGCAAATGCGATGAATCCGACACCGACGGCAAGCCCGATCAAGTATGCCCAGATGTTTTCCACGAGCGGCCAGCCCCAGAATGCAGGCAGTGGCAGCCATTGGACCGCACCTAGCGCTACAGCCGTAACAGATCCGAGAATCGCACCGATGATGTTGATCGGAATGACGAGCAATGGATTACGAAGCATGAACGGAATCGCACCTTCACTGATCGCGATGAATCCGAGCAACACTGACGTATTCCCTGTTACACGTAAGTTGGCATCGAACACACGCCGGCCGACGACGTATTTATCGATGATAGTCGCGACACCAAGACCAATCGGAGGAATGACGATTGACAATACACGGGCTGTCAATGGGTAGATCTGATCCGCCGCAAGACCAATGTTGATTGCCCCAGCTGCTTTGTTGATCGGTCCACCAAGGTCAAAGGCTGTTGCTGATGCAATGATCGTCGCCAACACGAGTTCACCCGAGCCTTGTGCAGACTCGATCGCGTTACTCAAGACGACATTCAATCCGCCGAATACCGGATCGACAATGTAAAAGTTCAAGAAGAAGATTGCTAATACACTGACTGCCGGGATGATGAGCATCGGCTTCATCGGTAAGAAGTTCTTCGGCAGTTTGATTTTTTTGTTCAAGAATTTCGCGATATAACCAGCTGTCAGACCAAGGATCAATGCACCGAAGAATCCAGAAGCGACCTGGTCTTCAAGCCCCCAGTACTTGAAGTGGATTCCAGCTGCGAACGCACCACCGACAAAACCAGGGACGATTCCTGTTCGGTCAGCAAGTGAATAAGCTACAAACGCCGCGAACACAGGGTACATGAACTGGAAGATCAAGAATCCGAATTTATCTAAATGGTGTAAAATGACGAAAAGTTCGTTCGAGTGCGTCGCGAATTCAGGATTCGGCAGGTCGTTCACCAGGCCGAACGGCATCGAGCCAAGCTTCGCGATTCCCATCATCAAACCGGCTGCAACGATGACCGGGATCATGTAGGAAATACCCGTCAAGATCGCCTGTCCCATCTCAGCAAGGACACCAGTCTTCTTTTTATTAGGAGATGTTCCGTTTTCTTGGACATCATCACCGACGACTTTTCCATCAGGCTTGTTCAATGCACGTTGCAGAATTTCTTTTGCGTGTTTTAAAGGTTCTGCCACACGTGTTTGTACATAAGGCATGCCCTGGAATCGATGCTTGTCTTTCGGTGAAATATCTGTTGCGAACACGACCGCATCCGCCCCATCGATCACTTCAGCAGACAGTTCATCCTCAATTCCATTCGCTCCTTGTTTTTCCGTCAAAACGCGAATTCCGAGTTCACGGCCCGCTTTTTCAAGAGCTTCTGCAGACATGTATGTGTGGGCGATACCCGCTGCACAAGCCGTGATCGCGACCACAGTTTTGTCCGCTGGCGCTTCAGGAGCTTCTTCTGCAGGCTCGTCCACCTGGTCAAGCGCTTTCAAAAAGCTTTCAGGCGTTTTCGCCGCAAGCAGCCGGCTGTAATAGGCATCGTCCATTACGCGTGTGCTAAGTACAGATAAAAGGTTCAAATGTGTAGATCCAGCTTCACCTGATGGGATTGCCAGTAAAAACACGAGCTCAACTTCGTTGTCAGGATTGACGCTTTCCCACGTCGACAGCTTGTTTTTCAAGCGTGCCACCGCAAATCCAGCTTTTTTAACACCAGCTGATTTACCGTGCGGGATCGCCAGTCCTTTTTCAAAACCGGTCGGCGAAATTTCTTCGCGTTCCATGACGGCCTTCAAATATTCTTCCTTCGAATGAAGGTAACCGTTTTCATCTAATGCATTAACGAGGTTCTCAATGACTTCTTGCTTCGAGTTCCATTCGACATCGAAGAACAAAAGGCGTTCATCCGTCATTTGTTTCAGTTCCATCGTTATCACTCCGCTTCATGTGTATTTTGAATAGTATCGATAATAACGCTTACAATTATGTTGTATCATAGGTTTGTCGAATTTTGTTGTACATCCCTTGTACATTTGTACAGAATAAAAGATAATGAGGTGAGACGGAGTTAGTTCGAACAGCAAATCATTGTGAAGAGGAGCAAAAATGATGGGCGTAATCGTGGACCACTTTTCGCAGGCACTACCCTCTCTGACACATTCGGAAAAGCATGTGCTCTACTACATCGAAAACAATTTCGAAACGGCTAAAAACCAGTCGCTCACCCAGATGGCCGAAGCGATCAATGTCAGTACGACGACGATCGTGCGGATGTGCCACAAACTTGGACTGGCTGGTTTTTCCGAGCTTAAATATACATTGAAAACGTTCGACCTGGAGGATGAGCTTCCGGAAAGCACACCTGCCATCGATCGCTATATCAGTGGTCTCAACACGACATTGCAGCACCTTGGTGCGGAGCATTTTTACAAGGTGAGCGAGATGATGACGGATGCGAATCGCGTGGTGATCGTCGGGGTCGGTTTGTCGAAAATGATGGGGGAATATTTCAGCAAGCTGCTCATGCAGGTGAACAAGCCGACGTTTTACACGTATGAGTCGCACATCATCGACCTGTTGCCGAACATGATTGAGGAATGTGACCTCGTCGTGTTCATTTCGTCGAGCGGGGAAACGAAAACACTCGTCGATATTGCGGAAAAATTGAAATTTGCGAACCATAGGACGCTTGCGATTACCAACGCAGCAGACTCCACACTCGCCAAACTAACGAGCTATTCATTGAGCGGTACGGTAAAACGCGTGCAATACGCGGGGTATGATCTGACGGCTCGCTCCACACTGCTCGTGATCATCGATATCCTGTTCGAGTTTTTCTTGAAAGAAGGGGTCGAAGGGGAAGACTTGAAGTAATCCGGCGGATCTGGGGTGTAATCCGGCCACTTTGAAGCAAAATCCGGCGGGTTTGAGGTGTAATCCGGCCACTTCGAGACATAATCCGGCGGAATTGAACCGTAATCCGGCCGATTTCGAGTGGAATCCGGCCAAAGGTTACATTTTACACTTTTTCAAACAAGGAAAACTCCGAGAGGTACCTCTCGGAGTCTATTTGTCTTTATCAGTGTTTAATCCACTTCCACGCTTTTTCCTCTTCATTCTTATCAAAGTGTTTCGAGGTGATGCCAGGCAAGTGATCACCTAATTTCGTGAACTTCTCAATGGAAGATTTCTCACTGACAACCGCAAACTTGTTGAACTGATCCCACCGCTTCGTATCAAACTTCATCCCTTCGACGAGACCTTTGAACGTCGTACCATCCAACTCATCGAAGATTGCCATGACATTGAAATCTTCATCGTTCCCGAAATTCGCCTCTACATACTGTTCAAGCTTATTCGCATCCTCTTCCCTGGCTTTCCCGTGGACTTCTAAAGCAACCGTATTCGGATCTTGACTCGGAAGGATTTCAAACATTCTTAACAACCTCCTTTTTCAGACAAAACCTTAATGGGTGTGCTGTGCTTTCAAGTGTTTCGTTGCACCCAATTCTTTTCGCAGTATATAAAAATGGAAGAAATGTTCACCTAGCGCAATGACGGATGCGGTAATTGCCGCTGCCACAGCCATCGTACCTGCTTGTAATCCTGTCAGGACAATGCCCACCAACCAGATCACAATGAATGTGAGTCCTATATCTGTCATTGTTGCTTTCATGTTCGTGAATTTCGGCAGGATGACGAGATCTCCGAGGATATAGGAAACGCCTCCAAGAACGACAGTCAGTATCACCACGTTCATGATGGAGATGCCGAACCCTAATCCAAGGATCAGATACAAGAGCGGAAGTGTCATGCCTGCTTTGATCGCGAGTGCTTTTACATGGTCCATGGTTTCAGCCTCCTTATAAAAAGGTTTGTTCATCCTTGACCATTTCGTTTACACTCATCGCCGATCCATAGATTCACTCCTTATTATTCTATCTTTATAGTGAATGTTCCCGGGAGACAGAACTTGAAACGTTTTATCAGGATAGCTTTTCCAACGGTTTAGTAGCGGGACCTTCGATTACTTTGCCGTCGGTATTGAACCGCGAACCATGACATGGACAATCCCACGACTTCTCACCGTTATTCCAATTCAGTTCGCATCCCATATGGGTACAGGTCGTGTCGACAAGGGTGGTTTTACCTGCCGAATTCTTAAAGCAACCCGCTCGTTTCCCATTCACTTTGACGACAGCACCTTCATCATGCTCCAGTTCATCAATCTCTTTCGTTCTACGGTCAATCTTTCCTTTCACGAATTCTTTAGCCACATCAGCATTTTCAACAGTAAAATTTTTCACATCAGACTTGGCGTTGAACCGGGAAGGCTTAAAGAGCTCTGCATATGGATTTTCCTTTTCACTAATCAAGTCACTGAGCACCTGGGCAGCAACCGTTCCGAGGGTCATGCCCCATTTTGTAAAACCAGTTGCAACATGGATGTTCGGATTTTTCTCCGTAATCGGCCCGATATAAGGGACCTTATCGAGGGTGGTCATATCCTGGGCAGACCAACGATGGGGGATTTCAGTAACGCCGAAATGTTCATCGGCAAATGCTCGTAAGTTTTCATAACAGGCTAACGTATCCTCGATTTGCCCACTCGTATGACTTTCACCACCGACGAGAAGTACTTTTTCTCCAGAAGGATCAACTGCATTTCGAATCGAGCGTTTCGGCTGGTCCGCATTCAGGTACATCCCCTCTGGAATTTTCGTATCGGTTTTAACCGCAAGTGAATAGGAACGTTCGACATGAAGCCGGGCGAAATACACCCCTTCGAAATCTTTAAAAGGAAAATGCGAAGCGATCACAACATGATCAGAAGTGAGCGAGTGGTCGTTTTCTGCAATAACTTCAGGCTTCTGCCCCTTCTTGATATCAACAGCTCGTGTGTTTTCGTAAATCCTCACATTTTTCTCTTTCAAATACCCTACTAATGCAGCCAGGTACTTGACCGGATGGAACTGCGCTTGATCCTTCATTTTAATAGCTGAAGAGATCTTAAAAGGAAGATCGACGTCATCGGACAATCCTCCATCAATTCCAAGTTTTTCGTAGGCCTCCGCTTCCTTTTCAATCTTTTTCTTCGATTGCTCGGACTCCCCGTACACAAACGCGTCCTGATAGCTGAAATCACAATCGATTTCATGCTTTTTTCGAATATCATCAATCATATTCAGCGCACTTCGATTGGCTTCATAATAGAGCTTTGCCTTTTCTTCTCCAATCGTCTCAATAAGATCGTCATAAACGAGACCGTGCTGTGCTGAGATTTTAGCAGTCGTATAGCCTGTTGCACCTGAAATAATCTGCCCGGCATCCAACAACACAACGTCGTACCCCTGATTTACCAGTAAATAAGCTGTCGTAATCCCAGTGATGCCAGCGCCGATCACCGTCATTTCCGTTTTCAAACCTTCCTCAAGTGACGGAAAGGACTCAATTTGGAAGTCCCTCCACATGGACTGCGATGCGCCAGGCAACCTCATTTTAAAATCCCTTCTTGTCCGAGGATGTTCTCAATTCCTCGTCTGCCTTCTTTTATGACCGATTCACGCCATTCTTGTTCCTTTGGATAGAACATATTCTGGGTTTCAGCTAGAACCCATTGACGGTCTTCTTCTTTCTCAGCACCGTTCCAATACAACTGATTTTCTAAAATGATCGTCGTGAACTCGCGCAGTTCCGCTTCTTTATCGTCCCCGAACGTCCCGAATTCGAAAAGCGCCGAGAAGAGATGTGTGTCCGGGAATTCCTCTTTTTTCAGTTCGTTGAAATGGTTCGTCGTATCGCCTTTTACGTCTTCCGGAGAGAATTTCTTGATGTTTTCCAGCTTGTAAAAGGACTTCAATTCTTCCTCACTACGGGAGTCAACTTCTGAATTCACCATCGTGATTTCATTCGTCGGACCAAGTGCGGTGTGCCAATCCATGTGGATGACGCGATCATAATCGGATAAAAGTTTCTTCTGCAGTTTTTTCAAATAAGCCGTGGACGGTTCTTCCGATTTACCGCCAAAATAGACGCCCTTTTCGAACTGGAACTGCCCCATGCTTTTTGCACTTTTGATCCCATTGTATCCTTCATTCATCGTACCCTCACTCAACTGGGCATACAGTTCCTGCTTCTCTTTTTCAATATCTGTGATCTTTCCATTCGGTAGGAAAATCTCACTTTCTTTTGCGTAGTTCTCATTCACATCTTTCGGAACGTCCCCGTACACACAGTTCCGGTTCATATCGACATTATTCTCTGTGACACGGCGGAAATTCCGCATTCCCCATGGGTTCACGGCGTGGACGAAACAGATCCCCGTAGTCTCAGGGTCCACCCGGTCGAGATACTCCTCAATGAAAAGATGGATCATCCCAGCACCCGCGTATCCTTCGATTCCATGCACTCCCGTCGTGAAAAAGAGGACCTGGTCATTTGATTTCCGCGCGTCGGAATGGATCATATCGATTGTATTGTCTTTTTCTTCTCCTATCGCTTCAGTTAATAATTCCGCTTCCGGCCACTTCTCCCGGATTTTATCTAGATGTCCCCGGAACACTTCACGGGACTCTTCGTACGTTTTTTTAAAATAAATTTCAGTTTCTCTCATATCCTCCGCTCCTGCCTTATTAAAATGTTTATCCAATTACTCTAAGTCATCCGGGTTCTTTTCACTGTCTTTATTTTTCTTATCATCTTCTACTTCTCGTTGAGGTTCGATATCACGGTCGCGATCTTGTTCTTTCTTTTTTTGCTCTTTCGAATCTTTATTTTTATCAACCACGTTCATCACCTCTTCCATGTCTGTATGTACATACTAATTCCTACGTTTGGACCCGGTTAAACTTCCATTTTATATAGCCGTGGGGTTTAACATGATTGACACATGGTTACACCAATCAATAGTGGATAAAGAAAATTTGGTAATGTCAGGCCTTAGTGTAGGCTGAGCCACAGTTACACTTATATTTAAATGTAAAAAAATGAAAAGGCAGGATGGACATGGCTGATTTTGCAAAGGAACTACTCGAAAAAACAAGTCACCGGACGGCACCGTTCCCCAATCATCAATGGAGATTGTCTCAACGCTGGGACCATTTGCTGTTCATGCATTTCCCTGTATCAACGGAAATGCTTAGAGTACATGTTCCGTCATCCCTAGAGCTGGATACATTCGAAGGGCAGGCATGGATCGGCATCATTCCTTTTGCTGTAAAGGATATGAGGATACGCGGCCTACCGAAAATCCCCTTCTATCATTCTTATCTGGAGTTGAATGTTCGGACTTATGTTACCTATAAGGGAGTGCCAGGGGTCTATTTTTTCAGCCTGGATGCCAACCACCTCCCTGTCGTTTTTGGGACAAGGATCCTGTCTCTACCTTACTTCAGAGCCGGGATGTCCATGGGTATGGAGGATGAAGTCATTAATTACTCTAGTTCGAGGAAAGGAAAAACAACGGGCATTTTTACAGGCAGCTATCGCCCTATCTCCGAACCTTTCACACCAGAGGGAGGAAGCTTGACGTATTGGTTTCTTGAACGGTATCTTTTATGGACTGAAAATGGGAAGAAATTATTAAGAGGCGACATCCACCATGAAAGATGGATGGTTACTGAGGCAGAAACCCGCATCAATAAGATGATGTTCCCTCCGTTCAAGCTGGACACACCGATGTATGCACACTATGCTGCATCCCAGCGGGCGTTAATGTGGCCTTTGGTACCTGAGAAAATCTAACTAGTTATCCCTCATCTCTGAATCTCTCGTTTATCAGCGCAGCTTACTGGGAAGTGGGTCAATATATGTGCTTTTGGATGGGAGGCCATGACCAGTGAAAAGTATGAGCAAATTCGGCGTCACGTTTTTCCTTCTCTTTTTGACAGGTTGTTCCCCGGCAAAATGGGATGTGCTCAACCCTAAATCTTCTACCGCAGAAAGCCAACTTTCCCTGATCCAGCTCAGTATTGCATTAATGTCCATCGTCTTGATCACCGTCACCGTCTTATTTACTGTCTTTCTAGTAAAATACCGGAAACGACCTGGCTGGGAGAAGGAAACACAAAACCAGAAACCAGGGGATAAGAGACTTGAAATCACGTGGACTCTCATCCCGATTTTAATTTTAACCATTTTAGCGATTCCGACTGTACTGGATACATATGAACTTGATAGGGAATCGAAAGCCAGTGACGGGGCGCTCGTCGTCAAGGTGACCGCTCATCAATTCTGGTGGGAATTCGAATATCCCGAAGAAGGAGTTACCACTTCAGAAACCCTCCATGTGCCTGTTGATAAAAAAGTGATCATCGAGTTGACTTCGGAGGATACGATCCACTCGTTCTGGGTGCCCCAATTGGGCGGCAAACAGGACGCCAATCCAGGAAAGAAAGATAGACTTTCCTTCGTGCCGAATGAAACCGGCCTCTATAGAGGTTCGTGCGCCGAACTCTGCGGACCTGGCCATGCGTATATGCGGTTCCATGTAAAAGTAGAAACAGAGTCCGAGTTCAACTCCTGGATCGAAGGGATGAAACAGCCGAAGCAAGCTGGTTTGACAGATTCAGAGAAAAATGGGCAAGAGATCTTCAAAGGTCAATGCCTCAGCTGTCACGGAACACAAGGGTTGGACCCTAAAGTCAGCGGATCGCCTGCCCCTCATCTCGGTGACTTCGCCTCACAAGACCGGATTGCCAATGTGCTGCCGAACAACCGGGAAAATCTGAAAAAATGGCTCAATAATCCACAAAAGGTGAAACCAGGGGCTAAAATGCCTTCCTTCAAAAAGGACTTTACGGAAGAGGAAAAAGACGACTTGATCAATTACTTGATGTCTTTGAAGGTAAAGGAAGGTGAAAAATGATGAGCTTTTACTTCTTCGGTGAAAAGATCCGACTGGTGTCCGATATCATTGCAGGTTATCTATCGATCATCCTGATGGGGATCGCAGCGGTCGTTTTACTGACCTATTACAAAAAATGGGGCATGTTGTGGAGTTACATGAAAACGACCCACCATAGCAAGGTAGGGATCCTTTATCTTTCAGCGGGCTTCGCCTTTTTTCTACGTGCCGGCCTTGATGCGTTGATCATCAGAGCACAGTTGGCCCTCCCTCAAAATGAATTCTGGGTCTTCCAGGGCGATAAATATAATCAGATGATGACCACCCATGGAACGACGATGATCTTTTTCGTTGCGATGCCGCTTCTGATCGGATTGATGAACGTTGCCGTCCCTCTCCAGATCGGTGCGCGGGATCTTGCATTTCCATTCTTGAATGCATTGAGTTTCTGGCTGTTCCTGGCTGGCGGGGCTTTGATCAATATCAGTTTCGTACTCGGTGGTTCACCGACTGCCGGATGGACGTCGTATGCCCCTCTAGCGTTGGATGAATTCACACCAGCGACCGGCAATGATTACTACAGTCTTGGCCTTCAAGTCTCTGGAATCGGAACGCTTTTGACAGCGATCAATTTTCTCGTCACGATCATCAACAAACGGGCACCAGGCATGAAATTGATGCGGATGCCGATGTTCACCTGGGCGACACTGGTGACCTCCATCCTCATCCTGTTCGCGTTTCCAGCGTTGACCGTCGCATTGCTCTTGATGATGTTCGACCGGTTATATGGGACGAGCCTGCTGGCAGCGGATGCAGGGAACTCATTGATCTGGCAGCACCTGTTCTGGATCTTCGGTCACCCTGAAGTGTATATTTTGATCCTTCCGGCATTCGGGATCTTTTCAGATGTGATCACGACATTCGCGAAAAAACGATTGTTCGGTTACAGCTCGATGGTCATTGCACTGGTATTGATCGGTTTTCTCGGCTTCATGGTTTGGATCCACCATATGTTTACGGTGGGGCTAGGACCTACATCGAACGCGATTTTTGCGATTTCGACCATGTCAATCGCCGTACCGACTGGGATAAAGATCTTCAACTGGCTGTTCACGATAAGAGGAGGCGTCCTTACGTTCAATACGCCGATGCTGTTCTCACTCGGTTTCATCCCGTCCTTCGTCATCGGCGGAATCACCGGAGTCATGCTGGCGACTGTGCCTGCAGATTACCAGTATCATGACAGTTATTTCGTGGTCGGCCATTTCCATTATGTGATCGTCGGGGGAACGGTGCTTGGTATATTTGCCGGTGTGTACTATTGGTGGCCGAAACTGTTCGGCTTCATGCTGAACGATGTGCTTGGAAAATGGCATTTCTGGACATTCCTGATCGGATTCCATCTGACGTTTTTCCCGATGCACATCATGGGGCTGAAAGGTATGCCTCGACGGGTGTTCACCTACCTTCCTGAAGATGGGCTGACAGGTTTGAACCTGACCAGTACAGCTGGTGCCTTCTTGATGGGCGGCAGCATGATGCTCTTTTTATGGAACATCTACCAAAGCTATCGTCACAGCCCCAGAGGAGTCGGCAACGACCCGTGGGAAGATGGACGGACGATCGAGTGGGCGATCCCTTCCCCGCCACCTGAGTATAATTTCGCTCGTCTTCCTAAAGTGCATGGCAGTGATGCATGGTGGCAGGCGAAAAAATACATGGGCGGCCGGCTGGAGGCAGCGGAAGACTTCTCCTCTATCCCGATGCCACTTGATAGCGCAAAACCGATGTTGATCGGACTGTTCATGTTGATCGGTTCATTCGGTGTCATCGTTGAGGTGTGGTATTTCCAGTTGATCGGACTTCTTGGCACCATCGGCTTGATGATACTGCATTCTTTTCAGGATACGGGACGGAAAATGGTGACCCCGGATAAACATCCTGATGAAAAGATTGGGGGAGAGGAAAATGACTGAGGAAAAGGTCGTCTTTTCTAAAGAATTCAGTGAGGAAGAGGCTGCGGATAAAGTCCTTGGACTCTGGTTCTTCATCGGCGCGGAAATCGTTCTTTTCGGTTGCCTGTTCGGTGTCTATCTTACGCTGAACCACCACACGATCCCCGGTGAATCCCCCGAGGAATTATTCGAGCTGAAGCAAACGATCCTTGCGACATTCCTTCTGCTGTCGAGTAGTTTCACCTGTGCCCAATCGCTTTTAGGAGCAAAAAATAACCAGTATAAAAAAAGCTTCTTCTTCTTGATTACGACGTTCATTTTCGGTCTGGCATTCTTAGGATTGGAAGCCCACGAATTTTATAAATATTTGAAAGAAGGACATACATTCACCTCAAGTCCGTTCATGTCTTCCTTCTATATATTGGTGGGAACGCATGGCACTCATGTTCTGGCAGGGTGCGCCTGGATGATCCTTCTCCTCATTCATCTGAAAAAAGAAAAGATCACTTCTTATACGAAGGCAAAATTGGAAGCATTCAGCCTGTATTTGCATTTCGTTGATGTCGTTTGGATTTTCATCTTCACCGTCGTTTACTTGATTGGAAAGGCAGGGATCCTCCAATGAAACTGTCTCTGAACATACGTCAATGGATCGGTTTCATTCTAATGCTGACATTCAGCGGAATCGCCTTTTATATCGTGATGACAATGGGGACCATCCCCCTCTGGTTGCTCATCACTTTGTTGATTTTAGCAGTAATACAGGCCGTCATCCAACTTATCTTGTTCATGGAAATTCAACAAGGCAGAAAAGGATTCAAGTGGGTTGCCATCAGCAGTGGTCTTCTTATTGCCGGATTAGCCATTCTTTATTTGATGATGCTTGAATAGAATTCAAAAAGGACTCAGCCGAATGTGCGCTGAGCCTTTTATCGTGATTTTTTCCGAATCTGTCGCGATTTTTTGAAATCTTGTCGCGATAAAAGTGATTTATGTCGTGATTCACTGAACGGGCTATATTGCAGCCTTTTTCGCCAGCGCGATCCCGCCGCACAGTCCAGCATGATCTCCTAGTCCTGGCGGCACGATGTACCCGTCGATTTTATCGAGGATGTTTTCGTGCTGGATGTAGCCGTTCAACAGCTTCACCACTTGCTCCCGGACCAGCGGGAAGATATGCTTTTGTTTCATGACACCGCCGCCAAGGATCAGCCGTTTAGGTGACAACACCAGGATATAGTTCACCAATGCCTGTGCGATATAAAACGCTTCTAGCTCCCACACGTCTGCTCGCTCAGCCAATTCGATTCCTTTCTGACCCCAGCGAGCTTCGATTGCGGGACCAGCCGCCAACCCTTCAAGGCAATCTCCGTGAAACGGACAGCCGCCTTCATAAGCATCTTCTTCATGACGACGAACCCGGATGTGCCCCATTTCTGGATGCAGCATTCCGTGAACGATCCGCCCTTCCGAAATAGCACCAACTCCGATTCCCGTTCCCACCGTCATGTAGAGACAGCTATCAAGCCCTTGCGCAGCTCCCCACTCCATTTCACCTAGTGCAGCTGCATTCACATCGGTATCGAATCCGATCGGCATATCAAAATGTTTTTTCATTTCACCGACAAGATCAGCGTTGTTCCAGTGCTTTTTCGGCGTTGTTGTAATGAACCCGTATGTAGGACTTTCAGGATTCAGATCGACTGGACCGAATGAACCGATACCTAAAGCTTCAATCTCTTTCCCTTTGAAAAATTCAACCACCTGACTCAGCGTCTCTTCGGGCGTCGTTGTCGGAATCGTGATTTCTTCAAGAATTTCTCCGTTTTTATTCCCGATTCCACACACGAACTTTGTACCGCCTGCTTCAATCGAACCGTAAATCATCAAACCTGCCCCTTCCCAATCATTTATTTATAAAATTAAAAGTTTCTCTAATAAAAAAAAGTGACCAAAACTGTTTGTCAGCTTTGGCTATTATTATCAACTAAATTTTCATTAACTTCAAACTCAAGTTGGTATGTTCTTTTTTCACCGGGTTCCAAATAGACTAACGTTTCATTTTCTTGTTCAGCCTCTTGACCTTCTACAAGACAATTGGAAGGTTCGATCCCCAATACGTGCATCTTCTCGCCAGGCATTTTCCACTCAATCAAATTAGGTAATGTATCTGTACACCATTTTAGTGTAACAGAGAGGGGGGTTGAGTGATTAAATGGAGTCGGAAAATGAGGATTGAAAATAGTTACCTGGCTCCAGTTATGCCGACCTTCCATTGACTTGATATCTCGATGATAATATACTTTTTCCTGAATATTGGCTTCAGGGTTCTGCCAATTGTCATAATCCGTTTGAGATACATCTTTATCTATTGATTCGACTTTCTTAGAAGGAAAGTGGACCATAGTATCTTCATCCATCAATGGAAATCCAAAGTTAAAATGATATAAGATCATATGAGGAGCCGACTGAAACCCTATATTTTCAACCTCATCCTTTAAAGAGAATCTGTTTTCTCCCAATTTAAAATGGATTTCCCTCTTTAATCTGAGGTTGGGTACAAACATCCCGGTTTCTTCAACATCTCCCTTTAAAATCATCCGATATTCATCATTTTCCCAATAACCCTCTGCAGAAATAAGTTTTGCAGGAGTGTGATGAGCACGACCATGCAGCCCGAGCTTCGTATTCTCATCACTGACAGCCCTTGAAGGGGTACCGACTTGAGAAAGACCGCACGTCATCAGCAACCCGCCTGATGCACTGCGTAACCAGCCTTTCCCGACAGGATTGAAAAAAAAGGGATGACAATCACCGTTAGGAGACTGCCAGGAAAGCGGGACACCACCGTATTCAGCTAAAGATATATCAAACCCTTTGGTAGGTGTGACATAAGCAGTCAATCCGCTTCCGGTCCGTACCTGGATCTGCTCGACGCCTTTTTCTCTTCCATCTAATAATTCAATTCCCTTCAAACCCCCGATTTGTTCAATCCTGCCTACACGCGCTTCAATCTCCTGTCTTGTCCAAGAACGGCCATATAATTTCATAGCCTACTCAATCACTTCTGGAATCCTTGAAATTCGTGGGTCAGTAAAAATATCGGATTCATCCCGACTTCTACTTGAAAACTCAGATACGACCGCTCCATCCACATCTGCTTGAAACCAATGAAGTGTATTAGGTTCAATGGTGTACTGCTCTCCCGGATTGAGTTCGATTTCATGGAAAACAGTATAAGTTCCTTCACTGTCCTTCGGAATGCTCGCCTGTATCTTATCACTCGAAGGTCCCTCTACATATAGCCATACTTTCCCCCAACGGCAACGGAAGGTTTCTTGTTTACCTTCGTCATCCTCTATGGAAGGATGTTTGTGCTCTGGACATGTTTGCTTTGGAAGTAGTATCAGGTCCTTTGCGCAATAACGATCCGTATTGATGTACGTAATCAGCTGCAATCCTGTTTGTTTGAGCTCGTCAAGGCCAAAGTCCGCAACTTCAATATTCCTTTTTTCCTCGTCTGTCAAAATAATGCCAGCTTTCGATAAAAACTCAACAGTCTTTTCTTGTACCTCACATTGTTCTTGTTTGGTTATCAATTTAAGATTCCCCCATCCGATTAAGATTTTTCGGTCCAATCCATATCTTCTCAGTTGTGTTAGATATCCAATTACTCAAGTTAAGTTTGATGGGCTTTGTTCGCCAATTCCTTTCGATTCTCTGAAGGACCTTTTCCATAGAAGGGATCGAGCTTGTTGCATCGATTCCTTCTACATTACATGCCCCTACCCCTACAGCTAGACGCACCGTTTTTTCGAGCGAAAAGGATTGGACCATACCACCTAAGAAACCTGCGATCGTGCAATCTCCAGCACCAGTGGTCCCGACTTCTTTTACTTCAAAGCAAGGAACCAACAGCTCTCTTCCTAACCAATTAGCAAAATCCTCTCCCAAACCTTTTCCAACCTGCTTCAACCTTTCTATACTTTCCGTTGTCCGTATATAAAGGCCGTTGTCACCGAGTTTCAATCCCACTATAGCTGCTCCCATTCCCAGGAGATTATCCCCTACCCTGGTTAGATGTTCTGGTTCTATACACTGTAAACCCTTTTGCTGCAGTTCACTAAATAAAGGTCGATCAAGCATATACAGGATTTCTTCTATGTTCGGCATGAATACATCCACCATTGGTAAACATTTGGTTAAGATTGCTTTCCAGGAAGCCTGTCCCGCTTCAGAATCTGGATCAGGGTAAGCCATATCCAAGGAAACAGTAATATCCTTCTTTTTTAATTCGCTTAAAATACGAAAAAGTTCTTCCCCGTTGTTTTGGTACATTTTTTTCATTAATGGAGGATACCCGAAATGGAATACCTTCGTTTCCTTCAACGCATCGTAATCGATATCCACCATTGAAAAAGTATCGTTCACCCCGGCACAATGTAGAAACGTACGGTCGATCCCTGGTTGACTCAGAACAATTGTGTAGGAAGTCTGGTCGTTGGATGCGACTATCATTTTCTGAACAGCTTCTAATCCTTCCCCCCTCAATTGTTTCATTAAGATCTGGCCGAAATGATCGTTCCCGACTTTGCCCATCAATAGTGCAGGAACACCCAGTTTATTGAGGGCAATACCTGTGTTGGCAACTGCACCTCCAGTAGAAAACGAAACAGGGCCAGCTTCAATCAGCTTTCCTGGCTCCAAAGGTGTCCGACCTTCCATTACTGGCAATAGATCCAGACAAATATGACCAGCGACCGCTACAGTTGGGGATGGATTCATCCTATCCACGAGGTTTCCCTCTGCTGGGTTAAGGTTACGGTTTCACCAGTTTGTTGAGACCGTAAAGCAGCTGTGAATATCTGATGACTTAAACCAATTTCGGTTGGTGAAGCGCACGTAAAAGATTGAGCCATCCTGTCCCGGTTTGCGATTTCATCTACAAAAGCTGCCCACATCTGTAAGATCGAATCCGAAAAGCCGAATTCAAAAATCGGACCTGTGATCGATTCGTAGGCAGATTGATACGGTACGTCCATCGTCTGCCAGCTTTGATTACCACTAGGATGATACTCCATATAATGGATTTGCTTTGGATGTTTTGTCGAGTATTCACATGAAAAGTCGGTACCATGAATATTGAGATACCAGGAATTCGCGTGTCCTGGAGCGATGCGCTTCATATTCAAGAGCATAGGAAAAGAGTTCGTCCCCTTTTCTACCTCACATAAAAGCGTTGCATTGTCCCATGTTTCACAATCTTCCATAAAACCATCTTCATTCGGACGCTTTGTCACGATGTTCGATAAAATAGCCCTTACGTTTTTCGGTATCCAACCGAACCTGAGGGGCATGTGAAGGACATGTAATCCTAAATCACCCATACACCCATATTCTCCGTTGAACTCGATCTTACGCTTCCAATTGATTTTTTTATTCGGATCTAAATCGCTGCTATGTAAAAATCCAGCTTCTACATTCAGGATTTTTCCGAATTTATCCTCCTGGATCCATTTTGAAAGGAGCTGTACCCCTGGAAAAAAAGGGAACTCCGAGGAACCTCGGACGACGACATCAGGATGTCTCTCGATTACGTCCAAAATCTTTTGATTAGCCTTCAAATCGATTCCAAACGGTTTTTCACCCAATAAATGTTTTTTGGAATTGATGATGTCCATATAGAACTGTTCATGAAGATGATGCGGTACTGCACAATAAATTGCTTCAATTTCTGGATCCGTTAATAATTCATGATAATCATCGGTAACTAATTTCAGGGAAGGAATATTTTCTTCGAACCAGCTTGTCGCATTGCTGTTTGTATCACAAACACCGATTATTTGAGGTGAGAAATCCAAATTCAGAAGATGGCACCATCGATTGACAGCACTTGCAAATTCCCTTCCCATCAATCCGCAGCCGATCACACCGAACTTAATGATGCGTTTTCTCATAAGTACCCTCCTCTAAAAGACGCATGGCTGTGTTCACATCCTTGTTTCCATGGACAATCGCCATGAAAGCCCTGGTTATTGCTTTCGGGTTCTCGTGCTGGATGACATTTCTGCCATACACGATACCTGAGGATCCCTGTTGGATAAGGGCATAGGTCCTTTCCAATATTTCTTTCTCGCTAGCTTTTCCGCCTCCACGAGGTAACACCGGTTTTCCCGAAGCCGCTTCGACCACTTTATGGTACATTTCTAAATCATCACAAGGGTCTGCTTTGATGATGTCCGCACCTAATTCGACTGCTTGACGTACAAGTGGGACGATTTTTTGGATATCCCCATCGACCATATATCCACCTTTCTCGTTATTAGGAAGCATAACCAAAGGTTCGACCATCAGAGGCAGCCCGTATCTCTCACAAGATGGTTTAAGCCGATTGATATTTTCGATACAACTGGCATGTAATTCAGGTTGACCCGGTATCAGGAATAGATTGACTACGATACAGGCAGCGTCCAGCTTGACCGCCTGTTCCACGGCTTGATCAACCAACTTCGAAAATAAATAAGAAGGCAATTCTTCACCATACACATTTGCTACATCTGGCCTGACGACAAGTGAAGGTTTTTGTTTCCCAGGTATCTCTTGAAGGAGTATAGCTTGCCCTAAACTTAGCTGTATGGCATCCGGGTTCGCTTCCACTACTGTCTTAATCGCTTTCTTCATGTTTTCGATACCCGATAGGAAGCTCCATTCATTAAAGAAACCATGATCAATCGCAACATTGAAACATCGGCCATCTTCTCCAAACAATCGATTCATCCGTGGCATTACACTCATTTCATTCACTCCTTTAAATTTATGAATTTTGTTTTTTCGCAACAAGCCGGTCTGCCTCCAACGTCAATTTAGAAGCTTTCAGGATATCTTCATGTGTAATGGAGCAATCTTCCCCTTTGGTGCGTGCGATAAAATCATTGCTCACATTCAAGCTAGATTTTGGACATTCAATTAGTTGAGTTTTTTGTTCATGTGAAGTGAATAAAAGCAGACTTTCATTAGAAATAAACGGGTCTCCTTGAAGGCGAAGTTCCGCGCATCCCTTCGTTCCGGTAATGAACACTCTTCCATCTCCCCAAGTCCAACTGGCTGAGGGAGTATGCCAATCAACGTATAATTGGACGGGTAGTTCATCATCGAGCAAAACGTGTAAGGAGGCGGTATCATAGAAATCAGGATATTCGTTAAGAAAGTTCTTCGTCATATACCCTTGCAGTGTCGTGATTTCTTTGTTTGTCAACCAACGCAAGAGGTCGAAATCATGAATACAAAGATCAATGATGATTCCGCCTGATAGGTTCTTTTCGAAAAACCATTCTTCTCGGGATTCTTTTGAGAGCCGATGAGGCTTCCGCATGGAAATATGGGTGATTTCACCAAAGCATTCTGTTTGAATCATGTTTTTCAACGTCATGAAAATAGGCTGGAAGCGTTCGGTCAACATCAAACCAACTTGTATCTTCTCTCTTTCTATGACACTCTTCAATCGTTCATAACCTTCATCTGATGTAATGATCGGTTTATCAACCATGATATTGATCCCGTGTTTTTCACAGAGCTCGACAATAGTGATCTTTTCACTGTTTTTCGAAGCACAACCAACGATATCAAGATCTTCCGTAAACAAATCTTCTAATCTATTAAAAATAGGCAGTTGGAACTTATCGCTTATTTTTGTCCTAAGGTGTATATTCCTATCTTCATAAATCCCTGAACAATGATGACCCATATCGAGCATTTCTTTAATGAAATCCTGAATATGAAAATGCCGACAACCTATGATTGCAAAGGTCAATTTAGACAAAAGGTTCACCTGCTTTATTTCTACTCTTTTATTTGACCCAAACTAGAATACCAGATATCATTTTTACGGATGGGAAGTTCCACTTTCCTTCCGATAATAGCCGACTTATATATAGCCGTTATGACTTCTAAACTTTTTCTTGCTTCCACACCATTGATAGATGGTTCTCTGTTGTCTTGAACTGAACTTACAAAATCTTCAATCAATGCATGATGTTCATAGATTGGGTCTGATTCTAAATGATCCGCATCCCCTGTAACGTTTTCATTGTCAATCTGAACTGGAAATCCATTGGGGGATTCTTGAATTTCTCCTGCCTTGAACGGAAATTTAAGGATCTTGTTTTGCCCCGAAAAACACATACTTATCTCTGGATCAGCCACGTTCAATGAACATAACATTTCTCCTCTAGTCCCATTATCAAACCATATCGTCGCCCTGATATGATCTTCCACCTCCGTAGTATGTTTTACAGTCTCCATATTCGCATCGACACATTTGACCGGACCGAGGATTTCTAAAAACAAATCAAGTATATGGATACCTTGATTCATGAGGACGCCCCCGCATCCCTTATCCCATGTACCCCTCCAAGATTTTTTGAAGTAATTGTCACCACGCCAGTATAGTCCTCTCATTTCAGCAAAATAGATTTGCCCTAGAAAACCATCCTGGATAAGCTGTTTCATATTAAGAAATTCAGGATTATAACGAAGTTGCATCGCTATCCCGATCTTCCGGTCTGTGCCTTCAGCAGCAAAAAGTACTTCATCACAATCTGCCAACGTAGGGACAAATGGTTTTTCGCACAGCACATGTTTACCGTGCCTTATTGCTTTCAACACGTGACTTTTATGGAGATAAGGCGGTGTACAAATAGAAACAATGTCAATATCATTCCGTTCCAATAGTAAATGCATGTCAGTGTAAACTTCCATTTCAGAAGGACAACTTCGAGCAAAATCGAACGCGGTTTCCGTATCTACATCAGACACTGCCCGGACTACACACCGATCCTTCAGTTTGTTGTATCCGGTCAAATGGGCTCTTGCTACTTCTCCACAACCAATGATTCCTACTCCTAATGGCTTGTTATTCATTTTCAATCATTTCAAACGACAAACCACTGATTTTCTTCGTGTGTTCAGTTTGAGATTCTTTGTGAACAAGGGTTAATTCGATTTCTTCTTTTGAGTGATTCAATAAAGTCACCTTTTCACCAGCTATTTGGGCCTCGATATGAAGTCTTTGGTAACCTGATTGTTCAGATTTGAGTTTCCATCGGCCTTTATAAAAACCGCTTTGCTCTCCCTGAAGCTCTTTTTTCCAAATGTATGAGCCCTGATGGATTTCGTTTGAACCTTCAAAAAGGTCAACAGATTTCTCGTTGATTTGACGTTTCGCTTTTACACTTTCTGTCTGCGTGTTGAAATTGGTATAGATTAAATAATTCCGTTTTGTCAGGACTTGAACGTCTCCTTGATGACAACTCAGATAATGGATGGTCTTTGCTTCTTCATGGGTTTCAATTGCAGTTTGATTAGGCATTGTGATCACGGAGAATATCGGTAAAACGCTTTTCTCAACATTCGCCTTGCCGATGTCATTCAGGATCAACAGGTCTTCTATGCCCTTCCACTTGCTATACTGGTGCTGGTTTTTGTAAATTACTCCGTTTGTTCCTTTTAAAAGGTAACCGATCTTGTTGTCGACGTTCAGGGACTCGACCTTTCCAAAGCTCACTTCCTGATTCGGTTCAGAACCTATGAAACCTTTAAATGTATACTGCTCCCCGGCAAGGTAGATAGTCCTTTCGCCAGGAGCCAGATGTGGCATTTCCTTGTAATTTTCGTTCCGTATCCCAATGACGCCTGTATAGGCTTCTTCAAGATCACAAGATTCTTTAAATATCATCTTTTCCATATACACGCTATGTCCGTCTGGTAACGAGACAACAGCTACTTTTTGTTCAACGGTTCCGTCCCCGCGATCGATCGTCGCAGACACTGCAAAGCCATCAGGATATTCTTTTAATGAATGCTTATTTGTCCTTCGAATGACCTCTTCGTTTAATAACCCTCTATTTTCCTTTGAACCTTTAAACCTGATCAATCCAGTGTAACTGTTAAACAGCGGCGTAACGTTCCATAGTCCGTCCTTTGGCAGGTTCAGAAACATGACATTATTCCGCCAGCTGAAGCTTGTAAACGTGTCAGGGGTTCGGTGAATGACGAAACATCCATGGGGATAAGAATATACACCTGTTTTCAATTCCTTGAATTCGGAATCATCTACAGGCTCCGTCCCGATGCCTCCAAATGCGTGTAGAAGATAGGAGTTTACAAGGTCCAGCGCTGAACCTGGTTCAAAATCTTTAGAGGATTGTGAATGGTTTACATTGAATGTGTGGTTCTCTTCCTCTAGCAGACAGCCTTTGCTATTACTTTCTTGAATATCTTCAATGATTTCCAAGCAATTTCTTTCTAAACGAGCAGCGTCTACATCTTTATGAAGCACATTCAGCACAGAATGGGTAAGCTGACGCTCATGGTGCCGGTTATACCACCAGTCCTGCCCCTGGATGGGTATAGCAAGGCCATCATGCTGCACCCATATCTTCACCGTTTTCTCATATAAAGTGACATTATTGAAAAGGGCGCACGGTTCGATGGTTTTGCCGCCCATCAATGAAAAAACAGCATGTACCGCACGCAGATTGATTCCAGCACATAAATAACTTGGGTGGACGAACGCGTGGTTTTCTGTCGTATAGTCTGGATGGAAATTAATTGTCTTTATATCACTTTTGGTTAATCCATCAATGAGACCGGATCGTGAACCAAGGCGATCCCAATAGGTGGTCACCGTATTGATTGACCAGTTTTCAAATCCATTCTTCCACTTTTCATGATTCGGGTGTTCAGGGAATAAACTCATTGCAGTACCTATCCCAGCTGAAGTCCAAGCATTCTCTTCACATTGTGTATCATAGTAGCTCCCGTTCCGAGGTTCCATCTCACAAAACTTGTCCGCATAATTCTCGACGACCATTTGGACCATTTCTTTTGTTTCGAGATCCAGGTCATCCCATAAGAGCCAAGCTGCCATGGCGTAAGAAGCAATCGATCGACCATTCTGACTGGCCATGAAAAAATTGTCCCCTTTTCCACCCCATTTCTTTTCACTTGTATATTTGTTCGGACCTATCACCCTGACGCAATCTGGTGGACCCGTATCATGTGTAAACCCCATGTACCGAATGGATTTCACAGCCATCTCTTTCACTTTTTCACGGTTTATACCTGTAAGCTTTTCATCATAGTCTCCAAGTTTCGCAGCCACAGCAAAAATCAATGCGGTTGAGGCGGTTTCAGAACTGTACCAAAAGTTCCCCCCAAAGAAATATCCGCTGTTCGGGCGTGTTTCCCATTCACTGAACTCCTCTTTTGCATAAAAGATCCAGCGTAGCAGCACCCGATAAAATCGTTTGGACATATCATTTTCTTTTGCTTTTTCCCATTGCACTGGCGTTATATTCCAAATTTTCGACTCAAATGTTGACTCCAAGTTGTGTCACATCCTTTGGTTTGTAGATCTTTCTTTTACAAGGAATTCCGAACATTACAACCTTACCAGTCACTTGAACTTCTTCTTTTGGTGTCAACGGTTGATAGATAACGAAAGCTTGATTGGAAGTGGATCCTTCAAATTCGAACTCGCCATCTGATTGCAACTGGTCAATATGGATCGTTCGTCTGAAACGTTCCCATTCATTGATTTGTTTTCCGGTCCAGAATACAAAGTTCCGTTTTTTCGCCTCTTTCACGAACTTTTTGAAGGCGCTCCGTACATTTTCATTGCGATGCAAATGGATCTGATGGAATAAGAAGTGTGCCACTCCGTTAACTGCTTTAACTTGGTCCAAGAGCGGTTCGATGATCGAGTCATCGGACCATTTGCCCGTATTCATATCTGGTGTCAAAAAGCCGAGCTGTAAGACATCGTAAATACGGTTATTGTCATTGGACCATGCAATTGGAAAATAGGGGTGACACGAACCACAACAGAATCCTAAATTTCCCTTTTTACTCGCACCACGTGTCTGATCCGATTGGATTCCGTTTTCTTCACACCATTCAAAAAGCTCCCCCCAGCCTTCAAACCGGGTGAGATGGTTTTTATTGGACTGGATGTCCACCATTGGGAGATTCTTCTTCAATGTTTCAAATTGGCGTTTAAACTCATGGCGATCCCAATGACCATCATCTGCTTCGACGGCGTTGTAATGAAAAGCAAGCTCATGACCGCCAGCAATGACCTTCTCGTAAACCTCTTTACTGTAACCAGGAAGGATCATACACCATGTAGAGTGTATTTCCGCTTCATCCAACAGTTCAAGAGTGGTCAGCGCATGCTCATCCTGATTATAATCACTATCATGGGACATGAGAGCGACACAATCGATTCCTGCTGGCCAAAAACCGAGGAAAGGCAGTGTTTGGCCATCTGCGATGCATATTTCGACCATTTTTTTTATCAGGACTTCCCTCCATAAATCCGCATAAGGGATTGCAAAGTATGGTTGGCCGGTACTCGTCCTGTCCCTATCCTTATCCCAATCAAGAACCAATTGATCGTCTACCTTAAGGACACCGTCATCAACCGCACCTGTTCCATCTCTTGCAGGAAACCCATCCTCAAATAAAGGCTCCACCCCTTGCTGCAGTTTTACGATTGTCTCCGCGATATCAACACTGCACCTGATCAATTTTCCTTCCCCAATTTGGAAGGACTGAAAAACTGGACTCACGTCAGAAAAACCATATGAAAGGATTCCCTCTCCGTGTGTATTCGGTTCAGGTGAATACCATGGAATCGCTTTAAGTACCCTCAGCTTCCTGTACTTATCCTCCGAAAACGAACCATATCCATCTAAAACCTTTTCACCTCTTTGATGACCCAGCCGTTTTGATAACCCGTTCAGGTTTGAAAATGCAAGGACCGTCCCTCCGTTTTCTGCATACTTCCAAACGTGATCCATTGCTTCTCGTGTTTCTGGGACAAGTCCGGCTAAAACCAAGTCAAAAGCAGATTCATCTATTTCTTCATACGAATTAATTTTTTTATACGGGATACGAAAATGGTCGAGTATTTCGTATATATAATAAGAGAAGACATTCAACCCATAAGCCCACTCTTGTCTTGCATAAGACCTATCCACATATACGCCCACTCTAGCAATCTTAGTCATTATAACCACTCCTTAACTCAGTAACTGTCCATAACCTTCCTCAATGCATCAGAAATATCGTGCATATCCTTATCCTCGCCTAACAATACAGATTGCGAGAGCCATAGAATTTCACTTTCGCTTGACCTTTCACTGATTGGACATTCATATGTACGTGCTTCACCTGTCCATTTTTCAATTTCAGAAAGAACCGCCTTGTTCTTATTTAAAGAGTTATACCCCGCTATGACTGGAACGCCTTCTGCGTTGATTTTCCGTATGAAATCACCTTTAGGAATTTGTTCAGTCCTTTCCTTCTCGATTCTGAACATATACATATGATAGGCGTGGCGGTTGACTCGTGGATCCCTCTTGACGGGAACCAACCCTTTTATTTCTTTCAAATTCCCATTCAATATCCGAGCATTTCTTTCTCGTTTCTCGAATTGTCCTTCCAGACGTGCCAATTGGCCTAGCAGTATAGCAGACTGGAATTCTGTCATCCTCAAGTTCCAACCGATCCTTTCATGCTGGTACCATGCTCCCTCAGGTATCCTTCCTACGTTGGCAATTGACCAAGCCTTCTCCGCCAGCTGTTTGTCATTCGTGAGAATCATCCCGCCCTCACCTGCAGTAATATTTTTACCAGATTGGAAACTGAACGAACCTAAATCTCCTAAAGCACCTACCCTTCTGTCTTCCCATTCAGCACCTACTGCCTGTGCCGCATCTTCAATCACAGCCAATCCATGTTTGCGAGCGAGATCTGTCAATCTGGGAATATCTGCAGCAGCACCTGCAATGTGTACAGGAAGAATTGCCTTCGTCCTTGCGGTGATCGCACTTTCTACTTTATCGATGTCCAGCATCAGTGTACTTTCTTCAACGTCGACAAACACTGGTATCGCTCCAAATAACAAGGCAGCTGTGGCTGTAGCAATGAATGTGTAAGGGGGCATGATCACCTCATCACCCGGTTTCACACCTGCTGCTTGCAATGCTACAGTCAATCCCATCGTCCCGTTGACAACTGGTATGGCATATTGTGCGTCATGCAATGCTGCAAACTTATTCTCCAATTCTGGTAAGCATCTACGGTTGGTGCCTCCCCATTTTCCAGAACGGAGCGTTTCTAAAATGTTCTTTTCTTCTTCCTCACCGAAAATCGGCCACGTCGGAAATGGCTCTGTTCTGATAGGAATTCCCCCATCGATGGCTAGTTTATCCATTCTATAACCCCATTCCTGTTTCAACCTCGATTTGTTCTTCCAATAAGTTGCATTCACTCAACGTCTTTGCCACCGTATCCAGTAAAAATGTCTTCACTTCAAAACCTTTCATTTCAATCGTCTTATCAAGGTTCATTAGAGGCAATGTCAGGTGGACATTCCGCTTTGATCCTGTTGTCTCAAAAAGTCTGAATACATAAGCTTCATCTCGATTTGATGCTTTTTTGAACGCACTTAACTCTACAGCTTTATCATCCACTTCAAGGAATGGTTTTGGTTTCATGCCTTCTCCAGATGGAAAATAACTCAGGACATATGGTTTTTCATTATGGATCATGGCTTCTAACGATACATTTTCAACCCGTTCTTCTACCGGTGATCCTTCAAATCGAAACGAAAAATGACGTTCGCCTTGATCGAAACGTTGTGAATATCGATTCTGAGGTAGAACATTATCCTGTTCTCCACCTTTTAAAGCAGAATAGGCACTTGAGCGGATGAGTGAGAGCCGAATTTCGCCATCCAGAACATCAGACCCATAGATTCCATCATTTATACAAGAAAAAGCCTTATCACTATTTTCAGATTGTAGAGAAGACCATTTCTGGGACACTGCTTCTTTCCGATATTCCGGCAGTTCTTCTGTCCCAAAAGCTACTTGTCCGATATACTTCCCGTCATCAATTGTCGTAGGGATCGATAGCTTCAGCATCTTATCTTTTTCAAACCAGTGCACAATCATCTCCAGCTCAAAAGCAGTTCCTGACTTAGGCATCTTGTAACGGTAGAAAATATACGAATCATTGTATTCGAATACCGCCTCAATGATGGTCCGCACTGCTCCATCTTCAATGACTCGGACGGATTGGAGTTCCGTGGCACCAGAAATTCCAGAAACCCGTTTCGCCTCTTCGTGATCTACAAGGGAGAATTGCCCGATTTTATTAGGAAAACTTTTAACATGGGATCCCCAGGCATCTTCATCATCTTCAATCACGATTGGCAGAAAAGCATCTTTCATTAGATAAGACTGCCCATGGGCTAAATACTTATCGATGAGTCCTGTCTGAAGATTGATCCAGACTTCTAGCTCATCATTTTCGAACACCAGGTTTCCATTCCTTTCATGAAGAGTGGCTGCTGAAACCACAGATTCCTGTGCTTCGACTAAACAATTAAATCTGTTCATCTGTCCTGGTTTCAAGTACGCTTTAAAAGCAACTTTCTTTCTCCAATCGATATATAAGCTGCTTTCTTCTTCCTCTAATTGCGAAAGGATTTTCTCACCTTCTGAGTAGATAGTCAGTTTAGATCCCTTATTCTTCAATGGTTTCGGCAATTGAAATTCACACTCGACGATCGTCTCGACCGGATACGGGTGAGGATTGAATACAAAGATCGGCAGTTCACCTTCATCTGCTTTATGAGAATCTTTTGTAAGGGCAAAGAATGCCTTCATTTGTTCCCGCGCCAAAATTTCAAGCCCATGGTCCATCATACGGATGGCATTGTCCTCTACCGCTTTAATGGAAGTTCCCGCCAAAATATCATGGAATTGAGCAGTCAGCAGATCTTTCTCCGCTTCTAGAAATGATGATTCAGGGTATTCGATCAGCCCCAGGATTGCTGCTGCAGATATCATTTTTTCGCTTTTATACAATGCATTCTCCAATTGACGATGTTTCTGTTTAATACGTATTTGAGATGTATAACATCCTGGTGCCCAGGGATTCAAGTCCCCTTTGTGAACCGGAATATCTGCCCCTTTTATCAATTGATCAAAATACGCCTCCGGTGTGGAGTGCAAAATATCAAATTCTTTTGTTTCCCTCTGTAAGTCTCCAATATTATTGAGATCTACTCTTGATGGACCTCCACCATGGTTTCCGATTCCCCACAGCAGCAGTCCGGTTTCCTTTTCATTATGTACCTCCAGCCACTTCTTGATTTTTTCATGTGCTTTCCCTCTGCCTGAAAGATAGGCATTGAATGCCCTGTGGCCGATTACTTTAGAACCTTCGTAGCCTACCCATGTAAAATCTTCTCCAGGAAGCGGACAATCTTTTTGATCCGGCCGGCATACAATATATGAATCGTAGCCTGATTTAGCCAAAATTTGGACAAGACCTCTCGTATGACCAAATGAATCGAAGTTTATAGCCGTCTTAGGTCGTTTTTGAAATTTCTCTTGAAAATAATTTCTCCCTCTATGGATCTGTCGTATGAAAGATTCACCACTTGGAAGATTACAATCAGGCTGTATAAACCAACCGCCCATGATGTGCCATTTTCCTTGTTGAACTAATGTTTGGATCCTCCTGAACAGTACCGGGTCGAATTCCTCCACCCATTCATAAAGAAGGACTTCATTATGGTTGAACACGAAGCCGTCGGAGTTTTCACAGAAATCAGCTGCAATCCGGAAGGTGGATAAGGCTTCTCCAGCTCCTTCTTCCAGTTCCCATAACCAGGCTGGATCCAAATGTGCATTACATACTAAATGGAGTTGTTTCACAATTGTTCCTCCTCCTTTGATGCTTAAAAGAAACCCCCAGATGTAGACATCCAGGGGAGTGTTCTTCTATTTTTGTGTCTCGTTATACCATTTTGTCGCCTCGGTGACCAAATCTTCTCCACCACGTTTTTTCCAGTCAGAGACAAACGTATCGAAATTATCTACAGATTCTTTACCAGTGATGACTTTAGCTGCAAATTCAAGCCATAACCCATCATAATCCAGTTCAGGGCGTGCCTTTAATGTCTCCATCGCCGGCATCTCAAGACCTTCATCTATAACCCCTTCTTTTTCAGCAACAGATAGAGAATGATAAATCAAATCTCCATTCGGTTTGTTTTTAATGAACTCCTCATTTGTTAAATAATTTTTAGGACCAGTGAAGTGAATCCATTGTTGATACATGAACTGTCTGCCAACCTCTTCATTCGTTTCCGGATATTTATATGCAACCTCATCGCCTTCAACTGTATGATCTTTCTCTTCAAGACCGTATAGGAAGAATTGGTCAGCTTCATCATTTCCTTGTTCATAATACCAATCCATGAATTTGATCACTTCTTCTGGATTTTCAGTATCTTGTGGAATTGTCCAGATGTAATCAGAAACACTTGATCCAATAGGGTATACACCTCCAGGTTCTCCACTTGGTCCGACTGGTGAAGGAATGATTGCCACTTCTGCATCCGGATGGTTAGCTTTCAGCTTTGATACGATCGCATCAGGGGCTGCAGATGTTTGTGCCCACATTCCCACAACACCAGACCCAAGGATTTTCGCGTCCCAATCTTTACCCTGTTGAACCAAAAATTCGTTATCTAGTAATTTTTCATCGTATAACGTTTGATAGACTTCAAGTGCTTCTTTCATTTCTGGTTTGATGAAATTCGGTATCAACTTTCCATCTTCATAAGACCATGCATCTGGATGTACACCATATGCTGCAAAGAATTGATGACCGAAGGCAAAGTTTTCCCGAGCTGAAAATGGAATTTCATCTTGTTTTCCATTACCGTTCGGATCTTCTGTCTTGAATGCTCGTAGCATTTCAACATATTCATTAACGGTTTTTGGAACTTCTAATCCCAGATTATCCAGCCAATCTTGCCTTACATAAGTGACACAACAGTTCCTGATTGGATTCTCCTGAGGGATACCAAAGATCTGACCGTCCTTACTGACTCGCGGAGAATTCCATGATTCCTCCGGTATATGCTTCTTAAGATTCTTTCCATACTTATCAAGTAGGTCATTTAATGGCATCAATACCCCAGCATCAATAGCAGGTGCAATTTCAGGCGTGTTGATTCCTTTTGTTTGAAGAAGATCAGGCAATTCTCCTCCGGCTAATAATAATTGCAGATTCTGTTCATAGTTTTCATGAGGCAATACATCCAATTTCAAGTCGACCCCAGCCATTTTTTCCGTGGTTTTCACATACTCGTCCTGATTGATATCTTGATGTCCCTCAATGTAACTGGCACCGCCACTTCCAAGTGCTACGGTAATCTCTTTTGCCTTTCCGTCTTTACTCTCTGAGGACACCTCTTCATCTTTACAACCTACCAATGCAACTATCAATGCCAGTAAGCTAATCAATAACAGCGGTTTGAACCTTAATTTCCCCATGTGTTTCCTCCCCTTTATTATTATTTCTACCCTTTTATCGATCCCAGCATAGAGCCTTTAAGAAAATGCTTTTGAATAAAAGGATAAACCAACAAAATTGGTAAAGTAGCTACCATAATTGAAGCCATTTTTATTCCTTCTATAGACTGAAGTGTCATAGATGCCGCTTGGATCATCTGTTGTGCATCATTCTCTACAATCAACTGTCTTAATTTCACTTGTAATGGAAATAGGGATTGATCCCTAATGTACATTAAGGCTGCAAAATATCCATTCCAGTGCCCAACCGCATAGAAGAGTCCGATTGTACTCAACGATGGAAGTGATAAAGGTAGAACGATACTCCAGAGTGTACGATATTCGTTACACCCATCCACTTTCGCAGATTCAAGCAAGTCTTTAGGAATGTTTTGGAAAAAGGAAATCATGATGATCAAATTAAACGCACTGATCAGTCCAGGAATCATTAATGACCATAACGTATCCAGCATTCCCAGGTACTTGACTACTAAATAAGAAGGTATTAAAGGTGCTTGAAAAATCATGGTGAACAGAATGAGGATTATCAGGAATTTGCGTCCTTTTAATCCTTGTTTTGAAAGACCATATGCCATCAAGGACGTGAAAATCAAATTCAACAGTGTACCTAATACCGTGATATACACAGTAACGCCAAAGGATTTCCATATAGCTTTATCCAACAGTACAGCTTTGTAATTATCAAGCGTAAAATCCACTGGCCAAACGGTCACAAGACCCTGCATGATTGCACTTCCCGAACTGAATGATCCTGCGATGATATGTAGAAAAGGAAGCAACATCGATATACTTAATATGGTAAGAAATATGATATTGAATTTACTAAAGGCTTTCTGACTTGGTGATTGTTTAATCAAAATTGTTGCCCCTCCCTCTAATAGATTGAATTTCCAGTCATTTTTTTACTTAACTTATTTGCTCCTACTAGTAAGATGAAACCGACAATTGATTTGAACAATCCAATCGCTGTAGTATAACTGTATTGTCCACCTAATAGACCAGCACGGTAGATATAAGTATCAAACACTTCTCCGGTCTCACGAACCAGCGGATTTAGCAGCATATAGATTTGTTCAAAACCCAGGTCCAAAATATTACCGATTCTTAATAATAGAAGAACCATGATCGTTGGTAATATACAAGGTATCGTGATGCTTATGGCTTGACGAAATTTACCTGCTCCATCGACTTCTGCGGCTTCATATAATTCTGGATTGATACCAGCCATCGCTGCCAGGTAGATAATCGTTCCCCACCCTACTTCCTTCCAAATTCCTGAGCTCACAATAATGCTTCTGAAATATTCGGGTTCTTGGATGAAAAAGATCGGTTCTCCACCAAACCACCTTACAATCTCATTGACTATGCCTGTTGAAGGAGATAAGAAACTGATCACCAACCCTCCAACGATGACCCATGATAAAAAATGAGGAAGATATAAAACAGTTTGGACAGTTCTTTTAAAAAACATCTTCCTTACTTCATTCAAAAACAAGGCTAATATTATAGGAGCTGGAAAACCGAAGATCAGCTGGTATAAACTGATCAATAGTGTGTTTTTTAGAATAGTGTAAAACTCCGGATATTCGAATAAATTTTGAAAGTGCTTTAGACCAACCCAAGGACTTTCAAAAATACCACCATAGACGCTATAATCTTGGAATGCGATTACAATTCCGCCCAAGGGAATATATTTGAATACTAAAAAATATAACAATCCCGGCAGAATCATAGAGTAGATTTGCCAATTCTTTATCAGATAACTATTTTTCATTTTAGTAAATATCATATTTTGCTTTTCAGGCTTTGGGGAAACTGACTTAGTCTCTATTATTGGTTTAGGTTCTCTTTCTGGTAATATTGCCAATCCCTCCTTTGTCTACCTAAACTATATAGGACCCTGAAGTAAGGGTCCATGTGATTTATTATTAAATATTGTGTTTTTTTGAAATTTTCTGTCTTTTATTATCAATCCTTATCAATTCATAATTTTCAAGCCTTTTCGAAAATCCTTTGGGGACATACCGGTATACTTCTTGAATGTTTTGGTGAAATGAGGATAATCGATGTAACCTACTAAATCCGCAACCTCATACGTTTTCAAGGTCACGTTTCTCAGTAATATTTGAGCTTCCTCCATTCTCATTTTTGTTACATAATGGATAAAGCTTATCCCCAGTTCTTCTTTGAACTGTCTACTGAAATAGGTTTGGGAGATCCCCACTTCATCAGCCACAGCTTGTAAGGTAAGGTCCGTACTTTTATAATTTTCATTAATATAATGGAGGGCCAATTGAACCTTGGAGTAACTGTTCCAATTCCGGCTCTTTTGGACTTCGTTGCATAAATCTGTAATTAGACTCTTGACCGTTCCATATGCCTTATCTGAAGTATCCAGAAGATTGATAGGTACATCTGATAGCTCTTCATATTCTTTATCAAGCCTCAGGAGTATTTCTTTATACAGGTATCGATATAAATCCAGATAAAACTGATTGGTCGTATATGAATCCAAAGCTTTCTTTTCAATTGAGTTCGAACATAATTCAATCAACTGATTACATTGACTTGAATTGATATTCCATATCGCCTCAATCAATTGATCGGCTAAATTCTTCTGTTTCCAAAGCCAATCCCTAGTTTCCGGTTTCAAGAGATTATTTTGATAGAGTTGTTCCTCTACTTTTTTCATCACTTCGTGAAACGTTTTTGGTTTGATCGGCTTTAGTACATAATCTACTGCCCCATGCCTCAAGGCTTTCTGAACATATTCGAATTCATCGTATCCAGAGATAACGACTACTTTGATATTCTTTGTAATCTCACCTATTTTTTGGATCAGCTCGATACCATCCATTCGAGGCATCCTTACATCCGTTATGATCAGGTCGGGTGCATTCTTCTGGACTTTCTTGAAGGCTTCGAGGCCATTGTTGGCATAATCATCCACCTTGAAGTTCGCATGTTCCATAGAGATCAATTTATTTACACTCTTTTTTATGACTGGTTCATCATCCACAATCATGACACGAAACATTTTGCCTCCCCCTTTTTCGGTAGCACCATTCGAATCGTTGTACCACTAGGATCTGATTTTACAATCTGCAGCCCGTAATTATCTCCGAAAGTTAATCGTAATCTAGAATGTACATTCCATAACCCGATTCTGTTTATTTGATTTTTCGGACTTGAGATGCTGCCTAGTTCCTCATTTGTTGATTCAAACGCATTTTGATATTTCTCTTTCACTTCCTCAGACATTCCGTTTCCGTGATCGGTAATGTCAATTGCATAGCCCTTAGAGCAATACCTTCCTTTGATATGGATGATTGACGGTTCCTGGCCCGATTTTTCATAGCCATGTTCGAATACATTTTCAATGATGGGCTGGAGAATGAGACGAATACCATCCACAGCCTTAAGTTCATTATTGTTGAAATCATGTATTACTTTTAAGTTGGTATAACGTTCTTTCTGTATGTCTAAATAGGCGTTTACGTGTTCCATTTCCTCTTCCAAAGTAACAAATTGATCTTGATTGGAATTATACCGAAACATATCAGCTAATGAGTATGCAATCCGGCTGATGGTTCCATTTTCCTCGATAATCGCATGGGAATTAATCAGTTCTAACGTGTTATATAAAAAATGGGGGTTTATTTGGGATTGCATAGCTTTCAACATAGAATCACGTTGCTTGATTTCCATTTCTTTCTTCCGTAGTTCAGATTGATGGACCACTTCAATTAATCTTTGCAGTTCATCAGCCATGTTATTAAAGCTTCGGTTGACTTTACCTACTTCATCGTTTCGATTATCCCTTGCCCTCACTTTCAAATTCCCTTTTTCTGTCTCTTCCATCAGCCCTTGTAAATCGGTAAGTGATCTAGTCAGTGAATAAGAAAAACCGCCAATTAATAAAAGGACTGTAAGAATAAGAATTAAACCGATGGTCATCGTCATTTTCTTAAGTGTGATCAATCCTCCGATAACCTCATTTAATGGAACTTCTGATAGAATCATCAGATTGGTCACAGAAGATTGATGAAATGTCACCAACTTCTTCTGACCCTCAATCTCTTTGATGAAAGAACCCATTTGTGGAGCTTCTATTTCTTTGAAGTATTCAGCTTCCATGTCTTTCCCAATTTTTTCAGTCTCGGGATGATAAAGGACTTGGCCACTTTGATCCGAAATCCAGATGAACCCAGTTTCCCCAAGGCGCGTCTTGTCTGCAATCTGCTTCAGATGATTGATCTTCAGGTCAATGAGCATCATACCTTTATTTTCATAGGAATCGGTATCTAAGAACGGACGGGTCAATTGGATCGTAGGGGCCCTAAGATTATATTTATCATCCATGCCTCGTAAGTTGAATCCAAGTATCTCAGCCCCATCGTGGTTTTGATAGTCTATGAATTTCTCCAAAGTTTCAATAGAAAGGGATGCCCGGTTTTCTGTGATGATTTGAAAAGAAGAAATATCTCCCCTCCCTAGCAATTCTGGAAGGACCTCCCTCTCAATTTGTTGCGAAACCAAAAAATAATTGAACTGATCTTCTGGTTCAATTTTTAAAAAATCTTGAATTAAGGGATGATTGACAAGAGGGAGTGTGGCACGTTCCAAGTTCAAAAAGTAAGAGTCCAAATAACGGTTCTGCTGTTCAACTAATTCTTTACTATAATCAATCGCATTTTGTTCGATTATCCTTGTGGACTGCTGGTACCATATGTAACTGAAGATTAAGAAAGGAACTAATAGAAAAAAAATGATTAATAAGATCAATTTCGTTTTGATGGACTTGTTACGAAGCTTATCCATTATTCTCACCCGCTGGCTTCCTGAGTGCTGTATTAGGGGATATCCGATCAAATCCGCGCTGAGCAAAATAACTCATAATGAAAACTGGCAGACTGACAAATAGAAAAGGGAGTAATCCTGGCAACACAGCAAACAAAACGGACACACTGAACAGACCTGCCAGAATCCACAATGATTCCAACGGGATGATGAATGGAATTAAGAATGAAAGCTTGATATATTCGAAGAAAGAAGCCTGATAATGACTAAACACGGGTCCGATGTAACAGACCGACAACAGGAGGAGGAAGGCAAATACCACGAAAATAGAGGAAATGATATCGTAAAGGAATCCATTAAAATTGTTGAAATACGTAAAATTGATATAAATTACCCCTGCCAATAAAGCATAGAAATAGAAAAAAATGTTGCCTTTGAGGAGATTCTTTCTGAATGAAGAAACAAAAAGTGAGAAGATGGAAACGCCTTCTGTTTGTCGAAAGAGTTTCCTTATTACTTCAAACATAGCTATTGTTGAAGGTCCAATCCCAATCAAAATCAAACCAGTCAATGTAAACAAAATCCATAGAAAATTTAAATATATGGCTCTCATCACCCATACAGAAACCTTGTGGAATATCCCTGCTGTTCCCTCCATTGTGTATTGATCACTCCTCATCACAGGTGTTTTGATATTCTGTAAATTCATCTTTTAACTCTTGAAATATATCACTCGTTTTTTGCAGACATATATTCTTCAATGAAAAACAAACGATAAATCTGTCGAGGTCTCCCTTTCGTCGTTATTTTTTCTTGCCCGACTATTTCAATCAGACCTGCATCCAGCCATTGAAGGAGTATACGGTGGGTACTCCTTATCGTCACACCGATTATCCCGGATATTTCTTGAGCGGTATAGGTCAGTCTTCCATTCCGGCCTATTTGTGCGATAAGCCGGGATAAATAATTTGCAGTCATCCCAGCTTTTTCAGCTTTCTCCAACAAACGGTGATCAGTCACAGCCAATTCATAGACCATCGGCTGTTCCATTTTTACAGGTCCGATCACACTCCGGTCTTCTCTTACAATAAAGCATTGATTACTGCCATGATCCTTGCACTGCTTCAAAGCAAGTCTGGCATGTGTCCCCGCCTCATTCGCAGAGCGTCCGAAGCCGATCCCCATCATTAATGATAACTTCATCTCACGTTTGATTTCATTCAAAAGCGGAATCGTCTTATATCCTTTCGTGACCCTTTCGAATATCCCCCGAGTAGTCATAAAAAGATATTCATTACCATTCAGGCTTGTCAAATAGCCCTCAAGACATTCGACATAATCCAATATCCTGCTGTTCAGATTCAATTTCAAACGCTGAATGTCTTGCTCAGAGGATTCTTTTTCAATCAATCGATCGAACTGGTCTACTTGGATGATTCCGAACACGAGCTGAGATTCTTTTTCCCGTCTTTTTTCAGTTGATAATAAAGCACGCTCAAGGGACACAATGATATCTTCTTCAGTAGGCGTCACCCATACTGACTCCACATCTAAATTCAAAAGGGCTTCCTTTACTACTTTTACACCTGTTAATACGGCATCACACTGTCCTTTGAGCATGTTGTCTGCATGAAACATTACAGCCTGTTCCTTTTGTTTATACGCCTCTCCTTCAAAAAGTTCTATCTGATCGATGGTTTCACCCAAAGATTCACAAACCATAAGGACTTCTTCCCTCGAAAGGGTATCTACAGAAAGACTCCGCAAACTGGCTTTCTGGCTTTTCACCTGGTAAAGAGCCCGATAAAGACTTGAGCCTTTCAACGGAATAAAGTGAGCAGGAATCGTAATGTTGACCGTTTCCCTCGTCAACTGGTATGGCGTGTAACCAGAAAACAACAGAACATCAACTTTATCCATCAGCTCCATCGCAAAACCCGGTGCATCTTCAATTTGGTCTGAAACCTTGTAAATCGGTGTAAAACTCGGAAATCCTTTGATCGCTTGTTTGATAGGGTCCACAATCATCGAAGGCCCGATGATCCCTATCCGAATACAATCACTCATCATTATTCTCCCTAAGAAGTGACCTGCTTACTTTTTGTAATCCAATTGTTCAAATTTTCTTTTATAAAAAGATCATCATTCAAATGCGGATAATCTTTATAAATCCGTGATATTTCTTCCGATTGTCCATGACTTAAGTCTTCCTTTGGATCCAAACACCACCTACCCCTCAATAAACCTTGCCTTCTTAATACTTCGTTAATTCCAGCAATACATCCTTTAAAATGATGCGCCGAATCGAAGAATGCACTATTTGCATCAGTGATTTCAGACCCTAATTCTAGTAAATCACCCGTAAGATGTTTTTGTTTTTTCCCTTCTTGTACCATTTCCAATAGTTCTACTGCTGTTTTCGTCCATACCGCCCAGTGTCCTAGTAATCCGCCGACGATATCTTTCTTAATGATCTCCCCACCTATGTTGAATCGAAAAGACGTAAGTAGATCGGCAACAATGTTATCATCATTACCCGTATAGAGGGCAATTTCATCTCTGCGGCTTGAATGGCAAACTGCTCTTACAACATCAAGCGTTTGGTATCGATTGAATGGAGCAATCTTAATAGCCAATACACCAGGGATTTCTGCATATTGCTGCCAAAACTCATACGAAAATACTCTGCCGCCCACAGAAGGCTGGAGGTAAAAACCGAACACTGGTATGACCTCACTTACTTTTCTAGTACGTTCAAGTAATGCCTCTTCACTCCAATCCCCCAACCCTCCATTGCTGACAAGCCCAAGATCATACCCTAACGATTTTGCTAGCTTTGCTTCCTCAAGTGCTTGATCAGTTTGCCCGCATATCCCCGCTATTTTAAGGAAAGGACGGTCCAGCCTGGCATTGTCGATTTCTTCTGCAGCTAGTTTTAATACTGGTTCATAAAGACCCACCTCGTTATCCCGGATTTCAAACTGGGTTGTATGAACCCCTACCGCAACTCCACCTGCACCAGATGCTATGTAATACTTCGTCAAAACCCTTTGCCTTTCTTCATCCAATTGTCTGTCTTCAGTCAGTGCAAGAGGATGAGCCGGAATGACAACACCCTCATCAAGAGCTTTTTTCAATTCAGGTTTCAGCATTAAAATGCACCCTTTCGTTCTTGAAAGTGGGTCGGTTTATTAATTGTTTCTCCCTCATTCATCAACCAGTCGCCAGTCCATTCAATCATCTCTCTGACTGATACTGATGGATAACCAAATAGCTTGTGAGCTTTTGAAGCATTACTTAATAGAGCTGTTTCTTTTTCCTCGTTATCAAAAATGGGTGTTATGCCCATCTGTTCGCCTAACCGTTCAGCTAACCAACGAATCGAAAGGGTTTCAGGCCCCGTCACATTCAATATGGTGGGAGGAGTGTCACAAGTAAGCAGGGAGCGTAATGCCATTTCATTGGCATCCCCTTGCCAAATCACATTTACATGTCCCAAGGATAAATCAATCGGTTGCTGATTTTTAATAGAATTAGCTATATCCACCAGTACCCCATACCGTAAATCAATTGCATAATTCAAGCGAAAATGTACCATAGGAATATTGTATTTCTGAGAAAAATAGGTGAAGATGCGTTCCCTACCAAGACAGGATTGAGCATATTCTCCAACAGGAGCAGTTGGTTGATCTTCAGAAGTACCTCCCCGCAAAACAGATGTAAGCGGATACACATTTCCGGTAGAAAAAGAAACAATCCTGGAATCTTTAAAACGTTCAGCAACTCTTCCAGGCAGATAAGCATTCATCGCCCATGTGAAATGTTCGTTTCCAGTCGTCCCGAATTTATTCCCAGCCATATAAATGATGTTATCCGCATGAGGAAGGTTCTGGACCTGCTCATCGTCTAATAAATCTGCCGCAATGGTTTGAACCCCGTAATCTTCGAGTCTCTTTTGAAGTGTCCCATCGGAAAAACGTGAAACGCCGATAATCTTCTTCTGAAGACCCGCTTCATCAATCGCTCTTTTTGCCAATCTTGCCAGAGTTGGACCCATCTTCCCTCCAACTCCTAGAATCATAATATCACCATCAATTTTCATTAAATCACTAATCAATTTTTCAGAAGGTTCCGTCATCTTATTTTCTAACTCTTCTACTGTTCTCATACCATCTACTCCTCTTTTAAGTAAATTTTCATTTAAGCGATAAAGATATTATAGATATTGTTGATGGCAAGCATTACTAATACGATGACTCCTAATACTGCAATCACATTTTTTAATGGAGTGTTTTTCAACTCCCCCATAATATTTCTGTCATTAGCAACAACCATTAATGCGATAGCGATAAATGGTACGACTACAATTGTTATAGCCTGAGCAAAAATAATTAGTTCAATCGGCATTTGACCAAAAATAAGTGCAACTGTTGAACCTAGAATCATTACAGCCATGATAAAGTATCGAACTTTAGAGTCCTTTAACTTGGATCCAAAGCCAAGTGCATCAGATAAAAGGGCTCCACCGATGGTAGCATTTCCGGTTAAAGAAGAAAATGAGGCTCCAAAAAGTCCGATCATAAAAACAAAAGTTGCCAGATTCCCATAAAGAGGTTCAAGAGCAAATCCCATCTCTCCGATGGTGGAAATCTGTATTCCTTGCGGCATAAGAACGGTTGCTGCCGAGATCATTACGATTGCTGATATGAACCCTAAAAGGAATATCCCAATGATGCTTTCTCTTATACCTTCTCGTTTATTTATATTGGTCCAGCCTTTTTCCTGGACAAGATAGGACTGATAACAAGCACCGACAATTGAAAAGCTGGTTGCAACAAAAGCAATGATTAGAGGCATCGAACCAGAAGGAATTGTTGGAACAAAGCCAGAAAAAATTGCTCCAACATCAGGTTTGGTGACGAGTAACGTAAATAAGAAGGAGCCAAGCATTAGTACAACAAGCACGATCATTAAGGTTTCTAGAACTTTATAAAAATTCTTAGCAAATAACAATAGAATTCCTGCAATGGTTATGACTATAATCCATATAGCAGCAGATGAGCCTCCGAAAATGGTTGATACAGCAAAGCCGGAGCCGAGAGCATTTCCTGCCTGAAACGAAGCTGTAACTAAAAAGGCACCGATCCCTATGACGATTCCTGCACCTTTACCCCATTTGTTACGCATAACTGTAATAAAGGATTGGTTGGTTGCAAGACCGATTCTTGTACTCATTTCCGTAAACAGCATCATAAACCCTATTGCTACTACAATGACCCATAACAAATTCATTCCATAAATAGCCCCAAACTTAGAAGATAACGTTAAACTACCTGGACCTAAAACCAAAGCTGAGGTAATTAAGGCTGGTCCCAAGCTTTTAAGCCACTTTTTCATTCCTGTTTCTGTTGGCTTAACTTTTAATGGTGTATTTTTCCCTGCCTCAACTTTCATAACTTCCCCCTCCTTTTTATTAAATTTTCTGAATTTAATATTATTTTAGGAGGAAAACCTAATTAAAGACAAGTCTTTAATTAGACCAAAATAAAACCAATCGATAATACTACCGATTGGCTAACTAAATTATACTGTTGGATGTGACACGATACATTCAGCATTCCCATCTAATGAAAAGTCTTTGACTGTTGCTGGAATGAGGAAATGATCGCCTTTTTTAAAAGTGGATGTAATGCCTTCCGTTGTCACTTCACCTTCACCTGATAAAACACTGACAAGCAGATAAGCCGGGTTCTCGTACCGCTCAACCGCTCCATCCAACTCCCAACGATAGACGGTAAAATAATTCTCCTGGATGAGCTTCAACTCTTTCAAGCCTTCCACCCCAGACTCCACTGGCTCGAACTTCGCGTCTTCATGTGGAATCATGGCAACCTCAATCGATTTCTCGATATGAAGCTCGCGCGTATTCTCTTCTGCATCACGGCGGTCGTAGTCATAGACACGGTAGGTCACGTCTGAGCTCTGCTGTGTTTCAAGGATCATCGTGCCTGTCCCAATCGCATGAATCGTTCCATTCGGCACATAGACGAAATCACCCGGCTTGATCGAAACCTTCCGGAGCAGGTCATCCCATCGGTTTTCCGCAACCATCTGTTCAAATTCAACTTTCGACCTGGCGTGGTGGCCATACACAAGTTCTGCCCCTGGTTCACAATCGATGATGTACCAGCATTCCGTTTTTCCGTACGGCTCTCCTTCAACTTTGCGCGCATACGAATCATCCGGATGCACCTGGACAGAAAGATCGGTCTTCGCATCCAATATTTTAACGAGTAATGGAAATTCATCGCCTTCCTGGTTTCCGAAAAGTTCAGCGTGCTCGTCCCATACTTGATCGAGCGTCTTCCCTTTCAGTGGTCCGTTCTCTACTTTGCTTGGACCATTCGGATGTGCGGAAATCCCCCAGCACTCCCCAGTCGTCTCGGTCGGGATCTCATAACCGAATGCTTCACGCAGCTTCGTCCCGCCCCAGATCCGATCTTTAAAAACCGGTTTCAGAAAAATAGGTTCATTATACAATCTCGACACCTCAATTAGTTGCTTTTACAAAATACTTTAACATTTAATCAGCTGGTTTTGGAGAAAAATCACCCTAAAGTTCAGTATTGCCAATAACTTCATGTGGAAATTCACCACTATAAAATAAAGAAAACTTGGCAAGGTCAAGCCTTGGCGTATGCTGAGCTTAGTTGTCCTTGAAGAAAGTATTTATACTTTCTTTAAATGCAAAAAAGGAGTAAAACGACAAGCGTTTTACATCCGAATTGTGACAAAAAGCGTCGGGAGACAGACTATAGTCCACTTTTCTATTTCGACATTGATTAGTGCTCACTGGTTCCCTTCGAAAAGGAAGCAAGAGAACCGTCCCCAATCCAAAGCAGGAGGAAGCATGAGAACCGTCCCCACTCAACCTATCTCCATCGTGAACGTCCATGAATAGGATCCATTGGCTGGGATCTTTGAGACCTTGTCAATTTTGTTGGCGACATAAACATCATCATAAACGCCTGTACACGGCTCAAGGGCGAAATTATATTCTCCCCGGTAACCGCCTTCCGTTTTCCAGATGCCCAGGTATGGGACCTTATCAGGTGGGTAACGGTAGGTGAGCGATCTACCGATATCCTCATGGACAACCCTGCACCATCCTTCTTTCAGGCTACCGGTAAAATAAAATTTTTCCATATTATCGGATTCCAGAGGATCAAATCGTGACAAGTCGATCGGCTGATCTGTTTTTTTAGATGACGTCAAAGGATAGGGATGAATGGTCCCCCACTCACCGAGATGTTTCGATCCATGTTCCACCGTCATGATTTCACCCAAACCATCTGGAAGGGCAATGGTTGTCGACTGATTCATGTTCAAGAGGGAATGAGCCGTCCAGATGAACGGAAAATCCTCATTGGAATCGTTCAACGCTTCATATCTCAGTTCGACCCCATCAGGTTCCAAACGGATTTTTTTAAAAAGTCGATAGGGGAAGACACGACTTTTCACTTGAAGATCCAATCCATAGGCGCGCTCTGTTACATTCCAGGGCAATGTCCATACCTCCCCATGGTCGGGAATCATTTGAAGATCATTCGGATGTGGCCCCTGATCGATTCCAGGAAAAATTTCATCAAAACCGCTGGAATCATAAGCTGCATAATCTGCTCCATAAGGTGGAATCCTCAATTGTTCCGCTTTTGATTGAAAAAGCCACTCGTATCCCGCTTCCTTATCATAGAAACTCGCCATTTTCCCACCGTATCCCGGAAGGATCGTAGCCCGAAGCTGGTCATTTTCTAGAATAATAGAATCAATTCCCTTGAATGTCGAACGTCTGATCATCTAAATCCTCCAACCTTACATTCCTCCACCGTCTTCAAGAAACGTCTGAATCCTTCCTTCCCCTCTGGTGTCCGCTTGAAGACGCCTGCATGTTCCAACACTTTTGAAAAGGTTCGTCCGATTTCTTGTTTCATAGTTTCCTTGATGTTGTTTTCGTCCAATTGAGGATGTGTAGCTATGATTTGCTTTGCCCAATCTACGTGCTTATTTGTCCGTTCATCTTTAATCGCTTTACTATCAAGTTCGTCTTCAAGCATGTAGCCTGCAAGGATTTCCATCTCTTCTACCAATCGACCTGGTAGGACAGCTAATCCCATCACTTCAATGAGCCCGATGTTTTCCTTTTTGATATGGTGTACTTCTTCATGTGGATGGAAAATCCCCATCGGGTGGACGGGACTCGTACGGTTATTCCGTAAGACAAGATCGAGTTCGAACACCCCATTCCTGACTCGGGCGATCGGAGTGATCGTATTATGTGGGGTACCATCCGTTTCAGAAACAATATCCAAACTCTCATCATTAAAAGACTTCCAGCTCTGAAGGATTTTGTCTGCCAGATCCGCGATATCCTCCCTGACCTCACCCTGGAGGCGGATGACGGACATCGGCCATTTCACCCTACCGACCTTGATACCAGGATAATCATCGAAAACCATCGACTCCTCAATAGGAGCTTTTTCCATTGGAAAGGGATGGCGGCCAGCCTGGAAATGGTCATGGCTTAAAATCGAGCCTCCGACGATCGGCAAATCCGCATTGGAACCGACGAAATAATGGGGGAATTGTTCTACGAAGTGCAGTAACCGCTCAAACCCCTCTTTTGATATTTTCATAGGACTGTGTTCTTCAGAGAATACGATGGCATGTTCGTTATAATAGACGTATGGTGAATATTGTAAAAACCATCTTTGACCCGATAGTTCAATGGGGATGATCCGATGGTTCTGGCGGGCAGGATGATCAAGTCTACCTGCATAGCCGACATTTTCCTTACAGAGCAGACATTTCGGATAGGATATTGAAGTATTTTCTTTTGCTGCAGCGATCGCTTTCGGATCCTTTTCCGGTTTAGAAAGGTTGATCGTGATTTCCATATCTCCATAAGATGTCGTGCTTGACCAGTTGACATTTCTCGCGACTCTATCTGTCCGGATATAATGAGATGATTTTGCAAGCTCATAAAAATAGTCGGTCGCCTCTTCAGGACCTGCTTTCTTGTAAAGCTCATAAAATTGACGGATGACTTCTCCAGGCCGCGGTACTAACCGGCTCATGATCCTTGTATCGAACAAATCCCTTTGGGTCACTGTATCATCCGGGATCAACACATTTTCCACTGCATAATCAAGCATATTTTCAAGAATATCAATCGGGGTTTCAAGATTTTCTGTTTCTAAGGTCACTGGTTCGGATACATCCAGGTTAAAAACCACTAATAATGCATTTCGTATATAATCGACGTCCCAAGACGAAATCATGTTCTTCTGCAGACCATACTGGATTAAACGTTCGATTTCCTTGTAGATGTCCACGTCCATATTTTTCACCTCATACATTGGATTTTTCCGGGTCATAACCGTCCGGATTCTCTTTGAACCATCTCCAGGCGGTACCGATCATTTCTTCAAGATCCACGTACTTCGGCTCCCAACCAAGGTCCCGATAGGCTTTTTCTGAGGATGCGATCAATTTGGCAGGGTCTCCCGCCCGTCTTGCCACAACTTCGGCTGGAATTTCATGCCCCGTTACGTTTCTGGTAGCCTCAATGACTTCTTTCACCGAGAACCCTTTACCATTACCAAGATTGTAGATGGAGCTGTCATGGCCGTCCTTTAATTTTTCAATGGCGATCAGATGCGCTTCCACCAGATCTGTCACATGGATATAATCTCTGACACATGTCCCGTCTTCGGTCTCATAGTCGTCACCAAAAATAAGGATGTTATCCCTTTTGCCGAGCGCTACCTGAAGGATGATCGGAATGAGGTGGGTTTCCGGATCATGATCTTCTCCTATCCTTCCCTCGGAATCTGCTCCGGCTACATTGAAGTAACGGAGGACGATATGCCGGATTCCATGTGCCCGTTCTGCCCATTTCAGCATTTTCTCGATAGCCAATTTCGTTTCACCATAGGGATTTGTAGGCACGGTGGCATCCGTCTCAAAGATCGGGATCTGCTCCGGCTCCCCGTAGACAGCTGCTGTCGAGGAAAAAACGATGTTCTTCACTCCATGCTTCCCCATTGTACGCAACAGACAAGTCGTTCCGTAAATATTGTTGTCATAATATTTCAGGGGATCCTCCACACTTTCTCCCACCAATGAATCGGCAGCAAAGTGGATCACGGAATCAATCCCGTTTTCTTTGAACACAGAATCCAGGAATGCCTCATCCCTAAGATCACCACGATAAAATGCTGCTTTTTCCAATACGGCTTGCTTGTGTCCTTTTTGCAGGTTATCGATGACGACTACCTCTTGATTCCGATCCAACAGCTGTGCGACCGCATGGCTTCCGATATATCCTGCTCCACCACATACTAATACAGCCATTCCTTTTCCCTCCTCTTATAGTTTTTTCGCTTGGTCCCCGATATCAGCCACATAAAATTCAGCTTCAAGGCCTGTTTCAGCTTGATAGGTTTTTCCAACCGCTTTTATGAAAGAATCGATCTGATCTTCAGGAACGATGCTGATCGTGCATCCCCCGAACCCTGCACCGGTCATTCTCGAACCGATCGCTCCTTCATTCCATGCCGCTTCCACCAAAACGTCGAGTTCTTTTCCGGTAACCTCATAGTCATCACGCAGGGAGATGTGCGATTCATTCATCAGCTTTCCGAACCCTCTGATATCACCCGCGTTCAATTTTTCAACTGCCTCTATCGTTCTATTATTCTCGTAGACTGCATGTTTTGCTCTCTTACGGACGATCTGGTCGGGTATCAAGTGCTTGTGTGCTTCGAACTCTTCTGTAGCCAGGTCACCCAGGGATTGGATGTCCAGCTTTTCTTGCAAAGCGCTTAATGCAGCCTCACATTGCTGTCTTCTTTCGTTGTATTTGGAATTGGCCAACCCTCTGCGTTTGTTCGTATTGGCGAGGATCAGCTTTTCATTTTTCAAATTGATCGGTGAATACTGGTAGTCTAGCGAGTCACAATCAAGCAGGATGGCGTGGTTTTTCTTCCCCATTCCGATTGCGAATTGATCCATGATGCCACAATTGACGCCGATGAATTCATTTTCAGCCTTTTGGGCGAGTTTCACCATTTCAATTTGGTCGGTTTGCAAGTGGAAAAGATCTTTCAGCATGACAGCTGTCACCATTTCGATCGAAGCGGAAGATGATAACCCCGCCCCATTGGGAATATTTCCATAAAAGACGACATCAAATCCAGAGGTGATCTCATATCCGGCTTGTCGGAAAATTGCAGCAACCCCTTTCGGATAGTTCGCCCAATCATCGTCCTCGGCAAAACGCAGCTCATCGATTTGAACTTCCACGATGCCTGATTCCTCAAAGTTCATCGAATACAATCGAATGGTTTGGTCCACCCTTTTCCTGGAAACGGCATATGTACCTAATGTAAGAGCACATGGGAAAACATGACCCCCATTATAATCCGTGTGTTCCCCGATCAAGTTCACACGGGCTGGAGCGAAGTATGACGTCAAACTCCCCTGTTCACCGAATTGCTCAATAAAACATCGTTTCAAATCTTCCATCCGGTCCACCTCTGTTCTATATGATTTTGACTATTGGAAAAGCTCACCATAGTATCTATACAAAGTTGCATAAACTTTATTAATTAATTTAATTAACTTAATAGTATCATAAATCCCTTCTTCTGTCTTTGGAAAAATGAGCTGACTTCACTTAAATAGAAGACTATGGTTTTTTGTCAATGCACCTGGTTTTTTAATTAAATTACTTAAGTTATCTGAATATGATATGATTATTTTAATTATAATCTCGCGGAGGAAATACAATGCAGTTGAAATATACTAGAGGCACCTTCCAGTTGATGAAATCGATCAACCGTAGTTCAATATTGAATATGATTCGGGAAAAAGGACCGATTTCCAGAGCAGAAATCGCTAAACAAACAACTCTGACTCCACCAACAGTAAGCAATATCGTAAAGGAATTGATTGAAAGTAAGTTTGTGATTGAAACAACACAAGGGACTTCCCAGGGGGGAAGAAAACCGACATTGCTTGAAATCAACGCTGATCAGTTTTATGTGATTGGAATTGACGTTGGCAGATACAAGATGAACTTCGTGGTCTCGAACCTTTTCGGAGACATGAAAGACACAACTGTTTTGGGGATCAAGGAGCATCCTTCTAAAGAGGATTTACTCGATACCATGAAAAAAGGAATCCATACCCTATTAGAGCCAGAGAGAAATGACCCGAAAAAGTTCATCGGTATCGGAGTAGGCATGCATGGGATCGTCGATGTAGAAAAAGGCATCTCCCTTTTCGCCCCGTCCTTCCAGCTGTATGATATCCCGATCAAATCAGAACTGGAAAAGGAATTCGAGTTGCTTATAAAAGTTGAAAATGATGCACGGACGATGACTTTAGGAGAATCATGGTTTGGATATGGGAACAACGAGGATAATATCGTAGGAGTAAACGTCGGACATGGCATCGGAGCTGGAATCATGATCAATGGACGACTCTTCCATGGTGAGAGTGACATTGCCGGAGAGATCGGGCATGTGACCATCGATCTATCAGGTCCCAAATGTACCTGTGGAAATTACGGTTGCCTTCAGACGCTCGCTGGTGGTCCGGCTATTGCAAACCGCGCAAAAAAGGAATTGAAAACAGGAAGATACTCCAGAATTCTTGATTTGGTTGATAACGATCTTGAGAAAGTTGATGGTAAAGTTGTATACGAAGCAGCTAGTGCCGGGGATGAATTCAGCATTGAATTACTGAACCAGACAGGTAGATATTTAGGAATCGGGTTGATCAATCTTATCCATACCTTGAATCCTGAAAGTATCATCATTGGTGGAGGAGTCTCCAGAGCTGGGGATTTCTTGATGGATGGTATAAAAGAAACCATCCACTCAAGAGGATTGACAAAAAAAGCGAAAGAAACCCCGATCATCCTTTCAAAACTAGGCGAAAATGCCTCAGCATTCGGTTCATGCGTCCTCATTCTAGAAGAATTCTTCAACAAACATTGAACCGGTACCAGGCACCAAATTGAACCCCTTCTCTCCCAAGGGTTTTGAAATGGTGCCTGGCACCGTTTTGAACCTCTTCTCTCACAAGGCTTCTGAAATAGTGCCTGGCACCGTTTTGAACCTCTTCTCTCCCAAGGGTTTCGAAATAGTGCCTGGCACCGTTTTGAACCTCTTCTCTCCCAAGGGTTTCGAAATGGTGCCTGGCACCGTTTTGAACCTCTTCTCTCCCAAGGCTTCTGAAATAGTGCCTGGCACCGTTCCAAACTTCTTCTGCCCCAAGGCTTCTGAAATGGTGCCTGGCACCGAAGTACTTTTATCCTTTTACTGATCCTGCGAGCAGTCCTTTTACGAAGAACTTTCCGAGAAGGATGTATACGAGCAGTGTCGGTAATGCTGCAAGCAAAGCACCTGCCATTTGGACATTCCACTGCACGATCTGGCTTCCTGATAGGTTCTGCAAGGCTACCATGACCGGCTGTTGGTCCGAAGTCGTGATGGTCACGGCGAATAAGAACTCGTTCCAGATGTTCGTAAACTGCCATATTCCTACCACTACAAACCCTGTGATCGACAGCGGCATCATGATGTGGGTGAAAATCCTCAGGAATCCGGCACCATCGATTTTAGCCGATTCGATCATCGATTCCGGGATGCTTGCATAAAAGTTGCGGAACATCAAGGTGGTGATCGGAAGTCCGTAAACGACATGGACGAAAACCAATCCTGCAATCGAGTTATAGAGACCGATCTCCCTTAAAAATTGGATCAACGGGATCAGGATACTTTGATATGGAATGAACATACCGAATAAAATCGCTGTAAAAAGTGTATTCGAGCCTTTGAACCGCCACTTCGAAAGAACATAGCCATTCAAAGCACCGAGCAAAGCTGAAATGATCGTCGCTGGTATGACGAGATAAAAACTATTCATCAAATTCGGGGCGAGCTTTGAAAAAGCCTCAGAATAACTGCTGAAATCGATTGCAGATGGCAGCTGCCACATTTGCGCCAATGTAATTTCGTCAAGCGGTTTCAAGCTTGTGACCAACATGACATAAACCGGCATCAGATAAAATAGGCTGAATGCAATCAACAGCAGATACAAAAGGGGCCGTGTAATTGTACGAATCGCCATCAGGACTCACCCTTTCTGCTTGAGATCAGATACGGAACGATGAAGATCGCAACGGACAATAACATGATGATTGCGATTGCTGCCCCGTTTGCGTAATAATTGCCTCTGAAAGTTGTTTCATACATATATACGCCTGGTACGTCGGTTACATAATTCGCTCCAGAACCTGTCATCGCATAAATCAGGTCGAAAATCTTCAAAGAAATATGAGCCATGATGATCACCACACTGACTGTGATCGGACGAAGTAACGGCAGGATGACTTTCCAATAAACCTGGAACTCTGAGGCTCCATCGATACGGGCTGCTTCCCTTACCTCTTCTGGAATCCCCCGCAAACCTGCAAGATACATCGCCACTGAAAATCCTGTCATCTGCCAGACGGCTGCGATCACGATTGCAATGATGGCTACTGGAATACCGAATTCGATTTTCCCCCATGACACCCCTGGAATGATTGTCGTATCCGTATACCATTTGGAATCCAGACCGATTTTACTTAAAAAAAGGTTGACCCCAGTTGAGGGATTCAAAAGCCATTGCCAGACAACACCTGTCACGACGAACGATAAGGCCATCGGAAAGAAGAAAATGTTACGGAATAAAGATTCTTGCCTGATTTTCTGATCCAACAAGATCGCAAGGACCACTCCGATGATGATGACCGCCAAGATGAACAGAATCGTAAAAAACAACGTGTTCCGCAAGTCTGCCTGAAAACGGAAATCCTGGAACAGATAGATATAGTTTTGAAGTCCAGCAAAGGAAAAATCAGGGACGAGACTATTCCAATTACTCAACGATACGTAACCTGTCCATCCGATGAACCCGTATACGAAAACCGCGATCAAGATCAGGGACGGTGTTAGAAACCCGATTGCCAACAGATGATCTTTCGTCAGGACTTTTTTCTTTCTTTTTGTTGCGACTTTCAATTCTGGTGATGTATGTTTCACTGATGATCGAACCGGATCCATGCCTTAACCTCCTTTTGAATGGAATCCTACATTAAAGAAAACTTGGCGTGGCCGAAGCTTTAGCGTGGGTAGAGCCATAATTGCCTTTCTACTGAAGAAAGGATTTGTACTTGCTTTAAGTGGAAAAAGAGGAAGAGAATAACCTCCTCCCCTTCTGATTTCACTGTTACTTCAATTCACTTGAGGCTTGATCAAGAGAAGCAATGAACTGATCAACATCTTGTTGTGTCACAAAAATGTTTACAGCCTGGTTCACTTTGGTCAAGAAACCTTCAGGAGCAGCAGATCCGTGAGCAAGACTTGGTACTAGAGAAGCTTGTTTGAATTCTTCGATTGTTTCTTGTCCGTATGCATCATACTTGGATACATCCGCATCCGTACGGGCAGGGATCGATCCTTTCAACGGATTGAAGACATCCTGACCTTCAACAGAACCGAGAACTGACAAGAATTTTTTCACATCATCAGGGTTTGACACGCCTTTCGGCAAACCGAACGTATCCGTGATGACCATGAATTCACCTTCTGTTTCTGGTGTTTCAGTCCATCCGAAATCTTCCTCAACTTTCAGGTTCAGGTCATTGACGAAGTAGCCTTTTGCCCAGTCACCCATCACATTCATTGCCGCTTCACCTTCCGCAACCAATTGGGAGGCATCCTGCCAGTTACGTGAGCTATGGTCCTCGTTGATATAAGAAAGCATCTTTTTGAATGTTTCAGCAGCTTCTTTTACCTTCGCGTCTGTAAAAGAAAGCTCACCAGTGAATAGTTTGTTATAGCCTTCTGGACCGAGTGTACCTAATAAAGTCGTTTCAAAAACTTGAGTAGCTGTCCACGGTTCCTTGTCGCCAAGTGCAAGTGGTGTGATTCCTGCTTCTTTCAACTTGTCTGCAGCCGCAAACCATTCATCAAATGTCGTCGGAACCTCGATGCCATTTTCCTCAAAAACTTTCGTATTATACCAGATGACATTTCCGCGGTGGATATTTACTGGAACTGAGTAGATGTTTCCGTCTTTACTTACCATATCGATCAAATCCTGAGGAAACTTATCGTTCCAGCCCTCTTCATCATAAAGGTCATTCAGCGGTTCCATTTTTCCAGCTGCTACCCAACCTTCATTCAGTTCTGCTCCGCCATGGACCTGGAAAGTTGCTGGAGGATCATCCCCTTGCATACGGCTCGCGAGTACGGCTTTCGCATTTGTACCAGCTCCACCTGCCACCGCTGCATTTTCCACTTCCACATCAGGATGTTTCTCTTTGAAAAGTTCGATCAACGCGTTCAAGCCATCTTCTTCACCGGCTCCGGTCCACCAGCTGAAGATATCAAGTTTAGCATCTTTGTCGCTTTTTCCATCTCCTGAACTGGAATCTGAATTACATGCCGCTAAAACCATCGCAAGGACAAGCAATAAGGATATGAATTTCAGTTTTTTCGCTTTCATTTCCAACAGTTCCCCCTTATTCGAATTAAAATGTAAACGCTAACAATCCAAGCTTATCACCTAATACAGAATGAGAGAGTCAGAAATCCCTGCACTATTTTGCTATTATCTTCATTATTTTGTCATAGGGTCACGATAGACTCTGAGATTGTGTGTCGAATCACGACATGATCCGGAATTATTGCGACCCAAACCAATAAATATCACGACAAAACAAGAAAAAATCACGACATGATCGTAATTTATCGCGACACGATCTTAAAGAATCACGACATTCTCAAAAGCGCTAGAACCATAAAAAGGGCCGACTCTCATCAGTCAGCCCAATTCCTTTTATTCAGTGGTGAATTTTGCATCTGCCCAATCTGCATGATCCTCAGAATTGTTATCACCAGCATCCGTTACAACCAGCTTCAGCTCATTTGCATCTTCAAGATCGATTCTCACTGCTTTTGCTGGCGTATCGATATTCATCAACCCGCTGTCATACGCCTTTTCACCATCAAGATAAACTTCAAAGGTGATCGACGCTAAAGTCCTGCCTTTCATTTCTTGATCGACGCCGACCATCGCTTCGAAAAACTTGTACCCTTTTCCTTCGATATCATAGACGATTTCCGAATTGGCATGGGTACCGATCCCTTTTTCAAAGATCTGTTCCCCATCGTCCGTTTTCAAAGTGATCGGGTTGCCATCGACCGATTTGTCTTTGTTCACAGAACCCCATCCTGCCTGCGCACTTTCCCAGTCAGTATCACTCAAATAAAGATGCGGGACAAGGTTGAAATCAATCGTATAGGTTTTCTCCAACAGTCCATCTGCAGATCTTGCCGTAATGGTTGTGGTCCCTGGCAAACCATCAGCCTCATTGATTTCGATCTCAACATTCTCCTTGACAGGTGTGACCTGGACTTCTGGAACTTCAGAAATCGTTCCTTCTAAATAATCCAGCTCATAATCCGTAATTTCAGCATTGAAATCATCTAAAGGCTTCCCGTTGATGTCGATGCCTTTGACCAGTTCATCTGTGATCACCCGTTTGCTCAAGTCCATTGCCGAGTCCTTTTTAGAAATCGGGTTCAGTCGGTAGCTGTAGGAGTACGGCTTATTCGGATACAGCGTGAATTCAGGATGCGGCCTTGCACCCCAGCTGTTGTCACCGCCGACTCCCATCTGCCTGTAATCGAGGCTGACAGTAATATCATCCCTTCTCTCCAGTTTGTACGGATGGCTCGCTGACTCCAGGTCTTCCTCCGTATAATGGAGAGCGCCTACTTCAAGCAGTGGATCACCTGTAGCCATCAGCCCGACTCCGTTCTTGTTCGTGAAGGTCACCCAGCGGACATCCGCCTTATTGCCCGTTTCCTGTGGTTCGAGGTACGGGATGAATTGATCATCCACTGTGCTTTCATACAGTCCGACATCTGCCCCAGTTTTACGATCCCAATAGTTTTCATGAGGTCCTCTACCATACCACGTCATTGCTTCGAATTCTTCTGGCAACGTAAGCTCCATGCCGAATGCAGGAATTTCAGGCAGGCCGCTACCAGGCATCAATGTATTCTTCACGACGACCTCTCCAGATCCATAAACGATGTAGGAAGCTTTATAGTCGGACTCATCCGTCGTCGGTAAAAGAGCGTTCACATCGATCCGGACGGCCTTTGATCCTAATTTTTCAACAGAAACATCCGTAATTTCACGGTCGCTTCCGGCATCACGCCATGTCCCCGTTCTCGATGGCATTCCGTTTCCTTTGTCATTATCGTTCGGTGCTCTCCAGAAGTCCGGCTCAGGTCCTGACTTCAATAGCTCTGTATCTTCAAAGTTAAAGCTTGATATCGTTCCTTCCACTTTATCGAAGGTCACTTCAAAATCGGTACCTTGTACACTGACACTTTCATCATTTTCATCTACCTCAATGTCGTCCATGTCAGAAATGTCTTCTGCTTCCCGTTCAGGTACATCGAATGGAACTTTGAACTGTTCGGTTGCCACGAGATGCCCTTTCGGTGCCCATGAAGTCGCTTCCGGAAGGCTGAAGCTGACATTCAACCAGTACTCGACACCTTCTTGAAGTTCCGGCTGCTTGAATGGAACGTCCACTGTCTTTGTTTCCTCTGGTTTGATATCCAGATCTTTTAGTTTCCCACTATCAATCACTTTATCGTCCGCTTTCAGTTCCCATTCGGCATCAAATGCGTCTATGTTCGTGAAGAGATGCTCATTTTTGATGGACATCTTCCCATTGACCAGATCGACATCTTCCATTTCGATATTTTGATAGACTTTCTTCACTTCCCAAAGCTCTGGCTGCACTTCACGGTCAGGGAATACGAGGCCGTTATCAAGGAAGTTTCCATCGTTCGGATTGTCTCCCCAATCCCCGCCATAAGCGAAATATTCTTTTTGCTCATACTCTTCTTCCTTCATGTTGTCAAAATCCATCCAAAGGACTGTTCCTTCTCCAGGAGATCGGTCTTCATCCTTCAATTCATCAATCGTCAGAGCACGGTCGTAGATGCGTACCTGGTCGATCACGGCATTCGTCGTACGGCCTTTTTCTGCATTCCGTCCAATATTGACCGGATAGGAATTACTCTTGATTTCGCCGCTGAATTCCTTTTCCGCAAGCATTTCATCGTCAGCATACAGCTTCAAGGATTGTCCGTCATATACACCTGCTACATGGTGCCAGTTGCCGTTCCAGTCTTCCGGGATCTGCGCTTCCACGGTCACCCAGGAATTGTTCTGATCATATACGAAAAATTCGAGCTGATCGCCATTTTGTTTGATTGCATATTGGGTATCCCCTTTTGCGATGAATGGGCTGTGTCCATTGGTCGGCTCAGGCTTCACCCATGCTTCCAAGGTCAATGCTTTGCCTGTAATGTCTAAAGCGCTTTCATTTGGCAGGGTCACATAACCGTCGATCGCATCACCGCTATGCCCTTCGACAACCTCTCCTAATAATTCGCCGCTCAATTCCGTGCTACTCTCATCAAATACCAGTTTTTTCGTAGGCGTCGGCCACCTTAATCCCTGGTCGACCCAGTCCCAGATGAATCCACCCTGCAAGTTATCGTACTTGTCGATGACATCCCAGTATTGGTACAGGTTCCCGACACTGTTCCCCATCGCATGAGCGTATTCACAAAGGATATACGGTCGTTCCGGATGGGTCTGCGCCCAGTTTTCAACACCCTCTACACTCGGATACATGTGGCTTTCCACATCAGTCCAGCGGTTGTCTCCTTCATAATGGACAAGTCTCGTCGGGTCTTTTTCATGAACCCAATCCGCCATCTCCTTGAACGTATTTCCGCTTCCGGCTTCATTTCCAAGCGACCAGAAAAGGATCGACGGATGGTTCTTGTCCCGTTCCACCATGCTTTTCAAGCGGTCCATCGATGCAGGCAGCCACTGAGGATCGCTCGCTGGAAGCTGGCCTCTTGCTCCATGCGACTCCAGGTTCGTTTCATCAATGAGATAGAGACCGTATTCGTCCGCCAGTTCATACCACCTCGGCTGGTTCGGGTAGTGGGACGTACGAACCGCATTAATATTGAATTTTTTCATCAGTTTGATATCTTTTATCATCGACTCTTCGGTGACCGCCCTTCCACTATCCGGGTCTGTTTCGTGGCGGTTCACACCTTTCAATATAATCGGCTTCCCATTGATGAGCATCTGCCCATCCTTCAGTTCAAATTCACGGAAACCGACCTTCGTACTCATCGTTTCAACGATCTTCCCGTTTTTATCTTTCAGTGCCAGGACAAAGGTGTATAAATTCGGATGTTCCGCCGACCATTTCAATGGATCTTTGAAAAGCTGGTCCTTGTCAACGGTCACTTCACTTTTCCCATCGAAATCAATCTGCATTTCGACTGGGCTTTCACTCACCTTTTTCTGATCAGCATCATACAACGTCCCTTCGATCGTATACAGTTCATCCGTCTGATTGCCGTTATTCGTTACGATCACTTCCGTATTCAAGGTGGCATTTTCATAGGACTCGTCAAGGTCCGTCTTCACAGCGAAATCGCGCATGTGGACCTGTGGTGTCGAATAGAGATAGACATCCCGGAAAATTCCGCTCAAACGAACGAAATCCTGATCCTCGAGCCAGCTGCCGTCAGACCACCGGTAGACCTCTACCGCGATCGTGTTTTTCCCTTTTTTCAAATACTTGGTAATGTCGAACTCAGCAGGAGTATAGCTATCCTCACTGTAGCCTACCTTCTTTCCGTTCACCCACACGTAAAAGGCGGATTCGACACCCTGGAACGAGATATAGACTTTCTCACCATTCCAATTTCCAGGGACCGTAAACGTTCTTTTGTATGAACCGACTGGATTGTAGAGAGTCGGTGCTTTAGGAGGTTCTGGTTGCTCATACCCTGTCCAGGGGTACGTGATGTTCGTATAGATCGGGTAATCGTAGCCTTCAAGCTGCCAATTGCTTGGGACTTCAATCTTATCCCACCCGGTTACATCATAATCTTCTTCATAAAAATCCACTGGCCGTTCATCCGGATTCTTCGCCCAATGGAAACGCCATTTCCCATTCAATGTTTTGTAATGGGTCGATTTCGTCCGGTCTCCTTTCAGAGCGGATTTCACATCCTTGTACGGCATCAACGTGGCATGAGCCGGCTCCCTGTTCACCTGGAAGGTTTCAGGATTGTTGTTCCATTCGGGATCCTCTTCCCCCGCTTCTGCAAGAGCTTGTCCATTCAATCCACTGAAAATCAGCAAAAACGACAACATCAAGAAAAAATACCTCCTAAACTTCCTCAAGGTAACATCCTCCTTTTAAAAAGTAGTTTAGACTTGAAAGGCCGCGAATTACTTTATTAAATTAATTAATAAAGTATACAGACCTGATTCGTCTTTAATGTCTAATTTTCGATAAAATACTAGAATCCCTCTTTCTATTTTGCCAATTTCAAAAAACAGGAAAATACTCCTGTGTCAAAATAAGGGATTAACTTCCTTGATTGATTGTTTCATAGTCCATTCGACATAAAAAAGAGGACCCGAATAAGGCTAGGTCCTCCTACATGACCACCATTGAAATTAGTGGACAACTGTGCCGTTATCTGTGACAAATAGGGCGAATTGGAAAAATTAGAGGACATCTGTGCCGCTATTCTTGTTTTTGGAGGTACTAAAACTCGATTTTTCGGCCGATAACGTCTCTGGTGTCCTCTATTTTTGAAAAAAATGCTGTTTTCGGGAAAATAAGGGATCTGGTGTCCGGTAAAATATTATCACGACGGCTGTAATACGGCACGGTATTGTTTCGGGCTTTGACCGACAATCTTTTTGAATACCCTGCTGAAGTAATTGGGATCTTTATAACCGACTTTGAAGCATACTTCTTTTACACTGATTTCCGGATCAAGCATATACTCCTTCGCCTTTTCAATCCGTACGTTAGTCAAGAAATCAATGAACGTGATCCCTTTTTTCTCTTTAAACAGCTTGCTTAGATAGTACGGACTTAGTTCGACGTGACTCGCTACCATTTCAAGCGTCAACGGTTCAGAATAGTGCTTTTCAATGTACTCCTTCGCGCTTTCGAGTTTGCCTTTCGCCTGGACCATCCTCCATGTTTGCACTTTTTCAACAATCACCCTTAATAAATGTGTACTCTTCTCCTCAAGCTGTTGAGAGGAGGAGTTCCGGTCATACGGGATGAACCGATCCATAGGAATTCCTAAGTTGTTGATCATCCGGGTTGCAATGATGAAAAACTCATTCAAAGAAGACACTGATCGGTTCAAATCCAGCGCATCCTCATTCGATAGCTCCTTCAGATAGAACTCAAACTTTTGAAGGGCACTTGTCACGTCTCCACTCTTGATGCTTTCCAACAGATCCTTTTCTTTCTGGAAAGCGGCTACGGCCCCACCCTTACTTTCACTTTCTTCAGACCAAAACTTATAGGTCACATGTTCATCCGATTGAATGCTCTCCAATGCATGTAGTGCTTCATAGTAGGATCTGCTGAGCTGATGGACAGACCGATAGGGTAAACCGATCCCGACATGCGGTTTAAAGCCGAAGCTCCTTTCACACTGGTGGATCAAATTCCTTATGAAGGGAAGGATGTACGTTTTGAATTCGTTCTTATCCTTACCTTCAATTTGATCCGTCAGAGAAAAGAGGGGCAATTTCTCTTCATGATTCGGACTTAGAAGGATCGAATCAGCGGAATGCATGTTGACATGATCCTTCAGCCAATCCTGCCATGCCATCCGATCCACCTCCTGGCTGGTCTTCTCAACTACGATGGCATAACCGCATTTGAAGTTGACATCCAGAAGCTCTCCCCATTCCTTCAAATCCAATTCCTGGACATGATCGACGAGTAAAGAAACCGCCCATTCGGATTGCATAAAATCGAGGGCCTTGTTGAACTTCCGCTCGAGTTGACGTTTATCTTCCAACTCTTTGAGTTCTTGATCCATTTCCATCTGGACGCGACGGATGGCTTCGATGACTTCATCCTTTTTGCTCGGTTTCAGCAAATACTCTTTAACGCCCTGCTGCATCACTTTTTTGGCGTACTCGAACGTATCGAATGCGGAAACCATGATGAAACGGATATCGGGCGACTCCCTTTTGATTTCCTTCACTGCCTCTACGCCATCGACTCCTGGCATTTTTATATCCATCAAAATAACATCGGGGTTCTCTGCTTTTGCCATTTCGATCGCCTGTCGCCCGTTCCCAGCCTCGGCAACAATCTCAGCCTCTTCTATCTCTCTGCTGATCATCATCTTCAATGCTTCCCGTTCAATCCGCTCATCATCAACTACCATAATACGCAACATATTGATCGTCTCCCCTTTTTTCCACCGTACATGGTATTGCAATTCTGATCATCGTCCCTTGATTGACCGCCGATTCGATCTGGATCTCGCTCTTATTCTTGTAAAATAGCTCCAGCCGTTTGACTACGTTCTTCATCCCGATTCCGGTCGAGTGGCCCTGCGATCGGAGTTCCGGCTTTCCATCGTCCTCTTTTTGGAGCAATCGTTCTTTTACATCTTCATCCATCCCCACGCCATTATCGTGGACCTCAATCATCACCTGTCCTTTTTCCTCGTATACACAAAGCTTGATTTCTGCATCGCTCTCATATGACTCGATTCCGTGGATGAACGCATTTTCCACAATAGGCTGAAGGGTTAATATAGGGATTTCAATATCCAGGCACGTATCATCGATGTCTGTATTGAATGTGACCCGATCTCCGAACCTAGTCTGCTGGATGAAAAAGTATTCTTTTACGATCCGGACTTCCTCTCGTAAGGTCGTCGGTTTATCGAGATTACCCAGATTGTATCGGAGCAATGCTGAAACGGAGCTGATCAGATCACTCGTTTTTTCGGAACCTTCCAGGTAGGCCATTCTTGAAATCGTGTTCAATGTGTTGAAAAGGAAATGAGGGTTGATCTGGCTCTGCAGACTCTTCAATTCCATTTCCTTCAGTAATCGATCAAGTTCTGACTGATCTTTGATTTCCTTGATCAACTCGCGGATGTTCCTCCTCATCCTATTGAATGTTCCAGCCAACAGTTTCATCTCATCATTCGTCCGTACTTCCACATCTTCACCGGAAAAGTCCCCTTTCGATATTTTCCTGGCAGATGAAGAAAGAAGGCTGATCGGTCTTGTGATCCCCCGCGAAAACCAAAGGGCGGTCAACAGGCTCAAGAAGATCGTCGTGACGAACAAGGAGATCCCCATCGCCTGGAGATAAAGGTTTTTCTGTTCCATCGCGTGATAAAAAGCACGGTAGCTTGTCAATTCACTGTTCAGGAGGCTTAATGTCGTTTCCTGTATAAAACGGGATACCTTCGAGGCTTCATTCAAATGAAACGAATACTGATTCAGATCTTCCTTTTGAAACGCCTCGATCGTACGTTCACACTCTTCTAAAAAACTCTCGATCATGTTGTAGTAATTGGTAACAGTCGGATAGTTATCTTTATTTTCCACCTTGCCGATCAGTTTCTCCTTTTCATCGACCAATTGATCACGCAGCCTATGATAGTCATCCAAATAACGAGGGGATTTTTCGATGACATACGCATTGACCGATTCATAGACCTCGGTCGTCTGCTTCGAAATCTGATTCAGGATGATGAACCGTTCGAAGCTGTCATGGTACTGATCGATCGTCTGCTGGCTGCTATGGTAAAGGTAGAATGTCACACCATTCACTAAAAGGACGAGGACGGTGACGAATATCATGATCTTCGTTCTGATCCGGATCATTTCTCAATGACCTCGAGTATTTCATTTTCCTGTAACGGCAAATCCTCTTTATGGATCACCCTTGTTTCCGTATGGTTGATTTCATCGATGGTCTTCCCCTCTAAAATCTTGACCATCGTCTCAACTGATTTATATCCCATTTCGTATGGTTTTTGAATCACCGTGGCTTCAATCTTCCCGGTCTGTAGCAGCTTGATCGTTTCAGGCAAGATATCGAAGCCGATTACATAGACATCGTCCGTCTTCCCCATCTGCTCCAGGACTTGTGAAATTCCGATCGCATCAAGCGCGCTTGTCCCGTAAAAGGCTGTCACTTCTGGATATTCCTGCAAGATCTTATACGTTTTTTCAGCTGCCTGGATCCGTGTAATATGGGAATCTTCAATCGTAGTCACTTTTACGCGTTCCTGTTCCTTGATCGCATCTTTAAAGCCCTGGACCCGCAGTTTTTGATGGGCCGCGTCGAATCTACCAGTTATTATGGCGACGTTGACTTCCCCTTCCGTGTCGGCCAACAGGGCTTTACCAGCCAGCAGACCGGCGTAATAATTATCCGTACCTATGTAAGCGAGCCGATCGCTTTTCGGTGCGTCCGTATCAACAGTGATGACCGGAATGCCTTTTTGGATTGCGCTATTGATCAATGGCGTGAATTGCTCTTCACTCAATCCTTGCGTCATGATGCCATCGACCTTTGCAGCTGCGGCCATTTCAATGGTCGTCATATGCTCTTCCAGATTTGCCTGCTTCGGACCGGCATACTCAAGTGTCACACCTAGTTTTTCCGCTGCTGAACGGGCACCCTTTTCAACTAGTTTCCAATAATCATTGTTGATTTCTTCTGGTATCAATACGAGGTGATAGTTTGGTTTGGTGTACGGTTCTTGAGCCTGAGTCGACTCGATATTGAAGGATTTGATAGAAAAATAGACGAAGAAAGAGAAAGCGGTTACAAAAAGGACTATGAAAACACTGACGATCATCTTACGCATTGTGCATTCCACCCGATTGTTGTTTCTACTAGTTTAGCACAAATTATCTCAAAATACAGAAAATGACTGGGTGGAAGCACCAGAACCGTCCCCAAAAAAACTACCACAGCAAAATCTGCTGTGGCAGCCTATCAATCTATTTAATCGTATTTTCTTTATTTAATTTTTCGATCTGTTCGGCAGTCAATGCTTCTTTATAAACATTCACTTCATCGACCAGGCCTTTCATCTGGAGCCCCTCAGGGTTCCATGGTGCGCCGCCTATGATCAATGGGTTGTCATTCGGCTTGATCGAAGTTGGTCCAGCTGGTACATTGGCGACTTCTTTTCCATTCAGATAACCGATGATCCGTCCATCCTTTTTCCAGGTCATCGCTAAATGTGCCCATTCTCCAGCTGGAATCTCACCTTGATTGAAGGAATAGCGTCCATTCTCAGCCCAGATTTCCGGATAAAGGCCTTTATTGACGCCAAGCACATACCCATCACCGATATTCGTCTTGCCGATGATTTTTTGATCAGACTCCGGGTCTTCAAGATTGACCCACAGGCCAATCGTCAGTTCATCGCCGCCATTCAGGAGCTCATCGGATGGGACCTCAATCCAGCCACCATCCAGTTGGAGAGCTTTGCCGAACTTTCCATCTACGAAAGCGGTATTTCCTGATAGTTCACCGTCAAGTCCATATGGCGAATGATCTTTTACAGTACCATCATTCTCTTCATCGAATTTCAAGGACAAGACGGGTTCATCACGGTACAAGGCTTTCAGCGTCCCGGTCAGATCATTCAGTTTCACCTCATGGATACCGAGCTCCACATCTTGAACCGTAAAGGATACCGTTTCACTATCACCTGCTTCAAGCTGGACCGTCTCCGATTCGACCAGTTCACCGTCAAAATAAAAATCGAGTTGTTTTTCACCTTCCATCGAACCGATATTAGAGACGTCAGCCGAGATGGTGGCATCTTCCCCAGGATCAACCTGACCCGTTTTCAGATTCGAAAGCTCGAAGACCGGGACTTGTGGAATTTCTCCTTCATAAGCCCAATCTCCTGGTTGTCCGCTTTTACCATACCGGGTGATTGATTCGATCAAGGCATTGCCTTCTGCATTCAATTGTTCTTTCGCATCCCTGGTGATATGGCCCGGCTTTTTCTTGTTCATCAGCTTCAAGAAATCTTCGGAATGCTTGGCTGCTTGATCGAAGTTTTCTTTTTCAAGATGTTTCCCGATCTGCTTTAGTTTCTCGTCAAGCTGCTTTTTCAATGGACCTTCAATCTTGCCTTCCTCAACGAACGATTGATAGATTCCTTCGAATTCCTGGAACGTTTCATCGATATCATCGAAACCGAGAAGTTCAATCTCCGCCACTGAAGTAGAAGAAGCTCCCTGGTTATCCTTGATGATCAAGCGGTAATACGCATATTCACCAGGGTTTTTGATTTCAAATGGTTTGGTGAATTTTCGCCATTTGAAGTCTTCATCCTTCCGTTCATCAAGGATGGTCCAGTCGCTTCCATCGTTCGATCCGATCAGCACCCAGCTTTTCGGATCCTGCTCTTTGTCCTCACCGGAAGTAAGTGTGTACATGAGCGCTTTTTCAGACTGATCCTCAAAATGATACTGGATCCATGGCTGCTTGCTCTCGAAAGTCAGACTCGTACGAGAGGAATTGTCGAACAGCGACTTTGCTACGCCTTGATCACTGTGGATCGACGTACCATCCGCATGATCGGTCAGATCTTCCATCGGATCCGGAAGCAGCGTTGAACCGTCGGTGGAAGTGTCTGTGATCGATTCTGGCAGTGCATCATGCGACGTTCCCCACTCAGACGGTTCCGGCCCCATCTCGAAATCCAAAGTTGCGCCTTCGGCAAGGACGTCATGTGGGATGGAGAGCTTATCATATGGCTTGCCATTCACTTTCAGGCTTTGCACATATTTGTTTTTATCGCTTACTTCCGGTGCCCGGATGACGATGTCTTCTCCATTTTCAAGATGGATCGTCATTTTCTCAAAGTAAGGTGCACCGATCGCATATTCCGGAAGCCCCATTTGAAGCGGATAGAATCCGGCGGCGCTGAAGAGGTACCATGCCGACATTTCTCCGTTATCCTCATCGCCAGGATAACCCTGTCCGATTTCACTGCCGAGATAAAGTCGTGACAGGACTTCACGTACCTTTTCCTGTGTCTTCCACGGTTGGCTTACGTAATTATACATATACGGAATGTGGTGGGAAGGCTGATTGCTGTGCCCGTACATACCCATCCTTACATCTCTCGCCTCACGCATTTCATGGATGACTCCACCGTAATGACCAGGATGAAGTGCCGTTTCAGGAGTAGAGAAGAACTCATCAAGCTTGTCAGCTAATTCATCTTTTCCGCCATAGAGATTGGCGAGCCCTTGTCCATCCTGAGGGACATGGAAAGCCATGTTCCAGGCGTTCGTTTCCGTATAATCGCCTCCCCATTCTTCAGGGTCATAGGCTTCAGGCGTCGAACGCCATTCTCCAGTCGGCTCTTTCCCCATGAAGAATCCGACTTCCGGGTTGAACATGTTCACGTAATTCTTCGCCCGGTTGATATAGTATTCGTGATCGGTCTTCAATTGCTCATTTGATGGATCTTTATCAGAAAGGGCGTTTGCCATATTTGCAATCGCGAAATCATTGATATACCCATCCATCGCCCACGACATGCCCTCACCTGTCGTGTTGCTCGTATACCCATCGAATATCGATGTCGCCAATCCTTTCCGGCCGACGCTCGCATCCTCACTGGCGACCGCCGCATTTTTCAGTGCAGAATCATAGAATGCCTCGACGTCAAAATTACGGACACCCTTTAAATACGCATCTGCAAAAGCGACATCTGAGCTCGTCCCGACCATCAAATTGGCATAACCAGGAGATGACCATCTGGAGATCCAGCCACCATCTTTATACTGCTGGACGAACCCATCGATCATTTCACCTGCCTGTGTCGGGGTGAACAAAGTATAAGCAGGCCAGGAAGTCCGATACGTATCCCAGAACCCGTTGTTGATGTAAGGTTTTCCTTCAACGATCTTGGCCCCAGTTTCTGTAGGTGTGTTTTCACCGACTGGTTCTGAAAAAGGACTGGCATACTTGTATTCCGGATCCTCGTTAGTCCCTGTGTTTTCATACCCGATATTCGGATACAAGAAGAGACGATACATATTGGAATAAAGCGTTACAAGCTCCTCTTCACTTGCACCTTCCACTTCGATGATGCCCAGTTTGTCATTCCAAAGTTCTCCGGCACGTGCCTTCAGATCTTCAAATTGGTCATCTTCTTTAATATCCTGTTCCAGGTTCTTTTTAGCCTGATCGACACTCAGCAATGACGTCGCGATTTTCATCGTTACGGTTTTATCGTCACCGGATGTATCAAAACGGTAAAAGCCGGATACATTATCTCTGCCCTCACCCGTCAATTTCCCGCTATCGATGACCGGCTCATTAAACTCTGCATAGACGAACATCCTTGTCGCCCCAGCAGAAAGGCCGCTCCGGACATCAGTGAAACCAGAAAGGCTCTGATTATCCGGGTCGAGCGTTAGTCCGCCATTATTGTTCACATTGTCGAAGATCAGGTTCGATGTGTCTCCCGTAAACGTAAACTTGAACATGGCTGCTCGATTTGTCGGTGTCATCTCAGTCTTGATCCCATTTTCAAACGTCACGCCATAATAATGGGGTTTTGCGATTTCATTCTCATGCTTGAACGCGAGGGCCCGTTCTTTACGATCCGCTGATGGCTCATCCGCCGTCGAAGCAGAAGGCATCACCTGGAACGTCTGACGGTCCCCCATCCATGGACTTGTTTCATGACTCAATGAAAATGACTGGATTTCCGGCAGATTATCGTCGTTGTTCGATTGCTGGTAGCTATAAAGCCAGCTTGTCGAGCCTGCATTGGTCACCGGTGCCCAGAAGTTGAACCCGTGGGGCACCGCTACAGCAGGAAAATTGTTCCCTCTTGAAAAAGTCGAATTGGAATTCGTCCCGCGCAGGATATTGACATGATCCACAGGGCTTTCATAGGTCTCTTGCTCAGGATTGTCATCGATTTTGATATCGTCGATCGATCCTTTGAAAACACCAGGTCCTTCACCTTTATCATAAGCAACAAGAATCCGGTCGATCGTCTTCCCTTCTGCCACTTCCCCGATGGAAGCACGTTTGACATTCCACTGGTTCGAATAAAGGGTTTTCGACTCACCCTGCGCCTGCGGGTTCAATTTTACGCCGTGCTGATCGCGTGCTTCGAGCTCGCTCAGATATGTACCATCTGTAAAAGCAAGATCGACAGCTACATACGTACTCGAATAATCGAGATGATCCTTATCAGCGAATTGTGGATGGATTGCATAGGAAAGGACGGTTTCGGGTTCCACCTTGATATTGACATCGACGATTTTATTGTAGGAATTAGCCCGTCCATCCGCTTCATGCTTTCCTTCATACGTCAACGCTTTCTTCCCTGTCCATCCGACGTTCGTCTTTCCAGTGTAACTGTTCGACGGTCCCTCTCCCAGTTCCGTCGTCATATGATCAGAAGTTTCTGGCGGCGGAGCATCGATTCCGTTCGATAAGGCGATCTCTGCCAACTGTGTAAGGTCATCGCCTGCATTTTCCGTGATATCGAATTTGTAATGGGTATAGCTGTCTTCATTCTCGAATTCATAGATTTTGCGCTCAAAACGCTCCTCATAGCTTTCATTGGATCTGCTGTCGATTTCTGTCCAATCTTCACCGTCGTTTGAGCCATAAAGTTTCCAGTTCTTCGGATCCCTTCCCTGTGCATCATTTGCTGAAGTGAAGGCATATTTCACGATATTGACTGGCTCAGGGAACTTGAATTGAAGCCAGGCCGTCGGTTCGAAAGCAAGCCATTTTGTTTGGGCGCTCCGGTCGATCAAGTTGGCTTCGATTTCATTCGGCGGATTGCTTGCACTTGCTGTCACTTCCTCCACCTGGTCCGTGATATCTCCCTGGATCGTATCGTAAGGGACGTACCCACTCACTCCTGAGGACTTTTCGTCCCCTGAAGGATCGATTTCAACCGTATTTTCCCACGTCAATTGGGGATCGCCTTCTTCAAAAGAGGTGAAGAAATCCGCCCCGGTGTCTTCCTCAGCTGCAGCATCCTGTCCGCTTGAGAACATCGGGATCAACAAACTGAAACATAAAAAGATTGAAAAGAAATTCGAAAAAGATTTTTTCCTCATCTTATCCTCCCAGAAAGATTCCGTCTTAAAAATCAATTCTCCTTAGTTAAGGTCGGGGCTGACTTATGGCACAGCCCCTCACATTTCAGGCTCAATTGATGATGTTGAGCTGGGCTGTATCGGTTTTCACCGTCTTACCATCTACCGTCACTTCTGCCCACACATCAATCGATTCAACATCGCCTACATCCGTTTCCAAATATAAAAGTTTGTTTTCATACTGGGTATCGAAACTCACCAGTTCAGGCTGGCTGCTGAAGTATTCCACGGTCGCATCAGCAAGGTCCAGAGAGTTTCCGTCACTCATTTTTCCGGTGACGATCATCTCCGTCAATTCCCCTGGTTTGATTTCGACAGGCGATAATTCCAGGCTGGCTCTTTCCAACGTTGCTTCTGTCTCCTGTCCTTCAACCGTCAATTTCGCATCTGCCCAGGCACCATGACCATGCCCGATGCCGTCCCCAGCTTCCTTCATGACCAGCTTCAGCTCTTCTTTTCCGCGGATATCCAGGCTGATGAATTTTGCCGGTGTGCTCCGTTTCATCCTTTCAGTCTCATACACTTTCTCGCCATCGAGCCACACTTCGAATTGGAAGAAGCGTCCATCCCGGTCAGCGTGCTGCTCGACGCCGACATAGGTTTCAAACAAATCGAAATCCCATTGCGAAAGGTCATAGACGATTTCTGAATTCGCATGGATTCCGAGTCCTTTATCATAGATGGCAGGTCCATCTTCGCCCATCAGCGTGATCTTAGGGCCAGCGACAGATTGGTCTTTATTGACCGTGCCCCATCCGGTCGTCGCAGACTCCCAGTTGATATCACTCAGATGGAGATAGGAGACTGGTTCGAACTCGATCGTATAGGTTTCAGTCAAAAATCCATCAGCAGTCGATACATGGATTTTCGTTTCGCCAGGCAGCTGTTCAGCTTCTTCGATCTCGATGACGAGGTCCTCCCGTGCTGGTACGACTTCCACTTCAGGAACAGACTGCTCTACTGCTGCTGAGAACGTCTTTTTATAGTTGGTGATATCTGAGTGGAACTTTTCAAGAGATTCCCCATTGACCTTGATGTCCTTCAGCAATTCCAGGTCGATCTGCCGTTTGCTCAATTCCATCGCAGACTGGCCAGCCTCGAACGGCTTCAATGTGTAGTTGTATGAATACGTCTGATCGGCGTAAAGCATATATTGAGGCAATGCAGTGCCGCCCCAGCTGTTCCATACACCCATTTGTCTATGGTTGACGGTCAGTACGATGTCCTCAAGCTTTTTGAGGTCGAACGGGTGTGCAGCCTGTTCGATGTCGTCCTCCGCATAATGGAGAGCAGAAAATTCGAACTGAGGCAACCCTCCGACCATCAATCCAGTCCCGTCATCATTCGTCAAGGTCAGCCAGCGGACATCGGTTTTATTACCGGATTCCTGAGGACGCGGATATTGGAAGAACTGCTCGTCCACCGTACTGTTATAGACATCCACAGGTGCACCTTCTTTACGGTCCCAGTAGGTGTCATGCATGCCGCGGCCATACCAGGTCAAGTTTTCAAATTGACCAGGAATCATCAGCTCCATACCGACTGCAGGGATCTCGGATAATGAATTGTCCGGTTTGACGGTGCTCCGGACGACCACTTCCCCGCTTCCGTAAATGAAGTAGCCGAGCCTGTACTGGGAATCGCCAGTTGCAGGGAGGGAAGCATCCACCTGGATATGGACGACCTTGTCACTGATCTCCCGTACTGAAATATCGTTAACGGCCATGTCCCGTCCCGCATATTGCCAGGGTCCGTTCCTGCTCAACATACCGTTCATAAAGTCATTGTCATTCCGTGGACGCCAGAAGTTCGGCATCGGCCCTTGCTTGAACAATTCTTCACCTCCATGTTCAAAAGAGGTGAGTGTCCCCTGTTGCTTGTCGAACGTGATTTCAAAGGATTCACCTGTCACCTTTACCGACGCCTCCTGATCATCTACGTCGATCGTCGGCATATCGTCCGTAACGAATCCGGGTGCTTCCGGCGCATCATATGGCATTTTGAATTGATGATGCGCGACCTCATGTCCTTTTTCAGCCCAAGAAGTGTCCTCTGGTAATGTAAAACTGAGGTCAATCCAGTATTCTGATCCAGGTTCCAGCTCCGGCTTTTCGATCGGGAGCGTGATTTCCTTTGTCTCACTGCCTGGAAGATCGATATCCAGCTTTCCTTCCTGAAGCACTTCGCCACCAGCTTTCAACGTCCATTTGCCATTGAATTCCTTCAGATTCGTGAAGAGATTTTCATTCCATAGTTCAATCTTGTTGTTTTCAAGATCGGTCTCTTTCACTTTGATATTTTGATAGACTGCTTTGACATCATAGAGTTCTGGCTGAGGAGTCCGGTCCGGATTCAACAGTCCGTTCATCAGGAAAATGCCATCATTCGCATAGTCTCCCCAGTCCCCTCCATAAGAAAAGAAGGTTTCTCCTTTATAATTTTCAGGGATCGGCAGTCCATCGACACCACCATCAACCGGCAGCCTCACCGATTGGTCGACAAAGTCCCAGATGAACCCGCCTTGCAGATTCGGATACTTGTCGATCAGCTCCCAGTATTCCTTGATGTTCCCGACGCTGTTCCCCATCGCATGGACATACTCACACATGATCAACGGGCTCAGACTGCCGGATTTCCCGTGATTTTCGAGCGTGGAAAGACTCGGATACATGTAACTCGTAAAATCTGCAAGACTATTATCCTGCTGGAAATGGAGCAGGCGTGTCGGATCATAGTCTTTGATCCATTCTGAAGCATCCTTGAATACTTGCCCTGAACCTACTTCATTTCCCATCGACCAGAAAATGACGGATGGGTGGTTCTTGTCCCGTTCCACCATCGTTTTGATCCGATCGAAGACCGCTTTGCTCCAGTCCGGGTTGTTCCCTGGGAACGGCCGCATGTCATGGGATTCGTTATTTGCTTCGTCTAAAATGTAAAGCCCATATTCATCCGCCAACTCATAGAATTTCTGTTGGAATGGATAATGTCCCGTACGGACTGCATTGATATTGTATTTTTTCATGAGCTTGATATCTTCAATCAATTGTTCTTCCGTCAACGCATATCCTGTGTCAGGATGAACCTCGTGGCGGTTCACCCCTTTGATGACGATCGCCTCGCCGTTGATCTTCACCTGTCCGTCTTCGAGTTCAATCTCCCTGAAACCGACTTTATTACTGAGGGTCTCGATCGTTTTTCCGGAAGGATCCTTCAGGTTGAAGACCAATGTATACAGGTTCGGTTTTTCTGCTGACCATTTCAGAGGATTTTCTACAGGAATCTCCTTGCTGACAGCGTTTTCATTTTTAACATCGATCTCAAACGGTTGATCGAATACAGCCCGTTCATCCTTGTCGTAAAGCATTGCCTCGATCTTATACTCTGCCAATCTACTTTTCTTTGCATAGTCGATGACATCCCCGTTGATCTTCAAAGTTGCATCTTCATACGATTCATCCAGATCCGTTTCGATTTTAAAATCATTGAGATGGACGTCCGGCGTAGAATAGAGGTAAACATCACGGAAGATCCCGCTTAGATCGATCATGTCCTGGTTTTCCAGCCATGCACCGTCAGACCATCGGTACACTTCAACGGCAAGGGTGTTTTTCCCAGGCTTCAGGTGATCCGTGATGTTGAATTCTGCAGGGGTGAAGCTGTCCTCACTGTAGCCGACTTTCTCCCCGTTCACCCATACGTAAAATGCGGACTTCACGCCCTGGAACGAAATGAATGTCTCCCGCTTCTTCCAGTTGCCAGGTACAGTGAACTCATACCGGTAAGATCCCACTTCATTATGCTCGACGGGTACCTCAGGCGGCGCGATCCGTCCATGTCCCTGCCACGGATGGCGCTGGTTCAAATAAATGATTTCCCCGTATCCTTGTACCTGCCAATTGCTCGGTACAGGGATGGTAGCCCAGTCCGTATCGTTGAAGTTTTCTTTGTAAAAATCCTTCGGCCGTTCATTCGGATTCTCAGACCAATTGAATTTCCAATCCCCATTCAAAGACTTATAGTATCTAGAACTTTCTAGATCCCCTTTAACTGCTGCCCTTTCATTATTGAAAGGGATTGTCTTGACACTTGCAGGTTCCCGATTCACTTCAATCGTTCCGGGAGTCCCATTCCACTCTGAAGGGCCGTCATCCTGCGCATTTGCGGTAGAGGAATGGCTGCCCATCATGCCAAGAGCCATAAGAAAAACAAGCACAAATAAACCTTTCATTGCCTTCAATACTGTTTACCTCCCATGGTTTGTAATGAAGAAAAGCAAATATGCGTGCACACCCCCATGACTTAGTTAATAAAATTAATTTATAAAGTGGATTCGTGTTGTCCAAGATTTGTTTATATTCCATTATCCTACTTTAAAAACATTCAGTAAAATCGAAAATTCTACATTTTTCTCGCTACTCATGCACTTTTATACAACTAATTACCCAGTTTCCCTATAAAATGATGTCGAATTTTGTATGGTTTTCTGGATACTTGCAAGTTAAACACAACCTATTTCCTGTTTATTTAAAAAGAGCTAATCATTTACATATCGATGACAAAAAAGCCGCAAGTAAGATGTTAAACCTAATCGTTCAACATCCTACTTGCGACAAGAATCGGTGGGAGACAGACTATAGTCCGCTTTTCTTTTTCGACATTGATTGGGTGCGGGGAACCGTTCGAAAAGGAAGCATGAGAACCGTCCCCAATTATTCCCCAATTATTCAATTACCTCAATCGGGCCAAGCGGTCCACTATATACGCCACCGCCACCTCGGGCATCGAATACTCGAATACTAATGACATTTTTCTCCCCGAAATTGATTTCTTCTGCTGGAATTTCATATTCACGATCCCAATCCCACGCAGAGATCATGCCTTCTTCCCCTTCACCGGTCGGAAATTCACCGGATTGGGCGATCTTTTGTCCATTGAAATAGGTGGCATCGACATCATCGATTCTGCCTAGTTTCACTTTCAATGAATGACCTTCCCATTCGGCTGGGATATCGATGGACTTTCGGTACCAGCCGAAGACATAATCTTCGTGATAATTAGAGTGGTCTTCCCAACTCGATGGAAGCGTGACTTCTTGCCACTGGCTATCGTCAAAGGCTGGATCTTTCCAGCTTAGGTCGTCTCCTTTTTGGAATAACCAGGTTCCGGCCATTTCAATGACCGGCAATGCAACAGATTTGGGTTCAGAGTCACCGATCGCTGTTTGATAGATCCCTGCCTCTTGCGGTACTTCATACGTGAAGGTTACTTCCTTGGTACCGCCACCAGGTGCTGCAGGGACCTCTACTTGCTGTCTGTCTACTACCTCGCCATTTACAATAAGGGGAACATCAGCTGTTCCTTCATAGCTGCCATAGTTCGTCACGGTAGCTTTCGCTGTGATTGTTTGATCAGCTGCTGAGACTTCAAGCCCGCTATAGTCATAGGTCGGTTCTTTTTCGGTCACGGTTATGGTCTTATTATCGAGACCCTCAATGCCGACTTCATGATCTCCAATTTCAAACAATTGATCAAAACTCAAGGTTGCTTCCTTCGTATCTCCTGGTCCCACACGGATCGATTTTTCAGCAACAGTTTTACCGTCAACTTTCAGAGCGAGTTGTTTACCTACTGTAAGATTCCCTTCATTGGTGACATCCACTTTCACCTTGAAATCATCATTCGATTGGATTGTCTCCGGGACATGTGTATATTCCATCGTTATCGCAGGGGCCTCATAATCAGGAATCTCTTTCGCTTCCTCTTTGTCAGCTGGATAGAGTCTTACAGCATGTCCACCCCCTGCTGCCATTGAAGCCACGAGTGTATCTTTCGAATCAACAAGGACTCTATCAATCGAAACGGATGTAGGATTCGTCTCTAAATCTGCTTCCGGTCCATCCGAGTAAATTTCTGCAACATATTTTTTTCCGTTTTCCAAGAAGTCAAGAGGTACATCCAGGTCTCTTGCATTTTCATCCGTTATGCTTCCGATATACCACTCTTGACCACTGCGGCGGACTATCGTAGCATAATCACCAATTTTAGCATTCGGCACCATAATATCATCCCATGTTACCGGGACATCTTTAATGAACTTGAATTCCGGCAAAATATTTCCATTGTCATCCTTATAGTTTTCTGGTAAATCTGCAACCATTTGAGTCCCAGTTGAAATCGTTACATAGAGTGCTAGTTGTTTGGCACGTGTGGAGTGTACCCGTGTATCCGCATGAGAAATCTCCACATCAAATATACCTGGCGTAAAATCAATCGGGCCGGCCATCATTCTAGTAAACGGCACAATCGTATCATGTTCCGGCGGATTGTTTTCATCTCCGAAAGCAGCATATTCCATTCCCATCACACCTTCACGACTCATCCAGTTCGGATAGGTACGTTCAAGTCCTGTGGATTTAATTGGTTCATGCGTGTCTATCATGATTTGGTATTCGGCAGCTTTCTTTACTGCATTATTGTAGTGATTCACCATATATTGTCCGTGGTGTTTCTGGCCCTCTGGATTATGCATACCATGATCAGCAACGTACCCGCTCTTGATGGCGTGGATTCCTAGCTGTTGATATAAACCATATGCACCATCCATTTGTTCCTCATAATTCAGAATATCCCCTGATGTTTCATTATGCATGATATAAGATACATTGTGATCTTTTGCATATTGGACAACTTCCTCTAAATCATAGTCAGGGTACGGTTCAGTAAAACTGAATTTATCGCCATTTTCAATCCAATTACCATCCCAGCCTATGTTCCATCCCTCGACTAATAGACCGATATTTTGATTTTCAGTGTCTAAATAATCATGGGCAAAATCGATATACCTTTTGGCGTTATCCGTCGTTGCCCCATGTTTTTCTCCTGATGACCAAGTTGACTTGCCACTGATCATCTCCCACCAGACACCAACATATTTCATAGGCTCGATCCAGGATGTATCCTCTATCTCAGATGGTTCATTAAGGTTTAAGATCATATCCGATTCAACAAGATCGCCGGCATCCTCACCGATTTGTATCGTCCTCCATGGTGTTACAACAGGTAAATTTTCTTTCTTTACTTTCACATCACTATTAGGCCATGGAGCTAAGTAACTTTTCAAAGTGTTTTCTTTTCCATCAACTGCCTTCAAAGCCATACCTGAATAATCGATCAAAGCTGCTTCATGGATTGTAAGATGTAGCCCATCCGGTGTTTTCATCGTAAATGGTGTACTTACCTCGTCTACTTCACTTAAAGGAGTTTGAGTATAGTTATACTCATAGCTGTCCCAGTCATTAGGAATCCACCAAGAAGTATTATTGTTGGAAAAGCGGAATTCTGTATCCTCAGAAGTGATCTGAAGGTTTTGATCAAGGTTTTCCTGTTCAGGCAGTACATAACGGAAACCGACACCATCATCAAATACTCTAAATTCAATATTCATTTTCCTGTTAGGTTCGTCTTTTTCCTGGAGATGAACAGTCAATTGTTTATAGTGGTTTTTAATTTGTTTCTTTTCTCCCCAAACAGGCTTCCAATTCTCATTGATGTTTTTCACTGAAGTATTTATAATTTCGAAGTTGTTTTTCATTGAGGCTTGATCTTTGAAGTGGAAACCTAATGAGGATGGCTCAATCAAATTTTGCTTACCATAAGAAACTTCATATTGTGGCTCGCCCTTATCCGTCAGACGAAAATCAACGTTGACCTTTCCATCAGGTGAACTTATGGATGTTTTCATTACCTTATGGGTATTCCCTGTTTTTTCCGGAGGGTTTGCCCAAACCATGGATACGGAAAGCGATAACATCATACAGAAAACAATCAACCAAATGAAACTTTTTTTGATAGCCATTTTCTCCTCCCAATATTTGAATTGATTGAAAGATTAACTAAATAAACCTCCTTTCCCACCAATTGATTACGCTTTCATGCATTTTATCATGGTAAGATGGAGGATAATTACCTATTTTTCTTCATTTTTTTGTTCTAAGATGCATTATTTTGTCATTACGATTTATAGGTATTTCCTATTGGTTCTTTCATTTTTCTTAATAAAGGATCCCAGTTAAAAAAATGATTTGATCAAAAAGTTATTTTCTTATGTTTTCGGGAAGTTCTTTCTTAAACTCCTTGATCAAACCTCTTATCTCTTTTATTAATTCTGCCTCTCTATACATTTTCCCCTCCCTATGTTTTTAATGGTTATTGTTCTATTTAATAAAATTTTGTAATTTAATGAGAAATTAGCGCTAAATGTAATTCAGGAAAATAGTCATCGAATCCGGCGGGAAAAGAGAAGTCCCTTTGAAAAGAAAAAAGTGCCGATTTCTGGCACTTTCTATATCATATACCATTTATCTAAACGCCATTTGGAGGAGAGTCTTTGATGATTCCATCATGTGCTAATTGGTCCACGGAATCTTTGATACCTTAAACAGAGCAGAGGACCTTCTTAAACTAAGATCCTCCTTTTTGTTATTCAATCTCCTCCAGCAGTTGATATGCTTCTTGTTTCGTGTTCACCTGCAGCAGTCTTTCTCTGAAGCTTTCGTCCATCAGCTTCCGGGAGAGGATCTGCAGGATTTTCAGATGTGCGTCCCCTTCACTTTGTTTCGGGACAGCGATCATGAAAATGAGCTTCGCCTCGGTATCGTCGAGGCTATTCCAGTCCACTCCCTCCTTTTTGATCCCGAAAACGACGCTCGGTTGTTTCACGGCATCTGATTTGCCATGCGGGATCGCAATGTTATCTCCGATTCCCGTCGTCCCTTCCTTTTCACGAGCCAGGATCGCTTCTTTAAAACCTTCCTTCGACCACAGCATGCCTGCTCGATCCAATTTTCCAATCATCTCATCAATGACTTGATCCCGACTCGCCCCTGCCAAATTGATATCAATCAGATCCAAATTCGTAATATCTGTCAGCTTGTTGATCTCATTTTTTTCAGACGGTTCCTCAATACTCCCTTCAGTTTGTGTTCCTTCTTGCTCGACATCTCCCTGAACATCTTTTTTCAACAAGTTCACCATCAACGCGGTCACAATCACCCCAACAATGACAGCAACGAAGAACATGAGTACATTATCGACTGCACCGAGCACCGCAACGATTGGTCCGCCGTGTGCAACCCTGTCACCGACATTCCCGAGCATTGCGATCACTGACCCTGTCATCGAACCGACCATGATACTAGGGATGACACGCAATGGGTCCTGTGCTGCGAACGGAATCGCACCTTCTGTAATTCCGAAAAAGCCCATCGTGAAGGATGCTTTTCCGGCTTCACGCTCTGTATCTTGATATTTCTTTTTATTGAGGAAAGTCGCGAGTCCCATGCCGATCGGCGGAACACAGATGGCCACCGCAATCGGTCCCATGATGCCATAGTTTCCTTCACCAATCATTGCAGCGCCGAAAAGGAACGCCACCTTATTGACCGGGCCACCCATATCAAAGGCAATCATCGCGCCAAGGATCAACGCCAATAAGATCGAGCTTGTCCCTTGCATCCCTTCTAGCCATGAGGTCAGCCCCTCAAAAACGGCTGCAACCGGTGCACCGATCAGGTAAATAAACGCCATACCGACGATAAAGGAAGCAATGACTGGAATGATGATAATCGGCATGATCGGTTGAATCGCTTTCGGAACCTTCACTTTCTTGATCCACAACGCCACATAACCCGCTAAGAAACCAGCAATGATACCACCTATAAAACCAGCTCCGGCTTCGCTTCCGTAAAAACTTCCATCCGCTGCAATATAACCACCGACGACACCAGGAGCCAATCCTGGTTTATCGGCAATACTGTAAGCGATGAATCCAGCTAGAATCGGTACCATGAACGTGAATGCCGCTCCACCAATCGCTTCGATGTTTTTCCACATCGAACCTTCCGGAATGACGAGGCCTTCAGGCGTTTTCTCTCCACCAATCGTGAGCGCGATCGCTATCAGCAACCCACCAACGACAATAAATGGGACCATGAAGGAGACACCACTCATCAAATGACGATATACCGGATTTTCCTTTTTCGAAGTGGTCGGCAGTGAATCGCCGCTTTCCTGAGCTTGATAAATCGGAACCTCACCGCTCATCATCTTTTTAATCAGCTGTTCAGGATTACGGATCCCCTCCTGGACTCCGACAATCAGCAACTTTTTACCAGCAAAACGATCTTTCGCCACCGTTTTATCCGCAGCGATAATGATTCCTTCTGCTTCCCGGATGTCTTTTTCCGTAAGTTCATTTTCAACCCCAATGCCGCCCTGGGTTTCAACCTTCATTTCGACCCCCAGCTTCTCCGCCGCTTTTTGAAGATTTTCAGAAGCCATATACGTATGCGCAATCCCATTCGGACATGACGTAACCGCTAATATTTTCATATATCTTACCTCCTCCTAATCGTAACCGTTTACATTAGCCTTTAAGGAAACAGTCGAGAATAAAGCTTATTTTGTTACCGTAACCTAGATAATACATAAAAATACCCCAAGTATAAAAGCATAACGGGTTCACTTGTGAGGTGCAAAATGCAAAAACGCAAACCAAATTCCAAGCTAAATCACATAGTATTCGTTTAATGATTCACATCAAAAAGGCTTAGAGGAAAATCTCCTCTAAGCTTTTTCTTTATAATTAAAGCCTCCGATAATTGAAAACTTGAGATAATTTTGTATATTGTACCGTTAATTCCTAATTCCAGCCATTAGATTACAGTTTGAATTACTTTATCATTTTTTGTATTCATAGTTATCTTTAAGTTCTTCCGTTATTCTCTTAAAATCTGCTACTGAATTCCAAAAATCTCTGTCCATTTCTCCTTCTTCAAGAGCTTGACGAAATTCACGCCAAAAACTTACCTGTGCGTGTTCAATCCTGTTGTTTAGAGATTCGTCATGACGATATTCTTCTAGATCTTCAACCACCTGTGTTGCTTGGCGATCAAAAAGTGATTTGAATATCCACATGTTTTTAATTTCATCCAATGTAAAACCATCATTTTCCGCATTATTAACATAGCTTTCTAGTTTATCGAAAGAATTCTCAAGAGATGTGAGACTTTGGATCAACTCCTGTCTTTCCTCTTCTTTTTCTATCATATAGAAGCCTGGTATTGCCATGATAATTAAAACAACCATGCTGCTGACGATTATTTTATTTTTCTTGTTCAAGTGATCACCTCGATTAAGAATTCTGTATTTGCTGATTAGCCCCCTAATTTCAAGCTTGAGATAAGCCCGTGTTTTTCGAGCATCTTTTTTAAACTCCTCTTTTAACAGTTTTAGAAATATAACCAAATAGACACTAAAATAAATAAGACCGATATCAATTCTGTAATCTAATACACTGCCTTCACCAAAATAAGGATTAACCATTGGAGCAATCAAATCGTGAATAATCCAAGATATTTAGGCAACAAACTTATATCTGAATTGAAAAAGCTGTCCTTCCTGACTTTTTGTTCTTCTGGAGCAGTCATCTTCCAGAATCTTGCTCGTTTGTTGAATACCATTAATCAATGTTTGATATCTATATTTTAACATATTTTTCTAGTTTCCTTTCGAAATCCATTCCGCTTTCCGAGTTTCTGATAAGTGACTCCGAAAACAGTATCCGGTACTGGGTAGCCCATCAAATAAAGAGCGGTATCGAACAAATTCGAAACACAAATCACACATAAATTCACAACTCTCCAATATTTATTTCACCCCTTGCGAAATGGTATATGAATTCATATATAATTTTAGCAACAAAACTTTAGGGAAGTATTGATATAACAATAAAAAGCGCACTGTGAATTTTAGTCGTGAAAAATCCAGTGCGTCTTAAATTGATATTTACTTGTTTACACCTTTGAAGTAAACCCGTTAAGGCATAGGGTATTTTTATAGATTACTTTTTATCTTGTAGGAATTTAGTGTGTTTATATTCATCCTTTTATCAGCAGATTTATTGAAGATAATATGTAAATTTATGTTAAAATAAAAATAAAGACCTTGAAAAAATGTTATTCAAATAAGGGGGCACTTGCTGAATAAGTTTATACAAGTGGACAGGTTAATAAAATGAGTATGATTTTATATAGATAAGGATTGAAAAACTTGAATGAAATGGAATTTGAAGCAGTTAGCAAACAACCTGCTAATATAAGATACGAGTATTTTATTAAAAAGGTTGTAGATTATGAGGAAGTCTGGGGATTATATAACGATGGCTGGGCAACATCTCAAGATGAAGAAAGTAAAATGCTTATACCATTCTTTCCAAGAAAAGAATTTGCTGAAAGCTGTATTAGAAAAGAATGGGCAGGATATAAAGCTAAGCTAATAGATTTAGATGAATTTATCAATGAATGGCTTATTGGGATGAAAGAAGATGGAATAAGACCTTCAATTTTTCCTAATGAAGAAAATACAGTAGTTGTAAACATTGAAGTCCTTATTAAAGATTTAGAGACAGAACTAGAGAACTATTAGGAAAGTGATACAGCATCCTATCACTATTCAATTAAGGGGGATTTAATAGTTAAGTATTAAATATCAGCTAACTTTGCAGTTTAATGCTATCAATGAAAACTAGTATCTTGGAGGGACTTAATGAAATTTTTTATTGCTCTTATAACAGCTATATTAACAGGAATAATTGCTTTTTTAGGAATTAGAACAATAGCTTCTATGTACATAGAATTTATTATCAAACCACCAGGTGGGGGGCTTGAGGGACTGTCTTTGTTTTTATCTCTATTATATATAACACCTATAATTATCATAATCCTACTTTTTGTTTACTACTATAAATTTGAAAGTTGGAATGTAAGGGGATTATTATTTGGTGCTGTTATTGGATTATGGTTAGTTAAGATATTAGAAGTATTGAATTTGCCATATTATATTAATGTGATTCCAATTTTTTCAATGGTCATCGGTTATTTTTTTGTACGGCGTACCAATGCATCGTTATATATAAATGGGTTTACAATCGGCACAGTGACCGGGTTTGTTATTGGGTACATAATCGTAATTGCATTACGTTGGGCAAATAACTCTTTGACTTCCTACTTTTATTTTGATCCTAACGAGCAATTTATACTTCTAATCACAATTTTACTTACTGCCATTATTGGTAACTTGATTGAAAAGAAACTAAAAAATTGAATTCTAAAAACTCTAAAACCTTGAAGGGCTACTATAGCCAATCAAGGTTTTAGATTTCTGATTCAAACGGTGGAGAAGCACGAGAACCGTCCCGAAACCTCTTCATTCTTTTAGTTATCATTTAGAGTCACGTATCTTATTTAATATTTCTTTTCCTCTATTACTACTAGCCTCTATTCCTAAGTATTTATACTTCCAAATAACCGCATTTTCATATGCGTCAGATTCATCTGGATCCACATATTCGAACTCTGTTTTAAAGTCACCATTTTTGTTAAGAATAAATGTCATAATCGACCAGTCACCTAGTTCTGAATCTTTATACACGTTCCACAATTCATTTACGTGTGTACCCAATTTAAACTCTAACTCATCTTGAGAACCTTCATCTAAATTATATACTTCAGGAATATTCAAACTATATATAAGGTCTCCGTTACTATTAAAATAATAAAAGAATATCTGGGAAAATTCTTCATGTACTTCTGCAAAAAGATATATTTTATCCCATTCATCCGGAATCATGCTTAGAATAGTATTCGCTATTTCTTGATATAAATAGTTAATTCTTTGCATTTGAATTATCCTCCTGGTTGATTCTTTAACATTATTTTTATTGGATCATCGTCACTTATTTGATATTTAACTTGGAAATTACTCGGTCGTAATGAGTTGTTTGTATACACCGGTTTTATTGATAATTTTACAGTGTCACCAGCTTCTACTGCTTTACTCCATATATTTTCAAGTGATTTAAAAGATCCTCTATTAAGATTAGCATCCATAGGAACAAGATTATCTATTTCACCGGACCCCTTGAATATGCTTGCTACTAAGTGTCCTCCGTCATCAGTAGAAAGTCTATCATTTCCTCCTACTTTGCGTTGAGCATAAGTGTTTCTTTTTCCTTGCCCAAGTGTTAAAGTCCCTTCGACGCTTTTTATCCTGCCTGCATGATCAGTGGTATAAGTGTAACCCTCTGGAGTTTTATATTTTATATTAGGTTGTAAGACTTTCTTTCTCCCTTGTTTCACAATATGTTGACCATAGTTAACTTCTTTAATGGTAACATTCGTACTACTTGAGATATTTTTAGGTCCAGTATCTTTTAAATTTATTGAAAGATTATCTCCCGCTACAGCTTTATCCAACTTAAGATTCGGTGCGACTACCTTGTCTTTAACAGGGTTAATTAAAATATGGTTGTCTCCGCTAATGACAGGCTTAGATGTTCCTTGTGCTACACCAGTATCTACTACATTATTGCTTGTCGTTTTCCCTGCCTGGCTTACTGCTGTGTCCGCGACCTGAGTTGTGGTTTGCGCAACTTGAGTTGGTGTCCCTTTGATCATTGGGATGGCTTTTGTCGCTCCTACCGCTAAAAACGGCAGAGTTGCAGCAATCACCGTGACGGTTGCGGCTGTTTTGAGATTCGGCACCTTCCCTTGAAATAGGTTTCCTAGCGTATATTCCGAACCGCCTGCGACACCACCACCTACTGTATATCCAACTATTCTTGACCTGACCATCGTGGTTGCAGTACGCGCTAGTGGACCAGCGATCGTCCCTGCTGCACCCCAAACCGCCATGTCTTTGGCCATTGCCATCGGATTAAGTGGTTCACCATGGACAAAATGTCGGTAGAGATGCATCCCGCCTGCGATACCAGCAGATATACCACCGCTGATCATTCCTGTTCTACCAAGAAAACCACCAAGCATCCGTAATCCAGTTCCTGCTACAGAAGCACCTTTCGCGCCCCAGGCTGCGAAACGTGTTCCACGGGCCAGCAGTCCAATACCACCTGAAGCCATTCCTAACCCCATCCACGCAAGGCCACCGAAAAAACTGATGTTGTCAGTCGTAGCTGCATAGAGTCCATAGCTCAATCCGCCACCTGCACCCATTACAAGAGCTGCTCCAGCTGCAAGCGGTGTGAAAGCAACAGCACCTGCCAATGCGAGTACTCCACCCCCGAGAATGATGGCAGACTTCGTCCAACCGTTCTGCTCCATCCACCATTCATTCATCGCCTGCATGCCATCTTGTGCTTTGTCTTTTGCCCACTTGTAGCTGTCTTTGAACTTGTCTGCTACGTATTCACCCGTTTCCTTAACAGCATCGACGACAGGAGTAGTTACCTTCTTTAACTTACTCTTTACAAATTTCCAGCCCTTTTGCAAAAAGTTCTTGTCATCGTCTTTGTCGTCTTCAGGGATTCCAGTTGATTTCGTCGGCTGTAAAGAGTTGTCATCGTACTCGAATTTACCGATGTTCGAGTCTGAATCCGCATATGTAACCTGCTGTACACCGAGTCCGATTAATAGCACTGCCAGGGTAAGTAATAAAGGTATCCATCTCTTCCTGTCCATACGCTCCGCCACCTTCCAATATCATCCTACTAATATCATACCTACGCGAAATTCGAAGTTCTATCATCCTATTGTAAAAAAATAAAAATAAGCGTTTCCTAACGGGAGAATACTACTAGCCTTCGCTATTATTCTAGTAAGATAGAAATGCTTAAGAGGGAATGGAAGCTTTCATATCAAAGCTATTAAGTTGTTTTTAGACTTAGCTGCAACCCACAATACAGCACTATCCAAAAACATCCCCCATGAAACAAAAAAGGAGTAAAACGCCGAGCGTTTTACATCCGTATTGTGACATTAATCGTCTGGAGGCAGACTATAGTCCTCTTTTCTTTTTCGACATGTGCTACAAACAGAAGGAAGCAGGAGAACCGTCCCCAATCAAGCCTTAAACACCAAATTCGGTGATACACCAAGTATTCGTGCTGCTTGTCGCTGTGATATCCCTTCGATCCTTTTCACTTTTCGCAGGATTTCATTACTTTGCACCCTGGGCAAGCTCTTCACTTGTCCGATTTCGATTGACCCAAGCAACTCTCTCACTAATACTCTCGCCTCTTCATCCGTCAATCTACTTATGACATGATCCTCAAGACACTGATCATCCTGCATTCTTTCATTAAACTCTTTGAATCTTTCAATAGCGGTAGTACGATCCGAAGAAATCTTGCTTAGGACAAAATCCTTCTTCAGCAATCCACGGGGATAGACCTTCTTACCATAATACCCAGGACAGCTGCTCCACTTCCAGTCCGCAACATGTTTGACCATTCCAGCTTTAACTGGATTCTGGTGGATGTATCTTACCACAGTTAAGAAATACCGGTCCGTCTCGACATTCTCACTTTTAAACCGATCTTGGAAAAGGTGTCCTGTAGTTTGGTACTTCCAGTTATAATACCTGACAAAGCTTACACCGATACGTTTCATGGTGATCGAAATATCCTCAATCCCTTCTTTCAATAGCAGATGGACATGGTTATCCATCAAACACCAGGCATATACGCTTATTTCTTTTGTTCGTTGGTATTTCTCAAGCGTATCCAGGAATTGTATGCAATCTTCGTTGTCATGAAAAATCTCTTGTTTATTCGCTCCGCGCAAAATGATGTGGTAAATCCCGCTTTGGCTTCTTATTCTTGCATTTCGTGGCATGGCAACCCTCCACACTTCAATACTTTCAATCAATTTCAAACGAAAAATTAACGAAAAATTAGGGAAAATCAGATTAGAATTCAAGGGGGGTGAATATGAGGTGAAAATTTGGAGTTCTATAAACCATGATATACCATTTTATTACATTTTTCATCAGTAATATTGGGAAAAAAGAAAAAAGACTCCTGGGGAAGCGTGAGAACCGTCCCCAATGCAGAACCCAAAGCAGGAAAATCCTCCCCAAATCACGAATTGCTACTAGATGGAAAATTGAGTGCGAAAGGTGCGAAGATGGGTATATTAAAGGATTTTTTGTTGCAACTGACGCTTTTGGTGATCCCTATTTTTATTTACTTTACATTTGTGCTGGAAAGAGTAAAGAATGATAGGAAGATAAAGATGATCATGACCTTTTTGTGGGGATTGTCCATCATATTGTGCATGTCCTTTCCGGTGAGTTTCGGAGAAGGTGCCCGATTGGATATCCGTTTTATTCCTTTATTGCTGGCAACCTTATACCTCGGAGCATGGCCGGGAATTTTTCTTTCGATCCTGATCATCCTTTATCGTCTTTCTTTCGGAGTAAGCCTTGGTTTTTATAATACAGTTCTCGTATTGGTATTATCACTTCCTATCCTATTGTTTTTTCAAAAATCGTTTGAACGTTCGAAGAAAGATAAAAGGATTTATATTGCTGTGGCATTATCCCTTTCCTACTCTCTGATTGGCAATATCCTTTTCATTTTTTTAAGAGGCTTCTCGATCGATTTTCTGAAAGTACAGATGATTCACCTGATCTTTCTAGTGGCCATTACCTGGTTCTGCATCGTATTGATTGAAACAATCAGAGAAATTCGCCATTTGCGCTCAGAGGTGCAAGAATCCGAGAAGTTACGGGTGATCAGTGAGTTGACCAGTGTATTCGCTCATGAAATCAGGAATCCGATGCAAGTTACCCGCGGCTTTCTGCAGCTTCTAAACGATCCTGATCTTCCTCAACAAAAGAAGGAATATATCAACGTTTCGATTGAAGAGTTAGATCGAGCCAATGAAATCATCAATGATTTTTTAGCGCTTGGAAAACCCACCGCCCAGCATAATGGAAAAATCAATGTAGGTGAACAATTAGAACGTGTGGCGGTACTCATTCAAAGCTTCAGCCCGAACCTTCATGTTGAGTTAAAAACGGACATTCTTGAAAACTGTTGGGTCGATGCGGATCCTCATAAATTGAACCAGTCGTTAATTAATATTTTAAAAAATGCAGTAGAGTCCATGCCGAACGGCGGAGTCGTATGGCTAACCTGTCATTCAACCGATGATGACCATATAAAAATCATCATCAAGGACGAAGGAATCGGTATGACCAAACAACAGTTGGAACGGCTCGGGTCTCCCTACTATTCCCTAAAAGAAAAAGGGACAGGACTCGGAATGATGGTCAGTTATCAAATCATCCGCTCCTTCAAAGGAAAAATCATAGTGAACAGTGAAAAAGGCAAAGGTACAGAATTTATTATCCTATTGCCTCAGGCTTCCTGACCGTGGAATTCGGTTCATGTCAGGAAGCAAGCAAATATCCAAAGCAAAAAACGAGCTCGAAGTTGAGCTCGTTTTCTTAATTTACCTGTGAATGAGGAAGCATGAGAACCGTCCCCAACTCACATCATCGGTTTAAGGATCGTTCTTTGAAGAGGTACGCCTCCCATTGAAACATTTCGTTCGATGAAAATATACGAACGTCCATCAATAGTAAACTTTCGATTCCCATTATAATGGACTTCTCTTCCTTGTTTAACAAGCTCATTCTGGATTGCATTAATATATTGATCGAAATCGACATACCTCTCATCAAAATCAATCGTAATATTGTCTTTTCTATATCCCATAAGCCAATTAAATCCGAGCAAAAAACATGCAAACAGTACCAAAGAGATCATGATTTGCATATTGGCATTCCCCTCAACTTATGATTTCGATTAATCAATGTACGATTGAATAAAGGTTTGGTTTCAATCATTTTAATGAAGACCAAGGAATTCCTCAATGAAACCGTTGTATTCGGATACAAGAAAGAGCACCAAAGGAAGCGTGAGCACCGTCCCTAACCTCCCGGTTTGGCTTCTTTTCGATGAAAGAGGAAGCAAGAGAACCGTCCCCATCACTTCAACACAAACTGCATGCCGTCTTTGAAGTTCTTGCTGAAGATGATGAATAGGATCAGGATCGGCAGTGTCAATAAGACGGATGCGGCGTACATCGGTCCTGGGTAGCCGCCGTATGGTCCGAACATCTGCGCGAGTAAAACGTTCAATGTCAGCATCTTCTCACTGTTCACGACGAGCATGTCCCATAGCAACTCGACCCAACGCTCCATGAACAGGAACAAAAAGATGATCGTCGTCACAGACTTCGACATCGGCAGGACGACCTTCCAGATGATCTTCAACTGGCTCGCCCCATCGATCTTCGCTGCCTCGATGATCTCATCCGGTAAGCTGCGGAAGAAATTCGTATACATGAAGATCGCCCACAGGTTCACGGCTTTCGGTAAAATCATTGCCCAGTACGTGTCATACATCCCGAAATATTTTACGATCAAGAATAACGGGATCAATAGGATGATCGCTGGATAGAACATCTGGAACAGGATGACGTTGTTGATGACGTGACGTCCCCGGAACTTCAACTTCGCCAAGGCGTATCCAACCATGATAGCCGTCGCGAGCATCAGTATCGTCGATGCCAGTGTCACGAACACACTGTTGAAAAACGCACGCAGCCACGGTCTTGCTAAATTCCCATCCCCACCAGAGAACAACCATTCATAAGACCTCAAGCTGAGATCGGTCGGGATGATTTTCCGATCGACCTGATCCCACGGTGCAAGAGACCCTAGCACCATGTAGAGGTACGGAAAGACCATGATGAGCAACACGGTCGTCGCCAGGATATATAACAAGGTGATTTTCAGCTTCGTATTACTCCCAACCATGTCTCGCACCCCATTTCTCCAGGATCTTACGGAATACAAAGATCGATGCGAAGGTCACGACCGAATTGATGACTGCAATCGATGTCCCGTACCCTGCATTCATTTTCGCGAAGGCTTGTTGATAGATTTCGAGTTGCCACGTATGAGTCGCATACTCAGGTCCTCCGCCTGTCAGCACATAAGGCTCGGTGAAAATCCCGAACATCAAGCCGACAGCAAGGATCGTCACTGTATAAAAAGATGGATACAACATCGGAAGCGTCACACTCCAAAATCGCTTGAAGCCGACCGCCCCATCGATGGCAGAAGCTTCATACACATCTTTCGGGATGCTCTCGAGACCAGCAACAAACAATAGTGCGTAATACCCGGCGAACTTCCATGCCATCATCATCGCGATGATGAGCGGCGCCAGAATCGGTGAGCCGAGCCAGTCGATATCGAGCCCCAACGTGCCGCGCAGCCAGATGTTGAACGGACTGTTGTACGATAAAATTCCGTTCACAACGATCGCTGACGCAACACCTGAAGCCAGATAGGGCAGGAAGAACGCGACTGAATACAACCCTTTAAACCGTGGCAATGAATGGATGATCATCGCCAGGAACAACGACCCGATCACGACAATCGGAACGAACATGAATAAGAATTTATAAGTGACGAAAAAGGCCGCCCGGACACTATCACTGAAAAAGGCATCGATGAAGTTCTGGATGCCGACGAATTCATAGTCAGGTGCGATCAAATTCCAATTTGTAAAAGCGAGATAGGTTGCCCAAATCAAAGGAAAGAGAAAGAAAATAGCCGAATAGATGAGGTAAGGGCTGGCAAACAGCCAACCCAACCTCGCATTGCTTTTGTTCATGTTACTTCAACGTCCCGTCGATGGACTTTTTCATATCTTCCCATGCTTTTTTCGGTTCTTTTTGTCCTTTGATGACTGGGTTCACCGCATCCTTCCCGATCGCTTCCTGTATTTCAACGGTATTCTCATTATCGATCGGCGGCACAGCATTCGGGATGTTTTCGGCATATTTTACAAGCTGAGGGTTTTCTTCAAAGTAATCAGCAAATGTCTCATTAGTGGACAAGTCGTCACGTGCTGGCGGAAGATTCGTCTTCTCGAACCATGTCAAATCATTTTCCGCATCGGAATAGACCCATTTGACGAAATCGAACGCTGCTTGCTGTTGTTCTTTTGTAGCTGAAGCATAAATGGAAAGCCCTTTGGTATCGGCGAATGTTTTCGCATTCTCAGGATCGACGCCATCCGGCACTGGCGGCATCGACAACTCATACGATTCCCCTTGTTTCATTTCAGGGAACTTGTCCGCCCAATACGGGAACGTCCATGGACCGATATCCATCATCACAGCTTGTCCTGATTCGAATGGATCCGTCGCTTCACGTGTCAACAACAGCTTGTCCTCACTCAAACTCTGCATGAATTCAAGCGTCTCGACACCCGCTTTGTCATCAGCTATGAACTTGTCACCTTCGACGAAGTTGTTTCCTTCTGAAGCTGCATTGTACATCATGAAGAAGTCGAACCATCTTGCCCACCAGGTCGGTTTGACAAGATCCGCTCGCGCCCATAAGAATTTATCCGGGTGCTTTTCTTTTAGCTTCTCACCCACTTCAAGCACTTCACTGTATGTCTTCGGCGGCTCGTCAAATCCGAGCTCATTCAAGATATCCATTCTCCATCCGAACAACATCGCATTTGAATAGATCGGCAGCACGTATTGGTGATCGTCCGCGAACTTCCATGTCGACATCGTTTCTGTCATTTCACGGTTTTTGATCAGTTCATCATATCCTTCGAACTCTTCCAACGGAACGATGGCACTGCTTGCCGATAGTTGTGCCGCAAATCCACGTGAGATGTTCTCAGAAATAGCCGGTGCATTCCCTGCTGCAATTGCTGACTGGATCCCCGCTTCAGAAGAAGGGCTTTCTGGCATCGGCGTCACTTTGATTTTCACATTTTCGTTTTCTTTCATGTATGCTTTCGCCATATCTGACCAGAACGCTTGCTGGGTCGGGTTCGGTGCAGACCAGAATTCGAATTCTACTTTTCCATCTCCACTGCCCTCCTCACCAGGCTTTTGACAGGCAGAAGCAATCATGGCAACGGCCAACATCACTATGAGTAAACGCATCCAAGAGTTGTTCTTCATCGTTCTTTCCCCTTTCGAATCGGTTCTTTTTCGTATTTGATAAAAGGATTTGGAAGTCTCGCTTTATGAGCTTCCGCATCACTAACTCCGACGTAAAGCTCCGCCTGGCCAGTCTCCAATCGTACTAAACCGCCACTGAATAAAACATCCTGCAGGTCATCGCGCTTCGCTGGTCCATCGGGAAAATCAGCACGTGTCGCAATGATCTCCATTTCAGTGATTTCATTTGTATCACGGTCATACGTAAACACCATCGGATAATAATGCCGGTCCCCTTTTTCATCAAACTTCGCGATATGGCCAAGGCCACCGATCTTTCCGTTTTTCAGAAGGTGGATTTCATTCGCGCCTCCCCACTCCTCATCTGTAAAATGAGAGTCGATCAAAGGCGCTTGATCGATGACCTCAGGTGTCAATTCTTCTAATCGAGCAATCTCGGTATATCCGATTTTTCCTCTGCCTCCCTTTTCACCTTGGGGGCGTGTGAAGACTCCGATTTTTTCATTCTCCAATTCGATCAGCCGAATGTCTTTCATGCCGTTTGGTCCGGTCGCAAACCGTTCGAGGTCATTGATGGTGGAACCCCGGTAAAAGACCGTCCGCCAGGAGAGTGCGCCCTCGTTTGTCTGATGTGGAAAAATCTCAACGCCTCCGAATACAAGCTCCCCAGCAATCCTTGTAAAAAAGGGATCCTGTAACGCAAAAGTTTTCGTATCCTTACGGGGCTTCCAAACACCGTCCTCTTTTACAAAAAACACAACATCAGAATGCTCAGTATCCCGCCCTTCGACACGCCCGGCAATCACGAGCTCTCCTTCATCCTCAAAGGTTGCAGTGATGTTATAAACATCCTTCTCCACGACACCAGTAAACGTGATTTTCTCCGCCCGGATTTCCGGTTTACTAGACTGATAATCTTCCAATAAGGATTGAATGGTAAAAGTCATTCGATCACCTCACTTTTGTAAGAACATTGTGATAATTCAACTTAGAAAAAATCTCTTCCACACTAAGGTCCGCTACGGCCATCGATGTATCCGCTGCACCGTAATAGACTCTCACGTTATCTCCCTGCACGGTGACACCGCACGTAAAGACAACGTTTCCAAAAAATCCGTCTGTTTCATAATCCGCTTCTGGCACGAGGATCGGTTCTTCCGTTTTGGCAAGGACCTTCGCCGGGTCATCCAAATCCAACAGAACGGCTCCCAGGCAATAGCGATCGTTTTGATCTGCGGCATGATAGATTTCGAGCCAGCCTTTCTCGGTTTTGAACGGCACCGCTCCGCCACCGATCCGTCCGTTATCCCAGCCATCTTCACTTAAACCTAATAAGTATTGGTGGTTGCCCCAGTATAAGAGATTGTCCGATTCCGCTATCCAGATTTCAGGTCTCCCGATTCCTTTTGGCACCGGACGATGGAGGGTATAGTATTTTCCGTTGATCTTTTCTGGAAAGATCGCGACATCCTTGTTCTCCGGATGAAGCATCAACCCGTGACGTTCATAGCTGACAAAGTCCTTTGTCGATGCTAGCCCGACGCCGATCCCTTCAGCGGACACCGCACTGTATTGGATGTAATAGGTATCTCCAATCTGTGTGACCCGCGGGTCTTCGATTCCCCAGGCTTCACGTTCCGTCTCCGGATAGATGAACGGTTCATCATCGATTGTAAAGTTGACGCCGTCCTTACTCCGGGCGATCCGGATGTATGAAAGCGATGTTAGGTATGCTGCTGTCCGGTTTTTCGAGTCATTATGAAGGACTGTCCTTGGATCGGAAAAATCATAGCGGTCATCATGAACATCTAACTCAATGATCCTAAGTTTTCCTTCACCTTCCGAAAAATCGATCACCGGAGCTTTGACAATGGTCGTATCCTCACTGATCGGGCGCTCCGCTACTCTTAAAAGCAACAACGTTTCCCCCTGGTATTCTGCAACACCTGCATTGAAAGCCCCGATGACTTCATGATTGTCATGGAACGTCTTGACATCTGATGGTGTGATCAGAGGATTCTCTTGAAATCGAACTACATTCATGTACGTTCCTCCAAATTCTCTAGCTGTATTCCCACTTTTTGAAAGCGCTTTTAAAGGTGGTTATGATAAAATGGTTACAAGGTTCTGTAATGCGAATATTCCTTGTTTGTAATTATACAAGGATGACTTGTAATGTCAACACATAATGACAAAATTACATATCCACGATTAAAAACCATTAATAGATATTGATAAAAACCAATAAAATATGTATAGTAATTTGTAACGTTACTAATCATTACCAACATGACAAATTTACCTTGAATGAGAAAGGTTGAATATATATGGCAAAACGCGTGACGATGCAGGATATTGCCGATCAATTGAAAATCTCGAAAAATTCTGTTTCACAAGCCTTGAGTGGCAAACCTGGAGTAAGCGAAGAGACTAGGAAACAAGTCTATCAAACAGCCGATGAGCTCGGATACCGATACACCCCTAAAACTCCAGCAACATCAGAAAACCAGGCGGAATCCGGAAAAATCGCCCTTATCGCATCAGATCTTGCTTTTTCGCTGACAAGTTTCTTTGGAGAAATCTACTTATCCGTCGAGCGTGAAGTTCACAAACATAATAAAACCCTCTTGATCCAATCCGTCAGCCAGCAAGCGAGTGATGACCTGATTTTACCGTCTTTTATTGAAGACAAATCAGTCGATGGGGTGCTCGTACTCTCACACATCAGCAACGATTACATCAACAAAGTAATCGCCACGGGAATCCCGACCGTGCTCATCGATCATCATCACCCGACGATCCAGGCGGATGCAATTTTAACGAACAACCGGTTCGGAGCGTATACTGCAGTCCAGCACCTGATCGAGTTGGGGCACAAAGACATCGCTTTTGTAGGGAACATCGATTTTTCACCGAGCTATCAGGAACGACTGGAAGGGTATCAACTTGCTTTAAAAGACTACGGAATCAAGCAAAAGGAAGAGTTCATTTTCAGTGATGCCGAAGAGGATGATCAGATCATCAACAATTATATCGCCCACTTATCCGAGCAACCGACTGCCTGGTTTTGTGTCAACGATGGACTCGGATATCTTGTCAATTCCGGATTGAAGCTGAAAGACATCCAGGTTCCTGAACAAGCTTCTGTCGTCAGCTTTGATGATGGACAGCTGTCCCGTCTTTCAACACCACGAATAACAACGATGGGCATCGATCTGCCGCTATTCGGAAAAAAAGCACTGGAGCGATTGTTCTGGAGGATGGGGAATGCCGAAGAACCACACGAGGAAACGCTTTTACCGGCAAACTTAATCAAAAGAGAATCGACAAGTTACCGACCGGGAGCTAAACGTTAACGAATCAGAGGAGGTGAGCTTTTAAAAGGTGGTCAGTGTGTTAAGGGGATTGATCACTTTTGTTCATCTAGGAGGATTCGATATGTACAGAAAAGCAATGAATGTATTCCTGATTATCGCTCTATTGTTGTCGTTCAATGGTTCAGCGATCGCAAAACAACCACCGAAAAACGATGTCCCAATTAACTTATCCCATCTCGACTCCCTGAATGAGGAGGTCACCATTGATGGTACGGAAATGTTGATCACCCACATCTATTCGGAATATCCGGACTATGAGTGGGTCGATGCATCTGGTGAAGGAATCGCTTGTGTGGATGATGTCGCACGTGCAGCAATTGTCTATTTGACTGATTTCGAACAGACGAAAAACGATGCTTCGCTTGAGAAAGCGAAGAAACTTTTGAACTTTGTCATGCACATGCAAGCAGATGATGGCGAATTCTATAATTTCATCAACGAAGACCACTCCATCAATAAAGACGGACCGACGAGTGTAAAATCATTCGACTGGTGGGCAGCAAGAGCGATGTGGGCACTCGGACACGGCTATAAAGTCTTCGAAAAAGAAGACCCAGCCTATGCCGCCGAGCTGGAGGAAAGCTTTTTATTGGGAAATGAAGCGTTACAAAATCAGATCAACGACGAATATGGAAATTATGAAACCGTCCACGGCGTAAAGGTGCCGAAATGGATCACTGGATTTGATGCGATGTCCAATGCCTTGTTAGGTCTGGCTGAATATTATTCGGCAAAAGAAGACGTACTGGTTAAGGACTCGATGCTCAAGCTTGGAAAAGGACTATCAAAATATCAAGCGGGGGATTTTGATGACTATCCATACAGCGCACACTTAGGATGGAACGGCTCCCCAACTCTCTGGCATGCATGGGGCAGTAGCCAGGCATTCGCTCTAGCAAAAGCCGGGAATGTACTGGATAAAGAAGAATGGATCCAATCGGCAAAAGATGAAGCCGACCATCTTTTCACACACATCCTCGCAGCGGGCATGATAAAAGAGATGGCACCGACGCCAACCAGGGATGAACAAATCGCCTATGGCGTCAACATGCTCGTCCAGGGATTCATGGAAATCTATCAAGCGACCAATGATCAAACATATGCACAATACGCAGGTCTTGCAGGCTCCTGGTTCACCGGGAACAATGATGCTGATTTTGCCATGTATGACCCAGGAACCGGAAGAGGCTATGACGGATTGAATGGCGATACAGGTGAAGTAAATCTGAATTCCGGGGCAGAATCGACTATTGAAGCCCTTCTTGCTCTGCAAACGATCAAAGAATCAAACCAGGCTAGTAAATATTTATATGCTAAAACAATCGATCGACATACGAAAACTATTCATGAAGCAGAAGATTTTAAAACTGCAGCTGGAGAACCTGAAGTCATTGAACCTGAAGAAGCCTGGACCGGAGATGCTCTTTACAGTGGAAATCTCGTAAAACTAGAAGATGGAGAAGCAATCGAAAAAGAGGTAGAAGTGAAAAACGGAGAATATCTCATATACGCAGCATTAGAAAAACAACACCTTCCCGAAAAAGATGTATACTTAGAGGCAAAAGTTGACGGAAAGGTCGTCGGAGAAGTCCTAGTTTCCGATTCACCTGACGAAACCTATCTCACACTAAGTAAAATCGTACAAACCACAAAACTCAAAGAAGGAAAACATAGAATAACACTAACCGCAAAAGGCGAAGAACCAATCATAGTTGACAATATAGTAGTACAACCCGTTAAAGAAACAGCCATGTTCTCTATTAAAAAGAACAAAACTATCCAATTGCTGAGGGATTTTGAAAAAGAAACATTGAATCTATCAAAACAGAAATAACTGCATAACAGAAATCCCCTGAGCTAAGAATGCTCAGGGGATTTTGTACTATTTGTTTTTCTTCATTCACTCTTGAAAAATACTAACTACCAATGTTTTTGAAAAGCCATTTACTAATCCCTACTAAATAAATCTCTAGTATATACCTTATCCTCTACTTCATGTAGATCATCAGATAATCGATTCGCAACGATTACATCTGATATTCTTTTAAACTCTTCAAAGTCATTTATTACTCGAGAATTAAAGAATGTCTCCTCTTGAAGTGCTGGTTCATACACAACGACTTCAATGCCCTTTGCTTTAATGCGTTTCATAACTCCTTGAATAGCTGACTGCCTAAAATTATCCGAGTCCATTTTCATAGCAAGTCGATAGATACCGACAATCTTAGGATTTTTCCTAATAATCATTTCGGCAACATGGTCTTTTCTTGTTCTATTGGCATCAACAATAGCTGTCATTATATTATTTGGAACATCCACATAATTCGCTAATAACTGTTTTGTATCTTTAGGTAAACAGTAGCCACCATAACCAAAGGATGGATTATTATAGTGATCACCTATTCGTGGATCTAGACCAACTCCATCAATAATTTGCTTACTGTTTAATTCCCTTACTTCTGCATAAGAATCGAGCTCATTAAAAAATGCGACTCTCATCGCAAGGTATGTGTTGGCAAATAGTTTAATAGCTTCCGCTTCTGTTGAATTAGTAAATAGCACAGGAATATCTTCCTTAATAGCCCCTTGAACTAGCAAGTTTGCAAATACTTTTGCTCTTTTAGACTGTTCACCCACAACAATTCTTGAAGGATACAAATTATCATATAATGCTTTACCTTCTCTTAAAAACTCTGGAGAAAAGATAATATTTTCTGTCTCAAATTTTTCTCGTATCGCTTCTGTATAACCTACTGGAACTGTTGATTTAATAACCATCACTGCATCGGGATTAATGGATAAAACATTAGCAATAACAGCTTCAACAGTTCTAGTATTAAAATAATTCTTTTCAGGATCATAATTTGTAGGTGTAGATATAATTACATATTCGGCATCTTTAAATGCTTTATAATTGTCCGTTGTTGCAGTTAATTTTAATTCTTTTGTTGCTAGGAATTCTTCAATCTCATTATCTATTATCGGAGACCTTTTATTATTAATCATATCTACTTTTTCTTGGATAATATCCAGTGCAGTTACTTCGTTATGTTGAGCCAGTAATATGGCATTTGATAAGCCTACATAACCTGTTCCAGCGATAGTAATTTTCATTAAATTCACCCTCTATAATACTACATTTACAAAAATAGTTAATTAAAACGTTTAACCAAAAACCAGCCGTTCAGTAAATCTTCTCTGTTATAATAAAAACGCTCAGCGTCCTCATACCTCGACACTTTTCCACCTGCAGCTTCAACAATCGCTTGTCCGGCGCCTGTATCCCATTCCATTGTGGGCGCATATCGTGGGTAATAGTCTGATTTCCCTTCTGCCACTAAGCAAAACTTTAATGAACTTCCTGATGAAACAACTTCTACTTCTCCATGCTTTGCTTCTAATTCTTTAATAAAGCTTTTCGTTTCTTCTGACATATGCGATCTACTTGCAACAGCACGTGTTACTTTACGTTCTTCTATTTCAGGTAGTCTCATGCTTTTCTGAATCAATTCTTCTTCATTTGCTACTTCTACCTTAGAAGCATTTTCTAATTTATAGGCTCCATTTCCAACTCGCCCAAAATAAAACGTATCTAACGCTGGAGCGTATATAATTCCAATCGAAGGATACTTTCCTTCAATTAGTGCAATATTTACAGTAAACTCCCCATTTTTCTTAATAAATTCTTTTGTTCCATCAAGTGGGTCCACTAACCAAAATTGCTCCCATTCTTTCCGTTCACTATAAGGTATCTCTCTTCCCTCTTCACTCAATACAGGTAGAATAGGATCTAGTGTATTTAATCCTTTCATTATAGCGTTGTGAGCTTGTTTATCTGCTATAGTCAGTGGAGAATCATCATTTTTATATTCCACGTTAAAATCTTGTGCATAAACCTCTAAAATTTCTTTTCCGGCCTCTAAAGAGATTTTGAAAAGATCGTATAAATTAAAATTCTTCATTATTTTAAAACCGCCTTCTACTATATTAAAATCCTAAAACCATACGAAATTCACTATTGTAACCGTAATGACCATTACTAATAAACTTAAAGGAGTCCCAACTTTAATATAGTCCTTAAATTTGTAGCCTCCAGGTCCATACACAATCAAATTGGTTTGATAGCCTATAGGAGTTATAAAACTAGCTGAGGCCGCAATCGCAATGATCACTGCAAACCCCATATAGGAAACAGCTAATGAAGATGCAAGTTCAAGTCCAATCGGAAGCATCAATACTGCCGCCGCACTATTTGTAATTAATTCAGTAAAAATATTTGTTAATAGATAGACCAACAAAAGGATAACAAATAAGCCAAATGGCTCTCCTAATGTAAGTAAACCTTTAGCCAGCCATTCTGCTAAACCACTTTTGGTCATCGCTGCACCGACTCCAAATGCACTAGCAATCAACAGAAGCACATTAAATTGAACATATTTTTTTGCTTCTTCCGGTGTAATCATCTTGGTGACGATTAATAAAAACACAGCTAATGCCATCGCCTTGAACATGCTTAACACACCAAGGGTAACCAGTAGAATCATCGCTACTAACAATCCTATGGTCAGCCATCCTTTTTTAGGGTTTTCATGGAGATTTGTAGGAGCATCTAACGAAGACACAACATAGAAGTCACTCGATTGTTGATATTTTCGAATGAAGTCAGAGCCCGTAAGCAGTAGTAATGTATCACCAGGTCGCAAAATAATGTCCCCGATTTTACTTTTAATCCTTTCATTATTTCGATGTACAGCCAACACTCCTGCATCAAATCGCGATCGAAATTGTGACTGTTTAATCGTTTTTGCTAATAAAGAGGATTGATGTGATACTACCGCTTCCACCAATTGGATACTTCCGTTTTTTAAGTCCTCTAATTCTAAATCAGACCCTGTTTCAAGGGATAATCCTTTTATATTTTGTAAGTCGGCTATTGTAGAAATCAACCCTGTAAAGATTAATCGGTCGCCAGTTTGAATAATCGTTGTCGATCGGACAGGAGAAATTCTCTCTTCTCCCCGAATGATTTCAATCAAATAAAGACCTTTCAAGTCTCTTAAACCAGCTTTCTGAACAGATTGATTTAAAAAAGCGAAATTCGGCTGAACAGTCATCTCTGCAATATACTCTCTTGAATCAGCTATAACTTGTTCACGAAAACCTAAATGATTCGGTAAGAGTCTGTACCCTACTGTAAATAAATAAATAAAGCCTATAATCGTAATCGATATTCCAACTATAGCGAGTTGGAATAATGTAAATCCTTCTAAATCATTATCAAGCAACATGCCGTGTACGACTAGATTGGTTGACGTACCCATCAAGGTGATGGTTCCACCCAAAATCGTTACATATGATAAAGGAATTAAAAATTTAGAAGGTGCGATTCCCCGATCTTCACACCATTTTTTAATAATAGGAGTAAACGTTACGACAATGGGCGTATTATTTAAGAATGCTGAAAAAAGTGGAAGAGGCAAAAAGAAACGTAACATCGAACCTCTGACACTTCTGCTTTTATTCAACCATCGCTTCATGATTTGATCGATAATCCCATGCTTTTGGACCGCTCCTGCTACTATGAATAATAGAGCTACCGTCAACATCCCCTGATTTGAAAAGCCTTTTAAAGCTTCTTCTGGGGTTAATAGTCCTGTAATTAAAAAGATTACGACAACAGAAAAAATAATCATATCTGGGCGTGCTACCTCGAATAGAAGAGCAGCTAACATGACTACGATCATAATAAATACAAATATCATTTCAACCGACATAGGGAAGTCTCCCTTTCCAATCCATCTTCAAAAAATCAAATTACATAAAAAAGAAAGCTACTACCATAAAACGATAGTAGCTTTAACTCATTTCAATCTAAATAATCCATTACTCGTGTCACTACATACTCTGTTGCTTCTTCTAATGAATACTTGCTTGTATCGATTTCGATTTCTGGATTTTCTGGTTCTTCGTATGGGCTTGATATACCAGTAAAGTTCGGAATCTCCCCATTACGTGCTTTTTTATACAAGCCTTTTACATCCCGTTTTTCACATTCTTCAAGTGGAGTGCTGACAAATATTTCGATATATTCCTTACCAACGATTTCTCTCGCGTTTTTCCGATCACTTTCATATGGTGAAATAAATGAGGCTAATGTAATAACTCCGGCATCATTCATCAGCTTTGCTACTTCAGCGATACGACGAATATTTTCCACACGGTCACTTTCTTTAAATCCTAGGTTTTTATTCAAACCATGGCGTATGTTATCACCATCAAGTAACATCGTGTGGTGTCCAATCGATACCAAACGTTTCTCAACTTCATTTGCAAGGGTGGATTTCCCTGAACCTGAAAGACCAGTAAACCATAAAGTCAAAGGCTTCTGCCCTTTTTGTTGCGAACGAATCACTCTCGTTATATCTGTCTCTTGCCATACAACATTGGTTGATCTACGAAGGGCGTGAGAAATGACCCCACATCCTGAAGTCATATTCGTTACACGGTCCACTAAAATCAAACCACCCAAGACTTCATTATTTTCAAATGTATCAAAGACCATATTTTCAGATAGGGAAATATCACATTCTACCAATTCGTTCTTAAAGGTTCTGTCTGATGGAATATGCTTCCCAGAATTAATATCGATCTTGTGTTTAATGGACATGACGGTTCCTGGAAGGATTTTCGTCCCTACTTTGACTAAGTAGTTCCTGCCTGGGACCAAGGGATTATCATCCATCCATAGAATCGTAGACGTAAACATATCTGTTACTTGAATATTTTCCTCTGTAGTCAATACACACCCACGAGAAACGTCGACTTCACGATCCAACTGAATGGTAATAGGTTGTCCAACAACGGCAGACTCCATCTCTTTATCTGTTACTAAAATACTCTTTACTTTTGCTTTTTCATTACTTGGTAAGGTGATTACCTCGTCCCCTACTGTTATATTCCCAGCTTCAATTTGACCTTGGAAGCCTCGGTATGTGTGGTTTGGCCGGCTTACACGCTGGACTGGCATAAGAAAGCTGTTCTGTTCGTTTTCTTTACGGACATCAATACTCTCCAAATATGGTAAAAGAGGTAAACCTTCATACCAAAGTGTATTCTCCGATTTTTTTGTAATATTATCCCCTTCTGTTGCTGAAACAGGAATAACTTGAATGCTCTCAAGATTGAATCCGTATGTCATCTGCTTAAAATCTTCTTTGATTTCATCAAAACGATTTTGATCAAAACCGATCAAATCCATTTTGTTAACGGCTAATACAAGATGTTTAATCCCCATCAACGAACAAATACGTGCATGTCGTTTTGTTTGAGTAATGACACCCTTTGTTGCATCTACAAGAATGATGGCTAAATCAGCAAAAGATGCACCAACAGCCATGTTTCGTGTATATTCTTCGTGCCCAGGTGTATCGGCAACAATGAACGAACGGTTATCAGTTGTAAAATAACGATACGCAACATCGATTGTAATTCCTTGTTCTCTTTCAGCCATTAGTCCATCAAGGAGAAGAGAATAATCAATTTCTCCACCACGACTACCGACCTTACTATCTAGTTCTAACGCTTTTTCTTGATCCGCAAACAATAGCTTTGCATCATAAAGCATGTGTCCGATTAGAGTTGATTTTCCGTCGTCCACACTTCCGCACGTAATGAATTTCAATAGACTCTTCATTTTAGAAATACCCCTCTCGCTTACGTCTTTCCATACTGGCAGCAGCCTCTTGGTCAATGACACGACTTGTCCGCTCTGAAGAAACCGCTCCAAGCGTTTCTTCAATGATTTCTTCTAAAGTATCTGCTTCAGACTCTACACCACCAGTAAGAGGGTAACAGCCTAATGTACGGAAACGAACTTTCTTCATTTCTACCTTTTCATCAGGTTTTAACTGCATTCGGTCATCATCCACCATCACGATGTTCCCATCACGAAAGACGACCGGTCTTTCTTTAGCAAAATATAATGGTACAATATCAATATTTTCTCTGCGAATATATTGCCATATATCTTTTTCTGTCCAGTTTGAAAGTGGGAAGACACGCATGCTTTCCCCTTTATTAATTCTTGTGTTATAAAGCTTCCACATTTCAGGTTTCTGGTTCTTCGGATTCCAGGCGTGATTCTTATTACGGAAAGAGAAGACACGCTCTTTTGCACGTGATTTTTCTTCATCACGTCTACCGCCGCCAAATGCAGCAGTGAATCCATATTTATCTAAAGCTTCCTTCAATGCTTGCGTTTTCATAATATCCGTATAAGCTGAACCATGCTCAAACGGGTTGATTCCTTGTTCAACACCTTCCTGATTGATATGTTCTATCATTTCAATTCCTAATTCTTTTGCTTTACGATCACGAAACTCAATCATTTCTTTAAACTTCCACGTCGTGTTGATATGCATGAACGGAAAAGATGGTTTTTCCGGATAGAAAGCTTTCATTGCAAGATGCAACATAACAGAGCTGTCTTTACCGATTGAATAAAGCATGACCGGATTTTCACATTCAGCTGCGACTTCCCGAATAATATAGATTGCTTCAGCCTCGAGTTGATCGAGGTGGCTTAATTCTTTCATTATTTATTACCTCCTGACACTAGTTCAAATCCAACATAATTTTAAAATGTTCATGTTAAAAAAACTTAAATACTTTAACTCCAAATTTTTTTGATACTAAAACATAACCTATTATATTCGCAATTATTATTGTTACCATACTTGAAAATGCAGCTCCATTAATTCCATATTGAGGTATTAAGAACAAGTTGAGGATAAAATTTAATAGAAGTGCAAAGAGGTTAACATACAATTGATATTTCGGAGATCCAGTCATCGATAACATCCACCACACGCCCCCAACTGCAATGTTAACAAATTGTCCTAAACTCCTTATTATTAAAGCCTGCTCTCCTAAAATAAAATCAGAACCAAATATGGGTAATAAGATAGGAGTGAATAGTATTATAAATATAGTTAGTATGAGTGAAAATAGAGCCAATATTTTTGTTGCTTTAGAATATAAATTTGTTAGCTCGGTTTGTTTACCTTGATGATATAATTTTGCGATTTCAGGTGCAAATACAGTATTAAAGATCATTAATAATACTGCTGTTATGTTAGAAATTTGTACGATAATCTGATAAATACCAACTTCCTTAAAAGTTAACATTTTACCAATCATCAATAAATCCACACGGTTAATTAACATCCCCGTCATTGTAGATAAAACCAATGGTAAAGAATAAAGTAAATATTTTTTATCAAAGACTAACTTTTTAAACTTACTACTGTGTTGGGAAAAATATATGAATACTGAGATAAAAAATGATATGTATACCCCTATGGCAATGCTATATTCGTTTTTACCTGAAATATAATATAAGATAATTACCAATAGTATTCTCAGTACCATACTTAATAGGCCATTTATATAATAGTACTCTTTTATTTTCCCTACTGACCTATAGATACTAAAAAATAACTGTTCAACTGAGAGAAACCAAATTAAAGGTACCATGTATTTAAAATACATATCCTCAATTGTAAATAAGAAGACTAATATCACCAGAAAAGAACATATCAAATTAACTAAGAAACTTAACGTGATATGTTTATATCCATTTTTAGGTATTGAATACATTAACCCACTATCTAACCCAAGTTTCACAAAAACCATAAAAATTTGTACTATTGTGAATGCATAAACATAAACACCAAAAGTCTCGGCCCCATAAAATTTAGTACAAACATATGAAAATACCAATGATAGAATTAAAAAAGAGCCTTTACCTAGAAAGGATTCAATAATTTTCATAAAAAAGTTACTATTAACCTTTTTTTTAATAGACTTATACACTCATCATCTTCCTTAGTTTAGATCCTTACAAGT
>NZ_CAMGYZ010000004.1 GCF_946151055.1 Bacillus sp. Marseille-Q3570 | reverse complement strand
CCCACGTGTTACTCACCCGTCCGCCGCTGACCTCTGAGGAGCAAGCTCCTCGTTGGTCCGCTCGACTTGCATGTATTAGGCACGCCGCCAGCGTTCGTCCTGAGCCAGGATCAAACTCTCCAATAAAGTGTTTGATTGCTCATTAAATGTAAATTGATTCAGGGTTCTTTTTAAAAAGACCCGTTTCACGCTTGGCTTTTGTTCAGTTTTCAAAGAGCTGTTTTTCGCTGCCTCGTTTTTGAGGCGACTTAAATAATATAACATCTCTTGAAACAGCCGTCAATAACTTTTTTGAAATTATTTTATCGGTTGTTTTAAGAGCAACGTTGATAACTATATCATGATTCTTAAGCGTGTTCAACTATATTTTTTAAGAAAAATTGAGGTAAATAAAAAAGAAGAGAAAAATAAATCTCTTCCTTAGGTTAAAATGGTCTCGATATATAAGTCTGTTCGTTTTGTAAGTGCAATGATTTCATCTACTTCATCGATTTTCACCATTGGACGGGTATGTGATTGTGGATCGATGAAGACGATTTCTCCAACATGACCGTTTGTAAGTTCAACTTTGGTTCCGACTGAAAATGCAGTTAGTTCATTTACTAGGATGTTCAAGATTTTCGTGTCGAATTTCCCGAATTGATCCATCTGCATTTGCTCCAGTACTTTAAATGGAGATTGTTTGGTCGTGTAAATCCGTTCCGAGGTCATGGCATGGAATACATCAGCAATAGCTGCAATGCGACTGTATTGATTCAATTGACTTCCTTTTGTCCCTAATGGATAACCACTCCCGTCTTCGCGTTCGTGATGCTGTAATACACTCAGAAGGACACTTTCTTTTATACCTGTGACGCCTTTTAACATTTTATAGCCAAGAATCGGATGTTGTTTCACTTCCTCATATTCTGATTGTGTAAGGTTATCCCTTTTATTAAAGATCTTTGGTTGGATCTTCGACATTCCACAATCAATAAGAGCACCGGCTAACCCGAGTTGGATGATATCCCCTTTTGAATAGGAGAGTTTCTTTGCTAAGAAAGAGGAAATCAACCCCACAGAAACTGCATGATGGTAAATATAATCCTGAGCCTCAGAAAAGTGATGCAGTGAAAGGATCGTTTTCGGTTTGTCCAAGGCAATCTCAAGGAGTGGAACGATTTCAAGACGGATCTGATAAAGATCAACTGCTGTTCCTGCTTGCCAATTTTCAAACTGCTTTTTATACTGGATGACTGCTTTTTTATAAAGTGAATGAAAATCTGTATTTTGTGCAGTGTTCGTCGTGCTGTATGTCATATTTTCATCTTTTTGTTTTTTTGCAGCTGATTTATGGGTCTTCACTTCAACCTCATTAATCGAAAATGCTTTCAACACTTCGATATGTTCCTCTGTCAACTCCGTGTCACGGGTAATGATTGGGCGACTCGTCAGGGAAAACACGTCGTTTGTCAAAACTTCACCTTGATTTAAATTATGTACAAGTACTTTCAATAGACCCGCTCCCTTTTAAAGAAGAATTTTCGTACTTAAAGAAAGTACAAGCGCAACTAATGGCTCAGCCTACCCCTAGGGCTTGGCTTTGCTAAGTTTTTTTAAAATGAATCTCATATTTACCTGAACAGGGAACTTACGTTTTCTTATCTCTATGTATAGAAAAACAGAGTTCAAAAAACGGAGGAAAATGATTTCCCTCCGTCATTGATTACTCTTCGGTACCTTCATCTGATGAGGAATCATCGTCATTAGTTGTATCGGACGATTCCGCATCATCTTGAATAGGTTCTTCAGATATTTCTTGTTCATTTGTTGCTTCATCAATTGGAGATTCTTCTCCTTCGACCTCTTCCTCTTCATCCACCTTATCGACGACAGCAATCGTTGCCACATCGACACCTTCGTTCAATTTGATCAATCGGACACCTTGTGTATTTCGTCCATATTGAGAAATATCCACAACTGCCATACGAATGACGATTCCCGTGGTTGTGATCAGCATGATTTCCTGTTCTTCATTAACGGTTTTTAGTGCAATCACTTTACCGTTCCTGTCAGTGATGTTACATGTCCGCAGACCGACGCCGCCACGTGATTGTACGCGGTACTCTTCCATTGGCGTACGTTTACCGAACCCTTTTTCTGTAACAATCATGATGTCTCGTTCTTCATCTGTATCCAGAAGTTCCATCCCGATGACGTAATCCTCTTCACGTAGGGAAATCCCTTTAACACCAGTTGCAGTTCTTCCCATTGAACGGACATCGGTTTCATGGAATCGGACAGCCATTCCGCTGTTTGTACCGATGATGATGTCTTTGTTGCCGTCTGTCAGTCTGACACCGATCAATTCATCCTCTTCACGGAGATTGATGGCAAAAAGCCCGCCGCGACGAATGTTGGCAAATGCTGATAGTGGTGAACGTTTGCATATGCCATCTTTTGTCCCGAAGAAGAGGTACCAGTCATCGACAAACTCTTCCACTGGAATGATCGCTGAAATCGATTCACCCTTTTCAATCTGAAGGAGATTGATGATTGGGATCCCTTTTGCAGTCCTTCCGAGTTCAGGAATTTCATATCCTTTCAGGCGATAGACCTTACCAAGGTTCGTAAAGAATAAGATCGTGTTATGTGTATTCGTCGATAATAGATGTTCAACGAAGTCATCATCATTCGTTCCCATTCCCTGGACCCCTCGTCCTCCACGCCGTTGTGCACGGTAAGTGGATAAAGGAAGACGTTTGATATATCCATTATGTGTAACGGTGATCGCAATTTGCTGGCGAGGGATGAGATCTTCATCTTCAATCGCATTTTCACCGATCGTGATCTCCGTTCTACGTTCATCATTGAATTTTTCTTTAATCTCTAATAGCTCTGTTCGGATGATTTCGAGAACCTTTTCTTCATCCGCCAATATTGCTTTCAGTTCAGCGATCAACTTCACAAGTTCATTGTATTCGTCTTCGATTTTATCTCGTTCTAATCCAGTAAGACGTTGCAGGCGCATATCGAGGATCGCTTGTGCCTGCTCGTATGATAACGAGAATTGTTCCATTAATCCTTCACGTGCGATATCTGTCGTACGTGAACCTCTGATAAGCGCGATGATTTCATCAATATGATCAAGCGCGATGCGTAATCCTTCAAGGATATGTGCACGTGCTTCAGCTTTTTTCAATTCGAAAATGGTGCGTCGACGAATAACTTCCTGCTGATGCTTCAAATAATAATGAAGACATTCCTTCAGATTCAAGACTTTCGGTTGTCCATCAACAAGGGCTAACAGGTTGATCCCGAAGCTTGTTTGAAGGGCTGTTTGCTTATATAAATTATTTAAAAGAACGTTAGCATTTGCATCTTTCCGGACTTCGATGACGATCCGCATACCGTTACGGTCGGACTCGTCACGAAGATCAGAGATTCCTTCAATCCGTTTATCCCGTACAAGTTCAGCGATTTTTTCAATCAGTTTCGCCTTGTTGACCTGATAAGGTATTTCATTGACAATGATCGATTTACGGCCATTATCTTTTTCTTCAATATGTGCTTTGGCACGCGTCATGATCGATCCACGACCTGTTGTATAAGCACGACGGATACCTTCACGACCTAATATTTCCCCACCTGTAGGAAAGTCCGGTCCTGGAATATACTCCATCAGTTCCGGAATGTCGATATCCGGATTTTTACTTAAAGCAAGGACTCCATCAATGACTTCACCAAGTTGATGTGGAGGAATATTCGTCGCCATTCCGACAGCAATCCCTGCTGCACCGTTTACGAGAAGATTCGGAAAACGTCCTGGAAGGACCACCGGTTCTTGTTCACTGCCGTCATAGTTTTCCTTATAGTCAATCGTATCTTTTTGAATGTCACGGACCATTTCCATCGAAATTTTGGACATTCTTGCTTCTGTATAACGCATCGCAGCTGCTGCATCGCCATCAACAGAACCGAAGTTTCCATGTCCATCGATCAGCATATTGCGGTAGTTGAAATCTTGTGCCATACGTACCATCGCATCATAGACAGCAGAATCACCATGTGGATGATATTTACCGATTACTTCTCCGACGATACGTGCAGACTTTTTGTACGCCTTGTCTGCAGTCATGCCGAGGTCATTCATTGCATACAGGATACGGCGATGAACGGGCTTCAGACCATCTCTTACATCCGGAAGAGCACGGCTGACAATAACACTCATCGCGTAGTCCATGAACGAAGTTCTAATTTCTTCGCTGATATTGATTTCCTTTTTACGAGATTGTTCGATATCGGCCATTCCCGATTACCTCCAATTTCACTTCATTTCTAGCTAGGGTTATTTTTCTGTTTGGTTGTTTTCGCCCACTTTGTTGCACTTGCACTTAAAGAAAGTATAAAATACTTTCTTTAGTATAAGGGCAACTAAGGCTCGAACTACAAAAGGCTTGGCCTCGCCAAGTTTTCTTTAAAAGTCGTTGATTTCCACTTCAGGTGCTCGCTTTCCGCAGGGCGTGCGGTGAGCCCGCAGGAGTCTCGTACCTTACTCTCCAATCAACTTGCACAAGGTGGTTCATTACCAAAATGACCCAACAGCAACAATCTTTTAGAAAACAGCCATCTGGTTATACATCAAGGTTTTTCACGTATTGTGCATTTTCTTGAATGAAATCCCGCCGAGGTTCGACTTTGTCGCCCATCAAAACCTCAAAGATCTCGTCCGCTTCAATGGCATCCTGAAGTTCAACTTGTAAAGTAGTACGCCCCTCAGGGTTCATTGTCGTCTCCCATAATTGGGTAGGGTTCATTTCCCCAAGACCTTTATAACGCTGTAAGGATGGTTTTGGTGATTTGGAAATTTCATTCAAAATGCGATCTTTTTCCTTATCGTTATACGCATAGGATACTTTCTTACCTTGTTGAATCTTATATAACGGCGGCTGTGCGATATAGACATAGCCTTTCTCGATCAACGGCCTCATATAACGATAGAAGAACGTCAGCAATAGCGTCCGGATATGCGCGCCATCCGTATCCGCATCCGTCATGATGATGATTTTGTGATAACGTGCCTTCGATAAATCAAAATCTTCACCGATACCTGTACCGAGGGCTGTGATGATTGCACGGATTTCGTTGTTTGATAGGATCTTGTCCAACCGGGCTTTTTCAACGTTGATGATTTTTCCCCGCAATGGGAGGATCGCTTGGAAATGACGATCACGCCCTTGCTTTGCAGAACCGCCCGCTGAGTCACCCTCAACGATGTAAAGTTCTGAAATCGAGGCATCTTTTGATGAACAATCCGCCAGTTTTCCTGGTAAAGAGGAAACCTCAAGCGCACTTTTTCGACGCGTTAGTTCACGTGCTTTCTTCGCAGCCAGTCGAGCCCGTAGCGCCATGCTTCCTTTTTCTACGATTTGTTTTGCTACAGTCGGGTTTTCATAAAGGAATTGGGAGAACTTTTCTCCAAAAACAGATTCCGTTACTGTCCGCGCCTCAGCGTTACCAAGTTTTGTTTTTGTCTGTCCTTCGAATTGTGGATCCGGGTGCTTGATGGAAATGATCGCAGTAAGACCTTCCCTCACATCATCACCGGATAAGTTGCCATCTTCCTTCAAAAGATTATTCTTTCGTGCATAGTCATTGATGACACGCGTTAAAGAGGTCTTGAATCCATATTCATGGGTTCCACCCTCATGTGTATTGATGTTGTTCGCAAAAGAATAAAGATTACTTGCAAAGCTATCATTGTATTGGACTGCTATCTCAACAGAAATATCGTCACGCATACCCTCGACAAAAATCGGTTCATGAAGAGATTCCTTCGTACGGTTAATGTGCTCTACGTAAGACTTGATTCCGCCTTCATAATGATACACATGTTCAACTGGTTCTTCTTCACGCTTATCTTCAGCGATGATTGTAAGTCCACGGTTCAAGAATGCAAGTTCTCTTAATCGGTTTGCTAAGATTTCAAAGTCATACTCTTGTGTTTCAGAGAAAATTTCCGGATCAGGGACAAAGTGGGTGATTGTTCCCGTAATGTCAGTCTCTCCGATGACTTTCAGGTCTTCAGCAGGTATGCCGCGTTGGAACTTCAAGTAATGGACCTTCCCATCACGATGTACTTTGACCTCAAGCTCAGTGGACAGTGCGTTTACAACTGATGCACCCACACCGTGCAGTCCGCCTGAAACCTTATAACCACCGCCGCCGAATTTACCGCCGGCATGCAGCACTGTCATGATTACTTCTACAGCCGGGCGACCTGTTTTTTCATGAGTTCCTACAGGAATTCCACGTCCATTGTCCTGAACAGTAATGCTGTTGTCTTTTTCAACCGTTACACGGATCTCTGTACAGTATCCAGCCAATGCTTCATCGATGCTGTTATCGACAATTTCCCAAACGAGATGATGCAATCCTCGTTTACTTGTAGAGCCGATGTACATACCTGGACGCTTACGGACAGCTTCTAGTCCTTCGAGTACCTGTATCTGACTTTCATCATATGTTTGTTTTTCTGTACCTTGGTCAATACTCATTATTTTTCACCTGCTTCTTTTTTCGAACATCCATAAACAAAATAATCTATATGAGTTCTCCGGTTTTTAACCATTCAATAATTTTTCGAAGTTCTTATTGATTCTTGCTCTTCTTTTCAGAGTTACAGACGATAATGGTGATAAGAACACTTCTTCAGTCGTTAAAACAATGGATTTGATCAATTCAGGATTGATGACTTCCAACGTATCACCGCTTTTATGGTGATCTAGAAATTCTTTCGTTTCTTCTGATCCTTTCGCAATCTCATAATCGAAAATTGCAACAACATCCCTGGCTTGTACGACGACATTTTCTCCCAGATGTATAAACAGGATTGCTCACCTCACTTTATTAACGTCGCTGTCCCATGTTCAACATTGAAAAGACTTGCATCATTCAGTGTTTCGTGTTCAATTCCCTCCACGCTTGTAGTCGTGACGAATGTTTGTACTTTTCCTTGAATCGTGTTCAATAAATGGGATTGCCGACTGGCATCAAGTTCTGATAATACATCATCCAATAACAAAAGTGGGTATTCACCAACTTCAGATTTGATCAGTTCTATTTCAGCTAGTTTCAAAGAGAGAGCTGTTGTTCGCTGCTGACCCTGGGAACCATATGTCTGGACATCCTTCCCATTCACATACAGCAGGAGATCATCACGATGAGGACCTGCCATCGTCGTACCACGATCAATCTCTTTCTCTTTTATTTTAGTGAATTTCTGATTATACTCTTCTATCATTTTCGTCATATCCGTCGATTCTGATACCTGTACCGAGGATTTGTATTCTATTTTAAGTGATTCATTACCTTTAGTGATCCCTGAATGGATCGGTGACGCCCATTCTTGCAGCATTTCCAGAAATTCATAGCGCTTGGAAACGATTTTCGCAGCATGTCCGACAAGTTGCTCTGTCAAAATATCAAGCATCACTTCCTGTTCGTTTTTTCGGCGTCGGGCTAAATCACGCAATAGATGATTCCTTTGTTGGAGAATCTTCTGATATTGACTTAAATGATGCAGATAGACTGGACTGATCTGGCCGATTTCCATATCAATAAAACGACGTCGCACCTGAGGGCTCCCTTTTACCAAGTTTAAATCCTCAGGTGCAAACATGACGATGTTCAATGCGCCGATATAGTCCGTCAGTCTCCGTTGCTCGATATGGTTATATTTCGCTTTTTTACCTTTTTGACTTATGACAATCTGTAAAGATAATGGACCGTTCCTTTTTTGGACCCTACCTTCTATTTTACCATATTCACAGTCCCAGCGTATCAATTCTTTATCTCTAGGTGTCCTATGGGATTTCGCGAATCCCAAAACATAGATCGCTTCCATAATATTCGTCTTACCCTGGGCATTTTCGCCAATAAAGACGTTCACATTATCTTGAAAGCTGACTTCTTCACTTTCATAGTTCCGATAATTTTTCAGCTGCAGCTCTTTTAAATGCAAAGGGAAACCCCCATTCAACGTGTTACGACAAATGTTCCAGTATCCGGTATTGTAACGGTGTCCCCTTCATACAGTTTCCGTCCTCTGCGCTGTTCAGGTTCATCGTTTACAAATACGTCATGTTCTGCCAAATACCATTTTACCATGCCGCCAGATTGAATCACATCCGCTTGCTTCAACAATTGGCCAAGGGTAATGAATTCCGTATTGATTTTGATTTCCATCTCATCCGCCTCCGATCCTGTCCTTCTATCATGTGCAAGAAAAGCTACTAGGACACTTATCATTGTCACTAGTAGCTCTTCAATCTACTTGCTGCGTTAACCACTTAAAGTCAGTTTTTCTTCATCTATCAATAGGTTCGTACAGGTAAAATCAGTTGCTTGATTGTTTTCTCCTCGAGAGGTGTAAGTACGAAAGGTCTCATTGCTCCTGTAAACTGGATTTGCACTTCAGAACAATCCATTGCTTTCAAGGCATCCATCATATATTTTGCACTAAAGGAGATTTTCAATTCATCTCCTTCGAAGGATTCTGTTGACACATGTTCGAATACTCTTCCGATTTCAGGAGAGTTTGAGGAAATTTCAACCTCGCCGTCGTCTAACGTCGAAAGCTTGACAACGTTGTTTCTTCCCTCTTTTGCAAGTAAGGAAGCACGATCAATCGCTTGTAAAAATTCTTTCGATGAAATCACCATTTCCGTTTTACTTTCATTTGGAATCAGTTTTGATGTATCCGGGTAATTTCCATCTAACAATCTTGAGAAGAATAAAATGTTCTTCGCTTTAAATAAAACTTGGCTTTCTGTAAGGACGATATCAATCAATTCACTTGAATCATCAAGAATTTTGGATAACTCCGTCAAACTCTTTCCAGGAATGACGACATTTGAAAACTCTAACTCCTCTGAAGTGGCTTCTACAGTTGCGACTCTAGAAGCCAGCCGATGACTATCTGTTGCAACACAGTTCAATTCACCGTTTTCGATATGCCAGTTTACACCTGTCAATATCGGGCGTGTTTCTGAGGTGGACACTGCAAACACGGTTTGGCGGATCAATGTTTTCAGCAGGTCCGCTTGTACGCTGAATTTATTATTTTCCTGTACTTCAGGTAATCTCGGATATTCCTGTGGATCCAATCCATTCAGATTGAATTCAGAAGAACCTGACCGGATCCTGGTTGCAAAGCGTTCAGACACCTCAAGTTCAATCTTTGAATCTGGTAATTTTTTTACGATTTCTGAGAAAAAGCGTGCTTGTAAGACAATACTCCCGGGCTTCTCAACTTCCACATGTTCATAACCATCTTCTTCTGCAGGTATGAAACGTTCAATCGAGATATCAGAGTCACTACCTGTCAGCGTCACTCCATCTTCATGGGCTTCAATTTTAATCCCAGTCAGAATGGGAATCGTTGTACGAGTAGAAACAGCTTTCATCACATCTTGCACACTATCGACAAGCTGATCTCGGTTCATTACGAATTTCATGAATTCATTTCCTCCTCAGTTCCTGATAAAGAAAACTAAGCAAAGCCATGTCATTGGCGTTTGTTGCTTAAGTTCACCTTTACTTGGTTCCTAAACGTTCCTCAGCATTTCCTCGTTACTTGCTGAAAAGTTTCATATCCTATTCTGCAAATATTGTTACGCGCAAATTAATTTAGAATCTATTAAAATCCGGGACATATTATTCTTTAATAATAAATAAAAAAATAGCAGTAATAATAGTAGGCGTTGTGAGTTTGTGGATAAGTCGAATGATGTCGTTTTCGCAAAGGTTGTCCACATGTGGATAGAGTGTTGATAAAAACACGTTAAGGATTCTAGTTATGCACATTCATTCACAGCTGCTAGTTTTTCAATAAGTCTCGAATTTCTTTGATTTTGTTCTGAAGTTGCTGATCGGTTGCTAATAATTTAGAGATTTTCTCATGGGCATGAATCACTGTCGTATGGTCACGTCCACCAAATTCCTCTCCAATTTTCGGTAAAGAAAAATCCGTCATTTCTCTTGAGAGATACATCGCAATTTGTCGAGGGAACGCAACGGATTTCGTTCGTTTCTTCGCTTTAAAGTCTTCTAAACGGACATTGAATTGTTCTCCGACCATTTCTTGAATATCATGTATCGTCAATGTACGCGGTTTTGACGACGGAATGATATCTTTCAATGCTTCTGCGGCAAGATCTGCATTCATATCCTGGTTGATGAGAGATGAATACGCGACCACACGGATCAGAGCACCTTCAAGTTCACGAATGTTGGTATCGATCTGATTTGCAATATAAAGCATCACTTCGTTCGGGATATCAAGACCTTCAGCTTTGGCTTTTTTACGAAGGATGGCAATACGTGTTTCTAAATCAGGCGGCGTGATGTCTGTGATCAAACCCCATTCAAAACGTGAACGCAGCCGATCTTCAAGTGTAGGGATCTCCTTAGGTGGTCGATCACTTGAGATGACAATTTGTTTGCTCTCTTCATGCAAAGCGTTGAATGTATGGAAAAATTCTTCCTGAGTCTGTTCTTTTCCAGCCAAGAATTGAATATCATCAATTAATAAAACGTCAACATTCCGGAACTTGTTACGAAAATCGACGGTTTTATTGTCACGGATAGAGTTGATGAATTCATTCGTAAACTTTTCAGAAGAAAGGTAGACCACTTTTGCACTTGGTTTGTGATCGATCACATAATGCCCGATTGCATGCATCAAGTGGGTTTTACCAAGTCCAACCCCCCCATAGATGAATAAGGGATTATATGCTTTTGCTGGAGCTTCCGCGACAGCAAGTGATGCAGCATGGGCAAACCGGTTTCCAGAACCGATGACAAACGTATCGAACGTATACTTTGGATTCAACATGCTTTGCGTTAAATTCTCATCGGAGGCTTCTACTTCAACTTTCGCTTTCTTTTTCGCAGCCTGGTCAAGATCAAGCTCTTCTTGTGTCTGGTTCTGAGGAATGATGAATTTCACTGCGAGCTTTGTCCCAGTGATTGTATCTAAGGTTTCGGAAATCAAATTTGAATATCTGGATTCTAGCCAATCACGGGCGAATTCATTCGGTGCGGTTATGATAAGCGTATCATCCTGTAAGGAATGGGCTGTCGTCGATTTCAGCCATGTTTCGAAACTAGGTTTACTCAGCTTCGTTTCAATTTCGGAAAGCGCTTTGTTCCATAAATCTGTGATATTTTCCATCCTAACCCTCCTTTTTGTCGAAATTTTAAGTATCAAATGAAGAGATAGACCTTGAAAAGGCACCTCATTGTGTCGAGTCCGTTCACAGCAAATGTGAATAACATTTAATATAGTAGAAACAGGGGATATATTCTATATACACAAATTTGTGGACAAGCTTATACACAAGGGTGTATGAATGTCCACATTTTTATCCACAGCGTGTGGATAAACTGATTATTCGAGGAAGTTTTGAACGAGTTAAAACACAATAATCATATCAAAAGGATTCAGTTGTTGCAATGAGTTTTTTGTGGTTATCCACAATTACAACACCTTGTGGAATATAGTTGTCCACAGCACTAGATTTTGTGTGTAATTTGTCGATAATGGATGTGGATAGTGAAAAATGTGTCGAAAAATTATCCACAATGTTTTCCAAAGTGATTTTTATGAGGAAAATGTCGGTAGACGAGAAGTTCTCTTGTATGAACTTTTTTTTTGTGGATCGCCCGTGGACAACAAAATTCGGGACATTCTAACAGAAATGTCTGCGAAGATGGAGTGAATTTCTCAAAAATCAACACTAAAACTGTCAGAGCCTAAATTGTAGAAAAAAGAAGAGGAAGAAAATCTTAATATCAAGACTGGAGCCAAGAGATATTTAATTTTCATAATAATAGAAAGATTGTTCATGAACTTGACAGAAAGATGAGATGTTCTTATAATTACTAGGACTGTCTAAATGTACTTGAAATCCTCGAGGAGGTGTAATAAATGAAACCTACATTTCAACCAAATAATCGTAAGCGTAAGAAAGTACACGGATTCCGTGCGCGCATGAGCACGAAAAATGGACGTAAAGTTCTAGCTCGTCGTCGTCAAAAAGGAAGAAAAGTATTATCAGCGTAGGCCACTGAATAAACAGTGGTCTTTTTTCACATGGATTTATTATTTGGCTTTGTTCGTTTTTTTATGTTGTTTAGAAAACGAAATTCGCAACACTCCTACGGATCGCCCGAGGAAAGGGAGTGAATTTCAACAAATATCGACAATGAAGAATAACAGAGCCTTTTATTCCACTTTAAGAAAGTACAAAATACTTTCTTCAGTATAAGTGCAACTAATGGCACAGCCTAAGCCAATGGCTTAACTTTGCCAAGTTATCTTTAAAAATGAAGAAGTAGTGTCGGAGTGAATCCGGATGAAGAAAAAATATCGGATCAAAAAAAATGAAGAGTTTCAGGCGGTATTCCGTAAAGGGGAATCATTCGCTAATCGCCAGTTTGTGATATATTACTTAAGAAAGCCTGATCAGGACTATTTCCGATTAGGATTATCTGTAAGTAAAAAAATCGGAAACGCTGTCACTCGAAATCGAATCAAACGTCTCATTCGTGAAGCGTTTCACGAATTGGAAGAGAATATCAAGGACTCATATGATTATGTGATTATTGCAAGAAAACCTACTTCCTCAATGGATTTTCACGAGGTTAAGAGCAGTTTGATCCATGTGATGAAACGTTCTAAACTTATGAGGGGACCTAGAGGATGATGGTATGAAATATATATTGATCGCATTGATCCAATTTTACCGGAAATGCATTTCACCATTTACTCCGCCTTCATGTCGATTCTACCCGACTTGTTCATCATACGGATTGGAAGCTGTCCAAAAACATGGTGCACTGGTAGGGGGATGGTTGGCCGTGAAGCGGATTTTGAAATGTCATCCGTTCCATCCAGGAGGATTTGATCCTGTACCTGAAAAGGAAAAGAAGGAACAGGGATAACCTTTTTTGAAGAAAGGTATCGTTGTAAGGAGGATTTAGCAAGTGAGAAAGAGAATAGGCTTATTAATTCCAGCCGTTTTGATGGTAATATTCCTAGCAGGTTGTTCCCTTGATCAACCTATAACGAGCGAAAGTGATAGTTTTTGGGATAAATATTTCGTTTATCCTTTATCATGGTTGATCACGGAGGTTTCTGAGTTTTTCAATGGTAATTATGGACTTGGGATTGTTATTGTCACCATTTTGATTCGTACAGTACTTTTACCATTGATGATCAAACAGACAAAAAGCTCGATTTCAATGCAAAGGATCCAACCTGAGATCAAAGCATTGCGAGAAAAATACAGCTCTAAGGACCAGAAGACTCAACAGAAGTTACAACAAGAAACGATGCAGCTGTTCCAAAAACATGGTGTCAATCCATTGGCTGGCTGTATGCCGTTGATTATACAAATGCCGATCTTATTAGGCTTTTATCATGCAATCATGCGGACAGAAGAGATTGCTAATCATAATTTCCTTTGGTTCGACCTTGGAAATCCTGATCCAATCTATTTGTTACCGTTGATTGCAGGGTTAACAACATACTTACAGCAACGGATCATGATGGGTGGAACGGACAGCATGGAAGCGAACCCGCAGATGAAAATGCTTCTGTACATCATGCCGATCATGATCGTCGTATTTGCGATTACATTTCCAGCTGCACTTTCCCTATATTGGGTAGTCGGTAACATATTCATGATTGCACAAACCTATTTTATTACACTTCCAATGAAAAATAAGGAAAGTAATGCTACGGGGGGCGCGAAAAAGTGAAGCAAATGACGATTACGAGCAAGTCAGTAGAAGAAGCAGTAGAAGAGGCATTAGCTCAACTACAGACATCTAAAGATAAAGTGGAAATTGAAATCATCGAAGAATCCAAGAAAGGGTTTCTTGGGTTAGGTTCTAAACCGGCAACAGTAAAAGTGACAGTCAAGGCTGATCCAATGGAAGATGCCATTCAATTCCTGAAGAAGGTAGCTTCTAAAATGGGTGTTGAAGTTACTGTCACGGTAAAAGAAGATGAAGATGGTACGATCCTCGAAATGGAAAGTGAGAAGATCGCGATTCTGATTGGAAAGCGCGGTCAGACTTTGAATGCGTTGCAATATCTCACCAACTTGGTGGCAAATAAATCTTCAGATGAATTCAAACGTATTATCTTAGATGCGGAGAACTACAGGGAGAGAAGGAAAGAAACTCTCGAAAAACTTGCTCATCGTTTAGCTTCAAAAGCGCTAAAAATCAATAAAAAGGTATCCCTTGAACCGATGCCTTCCATGGAACGGAAAGTCATCCATATGACATTGAAGTCAAACAACAAAGTACAGACTTCTTCGGAAGGCAGCGAACCGCATCGAAGGGTTATCATCAGTCCGACAAACGAATAACAGAGTGGCTTTAGTTTTATGAAGTGCCCAGTTTCTCTCAAAAGAGACCGGGCACTTTTTTATTTTTACCAAAGTACATTCGTTATGGTAATCAGAGGAAGGTTTTTGTGTTTTGCAGATTCATCCTTCAAAAGATAAGGCTGTTTTCGCAAACTTTGTTGCTGTTGAAAGTTATTGCTGAATCCCGCAGGACAAGGAAAGCTTCGGCAGCGTTACATCGCACAAAGAAAATGCGATGTTCATTTCGAGGAGTCTCGCACCTTGTTCTTCAATCAACTTACACAGGGTGAATTTTTAAGAATGACTCAAAAACAACCATCTTTTAGATAAGAGCCAAATATAAAGATTGATTCTTGTCTGAGAAAGAACTAAACTAGTTAGTTGTGGATAATTCAAAAAAACACAATAATTCTGTTTGAATTTATCCACTGTGGATAAATACTGATAAGAAACGTTTATAAAATATACAGTACTGAATGTGCATAACATTTCGAGAATTTATAGATAAGCGAAAGTATGCTATTCTATTGAGTTAGGAAGCATGATTCGGGATACGATAAAGAAAAGAGGTGAAAACAATGGAAGGAGATACAATAACCGCGATCTCGACACCGATGGGGGAAGCGGCAATCGCGATAGTCCGATTAAGCGGAGATCAAGCACTCGATATCGCAGATAAAATGTACCAGGGGAAACAGGCGTTGAAAGAGGTAGAAAGCCATACGATCCATTATGGTTACATCGTTGACCCTGATACGAATGAAAAAGCTGAAGAAGTAATGGTGACAGTTATGAAGGGACCGAAAACGTTCACTCGTGAAGACGTGGTCGAAATCAACTGTCATGGCGGGCTCGTCTCTGTTAATCGAGTCTTGGAAATTGCTTTGAACAGCGGAGCCCGATTAGCTGAACCAGGGGAATTTACCAAGCGAGCTTTTTTGAATGGAAGGATTGATCTTTCGCAAGCAGAAGCGGTCATGGATTTGATACGGGCAAAAACAGACAGAGCTATGAATGTCGCGCTCAACCAGATGGAGGGACGGCTATCGAAGCTTATCCAGAAGCTTCGACAAACATTGCTTGAGACCGTTGCGCATGTAGAAGTGAACATAGATTATCCAGAGTATGACGCTGAAGAAATGACCCACCTGTTGCTGACCGAAAAATTAGGGTATGTAAAAAGTGAAATCGAGTCGTTGCTACAAACAGCAGAACAAGGGAAAATCCTGAGGGAAGGCCTATCAACAGTCATCATCGGAAGACCCAATGTCGGGAAATCTTCGTTGTTGAACAGTTTGGTCCATGAAAACAAAGCAATCGTGACAGATATTCCTGGTACGACAAGAGATGTCATTGAAGAATATGTGAATGTAAGAGGAGTACCATTACGACTTGTTGATACGGCAGGGATTCGGGAAACGGAAGACATTGTAGAACGGATCGGGGTCGAACGTTCTCGCCAGGTTTTGAAAGAGGCTGACCTGATCTTATTGCTGCTGAATTATGGTGAATCCTTAACTGAAGAGGATAAGAAGTTGTTTGAAGCTGTCGAAGGAATGGACGTCATTGTCATCGTCAATAAAACCGATTTGGACAAAGAAATCGACATGGAAGAGGTACGGGAAATAGCAAAAGATCATTCTGTCGTCTCGACCTCAATAATAGAGGAAGAAGGAATCGATAAGCTCGAAGAATCGATAAAAGAGCTCTTTTTTACCGGAAATGTTGAGGCTGGAGATATGACATATGTGTCTAATTCACGGCATATCTCCCTATTGAAACAGGCGAAACGATCTCTAGAGGATGCTTTTGCAGGGATCGATGCAGGACTTCCAGTAGATATGGTGCAAATTGATATTACAAGAACCTGGGAAATACTAGGAGAGATCATTGGGGATTCTGTATCAGAAAGCTTGATTGATCAGCTATTCTCTCAATTTTGTCTCGGGAAATAATTTGGGAACAATAGGAGGTTCCACTATGAAACAATATGATGCAGGCACGTTTGATGTCATCGTAATAGGTGCCGGTCATGCAGGGGTAGAAGCGGCGTTAGCTTCTGCAAGGATGGGTGCGAAAACACTCGTATTGACATTGAATTTGGACACAATTGCATATATGCCATGTAATCCGTCTGTCGGGGGACCAGCCAAAGGGATCGTCGTGCGTGAAATTGATGCACTCGGTGGAGAAATGGCGAGGAACATAGATAAAACGCATATCCAAATGAAAATGCTGAACACAGGGAAAGGTCCTGCTGTAAGAGCACTGCGTGCGCAGGCGGATAAATTTTTGTATCAGAACGAAATGAAAAAAACGATGGAACAGGAAGAAAATCTGACTCTCCGCCAGGGAATGGTCGAAGAGTTGATCATAGAAGACGGAATCTGTAAAGGTGTTGTAACGAAAACAGGGTCTGCTTATTATGCAAAAACAGTCGTCGTTACGACAGGCACCTATTTGAGAGGAAAAATCATCATTGGTGAATTGACGTATGAGAGCGGACCGAACAATATGCAGCCTTCTATCAATCTTTCTCATAATTTGAAAAAACTTGGATTCAATATGGTCCGTTTCAAGACGGGGACGCCGCCAAGGGTCAATTCTCATACAATTGATTATAGTAAGACGGAAATCCAGCCAGGCGACGATGTTCCACGAGCATTTTCATATGAAACGACTGAATTCATCATGGATCAGATCCCTTGCTGGTTAACCTATACCGGTGAAGTTACTCATGAACTCATCAATAATAATCTCGAGCGTTCTCCAATGTATTCGGGTATGATCGAGGGGACAGGACCGCGCTATTGTCCTTCAATCGAAGACAAGATTGTCCGGTTCAACGATAAGCCTCGCCATCAGATTTTCCTTGAACCAGAAGGGCGCAATACAGAAGAAGTTTATGTACAAGGATTATCGACAAGTCTTCCTGAAGACGTGCAACGCAACATGCTGAAATCCATTCCGGGACTTGAAAAAGCGGAAATGATGCGTGCTGGATATGCCATTGAATATGATGCAATCGTACCAACACAGCTATGGCCGTCATTAGAAACAAAGCTTGTAGAAAATCTGTTTACAGCGGGCCAATTGAACGGAACGAGTGGTTATGAAGAAGCAGCCGGTCAAGGAATTATGGCGGGCATAAATGCTGCACGGAAGGCGAAAGGGGAAGAACCGGTCATTTTAGATCGCTCCGAAGCTTATATCGGTGTCCTGATTGATGACCTTGTCACAAAAGGTACGAATGAACCTTATCGACTGCTGACATCAAGAGCTGAATACCGTTTACTTTTGCGTCACGATAATGCTGATCTTCGATTAACGGAAAAAGGCTATGAAATCGGATTGATTCCTGAAGATCGCTACCAACGTTTTGTGTATAAAAAAGAGCAAATTGCCAAGGAAATCGATCGACTCGAGCATACGTCGGTCAAACCTGATGAAAACACACAAATTATCCTTGAGAAAGCAGGCAGCAGTGCATTGAAGGAGCCGATGAGCGCAGCTTCGCTATTGAGAAGGCCGGAAATCACTTATGATGTGATCAAGGAAATTGCTCCGGCTGAAACTGAACTTCCTGATGTAGTCGGGGAGCAAGTTGAGATTCAGACCAAGTATGCTGGCTATATTGATAAACAACTGCAACAAGTTGAAAAAGTAAAGAAGATGGATGAAAAGAAAATCCCGGAAGACATCGATTATTCTGCGGTCAATGGTCTCGCGACAGAAGCAAAGCAAAAACTTGCCGAGGTACGTCCTTTGTCAGTAGGGCAGGCATCAAGGGTATCTGGGGTCAACCCTTCAGATATTTCGATTCTGCTTGTCTATCTCGAACAAGGGAAGATCGCTAAACTTGCAAAATAACGGGGGACTCTCATGAAAAGTGAACTGTTTCAACGAAAGCTGGAGGAGGAAGGAATCATCCTTTCTCCTAAACAGCTTCAACAATTTGATACATATTTCAAGACATTAGTAGAGTGGAATGAAAAGATGAATCTGACTGCGATTACCGATGAAGAAGGGGTCTATCTGAAGCATTTCTATGATTCCATTTCCGCAGCATTTCATTTCGATTTCAATCATATCGAAACGATTTGTGATGTTGGTGCAGGAGCAGGCTTTCCAAGCATTCCGTTGAAGATTTGCTTCCCGCATCTCGATTTGACAATCGTCGATTCTTTAAAAAAACGCATTTCATTCTTAGAACATCTTTCCCAGGAACTAGGGTTGAAACACACGCATTTTTACCACGATCGTGCCGAAACGTTTGCCAGAAAGAAAGAGCATAGAGAACAATATGACCTTGTCACTGCTCGCGCTGTGGCTCGGATGTCGGTACTTTCAGAACTTTGCATTCCTCTGGTAAAACAGGATGGTACATTCTTAGCGATGAAAGCTGCGAACGCGAAGGATGAACTGGAAGATGCAAAGCGTGCAATTGGACAATTAGGTGGTGAATTGGACCGGGTCGAGCAGTTCTTACTTCCGATTGAAGAGAGTGAACGTAATCTTATTTTTGTCCGTAAACAAAAATCGACATCGAAAAAATTCCCTAGAAAGCCAGGGACACCAAACCGGAATCCGCTATAGTTTCACGTGAAACATTCAAATTTTGTCGGAATAAAGATGATGGTTACTAAAGGAAAAGAGATTCAATCTGTAGAATGTTCTATATGGAGTTTGATAAAGGTGGTGTGAAAGATGAAACATCCGTTTTCACGATTGTTTGGTTTAGGAGAAAAAACTTCAGAAGCTGAAGCGGACGAGGGAATGGTGGAAGAACAAGAAGAATTCAGTGGAAACGAAGAAGTGCTTCAAATACCTATCGACGAGATTGTGCCAAACCGATATCAGCCACGTACAGTCTTTATCGACGAACGAATCGAAGAATTATCACAAACGATCAAAACTCATGGTATTATCCAACCGATCGTTGTACGAAGAAGAGATGATAAATATGAGATCATTGCGGGTGAACGTCGTTATCGTGCCGTTCAAAAACTAGGTTGGGCATCCATTCCTGCAATTGTCAAAGAATTCAACGAATCACAAACCGCATCGATTGCATTGATTGAAAACCTTCAGCGTGAAGAATTATCAGCAATTGAAGAAGCGACAGCTTATGCGAAGTTGATTGAAATCCATGGTCTGACTCAGGAAAGCCTTGCGCAACGCCTTGGTAAGGGGCAGTCTACGATTGCAAACAAACTTCGTCTATTGAAATTGCCTGATGCTGTTCAGCATGCACTTTTAAATAAAGAAATCACAGAGCGCCATGCTCGAGCACTGATCTCATTGAAAGTTCCTGAAAAACAGGAAAAAGTACTCTCAGAAATCAAAGAGAGAAGTCTGAACGTGAAACAGACAGAAGAACGTATCAAGCAACTCATGGAATCTGAAGATACTGATAAGAAACGGAGAATGAAACCAAAGCGAAAGTCTGTCAGTAAGGATACTAGACTCGCATTGAATACGATCCGTCAATCGATCGATATGGTTCATCAGACTGGCCTGACGATTGATACAGATGAAGAAGACCATGAAGAGTATTATCAGATTACGATTAAAATCCCTAAAAAATAATCGTTCTGTTATAGAAAATCTATGATTGAAATCCGAGACAGTCCTGGGAATAACCAGGCACGGCACAAAAAACAACATTTTAGAAAGAGCTGTTAAGTTGCGGCTTCTCCAAAAAACTGGAGAAACCGACCTGGACAGCTCTTTTTTCGTATTCGAGGTATTTGTATGTCGTTTTTTGACTAAAGAATGGGCATTTATATCTACCTGGAGACGGTTGAATAAATAAAAATGCTAGTAATATCAATGATTAAGTTATCTATTTTGTTCTCTTGAATTTTCATGAAAATCCTTGCACCTAAACAAAACAGTTATTATGCAAATAGGAACGGAAGGCGGCGACTCCTGCGGGAAAAGCACGAGCGGAAGATCCATTTTTTCGGTGGAGTCAGCGGAAAAATCAGCTGTAGCCGTGCCCGCGGAAAGCGTCCGCCTGAAGTGAAATAAGCTGTTCAGCAGTTCTTACCTATTCTAAATGAAAACGTACTAAAATTCAGTCAATTTTCGAAACCTTTAAGAGTTCATTCTTTACTAGGCTTTATTATAGGAATTGGTTTTTAAAAAATTGGACTTATTCCTGTTGGAAAGCGAGTAAGACGAGACTTTTTTGTATTTCTTTCGACAAAAAATCCATTCCTCCTCATATTTTCGTGATAAAATAAAATCAAAGTAGTGTAGGGTAAGGTAGGTGACATTGTGGCGAAAGTCATAGCAATTGCCAATCAGAAAGGCGGGGTTGGCAAAACAACCACATCTGTGAACCTAGGTGCTTGTTTATCGTATCTAGGGAAAGAAGTTTTACTCATTGATATTGACCCGCAGGGAAACGCCACAAGTGGTGTAGGAATCGATAAAGGGGATATTGATCAGTGTATTTACGATGTTCTTGTAGATGATGTCGATGCACAAAAAGTCGTACAACAGACAAATGTTGAAGGATTATCTATCATTCCTTCTTCTATACAGTTAGCTGGCGCGGAAATTGAACTTGTACCGACAATTTCACGTGAAGTCCGTTTGAAACGTGCCATCGAGCATATAACCGATCAGTTTGACTACATAATTATTGATTGTCCGCCATCACTCGGTCTTTTGACAATCAATTCATTGACCGCAGCAGATGCTGTACTCATACCGGTGCAATGTGAATATTATGCGCTGGAAGGCTTAAGTCAATTACTTAATACAGTAAGACTAGTCCAGAAACATTTGAATAAGCATCTGATGATCGAAGGCGTTTTACTTACAATGTTCGATGCTAGGACGAACCTCGGTATGCAAGTAATCGATGAAGTGAAGAAGTACTTCCAAGAAAAAGTCTATGGCACTGTGATTCCTAGAAATATAAGATTAAGTGAAGCGCCCAGCCACGGGAAACCGATTATCATCTATGATCCCAAATCCCGGGGAGCTGAAGTTTATTTAGACCTCGCAAAGGAAGTGATGACGAATGGCTAGAGGATTAGGGAAAGGATTCAATGCGTTATTTCCAGCTAACGAATTAGAGTCGGAACATGAGACCCGGGAAATCAAATTAAGTGAAATACGTCCAAATCCTTATCAACCGAGGAAAACGTTTGATCAAAATGCTATCGATGAATTAAAAGAATCTATTGAAACGCATGGTATTCTCCAGCCTATTGTCGTCCGTAAAAGTATCAAGGGTTATGAAATCGTCGTCGGAGAGCGCAGGTACCGTGCAGCAAAAGAAGCTGGACTTGAAAGTATCCCAGTCATCATCAAAGATCTGAATGATCAGAAGATGATGGAACTCGCTCTGATCGAAAATTTGCAGAGAGAAGATTTGAATCCAATTGAAGAAGGACAAGCTTATGCGAGCTTGATGCAAGAGCTTGAGCTCACTCAAGAACAATTAGCTCATCGTCTAGGAAAAAGTCGTCCTCATATCGCGAATCATTTAAGATTATTGCAATTGCCTTCGCTGGTTCAACAATTGTTATCCGAGAAGAAATTATCGATGGGGCATGGGAGGGCGCTACTTGCGGTCAAGAACAAAAGCAAAATTAGTCCGCTGGTGCAACGGATTGTAAAAGAAAACCTCAGTGTACGTCAGGTAGAAATGCTAGTACAAAAAATGAATGAAACTGTTTCACGTGAAACAAAGAAACGAAATCCTGAAAAAAATGTATTTGTGAAAGAAAAGGAAGAAACACTACGTGAACGGTTCGGCACCTCTGTTTCTATAAAACAGACAAAACAAAAAGGGAAAATTGAAATTGATTTTTTCTCAAAAGATGACCTCAACCGCATATTAGAAATGCTGGAAGGAAAAATGTAGGACAAACCATCGAGTTCGATGGTTTTTTCTTTGTATAGGTGTCTTCTAAAATCAAACTATGCGAAAAAAGCTAGTGTCGCTTTAGGAGTCTCACGAATTTCACTCATACTCTAAACAAATTAACATGAAGTTTTAACAGAGCCTAAAGTGATACAATATAGAATGACAGAGCTTTCCTTAAATGAAAGCACATTCGTTTTGAATTTTTTCCCTTGATGGTATGATAGATTGAACAATTTTTTAAACAGATAAAGTGGAAAGTAGGGGGCACCATGGTTTTACTTGGAACCATTGTAAATGGGTTGGCAATTGTAGTTGGAACAGCACTTGGTCTCATTTTCACCAAAATTTCAGAAAGCACGAAAACAACTGTCTTACAGGCAATGGGCCTTGCAGTTGTTCTTTTAGGGATGAAAATGGGTTTCGAGAGCAATCATATTCTTCTTGTCATCATTAGTCTTGCGATTGGGGGAGTCATTGGTGAAAGTTTACGCTTGGATGATCTTTTGAACCGTTTAGGCTCATGGATCGAGAGAAAAGCGGGAGCAAAGAAGGAAGGCAGTGTTGCAAAAGCGTTCGTAACAGCGACATTGGTCTTCGTCATTGGCGCACTTTCGGTCGTCGGGGCGTTAGATAGCGGCCTCCGGCTTGATCATGAAGTTTTATATACCAAATCGTTGATTGATGCGTTCATTTCGATGATATTCACGACCACTATGGGTTTCGGTGTCATTTTTTCTGCGATCCCTGTCGTTATATATCAAGGGGCAATCGCTTTACTTGCCACACAAATCCAGAACTTATTTAATCCTCAGCAACTTCAAACTTTAATTACGGAATTGACAGCGACTGGAGGAATACTCATTTGTGCCATCGGGCTTAATTTATTGAAGGTACTCCATGTAAAGGTATTGAATCTTTTGCCAAGCTTGCTGGTCGCAGCAGTTCTTGTCTATCTCCTTCAATATAAACAAGCATTCTTGAATATATTTTCTTTATAAATGTAAAGGATAAAGAAAACTTGGCAAAGCCAAGCCTTTGACAGGCCGAGCCTTAGTTGCACTTATACTGAAGAAAGGGTGCTGATTGATGTCAGCACCCTTTTACTGTGATCATTGTAATTCAGCTAAGTCATTCGTATATGTGGCTTCAGCAGTGGAGCGTTTGTGGAAGCTGTTCCGTACACTGGCCAAATAGATGCCCTCCGCAATCAGATCAGCCATTTTCATCACTAGATTCAAGCGGGTATTTTGGAGAACAAAATATTCCATGAATCCACTGACATTGACAATCCCGGTAAGATGGATTTCCCCGACGGGAGGGAGTTGCTTCTTAACAGCCGCTCCAGGTTTTACTGGACCTTCTCCTAAAGAGACCATTCCCACACTGCTCAATTTTCCGAGACATGCATCAATTCCAATGATGAAAGGATTGATGTGCTTATCTTTGATTTCCTCCAACCGTTCCTCAAGATTTACTGCATGAACAGGCTCTTCGAGGGTCCCATACACTTCAAAATGAGCGGAGTGCTTTGCTTTCAATTTTGTACCGACTAGTGGCCCTAATGAGTCTCCAGTCGAACGATCGGTTCCGATACAAACGATGACGATCGGTCTTGATGGTGGAAGAAGCTTGACTAGATTACGGGTGACTTCTTGAATCGCATCCTGGTCTTCATGATGAATTTTATATTGAAACGGTTTTTTTGAAAGTAATCTCCGTTTTAGATTCATAGGACCCTCTCCTTTGTAATAGTAGTATCAGTATACGGATAAAATTTGGACTCTATACATAAATCCGATAAATACTAAACGTTAGGGAGGATAAAGAATTGGTGCGATCAGGATTGCAATGGATGTTCCTAATCTTAGGAACCGTAATAGGAGCAGGATATGCCTCAGGAAGAGAACTGTGGCAATTTTTTGGGCAAGAAAGTGTACTTGCCATCGTCTTGTTTTCCCTATTGTTCAGTTTTTGTTGTTACGTCATCATGTCGATGGGTTATGAACAGAAAACGATCCATTACCGACCCGTTTTAGAAAAATTGATTGGAACGAGAGCGAGCGGACTATTCGATATATTGATCATCTTGTATTTATTCTCAACAACAGTAGTGATGCTTGCAGGTGGAGGAGCTACCTTGCATACCTTCCGAGTTCCCTATTGGGCTGGTGTCTTATTCATCGTCACCTTGCTCGTCTTGTTATTCTTTTGGGATGTGGAAGGGATGATTTCCATGAACGCTTTCGTCATTCCAATACTGGTCATTTTGTTATTATTCGTTTTATTTTTATTCACTAAGAATCACATGGATCAGTTTCCAATCGATTTGCGCCACCAATCGAATTGGCCGTCAGCTTTTACATTTACAGCACTCAACATTTTACCTCTCATAGCTGTATTGTCAGCGGTAGGAAACCAGATTCACCATAAAGGAGAAATTCTCATAGCAAGCATTGGAAGCGGGGTTGTGCTTGGCGGTATTTCGCTTTTGTATAACCAATCGTTGATTTCCATTGCAAATGAGATCATGCTTTATGAAATTCCTTTGTTTGGGATTTTGAAACACTACCCCTATTTCTGGGTATTGATCATGTCGATCCTTTTATGGATTGCGATTTATACGACAGCAGCATCCGGCGTATTTGGAATCGTTTCAAGATTCCGTAATAAAACCGCAATGCCGTTATGGTTAATGAGTGCGGTCTTGCTGGTAGTCATGATGCCATTGACGATCTTTGGTTTTTCGACTCTTATAGCGGTCTTATACCCGATTTACGGGATCGTTAACCTCTACATTTTAGCAGCGATCATCCTTCAGCCGTTCTTGAACCGTGCCGAAAAAACATAAGGTGTTGAAGTATCTTGCGTACAGGGCACATCCTTTGTAATATAGAAGTAACGAAATAGCCGATGGATAAGAATGGAGGGACAGATGCTATGAGTCAGACAAAAGAGTTTGATCTTAATGATATTGTCGAAATGAAAAAACCTCATCCTTGTGGGGAAAATCGCTGGAAAGTAATCCGGTTAGGTGCTGACATACGAATCAAGTGTATGGGATGCGAACATAGTGTCTTACTTCCGAGAAGGGAATTCGTTCGAAAATTGAAGAAAGTGATCACTTCGGATAAAAAGTGAGCCATCGAGGCTTGCTTTTTAATTTTGGCGTCAGGTATGGCGTGGATGTTTCACGTGGAACATCATACCTCACAACGGTAATAACCGAACGGATGAGTGGATCGGACGCGCTTTCGACTCTTGTCTTTTTCAGCACTTCTCTCTATAATTGGAAAGGATGTATAACAGGTGGACAACCAAAGGAGTGTATATAGATGGCTTTAACAACTGGAATCGTGGGATTGCCGAATGTAGGAAAATCGACTTTATTCAATGCGATCACACAGGCTGGTGCGGAAAGTGCGAACTATCCGTTTTGTACGATCGATCCGAACGTAGGGATTGTAGATGTACCTGATCATCGTTTACAGAAACTGACTGAACTGGTGAATCCGAAAAAAACAGTACCGACACATTTTGAATTCACTGATATTGCCGGGATCGTAAAAGGGGCAAGTAAAGGGGAAGGGCTTGGGAACCAATTCTTATCCCACATTCGTCAAGTCGATGCAATTTCCCATGTCGTCCGTTGTTTTGAGGATGATAACATCACGCACGTATCAGGGAAAGTCGATCCGATCGATGATATCGAAACGATAAACCTGGAACTGATCTTCGCTGATATGGAAACGGTAGAGAAAAGAATTACACGAGTGGAAAAATTGGCACGCCAAAAAGATAAAGAAGCATCGTATGAATTCGAAGTCTTATCAAAATTGAAGATCGCTTTTGAAGAGGAGAAGCCAGCTCGAAGTGTAGAATTGACGAAAGAAGAAAAGAAATTCGTACATGGTCTGCATCTACTTACCATGAAACCTGTCCTGTATGTAGCGAATGTAGGAGAAGACGACTTACTTGAAGGCGGTAATGACCTTGTTGAACGTGTTAGGAATTATGCAGCCAACGAAAATGCAGAAGTGATTGTTATCAGTGCGAAAGTTGAATCAGAGATTGCTGAACTAGATGGAGAAGAAAAGGAAGCTTTCCTGGAAGAGCTAGGAATTGAGGAAAGCGGATTGGACCAATTGATCCGTGCAGCTTACAATCTACTTGGTCTAGCTACGTATTTCACGGCTGGTGAACAGGAAGTAAGAGCTTGGACGTTTAGGCAGGGAACGAAAGCACCGCAAGCGGCAGGAATCATCCATACTGACTTCGAACGTGGATTCATCCGTGCAGAAGTCGTTTCTTATGATGCACTCGTAGAAGCAGGTTCAATGGCAATCGCACGTGAGAATGGAAAAGTCCGTTTAGAAGGAAAAGACTATGTTGTTTTGGATGGAGACGTCATCCACTTCCGCTTTAACGTTTAAAGACCAGCTTAAATGACACGATTTTTAGCGGACAGGATATAGAGGATGCCACGGTATGGATTTAGTGGACACAGGAGACCTTATTTAGACTAAAACGTCATGTTTTGCAAAAATAGAGGACATCAGAAACCTTATTTGCTGGAAAGCATTGAAAATCAGTGGCTTTTCACCCAAATAGAGGAACAGATGTCCTCTATTTTTTTGAAATACCCCTTTTTGTCACAGATAACGGAACAGGTGTCCTCTAATATCCATTGAAATCCGTTATGCTCAGGAAATGCCTCCACACAGAAACTCTAGCCTCAGAAAAATAACAATTGTCTGCCACGTTTAGTTGAAAAGTGAAGAATCAAAACACTTAACGGTTTGGAATCACGAAACCCCCTTGTTTGAGCTTGGACTTTTTGCTATAATGAGTCGGTGTGAGTTATTATTGTTCAGATAATTGACTCTCCTTGCTTTTACAAGAGTAAAAGCCGCTAAGACCAAAGGGAGGTGACCGGAATGCGTAGATATGAAATCATGTACATTCTGCGCCCGAATCTAGAAGAGGATGCTAAGAAAGCTGTAACTGAAAAGGCTCAAAATATCCTCACTGATAACGGTGCTGAAATCGAAAAAGTTGATGACATGGGTAAGCGTCGTCTTGCTTATGAAATCAATGATTTCCGTGATGGCTTCTATACAGTTATGTATGTAAATGCAGAAACTGAAGCTATTAACGAATTTGACCGTCTAATGAAGATCGACGATAGCGTTCTTCGTTTTATGACAATCGTAAACGAACAGCAGTAATTTAAGGAGTGGTTCTGTTGATCAACCGCATTATTCTTGTCGGCCGGCTAACGAAAGATCCGGAGCTGCGTTACACACCGAATGGCGTGGCCGTAGCAAACTTTACACTGGCGGTTAACCGTCCTTTCACGAATCAACAAGGGGATCGTGAAGCGGATTTCATAAATATCGTGGTATGGCGCAGACAAGCAGAAAACGCAGCTAATTTCTTGAAAAAGGGAAGCTTGGCTGGTGTAGATGGCCGTTTGCAAACACGTTCTTACGATAATAATGAAGGTCGTCGAGTGTACGTAACCGAAGTAATGGCAGAAAGTGTTCAATTCCTTGAGCCTAAGGGATCAGGATCTGGATCAGGTTCATCTAATCAAGGTGGCTATCGAGATCAGGATAATCCTTTCGCTGGACAAGGAAGCCAAGGAGGAGGCTACGGAAATTCTGGCAATCAGAATTTCGGCGGTGGCAATCAGAACCGTAAAAACGACTTTAATGATGATCCTTTCGCAAATGATGGTAAACCAATCGACATCTCAGATGACGATTTACCGTTCTGATGGACATCAACGATCATAAATGAGCGATTAACAAAAATGTAAAGGAGGGTTTTGAATGCCTCGTCCAGGACGTAGAAAGCGTAAAAAGGTTTGCTTTTTCACAGTGAACCAAATCACTTACATCGACTATAAGGATGTTGATCTTCTTAAGCGTTTCGTTTCCGAGCGTGGAAAAATTCTTCCACGTCGTGTAACTGGAACTTCTGCGAAGTATCAACGCCAATTGACAAGAGCAATCAAGCGTGCCCGTCAAATGGCATTGCTTCCTTACTCTGCTGAGTAGATATGAAAAAGCAGCGGGACTTTATTATCCCACTGCTTTTTTTATTATTTCCGTAATTTCATCCAAACTTAAATCCTCAGTTTGGATGAAAGCCTGAAAGCAGGGGTCTTGGTAGGAAGTGAGGCACTTTTCAGTCTGTTGAAAACACCAATTGCCTTCAGTTTCTCCTCTTGATCTCAATCTATCATGAATTGTTTCCCGATCTGCAGTGAGACAGAAGTGATAGGTACTCTCATCAATATCAGTTAATCCAGCTAATATATAGTGGAAATAAGATTTATTATGAATCGTCATCGGTATGATCAGGTCTTTTCCATATGTATTTTTCAAAAGGCCAGCAATGTGAACGGTTAACGATTTCCAAAGTTGGATATCTTGGAAATCATCCGTTTTTTCATGAAGAAGCTTGATGTCGTCCGTTACGATGTTTCTCAGCATGTAACCAACTTCTTCGGGATCGAAAATCATGCTGTTTTCCAGTTTGGACGTAAGCTTTTCGGCAACGGTTGTCTTTCCAACTCCGAACGCACCATTTATCAAGATGATCATGCACATTCTCCTTATTTCTATGTAGATACTTCCTTATTCGGTATGCTCGTTACATACTCCTACAATAAACGGAATAAAAATGTGCTAAAGGCATCAACACTTGTCCAAACAGACTTGTCCGTTTTACATACTATGTAGTGTGAGTCAGCTAATCGTTCATGGAATGGAAGCCCCTCATTCTCCTTTAATGAACCCTCATCCGAAGCTCCAGTGAAAAGGGTCCTCTATCGCTTGACACACGATGATCATATAACCGGCTTCCAGGCACATGTTTCTATTAGCTGCTCCAAGGTTTTCACATTTGATGAAGGACTATGTCCATTCTGGGCGGGTCTTTTTTCATTTACTAAGTCATAACAAAATGAACCTATTGTATACATATATAAAATTAATTTAAAGGAGATGGGAGCTAAGTATTGAAAGTATCATGTTATAGATTCTAATGAAAAGGATTGAAGAGATGGATACACACATCATTGCCATGGGTGGTGGCGGGTTTTCAATGGAACCCGATAATCTGCTTCTCGACGAATACATTTTGGCTCAGACAGGAAAGAATCGTCCGAAAATCTGTTTTCTCCCGACAGCTAGTGGAGATGCTGATGGTTATATCGAAAGGTTCATGCGTGCATTTGAAACCTTATCCTGCCAACCGACGTATCTATCACTTTATAAACCTCCACGTTCGCTGGAAACATTCGTGATGGAACAAGATATCATTTATGTAGGTGGAGGCAATACAAAGAATTTACTAGCACTTTGGAAAGAATGGGGACTTGATGCAATCATATATCGTTCTTGGAAAAAAGGAAACGTATTAGCGGGACTTAGTGCCGGATCCATCTGTTGGTTTGAAGAAGGACTGACCGATTCATTCCCAGATAAGATTTCACCGATTACATGCTTGGGGTTCCTGAGGGGGAGTCATTGTCCGCATTATGATGGAGAGGAAGCACGTCGGCCGGCATTCCATCACCATCTAAAGGCTGGAACCTTAAAGGAAGGAATAGCAGCAGATGATGGAGTTGCTCTTCATTATATAAATGGAAAACTTGAGCATATCATTTCCTCTAGGAAGAAGACATTTGCTTATAGCTTGGTTTTAAAGGATGGCGAAGTACGTGAAGAAAGGATAAATCCACAATTTCTAGGCTAGGATGGACAGTAAGGAATATTTCTTTCAGGGTAGCCACTAATATTTGAACACGAACTGATTAACCCATACAATAGAAAAGGATTTAAGTTACAGATGAGGTGACATCGTGAATCGAACAAGAGCTTTAACAGAAGGGGCTATACTCGCTTCTCTTTATGCTGTATTATTTCTAATAACACTTTTCATACCGGTATTATCCTTATTTACGATTTTTTTACTCTCATTACCCTATGCGATTTATACAGTACGACATGGGTTGAAAAAAAGTCTGGTATTTGTGCTGACGACGATGGTATTGACGATCATTTTAGGTACTGTCACTGCCATCAATGTCCCGATTTTGTTTGGCTCAGTTGGAGTAGTCATGGGGCATCTTTACAGGAAGAAGACTTCCGCTTTCGGTCTTTTGGCAGGAGCGGCATTGACCTACCTTGCAAATTTCATTTTAATCTATGTCGTTAGTATCCTTTTATTAGAGATCAACTTGATTGATACAATGAAACAATCGATTGAGGAGACGATCGCTCTAACGGAAAAATTCAGTGGTGTAATGGGTGGCGATGCTGAATCGACCATTCAACAACTGAGGGAACTCGTAGAAATCGTCCCATATCTCATACCGGCATTGTTTGTTATCTTATCGGTGGTGTTTGCCTTAGCATCTATTTTTGTGACCAACTTGATCATGAAAAGGTTTAAAGTTGATGTTCCACATTGGGAGCCGTTCCGGAATTGGTCGTTTCCAAAAAGCATCATCTGGTATTATCTTGCAACGATTTTGCTTTATATGACGGATCCAGAACAAGGATCGGCCCTTTATATCGTCACGATGAATTTATATATTGTTTTGGAAATCGTCCTCGCTATCCAGGGATTGGCATTCATCTATTTCTATTTCTGGGTGAAGAAAAAAGGGAAGACGATACCGGTACTTGTTACCATAAGCCTTTTTATCATACCTGTGGGATTACATGTGGTACGAATCTTAGGTATAATTGACTTAGGGTTTGATTTAAGAAAACGGATAAAGCCTGAAGCGTAGGAGCTGACCATCATGCCGAAGTTTTTTGAAAAGAGATGGCAGGAATTACATATACTTTTATTACTTGTAATTTTAGCTGTGTTCATAGGGATCATCACCTATTACAATTGGATAATGGGCATCGTCGCTTTTGTCATATTAGGAGTGACGGTTTATTTTGCGTTGATAAAGGAAATTGAATTCCGGTCAAATATAGAAGATTATATTACTACGCTTTCGCACCGCGTGAAAAAAGTAGGGGAAGAAGCCCTGATGGAAATGCCGATCGGGATCATCCTTTACGACGAACATTATAAAATCGAATGGACGAATCCTTATTTGACAACGATCATTGAACAGGAATCGTTCATTGGAAATTCCCTTAACCTGATTTCTGAAGAGCTTGTACCCTTCATCAAAGGTGAAGAAAAAGAAGAAATCATCAAGGTGAATAAACGGAAATACCGTGTTTATCTGAAAAGGGAAGAGCGGTTGCTGTATTTTACGGATGTCACAGAACAAGTGGAAGTGGAAAGGCTTTATGATGAAGAACAAACCGTCATAGGTCTCATCTTTTTAGATAATTATGATGAAGTGACCCAGGGAATGAACGATCAGGTTCGCAGTAACATTAACAGTAAAGTGACTTCGATTTTGAATCAATGGGCGACAGATTACGGTATTTTCCTGAAAGGGACCTCTTCCGAACGTTTTATCGCTGTATTGAACCAACGGACTTTAGCTGAACTTGAAAAAACAAAATTCGCGTTATTGGATGAAGTGAGAGATCTTACTTCAAAACAGAATATTCCACTGACCTTGAGTATCGGCCTCGGTAGTGGTTCGGCTTTGTTACCGGAACTAGGACAGCTCGCCCAATCAAGTTTGGATCTTGCTTTAGGACGCGGTGGTGACCAGGTCGCGATCAAGCAGACGAATGGGAAAGTGCGTTTCTATGGCGGGAAAACGAATCCAATGGAAAAACGCACCCGTGTACGTGCACGAGTGATTTCACATGCCCTCACAGAGCTTGTATTGGATAGCGATCAAGTTATTGTGATGGGTCATAAAAACCCGGATATGGATGCTCTGGGAGCTAGTATCGGGATATTGAAAGTAGCAACCATCAACGAGAAGCCATGCAGTGTCGTACTGGATCAGAATGATGTCGATATCGGCATTCAACGGTTGCTGGAGGAAATTAAAGAAAAAGAAGAACTTTGGGAACACTTTGTCACCCCTGAGGAAGCACTGGAACGGGCTACGCCAAACACTCTCCTTGTTGTGGTGGATACCCATAAGCCATCACTCGTCATTGAAGAGAAACTCGTTAATAAGCTTGAGAAGGTGATCGTCATCGACCATCACCGACGCGGGGAAGATTTCATCGATGATCCAGTACTTGTGTACATGGAGCCCTATGCATCGTCTACGGCTGAGCTAGTCACCGAATTACTAGAATACCAACCAAAACTTAGAAAAATGGAAATCCTGGAGGCAACTGCTTTATTAGCTGGTATTATTGTAGATACGAAGAGTTTCACGTTACGGACGGGGTCAAGGACATTTGATGCGGCTTCTTACTTACGCTCTCATGGGGCTGATACGATTCTTGTGCAAAAGTTTCTTAAAGAAGACATCGAACGGTATGTAAAACGTTCCAGATTGATTGAGAACTCCCACATTTATAAAGGTGGAATTGCAGTCGCGAAGGGCGAAGAAGATGAAGAATACGGTCAAGTCCTTATAGCCCAGGCTGCGGATACGCTGTTATCCATGTCCGGGGTTTTGGCATCGTTTGTAATTTCAAGGCGTATTGATGATAAAGTCAGTATCAGTGCACGCTCACTCGGAGACGTCAATGTACAGATGATCATGGAAAAGCTTGATGGCGGCGGTCATTTGACAAATGCTGCAGCACAATTAGAAGATGTCACGATTGATGAAGCTGAACGACAATTGAAAGAAATCATAGATCAATATTTTGAAGGGGGAGACGAGGAATGAAGGTTATCTTTATCAAAGATGTAAAGGGTAAAGGAAAACAAGGTGAAGTGAAGAACGTTTCGGAAGGGTATGCACGCAACTACCTATTCCCGAACAACCTTGCGAAGGAAGCGAATAAAGGCAACCTGAAAACACTCGAGAAAAAGAAAGAAAGTGAAAAGAAACAAGCAGAAGAAGAACGCCACGAAGCTGTCAAACTCAAAGATGAGTTGGAAAAGCTTACGATTGAGCTCTCTACCAAAGCAGGTGAAGGCGGCCGTTTATTCGGCTCAGTCACTAGCAAGCAAATTGCAGCTGAGTTGAAAAAGAAGAACTATAAAGTTGATAAGCGGAAAATCGAACTTTCAGACCCAATCCGTTCGTTAGGATATACGAATGTACCTATCAAACTTCACCCAGAAGTAACAGCTACTTTGAAAGTACATGTAACAGAACAGAAATAATAGGAATGAACAGGAGGAAAAGCAATGAGTGATCTTTTCTCAGATCGGATCCCTCCTCATAATATTGAAGCAGAACAGGCAGTCCTTGGGGCTGTCTTTCTAGAGCCTGAAGCGTTGACGACTGCAACAGAGCTTCTGATGCCTGAGGATTTTTATCGGGCGGGTCATCAACGAATTTTCTCTGTGATGGTCGATTTATCAGAAAAAGGGGAACCTATTGATCTAGTAACAGTCACATCGGAATTACAGGACCGTAAGCTTCTGGAGGAAGTAGGCGGGGTATCGTATTTAAGCGACCTTGCCAATTCAGTGCCAACAGCCGCGAATATCGAGTATTACGGGCAGATCGTCGAAGAGAAATCTTTGCTTAGACGTTTGATCCGGGCAGCAACAGATATTGCAGCAAACGGTTATTCGCGTGAAGATGAAGTTGAACAGATTTTGAATGAAGCAGAAAAGAATATACTTGCAGTTGCACAACGGAAAAACACCGGGGTGTTCAAATCGATAAAAGATGTTCTCGTCCAAGCCTACGATAATATTGAAATGCTCCAAAATAAAAAAGGGGATATTACTGGTATCCCTACAGGATTCGTCGAGCTTGATCGGATCACGGCTGGCTTCCAACGAAATGATTTGATCATCGTTGCAGCCCGTCCATCTGTTGGTAAAACGGCTTTTGCGTTGAATATCGCACAAAACGTCGCAACGAAGACGGATGAGAATATAGCTATCTTCAGTTTAGAGATGGGAGCCGAACAGCTCGTCATGCGTATGCTGTGTGCAGAAGGTAACATCGATGCACAGCGTCTCCGTACAGGGGACCTGCAGCCTGAAGACTGGCAAAAGCTCACGATGGCGATGGGGAGCCTCTCAAATGCCGGTATCTATATCGATGATACACCTGGTGTGCGTGTTAGTGATATCCGTGCAAAATGCCGTCGTTTAAAGCAAGAAAAAGGACTTGGCATGATTCTGATCGATTACATGCAATTGATCCTCGGAAGTGGAAAGCCCGGAGAAAACCGACAGCAGGAAGTATCAGAAATTTCACGTTCACTGAAAGGTTTGGCACGTGAACTTGAAGTGCCTGTCATCTCTCTATCCCAGCTCTCGCGTGGAGTGGAATCCAGACAGGATAAAAGACCAATGATGTCTGATATACGTGAATCGGGAAGTATCGAGCAGGATGCGGATATCATTGCTTTCCTTTATCGTGATGATTATTATGATAAAGAAAGTGAAAACAAAGACATCATTGAAATCATCATCGCAAAGCAACGTAATGGCCCGGTTGGAACAGTTGAACTTGCTTTCGTAAAAGAATACAATAAATTCGTCAATTTGGAACGGCGTTTCGATGAGAATGAAATGCCGCCTGGGGCATAAAGACAGAGCGATTCGATCGCTCTGTCTTATTCTGTTTCAACGCGAACATTGCTACAATTCTCCTCGCAAACACATAAATGATTTCACTTTTGTTTTGAGATCCGTGTGCAAGTAGGGGCTCTTGCGTATCGGAAAAAGAGTGAATTTTGAAGAATCCAATAAAAATGAATAACAAAACCTTTGATTATGGAAAAGATAATAATACTGTGTTACAAAAAATAGAAGCATTAGGTGTACTAATAACGAACATATTAAAAAGATATTACATTAATGTTCGGATTTATTGACATTAGCACGTTAAATTGATACACTTAGCATTGTTTTTAAAGCAATAGACGAACTGTTACATAACCTTGGAGGTGTAAATATGAGTTCTGTTGTTGTAGTAGGTACCCAATGGGGAGACGAAGGAAAAGGAAAAATCACTGATTATTTATCGCAAGATGCGGAAGTTATTGCACGTTATCAGGGTGGAAATAATGCCGGTCATACCATCGTGTTCAATGATAAGAAATACAAACTACACTTGATTCCATCTGGAATTTTTTACGATAACAAAACATGCGTCATTGGAAATGGAATGGTAATCGATCCGAAAGCAATCGTGGAAGAATTGAAATATCTTCACGATCATGGCGTCAGCACAGATAACTTACGGATCAGCAATCGTGCGCATGTCATTCTTCCCTATCATTTAAAACTTGATATTTTAGAGGAAGAAAGCAAAGGCGAAAACAAAATCGGTACAACGAAAAAGGGCATCGGGCCAGCATATATGGATAAAGCAGCTCGTACTGGTATCCGAATTGCAGATCTACTGGATAAGGAAGAATTCGCAGAAAAACTTGAGCGTAATTTACGCGAAAAGAACCGATTATTTGAAAAAGTATATGAAGTTGAGGGATTGAAATTAGAAGACATCCTCGATGAATACTTTGAATATGGTCAGCAAATTGCAAAATACGTAACCGACACTTCAGTTACCTTGAATGATGCACTTGATAACGGACGTAGGGTGCTATTTGAAGGAGCTCAAGGTGTCATGCTTGATATTGATCAAGGAACATATCCATTCGTCACATCATCCAATCCCATAGCTGGTGGAGTTACGATTGGTTCAGGTGTGGGACCATCAAAGATCCATCATGTTGTCGGTGTATCCAAAGCGTATACCACACGTGTTGGAGATGGACCATTCCCGACAGAACTTCATGATGAAACCGGAGACCAGATCCGTGAAGTTGGTAATGAATACGGAACGACTACAGGACGACCAAGACGTGTAGGCTGGTTTGACAGTGTAGTTGTCCGGCATGCACGACGTGTAAGTGGAATTACGGACTTGTCACTGAACTCGATTGATGTTTTGACAGGCATCGAGACGTTGAAGATCTGTACAGCTTATCAATATAAAGGTGAAGTGATGGAAGAGTTTCCTGCAAGCTTGAAAGTGTTGGCAGAATGTGAACCTGTTTTTGAAGAAATGCCAGGTTGGACAGAAGACATCACAGGGGTACGTTCATTAGACGAGCTTCCAGAAAACGCACGTCACTATATCGAACGGATTTCACAATTAACTGGAATTCCATTGTCGATTTTCTCAGTAGGTCCAGATCGTAAGCAGACGAATATGGTAAGAGGCGTATTTGCATAATTTCAGAAAATGATTGTTCTTGAAATTACAACCAGGTATCTAAGAGGATACCTGGTATTTTTGTGTCATAGTTAGTAAGATTAATGGTAGAGTGAAACATGTCCAAATGTTGTCGCCCCGTTGGTTTTCCGTTGATAAATTATAAGCGCATGACATGTCAAAATCCTCAATTATGAAAAATAAATAAAAGTAACAAAACTTGTCGAATTTTTATTGTATTTTACTAGGTTACATGATACGATTTATTTTGTTGTCCTGACGCACCCTACCACGGTAGGATTAGCATGTAGAGGAAAGGACACAAGATGAATATGCTACGAGAGCCATTAGCTCAGTCGGTAGAGCAACGAACAAAGCTACATGAATTAGCTATGAGTTGTCCCGACACAACCTTCTTCGATAAAAATTGCTGGTAGAGGAAGGGACATAAAGGTGATTTAACTTCATTATTAACGAGAGCCATTAGCTCAGTCGGTAGAGCATCTGACTTTTAATCAGAGGGTCGAAGGTTCGAGTCCTTCATGGCTCACCATTTCTTTGTAGGGACTCTCACCTACGGTTCCCCTGTAGAAGATTGAAAGAAAGATATGTCAGCAGGACTAGCTGGCGCGTCGGAGTCCTTCATGACTGACCATTTTCTTTTGTAGGAACTCTAATTTATAAGGACCCGTGGTGTAGGGGTTAACATGCCTGCCTGTCACGCAGGAGATCGCCGGTTCGAATCCGGTCGGGTCCGCCATTTAAATAACAGACAATCATACTTCATATGGCCCGGTAGCTCAGTCACGAGCGGTTCATCGTGAAAAAACAACGAGTTGTCCCGACACAGCTAACAGCGGAAGCGTAGGCTTATAGAGGAAGGGACAGGGAACCGACGGACATTTTTAACTTCATATGGCTCGATAGCTCAGTCGGTAGAGCAGAGGACTGAAAATCCTCGTGTCGGCGGTTCGATTCCGTCTCGAGCCACCATTCATTATTGCATGACTTCGAATCATGCTTTTTTTTGTTGAGATTTTTAGGTTTATTTTCCTGTATACCCAAATAACTGGAAATGTTTTTACAACAACAATACAGTTACATTACAAAACTATGTAATATATTGTCGGATAATTTAGACTTATGGTACCGTTTATAACGGTGTCATCTCTAGAAATAGACTAAAAGTCACGATTATATCTTACAAATATACTGCACGATTCATAGTAGGAGGGGACAAACAGTTTTGGGTATGGGGAGTAGTAGGTTAAAAAGAGTTATAGGGAAAAGTAGGGTTAAGAGAGCTAGAATGTGGCGATTACAAAAAATTGCCTTGTTGACTGTTCTGGTATTTGTACTTGGGGTGTTAGGATTTACAGCTACTACATTAGCACAGGACGATCGCTTTGAACTGATCAAAACGGTTTACCATGTTTATGTGGATGGTGAAAATATTGGACTTGTAAATGAGAAGAGTGTCGTAGAAGACATCAAAAGTGATATTCAAAAGAAAGCTGAAGATCGTTTCAAGGATGTACAGTTGACTGTAAATGAAAATGTTCAGTACGTTCCTGAAAGAATTTTCAATCCTGAAGTAAATCATATATCTATTAAACAAAAACTTGAAGACCGGCTAACGATTGGTGTTCAAGGTGTAAAATTATCTTTTGGAGGAAATACACTTGGCTACTTCAAAAACAAAGAAGAAGCTCAAAAAGTACTCCGTGACATAAAGCTAGAATATACAGATAAAAAAACACTTGATCGATTGGAAAAAGAAGATAGTGATGAAAAGGAAGAAGATACAAAAAAAGAGGACAAAGTTCTAAGTGTATCCTTCGATCAAAAAGAGAATCTTGAACCAGTAAAAGTTAGAGTAGATGAGCTTACAGAACCAGAAGATGCTTTATCCCGCTTTGAAAAGGGAACCTTCGAAAAAAAGAAATATGAAGTTGAAAAAGATGATACGATCGAGTCTATTGTAAAAAAATTCGATCTCAATCAGGAAAAATTATATGAGTTGAATCCTAAGCTGAATAAAGAGGATAAATTGAAACAGGGACAAGAATTGATCGTATTGGCTTATGAGCCTTATGCTCAAGTAATCGTCAAAGAAAGATTGACGAAAGAGTATGTAATCGATCATGAAACAGATGTGAAAGAAGACGATTCACTTCTGAAGGGCAAAACAAAAGTTAAACAAAAAGGTAAAGATGGCAAGAAGAGTGTTCAATATGCCATTACAAAAACAAATGGAAAAGTGACTGAAGAAAAAGTGCTGGATGAGAAAATCCTTTCTGAACCAGTGAAAGAAATTAAGCTTAAAGGAACGAAAGAGATTCCGTCCCAGGGTACAGGGTCATTTCATTGGCCGACTGTCGGAGGAAAAGTAACCAGCCATAAAGGACAACGTTGGGGAAGGGATCATAAAGGAATTGATATCGCAGGACCAAGCAATCGTTCAGTTCTTGCTGCAGATAATGGTAAAGTCGTATCGGCAGGCTTCACAACTGGTGGATATGGAAACAAAATCGTGATCAACCATAATAACGGGTTCAAAACGATATACGCTCATCTTGCTTCGATTAGTGTATCTCCAGGAGAAACAGTCAAAAAAGGACAAAAAATCGGAGTTATGGGCTCAACAGGAAATTCAACAGGCGTTCACCTTCATTTTGAACTTTATAAAAACGGGGCGCTGCAAAATCCACTGAATTATGTCAGTCAATAATCAATCACCTCTGGCAGGTAATCCTGCTAGAGGTTTTTCTATAAATAAGTTAAAAAAGTGTAAATTTCCTCATTACCGTATTGTGTGGTAAAATAAGTGAAAACTATGAAAACGAAAAATAACGAAATTCATGAAATTGAATTGGTTTTAACTTACCTTTAAAGAAAGTTTCTTTATATGAAAAGGAGACCAAGTATATGGATAAGAAAATCTTAGTTGTAGATGATGAAAAGCCGATTGCAGATATTTTACAATTCAATTTAGAAAAAGAAGGATTTGAAGTCGTTTGTGCATATGATGGTGCAACTGCACTTGAAAAAGTAGAAGAAGAAATGCCGGATATGATTCTTCTTGATATCATGCTTCCGCAAAAGGATGGCATGGAAGTTTGTCGTGAACTTCGGAAAAAATATGACATGCCGATCATCATGCTTACAGCGAAAGATTCTGAAATTGATAAAGTTTTAGGGTTAGAGCTTGGCGCAGATGATTATGTGACAAAACCGTTCAGTACACGTGAGCTTATCGCTCGTGTGAAAGCGAATATGCGCCGTCATCAACAAGAAGGTGAGCGTGAAGGTCTTGATGGTACAAGTGAAATCAAGATTGGTGCGTTGACGATCCACCCTGAAGCATATCTCGTAACAAAGCGCGGGGAAACGATCGAGTTGACTCATCGGGAATTTGAGTTGTTGCATTATATGGCGAAACATACAGGACAAGTCATGACCCGTGAACATCTGCTTCAGACGGTGTGGGGATATGATTATTTTGGTGATGTTCGGACCGTTGACGTAACCGTTCGTCGTCTTAGAGAAAAAGTGGAGGACAATCCGAGTCATCCGATGTGGATCATTACAAGACGTGGAGTAGGGTATTATCTAAGAAATCCAGACCAGGAGTAATTCAATGAAAAAGGTTGGCTTCTTTAAATCAATACATTTTAAATTTGTTGTGGTTTATATACTTCTTATCATAATCGCCATGCAAGTCATTGGCGTTCTTTTTATGGAGCGGCAAGAAGATAAACTGAAAGAGAACTTTACGAAAAATATCGACGAGAACGCCAGCATGATTGAAGCTACTTTGGAGAAAGAACTAGAAAGACTGATGACTGAGTCAGAAAAAGAAGAGCCTAAACAAAAGTTAGCCTCTCTTATCAGTGATTTTTCAATTAAGGATATGGATCGATTATGGGTGGTCAATACGGATCTGCAAATCATAGGTGCGAATGATGAGGAGCAGATCGGAAAAAAAGCCTCCCATCGTGAAATTTCCAGAGCACTTCTCGGTTCGAGCACGAACGATATTTATCAAAATGAAGATGGGAATCGTATTTATGTGGTTGCACAACCTATCATAAATGAGCCAAATGGAGAAATATTAGGCGCTATATATATCCAGGCATCAATTGAAGAAATATACGAATTATCCCAAACACTCAACGAAATTCTAGCAAATGCGACAATTATTGCCCTGGCAATAACCGCATTATTAGGCATCATTCTTGCCCGGACGATCACCAGGCCGTTAGCAGATATGCAGAAGCAGGCGAAAGTCATGGCGAGAGGAGATTTCACACGTAAGGTAAGGGTATATGATCAGGACGAAATTGGACAACTTGCAGCGTCCTTTAATGATTTGACTCAAAAGTTACAAGAGGCTAACGAGATCACGGAAAGCGAACGGACAAAGTTGCGTTCTGTCCTTTCCTATATGACCGATGGTGTAATGGCAACTGATCGAGATGGATATATCATCCTTATGAATGACCGTGCTGAAGAAATGCTATCTTTATCCCGGCATGAAGCAATGGGTAGGTTTTTACCAGAAATCTTAGGCGTAGAAGAAGATTTCTCCATTGAACAATTAGAGGAATCACCAAGCTCGTTAATCCTTGACTACAGCTCGAATGAAGTCCCTTTTATTATCCGTGCAAGCTTTTCCGTCATCCAAAAAGATGATGGACCTGTAAATGGGATTATCACCGTCTTGCATGATGTAACCGAACAGGAACAGATTGAAAAGGAACGCAGAGAATTCGTATCCAATGTTTCGCATGAACTTAGGACTCCTTTGACGACGATGAGGAGCTATCTAGAAGCATTGGCTGAAGGTGCATGGCAAAATGAAAATCTCGCACCAAAGTTTTTGAATGTTACTCAAACGGAAACAGAACGGATGATCCGGCTTGTGACAGACCTTCTACAATTGTCAAAAATGGATAACAAAGACTATCAGCTGAATTTCCAGAAAGTCAATTTAACCGGTTTAATGCAACAAGTAATCGATCGTTTTGAGATGTCCAAAGGTGAAAAGATAACATTTGAAAAACACCTATATGATAAACCATTGCCAGTTCGGGTTGACCCGGACAAGATCATTCAAGTACTGGATAATATCATATCCAACGCATTGAAGTATTCACCAGATGGCGGTAAAGTGACTTTCCGACTTCAGAAAGAAGCTACGAATATCCATATCAGTATAAAAGATGAAGGGGTCGGAATTCCAAAACAGAACCTTACGAAAGTATTCGATCGATTCTATCGTGTCGACAAAGCTCGTTCTCGAGAAATTGGAGGTACAGGATTAGGTCTGGCAATTGCGAGTGAAGTGGTCAAAGCCCATAAAGGGGAAATCTGGGCTGAAAGCGAGTATGGGAAAGGAACAACCATCCATGTGACACTTCCTACTCACTATACCAGGGAGGCAAAAGAGTAATGATAATGAAGAGATTCACCCGTCAACTGAAAAAATCCTATTCTTCTATATGGAACAATATTGAAATTATCAAGACGATCTTGTTGACTCTTCTTATTATACTCAGTATTTTCTTGACTTATAATTTGTGGACCTTTACTCCAAATAATAAAGTGCTTGAAAACGAGGCAACCATTGAAACGAAAATCCCTCAAGATGAGGATGGTAAGTCGGAAAAGTTAGCGAATATTATCCAGCCAAGACAAATAGTTCTTCACAAGGGTGGAGAACATTTTTGGTCCTATTCAAAAGACCAGAATGAAATCTATGATCGATTACAATCGACTTTATTAATCAGTGATAGTAGTAAAAAATCAGTTGAATATAAAGCGAACATTCCATCAGATGGCATTGATATCGTCTATCCTGTCGCAATTCCAATAGACGTATTGAAGGAAACATTCCATTTCAGTAAGGAGAATCCATTCGAAAATAATAAAGGCAATGTCAAACGATTGAGAGTTTTCGAGACGGATGGAGAATGGAATTTGCAATTCGTCTTTGAACCTGAAGGGAATTCTTATGAAATCGATCAACTGAAGGAGCGTGTTGCCTATCAATTTCAGTTGTCTGATAATAAGATTAAAACATCGATCGATAAAATGATTAGTTCCGAGAATACGATACAAGTAGAATCATTTGAACTGGGAGAGAATAAAAGGACGTTTTATCTGCCAGTTGATCAAATTAAGATAGATACTTACTTATACAGACCCCATCAATTAGATATCGATTTATTCGTAAGAGCACTATTGCCAAGTAATGTTGTTACGGAGAAAATGGAGGATAGAATCCTTTACGGTAAATCAAAAAGTTTTATCGCTTATTATGAAAACGAGAATAAATTCATTTATAACAGCAATTGGACCAGTCAAGACAATGTGATGAGACAAAACCAGATTATTCAAAGCCTTGATTTTATCAATAACCATGCAGGTTGGACTGATAAGTATCATCTGTACTACTATAACGATTCAACTATTGATGATGAGACAACCAATAGTCAAACGGAGATTGCGTATCGGATGATCATAAACGGTTTTCCTGTCCTGAATAATTTCAATTCTATCGGAGAAATCAACTTGAAATGGACAGCCAATCAAGCCGATGAGTACAGGCGTTCACTTACGTATTTGAAAGCTCCAACAGAAATCAACCCTCCATTGGACGTTTTGGAAAAAGGGTCTGAAGTCATTGAAGCTTTATCTGCGGTCCCCGATCCCGAAGACATTACAGATATAACGATTGGATATGTCCTTCGTCCTGCAGAAAGTGATACTTTATTTTCTCTGGAACCAGCATGGTATTATAAGTCAACTTGGGTAAAGGATTGGGTGAGAGTGAAATTTCCTAAAGATGAGCCTTTATCGAAGCAGGGAGGGTAATGTATGGATTGGAAAAATATAAAAACCATTTTCATTTTCTCCTTCCTGATTTTAAATGTCTATCTAGGAACTGAGTATTTTGAGAAAATAAATCCGGAATTTGATACGATTGAGGAAGAAACGTTGAATAAGCTGGTTGATAAAATCGATTTTGAAGAAGATTATCCGAAAATCCCAAAAGAGCTTTATGTTGTAAGCGGTACAGCTACATTATTTGATGAACAATCGATTGAGGCCTTTACTGATAAAAACAAAAATCAGGAAATCAGTGTATTAGCTGATAAAGTCATCCATTCAAAATTGAAGGAACCATATCCACTTTCCTCGCACAGTGATGTCAAAGAACAACTTCAGACGTTCATCAAGGGTTATGTACCGAATGCTGATCAATATCAATATTGGAAATACGATGACAACAGAAAGCTTCATATTTTCAGACAGCATCAAGAGGAAATACCTTTTTATTTCAACGATTCCATTTCTCAAGGTAATTTGACAGGTCTCATTGAAATTTCGGTTGATGAAGAAGAAATTACAAGTTATAGTCTTACCTCGATGCAAATTAGAAAAGAGGAAAAAATAGAGAAGTTGATTACAGCGGAAGAAGCTCTTTTAGTTGAAGCCATCCCGTATGGGACGAAGTTGCAAGATATCAAACCCGTTTATTTCACGTTAATTACCAATGGCGGATGGAAAGTGTTTGTTCCAAGCTGGCATATCGTGACGGAAGAACAAGAATTGATGGTGGATGCTACAGATTCATCACCTATACCCCTTGAAAAAGATGAAGAAGAAGAAAGTGAGGAATAACGTGAGATTCAGTGTTTTAGCCAGTGGTAGTACAGGTAACGCATGTTATGTTGAAACCGATTCAAGCCGGTTACTTGTCGATGTCGGACTAAGCGGAAAGAAAATAGAATCATTGTTTAAAAAGATCAACCGGGATCCGAAGTTTCTTGATGGAATTCTCGTAACGCATGAACATAGTGATCACATCAAAGGATTAGGGATTTTATCACGGCGTTTCAAACTGCCCATTTATGCAAATGAAAAAACATGGCTTGCAATGGAAAATCAAATCGGCAAAATTCCTACGGATTTGAAATTTCACTTTGAGTGTGACCGGGTACAAACCTTCGGTGATCTGGATGTCGAATCATTTGGCGTATCGCATGACGCCGCATCACCCCAATTCTATGTTTTCCATCATGGGGAAAAGAAACTGACCCTTGCAACAGATATGGGTTATGTCAGTGATCGGATCAAAGGAACTGTAAAAGATTCGGATATGATCATCTTCGAATCGAATCATGATATCGATATGTTGATGATGGGGAAATACCCTTGGAATATAAAAAGACGAATTCTTGGGGATCAAGGGCACGTGTCCAACGAAGATGCAGGTGAAGCTTTGGCTGAAATCATCGGTGATAAAACGCGTCGCATCTATCTGGCTCATTTAAGCAAAGATAACAATATGAAGGATCTGGCGAGGATGTCGGTACAACAAACTTTAGAAAAACGTGGTTTTGAAATTGGTGAAACATTCGCCCTTTATGATACCGATGCAGAAGTACCTACCGAGCTTACAACTGTATAGAGAACACCGTTTAAAAACCTTCAGTAACGGAAATATAGTAAGTGGTTGACAAATGTCAAAAATCACCCAAATTCCGATAGCTGGCGGTTTTTTTTGCTTATAATGGGAATAACAATGATAACTGAAAGGGATGATGAGATAAATGGGTTACTATGATCACGACTATCGTAATCCTCAAAAATCAAAGGGGAACAGGTCAAGAAGTTTTCTAATGGGTTTGACCGGGGTTTTGCTTGGCGCTCTTTTAGTCATTTTTGCAACTGACTTCGGTTTATTTTCAGGTGATCTTAAGGTGAATCCCAATAAGGATGCGGCTGGGGATACAGAACAAAATGTGACCAATGAGACAGTGAATGTGGATGTCAATACTGCCATAACAGAAGCTGTTGAAAAGGCACAGGGTGCTGTTGTCGAAGTTGAGAATATCCAAAAGTCCAGCATGTTTTCACAAGAAAACCCGACTGGAGTAGGTTCCGGGGTCATTTATAAAAAAGAAGGCGGAAAGGCTTTTGTAGTTACCAATGCACATGTGGTAGCAAACGCAACCCAGATCGAAATTGCATTAGCTGATGGAACCAAATTAGAAGCTGAACTGCTAGGATCCGATCAAATTATGGATTTGGCCGTTTTGCAGGTTGATGGAAGCAAAATTAAGGAAGTCGCGGAATTTGGAAATTCCAGCAACTTGAAGCCAGGAGAACCGGCAATTGCAATCGGAAACCCTCTCGGAAACTTTCCTGGGACAGTAACACAAGGAATTGTAAGTGCTGCTGATCGTACGATTGGAGTTGACCCAAATCAAGACGGTCAACCCGATTGGCAAGCTGAAGTCATTCAGACGGATGCAGCAATCAATCCAGGGAACAGCGGCGGTGCTTTAATCAATATAAAAGGTCAAGTGATCGGTATAAATTCGATGAAGATCGCCCAGCAATCTGTAGAAGGAATCGGATTTGCAATCCCTTCAGATGTTGCTAGACCGATCATTGCCGATCTCGAAAGCCACGGTAAAGTTTTACGCCCATACATGGGAGTTGAAATAGCACCACTAGCACAAGTCTCGCGTTATCATAGGGAACAAACGCTTAAGATTCCGAACGATATTAACCAGGGTGTCGTCATTATGGGTGTCCAATCGAACTCTCCAGCAGGGAAAGCAGGTTTGAAAGAATTTGATGTCATTGTCGAGCTTGATGGGGAAAAAGTCGGCTCACCAGCAGAGTTACGAAAACATCTGTATTCACACAAAGAAATCGACGAGGAAATGGAAATAACGTATTACCGTGAAGGAGAAAAGAAAACGACAACGATGACACTTGGAGAAGCAGAAGGAACGGGAGAGTAATTCAGACTCTCCCTTTTTCTTGTAAGAAAACGAATTATGCTAAACTAGTCTTATGTGAAAAAGAAGGCAAGGAAGTGATAAGAAGTGATCGCATGCTGTAAAGAACATGTCGAACTTGCACTCGATATCATTGTCGATGAATATGAAACTGCACCAGAAATGAAAGAACTCACAAATGCAGAACAATTATCCACAACCTGTGAATATTGCGATAATAACGCCATATATATGGTGTCAAACTAATGTTCCTATACAGAATGTGGATAGAAAATGTGTATATGTGGATAAGTTTTGTGGATAACGTGTTTATAGAGGTGGACAACCTGTGAATATACAAATCATCACCGTTGGGAAATTGAAAGAGAAGTATTTGAAACAAGGAATCGCTGAATATGTAAAACGGATAGGGCCATATGCCAAAATAGAGGTAATTGAGGTTCCTGATGAAAAGGCTCCAGAACAATTGAGTGAGAATGAGATGGAGAAGGTGAAAGATGCAGAAGGATCACGTCTTCTTGCAAAGATCGGGCAAGATGTACATGTCATCGCTCTAGCCATTGAAGGCAAACAAAAGACGTCAGAGCAACTTGCTAACAATTTGGACCAACTAGCAACGTATGGGAAATCCAAAGTCGCTTTTGTTATTGGAGGCTCATTAGGATTGAGCGAAGCAGTATTAAACAGATCTAATGACCAATTATCTTTCTCTAAAATGACCTTTCCTCATCAGCTGATGCGATTGATTCTCGTAGAGCAGATTTACCGGACATTTAAGATCAACCGGGGTGAACCGTACCATAAGTAATCAAGCGTCGATTAAAAGATCAAAATAACCAGGGTTATGAAATGAGGAATGAGCGGATCGCCTGCGGAAAAGGAGGGTTTTCTTAGGAATCAACATAAAATTAATACAGCCGTTTAATAAAGGTTTTAAATTTTTTGTTGTGGCGGAGGTTTATGCGGGATAACATATAATCCATCGTTTTCTAACCATTCAGCAAAAAGGACATCCTCAACTTTACTTATCCCATTGGATGATAACTGGTTTCTAAGCCATTCATCATCTTTATTCATTTCTTTTAAATTCGCTTTAATTAATTCACCATCTCTAATCAAAGTTATCGGTAAATAAACAGGATGAGGGGGCATATTAAAATCTTGTAAGGTAGTTTTCTGGTACGGTGATTTTTTTAACACACTAATGGAACCATTTGATTCAATGAATGCAAATGCCACCTCTCGGACGGAGAATATTTCACTTTGGCGTAGTAGACTTTGTAATTGATTGATGTTCATACGACTCTTTTTCAACTGTTCAAAATCAATCTGTCCATTACGGATGACCATGGAAGGTTTCCCCTCAAAATAACTTCGTAAATGTTGAAATTTTTGGGATAGGTATTCAACTAAAAATAATAAACCTCCCCATATGAGTATTGTGAATAGAATATACATAATAGGAATTGTCTTTTCATAAACGGCATTTCCTAACAACTCACTTAGGACAATTGCTGAAATAAAATGAAATGGCGTGAATTGGTCTATCAACTTCTTACCTATAATTCTAATTAGTAAAAAAAGCAAAAAGAAGCCTAAAACGAGCTTACTGGATATGTGTATCAATTCCACAGTTAATTCCCCCAGATAAAACTTAATCTATAAAATTATTACACTATTATTTTTTCCAAGCTCATAGCGATAAATACATTTTCATAAAAAAGATTTTTAATGAAAAATGAGAAACGAGGGATTGCCCAGAACTTTTGGGACAGTCCCTATAATTCGTTTTTGGGTTTTATCTAATCAAGCATTTAACCGGAAAGTTCGATCGTATAAGTCCCTCTTTCATTAACGAGAGAAAATCGGATGTCATCAAATTGGTAACGAGTGGTATCCTCGAGTGGGATTTTGTAAGAAGAAGTAGGGAGAGGCTGTGCAGTTTGTGGACCTGTTTCAGTTGTTCCTTCGCCAATTAAATGAATCGAATGCAATGATTCGTAGTCATCGATTCTTCTTGTATCATTATGATAAGAAATATCATCTAATTTCATAATGATGGTATCCTTATCACCGAGTTCCTGTTTGGTTATTTTAATATTCTTTCCGCTCCATTGCTGTATTAACTGATTGAATTGTTCGACAGTCAGGTTATTATTGTTCATATCGATCCCTCCTGTCTTATATATTTTCCAAGAATTCAGGTATCATACTGTTAAAGCTATTTTTGTTTAAATTGAAGACGAAAAGGAAATTGATACCAAACCCTTGACCCTTCCGACAAGCTGATGCCTTCTTTTTTTGCATGTTCTTGGCCTGTGTAAAGGACTCCCCTTTTTTACCAGCCTTAAATGGTATATAATTATCAGAGAATAGTAGAAATTCGTTAAAATCTTTAAATTATTGTAATTACATTATGATATGGTTGATAGAGACAAGGTTTCCCTGAGCTGTACTGTAAATCAAAGGTATAAGGATGGTAAAAATGAGCAACAGAGAATCTAATATTGACGTAATCTTAATTGGCGCTGGGATCATGAGCGCAACTTTAGGAGCACTTCTGAAAGAATTAGTACCGGACTGGAAAATTACAGTGTTTGAGAAGCTTGAAAAAACAGGTGAGGAAAGCTCTAACGAATGGAATAATGCGGGAACGGGACATGCTGCATTGTGTGAGCTTAATTATACAAACGAAAAACCAGACGGATCTATAGATATTAGCAAAGCGATAAAAATCAATGAACAGTTTCAGCTTTCAAGACAATTTTGGTCTTATCTTGTAAATAGCAAGATGATAAGGAATCCGCAGGACTTTATCATGTCATTGCCTCATATGAGTTTCGTACGAGGTGAAAAGAATGTAACTTATTTAAAGAAACGTTTTGAGGCGATGTCAAACAATCCTTTGTTCAAAGACATGGAATTTTCTGATGACATTGAACAGCTGATGGAATGGCTACCACTCGTGATGGAAGGTCGTAAAGTGAATGAACCGATAGCTGCTACAAAAATTGACTCTGGGACGGATGTCAACTTTGGCGCGTTGACACGTAAATTGTTTGATCACTTAAAGAGTGATAATGTTGATATGAACTATAAACATAGTGTTGAGGATATAAAACGTGCTAGCGATGGCTCGTGGGAATTGAAAGTACGGGATCTTGATAGCGGTAAGGTTGTACGTCCTACAGCAAAGTTCGTTTTTATTGGTGGCGGCGGTGGAAGCCTGCACTTACTCCAAAAATCTGGTATCCCTGAAGGAAAAGGAATAGGTGGCTTCCCGGTAAGCGGACAATTTATGGTATGTAACAATCCGGAAGTGGTAGAGCAGCATCATGCAAAAGTATACGGAAAAGCTCCGGTCGGGGCTCCTCCAATGTCTGTTCCTCACCTGGACACAAGATATATCAACAACAAAAAATCACTGCTGTTTGGGCCGTTTGCTGGATTCTCACCCAAGTTCTTGAAAAATGGTTCGAATCTGGATTTGCTTACTTCTGTCAATCCGAATAATCTGCTAACGATGATGGCGGCAGGTTTGAAAGAGATGTCATTGACAAAGTACCTGATCGAGCAAGTTATGTTATCCAAAGAAAAGCGCATGGAAGCTATACGAGAGTTTATTCCGGACGCCAAAAGTGAGGATTGGGATTTAGTAGTAGCAGGCCAACGTGTACAAGTTATCAAAGATACTGAAGCAGGCGGTAAAGGAACACTTCAATTTGGTACGGAAGTTGTCAGTGCAGCTGATGGTTCGATCGCTGCATTGCTTGGGGCATCTCCTGGTGCTTCTACTGCAGTGCACGTTATGCTTGAAGTATTAGGAAAATGCTTCCCACAACATATGAAAGAATGGGAACCGAAAATAAAAGAAATGATCCCTTCTTATGGCTTGTCACTCGTGGAAAATCCGGAGCTTATTCGTGAAATTCATTCCTCAACAGCGGAGGCACTTGGTTTAAGCGAAAAAGAACCAGCCTATCGTTAATTCTGTGAGTTTGTTGTGAGAGAATAATAGATTACTAAAGTAGAACCTTTAATCTAGCTTTGGATTAAAGGTTCTTTTTATGATTTTCCAAACTTGTACTAACTTCGGGCAGAGGAAGTCCAAAAACAGGGCTTTTCGGGACAGGAAGGGGAGAAAAGAGCGATGACCTGTCCCGTAACGGGTTCATACGGGACAGGAAGGGGAGAAAAGAGCGATGACCTGTCCCGTAACAGGTTCATACGGGACAGGAGGAAGAGAAAAGGGCGATGACCTGTCCCGTAACGGGTTCATACGGGACAGGAGGAAGAGAAAAGGGCGATGACCTGTCCCGTAACGGGTTCATACGGGACAGGAGAAGGGAAAAAGAGTGGTGCTCAGACCTGTAACGGGTTCATACGGGACAGGAGAAGCAGAAAAAGTGAGTGACCTGTCTCGAAACAAGTCCTTTTGGGTTGGGACAACAAAAGGAGAAAAAAACGAAAGCTTGACTCGTTCTATTTTATTGATAAAAAATAGCTTTTGTATTACCAACTAATGTATAGTTTTTCTTCAATGCTCTACTAATTGTCTTTTTATTTATATCCGCTCTGCACCAATCATAGATATTTGGGGTAGTTATCTTTCGCTCAGGAAACAATCGTTTAAATTCCTCCACACTTCTAATAATAGCTAGATCAATCTTTTCATGTGCTCCGCACTTTCCACAGACAAAATCATTCATTCTTTTGGTGATCTGAAATGACTTACACTCCCTACAATAAATCCCTTTTTGGACCGTTTCATAATTATATTCGGGCAGGGTAGTAAATGGGTTTTTCGTTTGATGAAGGGAAAGTAATTGTTGGGCCAGTTTCTTGTGGCCATCATTCAACTTAGATGGAGTGTTATTCATATCTGTCAAAAAACGATTAACTTGGGTTGGTAAAATAAAAGGTTGTTCCATTGGGGCCTGATACAAAGTAAATTCAGGATTGATGTAAATAACAAAGGATTCGACGAGGTAATTATACTTGAGGCTTTGGAGGAGCTGGCTGAATAGAATGCCGCTTCTTTTTATCTGATCTACAGGGTTCTTATATTCACGGTTTGTTTTCTTTGAAAAAAGCTTGTCAGATTCTAAGTAACAGTCTCCTTGAAAGTTCTTGATATCTAATAAATGGATGACCCCTTGTGAAATGATCAATGTGTCAATCTGAAAATAGGAGTTATTCATTTTAAGCAACAAGTCGTTCATTATATATCTTTCTTCTTGAAGACTTTCTGCTGCCATGGAGTCAAAATGCACCTCTCCTTCATAACCTTTTTCAAGATTTAAATAGTGGTTCTTCTCTTTTTCAGTTAACTGCATTCGTGTGTTTAAGGAGCGCATTGCCAGGAGTTCATCCGATTCCGTTCGTGCTTTAAGTAACAAAAGTCCCTTCCTTTCTCTCTAAGCTCATTAACTTAGATCATTATTTTTAGGTCAGATGGAGATAACATCCAAATTATACAAATAAATATATAATTTGACAATTTCGATATTACAAAATAGGTATAAAGTAAGATTATTCCAAATATTATGAGGTAGTTATTTAAAAGGGGTTCTTAAATAGGGGGAGAACAATGACTAATCGTTATACGAAGTTTGCTGCGACACTTTTTCTTTTGCAAGTTGTAACGATCATATTTTCAGGCGTATTCATTTTACGGCATTTTCCACCTATTCATCTGATGAATGCAGTACTTTCACTGATCATTGCAACCCTTCTTTTCAAATTAAAATGGAAGTGGATACCGTCCATCGGCATTTTTTACGGACTTTTATTCACCATTCTTACTGTCCCTTCATTTATCATATCAATGACCAGGAACATCGACCCAGAATATAATGCAATGTTGGAAGCGAGCAATCCTTTTATAGGAGTCAGTTTCCTCAGTGCGCTCATCGTGCTCACGATCTTGCTTGCATCTATCGCAGGATTAGTCACAAATTTTCATCCGAATCATCAGGTGCCTGCCTGGTTCCCGAAGGTTAAGGGAGCTATTTATGGTGCAACCATCATGGGTCTACTCATCAGTTATTATTTACAGCTAAATTGGGTTACTGGAATTAATGCAAATGCAATCAATAAACTCCCGACTATAGTGATGAAGCCCGAGTCAGTGGAACCAGCAAATATGAAACTAACGGCAGGTGAACCGTTTGTAGTACAAATACGAAATGAATCGGAGAATAAATGTCATATCCTCAATTTTCCTGAGCTGAATACCAGTGTTCATATGGAAAAAGGACGCACAGGGCTGATCGTCCTGGATCCAGAACCAGGGACATATCGTTATGAATGCAAATCACACCATGACTACTACAGTGATAAAATCAAAGGAGAATTAACTGTTGTACCGAATGATAAAACTCAAAAGTAAGGCTTTTTTCTTAAGCTATTTTCCTTCAGCACCTACCTTGAAAACATTCCTTTAGCAACATATTTCAATACAGCTTTATCCATTAACCCACTTTTATTAGAGTGTGGTTTTTTCTTTTATAAATCGGTAAACGAAGACTTACAATCCAAAAACAAGTGTTTCTTTTGTTATAGTAGAGAAAACGATACTGGGAGTGTGCTTATGAAACGAGAAGATATTATTGCGAAAATGAATGACCATACACCTACCATTATCGGAAACAAGGTGTTGAACCATTACTCGATCCTTCTCCCTTTAATCCAAAAAGAAGATGAACTGCATCTCTTGTTTGAAGTCAGATCACTCAATATGAGGCGTCAGCCGGGGGAAATCTGCTTTCCAGGAGGAAGAGTGGATGCTCAGGACGAACACCCTCAGGATGCAGCGGTAAGAGAAGCAATAGAAGAATTAGGCGTTACAGATGAGGAGATTATAGATGTCTCTCCTTTTGATTATATGCTTTCCCCGTTTGGCATGATTGTGAATACGTATGTAGGCTTTTTGAATTGTTCAGATTTAGATATTGAACCGAACCCTGCTGAGGTAGAGGAAGTGTTTACCGTGCCGCTATCATTTTTCAAAAACACACCACCGAAGATTCATTATGTGAATTTCGAGGTGAAGCCGGAAGACGGTTTTCCATTTCATCTGATTGCAAACGGTGAAGACTACCAATGGCAGACAAGGAAAATCGAAGAATACTTTTATGTTTATGAAGGTAAGGTCATCTGGGGGCTTACTGCAAGGATCCTGCATGCATTCGTGGAATTTATGGAGAAATGATCGTATAAGCAATCATTCTTGGAAATAAAGTTGGTGTTTTCTTGGACATTGTCATCTTCATACTGATCATTCTAGTGGCTTCGGTACTGCAGACGAGCACAGGGTTCGGCTTTTCAATCCTCGCGACACCTTTTCTCCTATTGCTATTCAAGCCCACTGAAGCGATTCAGTTCAACTTGATATTATCGTTGATCATTTCCTGTGCTTTAATTACGAAAATAAGACAAGATATTGATTTTGGAATTTTAAAGAGGTTTGTTATTGGGAGTGCGGCTGGTCTCCCGCTAGGCATCATCGTTTTTTTATCATTGGATATGACCAAGTTGAAATTGGGAATTAGCTTGATCATCTTATTATTAACTGTACTATTGATCTTCAAATTTCGAATGAATCAAAGTAAGAATAGAGATTTGGTCGTCGGGGGATTATCTGGTTCGTTGACAACGAGCATCGGTATGCCTGGCCCGCCGATCTTACTTTATTTTTCGGGGACGGATACAGAAAAGGAAAGATTGAGGGGGACCACATTAGCTTTCTATCTATTCATCTATTCGATGAGTCTGCTTATCCAAGTTGTTTTTGCAGGAACGAATCAAACAGTATGGCTGTCGAGCGGATATGCTTTACCATTAGTATTAATAGGATTGTTTTTAGGTCAGCGTCTATTTGAAAGGATCAATCAAAAGTTATTCCGGATCTTCACATATATCATCCTGTTATTTACGGCAATATACTTACTTAGTGATAATTTGCCTGTTTGATTATGATAAAATGCAGATAACGGACTTTACGGAGGCATAGGCAATGACAACGATCAAAGATATTGCAAGATTGGCAAATGTATCGCGTACAACAGTGTCACGTTATATAAATAATAATGGCTATGTGAGTGAAGAAGCGAGAAAGCGGATCATCAAAGCCATAAAAGAAACTGGTTACATTCCAAGTGCACAAGCTAAATCACTCCGGACTAAGCGCTCAAGTGTCATTGGAGTGATTCTGCCTAAAATCAGTACGGAAACAGCAAGTAGAGTTGTGAACGGGATAAATGGTGAATTATCGAAATTCGGTTTTCAAACGTTACTTGCTAATACGCAGCTCAATGATGAAAAAGAAATCGAATATATCAAACTAATGCAGGGACAACAAGTAGACGGCATCATTCTGTTAGCGACAAATATAAATGATCGTCTTCTCGAAGCAGTAAGAGGGGTTAAAGTTCCTTTCATTTCCTTAGGACAAGATCTGCCAGGGGTCACATCAATCGTGTATGATGATTACAATGCGTCTGTCGAGTTGACGGAACATCTTATTGAGAAGGGCCATCGGAAAATCGCTTTTATAGGTGTGGATGAAAAAGACCGTGCAGTCGGCTATTTACGTAAAAAAGCATTTTTAGATACTTGTGGGAAATTTGACTGTGAGATGGATGAGGAATGGCTGCAAACAGGGGATTTCAGCTATGAATCCGGCTATGAAGCTATGAAAAAGATCCTGACACAATCGAAGGTGCGTCCAACGGCGATATTTGCAGTTACAGACCGAATGGCCATCGGAGCAATTGAATATTTAAAAGAAAGTAACATTTCCATTCCCGAGGATATGGCTATAGTGGGTATTGGTGCTTCGGATCTATCCAAATACATTACGCCCCCATTGACCACAGTCGATTATTTTAATGAAGAGGCAGGAAAGAAAGCTGCGAAATATATGCTTGTGAAATTGGAAAACAAAAACATTGAATACGAAAGTTTCACATTAAACTATAGACTCGTCGTGAGAAATAGTGTATAATGCACGTGAAAACGTTAACATTTCTTATATGACCAATGTGGAATCGTTCACATGTGGATGAAAGAAGTCCAATTCGGATTTTTTTGAATGATGTGGAATCGTTCACACAAACAACGATTTTTGAATGCGTTTACAAATTTTAAAAGGTTCTTTGATGGTTGATTGAAATCAGAATTACAACAAATACTTTACGCTAAGGAAGGAAGGGTTTGTATCATGGCTGAGAATAAACACATCGCTCAAAGCATCATTGACGCAATAGGCGGAAAAGAAAACATCCAATCCATTGCCCATTGCGCTACTCGACTCCGTATCATGCTGAATGATAAAGAGTTGATTGATCAGGAGAAGGTGGAGACCATTGATAAAGTCAAAGGTGCATTCTACAATTCTGGCCAATACCAGATCATTCTAGGGACGGGCACTGTAAACCGAATTTATGAGGAGCTTTCTAATCTTGGGGTCACGGAATCCACTAAAGATGAACAGAAGAAGGAAGTCGTAAAACAAGGGAACTTATTCCAACGAGCAATACGCTCATTTGGAGATGTATTCGTACCGATTATTCCAGCGTTAGTCGCAACTGGATTGTTCATGGGATTACGTGGTCTTGTGATGCAAGAACAAATCCTCGCACTTTTCGGGATGACACCAGATGACGTTTCAGAGAATTTCATTCTATTCACACAAGTCTTGACTGATACTGCCTTCATCTTCTTGCCTGCTTTGATAGCATGGTCAACTTTCAGGGTTTTTGGCGGTAATCCAACTGTAGGACTGGTATTAGGTTTCATGTTAGTATCTCCTTCTTTGCCAGATGCATGGGAGGTAGCGGCAGGTGACGCAGAACCACTCACGTTTTTAGGATTCATTCCGGTACTCGGTTATCAAGGTTCTGTTTTACCCGCATTTATCGCAGGTCTTGTTGGAGCGAAATTAGAAAAACGGATTCGTAAAGTGGTGCCTGAGGTTTTAGATTTGATCGTGACACCATTTTTAACGTTATTGGTTATGATTACCCTGTCCCTCTTGGTGATTGGGCCGGTTTTCCATGCTGTCGAAGAAGCCATACTTCAAGGAACACTTACGATTTTAGAATTGCCATTCGGGTTAAGTGGATTAATTATCGGTTTTTTCCATCAAATCATTGTCGTAACCGGTGTCCATCATATATTCAACTTTTTGGAAATTCAGCTTTTGGAACGGTTCAGCAATAACCCGTTCAATCCGATCATTACATGTTCAATAGCTGCACAAGGTGGAGCGGCTCTTGCGGTTGGTCTAAAATCAAGATCGAAAAAACTGAAGGCGTTGGCACTACCATCAGCCCTCTCTGCCTTTTTAGGAATTACAGAGCCAGCCATCTTCGGGGTTAACTTACGTTATGTAAAACCGTTTGTCATGGGTCTTATCGGTGGTGGTGTAGGAGGTTTCATGGCAACACTATTCGGACTGAAAGCAACTGGTATGGCGATCACGGTGATCCCGGGTACGCTATTGTTCTTAAATAACCAAATCCTGCTCTATATTCTCGTCAACCTTGTATCGATAGCTGTGGCGTTCGGATTGACATGGACAATTGGGTATTCGGATAAAAATAAACCGGTTCAGAAAGAAACAGCATAAGAATACAGGTTATAAAAGGTTAAGAAGACCTTGTGCAGATGCAGGGTCTTCTTACTATTAGCATGTAGCTATATTCAGATAGACAGAGGAGAGGAATCATGCGGAACGAGGACCGATCATTAAGAAAGAAAGCCTATGAAGAGATAAATAAATATCAAAAGATAGTGGAAAGTGACCCACACCGCCAGGATTATCACTTGATGCCTCCGGTAGGGTTAATGAACGATCCGAATGGACTTATCCATTGGCAAGGCAAGTATCATGTTTTTTTCCAATGGATGCCGTTCAAAACAGGACATGGAGCAAAGTTTTGGGGACATTATACATCGCGCGACCTTATTCATTGGATATGGGAACCGATCGCACTGACGCCTAGTGAATGGTATGAACAAAATGGTTGTTATTCCGGCAGTGCAGTCAACCATGGTGGAAAACTGTACGTATTCTATACGGGGAATGTCAAAAATGAGAAGAATGAACGCGAGACCTATCAATGTTCAGCTGTCTCAGAGGATGGGGTCCATTTCGAGAAAAAGGGTGTCGTCATCCATTTGCCAGAAGGGTATTCAGCCCATTTCCGTGATCCTAAAGTATGGAAACATGAAGATAAATGGTATATGGTAATCGGCGCTCAAACACAGGGAGATCTTGGTTGTGCAGTCCTTTACACATCAGATGACTTAATGGTTTGGGAGTTGAAAGGCGAAATTTCAAGTTCAAAAGAAAACGATTATCTTGGTTATATGTGGGAGTGCCCGGATTTATTCCAATTGGATGGAGTAGATGTTTTCATGTTTTCTCCTCAAGGCTTGGAACCACAAGGGATGCTCTATAACAATGTTCATCAATCGGGCTATGTCATTGGTGAACTTGAATACGATCGTACTGTTCTCCATCATGGCCCATTCCGGGAAATTGACCGCGGTTTTGAATTTTATGCTCCACAGACCACTCTTGATGAGGATGGGCGGCGAATACTAATTGGATGGATGGGGGTTCCAGACCAGGATGAAGAAAAACAGCCAACTCGGTCTTATAAATGGATCCACAATATGACCATTCCAAGAGAGCTTCGCGTAAAAAAAGGAAAAATCCATCAAAGCCCTGTGGAAGAACTTAAAAAGATGCGACGGAACCTTTTTGAAAAGGAAGATATCCATATAAAAGATGAATCGATGCATCTTTCTGAACTTGATGGGGACGTCATGGAAGTATTTTTGAAGTTTGGAACTACCGATTCTTGTAACTGCTTTGAAATCGATTTATTCGACTATGTAAAATTGAGTTATCAAAACGAAACAAAAGAGATCACCATTAGAAGGAAAACCTTTGACAATAAATCTACAGAAACAAGAAGTTGTCAAATATCGAGTCTAGAGACATTACAAATGTTCATCGATCAGTCTTCCATTGAACTCTTTGTCAATGATGGGGCAGAAGTGTTTACTTTCCGGATTTTCCCCGATAAAAAGAACGCTGCTATCCACTTTTCATCTTCTGGGTCAGTCACCTTTGATATATGGAAGTGGGATTTGATCGGGTATACGTATCAAACTTCTGAAGAGGCAATGAGAGACGCAAACATGAACCCATAGGATGATTCATACAAAAAAGCTCACAGAGAAAGTTTCTGTGGGCCTTTTACTGTATACTTGTTGTTATAGGTCAATACTTTTTTTAGGAGGTTAACTGTTTGAAAGATTCTAAGTTGATCCATAACACGGCATATATCGAACAATTGAAAGAATTTTTAAAGATACCTAGTATTTCGACGCTTCCTGAGCATAAAGGGGATGTGCGAAAGGCTGCAGAGTGGCTGGCTGCATCACTTGAAGAGATCGGTATGGAAAACATCGAAACGATAGAAACTGCTGGACATCCAATTGTCTACGCAGACTGGCTGCACGCGGTTGATAAGCCGACTGTATTGATATATGGACATTATGATGTTCAACCGGCGGATCCGTTAGAATTATGGGATTCACCTCCGTTTGAACCTGAAGTGAGAGACGACAAGCTTTTTGCAAGAGGGGCCACAGACGATAAAGGCCAGCTTTTCATTCATGTAAAAGCACTTGAAACGTTGATGGATGAAGACGGGAAACTCCCCGTCAATGTAAAGCTTTGCATCGAAGGGGAAGAGGAGCAGGCAAGTCCGAATCTGCCCCCTTTCATAAAACAACATACAGATAAGCTGTCTTGTGATGCAGTGCTTATTTCTGATACTTCATTCATTGAAAGAGGACAACCAGCGATCTGTACGTCTCTTAGAGGGGCGCTGGCTATGGAACTTTTCGTGAAAACAGCAAACTCCGATCTTCATTCCGGTGTATATGGTGGAGGGGTTCCCAATGCTGCACATAATCTCGTTCGACTATTAGACTCTTTACACGAACGAAATGGAAAAGTTGCCGTTGAGGGATTTTATGAAGGGGTACCCGATCCCACGGAAGAATTGAAGGAGGAAGTGGCTGCAATTCCTTTCAACGAAGTTAAGACAAAGCAAGAATTAGGATTAGAAGTGTTGTTTGGTGAAGAAGGGTTTAATTTCCTTGAACAAACCGGAATCCGGCCAACCCTTGAAATAAACGGGATTACTGCTGGATTTCAGGGAGAAGGGATCAAAACGATTGTACCGTGTGAGGCGAGTGCAAAAATCAGCTGCCGTCTTGTTGGGGAACAAGATCCGCAAACCGTTTTTGAAAAGGTTGAACAACATGTGGCGGCACATAAACCTGCAGGAACAAAGGTTCTATTGAAACAATCTATCCAGGCTGCACCAGTCATACTAGACTCCAAGAATCCGATGATACAAAAAGCGGCAGATGCATATGAAACGGTTTATGGTGTACAACCTCTGTTTCCGAAAGAAGGGGGCTCGATTCCGATAGTAGAGGTATTTTCAACAGTACTGGATGCTCCAGTTGTGCTGATGGGTTTTGGTTTACCATCCGAAAACCTCCATGCGCCAAACGAGCATTTCCATTTGGAAAACTTTACGCTTGGAATAGAAACCGTCTGTCATTATTTAAAATCATTAGGTTGAGGTGGAATTGAACCAAAAAAAAGAGCCATGTTGAAAAATAAATTCAAATGGCTCTTTACTATTACTTTTAAAGATGCTAGGACAAGTGAACTTTGTTCAATAGAAAACCCGAACAATTTGTCCGGGTTTTCTTCAGTAGTAATAAATGAAGGTTCCGCTTCGTCAACATCCTTCGCTTTCCGCGGGCACGGCCTCAGCCTCCTCAGAAAGCACAGACCACTTTCTTCCGGGGTCTTCGACTCGTGCTGTCCCCGCAGGAGTCTACGGATGTTACTACGCTTTTCGTCTATCGTTTTTTCCATTCTATTCTATTGTTTCGTCTTTTCTGTTGGCAGTTAAAGATTTGTCCCACCCTCTACAATATAAGGGCAACTAAGGCTCAGCCTGCGCTAAAGCAAGGCTGTGCCAGGTTTTCTTTAGGCATTCATTATATCTGAGAGAATTTCGTATGAATGTAACCGTGCTTTATGATCATAGATCTGCGAAGCGACGATCAGTTCGTCTGCATTCGTTTCCTCAATAAACCTCTTAAGCTTTTCTTTTACAGTTTCCGGGCTTCCGATGATGGAGCCTCCCAATTGTTGTTGCAATGCTGCCTTTTCATATTCAGTCCATCTTCCTTCCATGCTTTCCACAGGAGGCTGAAGTGGACCTAACCTGTTTCGGATCAAATTTAAAAATTGTTGCTGTAATGATGTTGCCAACCATTGTGCCTCTTCATCCGTATCTGCTGCGATCACATTGACACCCACCATTGCATAAGGTTCCTTAAGCACATCGGATGGTTCGAAATAGTTACGATATACCTCTAGTGCAGGAAGCGTGTTGTTGGGTGAAAAATGGCTGGCAAAAGCGAATGGTAATCCTTCACGTGCAGCCAATTCAGCACTGAAACCACTGGACCCTAATAACCAGATTGGAACGTCCAATCCTTCACCAGGATAAGCTCGTACTTTCATGTTTTCACTAGTTCTGGATGGGTCGAAGTAGCTGCGGAGTTCTTCTAACTGCTCTGGAAAGTCTTGAGCATCCTCTTTGTGATGTCGTCTTAGTGCAAATGCGGTTCTTTGATCAGTTCCAGGCGCCCTTCCTAGACCTAGATCAATCCTTCGAGGAAATAATGTTTCTAGAGTTCCGAATTGCTCTGCAATAACAAGTGGTGCATGATTCGGCAGCATGATCCCTCCAGAGCCTACACGTATCGAAGAAGTGTGTGCTGCAACATGACCTATGACTACAGAGGTAGCAGAACTCGCTATTGCTGGCATATTGTGATGTTCTGCCAGCCAATACCGTTTATACCCCCACTTTTCCGCGTGTTGTGCTAAATCTACTGTATTTTGAAAAGAGTCAGAGGGGGTACCACCAGCTAAGATAGGAGAAAGATCCAATACCGAAACTGGAATACTTGCTAATGTTTGTTCTGATGACATGCGCTCATCTTCTTTCTTTTATATAGTTACTCAATAATCTTATCAATAATAAGTACAATTATAAAAAAGTATGCCTGTATTTACAGGTGCCCATATTTATTATGAATATCACAAGGAATGATTTTTGTAATATTGTCATATAACAGCTCCTTAATGAAGTTTTTTTCATGGTCATTTGTAAATACCAAGACCCTGTAATATAACAGAATAAGTCCTTTATAAAAATTTTAAAAACAAAAAAACGCCTATATTACAAGGTTTATAGCCCATATAATAAATAAATTTCAAAAAAATCAAAAAATGGGTACACAAAAACACATGACTTATGTATACTGTACTATAACAGAAAAAAGAATGAAGATTTTAAACAAAAAAGGAGGAATTACAAATGGCTTTAGAAAATCCTGTTCAATTTTTCAAAAACTTGCCGAAGAAAAAATGTCCTGAATGTGGACAGACGATTGTGGAACAGGCTGAGTCCTATTTCATGGAGTGTGAGCACTGCTTGTCTAAGAAAGCAGAATAGAGGGATGAGGGGGACCTCGTCCTTTCTATTTCTGTTGAATACTTAATGGTTTGGACGGAATGGGAATAAATGGAGGCCGATTCCATGAAGTTAAGAGGCTGATTTCTTGTAGGAAACATATGAGATAAGGGAGGATATAACATTGACTAAAGAAAAGATCGAACAATTAGAATATGATTGGAAGAATAATGAACGGTGGAAAGGTGTTACGAGACCCTATACAGCTGAAGATGTAGTACGTTTAAGAGGCTCGATTGAGATTGAACATACACTAGCAAGACATGGTTCTGAAAAGCTTTGGAAACTACTTAATACAGATGGATATATCAATGCACTTGGTGCTTTGACAGGGAACCAGGCTATGCAACAGGTTAAGGCAGGCTTGAAGGCAATTTACTTAAGCGGGTGGCAAGTTGCTGCAGACGCAAACTTATCTGGTAATATGTATCCTGACCAAAGTCTCTATCCAGCCAATAGTGTTCCGCAGGTTGTAAAACGGATCAACCAGACCCTGCAACGTGCAGATCAGATTCAGTGTATGGAAGGTGCAGATGACATTGATTGGTTTGCTCCGATTGTAGCAGATGCTGAGGCTGGATTCGGTGGCCAATTGAATGTATTTGAACTAATGAAGAGCATGATTGAAGCAGGAGCTGCTGGTGTTCACTTCGAGGATCAATTATCTTCTGAGAAAAAATGCGGGCATTTAGGAGGGAAAGTATTGCTTCCAACCCAAACTTCCGTCCGCAACTTGATTTCTGCGCGCTTCGCAGCAGATGTCATGGGGGTACCGACGATTATTGTCGCTCGTACAGATGCGAACGCCGCAGATCTTATCACTAGTGATATCGACCCGGTAGATGCAGAATTCATCACCGGTGAACGCACACCAGAAGGGTTCTTCCGCACAAACGCAGGCATTGATCAAGCAATTGCAAGAGGACTATCGTATGCACCTTATGCAGACTTGGTATGGTGTGAAACATCTGAACCGAACCTTGAAGAAGCGAGACAATTTGCTGATGCAATTCATGAAAAATATCCAGGTAAACTGCTTGCATACAATTGCTCGCCTTCATTCAACTGGAAAGCTAAATTAGATGATTTTACGATCGCTAAATTCCAGAAAGAGCTTGGTCACATGGGGTATAAGTTCCAATTCGTTACGCTTGCAGGATTTCATGCTTTAAATCACAGTATGTTTGAATTGGCAAGACAATACAAAGATCGGGGAATGGCAGCATATTCTGAGTTGCAACAAGCTGAATTCAATAGCGAAAAATACGGATATTCAGCCACAAGGCATCAACGTGAAGTTGGGACGGGTTACTTTGATGAAGTAGCTAAGGTCATTTCTGGAGGTACTTCCTCTACGACAGCACTCACAGGCTCGACAGAAAGTGATCAATTTCGATCCGCTAATTAGGAAAGAATCAACAATATTCAACCCTTTACTCCCTCCTATGAAGTGAAATAGGAGGGAGTTTTTTGTGGTTTCTATCTATATGTGTCTAGTTTTCTTTCATTACCGTACTACACATCGTCCACAACTATTTTTGCACACACTCAATTGTAATATTATACCAAACCGATTAACTCTTCTTCCTCTTTTGTAATCTAATAGACCTATTATTATATCTATGTACGCCATTCATCAATTCATTCAACCATTCTTTTTAAAAATCTATTAATAGTTCAAATAAGCCATGTTTTTTGCATATTTCAAATCGAACTACGATCTGCTCTCTCAAAAAAAGCTTATTCTACATCTATCGAGTTCATAGCACCCTATTAACATGACAATAGATCACAACATCTGACACAACAAAATCGAGTTTCTATCATTTAAGGTTGTCTGATTTAGAGTAGGGGAGAGGGGAAATCTACTTGAAAAATCGAATGTACACAAAAGTGTATACATGTGTACAAAAAGTAAACAAGAAGTGTGCAAAAATGTGTACAAGTATACAAAACCGTATACATGCTGCTATATAAGGTGTTTACAAAATGTATACATGTACACGAAAAAGAACACGAAAAAAGACACATTGACTATTCTTCGTTTGTCTAATAAGTTTAATCTATTAAATACTTTCTCTGAGAGGGGTAATTTTATTATGAATAAATCAAGAGTTGCTGCAGTTGATGTTGGTAATGATGCAGTTAAAGCGAACTTTGGAAAACTTGAAAATGCTTTGTACATTCCTAATGTCATTGCGAGGGATATGGAAGATCGTCCTGTCATTGGGATTGAGGAATTGGACGAAAAAGACCCGATTGATAACATACATATCCGTGTCCATTCTCCAGCGCTGAAAGAAAACAATGCAGTTTATCGTGTGGGTAATCTTGCGACAAAAACGAGTAACTCAACAGAGTTGGACCCAGGAAGCAGTAAGTCAGAAGAAGACCAAACGTTGATTATGTTGTTTGCTTCAATCGCATTAGACGCTGTGGGATATGGTCAGAAAGAGAGCAATAACAGTAAAAAAGTAATTGAAGCGAATTATACGCTTGGGACAGGCTTACCACTAAGGGAAGTCAAAGAAGGTAAAGATGTCGGTTACCGTTCTCAATTGTTAGGTTCCGTCCACCAGGTTGAATTTCTAGTGACGCCTCGTTATCAAGGATTGAAAGTGAATATCAAATTCGATGAAGTAAAAGTATATCCTGAAGGATTCGCCGCTTTTGTCAATTTAGTAATGGATAATGATCTCAACATCATTAATAAAGAGTTGATCGACAAACAAATTCTTATTCAGGATATCGGGGGTCTTTCGACAGATATCGCAGTCATTCGCAATCGGAATGTGGATGATGATAAAGCACAAGGTTTCAACCTTGGTGTTGCAGAATCACTTGAAGCGATCCGAGATGAAATTTTAACGAAGCATGGAGTAGAACTGGACAGTCGCCGAGATGTTGTCGATATCATTACTAGAAAGAACAATCGTCATCACATCATGGTAAAAGGTAGCCGGACAAATGTCCATGACATTACAGATCGAATCCTCTTGGAACTTGCGAAAAAGCAATATCGTTATTTGCGAAATGTTTGGCAACGTAATTCCCAAACAGAGATTTGCTATTTTGTAGGTGGGGGATCTGCGGTGCTTAAAGATTATTTGAAGACGCTGAATAATAATTTGGACGGATTCAATATCGAATTCTTTGAGGATGAGAACGAAAGTGTCTGGATGATGGCGAACGCTTATTATAAATTGATTTCTGATTTCATCCGTAAGAACACAAAAGAGACGAAAGATGAAAAGAAAGCGACTGCATCTGCTAAGTAGGTGATTGTATGAGTGGTTCAAAAAAAGGTGTTGAACGAGGGCAGACGATTACGTTTCGTGTACCTTCAGATACACCGGATCATCTTTTAAAACAACTTCAAAGGTTGAAAGAAACTGAAAGAAGAAATTTTTCTAGTAAAATAGCTCAGTATGTACTGCAAGGAGTGAATGAAACCTTTGCAAATGAAAGAGAAACGATTACAATACCTCTACCGAAGCAATTGACAAAAGCACAGAGGAATTGGATCAAGCACGAGCATTCAGAAGCGTTGATTGGGAGTATCCTGTTTCATTTGATCAATGACCCTATGCGTGCAACGACACTTCTCGCAACACTTAACAGCAATTCAATTGATATTGATGAAGCACTTTACCTACAAGAAGATGAAGCGGCTGCTGCATTGACCAGCTTCCAACCAGACGCGTTCAATTCTAGTAAAGATAAAAAAGTAGAACAGAAATGGGTAGAAAACGATGACGACCTGGATGGAATCAACTTAGAAAACCTGCAAAAAGAAATTCAATCTCAACAAGAGGAAGAGGTTGAAGATGATGATGATCCATTAGGTGATTTTCTCTCCAGTATGAATAAGTAAAGAAAAACAAGTAGCGATATTCCATCGCTACTTGTTTTTTGATGGCGCTATGTCTGCGGTATTTGATAGCTGGATAATGGATTAAGTGCTCAAGAAACGCTTAAGGAAGGATTGAAGTCTAGGGCTTTGTGGGTTTTCCAATATTTCTTGTGGGCTTCCCTGTTCTTCAATCAGTCCATCGTGTAGAAAGACGATGCGATCTGCCACATCCCGCGCAAAATCCATTTCATGTGTAACGAGAATCATGGCCATATCCGATTCTATTGCAATCTCTTTAATAACCTGTAACACTTCCCCTACGAGCTCAGGATCCAACGCAGAAGTGACTTCATCGAACAGCATGATTTTCGGCTGCATGACCACTGCCCTGGCAATGGCGACACGCTGTTGTTGCCCACCTGATAATTGAAGAGGATAAGCATCGATCTTTTCTCCTAGCCCAACCTTCTCAAGCATATCAATCGCCCTTTTTTCAGCTTCATCCTTAGGAGTACCTTTTACATGGATTTGAGCTTCAGTTACATTTCTCAGGATCGTCATATGGGGGAATAGATTGAATTGTTGGAAGACCATCCCGATATCCCCCCGGATTTTACGTAAATGGTTTTCATCAGCAGGCACCAACTTGTCATTCACTTCTTTATGCCATAATGGTGTGCCGTCTACCATTATAACGCCGTCAGTAAGTTCCTCCAGTGTCATTAACATTCTGATGATTGTGGTTTTCCCTGAACCACTTGGTCCGATTAATGCGACTCTTTCTCCAGGATTGATCTCAAGGTCCAGTCCTTTTAAAACCTCTAAATCACCGAATTTCTTTGTAACCTTTTCGTATTTTACAAGTGGTTGTTTAACTGAATTTTTTGTCATTGGTCCGTCCTTTCTCTTATAATCATTCATCAGATTGTATTATTTTAACGGCTTCCCTTTCCGTAAGCTTGAGTCGACCATTTTTCCAGCCTGTTGATAAGTAAAGCAGATGGATAGCTGAGCAGAAGGAATAGTAATCCTACGATGGTTAATGGTTCTAGATATTTAAAGTGATCTGCTCCGATCAAGAATGCTTTTTGTAGAAATTCTACTACTCCGATAGCCATTAAAAGAGGCGTTTCTTTAAATAAAATGATCAAATAGTTTCCAAGCATCGGGATCACAGGGGGAATTGCTTGAGGAAGTATGACTTTGAACCAAGTCTGTGATTTGGTAAAGTTCAATGCTCTTGCAGCTTCCCATTGCCCTTTTTCAATTGAATCGATCCCAGACCGGTATACTTCGGACACATATGTGCTGTAATGGATTCCCAGAGTAAGGATTCCAGCAACATATTTGTTTAGAGAGATGCCGATCAACGGCAAGGCAAAATAAACAAAAAACAGTTGGACTAGCGGAGGTGTGCTTCGTATGAATTCAATAAATCCATATACAAGCCAGGACAAAGGCTTGAAGCTGGACCGCCGTGCAAAGGTCAATATCAGGCCGAACACCAGAGCTACTGCATAAGCACCTAATGTTATCCCGATTACAAGCCAGATTACATTGAATATTTCCGGGAAAACTTCTATTGCGAACTCCCAATCCCAAGTCATGCCTTCGCCACTCCTTTCGATGCTCTAGCCTCTAATCGCCGCACAATGATGATAAGTGGCAAAGCGATGATGAAATAGAGTATTAATAATAGAACGAATACAGGAACCGTGTAACTGAGGTTCGTATTTTGGATGATCAAACCCCGATAGGTTAGATCCCCTAAAGTGATCAGGGAAACAAGGGAAGTTCCTTTCAGGAGCTCGATCGAGTTGTTCCCTAAACCCGGGAGCATGATCCGGAATGCTTGGGGTAGAATGACCAATTTCAATCGTTGCCATCGAGTCATATTCAACGCGATAGAAGCTTCAGTTTGTGTTTTTGGAATTGCCAGGATTGCTCCTCTTACAACCTCGGAAGCGTAGGCCCCGTAGTTTAGACTCAATGCGAAAACTCCTGCCCAGAAGGCTGAGAATTCTACCCCAAAAGCAGGTAATGCGAAGAAGATCCAGAACATTTGCACGAGCAAGGAGGTACCGCGGAATAATTCCACGTAAAGCATGGTCAGGGTCCGTATGATGGAAAACTGTGAAACTCTGCCTAGACCGGCTATGAAAGCGATCAAATAGGTCAATATTGCAGATGTTACTAATATTTTGATCGTCATCCACCCTGCAGGTATTAATTTATTTAAGATGTCCAAATAAACGTTAATGTTGTCCCACACCCTTCAATTTTGATAGTAAGGATCTGTGGAAAGACGTTAGAAATGTATCTTTCACAGAGTATGAACTTAATAGATTAAGAAAAGAACAGGCCCTCCTTTTTAAGAGCGCCTGCCTCAAAAAACGTTCTTGCTATATAAGAATGGGGTCTATTCGCTACATAAAGCTTCTGTTGTCTTATCTCCTGGCAGATCCTCTTCTGTGAAGCCGAATGGTTTAATCGTTTCTAATAGTTCTCCAGATTCCTTTAATTTTTCGAGCTCTTTGTTATAAGCATCAATTAGTTCTTCGTCTGATGGGTTGAACGCTGCGGCACCGTACCCACGTACACTTTCTCCATCCACAGTAGGTTGTGTGAAATCTTCCACCCGATCGATATTCTTTGCATTTGCTGTTTCGAGAGCAGCCTCTAGAGTAGGACCGGTCATCGTGATTGCATCAACTCGCCCCGATTCAAGTGATGAAATGTTCGCTGGGATATCAGAAACGATTTCCATTTGGCTTTCTTTAACTCCAGCAGCCTTTAAGTAATCGATTTCGATGGCACCATTCATGACTGAAATTTTAGCATCGGGATTATTAGCTATATCCTCATAACTATGGAGATCCAACGGGTTCCCCTTTTGTACAGCGAGTGCCTCCCCGATACTGTATTCCGGTTCTCCGAATGCAACCTCTTCACATCTGTCAGGTGTTATGTACATACCAGCAGTAATGACATCAAACTTTCCAGCTTTCAGCCCTGGAATCAAGGAACTGAATTTTACCAACTCACCTTCCATTTCCTCTATCCCTAACTCTTTGAAAATTTTCCGGGCAATTTCAACAGCTTCTCCAGTAAGTTTTCCATTCTCGTCTTCATAGGCATAAGGATTTTCACCTGCAAATCCAACTGTAATTTTCCCTTCTTCCTTCGCTTGTTCAAGGGTCGACCCCTTACTGTCGGCATCAGAATTATTTCCACAAGCCGCTAATAAAAACATTGTAGTGATCAAGATGAATAAAGAAAATTTTTTCAATTTTTGAACCTCCTTAAAAGTTTTATACATAAAGAAAAGGTGAAAGTATTTGTGAGAGGAATCAGCTTGAGTGACAAAAGAACTATCTTATTAGTATAGGGGACTCTATTTCAGGGCACAAAGACCAAAATTGGTTATATATTCAAAAATCAAGCATTATAGAATTTAGAGATTGGATAAGTTTGAATATTCTTACTAATCCTCTGAAATCCTCAAAAATTGTCGTTTATACAGATGTCCCGTATTTATGTGTTTTGTAATGTAATTGTTACGTTTGTTTTATTTTGAAAACAGAAACCGTGAAAATCCCTTTAGATAAAGGAAACTTCTATTACAGAGGGATATTATTCGACAATATTATATGAAAAAAATGGAACGTTTTTTCCGTCTTTGCCCAACGGTGGTTTTAAGTCCAAATCAAAGGGGGTATATTCCCTCTAACATTCAAATATTCAAACTGGTTAGACCCTTTATCACTCTAAAATTTAATCGAAAGGAGAATGTCAGTATGGCTGTACAAAAAAGTACCGATAGTTCAAGTCTTGCAGAAGTCATTGACAGGATATTAGATAAAGGAATCGTAATTGATGCGTTCGCTAGAGTATCTCTTGTGGGAATTGAAATATTGACAGTAGAAGCAAGAGTGGTCATCGCAAGTGTAGACACGTGGTTGAGATATGCGAATGCAGTAGGATTGCTTCGCGATGATGTACAAGAGGAAGGATACGTACAAGGAAACGACCGACAAGCACAATTAAGCTTTTGATCATCATTGAAGCTGACAGAACTCTAATTGATGAAGATCACTAATAGAAGGGAAACGAAAGGTAATGACAGATAAACAAAAAAATACTTTACCGACGAATACGCAGCAAAATTCGATGAATCTTGCCATCATTGGAGGAGTTGTTGGTGCTAGCATTGGTCTTCTTTCAAGTCCCGGTACTGGAAAAAAGGTTGTGAACAGCATAGGTCAATCCGAAGTGGTCAAAGCTGCAGGAAATGAACTGCGCAGAACAGCTCAACAAATGATCACTGAACAGGCTATGATGGCTCTACGTCAAACCGCAGCAGGTTACTGGAGTAAGTACGAAGGGACGCTTCTGAAACCAGGTAGCGCTTTACTCAATGAAGGCACTGAGGACGAAGAAGTACAGGAGTCTGGATCTCATTCAGATGAACGGTACAACGAATTGAAAGAAGAAAATAAAAATTTAAATGACCAATTGCAGAGGATCGAAGAAAAATTGAATGCATTGTTAGATGATAAAAAATAGTGAGACCCACCTTAAAGGGGGGATTACATGAGTGATAAACCTGTAAAAAAGGTGGCAAAAAAAGCAGTCAGCAAGGCTATTGAAAAAACACCTTCATCTGTTAAAGAAAAGGTGAAGGATGAAGTGAAAGAAAAAGCCAAAGAAAAAATGACAGATGATCTACAAGAAAAAGCAAATGAAGCTTCTGAAAAACTGGCTGACGCTAAAGAGAAGAATGCTGATAAAGTCCACGGAAAGGCAGATAAAGCACAGGACAAAGTCCAAGATGTCTTATTATCTGTCCGGGAAAAATTAGCGAAAGTGAAAGAAGCGGGGCAAGAATTCCAAGATAAGATTTCTTCCTCCAACTCAAACAAAAACGGAACAAAATTGAAAGGCGTTAAAGATATCAAAGGTGCTAATGATATCAAAAGCTCACAGAATATCAAGAGCTCTACTGATATCAAAAGTTCTACTGATATCAAATCTTCAACTGATATCAAGACATTAGGTTCGTAAACCTACGATTGTGAAAGGAGAATGTAACAATGGCTGTTCAAAAAAGTACAGATAGTTCAAGTCTAGCTGAGGTAATCGACAGAATTCTCGATAAGGGGATTGTCATCGATGCATTTGCAAGAGTTTCTGTTGTCGGTATTGAAATCCTGACTGTGGAAGCACGCGTTGTCATTGCAAGTGTGGACACGTGGTTACGTTATGCGGAAGCAGTTGGCCTATTACGGGATGAGGTAGAAGAAGAAGGATTACCGCAACAAACCAATGAACGCAGAAATGCACAATTCAGTATTTAGAGGCGAGGGGGCTTTAACTGAGCCCTCCCCTTCATAAATCAAAGACTAAGTGGAGGCGACTATGGAAATCAAAGAGATCATGAACAATGTGGCTGATTTTTTCAAAGAGCATGTTGCTCCTCCGCATAAAATCACATCTGTAGAGGCAGCAGAGGATGAAGGTTGGAAAGTCACAATCGAAGTAATTGAAGAAAAAGAATATATGAAAAAGTACGCAAAAGACGAAATGGTTGGTACCTATGAAGTCTTGGTCAATAAAGATAAAGAGGTCACCTCGTTCAAAAGACAGGATATCCGCTTTAGAAGCGCGATCGATGTTGAAGTCTAGGAGGTAACCAGAGGGAGGCTTCAATGGCTGTATTGAAAGAACAGATAAAGAAAGACTCACGAGATTTAATTCAGGATCCAGAAACAAAACAGTTGCTTTCCCGCTCCTTGCAATACTTGAAAGCCGGATATCCGATTCATTTCACAGGACCTACTGGTGCAGGGAAGACATCGCTTGCACTTGCCCTTGCGAAGAAACGCAAGAGACCCGTCATGGTCATGCATGGGAATCATGAACTGAACAATAAGGATTTGATCGGCGATTTTACAGGCTATACAAGTAAAAAGGTCGTTGATCAGTATGTACGAAGGGTTTACAAAAAAGATGAAAGCGTCACGGAATCGTGGAAGGACGGTCGTTTGCTTGAAGCAGTCAAGCATGGCTATACGCTCGTTTATGATGAGTTTACACGTTCTCAGCCAACAACGAACAACCTGTTTTTATCGATTTTGGAAGAAGGTATACTCCCGTTATACGGTTCAAAGCATACGGAACCCTTCTATCGGGTACATCCAGAGTTTTCGGTGATATTCACAAGTAACCCTGCAGAGTACGCAGGTGTCTATAAAACCCAGGATGCCCTGATGGATCGATTAGTGACGATATTTGTGGATTATAAGGATATTGAAGGGGAAACTGAAATTGTTTCTGAAAAGCTTGGAATCGATGAAGATGACGCAAGAGCGATTACAACACTCGTGTCCAAATTGCGGGAAAAATGCTCTAAAGACAACAGCAATGTCCCGAGTATACGCTCATCAATTATGATTGCAAAGATCGCATTAGAACAAGATATTCCAATCGATGGTGAGGATGAAGAATTTCAACGGTTATGTATCGATATACTCGGTTATCCGATGAGTCGTTGCATTGATGAAGAAAATCCTCGCGTAGCGGCAGAAGAGTTGATACTAAAAGAATGCAGCAGCATGTAAGACTGTGATCATGAAAAGGAGAGAGACGTCATGGGCGAGCACGAAGAGAAAGGTATTTACCTATTTTGCGGGATCCAAACCGACCAAGAAGATGAGTTCGGTACAGTTGAAATAGAAGGAACAGAGAGAGAAATTTTTACGATAAGGTACGAGGATGCTGCTATGGTGTGTGCAGAAGTACCGATGAAAATCTATCACCCCAACAAGGAAAACCTGATGTTTCATCAAGATACTGTTTCGAAAGTCATGGATAACAAAGATACCGTCATCCCGATCAGTTTCGGAAATGTTTTCAAAACGAAGGATGATGTCAAGGTCCTTCTTGAAAATCTCTATCCGCAATTTAAGAAACTGTTCCCTGAAATCAAAGGAAAAATGGAATTGGGGTTGAAGGTTATTGGCAAAAAAGAGTGGCTCGAATCTAGAGTCAATGAAAATCCTGAGGCTGTAAAGAAAGCTGAAGCTGTCCGTGGAAAATCAGAAGCAGCCAGCTATTATGAGCGCATCCAACTAGGAGGCATGGCTCAAAAGATGGTAACCGAAATTCAAAATGAAATAAAAACTGAAATTTTCGCTCCTCTGGAGGAAACAGCTGAAGCTGCAAAAACAAATGATACCCTCGGTGAAAAAATGCTCTTGAATGCATCATTCTTAGTAGATCGAAACCAGGAAGAAGTATTCGATAAAAAAGTGAATGAAGCGCATGAGAAATGGAAGGATAAAGTTGATTTCAAGTATACAGGACCCTGGCCGGCTTATAATTTCGTCAATATACGCCTGACCGTTGAGGAAAGCTGATGCTGCATAAACTGGTTACCTCACCAATGAATCTTGTCATCAAAGTCGGTGAAAAAGTGAAAGAGGAAGTCGACAAGGAACTGTATGACCTTCCAACGATCCAGCAAAAGCTTATTCAGCTTCAGATGATGTATGAACTCGAGGAAATACCAGAGGATGTTTATAAAGAAAAAGAAGAGGAATTGTTACAACGATACGAAATCGCAAAACAAAAAGAAATGGAACAATGGGAAGAAATGACGAAGAAGAAGGAATGAGGTAATGGAAATGGCTCATCTTATCTATTTATACGGCTTAATTCCAACAACAGAAGCTACAGAAAAATCATTTCCATCGTTTAAAGGTTTTGACGGTGAATCAGAGCTTTACACGATCCAGATCAACAAGATCACCGCGGTTGTATGTAACCTTGACTCAAAAGAGTATACCGAAGAAAACATCAAAGAAAAAATAGACAGTGATATGGAATGGCTCCAAGAAAAAGCATTCCATCATCATGAAACACTTGTCGCATTATACAAGGAATATACAATCATACCTTTGAAGTTCTGCACAATTTATAAAAATGAACAAAGTTTGCAAGGGACAATCGAAGCAAGTGAAAGTAAGATTGAACAATCCTTCAAAACTCTTGAAGGAAATGAAGAATGGAACCTTAAAATCTACTGCGATGATGAGAAATTGAAACAGGTTGTAAGCAAAAACAATGACGAAATAGAAGCGAAACGAAAAGAAATCAGCACCATGACTCCAGGAAGACAGTTTTTCGAAAAGAAAAAGATCGATGAGTTGATTGAATCGGAACTTGAAAATGAGAAAAACCGTGTTTGCGAAGGGTTGCATGAAAAACTTAAATCGTTTGCCATTCAAGCAGAAGTCAAAAGAAACTGGAGTAAAGACGTCACAGGTCTAAAAGAAAACATGACTTGGAACAGTGTATTTTTGCTTCCAGTCGATCAAGTTGATTCCTATCTAGATGAAGTCAAACGTTTAGAAAAGGAATTAGGACAGACAGGTTGGAGATTTGAAGCATCGGGACCGTGGCCTGCTTATCATTTTTCCAGCTTTTCGTGAAGAGAGGGATCTGAGGATGTCACATAGAGGAATGAAAGAATCGATTGAAAATAAGGATATTGCACTTATAGATATTTTAGACGTCATTCTTGATAAAGGAGTGGCAATCAGAGGAGATATCATCATTTCAATTGCAGGTGTCGACCTGGTGTACTTGGATTTACGAGTATTGATCTCCTCAGTAGAAACACTCGTACAATCTCAAAAAAATAATCATTTGTCTTCTGAGAACTTTGAAAAACAAAGGGGTGAACTGACAGATGCAATCGGAGAATCAAACAAATAATTCACGGATCAACCTTGACCCTGATAATGCTGAACAAGGATTGGCACAATTAGTCATGACGGTAATCGAACTAGTACGCCAGATTGTTGAGAGGCATGCAATGAGACGGGTAGAAGGTGGAAATCTTACCGATGAACAGATTGAAGATCTCGGTGTAGCCCTGATGAATCTAGAAGAAAAAATGGAAGAACTAAAGGACATCTTTGGCCTTGATGCTGAAGATTTGAATATAGATCTAGGTCCGTTAGGAAACCTGCTTCGATAGAAGGAATTCCTACTAATGATATGACGATGAATATTAAGTTTTGTTTTTAATGGGTCCAGGAAAAGGACCAAGGAGGGATAAACAATGGCTGTTGAACATCCAGTGCAATCACATACAATTGTCGATGTTCTAGAAAAGGTCTTGGATAAAGGTGTGGTCATTGCAGGTGATATCCGAGTAGGATTAGCCGATGTCGAATTACTGACCATCAAAATCCGTTTGATTGTTGCTTCCGTTGATAAAGCAAAGGAAATCGGTATGGATTGGTGGGAAACGGATCCTTACTTGAGTTCAAAAGCAACAGAAGATCAAACCAAAGCTTTAGAGGATGAAAACAAGGAATTGAAAGAGAGACTAGATAAACTTGAAAATAACCATAATCATACAAACCGTTTGAATGCTAAAGATCTTAAATAATATATGGAGGGGAAGAGTATGGTAGACAAATCAAAACAAGCTAAAAACATGGTAACAGGTGGACCGATCAAACGGACAGTAGCAGGAGGAATCCTGGGAGCTACAGTCGGATATCTTGCAACACCTGAAAATGGAAAGAAACTCTGGGCACGTGTCGATAAAGAAGCATTAAAAAACAAAAGCATGGATCTAAGTCGTGCAGCCAAAGAAAAATCAAAATTAGCTGCCCAGAGTCTTAAGTCATCAACGACGAATTTCCTGAGCAGAGATCGTGATGAGTCTGAAGAAAGTGCTGAAACAGAAGTAAGTGCTACAGCAGAAGAGGTTGATACTGAAGAGCTGGAAGACTTGAGAGAGGAAAATCAAAAGCTCCAGGAGCGATTGAAGTCATTAGAGGATAAAATGAACAAATTCCTTGAAAGCGAAGAGGAAGACGAAGAAGAAAATGACGAAGATGAAGACGAGGAAGAGGAAGAGGAGGAATCGACCTCTAATCGCCAGAAGCAGTCGAACTCAACCAAGAAAAAACAATCAAAAAATGCTAAAGCTGAAGAGGAAGACGACGACGAGGATAAGGAAGAAGAAGTAAAACCGAAAAAAAGTACTAAAAAATCAACCAAGTCAAATGGAAAGAAGAAAACGACATCTAAACAATCAAAAAAAGATGAAAAGGATGAAGAAGAGGAAGATACGTCATTAACCAGTGAAGATGACACTTCTGCATAAGTTACTACTAGTAAAGGAGCGATTATAGTGAGTTCAGTTGCGCCAAAAGATAGTATACTAGAATACTTTGTGAAAGCAGCCAATACTGGTGATTTCTCATTGGATGTTACATTGAATGTAAATGGCTCTGTCATCTCTGGGACGATGATATCTGCTAAAGAATACTTTGAAGAGCTTAGCGGTAAACTTGAAGATGGCAGCGAAATTGCCAAAAAACTTAGTGAAGATCTCGCTGAAGCTAGTGAAGCTGCTGATTCCCATGATGGTGGTGAAGCGAACTTCATTCATTTGAAGAACACCCGCGTATATTGCGGTGACAGTAAACCGACACCATCAAAAGGGAAAATTCTTTGGAGAGGAAAGCTTGAGCAAATAAATGGCTTCTTCTTAGGGAAAATATCAGATTCAAAAAGCAGCAGTAGTAATGGCAGTACCAATAAAAAATCATCATAGAGAAAAACCAACAAAATGGCGGGGAGACCCGTCTTTTTTTGTTGGGATAAAAGGGAAATGTTTTAGTAATACGATACACGCTATTCCTCTCAAATCATAAACTGTAAAAAATAAAAAGGGAGGTAATGCATTGAAAAAGTATCAACTGAATGCCATCAAGGCACCAGGAATAGATGAGATGATGTATTTCCGACAAAACTCTACGGACTTCAGTACGTTCAAATATGTGTTTCATGACCAAGAATATCGTCTTCCGAAGCTGACATTCAGCCCGAGATGGATTATCGATGGTGGAGCAAATGTCGGTTATAGCAGCGTGTTTTTTGCTGAACAGTTTCCACAGGCAAAAGTGATAGCTGTCGAATCAGACCCATCCAACATAGAGGTGATGGAGAAAAATATCGCACCATACCATCAGATTGAACCGTTACATTCGGGATTGTGGAACAAGAATACGTATTTGAGAGTAAAAGATGTGGGTTTAGGGGAATGGGGAATGATGGTCGAGGAAACCGGACAGAACCAACCTGGTTCGTTTAAAGCTGTTACAATCGACTCGATCTTAGCAGATTACGGAATCGATGAGATTGACATTCTGAAGTTGAACATTGAAGGAGCAGAGAAAGAGCTGTTTTCAAAAGGGTATGAAAATTGGTTGGAAAAGGTGAAAATAATGATCATCGAACTGCATGACAGAATGAAACCAGGTTGCAGTAAAGCATTCTATAAAGCTATCAAACCATATAATTTCGAATCTTTTAAACGGGGAGCAAATGTTATTTTATATCAAAAAGGCTATCTGACGGGAAGAAGATAAGTATAAAGAAGGTTATGAAAGATTATTGGTGATGCACCGATGATTCGACGTACGAATAGGCTGAACATACAGAGGTTTGTTAGGAGGGAATAAAGTGCCTGTATCAGTTGTCTTTAACCAGATTGCAGTCAATGCAGTTAATGAAAATGGAACAATTTCAACAGGTCAAAATAACCAACAGGATTGGAACTGGCAAGGTAAGAATAATTTTGCGGCTGGTATGCCAATCGGATTTGTCTTTGCAATAAACAATTTCAATACACTGTTTGATAATGACTTGATTGATACACCAAGCTCGAATCCTGAAGCAGTGACACCACAGCCTAATATTCAATACTAGGAGTCCTTTTACCATGAATATCATATTCGATTCGATCAATATCAACAATTTATTCGGAAATTCAGGGGTATTCAACGGGGAGAATACACAGGAGTATTGGACTACTCAGTTGAAGGAAAACCATGGAGTAGGAAGGGTCATCGGTTACAACAACCTTCTTATGCATAACATCAACGTCATATATGATAACGACTTGATCGATATGCCTATTCAAAATAACCAGCTTCAAGTTTCAGAAGCTAAGAAAGGAAATGAAAAGGATAATTAACTTTCCTTTTTTAGCTTTTCTTTTATGATTTCCTGAGTCCACTCTGGGAGTTGGTGATCCTGACTATTGATCAGCATATCAAGTATAGCTGAATCACTCAATAACGACCGGAGTCCTTCAATCGAGTTGTTATCTCCACTGATGGACCCGAATCCTTGATTAAGTTTTTTATAACTTTCAAAGCCGCTTGGAGCATTGTTTCCGAAATTTACACAAGATGCCCCTTCAACCGAACCGATCCGAATCGTATGGATGAAAAAGTTAGGGGAAAGCATCTGTTTCATTCCTCCTTTGAATTGAAAGAGAATGAATATCCGTTTTTTGTAGCTTTCGCTTTTATTTCAGAATCATCTGAGCCACACTTCTTTTTATTTTTTCTGTCCCTTACAGATACACCGAAATTATTCCCGACATTCAAAGCGCCACTCAAATCTTCAATATCGATCTGATCAAGTTTGAAGTTCAGTTCTTCTAATGTGGGATGATGGATATCCACTTGATTGATGTGAAAGTGGTATTCGATTGGTTGTTTGTTTGATTCGACCAATTGGTGCAATGTATCGATTTGACGCTTTAATTCCTCTATTTCCGTTTTCTTTCTGGATCTTTTAAATGACCACATTATGGATGTTCCTGTTTGTATTGGTTTTTCTTGATCACGTGTTTGTTGTTGATAATAACATTTCGATCACCAATTATCGAGCCGTTCCCTTCATACTTACGTCCTTTATAGGTGAACCCTCTTTGAAAATTATCACCTGAAAATACGCCCGAGGAATATGAAACATTATCGATCGTAAAATTGTTGAATCTGATATGAGGAGTCATATTTTTTCACCTCCCGAATGTAAATGTTTGAAAGGAAGAATGACCAATGTTTGAATACAGTAAACTCATAAATCAATTTTTGGATGATCCGATGAAATGGACGAATCAAAAAAGCAATATGGATATGTCGTGGCTTGAACAATATATCCAGCAAACGATTCAACAATCTGTTGGGAATCAAAGTGCTTACATTCAACCCCACTCATTGAATTCTGTATCTCCAAACCAAAATGGGCTTCGACACGAATTGGTTGAGTTGATGAATTACTATGTTGTCAAACTTCAAGTGGCTGAAGGCATAGATATAAAACAATTGCGAATCTCTTTAGGTAATTCAAGATTGATCGTCTCTGGACTCCCAGACGGACAGTCTGAATCTATCCAACTCCCGGGACCCACTGCAAAGAGAGGTTTCAAAGCACAATATAAACACCCTTTTGTTGAAGTAAGATTATTGAAAACAAACGATGACACGCTCAACGATATTCCGATCGATTACTGATCAGTCTTCATCCATGTCGATTATGATTTCATCTTCATTCTGTTCTTTTTGAATTCGGATTTCGAGCAGACCATTTTTATAGCGGGCATTTATTTTTTCTGGAGTGTAATGGAAAGGGACTGTTACTGATCTCTTGAATTTCCCTGTAAACCGTTCATTATGGATAAGCTGGTCTTGTTGAACGGGATAATGATAATCTATCTTACCTTGCAGAATAAGATGGGTTCCATGTTGTTTGATTTTGATTTCATTAATCGATTGTAATCCTGGTAATTCGAAAATGATAATCCCTTCTGTATCTGTTTCATACATATCATAGGAGGGGCCCCGCTTCGGTATGACATGATGGAGGTCATTCCAAAAGTCCTCCCCAAGGACATTGTCGACTTCATTAGAGAACTTAGACCAATTGACCTTCCCTGTTTTCTTCTGCATATCCACACCCCCACATCCATTTATATGCGATAAAAGGAGAATCATGAAATCGTATTGAGGGAGGGGACTTGATACCTGAAGGAACAACGGATGTTTTCTTTAATTCATAAAGATATTTGAAAAAAGAGGGTTGTGTGAGGGATGACCCGAATAAGAATAGTAGGAGCGGCCATTCCGGTACGCTCTTTTTTCTATACAGTAGGAAAGTATAAGTGCAACTAAGGCTCGACCTTCACAAGGGGCTTAGTCTCGCCAAGTTTTCTTTATATGCTGTATAATTATTACAACTTCAAGAAACACCGGAGGTTACACTACATGAAAAAGGTCTTTTCCTATTTACGTACATATAAATTATCGGCATCCATTGCTTTATCACTGATGGTGCTTGAATTGTTTGTTGAATTGGTCCAGCCTTTATTGATGGCAAAAATCATTGATGAGGGTATTTTACAAGAAGACTTATCGATCGTGGCAGTATGGGGTAGCGTGCTGCTTGGTCTTTCGTTGATTGCCTTTGCAGCGGGGATCACGAATTCTTTTTTTGCAGCCAATGCCAGCCAAGGTGTTGGCCATGACTTGAGAAGGGACCTGTTCCATAAGGTACAGGAATTCGCGAGCAACCACTTTCAGAAATTCTCTACTCCAGGGCTCGTGACACGTATGACAAACGACGTCACACAAGTTCAAGGCCTATTGTTCATGCTTATGCGTATTGCTCTGAGAGCGCCTTTATTTATTATTGGCGGTATCATCATGGCTTTCTTCGTCCATCCAGGACTTGCGACATACCTTCTTATATCTGTACCCATTTTGCTTCTTTTTTTATTCTGGATTTTGACCAAGGGTGTCGTCCTTTTTCGTAAAGTTCAAGAGAAACTGGATCGTGTCAATACGGTCATTCGTGAAAATCTTTCGGGCATCCGCTTGATCAAAGGCTTCAATCGCGGAGATTTTGAAGAAGATCGGTTTGAACATGTGAATCATTCCCTGACGAATCAAAATAAAAAGGCATTATGGATGATGGAAGTAGCGATGCCTGTCGTGATGCTCGGAATGAATATCGTCATCATCATTATTCTCTGGATAGGAGCGGTTCAGCTCAATTTACAGGAAGTAAAAGCAGGAGAGCTTGTCGCAATCATCAATTACGCGACTCGTATCCTCTTTACCTTTTCTGTCTTCACTTTCCTCATCATGAACTATTCGAGAGGAAGTGCTTCTGCTACTAGGATTGCTGAAGTTTTAAACAAAGATACAGACCATCTGTATACTGAGCAGGCTCTCTTGAGACGAACGATCAGAGGGAGTGTTCGTTTTGAAAATGTATCGTTCCGGTATGGTGAGCAATATACGGAAACTTTAAAGAATGTTTCTTTTTCAACTGAAGAACATAAAACGGTCGGCATACTAGGGGAAACTGGATCTGGAAAGACAACGCTTCTGAACTTGATTCCTAAACTGATAGAAAATACATCTGGACACATTTTCATAGATGAAACCGAAATCGATGAAATAGATCGTGTGCATTTAAGAAAACAGATCAGTGTTGTCCCACAAGAAGCCCATCTGTTCACAGGCAGTGTGAAGGAAAACATCGAGTGGGGTAAGGACAGGGCAACATTAGAGGAAATCATCGCTGCTGCAAAAGATGCACAGATCCATGATTTTATCATGAGTTTACCAGATGGATACGATACAAGGTTAGGACAAAAAGGGGTTACTTTTTCAGGTGGGCAGAAGCAACGACTTTCAATTGCACGTGCCCTTGTCCGAAAGCCGAAGATCCTGATCTTGGACGACAGTACGAGCGCACTTGATGCCCATACCGAATCGAGATTGCTTGAAACGTTGAAAAAACAGGATTGTACGATTTTCCTTGTTGCACAAAAAATCAGTTCAATTCGTGCTGCCGATCAAATCCTCCTGTTCCATCAAGGAGAGTTGATTGGGAGTGGCAGACATGAGAATTTGCTGAAAACAAGCCCCTACTACCAGAGTGTGTACAAGTCACAAATGGAAGAGGATGTGGTCTAGATGTCGAAATCGAACGAACACCGTGAACGTATTTCACAGCATCCTCCCCGACGGCACCAGGGAATCGGTACGAAGCCGCCAAAAGTTGAAAATTTGTGGTCCACACTTGCCAGAGTTTGGACGTATATCCGAACTGAGAAGAAACGCTTCATGTTTGTGCTGTTCATTGTAGTGATCAGCTCATTGTTGTCACTGCTCGGGCCTTATTTGCTAGGGGTTGCCGTGGATCGAATCATAGCAGATCCAGTAACAGAAACACTTCTTCAAATGGTGATCCTTTTATTGGTGGTATACATTCTCCATTCCGTGACCTCATGGCTTCAAAACTATTGGATGATCAGTATTTCACAAAATACCGTCTATTCTATGCGGAATCATTTGTTTTCACATATCCAGCGACTGCCATTGTTATTTTTCCATAAAAGGCAGCATGGTGAATTGATGAGCCGTTTGACGAACGATATGGATAACGTAAGCAGGACTTTGAATTCCGCGGTGATCCAATTTACAACCAGCGTGCTGACGATTACAGGTACCATTGCAATGATGATCTGGTTAAGCCCATTTCTTACACTTTTGACACTGACTATCGTACCGGTGATGTATTTCGGTATGAAGTGGATTACAAAACGAACTGGCCGTTATTTTAAAAAGCAACAGAAACACTTAGGTGATATGAACGGGTATGTTGAAGAAATTTTCACTGGTCACCAGATCGTGAAAATGTATTCACAGGAAAATCGTGTGATTAAGGAGTTCTCCGAAAAAAATGAATCTTTAAGGGAAGCGAGTTATTGGGCTCAGACATACTCTGGTTTCATTCCGAAGTTGATGAATATGCTAAATAACGCAAGCTTCGCTATCATTGTAGGTGCAGGAGGGATTCTTGCCCTTAACGGTTTCATCTCCATCGGAGTCATTGTCACCTTTACGACTTACTCAAGGCAATTCACCAGACCACTGAATGATCTGGCAAACCAGTATAATATGATCCTATCGGCTGTTGCAGGTGCCGAACGTGTATTCCAAATCATTGATGAAGCGGAAGAAAAAGAAAATGATAAGGATGCAAGTGATATTCAACGGATCCAAGGGGAAATCGATTTTGATTCAGTTTATTTTTCCTACGAAGAGGATCAGCCGATTTTACAAGATATCAATTTCCATGCTGCTAAAGGACAGACAATCGCACTCGTCGGTCCAACTGGTGCAGGGAAAACGACCATTATCTCGCTTTTATCGAGGTTTTATGAAAATGATGAAGGACACATCCTCGTTGATGGCAAAGACATCAAATCGATTACACGGGAAAGCTTGCGAAGTCAAATGGGTGTCGTATTACAGGATTCGATTCTGTTTCATACAACAGTCAGGGAGAACATCCGTTATGGTAGACTTGATGCAACAGATGATGAGGTCGAAAAGGTCGCTAAGGCTGCCCATGTCCATGAGTTCATCAAACGGATGCCTGAAGGATATGATACGATTCTCGATTCTGATGGTAAGGGCATCAGTCACGGGCAAAAACAATTGCTCTCGATAGCTAGAGCAATGTTGGCTGACCCAGCATTGTTGATATTAGACGAGGCGACCAGCAGCATTGATACAGTAACGGAAATGAAAATTACGGATGCATTAAGGACTTTGATGGAAGGCCGTACTAGCTTTGTAATTGCCCATCGATTGAATACGATCCGTAACGCTGATCAGATTCTAGTCCTTCATGAAGGTAGGATTGTCGAAAAAGGAAACCACCATGAACTAATAAGGAAAAATGGTATCTATGCGGCCCTTGTGCATACCCAGGTAAGTGAACAAATGTGTTGAAGCTTGGTTGATATTTGCCTTTTGATGAATGTGAGTGATAATGCGGGAAATTTCCCGAGAAATGTCGCTTGGTCGACTGAGAGGTATTTGACTTGACGTATCATCTATAGGCTCTGTATGAAATCACAAGTAAGAGCCAAAATATACAGGACTACTGAAAAAGGAGAGTACTGTATATGAACAAGATGTTTGTAAAATTGGTTATTGTACTTTTAATAGCAACAATGGTCTTTTCCCCTCAACAAACCGATGCTAAGAGTCGACAGAAGGACACATTCACCCAAAAAGAAGTGGCGCTCAGTTCCGACATGAGGAGACTTTGGACGGATCATATAACCTGGACGAGAAGTTATATGGTCAGTGCGATAGGAGGTCTGGAAGATCAAGATGCTGTACTTTCACGCCTTTTACAAAACCAAAAGGATATCGGCAATGCAATCAAACCTTATTACGGTGATGCGGCAAGCAAGAAACTTGCTGAACTTTTAACAGAGCACATCATCATTGCTGGAGAGCTTATTGAAGCAGCTAAGAACAATGACCAGGCGAATGTCGATAAGTTCACGAAACAATGGTATGCAAACGCAGATGAAATTGCACAGTTCCTTAGTGATGCCAACCCGAATTGGCCGAAAAAGACACTGAAAGGACTACTTGATGAACATTTAGCTCTGTTGACAGATCAAGTTGTATTCAGGCTACAGAAACGATGGGATGATGAAATCAAAGCTTACGATGATGGCGAGACGCATATCTTGAAGTTGGCAGATGCTCTTTCAGAAGGAATCATCAAGCAATTTCCGGACAAGTTCATATAATAATACCAAAAGATGGACCTGGATAAGTGGGTTCATCTTTTTTAAAGTCTAAATGCTTCATGGTTAAGAAGCGAACTGGAAATCTAGCGGACACCATGGCCCTTAAGGTCCTGTGTGTCCGTTAATGTGACAATAAACCAATATTAGCGCTTTGCTCACATGCTGAACATACCCTTCTCGGAAGAATACTATAGTCGTAAGAAGAGAAAGAGGGGAGGAAATGAACGTGGGTCAGCAGGTCATCGTCCTATCAGGGGCATGGATCCAGGCTGTGGGCACGGTGGTAGCAGCAATCGGCAGTACCCCTACATTCTACCTCCCTCACATAATCAGCAAGGAGCTTCGAATTGTCGGAAATGCCCTCCAAGCTTTAGGAAATGCGATGGAGGCTGCTGGGAAATCGACAATCAGTCTTGAAACGACGGGAAACAAAATACAAGCTTTAGGGAACTTGACTGTCATCTATGGAATTGTAGCAGATATTCCTTATGTAAAAAAACAACAATTCGAGATTGCTGGTAACTGGCTCCAAGCGTTTGGGGCATTATTAGCCGTTATTGATGAATTGAAGGAGGGAAGGACTGAGCTATTGAGCATCATTGGAAACACCCTGCAATCATGGGGGAATTCTATGCAAGCTGTCGGGGGTATATTAGAATTGAGAGGAGACCGTGTCACAGGGCAAAACTTGGATGTCAACGGAAGTTGGATCCAAGCGGCTGGCGCTGTCATCGCCGCTCTCGGACAGTCTCAAGAGGAGATACGCAATGGTTCAGTAAAAAACGAGTCTTAAACTCTATACATATGAGGTGTAAAGAATGGTCATATCGCCCAAAACCGCGCAATCAATCGTTGAGGAAACCGTCAAAATCATTAACAGAAATATTAATTTCATGGACGAGCAGGCACAAATCATTGCAAGTATCGATCCAAACAGAATTGGTGATTTTCATGAAGGAGCATGGACGGTTCTAAAAACGAAAGAACCGCTTATCATTCAAGAAGAGAATGAATTTGAAGGGGCAAAAAGAGGAGTTAACCTGCCAGTTGAATTGAACGATCAAATCATCGGGGTCATCGGGATTACAGGTAAGCCTGAGGAAGTTGTCCAGTTTGGGGAAGTTATCAAACGAATGACTGAAATACTGCTGAAGGAAGCTTATATAGAAGAACAGATCGAACTTGAAAGCAGGGCGAGGGAATCATTCATCGATGAGTGGATCGAGGGGGGCTGGGAAAATGATAAACTATTCGCTGCCCGTGGGTGGATCCATAAAATCAATGTTCATATACCGAGAGCAGCGGTGGTTTTAGAGGTAAAGAACTTTAACGATATCTTATACGAAAATTTGAAAAGCTATGAAGCGGATGTAAAAGGAGAATTAGAGTTTCAACGGTCCCGGCGTGAAATTTTGAGGATGATCCAGAACCAATTCCCTGAACAAAGCCAACATATCATCATCCCCTCTGGAAGCACCCGATATACAATGTTGTTATCCGTAGATGAACATTCATCTGAGGTGAAACGGAAGGAAAAGATACGTTACCGTTTAAAGAAGATTCAATCAGCAATCAAAACATCTTATAAATTTGAGACAACTGCTGGAATCGGACAAATGTATATTGACCCAAGGAACACATCCCACTCAGTGCGTGAGGCTGAGCTAGCGTTATTACATGCGACTAATCGAAAGCACCCTTTTATTTTCCATGATGAATTAGGTATCGAATCTTTTGCATATGATCTTTCCAAAGAAACTAGGGAAGCTTACGTCAAAAAAGTCCTATTGACCGACACAGATATTGAACATGCACAAATGCTTGAAACGCTGGAATGCTTTTTTGAAGCGAACGGTTCGATTACCGAAGCAGCGGAAAAGCTGTTCATTCATAAGAATACCCTTCAATACCGGTTGAAACGTATCAAAGAGAAGACGGGCTATGATCCACGTGTATTGAGCGAAGCCGTCATGCTCTATGTAGCAATGACATTTTATACGATAAATAATGGAGCTGACAGGAACGGAAACTAATGTAAGCTCTTTTTGTTTTCTATAACAAAGATGATAGAAATAAATACGGTCTTTTTTGTTTCATGTAACATAGCTAGCGTTTTCATCCTTTAGTAAGATAACGTTAACTAAAACGAACAAGAGGTGGTTGTTCATGAAAATAGTCGTTGCTCCGGATTCATTCAAAGGCTCCATGACAAGTATTGAAGCTTCTGAAGCTATACGAAGAGGCTTATTAGAGGTTGATCAAAATCTAGATATCGTTACGGTCCCAATGGCTGATGGTGGAGAAGGAACGGTCGAGGCTCTTACAGTCATTTTAGGTGGAGAAATACAGATGGAAGAAGTGACGAACCCGATCGGACGTAAGGTGGAGGCGGCTTTCGGCTGGATTGAAACAACGAAAACAGCTGTCATTGAAACTGCGGCGGCATCTGGCCTTCCTCTGTTAAAAGATGGAGAGCTCGACCCTTACCGTGCCTCAACTTATGGAACTGGTCAGTTGGTATTACGAGCACTGGACTTAGGTGCGGAAAACGTGATTCTCGGGTTGGGAGGAAGTGCCACAGTAGATGCTGGGAGCGGATTTTTTGAAGCATTAGGGATCCGTTTTTTAGATGAACAAGGGAAGAAGATCCAAGCTTCGGGTGGTACATTGGGTGAAATCAAATCCATTGATACGTCAGGTCTGGATTCGAGATTGGCTGATGTTACCTTCACGATTGCATCTGACGTAACCAACCCTTTACTTGGGAAAGAAGGGGCTGTGTCGGTGTTTGGGCCGCAAAAGGGGGTCACAGAAGACGAACTGCCTTTCTTTGAGAGCGGGATGGAACAATATGCAGAAGCCGTGACTAATCAGACCGGGAATGACCATCGATTGGCAGAAGGCAGTGGAGCGGCAGGAGGTTTCGGGTTCTCTCTCCTTTCTTATCTACAGCCGAAGTTCAAAAGCGGGTTTACATTGATATCAGATTTAAGCCGGCTGGAATCACATATCAAACATGCCGATTTTGTCATTACAGGAGAAGGGAAAGTCGATACACAATCTTTATTTGGAAAAGTACCTGTCGGAATCTCTCGGATTGCTAACACGTACAAAGTGCCTACAATCGCATTTGCTGGAAAGATTGAAGGTGATCTACAAGCTGCCGGAGAAGGTCTATCTTCAGTTCTTCCTATTGTCGATGAACCGATGACTTTAGCGGATGCAATGGATAAAGGGCAAGAACTTTTACAAAAAGCAGCAGTGAGATTCATGACAATCGTTCAAGTATGTAATAGGAAATAGGAGGAGTCATCCAATGAGTAGTTTGTGATCTGCCATCTTACCGGTTGAGTATCCCCATCAACAAGTGAGGGAGGATATTTAAGTGGTGATGATCGTATCGAGGTTCTACCATTCGATACGATTAAGGGAAAATTGATTTGAAATTGAAGGACGCCTTCCTGGAGATTTTCAAACGGATATAGAACGACAAATGGAGGGCGTGCTGTGAGGTTTGCAGCGGGTCCTCTTTTACATTCGGCGGGAATAGGGCAGGATTCGTACCTTGTCGTTTAGTGCTCTCAATACCAAGTTTTGTGAACGATTTGAAACGTGGTAGTATGGATGGAGAAGATTCACCAAAAAATCAACAAATGAAGGATGTCAGTCATGAATAAAGAAATCATGCTTACGATAAAATCGAAGTATTTCAATAAGTTGAAAGGTGGCTACCCACTCCTATTCAAGGAAGCGATCGTCAATTTGAATGATCTAAAGGAAGAAGGCACCCTTCTCAAACTTGTAGATGAACAGAAACGTTTCATCGGTAAAGGTTACTACGGTAAACAGAATAAAGGATACGGCTGGATTCTTACTCGAAAAGAACAGGAAAAAATTGATTACGCATTTTTCGAAAATCGAATTAAAAAAGCGATTGAGTATAGAAAATCCTTCTTCAATGATCACGAGACGAATGCGTTCCGCCTTTTTAACGGTGAAGGGGATGGGATCGGTGGTTTTACTGTCGATTACTTTGATGGCTATTTGTTGCTCAATTGGTACAGTGAGGGTATATACCAATTTAAGCAACCGATTGTCGAAGCGTTACAAAGTTCCATCGAATACAAAGGCATCTATGAAAAGAAACGTTTCGACCAAAAAGGGCAGTACATCGAGGACGATGATTTTCTCGTTGGAGAGCGTGCACAATTTCCTCTGATCGTTAAAGAGAACGGCGTTCATTTTGCTGTTTATTTGAATGATGGTGCGATGGTTGGTGTTTTCCTTGATCAAAGAAATGTCCGCAAGTCGATAAGGGACCACCATGCTGAAGGAAAGACCGTCTTGAATACGTTTTCCTACACGGGAGCGTTTTCCGTCTTTGCAGCGATTGGAGGAGCCGTAAAAACAACTAGTGTCGATCTTGCTAACCGCAGTTTGAATAAGACAATTGAACAATTCAGCTTGAATGGTCTTGATTACGAAGCACACGATATCCGGGTAATGGATGTTTTCAACTATTTTAAATATGCAGTTCGGAACAACTTGAAGTTCGATATGGTCATCCTTGATCCGCCAAGCTTTGCAAGATCGAAGAAACATCGCTTTAGTGTCGCGAAAGATTATAAAGATTTGATAAAAGATGCGATTGCCATAACCGAAAATGGTGGGATGATTGTCGCATCCACGAACTTTGCCGGATTCGACATGAAAAAGTTCAAATCATTCGTCGAAAAAGCATTCAAAGAAATGGATGGAGCGTATAAGCTCATTGAAGAACATTCACTACCAGCGGATTTTAAAGCAATCAGGGAATATCCGGAAGGCGATTATTTGAAAGTGTTGTTCATCAAGAAAATTAAAGGATAAGTTGGAGAGCGTTTTACCTTGCTGTAGGGTATAGCGCTCTTATTTAAAGTAAGGTTGTTTTCGCAAACTTTGCGCTTGCACTTAAAGAAAGCATAAAATACTTTCTTTAGTATAAGAGCAACTAAGGTTCGATACCTTATTTACCTTAATTGGTGGATAAAACATGCCCTTTTAGCAAAATAGCGTCTCTCCTGTCCGTTAGATTACTAGATTACCTAGTTTTGTACCGAATAAGGTCTCCTGTGTCCGTTAGAGTGGCGCCACTAAATGCTTTGTTAACTAATACAGTTGATATCTGACTAAGTTTGATTGAAACGAAATTGGCGACACTTCTGTGGAAAGGAAGCGAATTTCGGTCGCAAAGACTATTAAACATATATCGACACTGACAGTTAATATTTTACAAAATTCTGGTAATGTTGTATTCTTTTGTTCATGAAGTCATTCCTACTACACCAATGATCCTGCATGAATGTTCATTTGCTTTCGAAAAAGTAAATCATGTGAAGGAGGAATAGCTGGTACCTGATTTCAATTTTTTCGTGGATCCCAGCTTACAGTTATGGATTTAGTAGAAAGAACAAAATCAAGGAATCTTGATAAAGAATTGATCAGTCAATCGTTCATATCCTTACAAAATGATATTTGTAAGGAGTTAGAAGCCTGTGATGGCAAGGAAACCTTCAAGGAGGAGCTTTGGAAACGCGCTGGAGGCGGTGGCGGCAGTACACGTATCATGCAAAAAGGGGAAATCATCGAAAAAGGCGGAGTCAATTTTTCAGAGGTATACGGTCTCCTTTCAAATCAGATGGCCGATGTACTGCAAGTTAGTCGTGGCGGCTCCTTCTATGCTACCGGGGTCTCTGTCATCATGCATCCCATAAGTCCAATGATTCCCATCATACATATGAACGTCCGTTATTTTGAGACTTCTGGCGGCGAGAATTGGTTTGGAGGGGGTATTGATTTAACTCCGATTTATATTGATGTCCCTCAGGCAAAAAGGTTTCATCTTAAGCTGAAATCCCTATGTGATCAGCATCACCCTTCGTATTATCCAGCCTTTAAAAAATGGGCTGATGAGTATTTTTATATCAAACACCGTAATGAAGCACGTGGAGTCGGAGGTATCTTTTTTGACCGCCTAGGTGCGACACATGAGATTTCGTTGAAAGACCGATTCTGTTTTGTGAAAGAGGTAGGAGAGGCGTTTTCAAAAATTTATACGAACCTTATAAATGAAAACCGCCATCTTCCTTATGGAGAAGAGGAACTGACATGGCAACGTATACGAAGAGGAAGATATGTAGAGTTTAATCTCGTTTATGATCGCGGAACGAAATTCGGGTTGAATTCAGGAGGCCGTATCGAGTCGATTTTCATGAGCCTGCCGCCATCAGTCAACTGGACATATAACTACCATCCACATCCTGACAGTAAAGAAGCTGAAACGCTAAATCTGCTAGAAAAGAAAATCGATTGGATTACGATTTGAATGTTTTCTTTAAGTGAAAAAAGCTGTCCCAAAAGAGTGTCAGACACTTAAGGGACAGACTATTCTTCATAACGACATCTCTTTGTTGGGAAGGTCCTTCCGCTTCATAGGCTGCAATTGTTTATAGGTAAGGGAGCGCCAAACCCATTCGAATGGACCAAAGTGAAAATACTTCAGCCAATAATGACTTAACATAAGCTGCATGGAAAATAGGATCAACACCATCAGGAACCCGAAGGTTAAGCTGATTTCATAATAAAGTCCTGAGCCAACTAGAATGATTACGGATAAGATGGTCTGGACAAGATAATTCGTTAACGCCATTTTTCCAGCTGCTTCAAAATATTGTAAGATTCGATTCATTCTCGTTTTCTGTAAAGATAAGACCACCGAAAAGATATAAAAAGAGGCTAGAAATACTCCACTTAAAGTAATAAGTAAATAGGTTGCCCCTTCTTTATAGACACCATAATCCAGCCAATCCAATTGGATAGCTGCCAACCAAAGCACCATAGGCAATGCGACAACCCCGCTCGTCAACCAAATCTTCCGGATCAATCCCATATGTGATGCTGGGTCTGCTATGATTCCTCTTTTTCCAACATATAAACCTAATAAAAAGAGTGCTAGGATCTGAGGGATATTGAATACAAGGAACTCAAGGACAGGGATCACTTCATTTTGGAAACGGTAAGCAGTCAACTCAAAATATCCTGCTTCCTGATACATCGATACGGCTTCCTCCACTTTTTTGCTGCCGACCGTCTCGCTCACATAGTTTGAGGATTCGTGGAAGGACGGTGGAGCAAAAAGCGGCAACGCTACAATTGTATAAAAGAAGATAAGCAATAAAAACGCCCAAATAAGTATGGTTTTTGGTTTGCGATTATAAAAGAATATTAGAAGAAACCCAATCAATGCATAAGTGTGGAGAATGTCTCCATACCAGACAAAAATCAAGTGAAGCAACCCAAAAGCAAGTAGAATGACTAAACGCCGGATAAAAAGCTTACGTGGCTTGTCTGTTTTAAGTTCTGCCCTAGAAAGGAATATATAGAAACCAAATCCAAATAGAAATGAAAACATCGGGTAAAACTTTGCCTGTATGAATAAATCAAAAAGGAGACGAACCCAGCGATCAATTCCTTCGTATGTTGGTTGAACCGAATATAGATCATACATTAAGGCAGGCGCGGATAAAGCCGGCATATTAACGAGAAAAATGCCAAGAAGGGCAAATCCTCTTATGATATCAATAGTTGCAATGCGTTGGTTAGTCGAAATCGGTGATAACTGCATAATAAACTGCTTTTCCTCCTTTTGGCATTAGGGATATAACCATCATACCATTTGTAGGGCGAGGGGATGAGAAGATTGTTCCATGTGAAACATTTATTTGTAATAACCATGGAATTTTCTGGTGTTGTCGTTTATAATAAAAATACAATTACGAGGAGGTATCGATTCTAAAATCATGAAGTCCCTTAACATTTTTCGCGTAGCTTAATACGAAAAATGGCTCTGCCTGTAATCAGAGTATAGGGATAAGTGTGTCATCATTTAGATATCGTTCTTCTTTTATGATCGGTCTTTTCGGCTGATCAATTCATAATGAATCCATGCATCTGATTCACAGGCAGCAGCCTGTGTTTTTTTATTCCAAAAAAGATGTACCGGAGGGATTCGTATGCTGGTTTTGAAGGCTGATAACGTTACAGTTGAACGGAATGGAATACAAATATTCAAAAATGCTTCAATAGAAATCAACGATAGGGAGCACATTGCATTAATCGGAAGGAATGGAGTTGGAAAGACGACTTTCATCAACTGTTTGCTAGGTAAAGAAAAAGCTTCCAGAGGAACAATCATCCATCCGATGAAAATTGAAGAATGGGGGATTGTGGAGCAAGGTTCTTTTTTGGATGACCAAATTACAACGAGAGAGTTTGTAGAAAGTGAATCTTCAGATCTGTTTCGTGCCAAGCGCTTCTTAAGAAAATGTGAAAAGGATATCCAAGAAAATCCTGAAGATATCGATGTACTTTCAGACTATAGCAACGCATTGCAATCATACGATGAATTGGGTGGGTATGAATGGGAAACAGCTGTAGAGAAATGTATGCTTCAACTTGGGCTTCCGAAAGAAATTTGGGAGCAGTCAATTACAAATTTGAGCGGTGGCCAAAAAACACGCGCTAAGCTGGCAAGGGTCATGCTGCGCAATCCAAAGGGTTTGATTTTAGATGAACCGACCAATCATTTGGATGGAGAAACGATCCAATGGTTGGCAGAGTGGCTTCAAACGTTTAAAGGAGCTGTATTGTTCATTTCCCATGAACGTGCATTCATCGATCAAGTGGCAAACATCACCTATGAGCTCTCGCCTGATGGGACGAAAAAATACCACGGAGGCTATGAAGAATATAAACGCAGCATAGAACACGAAAGGAAGACATTAGAAACTAAATACCATAAACAACAAGCTGAAAAAAGAAAGCTCATGGAAGCTGTTACACAATATAAACAATGGTTTCAGAAATCCCATAGCGCCGCAAGTGAACGGGATCCTTTTGCAAAGAAGAAAGCAAATAAGAATATGACGAGATTCAAAGCGAAGGAAGCTGCATTGGAACGCCTTGAAAACGACCATATCGAAAAACCGAAAGACGGACCCAAAATCAATGTTGAATTAGAAGTTGGTGTATTTAACAGCAAAACGTTACTTAGGTTTAATGATGCAGCTTTTCGATATCCACAGCAGGAGCTGTTTGATCCGTTATCCTTTTCGATCGACCGAGGAGACAGAATCGCGGTGATAGGCCAGAATGGGACCGGGAAAACGACATTGCTTAAACTGATCACGGGGCACCTTCACCCTGTCTCGGGGGATGTCATCCATCATCCACGACTGAAAATCGGTTATTTCATGCAGGAGCTGGAGGGACTTGAACCAGATAAGACGATCCTTGAGCAGGTGTTAGACCTCCCACAGATGTCCCAAGCTGACGCGCGGACGATTCTTGCTTGTTTTTTATTCAGAGGAGATCAGGTGTATAAGGAAGTAAAAGAGTTGAGCATGGGGGAGAAGTGCCGCGTTGCTTTTGTGAAGTTATACTTTTCTGAAGCTAATCTTCTTGTACTTGATGAGCCAACCAATTACCTTGATATTGAAACAAGGGAAAGAATTGAAGCTGCACTAGCGGTTTACCCTGGATCAGTGGTCACGGTCTCGCACGATCCGTATATGCTGGAAAATGTGGCAAACCGCGTTATTTCACTGGATAGTGGATTTTATGATTATAAAGGATCGTATAAGGAGTGGAGACATCATGTGCATTTGTCAAAAGATGAACAAAATATCCACAACGAGATTGATCGGTTGAATTTACAATTATCAAATTTGATCGCAAGAGAAGTGGAACCTGGTAACGAGAACGATACCCTTCAACTGAATAAGCAAATAAAAGAATTGAAAAAGCAGATTACTCGATTGGAAAATCAAAAAGAAGGCGTTTAACAAACAAAAAGGGCGACCCTGTCCGATAGGAATGGGTCAGCCCTATTCTTATACTTTTAAATAAGCACGTCATTTTCAATAGATATGGTAGAGGGAAAACGGATTGTAAAGGTCGTCCCCTGATTGACTTGACTTTGTACATCAATGGTTCCGTTCATGCGTTTCACGATTTCAAAACTTACTGTCAGGCCAAGGCCAGTGCCTTTTTCTTTTGTTGAAAAATAAGGTGTACCCAGGCGTTTCAACTGATCTCCAGGAATACCTGAGCCATTATCCTGGATGATGACTTCAACCCACTGGTCCCTCCTCACAGCGGACACATGCATTTTCCCAGAACCCTCCATCGCTTCAATCCCGTTCTTCATGATATTGATGAGCACTTGCTGGACTTCATGTTTAAAACACTTCACCTTCAACGCCTCGTCCACTGATTTTGTGATTTCCACATTATTGATGATCGCGTATGTTGAGATCACCTGAATCGAGTCATTGATTACTTTTGAAAAATCGATGACCTCCAGAGTGTTTTTCTGCGGTTTTGATAAGGATAAGTATTCATTGATTATGGTTTGAGCACGATCAAGCTCCGCAATGGAAATCGTGATGAAAGATCGGTCTGCTTCGGGAATTTCCTTACTACCGCTTAAAATTTGAAGGAAACCTCTGACTGTGGTCATTGGATTCCGGATTTCGTGTGCCACTGAAGCTGCCAATTGACTGATGGCATTCATTTTTTCGATATGTTCCAGTTCCCTTTGAAGCATGATCTGTCGGTTCAATGCTTCAATCAAGGCGATTACACAAATCAAAGTGAATAACGTGATCGCTGAAAGATAGATTGTGATTTCAACTTGGTCGAAGTAACCATTTGCGATGAAATAAATAGCTCTTAAACTGGCGATGACGAAGTAAAATCCAGTCAGAATCAACAACTTCACTTTAGTGGATTGTGTATGATAAAACTTACTTAAAATGATCAAGACGACAGAAGCGATTATGTAGTTACCCAACGTGGTGTAGAAATCACCTGGATATAAGAAATATGATAAACCAAGCATCAAAGCTGTCAAGGAAAGGCCTGGAAACAGTCCCCCATACATGAAACCGAGAATGATCGGAATGATTCTCAGATCGTATTTGAACTCATCCGAATAGACAGCAGGTAAAATCATTGTCAGGATTACGGAAAATAACAAGACAAAAAAGAATTTTGAAAAAACTTTTTCACGTTCAGGACCATCTTCACGAAGAAAAACAAAATAAAAAAGCGTAGGGAATAAAATGAATAAGACGTTTACTAAAATATCCTTAATAATAATCCACATGAATCGACTCCGTAGTTAGAGATTTTCTTACTGGAAGACTCCATGATTCTTAAATGTTCATTTTTGCGGAAAGTCTTCTCTTTCTACAACGCAAAATCAACAAATATAAAAATGACAGAGCCTGCTTAAAAAGGTTCTTGCAATTAGCTGTAACCATCAAGAAACTTTGCAATAGCAGTAATTGGTGTTGGGATTCTGGTAAAGAGTGATCTCAAATGTCGATATTTCGGTTATTTCCTCATAAATCATTATTCTTTTTTAATTTGTAAAATCCTTTTTTAAATGTATCTGAAATACAACTTAAGTATTAGCTTTGTTAAATAATTCTGTTGATTACTGACTGTTAATACAGTGAAGGGATGTCTAGCGCAGCGATCATTCACCGACAGCATCCTCGTCAGCCAGTGGAAAGGAAGTGAATTTCACAAAAATCAACAATAAAGTATAACAACGTAAAGGCATTTATAAAAGCTGACTGGTGTGTCAGCTTTCATTAACTTTCACTTCTTGGAACCTTTCGTCTGATCCTGCCTCTCTGCAATTTTGCTCTTATTTTTCCAGAAACTTTTTCTTTTTTTAGTTCTTTATTTTCCTTAACTTCGGTACGGAAAGCTTTCAATAACGCATAACAACTGAAGAGAAGGACTACTCCCAGAGGAAACGCACTGATGATGATGGCTGATTGAAACCCTTCCAACCCGCCTGTGGCCATCAGGACGACAGCAGAAGCAGATAACAACAGGCCTAAGACAACTTTTACAATATTAGGCGGTTCAATGCTTCCGTAGGTGGTTTGCATCCCTAATACGAAGGTCGCAGAATCTGCTGATGTAATGAAAAACGTCAGGATCAATAACAGAGTTATCACAACAAGGACAATCGTGAATGGGAGTTGCTGAAATACATAGAACAACGCTGCTTCTAGGGCTTGCCCTGATACATCGAGACCAAGATTGTATTCCATGAAAATCCCTGTACCACCAAACACAGCAAACCAGAAAGCACAGACGAGTGTAGGGATGAGCAATACAGCAGTAATGAATTCACGGACTGTTCTTCCTCTTGATACTCGGGCAATGAACGTTCCAACAAACGGTGCCCAAGCAATCCACCATGCCCAGTAGAAAATTGTCCAGGATTGCAGCCAGGTCGCATTCTCTTCATTAAAAGGTGCAAGTCTTAAACCTAAGCTTGCCAAATTTTGAAGATATCCTCCGAACGTTGTCGTAAATAAATCAAGAACAAATACAGTAGGAGCTAGAAATAGGAAAACGACGAACAGGATGACGGCGAGGGATAGGTTCGCATTACTTAAATATTTGATTCCCCGTTTGATTCCTGAGGCTGCAGAAATGAGAAACATGACTGTAACAACAAGGATAATGACGAATTGAATTGTAAAATTATTCGGTATACCTGTCAGGTAGCTCAGGCCACCATTGATTTGAGCGGCTCCAAGTCCTAATGAGGCAGCCACACCGAATAACGTTGCGATCACGGCTACGATATCGATCAGTTTACCAATCGGTCCGTTTACCTTTTCCCCTAAGATCGGGTAGAGGGTCGCGCTTACAAGGCCAGGGAGTCCTTTCCTGAACTTGTAATAGGCTAGAGCAAGTGCAACGACGGCATAAATCGCCCATGCGTGGAAACCCCAATGGAGATACGTATATTGAAGCGCGACCTTTGCAGATTGACTTGTCCCTCCTTCACCAAAAGGCGGACTTGAAAAGTGGGAAATCGGTTCGGAGACTCCGAAAAATAATAAGCCAATCCCCATTCCAGCACTGAACAGCATCGCGAACCATGTCGGCCGCCTGAATTCCGGTTTATCCTCATCTTTACCAAGTTTGATTTTTCCGTATTTACTGAAGATGAGAAAAAGAGCAAAAACCAAGAAAAAAGTTGCAGAAAGCTGGTAGAACCAACCGAAATTTTTCATGAAAAAAGCTTGTGTATCGCTCATGACATCAATCAGTAGTTGTGGCCGAACTGCTCCCCAAAAAACAAAAATGCCAGCGATGATAATTGAAATCCAAAACACACTTGATACTTGTTTCACTGATAGACCTCCGATTCTGTTGTTTCTGTCTGTATCAATACCCTCTATCTTAACAATTAATCACGCTTTATTCTTATCTTCAATAGATACCTGTTTCAATGGTTTCTCGGCTGGTCCTTCTACGACAGTGCCGTCTATTGAAAAACGGGATCCATGACAAGGGCAGTCCCAGGTTCGGTCGCCGCTGTTCCATTCTGTTTCGCACCCCATATGGGTACAAGTCGTATCAACCAGGTGCAGACAACCATTCTCATCTTTATAAGCACCTGTACGTTTTCCGTTTACTTTGACGACAGCGCCTTCGTCGTTCCCCATGTCTTTAAGCTTTTTGTGGGCGAGTCCGACTTTTCCAGTGACGAAGTGCCCTGCGACGTCCGCGTTTTGTACAACTAGATTTTTCAAGCTTGGATCAGCGTAGAAGCGGGAGGGTGAATATAGTTCTTCGTATGGACTCAACCCTTTTGTGATGAGGTCTGTAATCAATTGTGCTGCGATAGTGCTGGTTGTCATACCCCATTTTTTAAACCCACTCGCGACGAAAACATTGTCGTATTTCGAACTTATTTTGCCGATATAAGGGATCTTATCAATTGTAATCAGGTCTTGAGTAGACCAGCGATATGGAGATTCGCGAACTCCCAAAGTTGTTTGTGCCCAATCCTGCAAAGTCTCGTAATGCTTGAATGTATTGATTCCATGTCCTGTTTTGTGACTTTCACCGCCGACAAGAATATAATTCTCACCATTTATAGTGGTATCACGAAGTGAACGTATTGGCTGATCTACACTTAAATACATGCCGCCCGGATACGGTTTATCTGATTTAACGGCAATTACATACGATTTTTCAGCATGCATCCTTGCAAAATAAAAGCCTCTCCCATCAAAAAAAGGGAAATGGGAGGCGATGACGACATGATTGCATGTGATGTTGAATCCATTCCTTGTAACTACTTTCGGTTTAGTTCCGGTTTCAATATCCACTGCAGGTGTGTTCTCGAAAATCATTCCTCCAGAAGCTTTGATTTTCTCTACAAGTGCAAGCAGGTAACGAAGCGGATGGAATTGTGCCTGGTTTTTCATGACTAAAGCTGATTGAATTGAAATATCAAACGGAATTTCGTCGACCAGGTCACTCTCAATCCCTAATTTACGATAGGCTTCAAACTCTTTCTGCAGTTTTTGCTGGGACGTTTTTTCAGTAGCATATAGATAAGCATCCTCACTCTTGAATCCGCAGTCAATATTATTTTCTGAGATGGTATTTTGGATGAATTTTAGAGCTTCGGTATTGGAGCGATAATATTGTTTCGCCTTCACTTCACCGATATGCTGGATCAACTCATCATAAATGAGGTCATGCTGAGCCGTGATTTTAGCTGTTGTATGACCAGTCGTCCCGTTCAGGATACTGCCAGCATCAACTAATGCGACACTTTGTCCAGACTTGGATAAAAGGTAAGCTGTTGTAATACCGGTAATACCTGCGCCGATTATAGCGACGTCAACTGATTGATCTTCAATCAAAGTGTCAAAAGCCGGAAGTTCTACTCCCTCTCTCCATATAGGTTCTGGAAATTGGGGGAGTGATGGATTGGTTGTCATAATAATTCCTCCTCATTCAAATCATTTGTTAGATAATTTTTCCTAACGAATGGAATTCATGTATGCAGAGGAGTAATCGACAAAAGAAAAAACTTTATTTTAAAAATATACCACCAACTATTATGACTTGGTAATAATTATTCATTGACTTTTACATCACAGACCTGTTAAGTTTAAGTCTAAGTTTCAGAAAATTGCGGCTTGTCAAATTGATGATTAAATTGCAGGGTTCGGAGGGGAACATAAACAGTCCGTATATGACGAATTTTTTACAGAGTGAACACAAAGGAGCGGTAAAACATGAAAGATTATCATACATTTGGGTGGTATGCTGCTAGGATAGCTCCTCACATGCCAAAGAAAGCATTCAAACCTGTCCCTTCAAGACTTTTAGGTGGTTTAGCATATTTGCTTATTTCGATTGCTAGTTTCGTTACGATCATTTTTTTTGATACAAATATTTGGTTGAACCTATTGATCAGTTTGGTCCTGGGAGCGAGTTTTGCTGGGATGGGCTTTCTGGGACATGAGATTTTACACGGTACAGTCGTACGGAAGCCTTGGCTGCGGGATTTCCTTGGTGCAGTTGCATTTTGGCCTTTGACCACTGGACCTAAACTCTGGAGAAAATGGCATAACCTCACACATCATGTTCATACTCAGGATGAGGAAAAAGATCCTGATGCCTGGCCAAGCATGAAGAAATTCTCGAAGAATAAATTTATGCGCTGGATATACAGGATCCCGTTTTTCATTCGAGCTATTGCAAGTTTTGCTGCATTAGCTGTTACGTTTACACTGCATTCCTTGAAGATGTTCACCGTTTATATCAAGGAGTTCAATCCGAAGAAACAGCCGAGTGTTTGGCTCGAAGCAATTCTGCCTTGGGCCACATGGATTGGTCTGTTAGTGTGGATTGGATTTGAGAAGTGGTTCTTTGCATTTCTATTGCCGTTGTTGATTGCTAACTTCATTGTAATGGCCTATATTTCAACGAACCATCGCTTGAATCCGCTTGTACCCGTGAATGACCCATTGGCGAACAGTCTGACAGTCGTAACACCAAAGTGGGTAGATGTGCTACATTTCAACTTTTCTTATCACACGGAACATCACCTGTTCCCTGGTATGAGTCCGAAGTATTACCCGATGGTCAAAGCGCATATAAAGAAAATGTGGCCGGATCGCTACCATGAAATGCCTTTTGGACAAGCATTGTTGGCTCTCTTCAAAACACCAAGGGTCTATTACGAAGATAAAGAATTGATTGACCCGCATAAAGGAAAGCTATTTGGTTCTTTAGGAAATGGGCTTAACCTGAAAGCAAGAACGATCAAACAAGTGAAACAAGTGAGACAAGTAAGACAACTGAAAAAATCATAATCATAGGAGAACTTATTGCATATGAAAGTATGCAGTAGGTCTCCTTTTTTATTTAAAGAAAGTATAGTGCAGCTGAAGCTCAGCCTGCGTTTTGCCGAGCTCTCTTTACGCACCTTTCAGTTTAACGTTATTGTTAGACAAGAATCCGAAAACCTGTATAATGAATAAAATATCATGAAAATATGAGAATTTTACATACTAAGAGGGTACTAAATAAAAAACGATAGCACACGTCATCATCAAAATATTCAGAATGAAGGAGAACATAATGATTGAATCTTTACTATTTACAATCATGCTGATCATCGTCTTGGGAATCGGTTCACAATGGTTAGCCTGGCGTTTCGGTTTTCCTGCAATCGTAATCATGACAGTTGCTGGTCTCTTAGCCGGTCCATTTCTTGGTATCATCAACCCAGAAGAGGATTTCGGGCAATTATTCAATCCAATCATTTCAGCAGCTGTCGCCATCATCCTTTTTGAGGGTAGTTTGAATTTGGATTATCGTGAAATAAAAGGCGTTGGCAGACCGATATTGCGTATTGTCACCTTTGGTGCGTTACTTGCTTGGATTCTGGGCTCATGGGCAGCCCATTACTTTGCAGGACTTTCCTGGGCTGTTGCATATGTAATCGGAGGGTTATTCATTGTTACTGGTCCCACGGTCATTCTCCCTCTTTTAAGGCAGGCCAAGCTAAAGGCTCGTCCTGCAGCGATTCTGAAATGGGAAGGTATTATTGTCGATCCTTTTGGAGCTTTATTAGCTGTATTCGCTTTTGAAATCATTAAATTTCTTACAGAAGAAAGTGTCACAGCTCAAACGTTGTTACTCTTTTTCGTGGCTTCTGCAGTAACAGGGTTCCTTGGGTGGCTCTTCGGACGAATATCTGGTTGGATGATTGAAAAAGGACATGTACCAGAATTCTTGAAGTCGCCTTTCGTATTTGCCTTTGTACTTGCTTGCTTTTCCATTTCAGACGAAATCATGCATGAAACAGGCCTTCTGGCAGTAACTGTGATGGGAATCACAATGGCAAATATGCACATCACTTCCATCGATGATATGCGTCACTTTAAAGAAACGATGTCGGTCATGCTCATCTCGGCGGTATTCATCATGATTACGGCTTCCTTGAAGATTGAAACACTGCTTGAGATTTTCAACTGGAACATTCTTTCTTTCGTCGTCCTTATGATGATTGTTGTCCGCCCATTATCGATCTTTTTATCAACGATCCGGACAGATTTATCATTTCAAGAGAAAACATTGGTCGGTTGGATTGCGCCTCGAGGAATTGTGGCACTGACGGTTTCAGGGTATTTCGATAGAGCATTACAAGATCAAGGTTTTGAAGATGCGAGACTGCTGACTCCATTGACGTTAGGGCTTGTATTCGCCACGGTTTGCGCACACGGATTTTCAATCCGGTGGATGGCCAGGAAACTGGGACTGGCGATTGATGACCAACCAGGTGTTCTGCTAGTCGGTGGAAGCAGTTTTAGCGCTAAGTTTGGAGAAGTTTTAAAGGAATTGAAAATTCCGGTGTTGATTACGGACTCTTCTTATGATCGATTGATAACTGCTCGAAATCTTGGTGTACCGATTTATCGAGGGGAGATTTTATCTGAACAGACGGATTACCAGATTGATTTCACACCTTATGAATATATGGTTGCTTCCACGGATATCGATTCGTATAACGCACTTGTATGTAATACGTTCGTTCCTACATTCGGAAGGACGAATGTCTATCAATTGAGCCTTCATAATACCACAGGAGATGATCTCCGCGGACTTGACCCTACGGTTAGCGGAAATATCATTTTTCATGATGGTGCAACATGGGAAGTGCTCAATAAAAAGGTTGAAAGCGGTTATGTCTTCAGAAAAACGAAAATCACTGACCAATATTCGTTTCAACAATATGTAGATGAACGAGCTGATGATGCGGAATTACTGTGTATCCTCAAGGCTTCAGGAAAAATCGTATTCTTCACAGAAGAAAATTCAGTCAAAGGTGAAGATGGTGATATCGTCATCAGTCTAGGCCCGCCGAACAAAGGGACAGATAAAATAAGAGAAAAATATGAAGAAAATTCAAACCCTACAATTACTCGGGCATAGGTATCAAAACTCGGGCTGACAAATCACGTCAGTTCTGGTCTTTAAAAAGAAGGCTGTTTTCTAAAAGATTGTTGCTTTTGAGTCATTTTTGAAAATCACCTTGTGCAAGTTGATTGGAGAGCAAGGTGCGAGACCTCCTCGAAAATGAAAATCGCATTTTCTTCGTGCGATGTAAAGCTGCCGAAGCTTTCGGTGTCCTGAGGGATCAGCCGTGCCTACTACCTGAATAATCTCCTCGCAAGGCATGCACGAGGAAGCTCGCTCTTCGACAGGACTTTCTTGTAGACGCAGGAGCACAAATGCTTCCTTGAAAAGGAGACTCCTGAGGTGAGTAAGGCGAAGAGTGGCTCACCGCACGCCCCGCGGAAAGCGAGCATCCTGGAGCGGAAATCAACAATTTTTTAAAGAAAACTTGGCGAGGCCAAGCCTTTTGTAGGTCGAGCCTTAGTTGCCCTTATACTGAAGAAAGTATGAAATTTGGCACTACCACAGTATATTCAACTGTGGTAGTTTTTTGTTGTTGTGTCAATGCATGTATCTAAGCAGGACTGAAGACCTAGGAAAGAGAATAGGTTAACAAGGTTTGGACTGGTGAGAAGGACGTGTTCTTATGGTGGTTAAAACGATTAGGTACTTGATATACGGAATTTTGTTTTTATTGATTCCAACAACACTCATTTTGATGGCTGTTCATCTTACGGTATTTAAGCCTTATGATACAGTCAGTGAGTTTGAGCAAACAGGTGTATATGACGAGCTTAAAATCATTCTCCCAAAAGCATTACAAGAATCGGAAGAACTCTTGGATGTAACTTCTGATGGAAGAATGAATGAGATTTTTAAAGAGGTTGTAAAAGAATACCTGACTGTTAATCGGATATCAGAAATCCTATCCTTCATCGAGAAGGACATATGGGATTATATTTTAGATAAAGATGTTGAATTAGAAGCGATTGATCTCACTGATATTCGCACCGCTTTCCTTGAGAAAGTGCAGCGCAGTGAAAGCATGCAGGGCGAAATCATCTACCATGATAAATTCATCGATCGCATAGAATGGGCACCGTTACTTAAAATGAACCAAAAACGAATGGATAAAATGAAGAAGTATTATGAGCAAATGACTGCTTTGGTGATTTGGAATGGCTTGATGGTTATTCTGTTGATTGGCCTTACCTTCTTACTGGAGACGAATCGGCCAAGGAACCTGAAGTGGTTGTCGGCACTTTGTGTGATAGCAGGGTTCACATTGATGACCGCAGCTGTGTTGTTCCATATCATTGGGATTGAATGGATGTATACACAGCTGGAACTATCAGCTATATTCTCAGGTTTGACGGATAATATCCACGCAACATTGGATCAGCATTTCCTCGCATTTCTTTCTGCTTTACTCGGATTTGCAGGATTATTGTTTGTGACGGGCCTTATCCTTTATGGATTGACTATCCTTATGGGCTTTAAAAGGGAGGTAACAACCTAGGTGCAAAATGGAAAACTGTCGAGATTTTTTGCTGAAACAGTTTCGGGGGAGAACGCTATCGGACACAGGAGACCTTAATTTCCAAATAACTTATACTCTGGTGTCCGTTACGTTCAAGGAAAATATACAGAAATCAAAAAGGCTGCCCGAACATTGATGAAAATTGATGTTCTGGGTCAGCCTCCCACTTATTGCATAATGAGTTAAGCTTTTATCAAGCCGATTTCTACCAACCGTTCGTATAGAAAGTCTCCGGCAGTAATCGCTGGATATTTTTCAGGATTATCTTTAGTCACACAAGCTGGGATCGTTTCGAGTAAACAACTGCTGTAAGGATGGACGAAGAACGGCATTGAATATCTGGATGTGTTTTCACCGATAGGATTTACGACACGGTGTGTTGTGGCAGGAATGACTTCGTTTGTGATTCTTGAAAGCATGTCTCCTGCATCAACAATGATTTGCCCTTTTTCAGCTTTTACTTCCATCCATTCGCCTTCACGAGTTAGAAGCTCTAACCCAGATGCTGTAGATTCGACTAGTAATGTAATCAAATTGATATCTTCGTGTTCAGCTGCGCGGATTGCATTCGGATCCATTGATTCATCAAGTTTTGGATAATGGATGGAACGAAGGATGCTGTTTCCGTCCTTGATCATATCAGAGAAGAATTCTTGACGAAGATCGAAATGCAGTGCTAAAGCTTCAAGCATGTTGCGCGCAACACGTTCCAATTCACGATAGAAATTTCCAGCGTATTTACGCAGTTCAGGTATTTCTTCTGGCCATACGTTTGCAGGATAGTCTGCAGTTAAAGGATGTCCATGAGGAAGTTCTTGTCCTGTATGCCAAAACTCCTTCAGGTCACCGACAGTACGGTTTTTCGCATGTTCTTTTCCAAAACCAGTGTACCCACGCTGACCTCCATCAATTCCTTCATATTTCTGCTTTGTTTCTACATCCATGCTGAAAAGCTTTTCCCATAATTCATAGTTTTTGTCAATCAATTTCGGATCAACACCATGACCTTCTAAAATGATGAAGCCGATCTCCTTAAGTCCAGCTGCAAATTCTTCTGAGAACGATTGGCGGGACTGTGAATCTCCATGTGTATAGTCCTTTAGATTCAATGTACGAATGAATGGTTTACTCAAAATGTTAGAACCTCCCCGGATAACAAAAATGTAATCGTTTACAAACCTTTTTGATTATACCATGTGATTAGAGGTCTAACAACTAGATTCATAGTCCTTATTCAATCTGAATACCAGGTTCAGGTCATCAGCCCTTTTGAATCACTTACCTTCTAGCTGTTTTTTTAAGTTTTCATAATCTGTTTTCACGGATTTTTCAACCATTCTTTTCATTATTGGTTGTGCAATTTTAAATACTTTCGTTGCATCACCCTCGACAATAGCAGTCACCTTAGTTGCACCATTAAATTGCTCCACTGTACGTGTGACCGTAATTGGAAAAGTGCTTTTAATACTTGTAATCTTTATTTTTTCATTTTCTTCATAATCTACAACACGGAAAGTTGTGATAATACGCTTGCCTAAAAATTTCGCTACCTGATCATATATTGAACCTACCTGTAGCGGCCCATTTGTAGTGAACTTTGCTTCGATCATACCTTTTTGCCACTTTGGGTTGTTTTCAAAGTTTGCAATATAGGCAAAAACCATTTCAAGAGGTTGTTCAATCACTTTGTTTACAACAACTTTTATCATATTAATCCACCTTTTTATAAATATGTGACTAAATCGTAACATATTTTTTGTATACAGGCAATATTAATGTAATTTAATGTAAATAGGCTGCAAACGGGCTTATTTATGTTGCTTTTGGATGGATCAGCCACCCGATGAAGCAATATCCAATTTTTTTGAACTATATTTGACCAACTTGTTTCAAATTTTTGAGCTTTTAACAATCTGGTGACACTTTGTGTTTAAAGGGATTCGAAAGGTTTTACAAATGACTGAGATAGGGTAAAGCTAACTCATAACCTCTTTAGACTCAAACTGTTCCACCTTGTAAGGGGAGAGTTGGTTATCACATATACAAAGTTAAGGACCTCATACAGTTGACTAATCCCGGAGAGGAAGGTGATTCCATTGGAAAAACAGGCAAAGCTCATTCTTGGATTCATATCCCTGATTATGATGACCTTAATTAGCGGCTGCAGCGAGCTTGCAGTTTTAGATCCAAAAGGCCCCGTCGCTCTACAACAAAAAGATCTTATCATGCTGTCGATCGGATTCATGCTTTTCATCGTGCTAGTTGTCTTTGTCCTATTTACATTCATGATCGTCCGTTACCGGGAGCGTCCAGAGAATGCAGATTATGAACCTCCTCAGGATGAGGGAAGCAAAGTACTTGAGATCATCTGGACAGTGATACCTGTCATTATTGTCATAGCCCTTGCAGTTCCAACCGTTAAAACAATCTATGCACTCCAAGAACCACCAAAGGCCACATCCCATAAAGATCCGGTGATCATCCATGCAACTTCTGTCGATTGGAAATGGATTTTTACTTATCCGGAAGAAAATATCGAAACAGTCAACTACCTACACATACCAGAAGACCGCCCAATCCTCTTCAAGCTGACTTCTGCTGACTCGATGGCAGCTTTATGGATTCCACAATTAGGCGGACAGGAATATAACATGGCAGGCATGGAAACGGAGATTTATCTACAAGCGGACGAGCCTGGGACATATAAAGGCAGAAACGCAAACTTTACAGGAGAAGGGTTTGCGAAACAAAAGTTCATTGTAAAAGCTCAAACAAAAGGCAATTTCGAAAAGTGGGTACAGGAAACAAAGGAGTCTGCACCAAAACTGACACAAGAAAAATACAATGAGTTGATGAAAATGGAACTATTCACTGAAAAGCTAACATTTTCGTCAACACATCTTGAATGGGTCGATCATTCGAAACAAGCAGACTATGCGGTCAAAGTCCGCAAAGGATTGGATCCATCAAAAGATAAACATAACCACAATGGCTCACATGGATCACATTAGTAGGGAAGGGGGAAGAGACGATGAAATGGGATGAATTTTTTGTAACAGGAGATCCATTCATCTATGCAGCCGATGTTTCCATTGTCTTAACAACAATCGCGATCGTATTTGTCCTGACTTATTATAAAAAGTGGAAATGGTTGTGGAGTGAATGGCTTACTACTGTTGATCATAAAAAAATCGGAATCATGTATATCATTGCTGCTGTCTTGATGCTGTTCCGTGGTGGGGTCGACGCCTTGCTCATGCGGGCGCAGATCACCGCTCCAGGTTCAGAAATTCTCAAATCGCAGCATTATAATGAAATCTTCACGACACATGGGACGATCATGATCATCTTCATGGCTATGCCGTTCTTGATCGGTTTGATCAACTTTGTCGTACCACTTCAAATCGGGGCAAGAGACGTAGCATATCCGTACTTGAATGCTGTGAGTTTCTGGACGTTCTTCTTTGGAGCTATGCTTTTCAATATTTCTTTTGTGATAGGTGGTTCACCCTCAGCAGGATGGACAAGTTATGTACCATTAGCTGGAGATGAACTGAATCCCGGACCAGGTCAAAATTATTACCTGCTCGGTTTACAAATTTCAGGGATCGGGACTTTGCTTACCGGAATCAACTTCCTTGTTACGATATTGAAAATGCGTGCTCCGGGTATGAGTGTGATGAGGATGCCAATGTTCACATGGTCAACCTTGATCACGATGCTTTTGATTATCTTCGCATTTCCTGTGCTGACAGTAGCACTTGCTTTGATGACCTTTGACCGTCTGTTCGGTAGTCATTTCTTTACCCTTGCGGACGGCGGTCTTCCGATGCTTTGGGCGAACCTCTTTTGGATTTGGGGCCATCCTGAAGTATATATCGTCATTTTACCGGCATTCGGTATTTTTTCAGAAATCATCAGTACATTTGCACGAAAAACGTTGTTCGGATATAAAGCGATGGTCTGGTCGATGGTATCCATTGCCGGCCTAAGCTTCATCGTTTGGGTGCATCATTTCTTTACGATGGGAGCGAATGCAGTCGTCAACTCGTTCTTCTCGATTACGACAATGGCGATTGCGATCCCGACCGGGGTGAAAATCTTCAACTGGCTGTTCACCCTTTATAAAGGCCGGATAAAAATAACGACAGCCATGTTATGGTCCCTGGCTTTCATCCCGAACTTCACGATTGGGGGAGTGACTGGGGTCATGCTTGCGATGGCTGCGGCTGACTATCAGTATCACAACACGTATTTTCTCGTAGCTCATTTTCATTATGTATTGATTTCCGGAACTGTATTTGCTTGTTTTGCAGGCTTGTACTTCTGGTATCCGAAAATGTACGGTCACAAACTGAACGAGCGTATTGGTAAATGGAGTTTCTGGTTATTCATGATTGGATTCAATGTCTGTTTCTTCCCAATGTATTTCCTTGGCTTGGATGGTATGCCGAGGCGGATCTTCACATACGAATGGGCAGACGGATGGTTCGACTTGAATATGGTGGCGACAACAGGTGCGATCGGTATGGCAATCGGATTTGTCTTACTCGTCTATAACATTTACTGGAGCTTCCGTTATGCAGAACGTGAAACGATGGGAGACCCATGGGATGGCAGGACGCTGGAATGGTCGACACATACACCAGTCCCGTTCTATAACTTTGCTAAAATTCCTGAGGTCTCTGGACTAGATGCTTATTCGAGAATGAAACGGGATCCTGTTAAAGATATCAAGAAAGATTACAAGCCAATCCATATGCCAAGCTACTCTGGAAAACCGATTATCATGTCAGTAGCCTTTTTCATAAGCGGTTTCGGTCTTGTATTCGAGTGGTGGTGGATGGCGATAGCAGGTCTGTTCGGTGTACTGGTCATGCTTGTCCTGCGGTCGTTTGATTATGATGATGGTTATTATGTGTCCGTTGAAGAAATTGAAAGAATTGAAAAATCCAATGAGTAGAGGAGGCGTGAAAAATGGATTATGTGCAATCTGAAAACGGCAAGCACGAAGCTCCTGACACGCCGTTAGAATATCAATCGGAGACAGGTCGGTTGAACATCCTGGGGTTCTGGGTCTTCCTTGGAGCAGAGATTGCTCTGTTTGCAACCCTTTTTGCTTCATATCTCGTATTAATAGGACGTTATGGGGATGGACCTACGCCTGGTGAGTTATTTGAAGTAAAAGGCGTTCTGATTGAAACGTTCTTGCTCTTAACTTCGAGTTTCACTTGCGGTTTGGCTGTTCATGAAATGCGGCGTAACAGCTTAAAAGGCCTGATTGTCTGGCTTGGCATCACATTACTATTGGGATTAGGATTCCTGGGCTTTGAAATCTATGAATTCATCCACTACATCCATGAAGGAGCCAGCTTGACGACAAGTGCTTATTGGTCCGGCTTTTTCGTCCTCGTGGGAACACACGGCGCTCACGTTACAATGGGTATAGCCTGGATGATATTGATCATCATCCAACTGGTCCAAAGAGGATTGACAAAGCATACTACCAGAAAAGTATTTGTCGCCAGTTTGTATTGGCACTTCCTTGACGTCGTATGGATCTTTATCTTTACTGCAGTTTATCTGTATGGGATGGTGATGCACCATGGCTAAAAAGAGTTCACACTTTCCATGGCAGCATTTGATCGGATTTTTATTATCCATCATTTTGACCTTGGCCGCTTTATGGGTAGGGTTGTATTCTGGATTTTCGATGACGGTGATCATCGCAATCATTGTAACCTTAGCGATTTTCCAGGCGATCATCCAACTGCTCATGTTCATGCATATGACAGAAAGCAGTAGCGGAAGAGATCAGACCCATATGATGCTCCATTCAGCATTTATCGCGGTCATTCTCGTAGTTGGAACGTTATTCGTATTATCATACGGATTCCATTAAGCATATAAAAGAGCGTGCTGACATGTTGTCAGCACGCTTTTTTCAGTATAATTGCACAAGCTGGCGGCTTCGGAAGCAATACCCCGTACGAAGGAAAAGCAATTGCTTTTCGAGGAACGGATGGTAAAGCTGACGCCTATGGCTTAGCTTTGCCAATTTTTTACGTTTAGGACAAGCAGGAATTAGGTCTAAAGTGCCGATTTGCGCAAAATAGGGATGAAATTACGCAAGGTGAGCCGATTTTTACGCAAGCTGAGCTCAAATTTGCTCAAATCAGCAAAAATTTACTCTGTAGAATTCACTTCCTTAACGAAACGCGACTCCACCACAACATTTTGGTTTTTCTCGAAAAGTTGTAAAGTTCGAAGAGGTTCAGACACGTTTTGGACAACACTTAAAGAAAGTATTAAATAACTCTGCGAAATTCACCAGGAGTGTTGTGAATTTCGCAGAGTAAAAGTCAAATTAAATTTTCTTCGCTTTGTTGAACGCGTGTCCAGTGAAGATCATAAATGCAGCTACATGTGCGAAAATGACATTCGCTACGAAAATCGATCCTAAAACAATATGTGTCAGCATACTCAAGTCAAATGATAAATACAAAACCACATACAGCCACATGCAGAGGATGAATGGGATTTGCAAGATCGCAAGTTTTTTCCGGTCCTGCCACAAAAAGAGCGGCGTCGCACTTGCTACAAGTAAATAAACTAAGAATACGTCCATGATGGAACGCCTCCCTCCATAAACCGATTGTTACCGCTTACAAAAGAATACTTTACAAATAAGTATGTCCCGTACATTGTGACAACTTTAAATCTAATTTGTGAACGATTTGTTACAGATAGTATAACACGATAATAATTATTTGTGAAAAGTTTTTGAACAATCGGGCGCCAATCAGGAGAGATAATCCTTCAAAACGACAGCATGGTTATGCTTTTGATCTTTGGCAGCATACAAAAGGGTCACTTTTCCGTCTTTCATGAACGATCTTAGTTTTTCTACAGCTTTTTGTTTTTCTTCATCATTATCCAATTCCTTTTCATATTTTTCCTTGAATTCCTTGAAACGGTCAGGGTCATGTCCAAACCATTTACGCAAATCCGGACTTGGAGCTGCCTCCTTCAACCATTCATCTAAATCTGCCTCTTCCTTAGAAACTCCTCTTGGCCAGATACGATCAACCAGGATCCGTTTTCCATCATTTTCTGTTTTGGATTCATAAATTCGCTTCAATTGAATAGCCAATTTCATAACCTCCGAACAATTTGTTTATATTAATTTTCCTTTTTCATAAATTCTTTAAACGCACCTTTTCGATCTGGGCAATCACCCAAAAGACTTTGTTGCATATAATAACAAAGGCAATCCGATATCAAGAAAGGGAGTGCTTGTCTTGTCAGGTAAGATTACGAACTATTTTGCAGGCGGGAATACCGCTAGAGGGTTCTACAGTCTATATGAATCAAATTTAGAGGGACTAGACCGTTTGTTCATTCTGAAAGGCGGCCCTGGCACCGGAAAATCATCACTGATGAAAGCGATCGGACATGAATGGAACGATAAAGGATATGATATAGAGTTTCTTCACTGTTCATCCGATAATGAGTCGATCGATGGGGTAATCATTACAGCATTGAAAGTCGGAATCGTCGATGGTACAGCACCGCATGTCATTGAACCGAAATTCCCTGGGGCAGTGGAGGAATATGTGAATTTAGGATACGCATGGGATTCAAACATACTGGCATCCCACCGGGAAGAAATCGAAAAGCTCGGCACCCGTATATCTGATGCTTTTGATGAAGCGTATGCTTATTTTTCAGATGCCCTGGAAGTACATGATGAATGGGAAAAAATCTATATCGAAAATATGGACTTTACAAAAGCCGATCAACTGACAAATGAATTGATCGAAGAATTCTTTGCAGGTAAATCATTGCATAAAGTCTCGAAGGTAGTACATCGCTTCTTAGGGGCGGCTACGCCAAAAGGTGCAGTGGATTTTGTCCCCAATCTGACAGAGGGAGTTTACAAACGGTATTTTATCAAAGGCAGACCAGGATCAGGTAAATCGACGCTGTTGAAAAAGATTGCTGCAACAGCGGAAGATAAAGGATTTGATGTTGAAATTTATCATTGTGGATTCGATCCGAACAGTCTGGATATGGTCATCATACGGGAGCTCGGTATTGCGATTTTCGATAGTACGGCACCTCATGAATATTTTCCAGATCGTGAAAATGATGAGATCGTTGATATGTATAAAAGAACAATCACTCCGGGAACGGATGAAAAATATGCAGTAGAACTATTGGATATCACAGAACGCTATGCTTCAAATATGAAAAGTGCAATCCAATGCCTGGCAGAAGCGAAGGAATATCATGATGAATTGGAAAATTACTATATCAAAGCAATGGATTACGATAAAGTGGAAGAACTGAAAAATAAAGTTGAGCAGGAAATCAAACGGTTGTCGATGATCGGTCAGACAACATGAGCATGGAATGAGGACAGATACAACGTTAGCGTCTGTCCTCATATTTTTAGTTTGTTCACTCATTTTCTCTATCGAATAGGCGTGTACCGTTACGATTTTAATAGATTCTCATAATCTAGTAAAAACCTGACAAATTTGATAGAGGTGAAAGCATGTTTGGTTATTCCATGGTTCAAACCATAAGAACCTATGCGCATAAAATCGATCAGCCACTGAGAGAACAAATGCTTTACATGTACAGGCCGTTTACCTGGATCCCTTGCTTTATGCATAAATCTGTTGAACGGTTCATAAAGAAAATGAAGAAAGTTTCAGTCGTCATCGAGTTCGTAGAAGGTGGATTTGAGAATGGATGTCATGAACTCCATCGTTATTCAAAAAGCCATACACGATGCCGGGTGAGAAAAACCTTCTCATTCGTATCCTGTTGCAGTATCGATGCTACTCCTGCCATGCTCGAAGATGTCCTTAGTAAATGCTCTCATATTAAAAAAATTTATCTGAATCGAGAAGTACAAGCCTTGTTGGATGTTGCTACGCCATCCGTGAATGCTGAAAATATCATTCGGAACAATACAGCTTTGTCCGGAAAAGACGTTACCATTGCAGTGATCGATACTGGTATCCACCCTCATGAAGACCTTGATGGTCGAATTGTAGATTTTGTCGATTTCGTAGATCAGCGAATAGAACCATATGATGACAATGGTCACGGGACGCACTGTGCTGGTGATGCTGCCGGGAACGGAACAGCTTCAAATGGGAAATATAAAGGACCTGCTTATGAGGCAAACCTCATCGGGATAAAGGTGTTGAATAAAATGGGGTCCGGGACACTGGAATCAATCATGCAAGGTATCGATTGGTGTCTCCAATACAATAAGGATCATCCAGATAAAAAAATAGATGTCATCAGCATGTCGCTTGGTGCAGCTGCCCAAAAGTATGAACACGAAGATAAAGATCCGATGGTGCAAAGTGTCGAAAAAGCTTGGGAAAATGGAATCGTCGTTTGTGTAGCCGCAGGGAATAGCGGTCCGAACGCCCAAACGATTTCAAGTCCAGGGGTGAGCGATCGTGTGATTACTGTCGGGGCTTCGGAGGACTACAACACAGCAGACAAATCGGATGATGATGTTGCTAGCTTTTCAAGTAGAGGTCCGACGGTTTATGGGGTGGAAAAACCTGATATACTGGCTCCTGGTGTCAATATCGTCTCTCTCCGTTCCCCGAATTCATACATCGATAAGCTGCAAAAGTCGAGCCGGGTCGATGGCGATTATTTCGTCATGTCAGGCACATCAATGGCAACACCAATCTGTGCAGGTGTCGTTGCGTTGATGCTGCAGCACTCTCCGAATGCTACCCCGGATCAGATCAAGGAGATGCTTTTGAAAGGAGCGGATCAGAGAGAAGGACTTGATCCGAACATCTATGGACGTGGCTTCATCAATGCTGAAAATTCAATACCTGAATAACAGCCGTTCGATATATAATGAACTGTGAGTGATATTTCATTCACAGTTTTTTTGTAGCATGTGAAGCAAGTATAAATACTTTCTTCAATTGTAGAAAAACTTTGGTTGTTTATACAACGTATCATCTTTTCGTCCTTTTCCCCCTATTTTTCGCTCCTCTTCCCTAAATTTTGCTTCCTTCCTCTTTTATATGTCAAAAGTCCCGACCGTTAAATCGAGCAAAACTCCTCCTTTTCCACTTTTTGGATGAATCCTTCGTATGAAAAATTTCGAAATAGTCCCAATTATTAGAAAGTTAGAAGGTAAATGTCAATTATTGTGTAATTTTGGTTTATGACTAAAACTTAAGGAGTGAAACTATTTGCGAAGATTGAGACGGAATCGCAAGCTTTTCGCATTACTGTTCAGTTTTTTACTTATTTTCTCTATGTTTGCGCCACAATCTACATACGCAGAAACAGCATCAGACAATTCAGCCACCGTAGATCATGACGTCCTGGAGAAGGAACGGGAAGCGGAGTATCAAGCAAAGTCGGAAGACACCTCTAAGGAGGAAAAATCATCTGATCAAGAAAATGAAGGAGAGGTTGAATTTGCCTCATTGATGGAAGGACTCGGCTGGGAACCTCCATCTCTATCTGGACAATCTCCACAGGCTGAAACAGAGCCTGACAAGGTTGAAGCAGATATCCTCAATCAACTGGAAAAGAAAGAAAAAGTGGACGTCATCATCAGGATGAAAGAACGTCCAGACATCGAAGCGATTTTTCCCCAGATCAAAGCAAAAAAATCAAAGGCAGAGAAAGTAAAGCTGCTTAAAACACACCTCGAAGAAAAAGCAAAAGCCTCTCAAAAAGCACTCGATAAAGCAATGAATTCACTCGAACAAAAAGGAAAAGCAAAAAAGCATAAGAGCTTCTGGATCATCAATGCGATGTCAGCAACTGTATCTAAGGAAGCTTTAAAGGAATTACAAGAAAGAGACGACATTGAGCGGATCACGTTGGACCGTGTTCTCAAAGTGCCAGAAATCCAACAGGATGAAAATCCTCCTAAACTGCCTCAATGGGGTCTTGAAAAAATCAAGGCAACGAAAGTCTGGGGCGATTATGGTCTCAAAGGTGAAGGTGTCGTTGTCGGAATCATGGATACCGGGGTCGACGGGTCTCATGAAGCATTGAAGCATAATTATCGCGGTCGTGACGGCGATCACTCCGACTCCTGGATCGATGTATCGGGGAGTGGCTATAGCACCCCAACTGATGGCCACGGACATGGTACTCACGTTGCTGGTTCCGCAGTAGGCGGTGGTGCAGGTGAAGCGATAGGTGTCGCGCCGGAAGCAGAATGGATTGCAGCCAAAATCTTTTCAGATGGCGGTTCTGCCACAGTTTCAGGAATCCATGCTGCTTTTGAATGGTTCATGGCACCAGGTGGAGATCCATCCAAAGCTCCGGATGTTGTGAACAACTCGTGGGGAAATTCAAATACTTACAGCATGGAGTTTTATGAAGATGTACAAGCCTGGGTTTCTGCAGGCATTTTTCCAATGTTTGCAGCAGGAAACGATGGACCAGGGTCACAAACAATCGGGGCTCCAGGGAGTTTCCCGCAGTCGTTTGCGATCGGAGCAACAGATGTTAACGACCAGATTGCCTACTTCTCCAGCCGTGGGCCGGTTTATTGGGAAGATGAGAATGGAAATCAAATCCGCTTATTGAAACCGGATGTATCCGCACCAGGGCATCACATCTATTCTGCCTGGCCGACAGCTAAGGGGGAAGGCAAATACAACACGATAAGCGGTACATCAATGGCAACCCCGCATGTAACTGGTGCACTTGCCTTATTGCTCCAGGCGAATCCTGATTTGACAGTGGATGAAATGAAAGAACTTCTTCGTGACACGGCAAGAGTGGAACCGTTCATGGGAGCATTACCGAACGACGTTTATGGACATGGTATTGTCGACATTTATCAGGCGGTAACAGAGACTGCATATGCTGGAGAGTTGAAAGGAACACTGGAAAATGCAGACGGTGAACCGATCAGCGGGACGATCCAGTTTAACAATGGTGTGTCCTATGATATTGCTGAAGACGGTGTCATCGATTTGAAGATAAGAGAAGGCAGCCACGAGGTCGTCATCGAGTCATTCGGATATGAAGACCAAACCGTAACCATCAATATTCAGAAAGGTGTAGTGACGGATGTTGAGTGGGTATTAGAACGTGCCACATCTTATGCTCTCGAAGGGAAAGTTGTAGAGGCAGACAGTGGTGATGCAATACCTTTCGCTTATATCCGTGTAATGGATACACCATTAGAGCCTGCACGAACCGATGAACAAGGGAATTTTACCCTAGGGCAAATACCAGTCGGCACTTATGAGCTTCAGGTATCCGGTGAAGGGATTGCCGGCACATCAATGGAAGTGACGATGGATGCCGATCAGAACATCCAGATTGAAGTTGGAGCTTCTGAATCCAGTTCAAAGCCTGGCTGGAATACGGCGAACAATAATAATGGGCGTAACGCCGTATCCCCGTCTTCAATTGATATAAATAAATTGGAATTGGGTTGGGAATATGAATTGGGCTCAAAAGGAGAAATTTTATTTTCGACTCCTGCTGTTGCCGATCAAAGCGTAGTCCTGACGACAGATCGTGGTTGGGTCGTCAATCTGGATACAGAGACAGGTGAAGAAAATTGGAGCATCCGTTTAGGTGCGACGAACCGGTCAACCCCAACCATTGAAAATGGAGTCGTCTATTTATCAGGTGGGCAAGATGGGCGGATTTATGCGCTCAATCTCTCGAACGGGAATATTTTATGGAACTACCAAACTGACTCCATAACAGTCTATGAATCACCAATCTATCATGATGGAAAACTATTTGTAGGATCAGGTTTGGATGAAAATGCACATGTGACCGCGTTGAATGCAGAGACAGGTGAAAAGATCTGGAGCACCCCTCTAGGCGCACCGACATTTTTTGGCGGTAGTTTAGGGGATGGCAAGCTCTATGTAGGCAGTTACGACAACATGACCATCCGTGCACTTGATATTGCTGATGGCTCTGAAGTGTGGAGCAAGACCCTTACGAATGAAGGCGTCGCTGCTCGTACAGTTTATGTAGATGGAGAATTGTATGTGGTCGGTACCAATTTCAATGCCGAAACAGGTACGTTATATAAACTTGATCCAGATAGCGGCGAAGAAATTTGGAAGGTAGAAGGAATCGGTGATACACAAGCAGGGTCACCAGTCGTCTATGAAGATATCGTTGTCATGACATCTGCCGCTCAACCGATTTTAAGAGCATTTGATCGTGAAACAGGAGAGATCGTCTGGACGAATCGGGCAGTCGGTTCAGCCTTGCACAATGGATCAGTCACATCCAATGGAATCCTCTTTGTTGCCGGGACAAGCGGAACCTTTTATGCGCTGGACGTCTACACGGGTAAAAGATTAAAAGAATTCCCGCTTCCAGATTACAGCACATCTGGACTTCCGGTCTTACCAGGAAAGGTCCTTGTTCCATATCGTAAAGGGATCCAAAGCTATCAATCTCCTGGCGTATTGATGGGGACCATGAAGGATGGAGACGGACAACCTGTAAAAGGAAAAGTCTCTGTACTGGAAACAGGGGGTGAAGTCGAAGCAGATGAAAATGGGAATTTCACGTTAGAACATCGTCCTGGTGAATATACCGTCAAGGTTGCACAATACGGGAAACAGCAAGTGGAAGAAACCATTCGTTTTGTTTCGGGCTATGAACGTACGAAAGACTATGTACTAGAAGACGCAGAAACAGGTTCGCTACAAATCCAGGTAAAAGATCAGCGAAGCCAGGATGGCCTTTCAGAGGTAGAGGTGATACTGAAAGATACATCTGTCGAAGGAACGACGAATGAAAACGGATCGTTTACAGATGAAGCCGTTTTTGAAGGGAAATATGAATTGGTCCTATCGTTGAACGGTTATGTAGAACAAAAACAGATGATCACTGTTACACCAGGGGAAGAAACGATCATCGAAGTTGAAATGCAACCGATCGACATAGCTGTACTCAATGACTGGAATTCTGAAGTGACGAAACTCCTGAATGTCAATGGGTACACAGCAGAAGAACGAGATTGGGATATTGTTGAGGATATCGAACGTTATCAGGTCGTTTATCTTAACGGTGCTTATGGTTCCGGTGGCGAACAGCCTGATGCAACGACCTTCGATTCCTTAGTACAAGCTGCTGAAGAACATGATGTCAATTTGATTTTCGCTGACCAATGGGGTTCAAGCTATGGTTCGATCGAACATTTGCACGAGTATTATGGCGATCCGAAAGAATTCGATCACCAATATGATGGTGGTGCTGTAAGACTCCAAGTGGATGCCGAACATCCGATTTTCGAAGGGTATGAAGTTGGAGACAGACTGACTCTCTTTGAACGTACCGGGGATCTGACATGGTTCAATCAGTATTCAGGACGTCATCTCGGATCGATCGGGAATACGTCATTAGGCTTTATTGGTTCAGGGGTCGCCTATAAAGCGGTATCGGAAGACAGTGCACATCTGCTTCTTTCGAGCCACGGTGCAGCACCTTGGATTTCACCTTTACAAGGGTGGTTGGGAGCCCAACAACAAATCCTGTTCAACGGAATTGATTTCTTGAACGAAGCGGAATATGGACATGTATCGGGAACTGTCGTGAATGTTGATGGTGAGCCTGTCGAAGCCCAAATCGAGATTCTTGAAACAGGTGTGAAAACACAAGCTGTTCTTGGCGAAGGTTCTGGAGCGAATGCAGATTATGAATTATTCCATGATCCAGGCACGTATACGATGGAAGTCCGTGCGTTAGGTTACGAAACGCAAACACAAGAAGTGACGTTCACGCATGGAGAGCCTGCAGAAGTCTTTATCACACTCGGTGCGTCGAATGGCGGTACCATCACAGGACTTGTAACAGATTCGAATACAAAACAGGTCGTGAAAGAAGCACAGGTTACAGTGACGAATGAAGCTGGTGATGTCGTAGCGGAAACGATGACTGGCACGAATGGACGATATGAAGTCACGGATTTAGAAGACATCGTCTATACATTGACCATCGAAAAAGAAGGGTACATCAAGCAAACGAAACAGGTTGATATGGGAAGGTTCGAAGGGGAGTTGAATGTTGAATTGGCTCCAGTACCTGAACTTGCCGTCATTGGTGATTACTACTCAGCTGAACGAAATTTTGCTTCTGTATTCAATGAAATAGGAGTCGACGTTACAGAAATATCAGAAAGCGATGCAGCTGAACAAATCGGAAACTATGACGTCGTATTCTTTAACGACGGCGACTTCAACAAATCCGAATTCGATGCCATGATGAAAGCCGCTGATGAACATGAAACAAGTGTGATCTTTGGTGAACATTATTGGAGCGGCTCTGGTATCGACCAACTTGTCGACCTTAGAGGTGATCCTGAAACAAGAGAGACCTTCAGAGGATCGACACTTGCAGCAGGATATCAGGTGACAGAGGAGCATCCAATTTTCAATGGAGCAAACGTAGGGGACTTTATTGAACTCCTCACGCCAGATACCAGCGACATCGGTGCTTTTGATGGGTATAGCGGTTATCCACTAGCAACCATCAAACATGAAGGAGATTCTGAACCATACGGTACCGGTCTCGCTTATAAACCAAGGACTTCAGGCAGTATGGAAGTACTGATGGCCGGACACGGGTTCTACTTCTCACATGACGCGGACGACTACACACCGGAAGCGAAAGAATTGCTAGTAAATACCGTATTATGGGCGGCAGAGGCCCAATACTCAACCATCAGTGGAACGATCACGGACGAGGCAGGGAATCCATTAGATGCCGAAGTCAAAGTCAATGGGATGGATTTCTCTGATCAGACCAACCCAGAGGATGGCACATTTTCAATTGCGATCCTGGATGGTGAGTATGAAGTTGAAATTCAATCTTTCGGTTATCAAACTGAGACCATGTCGGTCGATGTTTCAGGAAACAGCGATCCGTTGATGATTGATATGGATGTAAAAGAGAATGTCGGATCAATTTCCGGTGTCATCGAAAATGAAAAGGATGGAAACGCAGTTGAAGGCGTGACGATTGATGTTCTGGACGTTCCTCGAGAGACAACGACAAATACACAAGGACAATATTCAATCGAACGTCTTGAACCAGGAACGTATACGTTACGTGTTGAAAAAGACGGCTATGTACGTCAGGATATCGAGGTGCAAATCACTGACAGTGAAGAGGTCACACTGCCGATCGACTTGAAGCCATCTCCGACTGTCGGAGTAATCGTCGATATAACAGCTTCAGGATATCCTACGTTGAAAGGTTATTTAGAAGAGCGTGGTTACATTGTCGAATATATTGGTTATGAAGATACAGATCGATTGGCTGAGATGGACCTCGTGTTTGCAAACTCAGATTACACGGGTAGTCAAATACCATCTGAAACAGATTTCAAAGCTTTCTTGAAAGCATTGGATGAATCGAAGACATCTGTCATCTGGACAGGTCAGGATGGTGGAAGAGGGTCGATCAGGTACTTAAAGGATTATCTGAATGATCCAACCACTGTTTTTGGAGGTAGTACTGAAGGTTCACAGGGAATCGTCGTAGAAGAACATCCACTTACAGAAGGATTGGATCTAAACCAAACATTCCATATCCCAGCACGATTTGATTATTACTATGGTTTTGATGGATATTCTGGACATACTGCAGTTGAATTCAAGAATGACAACACGGGTGACCAGGGCAGCATGGTCGCGTATAAAGGACGGACAAATGATTCTGTCGAGATTTTACTAGCAAATATGACCTACAGCCATGTGTGGAATACCAATCAGTCCTTCGATCCTGTGCGTGAAAAGATTTTGAACAACGCACTCCTTTGGGCGCTTGATAACGAAGAAGCCCTTGTGGGAGAACTCCACGGGCAAGTGGTCAACGATCAAGGAATGGCTGTAAAAGCGACGGTAGAAATTACGGAGAATGGGAAGACAATCGAAACTGATTCAGACGGAAGTTTCTACGCAGGGCTAGAAGAAGGCAGCTACGAATTGACAATCAATGCATTTGGACATGAAGAAAACACATTCACTGTGAACATTTCCAACGGAGATACACTCGAAGAAACGTTTGTACTTACTGCAGAAAATGCAGGGGTCGTGAATGGGATCGTCAAGGATGGAGAAACAGGTGATCCTATAGCCGATGCTTCTGTTTCATTCTTAGGAACGCCGATTGAGGCTTCCACAAATGAAAATGGTGAGTTCAGCGTATCGGCTCCTGAAGGGGAATATGACATTAAAGTATTGGCTTCAGGATATGGTGCGAATACGCAATCAAATGTCCAAGTAGTCGCAGGAGCAGAAGTCGATTTGACCTTCTCGATGCAGACATCTCAAAAACTTGCGGTCATCGGCTATAGTCCGAACGAAGCAAGATTGGTTCCATTCCTTGAATCGAATGGATACGATGTCGATTTCTATCAAAGGGATGATTATGAATCCTTACAGCAAGCACTTGCGGATTATCAATTGGTCATCTATAACGATAAAGATTATTCGATGACCAACGATCAGTTCAGAGCATTCGTAGAAGAGGCGAATGATCTTGAAGTCAGTATGATCTTCGTCAGCCAGTATGGTGGCGGAACGATCAAGAGTCTTGCTGATGCTTATGGAGATCCGGAAAGCGTCAGATCTTCATTCGCGAGCCAGTCGATCAATGTTAGAGTCGATCAACTCCATCCGATCTTCAGTGGATTTGAAGTTGGAGATGAAATCGAAATTTTGAACAATGGAAACAGCAATCAGCAGTATTCCATTTATGAGAACTTCTCAGGAACGACAATCGGTTCTCTGACTCATGAGGAAAAAGGTCTACTTGGTGAAGGAATCGGCATCAAGTATCCGACTGCCAACAACGTGCATGTCCTTTTATCTGGGTTACAAGTTGGCGGGTATGGTTCACCAGAAAGCCGCTGGACAGATGAAGCAAAGCAAATCTACTTGAATGCCATTGACTTTGCTACGACAGCAAGTCTTGGTGAAATCAAAGGTACAGTAACTGATGCAGACGGAAATCCGATTGCTAACGCTAAAGTAACCATTCCATCAGAATGGATCGAAGTAACGACTACTGACGATGGGTCTTACAGATTAGGTGTTGGTGTTGGCCATTACGAAGTGAAGGTCCAGGCACGAGGTTTTGTCGAACAGGTCAAGGAAGCTGACGTAGCTGAGCTTGGAGACTCAGTCACGTTGAACTTCACAATGGAGGCAATCGAAGGCGTGACGTTATCTGGACATATCCTCAATGCTGAAACAGAAGATGGTATTGAAGGCGTCAAAGTGACCCTGACGCCAGAGGATCCAGCTGGATTTGTGGAAGAAACGACGACAGATGCTTCAGGAAGCTACGCATTCGAAAATCTTCTTCCAGGGGATTATGAGCTGAAGATGGAGGTAGACGGTTACTTGCCATCAACAGAAACCATTACCGTTGGCGAAGAAGATGTTGAGGCGAATCTGACGATGAACGCTTACCAGGTGGCTGTTCTCGGAGATGTCAATGATACACTAGTCGATTTCTTGAATGATCAGGAAGTCTATGCAGAATCCAGAGATTGGAATCTTCTTGGACAAGTGGAAGATTACAGCCTCATACTCGTCAATACGAAAGAAGGTACAACAGAACAAGTAGAACAATTGATTGAAGAAACAGATGATAAACAAGTCAGCGTCGTGTTTGTTGGGACTTGGGGTGTCGGTGAAGGTTCGATCCAACTCCTTGAAGCAGCAGAAGGATATCCTCAAAAAGACCAGCATGGTTACGATGAGGGATCAGTCTACATCCAACCGGTGAAAGATCACCCGTTATTTGAAGGTCTTGTGGAAGAAGGAAGCGAAGATACACCGATCAAAGTACATGCAGCCAAGAGTCCATATTCCACGTTCAAAGGTTATCCAGGCATGACATTGGCCAAATTGTTGGTAGATGAAACTGAAAAAGGATCTTCCATTGCATATGAATTCAGAAGCGAAAGTCACATGCATTTACTGTTATCTTCCTTTGCTGTGACAAACATCATCGGTCCTGAATATGGTTGGACTGAAGAAGGGAAACAACTCTTCACCAACTCTCTGAAATGGGCGATGGATGCTGAACAACAAGCACCGAACGCACCAGAATGGGATGAGGAAGAATTGAAATTCAAGCATGAACCGGTGGTTGTGACTGGAAAAGCTGATCCAGGGACAACGGTCCATGTATATGCAGAGAGAGGAAATGCTCGTAACGAACTTGGTTCAGTTCAAACGAAGCCGGATGGTACATTCGAAATCGAGTTGGAGATTGGAAACGGCAGCTATTTCCTTCGTGCTGAGGCTGAGAACTTTGCTGGGACGGCAGAGTCTGAAAATCGACTTCATGTCATCGTGGCAGGTAAACCGGATACCCAGCCTGAAGCAGAAGCAACAGTGAAAGATGGGAATGTTCATTTGACCTGGAAAGACCAAGGGGCCGACCGTTATGTTATCAAACGGAATGGAGAACAGATTTCGGAAATGAAAGAAGTTAGCTTTACGGACGAAACTGTTGAACCAGACCAAGAATACACTTATCAGATCACTGCAATAATGGGAGATGGCGATAAGATCTCCTATGCTCCACTAACTGTTACCATAAAGGAACTACAATCAGCAAACTGATTCATTCCAAACAGGCACCTCTTCTGATAGGGGTGCCTGTTCTATTGAATTTTGGGTTTGATTCTGTCATCTTATAATGAGATACACATGTTGACGGAGGAAACAGAATGCATTCATCAGATTATGAATTGCCGATAAGCAATATCGTTGCCGTTCTCGAGCAACAATCGATTCCCTATCAATTCGTTGGAGAAGCAGCCCTTTTTTTACAGGACGTTCTATCGGATCCAGAAGACGTAACTGTAGAAGTGCAGTGGGATCTTCTTGAAATCGTTCATGAGATATTTTTACCGTATGCCCCAACATCCATTGAGAAAACACAAGATCAGGGAAGTTTTCATTTCAAGATGGAGAAGGTACCTGTAAGTGTGAGATGCAACTACAATAAAGCCTTAAGGACGGATCCTTACCGAATTCAAATTGAGATGAACGGACAGCATCTTTGGTGCCGGTCGCTTTATGCAATTTTGGCCGACCCTCGATACGAACCGTTGATCAACAGCTATCTGTCCGACTTACAAATGCAGATGACTGAGCAGAATCAAGCTGCCTGGAACCAAGACAATTATAAAGCATTGATCAACCGTCACGGTGAACCTGGCGATGTTGCTGCAAAAATAAAACAGAACCCTGAAGGAAGGCTGAGCGATTCCTTTTATCGCCATATGAAACCCGTCGATGGAAAAAGGATTGCCCACCTCATGGGATCGAATGGCATTAAGGCAGTCGCTTTGTCATTATTGGGAGCGGATGTGACCATCGTTGATTTCTCTCAGGAAAATGCAGCTTTTGCAGAGGCGGTTGCTGAGCAAGCAGATGTCGATATCCAGTATGTCGTTTCAGATGTACTCTCTTTTACAGAAAAGAGGGAAGATCATGCATTTGATTTCGTCTTGATGGAACTAGGAGTACTCCATTACTACATCAATCTTGATCCACTTGTAGAGGTTGTCGAACGCTTATTGAAGCCGGGAGGGACATTTGTGTTGCATGAGTTCCATCCGATTTCGACCAAACTGATCGCTTCGAAAGGGAAAAAGCATAAGGTAAGCGGAAACTATTTTGATCCTACGATTGAAAACAGGGATGTAGCTTTTTCCAAGTACTCTGCTGATGGAAAAAAAGAAATGATGAAAGTGCTGCAGCGGAAATGGACACTCGGTGAATTGATAACTGCAGTTGCCAAAGCTGGCCTGATTATCAAAGTACTCGATGAAGAACCGAATCAGAAAGTCCACGATATCGGTCTTCCCAAACTATTTACACTTGTGGCACAAAACCCTGAATAAGATTGTAAAGGGGCTGTCCAAAAGTGTCTGAGTCTCTCCGAACTTTACAACATGTAGCGAAAAATCGTGTATTAAATGTTGTATTGGAGGTGTCTGACACTTTTTTTGGACAGTCCCTCTTTCGTTAGGGACATTTTTCACCTGTGTGTTTTATTGGGACATCAAGGAGTGCGAAAAGCTGCAACCTGTCCCAAAACAAGCTTAATTGGGACAGAAGAAGAAGAAAAGAGCGATGCTGAATCCCAAAACATGGTTGATAGAGACAGCAAGAAAAGCGACAATCTGAGGTCCTGTATGTCCGTTAGATCTGCAAATCACCTTTTAAAACAGAAATAGCGTCTCTCATGTCCGTCAGGAGATTCAGAATTGCTTAAATCACTATCCGATTTTTCTCTCCAGTTTCCGGATCAGCAACCAGATGATGAAAGCATGGTAGAGGAATGCTCCGCAAAGGAGGGTTGCTTTCATATTGGTGGAATGCGCGAAAAACACTTCTGCAATCCAGAACGGTGGAAAAACAAACCCTATCCATCTCCATACAGAGTGGATGAAGAAACCGACAATCGGTACGGCAACGCTGATACTGATCACTTTTCCGAGGGCCAATCCTTCGACTTTATTATCAGCGAATACCGCCATAATAAGGGCTACGATCGGAGCCTCCAATGCCAGAACAAGCAAAGCGGCCAACTCCCATAAAGAAATGAACTCCCAGGCGTTCACATATACCAATAACCCAGCGGCCAAAATGCAGATCACAACAGGAAAGAGGAGCCGGTATAAAATAAAATGTGACTTTGCCACAGGTGTAATGGATAAATAGCTCAGTATTTGTTCGTCCCGTTCATCGAGTATGAGAAATCCACTGAGCATCCCTACAGTAAAGGGTGTTACAAGTAAACAGGTGACCACCATCAATGGGAAAAAGGATGCCAATGAAACGTGAAAACTGCTCACCACTAGTTGTTCCAACGGCGGGAATCCAAACTTGAGAAGAGCAGCCAAAATCAAGGGGGCAAAAAGGGACATAAGTAGGACGAGGTCCCTTTTGATATTTTTCAAGTCAAAGCTTACCTGCAGCCACATTTTATTACATTGCATATTATCCCTTCTTTTTTAAAACGACATTATGATGAAAGCATCGATAGGTGTAAGACAAAAGCAAGATAATCGATAAACAGAGATATAGCAGTGACGCCAGCGCTTCAGGAATTGAAAGCTGCCTGTCAATCAGCAAGAGAGAGGCATAACTCGGTATGATTTTTATCCAATTCCAATCCACTACTTCAAAAAACAGAAGAATAGGCAAAGCGAAAGGAGTGACATATACAGATGACAGAAGTAAATACTGATTCAATGTGTCCACCTTCGCGCCTATTACAATCCCAAGCAATGTAAAAAACATTGATGTCAATACCATACCTGTTAAAAAGAACCATTCCAATCTGAAACCTAATACGGTCCATTTGATGATCAAAGTGGATAGAATCGTCAATAAGGCTAGGGATAGAGCTTTTGAAAGCAAATACTCATGAATCGTATAAGGGGTGACAAACAAGTTATCGAGTATGTGATCCCCTTTTTCAAGAAGGACGATCCCACCTACAAAAAAAGCCCCCAAAAAGCTTGGATCCGAAAAGATGATAAGTGTGAATATGGTATCCATCCACTGTTCCGGAATAGAAATCAAAATCAAAATATAGATAATGGATATGAGCGCATAAGCCGCATAAAAACCATGGCGGAACTGATACCGGACATCAAATGCGATAGAGGTCATTAGCCTCATTGGAGTTGCCTCCCTGTGACTTTGATGAAAATATTTTCAAGTGAGTGTTCTGCTGTATGCATGGAAAGGATCAGGTCACGTTTCAATAAGTCCAGAAACCGCTCGTTTTGTTCTAAACCTTTAAGCGGAAATTCGAGTTTTCTTACCTGATCATCCTCCTGGTATCGAATCGATAGGATCTTGTTGTTTTGCAGCTTCAGCCGCTCTGGGGAATCGATAAGTTTGAGCTCACCGTCTACGATGAAAGCGACACGATCACAGATTTCTTCAGCAATATGCATGTTATGAGTGGAGATGATGATTGTTTTTCCTGCCCTTTTTTGCTCAAGGAGAAGTTCTTTGACGACCTTCGTATTAACAGGATCGAGACCAGCTGTCGGTTCATCCAAGAAGAGAATTTCTGGTTCATGCAACAATGCGCGACAGAGATTCAACCGCATTTTCATCCCTTTTGAAAAATGACTGACCCTCGTATGGTGCACGTCTTGTAATCCCAATCTAGCAAGAAGTTTGTCAGGTTCCTTCACGGGTTTGTCATAAAGCCTGCTGAAATAGGCCAGATTTTCTGAAGCGGTGAATTTACTATAGAAATTTGGTCTTTCAAATGCAACACCAATCGAATTGTAGAGTTGGTTATCTGTGTAATGGAGCTCATTCCCAAACAATCGGACAGAACCATCATAGTCTTTTAAAATTCCAATCAAAACGTTTTGCGTCGTGCTTTTCCCTGCACCAGATGGACCGAGGAATCCGAATATTTCACCTTTCGGGATGGAAAAATTCAGATTTTTAATCGCACGTTCACGTTTACCAGGGTAAGTGAATGACAAACCATGGACCTCAATCACTTTTCTCTTCCTTCACTAGTCCGTCTGCATAAAGCTCCGCTATTCGTTCAACTGTCACATCAAAAACATCTGGTCCGATTTCTTTTTCATGAAGAGTCATCAGGAAAAAGGAACGCAAGATGGCGGTGATGATTTCTGGCCGCTCTTCATTCAGTTTCCCTTGCTTTCCCCACTTCTCCAAAAATGGCGTCAGTGCAAATACATCATTTTCAGCGTGTTGTTTTAATTTTTCAGGTGTAAGTTTTTTAGTGAGTCGCTGGAAGTCATCCCCCTGTAAAAGTTGTTGTATGATTGAATTTTCACTGATCAAGTTCAATCCCCGGATCAAGAACGTTTTGAAAACTTCTTTTGTCAAAGGCTGGTCAAGAAATTCGTCCTGTAGTGTTCTTTTGATTTTAGACTCTTCCTCTTCAATCACTTCAAAATAAAGCTCTTCTTTGGAAGAAAAGAAGAGGTAGAAGGAGCCCTGGGCAATCCCCGCAACACTTGTGAGACTGGCAACGTTCGCTTTCCGTAAGCCGTTTTGCACGAATGCTTTACGGCCTTCTTCGAGCAAGGATTTTCGTATTTTTGCTTTTTCCTTTGTATCAAACCCTTTAGCCATGGTGATCAGTCCCTCCAAAGTCATTATGAATAAAACCTATTATTGTTCATGAATATTTTATAAAATTATTCATGAAAAAGCAATGAAAAAAGTAGCTGACCCAGCATAAGTTCGGACAGGATGAGGAATAAAAAGCGAAAAGCTGTCCGAAGATGGGGCAACTTCAGACAGGATGAGGGACATAAAGCGGAAAGCTGTCCGAACACGGAACAACTTCGAACAGGAAGAAGAGCAAAAGACGAAAAGCTGTCCGAAGACGGAACAACTTCGGACAGGAGGAGGAGCCAAAAAGGGAAAAGATGTCTGAAGACGGAACAACTTCGGACAGGATGAGGAACAAAAAGCGGAAAGCTGTCCGAACACGAGCCCACTTCGGACAGGAAGTGAAAGAAAAAAATTCAATACTATCCGAAAACGGTCCTTATTGATAACGCTCCAGTGGGAATAATAAGCATTACTAGGAGAACCCCGCATCAGCACACTTTAAAAGATATTCGTCACTGTAACATTTGGGATACCTGGTATTTTTATAAACCGTTTCGCTTGCCAAACTTATACAAATCGATATGATTAGAAATAAGAATTTTTTTAGCAAGCAAGAATAAACAAGTTATAGTCTTTATAGATAGGGGGCTTCAACATGGTAGACAACAATAAACATCTAGAGTTGGCGACATTCGCTGGTGGTTGCTTCTGGTGTATGGTAAAACCGTTCGAGGAAATGCCAGGGATCAAAAATGTCGTATCGGGCTATACAGGCGGCCACACAGAGAATCCGACATATAAGGAAGTGGTTACGAATACCACCGGGCATCGTGAGGCGGTGCAAATTACTTTTGACTCCAACGTTTTTCCGTATGAAAAACTCCTTACGCTTTACTGGCAGCAAATCGATCCGACAGATTCTGGAGGTCAATTCCATGATCGCGGGGAATCTTATAAAACGGCTATCTATTATCATAATGAACAACAAAAAGAGCTTGCAGAAGCATCAAAGAAAATCCTGGAGCAAAGTGGACGTTTCTCAAAACCGATTGTGACAGATATTTTTCCGGCTTCAACCTTTTATCCTGCAGAAAACCAACATCAAAAGTATTACAAAAAGAACCCCGATCATTATGATCGCTATTATAGAGGGTCGGGACGAAAAGGTTTCATCGAGGAAACTTGGGTGATGGAAAAGGATGACGACAAGCTTAGAAAAGAATTGGATGATATGCAATACAATGTGACGCAAAAAAATGGAACAGAGCCACCGTTCAAAAATGAATTCTGGAATAACGAACGAGAAGGGATTTATGTCGATATCGTATCGGGTGAACCTTTATTCAGTTCAAAGGACCAATATGATGCGGGGTGTGGTTGGCCAAGTTTTACAAAACCACTCCACTCGACACGGATTAAAGAAAAGAAAGATTTAAGCCATTTCATGATCCGGACAGAGGTTCGAAGTAAATACGGTGACTCCCATTTAGGACATGTATTCAACGATGGTCCAGATGAAAATGGGTTGAGATATTGCATCAACTCTGCAGCACTCCGTTTCATCCCAAAAGAAGAACTTGAACATGAAGGCTATGGGGAATACAGGCAACTGTTTGATTGAAATTCAAGTAAACTAGGCAAAACCAAGCCTTCGGCGTAGGCTGAGCCTTTAGTTACACTTATACTCAAGAAGTATTTTTTACTTTCTTTGAGTAAGACAAAGGAGGCGGACTGGATCTGCCTCCTTTTATTCTAAACTTTTAATTTTTGACAGTAACCTTATCTTCGCTGAGGTCGATGGCTGGTCCGAAGAATTCATAGTTGATTTGTTCTTCAGGAACTTCAAGTTTTTTCAATCCATTGATGACCATTTTCATAAAGCCTTCAGGTCCGCAAATGTAATAATCAGCATCGGCTGGTATGATCGTTTCTAACCACGGTAAATCAATGTAACCTTCCTTTGCAAAGCATTGATTTTGCTTATCTACCTCAGACGGTTTTTCAAAACAGAAGTATGCTTTCAACTGCTCATTGCTTTCAACTAATTCAAGAATCCGGCTGCCCATCGCTTGATATTCCCCATCGATCGAAGCATGGATGTAATGAACCTCACGATCTGGTGTCTGGATCAATGTTGTTTCAAGCATGCTTACAAGAGGAGTTAGGCCGACCCCAGCACCGATCAGTACAAGTGGGCGCTTAGTTTCTGTATTGAGTGTGAAGTCTCCTGCTGGGGCACTCAAGAGTACACGGTCTCCTTCCTTCAAATTGTCATGAAGGTGCATGGAAACACGACCTTCACGTTTGATGGAAAGACGGTAATGATCCTTGTCAGGTGTATCAGACAAGCTATATTGGCGAATATGTGTGTATGGATCATTCGGAACCTGTACTTTTACACTTACATATTGTCCAGGAGTAAAATCGGCAATTTCCCTGCCGTCCACAGGTGTTAAGTAGAAGGAAGTGATGACTTTACTTTCAGTTTTTTTCTTTACCAATTCGAATTCACGGAAGTCTTCCCACCCTCCATGTTGTTCTGACGCTTCTTTATACATCTCATCCTCTACCTGGATGAACACATCTGAGATGACTCCATAAGCTTTTGCCCAGGCATCGAGAATTTCATCTGTTGCTGCATCCCCAAGGACATCTTTTATCGCTTTCAGAAGGTTTTCACCAACAACCGGATATTGCTCGGGCTTAACCCCTAAACTACGATGTTTATGGGCGATCTGCTTTACGGCAGGAAGGATTTCTTCAAGTCGATCGATATGAACAGCAGCTGCATAGACTGCATTTGCAAGCGCGCCTTGTTGGCGTCCTTTATGTTGATTGGAATGGTTGAACAGGTTCAAGAGTTCAGGATGATTTTTGAAAAGCAGTTCATAAAAACGGGACGTAATTGTAGTCCCATGTTCTTTAAGTACAGGAACAGTCGCTTTGATAGTTTGAATGGTCGTTTGATCTAGCATCTGAAACAGCTCCTTCATTTTTAAAAAATTTGACTTGAACAAACAAAAGATATATCTTATTTACATCTTTATTATAAAAAGAAGGACTGATAAAAGATACATATCGAATGCATCATTCAAAATTCGGACAAATTTGTGTTCAATGAATAGACACATAAAAAGAATGGTTCTTTAACTTCATGTATGACAATGGTACGATTAAAGGTATAAAACTCCTTAATGAGGGGGGACAGTAAACATGCGACTAACCCAATATACGGATTATTCCTTGAGGGTTCTCATATATTTGACAGCACAAAAAGAAGATCAACTAGTCAATATTAAAGAAATTGCAGAGGTCTATCAGATTTCTAAAAACCATTTGATGAAAGTGATTCATGAATTAGGTAAACTTGGTGTAATCAAAACGATTCGAGGAAGAAATGGCGGGATCAAGCTCGCAAAGGATCCTGAAGATATCAATGTAGGAAAACTTATTCGAAAGACAGAGGAAGACTTTTATCTCGTTGAATGTTTCGATCCTTCAAACAATTCCTGTATCATCAGTCCAGTCTGCAAACTGAAAGGGGTATTGAACGAAGCGATGGAAGCTTACTTCAACGTGTTGGATCAATATACTTTAGCTGACTTGACTACCAACCCCCACCAACTACAACAGCTCTTTTCAATTCAGGGGTCAAGCAGTATCCATCCGAAAGCTTAGTATTGACATTGAATGTCATCACTGAGCTTTTTCTTTTGGCCTTGTTATAACTGATTTTTGCAAAATTCACTCCCTTTCCGCGGGTAAACGAAATGCGGAAGCGACCCTATTAACCTCAATCAGAAATCAATACCACTTTTTGACAAATCATTCTTTTTATCGATGGGATATTTGTTTTTGATAATGCCTATTAATATAATTGAGTCAGATAGGGAGGACTGGCATGGAATTCAGTGTAGACGGTACTATCTTACTTGTTTCATTTTTATTGATCATAGGTGTTATTACAGCAAAGTTCTCGTCAAGATTGGGCTTGCCTTCTTTAGTATTGTTCATCGTGGTCGGAATGGTCCTTAGCCAGTATATTTATTATGATAACGCCATGCTTACCCAATTGATCGGTACGTTTGCGTTGATCGTCATTCTATTTGAAGGTGGTCTCCAAACACAGTGGCCGGATATCAAGAAGGTTTATAAACCGTCCTTGTCACTTGCTACTCTTGGGGTGTTGGCAACGACGATGGTCACAGGTGTGGCTGCAAAATACATACTCGGAGTAAGCTGGCTTGAAGGATTTCTTTTCGGTGCCATTGTCGGGTCGACGGATGCAGCTGCGGTATTTGCTGCTCTGGGGAATAAGGATATCAAAAGAAAGCTGACCTCTACGTTAGAAGCGGAATCTGGGACTAATGATCCGATGGCGATCTTCTTGACCGTATCGATATTACAATTGATCCAAAATCCAGAGACGAACCCGGGTGTGCTGATTTTCGACTTTTTCTGGCAGATGGGTATCGGTCTTCTGTTAGGTTTACTCTTTGGAAAAACCGCTGTTTGGGTAATCAATAACATCAACCTGGATTCTTCAGGACTTTATCCCGTTTTATCAATAGCGTTGGCCGTATTCACTTTCGGAATTACGAGCTTATTTGAAGCTAGTGGATTACTGGCAGTATATATCATGGCGGTCTTCCTCGGAAATCACGATATGACTTACCGCCATTCTATCGTCAGGTTCAATGAGGGGTTTGCATGGATGATGCAGATTCTCATGTTCATCCTATTAGGCTTGCTAGCCTTTCCGAATCAGTTGATCGATGTGATTGGGGAGGGAATCCTGTTATCGCTCATCCTCATGATTGTGGCAAGACCTATCGGTGTTTTTATCAGCTTGATGTTTGCAAAATATAACGTTAAAGAGAAATTGTTCGTTTCATGGGCTGGATTGAAAGGAGCAGTCCCGATTGTTCTAGCCACTTTCCCGATGGTTGCAGGGTTGGAGGACAGCGGCTTGATTTTCAATGTGGTTTTCTTTGTCGTCTTCACATCAGCATTGATACAGGGAGCGACCATTTCACCGCTTGCGAAATACTTAAAGTTTTCGAAAGGTGCCAAAACGGAAGTACCCCATAGTTTGGAGCTCATTTCAATTGGAAAAACAAAGAACGAAATGATGGAGATCCAAATTGAAGAAGAAGCGTCGATTATCGGGGAAGAAATAAAAGATTTGCCGCTTCCTGATGATACATTGATATCGGCGCTTATCCGAAAAGATTCGTTGATTACACCAACTGGAGATACGATCCTCCGAGCAGGCGATACGCTTTATATCCTGGTTCACAAGGCGAAACGCAAGGAAATCAAGGAAATCATCCGCCAAAAAGAAGATAGTGAAGCTGAAAACGGATAGGAAAAGAGCTGAATGAAGGATCTACAGAACAAACAAAGAGGTGACGCTCACCGTCACCTCTTTTCCTAATCAAATTTGTAGGTCCAGAATCGTTCATATTTGATCCAGTTCATCAGTTCTTCTTCATTAGCTTGAAGCCGTTTTTTCATACCAGCCATGAGGCCAGCTGTTTGACTTTTGTGGGCTTCGATCGTCGCGATCTTTTTATCTTGAACGCTGCTTACATCCCTGATGACATCCGGTTCACCGAGCTTTTCAACACAATCATTAGAAAAAGCGACACACTCGACGCGTGGGCGTTTCGATGCCGGCATCCGTTTTACTGCTTTGATGACAGCCTCTCCACACGCTTCATGATCAGGATGGACACTGAATCCAGGATAAAAAGTGATGATGAGTGAAGGATCGAGCTCATCTATGACCTTCGTGAATTCTTCCGCAAGCCATTCCGGATCTTCAAACTCAATTGTCTTATCTCGTAAGCCCATCATACGTAAATCTCGTATCCCAAGAACCTTGGAAGCTTCTTGGAGTTCCATCTTCCGAAATTCGCATAAAGATTCTCTGTTCGCAAATGGAGGGTTACCCATATTCCTTCCCATTTCACCCAGTGTCAAGCACATATAGGTGACAGGAGTTCCATTTTCGATATGCATCGCAATCGACCCAGAAACACCGAAAGCTTCATCATCCGGGTGAGGGAAGATCACAAGTACTTGTTTTTCCATGGTCCGGCTCCTTTCTACTCAAACGGTGTCTCGCTGATTTGAAGTGCTACGGCAAGTTTCCCGTCCATATCATGGCCTGCCATCAACAGGCGGTTTTTCGCATCAAGCTCCCAATGGGTAAGCCCTTCGGCATAGATCCATCCGAGTTCCATTTTCAGTCCTACCCGGTAAGGGCCGTCGCCGGTTATTTTTCCTCGCGTGTAGTTGATTTTCCCATTACGGATATAAGCACCAGCTGAAAATACCTTTTCATTGAAATGTGATGCGTAAGCACCGTTGGTCGTTTCTAGATGGATGTATACATCTTTTCCGACAAAACGTTCGATAATTGGCTGTACCTTTGAAATATCAATTGGATCCAAAGCAAAACCCTCCTACGATTCACGACTCTCATCTATCCATTCCGATAGGATTACTTTTTTACGATTATAACAACTAATCATCAAGAAACGAAGAAGAAACGCCTATGAGGAGCGTTTTTTATGGCACTTAAAGAAAGTATAAGCGCAACTAAAGCTCAGCTGCGCCAAGGCTTGGATTTACCTGGTTTTCTTTAATCATTCATTGGTTTTTATGTTTGTCAGTCCATTCGTGGCTTAATATGCCATACATCAACATGTCATGCCGTTCACCGTCACGCTGCAAGAACTCGCGTTGAGCACCTTCATATTTGAAACCGAGTCGTTCATAAAGCTTGATCGCCCGTTTGTTATAACTGAACACAGTCAATTGGACACGATGAAGGTTCAATTCATAGAATGCAAAATTCAATACAAGCTCCATCGTTTCATAGCCTAGCCCTTGATTCCAAACATTTTTCTCCCCGATGCCGATTGCGAGCCAGGCATTCCGATGAGCCCAAAGGATTCCGTCTAAATCGACCCAGCCGAGGACCCTATCATCATCTATCAAACGGATAGCGAACAGGAACGATTTCTGGTCTCGTGGCTTAAGTTCGACCCATTCCTTGAAATCACGTTGCAGCAATGGAAAACTTGGTGTAGCATCCATGCAGCGCATATATTCATCATCATGGTACCATTCGGACACCTTATCCAGATCTTCTTCTTTAAAACGGCCTAAATAGACCCGTTCTCCTTTACGAATTGACTTTGCAATCATTATTCTACCCCCTAATGAAAAATGCAATTATTTTTTCTTGACCCAACAGCCGTTTTGGAACACTGGTTCACGCCGTCCATCCCAATGGATTCCATCGATGTTCATTTCAGGCGAACCGATCATGAAATCGACATGCGTTATACTCGTGTTCAACCCAGCCTGATTCAGCTCATCACTTGTCATGGTCGTCCCGTCCTCTACACAGAGTGGGTACGCTGCCCCGATCGCCAGGTGACATGAGGCATTTTCATCGAACAATGTATTGTAAAAGATCGTGCTCTTTTGCGCGATGGGAGAGTCCTCCGGAACAAGTGCAACCTCACCTAGATAGCGGGATCCATCATCACTATCGATCAAACGTTTCAGCGTTTCCAGACCCTTTGAGGCATTCATTTCGATGATCTTGCCATCTTTAAAAGTGAGGGTGATGTCTTCAATGGTTGTACTTCCATAAACCAATGGCATCGTACTTCTTACTGTGCCATTCACACCATCTCTTTTAGGTGCTGTGAATACCTCTTCAGTGGGAAGGTTCGGTGTGAAGAAAAGACCTTCTTGTGTCGAAGCACCACCGCCTACCCATAAATGCCTATCCGGTAGTTCAATGATTAGATCTGTACCTGGAGCCTCTAAATGGAGCTTCTGGAACCTCATCGTGTTCAGTTCATCCACTTTTGAAAGTAATGAGCCGATATGCTCTTGCCATTGTTCGATCGGGTCATCACAATCCACACGTGTCATGTCAAAAACCGCTGCCCAAAGCATGTCCAGAGCTTTTTCAGAACTATGATCCGGATAAACTTTCCTGGCCCATTCTTCATTAGGAACGCAGACAATACAAAATGCGATTTTCCCAGCTTTTCGTGCTGATGCGATTTGTTTCATCTCGAGAGCAGACGCTTTCATGACTTTACCGACCCGGTCAGGATCGAGACCTGAAAACGCCTCAGGTTGCGGACTGCGGATGGAAAGGAACGCTGCTTTCTGTCGGATCAACTCTTCTGAACGTTTCGAACTCCATTCTTGAAATTCAGTGAGACTTTCTTCAGGCGCATAAAGAATTTTAAGCTTCGAGGTTTCCTGATCGATCCAATTGATATATACATGACGTGCCCCCTTTTTGTATGCAGCTTCTGTCACTTTTCGAACGAAAGGTGCAGCGTCCAAATCGGCATTGATATGAAGGATCTGATTTTTTTGCAGGTTTAGACCGATATTCAGCGTAACTTCAGCAAGATTAACTAGTTTTGTTTCGTATGTCCTGTTCATGACTTCCTCCTTTATTCCGCAGCGCAAGGCTTAGCCTCACCAGGATCTTGACTAGGCAAGGATCTTTTTAAAATCGGTTGAGGCAGATCGGTTTTTTCCGTGCACTGAAAAGGTCGGTGACGGTGTGTAGATATGCTGGATTAGAAATGGAAGCTTTCCCATAGGTATATAACGTTTCGAATGGAACAACACCCATCACAACCGATGAAAAATCAGAAATATCCAGTTTGATTTCAACATCAGCTCTCTCCTCATCAGTGATCGTAAGACTGCCGTTTTGGGCATGAAGATGAACGGTGCGCGTATTGCCTGGCACAAACGAATCCTGGATTCTGACATTCAAGGATACTGTTACGTTGTTGAAGTTGTGATTTGACACTTGTTTCAAAAAAGCTTCAGTATCAAGGATCCTGTACATCAACCCGACCCCTTGTGTATTGCTTTCATGGTAAATATGCGGGATGAGGTGACCTGTACTGTTAGATGGATCTGTCAATAAATGATGGAAATGCTCATCCTGTGTATCAAAATAAATCGAACGTATCTGATCTTGTTGTGAATGGAAGAAGCGAAGCATTTCTGACAGGACTTCCTGATCTTCATATAGCATTTCATGGACGATGATGTCATTTTGCAAGAAGGTGTCGTCAGGGTTGGATTTGAAGGAAAATCCTGCATACCCCTTCACCTCACCATCTTTTACATAACCGATCGTATAATTACCCGGCTGTTTCATCGGACGTGAGAAACCTTTTACAGTACGAATCATCAGACCGTGCGTACGAATAGCTTTTTTATTATAGAAATCTATAATTCTCTCTGTATCATCCTGCGTAAGGTAGGTGATGTGCGCTTTCGAGGAACCTTTCGGCAGGTGATCCGGCTGGACACGATAGCGGTTCATTTTCGTTCCATATCCATACCCCATTTTCTTGTAAAAGTCCGGCCGGAATGGGTAGAGTGCAGTACAATAGGTTCCGCGGTCATGGTAGTGCTGGTGGAAATGTTCGAGAAGAGACTTTGCTACGCCCTCTTTTTTATGAACCAGATCGACAGCTACCATACCGATTCCACCGACAGGGATCTTTTGCTCATGAAACATCATTTCGAAATCATGAAACTGCATACCGCCGACGAGTTTCCCAGATTGATAAGCCCCATACAAGGAAGCGGAATCATCATTTTCTTGAATGTCTATGAATCTATCTGTTGTTTTTTGGAGATCGTCTTCCGAAACTAGTTTCATGCCTGGATAAGCGCGGCTCACGATGGAGATGAATGGCGCAATATCATCTATAGGTATTTTTTTGATTTTCATTTCTGTATCCTCCTGATTCTTCCAATACGGCTGTCTTTCATTATAGCAAACTTGAATATGACAAAGAAAACGGATTCATGTGATAATGGAGGAAAAAATGTCGAGCAAGGGGATGATTTTTTGAGAAAACCGACAGACAAAATGGTGATCATAGTTACCCCGGGATGGTCGCTATCGTAACCGTATCGTTTGAGGGAGAAGATAATGTCATGGCTGCGGGGTGGCACTCGTACATATCTTATGATCCGCCAATTTATGGTGTTGCAATCGGGAGGGAAAGACATACATACCATCTCATAAAAGGTGCCGGGTCATTTGCAATCAACTTTTTACCCTATGAAAAAGCTGAATTCATCCAGCAAACAGGAACCTATTCAGGAAGTGATACGAATAAATTTGAACTGGGTGGTATGGCATTTGACCGTGGGAAAACGACGGAGGCACCGATTTTGAAAGATGCATATGTTGCGTATGAATGTAAAACTATTGATGTGAACAGCTATGGCGATCATGACTGGTTTGTCGCTGACATCACACAATTTTATAGGGACGACGCACTTTTCAATGAAAAGGGGCTTCCGGATTTTGAAAAACTTGAAATTCCTCTCTATCTAGGACGATCAAGATATCTACGCGCTGATTCAAGCAGTCTGATCAAGAAGTTCATGGTCTAGAAGGGAAATTTGTCGTCAATATCTGTCAAATATTCTCGGGGAAATAATTAGAACCGTGTCATAAAACCGCGAATTGAATATATCTTTAGACAAAATGACAAGAGAAGTGACAGGTCGTCTGAACTCGAGCCAACTTCGGACAGGAAGAGGAGGAAAAGCTTGGAGGCTGTCCGAACATGAGGCGACTTCGGACAGGAAGAACAGAAAAAGGCTGCAGGCTGTCCGAAACAGTGCCCTCCTTTTAACAATAAAGAGCTAGGGTCCAAACGACCAGAGAAGTATTTCATAAGGGTTTCCTGATCGAAAGGGTCCATTTTCGTATGCTATACTATTTTCAATCTAGTAATCTTATAAAAATGGGTGAGTAACAAATGGGAATTTTGAAGAACGATTGGTCTGACGTACTTGAAGAGGAGTTTCAAAAAGACTATTACTTAGAGTTACGTGATCGACTAAAAACAGAATACGAATCTAGTCAGGTTTACCCGGATATGTATGATATTTTCAATGCCCTCCATTTTACTCCTTATGACAAAGCGAAGGTCGTTTTAATCGGGCAGGATCCTTACCATGGACCAGGGCAAGCCCATGGGTTGAGTTTTTCCGTTCAGCCAGGAGTTCGACAACCGCCATCGCTGCAAAATATCTTTAAAGAGTTGAAACAGGACATCGGCTGTGAGTCACCAAATCATGGGTCGCTAGTCCATTGGGCAGAACAAGGTGTGTTGATGCTGAATACCGTTCTTACTGTCCGGCACAAGCAACCGAACTCCCATAGGGGGCTTGGCTGGGAGCATTTCACAAACGCCGTCATCCGTACATTGAATGCACGGGAAAAACCTTTAGTGTTCTTGTTGTGGGGGAAACACGCTCAACAAAAGGAAGAGCTCATTACGAATGATCACCATCTGATCATCAAGTCGCCCCATCCGAGTCCATTTTCAGCAAACAGGGGATTTTTCGGAAGCCGTCCATTTTCGAGAATCAACAATTTTCTGCGTGAAAATGGAATCGAGGAAATCGATTGGCAAATTCCGCCCATAAATGAAAACGACTGAATCTGTCCATACTAGATGAGAACAGAGGAGGTTGATTCTATGGGTGCTATTCAACGAGGGGCATATACATTTGAAATCGAGTATAGTGTATCTCATCAAAACGGCGCGGTCCATGTGTATGAAGGCGGAACGTTCAAGCAAGAGCTGCCTTTTGAATTCACAGGGGATAAGCCCAATGAAGATGAAATCGAAAAAATGATCGACCAGTATTATGACAATCTGACATAATTAAAGAAAACTTGGCAAAGCCAAGCCTGCGCCAATGGCTTGACTTTGCCAGTTTTCTTTACGCATAATCCTTACCTTTTCCGGAATCGGACATCTGGATCAGATCCTCGGGATATGGTTCGAAGAAAGACTGTTGAAGCAGATAATCGTTATCAAAACGGATGATCCAGGATTTCAATATGCTTAGCAAGTTACTTAGTGGTATTTTTCGTTCCTTGTACCGATTAAGCATGTGAAGGAAATAATCACGTTCTTTTTTCGTCAAATCGTCGGAAAAATAGCCCATGATATGCTGACAAACGTTAATGTTCGATGTATATCTTGCTGCCTTTTGGAACATAAAATGCATCTGTTCTTCATAATCAAGTACAACCTCATCGAAATGGTTGTATTGTTTATGGTTTGCCAGGATCCGCCCCATCATTTTCAACCGGGTTTGGTTGTAAGCCATAAACAGATACTTGTTTTCCGAATGAAAATGGATCAGTTTTTGTATGGTAGCATCCTGTTTTATAAGCCGAAAAGCAGCAAGTGTATAGAGCTTCGTCAAGAAATGCTCACGTATCGTGAAGTTTGTCAATCGTCCTTCTTCTTCAACAGCAAGATGTCCGTATTTTTCTAAGACATTCCCACCGAAAATACCACTTCCTTTTCCTTTAACTGGGGATTTCTCCATTCGTGTATAGATTCTTACATCTCTTGTACCACAGCTTGGTGAGCGGTTTTTTAATATGAATCCGTCAATTTCAGGAAACGAGTGAAAAAACTCATTTGAAAATACATCCATTTTTTCGGTAAGGTCCTTTTTGGTCGATGGTTGCACGAGTCTCGGTCCATTGCGGGAGTCTACAAGTCGAATCGTCTCTCTTGGTGTACCAAGCCCGATTTCCACCTCAGGACAAATGGGGATGAACTCGACATACGGCATCAAGCTACGTACAGTCAAATCCTTTAAAACATCCCCGTTATAGCGACAGGCATCGAATTCTAAACATTTACTTACAACCACTCTTGGTTTAGGAAAAAAGCGCATGACTACCTCCCAAATACGTCTATGTAGATATTTACCCTTTAAGGAAGGTGTTATTCATGAAACGTTATTAAAAAAGGAAACTGTCATAAAAGTAATTTGCCAGCCCCATCTACGACAACATTTATTTCTCTAAATGTCGTTCAAGGCGGAGGGATTCAGACACATTCCGGACAGTCTCCTGAGTTGCCAAGTTTTCTTTACACTTAAAGAAAGTATAAACTACTTTCTTCAGTATAAGCGCAACTAAAACTAAGCCTGCGCCAAAGGCTTAACCAAGTTTTCTTTATTTCTTTGTTTTCTTCCTTGATGAATCGACAGATGGTCCTTTTTCATAGCCGGTTCCTTGTCCTTCAGGCTGGGATGAAGGGAGCCCAATCGTTGTCGGATCTTTTTTCTTTTTCTTCAAAATGATCACCTCCGTCTCCTTACTTTTCCCAAAACGTCTGACTTAATCAGTTTCTATGTGTAAAAACTTCAGAGAAGGGGAAGTGTTTGTACAAAATAAATCCAAGGAGGGAAAGAAGATGGGAGATAAAATCTATCACATTTTACCGAATGAAGATAATAATCGTTGGGAAATAAAAATCGAAGGACGTGATCGGCCGGAGAAAACGTTTGATACGAAAGAAGCGGCATACCAGGAGGCGCAGGACCTTGCTGATGCTTCAAGGCCGAGTCAGGTGGTCATACACCGCCAAAATGGCGAAGTAGAAGATGTAAGCAAATATTCGACAAATGGATGAAGAACATAGAAGAAGAGGCTGCCATTTCGGTCAGCCTCTTTAAATGACTACAATCATCTGTAAAATTTAATAATTCAGGCAGAGTTCTGAAAATACCTGATCGTTAGCTTCATTCTCCATCCTCATTGCCATGTCCCCGAGTACCGTCTGCTCTTTTATCGATATTACCACTAGGTGTGGTAGCAGTAGAGGCAGGGTCTTGTGTTTCGTCACGAACAGGATGCATCTGCTGGTGTGTATTTTCCATATAGATGCTTCTGCTAGGGAATGCGACAGAGACACCTTCTTCATCTAGAATTTCCATGATACGGAGGTTGATATCCTGCTTTACATCCAGGAAGTTGATCCATGCAGTCGTTTTTGTAAAGAAATAGATAAAGATATCAAGACTGCTGGAGTTGTAGCTATCGAAATTGACGATGATCAATTCTGGATGGACCTCTTCATGCTCTTTCAACATATTCCTGATTTTCTCAACCACATTTCCAAGTTTTTCCTTTGGTGTCGTGTATTCGACTCCCAGATTGAAAGAAATCCTGCGCTTTCGCATGCGTGTCCAGTTCGTTATCGGTTCATTGGCGATATTAGCGTTTGGTACTGTAACATGGGCATCAGCAAAAGTCCGGACTTGCGTGCTCCGGAATCCGATATCTTCGACAATGCCTTCAACTGAAGGTGTTTGTATCCAGTCTCCAATTGAAAATGGTCGTTCCATGATGATGACGACTCCGCCGAATAGATTACTCAATGCTTCTTTAGCAGCAAAAGCGAATGCTAATCCCCCAATTCCTAGACCGGCAACAAAACCATTTACGTTATATCCCCATTCCTGAGCTAACACACTGATGGCAATCGCTCCGATAACAGCCTTTAGAACTCTGGAGAAGAATGGAATCAAAATCTGGTCCATTTGTAAATCCAATCGTCGATGAATGCTCCTGAAAAGAATGGAAGACGACGACGAAAGATTGATCAATCCCCATGTTACTAGAATGATGACCGAAGTCCGGAACAGCCTAAGAGGCAAGTGGACATCCTCGGTACGCATCTCCAACGAGTTATATGCCAAATATAGACCTAAAAATATAAAAAAGGCATTCAAAGGTTTTTCAAAAGCCAATAATATTTTATGAAGGACTTTGGTTGATGTTTTATCAGTTAATCTAGAAATCAATCTGAAAATATATTTCGTAAATAGTTTTCTGAAAATGACAAATGCAATGAAAATAGCTATAGCAATACCGAAATCAATCCAAAGATCCAAATCGGTAAAGTAATCGACCATTGTATTATACCAATCCGCCATGACGTTGACTGCACCCCTTCTATGTAGGCTATAAAATAAATCTATCAAAAACGAGTAGGAAGGTAAAATATTCTATACGATGTACATAAACATTCTTTCTATGTTGGGCAGAAATGGGGGTGCACAAACGTTATTCAATTATGTTCAAAGATTCGGTCCGAGCTTGTTTCAACGCTTTGAAATAACCAACTTCTTTTGTGATATGGAGGTTTCCATGCTCACAGATCAAGCGATGGATATACTTTTCAAATTCTTCTCCAATGGTTGTGTTTTTGAGTTGTTCCGCAGCAGAACTCATCATCGACTGAATATAATCGACTAATGGGCGTGCATCGGTCACTTTTAAATCACAATCATAGCGATGACAATCGACATCAGTGAACAGCGTCTCAAGTTGATTTGCACCATTTTGCAAACTGAAGGTATGAAGTTCAGGGGTTTCAGGATTAAGCAAGGGGTGGAAATGCATGATGAGGGCAGTTATCTCTGACAAGTGCTTGTCTCCATTAGTGGAAGCATAAAGGAGACCATCCTTTTTAAGTACACGCTTCAACTCAGATAACCCCTCATTCCGCTTGTCATCGGGTACATGATAAAGCATATGATTTGCCATCACAACATCGAAATGTTCATTTCTAAAAGGGAGGGAACATAAATCTCCCACTAGATACTCTACATTTATTTCTGTATGATGAAGGTTTCTTTTTGCCGCCTGTATCATGCCTTCTGAGGTATCAACCAAAATAAGCCTGACATCTGTTGGAAGCTTTTTTGCGTTCATGGCCCAAAATTCCGCCGTGCCACAACCTACATCTAAAATCAGGTCTCCTTCTGACAGATCCATTTCATTGAAATACCACTCGAACCAATTTATTGAATTTGTACTGTAACGTTTATGGAGCTGGATTCTTGCCTCAAGCGGTGAACTTGACTGGTATTGGGATTCAACTGAATCATGCATGATAACTTTACCTCCTATTTGTATCCAATTATATCAAAATCGACCACTGAAATATCGTTTGATTTTGCTATAATTGGAACTGAATTCTATGACAGGGGAGCAGCAAATGACTTTATTCGAACAGGCTAGAAAAATAGCAGGAGTCTATAAGACAAATCCGAAGCTTGAGGTGATTTTTTTAGGAGGGTCAGTTTCGAGAGGCTGGGAAGATCAGTTTTCTGATGTTGAACTTTTTTTGATATGGAATGAACCACCTGATGATCAGGATCGCTTGCATCCCATCAGCCAGGCGCAAGGAGAGATCCTGAATTTTCATCCTTACGAAGACCAGGAATGGTCGGAGTCCTTTTTGGCAAACGGGACAAAATTTGAAATAAGCAGTTTCCTGGGTTCAACAGTGGAGGGGTATATCCAATCGATGACGGATGGGGACACCTCCCTTGAAAAACAATGTCTGATCGGGGCGATTGCAGATGGCGTTCCCTTCAAAGGCACAGCGATTTTTAAAAGTTACCTCACATCAATTTTTCCATATCCAAAAGCTTTAAAAGAAAAGCTTATTCTCCATTCGTTTGACTTCGATGGAAGGTGGCAAAGTCGTGAAGCTCTTGCTCAACGAAAAGATTCACTTTTCCTTCATTCAATATTCGTGGATGTTTCAAAAAAATTACTCGTTACATTGAGTGCATTGAATGAAATGTATATCCATCATCCAGGATTGAAATGGCTGCATGAAACAAGTGAAAGAATGCAAGTGAAACCGGAGTTTTTTTCAGATAGGATTCATCAGATTTTTACAAATAGCTCATTAACGGATAGTATCGCTCAATTGGAGGAGTTGATCAGTGAAACTGAACAACTCATTCAACTGCATTGTCCAGAGGTGAGCATTGAGCACCAGTTGAAGAGAGCGCAATCTACTCGACCAGGAGCACCCAACTTGTGATGAATGGATAGTTAGCCCTTTTTAATGAGATGGAGGGGGGGCTGTCCCGTAAGTGTTTGGCACTCGGAGACAGCTCTCTCATTTGGATGATCAGGCTATCATTTCATCAACTCAGCTTCAGAGAAAGATGCTTAGCTGCAATCATTCCCTGTGCAGTTGCATTGGATATACTCGAAAATACAGGGTGTGTGCATACATCTCCAATTGCGTATATGTACGGGTCGCTTGTCCGTTGACAAGAATCGACCTGAACATAATTCCCTTCATCAAGGTTGACGTATTCTTTAACGTAACGGATGTTCGGTTGGACGCCTATCCGGATGAAGACACCTTCAACCGACAATTGAGTGATAGAGTTGCTCATGCGGTTTCGTAGGTCGACTCCGACGATCCCGTTTTCTGCGTGTTGAATGTTTTTGACGACAGTGTCACATAAAATGGTGATTTTAGAGTGATCTGTCACAGGCCGCTTAAACTCTTCACGTGCCCGGAATTCTTTGGAACGATGGACCAAATAAACTTTTGCTCCGCTTTCTGCCAATAACAGGGCACCTTCGAATGCACGATCGCCACCCCCAACTACAACCACTTTTTTCCCATCAAAACGATGTCGATCCTTTGTGGCAGAATATATTTCACCACGATCGATCATTTCTTGCTCACCTGGTATGTCGAGTCGTCTTACTGAAGTCCCGGTTGCAAGAATCAAATAGCGATAATTGATTTTCGATTCTTTTTCATTTTGTATAAGTGAAGCAATTCGATTGGCATGGTCAAGGCGATGGATTTGCATCTTTACATGATAACAGGCATCCAATTCATCGATATGTTTGGTCAGATGCTGTTTAAGAGTTTGTCCATTTTCATAAACATATCCAGGGTAATCCACGATACGGTTATAGATATCCTTCAATTGTCCACCTAACTCTGACTGTTCTTCAATTAGTAGATAATTCAAGCCAAGGCGTTGACACCAGATTGCCGCAGATATTCCTGCTGGCCCACCGCCGATGATGAGTATATCCGTTTTTTTCACGATTGTTCACCCATTTCATATTTTTCAACCCATTGCTCAAACTCAAGCCAATTATGGACACGTTCAACATCTACATTTCGATTGTATCGATAATCCATTGCGATTGCTTTTCGGCCCGACTCTTCGAAAGCGATTAAATTATGTGGTGCATCGTCAAAAAGGATATCTCCTCTGACCATATCCTTGCGGTGTGTGAAAATCAGATTTCTTGCCCCTATGAACGGAAGATACTTTTCAACCCATTTTTCCTTTTCGGTGTATGCGTAGGTACGGCTGCTTGTAACAATGAGGATGTCATGTCGTTCAGAAAGCCTCCTTAATACTTCTATGGCATTCGGTAATGGCTCCAGCTGGATAAACAAATCCGGTTCATCTAAAAAATCATAGATTTTGGTGCCGCATTCCGTTTTGACGTACTTTTCGCTTTGCCAGCAATGAAGATCTTCTACACTAAGGTTATCGTCATATTTTTCGTTATATCGGCGATGCCATTCGCTCATCAAATCGCAGATCACCGAATCCATGTCGATCAAGAGGGTAATCATTTTTCTGCTCCTTTTATGTCTGCAATTATGGTTTAAAGTATAGCAAGACTTATAAAAAAGATAAAACACTCATGAAAGGGGAGTGTTAGTGTCTAAGAAAAAACAGAAAAAGGATGCATCCCCATCTGGCTTTTCCAACCAGAAGACATGATGCACCATTTCGTCATTATTCCCTATTCAATTTCTTCAGCATTTCCACTCAAAATTTTCGGCTGATTGTTTTCAAGGCCGACCTCATAATTGCATTTATATAAAACGGTTTTCGTACTTTTGTCCTTCGTACGCTCGAGGGCTTCTATAATAATCGTTACCTTATATTTATTCCCATCCTCAACAGGCTCACTGCTGATTTTGTTTTTGGTGATGTCTATGGTATGGATATATCCTTCCCGGAACTTTTTATACGGCGTGCCCGTCTGCCATTTGCTGCCGAGCAGGGAATACGCTGTGACATAATCCCCAAATGCTAGACTGTTGATGAAATAGTCGACCAGGTATCTACTCTTCTCTGCATCTATTGTCATTTCAGAAGAAGGGAGGCCGGTGTTATCATCAGATTCATTTGTATATTCTACAGGATCTTCGGACCAGCCTGAAATTCTCTTATGCACATCTGATAGAGGGATACTGAATCCAATTGACCCTTCTTCCGTTCCAGCTGAATTAAGTGCAAGGACCAGCCCTGTTTGTTTATCAATAAGTGGACCTCCACTGTTCCCTTTGGCGATGGGTGCAGAAATTTGATAGACATTCGAATAGGTATAGCCATCAATCTTGAATTCCCTGTTCAGGCCGCTGATGATACCAGTGGTCACTGTGTTCTGTAACCCAAGGGGACTTCCTAAAGCTACTACTTCATCACCGATTTCGGTATCATAGTCTGTTGCGATTTCAAGGAATTGTTCCCCTGCAAGTTCTGGAACTCGGACGACAGCGATATCAGTTGATTCACCAATACCAATCAATTGCCCTTCGTATTGCTGAGCATTTGTTGTACGGACCATGATTCTCTTTCCACCTTTGACAACATGGGCGTTTGTGACAACATCCCCGTATTCATTATAAAGGAATCCTGATCCCACGCTTTCACTATCATCGTGAGTGACTTCAAGTTGGACAACGCTTTTTTGACTCTCGTGAATGATTGTCTTCAGATCTTTCTCTTTAGGAGAGTCTACTTTTTCCTTTTCGCTGTTTTCGTGACCTAACGATGAGGTAGCCAGGACTTTTACACTACTATAATGATCATGTAAAAAGTAACCTCCAGCAATACCGGCGATCAAAAACAGGGAAGTTAAGAAAATGGAGAGAATGGCAGGACGTTTCACTCTTATCCTCCCTTTCAATTATTTTAGTTTTAGGCTGCTCTCTAAAAGTTTGTTGCTCATGGATTGTTGTAAGTAAAGATGATGAAACTTTTTGGCATTGGAAATATGCAAGACTCCAGCGGGAAAAGTAAGTTAAGCGAGTATTATTTCAAATGCCAATTCGCTTCCTTGTATTTAACGTCAAGCTTTTTATCGACCATGAAATGGGTATATTCAAACGATCCTTTTTCGCCAGGATATAGAATATCAGGATAGATATAGACTTCATTATCATCAAAAACTTTCTTCTTGTTATCAATTAAGGAATAAGCAACCCGAATAGAGTTGATTGGAACTGTAGCTTTGCTTTTGACAGTCCCTTCGACGACAAGATCTCCTAATTCATTCAACGACGTTTTGAGAGAGATGACCTCTAGAGCATCATTCAAATTACGTTCTTTCTCTTCTGCTGCTGCAATGAGGGCTTGTTCAATTCGATGTTCCTCCGCCTTTTCGAAAGCGGCTTGTTCATTCTGGATGGTCGATTTCAAGCTGATGAGCTTCTCATTTTTCGGTTCGTGGTATAATCCTTTTTTTACCGAGGCAAGTGCGGCAGAGTACTGATGGTCTGTCAGTAGTTGGTTCGCTTGGGCATAGGCGATGTTCGTAATCCGGTTACGAAGGTCTTCGGCAATTTCTTCAGCTTCTTCAATATCGAGCTTTTCGGCTTTTATCAAAATCGGCTCCAGCTCTTCAAGCGTAGCCTTACCGTTCATTTCATATCTGATCTCTGCAACATTTACATGCGTTCTTGCACTTTTTATATCAAGTTGGATGGTATCGGCTACTTTTCCCGTGTAACCTGAGACGATTTCCATGGCCTTTTCGATTTGTTCAAAGGACTTGCTGAACTCTTGTTCCTCTTGATGTTTTTTGGCAATATGTAGGCGTTCCTTTGCTTCGATTGCGGAATTGACCAGCTTTCTATTTTCCATTGCCGCAGGAAATTCCGAGCGTATTTCAAGTGCTTCTTCGAAATGTTTGCGAGCTTCCTTATACTCACTTTCGAGTGCTGCTGTTTCCCCTTTTCTAAAAGATTCCATTGCGGCATTCGTCTTATTAAGTTCACTATAAAAATAGCCTGATAGGCAGATTGCAGTAATGACGAAGGCTATGAGCGGTGTCAGCCAGTACCAACGTTTTATGTCTTTTCTTGTAGGTTCTACTGTTTCCAGGCGTTTTGCTCCGCATGTTTCACAATATCGGTCATACGTTTGCAATTTATTTCCACAATTCGAACAAAACATTTTCTTCCCTCACTTTTAGTAGACTCCTGTATTTATTTTGTCATATATTAGGATTCTTTGGAACTGTTAAAATGAAAATATTTCAAGGTTTTTAAAAATGCCACAAATGGTTACATCCATTTCCAAATTGCAATCTAATGACAGGTGGAGCTGTGCCGTCAGTATTGGTACAATAGATAACAAATTGTGTATCGGGATGGATGAAAAGTGAAAAAATTCGCTATAAATAAATGGATTGGAGGTCGGGTGCTCAAGACTGGTCTTGCTGCATTCGTCACAGCGCTGATCTGTAACATTTTCAATCTTCCGGCTCTATTTGCAGTCATCACAGCAATCGTTACTGTTGAACCGACAGCATCCGATTCAATAAAAAAAGGAATGATCCGTTTTCCAGCGGCTATGATCGGTGCCGGTTTTGCCATGCTTTTCGAATCAATGCTTGGGCAGTCTTCACTCGCCTACGCGTTAGCCGCAACGCTTACACTGGCAGTCTGTCACAAATTACGGCTCGATGCTGGAATGTTGGTGGCTACGTTGACAGCTGTTGCTATGATTGCAGAAACGGAAGACCAATTTGTGAACTCTTTTTTTGTGAGACTCAGCACAACGCTGATCGGGCTCGTTGTTTCTACCATCATCAATTTCATTATCCTTCCCCCGCAATATAACGAAATGGTCATCAAGAAAGTAGACGAACTCTATGAGGGTTCAGGTCAACTATTGACAAAGTTTATTGAAGAGAATAACCCGAAAGGCCTGTTGCTCGAATATCAACGCTTAAGCAAGGATTTAGAACGTACTTTTTCGCTTGCCCAATATCAACGGGAGGAGTGGAAATACAGAAGGCATAATTTGAAGGATATCCAGAAATTCGGTGTGGTTGTCAAAAAATTGGAATATTTCCAAAAGATTCTTTATCATTTCGGAAATTTGTTATATCTTAATATAGAGAAGGCAAAATTACCTCCAGACCAATCTCAGACCATTATTCATTCCGCCGCATCAATTGCCGCTATCTTAAAAGATCCCGAACACAACGTAAGTCAACAGCATGACAAGCTGATAGAAGAGCTTGATTCTTTGTTCATTTCTGAGAGGGATCGCCGAAATGTTACCGAAGCTTCCAGTACGAAACGGCATATCTCACAACGCCTGACAATCATATATGAGTTACTCGCACTAGAAGATGTATTAGAAGATCTGGAAAGAATCAGTAAGAAAAGATGAATTTCATTGTGTGAGATTTGAATCTTTTGTGTATTCATGGACAAAAAGTTGCCTCGCAGCTCACGCATCTTTTATTCTTGAAGGAGAACTTTTGTGAATAGGAGAGAAACCATGAATCAGAATTCATCTGCTACAAGTAAGAAAAGCTACACGGGACTTGTCGTATTCCTATCGATTTTAATAAATGCATTGGTCGTCGTCCTTTTCTTTTTACCTGAGTATGAGGGGGAAACGGGCTTTGACATCACAGTATTGCCACTATTGAATGCGATTTTCAATAGTTTTACATTTGTGTTTTTGCTGGCAGCGCTTTGGTTCATCCTGCGTAAAAACATCAAACTGCACCGCCGCTTCATATTTGCCGCATTCACATCGACAACATTGTTTTTAATCTCTTACGTTTCGTATCATTACTTAGCTGAATCAACGTCATATGGTGGAGAAGGACCATTAAAATACATCTACTATTTCATTTTGATCACACACATCATTTTAGCAGCAGTTATCGTTCCATTAGCATTATTGTCCCTGGTCCGTGGTCTGACCATGCAAGTTGAAAAACACCGTAAAATTGCAAGGTGGACAATGCCTTTATGGCTTTATGTCAGCTTGACAGGAGTATTGGTCTATATCCTGATCTCACCTTATTACTAGGTTTTGTTGAATTTTAAGTTGGATGTTCATTAAAAGAAATTCGTGACACTCCCTGCGCTTCGCTTGCCGAAAGGGAGTGATTTACGCTAATCTCAACCAAAAATCGAGGCACTTCTGGAGGATAGCGGGCCAAGTGAGAGCTCGCAGTGAGAAGCAAGCTAGGAGGCTTGTTTTGATCGCCTGGAGGATTTTAGATTTGAAAGTATAACAGAGCCTTTTACTCAAAGCGGGGTGGCCTATGAACCGGGTGGAACTTGATACTCGAAAATTGAATCGGAAAATTCTCAATGTCTACTGGTTGATCATTTTTTTGGCGATCATCATCAAGCTCATCAATTATAACTTCACCGATGCTCCATTAGGAGAGTACCTGATCTATTTCGTAGCCATTCCAGGCGTAATCGGTGCTTTAATTGTCATAGGTTCAGAGGTTGCAGTCCGGTTGGACAATCCTGTAAGAGATTTTATCGTCATCACAGCCGGACTTTTGATTGCACTTAATTTCATCTACAGCCGGCCCGACTTGATCATAGTGAAAGCGGCTTTGTTTTTACCTATTCTTACTTCTGGCGCTTATTTCAAGAAGAAGATCATCATATACACGACTGTGTTGACCATTGTCAGCTATTCTATACTTTCGGTCATCGACCCTATGTTGAGGAGTAGTATCGGCGTCATCGAACATTTCACATTACTGGCGATGCTATCGATTGCAGCCCTTGCCGTTATCGGAATCACTGAAAGAGGATTAGAGTTGACAGAACATTATCGGCAGTCAATAGAAGACCAACAGGATCTGCTTGTGAAAAATACACTGATGGAAAAGCTGTCGAAAACCGATTCCTTAACCGGAATGTATAACCAGATCTCATTCCATCAATACTTAAACGAACTGCTTGCGCACCATTCGCAGTATCATTTTTCAATCCAGATGGCAATCTTCGACCTCGACAATTTCAAACAAGTCAATGACACCTATGGACATCGTGCTGGTGATGAGGTGTTGAAACAAATCGCAGAATTGATTCAGAAGGAGATCACCAGTGATGATTTTGCTGCACGTTATGGTGGAGAGGAATTCATCGTACTTTTTGTCGGAAAACCGATGGAAAGAACGATCATATTGATTGAAGGGATCCGACGTAAAATCGAAGGTATTTCTTTCCGTGTATTGGAAGGCTCAAGGGTGACTGTCAGCATAGGGGTTAACGAATACGAAACAGGCATGGGAAAAGAAGCGTTTTTTGAAAAAGCGGACAAACTCTTGTACTCTGCAAAACGAAATGGTAAAAATCAAGTGAAGACAGGCTAGAAAGAACCTCGGTATTCGCAGGTTTTTTCTTTTTGGTTTTGTGAGAGAGAAAGCCACGGGAAGTTCGGACAGGAAGAGGAGTAGAAAGAGAAAGGCTGTCTGAAGCTGAGTCAAGTTCGGACAGGTAGAGGGAAAAAAGGTGAAAAGTTGTCCGAAGTCGGGTTAAGTTCGGACAGGAAAAGGAGCAAAAAGTGAAACAGTGTCCGAAGATGGATCAAGTTCGGACAGCTTTGCGAAAACAGCCTTTAAAATAAAAGGGATTTGCTATTCCATAGAGAATATAACGATTCTGCTAATTTTTCAGGGAGGGTTCAATATGACAACAATCGCATTCATCAGACATGGGGTTACGAATTGGAATCTAGAAGCAAGAGCTCAAGGGCAATCGGATATTCCTCTTAATGAAGAAGGAATACTACAAGCGAAAGCATTGGGGCGGCGGTTTGAAGGAGAAGAATGGGATACGATCTATTCGAGTGACCTGAGCCGTGCAAAAACGACAGCAGAAGCAGTCGGGGAAGTTCTGAGCCTTCCAGTGCAAACAGATGAAAGACTCCGGGAACTGCATTGGGGAGAAATGGAAGGCACGAATGAGGAGGAGCGGATTGAACGTTGGGGTGAGAACTGGAAGGATCTTGACCTGAAATTTGAAAAAGAAGAAAGCATAGTTGCAAGAATTCAGTCCTTCATAGAAGAGGTGCAACATAAACATCCTGTCGACCGAATCATCGTGGTCAGCCATGGCGCTCTGCTCAATCATTTGTTCACGCACTTGAAAAATGATTTTGAAAGATGCCGTTTTGGTAATACATCCGTATCGATTTTCAAGTTTGCAGATGAAAATTGGGAAATTCAGCTTCTCAATTGTTCTGAACATCTTTCGACGATTGAGGAAAGAGAAGCTTGAGCGAATATTATCACTTTAGTGAAGAAGGGCAAATCAAAGAGTTCCATCCGCGAAAATCACCTTCCTTTCTGGAGGAGCCCCCTTATGTTTGGGCGATTGACAAAGCGCACAGTCCGCTCTATTTGTTCCCGAGAAACTGTCCGAGAATCGCATTTTGGAAAAACGCCCACACCACCAATGAAGATATCCAGGCGTACAAAGTGGATACAAGGATGGTCATCGTAATTGAAAAAGGTTGGGTGGAGCGGTGGAAGAGCGCGGTTCTCTATCAATATATGTTTAATGGGAAATCGTTTAAGTGTTTTGATCGTAACGCAGGTTATTACACCTCCCGTTCAACGGTGGTTCCTACCTCTGTCAAAAGACTGGAAGGGTTACCTCTGCTGCTTGAAAAAGAAGGGATCGAACTACGGTGTCTACCGACCTTGAAATCGGTACGAAATGAAATTCCGAGGTCCACGTTAAGCTTTTCGATGATCAGATTGAGGAATGCAATAGTGTGATTCCTTCTTCAAGCCAAACGTGGTATGATGGATAAATGAATTTTCAAGTTGGGGGAGACATCATGAAATCATTCATCATACGTCTGATAAGTTTTGTGCTTGGACTAAGTTTGATATCACTTGGGGTCAGTTTAACGATAAAAGCCGAATTAGGAACAGGTGCCTGGGATGCGCTCAATGTCGGTCTCTCGAAAACGATTGGTTTGACCGTCGGAAGCTGGGTGTTCATTGTAGGCGTCGTGTTGATCATATTGAATGCAATCCTTTTACGGGCACGTCCTGACGTTCTTGCTGTCATTACGATCTTTTTAGCAGGAGTATTCATTGACAGTTGGCTGCTCGTGGTTTTTGATCAATTCAATACGAGTGGATTGGTTCAACAAATCATTATATTTGCTGTCGGGATGGTCATCATAGCTTTTGGAATTTCAGTTTATTTGCAAGCGAAATTTCCTCTTATCCCGATTGATAAACTCATGTTAGCCATCCAGAAACGATTGGGTGTCAGTATGGGTGTTGCAAAAACGATCGGGGAATTGTCTGCCCTTGTAGTCGCATTTCTTTTCAGCGGGCCGATAGGGTTTGGGACATTGATCGTCACATTCACGATCGGCCCACTTGTCCAATTGTTCGCACCACCCGTCCAAAAATTCCAGCAACGGTTGCAATCGTAATTACGAGGATCACCTCTTTCGAATGAGGCGGTCCTTTTTTCAATATTGAAGGAATTCGTAAAGTTGTTCAGTATAGTAAACAATAAAGAAAAAATGGGAGGTCATTCATTATGCATGCAGGTACAGTGACAGATTTGATCCGTTATCCCGTAAAATCCATGCAAGGTGAATTTTTATCAGCAGTCCGAGTCCATGAATATGGGGTGGGAGGGGACAGGGTATTCGCATGGGAAAAGAGTGATAAGCCAGGAAACCATCTCACAATCCCGGATTCACCATTCCTATTGGATTACGATGTGAAACTAGAAGAAGAGGGCACACTCGTATTCATAAAAGATGGCCAGCGTTTTGAGCAAGATGACATGAATGTACAAAAGGATCTTGAGGATAAAGCAGGGATGAGTATCTCTTTGGTACATACTGATCCGGACAGCACAGGGCCCTCATATTGGGATTCGCCGTTATTGCTTACGAGCAAAGAATCGTTGAAAGAACTGAAAAAGTTATGTAATCGGGAGGAAATGGATATGCTGCGTTTCCGCCCGAATCTGGTAATGGATTTTGGGGAGGCAAAACCTTTTGCAGAAGAATCTTGGATCGGCAAAGACATCAAGATAAATGATGTAATCCTGCATGTTGAAAAAGGCTGTGAACGCTGTGCTTACGTAAATGTTGACTCCAAAACCCAGGAAGTCGATACGAACGTTCTAAAGACCGTCGTCAAAGAAAACAAACAGATCTTCGGTGTTTATGCATCCGTAAAAAAGACCGGCACAATCAATATTGATGATCCGATTGAAGTGCTATGAAGTGAACCTCCAAAAAACGAGGAGACTCGAAAAAAAAGGTCTCCTCACGTCAACTCCGGCGGCTTACGATGTTTCGTCGCTTGTTCATACGCATATGCCAGACCAATCAAGGAAGGTTCACTGTATGCAAGGCCAGAGAATACTACTCCTACAGGCTGCCCCTCTTCTGTAAAGCCTCCAGGTACAGCGATGGATGGGTAACCTGCCTTAGCGGAGACCCCTGCACCATTTGAGTTAGGAAAAAGGAGGGCATCCAGTTGATGCTCCGCCATTACCACATCGATTCCCCTTGTCCGGGAAAGCTGCAGGTCACGCAATCGACTTTCAATATATTCTGGTTCTGTCAATGTACCTGATGTCTTATCTGATTCAATCAGGATATCTTGGCCATATTTCAATGCACGATCCTGATTCTCCTCATTAAACCGGATCACATCTGATAAAGAGTGGACTGGAGAGGTGGACGGCAATTTACTCAAATACGCATTCAGATCAGATTTGAATTCATACCTTAGGACGTTGTAATCCCACGTTTGATCAGACTCCATCGGAGAAATCGATTCAAGTTCAACGATCGTGGCGCCCGCATCCCGAATATCCTCGATCGCTTTGTCCATCACCTTCCGTTGCGGTTCAGGGAGAATATCGATATAAAGGGTGCGGGCTACACCGATTCTTGCGCCATGAAGCGCATTTGCATTCAAAAAAGAGGTGTAGTCGCGATAGCCCCGCTCGATGCTTGTTTGGGTGATTCTATCTTTTTGATCCTGCCCTGTCAATGCCCCTAACAAGATTACTGCATCAGTTACAGAACGCGCAATCGGTCCAGCAGTATCTTGACTGTGTGACAACGGGATGATCCCAGCACGGCTGATAAGTCCCACTGTCGGCTTGATCCCGACAACATTGTTCTGACTTGCAGGGCTTAGGATTGAGCCGGAAGTTTCAGTACCGATGGCAAGTGTAGAGAAATGTGCCGATACGGCAACCGCCGAGCCGGAGCTTGAACCCCCGACATCAAAATGACTTCCATACGGATTGAGTACTTGCCCACCTCTGGAGCTGTACCCATTTTTCATCGACATGCTCATGAAATTCGCCCACTCTGTCATATTCGCTTTACCTAAAATGACAGCACCGGCTTTACGGAGTTTCAGTGCGACTGTCGCATCTTCTTCAGCATAGTGGTCCGCGAGTGCAAGTGATCCGGCGCTCGTATGCATCAAGTCTGCTGTACCGATATTATCTTTTAAAAGGACTGGGATCCCGTGCAGAAGACCTCTCATCCCTTTCAGTTTCCGTTCTGCATCCAGAGCTTCCGCAATTTGCAATGCCTCTGGATTCACTTCAAGTACAGCATCTAAATTCGCCGAGGCATGGTTGTTTTTTGCGATATATTCCAGACAACGGCTTACAAGCTGCAATGAAGACAGCTCACCATTGTTCATCACTTTTTGGATTTCAAGGATCGTGGCACGTTCCAACCAATCCTCATTGCGCAGTTTATAACTTTCCCTCATTCTTAGCGACTCCTTTTATGTAATCTGATAACTAATTTCAACAGTATTGAACCGAACTCCTTTTATAAGAAAGGACATATACTGACAATTTTCTCCGAGAATCTGATACGATAAACAAGCGATAACTGAATAACAGTGTGACAATGTTGAATTGAATCCGCTTTCATAATACTATTAAACTATAAAATTGGTCATCTTTGGGTGATTGGGGAAGGTGAAATTAAATGGGGAAGACGAAACACACTGGTCCGATGAAACTGAAAAAGAATCCCGACCCATCCTTATGGGTGAGCAAAGTTCCATTCGGATTGGGTAAAATAAAGCCGCATCACATACGGGATACGGTAAAAGTTGCATGGGAAAACAAAGACAATCTTCCTTATGCAACACGAATTTTGACTCAAGGCGTTTGCGATGGCTGCGCCCTTGGAGTTGCCGGTTTACAGGACCAAACGTTACAAGGACCACATTTGTGTACGACAAGGTTGAATGTTTTACGATTGAATACGATGCCTGAGATGAAGCCTGAAGTCATCCACGCAGATGTTGATGAGCTAAGGAAAAAGAGTAGTACAGAATTACGGAAACTAGGAAGGATTCCCTATCCATTGATTCGAAAGCCGGGTGAAAAGAAGTTCAGCCGCCTTTCCTGGGATGACGCTCTTGACCTGGTGGCAGAGAAAATGAAGAAACTTGACCCGAAACAGTACGGATTCTATTTGACATCACGTGGTATAACGAATGAATCGTATTACACGGCAGCGAAGGTTGCACGTTTCTTAGGTACGAATAACATCGATAATGCCTCACGAATCTGTCACTCACCTTCAAAAACTGCATTGACCAGGTCACTAGGGATCGGCGCTTCCAGCTGTAATTATAAAGATTGGATCGGAACCGATGTCCTTGTGTTCTGGGGTTCTGTTGCAGCTAATAACCAGCCAGTTTCAACAAAATATATGTACGCAGCGAAACGCAGAGGGACGAAAATCATCATCATCAACCCTTACTACGAACCATCCATGGAGAAATATTGGATTCCTTCGATTGCTGAGTCAGCTTTATTTGGTACAAAAATTGCGGATGACGTTTACCAGGTTAATATTGGCGGTGACATTGCCTTCATGCATGGGATCATGAAGCACTGGTTCGAGATGGAAGAGAAAGCACCAGGCTCTGCAATCAACCATGATTTCATACGGGAGCATGTCAATGGCCTTGATGAACTGAAAGAAAAAGTCCAGTCCTATGATTGGGAGACCCTTGAAAAATCGTCCGGACTATCAAAAGAACGAATCGAAGAGCTTGCAATCGTATTAGCAAAATCAGATTCTGCTGTATTCGTCTGGTCGATGGGCTTGACACAGCATCGCTTCGGCACGGATAATGTGTCGCAAGTTGCCAACCTTGCACTTTTACAAGGATTTTTAGGAAGAGAACATTGCGGTGTCATGCCGATTCGCGGGCATTCCGGAGTCCAGGGTTCTGGAGAGATGGGTGCTGATCCTTTCGTTCTACCAGGAGGCGGATTCACTGATCAAAACGTTGAGCGTGTTGAAAAGGTATGGGGATTCGATATACCAAGATGGCAGGGTGATATTGTCGGTGTTTCCCTTGAAAATGCTTTGCTTCCAGAAGAGCATGAACGAAAATTGAAGCTTTACTACATGTCAGGGGGGAATTTCCTCGAGACGATGCCGAACCCTGATTTTGTCAAGCAGTGCCTGGAAAGCGTTGATATACGTGTACATCAGGATATCATTTTCAATACATCCACCTTTGTTGATGCGAAAGAAGCAGTGATCGTACTACCAGCAATGACCCGATATGAGCAACCTGGAGGAGGAACTTCGACTTCTACGGAACGAATGGTATACTTTTCACCGGAAATCAAAGGTCCTCGAATAGAAGAAGCGCGCTCCGAGTGGGAAATCTACGTGGATTTGGCAAAGCGCGTAAGCCCTGAACGAGCACACCTTATTGATTTTAACGATGCGCAGGAAATCCGTGAAGAAATTGCTGAAGCGGCTCCGAATTATGATGGAATCCAGCAATTGAAAGAGAAAGGTGATGTATTCCAATGGGGCGGAGCCTGGCTTTGTGAAGATGGTGTATGCCCGACATCTGATAGGAAAGGTAATCTGATCGCGATGGAACTTCCAGAGCTCCGCAAAGCTGAAGGACACTTTTATGTGACCACGCGACGAGGCAAGCAATTCAATTCCATGATCTATTCCGATCAGGACCCGTTCAATCAGGCGGAACGTTATGATGTTTTGATGAATGAAGAAGACGGAAAAAAATACGGAATCGAGCAGGGGGATGCAATCGTTGTTTATAACAAACATGGATTATTCCATGGGAAAGCTCGATTTGTCGATGTGAAACCCGGCAACATCCAGGTGCATTGGCCTGAAGGAAATGTCCTCATTCCAAAAGGGGTTTATGAGCAATACGCAGGGATCCCTGAGTATAATACAGCCGTCATTGTCGAAAAATCAGAAACCTTCCATGCGCAAAAAGATACAAAATACCTTGAAAAACGGATAGAAGAACTGGAAATGGAAGTTGGATAATTCCAGTGGAGAAAGGGCGGACCGTTTCAATCCCTCTTTCTTTTTCAGCGGGACAGGTGAGACCATTCCATGTCGCAAGCGACGAGTGGTCTCACCGCACGCCCCGCGGAAAACGAGTATCCTGGAGCGGAAATCAACCACTTTTAAAGAAAACTTGGCGAGACCAAGCCTTTTGTAGGTCGAGCCTTAGTGCCCTTATACTGAAGAAAGTATTTTATACTTTCTTTAAGTGCAAGAGCAACAAAGTTTGCGAAAACATCCATTTAATTTCACGAATAGAAAGGACAAACCGATGGGTGATAAATTGATTTTTGACCCTTCTTGGGAAAGGGCGATTGCAAACCAAGATCGAAACAGAATTGAACAGTTACATAAGAAATCACCTATACAAGAAGGAAAACTGACATGGACGCCGATCCGAGCGGCAATGAACCATCAAGGGTCTTTGTTAGCAATGGTCCTTATCCAAAACGGCACAAGTGAAACATTTAAAGCAGCCGATATCCTCCTCGACTATTATGAAAAAGAAAGAGGTTTGGTCGCTTCATCCCGTTTCGATTTATCCCAGGTTGTGCTCTCATCTAATACCTCTATGCCCTGGACATTTGTTTTTGCGAAAAGCAGCATTCTTCAACGTCCTTTACTTATTAATTGGCATTTGAAACTATCAAAAGATTCAAATTATTGATAAAAATTAATTTTTTTCCTACTCTTGTACTATTTACTATGGTAAAATAAGTATGATTATACATTCGAAAAGGGGGATGTTATACATGATGTTTAAAAAAATCTCGCTTGCATTCGTCAGCTTGCTAGCTCTTGCAATGGTATTGGCAGGCTGTGGATCACTTGGCGGCGGAGCAGACGCTGACCCAGAAGAAATCAGCATGCTGACTGGCGGTACGGGTGGTACATATTATCCACTTGGCGGGGAAATTGCAACGATCATGTCTGACAACACAGAGAAAACAGTTTCAGCACAGGCTTCTGGAGCTTCTGTAGAAAATATGCAAACCCTTCAAGATGGGGAAGCTGATTTAGCATTCACCCAAACGGACATTGCGAGTTATGCAGTCGATGGAAAACTCATGTTCGAAGATTCAGCAACTGATAATGTACAAGCTATCGGTACATTATACCCTGAAACAATTCAAATCGTAGTTTTGAAAGATAGTGACATCGAGTCTGTGGAAGATCTGAAAGGGAAAAGGGTTTCCATTGGTGATGTTGGAAGTGGAACAGCAGAAAATGCGAAACAGATCCTTGAGATCCATGGATTGACGCTTGATGATATCAAAGTCGAAAACCTTGCATTTGATGAATCTACTGAACTGATGCAGGATGGCGATATCGATGCAGCCTTCATTACATCAGGTGCACCGACCGGAGCAGTGGAAGGACTTTCTGCTCAAAAGCCGGTTCGTATTGTTCCAGTAGCTGCTGACAAAGCAAAAGAACTTAGCGACAAGTATCCATTCTATGCAGAAGACACGATTCCTGCAGGCACATATGGACTTGAAGAAGATGTGGAAACTGTTGCTGTATTAGCGATGCTTGTAGCACGTGCAGATTTGAGTGAAGACGCTGTTTACAACTTGACAAAAGCGTTCTTTGACAATGTTGATGGCGTCAAGCATGCAAAAGGTAAGTTGATCAGCCCAGAAAAAGCCCTTGATGGTGTCGGAATCGATCTTCACCCAGGTGCAGAGAAATATTTTAAAGAAGAAGGCTTGAAATAATAACCTAGTGAGTGAATGAGGCTGGCTCAAAACCGAAGTGTGACACCATTCCATCCCTTGTTTATGGGTGACGTCACATACTGATTGAGTCAGCCTTCCTTATATCATTGGCTTTGTCCGGATGTGTTGGATGATGAAAAAATATACGAAGATTTTGAGCAGCTTGATTGTCATGATCGGGCTTATTTTAATAGTACTTATACCTTATGGAAAAGTATTAGCCATATCTTTCGAAAATAGCGGGAAGGTCCTTGCGTATGTGAAGGTAGAAGAGAATGCTGGTTTTCACATTCAATATACCCACTCGGTGCATAAAACACCCGTGATGGAAACATATGAAATCAATGAAAACAAAGAAATCGTTCAAACAGAACTAGCTTATGAAAACTTCGCCATCGGCATGCCATCTAATGCTACGGGGGAGGAAAAGTTCGTTGAAAAGGACGGGACCTATTACATTACCAATATGAATAGGATTTTTCCTTATATTGATGTTCGAATCGGACAAGTAATAGCAAATCATACATTGATTCTAAACAATGATAGGTTCCCTTTGGATCAGGTTGTCAAATCAGGCAGCTGGATCCGTTTGAAGGTTCAACCTATGAATCTATGGCAACGGCTGAAAGGAGATGAGATTTTTGGATGAAAAAGGATTGAAAAAAGATCAGCAGGTTACAGATGAAGAATTAGAGCAAATGATGGCAAAATACGATCCTGAAGCCGGTTACCGTAAATTGAAAGGAATTCTTGGTTGGGTCGTCATCATTCTACTTTTAAGCTTTTCTTTATATCAATTATATACATCGACATTAGTTCGCTTTTCACCACAGGTTCACCGATCCATTCACCTGGGATTTGCTTTGGCGTTAGCTTTTTTACTATTCCCAGCCTCAAAAAAGAACCGTTTGAAGGATGCAAAACGGAAGTTCCAGATTACGTGGCTGGATGGAATATTGGCGTTGCTAAGTGTAGTGGTAGGCTTGTATTGGCCTATGAATATCAACGAACTCGTACAAAGGGTCGGACGACTTGAAACGATCGACCTTCTGGTGGGAGTGCTTGCGATCGTACTCGTACTAGAAGCGACACGCAGGGTAGTCGGTCTTCCGATTACGATTATTGCGGTGGTCTTCTTGTCTTACGCTTATTTAGGACCGATCATGCCCGGGTTCCTGCAGCATCGTGGAATTGGAATCGAACGGATCATCCGTACAATGTTCTTTACGACGGAAGGGATTCTTGGAACACCATTGAAAGTTTCATCCACGTTCATTTTCCTGTTCTTACTATTCGGAGCGTTTTTAGTAAAAACTGGAGTTGGACAATATTTCAATGATCTAGCTGTTGCTCTGACAGGCAGACGTACCGGTGGCCCAGCGAAGGTTGCAATTTTCTCTAGTGCGCTTCAAGGGACGATTTCCGGAAGCTCTGTCGCAAATGTCGTAACTTCAGGTTCCTTTACGATTCCGATGATGAAGAAACTAGGTTATCGGAAAGAATTTGCGGGAGCAGTAGAAGCCGCAGCGTCTACAGGAGGTCAGTTAATGCCACCGATCATGGGGGCAGCAGCCTTTTTAATGGTTGAATTCATCGGTGGAGGTATCACGTACTGGGAAATCGCAAAGGCGGCCGCGATTCCAGCTTTGCTTTATTTTACGGGAATTTGGATCATGACCCATTTCCAGGCGAAGAAGATCGGGTTGAAGGGCCTTAGTAAAGAGGAAATGCCGGACCGGAAAGAAGTGTTGAAAAAGATCTATCTTTTAGCACCGATTTTCGTTGTTGTCATATTGCTGATGTCTGGGATGAGTGTTACACGTGCTGCACTCTGGTCGATTGTTTCCTGTATCATGGTCGGAGCGATCAATAAAGAAACACGGATGGGACCGAAGGATTTTGCTGAAGCTTTGATCAATGGTGCCCGTACTGCAATTGGCGTCGCGACAGCAACAGCTTGTGCAGGGATAATCGTCGGTGTTGTAACCCTGACAGGCCTAGGGTTGAAAATGGCAGGAGGTTTGATCGATTTATCGAACGGCATCCTATTCTTTACACTATTCTTTACGATGGTGGCCTCGATCATCCTGGGTATGGGCTCCCCAACGACAGCAAACTATGTCATTACTGCGACGATTGCTGCACCAGCATTATTAGCCCTGGATATACCTGAATTGTCTGCCCACATGTTCGTCTTCTACTTTGGAATAATAGCAGACATTACACCACCGGTAGCTCTGGCTGCCTTCGCAGCTGCGGGGGTCTCTGGCGGCGAGCCGCTCAGGACCGGGGTCAATTCGGCAAAACTGGCCATAGCGGCCTTCATCATCCCGTATATATTCGTCTACTCCCCCGAGTTGATGATGATCGATACGACGTGGGATCAGACCCTGTGGATCGTCTTCACATCCGTACTAGGTATGATTGCAATTGGAGCGGCAATGATCGGATATTGGATGAGAAAAACACATTGGGTTGAGCGGATTGTGGCACTCGCTGCAGGTATCATGTTGATTTATCCAGAAGGTTCTACAGACTTATATGGTCTAGCTATCTTCATCGGCCTATTCGCTTTACAGTTTTTCATCAAACGTAATGAATCTGAGCAGAAACCTCAATCAGCAGGTGCATAAGTTTAAAATGGGGAGGGGCTTATCGAAGCTCTTCCTCTTTATTTAACAGACATGTATATATTATTGGGATCTATGAACTTCACTCCCTTTCCGTGGGTGATCGACAAGCCTCTTCGCTAACTTCCACAGGATGTGGTGGCTTCGACGTTTGTCGAACCTTAACCGCTGCGGGGTCTTGTCTGGTGCGCTTTTCCTGCTGGGGTGTCGCAAAATTCACTTGAAAAATTTCCTGAACAAATAAACTTATTCATTACCTGAATCAGGGTAAAAAGAGTATCATATATTTTGACAGGACAAAAAGAAGAACGTTATAATTATCTCGAATTCGAGATAATTTCTCAAAGGAGATTCAGCACATATGAAAGACTCATCATTGGAACTATTCGTTGTACTTTCCCGCGCATATCAATCGATAATGGAGGTGGCTCGGAAAGATATACAAAGGTTTGGTCTGAATTTGACTGAATTCGGAGTACTTGAACTTCTTTACCATAAAGGACCCCATCCTTTACAAAAAATCGGCGGAAAAATTTTATTGGCAAGTGGAAGTATCACGTACGTCGTCGATAAATTAGAGGAAAAAGGATACTTAGAAAGAAAAGCGTGTGAAAAAGATCGACGAATCACATATGCCTTTTTGACGGAAAAAGGAAAGGCGTTGATGGAAGATATTTTCCCTTCGCATGAAGAAGTGTTGAAACAAGCTTTAAGCGGCATTACAGAGGACGAAAAAACAGAGGCAATCCGGTTGTTGAAAGAGCTTGGGAAATACGCTGCGGGAAGGAATTGATTTTAGCTTGGCTATGCCAAGTTTTCTTTACACTTAAAGAAAGCATAAAATACTTTCTTCAGTATAAGTGCAACTAATGGCTCAGCCTGCGCCTAAGGCTTGGCTTTGCCAAGTTTTCTTTACGACATATATCTCGAATTCAAGATATACGAAACTAGTATAAATTTATAGAAATACGATTAACTTCAATCAGGTATGGGAATTTATAAACAGACGAAATTTTAGAGGAGTGATGTTTAAATGGCAACGAAAATTTTGATTCCTTATTACAGTGCCTATGGACATATCTACCAAATGGCTCAGGCGGTTGCAGAAGGAGCAAGTCGAGTAGAAGATACTGAAGTGAAACTTGTTCGGGTGAAAGAGTTTGTAGAAGTGAAGGATGCGATGTCTTCTCAGGAGTATTATGTAAAGGCACAAGAAATGCAGTCCGATGTACCAGAAGCAACTCATGACGACTTGAGGTGGGCTGACGGAATCATTTGGGGAATCCCGACACGTTATGGTTCAATGCCTGCACAAATGAAACAATACCTTGATTCAGCAGGTGGATTGTGGATGAACGGTGAACTTGAGGGTAAGGCAACGGCTGTGTTTACGAGTACAGGGTCTGTCCATGGTGGTCAAGAAGCGACAGCCCTTACATCTTTCGTACCATTCATGCATTTTGGGTTAATCTATGTTGGATTACCATATGGTCAAAACCCAGAACAATTGACTGCAGAGGCGAATGGGGGATCCCCTTATTCTGCATCGACGATCGCGGGACCACAAGGGGGAGAACAACCGAAGGAAGTTGACCTGGTCATGGCAGGTCGTCTTGGAGAGCGGGTTGCAAAAGTTTCAAAAGCGCTGAAACCCCTGCGGTAAATTTGGAAAGGGTTGGCCAATTGTAGGTCAATCCTTTTTCCAAATTAAAAAGTATAAAATACTTTCTTCAATATAAGCGCACAAGCTGGTGGCTTCTGAAGCAATACACCGTACGAAGGAAAACCAATTGCTTTTTCAAGGAAATAAAGCTCAGCCTGCGCAAAAGGCTTGGCAAAGCCCGAGTTTTCTTTAGAGGCAATGTTATCAACGGATAAGGAGGTATATGATGACTTTGAAAATAGAAATCTATTCTGATTATGTATGACCGTTCTGTTATTTAGCGGAGGTACCGCTAGCAGAAGCGATGGAAGGCAAGGATGTTGAAGTCGAGTGGATGCCGTACGAACTGCGGCCGGATCCGACGCCCACGCTTGATCCCGATTCAGACTATATCCGGAATGCCTGGCATCAATCGGTCAAGCCGATTTCTCAAAAACTAGGCGTGGAGATGAACCTTCCACCCGTTCAACCAAGAACTCATTTGCCATTTGAAGGATTCCAATATGCGAAGGAACAAGGAAAAGCAAACGAGTATAATCATAGAATATTAAAAGCGTTTTTTGTAGAAGGAAAGGATATTGGCCAAATAGATATTCTGGTAGATCTTGCTGAAGAGGTTGGCTTGGATGGTACGGAATATCGTAAGGTGCTTGATTCGAGAACATATAAGGAACAACATCAAGAAGCGTTAAGGACAGCAGTACAGAAAGATATCAGAGCGGTTCCCACATTTTTCATCGGTGACCGGAAGATACAAGGTTTATATCCCGCAGACCGCCTGTCAGAAATCATTGAAGAAGAATTGAATAAACAAAACAGCACATCCGATGCATATGACGGAACATCCTGTGACGTTGATGGCTGTTAAAAACTACTGACTCGATCAGTAGTTTTTTATTGATTTCCTTTAATTTAAAAGAAAAAAGCCGATATAAAGGGAAATCATTCGCTTTGGGGGTTCGGTCGATGACGATGGCGGCAGCACAACATATCACGAGTTTACTGAATGGGGCAATCGGCGTCATAAAGACGGTCATACCAATGGAGTTCGAAATGGGAAAGCCTCAAAGCGAAATCAAGTTCGAATATAAGGATCCACAACAAGCAGGTGTCATCATAGGTCTTGAAAAAGAGATCAATGGTTCACTCCTTTTCATTGCGTCAAAAACTTTTTTTGGAGAATGCGGGAATCAAATGTATGGGATGCCATTTGAAGGTGAGATGCTTGATTCTTTCATCGGGGAGTTGGGTAATATCCTCGCTGGCAATATTGCAACACAATTAGCGAATGCAGACATTACAGTAGACATCACAACCCCTCGAGTGGTAAACGAAGTTTCTATTGCGGATGCAGCGAAACTCTTGTTGTTACCCTTGAAATTCGATACAGAAGAACTGACCATCGTTTTTGCAATCTATTAAAGGGTTGAATTTCAAAGACTCTTTTCTAAAAAATTGTTGCTTTTGAGTCATTTTTAAAAAACACCTTGTGTAAAGTTGATGGAGAGCAGACTCCTGTGGGCTCACCGCACGCCCCGCGGAAAGCGAGCATCCTGGAGCGGAAATCAACAATTTTTAAAGAAAACTTAGCGAGACCAAGCCTTTTGTAGGTCGAGCGTTAGTTGCCCTTATACTTAAGAAAGTATTTTATACTTTCTTAAGTGCAAGAGCAACAAAGGTTACGAAAAAAACCTCAAAAAATAGAGCAAAGAAAAAGAAGCTGTCCATTTGGGGGCAGCCTCTTATCGATATACCTAAACTATACCCAGTCTTGTACCTTTTTGTGATCTGTTACTAACATGAGGATTTTTCCTTCATCAAGTCTTTCCTCATATTGATCAGCTTCAAGTTGGGAGAATCCCATTTCTTTTAACTTCGCTCTCAACTCGTCACCCTTCTTATTGAATATATTTCCGACAGCTGTATCAAGTCCCATTTCCTTAACTCCGACCGTGTTGGCATCTGCACTGCCAGCTACCCTGTTCGTCCGGTCATCATCATGTGAGATTACGTACACATCGTCTTTATTTAATCCTCTGTTCTGCAAGTCTTTCACATCATTCTTCAACTCTTCATCATTAACATATTCTCTTACAATAGGTTTTTCCATTTTGTAAAACCTCCTTTGTCAATGTATTATTTCAATATCACAATAACAGCTTGTTTAAACCTCTTTTCCTGTAAATATCGATTAACACTCCGTTACATCAATATAACGTTTGTTGCGAAGATTAAATTCATTGTGTATGAGATTATTAAAGTGGTAAGGAGGGAAATAGGGGTGTGTGAAGGAGGAGATAGAATGAATGATAAAAAAAGCTTGGAAGCTTGTCCATCCTCTCCAAATTGTGTGTCATCCCAAAGTGCTGGTGAAAAGCATAATATCTCGCCTATCTCATACAACAGTTCTTCTGATCATGCCTATGAAACAATATTGAAAGTACTTAACAACATGAGCGGGACGAAGGTGGTAGAAGAAGCGAAGGATTATATTCGAGCTGAGTGCAAGTCAAAGTGGCTGAAGGTCGTTTCCGATTTGGAATTTTTAATTGATGAGAGCAAAAAAATCATCGATGTCCGGGCAGCATCCCGAGTCGGATATACAGATTTAGGCGTTAATCGAAAAAGAATCGAATATATCAGACAGAAATTCATCCAAAAGGTATAAACATCTAGAAGAATGGAAGCGACAATGGGTTCATGAAAAACGCCCGTTGTGACTTCCATTCTTTTTATTTTAGTTATTCAAAAGTTTCATAACCGATATTACGTCTTAACTTGTGTTAATCCGATTGAATTCTAATAGAAGAAGGGAAGATTGATAGAAGACTTTGACCTGCATTGGCAAATCTCAAAGTTTTTTGTAGATAATTTCTTTGTTCTGGCTTTCAGATTGTGACAAACATTGAGACAACCATTACGTATACTTGGATTCATAAATGAATAAGATGATAAGTTCCGGGAATGAGGAGGTGGATGTTTGTTTCGGAACCCATTCAATTGATGAGGGAGAAAGGGGTATAGGTTTCATGATGAGCGAAATCGTTACGTATTGTTTAGTGGTATGGCTTGCACTTATGAGTATTGTACGTATTAATCACCACGGTTTGAACGATAAGCAAAATGGATCTCTTCCCGATCGTGTACCGTTTGTTGGAGTCAGAAAGCTTGAAGCAGTCATTCTCAACCGAAGTGTGTATGTGTTTTACCGACTGAAGAGACATGTGCTTTGGGATACATCATAAAAGCAGAAGTAGTGTGATATTTTCCACTTATGTTGTGCTAGACGGGAGAAGCCCTTTATAATGAGGAAAGAATGATGTGAAGAAAGAGGGATTCTCTTGAGTATACAATCCAGTTTAGTTGTCCAGAAAATGATTGACCGCCTTGAATCTATTAAAGGAGAGGTTGATGAGAGTTCATCTTCAAGTCAAGTTCAGAGTGAACTGAGTGCGATCAAAGCATATTGCGACTTGTTGTTGGAATCTGCGGACCAAAAACCGTCAGCGCCTAGAACGGTGAAAGTTGATAAACCGAGTCCACAGCCTATCCAAGACGTGTCCTCTAAGCGTTTGAAAGAAGATGAAGAGGTGAACGGGGATTCAATATTCGATTTTTAAATAAAAAACCTTGGTTGACTTTTATTGAAAATTATTTTGAGCGAAATTCGCGATACCTCTGCAGGAAAAGCGATCCAGGTAAGACCCCCGCATTTTTAAAGGATCTTCGACTGAAAACCACCATGTCCTATGGTGAACGTCGAAGCCAACACATCCTGTGTATGTGAGAAGGCTTGCGGAAAGGGAGTGAATTTAGCCTGAAATCCAATATTTAAAATAAGCATGTTTAAACGTTTCACTCATTTGTGAAGCAATTTGAACATCCAATATAAGGAAAAAGGGAGGACTCCTCAATGCTTTCCATCTCCGCAAAAAAAATCTGTGATCAGCATTGTTAATTTGCTGATTTGTTGAAGTGCGGAAGATCAAGCATTGCGCTAGAGTCGCTCCCTTATTGAAGTTGGATTATTTTGATGTTTGATATTGATAGATCCTTGCTTCATGTGGTCGAAGGGTCGTATCGCGGTCAGCTACTTCCGGAGAAACATCCTTGTAGTTCATGATCTTAAGCTCTGCGTTCAAACTTTCCTCAGGTAAGGTCATTCTGTTATTTTCATCGGAATGATTCAATACTACTAGCCAGGTGACACCGTCCAAGCTCCTCGTATACATATAAAGATGTTCATCACCATCAGACAAATCTTCATAATCACCATATACCATGACATCATTGTTTTTTCGAAGCTCGATCAACTTCTGGTAATAGTAAAAGATCGAATCAGGGTCCTCCAATGCTTTCTCTACATTGATTTCTTTGTAATTTGGATTGACAGCAATCCATGGTTCACCATCTGTAAAGCCCGCATTTTCTGTTGCGTCCCATTGCACGGGGGTTCTGGAATTATCCCGGCTTAACGGCTTCAACTCTTCTAAAACTTCATCGGGATTTCTTCCTTTCCCGACTTCCTCTTCGTATTTGTTTCTCATAGCGATATCCTGATAATCATCAATAGAATTGAAATCTACACCAGTCATACCGATCTCTTCACCCTGAAAAATATAAGGCGTTCCAGGCAGCGTATGCACCATTGTTGCGAGCAGTTTTGCGGATTCCACACGATACTCGCCATCGTTTCCGTACCTTGTCACCTGTCTTGTATGATCATGATTGTTCAGGAATTGCGAGTTCCAGCCTTTGCTGAACATTCCTTCAAACCATTTCTTCTGGATATCTTTATATTGAAGCATATCCCAATCTGGCATATCGTCGGCTACTTGGAAATGGAAGAGGGTGTCCAGCTCATTTCGGTCTTCTCCAACATATTTTAATCCGTCTTCTGGCGTGACAAAAGGAATCTCTCCCACAGTCATGATATCGTAATGACGCAATACATTCTTGTTCATTTCCTGTAAATATTCATGTATACCAGGATTATTTCCCAGATAATTTATTTTTTCAGGAGTTCTTGCGTCTGGAAACCCTTCAATTTTTGCAAGCAGATTGATGACATCCATTCTGAATCCATCAATCCCTTTATCCAGCCAGAATTTCATCATATTGAAAATTGCTTCTCTCACTTCGGGATTCCGCCAATTCAGATCAGGCTGCTCGACAGCAAATGAATGAAAGTAATATTGTCCGGTCTTTTCATCAAATTCCCACGTAGATGGAGTGAAATAAGATCGCCAATTGTTCGGCGGGGTTCCATCCGGTTTTGGATCTTTCCAGATATACCAATCACGTTTAGGACTATCCTTTGATGAACGTGATTCCTGGAACCAGTGATGTTGATCGGATGTATGATTGACGACAAGATCCATGATCAATTTCATATCACGTTTGTGCGTTTCATTTAAAAGCTTCTCCCAATCTTCTATCGTTCCAGCCTTTTTCATGATGGATTGGTAGTCTGAAATATCGTACCCGTTGTCCTTATCAGGTGATTCATAGACAGGGTTCAACCAGATGACATCCACACCCAACTTTTTAATGTAATCCAATTTTTCTATGACACCGTTAATATCTCCATATCCATCTCCGTCTGTATCATAAAAGCTTCTCCAATACACTTGATAGACAACTGCTTCTTTCCACCATTGCCGTTTCAACGTACAGACCTCCTTGAAGTGAATTTCGAAAAATTTGACCTCATCCTTCGCAATTGTTGTTGCTCTTACACTTAAAGAAAGTATAAAATACTGTCTTCAGTATAAGGGCAACTAAGGCTCGACCTACAAAAGGCTTGGTCTCGCCAAGTTTTCTTTAAAAGTCTTTGTTTTCGCTCCAGGATGATCGCTTTCCGCGGGGCGTGCGGTGAGCCCACTCGTCGCCTTGCGACCTCAGGAGTCTCCTTTTCAAGGAAGCATTTGTGCTCCTGCGTCTACAAGAAAGTCCTGTCGAAGCGAGCTTCCTCGTCGTATGCCTTGCGAGGAGATTATTCAGGTTGTAGGCACGCTGATCTCGCTGGAGTCTCGCACCTTGCTCTCCAATCAACTTGCACAAGGTGAGTTTTTAAAAATAACCTATCGCCATTATCCAATGTATGATTGGAAGTGTAAAGTCTGGGGACTGCGGGAATCAATATAGGAGAAGATTCAGCAGGTAGGATTGGAGAGAGTGTCATGTCGAAAATTAAAAGTCTATCAGCCCTTGTCATCATGTTTTTTACTATGTTCTTATTAGGCGGATTATCAAGTACGAAAGGAATTGTCCTCGATGAAGTCGAGAGGGATATCGGGCTTGATTTAAGTGAGTTTGGACTGGTGGTTTTCATCTTCCAATGGGGATTTGTATTAGCAAGTGTAATTATCGGTTATTTTACAGATAAACGTGGTGTGAAAGTTATGATGGTGATCGGAAGTATCATCATGGGAGCAGGGCTTCTCGGTACTGGTCTTGCACAGACTATCGCGTTTTTCCTTGGGTTTTACCTCATCGTCGGGTTTGGTCTCGGAGCGATGACGGTCGCCTCCAATGCAATTGTTCCCGCAGTCTATCCGGAAAAACAGGGGACGATGTTCAATATTGCAATGGGAATATACGGTTTCGGAATGTTTTTATTTCCGATCGTGTTGAAGATGATGTTTTCAAACGAAATTTCCTGGCGCTATTTTTATATCGGTATCGCTATATTGTTGATTGCTTTGATTTTTTATGTGTTTAGTGTGAAACTGCCTGAAGGGGAAGTCGATAAGGTCAACCTATCAGCTTTCAAAGAAATGCTTGGCCAATATCAGTTCATCCTCGTCATGATCTTTTTGATTTTCTATGTGTCAGCGGAAGTGTCCTTTTTGAACTTTTTCCCGACATATTTAAAAGACTTGACTCTCGGTGGTGCATCTGAAGCAGCAAAGAACAGTATGGTTGCAACGATCATCTCCGTATTCTCACTTTGTTTCACTGTGGGGCGTTTAGCAGGTGGATGGCTGATCAATAAGCTTGGTGAAAGAATGCTATTGTTTTCTTTTTCAGCACTAAGCCTTGTGTTTGTCACGATCAGTAAAGTGTTTGTGGATGACTGGGTATACTTGTTTGGTGTTGCCGGATTGTTTTTCTCCGTTCTGTTTCCAACTGCAACCGCTATCGGAACGAAGTTAAGCAGAACAGGCGGATCGGCCCTCGGTCTGGTTTATGTAGCAGCAGGGATTGGCGGGGCATTCGCTGGCTGGATTGTGGGCGTCGTGTCTGAGGCGTATGGTTCGGATGCCGGGTTCAACCTGCCGATCGTTTTCTTAGCGATTCTATTGGTGTTATCGTTTTTCATCCGGACACCAAGCACAACGGAATCAGCGAAAAGCAAAAGGGAAGCTTGAGCATATTGTTCGCTTAAGTGGGACGATAGACACGGACATAGAACACCCGAAAAGCCTTATGGTCAAAGGGTGTTCTCTTTTTTATACTTAAAATAAGAACAAATGTTCGCATTTTGTTTGTTTTTTTGGACGTTCGAATTGCTTTACATTTAAAGAAAGTATAAATACTTTCTTCAATATAAGGGCAACTAAGGCTCAACCTGCGCTAAGGCTTGGGTGAGCCAAGTTTGCTTTATGGATAACGGGAGGGATGCAGAAATGAGAGATGCAGAGCGTATATTACGTCAAATAGAAAGACAGGGGGATCTCTTATCAGCATTTATAAACCATCAGGATAATCGGATTGAAATGCTGCAATTCATCAATTCTCCATCGGTTGATCAATACACGGAATTGAATCATCGCTTCCAACAATTTTGTTTTGAATGCCGATTCATTCATTACATGTCGAAATTCATTTATTATCAAGCGATCAACTATATACGAAAACTCCGGAAAAATCAGTTTCCCACCATTGAAGAGACAGCTTTGGAAAAAATTTTCACAGAAGACAACACACTGAAAGACTATATCCAGACAGAATTCGAGTGTCCTATATTGAGCCAAGCCATTTTAAGATTGACAGAGCGTCAAAGGAAAATCATCCATCTACACTATCAAAGAGAATGGAAATTGAGGGAAATTGCACATTCTCTCAATGTGAGCCCACAATCAATTTCAAAAACACATCGACGTGCTTTGGATCATTTGAAAAAATGGATGGAAGGTGAAAAATATGCTTGAAGGAACGAATGTCGTCGGATGGTTCAACTTGATTTCAAACATCGGTTTTCCGACAGTAGTGGCACTTTATCTTTTGTTTCAATTTGAAAAGAGACTTGTCAATCTAGAAAGCTCCATTCAAGAAATTGGAGAACACTTGGAAGAGAGGAATGAAAGACATGGATTTATACGGAAGCGTGCAAAAAGCAAAGAAAAAGAATGATAGATCTTCAATTCAGCATATACTCGAGCGCCTGGAACCAAAAATCAAACAGACAGTCATATCGATGGAAAGACGTTATCAGGAAGATATCGAACAGGAGGTCAAGTTACGGGTGATGGAAGCGGTCCAAGGTTATGATACAGATCACCTACCGACTTTGAAGGAATTGTTGGAAAAGACCAAGGAGGGACAAGCTGTCCTTGAGAAGTTGAAAAATGACAAATGTTAGACGTCTTTTTTAAACGGTTGGCAAGCGGAAAAGTTTTCATTACACTTGAAGAAGCATTGTAACGATAATCCAATATGCCAAAAGGAGAAGAATCATGTTTAAATTATTTATTCTTTTAGGTGCATTAAATGCGGGCCTAGCCGTAGTTCTCGGTGCTTTTGGAGCTCATGGCCTTGAATCGAAACTCTCCTCCAAGATGATGGAAGTGTACAAAACAGGTGTACAATATCACATTTTTCATGCACTCGGACTCTTCGTAGTCGCATTTTTAGCTGATAAATTCCCGAACTCCTCAATGCTTGGGGCAGCAGGGTGGATCATGCTTTTAGGGATCATTCTTTTCTCGGGAAGTCTGTATGTATTGAGTGTGACCGGAATTTCGAAATTAGGGATCATCACGCCATTTGGAGGTCTGGCGTTCATTATCAGCTGGGTGCTGATCATCATCGCGATGTTGAAAGTATAGGTTTCCAGCAGCAAAAAGAGTTTGAGTTTTCAGCTCTTTTTGCTTTTTTTAATTCAAGGAAAAAGCCCGAAGGCTAGATTTGAATTTGTCAGTTTTGCTTAACGGACACCAGAGCTCTTATTTATGAACAAACCCTCTTTTCTGAAGACTTAACGGACACCAGAGACGTTATTTGGGTGAAATGAGCCTAAATCAACCCTATTAACGACAAATAGCGGCTCTCATGTCCGTTAAAGTGCATGCCCAGTGTGTGCCTGGCACCGATTGGGAAGCTGGTTGTAGCAAGACTTTCAAAATGGTGCCAGGCACCAACGAGATGAAGCACCAGCAAAATGAAAAAGGGGCGTCATCACATCAATGGATGCGTTATCCGCCCTTTCTCAATACTTACCTTGGAGAGTAAGTCACCATTTGTCCAGCGCTTTGAGCACTTTGATTGTTAAAAGGATAACTGTACTCGATTTCTTCATCAAACGTTACATAATCCAAGTACACCATCAATAATAAATAACGTTTTCCTGTTTCAGGATCACTGATGATGATGTGATCTCGTCCTGCAGCCTCTATTACACCTCTGAAAATTTTTGCCGGCCATTTCGGATTGCCTTCGAATGTCATATAGAATGTTCCAACTTTACCCCGGTTCAAACGAAGGATATTCTCAATATACGACTGTTCGACCGGGAGTTGGCCGTTCATTTGCGATGCACCAGGAAATCCTGATGGGAATTGACCAGGCACAGCCTGCATTCCTTGCATGCCTTGAGTACCCGGCATACCTTGCATCCCTTGCATCCCTTGCATGTTGTTTTGATTCTGACGATAATTCGGATAGTTCATAACAAACCTCCCCATCTTCAATGATACTCCCTATTAAACAGGTATACTCGATGCTCGGATAAGTTATGACTATTAATACATTGAATAGACCTCAGTACAGTCTGCCTCAGTAGGCTGATAGAAACAATGGGATTTGAAACGACCTGCATTCCCCCCATGAAGTAGGCTTTCACTTACTATACGTATGATTGAGCAATCTGAAATTGTTCACGGACAAAGTTTTTTCAGAAAAACAAAAACAGCCTTCAGATGAAGGCTGTCGATTAATCCAATATGTTTATACAGCTAAGAAGGAGCTTACTTTTTCTTTCGGCAATATGTTACCTACGTAGAATGAACCGAATTCACCAAAACGTGCACTTACTTCGTCAAAACGCATTTCGTATACGAGCTTTTTGAACTGGAGCACATCGTTTGCAAATAGGGTAACGCCCCATTCCCAATCGTCGAAACCGACTGAACCGGTGATGATTTGCTTCACTTTACCTGCATAACCGCGGCCGATCATGCCGTGACCGCGCATCATATCACGACGCTCGTCCATTGAAAGCATGTACCAGTTGTCGTTTCCTTCGCGGCGCTTGTCCATCGGATAGAAGCAAACATGCTCCCATTTCGGAAGGGTTGGCTTCAAGCGTCCCTGGATCATTGGATCTGTTTCTGGGTCCACATCTTTAGAAGCCATATAGTTGCTCAGCTCTACGACTGAAACATATGAATAGACAGGAATCGTGTACTCTGCAAAAGTCGTTTTGTTGAATGCTGTTTCAATTTCATTAAGTTCTTGCATTGTCGGACGGAGAAGCATCATCATGAAATCAGCTTTTTGTCCTACGATTGAGTAGAATGCGTGACTTCCTTGTTGTTGTGCTTCAGTCACTTCCCATTTTTCAAGAAAAGTGAGTAGCTCTTGGATCGCATGCTCTCGCTCGTCACTTGAAATGGATTTCCATGCTGCCCAATTCATCGTACGAAAATCATGTAAACAATACCAGCCATCTAAGGTTTTAGCCGCTTCGTTCAATATAGACACTCCTTTATCTCATTACTATCAAGATTTTTCCCGTAACCATCATATCACAAATCACTGCAAACAAAAAAAGTGGAGTCTGACAGTTTTATGAAAGTATCATCCTTCCGTTTAAAGGTTTGATTAGTGGATAGAAAGGTTAAGAGAATTGTGAAAGTAAAAACTTCTTTGGTGAAGCGATTACATCATACTCTTTTGGTTTCATACAGGGATAAAAAGGAGTATTGTAGGACATGAAAAAGATAGAATCATTTTATAAACAGTGAATAAAACTCTGTAACAATAGAAAGAGGAGGCGTAAAAATGAGTAATATGTTTTCGGTAATGGAACAGAGACTTAAAGCGATCTATCCTTCAATTGTTTTTCCAGAAGGAAATGATCCTCGTATCATAGATGCAGCTCTACGTTTGGCTGAGGAGAAGATTTTGAAACCGATTTTGATCGGGGACCAGGCATCCATCAGAATGACTTTGGAACAGAAAGGACTTGACCTCGACCTTGTCGATATTCTTTCACCAGCTGATTATGATGGTTTCGATGAAATGGTCGACCTATTTGTAAATCGCCGGAAAGGGAAAGTCAATGAACCTGAAGCGAGGGAAATCCTCCAGGATGTCAATTACTTTGGCACAATGCTCGTTTATATGGATAAGGCTTCAGGACTAGTAAGTGGTGCTGCCCATTCAACGGCAGATACTGTGCGTCCCGCTCTGCAGATCATCAAGACGAAGGAAGGCATCAAACGGACCTCAGGTGCTTTCTTGATGGTGAAAGAAGAAGAGCGGTACATTTTTGCAGATTGTGCAATCAATATTGAACCATCCGCAACGGATTTAGCTGAAATTGCAGCAACTAGTGCTGAAACAGCGCGGGTATTCGGTATCCACCCAAGAGTTGCGATGCTCAGCTTTTCTACAAAAGGGTCAGCAAAATCGGCTGAGACACAAAAAGTGATCGATGCGGTCACCCTGTTGAATGAATTAGGGACTGATTTCCCTATCGATGGTGAGCTTCAATTCGATGCAGCGTTCGTGCCGGAAATAGCTGCAAAGAAAGCACCCGATTCCCCACTTGAAGGTAGAGCGAATGTCTTCGTCTTTCCTGGTCTGGAAGCAGGGAACATCGGTTATAAAATGGTTCAGCGCTTAGGAGGTTTTGAAGCGATCGGCCCAGTGCTCCAAGGGCTTAATAAGCCAGTGAACGACCTTTCTAGAGGATGTAACAGTGAGGATGTCTATAAGTTATCCTTGATAACAGCGATGCAAGCAGTACAAGGTTAAAAACCACACAACAATGAGAAAAAAATCGAGTGTGAAACCATAAATGAAATGGTTCAGACTCGATTTTTATTTTTTGCATTTAAGGAGGCGGGGACGAAACTATTGACTACCAACAGAAAAGACGAACAATGAAAATAGTGGATAAATGAAAGTAGACAAGCGTTGGCCACATCCCTAGGCTCCTGCAGGAACAGCACGAGTAGAAGCCCCCCCCCGGGGAAGCGGAGGATGTTGACGTAGCGGTGCCTTCTTTTAATGCTCACTATGAAACCCTGACAAATTGTATTGTACAAGATTCACTTGTCCCAGCCTCTTCAATAAAAGGGCTACTATGGCTGAGCCTGCCCCAAAGGCTTGATTTGCCGAGTTTTTTTATGTCATCTTCACCGTTCCAGTGCCTTTTTGTTTCGTTCGACGACACGTTTCAGGTAGTAATCATATTGATTGATTTCGGATATGGATAATTGTGCTGAAAGCAGCTCCGAATCTTGCTCTTTTAAATAAAGTAATAAATCCTTCATTAGGTCACTGACAGTGAATGGCTTCTCCCCAAGCTCTGTTAAGGATGCCATTACGTCTGGGTCAACCAAAGGATACGTAAATTTCGTTTCGTGTTCTCCTTTTGCCCGTTCATAAAATCCTCGGATCAACTCAGCACGCTCAGATCCAGAACCGTCCACGCATAGGTAGATTTGAACCGCAATCCCACCGCGCAGGCGCCGCTGCGAAATGCCAGCGAACTTCTTTCCATCAATGCTCAGATCATATTTTCCCGGACAGTAGGATGTGCTGATTTCTTTTTGTTCAAATGTTAACCCATACAGCTTTAAAAGTTGCTCAGTAAGGTAGACCATCGCATCATATCCAAGGTCGATATCGATTTTCTGGTCTTTTTCAGAAAGCACGAGGGATAAATTCAAAACTCCAGCATCAAGTACGACGGCTAGTCCACCGGAATTCCGCACGATGACTTCATACCCTTGTTCTTTGAGGTACTCGACGCCATCTGAAAGGTTTGGAAGCCTGCTGTCCTGAATTCCTAATACGACTGTTTTAGGATGGACCCAGGCACGGACTGTTGGTGGAGAATTTTCAGAACCGATGGAACTGCAAAGGGTGTCATCCATTGCAAAAGATTGAAGAGCATGGAATGAATCTCCAAGTGTTGTCTGGTCTATGATACGCCATTCAGGCTGGGATAATATACGTTTAATCATTTCTTCCATTGCTAAAGCTCCTTTAATAACCTCAACCGTTCTATTATAGCATGTCCTGTGAAAATCGGAATCTCACTCGCTGGGTTTTGTCGATATTTTTATGCTTAACATTAGGAAAAACAGGGAAAATAGGGGTGTAAATGTATGTGAATAGGGGATTTTATACATACAGAAAAGGAGGGGAAAAAGAGAATTTATTGCTATTTTCTAGTAAGGAATAATATTACAAACGCTTACATATCAATGCTTTAACGGGTTTGGTCCTGTATAAACATGCGAAATGTTTTATATTGACATTTGACAACACTCATAAACCATAAGAAAATATCCCATAGCGTAACATAATTAGGTAGGAGGAGAAAATATGAAGTTAAGCGTACAAATCATTATCGGTCTCATATTAGGTATAATCATTGGTATTGTTCTTAACCTTTTTGCCGCCGATTTATTCTCAGTACTAGATAAATACGTTTTCGGCCCGGTCGGAACGATCTTCTTGAATCTAATCAAAATGCTAGTCGTACCGATTGTCTTTTTCTCGATAGCTCTAGGTGCAGCGGGAATCGGAGACCCTAAAAAGCTAGGACGTATCGGTGGAAAAACAATTGGTTTCTTTCTTATCACCACAACGATTGCGATTGTAATAGGGCTTGCTTTAGCTTATGTCATCCAGCCAGGTGCAGGTGGAGGTTTTGACACAGGGCAGGCTAATTTTGAAGCAGAAGAAGCACCACCAGTCGTTGATACATTGTTGAACATCATCCCGACAAATCCGATTGATGCCATGGCGAAGGAAAATATGCTTCAAATCATTGCCTTTTCAATCTTTGTAGGGTTTGCGGTTGCAATGTTAGGTGAAAAAACAAAAGGTGTACGACGTTTGCTTAATGAAGGTAATGACATACTGATGTATCTCGTTAATATTGTCATGGTCCTCGCTCCATACGGTGCATTCGCATTGATCGCGTCTGCAGTCGGAAACTTCGGTCTAGATGCGTTGCAAGCGATGGGACTTTATTTCGGAACAGTGTTGCTTGCATTGCTCTTGCATGCAATGATCACATATGGAACAGCTATTTCAACACTTGGAAAAATGAATCCGATCAAATTTTTCAAGGCCTTTGCGCCAGCAATGACGGTAGCATTCAGTACCTCCAGCAGTAGCGGTACGCTTCCTGTATCCATGAAAACTGCTCAAGAAAACTTGAATGTACCAAAACAGGTCAGCAGCTTCGTTCAGCCTCTTGGAGCAACGATCAATATGGATGGTACAGCAATCATGCAGGGGGTTGCAACAGTTTTCATCGCCCAGGTTTATGCGGTCGATCTTTCTGTGACGCAGCTTATTACAGTTGTCCTTACTGCAGTACTTGCAAGTATTGGTACAGCGGGTGTGCCGGGAGTAGGACTGATTATGCTGGCGATGGTCCTCAAGCAAGTAGGGCTGCCAGTTGAAGCGATTGGACTTGTGCTAGGTGTTGACCGTCTATTGGATATGACTCGTACAGCGGTTAACATTTCTGGTGACGCAGCTTGTGCGGTCATTGTCGCTCAGTCTGAAGAAAAGCACGGCGGAGCACCACAAAAAACGCCAGATCTGGATATCTAATTTTATAACACAAAAGATACAGAGCTGACCGGAGGAGGATTCTCCGGTCAGCTTTTTAAATAGTTATGGAAGTATAAAATTCGGATCTACTACAGTACCTCCAACTGTAGTAGTTTTTGTTATGGAGACAACTATTTTGGAGCGGAACTTTTTGGAAGTGTACCTACCCCGGTTCGTTTTTTATTGGGACAGGACAATAGAGGCAATCCTATCCTTATCCGCCCAAAAAAATCAAATTTGCTTTTCGCAGCAAATTAAGGATCTCGAGAGAACTTCGACTAACTACAAATTCCCGCGAATACAAGTAAAACCCCACCTGTTCAATAACGTATACATCCCCCTTTATATGTGAACAATGGATTTGAAAGCCATTCATTGAAACGGGGTCTATTTTTCATGAAAAAAATAATCGGGAGATCCTCAAAAAAAAATCGGAATAAAGAACGTGTAGCCAATCAAGCGAACTTGAAAAAGAACGAGCCACTAAGTGCCGACCTTAATGACAATATCGAACATATTACGACACTAATGGGGGAGAGCATCGATTTACATATCCAACGGTTTCAATCCGGAAATGGGATAGAAGTTGCTCTTATTTATATCGAAGGTATGGTCGATCAGCATATCCTGACACATTCTATCACCAGTGCTTTGATGGACCTGAAAACGATTGAGGTTCCAAATGATATTAAGGCAGTCGACTATTTTACTGAATCGGTATTATCAACTTCCAAAACGATGAAATTGAATAAGTGGAATGATACTGTTTCGGTATTACTTTCTGGCGATGCAGTAATTCTGATCCAAGGCTCAGATCAAAGTATTGGATGCTATTGTAAGGGCGGGAAAACAAGGGACATTACTGAACCTTCTTCAGAACTTGTGGTCAGAGGTCCTAAAGATAGTTTTACTGAATCGCTTCGGACGAACACGACGTTGATCAGGCAGCGGATCAGAAATCCAGCTTTACGTATAAAGTCCATGCATATTGGCGAGGTGACGAAAACTGAAATCAACATCCTGTACATTGATGGAATTGCAAAGGAGAGCCTGATAAAAGAATTGAAGGACCGGTTATCCAAAATTGAAATTGATGGAATACTAGAATCAGGTTATTTAGAAGAATTCATACAGGATCAAACCTTCACTCCATTTCCGCAAGTGATGAACACGGAACGGCCAGATGTGGTCTCAGGAAACCTTTTGGAAGGGCGGATTACTGTCCTTGTGGAAGGGACGCCTTTTGGATTGATCCTGCCGGTGTCATTTTTTCAATTTTTCACTTCTCCAGAGGATTATTATTTACGGTCGGATATTGCCACGTTTCTAAGATTGTTACGGATTTTCGTATTCTTTGTTTCTTTGATGGCACCTTCTATTTACATAGCAGTGACGACGTTTCATCAAGAAATGATCCCCACCGTCTTATTATTAGGACTGGCTGCACAACAGGAAGGCGTGCCATTTCCTGCTTTCATTGAAGCGATGATCATGGAAATCACGTTTGAAATACTGCGGGAAGCAGGTATTCGTATGCCACGGGCGATTGGCCAGGCGATTTCGATCGTGGGAGCTGTCATCCTCGGGGAAGCGGCAGTACAAGCTGGTCTTGTATCCCCGGTGATGGTTATCGTCGTTGCATTGACAGCGATCTCTAGTTTTGCGACACCACGCTTCAATATCGCGATTTCAGCAAGGCTGATCCGTTTTGTATTGATGATTTCAGCTGCTACTTTCGGCTTTTATGGAATTACGATCGTCCTGATCATGATGATCGCTCATCTAAGTAGCCTGAGATCGTTAGGTATCCCTTATTTGACCTCTGTTGCTCCATTCAATGCGAGCGATCAAAAAGACACATTCATCCGTTTTCCATTGTGGGCGATGAAAAGAAGACCACATGACACACCCCAACCGAATGCTTTGAAACGACAAGCTGCCGATGAATAGATTTAAAGGAACACAGAAAGGAACGGAAATATGAAACGCATCCTCCTCCAGTTCTCATTATTGCTCATCCTTCTACCGCTTTTGACCGGATGTTGGAACAGCCGCCAATTGACTGATCTTGCCCTTGTTATGGCAATGGGCTTCGATCGGACGGAAGAGGGACGATATAAAATATCATTCCAGATTGCTGTGCCTAGCAGTTCTTCTTCTAAATTTTCGGGTAACTCCGATAAAAGCCCGCCGGTAGTTGTGTTCACTTCGACTGGAGATACGGTTTTCGAGGCATTAAGAAGAGCAGCAAAATCGGTACCGAGGAGGATGTTTTTCTCGCATACGAGCAACATCATCGTCAGTGAAGAAATTGCACGACAAGGATTAAGTGACATGCTGGACCTCATTGATCGGGATCCTGAATTCCGGACACAGATTCATATCCTGATTGCAAGGGAGAGCAGCGCAGAGGAGCTTTTGCGACAACTTACACCGCTTGAAGAAATACCTGCACGTAAGATCAGTGGGAGCCTTGAAAATACAGAAAGCCTGATAGGTACAGGATTAGCAATGACAGTTGATGAAATGATCGAGACACTGATCATCAAAAACAAGCAACCGATCATCACTGGAATCAAGTCCGATAAACAGCCAATAGTAACTCAAGAACGTGCCGGAGAACCGAACCTGATCATCGATGGCTTAGCGATCTTCAAGGAAGACCGTTTACAGGAGTGGGTTGACGATAAGGATGCAAGGGGGATTCTTTTAGCATTGGGAAAAATAAAGAGTACGATCGTCAATCTTTCTTGTAAGGGAGAAGAAGATAAAATTGCTATCGAAGTCATTCGTTCGAACACATCGCTTACAGTCAACATGGAACAGGAAATTCCTAAGTTAAAAGTAAACTTAGGCCTGGAAGGGAATATTGCAGAAGTCAACTGTCCATTGGCCATTGAATCTTCAAAGGTCGTCCATCAGCTGGAAAAGAAAACAGAAAAAGAGTTGACAAACGAAGTCATGAAATCAATCCATTCAGCCCAGGAATTGAAACTGGATATTTTTGGATTCGGGGAGGGGCTACACCGGAAAAACCCTGAAGTATGGAAAAAGGTTAAGCATGACTGGAACAATCTTTTTTCTGAAGCTGAAGTGGATGTCAGTACAGATTTCCAGATTAGAAGAGCGGGACTTCGTACGAAAACCATCTATCCATCCGGATCGAACTGAGCAAAACAATTGGGCAAGGAGGAAGGCACATACTATGGAACAAGTAAAAATAAGCACCATACAACTATATGTATTGATGGTCTTCTTCCAACTTGGCAGTGCAGTTGTAGTGGGGCTTGGTCTACAAGCGAAGCAGGGTTCATGGATCGCTATCTTGCTAGGAATGGTAGCAGGTATGGTGTTATTCTGGATGTATACTCGGATTCATCTGTACGATCCTGAAAACACTTATATGGATATGCTCCAAATGGCCTTCGGGAAAGTAGTTGGAAAAGCAGTTGGATTCATATACATCATTTATTTCACTTATCTTGCAGCTCGTATTCTCCGTGATTTTGGTGAATTGCTGCTTTCAGCCACCCTGGTGGAAACACCGTTGTTCGTTATTTTAACGATCATGATCCTCGCTTCATTTTACGTCATTTCGAAAGGGATAGAAGTGCTCGCTAGGACAAGTGAATTTTATTTCCCTATCCTTACCGGGCTGGTGTTCTTAGGTATCGCCTTATTATTTGCCTCTAAAGCAGTTGATTTGAAAAAATTACAACCTTACTTAGGGGATGGTTGGGGAGTGATATTGAAGACGGCTTTCCCGATGACGATGACCTTTCCGTTCGGAGAATTGGTTGCTTTCTTGATGTTGTTCAGATATGTCAATAAAACGAAGAAGATCAGGCCGACGGGGTATTTTGCGATTTTGACAAGTGGTGTGATGCTTGCCTTTACAGCTATGATGGATATAGCAGTCCTTGGTGCTGAAACTGCTGCACGAACCACCTTTCCTTTACTGATGACCATCAGCCATATCCAAATCGGACAGTTTATCCAACGTCTTGATGCAATCGGTGTTTTCATCTTGATCATCGGTATGTTTTTCAAAGTGTCCATTTTTTATTATGTTGCAGTATCTTGTACTGCTTCAGTTTTCAATGTCGACAAATTCAAACAGCTCTTTTATCCCATCAGCTTAGTGATCTTGTTTGGAGCACTGACCATCACTTCGAACTTTTCCGAGCATCTAGAAGAAGGAATGATCCTCGTGCCCTTCTTTTTACACCTGCCATTACAGCTTGGTGTGCCTTTCCTGGTTCTAGCCATCCTTGCAGTCCGTTATCGGAAGGAGTTCAACGCTGTAAAGTGATATAAAATTGGACACCTAAAAATAAAAGAAGGAAGAATACTAACACAAACTCGAATTCTTCTGGTACCTTCAACGGGTTCAATTGGTCGAGGATTTCGATATGAGTATCCAGTTTGTAATCCATCAAAACAGTCATGGCGACGAAGGCACATACCAGTAGGATCGTAATGCCGATGATTTTCATGTTTCCACTCCTGTCCTCATGCTCGGGATAATCTTATTTTCTGCAAAAAAAATTTTTCTATGACCTAAGACATACAGTGGAACGAAAGTAAGCTTTTTCACTTTTTTCGAAGAGGTTTTCATTTCATTTTAGAGAATATATAATTGTAATATTGTCGAAAAACAACATGAGAGAGGCTGACTTTTTTGAAGTCAGTCCCCAATCAATATAGACGCAGCTTCTTCAGGTGTAAGGAGAAAGGGGTATCAAACCAGGCGATGAGCTATATGCTGCAACAATTAGACGAAGAAAAAGTATTTAAAGATCCTGTACACAGATACATACACGTACGTGACCGTATCATCTGGGATTTGATCGGAACGAAGGAATTCCAACGTTTGAGAAGGATCCGTCAACTTGGTACCACGTTTTTAACGTTCCACGGCGCTGAACACAGCCGGTTCAGCCATTCACTTGGGGTATATGAAATCGTTCGTCGGATCATTGAAATTTTTCAAGGGCGGCCGCATTGGGATGATGAAGAGCGCATCCTCTGTTTAGCTGCAGCACTTTTACACGATGTCGGACATGGCCCCTATTCACATTCCTTTGAAAAAGTATTCAATCTTGACCACGAAGATTTTACACAATCGATCATTCTAGGAGATACGGAAGTAAACAGCGTCTTAAAGAAGGTCGATGATGACTTTCCGCGTAAGGTTTCCGAAGTAATCGCAAAAACCTATGAAAACAAGCTTGTCGTCAGCATGATCTCAAGCCAGATCGATGCCGACCGAATGGACTACTTGCTCCGTGATGCTTATTTCACGGGGGTCAGTTACGGTCAATTCGATATCGAGCGGATCTTGAGGGTCATGCGACCGAAAGAAGACCAGGTCGTGATTAAACATAGTGGGATGCATGCTGTCGAGGACTACATAATGAGCCGGTACCAAATGTATTGGCAAGTTTATTTCCATCCAGTGACGCGCAGTGCTGAGGTCATCCTGTCGAAGATTCTTCATCGTGCAAAAGCACTCTACAAGGAAGGCTATACCTTTAAATTGGAACCGATCCATTTTGTTTCTTTATTCAACGATAACGTTGATCTCGATGACTATTTCAAGCTGGACGAAGGGATCATCCAGTTCTATTTCCAGGCCTGGCAGGATGAAGAGGATGAGATTCTCAGTGATCTTTGTGAGCGTTTTTTGAATCGTCGTCTGTTCAAGTATATGGAATTCAACCCAACCGTCCATATGGAACATTGGCACAGGCTTTATACGTATTTCGTCAAAGCTGGGATCGACCCGGATTATTATTTGATCGTTGATTCGTCATCCGATCTTCCTTATGACTTTTATCGTCCAGGTGAGGAAGAAGAACGCCTGCCGATCCACCTATTGATGAAAAGTGGGGAATACCGGGAACTGTCTAGAGAGTCTACTGTCGTCGAAGCCATTTCAGGTAAAAAACGGACCGATCACAAGTTGTATTATCCATCAGATCTAGTAGAAAAAATAGACGATCATGATTTAAAGAGAAAAATCAGTGAAATATTAGAATTTTAGGAGGGGATTCTTCGTGCTTGAGCATCATGCGCGGTTGGTTGCATTGTTCGATTATGCCAGAGAGGTCGTAGGACGGAAGAAGCTTCAGAAGATGGTATATATCGCTAAAAAGTTGAACTTTCCTTTCGGAGAAAAATATCAGTTTCATTTTTATGGGCCATATTCAGAGGAATTGACTTTGCGTGTCGAAGAACTTTGTAATCTTGGGTTTATCGAAGAGACGAGAGAAAAGGTATCAGGCTATTATCAGTATCGCTATACATTGACAGGTGAGGGTGAACAGTTCTTAAAGCATTATGATCTGGATCTGGAGCCGTTGAAGGAGTGTGTTACATCGATGAATGAACAGCCTTCACGAATCCTCGAGCTTATTTCGACCATCCTTTATTTCGATCACCTTCCGAAAGAAGAGGTGGTTGAAAAGGTACAAGTCGTTAAACAAAAACAGAAATATACCGAAGAAGAAATAGAAGAGGCATTCCGTTATATCGAGGATTTGAAAAGCCAGACAATTGTATCGTAAGGTGAACATTTGAATAATCAAAAGGCACATCAGTGAAGGTTTCTGTAGCTGAGTGCCTTTTGATATGGGTTTGATTTACATTAGGTCTTTTTTACTGATTTCTAGGATTATGCATAATTTTCAGGAATTACTCGTCATTTTTCTGGAAATCATGAAAAAATTCCAGGATTTCACGCATCTCCTGAAAAACATATTGACAAACACTACATTTAGTGAGAATGTAAGATTAACAACACAATATATTGATATTTTTCAAGTGACAGGTGTCTCGATAGGAGACTTGATAGGGAATCTGGTGAGAATCCAGAACTGTCCCCGCAACTGTAATTGTCGACGAACGGAATATGCCACTGTATAAGAGAGTCTAGTAATAGGTACTTATATGGGAAGGTTCCTAGTAGGGTGAAGCAAGAGTCAGTAGACCTGCCTGAGCTTGAGTGTTTCAATTCTTCGGGGATTGAGGGTTGAAGCGTGGACGGCTATTCAGTTCGAGTGTGGATCTCTTTTTCAAGGTCATGTCTCAATGTCATATCGTCTCCGTTTCAACCACTCGATAACCGGGTGGTTTTTTTGGATTCATAGAAATGGAGGAATGGATATGTCGACTTTACTTAATAAAAAACGCTTACCGAAACGTATCATCGATCTGACTGAAAAGCTTACTGAAAGATTTCCACATCTAGATATATCGGATTTCACTGAGAAAGCTGCACTGCAATGGGATGAGGCAGATGAGAACGCACTCCTCAACTTGTTGCTGCTCGAAGGGATGGCACGGATCACCCAAGAAGAACCGGATTGGACGTATGTCTGCGCCAAAATCCATCTCCACTCTCTCTATAAGGAAGCGGCACATAACCGTGATCAACTACCTGGTTACGGAAGCTTCCGTGGGCTGCTGCAATCACTCATCCAAAAAGGTCTGTTTGATAAGGAGCTTCTAACACATTATACGAAAGAGGAAGTGGACGAGCTTGAAGCCGCCCTTGTACCTGAACGCGATGAGCTGTTCACATATGCCGGGATCCGGATGTTAGCCGATCGTTATCTGGCTCGTGATCATGATCGTCATTTGTACGAACTGCCTCAGGAACGCTGGATGGTCATCGCGATGACTTTGATGATGCCTGAACCGAAGGAAAAGCGGCTTGAACTTGTAAAAGAAGCGTACTGGGTGCTGTCCAACCTCTACATGACAGTCGCCACACCAACGCTTGCAAATGCCGGAAAAGCCCATGGGCAGCTCAGCTCGTGTTTCATTGATACAGTAGATGACAGCTTACGTGGAATCTATGACTCAAATACAGATATCGCGATGCTCAGTAAGGCAGGTGGGGGGATCGGAGTCTACCTCGGTAAGATCCGTAGCAAAGGGTCTGACATAAAAGGTTACAAAAACACTTCATCCGGAGTGATCGCCTGGATGAAACAGCTTAATACGACAGCCGTGAACGTCGATCAGCTCGGTCAGCGTAACGGAGCTGTCGCCGTCTACTATCCTGTTTTCGGAAAAGACATTTTCGCATTCCTTGATGCCAAGTTGAACAATGGCGATGAGCGTCAGAGGACGCATGACTTGTTCACGGGCGTCGTCATCCCTGATCTCTTTATGGAAAAAGTCGAACAACGTGAAGAATGGCATTTGTTCGATCCTCATGAGGTCAAGAAACAGATGGGATTCGAGCTTGATGATTTTTATGATGAAAAAGAAGGTGGCGGGAGGTTCCGGGAAAAGTACGAACAATGCGTCAAAAATCCGTTGCTGTCACGGGAGACAGTTCCTGCGATCGATATCATGAAGCGGATCATGATCAGTCAGCTTGAAACTGGCGGTCCGTTCATGTTTTACAAAGATACAGTGAACCGCCTTAATAACAATCATCATGAAGGCATCATCTATTGTACCAACCTTTGTACGGAAATTACGCAAAATCAATCAGCAACAACTGTTGAAGAGGAAACGACTACAGATGGAAAAATCATCATCACAAAAACACCGGGTGATTTCGTTGTATGTAATCTATCAAGCCTCTCTCTTGCAAAAGTCGTGAAGGAAGAGGTGCTGGAGCGGGTCATTCCGATCCAGGTGAGGATGCTTGATAACGTCATTGAGCTCAATAAAAATAAAATCGAAGTGAAGCAAGCGATTTTGACGAATGACAAATACCGGGCGATCGGATTAGGGACGTTCGGATGGCATCACTTACTCGCACAGGAAGGGATACGCTGGGAGTCGGACGAAGCGGTGACATTCGCGGATCAGCTCTATGAAAAAATCAATTTCCTGACAATCCAGGCTAGCCATGCCCTCGCAAAAGAAAAAGGTGCTTATCCGAGATTTGAAGGAAGCGACTGGAGTACAGGCGATTATTTTAAAAAGAGAGGGTATGAAAGTACAGATTGGAGCGATCTAGCTGAAAAAATCCAACAAGATGGCGTCCGTAACGGTTGGCTGCTTGCAGTCGCACCGAATGCCTCGACGAGCATCATTGCAGGGTCCACTGCGAGTATCGATCCGATTTTTAAAAAGCAATATGCAGAAGAAAAGAAAAACTCGAAAATCCCTGTGACGGCTCCAGACTTGTCAGCTGAAACAACATGGTTCTACAAGAGTGCGTATGATATCGACCAAAAATGGAGCATCCGTCAAAATGCAGTCAGACAGCGCCATGTCGATCAATCGATATCGTTCAACCTTTATGTACGGAATACGGTGAAAGCGAAGGAGCTTCTAGATCTGCACTTGTCCGCCTGGAAATCTGGATTGAAGACGACCTATTACGTCCGGTCCACCTCCCACGACGATATAGAAGGGTGTGATTCTTGTGAAAGCTGATGCAACTGGAACCCTGAATCTAAGAGAACTTTATGTGCCAGAAGCACCGAACGCATCCACGGGAATTTTGAACGGCAAAAGTTCGAATGTCTTGAATTGGGACGATGTCCGCTATACATGGGCTTACCCGTTGTATAAACAGATGCTTTCAAATTTCTGGACCCCATTCGAAATCAATATGTCAGGGGATCGCAAGCAATACGCGGAGCTATCTGCGGACGAAAAAGAAGCGTTCAACAAAATCATCGGCCTGCTCGCATTTCTCGATAGCATCCAGACCGATTATGCGAACAGGGTGGCAGGTTATTTGACGGATTCGAGCTTGACAGCATTGATGACAGTCCTTGCTTTTCAGGAGGTCGTCCATAATCAGTCATATTCTTACGTCCTTTCAAGTCTTGTCGATAAAGGGAAACAAGATGAGATTTTCGAGTATTGGAAGCATGATTCGGTCTTGAGGGAGCGTAATGAATTCATCATCGAAGGCTATGAATCATTCGTGAAAAACCCGACACCAGAAACGTTCTTGGAATCGATCGTCTACGATGTTGTATTAGAAGGGTTGAACTTTTACTCAGGATTCAGTTTCTTCTATAACCTTGCACGGAACCAAAAGATGGTGTCGACTTCGACGATGATCAATTACATCAACAGGGATGAACAGCTCCACGTCCATCTGTTCACGAAAATCTACCATGCGGTCATCGATGAATTTTCGTTGGATCCAGTAGAAGCAAACCATTTTGTCAGAAGAACATTCGAAAAAGCGACAGAGCTTGAAATCAAGTGGGGGAATTACATTCTAGGAGATCGGTTCCCTGGAATCACGTCATCTGAACTTGATTCCTATATCAAATTCATCGCCAACAAGCGGGTGAATCAGCTTGGGGCGGAGCGGCCGTATCCTGAACATCGCAAAAATCCGATGCCATGGATCAAAGCCTATGAATCAGTGAATGAAGGGAAAAGTGACTTTTTCGAACAAAAATCCCGCCAATATACGAAGGTTTCTGACGATAACGGTTTTGACGAGTTGTAATAGAAGACTTAATGCCTAACAGATAAAATTCACTTGATTGCCAAAAATAGTATAAGGAGTTTCAGGATCTCTCCCGTATTACTAATAATAGGAATGATTATTAGCAGGGAGGGATCGACGTGAGTAAAGAAAATGAAGGGAAGAAAAAGCCTGAAGGTGATGAGATCCAGTATTCCGATCTGATTGGTGATATCATCAAACGTGCTGAACAGGAAGGTGCGTTTGATGATTTGCCTGGGAAGGGAAAACCGCTGAAGTTGGATGGGGACCATTCGTATAATCCTGATGGCCTGTTGAATAAGGTGATGAAGGACAATAATATCCTGCCGCCATGGATCCAGATGGATAAGGAAATTGAACGGATGAAAGAAGAATTGGCGTCCTACTCAAGTGAATATAATATCCGGAAGTCTGTCGAGGAAATCAACAAGAAAATTTTCAATTACAACCTGAGCTGCCCGCCACCTGCACAGAAACGAAAATTGAAATTGGAAGATTACTTGCCAGCGGAATAATATGCGTTTTGTAGATGTATTTTTGTTTTTGTAGTTAATTTTTCATTTTTGTAGATGACACCCCCATTTTTGTAGATAAATTCATATTTTTTGCATTTACCTTCGATTTTTGTAGATAACAACTGGTTTTCACATAGGTGACCGGCAGCATCCTCACTTTGAGGTCTCGAAATGTTCATTTTTTCCTAAAGTACAGCGGATTTCGTGAATTCAAAATAGAAATTCCCTATTTTCAATCAAAAAAGACCTGAATGGAAACATTATCTTCCATCAGGTCTTTCGTCTTTAAACTCCAGGTCAGCATTGAAGTGGTAAATCTACTGCTTTTTGTAATTCCTTGGTACATAATCAGGGTAATCGCTGATAATGCCGTCGACTCCAGCATCAAGAAGCGGCTGGACGTCTTCTTTTGCGCGGACCGTCCAGGGCATGACTCCCATGTCTAGAGCGTGGATACGGTCGACTAAAGCACGATCGATTTGATTTTTGTGCGGATTGACATAATCGGCATACGACTTGAATTCATTCAAGGATTCATCTGTAAGGTCGAGATAGTTGGAAGTAAGCACCCCGATCGGAACTTCAGGTAAAAGGTTGTGGAAGGTCTTCATTGATTCGAAATCAAAAGACTGGACAATGACGGAATTGTTTTCTGGCTGATCCATATTCCGTTCCTTCAATGCTTCCGCCACTTTTCTTTCAATACCGGGATAGTTAGAAGGAGCCTTCAGTTCAATCAAGAGTTTTGTTTTACCACGCATTCCATCCAGCACATCTTCAAATGTCGGAATCGGCTCACCTTCAAATTCAGGTGCAAACCATCCCCCTGCATCAAGGGCCCGAAGCTCTTCGTATGTAAAGTCACTTACTTTACCAGTGCCATCTGTTGTCCGGTCTACAGTAGTATCATGAATAACGACGAGTTCCCCATCCTTACTCATCTGTACATCCAATTCAACGTAATCTGCTTTCATCTCAAACGCTTTCCGGAAAGCAGCCATCGTATTTTCAGGTGCATAACCTGCAGCTCCGCGATGACCTACATTTTCGACATGTTCATGACCTACAGCAGCTGCGCGTTCGAGCGGTAATGCAAGAAGAACGGCAATAATAGAAAGAGTAAACAATGCCATTGCGAACCTTTTTCCTGTAAAAGTAAACATACGCTCATCCCCATTCAGGTAAGTTTTAAATACAGTACCTACACTAACGGGGTTCTTTTAACGTGGTATGAACCTGAATATAATTTTTATGGAGGATAAGGGGTACAAAGGCTGATGGTTTGTTACGGGAATGTTGACTGTAGGAAATTCGTGGCAATAACGTATACAGAAAATTTTCATAAAATAGGCAAAAGGAAAGGAATCGCACTCAGACGATTCCTTAATCAACTCTTTTAATTAATGCGGCACAAATGCCAATTGGATGAAGAATAATACGGCGAACAGCATGACGAGAGGATGAACTTCACGCCATTTGCCTCGAACGATTTTCAAAAGTGGATAAGAGATGAATCCAAGTGCGATTCCTGTTGCGATACTTGATGTAAGTGGCATCGTCAATATGATCAGGAACGCAGGGAAGGATTCGTCAAAAGTGTTCCAATCGATCTTCGAAAGGCTTGACAGCATGAAGCTACCAACGATGATCAAAGTTGGAGCAGTGATGGCAGCAAGTCCAGAAATCGCCCCTACCAGCGGAGCAAAGAACATTGCGACGATGAACAGGAATGCGACAACCATATTGGTCATTCCGGTACGACCGCCTGCTGCAACACCTGAGGATGACTCGATATAAGCACTTGTCGGGCTTGTTCCGAAAATCGCTCCAACAGAGGTAGCGACAGAATCCGCAAGAAGCGCTTGACGTGCACGCGGCATTTTATTCCCTTTCATCAAGCCAGCTTGTTCAGCTACCCCGATCATCGTCCCGGTCGTATCAAAAATCGTAACGAGCAGGAATGAAAATACAACAGCATAAAGACCATAGGTGAACATATCCGTGATAGCAGTAATCGGGTTTCCGAAAATGAAAGCATCCGGCATCGATGGTAATCCAACCACACCATCCTTAAATTCTAGCTGTCCAGTGAAATAAGCGATGGTTCCAGTGACAACCATCCCCAGGAACAAGGCACCGTTCACATTCAACGCCATCAGGATCAGTGTTACAGCAAGTCCAACTAAAGTTAAAATGACCTGTGGCGAGTGGAGATCCCCTAATCCGACAAGGTTCTGTGGATGGGAAACGACAAGACCAGTCAGTCTGAGACCTATGAATGCGATGAATAATCCAATTCCAGCAGTGATTCCGTGCTTCAGGTTCGAAGGGATCGCTTCAATCAGTTTTTCACGGAAAGGTGTCAGTGATAGGATCACGAACAAAATACCGGCAATGAACACTGCCCCGAACGCTATTTCATAAGAGACACCCATACCACCGACGACAGAATACGCAAAGTAGGCATTCAACCCCATTCCAGGCGCGATTGCGATCGGGTAGTTGGCGAACAAGCCCATCCAAAGCGTTCCCACGACAGTCGCAATGATCGTTGCCATGAACACAGCATCGAAAGGAGCACCGGCTTCACTTAAAATACCCGGGTTGACGACGACGATATAAACCATGGTCAAAAATGTCGTCAAACCAGCAATTAATTCGGTTCTAACGTTAGTTTGGTTTTCTTGTAGCTTAAAAAAGTTGGTAAACATAAGATATACCCCCAAAATACGAACAATTATAATAACCATCCATAATAATATTCGTTTTTAATTCAGAATGCAAGAGCTAATCCGTAATCATTCATAAGAACTGAATAGTATGATAAGATAAAATCATACATTATAGAGGATGTTCGTTTTTAGAAGATATAATTAGAGAATTATGGGAGGTTTTGGACGTGAAAGATCTCTTTGAAAACAATAACAATAAAAATAATGATGATGGCGGTAAAAAGCCGAAGAAAAAACAAGGATTTACAATATTAAGCGGAGATTCGACAGATGGACACGGCGGTTATGGTGTTGGCACAATCAACCTCAACAACCTGACGCCAATCTTTGTCGACCCTGCAGATGAAGAAGTTTTCGTTGATATGGGAGCATTGCACGCCAGAAGCTCGGTTGAGAAACGAATCAAATTTACGGCGAACCGAGAAGATGCACCGAATCCGAAACTGTACTGGCTCGTATGGGTGATGGTCGATTCTTCAAATGAAGGGCCGTTTTATGCCGGACTTGGAGCCTGTGAACTCCAGGTTGATGCAGAAGCAAGACGAGGCTATAAAAGCATGCCTGAACACGTGAACAATATGGATAAAGCACTTAAGAAAAAAGTCGTCGTCGACCGCATGGACGAAAAATCGAAAGCGTTGTTGAAAAAGTTTTTGATCGAACATAACGAGGAGTTCTGGGAACGGGCGAGCGAGGACGTGAAGAACGCCCTTTAAATCCTGTCTGCAGTCTTCTGCAACGCTCTTTTCTAAAAGATTGCTGCTTTTGAGTCATTTTTAAAAAACAACCTTGTGCAAGTTGATTGCAGAGTGCGAGACTACAAATAAACGACTTTCAAGAACAACAACGTTTCTGCCAAAACGTTGTAACTGAGATTTCTTTGAACAGTTTTTGAACAAAATGTGAAAAACCTGTGCGCCGAACTCGAAATCGAGTAAAATGAAAACTAGTTTTACACACATATTTACTAGGACAGAAAAAGGGATTGGCTCATCATGAGTCAATCCCTTTTTCGAGCCATACCTTCATGAACAGTTCAGACAATAACCCCAAAAAGGAAAAAGCGGACGAATCCGCTTTTCAACCTCTTATCCAGTTCCAAATCTTCTTGAAAAAGCCTTTTTCCTCTGTTGGTTTTGGAGAAACCGGCATTGTTTTTTCCTTATTGTCAGCATCACCTGTACAATACTTCGTAGGCTCTGTCCCTTCGATATAATACGAAAGCTTTTTTCCAGGACAGCTGTCACTCGCGAGCAAGCCTGTATCTGGATTGACATACACGCCGACCACATCCTTAGGCTTAGGGAATTGTGCGACCGGTCGCCCTGCCATCGCATCCTTCATGAAATGCCCCCAAATGTTTTTCGAGTAGAGGACATCATTGAACGGGTGTAATGTTTTACCTTTATCATATCCCGTCCATACACCAGTTACGAGCTGAGGCGTATAACCGATAATCCAGTTATCATAGTTGGTAGAGCCAGTTTTCCCGGCTGTCGGACGATCAACCAAACTGTTGATGGAAGCACCCGTGACTCGTGTATAGTCATTAAGACGTTCATCGAAAACGCCTTTCATCATGTCTGTCATCACATATGCGTATTCCGGCTCGACGACTCGCTTTTTCGCGATATCTTGCTCGTACACGACGTCTCCTTTATAGTCTACGATCTTTTTGATGAATCTTGGTTCTGTTTTTAAACCATTATTCGCAAATACACTGTATGCAGATGTCATCTCAAGGACCCCGACCGGCTTTGTACCGAGTGCTAACGACGGGAGCGGAGCCAGATCGCTTTTTATACCAAAATCCTTGGCCGTTTCAACTAACTGTTCAGGACCGATGAAGATGTTGGTCTTCACTGCATAAACGTTGTCAGAAACAGCAATCGCTTGAGCTAATGTAATGTTGTCATTGGCATAATGGTTGCCGAAATTTTCAGGTGTATACTCATTCTCTTCTCCTTCAAAGAACGTCGTCCTCTCGCTCATCAACAGACTAGAAGGTGTAAAACCATTCTTCAAAGCAGCGGTATAAAGAAATGGTTTGAATGTGGATCCAGGTGCTCGCCGTGCCTGGGTTGCGCGATTATAAGCGCTTTCCAGGTAATCCCTGCCGCCGACCATCGCTTTGATATCGCCGGATTTCGGATCTAAGGCGACCATGCCCACTTGTATATTCGAAGTTCTTGGAATCGATTTTTCAACCCAGTGCTCTGCTTTTTCCTGTAATTCCGGATCCAGGGTCGTATAGACGTGGTAACCGCCCAGCTTTACTTCTTCAGCATCCAATCCGATTTTATTTTTCAAAAGGTATTCGACTTCATCTTGAAAGTAAGATGCTTTTTCAACCGGCAAGTTCGCTTTCCCAACGATTTCTAATGGTTCTTCGTAGGCTTCAGCTGCTTCTTTTGCACTTGCCGCACCTGTAGCGACCATTGCATCAAGCACAATTTTTTGACGTTTTTTTGCACGATCCATATTGACGACTGGACTATAATAGGACGGTCCTTTAGGAATACCAGCCAGCATGCTTGATTCAGCCAAGTTCAAATCTTTCGCAGATTTCCCGTAGTAATATTGAGAGGCTGCTTCGATCCCGTAATTCCCATGTCCGTAATAGATGGTGTTCAAATAACCTTGAAGGATTTCATCTTTTGTATAGTTGGCTTCGATCCTTGCTGCATAAATGGCTTCTTTCAGCTTCCGTTCCCACGTTTTATCTGGCGCAAGGAATAGATTCCGAGAGTACTGCTGCGTGATCGTGCTCGCGCCCTGCACTTTAGAGCCTGCCCGGATGTCCGCCAGAATGGCAGCCGCGATCCTTTTATAATCAAATCCATGGTGGCTATAGAATCTCCTATCCTCAACAGCAACCGTCGCTTCTGTCATATAGGGGGAAATATTGTCAAGTTTTATCCAGAAGCGATTTTGACCAAGTGGTTCATACTCCCCGATGATCGAATCATCTGATCCATAAAAGACCGTTGTCTGAGGAACTTTCAACGGTGGAGGGCCAATGAGATTGATCGTGATAAGGAATATGGAACCGATCAATAGAACAGGCAATGAAAATATCAATAATGTACGAAGCCAGAGCCAAACGATTTTCCATGTTCTCATCAGACGATCGACCGTTATGACTTCCATGACATGTCCCCCCTTTACTCACGTATCTCTACACGATTGGATAGGATAACTTTTCAGTAAAATGACGAATCCAATGCAGTAGAAAAGTTTAAGAAGATAGTATAAGTTCTACCGATGGCTCAGCCTACGCTAAGGCTTGGCTTTGCCAAGTTTTCTTTACTAGTATGGGAGGGTTCTAAGGATTCTAAACGTTGACATGAAAGAGTCTGTTAAAATTTAGCTATAAAATTCTCTTGCAAAAATAGGGCAATCGAGTATACTTTTCTTGCACATTATGAATTTGGAAGTTTCAAATGGATGACTGAGGGAAACGGACAATAGATGATCGATTATGGAACAGAGTCAGATTGAATTTCGAAACTGGTCAAATCCTTGTGATACAATGCGAAATGAGATTTAAAAAAGTCTAAGAAATTTCCTGATTAAAAATAAAATTTTGCAAAGCTTAAGAAATAAAAATGAGGTGAATGGAATGGAATTATGGTATACCGAAAAACAAACAGAGAAGTTCGGCATCACTGCGAAAATCAAGCAGACATTACATACGGAACAAACGGATTTTCAACGTTTGGACATGATCGAAACAGAAGAGTTTGGTAACATGCTTGTTCTGGACGGCATGGTCATGACGACACAGAAGGATGAATTCGTCTATCACGAAATGGTCGCTCACGTTCCTCTTTTTACACACCCGAATCCGAAACACGTCCTTGTTGTCGGCGGTGGAGATGGCGGTGTGATCCGTGAGGTGTTGAAGCATCCTTCCGTGGAAAAAGCAGTCCTTGTTGAAATTGATGGAAAAGTCATCGAGTATTCGAAAAAGTACTTGCCTGAAATCGCCGGGGATCTGGATGATCCACGTGTTGATGTACAAGTGGATGACGGATTCATGCACATCGCCAAAAGTGAAAACGAGTATGATGTCATCATGGTCGATTCGACTGAGCCAGTCGGTCCAGCAGCTAAATTGTTTGAAAAAGGCTTCTATGAGGGGATTTCAAAAGCCTTGAAAGAGGATGGTGTATTCGTTGCGCAGACCGACAACCCTTGGTTTAAAGCGGATCTCATTTCTCAAGTGCACCGTGATGTGAAAGAGATTTTCCCTGTAACGCGGCTTTATACAGCGAACATCCCGACTTATCCAAGTGGTTTATGGACGTTCACGATCGGATCGAAAAAACAGGATCCTTTGAAAGTGGAGGAAGAACGTTTTCATGAAATCGACACGAAGTACTATACAAAAGAACTGCATACTGCATCATTCGCACTCCCTAAATTCGTCCGGGATTTAGTCGAGTAGGAGGAAGCCATGAGATTTGAAGAAGCTTATTCAGGAAATGTGTTCATAAAGAGTCATCCTAGTTTCGAGGATAGTGAAGCGGTCATCTACGGGATGCCGATGGACTGGACGGTCAGTTTCCGCCCTGGTTCAAGATTTGGCCCTGCTAAAATCCGTGAAGTCTCACTCGGCCTCGAAGAATATAGCCCGTACATGGATCGTGAGCTAGAGGATGTCCGGTTTTATGATGCAGGGGACATTCCGCTGCCGTTTGGAAATCCGCAGCGTAGTATCGATATGATCGAGGAATATGTAGGGAAAATTTTAGACGCGGGGAAGTTTCCGCTTGGAATCGGCGGAGAGCACCTTGTTTCATGGCCGGTCTTTAAAGCGCTTCATAAAAAGTACGACGATTTTGCAATCATCCATATCGATGCCCATACCGATCTGCGTGAAGACTATGAAGGGGAGCCTTTATCCCATTCGACACCGATCCGAAAAGCGTGTGAGCTCATCGGACCGGAGAATGTCTATTCGTTTGGAATCCGATCTGGGATGAAAGAGGAATTCCAGTATGCGAAAGAGTCAGGCATGCATCTGTCGAAGTTCGAGGTTGCGGAACCGTTGAAGACCGTACTACCGGAGCTTGCCGGCCGCAATGTTTATGTGACGATCGATATCGATGTGCTTGACCCTGCCCATGCTCCAGGAACAGGAACAGCAGAAGCAGGCGGCATCACTTCGAAAGAACTTCTGGAAGCGATCGTGCTGATTGCGAAGTCAGATGTGACCGTTATCGGTGCAGACATTGTCGAAGTCGCACCTGTTTATGACCATTCCGAACAAACACCAATTGCCGCAAGCAAATTCATTAGAGAAATGCTGCTCGGCTGGGTGAAATAAGTGAGCTTGAAATTAAAACCCTTTTAGAAAGATGAACGCTTTCTGAAAGGGTTTTTACTCGTTTGAAAATCCTAAACAAGTAGGGTAGCCGAAAAAATAGAGGACACGCGAGACCTTATTTACCTCAAAAGCTTCTGGTTTGGAAAAATAGAGGACACCAGAGACCTTATTCGGCTGAAATCATCAGAAAATGGTCGGTAATTTCACGAATAGCGGAACAGTTGTCCTCTAATTTTTGGAATCCCCTCTATTTGCCACGAATAGCGGAACAGTTGTCTTCTAATTATTTTTTATGACAAAGGCAAACAAGTGCCAGATACCGTGGATATTGCTATAAAAATTATCGCTTGATGACAAATGGGAAGCGGGAGAAGGAGATTACTTGCAAAAGTCTAATTAGTTAGGTAGGAAAAATAATCGGTGGCTTGTACTATGCCACGATTATATTTACATAAGTTTGTATACATGACTTAAGTGAGATAAAGGAGCAAGTACCGTGCAAAGGACACCTTCCGCATTAATGGAGCTCAACCAAACAATCATCGATCAACTGTCGGACGGCTTTTTACAGATCAATCCAGATGGTTCAATTCAATATGCCAACCAAACGATCATAAGCTGGATAGGCATAGAAAACGAAGGACTTATCGGGAGAAATATCCTTCAATTCTTTCCGAGCCTGGAATTCAGCAGTCGTTATGAAGATGGCTGGTTCGAGACGGAGGCAGTGGGGCTCGATCGACAAGGATGCTCTGCTGAAATCTACATTTCAAAAAATATGAACGGTTGTATCGATCTGCTTGTGCGAAAAATAGAGCCCCTGACGGCGGAGCCGGAAGATGAACGCCCGCCTCCTCATCATGAAAGCGGATTGCGATCGTTGAATCAAGAAACATATGAGTCCCTTTTTCATCAGAACATTGTGCCGATCTTTTCAATAGATTTGGAGGGGCGGATCACTAATGCTAATCCTGCTGTCCAAAATGTCCTTGGATTCAAAAAAGAGGAGCTTGTCGGAAAGGATGTCTTTAACGCACTCATCACCAGCTATGATGTGGATATGGACACATGTCTTAAAAATGTCCTGAAAGGAAAACGTATTACAACGGACTTATCGCTTAAAACAAGCAATGGGGAGGTAGTCGATTTCCAATTCTCCCATCTGCCTATATATACTGAACATAAGGTTTCTGGCGCTTTTTGCTTTGCGATGAATAATTCGGCACTGCATCAAGCGCAACAAGCATTGCTTGAATCTGAACATCGTTACAGACAACTTGTCGAACACTCCCCTGATCCGGTGTGTCTTCATGATTCGGAAAGAGTTTTGTATGTAAATGATGTGGCTGTCGAGATGCTCGGAATCGAGGACAAATCCGAGATCATCGGGAAACTCCCTTCCCAATTCATTCATCCGGATTATCGGGAAGAGTCACAAGAGCGCGTTCGAAACGTGATGCAAGGAAAACGATATACGCAATTATTTCCGATCAAATTCGTACGGCCGGATGGACAGATTCTAGAAGCTGAAGGGAAATCAATCCCGATTAAAGAGAATGGGAACACTTATGTTCTCGCTGTGTTCAGGGACGTCACCGAAAAAAATTCAGCTAAAAAATCGCTTCTCCATAGTGAAAGACGTTACCGATCCCTCTTTCAACATAATCCAGACGGCATCTATTCTATCAATCTCAACGGTGAATTGACATCCGTCAACCCAGCGATCGTTACTATCACAGGATTTACGGAAGAAGAACAGATTGGAAGGCAATATACCGATTTCCTGCTGGTGGATGAAAAAGAGAAAGTCGTCGCTAATTACGAAAAGATCTTTCAAGGCGAAACAGTGAAGTTCGAGAAACATATGACGCGTAAGGATGGTGAAACGATCACTGTACGGGTTGTCGGATTCCCGATGATCGTCGACGATGAAATCATCGGTATGTATGGGATTCTACGGGATATTTCTGATGAGAAAAAGTCACAGGAGTTGCTCCGGCGATCAGAAAAACTGACCGTCGTGGGGGAGCTGGCAGCAGCAATCGCCCATGAAATCAGAAATCCGTTGACTTCAATCAAAGGGTTTGTCCAGATGATGGAGAACGGGCTTGAGGAGGAGGAGCTTTATTATCAGATCGTCCTGTCCGAGCTGGACCGGATCGAACAGATCATCAGTGAACTGCTTTTGCTGGCGAAACCACAAAGCATCTGCTTCGAGAAAAAGAGGGCAGGCAACCTTATTCGTCATGTTTTGAAGCTATTAGAAGGACAGGCAAACCTTTATAATATCCAATTCATCACTGATCTGGAGGCGGATGCTGCAAAGATAGATTGCGAAGAGAATCAATTAAAGCAAGTTTTCATCAATTTGATCAAAAATGCGATCGAAGTCATGCCGGATGGAGGAAAGATTTTCATCTCGTCAAGAATGAGAAAGGATGGGAAACTTCTTGTCAGAATCAAAGACCAGGGTCCTGGCATTCCAAAGGACCGCATGTCGAGACTAGGGGAACCTTTTTACACGACAAAAGAAAAGGGCACAGGTTTGGGATTGATGGTCAGCTTCAAGATCATCAAAGATCATAAAGGAACGATCCATTTTTCCAGCAGTGAAGAGGAAGGTACCACAGTCGAGGTAGTTCTGCCGCTATCCGTTGATGGTTAACGGATATCCTGTGTATCGCTGCCCGATACGAGGCCGATACAGAGACGATTTCACGCGTATCGCTACCCGATACGGAGCAAGAATCACCCAATAAGAAGAATCGAACTTCATTTATAGTAAAATTTTCCGATGAAACGTCTTAGCGCTGAACCTTGAAAGAGGAGGAGCTTTTTTATTATAATGGGTAAGTTAATGAAGAGAAGGGTGTGGACAGTATGAATATGACGATCCCTATCGAAGTCGAGCTACATACGAAAATCACTGAGTCAGGTACAACAGAAGATTCTTCATTATCTTCGAGTGGAACGTTATACAGGAAAAATGATGCTGTCTACCTTCGCTATGAAGAAGTAATCAATGAAGCGGACAAAGTGAATACGACGATAAAAATTCAAAACGATGAGATCACCATCATCCGCCAGGGAGCAGTTTCTATGCGACAGCGTTTTATTCCTGGAGCCGAAAAGGAAGGGACCTATGGCAGTCCTTATGGTCCGATCCAGATCGCGACCCGGACGGAAAAGGTGGATTTCGATTGGAACGAAGCAGAACTGAAGGGTCATTTATCAATGGAATATCAGGTGCTCTTCCAGGGTGAAGAGGCTGGCTACCACCAAATGCTTATCAAGCTGAGAGGGGAAGAAAGATGACGATTGTAGAACAGGTGAAGGAACAACTGAAAAACGAAATTGCCGATTCGGTCGTAAAAGCTGGTTTGGCAACAGAAGATCAGCTCCCAGAAGTTGTTCTTGAGCTTCCGAAGAACAAAGACCATGGAGATTTCGCGACGAACATGGCGATGCAGCTCGCGCGTATTGCAAAAAAAGCACCTCGTCAAATTGCTGAAGAAATGGTTGCGAACTTCGATCAAACGAAAGCCTCGATTGAAAAAATCGAAATCGCAGGACCTGGTTTCATTAATTTTTATCTGGACAACCATTACTTGACCAACCTGATCCCTGCGATCATCGAAGCAGGCGATAAATACGGGGATACTGAAACAGGACAGAAAAAGAAGGTCCAGATCGAATTCGTTTCCGCCAACCCGACAGGAAGCCTGCATCTTGGCCATGCTCGCGGAGCAGCCGTAGGAGATACACTTTGTAACATTCTCGATAAAGCAGGTTATGATGTTTCTCGGGAATATTATATCAATGATGCCGGGAATCAAATTCACAACCTGGCGTTATCTCTTGAAACCCGTTATCTACAGACTCTAGGCCATGAAGCTGAAATGCCGGAAGACGGGTATTACGGCAAAGATATCATCAAGTTCGCGGAAGAGGTAGCAGAAAAGGATGGCGACAAATATGTCACCTTGAACCAGGAAGAACGCTTACGATTTTTCAGGGAATTTGGCCTTGAAAAACAACTGGATAAAATCAAGGAAGATCTGGCAGCATTCCGTGTCCTCTTTGATGAATGGTATTCCGAAACATCTCTTTATACATCCGGCAAAATAGATGAAACACTTGAATTACTGAAAGAAAAAGGCGTCACCTATGAGAAAGATGGTGCGACATGGTTCAGGACTACCGATTATGGAGACGACAAAGATCGGGTACTGATCAAGAATGACGGAACTTATACCTATTTGACACCTGACATGGCGTATCACTTCGATAAGTTCAAGCGAGGCTTTGAAACAGTCATCAACATCTGGGGTGCAGACCATCACGGTTATATCCCGCGTATGAAGGCTGCAGTTGAGGCTCTTGGCTATGAGCGTGATCAGCTCGAAGTCCAGATCATCCAGCTCGTCAGTCTTTTCCAGAACGGTGAAAAAGTGAAGATGAGTAAACGGACTGGTAAGGCTGTTACATTGCGGGAACTGATGGATGAAGTCGGCATCGATGCCATGCGGTATTTCTTCGCAATGCGCAGCTCCGATTCCCATCTCGATTTCGATATGGATCTTGCTGTATCCCGTTCCAACGAAAATCCGGTCTATTACATTCAATACGCGCATGCCCGCGTCTGCAGCATGCTTCGTCAAGGAAAAGAAAAAGGCTATTCATTCGAGGAACAAGTGGACTTTTCCACGATTCGTTCAGAAAAAGAATATGATCTGTTGAAAAAGCTAGGGGAGTTCCCTGAAGCGGTAGAAGAGGCTGCATTGTCCTTGTCGACGCAACGGATGACGAACTACTTGTTTGAGCTTGCCTCGACACTCCACAGCTTCTATAACGCAGAACGAGTTCTTGATGATGAAAACCCTGAACAAAGTAAAGCAAGATATGCGTTGATGAAAGCCGTTCAGCAAACAATCAAGAACGGAACAGAATTGATTGGGGTTTCTGCACCAGAAAAAATGTAAGGACATATTTCACAATGCTCTCTGTCATACTATATAGCAGAGAGCATTATCTTTTTAAAAGAAGGTTGTTTTTCAAATGACAGGTTTTTAGAATTCGGGAATATCTTCGTTTTCCGCGGGCAATCTGCAAGCCTTCAGCTCAGGACTGGTGGTATTTAGTCGAAGATCCTTAATTCGTTTGCGGGGTCTGGCTTAGCTTTTCCTGTAGGAGTCTCGTACATTTCCACTCCAATAGGTTTTCATCTCATTTTATCAGTACACAATTCGAGTAAACGACTTTCTTTAGACGGCAAGGAAATACACTGGAGGATTTTTCATATGAAAATTGCATTATTATCAATATTGTGCGGCTTCATCGTTGGGGTCGTATTCGCTGCCTTCAAGCTACCGATCCCTGCTCCGCCAGCACTTGCAGGCATCCTTGGGATTGTTGGAATCTATCTCGGCTATAAGTTCGTCATCACGGTAATGCCTCTGCTATTAAATGGATAGCCACTGTCATCAACGTCGCGGTTTTTAATTGATATTCAACCAAAACGTTGTGGCAGAGCCAGATGAAAAGGGGATTACCTAGATGTCTGTTCAATTGGTATTAGGCCGTAAAATAAGTATAGAGGGTAAGGGAGAAGGGATTCCGATCGTTTTCCTTCATCCTCCTGGGCTTGGGAAAAGTGTATTCATGCATCAGTTACATTTATCCTCCTCTTATCGGATCATCACTTATGATATGTGTGGGCACGGATTCAGTGACGCGACAAATGGAAAAGTCACCATCGAAAGTCTGACTGAGGAATTGCTTTTATTGCTGGATCAATTAAATGTGGAAAAAGCGATCATTTGCGGATATTCTGCAGGTGGGTCGGTCGCGCAGCATTTTGCAATCACCCATCCTGACCGGGTTCTCGGTCTCATTTTAAGCGGGGGTTTTCCTTATGTGAGATCATTCTTGAAAGCTGAATTCCTTGCGGGGATGAAGCTATTGGAATTTTCACCTGTTCTTCTTTCGAAAATTCTAGTGATAAGTCATGGGAAAAAGAAGGAAGAACAAGAGCTCCTGTGGAAAACAGTGAGTAAGACAAATCAGAAAAATTGGTACGACTTCTATCAAGCCTCATACACCTATTCCTGCCTGAATCAATTATCGCACATTTCAGTTCCGGTACTCGTGATTTATGGAGATCGTGTTGTGCATATCAAAATCTTCGAAGAAGTGTACAGACACCATTTGCAGCAGCCGCACATCGCTATTGTCAAGAATGCATTCCACGAAGTACCGATCCGTAAGTGGAACATCTTCAACCATCTAGTCCATGAATTCATCAGTTCAGAAATAAGATGACGATATATTATCCAGTCAATCGCATACAGTAGTTAAACAAGCTGTACTTCGAGGAGGAGAAGCGGATGGACGAAGTGAAGAGACATCGGCGTCCAAGTGTCCAAGTATATGCATCTTTAACGCAGCGGGCATTGGCTATGATTGTAGATCTGGTTATCGTAACGGCTCCTTTGAGTGTTATCAGTTTTCTCGTTTTTGGAACTTGGAGAGGGGATTGGATCACGGTTGCTGTAGAAATCTTTTATTGGTTGATCATTCCGGTTTTGACCGGTGGATACACGATTGGAAAATGGATGGCTGGGATCCGTATCGAAATGCGAAAAGGAACCGATCCCGGAATTTTATGTATGATCCTCCGATATGGAGTAGTTCCACTCTTTTACGTGATTTCATTTGGGTTGCTGCTTCTCGTCAGTATAGGAATGATGATGATACGACCTGATCGGAAATCATTACATGACGTCATTGCGAATACAGTCGTGGTGAAGGACTCTGTTCCGAAATATGCACAACAGCACTCGAAGGTATCCGCATGATCATTGGAGCTGAATGAGAACAAGCGAGATCAGAAGACCAAGTGAAGTGATGAAACCGACGAGCGGGCCGCCTTTCTTGAATGCCTCAGGCACCATCGTATCAACGACCATCGCAGTGATTCCGCCAGCTGCAAAGGCATTGATGACTGAAATCGTTTCAGGCATCGCATTCTTTAGAAATAAATAGCCGGCAAGAGCACTTAATCCTGTCAACACAAAGACGGTGGCCCACATACTGAGTATCTTCGTGTGTGAGTAACCGTTCTTTTTTAATCCGACGGTACTGGAAAGGCCTTCAGGAAAATTGCTGATGAAAACAGCAATGAAAAACAACCAGCCGATTTTACCCTGTTGTAAAATATTGACCCCGATGATGATTGATTCCGGTATTGCATCCAACAACGTTCCGAAAAAGATCGCCAACCCTGAATGGTCCTGTGGGTTACGATCAGAGCTTTTCCGCTTGTGTCCACCTTTTTTGTATAAATAGAGGTTGAAGCTTGTGAACACGATACTTCCGCATAAAAATCCAATTGTCGTAGCTATGATTCCCCCTCTTTCAACAGATTCGGCCAGAAGCTCAAAGGCGGCAGCACCAAGTAAGATTCCTGCACCGAAAGCCATGATCATCGCAATATATTTTTCGCGGAATTTGACATTGAGGCCGGTCAATGCACCAAGGAAAACTGACGAACCAGCAATCGCTCCCACAATTAAGGCGAGCCACATCACACTTCATCCTTTTTGTTTAAATTTCATGGTTATTTCTTTGTGGACCATTTAATTTTTGTAAGCTTTTGTTGATGAACGAATTTACGATATTCCTGTGGAAAAAGCGATCCCAGAAGAGAACCCGCAGTATACGTGCAAGTGAGCATGTCGGCCCCGGGCTTGCTCTCGGAAGTGAATTTCGCAAAGTCGACATCATGATTTAAGCCTTATCTAAAGAAAGCGGGAAATCGAAAGCGCCAGGAACCCTTTGCCTTTTTCCAAAATTGAGCGTTTACGGAGATCCGGCAGCGTCAATCGTTCGGATTGCTGCAGATCAAACTCAAGTACCTTTTCGATCTTTTGGATGAGTGAAGTTGACGTGAAGAGACAGTTCACTTCATTGTTCAAATAAAAACTCCGTTTATCGAAATTCGCTGTTCCGAGATCACAGAACTTCCGATCGATCAAGAAGACTTTGGAATGGTAGAAGCCAGGGTAATAGCGGTACACTTCAACGCCAGCTGCAAGAAGCGGAAGCAGATAGGGAATCGCTGCTTCTTTCACGAAAGCGTGATCGGATCGCATTGGAATCAAAATCGTCACTCTGACCCCCTTTTTACTTGCTTTTTTCAATGCCTGAACAAGTCTCTTTCCAGGTATAAAATAAGGTGAACCGATGAAAATCGATTTTTCGGCTTCCTCGATTTTGTTCAAAAAGAACTGTTCCATATGTTCACCGTTGGTCGCAAGCAATGCGAACGCTTCATCGCCAGTATTCTCACTGGTGAGAGGTGTTATTTCGAGAGATTCCCCCGTCGATTCCTTCCAATCCCATTGAATCAATTTGACGAATTGCTCGACAACCTTTCCGGTCAATCTCAAATGATAGTCCCGCCAATGGCCAAGCTTTGGATTTTTTCCGATGTATTCTTCGCCGATGTTATACCCACCAATATAAGCAATCGTTCCATCGACCACGGTGATTTTCCGATGGTTCCGCCGGTTGAAGGTGTAAAAAAGAAAAGGGAAACGAGGAGGTTCAGTCTGCAATATCCTGATCCCGCAGGTTTTGAGATTCTCAAGTGTTTTTTTAGGCAACTGATAACTTCCGATTGCATCAAACACTAAATAAACAGCCACACCATCAGAAGCTTTCTTTTTCAAGATTTGGAACAATTCTTGCCCGAGCGGATCATTTCGGATGATATAAAACTGAACATAAATGAAAGACTCTGCTTCCTTCAAGTCAGAAAATAATTTGGAAAAGAAAGGGACACCTTCAGAAATCAGCTCGGCTTTTCCTCTTTCAGGTGGGAGGTAGAGCTGATTCGTTTCTTTTGAGTGTTTTTTCCATCCTAGATAAAAGTCGATCGAACCCCAAAGAATGAGCAATGCGATAATAACGACGATAGTCATGAACATTTTCTCAGCACACCTCGAATGACAGACGATTTGTGCTCTTACTATTCCCAATCCAGGCCTTATCTATCAAAAAATGAGGGTGAAGGGATCCCAAAGAAAATTGAAATTTTTCGGAAAAATTTCGTCGACTGAATGCTCATTCATTAAAATTTGTGCTATAATAATGTCAGAAAATTAGTTTCATTCTGAATTGAAGTCCTAATATTCTTTGCTATTGTAACCACATGAGAAACTGAAGGGGGCTAATCGAAGTCATGGATACATTATTGATCATCAACTGGCTTGCATTCCTTTTTGTAACCGCTTACGGAATTTATTTGTTCACTTATGTTGTGAAAACGCGGTACGAGTATATCAAACTAGGAAAGAAAGCTGAATTCGACCACACGATGAAAGAACGTTTTCAATCGATTTTAGTGAACGTATTCGGTCAAAAAAAGCTATTGAAGGATAAGAAAAGCGGCATCATCCATGTCATGATGTTCTACGGGTTCATCATGGTACAGTTCGGTGCTATTGATATGATCTGGAAGGGTCTGAAGCCGGAGTCACACCTGCCATTCGGTCCGATATATCCAGCGTTCACGTTGTTCCAGGAGTTTGTGACGCTGATGATCCTTGTGGCAGTTATTTGGGCATTTTACCGCCGTTATATTGAAAAGCTCGTTCGTTTGAAGCGGGGATTTAAAGCTGGACTAGTCCTGTTGTTCATCGGAGGGTTGATGCTTTCCGTCCTATTCGGAAACGGTATGGAGATCATCTGGCATGACCTTGAACTCTCTTGGACAGCCCCAGTGGCGAGTGTGATCGCCTTTTTATTCGGATGGGTTGGAAAGACCGGTGCAGTCGTCTTGTTCTATGTGTCCTGGTGGGTCCATCTGTTGATTTTGCTCACCTTCTTAGTTTACGTACCGCAATCGAAGCATGCTCATTTGATTGCTGGACCGATCAACGTATTCCTCGGTCGTACACATAAGGTGGGAAGACTGGCGGCAATTGACTTTGAAGATGAATCACAAGAAACATTCGGTGTCGGTAAGGTTGAGGAATTCAACCAGAAACAGCTCGTGGACTTGTATGCATGTGTCGAATGTGGACGCTGTACGAATGTCTGTCCTGCGACAGGTACCGGAAAAATGCTTTCACCGATGGATCTCATCATCAAGATCCGTGACCATCTAACAGAAAAGGGTGCAGCGGTCACTTCACGTACACCGTGGGTTCCAGCTGTCGCATTCAGTAATACGACTGGTAACCAGCTCGCGATCGCCGCACAAGGGAAAGGAAGTCAAGAAACAGCTGCAACCGTAGAGGAAGGCAGCCGTGGGTTTGAATATACGATCGACTTGATCGGCGATGTCATCACAGAAGAAGAAATCTGGGCTTGTACGACTTGCCGTAACTGTGAAGACCAGTGCCCTGTCATGAATGAACACGTCGACAAGATCATCGACATGAGACGTTACCTCGTATTGACAGAAGGGAAGATGGATGCGGATGGGCAGCGTGCAATCCAGAACATCGAGCGTCAAGGGAACCCTTGGGGACTCAGCCGTAAGGAACGTGAAGATTGGCGTGACGGACATGAAGATGTCCATATCCCGACAGTAAAAGAAGTTGAAAAAGCAGGAGAAGAGTTCGAGTACCTCTTCTGGGTCAGCTCAATGGGCTCTTATGACAACCGCAGTCAAAAAATAGCGCTGTCACTTGCTCGCATGATGAACTCGGCCGGCATCAAGTTCGCGATCCTCGGTAACAAAGAGAAGAACTCTGGTGACACACCACGCCGTATCGGAAACGAGTTCTTGTTCCAGGAAATCGCGACGAAAAATATCGAGCTATTCAAAAAGCATGATGTGAAGAAGATCATCACGATCGATCCGCATGCCTATAACACGTTTAAAAATGAATACCCTGACTTCGGTCTTGAAGACGTCGAAGTTTATCACCATACAGAGTTGTTGGCAGATTGGATTCGAGAAGGTCGCTTGAAGCCAACTCATGAAGTCGATGAAACGATCACGTATCACGATTCTTGCTACCTCGGACGTTACAACGAGGTTTATGAACCACCACGTGACATTTTGAAAGCGATTCCGGGTGTCAAAGTCGTCGAGATGAACCGCAGCCGCCAAAACGGAATGTGCTGTGGTGCTGGTGGCGGTATGATGTGGATGGAAGAGGACGCTGGCCACCGTGTCAATGTGGCACGTACAGAGCAAGCGCTTGAAGTCAATCCGACCATGATCGGAAGCGGCTGTCCTTACTGCTTGACGATGTTGAGTGATGGAACGAAAGCGAAAGAAGTCGAAGATAACGTCCAGACGCTAGACGTCGTGGAAATTTTAGAGAAATCCGTACTAGGTAGCGAAAAACAGCGTATCGCGCAATGACTGGATTAGGAAAAGGATCAGAGACGGTGTGAATCGTCTCCTGATCTCTTTCTATGACAGAGGTCCGATTGAGCGTTCGCTCGAAGGGAAAGGTCGCAGTTTTTTCTGACTTTTTCGTGATTTTATCCGTTTTTGTCGCGATAATTCTGATTCTTGTTGTGATAATTTGTTGTCGTGATTCGATATTATGCAGTTCACTTTTACAGAGGAGGAATGAAAATGGGGAAGACAGTAATCGTTAGTGGCGTTAGGACACCATTCGGCAAATTCGGCGGCGCACTCAGTTCACTCACCGCTTCACAACTTGGAGGAGTTGCAATCAAGGAAGCACTCGTACGCGCTGGCATTTCACCAAAGGATGTCGATGAGGTGATCATGGGGTCCGTCCTGCAGGCCGGACAGGGGCAGATCCCATCTCGTCAAGCGGCGAACTACGCGGATATCCCATGGGAAGTCAAAACCGAAACGATCAACAAAGTGTGCGCTTCTGGTATACGCAGCGTGACGCTTGCAGACCAGATCATTCGTGCCGGTGATGAAGAAGTGATCGTTGCAGGCGGTATGGAGTCGATGAGTAATGCTCCGTATATGATGCCGAAAGCACGTTGGGGATTACGGATGGGCGATGCGAAAGTCGTCGATTCCATGGTATCTGATGGCCTGACTTGTGCTTTTAAAGGTGTGCACATGGGGAATTACGGCAACTCGACTGCCAACGAATTCGGCCTGACGAGAGAAAAGCAGGATGAGTGGGCTTACCGCAGCCATCAACGTGCTGTAACAGCAATTGAGGAAGGAAAGCTCTCGGAGGAGATCGTTTCAGTGGAAGTGCCGCAGCGTAAAGGTGATCCGCTTGTTGTTGAGCAAGATGAAGCACCGCGAAAAGACACGACAGTCGAACGACTTGGGAGCCTGAAGCCGGTTTTTGATCCACAGGGCTCGATCACAGCAGGTAATGCACCTGGCGTCAACGATGGTGCAGGAGCGCTCGTCCTCATGTCTGAAGAACGTGCGAAGAAAGAAGACAAACAAGCAATGGGGACGATTCTGGGTCATACAGCGATCGCGCTGGAACCTGAAAACTTCCCGCAAACACCTGGGGTCGTAATCAACGAACTTTTAAAAAAGACTGGAAAATCATTAGATGACATCGATTTGTTCGAAGTGAACGAAGCATTTGCCGCAGTAGCCCTGGTCAGCTCGCAAATCGCAGAGCTTGATGCGGAAAAAGTGAACGTCAACGGCGGTGCAGTCGCACTCGGACACCCGATTGGGGCAAGCGGAGCAAGAATCATCATCACGTTGATCCACGAATTGAAGCGTCGCGGTGGTGGAATCGGAATCGCAGCCATTTGCAGCGGCGGTGGTCAAGGCGATGCTGTCATGGTCGAAGTAGAGAAGCAATAAACGAGGAGGATCCAAATGCAAATCAAAAAAGTAATGGTAGTCGGAGCAGGACAGATGGGAGCAGGGATCGCACAGGTTTTTGCTCAAGCTGGTTTCAACGTGGTTTTACATGACTTGAAAGATGATATTGTACAAAAAGGAATGGCTTATATCACGAAGAACATGAACCGCCAAGTGGAAAAAGAGCGGATGACGAGAGAAGCGGCGGATGCGGTTCTAAGTCGTTTGAACCTTTCAACTGATCTGAATAACGCGTCAGACGTCGACCTTGTTGTCGAAGCGGTTGTCGAAAACATTGATATCAAAAACAAGCTTTTCACGCACCTTGATGAAATCGCTCCCGAACATGCAATACTGGCAACGAATACATCATCTTTACCGATTACAGAAATCGCAGCGGCGACAAATCGTCCTGAAAAAGTGATTGGAATGCACTTCATGAACCCGGTACCGGTCATGAAGCTTGTTGAAATCATCCGCGGGCTCGCTACAACGGATGAAACATATAAAATGATTGAAGATACGACGAAAGCACTCAATAAAGTACCCGTTGAGGTGAATGACTTCCCTGGATTCGTCTCAAACCGTGTCCTGATGCCGATGATCAACGAAGCGATCTATACAGTGTATGAAGGTGTGGCTGAGCCTGAAGCGATTGATGAAGTGATGAAACTCGGTATGAATCACCCGATGGGACCATTGACACTCGCTGATTTCATCGGTCTGGATACATGTCTGTATATTATGGAAACGCTTCACGAAGGATTTGGTGACGATAAATATCGCCCATGTCCATTGTTGCGTAAATATGTGAAAGCAGGCTGGCTAGGTAAGAAAACCGGCAAAGGATTTTATGAGTACAACTAACCGTTGTGCATCGAAAGGGGGAGGACGATGAATCTTCGTTTTACAGAAGAACAAGAAATGATGCGTAAGATGGTCCGCGATTTTGCTGAATCGGAAATCCGCCCGATTTTAGAGGATATGGATGAAAAGGATGAATTCCCCAGAGCGGTCATTGATAAAATGGGCGAGCTCGGGTTGATGGGTATTCCTGTTCCTGAAGAATTCGGTGGAGCCGGGATGGATTTCACCTCCTATATCATTGCGATCAACGAACTTTCAAGGGTCAGTGCAACAGTCGGCGTCATTTTATCGGTGCATACATCTGTAGGGACGAATCCAATCTATTACTTCGGAACTGAAGAACAGAAGAAAAAATATGTACCGAAACTCGCGAGCGGTCAATATCTCGGGGCATTCGGACTGACAGAACCGAGCGCTGGGTCCGATGCAGGCGGATTGAAGACAAGGGCTGTCCGTAAAGGGGATCATTACATTCTGAACGGATCGAAAGTTTTCATCACGAACGCTGGAGAAGCAGATGTCTATATCGTTTTCGCTTCTACGGATCCAGGTGAAGGAAGCCGTGGCATTACAGCTTTTATCGTTGAAAAGGATACACCAGGCTTTGTAGTCGGTAAAAAAGAGAAAAAGATGGGGTTGAACGGTTCGAACACAAGCCAGCTTATTTTCGAAGATTGCCGGGTACCGGTGGAAAACCGACTCGGTGAAGAAGGAATGGGCTTTAAAATTGCAATGGCAAACTTAGATGTCGGTCGGATCGGAATCGCGGCCCAGGCCCTGGGGATCGCTGAAGCGGCTCTTGAGTATTCCACCTCCTATGCGAAAGAACGTCAGCAGTTTGGAAAGCCGATCGGCTTGCAACAGGGTGTCGGATTCAAACTTGCTGACATGGCAACACAGGTTGAAGGTGCGAAGTTACTTACCTATAAAGCTGCGAATCTGAAATCACTCGGAAAACCTTGTGGAAAGGATGCTTCGATGGCGAAGCTCTTCGCTTCGACCATAGCGACCAAAGCGGCGATTGAAGCAGTCCAGGTACACGGCGGTTATGGCTATACGAAGGAATATCCTGTCGAACGGCTTTTCCGAGATGCTAAAGTCTGTGAAATCTATGAAGGTACGAGCGAGATACAGCGGTTGGTGATCAGCAAGCATTTGATGAACAGCTGACTCAGCGAATGATAAACGGCGAAGATGATCTCCGAGATGAGAACTGAACAGATTATCTGGAGAAGTGAACAGATTATCTCGGGAACTGAACAGTATAACCCAGAAAGTGATCAAATAAATCGAGAAAAACTTAGTGGATAAGGGAGAGGGAAGCATGCAATTTCAACTTTCAGAAGAACATGAAATGCTTAGGAAGATGGTCCGTGATTTTGCGAAGAACGAGGTGGAACCGACAGCTGCAGAACGTGATGAGGAAGAACGCTTCGATCGCAGCTTGTTCGATCAAATGGCAGAGCTGGGTCTCACCGGTATTCCTTGGCCGGAAGAGTACGGCGGAATCGGTTCAGATTACTTGAGCTACGTCATTGCGGTGGAAGAATTGTCACGTGTCTGTGCGTCAACAGGGGTGACCCTATCTGCACATACGTCGCTTGCAGGCTGGCCGGTCTATAAATTCGGTACGGAAGAGCAGAAGCAGAAGTTCCTTCGCCCAATGGCTGAAGGGAAGAAGCTTGGTGCATATGGTCTGACTGAACCAGGTTCCGGATCAGACGCAGCAAAAATGAAAACGACAGCCCGCCTTGACGGCGATGAGTACGTGTTGAACGGATCGAAAATTTTCATCACGAATGGTGGAGACGCTGAAATCTATGTCGTGTTCGCAGTAACCGACGCTGAGAAGAAGCATAAAGGAATCTCTGCATTCATTGTAGAAAAAGGAACGCCTGGATTCTCATTCGGTAAGAAGGAAAAGAAACTCGGCATCCGTTCCTCCCCGACACTCGAAATCATTTTTGAAGATTGCCGTGTTCCAGTTGAAAACCGCCTGGGTGAAGAAGGCGAAGGTTTTAAAATCGCGATGCAGACACTGGACGGCGGTCGTAACGGGATCGCAGCACAAGCAGTCGGAATCGCACAAGGTGCACTGGATGCGTCAACCAGCTACGCGAAAGAGCGCCAGCAATTCGGTAAGCCGATTGGTCTGCAGCAGGGAATCGGTTTTAAACTAGCGGACATGGCGACGAAGGTTGAAGCTGCAAGACTTCTAACCTATCAAGCGGCTTGGAGAGAGAGCGAAGGCATGCCATATGGTAAAGAGTCCGCGATGTCGAAGCTGTTCGCCGGTGATATCGCAATGGAAGTGACGACAGAAGCGGTACAAGTATATGGCGGTTACGGCTATACGAAGGACTATCCGGTAGAACGCTACATGCGTGATGCTAAAATCACTCAAATCTACGAAGGAACGAACGAAATCCAGCGACTTGTCATTTCGAGGATGCTTTTAACAGATTGATAGCAGATTGACGAACGAGGAGGACCACCCATGCATGACCTCGCCAAGAAAATAGTTGAAAAAGACGTGAGAGCGTTAGCGAGAGGAATCAGCTTCCTTGAGAACGATCATCCAGATAAGCTTACGATTTTAAAAGAACTGCATGACCAGGGCAAAGGCGCTCATATCATCGGAATCACAGGCTCTCCGGGCGCTGGGAAAAGCTCGCTCGTCAATCGCTTCATCCAGTTCTTACGATCGAAGAAACTGACTGTTGGAATCGTCGCGGTTGACCCGACAAGCCCCTTCAGCGGAGGAGCATTGCTCGGGGACAGGGTACGAATGGCAGAGCATTTTACAGATCCAGGGGTATATATCCGTAGTATGGGGACCCGTGGAAGCCTTGGCGGACTTGCGCGGACCACGAAAGAAACGGTCCGGGTGATGGATGCCTATGGCTTTGACGTCATCCTCGTGGAAACGGTCGGAGTCGGTCAATCGGAGCTGGATATCATGAAAGTGGCTGACACGACAGCAGTGGTCCTGAACCCTGGAAGTGGAGATGTGGTGCAGGTTTTCAAGGCTGGAATCATGGAAATTGCGGACCTGTTCATCATTAATAAAGCTGACCTCCCGGGGGTATCGAAATTGATGACGGAAATCGAAGGGTTGCTCGATCTCGTCAAGCATGACGCGGATTACCGTCCTCCGATCACCAAAACGGTTTCAACACAGAACAAAGGTCTCCAGGTTGTCTGGGACCTGGTCCGAAAGCATTTGCAGTACCTTGAGGAAAGTGGAGAAGGCGAACGTAAAAAGACGCGGATTTTACAAGATGAAGTGCTGGAAGTCGTTCATTATGAACTCATGAAAAAGATTGAGCAGGATCAACAGGATGGAGACTGGAGAGGACAGATCGAACGGAGAGAAATCGATCCTTACACCGCTGCAGCGAACATATTGGAGGAGCTTGACTTAGATAAGAAAGAACGCTAGACGATCCACCAGATGTGAGATTACAATTCGTATGCAGTTATAAACGATATCGACTAAGAGAGAGGGATGACGTTGGGGAAAAAGAAAGTACCTTCACTAGTCAAAGACGAGAAACTCATACAAAAGCGTCGTGAAGAAATGGTGAAAGCAGCCGTAACGCTTTTCAAGGATAAGGGATTCCATCGGACGACCACAAGAGAAATCGCAAAAGCAGCTGGGTTCAGCATCGGCACCCTTTACGAGTACATCCGCTCGAAGGAAGATGTACTGTATCTGGTCTGTGATTCCATCTATGATGAGGTACGGACTCGCCTGCAAAGTGAGATCGTCATGGATCAACCTGGGATAAACAGGCTCAAGGAAGCGATCGCTGCGTATTTTAAAGTAATGGATGAAATGCAGGATGAGGTCCTTGTCATGTATCAGGAAGCGAAATCCTTATCTGATGAGGCCCTGCCGTACGTCTTACGGAAAGAAATCGAGATGACAGCAATATTCGAAAGGCTGATACAACGCTCGGTCGATGCAGGTAACCTCTTTTTATCGGAACAGGAAGTGAGCCTGCTGGCACATACCATCCTGATTCAGGGACAAATGTGGACGTTCAGACGATGGGCGCTGCAGAAGAACTATGATTTGGAAGCGTACACACAATTCCAAATCCAGCTTTTGTTGAACGGAATCGAAATGGGCAGGCCGGCAAGTAAGGTTTAGAGCTGGCAAGCGATGAACCAACTGAAGAAAGGAGCAAGCCTAAAATGGAAAAAGAAGTATACAAACCGAAGAACCATGTTCGTTTTGTTACAGCCGCGAGTCTTTTCGATGGCCATGACGCTTCGATCAACATCATGCGTCGAATCATACAGGCTAGTGGAGCGGAAGTCATTCATCTAGGACATAACCGTTCCGTCGATGAAGTCGTGCAGGCTGCCATCCAGGAGGATGTCCAGGGCATCGCCGTCTCCTCCTACCAGGGCGGACATGTTGAATATTTCAAATATATGATCGATCTTCTAAAGGAAAATGGAGCTTCCCATATTCGTGTATACGGAGGTGGCGGAGGCGTCATCATCCCGAAGGAAATCAAGGAACTGCATGAGTACGGCGTTGCCCGTATCTTCTCACCTGAAGACGGCCGGACGCTCGGTCTGCAGGGTATGATCAACCAGATGGTCAAGGATTGTGATTTCCCAACTTTCTCCGATCTGACCGATGAAATGGAGCTTCTCCAGGCGAAGGATCCGAGAGCAGTTGCGCGATTGATCACGGTTGCCGAGAACTTTGGAAAAACACAGAAAGAAATGGCTGCGACCGCAGAAAAGGCAATCACGCAAATGAAAGAAATGGGGCATGAAGTCCCTATCCTCGGGATCACAGGAACAGGTGGAGCGGGTAAAAGTTCTTTGACAGATGAACTTGTCCGCCGTTATTTGAATGAATTCGAGGATAAGACAGTTGCGATCCTGTCCGTTGATCCGACGAAACAAAAAACAGGAGGAGCCCTGCTTGGAGACCGGATCCGCATGAATGCGATCCATTCACCTCGCGTTTATATGAGAAGCCTTGCGACGCGTGGTTCGAAAACGGAGCTGTCTGAAGCGATCACCGACGCACTTTCGGTCGTAAAAGCTGCAGGCTATGACCTGATCATCGTTGAAACGAGCGGAATCGGGCAAGGGAATGCTGAAATCGTTGAAATCTCGGACGTATCCATGTACGTGATGACAAGCGAATTCGGAGCCCCTTCCCAGCTTGAAAAAATCGATATGATCGACTATGCAGACTTGATCGCGATCAACAAATTCGATCGCAAAGGATCAGAGGATGCATTACGCGACGTGAAAAAGCAATACCAGCGGAGCCGTATGCTTTTCGATAAAGATCTGGATGACATGCCAGTGTTCGGAACGATCGCGAGCCAATTCAATGACCTTGGCACGAACATCCTTTTCAGCGCACTTGTAAATGTTTTGAATGAAAAGTTCAATCTCGGGTGGGAAACGTCTTTCGATACAAAAGGAAAAGTCGAAAAACAGAACATGATCATCCCGCCGGACCGTGTCGGCTATATGAATGAAATCGTGCAAACCGTTCGCGGCTATCATGAATATGTGCAGGAACAATCCGAAACAGCTCGTAAAATGTTCCAGATTGAAGGAACGCTTGAAGCGATCGAAGAAACGAATGCGGACGGCGAAGTGACGATCCGTACGTTGACAGATGTGAAAAAAGATTACGAGAAGAAGCTCCATCCTGAAGCGAAGGAAATTCTAGATGGTTGGGATACGCTGAAAGAACAATACAGCAAAGATGAGTTCGTGACGAAGATCCGTGATAAGGAAATCGTGACAGAGCTTAGGACACGAAGCCTTTCGGGACTTGATATTCCTAAAGTCGCCCTTCCGAAATACAAGGACTGGGGCGAAATCATCCGCTGGTCAATGCTGGAAAACCTTCCCGGACGCTATCCATTCACAGCTGGCGTATTTCCTTTTAAACGAAAAGGGGAAGATCCAAAGCGCCAATTTGCCGGTGAGGGGACTCCTGAGCGCACGAACCGCAGATTCCACTATCTATCGAAGGATGACGAAGCGAAGCGTCTAAGTACGGCTTTCGACTCCGTCACATTGTATGGTGAGGATCCTGATTACCGTCCGGATATTTACGGAAAAGTCGGAGAAAGCGGCGTCAGCATTTGTACACTCGAAGACATGAAAAAGCTTTATGCAGGTTTCGATCTGACTGCACCGTCAACGTCTGTTTCTATGACGATCAATGGACCAGCGCCGATCATCCTGGCGATGTATATGAATACAGCGGTCGATCAACAGCTTGCTCGTTTTGAAGAGGAAAATGGCCGGAAGCCAACGGGTGAAGAATCTGAAGAAATCAAAGCGAAGACATTGTCGGTTGTGCGTGGGACCGTCCAGGCGGATATCCTGAAGGAAGACCAGGGACAGAACACATGTATCTTCTCGACGGAATTCGCGCTCCGCTTGATGGGGGACATCCAGGAATATTTCATCGACAACAAAGTACGTAACTACTATTCCGTTTCGATCTCTGGATACCATATCGCTGAAGCAGGGGCGAATCCGATCACGCAGCTTGCGCTTACGCTCGCAAATGGATTCACGTATGTGGAGTACTATTTGAGCCGTGGGATGGATATCGATACATTTGCACCGAACCTGTCCTTCTTCTTCAGCAACGGACTCGATCCGGAATATACGGTCATCGGCCGCGTAGCGAGAAGAATCTGGGCGACGGTCATGAAAAATAAATATAAAGGCAATGAACGAAGCCAGAAGCTGAAGTACCACATCCAAACATCAGGACGTTCTCTTCACGCTCAGGAAATCGACTTCAATGATATCCGTACGACATTGCAAGCATTGATGGCGATCTATGATAACTGTAATTCGCTTCATACGAATTCCTATGATGAAGCGATCACGACACCGACCGAAGAATCGGTACGACGCGCAATGGCGATCCAAATGATCATCACAAAGGAACTTGGCCTGGCGAAAAATGAAAACTCACTGCAAGGATCATTCATCATCGAAGAGTTGACGGATCTCGTCGAGGAAGCAGTGCTTCAGGAATTCGAACGCATCAATTCCCGAGGCGGCGTACTCGGTGCAATGGAGACGCAATACCAGCGCGGTAAGATTCAGGAAGAGTCTATGTATTATGAGATGAAGAAGCACGATGGATCATTGCCGATCATCGGAGTGAATACGTACCTGAATCCGAACCCACCATCGGAGGACGATTTCAACCTTCAATTGGCACGGGCTACGAAAGAGGAAAAGGAACAGCAAATCGCTAGTTTACGTTCCTTCCAGGAAAGGCATGCGGATAAAACGACTGAGGCACTACATCGCTTGAAGCAGACAGCACTTTCAGGCGGAAACCTGTTTGAAGAGCTGATGACGACAGTCCGTCATGCAAGCCTTGGACAGATTACACGCGCACTTTATGAAGTCGGTGGAAAATACCGACGGAATATGTAAGCCGTTGACGAAAAATAAATAGTAAGGAACCATCTCGAACGAATCTTCTTCGAGGTGGTTCTTTTTCTATGATGTTGTTTTTCATACTTAAAGAAAGCATAATATACTTTCTTCGGTATAAGCGCAACTAAGGCTCAGCCTACACCAAGGCTTGGCTTTGCCAAGTTTTCTTTATTTTTGTAGTTAATCCACTGGTTTTTGTCGTTATTTCCTCACTTTTGTAGTTATTTTAAAATTTTTGAAGAAATCTTCATTTTTTTGTAGTTCGGGATGATTGCTACCCGCAAAATAGGAAAATCCACCTGAATAATTTGAAAAAATTGTGCAGAGCTATAGCATATCTTTAAAGAATTTGTTTATAATGGATGGTATGATTACGTTAGTTGTGGCTAGGTGAGCTTCAATGAATCGGAAAGTAAATTTCACGAAAACCAACGAGCAAAGATATAAAGCCGATTTCGTGAAGTGAGCCTTGTTTATAGATTAGTCTCTAACGACTGATTAACGAGAGAAAGGACGTGCCTGTAGATGCTGGATACGTATTCTAAGGAAGAACTAAAGGAAGTTTCAATGCTTGAAATCGCATTTCATATTTTAAAAGATAACAAGAAACCGACTCCTTTTACTGATTTGATGGAGCAAGTTTCTAAAATGCGGGATTTGAGCCCAGAAGAGCAAAAACAACGGGTTGCTCAATTCTACACGGACATCAATATCGATGGTCGTTTCGTTTGTGTCGGGGATAACCAATGGGGATTGAAGGTATGGTACCCAGTTGAAAGCAGCGATGAAGAGCTGGCAACAACGATCAAACCTAAGAAACGTAAAAAAGCGAAAGCGAAATTGGATGAAGAAGACGAGGATTTCGAAGACTTTGAAGAGGATTTAGAAGAAGACTTCGACGATCTTGACGACGATTTTGATGACGATGAAGACGAAGAAGACGAAGAAGAATATGTGGACTTCGATGATGAAGAAATTTCTGATGATGACGATGAGACAGATGAAGACATTGCAGATGAGGAAGAGGAAGAAGAAGCAGAAGAGGAAGAAGAATAAATCATCTTGACAATTGACAAGAAAGTAGATAGAATCATTTTTGGGCTTTACTTATAGTCTAAAATTAATGACGAATTTAATATTTTATTTCATGAATCTTAAACAAAAGCGCCCCCCATACAGGGCAGGTGTCGCTTTTGTTTTTTTATTTATTTACACTAAGACTTTGTTAACTGTTAATGTTGGTTTTCTTGGTTGGTTTCCGTAATCAACACCCAACACATCGATTTGAAGCTGTTAAGTTTTACATGGATGAGAATACTACCTAACAGAGTTGGACAGATAAAGCACTCCCGTTTTCATTACAGGTACATTGTGAATAGGCAACAGAACCAATCAAACATATTGATCTCAAAGGGGGAACCAACATGACGAAAAAGTATATCTTTGTAACAGGTGGGGTAGTTTCATCTCTAGGAAAAGGCATTACGGCAGCCTCGCTGGGACGTCTTCTGAAAAACCGTGGAGTGAATGTAACGATTCAAAAGTTCGATCCATACATCAACGTCGATCCGGGAACGATGAGTCCATATCAGCATGGGGAAGTATTCGTTACGGATGATGGAGCTGAAACAGACCTTGATTTAGGTCACTATGAGCGTTTCATCGATATCAATCTCAATAAATACAGCAACGTTACGACTGGGAAAATTTATTCGACTGTCTTGAAAAAAGAACGCCGCGGGGATTACCTTGGCGGAACAGTCCAAGTCATCCCACACATCACGAACGAAATCAAAGAACGTGTTTTCCGTGCTGGACGTGAAACAAATGCCGATGTGGTAATCACAGAAATCGGTGGTACAGTCGGTGATATTGAAAGTCTTCCATACCTGGAGGCGATCCGTCAGATCAAGAGTGATATCGGTGTTGAAAACGTCATGTACATCCACTGTACGCTTGTTCCTTATATAAAAGCTGCAGGTGAAATGAAGACGAAGCCGACTCAGCACAGTGTAAAAGAACTTCGCAGTCTAGGTATCCAGCCGAATGTAATCGTTGTTCGGAACGAAATGCCGCTTCCGCAGGAGATGAAAGATAAGATCGCATTATTCTGCGACATCAACCCTAACGCGGTTATTGAAGCGATGGATGCCGATACGTTGTATGAAGTTCCTCTTGCCCTACAAGCACAAAGACTTGACCAAATCACATGTGACCATTTAAAGCTGAACTGTAAAGAAGCGGATATGGACGATTGGAAAGAGCTTGTCAACCGCGTTACGAACTTGAAAAACAAGACGAAAATCGCGATCGTCGGAAAATATGTCGCATTACCGGATGCATATATTTCTGTTGTAGAATCCCTTCGTCATGCGGGTTACGAGTTTGATACAGACATTGATATCCATTGGGTCAATTCAGAAGAAGTGACAGATGAAAACGTGAAGGAATTCCTGGAAGACGCTGACGGAATCCTTGTGCCAGGAGGGTTTGGAGACCGTGGAATCGAAGGGAAAATTTCAGCGATCCGCTATGCTCGTGAAAACAATGTACCAATGTTCGGAATCTGTCTTGGTATGCAGCTCGCATCCGTAGAGTTCGCACGTAATGTTTTAGGATATGAAGATGCGCATTCTGCTGAAATCGATCCAGCATCAACACACCCAGTGATCGACTTACTGCCTGAGCAGAAGGATATTGAAGATCTAGGTGGAACATTACGTTTAGGCCTATATCCTTGTAAGCTGAAAAAAGGAACCAATGCGTTTGCGGCTTACAACGATGAAGTCGTCTATGAACGTCACCGCCATCGTTTTGAGTTCAATAATGAATACCGTGAACAAATGGAGAAGGCTGGTTTCTTATTCTCAGGGACAAGCCCGGACGGCCGTCTGGTCGAAATCATCGAGTTGAAGGATCATCCATGGTTCGTAGCTTCACAGTTCCATCCTGAATTCATTTCAAGACCGACCAAACCACAGCCGTTATTCAGAGAATTCGTGAATGCAGCTACCAATTTGAAAAAGTAAAGATCCGAAAGCTGATCAGAGTCTATTTATAACTTTGGTCAGCTTTTTTTATGTTACGCGCTTTTCGTAATGATTGTTGTGAACAAAGCCAAACCAAAACAAGCCACGATCATTTCGCCGCTGGTTTCCGAAATGAACGTAACTTGAATGGTCCTTACTATCCACTTTTATGTATGTGGCCCGATCTACAGCCTTAGGTGAAGTATCAAAACGGGTCATTTTTGTCTTATTCATAGCTTTGGGGAGTAGGGTGGGGACTATGAAAGACGAGGGGATTAAGATTAGGCTGTAGGAAAGGAGAAGGCTGAAAAGCGTGACTTTTGTCATGCTTTAACATATATTTCTCCATCATTTTACAAAATTCCTTCTAACATATTAAAAAAAATAAAAAAATTTAATAATATTAAAATTCTCTGTCGTATTCCGTAAGCATTTCATTCGTATTGAAGTAAAGTGCATAGAAGACAAATAAGGCCAACATAAAGACAGGATAGCCGATCCGTTCTCCATCTTCACCGGGGACTAATGGCATCGATAATTTTGTATCAATATGAAATTCTTCATTTGGAATCGGTTCATCTCCTTTTTCGACTGCAGCGACACTCACCACAGATATACCTTCTGATTCCGCTTGCGTGATCAATTTTTCCAGCTCTATGTTCCGTGTATTATTGGCAAACGCCAAAATACAATCCCCAGATTCGACTACACTTTCACCATATGGCGCACACGCGGGAATGCTTTCGTTGCTATCCATAATAGCAGAGGGGATGCCCTCGAGTTCGCCGATACCTTTTATGTGAATCGTGCCATTTCCGGTGATAGTCTGGGCTAACAACCGGGAGCAGTCTTCAATTGCTTCGTCTTCTTGTTCTTCTATTTTTTTAAAAACACCGGACAGCTGTGTCGTGAATATTTTCAGCATCCAAATCACCTCTCTGAACGTTAGTATTCATACCCTCAGTATAACGAATTCATTCTTTTAAAATAGGCTTTGCTCTTGTTAAATCTAATTTTTTCGAAATTCCCTCCCTTTAACGTGGCCAATCCGGAAGCCTTCTGACTCGTACTTCGAGCCGGGTTCCGCATGGATCCCACTTCCCGAATGAGTGTCGTTCATTCACTGAAAAATTTTCTTGTAATAACTACAAAAATAAAATATAAAATTAAATTAAGATAATAAATTAAATGGTAGATTTTGACGAGGGAGAAGGAATTTTAAAATATTAATCGAAATATGTTAAGAGATAGTGGTGTGGGAAATTTACAACAACATGGAAACTAGGGTGGGATAAGGTATGAAAGGCAAAATACTTATTGTTGACGACCAGTATGGAATCCGAATCCTGTTAAATGAGATTTTCAAAAAAGAAGGATATCAGACCTTTCAAGCGGCAAATGGTGTTCAAGCACTGTCCATCGTTGAAAATGAAAAGCCTGATCTCTTGATCCTTGATATGAAAATCCCGGGTATGGATGGACTGGAAATCTTACGTCGTGTAAAGAAGGTCGACCAGAGTGTAGGTGTCATCATCATGACAGCCTATGGCGAACTCGATATGATTCATGAAGCTATGGATTTAGGAGCTATCACTCATTTCGCGAAACCATTCGACATCGACGAAATCCGCGAAGTCGTTAAGAAACATTTACCAATACGTTCATAATCGTTAAAACATAAGCAAATAATAAGGGTTGTCTTTGAAAGGTATAACCTCCAGCACAGCATTCGTACATAAAGCCACCATCGGGGATGGTATGTATTTTTGCCGGAGAAAAAGAACTTTCGGACAACCCTATTTGCTTTATCGATTGCGGATTCTGTTCAAAATTGATATGCTATAATTGTTTTTATTGTGGTTATATGTATTGCGCAAGCGGCTTTATTTAAATGAAGTTCAAAGGGCATTCAGCCTGCTGTTTGAACGAATACTTATACTGAAAATTATGGTGCTCGATGCCTACAAGGAGGAAATTATCTATGCCTTTAGTTTCAATGAAGGAAATGCTCGAAAAAGCAAAAGCAGAAGGATATGCAGTAGGACAATACAACCTGAACAACCTGGAGTTTACCCAAGCAATTCTTCAGGCTGCTGAAGAGGAAAAATCTCCTCTTATCTGTGGTGTTTCAGAAGGTGCTGCCCGTTACATGGGTGGATTCAAGACGGTTGTCAATCTCGTTGAATCCTTGATGGAAGAATATAATGTAACTGTTCCTGTAGCGATCCATCTTGACCACGGTTCAAGCTTCGAAAAATGTGTTGAAGCAATTCATGCAGGATTCACTTCTGTCATGATCGACGGATCTCACCATCCGCTTGAAGAAAACATCGCTCTAACGAAAAAAGTCGTTGAGGTTGCCCATGCTGTTGGTGTTTCTGTAGAAGCAGAACTTGGACGTATCGGTGGACAGGAAGATGACTTGATCGTTGACGATGCTGAAGCAGCATACGCTATCCCAGCTGAATGTGACCAGCTTATCCGTGAAACAGGAGTCGATTGTTTCGCACCAGCATTAGGATCTGTTCACGGCCCTTATAAAGGAGAGCCGAACCTTGGATTCGATCGTATGAAGGAAATCAGTGAATTGACAGGTGTACCACTTGTTCTTCACGGAGGAACAGGTATTCCGACAGCTGATGTCAAGAAGGCGATCTCTTTCGGACACGCAAAGATCAACGTCAACACTGAAAGCCAACTCTCAGCTTCAAAAGCAGTACGTGAAGTATTGGCTGAAAAACCAGAATTGTATGACCCTCGTAAATACCTGGGACCTGCACGCGATGCAATCAAGGAAACGGTAAAAGGTAAAATGCGTGAATTCGGTTCTTCAAACAAAGCATAAATTGAAATGACGATAGACTGATGACTAAGGGGTTGACTCACGTAACAATTGTCAGACACCTCCAGCCCAACGGCTTCACAAATAGTCAGAAACCTCCAAAACCAACATCTTAAAACAAATTGATGTTAAAATAGAGGAGTCTGATTCATTGAAGCTCGGTTGTAAAGGGATGGCGGTGTCAGACATCCATGGGTCAACCTCTTAAAACATTGGTTGGACCTTCCCTCACTAGAAAACAAAACCCACTAATTTTCAGATGCATGAACGAAAGTTTTATAGACATAAGGAGTGATACATCCTATGAAATTCTTTATTGATTCTGCGAATATTGATGAAATTCGCGAAGTACATGAGCTTGGAATCCTGGGTGGAGTGACGACGAATCCATCATTAATCGCTAAAGAAGGTGCCGATTTTCACGATCGCTTGAGGGAAATCACATCGCTCGTATCAGAATCTGTCAGTGCAGAAGTAATCGGATTGACTTATGATGAAATGGTTGAAGAGGGGAAAGAGCTAGCAGCGATCGCACCTAACATCACAGTCAAAGTACCAATGACAAAAGATGGATTGAAAGCGGTTAAAACGTTCACTGAGTTAGGCATCAAAACGAACGTCACGTTGATTTTCTCTGCGAACCAGGCACTACTGGCTGCACGTGCTGGAGCTACTTATGTGTCTCCATTTTTAGGTAGATTAGATGACATAGGACAGGATGGTTTATCGCTGATCTCGGAAATCGCGGAAATCTTCAATGTCCATAAAATCGAATCACAAATCATAGCAGCGTCTATCCGTAATCCGATCCATGTGACGGAAGCGGCACTCAGAGGCGCTCATATCGCAACCATCCCATCAAAGGTCTTATCCCAATTGATGAATCATCCATTGACGGACCAGGGAATAGAAAAGTTTTTGTCAGATTGGAACAACAGTCAAAATAAAAGCTGAATTTTAACAATTCGGACATAAACCAATACGGAAAATATTGGATAAAAATAGATTTTTTGCTTACACTAACGATAACAGTTTCTGACTTCTTGATTTTATTTTTCAGAAGGCGAAGAAGGGAGAAAGCAATGGAGAAATTAATGATCGAGGGAGGACATCCCCTAGAAGGTACGGTTCAGATCAGCGGCGCGAAGAACAGTGCGGTTGCATTGATACCTGCTGCTATTCTAGCTGATTCGACTGTTACGATCGACCATCTCCCAAGCATCTCGGATGTGGGCATCTTACGCGACTTATTAGAAGACATCGGTGGGGAAGTGCACTTAGAAGATAACACCCTTACTGTACATCCTGAAAACATGATTTCCATGCCACTTCCGAATGGGAAAGTGAAAAAGCTGAGAGCATCCTATTATTTGATGGGTGCGATGCTTGGACGATTCAAAAAAGCAGTCATCGGACTCCCTGGTGGGTGTAACCTGGGCCCTCGTCCGATTGATCAACATATAAAAGGTTTTCAAGCACTCGGCGCAAGAGTAACAAATGAACAGGGTGCGATTTATTTGCGTGCAGATGAACTCGTCGGCGCCCGCATCTATCTGGATGTTGTAAGTGTTGGTGCGACGATTAACATCATGCTTGCTGCTGTTCGTGCGAAAGGCAGGACAATCATTGAAAATGCGGCTAAAGAACCTGAAATCATTGATGTCGCTACACTACTTTCCAGCATGGGTGCAAAAATCAAAGGTGCCGGAACGGATGTCATCCGGATCGATGGTGTTGATTCCTTGCACGGCTGTCGCCATTCGATCATCCCTGACAGAATAGAAGCTGGGACTTACATGATCATGGCAGCTGCGATGGGGAACGGAGTCACGATTGATAACGTCATCCCGCTTCACCTGGAGTCATTGATTGCGAAGTTGCGGGAGATGGGTGTCCATATCGAACAAGCTGATGACACGGTTTTCGTACGCCGCGGCAGCACACTGAACAGCGTAGATATCAAGACGCTTGTCTATCCGGGCTTTGCTACCGATTTGCAACAGCCTTTCACTGCATTATTAACAAGCACTGAAGGAACGAGTATAGTAACCGATACAATATATAGCTCACGTTTTAAACATATCGACGAGCTGAGACGGATGGGCGCCAACGTAAAAGTTGAAGGCCGGTCGGCGATCATAAACGGACCGACATCGCTCGAAGGCGCAAAAGTGAAAGCTTCTGACCTGCGCGCTGGGGCATCGCTCATTGTAGCTGGTTTGATGGCAAAAGGTGTTACAGAAATCTCGAATCTCGAGCATGTGGATCGAGGGTATGAGAATCTGGTCGAAAAGCTCAAAGGGCTAGGTGCAAAAGTATGGCGTGAGAATTTTGATATTGAAGAGTTGGATGAGGTCAATCAATCGTAGTCGGTCAACGAATGATAAACGTCGGATTTTCGACGAACAGGACGTTCTAGTACTGCCGTTGTCACACGACGTGACGGTTTTAGGCAGTCGTTACTCATCAACTTAAGATTGAACTGTTTATTCAAAGGCTTTGACTTTTGTAAAAAACTATTTTCAAGTATGATAGAGCCTTTTCAAATAGCTTTTATAGGGGGAGAAAGGTTATGGAGAGAAGTTTATCCATGGAACTTGTCCGTGTGACGGAAGCAGCTGCACTTGCATCTGCCCGTTGGATGGGAAGAGGTCGGAAAGAAGAAGCGGACGATGCTGCGACTTCGGCAATGCGTGATGTGTTCGATACGGTTCCAATGAAAGGTACGGTCGTCATTGGAGAGGGAGAAATGGACGAAGCGCCTATGCTTTATATCGGAGAGAAGCTGGGTACGGGTTACGGACCGCGTGTCGATGTGGCAGTTGACCCCCTGGAAGGCACGAATATTGTTGCGAATGGAACCTGGAATGCACTAGCAGTCCTTGCGATTGCTGATCATGGGAATCTGCTGCATGCACCAGATATGTATATGGATAAAATCGCTGTAGGCCCTGAAGCGGTGGGTATGGTTGATATCGACGCTTCGGTGGCGGACAATCTTCAAGCAGTTGCCAAGGCTAAAAATAAAGACATCGAAGATATCGTTGCAGTCATTTTGAATCGGGAACGCCACGAAAAGCTGATTCAAGAAGTCCGTGATGCGGGAGCCCGGATCAAGCTTATCCAGGATGGAGATGTTGCTGCAGCGATCAATACCGCTTTTGATGATACAGGTGTGGATATTTTGCTGGGCAGCGGGGGTGCGCCAGAAGGTGTGCTGGCAGCTGTCGCGCTTAAATGCCTTGGAGGAGAGCTTCAAGGGAAACTTCTTCCACATACAGATGAAGAGCTTGCCCGTTGCAAAAAGATGGGGATTGAAGACATCCACCGAGTTCTCCGTATGGATGATATCGTAAAAGGTGATGATGCGATTTTTGCTGCAACAGGTGTGACAGACGGTGAATTGCTGAAAGGTGTCCGGTTCAAGGGCACTGTTGGTACGACACAGTCTGTGGTCATGAGAGCGAAGTCTGGAACAGTCCGTTTTATCGATGGAAAGCACAGCTTGAAAAAGAAGCCGAATCTAGTGATCAAGCCCTGATTATTTCAAGACACAATGCTGTTTGAACTGACAGCATTGTGATTCTCTTGATTATTGGGGTCATATTTGGGTAGAATATATGTATCTATTGATTTTTTGCTTCATCAACATACTTCTTTTACAACACTTCTGTAAAACCTTCCATGTCATTAGAGAATGTTCCAAAACAACTCAAATTAATTTACTATCTTTCACAGGTCTTATTCCTGCCTAAATCTATATCATTTAAATAAGTGTGAAGAGTGGTGTACTATGTCGTTAAATTTAGCACAATTAGAAAATATGAAACTCAAGGATTTGTATGAACGAGCCAAAGAGCTGAAGATTTCATACTATAGCAAGTTGACCAAAAGGGAATTGATTTTTGCGATTTTGAAAGCGCAAGCTGAAAAAGAGGATCTTTCGTTCATGGAAGGTATTTTGGAAGTCATACCAACAGAAGGTTTTGGGTTTTTACGACCGATCAATTACTCTCCAAGCTCTGAAGATATCTACATTTCAGCATCTCAAATCCGCCGGTTCGATTTAAGAAATGGGGACAAGGTTTCTGGTAAGGTACGTCCTCCAAAAGAAAACGAGCGTTATTACGGGCTGTTACACGTTGCTGCTGTAAATGGTGAAGATCCAGATACAGCGAAGGAACGTGTCCATTTTCCTGCTTTGACGCCTTTGTATCCTGAAGATAAGATGACGCTGGAAACCTCAGCAAGAAATATCTCGACACGGGTCATGGATATGATTTCTCCAGTCGGTTTTGGTCAGCGTGGTTTGATTGTCGCACCACCTAAAGCTGGTAAGACGACCCTTTTAAAAGAGATTGCACATAGCGTTACAACGAATCATCCTGATGCTGAATTGATCGTACTATTGATTGATGAACGTCCGGAAGAAGTGACGGACATTGAACGCTCCGTCCAAGGAGATGTCGTCAGTTCGACGTTTGACGAAGTCCCTGAAAACCATATCAAGGTTGCTGAGCTTGTTCTCGAACGGGCGATGAGACTTGTTGAACATAAGAAGGATGTCGTCATTTTGATGGACAGTATCACTCGCCTGGCGCGAGCTTACAACCTTGTCATCCCGCCAAGCGGAAGGACATTGTCCGGTGGTATCGATCCAGCCGCTTTCCATAAGCCGAAGCGATTTTTTGGTGCCGCGCGTAACATCGAGGACGGCGGAAGCCTGACAATTTTGGCAACTGCACTTGTCGAAACAGGTTCTCGTATGGACGACGTCATTTATGAAGAATTCAAAGGGACTGGTAACATGGAGCTTCATCTCGATCGGAAACTTGCAGAACGCAGGATTTTCCCTGCAATCGATATCCGCCGTTCCGGTACACGGAAAGAAGAAATGCTTATTGCCAAAGAGCATCTTGAGCACCTTTGGGCGATCCGGAAGACGATGGACGATTCCTATGATTTCGTCGAACACTTCATGAGACGTATCAAGAAAACGAAGACGAACGAGGAGTTTTTCCACATGTTCGAGAAAGAGCGGTCCGGCCAAGGTAAGAAAATGACCGTCAAATAGATTGTTGAAATCTGTTTGAAAAATTGGTATACTACCTCATGTGTGCAAATAACTCTGTTCCTCAAGGGTTCAGGGCAGAAGGAGATGAATAGGATGAAACAAGCAATCCATCCAAATTACAAAACAGCGAAAGTTACTTGTGCTTGTGGAAATGAATTTGAAACAGGTTCAGTAAAAGAAGATATTCGCGTTGAAATTTGTTCTGAATGTCATCCGTTCTACACAGGCCGTCAGAAGTTTGCTGACGCAGGTGGACGTGTTGATCGCTTTAAGAAAAAATACAACCTTAAATAAGGTCTTAAAACAGGCAGGGGAACGCCCTTCTGCCTGTTTTTTACTTCTTTTTGAAAAAATAAATCTTTTTATTCTAACAGGGTATTATGGCTTAAGGGCTACGCCAAGACTTGGTTTTGGCTTTTATCGAGGGTCGGAAAATAAATTCGTCCATCATGCTTATGATTTGTTATCATTAGAAAAGAATACATAATAGAAATCATAAATCGTGTTTTTAATAAGGATTAAAAGGGAGAGACGGGCATGTATGTAATGAAGAAGGATGGTTGGGTCGAACTGATCTGCGGAAGTATGTTTTCAGGAAAATCAGAGGAATTGATTCGACGCGTTCGACGTGCCACGTTCGGTAAACAAAAAGTTCAGGTTTTCAAGCCTTTACTGGATGATCGTTACAGCAAAGATGAAGTCGTTTCCCATAACGGCACATCTGTGATGGCTGTACCAGTCAAGAGATCTGAGGATATTTCGAATCTTGTTTCGTATGATACAGAAGTCGTGGCAATCGATGAAGTACAGTTCTTTGATGAAAAAATCGTCGAAGTCATCCAGCTCCTTGCCAACAATGGAAAACGAGTGATCGTCGCTGGTCTTGATCAGGATTTCAGAGCAGAACCGTTCGGACAGGTTCCCGAAATCATGGCATTGGCTGAGAGTGTGACGAAACTCCATGCGGTTTGCCTGGTATGCGGAAGTCCAGCAAGCCGTACTCAACGACTGATTGACGGGAAACCAGCATCCTATAACGATCCAATCATATTAGTCGGTGCTTCAGAATCGTACGAGCCTCGATGCAGGCATTGCCATGAAGTACCAGAACATCCCAGGATGAAATCACAATATCAACCACAACCGACAAAAGCATAATCATAAAAAGGTAACCTGAGTGGAAAAATAAATCCACTCAGGTTTTCTATTTATTTTGTTACCTTATATTGCGTGCCTTTATTGTGTGCCTGGCACCCAATCAGAAGCCTTGCTATGACTGCATTTCTGATCGGTGCCAGGCACACTTCCAGAACCCTTGGGAGAGAAGGGATTCAAAATGGTGCCAGGCACACTTCAGAACCCTTGGGAGAGAAGGGATTTAAAATGGTGCCAGGTACACTTCCAAAAGCCTTGGGGAGAAGGGATTCAAAATGGTGCCAGGCACCGAATATTGGCATGGATTCCCACCGATTCCCACTTTATTCGTGTTGGATTTGGTTATGCTAAGGTTACGGGGGTGTTTATTTTGAAAAAAGCGATCTTTCTTAGTGCGACGGTCCTTTTAGGTGCTTGTTCACCTATGCAGCCTCCAACCTCTGAGCAAATTGCAAACAAAGAGCCGTCTGCGTACGAAACGAAAGAAAATAAAAATCCTCTCGTAGGTCACGGGATCATCAATTATCACGCGACCAATAGGAAACCGAATCGTAGCTATAATTTCGAGTCAAACCAGAATCCGAACAGCTATCGTAACTTGACTTCCAAGCGTTTTACGATCAGTGATGATCAGGACAAAATCCGCCAAGCCGTCAAGGATGCATCTGGACGAAACGCTCAGTTCGTTTCGATCAACGGAAACGATGCCTGGGTCCATGTCAATGTTCCTCGGGATTTATCAAAAAAAGAGCGTAAAGCGTTGAAAGATAAACTCGAAGATGCCATTCAGATATCAGTCCCTCGGTATCACCTTCACCTTCGTTTGGACTCGAAATAGTAAGGCAAAGATGGTTTGAGTATGCCCATCTTTTTATAGAAGGTCGACCATTTTGTGGTCGACCCTTCATTTATCGGAAAAGGGAAAGTGGTATCATCATTACAAAAACGAAGAAGATGCAAACGGACATCACTGCTCTTATTTGTGACAAAAAAGGTCGTTTCGAAAAGTTAACGGACACCAGCGCTCTTATTTGGCTAAAATTCACTGGATTCGTAATGATTTTTTGAAAATAAGGTCTCTTGTGTCCGCTATTTTTAAAATTCATGCTATTTTCGTATAAATAACGTCTCTGATGTCCGCTAAGGTTTTTGGGATAAGGGTTTTCAGCAGTCCACCCCAATACTGTTCACTTCCAGGCTAGTTAGCAATAAAAACACTACCATATATAAAAAAAGAACTGACTGCAGCCAGTTCTCTTCACTTCAAAAACTTAACCCATTTACTTCGCTCTTCTTGCGGCTTGTTGGATCGGATCCCAAACCCCGTTGTACGGTGGGGCATAGCTTAGGTCCAAATCTTCGAGATCATGTAGGGACATATTATGGAACAGTGACATCGCCAGGACATCAACTCGTTTATCGACACCATGCTTCCCGATGAACTGGCCGCCGATGATCCGTTGATTCTCTGTATTGTATAACAATTTTACGTGGAGTTTTTCAACTCCTGGATAATACCCCGCGATATCTTTCGCCTCTGTCACGACTGTATCATAAGGCATGTTCAAAGTCTTTGCTTCCCGTTCGGAAACGCCTGTCCTGCCTAGAGTCAGATCCATGAACTTGATAACGGACGTGCCGAGGATCCCTTCGAATGCCTTCGGTTTATCAATCATGTTCAATCCAGCAATCCGGCCTTGTTTATTAGCGGTCGTCCCGAGTGGAATATGATCATTCAAACGTTTGATACGATGATAATGGGTCGCGCAATCGCCTGCAGAATAAACATCCTCTACGTTCGTCTTCATATAAGCATCTACAATGACCGCGCCTTTTTCATTCAAATGGACCGGTGTATCCTCCAGAAAATCGGTATTCGGTTTTACACCCACCGCCACCAGTACTAAATCCGAAGCATATTCATTTTTATCCGTAACGACAGACTTCACATGTCCCTCGCCTTGAAAACCTTCTACCTGTTCACTGAAACAAAGCTCAATGCTATGCTTTTCAGCTTCTTCATGAATATGCTTCGCCATATCCTCATCGAAAATTTTCGCCAATTGTTCATTCCTCTCAATCATCCGGACCTTTTTACCAAGATGGGCAAAGCTCTCAGCCATTTCAAGACCGATGTAGCCTCCTCCGATGATGGTCACCTGTTTTACATCATGATCAAGATCTGCCATGATTTTTTTCGCATCCGGAATGGTTTTGAGAGTATGGACACCGTTCAAGTCCTTCCCATACCAATCAGGAATAATCGGACGTACTCCAGTCGCGACAAGCAAGCGATCATACGTATATGTAAAAGATTCACCCGATTCTGTGTGCCGGCCGCTCACCGTTTTTTCATCCGTATCGACCTTTGTCACTTCATGATTGATTTTCGCGTCTATCCCATACTTTTCGCGGAATGTCTTCACATCTCGCGCAATCAAATCCTCCGCTTCGGGGATCTGGCCGCTGATTACATAGGGAAGACCGCACTGTCCGTATGAATAGATATCACCTTTTTCAAGTGTGATCACTTCTGGATTCGAAGCATTGCGGACAATCTGCATCGCGGCACTCATACCGGCAGCATCTCCTCCGATAATAACGTATTTCATTTAAAACCGACTCCTTTTTTGAAAAAATTCCTACTCCTAGTATGTCTATTACAATCTTCTTTCACTATAACACTCATGAAAGCGCATAAGCTGTCGAATCTTACAGGATGAAAGGGGTTTTTGTACATGTTATACATAGATTCTAATGGGCCGGAATGGGGCGGTGGTGAACCGGAGAACATACAGGCATTACTAAAGCGTTTGAGCTCGGAACCGCTTGATCCGATTTATGAAAGTATGGGGAATTTCATCGTATCTTATCAACCAGGCAGATCGACAAGTGAGAACAAACGTTTTGAAGGATGCACACACTTTTTCGGACATTTTGCCACCTCATCCCACGTTTTCAGTATCATTACAGATGAAAAGGTTGTCATCGAATCACTTACCGCCGCAATCCGGATGAACCAATGCAGATCCGATTATGAACGACTTAAATACAACGCAAAAATTTGATTCTGATAAACACATTCATTCCCTCTACATACATGTTTTAATCTGATAAACCAGATTTGATTCCTTCTAAACTGTTCTTTGACCTCCTATGAGACGTATACTATAATGTTAATGTTAAGCAACTTTTTGCAACTGGATTATCCCCTTGCATAAAGTCAGTACGGTAAAAAAAGACGTTGACTTCGTTCATACGGGTTCGACCGTTCGGATTTTACCAACCTGATGCAAATCGGGAACGTAATACGATGATTGGGATGGTGAGCAGTATGTTAGAACGATTGAGATCAATCGAAGAACGATACGAAAAATTGAATGAGTTATTGAGTGACCCGGAAGTCATCAGTGATTCGAAAAAACTCCGCGAATACTCGAAAGAACAATCCGATCTTGAAGATACAGTGACAGCTTATCGTGAATATAAAGAAGTGTCTGAAGAGCTTGAAGGTGCCGAACAGATGCTTGATGAAAAGCTTGATGCCGAAATGCGTGAAATGGTCAAAATGGAGCTTTCCGAGCTAAAAGAGCGTCATGAAGAACTTGAACAGGAGCTGAAGGTTCTCTTACTGCCAAAAGACCCGAACGATGACAAGAACGTAATCATTGAAGTCCGTGGAGCAGCTGGTGGAGATGAAGCGGCATTATTCGCTGCTGACCTTTACCGGATGTACAGCCGTTATGCTGAGGTGCAGGGCTGGAAGACTGAAATCATTGAAGCGAGCTATACTGAACTCGGCGGTTTTAAAGAGGTCATCTTCATGGTGAACGGGGCAGGTGCTTACTCCAAGCTGAAATACGAGAATGGTGCACACCGTGTCCAACGTGTCCCATCCACAGAGTCAGGCGGACGGATCCATACTTCTACAGCGACAGTAGCCGTTTTACCTGAAGCAGAGGAAGTCGAAGTTGATATCCATGAGAAAGACATCCGTGTCGATACGTTCGCATCAAGCGGACCAGGCGGGCAGAGTGTCAATACGACCATGTCAGCGGTACGTTTGACACATGAACCGACTGGAATCGTCGTTTCATGTCAGGACGAGAAATCTCAGATCAAAAACAAAGAAAAAGCGATGAAAGTATTGCGCGCACGTATTTATGATAAATTCCAACAAGAAGCGATGGATGAATACGCGGCGAACCGTAAATCCGCAGTCGGAACGGGCGATCGCTCTGAACGGATCCGCACATACAATTTCCCGCAAAACCGTGTGACAGACCATCGGATCGGATTGACCATCCAAAAGCTCGATCAGATTTTGCAAGGGAAAGTGGATGAATTCATCGAAGCGCTGATCCTTGAAGATCAGACGAATGCTATGAAACAGGCGGAAGCATAATGAGCAGAATGAATGTCATCGAGGCCCTCAAATGGGCTTCTTCTTTTTTAAACGAAAATGGCAGGGAGCCTAATGCAGCGGAATGGCTCCTCTGTCACGTACTCGGTGCGCGTCGAAGTGAAATGCTCTCTTCATTGGAACGAGTTTTGACTGAAGAGGAGGAGCAACAATTTTCTATTTATGTAAAAACCCATGCGGAAGGGACTCCGGTCCAATACATCACAAAAACGGAAGAGTTTTACGGGAGGCCTTTTACGGTCAGCCCTGAGGTGTTGATTCCAAGACCTGAAACCGAAGAGCTTGTACTCGCAGTTCTTGAGCGAATTCAAAAGCGCTTTCCAGAGCGGGACAAGCTCAATGTTGTAGATATCGGCACAGGGAGCGGGATCATTGCGATCACCTTGAAGCTCGAACGTCCGGATCTCAACGTGACGGGCGTGGATATCGCAGAAGAATCATTACAGGTTGCCCGTGAGAATGCCCATAATCTTGGAGCGGATGTCCGTTGGATGCGAGGAGACCTGTTCCAACCGTTTTTATCGTCTGGTGAGCGTTTTGACCTCATCGTTTCGAACCCGCCATATATACCGGAGGCCGATATCGAGACGCTTTCCTCAATCGTGAAAGATTATGAACCGATCCGTGCGCTGGTCGGAGGGGAAGATGGTTATCAGTTTTATAAAAAAATGATCGATACGCTGCCCGATGTCCTTGAAAAACGGGGACTGGTCGCATTCGAGGTCGGCTATGACCAAGGGACCACGGTCGCCTCATTGTTACGTGAAAAGCTCGGAGATCAGGTCGAGACGGAAATCCTCACAGATATCAATGGAAAAGAGCGGATCGTCATCGGCTTGGTAAACTGAGCAAGAGTTATGGTTTTGGCTTCTATTGTGATGATTAAGTGTTGTTGAAGACTGGGAAAAAGTTTAACGGACACCAGAGACCTTATTCTTGGGTGAAGTCCTATATTTTGTGATTTAACGGACACTAGGGACCTTATTTTGAATAAAGTAACACGAATCCAGTATATTTTAGTTAAATAAGAGCGCTGATGTCCGTTAATTTTTCAAAACCACCCTTTTTGTCACAGATAAGGGCTCTCATGTCCGTTAAGAATTTATATCGTTATTACTCATCACGGTAACCCGAGGCAAGGGAGTCAATATGCTTGCTTTTTCATCATATTTTAAAACTCACCTAGTACAAGTTGATTGGAGAACAAGGTGAGAGACTCCTCGAAAATGAAAATCGCATTTTCTTCGTGCGATGTAACGCTGCCGAAGCTTTCCTTTCCTGCTGGATCAGCGTGCCTACTACCTGAATAATCTTCTCGCAAGGCATGCGACGAGGAAACTCGCTTCGACAGGACTTTCTTGTAGACGCAGTAGCACAAATGCTTCCTTGATAAGGAGACTCCTGAGGTCGCAAGGCGACGAGTGGGCTTACCGCACGCCCCGTCGTGGAAAGCGAGCATCCTGGAGCGGAAATGCAACAAAGTTTGCGCAAACAGCCTTACGAAAAGGGTAAAAAAAAATAAATAGATTACTAGTATAAATCATCCGTTTGTCGTCCACACTGTCTACCAGAAAGGGTGTGGGTGAGAAATGAAACGGAAATCAATTGTTATCATACTATTATCTTTAATTTTATTGGTTGTATTCTATGAAACTCAAATTAAGGTGGCAAATGCGTCATTCAATAATGTACCTGAGCAAGTGATTCCAGACGAGTCGATTCGTTTACGGATTCTCGCCAACAGTGACTCGCAAGCCGATCAAGAATTGAAGAGAACCATACGTGACAGGGTGAACGAGGAAATCACGGACTGGGTTTTCGGCATCGAATCGATTGATGAAGCAAGAAAGATCATCAAAAACGAGTTGCCATCCATCACGCAAATCGTTCAACAGTCACTTGCAAATAAAGGGATCGATGAAACGTTTTCTGTAAAATTCGGAACTGTACCATTCCCGACCAAGCTTTATGGAGATTTCGTCTATCCAGCTGGGGATTATGAAGCGGTCTTGATATCAATCGGAGAGGCGACAGGTGCAAACTGGTGGTGTGTATTGTTCCCGCCCTTATGCTTCCTCGACTTCGACAATGGGGATGCCGTCCAAAGTGATGAAAATTCGCAAGAGTCTGCAGAGACAGTCCAAACCCCTGCTGAAGAAGAACCTGAAGTGAAATTCTTCGTTTTTGAACTCGTTGAAAATCTATTTGGAGCAGTCGGGAATCTATTCACATAGAATGATAGATTCCCTCTTTCCTTTTATGAAGTTAAGTTGTTTTTCCATTCTATAAAAGCTTCATATTGAAATGGCTCAGCCAGCGCCTAAGGCTTCCCTTTGACAGGTTTTCTTTAAAAAGATAACAAGTCTTATAAAAGATGGGATATTCTCTTCACTCCGCTCATAGAATAGATTAGAATTGCTAGAAAGGAGAGGGTGAGATGTTATCGTTTCGTCCAGCTGAAACGAATGATACCCCATCTATAAAGAAGTTTGTTGCACAGGCCGGACTATCGAATGAGGGAATCGAAGAATGTATCCAAACGTTCATCATTCTTGAAACCGACAAAAAGAAAATGGCAGGTACGGTAGGACTAGAACGATTCGGGGAAAGCGGTTTGATCCGTTCGCTTGTTTTGGACAAGGAGTATTCTTCAGAAGAACTGCTGCTTCGTCTGTTGACAGCGATCATCAGGCTCGCCGATCACCAAGGTATAAAAACCGTATATTTGCTCACAAAAGTGACCTCGATTTTCTATACGTTAGGATTCATGGAGGTACCGTATGACAAGGTGCCGAAAAGTCTCCTGGAAAGTGCCCATTTGCAACAGTACGATAAAGACCAGATTGCAATAATGAAACACAGTCTTACGGATACACAATAGTTATCCACAGCATTGTCCACAGATTCGGATTGGTTGTGGGTAGATTGTGGAAAGCCAAGTATAATCTACAGTTTAAAGGAGTACTTACCCACATGGAACAGTTGATAACTACAAAGTGGAATGTGGAAAATGTGGATAACATAAAAGAACATCCAGCAATAAAGGAAGCGGCGATGTGGATAAGGGAAGGAGAGGTTATCGCCTTTCCAACTGAAACTGTTTACGGTCTTGGAGCGGATGCTTGTTCTAACAAAGCCATTGAAAAAATCTTCGATGCCAAGGGTCGTCCAAGCGACAATCCATTGATCGTCCACATCGCGAATAAAGATCAGTTGGCGCAGGCTGCTTCTTCATGGAATGAAACGGCAGAGCGGCTGATGGACCGGTTTTGGCCAGGTCCCCTCACGATCATTTTACCGAAGAATGAACGAATCGCTGAACGGACGACTGCTGGTTTAGCAAGTGTCGGCGTGCGGATGCCAGACCATCCAGTGGCACTTGCCTTGATTGAAGCGAGTGGACTGCCTCTTGCAGCACCTAGCGCGAACCGATCGGGCAAACCAAGTCCGACGATAGGGGAGCATGTTTATCAGGATTTAAATGGACGCATCAAAGGGATCATTGATGGAGGTGCGACCGGTGTTGGGTTGGAGTCGACTGTCGTGGAAGTGACGGGGGAGACAGTGACGATCCTGCGACCAGGCGGCATTACGAAAGCGCAGCTCGAAACAGTTGTCAGCGAGGTGGAATGGGACCGCGCCCTTTTGGAAACGGAACAGGCTCCAAAATCTCCTGGGATGAAATATACCCATTACGCACCTGATGCCCCGTTATACTTGGTAGAAGGAAGCGCAGCCTTTTTCCAGTCTCAAATTGACGATTTTAAACGGGAAGGAAAGAAGGTCGGGATGCTTGTCAGTGAAGAATTGGCGAGTCAGCTTCAAGCGGATGAAGTGAAAAGCTTAGGGTCCTCCCTGCAGGTAGAAGGGGTCGCGCAAAGGCTGTATCACCAGCTCCGGGCGTTCGACGAAACGGAAGTCGACGTGATTTTAGGAGAAACGTATCCGATTGACGGCATGGGAGAAGCCCTTATGAATCGCCTTTTAAAAGCAGCCGGTAATCGGGTGATTACTGAAAACAACGGACGGGACTGACCTGATGAAGGTCAATCCCGTTTTCTTTACGGCCAAAAACTCCAATCTATCGTCTGAACGACAGCTCTCTACAAAATTTCGCGCCCACTCTGCCCCCTCAGAAAAACAAAACCTCAATCCCGGGGCAAGGTGACACTCACTTTTGTCCCTTTATCCAACTCGCTTTCGATCGCGATCGAACCGTTATGATTTTCAATGATCTTATTGCAAATCATCATGCCGAGTCCGGTTCCCTTTTCCTTCGTCGTATAAAAGGGTTCGCCGATGCTCGCAAGTTTTTCCGTTGGAATTCCGCATCCTTCATCTATGAATGAGATTGTGACGGTATCCTCATTACAGATTGCTTTGATTACCAGTAGGCCACCACTCGATTCCATCGACTCAATCGCGTTTTTCATAAGATTGATGAAGACCTGTTTCATCTGATCGGCTTCGCATTTCACCTTCAAAACTGAATCGAGGTCCAGCAGGAATTGGATGTTGTAAAGATTCGCTTGAGCTTCCAACAATGAAGTCGATTCTTTTAATATTTTTGAGAGGTCATTCGGTTTAACATTGCGAGGTTGTGGTTTCGCAAGCATCATGAACTCCCCGACGATCGTGTTGATACGCTCAAGCTCAGACAGCATGATGTCATAGTATTCGAGATTTTCATCACCGGAATTCGCCTTCAGCAGATGGGTGAACCCTTTTAAAGAAGTGAGCGGATTCCTGATTTCGTGGGCGATGCCTGCTGCAAGTTCTCCAAGGACGGCCAGTTTTTCCGACTTCCTGAGAAAGTCCTCCGTTTTTTTCCGTTCTGTGATATCCCGTGAAATCGTTACGAATGATTCGACTTCATTCTGACAATTGAGGACGACTGTCCCATAACATTCCAGTACGACCCAACTCTCGTCTGCATTTTTTACGCGGAATTCGATTTTTGAAGAATCCTTCGTCTCCTTCATATTGACGATCGCTTGTATGACAGAAGACAAATCGTCCGGATGGATGACATTCGTCCACTCCATATTTTTGAACCGGCCGGCTTCATAACCAAGAATCGTAGCATGTGAGGGAGAGGAATACAGAATTTGCCCATTCGGATGGAACACATTGATGAGATCCATCGTATGTTCCGTGATGATCCGGTAATGTTCATTCTGTTTCCGTAAAGCATCTTGAGCCATTCTCTGCTTGTTGATATCCCTTGAAATTGCGGAATACCCGATGATATTTCCTTCTTCATCTTCTAATGGAGAAAGCGTCACACTAGCGTAAAAATCAATCCCATCCTTAGTGACCCGTGTGGTTTCGACCCCAGAATAGTTTTTACCTTTTTTCACTTCATCAAGGATTTTGGCATACTCGTTCTTGTAATCATCAGGAATATAAGGGACCTTTTTCCCGATCAATTCTTCAGCTTTCCAGCCATAAAATTTTTCGAAGGTCGGATTCGCATTGACGAGACAATCATCCATATCAAAAATCGCGATCGAATCGGCAGAATGGTAGATCATTGATGACAGCCGGTCCTTCAATAGATGGATTTCTTTTTCACGTTTCTTTTGTCCTGTTATATCATGAACAATTCCATAGATGCTATGGACTTTATCATCCATGACGATCGGGATGTTGGTCACTTGAACGTTGACACGGTGGCCATCTTTGTGAAATATGACCGTCTCAAAATCCAGAACTTCACCACTGCTTGCTCTTCGGAAATACTCGGCAGCGTTATCCCTTTCTTCTGGAGCGATGAGCGGCATGAAGTGTGCATTGATCATCTCATTCTCTTCATAGCCGCAAATGTAGAGGACCGCTGGATTGACAAAAAGAAACTTCCCGTCCTTGTCAAGGGTGAAAATGCCGTCTGGATGATATTTGAAAAGCGTACGGAAGTAGTATTCACGTTCCCTCAATCGACGTTCAATCTGCTTTTTCTTACTGATATCAAAACAGAAACCCTGTAATTGTTTGACTTTCCCCTCACTGTCGTAGATTGGAGAAACTGCGCCTATGTATGGTACCCCGTTCAATCGATCTTCGTATGTAACAGCATTGCCTTCCCAGGCGCGGTCATATGAAATGATTCTTTTAAGTGTATGATCAGTTGGGAAGCACTCATCCAGTTCCTTTCCTTTTATATCAGAAACCTCGAATCCAAACTTCCTCAACAAATTTCCCTGGCAATTGACAAACTTGTAGGTTGATTGTGATTTTTCGACGATGAACATCATGCTGTCCTGTACCTGATCCTTAAACTCCATTTCCTCAGCTCTTGTTAAGATAGAATCACTTTTACCATTATGATCATTAGAGATATTAGGATAAAAAGAGTTCATGCTGATCCTCCGCCTTTTTATTTAATCTGGGAGAGTGAATACAAAACAACAATCCCCATCCATCAACAAATCGGAACATTAAAACCGAAATATTTCGTCCTTCGTATAAATTCACTATTAATTCCAATTCTCCTTCGTCAAAACTCGATTTTCCCTTATCCATGTAAGAAATGTCTAATTCGAAGTAGACATGCATAAGGTGAAGTATGGACAAAGGGGGAGGGCGACTGTGACTACTGGACTCTTGGATGAATTGATCACACTTGTCATCATGGCGGTAGCCTTAGGTATGGATGCGTTTTCGATGGGACTAGGGATGGGAATGATCACACTCCGAATTCGCCAGATTTGCAAGCTCGGCTTTTTGATCGGACTATTTCATATGATCATGCCTCTATTAGGGATGACAATAGGAAAACAGCTTACCCTGCATTTTGGTAATCTTGCCACATGGATCGGCGGGGGTCTATTGATTCTCCTGGGCATTCAGATGATCATTTCCTCTTTACGTACGTCGGATGAACCGTTCATCACTCCTAAAGGATTCGGTATATGGCTTTTTTCGTTAAGTGTGAGTTTAGATAGTTTTTCAGTCGGGCTCAGCCTTGGTATATTTGGGGCAAAAGTGATCTTGACGATCATTTTGTTCGGAATCATCAGCATGGGCTTGACCTGGCTCGGCTTGCTGATCGGCCGGAAAACACAAAAATGGTTCGGTTCATACAGTGAGGCTTTAGGTGGATGCATTCTGCTGTCCTTCGGGTTGAAGCTGATCTTTTAAATAGATAAAGGCTGTTCTCGCAAACTTTGTTGCTCTTGAAAGTCGTTGATTTCCGCTCCAGGATGCTCGCTTTCCGCGGGGCGTGCGGTGAGCCCATTCGTCGCCTTGCGACATTGAATGGTCTCACCTGTCCCGCTGATCCCGCAGGAGTCTCGCACCTTGCTCTCCAATCAACTTGCACAAGGTGGTTCATTACCAAAATGACCACCTAAGCAACAATCTTTTATAAAAGAGCTTAAATAAAAAATGCGGTTCTTTTTCATAGAAATTGCTTTTGGTTATACGGAACCGAAAGCATTGAACCTGCTCCAACCATTCTATAAAATAGAAGTTATAAACATGGTGAAGAATTGCCAAGCTAGCAATAGGAGGCATTTGGATGAATATATTATTCGTATGTACTGGAAACACCTGCCGCAGTCCGATGGCAGAAGCGTTGTTGCGGCATTATTCCAAAGGGGAAATCGAAGTCCAGTCCGCAGGGATCTACGCAGCTTACGGAAGTCCCGCAAGTGCAAAATCCATAGAGGTTTTAAAAGATGAAGGCATTCCATGCAATCATAAATCTCAACCTCTGACAGGAGATCTGGTAGAATGGTCGGACTTGATTTTGACGATGACCACACAGCATAAACAAGCGATCATTTCTCAATTCCCCTCTAAATTGAAGAACGTGCATACGATTAAAGAACACGTCTCCGATCATAAAGAAACCCTCGACAAATTGGATGAGGTTTACGACAAAATCGAACAATTGAGAGTACGAATCTATGAAACAGATGATGGAGATGTCGAAAAACAGGTGCTTTTCACAAAAATGCAAGATCTGATCGCTGAAGCTGAAAGACTGGAACAGTCCATGCCAGTCATGGATGTTTCCGATCCGTTCGGTGGTCCAAAGGAAGTATATTGTCAAACGTTTAAAGAATTGGACGAACTTGTACAGAAATTGACTGAAAAATATAGTTGAAAAAGCATTCAAAACCTGAGATAAACAAGATAGGGGAAAACAGTCCTGTTGAAACAGAACACACATCCCCTTACAATGAACACAAACATCATTATAATGGAGGACCATAATACAATGAAAGTTGCAATTGGGAGTGACCATGCTGGTTACAAAATCAAAGAAGATATAAAAGAGGTCATGGATGAATTGAACATCCAGTACGAGGATGTAGGCTGTAATTGTGAGGATTCGGTCGATTACCCGGATTACGCAGTACCGGTAGCTGAAATGGTGGCAAATGGAGAAGTCGACAGAGGCATCTTGATCTGCGGGACAGGAATCGGTATGTCAATCACAGCGAACAAAGTGGATGGCGTGCGTTGTGCGCTTGTGCATGACCTGTTCAGTGCAAAAGTTACAAGACTTCATAACGACTCGAATGTACTTGCGATGGGCGAACGGATCATTGGTCCAGGGTTAGCGAAGGAAATTGCAAAAGTCTGGCTCCAAACAGAATTTGAAGGTGGCCGCCACGAACGCCGCGTCAATAAAATGATGGAAGTTGAAACGAAGGCTTAAGGCTTGCAACGCTTTTAACCATAATCGGGGAACAGAAAGGAAGATTGGAATGGACGAATCACTGTATGATGTTCAACCCCAAGTTGTCGAAGCCCTGGAGGAACTGGACAGAGCGATCCCGCTTTCTTCAAATCAACTATTGGTCGTAGGAGCAAGTACGAGTGAAGTGGTGGGAGAAGCGATAGGAACGTCCGGGACGATGGATGTGGCACATCAGCTTTTTGAAGGAGTCATCGAATTTCAAAAAAGGACGAATGTCAATATCGCGTTCCAATGCTGTGAACATCTGAACCGGGCATTAGTGATGGAACGTCAAGCAGCGTTAGAACGAGGATATGAACCTGTGACGGTTGTTCCAGTCCGGTCTGCTGGTGGTGCATTGCCGACCTACGCCTTCCATCACTTGAAAGATCCCGTTATCGTCGAGCATATTAAAGCGGATGCCGGAATTGATATAGGTGACACCTTTATCGGGATGCACTTGAAGCATGTTGCAGTTCCAGTTCGATCTTCCGTAAAATCCATTGGCCATGCCCACGTGACGCTCGCCCGAACCCGTCCGAAACTGATTGGCGGAGAACGGGCAGTATATCCAGCCAAAGAAGAAATTTCGTATAAATAGGAATGTAAAAAAGAAATGATAGATTATTGAGGTTGACCGTCGCAGCTTGCTGCGGTCAGCCTTTTTTACGTTTTTGAAAAAAATCTTTTCTTTTAATCGAATAACTCATTCTTAAATGAGTTTAATTCGACTTTTTCTCACTTAAAGAAAGTATAAAATACTTTCTTCAGTATAAGCGCAACTAAGGCTAAGCCTGCGCCAAAGGCTTGGCTTCGCTAAGTTTTCTTTAAGTCAAAAGCTACTGAGTTGCCCGGAATTGTTGCAAATTCTTCGCTTTGGCAGAATTATCTCTACAACTCGGGGCAAAACGCTACAAAATTGAAATTATCTCTACAATTCGGAAATTATCTCTACTACTTGAAAATTATCTCTAAAAAACCACATTCAAAAATGAAAACCCTTTCAATTACAATCGGATGAAATTTAAGAGAAATAACCCGTTTAGCGTTACGATACGTTAGCAATAATGATAAAATGTAATCATTGTTTTTAAAAATAGTGTAGAGGTCAGTAAAGGAGTGGAACCATGGATCAACTTAAGAGTCAAGATGTAGCTGTATTCGATGCCATCCAGGATGAATTGGGTCGTCAACGCAATAAAATCGAATTGATTGCATCTGAAAACTTTGTCAGCAAAGCTGTAATGGAAGCTCAAGGATCTGTTCTTACTAACAAATACGCAGAGGGATATCCGGGCCGCAGGTACTACGGTGGCTGTGAGCATGTCGATGTCGTGGAAAACCTTGCAAGAGACCGTGCGAAGGAACTTTTCGGTGCGGAACATGTCAATGTCCAGCCGCATTCAGGAGCGCAAGCGAACATGGCGGTTTATTTCACTATCCTCGAGCAAGGCGACACAGTCCTTGGGATGAACCTATCTCACGGAGGACATCTGACACACGGAAGTCCGGTCAACTTCAGCGGTATCCAATACAATTTCGTCGAGTACGGTGTAGATGAAGAAACACATACAATCCAGTACGACAAGGTGCTGGAATTGGCCAGGGAACATAAGCCGAAGCTGATCGTTGCCGGTGCTAGTGCTTATCCGCGTGAAATCGATTTTAAAAAGTTCAGAGAGATCGCAGATGAAGTCGGTGCATACTTGATGGTGGACATGGCTCATATTGCTGGCCTCGTAGCAACAGGTCATCACCAAAATCCAGTTCCGCATTCACACTTCGTGACGACTACCACACATAAGACTTTACGTGGACCACGTGGCGGGATGATTTTATGTAAAGAAGAATTTGCGAAGAAAATCGATAAATCGATCTTCCCAGGAATCCAGGGCGGTCCGCTCATGCACGTTATCGCTGCAAAAGCGGTTGCTTTCGGGGAAGCACTTAAAGACGATTTCAAAACATATTCGAAAAATGTGATCGATAATGCACGCGTGCTTGGAGAAGCATTGAAAGAAGAAGGCCTATCCCTTGTTTCAGGAGGAACGGATAATCACTTGTTGCTTGTCGATGTCCGCAATATGGACGTGACTGGGAAGGTAGCAGAACGAGCGCTTGATGACATCGGAATCACTGCTAATAAAAACACGATTCCATTTGATCCGGAAAGTCCGTTCGTGACAAGTGGTCTTCGAATCGGAACAGCGGCAGTCACATCAAGAGGCTTCGGTGCAGAAGATATGAAGGAGATCGCGTCCATCATCGCTCTTGTCCTTCGCAACCCAGAAGATGAAGAAACCAAAACGGCAGCGAAAGAACGTGTCGAGCAACTTTCTTCTAAATACGCGTTATACGAATAAAAATGATTCAATAGGAGGGCGCCAGCATGATGGCGACCCTCCTTTTTGTAGTTTATGACTCTGTTTTTGTAGTTAATATTTGATTTGTGTAGTTAAAATCTTGTTTTTGTCGTTTTTTTCAAATTTTTGTAGTTCGCCATTCAATTTTTGTAGTTCCGGCTGGTCCTTTGCCGTGTGAATCCTATTCAACCGTATTGACCTCATAATTTTATCGTTTCCACCTTCATAAAATCCCCATTTCAATTCAGAATTCTAATCAAATGGTACTGTTTTTGTCTCAGGTATGATTTTCCTGACGAATCGTGTTGAACTTGCCATCTTTTTTCTGTACAATTTGCGAGAGGCAAAAAACCTTGAGAAGAGTTGCATAGACCAAGTTTTGAGACAACTCTAATTTTACATAAACTGATAAGGAGAGATGATGAATGAGTAAAGTACACGTTCTTGAACATCCGTTGATCCAACACAAGATCACGTATATTCGTGATGAATCAACCGGAACGAAAGAATTCCGTGAGCTTGTAGATGAAGTTGCTGCCCTCATGGCATTCGAAATCACCAGGGAACTTCCACTGCAAGAGGTAACGGTGAAAACTCCGGTTTCTGAAGCGAAAGCATACACGATTGCAGGTAAAAAGCTGGGCTTAGTGCCGATTCTTCGTGCAGGTCTAGGGATGGTTGACGGAATTCTGAAATTGATCCCTGCCGCAAAAGTCGGGCATGTCGGATTATATCGTGATCCGGAAACGTTACAGCCTGTGGAGTATTATGTGAAGCTCCCTAGCGATATTGAAGAACGTGAACTCATCGTAATCGATCCGATGCTTGCAACTGGAGGTTCTGCTGTTGCAGCGATCAACTCCTTGAAAAAGCGTGGTGCACAGAACATCAAGCTGATGTGTCTGATTGCTGCGCCTGAAGGTGTAAAAATGGTTCAAGAAGCCCATCCAGATGTCGATATCTACCTTGGGGCAATGGATGAATACTTGAATGAAAAAGGATATATCGTTCCAGGACTAGGAGATGCAGGAGACCGATTGTTCGGTACAAAATAAGTGGAAAATCATCAGGTGAAAAAAGGTTCAAAAAGTTTTCAAATCTTACCATGATTTTCGCTTGTAACACAATTGACATGTACTAGTGGCTATAGTATTCTTACAAAGGATGTATGATAAGGTTTTCATACCTATTATCTCTACATTCTGGCAACTTTTAATTCTCGTCTATTACTCCGGCTTATGCCCAAAATTTTTTTGCGTATAAGTACTCATCCTAAACCTCAAAACCAAGCCATTTTACAAAGGATGCGATAAAATGCGCACTGGTAAACGTTCACCTCTCCACTCGATGGCATTGATGTCCGGTATTCTCTCCCAATTAGTAGGGTCGATACTTGTCGGCATTTTCGGTGGCATGTGGTTGGATCGTAGTTTGGATACAGCTCCGTTCTTGATGATCATCGGACTGTTCATTGGTTTAGCAGCAGGAGTATACGGGATGATCAAGTTAATTCAGCGCTATTTTGGAGAAGAGGACCAATGACAGAGAACCTCTCGACGTATAACAACGCGTTCCGGCGATACATAAAATACAGTCTCTATCTGCTATCAATCTGTGTATTAGGCTGGGGTTTTACGAGCTACAAGCAAGTATTCCTCGGATTGGTGCTTGGGATAGCCGTGAGTATGTACAATGTATGGTCGATGCATCGAAGGATCGATCGCGTTGGACAAGCTGTGACCGAAGGAACAAAGGTAAAAACGATGGGATCTCTTTCAAGATTGATGACAGCTGGACTGGCTGTACTGATCGCCACTCGTTTTCCTGAATACTTCAACTTGATTGCAGTAGTAGTGGGTTTACTCATGATATACCTGATCATGTTGATAGATTTTTATTTTGCTTCTAAATGAATTTTTGGGAAGAGAGGTGAAAGAATTGAATCATGGAGCGCCTACGTTTGACTTATTTGGATTAACCTTCAACACTTCCAATGTAATGATGATTACAATTGCATCCGTAATTGTGTTCATAATCGCAGTACTCGGTTCACGTAGCTTACAGATGCGGCCAACTGGAATGCAGAACTTCATGGAATGGCTCATCGATTTCGTAAAAGGAATCATCAACAGCACGATGGACTGGAAAACAGGTGGACGCTTCCTGACGCTAGGATTGACGATTATCATGTACATATTCGTCTCCAATATGCTCGGACTTCCATTTGCAATCGCAATCGGCGATGATCTCTGGTGGAAATCACCAACAGCTGATCCAACAATCACGTTGACACTTGCCATTATGGTTGTGGTACTCACGCACTTCTACGCTATCAAGGTAAAAGGAGCAAAATCATACGGCAGTGATTTCTTCAAGCCGATGAAATTCATGTTCCCGCTTAAAATCATAGAAGAATTCGCAAACACGTTGACGCTCGGTCTTCGTCTTTACGGAAACATCTATGCAGGGGAAGTATTGCTGGGATTACTTGCAGCAGCAGGTACTGCCGGGATCCTTTCAGGAGTCTTGTCCTTTGTGCCGATGCTCGTATGGCAAGGATTCAGTGTCTTTGTCGGAACCATCCAGGCATTCATCTTTACGATGTTGACTATGGTTTATATGGCTCACAAAGTCAGCGACGAACACTAATGTAGTTTAAAATATTGCGAATGATAAACGGCGTATTTCTTTGTTGCTCGGTTTTACCGGTCCTCACGTATTACCTAATACGCTCCGGTCCTCAAAACCATCGCGCCGCGAACTACTTGTTTCTAATTCGCCACATTTTAAACACTGATTTAAAATGAAGTTTCACACACTCACGAGCGATGTCGAAATGTATCATAGTATGGCATCACAAGTGATGTATTGAACAAACAAGCAAGACTTTGACTTAGGAATAAGCCCATTTATGGGAAGAAATTATAAACTAATCTATATTTCTCAAGGAGGAAATTTAAATGAATTTAATCGCAGCTGCAATTGCAGTAGGTCTAGCGGCAATTGGTGCCGGTGTAGGTAACGGTCTTATCGTAGGACGTACAGTGGAAGGGATCGCTCGTCAACCAGAATTACGCGGAACTCTTCAAACAACAATGTTTATCGGTATCGCATTAGTTGAGGCACTTCCAATCATCGGTGTCGTTATCGCGTTCATCGTACTTGGTGGCTAATCGTCACAACTATTTGTAGCGTTACCATGCAGTTTTCATAATGGCGAAGTTCTATGTGGACCTCGCCATTCCTTATGTATGACCTATGAAGGGAGGAACCGCTGTGCAATTCTTGAATCCAGACAGTCTAATTTTGGGTGCGGGTGGTTTTTTTGCCGGCGACATATTATTTCAGTTACTAGCGTTTATCGTACTATTATTCTTACTGCGTAAATATGCTTGGGGTCCATTGATGGGCATCATGAAACAGCGTGAAAAGCATATCGCCAGTGAAATAAATGAAGCTGAAATAAGCCGTAAGGAAGCTCAAGCTTACCTGAAGGAACAAACGGAGGCTTTGAAAGAAGCACGTAAAGAAGCACAAGCACTGATCGAATCAGCTAAAAAGCAAGGTGAACAACAGGGTGAGAGCATTCTTCAAGCTGCACGTGAAGAAGCTGTTCGCATGAAGGAATCTGCTCTATCTGAAATCGAACGTGAAAAAGAACAAGCCGTACAAACGTTGCGTGATGAAGTGGCAACATTGTCCGTTCAAATCGCGTCTAAGGTGATCGCCAAGGAACTGGATGAGAAGTCCCAGGAAAAACTTGTCGACGATTATCTTAAAGAGGTAGGCGAAGGTCGATGAGTAAGGATAAAGAAGTCGTAGCGAAACGTTACGCCGCTGCTCTTTTCGAAGTCGTACGGGAGCGTAATGCACTCGACCAGGTCGAAAAAGAGCTGATCAGCGTAAAAACCGTCATCCAAGAGAATGAACAATTACTTACGATTTTGAACCATCCTAAGATTTCGATTGATGACAAGAAAGCCTTATTATCAAAACTATTTGGTAATCAAGTTTCTGAAGTTGTGCATAATACACTTTTATTGATGGTCGACCGTAAACGTGAAGCAATGATTCCGAACATGGTCGGACAATATATCCAATTGGCAAATGAAGAACGCGGTGTGGCAGATGCTACTGTCTATTCCGTTCGCATTTTGACTGATGAAGAACAACAAGCGATTTCCAAAACGTTCGCTGAGCGTCTTAACGTAAAAGAGCTTCGTGTTGAAAATGTAATCGACCAGGATCTTGTCGGCGGAATCAAAGTCAAGATCGGCAATCGTATTTTCGACGGAAGTGTCAATGGTAAGTTGAACCGAATTCAACGTCAATTAGTCTCCAAGTGAGACGAGTACGATAGGGGTGAAATTCATGAGCATTAAAGCGGAAGAAATTAGTTCGCTGATCAAACAACAAATTGAAAACTATTCTTCTGAAATAGAAGTAAGTGATGTAGGTACCGTTATTCAAGTTGGGGACGGTATCGCACGTGTCCATGGATTAGACAATGTCATGGCTGGTGAGCTCGTTGAATTCTCCAATGGTGTAATGGGTATGGCCCAAAACCTTGAGGAAAACAACGTCGGTATAATCATCCTTGGACCATACGTCGATATCCGTGAAGGAGACGAAGTCAAGCGTACAGGCCGTATCATGGAGGTTCCTGTAGGTGAAGAACTTCTCGGTCGTGTCGTAAACTCTCTTGGTCAACCAGTTGATGGAAAAGGTGCGATCGAAACATCAAAAACTCGTCCAATCGAGAGCGGTGCACCAGGTGTAATGGATCGTAAATCTGTACACGAACCGCTTCAAACAGGAATCAAAGCGATCGACTCATTGATTCCAATCGGACGTGGCCAACGTGAATTGATCATCGGTGACCGTCAAACAGGTAAAACGGCGATCGCAATCGATACGATCATCAACCAAAAAGACGAAGATATGATTTGTATCTACGTTGCTATTGGACAAAAAGAATCGACAGTTGCAGGTGTAGTTGAAACACTTCGTGAGCACGGAGCACTTGATTACACGATCGTCGTTACTGCGAGTGCATCACAACCAGCTCCACTTCTTTACCTTGCTCCATATGCTGGGGTAACGATGGGTGAAGAATTCATGTACAACGGTAAGCATGTACTTGTCATTTATGATGACCTTTCGAAGCAAGCTGCTGCATACCGTGAACTGTCACTACTACTTCGTCGTCCTCCAGGTCGTGAAGCATTCCCAGGGGATGTATTCTACCTTCACTCTCGTTTACTAGAGCGTGCAGCGAAGTTGAGTGATGCTAAAGGCGGCGGTTCATTGACTGCACTTCCATTCATTGAAACGCAAGCAGGGGACGTCTCGGCTTATATTCCGACAAACGTTATCTCCATCACTGACGGACAGATCTTCTTACAATCAGATCTATTCTTCTCTGGAGTACGTCCAGCGGTTAACGCAGGTCTCTCCGTATCCCGTGTTGGTGGATCCGCACAAATCAAAGCGATGAAAAAGGTTTCTGGTACGCTTCGTCTTGACCTTGCGTCTTACCGTGAGCTTGAAGCATTTGCCCAATTCGGATCTGATCTTGATAAAGCAACTCAGGCGAAGTTGAACCGTGGTGCTCGTACTGTTGAAGTATTGAAGCAAGGGTTACACAAGCCGCTTGCTGTTGAAAAGCAGGTTGCCAGCCTTTATGCGCTTACAAAAGGTTTCTTGGATGATATTCCAGTGGAAGATGTCCAACGCTTCGAGGAAGAATACCATACTTGGTTGGATCATAACCGTAAGGAATTGCTTGCTGGAATCCGCGAAACTGGAAATCTTCCTAAAGATGAAGATATGACCGGCGCGATCAACGAATTCAAGAAAACATTCGTTGTATCTGAGTAACATTTAACGACATAGTTTTCTTTCGGATCATAATGGGACGGAACACAAGTCTTCGTCCCTTTAATAAAGGTGGTGAAACGAGTGGCATCGTTACGTGATATTCAAACGAGAATCAACTCTACGAAAAAGACCAAACAAATCACGAAGGCAATGGAGATGGTTTCAGCAGCGAAATTGAACCGTGCTGAAAACAATGCAAAATCCTTCGTAACTTATATGGATAAGATCCAAGAGGTCGTCTCAAGTATTGCGAGTGGCAGTTCGAATGCACGTCATCCAATGCTCCAAAGTCGACCTGTCAAAAAGACTGGTTACCTTGTAATCACTGCTGATAAAGGGCTCGCAGGTCCATATAACAGCAGCGTCCTACGTCATGTCTACCGTACGATTCAGGAACGACATAATTCGAAGGACGAATATACTGTCATCGTTGTCGGAAAAGTCGGTTTGAGTTTCTTCAAGAACCGGAACATGCCAGTTGAAGACAGCATCGTAGGTCTTGCCGATCAACCAGAATTTGCTGATATCAAAGAGATCGCGAGTCAAGCTGTACAGAAATTCGCTGACGAAGTGTACGATGAATTGTATATGTATTACAACCACTTTGTGAGTGCGATCCAGCAGGATCTCACAGAAAAGAAGTTGTTGCCACTTACGGATATCGGCGGAGAAGAGAAAGCGAAAAGCTCCTATGAATATGAGCCATCTGAAGAAGAAATCCTTGAAGACCTTCTTCCTCAGTATGCAGAAAGCTTGATTTATGGTGCTTTACTAGATGCGAAAGCTAGTGAACATGCTTCTCGTATGACTGCAATGAAGAGTGCGACTGATAATGCAGATGAAATTATCGGAAGTCTTTCACTTTCATACAACCGAGCCCGTCAGGCCGCAATCACTCAGGAAATCACTGAGATTGTCGGTGGAGCAGCAGCACTTGAATAGACGAATCGACCTTAGGGTCAGAAACATATAGCATCCTCAAAAGGACGTTAGGAGGGAAAAACATGAACAAAGGACGTATCACTCAAGTCATGGGTCCGGTCGTCGACGTACAGTTCGAGAGCGGGAACCTGCCTGAGATATACAATGCACTTAAAGTTCAAAGCACTGAGGGAGAAAAGTCAATCGATTTGACTCTAGAAGTTTCACTTCACCTTGGTGATGATACTGTTCGTACCGTCGCGATGGCTTCCACCGACGGACTCGTTAGAGGAACGGAAGCGGTAGATACTGGATCACCGATCGCGGTACCAGTCGGTGACGTAACATTAGGTCGTGTTTTCAACGTACTAGGTGAAAAGATCGACCTTGATGAGGAGCTTCAACCAGGCATCCAACGTGACCCGATTCACCGTGAAGCACCTAAATTCGATCAACTTACAACAAAAACGGAGATTCTTGAAACAGGAATCAAAGTCGTTGACCTTCTTGCACCATACGTAAAAGGTGGTAAGATCGGATTGTTCGGAGGAGCAGGAGTTGGTAAGACCGTATTGATCCAGGAGCTTATCAACAACATCGCTCAAGAACACGGTGGTATTTCCGTTTTCGCCGGTGTTGGTGAACGTACTCGTGAAGGAAACGACCTTTACTACGAAATGAAAGACTCCGGAGTAATCAACAAGACAGCGATGGTATTCGGTCAGATGAACGAACCACCAGGAGCTCGTCAACGTGTTGCATTGACTGGATTGACAATGGCGGAATACTTCCGTGATGAGCAGGGACAAGACGTATTGTTCTTCATCGATAACATTTTCCGTTTCACACAAGCAGGTTCTGAGGTTTCTGCCCTATTAGGACGTATGCCTTCAGCGGTTGGTTACCAGCCGACACTTGCTACTGAAATGGGTCAATTGCAAGAACGTATCACATCGACGAAGAAAGGTTCCGTAACGTCTATCCAGGCGATCTACGTACCTGCCGATGACTACACTGACCCAGCACCAGCAACAACGTTCGCTCACTTGGATGCAACGACGAACCTTGAGCGTAAGCTTTCAGAAATGGGGATCTACCCTGCGGTTGACCCGCTTGCTTCAACTTCTCGTGCACTCGCACCTGAAATCGTTGGAGAAGAGCACTACAATGTTGCTCGTCAAGTACAGCAGACGCTTCAACGTTACAAAGAGCTTCAAGACATCATCGCAATCCTTGGTATGGATGAGTTGAGTGACGATGACAAGTTGACTGTATCCCGTGCTCGTCGTATCCAGTTCTTCTTATCTCAAAACTTCCATGTTGCTGAGCAGTTTACAGGTCAAAAAGGTTCATATGTACCTGTAAAGGAAACGATCGAAGGATTCAAACAAATCCTCGATGGTAAGCATGATGATATTCCTGAGGACGCATTCCGTCTTGTTGGACGTATTGAAGAAGTACTAGAAAAAGCTAAACAAATGGCATAAATGATCTGTGCGAAAAGAAGATAAAGGAGCTTTATCCGATTTTTGTACAAAGGCCCGAGGAGGGGTTTCATGAAGACATTCACGGTAAGTGTCGTCACCCCTGATGGCCCTGTGTATGAAGAAACAGGCGCAGAAATGGTCAGCGCGAAAGCCACCAGTGGTGAGCTTGGAATCCTGCCAGGCCACGTTCCGCTTGTAGCACCGTTGACCATCAATGCAGTGCGCATCAAGAAAGACAACAATACACAGATCTTGGCTGTTAGTGGTGGCTTTATAGAAGTACGGCCAGAGCAGGTGACAATCCTTGCACAAGCAGCAGAACTTGCAGCAGACATCAATGTCGATCGTGCAAAAGCTGCGAAAGAACGTGCGGAGAAACGCCTGCAAGGTTCGAAACAAGAAGACATCGATTTCAAACGCGCCCAGTATGCATTGGACCGCGCAATCAATCGAATCAATATTACAAGCAGATAATACTGCTTACAAAGACCTTTTCAGCTCGATTATGGAGCTGGAAAGGTCTTTTTTTAATCTCCTTGTTGATTTTTAATCGAAATCCACTACCATTCCGAGGGCTGAAGAAAAGTGGAGACGATCTGAAAAAGTCACACAGGTTACTGGAAAACTGACGAAGTTACACAGTTCACTGGAAAACTGACGTTGATGCTGTGGTCGCCGCAGGAAGTTTGAAGTGATCCAAGTGAGTGGTCACTGAGCTGGACATCACTTACTTCCGTACTTCTATCATCGCGGAAACCAAGTTGTACTAACCCGTTAACGGACACAGGAGACCTTATTTGACTAAAATAATGGAATTTTTCAAACTTAGCGGACACCAGAGACCTTATTTCGCCAATATCACAGGAAATCGGCTGTTTTGTTCACAAATAACGGCTGTGGTGTCCGTTAACTAATAACATGGCTGTGTGGTCTCTCCTGGACTGCTGTTCCCGCAGGAGTGTCGTAAATTCCCTAAAGCATCACCCAAGTTTTGTAACAGGACGTTTGTTTGAAAATCCACAAAAAATGCAGATCACTTCTTTGAAATGACCTGCAGACAAAAAATCCATATTTTGTGTTATGTTCTTGGGACACCGGTTGAATCAGTAGTTTGGATACGCTTGTTATACCGGATATCTGTAATGATCGCATATAAAATCGAGAGAACAGTCAAGAGTAATAGTACTCCCGAAATTGGTCGAGTAATGAAAAGCGTCAGATCACTATTAGTCGTAATTGCGATGCGTAGGTTTTCTTCTGTCAACGGTCCAAGAATGACACCCAATATAAAGGCAGGTAGTGAAAAGTTTCCAAGTTTCATTAAATAACCAACAATTCCGAACAGTAGTAAAACCCAAATGTCAAAAACCCGATTATTGATTGCGAAACTTCCTAGTGCACATAAGATTATGACAACAGGAATGAGATAATGCATCGGAACGTCATTGATCCTCAGGAAAAATTTGATGCCAAAAGATTGGATGATGAGCATGAAAATAGCTGAAATAAAGAACGAGAGAAAGATTCCATAAGCTAAAACTGGTTCAGAGACAAAAAAGTACGGTCCGGGTTGGATCCCATGGACTAAAAGTGCCCCCATCATCATTACTGTTACCGCGCTTCCCGGAATTCCTAAAGCAAGTGTAGGTATCAATGCGCCTCCCTCCGAAGAGTTGTTCGCAGATTCTGCAGCAATAATGCCATCCTGAGTCCCTTTTCCAAATTTACCTGGGTTTCTAGACATTTTTTTAGCAATATCATAGCTTAGGATATTAGCAATACTTGAACCTGCTCCCGGCAGGGCACCGATAAAGGTTCCTACAAAGGAGGAGCGGATCACATTCACCCAGGAGGAAAACATATTTTTCAAGGTCTTGCTGACGGGATAGGATAAACTGATATTCTGATTGAATTCCAGCTTTTCCTTTTTTTCCTTTTTAGCCTCAGACAGGAGTTGAGAGAAAGCAAAGATCCCGATCAAAACGGGTAAAAATGCAAACCCGCTCAGCATTTCCACAGATCCGAAAGTGAAACGCTCAACTCCCATTATAGGATCGGTTCCAATTGTGCCGATAAACATGCCGACCAGACCAGCTATCAATCCTTTTATCAAATTTCCTTCACCTAAACTTGCAATAGCGCTTAATCCAAAGACCATAAGACTGAAAAATTCCCATGCTCCGAATTTGATCGCCCACGTCGATAACAGCGGAGCAGCCAATACAAGTATCACTCCCCCGATGATCGAACCGATGAACGAAGACCATAATCCGATAGCCAGTGCTTTTCCAGGCTCCCCGTTCTTCACCATAGGATAACCATCAAAGGTCGTAGCCATTGCAGAAGGAGTTCCGGGAATCCCTAATAAACAGGCAGAAATCAACCCACCGGAAGCACCACCTAGCCAAACTCCCATCATCAATGAAATTCCTGCAAGTGGTTCTAAACCAAAACTGAAAGGTAGGGTCAGCGCTACTGCCATGGTAATTGTAAAGCCGGGGATACATCCGAAGACGATTCCAGCAATGACTCCGATCATCATCAATAGCAGAGTATCCCATTGTAGAATTGCTTGAATACCTAAAAGTAAGTTATCCAATCGTTAACCCTCCTTAGAAAAAGATTCCCTTTGGTAAGTAAACGTTCAAGACGTTCTGAAAGATGACTGAAAGGGTAACAGTGATCACTAGTAAACTGATTAATGGAATCACATGGCTTTTAAACGGTCTCTTCTCAGGCAAGATCAGTAGATAAATAAGCGTAATGAAAATGAAAGAAGAAATGATGAATCCAAGGAAACCCAAACTTAAAATATAGAGGGCGAAGAGGGCGAAGATGATCCATACGATGCCCTCTTTTTGATTTTTGTCCCTCTTCTTTTCCTTTACCTTTTCTTTTCTCAAAAACGATTGAATGAACATTACAATCGTCAAAATGGCGATCAATCCTAAAAGAAGACGCGGGAAAAATGCTGCTGAGATCTCGGTAAGGCCCTTTGTATCGATGGATGTCGATTGATAGTAAAAGAATATACAAAAAACAAGTAGTACTGCTCCTGCAATACGCTCTTTAGTCATACGCAACCCCCTGTTCCGTTGTTTTTACCTATCAAGGTGATTAATCGATTACACCTTGACGTTTCAGCATTTCGCTCAAATAATCGACATCATCCTGGAGATGCTTGGCGTATTCTTCGTTATTCATATATCTGACCTCTACACCCATTTTTTCCATTTCTTCAACGAACTTAGGGTTTTCCGCAACTTTTTTAATGGCATCACTTAACGTTTTGACGATTTCGTCAGGTGTCCCTTCTGGGGCGAAAAATCCACGGTTTGTTGCGTTTGTAAAGTCGATCCCTTGCTCTTTCAATGTCGGTACATCAGGAAGAGCAGGGGTTCTTTCATCAGTAGCAATCCCTAACATTTTGAGTTGGTTGGCTTTCATATATTCCTTAGCAGCAGGAATGGTTGTTGCTCCAAAATCCAGATGCTGACCTAACAATGCTTGAGTACGTTTAGCCGTACCGTCATAACCGACAATTTTGAATTTGACATCCGCTTCGTCCTGGATACCAAGAGGTACAATATGTGAGGTGGAACCGATGGATGCACCGAAGCTGATTGATTCGGGTTCTTCTTTCAGTTGTTCAACGACATCCTCCATACTGTCCCAGGGGTTGTCCACATGAGTAGCAATCAACTGAGGTGCTGAAGTAAGCAGAGAGACAGGCTCGAAGGAAGAATAGTCAAAATCTGTTTTTCCCATCAGTTGTGAAATCCCGATCGAATCATGCCCAGCTAAGATGGTATATCCGTCTGGTTCAGCTTTCATCGCTTCTTCAGCGCCAATGGATCCACTTCCTCCATTGATATTTTGTATCGTTATTTTGGTGTCCAATTCTTTTTCTAGATACTTTACTGCAACCCGGTTGATGACATCCGTATCACCACCCGCAGACCAAGGAACGATCAACTTGATATTTTTTTCGGGGTAATTCGACGAATCACCCGAGGATGAACAACCTGTAAGAGCTGTGGCGATCGAAAGAATAAGTACGAATGTGAAAAGCATTCTCTTCTTCAATTGTTTCATGTTTACTCCCCCTAATTGTTAAATTGAAAGGGATACAGCCGATTCTCGAACATTTGTAAATGTAATTCGGCATTTGGATTCCCTTTTGTTGCAAATAAGTATATACAAAATATTTCGACAAGTCTATGCAATGCTTAAATTTTCTGATTAATTTTTATTAAAAGCTTTTTTATACTCAATTATTTTGGATAAAAATAGGTTAAAAGTATGAAATTGTTAATCGATGTGATTGTTTAGCAAACCCATTATCTATATAATAAAGGGAGATAAACTTTACATTTGTGTGGTGAGGGAATGAAAATTGATCAGATTGATAAGAAAATCTTAGAATTGCTTACTCAAAACGGAAGAATGTCATATGTGGATATAGGGAAGGAACTGAATCTATCCAGAGTCTCTGTGAGAGAAAGAATCAACCAATTATTAAAAAATGGTGTTATTGAAAAGTTCAGTGTCATGATCAATTCAGAAAAAGTCGGAAAGAATGTATCTGCTTTTTTTGAAGTGGATTGTGAGCCGAATGCTTTAGTGAAAGTAGCGGAAGCACTAGCAAGCAATCCTAATGTTGCAAGCTGTTATCAGATGACTGGACCAAGTACATTGCATATGCATGTGTTGGTCAATGATTTCATCGCGTTGGAATCATTCATTAACAATGAATTGTACGCCCTTGAGGGAATAACACGGGTTGAAAGTCATATCCTTTTGAGAAGGTTCAAGAGTAGAGCAGGACTTAAGTTGTAGACAACCGATCGAAATTATACAAAACGGAAATTTAACAGGTTTATTTAAACATGCCGGAGGAAAAAGCGCTTCCCCGGCTTTTTTTATTTGACAAAAAGAAGTATTTTTCGCAATACTTCAATTTTTTTGTATATTTTGTGGATTTTTGTCTTCAGTATCTATATAATCATAAATAATTTAATAAACCATACATTTGTTAATAAGAAATGGAATATGGATTAACAAATGTATAAAAAAATAAATAATTCCTTTTCGAAAAGATAACTATATTTTTCCATATTAATGAAACTGGGATTGTTTTTTTATTTTTTATTTCGTATGCCGAAATTATTGGAGGTGAAAACATGATCAGTCTAGTCTTAAGACGTCTTTTACAGTTGGTGTTGTTGCTGTTTGGAATATCTTTCATCGTTTTTATGAGTATGCATATTTCACCAGGTGACCCTGCGAGCATCATCGGCGGGCCGACTGCAACGGAATCTGATATTGAGGCAATCAGGGATAATCTCGGTTTGAATGATCCTGTGTTGGTCCAATACGGAAATTATATTGCAGGGGTTCTCCAGGGAGATCTCGGATTTTCCTATCAATCGAAAGAATCCGTAAGTCAAGCAATCCTCACAAGGTTTCCCAATACACTGAACCTTGCCATAGCAAGCATGATTGTTGCGGTGGTCATTGGGGTTACAGCAGGGATCATTTCTGCATTGAAGCAAAACTCATGGCTTGATATTTCAAGCACGACGGTTGCACTAGCGGGGATATCTATCCCGAATTTTTGGCTCGGGACGGTTCTGATCCTTATTTTTGCAGTTAATTTGCAATGGCTGCCTGTGGGAGGATTAAGTGCTCCTTTCTGGACAATCGAGGGGATGAAACAGTTGATATTGCCTGCAATCACTTTAGGGACAGGATCAGCCGCCATGATTGCCCGTATGAGTCGTTCAACGATGTTGGAAGTGATAAGGGCTGATTTCATCCGTACAGCCAGGGCTAAGGGAGTAAAAGAAAAATCAGTTGTTTGGGTTCACGCATTAAGAAACGCAATGATTCCCGTCATTACGGTCATAGGTTTGAATTTCGGGTTCCTTTTAGGAGGAACGATCATTACTGAACAAGTCTTCGCCATCAACGGGGTAGGGCGACTGATGATTGAAGCGATCGCCGCAAGAGATTTTCCCATGGTACAGGGATCGGTCCTTCTTGTAGCAACTCTATTTGTACTTGTAAACCTGATCGTCGACATCGTCTATGCGTTTATTGATCCACGAATCAGCTACGATTAAGCGATTGAAAGGAGGTTATGAAATGTCTAGTGGGGCAGTGGCTTCGAAAAATTCACAACTTGAAAATAGCAATCAGAAGAAAGAGAAAATGGTTTTAGTGATCACAAAACGATTATTAAAGAACCGATTAGCGGTATTTGGTCTGATCATCATTTTCATACAAGCTTTGATGGCTATTTTCGCAGATTGGATCACTACGTATCCCCCCATCCAACAATCATTGGCAGATAGTGAACTGCCGGTTTTTTCAGAGGGACATTGGCTAGGTACGGATAATTACGGTCGGGATATGTGGAGCAGGATCGTGTTTGGCGCCAGGATATCGCTGGTTGTCGGTTTCGCATCCGTCATACTTGGGCTGATCGGTGGTATAACATTAGGACTTATATCTGGTTATTATAAAAAACTTGATGGGATCATCATGCGATTTGTAGACCTGTTGTTTGCTTTTCCAGGAATTCTATTAGCTATGTTGATCATTGCAATGTTAGGAACAAGCCTGGTGAACGTCATGATTGCAATCAGTATTTGGTCGATACCGACATGCGCCCGGATTGTAAGGGGAAGTGTATTATCTGTAAAAAAACAGGAATACATCGTAGCGATGAAATCCCTCGGGGCAAGTAATTTCCGTATTCTCATCAAACATATTCTACCGAACTGCATGGCTCCGATCATTGTATTTGCCACAATGAGAATGGCTACAGCGATTCTTTCAACATCTGCACTCAGCTTTTTGGGACTTGGCGCACAGCCGCCGACTCCGGAGTGGGGTGCTATGATTGCAGCTGGCCAGGATTTTATGTGGACATCACCACATATGACAATAGTTCCTGGGATTGCAATCATGCTAGTTGTGTTTGCGTTCAATGTCGTGGGTGATGGGTTGCGTGATGCGTTGGACCCTAACATGGACTTCAATAACTGAAAATAACGGGAGGAAAGGTTGAAATGAAAATGAAGCGATTGAGCACTTGTTTACTAGCAGTCTTCTTAATAGCATCTGTCGCATTGGCAGGTTGCAGTGGAGGAAAGTCAGGTAATGGCTCTGGAGGTAACGGGGACGTTCCTCAGGAGCTGACGTATGCGACTACGACAAAGGCGGTCGGTCTATCCCCGATCGAAACGAATGATTCTGTTTCATCCCGCGTTATCGAACAAATCTATGAAACGTTATTCATCCGGGATGAAAAGTCGATGGAAATCGTTCCTTACCTTGCAGAATCCTATGAAAACCCAGATCAGAAAACCTGGGTCATCAAACTGAAAGAGGGAATCAAGTTCCATGATGGAACTGACTTCAATGCTGAAGCTGTCAAATATACATTCGATAAGTTCAGGGATCCAGAAACTGCAGCGCCTCGAGCATCCTTATTGGAACCGATCGAATCGATCGAGGTGAAGGATGAATATACGGTTGTCATCAAAACGAAAGAACCCTATGGTGCGATGCTTGCTGCATTATCCCATTCAAATGCGTCAATCGTGAGCCCGACTGCTGATAAAAAGGGGAATTTGAACAAAGAACCTGTTGGGACCGGCCCTTTCAAATTTGTTGAATGGAAGTCAGGGGACCATATCACGCTAGAAGGAAATAAGGATTATTGGCAAGACCCGCCTCAACTTGAGAAAGTGACCTTCAAAGTCGTTCCTGAGGTGAATACAGCTGTCTCGATGCTTCAGACCGGAGAGGTTCAATTCATTGATGGACTTACGGCTGAGCATTTGCCAAGACTTGAATCGATTAAAAATGTCGAGATCATGAAAAAAGAAGGGACACCTGTATCCTACCTTGGCTTTAACATGGCTAAAGCTCCATCAAATGAGCTTCCATTCAGGCAGGCTGTTGCTTATGCATTGGACAGAGAGGCTTATGTTAAAAAATTAAAAGGATTAGGGGTCCGATCCAACAGCATCATCGGACCTAAGGTTTTTGGCTATGACGAATCAGCCGAACAATCAGGTTACGAATATGATCCTGAGAAGGCGAAACAATTGCTAGAGGAAAATGGATATGCCGGGGAAGAAGTCAAAATGTTGGTTGCGAATACGCCTGTGTATATGAACATGGCTGAAATCGTCCAGGCTCAGCTAAAAGAAGTCGGCTTAAAACCTCAAATCGAAACACTTGAATGGGGCACTTTCCTGGATGTGAGTAAAAAAGGTGAATTTGATATCACATTCCTGGGCTGGACGAATTCAACCGCAGATGGAAGTGAGCTTCTTTACCCTAACCTTCATAGCGATAATATCGGTTCATCAAACCGGGTCCAATACTCGAACCCTGAGTTTGATAAATTGGTAGATGAATCACGGAATATCGTCGATCAGGAAGAACGTAAACAGAAACTGATCGAAGCGAATGAAATCGTCGTAGAAGACATACCATGGGTCGTCATGAACCACGGGATTGTAGCAGCGGCATATGATAAATCGGTTAAAGGCTTGGAGATGGATCCTACTGGCCGATGGTCATTATATAACGTACACAGAGAGTAGGGTTAACATGCCAGAACAGTTGCTTAAGGTGGATAACCTCGTAACGAAATTCAAGACGGCTGAGGGCAAGCTTTCAGCCGTCCGCGGGGTTTCATTTTCCGTCAATAAAGGCGAAACGGTTTGTATCGTTGGAGAGTCGGGTTGTGGGAAAAGTATCACATCATTATCCATCATGGGGCTGCTTCCCAATAACGGCGAAATCAGTGAAGGATCAGTTCGATTTTCCGGTCAGGAACTTACGAAATTATCAAAAGAAGAGTTGCGTAAACTCCGGGGCAACAAGATGTCGATGATTTTCCAAGAACCGATGACTGCATTGAATCCCGTTTTCACTGTCGGGTTTCAACTCAGGGAACCACTGATGATCCATAAGAAGTTATCCCAGCGAGAAGCCCATCGTAAAGGGATCGAGTTATTGAATCAGGTAGGCATTCCTTATCCGGAAAAGAGAATGTCCCAGTATCCCCATGAACTGAGTGGTGGAATGCGACAGAGGGTCATGATCGCGATCGCTTTAGCGTGCCGCCCATCCCTGTTGATCGCTGATGAACCGACAACAGCACTCGATGTTACGATACAAGCTCAAATACTTGATCTTATTGATGAGATGAAAGAAGAATTAGGCATGGGGGTCATCATGGTCACGCACGATATGGGGGTTGTTGCCGAAGTAGCTGACCGCGTCATGGTCATGTATGCTGGTGAAAAAATCGAAGAGGCGGATGTCGAAAGTTTGTTCATGAATCCTCAACACCCGTATACAAAGGGATTGTTGAAATCAGTACCAAACGTAGATGATCGTGACCATCAGTTGGAACCAATCCCTGGCACTCTTCCTAATTTGAACGAAAAAATAAGTGGATGCCGTTTTCATAACCGGTGTGAATTCGCAACGGAAAAATGCAGGGAACAGTCCCCGAAGACTTTTACTGTCAATGAAGGGCATACGGTCAGATGCTGGTTACAGGAGGTGGAACAAAATGATGATGCAGAAACAGCCGCAACCACTTCTTAAAATCAGCAAGATGAAAAAGTATTATCCGATAAAAGGCGGCTTCCTTCAAAGGGTGCAAGGACATGTAAAGGCGGTTGAAAATGTGACCATCGATGTCTATGAAGGAGAAACTTTGGGTGTTGTTGGTGAGTCCGGATGTGGAAAGTCAACCTTTGGCCGTGCTGTGCTTCGACTTGAACCTCTGACAGAAGGATCGATTCAATTCAAAGGCGAAGAAATCGGAATGCTTCCAGAATCCAAGCTCAAAAAGTATAAAAGGCAAATGCAGATGATTTTCCAGGATCCTTACGCCTCGTTGAATCCGAGACAACGAATCGGTGATGCGCTTGAAGAGGCTTTCATCATCCATACGTCACTGTCTAAGAAAGAACGGAAAGAAAAGGTTAACAGTTTGCTTGAAGAAGTTGGATTGAAACCGGAACATTATGACCGTTATCCCCATGAATTCAGCGGGGGTCAACGACAAAGGATAGGGATTGCCAGAGCGATCGCCTTGAATCCTTCTTTCATTGTTTGTGATGAGGCTGTATCGGCACTTGATGTATCCGTGCAGGCCCAAGTCATCAAACTATTAAAAGACCTTCAGGATAAACATCAATTGACTTACATGTTCATTTCACATGATCTAGGCGTAGTCCGTCATATCAGTGATCGCGTCCTTGTCATGTATCTCGGGAATACTGCGGAGCTCGCACCAGCTGACCGAATTTACGAGAATCCTCTGCACCCTTATACGAAAGCTCTGTTATCTGCAATCCCTCGCCCAATTCCAGGGAGGAAGCGCAAACGTGTGAAGTTAGAAGGAGATTTGCCGAATCCGGCGAATCCTCCTAAGGGGTGTGCTTTTCATACAAGATGTCCACTGGCAACTGGACAATGTAAAGAAGAAAAACCAGTATGGAGAGAAGTAGAGGAAAATCATTTTGTTGCCTGTCATGAAGTTTAGAAGGGGGAATCGATCATGAGCTATGATGCTTTATACAATCCGTATCCATCACAACGGATGACGACTTTTGCGAAAAATGGGATGGTGGCAACCTCGCAGCCGCTCGCTGCACAAGCAGGGCTGGAGATCTTGAAAAAAGGCGGCAATGCAGTCGATGCAGCCATCGCGACCGCTGCATGCTTGACTGTTGTTGAGCCGACGTCCAACGGGATCGGTGGGGATGCATTTGCACTCGTTTGGATGAAGGGGAAGCTGCATGGACTGAATGCAAGTGGTCCATCACCACAGTCGATTTCAATAGAAGCACTTGAAGAACGAGGAATGGAAGAAATCCCGAAGCATGGATGGATTCCTGTCACAGTACCTGGTGCACCAGGAGCCTGGGCTGCGTTATCGGAACGTTTCGGTAAATTACCGTTGACAGACGTGCTGGCGCCGGCCATCGATTATGCGGCAAATGGTTATCCGATTTCACCGACGTTAGGGAAGTTTTGGAAAGCAGCTGCAGATCATTTTAAAAATGTGTTCACCGATGATGAATTCAAGCATTGGTTCGATACATTCGCTCCTGAAGGAAAGGCACCAGAGGTAGGAGAAGTATGGCGTTCAGAAGGGCATGCATCGACTTTACGAGATATCGCCGAGACAAAAGCGGAATCGTTTTATCGTGGGAAAATCGCTGATCAAATCGACGCATTCTCGAAAAAGTATGACGGTTTCATACGTAAGGAGGATCTAGCATCCTATCAGCCTGAGTGGGTAGATCCGATCGGTGTCGAGTATCGCGGACACAAAGTTTGGGAGATTCCTCCAAATGGTCAAGGGATCATCGCGTTGATGGCGTTGAACCTTTTGAAAGACGCCAAGTATTCGAATAAGGAAGACGTAGACACGTATCACAAACAGATTGAGTCAATTAAACTCGCATTCACGGACGGTCTCAAATATGTGACGGAAAACAAATCGATGACGACGAGAACGGAAGACCTTTTAAGTGAGGCGTATGCTGCAGAACGGAGAAAACTGATCGGGGAAAGGGCGATGGATCCGACACCTGGAACACCTCCAAAAGGTGGAACCGTCTATCTCGCTACCGCTGATTCAGAAGGCAACATGGTCTCGTTCATCCAAAGCAACTACATGGGATTCGGTTCAGGTCTTGTCGTACCAGGAACGGGAATCGCATTACAGAATAGAGGTCACAATTTTTCGATGGATCCTGAACATGATAATCGTCTTGAAGGCGGTAAGAAAACCTATCACACAATCATCCCAGGCTTTTTGACCAAAGGCGATCAACCAGTCGGTCCATTCGGTGTAATGGGAGGATTCATGCAGCCGCAAGGACATCTGCAGGTGATCATGAACACGCTTGATTTCCACCTGAACCCACAAGCTGCACTTGATGCACCAAGATGGCAATGGATGGAGGACAAGAAAGTTTTAGTCGAGCCGAACTTCCCGAACCACATTGCTCAAGCTCTTGCACGTAAAGGCCATCAGATCCAGGTCGCTTTAGACGGCGGACCGTTCGGGAGAGGGCAGATCATTTGGCGAGATCCAGAGACGGGCGTCCTTTCAGGTGGAACGGAATCACGGACGGATGGCAGTGTTGCCGCTTGGTAGGAAGAAGCGAAACAGAGGTGAATCCTCCTAAGACGGTAAAAAAGAAAACCATACACATCCCTTTGTTTCTTGCCTTTTTCCGGGTTGGCATTTTCGGCTATGGAGGGGGGCCTTCCTCCATTCCGCTCGTGCATAAAGAGGTTGTTGAGCATTACGGATGGTTTACGGATGATGAATTCGGGGATTTGCTTGCCCTGGGTAATACACTCCCTGGACCGATCGCGACCAAACTTGCAGGCTATATCGGGTACCGGGTTGCGGGCCCAATCGGTATGATCAATGCTGTGGTGGCGACGATTCTACCTTCAATCCTGGCCATGATCGCTCTCTTGACGACACTTAGTATGTATAAAGATAAATCCTGGGTGCAAGGGATGACGAAAGCGGTGGTTCCTGTCGTCGGATTCATGCTCGCCCAGTTGACCTGGCAATTCACGAAAAAATCGAAAGCTGGTTTAGGATGGGTGCAGGCACTTGTTATCATTGCACTTTCCTTAGTCCTGATGGAATTCGTCAACGTCCATCCAGGAATCATTATCGGTTTTCTACTATTATATGCCTGGTTCGGAACACGGGAATCATCTGAAAATGATGATGAGAAGGCGAGTGGTGCATCATGATCTACTGGCATATCTTTTTAGCGTTCTTCATACCAGGTATCCTTGGCTATGGTGGTGGCCCTGCCTCGATTCCATTGGTTGAAAATGAAGTCGTAGACCGATATGACTGGATGTCGACAGAGGAATTCAGTGAAGTCTTAGCACTTGGAAATGCTCTGCCTGGGCCGATCGCGACGAAAATGGCGGGTTACATCGGATATGCACAAGCTGGATGGCTAGGTGCTACGGTTGGGATTTTCGCAACAGTCGCGCCATCGCTCATTTTGATGATCATCCTTTTGAAAGCATTGATGAAATATAAGGATTCCGAAAAAGTCAAGCGGATGACGGTGATGGTAAGACCGGCAATCGCTGTGTTGCTCGGTGTGATGGCATACCAGTTTTTTGTGAGTTCCTATGCAGGTTCTGGTGTCTTGCAAACGGTGCTTCTGATCGCTGCGAGCTATCTGTTCCTGGTCAGACTCCGGGTCCATCCAGCGTTCGTCATTGCTGGAGCACTCGTCTATGGCGGAATCTTCTTATAAAGAGCCTTTGATTGGTGGTTAACCCCAAAAGTTAGTTTTCTACTCTAACTTTTGGGGGGCGGTACCATTGTGCTCTTTTTTTAGCGTTGTGGTTGTAGTAAGGTTCTACGGTTTACAAATATGATAAGCGGTTTTTACAAAATAAAGAGTCGAATTTGCCAAATTATGAGCGTAATTTACAAAATTCTGCTCCAATTTTACAAAAACGAAAAGCGGGTGCCCTGAAACTGTCACAAGAGCACCCGATTCTTCTATGATATCGTCAACCCAGCCCATGTTTTCTTTTGTTCATCTCTCTCAATTGCATCATCTTGAATTCCTTTTCCAGCTCTTTAAGTGTAAGTTCATACAGCTGGCGATCGCTTGATTTGTAGTAACCAGCGTTCAAGAGCTGGCTGATGTAGTGATGTTTCACACGATCAAGACTTTTCCTTAGATATGCGGCCATCGAAAACACGCCTCCTTTACATTAATAAAATGGCTGCCGGGATCAGGACTGAAATGAAAATCGCTGTCGTTGTCATGCCGATGCTCCCCATCGCCCCTTCCTCTTCACCCCATTGCAGGCATTTGCTCGCGCCAAGTGCTTGTGCCGATGCCCCCATCGCCAAACCTCTCGCCGCTTTGCTAGTAATATTGAAAAGCTGCAGCACTTTTGGACCGCAAATGAATGAAAAGACAGCTGATGATAAGACAAACAAAACAGTTAACGAGGCTTCCCCGCCGATTTTATCTGAAACCGATAAAGCGATTGGTAATGTGGCCGCCTTTGGGGTAAGGGAAGCGAGCATTTCAGCATTGATTTTAAAAAGCCCCGCAAGTGCAAGCGTTGTCGTGAGTCCGGCTAAACTGCCTGAGACGATTGCGATTCCGATTTTCTTGAGGTTCCGCTTCAACAGCTGCCACTGTTTGAACAATGGAATCGCGAGTGATACGATCGCTGTTTGCATCAAGAATGAAAAGAGATCCACACCCTCCTGATAGCGTTGGTAATCGACATGCAATATCGGAAGAAAACAAACGAGAAACAGTGAAACCGTATATAAAGGATTGAGCCAGCTCTTACGCATCGATTTTTCATAAATCTTCAAACCTGCCAAATAGGCAGCATAGGTGATGATCGTCGTAAATAAAATCTTCCCCAAAACAACAGTCATTCTTTTTGCCTCCTCCGTAATTTTTCATACCATTGCACAACAATACCGGTTGCTAAAATGATGGTGAGACTGCTTAAACCTAAAATCAAGATCAGCTTCCATATTTCTTTTTCAAGTAAGTGGATATACATGACACCTCCGGTTACAGGAGGAATGAACAATAGCGTCATATGCCTTAATTGGAAATCCGCTGCTCTCTCCACCCAATCAAGCTTGATAACACCCGTCAAAAGGAAGAAAAGAAGCAGAAACATTCCGGCGATGCTGCCCGGCAAAGGCAGATGGAATAATGAAACGACAAAAGATCCAAGGAACAAGGCGGATGCAATAAGTGTGAACTGCCAGAGAAACTGGATGATCATGGACACCACCTTACATGTTTACGTCAAGTTTATAGGGCTTAAAAAGGTATTTCATCAAGTTTGTCAGAAAATATAACAGGATTTTTTATTTTCATGTTAGAAAATCTGACATGAGTCTTGAAGAGATCATATGAAAAGGTATAGTTATGATAGAAGGGAGTGTTACGGATGTCTGTTGATGAAAGTTCTTATAGAGAAAGGAAAGTGATTGTAATCGGTGTAGTGAAAGAGCTTACGGGGTTGAGTGAACGTCAGATCCGCTATTACGAAGAACGCAAGCTGATTTTTCCTGAAAGAACGGTCAAAGGTACTCGTAAATATTCATTCTCAGACGTAGAAACACTTATGGAGATCGCGAATAAAAGAGAAGACGGTGTCCAGACGAACGAAATCAAGAAAGAAATGGTATCGAAGAAAAAGCTGAAGAAAGATCTGGTGAAAGAAGAAATGATCCGAGGGCAACTGAATGCACACTTCCGTAACCAAAGATGACATTTGGGGATTTCTATGAAGCGATATTTACGGCACTCGGTGAACACACATCCATGCAGGGCCCCCTCGGTAAGGGGATGAATTTAAAGAAATATAGGTAAAAAGAAACCGAGATTCCAGCATGAAATTTTTCGAGATAAATAAGCTAGAAGTATGGGTCAAGCATAAAAAGTGGATGCGCCTCTCATTCTGCAAGAGAGGCGTGCATTTCGTGTGGCGAAGAAAGTGGGTATAACTGTCACTCATCGTATCGACACAAAAATTGGTATTTGATATAATTGATAGCGATTACAATTTTAAAAAATTTCTAACATCGACCTTAAATAGACAGATGGGGAGGTACATATGGAGCTCTATCACTTGTATCAAAACAACTACCTGGTCGTTTTGATGTTCTTGCTATTAGGCATCCTTTTACCTGTTGTCGCTTTGACTGCCGGTAGGATCCTGCGACCGACAAAACCGACGAAAGAAAAACAAACAACCTATGAAAGTGGTATCGAGCCCTTTCATCAAAGCTGGGTGCAATACAATGTCCGTTACTACATATTCGCCTTGCTGTTCGTGATTTTCGATGTGGAAACCGTGTTCTTATATCCATGGGCCGTCGCTTATGATAAGCTCGGGATTTTCGCACTGATCGAAATGGCGATCTTCATCGTCATGTTATTGATCGGACTCATCTATGCGTGGAAGAAGAAGGTGTTAAAATGGATGTAAAATTGGAGCAGATTACCCCAGAAGAACGACAAGAGCTCTCCAAAAATGTATTTTTCGTCACACTCGAACAGGTGAAGGCGTGGGCAAGAAGCAATTCCCTCTGGCCTCTTACGTTCGGGTTAGCTTGCTGTGCAATTGAAATGATGGGAACCGGTGCCTCACATTATGACTTGGACCGCTTCGGCTCTTTTTTCCGTACTTCCCCACGGCAGTCTGACGTCATGATCGTCTCTGGTACGGTTACGAAAAAAATGGCGCCTGTACTGAAGCGTCTATATGATCAGATGCCAGAGCCGAAATGGGTGATTGCGATGGGCTCTTGCGCAACAGCAGGCGGACCATACATAAAATCGTATGCTGTTGTGAAAGGGGTCGACCAGGTTGTCCCTGTTGATGTCTATATTCCAGGCTGCCCACCAAACCCGGCAGCATTAATCTATGGAATTAATAAACTTCAAGAAAAGATCCGCTATGAAGCTAAGACTGGGAAGCGGGTGACGGATAAATGAGTGATCAAGAGAAACCATTCTCCGAAATGACAGAAGAAGAGAAAGCAGAAGCAAAGCGCAAAGCTGTCGAAGAAGCGAAACGCAAGGCCGCTGAGAAGAAAGCGGCAAAAGAAGCGGGAAAGGAAGCAGGAGAACCGTCCCCAAAAACCGGCTCTGCCGAAAAACCATTCTCCGAAATGACCGAAGAAGAGAAAGCAGAAGCAAAGCGCAAAGCGGTTGAAGAAGCGAAAAGAAAAGCAGCCGAAAAGAAAGAAGCGAAAGAAGCGGGAAAGGAAGCAGGAGAACCGTCCCCAAAAGCCGGCGCTGCTGAAAAACCATTCTCCGAAATGACCGAAGAAGAGAAAGCAGAAGCAAAGCGCAAAGCGGTTGAAGAAGCGAAACGCAAGGCCACTGAGAAGAAAGCGGCAAAAGAAGCGGGAAAGGAAGCAGGAGAACCGTCCCCAAAAGCCGGCGCTGCCGAAAAACCATTCTCCGAAATGACGGAAGAAGAGAAGGCGGAAGCGAAGCGTAAAGCGGTGGAAGAAGCGAAACGCAAGGCCGCTGAGAAGAAAGCGGCAAAAGAAGCGGGAAAGGAAGCAGGAGAACCGTCCCCAAAAGCCGGCGCTGCCGAAAAACCATTCTCCGAAATGACAGAAGAAGAGAAGGCGGAAGCGAAGCGTAAAGCGGTTGAAGAGGCGAAACGCAAGGCTGCTGAGAAGAAAACAGCGAAGGAAGCGGGGAAGGAAGCAGCAGAACCGTCCCCAAACAACGATGCCAAAGCTAAAGCAGCCGCTGCAGCGAAAGCAAAGGCAGCCGCTGCAGCCAAGGCTAAAGCCGCGAAGTCTGGAGGCGGTGGTGCTGGAGATGATGAGAAAGCGAAGGCGATCGCAGCAGCGAAAGCCAAAGCCGCCGCCGCCGCAAAAGCAAAATCAGCAGCTGGCGGAGCAGGAGCGAAGACCGCTGAACCAGCTGAAGAGAAGCCATCACCAAACCAGCCCCTCCTGGATAAGTATGTGAAGACGATCAAGGACAACCTTGGCGAAGACGTTCTGGAAGAGTCCTATATTAACAGACTTGCAAAGGACGTCCCGACCCTCGTCGTCAAACGGGAAAGGTTTTATAAACTAGCAGAATTCCTGAAGCATAATGAACAACTGAATTTTGAATATGTAAGCGAATTGCATGGAACCGATTTTGAAACGCATATGGAAGTCTATACCCATCTTTATTCCTTTAAAAACAATCAGCCTGTTGCAGTGAAAGTGAAATTGGACCGTGACAAACCGGAAGTCGCATCTGTGACACCGGTTTGGCCTGGAGCGAATTGGCCGGAGCGTGAAGCGTATGATCTGCTTGGAATCCGTTTTACCGGACACCCGAACTTGACGCGGATCCTGATGCCGGATGATTGGGTCGGATACCCGATGCGAAAAGATTATGAACCATACGATGTGGAGGTGTAACCCATGATTCGTACAGAAGAAATGCTGCTCAACGTTGGACCTCAGCATCCGAGTACCCACGGCGTGTTCCGGATCGTGTTGAAAATCGATGGAGAAATCATCAAGGAAGCCACACCTGTGATCGGTTACCTCCACCGTGGAACGGAAAAGCTCGCTGAAGACCTGCAATATACACAGATCATTCCGTATACTGACCGGATGGATTATCTATCAGCGATGACGAACAATTATATCCTTTGTCACGCAGTCGAGACGATGATGGACATGGAGATTCCCGAGCGTGCGGAATATTTACGCGTACTCGTGATGGAACTGGGTCGTATTGCGAGTCATCTCGTTTGGTTCGGTACATATTTACTTGATATCGGTGCATTGAGCCCGTTCTTATATGCATTCCGTGAACGGGAGATGATCATCAATTTACTTAACGAAATCTCTGGAGCGCGTCTGACATTCAACTACATGCGTGTAGGCGGCGTAAAATGGGACGCGCCGGAAGGCTGGATCGAGAAAGTCGAAGAGTTCATTCCGCACATGCGTAAAGAACTTGCGGGTTACCATGATCTTGTCAGCGGAAACGAAATCTTCCTCAACCGTGTTCGCGGAGTCGGGAAGTATACGAAACAGGAAGCAATGGCGTACTCCTTGAGTGGTGCGAACCTTCGCTGTACGGGTGTCGATTGGGACCTTCGGAAAAAAGAACCTTATTCCATCTACGATCGTTTCGATTTCGATGTCCCTGTCTTTGACGGCGGAGATGCCTGGGCCCGTTATAAGTGCCGTCTGGCGGAAATCGAAGAGTCGATCAAAATCGTCGAGCAGGCTGTTGAACAGTTCCCGAAAGAAGGGGACATCATGGCCAAAGTTCCGCGAATCATCAAGCCGCCTGCTGGTGAAACCTATGTGCGCATAGAATCACCCCGGGGAGAGATCGGCTGTTACATTTCATCCGAAGGAAAGAAGGAACCGTATCGTCTGAAGTTCAGAAGACCGTCCTTCTATAACCTGCAGATTTTACCGAAGCTGTTGAAGGGTGAGAATATCGCCAACTTGATCACGATCCTTGGCGGTATCGACATCGTACTTGGGGAGGTGGACGGCTGATGATGGAAGATTTGCTCTACTCATCACCTTCACTGACAAATACGCTGATCTTTTTCGGACTCGGTGCGAGCTTGCTCATGATGGTACTCGGATTTGTGACATATGCGATCTTAGCCGAGCGTAAAGTCATGGGATTCATGCAGCTCCGTATCGGACCGAACCGTGTCGGCGGACCGTTCGGATTGCTCCAGACGGTAGCTGACGTCCTTAAGCTTTTATTGAAAGAGGACACGATTCCGAAAGCGGCAGATAGACCTTTGTTCATTTTGGCTCCGGTCATTGCTTTTGCACCAGCGTTCATGGTGCTCGCTGTCATACCATTTTCAGAGTCACTCCGATTTTCCGACATCGGAATCGGATTGCTTTATTATATCGCGATATCCGGCATCTCCACGGTCGGTGTCCTGATGGGCGGATGGGCTTCGAACAACAAATATGCGCTGTTAGGTGGTATGCGTTCTGCAGCGCAGATGATTTCCTATGAAGTGCCGCTCGTCATGTCGGTGATCGGGATCATCCTTCTTACCGGAAGTTTGAATCTGATCACGATCGTCGAAGCGCAGGAAAGTCTCGCATTTCTATTCGTACAGCCGCTTGCATTCGCGATTTTCATGATTGCGTCTGTTGCAGAATTGAACCGGACGCCGTTCGACTTGCCAGAAGCGGAGTCCGAGCTCGTGGCAGGTTATCACGTCGAGTATTCAGGATTCAGATGGGCATTCTTCATGCTTACGGAATATGTCTACTTGTTCGCGATGGCATCGATTACGACGATCCTTTTCTTAGGTGGATGGAATCCGGTGCCGTTTCTTGAATTCATTCCAGGAATCATCTGGTTCGCGCTGAAATTCAGCGTAGTCGTTTTCTTCCTGATCTGGCTGCGTGCCACATTACCACGGATGCGCGCCGATCAGCTCATGTCATTCGGATGGAAAGTATTATTGCCGTTAGCACTGCTTAACATTTTTATCAGCGCGGTGATCAAGGAAATCTGGTTCTAACGGAGGGATTACAATGAAAGGACTCGTAAAAGGGTTAAAATACACACTGAAAAACTTGACCAAACAGAACGTGACGTATTCGTATCCGGATGAACCGCTTGAGATGCCAGATCGTTTCCGAGGAATCCAGAAATTCTATCCGGAAAAATGCATCGTCTGCAACCAATGTGCGAATATCTGCCCGACAGACTGTATTGAACTGACAGGCAAAAAGCACCCGGATCCGAATAAAAAAGGGAAGATCATCGATACGTACGATATCAATTTTGAAATCTGCATCCTTTGTGACCTTTGCACAGAAGTCTGTCCGACAGAGGCGATCGTCATGACGAACAATTTCGAGCTGGCGGAATACAGCCGCGATGAGCTGTTCAAGAATCTTGAATGGCTTGACGAAAACGATACGAACGTAAGAAAGGAGAATAAGGTATGAATGGTGAATTGATCTTATTCTTTGTTCTTGCACTCGTTGCAATCGGTAGCGGTGTACTGATGCTGAACCTGACGAAGGTCGTCCACATGGTGATCGCCCTCGTCTTCACGTTCCTCTCAATTGCGGGATTGTACGTGATGCTCTCAGCGGAATTCGTTGCATTCGTACAAATCCTCATCTATTCTGGTGCGATCACGATCATCATGCTATTCGGAATCATGCTCACAAGGCACGATGACAAGACCGAAACGAAGATCGGTGCACCGAGGATGATCCTGGTTTTGACAGGGATCGTCGCATTCTTCGTCATCATGTTCTTCCAAATCAATGATCTGAGCTTTGGGGAACAGGCCGCCGATCTGCATGTAGATAATACAGAGAAGATCGGAATCGCTTTATATTCCAAATACGTCATTCCATTCGAATTGACCTCTGTTTTGCTACTTGTGGCGCTGGTCGGAGCAATCATTTTGGCGAAACGGGATGATGAAAAGGAGGGGGCAGAGGACAATGAGTAGTGTACCTTTATCCGTCTATCTTGTTCTTGCTCTGATCCTCTTTTGTATCGGACTTTTCGGAGCTTTGACGAAACGGAATGCCGTCATCGTCTTGATTTCCATCGAATTGATGCTTAACGCAGTGAACATCAATCTTGTCGCTTTTGCGAAGTACGGCATCAATCCTAGTATCACTGGACAAATTTTCTCCTTGTTTACGATTACCGTCGCTGCTGCTGAAGCTGCGGTAGGGCTTGCGATCCTGATCGCCCTCTACCGTAACCGTAAGACTGTAAACGTAGATGAGATGGACATTATGAAACGATAAGGAGGAGGATCGACAATGCACCCAATCATCTGGCTCATACCTGTGTTACCACTTCTATCCTTCGTCCTTCTCTTATTGTTTGGTCGTAGGTTGAAAGAAGCATCAGCCCTCGTCGGCTCATTTTTGACATTTGGCTCCCTCATTTTGTCTGTCGTCATTTTCATGGGACAGTGGGGTGGGGAACCTGTAAAACAAACCCTTGAATGGCTTGCGATCGGAGACACTGTACTGACGATCGGTTATGAAATCAATCCATTGAACGCGCTTATGCTCGTCATCGTCTCGCTCGTCAGCTTTCTCATCCAGGTGTATTCGAAAGGTTATATGCATGACGACAATCGCTTTCCTGTCTTTTTTGCCTACCTTGGCTTGTTCACATTTGCGATGCTCGGTCTCGTCATTTCACCGAACCTTTTACAGCTCTATATCTTCTGGGAGCTAGTCGGTGTCGGTTCATTCCTGTTGATCGGGTACTATTTTTATAAAAATGAAGCGCGAGAAGCAGCGAAGAAAGCCTTCATCATGACACGTATCGGCGATGTCGGTCTGTTCATCGGGATGATCTTGTTATTCTGGCAGGTCGGAAGCTTTGAACTCGATGTCATCTTTGATGCGGTCGCAGCTGGAGATATTTCACAGGGCTGGATTACGCTGACCGCGATTTTGATTTTCATCGGGGCCATCGGTAAGTCAGGTCAATTCCCATTACATACATGGTTACCGGATGCGATGGAAGGTCCGACACCTGTTTCGGCATTGATCCACGCAGCAACGATGGTTGCTGCAGGTGTTTACCTTGTCGCGGCTACGTTCCCGCTATTCGAAGCCTCTGAAACGGCGATGACCACTGTCGCTGTCGTCGGTGGTTTCACTGCGATTTTTGCAGCGACGATCGGTCTTGCCCAGGCAGATATCAAACGTGTCCTTGCGTATTCCACAGTCAGTCAGCTCGGCTACATGATGCTAGCATTAGGATCTTCAGGCTATGTCGCCGGAATCTTCCATTTGACGACGCATGCATTTTTCAAAGCACTCTTGTTCCTGGCAGCTGGAAGTGTCATTCATGCCGTACATACACAAAACATCCATGAAATGGGCGGCCTTTGGAAGAAGATGAAATGGACAGCACCATTGTTCCTGATCGGGGCGATGGCGATTTCAGGCGTACCTTTGTTGTCTGGCTTCTTCAGTAAGGATGAAATTTTAGCGGCAACCTATGCAGATGGCCGTTATGGACTATTCTGGATCGCAGTGATCGCGGCATTCTTGACCGCATTTTATATGTTCCGACTGTTTTTCCTCGTCTTTACTGGCGAGAACCGCGGAAAAGTGAAAAATATCCACGAATCACCGGGTGTCATGGTGTTCCCGATGGTGGTGCTCGGGATTTTGGCAGTGGTAGCTGGTTATATCAATACACCGGTAGCGCAAGTGTTTGGTGATTACCTGGCGAACAGTCCTTATGTAGAAATCCATCACCATGAGGCACACTGGTGGATTCCTGTTGGCGCAACAGCCGTTTCCTTGCTGGGAATTTTCATGGCATGGCTCGTCTATGCAAAGAAAAAAGTGAGGAGGCTATCCGAAGCCTCACCGGATTTCCACTATATTTTATTGAACAAATACTTCATCGATGAAACATACGATTATAGCTTTGTAAAAGGAACGAGAGGATTCAGTTACTTCTGGTATTATATCGATCGCTTCGTCGTCGAAGGTGTCGTCCAGCTTGTAACAGGTGCTGTCGGGTGGTTGAGTAAAATCAGCTCGAGAGCCCAGAACGGACAGGTGCAGCTTTATGCTTCTGTCGCATTCGCCGGAATGGCTGTCCTGCTTCTCATCGTTGCCTGGTTAGGGGGGTACTTGACGTAATGGATTCTATTCTACTATCTGCACTTATTTTCTCCCCGATCGTAGGAATACTGGTCTTGTTGTTCGTACCGAAAACGGAGGACAGCTCCATCAAGTGGGTCGGATTTTTAGCGACGCTATTACCGCTCGTCCTTGCTTTCATCGTTTATTTTGGATTTGACAGTGCGAACGAATCATTACAGTTCATCGAGCAATACAAATGGATCAATTTCGATATTCTACCCATGCAGAACGGTGGGGATTTCTCAGTAAACTATGAACTTGGCGTCAATGGGTTGACCGTGCTGCTTTTATTATTGACGGCGGTCGTGTCGACACTAGCTGCAGCAGCATCCGTCTGTATCAAGGAGCAGTCGAAAGGTTACTTCATGCTGTTTCTCCTATTGGAAATCGGCATGCTTGGGGTTTTCGCTTCACAAAACTTGCTGCTTTTCTTCATCTTTTTCGAGATCACATTGATTCCGACCTTCTTCCTGATCGGAAAATGGGGTTATCTCGACAAAGAGAAGGCAGCATACAGCTTCTTAATCTACAACGGATTAGGTTCTGCGATTTTACTGATCGTCTTCATCATCCTTTATATGAAGGCAGGAACGATGAATTTCACCGGTTTATCCGCGTTCTTGAGCCAACCGCCTGAGATGCTTGAGCGGTTGTACATCGGAGACAACTTCCGGATGGGACTGTTGATTGCCTTATTGGTTGCATTAGGTGTGAAGTTGCCAATTGTGCCTTTGCACTCCTGGATGTTGCAGGTACACGTCCAAGCGCCGCCATCGATTGTCATGATCCACTCTGGCATCTTGCTTAAGATCGGTGCTTACGGACTTTATCAGTTCGGAATCGGGTTCTTCCCAGGAGAGTTTGAGAAGATCGCCTTCTGGATCGCTTTACTCGGAGTCATCAACCTTTTATACGGTGCGTTCATTGCTTTCGTACAGATTGACTTTAAAAAGGTCCTCGCATACTCTAGTGTGTCGCACATGGGGATTGTGCTGATCGGACTCGGAAGCTTGACCGATGCTGGAATCCAGGGAGCGATGTTCCAAATCATCTCGCACGGATTGATCTCAGCGTTGCTGTTTTTCCTGGTCGGATTGATGTACCAGCGTACAGGAACGTCGTTGATCACACATTTAGGTGGAATAGCAAGAGTGATGCCGGTGACTGCTGGATTCTTGCTTGCTGGAGGTCTTGCGTCACTCGGGTTACCTGGAATGTCTGGTTTTGTCAGTGAATTCATGGCATTCCTCGGACTATTCGAAGTCATGCCGGTGCTAGCAGCAGTCGGGGCGCTAGGAATCATCCTGACAGCAGTCTATATGCTTCGTGCCGTATTAACGATAACGTTCGGCGAAACGAAAGAACCACTTGTTTCAATCAAAGAAGCGCGGTTCGTCGAATGGGTGCCAGCTTTGGTACTGACCTTTTTGATTGTTCTGATTGGAGTTTATCCAGCAGTCCTATCTGATATGCTGCAACTTACGATCAACGCCATGATGGCAGGCAGGGGGGCTGTTGTATGACACTAGAAAAATTGTTGAGCTATGACTGGGGTATCATGGCCCCTGAATTCACGATACTGATTGTGGCGACTTTGCTGTCGTTGATGGATTTGTTCATGCCGAAAAAAGCGAGTCGAAAGCCTCTGGCGCTTGTAGGGATTGCGGGTGTGATCATTGCGATCGTCTTTTCGCTCACGCAGATCGGCACAGAACCGACAAGCATCCTTTTTGATACGTATCGCTTCGATTCATTCGCGCTAGCGTTCAAATTATTATTCCTTGTGGCGACCGGTTTGATATTGTTGTTAGCCCTTGATTATGAAGGGAAGGCGAAATGGGAGTTCAGAGGAGAATTCTTCTATCTCTTGCTGACGGCATTGCTCGGTGCGATGATGATGGCGTCCAGTGCGGATCTTATCACTTTGTTCGTCGGACTTGAGTTATTATCGATTTCTTCCTATATATTAGCGGGGATTCGTAAAACCAATCTCCATTCCAACGAAGCGGCATTCAAATATGTCGTCAATGGTGGAATCGCCACCGCGATCACACTTTTCGGAATGAGCTATATTTACGGTTTGACAGGAGCAACCAACCTGTATGACATCGGTGAGGCTTTGACAAATCCTGTTGTTGAACAGAATGCTTTCCTTCTGATAATCGCATTCGTCATGCTGTTTGTCGGGCTTTCGTTTAAAATTGCAGCTGCTCCATTCCACATGTGGGCCCCTGATGTATACCAGGGCTCAGCGACTCCTGTTACGACTTTCTTAAGCGTGGTATCGAAGTCAGCTGGATTTACATTGATTTTAAAAGTATTCCTGATCGCGTTCTTATCTGTACAGGGCTGGCATAACGCGATCATTCTGGAGCTTCAGCCGTACATCGCAGTCGTTGCAGGAGTGACAATGGTTGTAGGTAACCTGATTGCCTTGAGACAACGAAACATCAAGCGCATGTTCGCATACTCGAGTATCGCACACGCTGGTTATGTGCTCGTGCCATTCGTCTCATTGTCGCTGCTTGTTTTTAAAATGACATGGTTCTATCTGCTCGCCTACTTATTGATGAATATCGGGGCATTCGCAGTCATCCAATTCGTGACCGAACGCGAGAAATCCGAAGACTTCACGGCGTTCGCGGGACTGTATAAACGGGCGCCATGGGTAGCGGTGATGATGGGTGTATTCATTCTGTCCCTTGCTGGACTTCCATTCACAGCTGGATTCATCGGTAAATTCGGCATTTTCATGAGCTCCCTTGGTACAGGGCATTATGTTTTGGCATCTGTTATGATCGCCACGACGGTCGTATCGTACGTGTATTATTTCAATGTACTTGTACAGATCTTTTTCCGTAAAAGCGGAGTCGATCGGATGCGACCGTCAATCGGGCTGATGATCGTCATGATCATCTGTACAGCCGGCACGATCTTGTTCGGTGTCTACCCAAGCGCAGCATACGAGTTTTTCCAGGGATTCGATATGAACGAGCTGTTTGTAAAATAGCATTTACATTATAGAGAGCTGAACCCCAGTGGTTTGGCTCTTTTTGTGTACCTTGCATTTTATTCTGTTTGCGATTCAGTTGAACAGTTAATAATTAGAGGACAACTGTTCCGTTATCTGTGACAAAAAGGGGTGATTTGAAAAAATAGAGGACATCTGTTCCGCTAATTAGCAAAAACAACCCTGATTTTCTCAGGTTTTAGGTGAATAAGGTCTCTGTTGTCCGCTAAATTTCGGAAGTTTAGGCTTTTAACTCTCTGGTGTCCGATATGCAGTGTACTTGGATATGTGGGGAGGAAATGTCGAATATTGCGCGGGAAATAGGCGGATAATTAGGTCTAAAGGTTTATTTTGTTAATTAATGAAGATAACCGAAGGAAAAGTGAAAAACTTGTCGAAAAATATAGGTATGCAATTATTGGAGGTCTAACGTCTTATGCACCCATTTGGAACACAGGCTTTGTTGAATATAATCGTGAGTATCGTTTTTCTCGCTGTATCCTGGTGGGCGTTACAAGCACTCAATTTTGAAAGGTTCATTAAAAGCGGGCGGGTCTTCCAAGCCCAATTATTGATGATTTTACTGACAATCGCGCTTGCCTCACTTTTAACATCGTTTTTCATGAATTATTTGTCCTGGTCGACACAGTTGAAATATCTGTTCTAAAAGAAACGAATGAATGATGAGAAATTACTGCCAGTGAACGTCGGAGTCGATCCATCCATGTGCAAGTATACAGCCTTGCGGATCGACTGGTAAGGGAGTGAATTGTAAAGGGAGTTAATTTTTACACTTAAAGAAAGTATAAAAATTCTTCAGTATAAACGAACCATTTAAAGACGAATACATAATGAAGATTGTCGAGGGATGAAGACAGGCTTTTTGTCGCATCTTGACTACATCTTCCATGTATGAACCTCTCTCTCATGGAAACAATTGTAATGAGAGAGGAGTGGGGAATTATGAAACAAAAATTCATACTATTCGGAATGTCGTTGACGATTTTGCTTGCATGTTTTTCAGGTGCCGAGGCGAAACAATCCACATGGTCTGATCAAGAACTTTTGGATATAACCCGCGTTATGGAGCAGTCTGACATAACGATCAAGGGTTGGTCATTTTATGGTAAAAACAAATATGGTTTTGTTTCAGATTTTACAGGGTATGTATCGTTAATAGAAAGCCTGCAGGCAAAATCGCCAAACTTCCGGTGGGAGAAGATTGTCGAAAAAAAAGAACATTGGAACGTAACAGGGCATTATACGAATCCATATGGTATTGAAGAGAAAGTTTCAGTGTTTGCTTACCCCCACAAAAATCAGTACATGGCGTACATTATTTATTATGTTCAGGGGAAGTCCTGGGACCCTGAAAGTTGGAGAGCTTTCAAACCTGAGTATAGGCACAAAGTCCAGCTGTTTCTAGGGGAGAATGCGAAAATTTATACTTGTGTTGAAGGTGTGAAATCTGATAAAATGAGTATTGTTTTGCAAAAATTGGCGAAACAACTCGTTCAGTCATTTGACGCATCCATAATTGAGACATTAAACGAAGAGACATTTCTGTCCCTATCAGCATATACTGACGAATGGAAGCCTTCAATCCAAACAGATCGAAAACGGATGAACCTGCAAATTGGACTCCGGAACAGCGGAATAGGCGGAAAGACAACCATAACAATTGGAACACCGATAATTACGACTGAATATTAATATATAAATTGGACGCGGAGGGGAATTATCTTGGAAAAAATCATCGTCCGTGGTGGTAGGCGGTTAGAAGGCTCCGTCAGAGTAGAAGGGGCTAAGAATGCCGTACTGCCTGTCATCGCAGCATCGATTTTAGCTAGTAAAGGAACAAGCACTATTTCGGAAGTGCCAGCACTTGCCGATGTTTATACGATAAACGAAGTATTACGCCATTTGAATATTGGCGCTGAATATTCGAATAATCAAATAAATGTAGATGCGACACGCCCATTGAAGACAGAAGCACCTTTTGAATATGTTCGTAAAATGAGAGCATCATTCCTGGTGATGGGCCCATTATTAGCAAGAGTCGGGATCGCACGAATTGCTTTACCAGGAGGCTGTGCAATCGGATCACGTCCGATCGACCAGCATTTAAAAGGCTTTGAAGCCATGGGAGCGGAAGTTAAAATCGGAAACGGTTTTATCGAAGCGAAAAAGGAAGGACGCTTACAAGGGGCTAAAATCTATTTGGATTTCCCAAGTGTAGGTGCAACTGAAAACATCATGATGGCAGCTGCCTTAGCAGAAGGCACGAGCATCATCGAGAATGTAGCGAAGGAACCTGAAATCGTTTGTCTTGCAAATTACCTGAACGCAATGGGAGCTAAGGTATACGGGGCAGGTACAGGCACACTTCGTATCGAAGGTGTAGAAGAAATGCATGGTGCTGAACATCAAGTCATCGCTGACCGTATTGAAGCTGGAACATTCATGGTTGCGGCTGCAATCACTGGCGGGGATGTGACGATCGAGAACGCACAAAATGAACATCTGACACCGCTTGTATCAAAGCTACAGGAAATGGGCGTCTCTATTACTGAAACAGAAAATGGTGTGCGTATCATTGGACCTGAGAAGTTGAAGCCGGTTGACATCAAAACGATGCCGCATCCAGGTTTTCCAACTGACCTTCAGTCGCAAATGATGGCTCTATTATTAGCAGCTAATGGAACAAGTGTCATTACGGAAACAGTTTTTGAAAATCGTTTCATGCATGTGGAAGAATTCCGCCGTATGAATGGTGATATTAAAATCGAAGGTCGTTCTGCAGTGATCAATGGACCAGCAAAACTTCAAGGTGCAGAAGTAGCAGCGACAGATTTACGTGCTGGAGCAGCTCTTATCCTTGCAGGTCTTATTGCAGACGGATACACAAGAGTCACAGAACTACAACATTTAGATCGCGGATACGTTGATTTTTCCGGAAAATTAGCAGCACTAGGGGCAGACGTAGAACGCGTGAAAGAAGAAACAGAATCGATCACAAACGAAAATCAAACACAAAACTTAAAAGCCAAGGCATAATATATCTACTTATAAGAAAGTCGTCTTCCACAGGAAGGCGGCTTTTTTGGTTGTGCAAGGCATATTTTTGTTTTTGAAAGCCACTAACTTTAGAATGAACAAATTAATCGGAAAAGTGAACAAAATAACTTCCAAAGTGAACAGAAAAACCTTGAAAGTGAACAGATTTATCAAGGAGTGAATAGATTGTCATTGAAATAGTGCATCAGGGCCCTGGAGTGATTTTGTGCATTTATTTTTATTCTTGAAGGAAGGTCTTCGAAACTTGGGCATGTGAATTTGCGGAAACTTTGTTTGATCTCATGTTCGTGTATTCGGTGGTTTTATGAAGGTCCTGTTCACGTTCTTCAGTTCTAAAAGGTTGTCCAAGCCCATAAGCTATACTAACTTTGAAATTTTGGGGGGGCTGCCAATGAACCAAATACGATTTGGAACACCATTTTATCTCTTCATAATTGGACTACTTACATTCATACTCTTACTCCCGAGTTTGATCGTCATGCCTTTTAAAAATGATGTTGAGCAAAGTACATCACCTGGAAAGTTGGAAAAGGCAGAAACCGAAGCTCCGATTGTTTTAAATTCAGAAGTTGATGTTTCTGTTTATAAAACGTCTGCTAAAAAGATTGAAACATTACCTCTTGAAGACTATGTAAAAGGGGTCGTAGCGGCTGAGATGCCTGCAGACTTTGAAATTGAAGCCCTGAAGGCACAGGCATTGACAGCGAGGACGTATATTATAAAAATGCTTCTGAATCCAGCTGATATGAATCTGCCCGAGGGAGCCGACGTGACGGATGCGGTCATCCATCAGGTATTTAAAAATGATCAAGAACTACAGAAAGCATGGGGCAAGGATTATGAGTGGAAAATGAAAAAGATTACACAAGCGGTGAAAGAGACGGAAGGAAAAATCATCACCTATGATGGAAAGCCGATCGATGCATTATTCTTTTCTACTAGCAATGGGTTTACGCAAAACTCTGAGGATTATTGGTCGAGTTCGTTTCCGTATTTGCGAAGTGTAGAAAGTCCGTGGGATAAAGATTCACCGAAGTATTTCCATCAACAAGCGTTTCCGGTTGATGTCGTGGAATCGAAGCTGAATGTGAAATTGGCCGACGAAGATGGAAAAGTCGGAAAAATATTGAGCAGAACAAAAGGAAATTATATTGATACGATTGAAATTAACGGCAAGAAAATGAGCGGAAAAGATATTCGCGTCGGGTTGAATCTCAAATCCTCAGATTTTACGATTCTCAGAAAAGGCGATGAAGTGATCTTTCAAACGCGCGGCTATGGCCACGGGGTCGGCATGAGCCAGTATGGCGCCAACGGAATGGCCCAAGATGGCAACAACTATAACCAAATCGTCAAACACTACTACAACGGCGTCGAAATCACCGACACCCAGGCCTACACAAGTAAACTCACCGCATCGAACTAATGTCGCTTCGGTGCCAGGCACGACAATTTCACCCTACAGCTCCAACGAGTTTGAGACGGTGCCTGGCACCGAAGCGAACCCCTTGGGGCTGTTGAGGTCTCAAATGGTGCCTGGCACCGTTTTGAATCCCTAGTGCTGCAATGACTTTGAAAGTGTACCAGGCACCGCCAATAGATGCTACTGTCTTTTGAGGCAGTGGTATTTTTGTGTGGTTTTACTAGTGTATCACCCAGTGCAACTTGTTACTTTCCCCTGTTTGTCGAAATAATATTCAGAAAAAATTTACCGGAATGTATATATTTTGAAAAATGTGCCAACAATGTTGCTGAGGTGATGCAAAATGAGAGAAGAAGAAAAACAAAAAAATCCTCTTAAGGCAAAGTGGTACAAAAAGAAGCGTTGGGTTTATCCGGCAGTATATCTTGGGTTTGCAGCAGTGATTTTGGCATCTGTCCTTTGGTATCAAAATAGCATTGGAGATAAGCTGAATGAAGAAGCTGATCCAATCGGTTTTGAAGACCAAGATTCAGTACCAGTAATGTCAGACTCAGAAGTACTTAAGTCACCAGTTTCAGATGATGTCACAGTTCAAAGAAAGTTCTATGACAGCAAAGCATCTGAAGCAGAACAAGAAGCAGCTCTCGTATTCTATAATAATACCTACTTCCAGAATAAAGGAATCAACTATGCGACTGAGAGCGGTGAACCTTTTGATGTAATGGCAAGCTTGAGTGGTAAAGTTGTAGATGCTGGTCAGGATCCACTAGTAGGATACTTCGTCCACATCGAACACGATAACGGTGTAATGACGCACTACTCTAGCCTTGAAAACTTACAAGTTGAAAAAGGTGACACTGTGAAGCAAGGTGATGTCCTAGGAACAGCAGGTATGAGCCTTCTTGACAAAGAAGCACAAGTACACGCACACTTTGAAGTACGTAAGGATGGCGTAGCAGTCAACCCAGAAGAGTACTTCAATAAAACAGTCACTGACATTCCTGCTCAAAAGCAAGAAGTCAACGAAACTCTTACTGATGAAGAAACAGATGCGGACGCAAAAGAAGAAGCTGATGTAGACTCTGATGAAGAGAACGCAAACCCGTCAAGCGAAACCCAAAATGATGACGCTCAACCACAGGAAAACTCTGTCGAGGATGAAGATCAATCAGGCGCTTAAAACCACTAAAGCGTCAAAACAAATAAACACTAGACAAGCTCTGGAGAAACTCCAGAGCTTTTTTCTTTTTACCTCGGTGCCTGGCACCTTCAGCGAAGCGTTGGGAGAGAAGGATTCCGAAAGTGTACCAGGCACCGAACAGGAACCCAAGCGCAACAAGGGTTTCGAAAGTGTACCTGGCACCGATTGAAACTCCTTCTGCGGCAAGGCTTCGTAATCGGTGCCTGGTACAGCCTAAGGTACAGCCTAAGATAGGGCAGCCAAAGGTGCAAGTTTGACGTTTTTTCACCTGTGAAAAGGGGAATGGGGTGGACATCGAGAATTACTGGTTAGAGGTTGTGAAGGGAGAGTGTTCGTTCATGTATACAGGGAAGATTCCGAAAGATTTGGTAGCTACGTTTTCTATTGTCGGTTTTGATCCAGAAACAGACGAACTAGGTATCGCGGTTCAGTCGAAGTTCATCGGTGTGGGATCTGTTGTGCCATGGGCGAAAGCGGGTGTCGGGGCGGTGGCGACACAGTCGTTCGCCAACACGTCATACGGTCCGAAAGGTCTTGAGCACATGGCGTCGGGTAAGTCTGCTGAAGAAACAATCAGGTTATTGACGGAAAAAGATGAGCAGCGGGAGCTTCGCCAGGTCGGAGTTGTTGATGCGAAGGGGAATCCCGCGACTTTTACGGGTAAGGATTGCTATGATTGGGCAGGCGGCCGTACGGGTAAACATTATGCAGCGCAAGGGAATATCCTCGTCAATCAGGAAACCGTCGATCAGATGGGTATGGCGTTCGAGAACACCACAGGGACCTTAGCTCATCGCCTTCTCACTGCCCTCAACGCTGGCCAGCATGCTGGTGGGGATAGCCGTGGAAAACAGTCGGCAGCCCTCTTGATCGTCAAAGATAAAGGCGGTTACGGCGGCTATAATGACCGTGCCATCGATCTTCGTGTCGACGACCACAAGGAACCAATCAAAGAATTGATCCGCATCCATCACCTGCATCAGCTTTATTTTTCACGCTCAAAAGAAGAGAACATCGCCGAGATAAAAGGAGATGTATTCCGTCAGCTTGCTTTTGAGCTCGAGCGACTTGGCTATCTTGAAAGAAGCGATGAACATTCAGAGGATGCCGTCCTGGACGCCTTACGCGTGCTCGTCCATCAGGAGAATTTTGAAGAACGCGAACAGAAGCGAGGCTACATCGACCTTGAAATCCTCGACTTCATGAAAAAAGCGCAATAATAAAAATCCAACAGAAAAAGCGGAGGGCCTCCAAGCCTTCCGCTTTTTCACTATCAAGCTGTTACATTTTCCTCTAGCGCATGAACACTGACCTTCACATCAAGCTTCTGGACACCTCCGTGATAGACCCCCTTCAATGGAACGATATCTCCATAATCCCGACCGACCGCAACACGGATATGCTGATCTTTTACAAGTACGTTATTCGTCGGGTCGAAACCGATCCATCCGGCTGTCGGAAGTTTTATCTCCACCCAGGCGTGTGTGGCAGCATCACCACGCATGGCTGAATTTTCACCGATATACAGATAACCGCTCACATATCGGGCAGGGATTCCGCATGACCTGCATAACGAAAGCATCAGATGGGTGTAATCCTGGCAGACCCCGACCTTATTTTCAAGTGCTTCCGAAGCGGTCGTGTTCACCGTCGTCGACCCAGGTGTGTAGGTGAAGGTATCGTAAATATACTTGTTGACCAGTTTTACGAATTCGAAGGGATCATCGCATTGCTTCCATAACGGTTCGGTAATTTCCTTACAAATCTCATCAGGAAGCGTCGTGTACTCCGTCTTCATCAAAAACTCGGCATACTGTTCCTTGAATGTCTGTGAAAAGAGTGCGTCCCTCATCTGGGGGCTGAACGAATAGGCTTCCTTGAAAGCATATGGATCGATCATCACTTCAGATGTCGTTACGAGCAAAAGCTCATCATGGTCCTCCCATGCATAGAACGTCTCCACGTGGTTGCCCCAATAATCGTAATGGACATACGACGGGACGTTCGGGGTGATTTCTTTTTTAAAAGAAATGCATTCCTGTTTCACGTCATCAATCGGCTTAAGCCGGAATTGATTGATGCTCTGGCTCACTGGTTGTTCGTATGTGTAATGTGTATGCTGGGTGACCCTGTATTTCATACGCCCACTTCTCCAAGATAGTAGGTTTTATTGATCAAACGACCGAGCTGAAAGCAATCGGACTGGAACTTTTGTAAAAATTGATGGATATCCTCAGTAATGACGTCAATGACGGTCATCGTTTTAAAGTCCTGGCGCATCTGGGCGATCAATTGATGGAGATCCTCCGAGTAATGCTCGATTTTACCGTTCTCAAGCTCCTGGAACACGTTGTAGACCTGCTCAAGACAGTAATTGATCGAACGTGGGAAAGCCTCATCAAACAATAGAAACTCGATGACACGCTCACCGGTGATGAACGGATGGTGCTTTTTCAAGTAAGCCTCGTGCCCGCTGACAGATTGCAGGACGGCGAACCAATGGCGGTAAAGTGATGGATCGTTGTGCTCCGGATCTTCAGAGCGGTAATAGTAGATATTGAGAATGCGGGACGTTTTTTCGGCACGTTCAATGAATTTCGCCATCTTGATGAACAGATAAGCCTCATCAAACGATAACGTCGCTTCAACCATCCCCTGGAAAAGGGCAGACTGGCGGATGATCATCTGGTAAAAATCATCGATCGTATCAACCGTCCAGTTTTCATACTTGTATTGTTTGACCTCCCAATAGAAGGAATTCATCATTTCCCATAATTCCTGCGGGATGATTTCGCGGATCGCCCGTGCATCCTCCCGCGCCAGTTTTACACAATTCAAAATCGAGTTCGGATTGTCGGTCGAGAACGACATGTAATCCATGACGGACCGAGCATCATACAGATCGTAGCGCTTTTCGAATTCCTCGTTAGCGCCTACAATTGATATCAACTCATCCCAGTGGTTTTCTTTATGCTCGATGCTGCCGATCAGGCGTACAGAAATAAGCCGGGCGGTATTTTCTGCACGTTCGATATTGCGTGACATCCAGTATAGTGAATTCGAAACTCTGCTAAGCATGCTTGTCCCTCCTTAATCGGTCATGACCCAAGTATCTTTTCCGCCGCCGCCCTGCGAGGAATTGACGACGACCGAACCTTCCTTCAGTGCAACCCTTGTCAGACCGCCTGGGAAGACGTGTGGATGCTCCCCGTTGAAAATGAATGCACGGACGTCGATGTGGCAACCAGCGAATTTTTCCCCTCTAAAAACAGGAAGCCGTGAGAGATTGACCATTGGCTGTGCAATGTAGTTGGCTGGATTCTTTTCAATCTGGATCCGGTAGTCTTCCCGTTCTTTTTCGGTTGCATGTGGACCGATCAAGAGATTATAACCCCCTGAACCGTCCGTCTGTTTTACGACGAGTTGATCGAGATTTTCCAGTACGTATTTGCGTTGTTCTTCATCTCGTAAAAAGTACGTCTCGACATTGCGGATGATCGGCTCTTCGCCGAGGTAGTAGCGGATCATGTTCGGCACATAATGATAGATGGCTTTGTCATCAGCCACACCGTTTCCAATCCCGTTACTGATGGTCACGTTGCCAGCACGGTAAGCATCGAGCAGACCGGCGACACCGAGCATGGAATCAGGACGGAACTCGAGCGGATCGAGAAAATCATCGTCAATACGGCGATAGATGACGTCGACGCGTTTCAGCCCCCTCGTCGTTTTCATATAAACGATACGGTCGCGGACGAGCAAATCACGTCCTTCAACAAGTTCAATGCCGAGCTGCTGGGCTATGAAACTATGATCAAAATAAGCAGAGTTATAGACACCAGGTGTAAGAAGTACGATGTTCGGATTTGAGACATTGTTCGGCGCGATGGAAGAGAGAGCGTCATGGATGTGCGTGAACTGGTTTTCGAGCGAGACAACATCATAGTCCTGGAAAAAGTCAGGGAATACGTGACGCATGACGTAACGGTTCTGGAACACGTAGGATAGCCCGGACGGATTCCTGAGATTGTCTTCGAGGACGCGGAACTCTCCGTTCTCGTCTTTGATCAGATCTATACCAGCCATAAATATATGATTTCTTCGTGGAACTTTGATTTTCGTAACCTGGGGATAAAAGTATTTACAGGTGACGACGAGTTCTCGGGGAATGAGGCCGTCTTTCAAAATCTGCTGGCCATTATAAACGTCGTCTAAAAATAGGTTAAGAGCTTTGACACGTTGTATGAGACCCTTTTCGAGCTGCTGCCATTCGTCCTTCGGAATGATGTTCGGGACAAAATCGAAAGGGATCGTACGCTCCGCACCCTGGTCGTCGTTATAGACGGTGAAGGTGATACCCTGTCTGAGGAAGTTCTGCTGAGCAGCTTCATGGCGGGCTTGCAGTTCATCCTCGGGAAGGGCGGATAATCGATCATAGAGGGTTTGATAATGCGCACGCGGCTTCCCTCTTTCCTGGAGCATTTCATCAAAGAATGAATCGGTTTCATAAGTTTTGAACATTCAATGTCCCCTCCCGTTATTATGTTCTTTTGTTTTTTTTGTTTCGGTGTTGGAATTTGGCTCGAATGTTTGGACACGGTTGTGACTCGATGCAGCTATGTAGTCAAAATGTTAGCGGGAAATTTATTCGAAAATTCTAACATTTCAAGAATACACTATAGAAATCCCTTTATCAAGACAAGAAAAACACTAATACTGTCGAACGATGATGAATCATTAAAAGTTTTAATACAAGAGCAAAAAACCTGTATGAAAACCGCAAAAAATAGTGTACCAGGAACCGATCACGAAGCCCTGTCGGAGAAGGGATCCGAACCGGTGCCAGGTACACTTTCAAAAGCGTTGCCGGAGAAGGGATCCGAACCGGTGCCAGGTACACTTTCAAAAGCGTTGTCGGAGAAGGGATCCGAACCGGTGCCAGGTACATTTTCAAAAGCGTTGCCGGAGAAGGGATCCGAACCGGTGCCAGGTACATTTTCAAAAGCCTTGCAGCACAAGGGATCCGAAAATGTACCTGGCACCATCTCAAAACCGTTGCGGCTCAACGGTGGAATTGTCGTGCCAGGCACCGAACGCCGAAGTGATGGCACCGGACAAATAAAATTTTCTAACTTTTCGTACATTTTATTGGCTTGTTTGTGAGCGATGGACACTGTGCGGCAAGCGTTTTCAAGGGCTGTTTCAATAAAAAGTAAACAAATTCCCTTGTCCCACTTGACTTTTAGGTATATAACCACATCCCTAATAATAAAATGTTACAAAACGAACTTTAGGGGACCGCGATGAGAAGTCTAAGTAAAGCTGCGTGCGAGCTTAGCAGTCATTTTGTTCATAGGGGGAAGATGACAATTTAACATTTCGCAGCCTAGATATTGAAGTCTCATTTCGCACCTCTTACATCCAATTTAGGGAGGCGAGTGGTGTGCACGATTACATCAAAGAACGAACCATCAAGATAGGCAGGTATATCGTGGAGACAAGAAAAACCGTTCGAATGATCGCGAAGGAATTCGGTGTTTCGAAAAGTACTGTCCACAAAGATTTAACTGAACGATTACCTGAAATCAACCCGGAGCTGGCCAACAGTGTCAAAGAGATTTTGGAGTACCATAAATCGGTACGACATCTCCGCGGGGGAGAAGCTACTCGGGAAAAATACAAAAAATCGACCGAAAAGGTGGTCAATTAATTTTTGGGTAGTGATTAAGTACTATTTTTTGACAAATTTTGTCCCTATTCTACACAAACTATGGTACACTTATAAAATGGATGAACTACATAAATTTAACAAATCATACTACCAATAGAACTAGTCTGAAATAGGGAGGATTTACCGCATGTTTTCTAGAGATGTGGGCATTGATCTGGGTACCGCCAACGTACTCATTTATGTGAAAGGACGGGGGATTGTCCTCGATGAACCATCAGTCGTGGCCATCGACAATAACCTGAATCGGGTTTTAGAGGTTGGTGAAGCAGCTCGAAGAATGGTAGGGCGAACTCCTGGAAATATCGTCGCAGATAGACCATTGAAAGATGGGGTGATCGCAGATTTCGAAATGACTGAAGCGATGCTCAAATATTTCTTGGATAAGATTAATGTAAGGGGGCTGATAGGCAAGCCGAGAATCTTGATCTGTACCCCGACAAACATTACGACTGTTGAACAAAAAGCGATCCGTGAAGCTGCTCAAAAAAGTGGAGCAAAACACGTATTTCTTGAAGAGGAGCCGAAAGTTGCTGCGATTGGTGCTGGTATGGACATTTTTCAACCATACGGGAACATGGTCGTTGACATAGGCGGTGGGACATCAGATGTTGCCGTTCTATCCATGGGCGATATCGTCACCGCCTCTTCGATTAAAGTGGCGGGGGACAAGTTTGATCAGGACATCCTTCAATACATAAAACAGAAGTACAAGCTACTTATCGGAGAACGGACCTCTGAGAGCATCAAGATCCAGGTAGCGACGGTCTTTCCAGGAGCTCGTGACGAAGAGATGGATATCCGCGGCCGAGACATGGTCAGCGGTTTACCACGCAACATCACGATCGGATCTGCAGAGATAGAGGAAGCGTTGAATGAATCTGTCCATTCCATTGTGATGGCTGCGAAAAGCGTACTCGAAAAAACACCTCCAGAACTTTCAGCTGACATCATCGACCGAGGAATCATCCTTACGGGAGGCGGTGCGCTTTTACATGGAATCGAACAGCTTTTTGCCGAAGAATTGAAGGTGCCGGTCCATGTTGCGGATGACCCGCTGACTTGCGTGGCACGTGGAACGGGCTTGATGCTCGAACATATCGACAAGTTACCGAAGCAAAAAACGTCTTGAACGAGCGACTGAATCTATCAATGAAAACTAGCATTTTGCGCTAAGGCCTGGCAAATCCCAAGTTATATTTAAAATGGACAAGCCAAAGCACTGTAGTTGCTTGAAAAATCGAAGGAGGAGAGCAGCATGTTTCGAGGATTTTACACAGCGACGTCCGGAATGATCTCGCAGCAGCGGCGTCAGGATTTATTGACGAACAATCTAGCAAATGCCAATACACCCGGATTCAAAGCGGATCAGGCTTCACTTCGCGCCTTTCCACAAATGTTGTTGAGCCGTCTCGGAGAAACGAACGTAGGAGGGCACTCGATTCCGACGAGTAAGCAAGTTGGACCGCTTGCGACAGCTGTTTACATGCAGGAAACGATGCCGAATTTCCGACAGGGTGACCTTCAGGAGACCGGAAATAACCTAGATGTTGCTCTTCTTCAAGGCGCAGTCCCAATCAATGAGGAGACCGGAGTGCAAGGTGCTTTGTTTTTCACTGTACAAAATGAAGAAGGTGCGACCCGCTTGACGCGGAACGGGAATTTTTCACTGGACGCGAACGGAAATCTCGTAACGAGCACCGGTGATTTTGTGCTGGATACGGAAGGGAATACGATCCAGGTCGACGGTTCTGATTTTACGATGGATGCTAATGGTAGGATCATAGAGGCTGGCGCTCAGGTGAACGTCGCGCTGATCGAAAATCCGAATCTACTAGAAAAAGAAGGCAACGGCCTTTTCGTGGCAGGTAATGAAGACACGATCATTCCGGCCGTAGGGAACCCCGAAGTTTCCTTTCAATTGAAACAAGGATTTGTTGAGCGCTCGAACGTAGATGTCGAACAGACGATGGTAGAGATGATGAATGCGTATCGGACATTCGAAGCTAACCAGAAGGTTTTACAGGCATATGATCGGACGATGGAAAAAGCATCGAATGAGATTGGTAGACTTGGCTGATTTTAAAAGATTTGCTATAGCAGGATAGATTTCAGGAGGTAGAAAGATGAATCGATCGATGATTACGGCTTCTGTATCAATGGGGCAGTTGCAGCACCAGTTAGACACGATTTCAAATAACCTTTCCAATAGTAATACATATGGATTTAAGAGACGCAATGTGCAATTCGCGGATTTACTTGTACAGGAGATGAATAACCAGCCGAATCGGAAAGCAGAAGATGGCCGCTTGACACTGGATGGGATCCGTCTTGGAAGTGGGGCGAGGGTTTCAGGGACAGCTCTTCGCCTGGAACAAGGTAGCGTTGTCGAAACAGGCAGAACACTGGATGTTGCCTTGTTAAATCCAAATGTTATGTTTCAAATTGCGAAAAGACTTGAAAATAATGTCGAAATCATTGAATATACAAGAGAAGGGTCTTTTTATGTAACACCTGTAGAAGGAAACCCTGATCAACTACAACTTACTGCTGCGAATGGGGATCGCGTCATGGGCGAAGACGGCCCGATTGAGGTGCCCGCAGGTTTCAATTCGATTTCGATCAGCGGAAATGGCACGATTCAAGCAAAAATGCCGGATGGTACGGTCGTTGATGCGGGCCGTTTGGCTTTGGCTGAAGTTGTTCGTCCGCAGTTGTTGGAATCGTCAGGTGATAACCGATTCAGAGTCGATCCTGGAACTGCGGTTGGACAAGCTATCGCACAAGTGGACCAGGGTGAAGGTTTGATCCAGCAAGGTGCGTTGGAACAGTCCAATGTCAACGTCGCGCATGAGATGACGCAACTTTTAACGACACAACGTTCGTATCAGATGAACGCCAGAGCGGTTACGATGGCTGATCAGATGATGGGGCTTGTGAATACCATTCGATAAGCAGGGTTAATGGGGAGTTAACATGATTCAAAAAAATACAGAAGCCAAAAATGAACGATCTTCTTTAAGACAAGCATTTAAGGCGAGTAAAAATAAATTAATGAAAATCACACCAAAGAAGAACGAGGAAAGCTCGCCTTCTTCACGGGAAGAACGCAAGCAACAGAAAGCCGAAGCAGAAAAGCTGCGCGTGCGTCTCGTGCCGATCTGGCTGCGATTGATCATCGTCATTCTTCTGTTTGCACTATGTCTTGCAGGCGGACTCGCAGTAGGATACGGCGTAGTCGGAGACGGGGAAATGATGGACGTTTTCAAAAAAGACACATGGCAGCACATCATCGACATCGTCAAAAAAGATTCATAGAGGGAAATTTGAATAAAAATATGCTCAGAAGCCCGTTGGGAGCGGAATGCCACCGCTCCCAACGGGCTTTTAATTTGGGGAGGTACCACGCTGAAGTCGGTGTTTCCGCTGATGCCGGTGCCAGGCACCAACCGAGAAACCTTGTGGGAGAAGGGGTTTAGAACGGTGCCAGGCACCAACTGAGAAGCCTTCAGGGAGAAGAGGTTCAAATCGGTGCCAGGTACCAACTGAGAAGCCTTGTGGGAGAGGGGATCCAAAACGGTGTCTGGTACAGAAATTGAAGAGAAAAGGTACATAAATGTATTGGAGTAGGGATTTCGTGCGAAAAATCATTTCCATATTTATCTATTTATCGGTATAATGATGGTAGTTTCCTCTTTTTTCGACATCTTCGGAAACTCCCTGTAAATTACCCTCTGAACTGCTGAAGATCCACGATAATCAAATATTTTTAAGGAGTGACGCTATGCCTCGAAAGCCAAGGGTATGGTATCCGGGAGCGGAGTATCATATCACCTCGCGTGGTAATCGAAAGACCCCACTTTTTTACGACAATCAAGATCGCCAGAAGTACATGAAATTCCTCAGTGAAGCCCGCACAGAATTCACCTTCGACCTCTATTCCTACTGTCTGATGACGAACCACATCCATCTGCAATTGAAGACCCACTACTCATCTGCCACCCAAATCATGAGAAAAATCCACCATCGCTATGCCCTCTACTTCAACAAGAAATATGAATTCGTCGGTCATGTGTTCCAGCAACGATACGGCGCAAAACTCATCGAATCACCCAACTATCAAATGGATGTCAGCAAATACATTCACCTGAATCCCGTGAAAGCCGACCTTGTCGCAACACCAGGCGCCTACGAATGGAGCAGCTACCGGACCTATGTCGATTTTCATAGACTCCCCAACGTCAATCCCTATCCTGTCCTCGCTCATTTTCCATATCCTCAGAACATCCAGTACCAGAAATTTGTCGAAAAAGATCCAACCTCATCCATCACCGGAGACAACCTAGAAATATCCCTCCCATAGCGACGCCACCCAGGATTTATTTTTCAAAGACGTTTTATGCTATGATAGGGAAAAGAATGCACTACATAGGAGGATTTACATATGTTGAACATTGATGAAATCAAAGCGATCATCCCGCATCGCCACCCAGTCTTACTGGTAGACAAGGTATTGGAAGTGGAAGAAGGCAAACGCGCAATCGGACTAAAAAATGTAACCGCTAACGAAGACTTTTTCAACGGACATTTCCCAGAATACCCTGTGATGCCAGGTGTTCTGATTGTCGAAGCGCTTGCTCAAGTCGGAGCGGTCGCCCTTCTTAAAAAAGAAGAAAATCGGGGACGCTTAGCCTTTTTCGCAGGAATCGACAAATGTCGTTTTAAAAGACAAGTGCGTCCTGGCGATCAATTACGTCTTGAAGTCGAACTGACACGTGTCCGTGGATCGATGGGGAAAGGGACAGCTGTCGCAACTGTCGATGGCGAAGTCGCTTGTGAAGCGGAAATCATGTTTGCGTTAGGTGACAAGAAAGAAGAATAAGCTATTAAAAAGGGAGTTTTGCTGATGAAAATTTGGGACATTTCTCAACCATTGAAGGAGGGAGTGCCAACTTGGCCTGGCGATACTCCCTTTTCTTTTAAATTGAACTGGACCAAAGAGGAAACAGGCTCAGTCAATGTTGGCAGTCTGACGTTGAGCACGCATACCGGAACGCACGTGGATGCACCGTTCCATTTTGACGACCATGGCAAAAAAATGTTGGATTTGCAGCCTGAGCTTTATGTTGGTGATGCGCTCGTCGTCCATTTGGAAGACCGTGAAATGATTAGGCCAGAAGACCTTGAAGGCTATGATCTAGGGGCAGTGGAACGATTGCTGATCAAGACTGGTTCCTGGACTGACAGAAGCAAGTTTCCGGAGTCGATCACCTATCTTTCAGAAGAACTTGCCCCATTTTTAAAAGAAAAAGGCATCCGTTTGATCGGGGTAGATGTGCCTTCCGTCGATCAGGTAGATTCGAAGGATTTGGCAGCGCATCACAGCTTGTTGAACAACGACATCCATATTCTCGAAAGTGTCGTGCTCGATGAAATTGACGAAGGGATCTATGAATTGATCGCCTTGCCACTGCCGCTCGAGGAATCCGATGCAAGTCCGGTCAGAGCCGTTTTGCGGAGAATACTATAATCCAAAAAATGTTAAGCTGATGTTAGCGTGATGTTAAAAACGTAAGGAAACCTTATGCATTCCGTAAAATCACCCAATTTTTCCGGAAAATGCTCTATATTGTAAGTAGCTGGTACACAAACCAGCACAAAACTTGCGATACAAGGAGTGGTTACCGTGAACAAAGGTTTTCTCGCTAAACTAGGCTCTGCATTATTCGCAATTATGTTGATCACAGCATGTAACGGAACAGAAGAAGAACCAACGAATGAAGAACCGACTGAAGAGGAAACGAACACTGAAGAAAGTGAAGGTGAATCTTCTGAATGACGGTTTTGATTATAAATTGAAAACGTAGGCACATGTCCTGCCTCCCTAACCCCTCATCGGAGCTGCTCCAACGCAGCTCTATTTTTTTGTGCATTTAAAGAGTGTACCAGGCACGACAATTTACCCCTTGGTATCACTGGGTTCGTGAAAAGTGCCAGGCACCGATTCAAACACCTTGGGAACATTGACTTCTTGGTCGGTGCCTGGCACCCGAATAGGAACCCGAATAGACGATATCTTTTGACTTAGTTGATGGTTATTGCTACTTTTTGAATTAAAAGGAGGCTGTTTAATGAGTAGTGTTCATGATTTTTCAGCTAAGTCGATTTCAGGAGAAGAGAAGAAGTTAGCCGATTACAAAGGGAAAGTACTACTGATCGTCAATACAGCAAGCAAATGCGGTTTTACGCCTCAGTATGAGGGCTTACAGCGATTGTATGATACATATAAAGACGATGGGTTTGAAGTACTCGGCTTTCCCAGCAACCAATTCATGAATCAGGAACCCGGCTCTGAAGTAGACATCCAGGAGTTCTGTAAACTCAATTATGGAGTAAGTTTTCCAATGTTCAGTAAAGTGGATGTCAAAGGTAGTGAGGCTCATCCTTTATTCAAACATCTGATAAAAGAGGCACCTGGTATGCTTTCTGATCAGGTTAAATGGAATTTCACCAAGTTTCTCGTCAATCAAGAGGGCAGGGTAATCAACAGGTACGCCCCTCAAACCAAACCTGAAAATATTGAAGAAGACATTCAAAAATTACTGAGTCGGTAAATTACTGCTAGACGAGTCAACTGTGCTCGTCTCTTATTTTATTTAAACTCGCTATGAAAAAGTTCCAAACCAGGACAAAATAGTAATGTGTAAAGGGACTACAGACTTAAGGCAATCCCAAAATGATGGAAACGCAAATAATGAATATAGCCCTTTGGATATAGGTCATTTATCCTCAACACAAAAAAATTCCCGATTAACGGTCTTATATGGTCGGTTGGTACTAGATATTTTCTGAAAAAACAGGTAATATTTACTTGGAAAAATAATGTCGAATTCTTGTATAATAAAACTAATTAAAGCAGATAATGGCAAAGCTATCGAAAGGTAGTGACGCAAAGCTAAAGGGACTAACGGTTTATACCTATGTCAGCCAGTTGCCTAAGTATCAGACATACATACATAACTTGGACCCCCTGAGTGGGTACGGCAGCAAATTCCTGGGTTGAACGTTACATACAGCCTTGGCAATCTGCTTTTTTTATGGAAAAAAGAACAGAGGGGATGGAGAACATGATCAAAAAATGGATCGCAACGATCAGCGCAGCTTCACTTTTGCTTTTTGGAGCAACACCAGCTGCATTTGCAAACACAGACGAGTCTACACCAACAGTAGATGTGTCTGAGGGATCAACTAATGAGGAAGAAAGCACAACTGGAGAAGGTACTGAGGAAGAAACCACAGAAAGCGAAGAAACTACTGAAGAAACAGAAAATGAAGATTCAACTGAAGAGGGGGCTGAAGAAGAAACAGAAGAACCGTCACTACTTCCTGGGGATTTTTTCTACTTTGTAAAAACAATGATCGAGAATGTACGTCTAGCGGTAGCTTCAGATGAATATGAAGAAGCGAAAATTTTAGCAGAGATTGCAGCAAACCGTATTGCTGAAGCGAATGCTCTTTTTGCAGCAGGTGAAGAGGAATTGGCCCAAGAGACGCTTGAAGAAGCGTTGAAAGCGCAAGAAGCTGCGATGGAAAAAGCAGAGGAAGAGGAGTCTTCAGAAGAAACTGAAGAAGGTACAGAGGAAGAAGGAACTGAAGACGAGACTTCTACCGGTGAAGAAGTGAAGGAAGAAGAATCAACCGAAGAAGAACCAACAGAAGATGAGGAAACAACTGAAGAAGGAACGGAAGAGGAAGAAGGTTCCGAGGAGGACGAACTTCAGGCAAAATTATCTCATAACATAGATGCACTTCTAATGGCTCTGACACATGTGAAAAATCCGAATGCTCAAGCTTCTTTGATGAATAACATCCAAAAGGCTTTTGCTAAACTTGATAAAAAGATTGCAAAACTTGAAGAGGGATACGGATTAGACGGTGATCAAGAGGAAGAAGTTGAAGGCGAAGAAACTGAAGTGACCGAAACTAAAAAAGAGGCTGCAGCTGAAGAAGCAGAAAAACAAGCTGAAAAAGCTGAAGAAGAAGCAGAGAAACGAGCTGAAAAAGCTGAAGAAGAAGCAGAGAAACGAGCTGAAAAAGCTGAAGAAAAAGCAGAAAGACAAGCTGAAAAAGCTGAAGAAAAGGCCGAAAAAGCTCAAGAAAAAGCTGAAAAAGCTCAAGAAGAACGAGGAAAAGGTAAGCAAGATAAAGAACGAGGAAATAAAGACAAACACGAGAAGGATCGCGGAAAAGGTAACCAAGGAAAAGGTAATGGAAACGGCAACGGCAACGGAAGAAATTAACACCGTTCAGTCAGTTGAAAAAGAGAGAACTCCACACAAAAATTGTGGAGTTCTCTTACATTTATCAATACTACCCGCGTACCAGGCACCGAACAGAAAGCCAGTGGTAGCAAGGGATTTCAAACGGTACCAGGCACCGAACAGAAGGCCGGTGGTACCAAGGGATCTCAAACGGTACCAGGCACCGGGGATTGACACCGTCATTGGAAACGTCTTTTTCATCCCTGAGATTTTACACCGATAATCCTCCACCGGAGAGCGGTTGTTTGAAGCTTGTCCTTTTCATGAAGGTTGCTTTGACTCGTTTTGATTTCAATAAGTATGGGACCAAAACCAGGCATGAGACCAATGAGCCGATCTGCTGTCTATAGGTTTGGGTTTTGATGTATACAAGCATTTCTTCAGATATCGGAAGTGAGCTGAAGATCCAGCTGGTCATGAATCCATCGGCAACCGAAAAAATTGCCACGCCAACTAAGAAATAAATCATGTATTTCGGAAAAGAAGGGCTTCTATTGAACAGCAGCCACAACGCGACAAACGACAAAACAACAATCCCATAATCCACGGCTGCCCCGACGAAAAAGGTGGGTGCAAACCAAGCGTGATACATCGCATTCCCAGGTTCCGTCAACAAGCTCCATGCTGGTGTGTCATAAACTGTCACATAGCTTTGATAAAGGGCATAGAGACGAATGATCGGGACGAACAGAAGACCAGCAACAATCAAAATCAACCATCCAGCGATTCCTTCGTGTTTAGATCCCATAATGATCTCCTTTCGTTTTCCTTAATCTGCTATTTAATACCCGCAATCCCCTTAAAGGAAACTAGAGCATTCTACCCAAATTTTCAGGTGCTTTTATATACCTCATATTTGCCGAGTTCCATAAATCCCAGCTTTCGTAAAATCGGTTCTGAGGTGCCTTTCCTGGCTTGCGTGACGATCCAGTTGCTTCCGTATGAACTGGCAAGCTCCATCCGTCTCGATAAAAGCGCACGATAGATGCCTTGCCCACGGTACTCCGGCAAAACGCCGGTTCCGGAGAGATACATCGCTTCACCATCACTGCTGAATCGATATCCTGCATAGCCGACCGGACGATCCCCATCCCTGACGACCAATAAACCGCCTCGACGGCCAGGAGCTTTTAAATACTCAAGCCTCTGACGTACCAACGTTTTTTTCGTCGCATCATCATATCCCCAGATGTACGCGCTCACCTCAACATATTGGCGGACATCATCCTCATCCACTACATTTCGGATTGAATACGGCAGGTCCACCTTTTCCCACTGATCAACGGCTTTCACTAGTCCGTAGTAGGTGTCTTCATGCTCAAGTCCAGCCGATTCTACTTTTAAAATCAAATCCTCAGGCTTAGAATCCGGTCCAATCCACCAGGAGTAGGGATTGCCCTGATAAAAACGCTCCACTTCACCAATCAACTGATCGAACGCTTCATCAGTCTCAACTTCAACCTTAGCAATCTTGTTAGATAAAAAGCTTGATGACCCATTTGTCTTGTACATCAATAACGCCGGACGTTCCACAAATTCAACATTGTCCGGCACACTTTCATAATCCCACATAACCCCGCGGACATACGTCCATAATTGTTCATCCATTGCTGTCACAACCTTTTTTTCACTTAACAGTCATTTCGTTTACAAAGTTAAAACTCCTGCAACTCAAATTTTACAATGGGACGAGTAGGTGCTATATCAATATTTTACATAAATTGTAAGTTATTTTATGGTCACTTTGCCCTTGATACAACCGAATTGCTAAATGTAGTAATTTTTTTGGGGGAGGTGTTACTAGTGGAAAAAACACTTGAAAAATCCAAAGGTAAGTTTTTCGAAGAAATTCATTTTTTACGCGCGTTCGCTTGTATTGGTGTTGTGCTGGTACACCTTAGTGCAAGTTATTATAATCAACATGACCAGACATACAACTGGCTGACATTCGCATTGAACCAGCTAGGTCGTTTTGGAACACCGACATTCGCCTTGATAAGCGGTTTCCTATTGTTTCACCAGGTAAAAGCAAAAGGCTTTGATTTTCAAAGATTTTTAAAATCACGATTCACAAAAATCGTCATGCCCTTTGTCATTTGGAGTATCTTTTACCTGCTGATCAATGTTTTTGTATTGAAGGCCAACCTGCCAACAGGATCTGATTTCATTGAAACTTTCCTGACGGGTGCTACGTTTTATCATTTATATTTCATGGTCATTGTCATCCAGTTTTATTTCATTTTTCCATTATTACAGTCTATAAGGACAAAACGTTCATGGATGATCGCACTTGTTCTTTCTTTCATAACCAGTGCTTTCTTCATTAATTTATCGCATTTCATGTCCGTACAAGAGGGACTGGGAGCAATCTTGAGTAACCGTGTATTCATTTTTACATGGATCTTTTACTTCATATTTGGTGGCTTTTTAGCCTATTATTGGCGCTCGATCACAAAGCTCATCACAAGCCAGACGAAATTGGTTGTATTGGTCGTAGCCGTCTATCTTTTAGCGATTTACGAATATAAAATCATGGGGTCGATCCCTTCGAATAGAATGACGAACCTGATCAATATCCCATTATTGAGTATGGCTGTCATCGGACTCTTTCCGATCATCCAAAACCTGCGGATCCTTTATAAACCATTAAAATTGATCGGGACACTGTCGATGGGCATTTACCTCGTGCATCCCTTAGTGCTCTTGTTTTTAAACCAAATTCTACCTCATACAGCCTGGGCAACAAGAGGATTGCCAATCATGTATGTAGTGGTGATGCTGCTCTCGATCGCAATCGTCCAGGCGATCCGCAAATTATCATTTGTGCAATATATCATTCCAGTTCCGCGCATGCAGAAATAAATAATGTTTGAAAAGCCCTTTTGCGAGGGCTTTTTTTGTGCTTGAAGAAAGTATGAAAATATTTTCTTCAGTATGAACGCAACTATGGCTCATCTGCGCCAAAGGCTTGGCTTTGTCAAGCTTTCTTTATTTGTAACCTAATTCGATGTGGTTCGTCTAACAAAGTGTACGAAAGCAATCTATAAGAAAAATAAGGAAAGAAATAGTAGAATATAATAAGGGAGTCAAAATATAGGGGGATGGTCAGAATTGCGGAAAACAGTATTCATTCTTATATGTATCGTTTTCAGTCTTGTCGGTTGCTCTGATAAACCGAAGCCTGAAACGACATTTGAAAGTTACATGAAGGCATGGGAAAAACAAGACTACGCGAAAATGTACAGTCTTTTATCAGAGGAATCGAAAAAGCAGATTACAGAAGAGAAGTTTACGGAAGAATATAAAAATAATTACGAAGAAATCAAGATGAGCAACTTCAAAGCTACATACAAATTGCCAAAGGAAGAAAAGGAATACAAGGAAGAGGATAAGCCGACCTTCGATTATTCCGTAACGATGGATACACTGGCAGGTCCGCTAGAAACGTCCTATCAAGCTGAACTCGTTTATGAAAAAGCGGAAGACAACGAGAGGTGGGCGATCAACTGGAATCCGTCGATGATTGTTGCTGGTATGCAAGAAGGGGATACGCTTTCTGCAACTACCATCAAACCTGAACGGGGTGAAATTTTTGCCGTGAATGGGGAAGGGCTGGCGGTTAATGGTGTCATCCAAGAAGTTGGTCTGGTCCCAGGGTGGATGAAGGAAGATGCCGAAGAGGTGAAGGAAAAGCTTTCGGAATTGATCAATGTACCGGTAGAAAAAATTGATGCTCAATTGAACCAATCCTGGGTAAAAGAGGATTCGTTTGTACCGCTTGGCTCAGTAGCGGATGATGACCGAGAGAAAATAGAAGCGATCCGACCGTTGAGCGGGACCAAGTTCATGGAGAAAAAAGCTCGTGTCTATCCATTGAAGCAGGCTGCAGCGCATTTAACGGGCTATGTCGGTAAAGTGACTGCAGATGAATTGGAGAAAAAGAAAGAGGAAGGATATACAGCTCAAGATGTCATTGGGAAAACAGGTCTTGAACGAGCGCTGGAAAAAGAATTGAGAGGCCAGCACGGCGGTGAAATTGTCATCAAAAGTGCGGATGGTACGACAAAGGATATCCTGGTCAAAAACGATCCTGCTGACGGTAAGGATTTTATGCTGACGATCGATTCGGCGGTCCAGTCATCGCTTTACCATCAGATGAGTAAGGATGCGGGCTCAGCTTCAGCGATCAATCCGACGACCGGTGAAGTCCTTGCGCTTGTCAGTACGCCATCCTATGACCCGAATGAATTTGTATTCGGGGTATCAGGTGAACGTTACGATGAATTATTGAATGCGCCATCAGCACCATTACGAAACCGATTCAGCAAGACCTATGCGCCAGGCTCCACCTTCAAACCGATTACAGCTGCGATCGGTCTTGAAACAGGGGCGATCGATCCGGCTGAGAAAAAATCTGTTCCGGCTAACAACCGCTGGCAGAAGGAATCCTGGGGTGACCATTATGTAACACGAGTGAAAAGCCCGCTAACACAGGTCAATCTTCAGGATGCACTCGTACGCTCGGATAACATCTATTTTGCAAAAGCGATATTGGATATCGGCGGCGAGGCATTTTTACAAGAAGCGGAGCGTTTCGGTTTCGGTGAAAAGTTTCCTTTCCCACTAGGAATCGAGGCGTCACAGATTACGAACGATGGTTTTGCAAGTGAAGGCCAGCTTGCCGATACAGGTTACGGGCAAGGACAAGCGGAGATGAGTTCGCTTCATTTAGGGCTAACTTACACGCCTTTCATTACAAAAGGGACGATGTTGAAACCGATTCTTTTTACAGATGAAGAAAAATCACAAGCCTGGAAAGAGAATGTGATCAGTGAAGATACGGCGAACACGATTGAGGATGATCTCGTGCAAGTCTTTGAAAATCCCGCCGGTACGGCAAATGATGTGAAGCTTTCAGGTGTGAAACTTGCAGGTAAAACTGGTACGGCTGAACTGAAACAATCAAAGGATGACAAAGAAGGTACGGAAAACGGTTGGTTCGTGGCCTGGAACACCGAAAACCCATCGTTGTTAGTATCGATGATGATCGAAGACGTTAAAAAACGGGGAGGGAGCCATTACGTCACGCCGAAAGTGGCAAAAGTGTTCGAGGAAATCCTTGTATCGGAATAATTGTCGAAAAAGGAAAGCGGACTATAGTCATTCTCCGCCCGAGATATGTCTTTTGGTGAATAGCAGTATCTGTACGTTAAAAGAAAATAATGTTGGATATAAAAGGAGTCCCGCGAATGATGACGCAGGACTCTTTTATTTTGATGTCCGGTGAAATTAGCGGACACCAGATGCCTTATTCGTGAACAATTCCTCTGTTTATAAAGTTTAACGGACACCAGCGCACTTATTTATAGAAAACAGCTGATAAAACCGTCCCTTTTCGTAAAATAGCGTCTCTCATGTCCGTTAAATTCCCGAATCACCTCTTTTTGGTTCAAATAACGGCTGTGGTTTCCGTTAAGAATTTTTGAGGTGCGAATTCTTCCAGCAATGCTCAGTATTCATTGATGATCCCCTTCAGTTTATTCTGCCATTTTTCATCGTCCAAAATGATCTGGAACGAAATGCGGCGGTTTTTCTGAAGGGATTCGTCTGAACTTCCTTCTGCAATCGGCTTATACTCCGAGTATCCGGTCGCTGCAATGTATTGGGCGTATTTCTGCTCTTTGAATTTCGGGTTGACTTCAGCCATGTACTTGACGACCGCGACAGCACGCTCGGTCGAAAGGCTCCAGTTATCATACGGGACTGAATCGGTGTGCCCCTCGATCAGGATGATGTAGAGGTATCGGCTCAATTCCTGCTCGTCAATGATCTGGACGAGCGCGTCTGAAAGCTGAGCCAGCACCTTTTTTCCTTGTGGACTGATTTCCGCACTTCCAGTATCGAATAAAATGTTCCCTTCAACGGCGATCGTGTTGTTCGGACCCCGGACGATCTTATCCTTCCCGACGTTTTCCTCAAGTCGTTTTTCAATCAAGTCCGAGATGTGTTTTTTCACGTCGGCTACTTTCGCCAGTTCATGCCGTACCTCGGTCTGCTCGTAGGCGTTGTAGATGCTCTGGATGTAAGCGATGATCGCGATGAACAGCATGACGAGGACCATCATCGCCATCATATCGGTGAATGACGGCCAGAAATAGCTTTTCGTTCCTTCCTCTTCGTTACGCCATCTTCTTTTTCGCATCGGCATCACCTGTGGGTCGGGTCGTGCACAGTGATCCGACGTGGCTCATAATCCCGTTCGTAGCGGTTGTTCGCCGATTGGACGGTCGCATCCAACAAGCGCTGTAAAACGTGGTACACATCGCCGAAATATTGGTGTGTCTGTTTGAATTCCCGTGAAAGGTTTTGATAGACAGAATCGAGTGCCCGGATGAGCTCGCGCATTTCTTGTTCGCGTCCGGGGTCCTGTCTCGCTTGCCGTTCACGGTCGAACATATAACCGAGCTGATCGATGAATTCTCTTTTGAACGTTTCGATCGTGCCATACCAGGCTTTCTCCAGCTGTTGCACCGAACCGGCGAAAGTCTCGGATGCTCTACCGTATTGCTCGGTTTTATCCTGATACCTGTAAAACCATTCGTCGTTTTGCTGGGCCATTTTCCGCTCGAAGTCTTCCTGCTTCGTTTCGTATCGTGAAAGGACGGTTTCCACGCCGTTGACGAGGGAGCGTCCAAGTTCTTCCGTTTTCTTTTGCGATTCTTCAATTATACGGTCGGAGTGCTTCATCACATGCTCCATGCGCTTTTGCCCTTGCTCAAGGTGTTCACTCGTCCGTTTGTATTGTTTTTCGAATCCGGAGACGTGGTCGTTGAGTTTAGAAAGGCTTTTATCGACTGAATGCTGGACAGATTCGAGTTTCGTGATCGTTTCTGAAAAGCGGTCTCCGAACATCACAAGGACGTCGGTGCTCTGTTTGAACTGCTCGGTGTGATCACGTTGTGCAGTCAGGATCCCTTTCACATCATCCATCGCTTCCTCAAGGCCCGAGGTGAAGCCGACCATTTTTTCACTAAAATCACCGATGCTTTGCTGAAAGCTTTCCTGAACCTTGGACACGAGGCGGTCCAGGAGGCGCTCGAGTGAATCCTTCGGTTTTTCATTCTGGAGCTGTTCTTGCACGACATGGTCGAGAACGCCCTCTGCCTCTGCTAAAACCCGGTCCTGCAGGTAGCTGAGCGAAGTACCTCCGGTCAGGAAACCCGATTGTACGAAGGAGAGAAGCAGTGAGCTTCCGATCCCGGCGATGCTTGTGACGAATGCGATGCTCATCCCCCTGAACGGCTCAGAAATCGCAGCGACGATCGCCGATACGGAAAGGTTCGCATTCTCGCCCGGCTGGTTGCCGATGCTGACAAGCGTATCCTGCATCGCCATGATCGCAATCGTCAGACCGACGAACGTTCCGAGAACCCCGACGATGATCGCGAGGGAAGGGAGACCATGTAAAAGGCGGATGATATTCCCGGTAGGCACACGGAAAATGCCGAGAACCCGGACCGGCTCTTGCATCAGATGTTTTTCCACTAAGACAGGACTATTCACATTCGAAATACCGGAAAGATGGAAATTCCGGTAATCCTCTATCGCATCATTCATCCAATTCGGACCCCGGCCTGCCTGGACTGTCGCAGCATCAATCTGTTTGAGCTCCTTCAGCCAATCAGCCAACTTGATCCGTGCCTGGATGTTGCCGATGATCCCGAACACGGTGATGAACCCGATAATCCCAATGACAATGATCGTTACATTTTCCAAGCTGCATTCCCCCTTGTCTACTCCCATTCTATGAAGACAACCAGGAGAACTTGCCCACTTTTAAGACTTAGGTGCCATTCATCGAAGACCTCGGTGCCAGGCACGACAATTTCGCCCTTCTGCCCCAATGGTTCCAGAAAGGTGCCAGGCACCGAAGCAGAACCCTTGGGGCAGTTGAGGTCTCAAATGGTGCCTGGCACCATCTCAGAATCCTTGGCGCAGAAGGGGTTTGAAAGTGTACCAGGCACCGGGTGGGAAGTGTTGGTACCGTTGACTTCTTTTTCGGTGCCTGGCACTTAAAGAAAAAACCTCAAAAAGGAAAGAAAAAACCACCGTCGTGATTGACGGTGGGTACTTACACTTAAAGAAAGTATAATTTACTTTCTTCAGTATAAGGGCAACTAATCGCTCAGCCTACGCTTATGGCTTGGCTGAGCCAAAGTTTTCTTTAAAAGTTATGTATTATCCTACAAAAATCAAAAATTCAGTTTTGGATTTTTGCCCTTTGTATGATATTGAGTTTGTCATCAAGTTTCTGGCTCATTTTGACGATGGTTGGATCGGAGTAGTTTTTCAGCCTTTTACTATACTCATACATCAACTTTTGCAAAGAATAGACTTCTTCATTTTCTCTAGTTTCTGTTGTTTTAGTAGTATTCATCAAAATCCTCCAAGGTCAGACATCATTCAATTAAGAGTGCAGTAATAATTTTACATTACTGTCGAATCATTGTAAACAGGAAAATAGTTTAATAGGCCTATTTAGCTATATTTGTAAAAATAGGGCAATGTTTGCGGTTGTCAGACCGCGTAATAGTAACCTTGAACGATTTTTCAATCTTTTACAAATAATTCATTTAACCTTAAACAAAATCTAGTAGAGTTAGAAATATAGGGAATTAAATTCAACTTTAGGAGGAATTTACATGTATCACCAGGTTACCCGCAAATGGACGACCTTTTTAGCTTTGATTGCAATGCTCGTGACGTTGTTTCCAATGGGAGTCGCACAAGCTGCAACGACGATTCCGATTTCGGAAGCAAAATCCCAGAACGGTCAGACCGTGACAGTAGAAGGAATTGTCACAGCTGATTTTACAGCTAGCAATCTATCAGCGTACATACAAGACGAAACGGCTGGCATCAATGTTTTTTCTTTTAATGAAAACTTGGCATATTTAAATGTAGGTCAAGAGATTCAGGTTACAGGTGAAATCACAATCTACAATGGATTGACGGAAATTGAACCTACCACAATCGAGGTTTTATCAGAAGGAAACGAACTTCCAGGACCTCAACCGACAGAACTCTCGACCCTTTATAACAACGAAGCAGAACCGCTTGAAGGATCACTCGTCAATACTACCGGATACATACAATCGATTCCATCCAATCAAGCTGGCAGCGGTTATAACATATCTTTCATCGATGAAACAATGCAAGGCGTAGTCCTCCGTGTCGAAAACGCGACTGACATCGACGTTTCCCAGTTTGAGGAAGGCAAATGGTACGATGTCACAGCTATCGTCGGCCAATACAATGACTATCAACTTTTACCGACGAAAGCAGAGGATTTAAGATTACTAGAGGATCAACCGCCTGCTCCACAACCTGATGAAGAATACCAAGCGACGGTTGAACGTGTGGTGGATGGCGACACGGTCCGCATCAATGACCCGGTGCTCGGGGCATCCAATGTGCGTATGCTTTCAATCGATACGCCTGAAACGAATTACAACGGCCACTCCCAGGGCGAGCATGCGGAAGCTGCTACTGCAGAACTTCAACGCTTGCTGCCAGCAGGAACCGCAATCACGCTTGAAGTGGGGGAAGACCCGCTTGATGATTACGGACGTCTTCTCGCGCATGTCCATAAAGACGAGATGGACGTCAATAAGGAAATGGTCCGCTTAGGACGAGCTGTACCTTATTTTATCTATCCGAACATGGAGCATTTCGAGGCGTATAGTACTGCTGCTGAAGAAGCGATTGAAAACGGACGCGGCATGTGGGACCTGGAAAACCCGATCGACGAGCTTCCTTACGAGTTCCGTTTCAATCTTCGTAACGGCCCGGATAAGTTTGTCGGCGATTATTTCACTCAAGAATATGTTGTTCCTGAAAAATGGGAGGATATTCCTGTTCAGAATCGCGTGTTTTTCTTTGAAGAGCAAGATGCGATCAGTGCAGGCTACACACCGGCAGACGATGGTGATTCTGATGAAAACATCCAGGTTCAGCTGCTAGGTGTGAACGATCTTCACGGCAAAGTCGATGTGACGGGAACAGTGAATGGTATTCAATACGGACGCATGGACTATCTCTCTGCCTATTTAAAAGAAAGAGAAGCAACGAATCCGAACACATTGATGGTTCATTCTGGAGATATGGTTGGAGCGAGTTCGCCAGTATCAGCGCTTTTACAAGATGAGCCGACAGTCGACATGATGGAAACGATCGGCTTTGACGTTGGAACACTCGGAAACCACGAATTCGATGAAGGTGTCGATGAAATGCTTCGTCTCATCGACGGCGGCGATCACCCGGACGGCACAGAAAACTATGACGGCATCGATTTTCCGATGGTGGCAGCGAACGTCGAGTATAAGGATACAGGTGATCTCGTGATCGATCCTTATACGGTAAAAGAGATCGGCGGCACGAAGATCGGTTTCATCGGGATCGTGACGACAGAAACGCCGAGCATGGTCATCCCGGATGGCATTCAGGATATCCGTTTTACAGATGAAGCGGAGGCGGTGAACCGTTATGTCCCTGAACTCCAGGAGCAGGGTGTCGAGGCGATCGTCGTCCTCGCCCATGAACCAGGGAACCAGAGCGGTGACACAGCGACAGGCGAAGTATCTGAACTGGCACAAAACATCAATGACGCGGTGGACGTGATTTTTGCAGCCCATAACCATGTAAAAGTGAATGCGGTGGTAGACGGAAAATTGATCGTCCAGGCCTGGGAATATGGAAAAGCTTTTGCTGACGTCGATCTTGAAATCGATCCAGTGACGAATGATATCGTCAGCAAATCAGCTGAAATCGTCGATGTTGTCCAAAACGGGATCGAGCCTGATCCAGAAGTTACCGAACTTTTGGATTATTACCTTGAGCTAGTCGGACCGAAGTTGAACGAAGTTGTCGGTGAAGCCGCGATCGATCTTGAAGGCGGATATGCAAGCACGGGGCTTGTCGGGGATAACGCACTCGGTAACTTGATCGCAGAAGGTATGCGTGCAGAAATGGGATCTGATTTTGCCTTGATGAACGGCGGCGGAATCCGTGATGACCTTGATGCTGGTGAAATCACATGGGGAGAGCTTTATAACATCCAGCCGTTCGGGAATACACTGGTACAGGTTGATTTGACAGGTGATGACCTTCGTCAAGTGTTGAATGCGCAATTTTCAAGTTACGGACCGGATGTCAGTATCGCCGGCTTCCGTTACACGTGGAACGAAGAAACGTGGGAAGTCATGGGGCTGTATTTACCGGATGGAACACCAGTCGATCCTGAAGCAACCTATACGGTGGTCGTGAACAATTACATGTATCCGCATGGAACAGATGACTATCGTTTGGACGAGCTTGGTGAAAATCCAGTTCAAGGACCAATTGATCTGGATGCGACAATCAACTATATCCAAAGCTTTGAAGAACCAATTGAGATCTACGCGGATGCAAGAATCAGTAACGATTATTTTGCACCGACAACGACAGTGGAGATTGACGGCAATATTGGCGAAGATGCTGTGAATGAAGAAGACGTGACGTTCACTGTTGACGCGACGGATGGAGAAGGAATCGGAGTGTTGAGAACCGAATATCGCGTGAATGATGGTGAGTGGACGACAATTGAAGATGGAAGCTTCACACTGTCAGAAGAAGGCACGCACGTGGTTGAAATCCGTTCAGTGGATAAAAACTTCAACAAAGAAGAAGCACAGGTGTTCACGGTAGTGATTGGTGAAGAAGCGGTGACGATCGACGAGTTGGATGAGATGGTTGATGAAGCATATGAAGATGGCCATTTCAAGAACTATGGAACATACCGTTCATTACAAGCAAGAATCAGCAATGCCCAACAAACCGATAATGAACGTGTACAAGCTAAAAAGCTGGAATCGATCCAGAACGATGTGGAGAAGAAAAGCGGAAAGCACATCAATGCGGAATTTGCACAAGAACTGATTGAAGCGATTGATGGGATTTTAGAGACATACTAATAAAATAAGAAGTGTAAAAAATGCCTGGTAAGTGGTATTCGTAATTCACCACTTTACCAGGCATTAAATTTAGGCTGTCTTCCGAGACTTCACAAAAGGTAGTGTCAAAAATATCAAACCAATCACCGTAATGATACCACTTATAACGAAAAAGCTTTTTGCATGGGCCGGAATTTCACTTTCAGGAACACGATCAGCAATTTCCATCCCCAAGAAACTGATTCCGATGCCATCCCCATCAACATCCGTACCAAGCGCTCTCAAATCCATTCCTTTCATAAAAAGCAAAACCCCCAAAGCCGCAAAAACCACAAACCCGATGAAATGCTTTTTCACCAAATCCCTCCAATATCATATTGTTATCCATATTATAACATTGGTGCCAGGCACCGAAAAAGAAGCCAAGCGTACCAAGGGTTCCCACCTGGTGCCTGACACCAATCCAAACCCCTTGCGCCCCAACGCTTTGAAAAGTGTACCTGGCACCATCTGAGACCTCAACGACGACAAGGGTTTTGTTTTGGTGCCAGGCACTATCTCAGAACCGTTGGGGGAGAAGGGGGGAATTGTCGTGCCAGGCACCGCTTAACTTGCGATAGTTTGGGGAATGTATAGGTAGCGGTGGGTTTTCAGAAGTTAAATACAAATGGAGTTTTGAGACGGAGGAATTGTCAATTGAAAAAGTTGAATATGGGGAAAAAGCCGGTCATCTGGACTCTAGTTGGTATCCTTCTACTGATTTACATAGCTACAATGGTGTATCACACCTACAAATCGATTCCTGAAGGGGTTGCCTATCAAAGCGATGTATACGAAGTGGATGATGTAAAGTTCTATCACGATCTGACTTATCAAAAAGACGGCAAGAAAGTACACGAACTTGAAATCTTTGAACGAATAAACGAAATCATCATGGAGGCGGATGATTTCATCGTCATCGATATGTTTTTATTCAATGGCTATTATGAGCCGGATCAGTCTTTTCCGCCGATAAGTGAAAACCTTACGAATACGATCATCAAAAAGAAACAGGAGAATCCTGATATCAAAGTCGTTTTCATATCGGATGAGGTCAACACCGGCTATCGGTCGTATCAATCCAAACTCCTTTCGAAACTAGAGGAGAACGGTGTTGAAGTCGTATACACGAATTTAGAACGGCTGCGAGATTCTTCGCCATTATACTCGGGAGTGTGGCGGATGTTTTTCCAATGGTTCGGTCAAAAAGGGGAGGGCTGGGTCCGTAATCCTTTTGCGAGCACTGCACCGGACATGACAGCTCGATCTTACCTGAAACTTTTAAATGTAAAAGCGAATCACCGCAAAGTCGTTGCGACGGATAAAACAGCACTCGTTACTTCGGGAAATCCGCATGATGCTTCAGCTTATCACGGGAATGTCGCTTTTGAAGTCGAAGGACCGATCATTCAAGAGATCATCAATGCTGAGCAAGCGGTCGTGGACATGTCTGAAAAAGGGATCGACCTGCCAACCTACAAGGCGAAAAATGACCAAAAGAATGGGCAATACCAGATCCAGTACTATACAGAAGGAAAAACACATAAACAGATCGTGGAAGCAATTGAACAGACGAAAAAAGGCGATGAAATCCACCTAGGGATGTTTTACATTGCGGACCGTTCCATCATCGGACCACTTCTTGAGGCTGCCGACCGTGGAGTGGACGTTGAAATGGTATTGGATCCGAATAAGACGGCTTTCGGAAATAAGAAAACCGGACTTCCAAATATTCCGGTTGCAGAAGAAATAATGGAGGATTCTAATGGCCAAATTGAAATCCGCTGGTACAATACCGGGATTGAGCAATATCATACAAAAATGATGTTCATCAAAAGTGGGAAGGAAGCAACGATCATAGCCGGTTCGGCCAACTATACAAAAAGGAACTTGGAAGCTTTCAATCTGGAAGCGGACCTGCAAATCAAAGGACCAACTGATTCAGAACTCATGAAAAAAACCGATCATTACTTCAATCGGATTTGGAACAACGAGGGCGGCTTATATACCGTCGCTTATGAAAAGAATGAAACAAAGCTCTCTCCGCTGCAACGTGGCGTTTATGCTGTACAGAAATTTTTACGATTGACGACCTATTGAAAGAAAGACCTCATCAGTTTTAGGCTGACGAGGTCTGTTTTGGGTTTGGAGGTGTGTGTGATAGGGACAGGAACAGGTGAAAAAGGCGAGATGCTGTCCCGAAACGAGGGATACGAGACAGGAACAGGTGGAAAAGGTGTGGAGCTGTCTCGAAACGAGGCGATACGGGACAGGAGCAGGTGGAAAAGGCGTGGGGCTGTCCCGAAACGAGGAGATACGGGACAGGAGCAGGTGAAAAAGGCGTGGAGCTGTCTCGAAACGAGGCGATACAGGACAGGAACAGGTGAAAAAGGCGCTGAGCTGTCCCGAAACGGAGTTTATTCAGTCAGGAGCAGGGTGAATGGACCCTAAGGAACCGCCCCTGAAATGGAGCGAATTTAATAGAGGTTGGCTGACAAATATCAGCCTCCTTTTGAGTCAAGGGACGTAAATATCAAGATGCTTCGGCAACATCTCGATTTTAAGAGGGAGCGGGTCGCCTTCCTCGCCATCGATGTTAGAATGAAGTTTTTCCGAAGATGTGATTTCAAGCTTCGATGTGGTGATGTATTCAATCTTGTCGTCATGGATGTGTTCCCCTTGTAAAAGTTCAGTACCGATCTTGATGAACTTTGGCAAGGAAACATCATGGACGACCAGGCATTTCAGCTTTCCATCATCGACCTCAGCATCGGGAGCGATTTTTTCAAAGCCGCCGACGGAGTTCGTCAGGGCTGCCAATACCAGGAGGGCATCACCCTTCCATGTGCCATGATCATGCTTCAGTTCAATGTCATAAGCGGTTTTTGAAGTCAGTGTCTTGAGTCCTTCGATCATATATGCGACAGGGCCAAGCATCGTTTTCTGCTTTGGCGATACCTGATATGTCGCTTCAGCAATAGCACCGACCGCTATGATATTCATAAAATATCGATCGTTCACTTTTCCGATATCAACCGCACGTGTTTCACCTTTCTCGATCAATTCGACGGCTTCATCAAAATCGAGAGGGATATTGAGGGCTCTAGCAAAATCGTTCACTGTCCCCATCGGGATGATCCCGAAATTCGGGCAATGCTTTTGACCGGCAAGACCGTTCACCGTTTCGTTCAGCGTCCCGTCGCCGCCCATGGAGACCACGATATCGAATGCTTCCAAACAAGACGTCCGGGCAAACTCCATCGCATCCAGTTCTTTTTCTGTGAGCTTGATGATGACGTCATAACCTTTCTTACGTAGGAGATCCTCGACCTTGGACTTATTTTTTTCAGCTTCTTCTTTACCTGAAGACGGATTTACAATGATCATCGCTTTCTTCACAACATACATCCCCCCTTGAAAATCGACTCGAACAGTAAGAATATACAACACTAATACCCCCAATCACCGCAGCCTAACCTTGGATGACACACATTAAAAAACCTCAGGGTGCCAGGCACCGAAAAAGAAGTCAACCATACCAAGGCTTTCCAGCCGGTGCCAGGCACACATTCAAATCCCTTCAGCCGCAAGGGTTTCAAATGCGTGCCTGGTACACTTTCAAACCGTAACAGCCCCAAGGGTTTTGCTTCGGTGCCAGGCACCTCGCGAAAACCGTTGGCGCACAAGGGCGAAATTGTCGTGCCAGGCACCGAAAGCTATCGCCACTAAAACGAAAAAAACCACTGGTCCGTGTTTACGGTCCAGTGGTTCCCTTGTGCCATTCACATAACTTGCATCACATTTTTTCTTCTCTATTCAAGCTGCGTCTCCGTTTTCAGACACGGATTGGCTTTCGATTTCAAGGTGTTCTTTCAGCTTAGAACGGATTTGGTTCCGTTCTTCGTCAGAAACGATAAAGTAGAAGATGTTATTGATATATTTTTCTGTCGCCTTAACTTCAAATGTTTCAATATTCTTTCGTGCGCCTTTGTAATTCTCCTGGATATCCTTCATCTCAGCGAACGTCATATTCGTTTTCACGTTACTGCTGATGACATCCAGCACATCATCAAATTTTGTGATCGAGGAAACACGAGCGCCTTTATCAATGACTCCTCTGATGATCTGGCGTTGGCGTTCATTCCTGCCTAGATCCCCCTTAGGATCCTGCTTCCGCATCCTGACATAAGCCAGCGCTTCTTTCCCATTATCAAGCTCAATCTCACCTGAAGGAAATTCATAACCGCCAGCATTGAAACCAAAGCTGTTCTTCACCGTCACACCATCAACCGCATTGACGATATCCTGGAATGATTCCATGTTCACCTTGATGTAGTAATTGATCGGTATATCCAAGAAATTCTCGACCGTTTCCACAGCCATTTTCGTGCCACCGAATGCATAAGCATGGTTGATTTTATCGTCAAAACCTTTACCGATGATTTCCGTACGTGTATCCCGTGGAATATTGAACATGATCATCGAATCATCGTGAGGATTCACCGTAATGACTACCATCGTATCCGATCTGCCGCTATCATTTTTCCGTTCATCGACACCTAACAGCAAAATCGAGATCGGTTCTTTTTCAGATTTATCCACTTTCGGTTTAGGCACATTCTTATCCCGCTCAGGGTCGATCGGTTCATGGATATCGTTAGCCGTATCTTTGACCGAATCATACAAATAATAAGCGTAGCCTCCGATACCGACTACCGCTATTCCCAAAACAATGACAAATCCCCAGATGAATTTTTTCAACATATACTAATGACCCCTCTTAATTCAAAAATTTCACATCTAACTCGATTATACAGCAATCGCAATTCTATCAAAACATAATTTTTTACAATAGAGGAAACGATTCGTAATTAGCGAAGTGAAAGTGATAGAAAGAAATTGTCGAGTCTACGAATCCGTTCTGTTAAAATAGTGAACAAAAGCTAGTCTGATAGATTTGAGGGATTGTAATGGGGGATGGACGCACCCAAAAACGAGATGATCTGCGTTTCAAAATAGCCAACCGTGAAGCCTTGATGGGTGTCATCCTGGCCGTGTTCAACTTCATCTGGTGGTTCGCTTTTGCCTATGGCTTAGGCAGAAAACCGGTCGAAGAATATACGTACATTTTCGGATTTCCAGCGTGGTTTTTCTACAGCTGCATCGTCGGCTTCCTGCTTTTTTCAACGCTCGTTTTTGTCATGGTGAAATTATTTTTCCTCGAGGTGCCTTTTGAGGACAGAGAGGAGGACGCCGAATGAATTGGGATGTCATCATACCTCTCTTTGGTTTTCTTGTCATCGTCTTTTTGATCGGGACGTATTCGTCAAAGTACATAAGGAAAGCTCCGGATTTTTTGCAGGAGTACTTTTTGGGGAGCCGCCAGCTGAACGGCTTCATTTTAGCGTTGACGATGGTCGCGACCTTCGGAAGTGCGAGCAGTTTCATCGGCGGACCTGGTGTTGCGTATAATCTTGGACTCGGATGGGTGCTCCTCGCGATGTCACAGCTCGTCACCGGGTATTTTACGCTTGCGGTTTTAGGGAAAAAGTTCGCGATTGTCGCTCGAAAAATCAACGCCGTCACACTGATCGACTTTTTAAAAGAAAGATACCAGAACACGTGGGTCGTGTTGCTTTCAGCAGCGAGCATCGTCATCTTCCTTTTCAGTGCGATGGCTGCCCAGTGGGTTGGGGGAGGCAGGCTGATCGAGTCGTTCACAGGGCTTTCCTATACAGCTTCGTTGTTCATTTTTGCGAGTTCCGTACTCGTGTATGTCGTGATCGGCGGTTTCCGGGCTGTTGCGATCACCGACAGTCTGCAGGGGATCGTCATGTTCATCGGGACCTTGCTCTTGTTGATCGGAACCATTGTAGCAGGTGGGGGAATCTCGAACATCATGACGGAACTGGCTGTTGAAAACCCTGACCTCGTTTCACCATTCGGAGCGGATGGGTCGTTGACACCGTTGTTCGTGTCATCTTTTTGGATTTTGGTCGGGGTAGGGGTCATCGGGTTGCCGCAAGTCGCCGTCCGAGCCATGTCTTACCGTGATTCGAAAGCGATGCACAAAGCGATAATCATCGGGACGCTCGTCGTCGGATTCATCATGCTCGGGATGCACTTGATCGGAGTCTTTGCGCGAGTGGTCGTGCCGGGGATCGAAGTCGGGGACAAAGTCATGCCGCTCGTGGCCTTGGAAGTGCTTCCGGGATGGCTTGCGGGAATCGTTCTTGCCGCACCGATGGCAGCTGTCATGTCGACAGTCGATTCGTTGCTTTTGCTCGTCAGTTCCGCGGTCATCAAGGACGTTTATGTGAACTATGTAAAACCGACAGCTTCACAACGCCAGGTAAAAACATTGAGCATTGGGGTTACAGCTATTCTCGGGATCCTGGTATTCCTGATGGCGATCGATCCACCGGACTTCCTGATCTGGTTGAATTTATTTGCGTTTGGAGGCCTTGAAGCCGCATTTATCTGGCCGGTCGTGCTCGGATTGTACTGGAAAAAAGGCAACGCCTACGGAGCATTCGCCTCGATGATCATCGGAGTCGGCTCATACATGATCATCCACCTGACCGCACCGAACCTGTTCGGCATGCACACCGTCGTGGTACCAGTAGTGCTGTCCTTTGTAGGCTATGTACTCGTCAGCCTCATCACCCAGCACAAACACCAACTCCAACAACAAGAAATCATCCAACGTTTCTGGAGCGCGTAAGTACATCGGTGCCATTTTCAGTAAACCTCGGTGCCAGGTACACTTTTGAAACCATTGATAGGACTGGCTTCCTAAAGTGTACCTGGCACCTTTCTTGTTAATCAAACATTTGATTGCTATGTATCACAGTTCATTTGCATGTTTAAACAAACGTTTGATTGAACAAACGAAAAATTTGTCGCCTATCAAAAAATATATTATTGATGGAGAATGTAAGAAGAATTAATGAAGTGAAAGAGTAGCTTGGGATTGAGGCACAGTATTTGGGGAACACATTAAATTATTGAAGAAGTGATAGATTAATCTTGTGCCAGACGAATTGTTTTCTTGAGCTTACGAATATCCGTTTTGTTTTGCCAATGTTCTTCGACTAACAACTCCAATTGTTCATGAATGTCCTGTTGACCTTCTTCAAGTCTCCCCATCCTATTCTCAAGTTTATCTATTCTAGTATTTAGTCCGTTAAACCCCTCATTCATTTGGTCTTGAAGTTCTTTAATAGCTTGCAAAATCTGATTTTCCATTTTATTCACCACCTTTCCCACCCAGTATATCATTTAGCTCATACTATAAATAAGAGACTTTATTCAAACTCTTAAAGTTAGTAAAAGGTTACTAGAAAGATAATCAATAGTTACCGATACCATCATTAAACAAACGTTTGATTAAAACCTCAGAACTTAATATAGCACCAACTTAACCATCTAATCAAACGCTTGATTGAACAAATCCGAAAGTTGTCGACCAAATATTGTACCAGGTACCACAATTTAGCCCTTGTGCCCCAACGGTTTTCAAAAAGTGCCAGGCACCGAATCGGATCCCTTGCAGCTCAACGGGTTTCATTTGGTGCCTGGCACACATCAAGAACCCTTTCATACCAGGGCTTTCAAAACGGTGCCAGGCACCAAAACGGATCCCTTGCGGCTCAACGGGTTTCATTTGGTGCCTGGCACCCATCATGAACCCTTTCGTACCAGGGCTTACAAAATGGTGCCTGGTACAAAGCTCTTGGTGTTTTGATATACTTGAAGTAATTATTTTCGGAATGGAAAGGTGAGTTTATTGGAAATACGTTTAGGGGTCATTGGACCTGAAGATTCAGTCAAACATATATTGAATTCTGCTGAACCGTTTGCAGATATAACTTTATTACCGTTTTCGTACAATACGATCGATCAAGTCGATGAGATCATCCATCAAAACCGAGATTCCATAGATCAATGGTTTTTCTCAGGACAAGTTCCGTATACATATGCTTTATCCAAACAGCTGATCCAGGAAAAGGATGGAATCTATCCGCCGCTTTACGGGGCAAGCTTATTAGGGAAAGTGTTAGAAGCATTGATGGATCTAGAAGAAGTAGTCCAAAAAATCAGCCTTGATACGATTCAAGAAGAGGAGCTTCATACGACGAAACAATATTTCTCGCTCCAAAAGTTACAGATATTTTCCTATTCTTACCCTGATTTCAGACCGGTGGATGAAATCGTCGAGTACCACCGTTCACTTTTTGAAAAGGGGAAGACCCAGGTTGCTTTCACATGTATCCGGGCGGTTTATCTCCAATTAAAAGAATCAGGGATCCCGTGTTATCGAATCTATCCTTCACATTTGTCGATCTATTTTACACTAAGGCTCCTGAAAGAACGTGGCGTATCTTCATGGTATCAACGTTCCCAGCTTGCTTTATTAGGTGTGGAACTTCTTCCTCCTGATGAAGAAGAAGATGAGTATCTCTTTTCATATGAACTTAAACATAAAGAGCTGAGCTTGAAGCGGCTGTTACTTGAATTAGCGGAACGGATAAATGGATCCTTCGTTCAAATCGGCGATGGTCTTTATTTTATTTATACAACACGTGGGGAAATAGAGTTTAAATTAGATAAAAGTGACCTGTTCCATCTGATTGAGACGGTCTATTCCCACAGCAAATACCATATCCGGATCGGTATCGGGTATGGGCTGAATGCTCTCCAAGCAGAAGAGAATGTACGGACTGCATTCCGGAACGCCCGTAAAAATACCTCCTCAAAAGTCGTTCTTGTCGATGAGAAAAAAAAGGTTACAGAATATCTGTCAGAAAGGAAAGCTCTCCAATACGATTACCAGAAATGGGTTGATGGCGAGTGGTCTGAGGAATTGCGAAAAGCCAATATCTCCCCGACGGCATTAGCGAAGATCGAATCCTTAGCAAACTTTTATAAAAAAGAGGAAGTTACTGCCCAGGAAGTGGCAGTCTGGTTAGCTAGTTCGGAAAGAAATGCCCGCAGGATCCTGGCTGAACTTGAAAATCTCAAGCTTGCAACCAGTAAAAGTGTACAGCTCAACGGATCGAAGGGGAGACCCCGAAAAGTGTACCGGTTGATATTCAACAAGACTCCTGCAAAAACGAATATATAAAAAGAAGTGTCAGGGCCAATAATAAGGCGTCTGACACTTCTCCTTTCTAAAGCTTCAAAAGCAAGTGGGCAAGCATAGCCGATCTCTTCGGAAGATCTTCAATAACGATATGTTCAATTTCAGCATGCGGACCTTCGCCGACTCCTCCAAGACCGTCCAGTGTGGGAACTCCAATACTCGCTGTAAAATTCCCGTCACTTCCACCGCCGACTTGTGCTTCAGTAATCGTAAAACCAACCTCTTCCGCAGCCTTTTCAGCTTTTTCAAATAATTCCTCTATATCAGAAGTGCGCTCCATTGGAGGTCTATTTAATTCACCTTCCACCTCTAAAGTCGTCCCATCAAGTTCTGGGGTCAAACTTTCCAGATGGGCAACAATCCGGTCAGCTTCTTCCTCTGTTTTCACACGAAAGTCGATCAAAGCTTCGGCTTCCTCGGGTACGACATTCCGCCTTGTCCCGCCATTGATCACACCAACATTTACTGTTGTACCACGATCGTAATTTGTGAGCTCTTCCAATTTTACAATCTGGAGGGCTAATTCATGAATGGCACTTGCACCAGCACGATGATGGTTACCGGCATGGGAACTTTTCCCTCTTACCTTTATTTGATAGATGCCTACCCCTTTTCTAGCAGTTTTCAAAGCACCGGTCTTTGCAACAGGTGGTTCAGTAATCAAGACGATATCACTGTTCTTTGCTTCTTCCTCAATGATAGGCCGAGAGGTTTGGCTGCCGATTTCTTCATCAGACGTACAGAGGAATTTGATCTGAAGGTCATCCAGCAATTTGAAATGCAAGAGCGCCTTCAATGCCCAAATGGATTGGATGATCCCGCTTTTCATATCAAGGACTCCGGGGCCGTATAGCTTACCATCGACAATCTGCCTAGGTAACCGGCCTTTATCCCAAACCGTATCAAAGTGACCTGCAATCAATATACGTTTGCTCCCGTTACCGACTGTAAAACTGAAATGGTCACCGCGATCAGTCTGGGGATAGAGTTTAGGTTCGACAACCCCCAGTCGTTCAGCAAATATCTTTTTCAAAACATTCCCGCACCGGTCTACCATTTCCTTATCTTCGGAAGGGGATTCTGCATCAACGAATGTAATGATGTCAGCTAGAATCTCTTCTTCATGCTCTTTTAAATAATCAGCAATTTCGGTCATGCAATCAACCACCTTATTTGATTTATAAAAATATTTTTTGATCGTCTCTTCATTTAGGAAAGGTTTCAGAAAGTAGCCGTTAACATGTATTTCTAGTTATACAGCATGTAAAAACAAAACGCAATATTTAAAATATTCACTCAAATACCAATTGACAAAATAATCTAACTATTTTATAGTCGTGTATAAGAATTTAGGAAAAGTTTTGGAATATTGCCGAAAAACATCAAAATAAAAACAATATTTGGAGGGGGAAGGTGGATGAAAGATGTCTATCAGTATATCGAGGATCACAAAGACCAGTACATAGAATGGTTACAAGAGCTTTGTATGATCCCGAGTGTCGCTGCCCAGAACAGAGGAATGGAAGAAGCCGCGGAGCATGTATTAAATGATTTGGCACAGAAAATAAACGGAGAAACGCAACTCGTCTCCACCTCAGGATTCCCGGTCGTTTACGGAAAGGTGCCTGGTACAAGGGATAAAACCCTTTCGTTTTATAACCATTACGACGTTCAGCCGGAAGACCCGATTGAATTGTGGGAACACCCTCCATTCGAAGCGGAAATACATGACGGAACGATGTATGCAAGGGGAGTTGCAGATAACAAAGGAAATCTGATGGCACGCATCGCAGCTGTACATGCCTACCAGCAGGTGAGAGGCGAATTGCCGCTGAACATCAAATTCATCGTGGAAGGAGAAGAGGAGATCGGAAGCATCAATCTGGATGAGTTCAGTGAAAAACATGCTGACCTCATTCAAGCGGACGGATGCATTTGGGAGTTCGGTTACCGGAATGCGGACGGGAGACAACAAGTCAGCTTAGGCGTAAAAGGTATGACCTATGTCGAGCTTGTCTGTAAAGGTGCAAACACGGATCTCCATTCTGCAAACGCAGCAGTCATTGAAAACCCGGCCTGGCGACTGATATGGGCATTGAATACGCTGAAAGATGAAAATGAACATGTCAAAATCGACGGCTTTTATGACCGGGTCCAATCCCTTTCTCCGGAAGATAAGGTGGCAATCCGTGAATTGATCTACAGCGAGAAAGAAATGTTAGAGCAGCTTGATCTGTCTTCATTTTTATTGAACCTGGAAAGCGAGGATTTGAAAGAGCGGCTGATTTTCGCCCCTACCTGCACGATATGCGGAATCGAGTCCGGCTATACGGGCGAAGGAGCGAAGACGGTCCTTCCATCAGAAGCGAAAGTGAAACTCGACTTCCGTCTCGTCCCAGATCAGGATCCACATGAAATCCTCAAAGCGCTAAGAAATCACTTGGACAAACATGGATTCGAGGATATTGAGATACATGAAATGGCAATGGAAAAACCGGGGAAGACCCCCTACAACGATCCACTATCAGAAACGGTCATATCAGCCGCCCAAAAAATCTCGAAGATGGAACCGACAGTCATGCCGATGTCACCAGGTACAGGACCGATGTATGTCCTTTGCCAAAAGCACGGTATCCCATCCGTTTCAGTCGGAGTCGGGAATTTCCAATCCAACAATCATGCACCGAATGAAAACATCCATATAGAGGATTACATAGATGGGATCAAACTGATTGCAACTGTGATTGAAGACTATGCCAGAAAATAAGGGGAGGATCTTTTGGAAACGAGTATACGCCCGACAATTTTAAAAGAAGCACAGGAATTACAACAACAGTTGTCAACATGGAGAAGGGATTTCCATGAACATCCGGAGCTTGGTTTTGAAGAAGAACGGACATCTGCCATCGTTGCTGATTACCTGGAAAGCCTTGGTCTCGAGGTGAAACGGAACATTGCCAAAACGGGTGTCGTCGCTTTACTTAGAGGAATGGAGGAAGGTCCGACTTTTGCGCTGCGTGCTGATATGGATGCCTTGCCGATTTTGGACGAAAAGACAGTGCCGTACCATTCCAAGCATCAGGGTTTAAGCCATGCCTGTGGTCATGATGCCCATACGACGATGCTGATGGGTGCCGCGACAATCCTCAGTAAAAGGGGATTGGAAAAAGGGAATATCAAATTCATCTTCCAGCCGGCAGAAGAAGGCAGGGGCGGGGCACAAGCGATGATCGACTATGGGGCTCTTGATGATCCGAAGGTGGATGCAATTGGTGGCCTTCATGTCAACACCAGCATCACAACTGGAAACATCACGCTCTCAAGTGAAAGGGTAGGGTGCGGGGCTGCAGATTTCTTCACATTGAACGTAATTGGAAAAGGGGGCCATGCTGCTCACCCCCATCAAACCGTCGATTCTGTCGCTGTCACAGCTGAAGTCATTTCAGCTTTACAGCATATTTCAAGCAGACAGGTGGACCCGACGGATCCGATCGTCATTACAATCGGTTCGATACATGGTGGTTCAGCAAGCAATGTCATCACACCAAATGTAGAAATGACCGGAACAGTAAGGACTTTGAATCCAGAGTTGCGTCTGAAAGTTCCAGACATGATGGAAAAAGTGATTCAAGGGATTACGAACGGATTCGGTGCGACGTACGAATTCCAATTCGAATTCAAATTCCCGTCCATTTTAAATGACAGTGAATTGACAGAGCTAGCAGCGACCACTGCAGATGAAGTACTTGGAGATGGACATTATGAAAGAGTGAAGCCTGGGATGGGTGGAGAAGATTTCGCCTTTTATACGGAACAGATTCCAGCTGTGTTTTTCCGCTTAGGGGTTGGAAACGACCAGATGGAACGGTATCCAGGACACCATCCGAAGTTTGACATTGATGAAAAGGCCTTGCCTTATGGATCCGCGATGCTATCTCAATTAGCACTCAATTATTTGAAAAATCACAATGAGGGGGAGAAGAAGTGAAGAAACTTGCATTCACATTGTTAACTGCAATTCTGGCATTGAGTTTGACCGCTTGTGCTTTCAATGATAAATCGAACTCAGATGAAGGTGACGGAGCCACCGAACAAAAACAGGATAAAAAACTTGTCATTGCTAATGGAACAGATATGGTGACGTTTGACATCCATGATCATAACACCACCTCCACCGAAGCGATCCACATCAACATGTTCAATTATCTGGTGAAAAATCTAGGTGATGGAGAATTTGAATCAGACCTTGCCGAAAGCTGGGAAAATGTTGACGATACAACCTGGAAATTCAAATTGAAGGAAGGCATCAAATTCCATAATGGTGAGGATTTGACGGCAGAAGATGTAAAATTCACGCTCGAGCGTGTCGCGAAGGACAATAAGTTACTCGAATATGGAAACTACAAACAGATCAAAGAAGTGAAAGTCATCAATGATCATGAGTTCGAAATCATCACCCATGAACCTGAACCCGCATTATTGAACCGTGTTTCCCGTCTTGGTTCAGGGATTCTTCCGTCACAATACATCGAAGAAGAGGGATGGGACACATTTTTAAAAGAACCAGTAGGAACAGGTCCTTATAAATTCGTCGAGTGGAAAAAGGATGACCGTGTCGTCTTAGAAGCGAATCCTGATTATTTCGGAGAAGAGCCGAAATGGGAAGAGCTCGTGTTCAGATCAATCCCTGAAGACTCTACAAGGGTTTCCGAGTTGTTGACTGGCGGAGTTGATATCGCTGCTAACGTACCTCCTAGTGATTGGAACCGGATTAAAGATAACGAAGGGACAGACATCGCGAAAAGTCCGACACAGCGTGTGATGATGCTAGTTTTGAGACATACGGAAGGTCATCCGACATCGGATCCGAAAGTTCGGGAAGCGATTGATCTTGCTATCGATAAACAAGCGATTTTAGACAGCCTCATGGAAGGTGCAGGGACAGTTACACGGACCCGAGTGACACCAGGAAACACAGGGGCGAACGAAGACCTCTACCAAAAAACACTGTATGACCCAGAGAAAGCGAAGGAACTTTTAAAAGAGGCTGGATATGAAGACGGCCTTGAGCTTGAATTAAGTGCACCGAATGGACGTTACTTGAAGGATAAGGAATCTGCAGAATTGATGCAGGCGATGTTGAAGGAAGTCGGTATCGATGTAAAGCTTAATTTCTTGGAATGGAGCTCGTTTGCAGAAAAATATTCCTCTAAGAAATTCGGGGATATGTTCCTGATCGGTTATGGAAATTCCATGTTTGATGCAGCGCTGGCTTTAGAAAGACTCAGCAAGGAACAAGCAGTGGGTGAAACCGATTATGACAACCCTGAAGTTGAGAAGCTGCTTCAGGATGCGATGAGCAATATGGATCCGAAAGAGCGTGCTGAACAATATAAGAAAGCACAAGAAATCATTGCTGAAGATCGTCCGCAAATCTACCTGTATCAACTTGATTCGGTATACGGGTATAATGAAGGGTTGAAATTCGAACCTCGATTGGATGAGATGATCATTGCAGATGAAATCACGTTGAAATAAGCATGGCAGGGGTTGACTCATCAAGAGTGGGTCAACCCTTGCACATAATGTAGGAGGGATGGAAATGAAGTTTCTGTTGAGAAACATCCTCCGGATCATACCGGTTTTGTTCATCATCAGTTTAATCGTTTTCCTGCTCGTCCGCGTAACCGGTGATCCTGTATCACTCATGTTACCGGAAACGGCGACAGAACAGGATAAAGCGGAACTCAGACAATCATTGGGGTTGAATGACCCGCTATACGTACAATATTTTACTTATCTCGGGGATGTGGTCACCGGTGATTTCGGTGAATCGTTCCGCTACAACCAGCCTGCATTGCAAATCGTATTGGAAAGGTTGCCAGCCAGCCTGGAGTTGGCCTTTTTCTCGATGATCATTGCAATCATCATTTCAATCCCACTCGGGGTTTTATCAGCAATCAAGCGTAACTCATTCATTGATCTGTTCATCACTGGGGGAGCGGTCTTAGGGAAGGCGATGCCGAACTTTTGGCTTGGTATCATGCTGATCCTCTTGTTTGCGGTACAGTTCAATGTATTGCCTGTTTCAGGTACAGGCTCGATCTATCACTTGATATTGCCTGCTATCACTTTAGGTACAGCGATTGCTGCAGAAATGACGCGGCTGATCCGTTCCAGCATGTTGGAGATCCTTAGCCAGGAGTATATCCGGACTGCTAGAAGCAAAGGGTTGATTGAGGCGATCGTTGTCAATAAGCATGCCTTGCGGAACGCGCTGATCCCTGTGGTGACGATCATGGCGCTTCAGACAGCCACATTGATCGGGGGGACCTTGATCACAGAAACAGTCTTTTCGTGGCCGGGAATGGGACAATTGCTCATCCAGGCTGTCAATCTCCGCGATATGGCCGTCGTCCAGGCAGCTACTTTCGTGATTGCGATCCTGGTCATCGGAAGCAATTTGCTGGCTGATTTGACATACCGCTACCTTGATCCAAGGATTAAGTACGATTAAAAGGGGGCTTTAGTTTAATGTACACCGAAACAGAAACGAAAAAAGACGTCACACTGGAAACGCCTAAAGCCCGAAAAGCCAGTGGCAGATTGAAATGGATAAAACTCTTGTTAAGAAGCAAGACGGGAACATTAGGTTTGGTCATCGTTTTAGCGATGGTCGGAATGGCTGTCTTCGCTGATGTGATCGCACCCTATAATCCAGCAGAGACCGATATAGTAAATCGCCTTCTGCCTCCTGCCTGGGTAGAGGGAGGAAATCCAGATTACCTTCTCGGGACCGATAACCTCGGCAGAGATATCTTAAGCCGAATCATCGTTGGTTCACGTGTTTCCCTTTTAGTCGGGATCAGTGCGGTTGTTTTAGCCGGAGCGATTGGATTGTTGTTAGGACTGCTTGCCGGATTTTATGGAAAGTGGATTGATACGGTGATCATGAGAACGGTCGATTCCTTTTTAGCTATTCCTAACATTTTGTTCATGCTGATCGTTTTAGCGGTAATCGGACCGAGCTTGATGACGATGATTTTCGCGCTTGGAGGGACGACCTGGGTGGTATATGCCCGGATGGTGCGTGGTGAAACGCTTAGTGTGAAAGAAAGGGATTATGTCCGGTCGGCAAGAGCAGTAGGAGCGAAGGATGTCCGAATCATTTGGCAATACATCCTTCCGAACATCGTTTCATCCTTTATCGTCATTGCAACTTTGAATGTCGCTACCACGATCATTTTGGAGTCCTCGTTAAGCTTCTTAGGGTTGGGTATCCAGCCTCCAGACGTTTCCTGGGGCTTGATGCTCAGTGATGGAAGAGAGTATCTTGCTACAAGCTGGTGGGTCGCTACATTCCCAGGGATCGCAATCACGATAACCGTTTTAGGCATCATCTTTTTAGGAGATTGGTTGAGAGATGTACTCGATCCAAAAATGAAGATCAAATAGATACAGGTAGAAAAGTGAGGGATGATCGTGTCGACTTCATTGTTGAGTGTTGAAGATCTAAAGGTTCGTTTTAAAACAGAAGACGGAATTATCCCTTCTGTAAATGGCGTCACATTTAATGTGGAGAAAGGCGAAACGGTTGCCATCGTAGGCGAATCAGGCTGTGGGAAAAGCATCACCTCGTTATCGATTCTCGGCTTGATCCCGTCTCCAGGTGAAATCCACCATGGGAAAATCGATTTTGACGGAACAGATTTGCGGACAATCAAGAAAAAACAGTTGAGAAAGCTGCGTGGGAATGAGATTTCAATGATTTTTCAAGAGCCGATGACCTCATTGAATCCAGTTTTTACAATCGGCAACCAGATCAGCGAAACAATCCGCCTGCATCAGCGGCTTGATAAAAAGAAAGCCTTGATGAAAGCGGTCGAGATGCTTGATCGGGTCGGGATTCCAGACTCGGAAACGGTTGTACGTCGTTTTCCTCATCAGCTTTCTGGTGGAATGCGTCAGCGTGTGATGATCGCGATGGCTCTTGCATGCAACCCGAAGCTCTTGATTGCAGATGAACCTACGACAGCCCTTGATGTCACCATTCAAGCGCAGATTTTAGAGTTGATCAAGCAATTGAAAACAGACTTCGATACGGGAGTCATTTTGATTACGCATGACCTTGGTGTGGTAGCCGAAGTTGCTGATCGGGTCGTGGTGATGTACGCGGGAGAAGTGGTTGAGGAAGCACCTGTAATAGAGTTGTTCGAGAATCCGAAGCATCCGTATACATTAGGTTTGTTGAGTTCAGTTCCGAAAGCAGAACATGTGGTGGATGAACTAGGGACCATTGAAGGAAGCGTGCCAAATCCAGCTGATATGCCGGAAGGATGCAAGTTTCATCCACGTTGCCCATTTGCAACCGATAAATGCCGGAATGAACATCCGGAATTGGAACAATACGATTCTCATCATAAAAAACGCTGCTTCTATGATGTGGAGAAGGGAGGGGTCGCATGATGAGCACAACTATGGCGGATGATCGGCAGCCGTTGATCCAGGTCAAAGGATTGAAAAAGCACTTCCCGATTACGAAAGGCTTGTTCAACCAGACTGTCGGCACAGTCAGGGCTGTTGATGGCGTTGATCTTGAGATTTACGAAGGAGAGACGCTTGGAATTGTCGGGGAATCCGGCTGCGGGAAATCAACGACCGGACAAATGCTGTTAGGGTTGTTGGCCCCCTCAGAAGGATCCGTCAATTTTGAAGGAAAAGATTTAACGACACTCTCTAAAGAGGAACTCCGGTCGATGCGGCGGGACCTACAAGTGATTTTTCAAGATCCGTATTCCTCGTTGAACCCGAGGATGACGATTGAACAACTAGTCGGAGAACCTTTGAAAATACACGGGTTGAAAAAGGGAAAAGCGTTACGTGAAGAAGTGGTCAGGTTACTTCGGGTTGTCGGCTTGGATGAGCATCATCTCAAGCGGCATCCGCATGAATTCAGTGGTGGGCAACGACAAAGGATAGGGATCGCTCGTGCTTTAGCTTTGAATCCGAAAGTGCTGATTTGTGATGAACCTGTTTCGGCATTGGATGTATCCATTCAAGCGCAAATCTTGAACTTGCTGAAGAAGCTGCAAAGGGAATTCAACCTGACTTATGTCTTCATCGCCCATGGGCTGCCAGCCGTTCGTCATATCAGTGATCGCATCGCCGTGATGTATTTAGGGAAGGTCGTTGAAATCGCAGGGCGGGACAGCTTGTTCGAAAGTCCGACGCACCCATATACAGAAGCGTTGCTGTCTGCAATTCCGGTAGCGGACCCGACGAAACGGAGGAACCATAAGCCGTTGGAAGGCGACCTCCCGAATCCATCGAATCCGCCATCTGGATGCCGCTTTCATACACGCTGTCCCTATGCCCAGGAACGCTGCATCAAAGAAGAACCTGGTTTAGTAGAATACAAACCCGGCCACCACGCCGCCTGCCACTACCCGCTAGGCGTAAAGAACTGAAGTCTATCGAACTGAAGTGTACCAGGCACAACAATTCAGCCCTTGTGCCCCAACGGTTCTCAAAAGGTGCCAGGCACCAAAACGGATCCCTTACGGCTCAACGGGTTTCATTTGGTGCCTGGCACCGATCATGATCCCTTTCGTACCAAGAGTTTTGAAATGGTGCCAGGTACAAAAACGAAACCCTTGGCGCAGTTGAGGTTTCAAAATGTACCTGGCACCGAAAAACCTAATTTCTCCTCCATCCGTTTATTTCCATCTAAGAATTTTCTGAATTCACTAGAAATTATGTTAGATGTGCGATATGCTCTTATTAACGGAATAAAAAAGGACATTATCCGTAATTGTCCGGAATTATTTCCATTACAATTTGGATAAGGTCCGAACCTAATGAGGAGGAATAAAATTGCCGTCGATTAATCGAAACACTTCAAACAATAGTGAAACCGCTGACAAAGGGTTCATGCTCAGATTCCTTGATCGGGTGGAAGTACTCGGGAATAAACTTCCGCATCCTTTCATGCTTTTCGTGTATCTGGCATTAGGAATCATCGTCTTGTCCGCTGTCATCAGCATGTTCAATGTGACTGTCGATCATCCTGGAACAGGCGAAGAGGTCGCAATCAAGAGTTTAATCTCAGGTGAAGGGCTGAAATACATCCTCACCTCCATGCTGACGAATTTTGTGGAATTCAAACCACTCGGCCTCGTGCTTGGTATGATGCTCGGGATCGGGCTTGCCCAGAAAGTCGGTCTGATCCAAACGTTCATGAAAAAGACGATCATCAATGCACCGCCTAAGCTCGTCACTTACGCAGTCGTGCTTACAGGTATTTTAGGAAACTTGGCTTCTGATGCTGCGTTCATCATCGTACCGCCGATCGCAGCGATGGTCTTCCTGACACTCGGTCGACATCCGATCGCTGGACTTGCTGCTGGGTTCGCAGGGGTCGGGGCTGGTTTTACCGCCAACTTCCTCATCACTGGTACTGATGCGCTTCTTTCGGGAATATCTACTGAGGTCGCCAAAAATATTGGAGACGGAATAACCGTAACACCAGTAGATAACTATTTCTTCATGATTTTCTCTGTCGTCATGCTCATGACGGTCGGTACATGGATTACGGAAAAAATCGTTGAGCCGAAACTCGGAAAATATGAAGGAACAAACGACGATAAAGAACTCGAAGAAATAAAACCGGTCGAGTCACGTGGTCTACGTAATGCTGGGATTGCCGCACTCATCTATGCAGTTCTTCTTGCTCTGACGCTCTTTTTACCAAACTCAGCTCTACGAAATGAAGATGGTGGCTTGATCCCATCACCATTCTTAGATGGAATCGTCCCGATCATCCTGTTCTTCTTTATTGTCGTATCCGTCGCGTACGGAAAGACAATCGGAAAAATCAAAGAGACATCAGATGCACCGAAATTCATGGGTGAGGCGATGAAAGACATGTCTGGATTCATCATCCTGATCTTTGCTGCGGCACAATTCATCGCTTACTTCGACTGGACGAACATCGGTGTATGGATTGCTGTTTCTGGAGCGGAATTTTTACAAAGCATCAACATGACAGGATTGCCGGTCATCGTCGGATTCATTCTACTTGCTGCTGTCTTGAACCTATTGATTTTCAGTGGTTCAGCTCAATGGGCTTTGATGGCACCCGTGTTCATTCCGATGTTTGCACTGCTGGATTATAATCCTGCGTTCACACAAATGGCTTTCCGTATCGCAGACTCATCTACGAACATCATCACGCCATTGAACCCATATGTACCGATGATCCTGGCGTTCATGAAAGAATATGACAAGAAGGCAGGTTTCGGAACACTGTTTTCCGTCATGTTGCCATATACGGTCATTTTCCTGACCATCTGGACGATCTTGTTCGTGATCTGGAACCTACTTGGCTTGCCGATCGGACCTGGCGTCTTCATGAAATCATAGATAATCAACATGGGGGTTTTACGAAATGCTAGATTTTAAAGGACAAGGTGAGCAGATCGAAAAAGAAATCATAGCGATCAGACGTCACCTTCACGAAAATCCTGAACTGAGTGAAGAGGAATTCGAAACCTCTCAAATCATTCAACAAAAGCTCGAAGAATACGAGATTCCTTTTAAAAAAGGGTATGCGAAAACCGGTGTGCTCGGCATCATAAAAGGTGACCAGCCTGGTGGAGTCGTCGCGCTCCGTGCGGATATCGACGCCCTTCCGATCAAAGAAAGGACCGACGAACCGTTCGCCTCTAAAAAAGAAGGAGTCATGCACGCCTGTGGACACGATGCACATACGGCGATGCTCCTCGGTGCTGGAAAACTTTTAAACTCGCAAAAAGAACAGATCAAAGGGACCATCCTGCTAGTCTTCCAACCTGCCGAAGAGAATGCTCCTGATGGAGGCGCGCAGCCGATGATGGATGATGGTGTTTTTGATGAATACACACCCGATGTCATTTTCGGCCAGCATGTTTGGCCGGACCTTCCAAAAGGACAGTTCGGAATCCGGGATGGGGCGATGATGGGTGCGTCCGATCGTATCAAATTCACGATCAAAGGCACTGGAGGTCATGCGAGCATGCCTCATCAGACGAACGACGCGATCACGATAGCGACTACGGTCATCAATCAACTGCAAACGATCGTAAGCCGGAACGTCGACCCGTTATCAGCTGCTGTTTTGACCATCGGAAAAATCGAAGGCGGTTATCGTTACAACGTCATCGCAGACGAAGTCCTGGTAGATGGCACGGTCCGCACACTGGACAAAGACACCCGTGAGAGGATCAAGGATCGCTTTTACAAGATCGTTGAAGGAACAACAGAAGCGATGGGTGGAACTGCTGAAGTCGAATTCACCAAAGGGTATCCTGCAACGATCAATACACCGGAATGGGCGCAACACGTCCGTGCCACCGCGCAAACCTTGTTCGGTGAAGAGGCGACGCCAGTGCTCAATCCTTCTCTTGGCGGAGAAGATTTCAGCCGTTTCCTTTTAAAATATCCAGGCGCATTCTTCTGGTTAGGAACGAAACCGAAAAATGGCCAGCCGAAGCCGCTTCACGATCCGTCCTTTGAAATTGACGAAGATGCACTTGCAGGCGGAGTCGAATTGATGGCACAGGTTGCCGCCGATACGTTGGAAAAATTGGAGAGACGCTTATGAATATCGAAGCATTCGTAGAGCAAAACAAAGATCGTTTGAGCTCGTGGCGGCGTCAATTTCATCAATACCCAGAAGTGGGGTGGACAGAGTACGTCACGACCTACCGGATCCATGAAATCCTATCCGGACTCGGTTTCACGACGTATCTCGGAAAAGACGCACTCGTAAGCGAAGTACGGATGGGTGTTCCTTCTGATGAAGTCTTGCGAGAGGAAGAGGAGCGGGCACTGGCTGAAGGCGTTCCTGAGGCTTTTTTGGAAAAAATGAAAGGCGGTCACACAGGAGTCGTTGCTACGTTCGATACGGGGAAAAAGGGACCGCATATCGCCATGCGATACGACATCGATGCCTTGCCGATCAACGAGTCTGAGAGCCAGCAGCATCAGCCTGCCCACGTAGGATATCGCTCAAAGAGAGACGGACAAATGCATGCTTGTGGCCATGACGGACATACGACGATCGGCCTCGGTGTCGCTTCCTTTTTAAAATTGAATGCCGAAAACCTTAGCGGCCGTTTCACGCTTCTTTTCCAGCCGGCTGAAGAAGGCTCCAGAGGGGCGAAAGCGATGGTGGAAAAGGGCTGGCTTGATGATGCGGACTACTTTTTATCCGGGCATATCGGTATCCATATGAAGCGATATATCGGCCAGATCGCTGCAACCACCAGCGGATTTTTAGCAACGACCAAATGTGATGTCACATTCACGGGTCTTTCTGCGCACGCGGGAAAAGAGCCGGAAAAAGGCCGGAATGCCCTGCTTGCAGCTTCGTCCGCTGCTCTCAACTTGCACGGGATTGCGAGACACGGAGATGGAAAGACGCGGATCAATGTCGGCACACTGAATGCCGGTACTGGCCGGAACATTATTCCTGATCACGCTGAAATCCAGCTTGAAACACGTGGAGAAACAACCGAACTGAACGAATATATGATAACTGAAGCGAGGCGGATCATTGAAGCAAGCGCTGCGATGTATAACGTCGAGGCAGAAATCAAGATAGTCGGTGAAGGAATCGATGCGACGAGTGACGAGTCGTTCATTCCGATCATCCAGCATGTGGGGGAAGAGAGTCCGTTGATCGAATCGGTCCTTGATCGAGATGTGATCGGTGCATCAGAAGACGTAGCATATATGATGGAGCGGGTGCAACAAAGAGGAGGAAAAGCAACGTTCCTTTTATTTGGCACACCACTTGCAAATGGACACCATCATTCGGAATTCGACTATCAAGAGGACGTTCTTGCTGTAGCGGTCGATACGCTGGCAAGAACCATCGTCCATTTACAACAAGAAGAGGTGTAGGGAATGGCTGACGAATCATGGTTGATAAAGACGTTGAAACAATTGAATCTGACAGATGATATGGAGCAGGAAGAAGGCTTCAGCCGCCTCGGTTATAGTGAAGAGGAATGGGAGTCGATCGCTGTTTTTGAGAAAAAAGCAGAAGAAATCGGACTCGAAGTAAAGCGTGATGAAGCCGGGAACTGCATTGCGCGCTGGAACGGAATGGACGCAAACAAACCAGCGGTCGCGACAGGTTCCCACCTTGATACCGTTAAAAATGGTGGTGGTTACGATGGCGTTGCTGGTGTCCTTTGCAGCCTGGCAGCGGTAAAAGCATTGAAGGAAGAAGGGTTTCAGCCAAATTCACCGATTGAAGTGATCTGTTTCGCCTCAGAGGAGTCTTCGCGCTTTGGTGTTTCTACGGTTGGCAGTAAAGCGATGACGGGACTTTTGAAACCGCAACAGCTGGAACAAATTGAAGATGATGACGGCATCACAATCAAGGAAGCTGTTGAAAATCGAGGGCTTTCATGGGATCAGCTACCTGAGACGGAACGTAAAAAAGAGGAACTCCGTCAATTCGTCGAACTGCACATTGAACAAGGGACACGAATAGAAGACGCGGGGAAATCCTTTGGCGTCGCTACCGCCATCGCCTGTCCGACACGGCTAAAGGTTGATATCGTCGGAAAATCAAGTCATACCGGCACGACACCGATGGCTAAAAGACAGGATGCGTTGGTCGCAGCTGCACCGATCATTTCATTCATTTCGGAGCGTGCAGGTGAGCTATCTGAAGAGAATGAGATACCCGTTGTCGCGACCACAAGTGTGGCCGATGTTTTTCCGAACAAAATGACGAGTATACCAGGACAGGTTGAACTTGGCGTCGATATCCGAAGTGTAAGTGATGAACTGAAACGAGGGCTTGCGGAAGAGATTGAAACGGAACTTGAAAAACTGGCGGAAGCTTATCAGGTGAAGATCACTACCAGCAGGCTCGTTGACGATCATTCCGTTTTTCTTGACGGAAAGGTAGCGGAAACGTTGAAGGAGACAGGTGAACAACTCGGGTTGGACTGTCTTGTCATGGAGAGTGGCGCCGGCCATGATGTCATGAACATGGCTTCCCGGTGGCCGACAGGTCTGATTTTCATCCCATGCCGTGATGGTTTGAGTCATCATCCAGATGAACATGCTTCAGAAAAAGACCTGGAAATGGGTGTAGAAATTTTAAAACAATACCTGAAAAACGAGACAAAAATCCCTTCTTGATGAGGGGGTTTTTCTTACACTTAAGGAAATTTAGTATAAGGGTAACTATGCCTCGACTTTTGCAAGGCTTGGTCTCGTCAGGTTTTCTTTACCATCATAAGGTTTGTTATAGTGAGAAGAGGAAATTGTTGGACGGAGGACGCTTATGAAAATACAGTTAGGCATTTTAGGGCCTGAGGATTCGATCGAACGGATCAAACAATTTGCTGAACAAATGAATGATTTTGATATCGCCTATTTTCCATATACGCACGCTTCTGAATCAGAAGAGTTGATCAAAGGGAACGAAAAGCAAATCGACCACTGGTTTCTATCTGGTCCAGCCTTATACCGTTATCTGATTCGTAATCGGTTATTAGAAGAGGAAAACACAAGCTATCCGGATTTGTATGGTTCCAGTTTGATGGGCTCGATCGTGGAAGCACTCACGACGATGGAGGATCGGATTCAAAGGGTCAGTCTCGATACGATCCGAGATCCGGAACTTGAGAGTGTCAAAAATGACTTCAACCTTTCCAATATCGAGTTTTTCCTCTATCAAGGTGAGGAGTTTTTACCCGCGACCGAGGTCATCGAATACCACGAATCTTTGTATAAAAAGGGGAAAACCGATGCGGTCCTTACTTGTATCAAAACAGTCTATTTGTCGATGAAAGAGAAGGGGATTCCGTGTTTCCGTGTCATTCCTTCACGGTTGGGGATCGAACTTGAGCTCCGGTTCATAAAAGAACACGCGCAGGCGAATTGGTACCGGAAATCCTCTCTTGGTATTGTCGGGGTTGAAGCGGGCCTTCCCAAAGAACAGCAGGACAACCAATCCTACTCCTATAAAATGAAGCAACAGATACTTGATCTGAAACGTTTGATGCTCGATTACTCGGAAAAAGTCCAGGGTTCTTTCGTAGAAGTGGGAGACGCGCTGTACTTCATCTATACAACGAGAGGCGAGTTGGAATTGAAAGCACGGGAAATCAACCCGTCTCAGGTTGTGAATGATTTTGAAAAACAAACTGGACTTGCGCTGAATTTGGGTGTCGGATATGGGATGACAGCATGGGAAGCGGAACAGAACGTCCGGCATGCCCTCCAGTTGTCACGTGAAGAAGGAAAGCAAACCGTGGTCGTCGTGAATGAGGAAAAAGAAGTCACGTTGCATCAGCATAGTGAAAAGCTGACCTATCAGCAGCGGTTCTCCGGAGAAAATTGGGAGAGGAAGCTGAAGGACGCGAAAATCAGCCCGGCGATGATTTCGAAGATCGCCTCGTATTATCGGTATTATGAAAAAGATTTCGTCACCGCCAAAGAAATCGCCCAATGGCTCAAAAGCACCGACAGGAACGCACGCCGCATCCTGACCGAACTCGAACGCCTGGACCTCGCAACCATAAAAGGCGAAGAACAAGGCGGCCGCGGCCGACCACGCAAAGTATACAAATTGGAGATCTAAGTGGGTGTCAATCGTTCTACTTCGGTGACATTTTCGGTGCCTCCGCAACTACTTCGGTGCCAGGCACGACAATTTACCCCTTACGCCCCAACGGTTCTCAGATGGTGCCAGGCACCGAAGCGAAACCCTTGGGGCTGTGAGGATTCAAAAGTGTACCTGGCACCAAAATAAAACCCAGGTGGCACAAGGGATCTGAAATGGTGCCTGGCACCGATTCAGATCCCTTGGTATATCCGCATTCATAAAAAGTGCCAGGCACCGATATTGCTTCGGTGACTGGCATTTTTCAATTATATTCATTTGCAATATTATTCACTTACGTTGACTTGGATTGGTTCGGATACGAGGTTCCATTCTTGGTCTAGCATGGTGAAGGTGTGTTTGACGAATACTTGTGCTGTTCCCGGTGATAGTGCTTCCACGTTATTGCCTTCAACTTCAACGATGCCGTCATTGTTCATGGTGTAGAGTTCTGTCTCGATATTTTCCGTTTCACCGGTTCTGTAACTCAGGAAGGCTTTTGCGTTGATGTCACGTGACTTTCCGACCTTCAAATTAACCTTCTTAATCGGTGTTTCTAGATTGATTGGAGAGTGTGTCAACCATTGCGTATAGTCGGTGATCGGTCCAATCAAGCCTTCTCTCAATTTATCTGCAAATGGGTCTTCAGCACGGAATGTCCAGTGCATGCTCAGCATTCCGCGTTGTCTCATATATGTGAGGAATTCCCTGTAAACCGTTCCGTAGCTTGCGTTGAGTGTCACATTCCAGGTGGTCCCATAGTCGACCATTTTCTTGGCATTGTCCAATTTTTCCTGACCCCCATTTGGAACACCTGCTGAAAATAAATATCCTGTCGCTAACTTAGGCTCAAGCTGGTTGAATGTCTTCATGCTTTCCAAATCAAAGTTTTGGAGGACGACTTGATTCATCATGTCCATCTCCTTGATTTCCTCAAGAACTTGTTCCTCGAGGTCGTAACCTTTCAACTCGACCAAAAGCACAACATCTTTCCCTTTGAACTCTTGTAGGAATTCTTTAAATGTAGGGACAGGTTCTCCCGCAAATTCCTCACCGAATTTAATGCCTGCATCCAGTTTTTTGATTTCTTCCAGTGTCATATCTTTTACTGCTCCAGTACCGTCAGTGGTTCGATCGACCGTATAATCGTGCATGACGATAACATGACCGTCTTTCGTCATATGAAGATCCGTCTCGATCATGTCTGCTTCCAGATCATAGGCTAACCGATAGCCTGCCATCGTGTTTTCTGGTGCAAGGGAAGGGACACCACGGTGTGCAGCAACAATCGGACGCTGTACGATCGTGTGCACCGGATATTGACTGAATGCTTCTTCCGAATATTCAGGGTTATCCGTTATAACTCCGTCGACTCCCATATGAATCAGTTCGTGTGTTGAAGCTAAAGAATCCCCACCAATTCCCCAGGCAGCCACCATCCGATTATGCAAATAATAGACGATCTCCTGAGAAAGGAGTTTTTGTGGAATCAAAACGACCTTGCTTTTACTGGAATGTACGTCAAACGGAATCTGCTCCAAATCATTCTTGTTCAGAGACTTACCATCATAGACAAGTCCTCCGCGTATTTGCGGTTTAAGCCCTTTGACGGCCTCAATGATAGCCGGATTGCTTGATACGACATGGACATCCGTCGTCTGGGTTGCTTCGAGACTCTGCACGATCTCTTCTTGAAGGCCTTCTTCCTCGACATGTAAAACAGCGATATTTTCATTTTTGATCGACTGTAACTGCTCATTCAAAGGCTCTCCATTCGCTTCTAGCGTACCATCTTGACCACGTTCCACTTTCAACATGGCGGAGGCTGCTTTATTTTCACCACCAGCAGCATCAGGTCCTGCAATGATCGTTGGCGGATTGATGATGTTGGTTTCGGCTTCTTGCGGAAGAAACGCATCGGAATCTTCAGCAGGAGGCAATTCTTCATTGTATGTAGTGACTTGGACGTTATCGAATTGCACCGTAGAACCGCTTGCCTGGAATCCTACATCTCCATTGGACCATTGGGTGGCGCCGTCAGTGTCGATGACCAGTTCACCGTCCACGAATTGCTGTACGCGATCTCCACTCACAATGACCTTCAAGCGATAGCTTTTACCGTATTCGAAATTCTCCTTGTAAAAATTCGTTTCAGTAACCGACCATCGATTGCTTGCGTTCCTTGTCGCAAACTCCAACCCATTCAAAGCGCTTGTCCCTTTTCTGACTGCAAACTGATAGTAAGGATAATCCTCATTCTGGATCCGGTACATTAAAGAAGCCCAGCGTGTATTTTCGACTGCTGATACGAAAGTCATATCGGCTTCAAACATATAGTCGCCGTACTCCTCAGCTATCGGAACACTTACCCTCGAGGGACTGGAAGTTGCAGGTGACGTCAAAACAAGCTTCCCGTCCTGGACCTCGGCATCCCCTTCAATCACATTCCAATGCTCAGGCAGTGATCCATCCGCTACATTTTCAAACGATTCATTGACCAATTCGACAGTCGCTTCTTCAGCCTTGATGTTCCCTTGCGGACCAGTTACGAATAAACTTAGGGCGAGTGTGGATGAAGCTATAATACTACCAATCGTTCTGAACTTGCCTTTCATGACAACATCTCCTTTTAACTTAAAATCAATGGACAACCTGTTCTGTTCTCACCTCCTTAATGGAATGTAGGCACATTCGAAATCTACCAGTTTTGAAGTTAGAATTGGGAAATCATACCGATTTTTTTACAAAATATTTAATTTTCCATAACATATCCGGCGCGAGAAGCAGGAGTGGTTCGATCGGGAGATTACAGGCAAAAGAAAAAAGAAGACACCACTAGCCAAACCCTTTCATTCAAAAGAGGTTTATGGCAGGGGTCTTCTCAACGTCTCTTCCCAATATTATTAAGTTTATCCTGAATTATACAAAATAATCTGAATCTTTCCATCGACAGAATGACCTAATTAACGCTACTAATGTTTTTCTAATATAAGAAATGGTTATCTACAGCGGACACTTCCAATAAAATGACCACAAAAACAAGACTAAAGTCCTTATTAAATAAGGGGAGAAATTTTTTATCTAAAAATTTTGACAATTAAATTGATAAATCATTTTATTTTGGTATAATGTAAAATAATAGAATAGACGTGAGCAGAGACGAGGAGAAGAAGCTCATCAAGTATGACCTGGAACCATAGGATCGTTCCGGGCATTGTTTGATGGCCTTCTTCTTCTTTTTTTGTTCAATTTCATTCTATTAGATTATTAAAAGGGAGGCACCATAATGAAAAGAGTATTTTCTTTATTCATGACTTTGTTTGCGCTTACAAGTTTACTAGTTGCGACTGCCTGTTCTTCAAGCAGCAGCGGTGGGGACGGTCCAGGTACGATCAACTTCTATTCTCCTGAAACACCCGATATGGCAAAAGAAATAGCAGAAGCATACGAAAAGGCAGTTGATGGCGCCACTGTAAACGTCCAATATGCCGGGACCAACGTACTGGTCAACCGTATGATGGCGGAAAAAGACAACCCTCAAGCTGACGTGTGGTATGGCGGGGGTGGAATCCTTCCTTTTGAAGCAGCGGTAGAGAAGGGAATCATTACGCCTTTCACGCCAGAATTGGCTGAAGACTGGGAAACGGTCGAAAATGGAATCAAAGTTAAACACCAAGATGGTTATTATACAGGTGCAGAAATCTTCGTTTTAGGTTTTGTGTACAACACGGATCTCGTTTCTGAAGAAGAAGCGCCAAAAACATGGGAAGATCTATTGGATCCTAAATGGGAAGGGAAAATCCAATTTTCAAACCCAGCAGCATCCGGAACAGCGACATTGATGGTGCTTTCGCAAATGATGCTGCAGGGTGAAGAAGAAGGATGGGAGTATTTCCAAAAGCTTTCTGATCAGGCAAACTCCATTCCGGATTCTGGTTCAGGGCCGACACAGAGTGTAGCGAAAGGGGAAGCGGCAATCGGAGTAGGGTTTGATTTTATGGCTTATGAACAACAAGCAAAAGGTGAAACGGTGGATTTCATCGTCCCTGAAAAAACACCGATCCTCGTCAACCCGGTTTCTCTAGTAGAAGGTGGTCCAAACCCTGAAGGTGGGAAAGATTTCATCAACTTCTTGCTTTCTGAAGAGGGGCAACAGATCCTGGCAGACTGGTACCATATTCCGATCAATCCGAATGTGGAGTCGAAAACACCTTTGAATGTTGAAAATATCAAAACCAATGCTGTAGACCTGGATATTGATTGGGTCATTGAAAATTACGATCGAGTACGAAACGAATGGAAAAGTAAAATCAAGTAGTTTTAAGGAGGAGATTTCTTGGGCTCAGTAAAGATTGAAAATTTGGTCAAGAAATTCGATGACGTAGAAGCACTCAGTGATGTCAATTTGGAAATCAAGGAGGGCGAATTCTTTGCCCTCCTGGGCCCATCAGGTTGCGGTAAGACGACGACGATGAGGTGCATCGCGGGTTTTGAAAATCCAACTTCCGGTACAATCAAGATCGGAGATAACGTAGTCAACCATGCTCCGCCTAACCAAAGAAACTGTGGAATGGTCTTTCAAAGCTATGCCTTATTCCCGCATTACAACGTTTTTGAAAACGTAGCGTACAGTCTTAATATTAAAAAACTAAAAGAAAGCGGACTGACAGGAAAGTTGTCTACATACGCAAGACTATTAAGCAGGCGGCTTTCCAAATACCCGAAAGATATCGAACAAAAAGTATGGGAAACACTTGAATATGTGGAACTTGCGCATCTAGCTGATCGTTTGACGAGCGAATTGTCGGGGGGTCAGCAGCAACGTGTCGCACTCGCCAGGGCACTGATCATGGAACCTGCTGTATTGTTGATGGATGAACCATTATCCAACCTGGATCAGAAACTGCGTCATTCGATGAGGAACACGATTCGAAGGATCCAGCAAGATTTAGGGATCACGACGATCTTCGTCACCCATGATCAGGAAGAAGCGATGAGCATGGCTGATCGTGTAGCTGTCATGAGCGACGGTAAAGTAAAACAGATTGGAACGCCTACAGATCTGTACAGTAACCCGGGGACAAGCTTCATTGCAGATTTTGTAGGGAGTTCGAACATCCTGAAAGGAAAAGTCGTGAACCGTGAAGATCCGTATTGTACGGTCCAGTTCAACGGCTCTCAAATACGTTCGATCTCAAAACCGAAAAAAGATGAAGTGGAAGTGGTGATCCGCCCGGAAAACATCTCAATCATCCAGGAACATGAAATCGATCCTGCCAAAAATATCCTAGAAGGTACGATCATGTTTTCTACATATTTAGGAGCGGTGGTCAGGTATGATATCCAGGTCGGCACTCATCAAATCATCGTAGATACGACCTATAAATCCGGGGACAGCATACTCTCACCAGGTCATAAAGTCCATCTTACAATTGAACCTGAGAGGGTGCTGTTGATATGAAAAGCTTTAATGGTTTATCCGTATTAAAGTGGATCATTTCAGCGTTTTTCTTATTGTTTTTGATCATTCCGTTATTATCGGTCTTCCTTGTCAGTTTTACGGGACAGCCGATCAACTTGCTCGGGTCCTTGACCAACCTTGATACCTTGAACGCAACAATCGAAAAGTTCAAAGGGAGTTCCCTTGAATATTATACAGAGATCCTGTCACGATCAGGTTATCTTGATGCGTTGAAGAACAGCCTTGGATTATCATTGCTTGTGTCGTTATTGGTGATTCTGCTATGTATCCCGATTGCTTACGGGATCGCAAGGACGACCATGCCGTTCAAAAAGACGATTTCTGCTTTATGTACGATTCCTTTGATCATTCCGACGTTCATTTCAGCTTATGCGTTCATCCTCATGTTCGGTCGTACGGGATGGTTTACACAACTGTATCAGGCCATAGGATTTGAAGGCAGCTTCATCAACCCATACACGATGACCGGGATTGTTCTCGTCCAGGTGTTCTTTTTCTTTCCTTATGCCTTATGGCCGATGGTCGCTGCTTTTAAAATCAGTGATGTAACACTGGAAGAAGCCTCGCAAAATATGGGAGCGAAAAGCTGGGTGACGTTACTCTTCGTTACCTTCCCGCTGGCATTGCCGGGGATGATTTCAAGTGCACTATTGATCTTCACTGTCAGTTTTTCTGATTTCGGGACGCCGATCATCCTTGCGCCGAAAGATCTTAATTTGATCGTCGTTGAAGCTTATCGGGAAATCGCTGGATTCTTCAATTGGGCAGGTGCTGCGATATTAACTGTCATCATGGTATTGGTCGCCGCATTTTTCTTCTGGCTGCAGAATCTGCTGCTCAAGGGGAGGGACTATGGCGCAGTATCCGGTAAACCGAAGAAACAAAAACTTAACGATAATAAGCTCGTAACTAGATTACTAGCTGGTTATTCGGGATTGGTCGTTCTGGTACCGTTGTTTGCAGTCCTATCAGTTGTTCTGCAATCATTCGCGACTACCTGGGGCGCATCTCCATTGCCGAGAGGATACACGTTGAAGCATTATCAAACGGTGTTCACTTCTTCATTCGAAAACATTTCGAACAGTATCATCCTCGCCACCGGTGCACTGATCTTGAGTGTGGTGATTGCAACGTTCGTCTCTTATTTTGTGGTCCGGCAAAATGCGACGAAGTTGGATTTTCTTACGTCGCTTCCGTTGGTCGTACCTGGTATCGCGTTCGGAATCGCCTTGATCCAGACCTTCAATACCGCACCCTTGCAACTGACAGGTACAGCATTGATCCTCATTGTTGCCTACAGTATACGAAGGCTGCCTTACATGATCCGTTCGACGATGGGCACTATGCGGTCGATCAAGAAAGATATCGAGGAAGCAGCAGTCAATCTCGGCGCGACACCACTAACGGCAGCGATCACGGTGATCGGACCGTTGATGCTGCCGGGAATCGCAGCAGGCTCGATTCTTGTATTTGTCACTGTCATCAAGGAGACGAGTATTTCCGTCTTGATGGCACCCGCCCAATGGGCACCTATGAGTCTAGCGATCTTCCAAAATATACTCAGAGGGGAATACTACACAGCAGCAGCCATGTCCGTATTGCTCATCATCATCGTCTTGATCCTGCAAGCACTCGCCAAAAAAGTATCAACCAAAAGCACAAAGAAGCAAGTCCGCAAAGATACCACAGGCGGTGCCAGGCACCAAGAAGAAACCCAGGTGGGACCTGGACTTTGAAACGGTGCCAGGTACACTTTCAAAGTCCTTACGTACCAAGGTTTTCAAAAGTGTACCTGGCACCAAAATAAAACCCAAGCAGCACAAGGAATCTGAAATGGTGCCTGGCACAGTTTCAGACGCCTTGGTATATCTGCATTCATAAAAAGTGCCAGGCACCGCAAAAATTCGCTGCCTGGCACTTTTTTCTATTAATATTTTATCTATTAATCTCATGCTTCATAGATTACGCAATTCCTGCTTTCATGAGCATTCCGTCGAGGGAGCGGCCTATGTTCTGTTCCATCCATTTCGCGGTTTCGAGGAGTTGTGCGAGGTCGGTGCCGGTTTCGACACCCATGCCACGGAACATGTTCACCATGTCTTCTGTACAGACGTTGCCGACGGCTTTCGGAGCAAATGGACATCCGCCAAGACCGGCGATTGAAGAGTCGAATCGTTCCACCCCTGCATTATAACCTGCAAGCACGTTTGCCAAACCCAACCCGCGCGTATTATGGAAATGCAACCCGAGATCCAGGTTATCACCAAACTCATTCTTAAATGCTCCTACGACTTCAGATACTTGATTCGGATTCGCCATCCCTGTTGTATCGGCCAGGGTAATCGCCTTACATCCAGCTTTCAAAAACTCCTCAGCCACACCTAACACCCGTTCAACCGGCACTTCTCCTTCAAAAGGACAGCCGAATGCGGTTCCTAGTACACCGACGACATTCCGTCCTTCCGAAACACCATCTGCCACGACTTTGCTCAATTCCTCTGTCGCATCAGCAACAGTCCGCTTCGCATTCTTCAGATTGAACGAATCACTCGTCGTCGTGACGACATGCAAATAACCGATGTTCGTCTTCAACGCTCTTTCCAACCCGGATCGGCTCAAAATCAGTCCGGCATATTTGACGTCATCCCGTTCCGGCAACCTGGTCAACAACTCTTCTGCATCTGCCATCTGTGGGACGACTTTTGGATTGACGAACGATACAGCCTCGATATAGCGGATGCCAGCGTCAATCAGTTTGCCGATCAACTCCACTTTCGTTTCAGTAGGGACAAACTTCGCTTCATTCTGGATTCCGTCTCTTGGACCGACTTCACAGATTTCAATCAATGTACATCCTCCTCTTTTATAAGATGGTGGTTCTTTATATCTTCCAAATGGGTCAACACGTGGTCCCGACCTTCGTAAATATGTTCATGCATCGCGATACGTGCCCGCTCGGATTCCTGGTTCTCGATCGCTTTTAAAATAATGCGATGGACTTCGAGGGAGCGTTCCAGCATACCGCGGTCATACCAATAGAACGACCGGAAGATCAGCGGGACGACAACGACCTTTGAAATATGGAAATGAATATGTTGGTTTCTTGATGCCATGACAACTGCCTCATGAAACTGTTGGTTCACCTCGACGACTCTTTTGACGCTATGGATATCGGATTGTACACATTCATCGATTGCTTGCTTGTACAATTCGTTAGCTTCCGCCATTTTCTCAAGATCTTTTTCCGTCCGATGGATCGCGGCCTGTGAAGCAGCATAACCCTCCAACAACGTCCGGAGATCATAGATTTGACGGATATCCTCTTTCGTAAAACTACGTACACTAACGCCGCGTTTCAATGGAACAATCAGCCCGTCCGCCTGCAGTTTTTTGATCGCTTCACGGATCGGTGTACGGCTCATCTGCAGCTCTTTGGCAAGGTGCTCCTCAGTCAACCGCATCCCCGGCTCATATTTTCCTAACACAATTGCATCTTTTATATAATTGTATACATTCATATCAACACCTCGTTTTCATTGTATACAAACAGAGTGTAATTTTCAATAAATTCAAAAAACAACGCTGAAAACACTGGTAAATAACCTAATTTATACCATATTTTTAGTTAAAAACACCCAAATATAAAGCGTTTACAAAATATCGTTGATTTTTTGTATACAAGTTTGTTAGTATTGTATGCAACATTCAGAATCTTTAGACAACCGCCATGTAAGGAGGATTTCATATATGAGTGAAAACCAAGAACGCTTGCCTCTCGAGGGGGTGCGGGTGCTTGAATTGGGGACCCTTTTAGCTGGTCCGTTTTCAGGGAGATTGTTCGCAGACTTCGGTGCAGAGGTCATCAAGGTCGAGCCCCCTGATAAAGAAGATCCAATGAGAAGCTGGGGCAAAGAGAAAGACGGAGTTGGACTCTGGTGGCCGATCCAGTCCCGGAACAAAAAATCGATCACCTTGAACCTGCGTGAGGAAAAAGGGCAAGAGCTTTTAAAAGAAATGGTGAAAGACGCAGATATCATCATCGAAAATTTCCGGCCGGGAACGATGGAAAAATGGAATTTGTCCTATGAAACATTATCTGAAATCAACCCGAAGCTGATCATGATGCGCACATCAGGTTTCGGACAAACCGGACCATACAAACACCGCGCTGGTTTCGGAAGCGTTGGGGAAGCGATGGGTGGATTGCGTAACATCACCGGTTTCCCGGATCGTGCCCCGGCGCGTATCGGCATATCGATAGGCGATACACTGGCCGCATTATTTGCGACGATCGGCTGTCTCGTCGCCCTCCATGAGAGGGAACAGTCAGGCAAAGGACAAGTCGTCGACACCGCACTATATGAATCGGTCTTCTCCGTCATGGAGAGTTTGATACCGGATTACCTGCTTGCTGGATATGTTCGGGAGCGGATGGGAAATATCCTTCCCGGCGTAGCACCTTCCAACATCTATTTTACAAAAGACGAGACGTATATCGTGATCGGTGCGAATGCAGACGGTGTGTTCAGGAGGCTTTGTGAAGCGATGGGACAACCAGAACTGGCGGAAGATGAACGATTCGCAACCCATCATGCGCGAGGCAGGAACATGAAACAGCTTGACCTTATGATCGAAGAATGGACGAAATCCCTGCCGGCTAAAGAAGCACTCCAAAAGCTCGAGGAAAAAGGCGTCCCGTCCGGAATGATCTATACCGCAAAAGAAATCGTCGAAGATCCGCACTATCAAGAACGTGAAATGATTGTAAAAGTCGATCATCCTCAGCTCGGGGATTTTCCGATGCCGGGGATCGTGCCGAAGTTAAGCCGGACACCTGGTAAAGTCAATCACCCTGGACCTGAAAAATCAGGGAAACACAACGAGGAAGTCTACAGCAGACTCTTAGGATTCACTGAAAAAGAACTTGAGGAATTGAAGGCGACCAATATCATCTGAAAAAGGAGGGAACGAGATGGGGAAGACCTTGTATGAGAAAATATGGGACCGCCACGTTGTTCATGGAGAAGAGGAACAGCCGGCGATCCTCTATATCGATCTCCACCTGGTCCATGAAGTAACATCTCCACAAGCTTTTGAAGGGCTGCGATTAAATGATCGAAAGGTCCGCCGGCCGGATTTGACGTTTGCGACGATGGATCACAGCATCCCGACGATAAACCGGAATGAACCGATCAAGGATGAAGTTGCAAGGCAGCAGGTCCGAACCCTTGAAGAAAACTGCAAAGCGTTCGGGGTGAAGCTGTTCGATCTGCATCACCAGCATCAGGGAATTGTCCATGTCATTGCTCCGGAACTTGGCCTCACACAACCTGGACAGACGATCGTATGCGGGGACAGCCATTCCTCGACACACGGGGCATTCGGAGCACTCGCTTTCGGAATCGGGACGAGTGAGGTTGAACACGTCCTCGCGACTCAAACGTTGAAACAGTACAAATCAAAAACGCTTGCGATCAACGCGGAGGGTGAACTCCCTCAAGGAACGACTGCGAAGGACCTCATCTTATCGTTGATCGGTAAATTCGGTCATGACTTCGCGACTCGCTACGTCATCGAATACCGTGGTGAAGCGATCCGGAAACTATCGATGGAAGAACGGATGACGGTCTGTAACATGTCGATCGAAATGGGGGCAAGGGCAGGACTGATCCAACCGGATGAGACCACTTTCCGATACTTGCAAAATAAAGATTACGCCCCGAAAGCGGAGGGTTGGGAAGAAGCGCTGAACGATTGGCAGACGCTGTACACCGATGAAGATGCCGAGTTTGATCTCACCGTTGAATTCGATACAAGTGAAATCGAGCCTCAGGTGACATGGGGGACGAATCCTGGCCAGGTCACAGGTATAACCAGGAAGGTTCCGCAAGTCAATGAATTCAACTCCACACAAAAATTGAATGTCCAGAAAGCTTTGGGCTATATGGGACTTTCAGGTGGAGAGGAGATCCAGGACCTCACGCTTGATGTCGTATTCATCGGTTCCTGTACGAACAGCCGGATTGAAGACTTGAGAAAGGCCGCGGAAATTGTAAACGGATACAAAGTGGCAGATGGGGTGAGGGCGCTCGTCGTCCCAGGCTCCCAGCTCGTAAAAAAGCAAGCTGAGAAGGAAGGGCTGGACAAAATTTTCTTGGATGCTGGTTTCGAGTGGAGGGAAGCGGGTTGCAGCATGTGTCTCGGAATGAATGACGATATCGTAGGGCCTGGAGAACGATGCGCCTCAACGTCCAACCGGAACTTTGAAGGAAGACAGGGTACGAAAGCCCGCACCCATCTCGTCAGTCCGGAAATGGCGGCCGCAGCAGCGATCAAAGGCCACTTTACAGATGTGAGACAGTGGCAAGTCATAGCGCGAAAGGAGCAAGCACCGAATGAAGCCTATCAATAAGCATACAGGAATCGTCGCACCGTTGGATGTCGAAAACGTCGATACGGATGCAATCGTTCCGAAGCAGTTTCTGAAACGGATTACGAAATCTGGATTCGGTGAGGTTCTTTTCTATAACTGGCGGTTTGAGGATGGAAATGAAAATCCGGAATTCGTATTGAACCAGACTGAGTATCGTAAAAGCTCGATCCTCCTGGCCCGTAAAAACTTCGGTTGTGGTTCCTCTCGCGAACACGCACCCTGGGCATTAGAGGATTATGGATTCCGCGTCATCATTGCACCGTCCTTTGCGGATATCTTTTACAGCAACTGCTTCAAAAACGGCATTCTGCCAATTGTCTTACAAGAGGAAGAAGTGGAGACTCTTTTCCGCCGGACAAAGCAGAATCCAGGTTACCGTCTTACAGTCGATCTAGAAACACAGACGATCACCGATGAACAGGAATTCAACACAACCTTCGAAATCAGGCCTTATCAAAAATCGCAACTTTTACAGGGCCTTGATGAAGTAGGCGCTACATTGATACATGACGACAAAATCAGTTCCTTTGAGAAAGACCATAAGATTTACTATTGATTTTTTGCACTTAAAGAAAGTATAAATGCACAAGCTGGTTTCTTTGGAAGCAATACACCGCACGAAGGAAAGGCAACTGCTTTTTCGAGGAACGAATGGCTCAGCCTACGCCTAAGGCTAGGCTTAGCCAAGTTTTCTTTACCCTTAATTTTCACAAAATTCTATCATTTCAGGGAGGTCGTAACACGTGGAAAAGATGAAAGAGCCGATCAAGAAGAAATGGATCTGGATTGGACTGGTCTTGATTGTCCTGGCCATCGTGCCATGGTACTATCCCGGAAAAGCCGTCGAACCGATCATTCTAGGGTTTCCGCTTTGGGCATTCATATCGGCGATTTTTTCACTCGTCCTGTGCGGGTATCTGAGCTGGTTATGTACACATGAATGGCACATCGTCGAGGACATTGAAGAAGCGGAAAAAAGGAAGGTGGATGATCAATGAATCTAACATTCTCAGGCATTGACGGCGTCATCATCCTCGTCTTTTACGCCCTGGTCATGCTCCTGATCGGCTGGTTATCCGGTCGTGGGGACAAGAAACTGCATCACTCGATGTCAGGGTACTTTCTCGCTGGTAAAAATCTGGGCTTCATCGCCTTGTTCTTTACCCTTTATGCGACGCAATACAGTGGAAATACGATCGTCGGATATGCGCCGACAGCGTATCGAACCGGGTTTTCCTGGCTTCAATCCGTCTCGTTCATGACCATCATCATCGGTGTTTATCTCTTGTTCGCACCAAGGTTGTACGTCATTTCGAAACGGAATAAATTCATTACACCGACGGACTGGCTCCGTTATCGTTTCAACTCGAAAGCTGTGACGCTGTTGGGCGTGTTCCTCATGTTATGGGGACTAGGGAACTACTTGTTGGAACAGCTTGTCGCCATTGGACAAGCGGTAGCAGGAATGACTGGGGGAACCATCCCGTATCAGGTTGCCGTCATCGCTTTTATCCTTGTCATGCTGGCGTATGAGTGGATGGGCGGAATGAAGGCCGTCGCCTTTACAGATGTCATGCAAGGGATTGTGCTGATGGTCGGAATCCTTGTTTTCCTTGGAGGGGCACTCTATCTCGTCGGAGGAAACCTCACGAATGTCACGACTTTCATCATGGATTCAGAACCTGCCAAAGTCGGGTTACCTGCAATGGAAACTTCGGTCAACTGGTTCAGCATCTTATTGCTTGTAGGATGTGGTGCGGCGATCTATCCGCATGCGGTCCAGCGGATCTATTCGGCTGAAAGTGAAAAGACATTGAAGAAATCCTTTGCGCGTATGGCGTGGATGCCTCCAGTTACAACTGGTTTGGTATTCGTGATCGGAATCATCGGGATTTCGATGTTCCCAGGGTTGAATGAAGCCAACTCAGAACAACTCGTCGGGATGATGGCGAACGAAATCGCTTCGATCAATTCGTTCTATTACTGGGTGATGATCCTCTTCTTCGGTGGGATTGTTGCGGCGATCGTTTCCACAGCCGACTCAGTTTTGCTCAGTTTTTCGTCAATGGTTTCCAATGATATTTACGGGAACTTCATCAACCCGAAAGCTTCGGAACATAAGAAAGTCCTGGTCGGGAAAGTGGCTGGCGTAATCGCAGTCATTCTCTTGCTATTGATCGCCTGGAATCCTCCAGGAACACTTTATCAGATTTTCGTGTTAAAATTCGAATTACTCGTACAGGTTTTCCCAGCCTTCATCTTAGGGCTGTACTGGAAAAAGCTTTCTGCAAAGCCTGTATTCTGGGGAATGCTCTTAGGTGCCATCATCGCCGGAGTAATGACGCTCTCTGGGCACAGCACCGTATACGGCATCCACGGTGGTGTCATCGGGCTGTTGGTGAACTTCGGTGTAGCCGTAGTCGGATCCGTCCTCGTACCTGTGTCTTCTAAGCAGGAAGGTCAGGCGGACGAGATGACATCATTGAAAATCGAGGCATAATAGGATTTCCATTTAAAAGTAGATTTTTAAAAAAAGATTAGTAGTAAAGAGATGATTGATGTGAACACGGTTGAGCTTAAAGCAGAACGAAGAGTTTCCATAGAGCCATGGCGTATGCTGCTGTGGCTTCTTATTGCTCAGTTGATGGTGGCGTTCGTCGGCCGGAGCCTCGGACCGTTGGGAATATTGATCGGAGATGATCTTTCCCTTACAAAAGCAGAAATCGGGCTGCTGCCATCTGCACTTTTTATCGGGCAGGCTTTAGCATCAATTCCAGTTGGATTCATGGCGGACTTCATCGGGTCCAGGCGGCTGCTTTTGATGCTCTCGCTCTGCCTGGGCGTCAGTTTTCTGATCATGACGATGCTGACGAATTTCGTTTTCGTCCTGCTTTTAGTCTTGATCGGCGGACTCGGATACGGCGCGATGCATCCAACTTCGAATCGAGGCATCATATACTGGTTTTCTCAAACGCAAAGAGGGACAGCGATGGGCATCAAGCAGATGGGCATCACGTTCGGCTCCGCCATGGCAGGGTTTTTGCTGCTGCCGCTCTCAGCTGAATTCGGATGGCGTCCGGTTCTTTTGATCGCATGCATTGGCTTGGTCATCACCGGTTTTGTCGCTTTCGCTTTTTACAGGGATCCATTGGGAAGCTTGAAGCCTCGAAAAAAAGTAGGCATATCGTTCTTTAGCAGATCGCTTTTGAAAATGGGAAAAAACAAACCATTGCTGTTGATCAGTTTGAGTGCGATGGGGTTGAACGGCTCGCAGATGTGCCTCAATACGTACCTTGTTCTGTTCGCTTATGAAAAAATGGGGATCAGCCTGTTTTTATCTGGTATACTGCTTGTCATATCAGAGGTGAGCGGTTCGCTAGGAAGAATCGGTTGGGGTGTCATCAGTGACAGGTTGTTCAACGGAAGACGATTGATTATTGTCTACATCATCGCCGTTTTAGCAGCGGTTGCAAGTACGACCGTCGCCTTTTTGCCAGAAGGTACTCCTTTCTTCGTACTGGTTCCGATCATTATCGTGTTCGGATTTTGCGTTTCGGGATTCAACGGGATCTGGATGAATATCGCGTCAGAACTCGTTCCGAAAGAACAAACCGGACTATCGAGCGGATTCAGCATCACGTTAGGTTCGATGGGCGTCATTTTCATACCGCCTATTTTCGGCTTGATGGTCGACCAGAACGGGCATTACACAGCAGGGTGGCTTTCAATCACGGCAATTATGGGTATTGTAATAGTACTGTTAACGATGTTTTCGCGCCATGTCCGGAAAACGAGTTTAACAGACTCCTGATATATGGATAGAGGAGGGAAAAGAAAATGGAATTTGATCCATCACAACTAGGGACAAAAGAAGTTTATAAATTATTGACAGGATCGGTGGTACCAAGGCCGATCGCATGGGTTTCGACCATTTCTGAGGAAGGGAAAATGAATCTTGCTCCATTCAGTTTCTTTACGGTAGCTTCCAGAAAACCGCCGATTCTGGCGATTTCGATCGGGCCTGGTGTAGGAGAACGAGCAGGTACGGAAAAAGATACACTTATGAATATCCGGTCGCAGAAAGAATTCGTCATCAATGTAGTGCCTTCTGAATTAGGGAATCAGATGCAAAAAAGCTCAGAAAACCTCCCAAGCGAGGTGGACGAGTTCGAGGAGGCTGGATTGACCCCAGTAGAAAGTGCCGTCGTTAAGCCAAAGCGGGTGGATGAAGCACCGATCCAGATGGAATGCAAGCTGCATGACATCATCCAGCTCGGATCCGACCACCTCATCCTCGGCGAAATGATCCACTATCACATCAAGGATGAATACTATGTCGAGCCATACAAAGTCAATTTGGAAAAACTCCAACCACTCGGAAGACTAGCAGGTAACTACAGCGAAAACACCACATTCTTCAAACTGCCGAGATGATAGATGTAGAGAAAGCCCAGTTGAACAAACCGTTGTTCAACTGGGCTTTCTATTTTTAATCAAACATTTGATTGAAATCCAAAACCCCACCACATCAACCACTCTAACCCCTTAAACAAACATTTGATTGACCAAACGCAAAAAATGTCGCTCATCATAATAAAACCTCTGTACCAGGCACGACAATTTATCCCTTGCGCCCCAACGGTTCTCGAAAGGTGCCAGGCACCGAAAAAGAAGTCAATGGTACCAAGGCTTTTCATTCGGTGCCTGGCACCAATCTGTAGTCCTTGTGGCTCAAGGGTTTCTAATAAGTGCCAGGCACCGAAACAGCACCCAGTCAGCTCAAGGGTTTTCGTTCGGTGCCTGGCACGCGTATAGACGTTTTACATTAGTTCTTCTTTTTTGAATCTTTTTCCATGTCCTTCCTCGTCATAGTAGTATAAAGGGGGAGGGAGTTGTTTGATTTTGCCATACTCGAGTAATAGTGGTAAACCTGCATATGCAAAAGCCGACTCATATCAAGATAGAGAGATAATGTGTGAAGCTGTCACCACATACGGCAAACAGATGACCAATTTTGCATTCAGTTATGTTAAAGATTGGGGATTAGCTGAGGATATTGTTCAAGAAGTATTTTTAAAAGCGTTTCGTAACTTTCAATCATTCAGAGGTGATTCGTCCTTAAAAACATGGCTCTATAAAATTACTGCAAATCAATGCAAAGATTACTTGAAATCCTCTTATTTTAAAAGAGTCGTTTTGTCTAATTTCTTTCCGACAAAACAGAAGCGAGATGAATACGAGATTTTCAACAACAATGATGAGCTGTCCCAAAGTGTTTTCCGATTACAAGTCAAATACCGTGAGATCATCATTTTACATTATTACGAGGATCTCAAGATAAAAGAAATCAGCAATTTATTGAATATGAAAGAAGCTACTGTTAAGACACGGTTGCAAAGAGCTCGCTCCATTTTGAAAAAGGAATTAGAAAGGAGCTCATCCAATGGGGAATAAGCTTGAAGATTTGAAAACATCACTTGATCAACATGTTTTTGACAAAAATACATTTGATAAACAAAGAGAAAAAAGGATCATTGAACAATTGAACAAGGAGCAACTGAATAAGAATACGAACTTTTTTACTTTAGGGAAGTTTTATAAACCTGTTTTATCTCTGATTGCCTTGTTGGCATTCGCTTCATTTTTATATTTTTATATTTCCAATGGAGAGCTGGCTAATCAACCAGCTGATCCAGGACCGGAAGAAACGGATAAACCGCCAATTGAAGTTCCGCAAGAAACCACTTCCCAACAAGCAATTTATAATAAAATGTTGAATACTGCTCCTTTCTTTAAAACTGTTGAGGGAAGCTACACTATACAAAATAAAGAAGCTGATGATATTACAACTGTAAACTTTGCGGTAGACCAAGAGTTGCAATCGTATTACGAACATATCCAAAACAATGATTCCGATATAGAGATTGTTTTAAAAGATCATGAAAAAATGATGGTCGATCATAAAAAACAAACCTATACAAAAACAGCAGGTGTAGACTTCGAACCAGAGCTACAAGCCTACTCAACCTATTTATATCCTAAAGAGTTAGCAAACACGTATCTTCAAGCTTTTGAGACCTGGGAGATAAAGCAGAATGAGGATAGCAAAGACCAAGACGCTGTTATGATTGAGGGAAAAAAAGACACTGAAAAATTCAGAATGGAAATCATGGAAGACACCGGGATCGTTTTGGGGTTAACTGTATGGAAAAATAATGAAATCATCCAAACAGTCACAACAAAAGGAATGACCATAGAGCCCAATCTTGTAGCCGACCAATTTACGATTGATATTCCTGCGGGTTACGCTGATACAAACGCTGTGAGTGATGATGAGACTGTTGAAAATAATGAAGAAGCCAGCACCCAAGAAAATGAAGAAGAACCTAGTAATTCACCAGGTGATGAACCAAGTTCACCTGTAAGTCTTGCACAAGAATTAACCGGATATAAAATGAATACATTCGACCCGCTTTATAATTCCACAAAAGAAGAAGTCATTCAACATTTAGGGAAGCCGATGAAAAATGATCCCGGAACTCCTCAAAGTGATGATCTACCTTCGTTAACTTATGAGGATCTTCTTATAAAGTTCAAAGGAGAAACAGTATATGTCATACAAATAAAAAAGGCGGAGGAAATATCAGAAGAAGAGTTGAAAGAAAGACTCCAAGAGTACCAGTACGAATTCGAGCCACCTGCCTTGTATAACACATACAGCTATAATTACGATGAAAAACCATTTGAGATCCAATTCCACTTCGGCTCTGAAGGGTTCCAGCACGTTCAGTTATACAGTGGCACAACTTGAATATCAATAAAATAACTGAAGTAGGAGACGACCCGATCGTACATCGATTCTCATGTACGATCGGGTATTTTATTGAACACTATGTACCAGGCACGACAATTTATCCCTTGCGCCCCAACGGTTCTCGAAAGGTGCCAGGCACCGAAAAAGAAGGCAATGGTACCAAGGCTTTTCATTCGGTGCCTGGCACCAATCTGTAGTGCTTGTGGCTCAAGGGTTTCTAATAAGTGCCAGGCACGCACTCAGCTTGACCTACTTGGTTCGTAGTTAAATAGTTTTGATTTTATTTGCTTTGAAAAGTTTGCAGGATATAACAATACAACTATGGAATGTTGGGTGTGGAATGCGGTCTGACTCCATGTATTACAGGGATTTTCTGTAATCTTATTAGATTCGGAAGGATGGAGAGTCGGTTACCAAAACAAGATAACCAACTGAATTTACTATTTTTACATAATTATAGGAGGAGCTAAAACGATGAATCTGAAGAAGTTCAATCTGAAACACACTCTCACGTATTTTTCCATTATCCTGTTGGGAAGCATATTATTGTTTCCAACGTCTACTAGTGCCCATGAAAGTGTAGTAGATCCCCATCAAACGTATACATACTCTGAGATGGTCCGTGATATTAAACTACTAGCTGAAAAACATCCTAATCTCATAAACTATAAAGTGATTGGGAAGAGTGAGTACGGTCGCAATATCTATGCTGTTTCCCTTGGGAACAAGGATCCTGGAGGGCCATCCGTTTTTATTAATGGTTCTCATCATGCGAGAGAATGGCTGACGACCAACCTCAACATGTACATGATCGATGAGTATGCTCGGGCCTATCAAGCTGGCAGCACGATCGATGGTTATAATGTAAAAGAAGTCCTTGATAAAACAACGATGTGGTTTGTTCCGATGGTCAATCCAGATGGCGTTACGTTACAACAGAGTGGTTTGGAGCCTTTCCCGGACAGTGTACATGACGATTTGATCCGGATGAACGAGGGAAGTACTGATTTTACGAGGTGGAAAGCGAATGCTAAAGGCGTCGATTTGAACCGGAATTACAATGCGGATTGGAACAACATCCAGGATGCTCGCCCCGAACCAAGCTGGGCTTTTTACAAAGGAGTAGCACCTCATAGCGCATCAGAAGTCAGGGCTGTTGTGAACTTTACAAAATCGATTATGCCTGAAATTGCTGTCCCTTATCATAGCGCTGGAGAAGTTATTTATTGGAACTATAAACAAACAGGGGCACAATATGACCGAGATCATCGGATCGCCAGCGAAGTCAGCAATATGACTGGTTATCAAATGATCTATGCTGGAGATAATCCATCTGGCGGTGGAATGACAGACTGGTTCATCAGCAAATATCAACGACCAGGTCTAACAATGGAAATCGGAAAATATCCAGGTCAACGTCATCTGCCAATCTCAGAATTCGATCCAACCTGGGAAAAGAATAAATCAGTAGGGCTGTACGCTGCAGAAGAAAGTTACCAACTATACGAATCGAAATTCGGTAATTAATAAATGGAAAAGGACTAACTCCTACACAATCAAGTAGAGGAGAGTTAGTCCTTTTTTCTGTATGTTAAACAAACATTTGATTGAAATCGAAAACCCCACAACAACAGCGATTCCCCCACTTAAACAAACGCTTGATTGACCAAACACGAAAAATGTCGCAATTATTTCGGTGCCATCTTTCATTCTTCGGTGCCAGGCACGACAATTCAGCCCTTGCGCCCCAACGGTTCTCAGAAGGTGCCAGGCACCGAAAAAGAACCCAAGCCGCACAAGGGTTTTCAAAGTGTGCCTGGCACCAAATTCAATCCCTTGCGCAGCAACACTTTCAAAAGTGTACCAGGCACCGATCAGGAATCCGCACCACGCAAGGCTTCTTAATCGGTGCCTGGTACATTATCATTGTTTTGGAGATTATATCCGCCTTTTTTATCATTTTTAGAGAAATTATCCATATTTCTGAAAATTTGTGTTATTATGTTGGTAACAAATTTTGGGAGGGGTTGAATGGGCGTTGCTTTAGAGGAAAGTGTAATCTCCAGCACCATCTTGAACAGGGAGCAAAAAGTGATTTTCCTTCACCCCGAGCACTTCAAATATGAAGGGGATGATTGCAGCCTGCTTTTTGTGCAGGACGGGGAAGATTACTTAGAGTTAGGAAGCTTGAAGGAACAATTCACAGGATTGCTCAATCAGAACAATAGTCGATTCGGAAACATTGCCATGATCCTTATTCCACCAGGAACCTCACATGAGCGTTATCAATTTTACCACCCAGAAGGTACACACCACTCAGATTATCTCCAATTTTTCCATCAAGAATTACTACCTTTCGTACAAACGAAATTCACTCAACAAAGAAAACACATCACAAAAATGGGTCTGCTCGGTGATTCACTCGGAGCTGCCGTCAGTCTAGCGCTAGCGCTCTAACAACCATCAGTCTGGACACACCTTTTGCTTCAATCTGCAGCAATCGAAGAACCACTCATACAAAAAGTAAAAGAGGAAACCCGATCAAACTGGCACGTGTATCAAGTGTATGGGGTGCATGAAGATGGTTTTCAATCTCAAATCAGCGGGAAGACGCTCGACATCACAACGAATAACCGAAAACTTGCACACGCCTTCCAACAGGCAAAAACGAACCTTACATACTACGAAGAAGATGAAAGCCATCTCTGGAGTTTTTGGAAAAATGATCTGAAAAGGGCGTTGTCATATTTCGCCCACCAGGAAAACGAAACGGAAAAGAGGGGGATTTTATGAAAAAGTGGTCATTTTTAATGTCCATATTGTTGATCACAGCTCTTATCATTTCAGGCTGTAAAAGTGCTGAAACTTCGGAAGAAGGGGAACAAGTCGAAATCGAATTCTGGACGATGCAGCTTTCTCCAACATTCGATGACTACATCAATGGCGTGATCGCAGATTTTGAAGAGGAAAATCCAAACATCAAAGTGAAATGGGTCGATGTCCCTTGGGCGGATACGGAAAAGAAAATTTTAGCGGCAGTCGCTTCGAAAACAGCTCCGGATGTCGCCAACCTCAACCCACAATTCGCATCGAAACTAGCTGAATTGGATGCTCTCATCAATATGGACGAAGTGGTTAGTGAGGAAAAGAAGAATGAATATTTCGAAGGGGTTTGGAAGTCGAACACGTTCGATGGCAAGACCTTCGGGATCCCATGGTATCTCTCTTCCCAGGTGACGATGTACAACACAGATATTTTTAAAGAAGCTGGACTCGATCCGGATTCACCTCCAAAAACGTTCGATGAGCTTAAAGATGTTGCGAAAACGATAAAAGACGAGACGGGAAAATACGCGTTCTTCCCGCCGCTCGATGCAAGCCACTTGCTCGAAACCCTCGTCATGATGGATGTGGATCTGACAAACGAAGATATGACAAAAGCAGCTTTCAACACGCCTGAAGGAATCAAAGCATTTGAATTCTTCGTGGATCTTTACCAGGATGACTTGATTCCGCGTGAAGTACTGACAGAAGGACACGGAAAAGCAATTGATATGTATCAGGCCGGCCAGCTCGCCATTTTAGCGTCAGGACCGCAATTCCTGAACAAGGTGGAAGAGAACGCACCTGATATCTTAAAAGCAACAAAATCAGGACCACAAATCACCGGCGCATCAGGCAAAAAGAATACAGCAGCGATGAACCTCGTCGTTCCGAAACAGAGTGAACACCAGGAGGAAGCGGTCAAGTTCTCTCTTTTCATCACCAATGCTGAAAATCAGGTTGAGTTCGATAAGATCGTCCCTATCCTTCCTTCAATCGAAAGTGCGTTAGACGATCCGTATTTCAATGAGCTTCCTGAAGATCCGACCCCGATTGATGAAGCTCGAATCGTTTCTGCTGAGCAGTTGAAGGAAAGTGAAGTCCTCGTACCGCCAATGGAAAATTACGAAGAGTTGAAAACATCGATCAATGAAGCTTTACATGCGGCCATGCTTGGTAAAATGACTCCTGAAGAAGCGGTAGAACAAGCTGAGAAAGAATGGAACGAAATCCTATCCCAATAAGGAAGAATACAAGGGGAAATCGTCTTCCCCTTCTTCTTTTTCCAACAAAATGAGTTCAAAGAGTGGTGGTATGTAGAGAGATGGAACCATTAACGATTTTTCAACAAGTAAAAGGAGGACTGATCGTTTCCTGCCAGGCACTGGAGGATGAGCCGCTTCACGGATCGGAAGTGATGGCGAAGATGGCGCAGGCTGCTGAAATGGGCGGTGCTGTCGGCATCAGAGCGAACGGGGCTGAAGATATCGTGGCAATCAAGAAGATGACGAACCTCCCCATCATCGGACTGGTGAAAAAATCCTATCCCGACAGTGAAGTCTACATCACCCCAACTGCCAAAGAAATTGACCAATTGATCAAAGTGGACGTTGACATCATCGCAATCGATGCAACGTTAAGGACGCGCCCCTACGAACAGACCGTCGCCGAATTGATCACCTATATCCATCGTCATAAAAAAGTGGTGATGGCGGACGTTTCGACTGTTGAAGAAGGGCTGAAAGCGGCTGCGACAGGAGCGGATTGCATTTCAACGACCCTCTCCGGTTATACACCTTATTCTCCATCGATCGATACACCGGATTTTCGACTAGTGGAACAGTTGGCAAAACGTCTGACCGTACCGGTGTTTGCGGAAGGAAGATACCACTCACCAGAAGAGGCACGAAAAGCGTTACAACTCGGTGCACATAGTGTTGTGGTAGGTTCAGCAATCACAAGACCTCAGGAAATCACCAGGAGATACACAAATCTGTTAAAGAAAGAAGGCTATGCGGATGACAGTGAAACAAGCGAATCGGACCGGAAATATAAAAGGGTTGATTAACAGTTATTTTCCTGCTTTGACCAAGTCGGAGCAAAAGGTTGCAGACATCGTGATGCAACAGCTTGATCAGGTGATTTACTACTCTGTCACGGATCTTGCAGATGCAGCAGAGGTCGGAGAAACGACCGTCCTGCGTTTTTGCAGGAAAATCGGGTTGAAGGGCTATCAAGAATTCAAGCTGGCGATTGCAAAGGATTTAGCGAACAAGACTGGAGATGAATCGGGTAACGCTGTACAAAATGATCTGTTCACCACGATTTCTTCCTATACGATCGATGCGATCCATGAAACCGTCTCCATGAACAGTGAAGAGGCCATCAATAAAGCGATCGACATGATCGATCAAGCGTCGTCCGTCCACTTTTTCGGAGTCGGTACTTCCGGATTGACCGCGCTCGATGCTAAAAACCGTTTTCTCAGGATCGGAAGAAGAGTGGATGCAGTAATCGATCCGCATCTACAGTCAATGACAGCCGCAACCCTATCAGAGAATGATCTTGTCGTCGGCATAACCGTATCCGGTAGCACGAAGGACACAATCGATTCATTAAAAATCGCAAAGGAAAATGGCGCGAAAACGATAGCCGTCACGTACCATGCGAGATCACCGATCACTAAAATCGCAGATGCTGTCCTGATCAACGGAGGAAAAGAATCGCCTCTAGAAGGAAGTTCCCTTGCCGCAAAAATCTCACAGCTATTCGTGATCGATCTTTTATGTACAGGGCTTGCACTCAAACACAAACAGGAATCCTTAGAAATGAAAGAAAAGACCGCACAATCCGTAGTAAATAAGATCTATTAAGATGGTGAAAAGATGAAAGCGATCGGAATCGATATAGGCGGTACTGCAATTAAAGGGGCTATCGTCGACGAAAACAGAAAAATCCATCACCAGTGCACCACACCGACCAATGTGACCGAGGGACGGGAAGGAATCCTTGCCTCATTGACCGCCACGATCGATCACTTGTTTGAAAAAGATAAAGAGATCACTGGAATAGGGATCGGCACCGCCGGCAGAGTTGATTTTAAAACTGGTGAAGTCGTTTATAGTACAGCCAATCTTCCCGGGTGGCAGGGCATTAACTTGCGCGATTTTATCGAAAATACATATTCACTTCCTGCTGTCGTCGACAATGACGCGAATGCAGCACTGGCAGGAGAGTGGTGGAATAAAAAAGAGAACTATGATTCAGTCACATTCCTGACCCTTGGGACTGGTGTGGGCGGGGCGAACATGGTCAATCGGAAAATCTTCCGAGGAAATCATTGGAACGGCGGTGAATGGGGCCACGTCATCCTCTATCCAGAGGGACGGTCATGTAACTGTGGAAATAGCGGTTGTATTGAACAATATCTTTCGGGCACTGCATTAGTAAGTCTCGCGAATGAACAATCCGGAAACCGAACCTATGAAAACGGAGCAGAAGTGTTTGAAGCTTTCCACACTGGCGAAAAAGAAATCCAGCCTGTCGTCGAGAGGTACATCGATGATCTTACGCTTGTCATCTATAACCTTTCCGTCAGCATCGATCCGGAAGCCGTGATCATCGGCGGCGGGGTGATCGAGTCGAAGGACAAGTGGTGGCCGACGCTCCAACAAAAATTGCACAAAAAAGAAGTAAAGCTGGATGTTCTTGCAGCAACGCTGGGGAACAAAGCCGGGATGATCGGCTCGGCTAAGCTGTTGTTCGATGCATTGAGTAAGGGGGGAGATTGTGAAGCGTAACGCGTTGACACCGTATTTGTTTTTGCTGCCAGGATGTGTGATTTTGGGAGCATTCATTTTTTATCCGTTGTTGCAAGCCATCTGGTTAAGTTTTACCGACTACAACATGATTGTCGATCCAACCTTCGTCGGCACTGAAAATTACGAGAAACTTTTCGATGATAGCATGTTTTGGAAAACGCTGATCCAGACGCTGATTTATCTTGTCGGCGTTGTTCCGGCGCTCATCATCCTGCCGATTTTTCTCGCGATCCTCGTCAATCAAAAGCTCAAAGGCATCGGATTTTTCCGTTCAGCTTATTACATACCTGTCGTCACCTCATGGGTCGTCGTCGGGATCACGTGGGAATGGGTCTATGCCGAGAAAGGAGTTCTTAACTACTTACTAGAGGTGGTCGGTATGATCAACGGCCCAGTCCACTGGCTTACGTCAGAAAAAACGGCCCTTTTTGCTGTGATGGCCGTAACGGTCTGGAAGGGCTTAGGGTATTACATGGTCATCTATCTGGCAGGGCTTCAGTCCATCCCATCCAACCTATACGAAGCGGCAGAAATCGACGGGGCGAACAAGTGGCAGCAGACGATCCGAATCACAATCCCGATGTTGATGCCATCGATCATCATCGTCACGGTGATGTCGTCGATTGCCGCGATGAAAGTGTTTGAAGAGATCTACATCATGACAGGCGGCGGTCCGCTGAACAGTTCGAAAACGCTCGTATTTTATATCTATCAAGAGGCATTTGAAAAGTTGAACATGGGCTATGCAAGTGCTGCCGGCGTCGTACTCTTTCTCATCACACTCATCTTTTCAGTCGTCAATCTGAAACTGATGGGCAGGAAAGAAAACGTAGCATAAGGGGGGAGAAAAATGGAAGCGCCTGTTACAGATAAAAAACGATCCATCGCCACACAGACCCGTCCGATGATGAATGTAAAAACGAAAAGCCGTATCAAAAAACTGTTGATCTACCTACTCTTGATCATCGTAGCCATCGGTATGCTCGGTCCATTCTTATGGCTCCTTGCGACCGCATTGAAATCAGGGCATGAAAACATCTTCAGTTACCCGCCGAAATTCATTCCGGAAAGCCCGACGCTGGGCAATTTTTCAAGGGTGATGGATGCGTTCCCGTTCTGGACATATTTGATGAACAGTACGATCGTCGGCTTTTTCACGGTACTCCTTAACGTCTTGTTTTGTTCGTTTGCCGCTTATCCGCTGGCAAGAATGAATTTCAAAGGGAAAAACATCATTTTCATCCTGATCATCAGTACGATGATGATTCCGTTCCAGCTGTTGATGATACCGATCTATATCCTGTCACTCGATCTTGGGTTGAAAAACACGTATGCCGGTCTGATCCTGCCGCATGCGACGACGGCATTCGGAATCTTCCTGATGCGTCAGGCATTCATCACGATTCCATATGAACTTGATGAATCAGCGCGAATGGACGGCGCAAACAGTTTCCAGATCTGGTGGCGGATCCTGCTTCCGCTTGTAAAACCGTCGATGGTCACGCTCGCGATTTTCACATTCGTGATGGCATGGGGAGACTTCCTGTGGCCGTTGATCATTCTCGATGATCAGAAGATGTACACCCTGCCGCTAGGTTTGAACGCGCTCACCGGACTGTTTTCGGCAGACTGGCGGATGATTGCGGCCGGTTCCGTCATTTCAGTCCTGCCGATCATCATCTTCTTCCTCATCCTCCAACGCTACTTCATCAAAGGAGCGACGAGCGGAGCCGTAAAAGGATAATAGATTAACAGAAAGGATGAGAGACCGATGAAACGGAAAATTGCACTCTTGCCAGTTGATGCCCGACCGGTTACACGCGACCTTCCAAGGCAGCTCGCAGCAATCGGTGGCTGGGAAGTCCTCGTACCAGAACGTCATGAGCTCGGATTTTTAAAAAAGCCAGGTAATCTTGATCACTTGCAAAAATGGTTGAGAGAAATGGCACATGAGGTAGACGGGATTATCGTATCGGTCGATATGCTCGGCTATGGCGGGCTTGTCTCTTCGCGGATTTCTGAGGCGACGGTAGATGAAGTCCGTGCCCGCCTTCAAGTTTTAAAAGAACTGAAAGCCGTCAATCCGGAACTGAAAATCATGGGATTCAGTGCCACGATGCGCCTTTCCAATTCTTATGTGAATGAAGAGGAGAAGGAGTACTGGAGCCGCTACGGGAAAGAAATCTGGCAATTCTCGTATCACTCCCATCGTCATTCGAAAACGAAGGATTTCAACTCTAAAAAACTGGTGGAGGAGCTGAAGCCGCAGATACCGGATACGATTTTAAAAGATTACAAGAAAACGAGAGAGCGGAATTTTACGATCAATCTTTCATTGCTGGATGAAGTCGATGCTGGCTTGTTTGATACCCTTGTGTTCCCGCAAGACGATACAGCGGAATACGGCTATAACATCCAGGAGCAGGAATTGCTTTCGGAAGAGGTGAACAAACGTACCCTTCATGAGAAAGTTTTCATCTACCCTGGAGCTGATGAGGTGGCAAGTACGTTGGTCGCCAGGATGGTCTATGATCTTGAAGACGTGAAGAGGCCGATCTTCCATCCTTTTTACAGTGGTCAAAAAGGGGCGTTGTCCAATGCGATGTATGAAGACCGGCCGATCACTGAATCTGTCAAAGGCCAAGTCTATGCGTTCGGATCTTTTACCGTAGAAAGTTCACCAGAAGCAGACGTGCTTCTTGCGGTCAATGTTCCTGGGAAGAAGCAGGGGGACCTCGCCCTACAAAGGGGTTTGTATGAAGTCGACACGACGGACCGGAATCTCGGGGAATGGATGTTGAAGATCAAGCATTATCTTGAAAAAGGAAAAGATGTAGCGGTTGCCGATCTTGCGTATGCGAATGGCGCCGACCCAGCACTTATGCCGAGATTGATTGATTCGGGGATTTTCAGCCACCTGTCAGGCTTTGCTGGCTGGAATACGGCGGGCAACTCCCTGGGAACGGTCATCGCTCATTCTGCCATGGTCCATTTGCAGAAACTGAATGGGTTTTTGCTGGATACCGACTTCCGGAAAAGGCACCTCGAATTGTTGACGTTGCGCCTTTTAGATGACTATCTCTATCAATCGGTCGTCCGCCAGAATGTCAGGGGTCGAGTGGATGAATCCAGGTTAAATGATGATGAGTTGCTTGAAGTTGTACAGCAAGAGTTCATGGAAGCTGCTGGAGAGATGTTGAAAAAGCTCCAACTTTGCCAAGGTTTTGCCCCAAGAATCCAAAACCTCGCGCTTCCCTGGAACCGGACGTTTGAAATCGGTCTGGTGATTGAGCTGGAGGGAAACCAGGCAAATCTTAAGGAGGTGGTTCACTGAACCGACATCTGAACGATTCTCCTTATTCTCACCGCTGCAGCTGGATCTTGTTCAATTGAAAATTCGGAGGGATTTGATGAAAAAACTATTCGGTGTTCTACTGTCCGTTGTTTTGCTGTTCAGCCTGGTCATACCGGCAACAGCAACTGGAAATGACAAATCAAGGCATCAAGTGCTTCAAGACCTCGTGAATGAAAATGACAAGAAAGCAAGGATTTTATGGTACGACCTTTCGGCGAACATCCAGAATCTGAACACGCCGGAAAAAGTGAAAAACATTGTTGAAAAGACCGCAAATGCAAACATCGATACGATCATCCTCGACGTAAAGAACTACACTGGATTTGTCGGGTACTTGAGTGAAATCGCCCCGCATATGAGCACATCAGAGATTCCGAAATACGACGAGTTCCCTGAAGGATATGACTTGCTTACAGAAGTGATAAAGGAAGCACATAAGTATGGAATCCAGGTCCATGCGAACGTGAATGTCTTTTCGGAAGGGAACAACGATTATAAAGATGGCCCGGCCTTTGAAAACCCGGAGTGGCAGACGACATTTTACATGGCTTCACGAGTTGCAGAAGCTGAAAATGGAGAAACATTCGACATAACGGGAGTGAACACGACAAGAGGTTCGAACCAGTTGGTCATGTATACACCTTCTGAATATGATGTGTCTCCTGCTAACCAATGGGGTACCGAAGTCCAGATCACAGATGGAGTCGTAACTGAAAAAGTGGACCGTACATATGGTGCTCCAGCTGTTGAAGTTCCGGAAAATGGTGTCGTCTTATCCGGGCATGGTGAAGCACGGACATGGCTGAACGAAAATGTCCAAGTCGGAGATGAAATCGACTATTCCGCTTCAAAAACGGAATTGGTCCCGGCATCGGAATACCCTTCGTTTTCAACATTCACCAATCCGATCCGTGAAGACGTGAGAAGTTACGAGTTGAGTATCATTGAAGAGTTGATCGACAACTATGACATCGACGGGATCGTACTGGATCGTGCGCGTTACTCGAACATCAATGCCGATTTCAGTGATTTGAGCCGTGAGCGTTTCGAAGAGTATATCGGTGAAAGCGTCACGAACTGGCCGGAGGATATTTTCAGCATCGAGTTTACGGAAAATGGGCAGGAGCGTAATCCAGGACCACTTTATCAGAAGTGGATCGAATGGAGAGCGGGTAATATACAAGACTTCTTCCGACAAGCAGAGGAACTCGTCCATGAAAAAGATTCTTCTCTTTTCTTCAGCACGTATGTCGGTGCATGGTACCCGCTTTACTATAGTGAGGGTGTGAACTGGGCAAGCCGAACGCACCAGCCCGATTATGATTGGGCAAGTCCTGACTACGGTAAAACCGGTTATGCCGAAGTGCTCGATTTCTTGATGACAGGAAACTACTTTTATGATGTGACACGGGAAGAAGCGATCGAGTCCGGGAATCCGGATTGGTACAGCGTTGAAGGCTCAGCGGATATCGCCTTCGATGTCGTGAATGAAGCCACTTTCGTTTATGGAAGCCTTTATTTGAACCAGTACAAAGGTGATCCAGAGCAGTTCCGTAAAGGCTTGAGATCCGTGATGGAGCGGTCCCACGGGATTATGCTCTTCGACCTTGTTTATTTTGAACAGTTTGGCTGGTGGGACATCATCGAAGAAGAGTTTGCAGAAGACTCTCAGCCGCCACACCAGATTCCAGGTTTATTGAAAATGATCAGAGAAGATAAATAATGATGGTTTGGGCTGGCTTACGGGTCAGCCCGATTCTATGAAATATCTTTATATGAGTACACCAAATTCAGTTTTGTGTGTTTTCATGTACTCATGAAGCACTCATGAGTAAATCAAATTCAGTTTTGTGAGTTTTCACGTACTCAGGAAGCACTCATGAGTACATTAAATTCAGTTTTGTGAGTTTTCACGTACTCATGAAGCACTTATGAGTACATCAAATTGGGTTTTGTGCGTTTTCATGTACTCATGAAGCACTTATGAGTACATCAAATTCGGTTTTGTGCGTTTTCATGTACTCATGAAGCACTTATGAGTACATCAAATTCGGTTTTGTGCGTTTTCATGTACTCATGAAGCACTCTTGAGTACACCAAAATCGGTTTTGTGAGTTTTCATGTACTCATGAAGCACTCATGAGTACATCAAAATCGGTTTTGTGAGTTTTCATGTACTCATGAAGCTCTCCTGGGTACATCAAATTCGGTTTTGTATGTTTTCACGTACTCATGAAGCACTCATGAGTACATCAAAATCGGTTTTGTGAGTTTTCATGTACTCATGAAAGGTTTTCCTGCTGATTTTGATCAAGTACAACATACATTTACATAACATTTTTAAAAAGGAGTCGTTCCTTATGAATAAAGAATTGCATGGTGAAATCATCGTCATCGGAGGCGGACTTGGTGGGACTATGGCCGCGCTTTCTGCTGCAAAAATGGGAAAAAAGGTGATTTTGACAGAAGAGACGAGGCGGATTGGCGGACAGCTGACCAGCCAGCTCGTTCCGCCGGACGAACATAAATGGATCGAACAATTCGGATGCACAAGTACGTATCGGGAGTTTCGCAATCGCATCCGAGAGTATTATCGGAATAATTATCCGCTGACGGAAGCGGCTTCACGTAATCCGAAGCTGAATCCCGGGAATGCGCTTGTCAGCCGGCTGTCCCACGACCCGAGGGTATCTTTAGCAGTGTTGAATGATATACTTGCTCCTTATATCCATACTGGTAAAATCACGATGCTTCTGGAGCATAAACCAATCGCAGCAGAAACGGATGGAGATGAAATACGTTCAGTTACCATTCGAGGTTTGATTACGGGCGATGAAATAACAATCAGTGGGTCGATCTTTATTGATGCAACCGAGTGTGGGGATCTTTTACCGTTGGCAGGCGTTGAATATGTGACGGGTGCCGAATCCCAGGATGAAACCGGAGAGCTGCATGCCTTGAAGGGTGGGGCAGAACCACTGGATATGCAGTCGATCACTCATTGTTTTGCGGTGGATTATATCGAAGGTGAAGATCACACAATTGAAAAACCAGAGCAGTATGAATTCTGGAAAAACTACCAGGCGGATTTCTTGGACCATAAACAATTAAGCTGGTTCGGCCCGGATGCCGCGACCGGGGAATCGAAGCTATTCACGCTCTTTCCGCAAAAGGGGTTGTTTTCATTGTGGGAATATCGACGGGCTTTGGATAAAAGTCTATTGCGTGATGGCTTTGCTGAAGGTGATCTGTCACTTATCAACTGGCCGCAAAACGATTATTGGCTCGGTCCGATATATGAAGTGGATGAAGATGAGCGCTACAAACATCTGAAGGGTGCAAAGCAGTTAAGTTTATCCCTGCTATATTGGATGCAGACAGAAGCACCGAGGCATGATGGTGGGATCGGTTATCGAGGATTACGGTTGAGACGGGATGTTGCGGGAACAGATGATGGGTTAGCGATGTATCCTTATATTCGCGAATCACGGCGGATAAAGGCAGAAACCACCGTGAAAGAACAGGATATCAATGCCGAGTATCGAGGAGACAAAGGAATCAAGAAAGTTACAGATTCAGTCGGTATCGGTTGTTATCGGATCGATCTCCATCCGACGATCGTGACCAATCAGCTGTTCTATACACCGAGTCTGCCTTTTGAAATACCGCTTGGAACGCTATTACCTGTCCGGATGAAGAATCTCATCGCAGGAAGCAAAAACATCGGAGCCACACATATTACGAACGGCTGCTTCCGCGTCCATCCCGTCGAATGGAACATCGGTGAATCAGCAGGTTATTTAGCGGCATATGCTCACGAAAAAAGCATCGAACCTCGAGCAGTCCGGCACACTCAAGAGCATCTACAAGACTATCAAACCCTCCTCCGCAAACAAGAACTCGAACTTGAGTGGCCAAAAATCCAAGCCATTTAAATCCGGAATTTTGGTGCCTGGCACGACAATTTACCCCTTGTGCCCCAACGGTTCTTAAAAAGTGCCGGGCACCGATGTTAGAAAATTTTGAAAAAAAGATTGAAAAATATCGAAAAGTATATTATCATCATTTTAAGAAATAATCGAAGTCGATTTATATTTTTTTCACAAAATGTGTAAACGTTTACATATGAAACAAAAATTTTTGACGCAATATGTATACGTTTACACAAAATACATTGATATATTTTTTGCTAATGTGTAAACGTTTACACATAGGATTCAGAATTTTTCGACAAAGGATGTAGATGAAGTGTGAGTATATTGGTGATTGGTAGTTTTATGATGGATTTGGTCGTCAGGACGCCTCGAGTACCTGAGAATGGGGAGACCATCATAGGAAAAGCATTATTGAGATTTCCGGGAGGAAAAGGAGCGAATCAAGCTGTAGCAGCTGCCCGGCTTTCAGGAAATGTCACAATGGCAGGGATGGTCGGGGTGGATCAGTTTGGCAATGAGGCCATTGACGTATTGAATCAGGAAAAAGTGAACTCGAATTATATCCAGCGTGATCTCGAGAATTCCACAGGGGTCGGCCTTGTCATGGTCGAGGCGAACGGCAACAACCGGATCGTTATCATACCAGGGGCGAATTTATCTTTTAAAGCAAAGGACCTCGAACAAATAAGAGGTATGATAAACGATTTTGATATCGTCCTCATGCAATTGGAAATGGATCTGGAGATGATTGAAAAAGCAGTTACATATGCGGATGATGCAGGGGTCCCTATCATATTGAACCCGGCTCCTGCACAAAAGCTGAGTGATGATCTGTTGAAAAAAATCACGTATTTGACACCGAATGAAACCGAAGCTGAAATCCTGACAGGTATTAAAATCCATACCAAAGAGGATGCAGAGAAAGCAGGAAGATTACTTCTGGAAAAAGGGGTTCAGCATGTCATCATTACGTTGGGTGAAAAGGGTGCCCTGATCGTGGACAAGTCGGGAACGACTTATGTTCCTGGATTCCCAGTAACGCCATATGACACCGTGGCAGCAGGAGATGCCTTCAATGGAGCGTTATCGGTCGGGATTACAGGCGGGAAATCGTTAGTTGATGCAGTGAAACATGCGAATGCAGTAGGGGCATTAGCGGTTACCAAACAGGGGGCCATACCATCATTGCCTCATTTTGAAGAGGTGGAAGAATTTATAAAGGCGAAAGAAGTTTTGCAATGATCTCTTAAGGGGGGAGGCTTATGATTTGGAGGTCCCTTTGACTTTCAAGTAAGGAAGGAATGTTGATCAAGGTGTAATCAAATGATCCAGAAGAGGAGAGGTTGTCGAAATGCGTAAAAAGTACTTGGTAGGTTTTATTGCCGTGTTGATGATTGTATCGACTGTATTGTCTGGATGTACAGGCACTGGTCCAGAAGGGAATGCCAGTCAGGAAGTTACGGCGGACGGGAAAACCGTGTTGAACTTTTGGACTCCTCAGTGGGATGATCTTTCAGCTGATTGGTTCAAGAAAAACATTGATGCTTACAACAAGTCACAAGACGATGTAGTAGTCAAAGTCGAGTTCATTCCTGGAGATGCGTGGGACCAAAAAATCAAGGCAGCTCAAGCAGCAGGGACGAGCCCGGATATCACAACGATGAATTATAATAAAATCATTTTTTCCGCTCAACAAGGAACGATAAAACCTTTAGATGACTATGTCGATTCAAAAATCTGGGAAGATTTATACGAGAATGTGAATGAATTCGTTTCGTATGACGGAAAACATTATGCCTATCCAATGCTATTGGAGCCTTCTTCGATTTTATATTACCGAAAGGATTTCTTTGAGGAAGCAGGATTAGATCCGGATTCGCCACCTAAGACTTGGGATGAATGGATCGAGTATGGGAAGAAGCTGAAACAAGGTAAACGGGTTGGATTGGCTGCAGCTGGAAATACAACAGAACTCGGATGGACACACTGGGGGTTGCAAGCCATGGTCGGCGGATCCCCTGTCAATGAAGATTGGTCTGAGGCAACCATCAATTCAGAACCATATGAAAAATTGCTTACATTCTGGAGCAATTTGTATAAGGAAGGCATACTTCCAAAGCAAGCACCAGGGCCATATACAGACATTAAACCATTGGCTGAGGGCCGTGCAGCTATGCAAATTAATGGATCATGGGGAATCAGTGAGCTCCGTAATTCTTATCCAGATGTATTGGACAAAATCGGCATTGCTCCGGTACCGACACCAGATGGCAATCAAGACGTACCAACAGCTTCTTTAGGTGGATGGACCTTAACGATTGACGGCAATTCGGAACATCCTCAAGAGGCTGCGGATTTCATTTCGTATTTACTTGCGGACGATCCTGAGATCATGATCGATTTCTTTAAAAATGTAACCAAGTTTTCCAAATTCTCTGCACGCAAGTCAGTGGATGAAGCTTTGAAATCTGATCCTGATGCCCAAAATGATGAGTGGAGAAAAATGATTGCAGAAGAAGTAGTACCATATGCGGTCGCTGAGCCGATCTATGCCTGGGATTTCAGTATGTCGTATGCAAATGCTGTTGAAAGGGTTTACTTGAATAAGAAAAATGTAAAAGAATCCCTCGCTATTGCTGAGAAAGAAATAAATGAATATATCAAAGTAAACAATTATGCAGGCACAAATCCAAACCAATGATAAGGTAAGAAGCTAGATTAGATGGTCGAGAGATTCATAGTCTCAAGACCCCTGCTGATCCCGGTGGAGCCGTCCAAATGACTTCCAGTAAGGTGATGTTTCATACTGGAGGACGTGAACACCCCGATTATCCAATTCATCATCAAAGGGGGACAAAGGGTCCCCCTCTGATGAAAGTTTCACTTAATAGGGTGGGTGACTATGGCAAAAAATATGTATTTCATGAAAAAGAAAGATACGACAACCGCATATCTCATGCTTCTTCCACTACTTGTATTGTTGTCGACATTCGTTGTCATTCCTCTGATATACGCGATTTTTGTAAGCTTCTATCAATGGAATTTTTATCAGGATTCGGTTTTCGTCGGATTTGATAATTTTAAAGCGGTGATCTATGATGATCAATTTTACAAGTCGCTCTGGGTAGGATTGAAATTTGCACTTATAGTCATTCCTGTTCAATTTGTCTTAGCCTTTTTGTTCGCAAACTTGATCAAAACGGTCGGTGGAAAAGTAAGCGGTTTTCTAAAAGGCTCCATTTATATTCCGCATGTCATTTCTGGCGTGGTCGCATCTATCATTTTCTTATTCATCTATGATTACTATGGTGGGTTAGCCAACTTTTTAGTTGGAGTTGTCGGAATTGAACCGGTTGCATGGTTGACTGAAATAAAATTTGCATTAGGCAGCATTTCCGTTCCAGCGATATGGCTTGGTTTTGGAATGACGACATTGATCATGCTTGCAGGCTTGAATGATATTCCACGATCCTATTATGAAGCAGCTGAAATTGACGGGGCAAATGCCTTTCAGAAGGCGGTTCACATTACGATCCCATTACTGAGGAATATTTTTCTGTACCTGTTAGTCGTCGGGACGACAGGCGCCGTTCAACAGTTTGACCTTCCCTATATGATGACAGGAGGGGGTCCATTGAATGAAACGATGATGCCTAACCTATTCATCTATAATCATTTCAAGAGTGATCCATATATGGGATACACCATTGCCTCTGCATTAGTCCTGTTCATCGTGTTGGGGGTCATTTCAGCAATCATTTTCAAGGTTTTGAATTCAAAGAAAGGATTGGATGGCTGACATCTGGAGGTGAGTGATGTGAAAAGTAAATTAAAAGTAAGTCTTCTTAATATCATCGGGTTGTTTGTTGCATTGATTTCCATATTTCCTCTTGTATGGATGGCGATTGCCGGGTTCAAATCAAAATCAGAAGTACTGGCCTATCCATTTAAATTCTTTCCGTCAGAATGGCATTTTTCGAACTATGTTGAGCTTTTTCAATCAGATGCGTTCCTGCGATCGATTTTAATCACCTTATTGGGTGCGGTCATTTTTACTATACTTATCATTTTTGTCAACTCAATGGCAGCGTATGCCTTTGCAAGACTGGATTTTCCATTCAAGAATCAATTATGGATATACGTGATCATGACGTTGTTCATCCCATCCATGGCGATCCTGATTCCATCTTACATTGTTGTAGCAAAGCTTAAAATGTTGAATACGTTAGCCGTTCTCATCATTCCTGGGATTGCGTCTGCGATCAATGTATTTTTAATCCGGCAGTTCTATTTGAATATCCCGGTCGAGTTGGAGGAAGCGGCATTGATTGATGGAGCGTCCCGTTTCCGAATTTATTGGTATATCTTTTTGCCTTTATCCGTACCTGTCTTTGTACTGGTAGGGATCGGCGCATTCTTAGGCTATTGGAATGCCTTGATCTGGCCGATCATGACGATCTCGGATGAAAGGTTATACCAGATCATGCAGCTTCTCGCCTACTTCCGATCCGAACAAAGCAGTGATTGGTCCATGATCATGGCAGGTTCCACCATTTCCGCTTTACCTGTCATCATACTGTTCCTATTCTTTCAAAAGTATTTGATTGAAGGAATCAAAATTTCTGGAATCAAGTAGGAGGCGTTCTTTTGGAATCTTATATCCGGTATAACTTCGAATATGATTGTAAAATAAGGGTTTGCTTTATTGGTGCAGGAGGACATTCCTTTCGAAACATTTATCCAACTTTCCAATATACGCCGATAGACCTGGTTGCGATTTGTGATAAAGACAAGGAAAAAGCCGATGCTTATAAACGTCAATTCGGTGCCGAGCGATCATACACGGATCATATTGAGATGTTGGAAAAAGAAAAACCGGATGCTGTGTTCATTGTGACGTCGTACGATGCAGATGGGTGTGTCCAAGCGGTACAGCTTGCAAAGGATGCATTACAATCGGGCTGCCACGTTTGGATGGAAAAACCGACGGCATCCAGTGTAGATGAAGCGGAAGAATTGCTTCAATTAAGTGAAGAGAAACACCGTTATGTCATGACGGGATTAAAGAAGGTGTTTTTTCCTTCTATCGAAAAAGTAAAGGAAATCATCACCTCTCCTGAATTCGGCATACCATCGTCGATTTATATCCGATATCCACAGAACTTGCCACCATTTGAAGAACGGGACGATCTATCGAAGATGAAGTGGTTTTTGGATCATATCTTCCATCCAGGTTCAATCCTCTTCTATCTAATGGGGAAAATCGCTTCTTTCTCGTACGAACGGGAACCGTTTAATGGGGGGAGCGTGACGAATATCCGGTTTGTGTCAGGAGCAGTTGGTACGATGCATTTAACAGCTGGTGAATCTTCAGGTAGTCCGCTGGAAAGAGTCGAAGTCATTGGGGAGGGTGCAAATGTAGTGGTCGATAATGGGGTGAAAGTGACTTATTTTCGAAAAGCCAAGCCCCCGATGTATGGAAGAAGTTCTTCATATATAGTGGACGAACAGGAAGCACCACTGTATTGGGAGCCTGAATTTTCATTAGGACAGCTATACAATAAAAATATTTTCTATTTAGGTTATGTCCAAGAGGTGAACCATTTTTGCCACAGCATACTGAATGGAACGCCTCCTAAGAAAGGGACACTTGAACAATCGTTAGAAATCTTGAAGATGTTTGAGGCTTATCGGATGACGCCTGAAGGCAAACGGGTGATATTGAACCCAGCAACTAAGGAGGTGGAGCATGAGCTATAGACATTTGATTCAGCAAGCTGTAGAGAACAATCTAATAGAAATGGAATGGGGGCAGCTTTCCTGGTTGGTCAACAGTGAATTGATGCAAGAAGCGGAATCTACTTTTGGTGTCGTCACTATTTTGCCTGGAAAAAGGAATCCTTACCACCTTCATCCTAATTGTGAGGAAGTTCTCTATGTGTTATCTGGTACCTGTGATCACAAGATCGGAGACGAAACCTATCCATTACAGCCAGGTGACGTCATTTGTATTCCAAAAGGTGTGAAGCATTATGCTTTTTGCACGAGTCAGGAGCCTTTGAAAGCCGTTATTTCATTTTCTTCGCCAGATAGAGAGACTTTCTTCATAGAAGACTGATTGGTTCATCGTAAAATAACCGCGTATCCTATACATAGGAGGACTCAAGATGCTAGTTCTAGAGAATGAGTGGCTGTCCATCTCATTTGATGAAGACAGAGGCGTAATCAAACGTCTGTATGATAAGCAAAGAGAGATCGAATATATCCCGCGGCTTTTGGATGCTGACCCTTTTCGAATCGAAATCAATGAGAGGACGACGGCCGATTTTCAGCAATTTTCTTTTAGAGAGCTTCAAATCCAAGAAATGAGCGGATATGAATTTACGTGGGCGATCTCCGATCAGATAACATTGACGTCGACGATTAAATTAAACCCCGATACCGATGAAATCTATTTTGATAGTGATGTCTCCAATGAATCGGACAATGAGATTTATAGCCTGGAATATCCGATTATCCCGAATATTGGAGAAATCACGGAGGATGGGCAAGATGATCATCTCGCTCATAGTTTTGCCACGGGTGTTTCCATTCATAATCCGATGGCGAATTTCACGACCGAATGGAATGGTCTGAGATTCATGCCATATCCTGAAGGTTTCTCCGGAGCGACGATGCAGTTTTTCAGTTATTTTGGACAAGGGAAGGGCGGTCTTTATTTTGCCGCTTATGATGGGGAAAGCTACGCGAAGTGGTTGAACTTTTATAAAAATGAGAACCAATTACTTGAAGCTTCCTTTATCCATGGCTATGAAGACATCGGTCCATTTAAAGGGATCAATGTAAGCTATCCGGTTGTGGTTAAGCTTTTGGATGGCCAGGGTTGGTATGAAGGGGCAGACATTTATAAGACCTGGGCAATTCAACAATATTGGTGTCAGAAAGGCACGTTGGCTGAGGCTGATGAAAGTGAAAAATGCGATTGGCTCTTGGAAGAAATGGGTGTTTCGACATTCGGGATCAATGCTGGTTCGGATCGGACGCAGTGGTTTCAAACGCATCATGATCACTTGAAAACAAAAATGTTCCATATCCTTGGACCAGACTGGACCCATCAAATTCAAAGCTTCGGCAGCGGGGTTCCTGGTGGACTGGATGATTGGTTTCCGACAAAGTTCAATCAAAGGAATTTAGAATCGATGGCTTCATTCGGTGATAAATATGCGCCGTTCGAATTCGACTATCTATTTAATGTGAATGGGGCTGATGGAGAGTTAGGCAAGAAAGCGTTGCAAAGAATACCCGCCGAAAAAAGCATCGATGCATATAAGTTTTCGCTCATTTGTCCAGCTGAACCCTATGTTCAAAGATTTCATATTGAACGGGATGAAAGACTCCAGGAAGAAGCAAACGTCGACTCCATCTATTACGATATTTCTGCAAATAATATTTTGAAAATCTGTATGGACGAATCACATGGTCATCCAAAGGGCGCAGGCAGCCACATCACGATGGCGTATAGGGAAAATTATATCAAAACGAAAGAAGCCATGATGAAAAAGGCGGACCTTTCCTATATCCCGATGGGGACGGAAATGATGAATGAAGTGTTCCTTGATACATTGGATTATTATCAGGCGCGGGCGGGAGCACAGCCAGCTGCACCATTGGAAGGTTGGAACATCAGAGAGTTGATGAAATCCGGGGAGGCCGAGATCATCCCCATGTTCACCTATGTCTATCATGAATATGGGCCCGTTCGACTGGATGGATGGGGGAAATTGGTTGAAGAAATTGGTGACCTGTTTTACTTTACTGTCGCCCGTACGTACCTTTGGGGTGGCCTGTACGAATTAAACTATGAATATAGTCCGTTAGAGGCAATCGATGGCGTTGAAAATACAAGGGAGGAACATTACTATCCGTTTGAACCACAGGGCTATCCATTTTCTCCTCGACGTGCAGAATATATTTCTAAGTTTGCCCATGTCAGGACGGGTGTGGGGAATAAATATTTAGCGTATGGGAAGATGTTACGACCGCTTAAGTTCGACTGTGAAAAAGTGAATCTATGCTGGTCCCATTATAACTGTGCAAAGAACTTTAAAGAATACAACGATTCAGGCGAACTGGCAGTGGATTCGATTGTCCATTCGGTTTGGGAAAGCCCCGGACGCCAAGTCGGACTATTCTTTGCAAATGTCAGCAATGAGGATCAAGAAATAACTGTCAATCCAGCAGGGTATGTTCATGGAAAGACAACTGCAAAGATTCACGTGGATGGTAAGTTTGTGGAATTGGTTGAGGAACTCAGTACGTTGACCCTATCCATTCCCCAAAAAAGTGTCCTTTTGATCGAAATTTGATCGTTCCATATGAACTGGAAGATATAAATGATGGGAGGAATCGGAATGAGGCAGAACATGAATGTTGTATTCATCATGACGGATCAGCAGCGTGCTGATTCCATCGGGGATGGCCGCCATCCTTGTGCGAACTATCCCAACATGGAACAGCTTCGACGGGAATCCGTATCATTCAACCGTTTTTATACTGCAGGCTTACCATGCGTTCCGTCCAGACATGCTTTTTTGACTGGTAGACAACCTTGGAAAGTAGGCGTGAGCGGGAATCGGAAGTTCAGTACAGAAGGTGAAACAACATGGATGCAGTTACTGAGGGAAAATGGATATCGGAGCGTATCGGTTGGAAAAACCCATATGATCCATGCTGGTAGTTTTCACATCCAGGTTCCTGTCGGAAAATCATTCGGGAATCAAGAAGGCTGGGATCACTTTCATCCGATTGCTTCACCTGAATCTGAAGAAAATTATTATGACATCCATATTGCTCGTCGGGCGTGTGAGACATTGGATCGACTCAGTGATAGCGAGCCCTTTTCTTTGTTTGTCGGATTCCATGCCCCTCATGAACCTTATGTCATGCCTGAGAAATACCTTGATTTTTGTAAGCCGGATGATGTGCCGTTACCGGTCAATTGTCACAAAGACGAATATAAGACGAAATCCAAAGCCTATCGCCGTCGGGTCGATCATTTTAAAAATATGTTCGGTGACATTACAGATGAAATGGTCCGAAAAGGAATTGCCAGCCATTATTGTATGTTGAAAATGGTCGATGATTGTGTTGGAATGTTGATGGATAAATTGATCGAAAAAAACCTGTTAGAACATACCTTGATTGTTTTTGGGTCGGACCATGGAGAGCTCCATGGTGAACATGGCATCTTCAATAAAGGGGCTACGCAATATGAATCTGAAATCCGACTTCCATTCATGATCCGCTTCCCTGATGGACGTCATGCCGGTAAGAGTATAGAGACCCTTGCTTCTAGTATAGACTATGCTCCGACGTTATTTGACATCATGGGCTTTTCGCCAGATGTTTCATTTCCTGGCCATTCATTAGTACCTTCGATCGAAGATGGATCAGCAGTCAGAGAGTATGTGACCATTGCGGATGGAGACGGCACTATGGGAATCCGGACGAACAAACATAAGCTATGGTACAACTCCAATTTTAGTGACGGTGAGATGTATGAACTGGAGAAGGATCCGATGGAGATGGATAATTTATATCCGCTTCCAGAGTATCAGGCACTACGTAGTGAGTTGTTCGAACTGATGCTGCATGCCCGATTAATGGACGATCATCGGGATAATCAATGGACTGGCCGGGAAAGACGGCTGCATGATGAGATAAAATCCTCCTATGAACCCGAAATTGTATAATCCGACTTTGAGATTTCAATAAAATGGAGCAATGATTATACTAATATCATATGTAATCGATTTCAGTTGATGAGGAAGTGTTCCTATTGATCAATGTAACTATCAAAGATATCGCTAGAATGTCAGACGTTTCAACCGCCACCGTTTCAAGGGTTTTGAATAATAACGGGTATGCCAGTGCAGAAATCAGGGACAGGGTTCTTTCCGTAGCCAAACAGTTGAATTATCAGCCGAATGGAATTGCCAGAAGTCTGAAGATGGATCGGACCTCTACCATCGGTGTCATCATTCCGGATATTTCGAATCCATATTTTATGAGGATTTCAAAAGGAATCGAGGATACGTTAGAGCAAAGCGGCTATATTTTAATGTTCGTGAGCAGTGATGAGAATCCTCATAAAGAGGAAAAAACATTACACGCCCTTCTTAAAAATAGAGTCCAGGCAATTGTTCTCGCTACTTCCAGTGAAAATGACGAAACCATCACCAAGATTCAAGAGAAGGGTGTACCGGTTGTTCTGATCGATAGAAAACTAGGCGATCATTCCGGTCATTTAGATTCAGTTGTGGAAGACAATGTAGAAGGAGCTTATCAATTAACCAAATACTTGCTTCAAAAAGGACATCGCCATATTGGAGTGATTAATGGAACCCTAGAGGTAAGTACAGGTAGAGAGCGGTATGAAGGCTATAAGAGGGCAATTCGGGAGTTTCAAATCGAGGAAGACCCCGAGCTTGTTTTCAATGGTAAATTCAATCAAGAGGATGGGGAAGAGGCTGTCACACATTTCTTTACCCTTGATCAAAAACCGACGGCGATCCTTTCCTTCAATAATACGATGACGTTTGGGGTGATTCTTCAATTAGCGAAAATGGGGTACACGGTTCCGGATGATATCGTGGTCGCGTCATATGGTGATACGGAGGCCTCCCAGCTATTGAAACCCCCGGGTATCGTTTGTATAAAACAATCCCCATATGATATGGGCGTCAAAGTAGGTGAAATTTTGCTCAACCAATTGAATGGACATGCAAAAGAACCAGTCCATGAAATATTCAAGCCTGAATTAGATATACGTGACTAAACTTCTAAAAGGAGTAAACCATGAGGGTTTTAGAAGTATTGTCACAAAGGTAAATGTTCACAAGTCATTTTTGCTTTACTTGGAGGTCACACACCTTTTAAACGATCGAGGAGGGAAATTCCATGAAACAACCAGAATCGATTACGATAGGAGCTGGGTATTACCCGGACCATTGGCCACGTGAAAGGTGGCTGGAAGACATTCGTATGATGAAAGATGCAGGTATCAACGTGTTGCGATTAGCGGAGCTTTCCTGGTCTTTTTTAGAGCCTGAAGAAGGAGAGTTCGATTTTACTTGGCTTGATGATTTTATGGCCATGGCTGGAAAAGCAGGACTGCGTATCATCCTTGGAACCCCGATTGAAGCTTCTCCCGTCTGGCTGAGACATAAGCACCCTGAAGTCGTTCGGACGAATCGCTTCGGACAAATTCACGCAGATCGAGGGATGCATTGCCATAATAATTCAACGTTCATCTTTTATGTTGATCGTATTGTGACAAAAATGGCTGCCCATTATGCCGAACATCCAGCTGTCATCGGTTGGCAGATCGACAATGAATTAAGGAATGTCGATTGTTATTGTCCTGAATGTGCCATTGGGTTTCGGAAATGGCTGCAAGAAAGGTACGGTTCTTTAGAGAAACTGAATGAAGCGTGGGGGACTTGTTTTTGGAGTCAAGTTTATAACGAATGGGAAGAAGTTGCGCTACCATCAGCTGACCAATTGACCATATCAGTCAGTCAAAAGCTTGATTTTACTAGATTTGGTTCTGATTCGACCATCAATCATCTGAATCGGCAAGCGGAGATCATTCGCAGCTATGCCCCCGATCATTTCTTGACGCATAATGCCCTTGGTTGGTATCCCAATCTAAATACCTATCGTTTAGCTGACAAGCTGGACTTCATTAGCTGGGATAGCTATCCTCATGTAGATGGAGATAATCATATAGAATGTTTTTTGCACGATCATTATCGAGCGGTGAAGAACCAGGCACATTGGGTCATGGAACAAAAGAACGGATATTTTAATTACAGTGATTATAACTTAGCCATTGAACCAGGACTTGTCCGGTTGTGGACGTACCAGGACATTGCCAGAGGGGCAAATGGGGTTATGTATTATCGCTGGCGATCCAATCGGTATAGTGGGGAACAAAACCCGAACGGCCTCCTTCGTCATGATGGAAGTCCAAGAAGGGCGTATTATGAAGTTCAACAAGTGACGGATGAATTGAAGAAGTTTGGCGAGGATTTGATTAAAACAACGGTTCAAGCACCGATTGCGATCATTTACTGCTACGATCAGATGTGGGCATATGACACACATGTACAATATAAAAATTTTGATTATCGGGACCATCTCTTAGACTATTATCGAGAAGTGAATCGAATGGGGCTGACAGCAGACCTCGTTGACCCGACAGCTGATTTGTCGAAATACAAACTCGTGATTGCGCCATCCATGTCCATGGTCAGTGATGACATCTATGAAAACTTTGAGACGTATGTACGTCAAGGGGGGAACCTTCTAATCGGGGCCAGAAGCGGGATGAAGTCCTGGTCTAATACGACCATTGACAGCCCTTGGCCTGGGCTCTTATCGGAAATGGCTGGAGTGGTGGTGGATGAATTTGAAGTCCTTCCAAACAAGTATTCCAATTCGATCACTTATAACGGGAAGGAATACTCCGTGAAGGTTTGGTTAGACATGCTCCAAATTGAACAAGCTGAATCTATCGCTATCTACAATGAAAAATTTTATGCTGGGAGGACGGCCATATCCAAGAACAAGTATGGAGATGGAGTGGTGTATTATGTCGGTGTGATGGGAAATCGAAAGCTCTGCCGGGATCTACTATCCGACATTGCAACGGATATCGATTTTCCGGTTACGGATCTTCCTGAAGAAGTTTATGTTTCCACGAGGTCGAACGAGAAGTATCATTATACTTTTTATATAAATCGAAAAAATGAATCCACAAAGGTCGTATTGCGGGAAGATGGATACGATGTCCTGCAAGATCAACATGTTTCAGGGGAAGTGATCATCAAAGGGTTGGATGTCTTGATTGTACGAAATGAAAGAATAGGATGAAAAGAAAAGCGACGACACGATATTATCGTCCCATCGCTTCCTTATCGGTGTACGCCCCCGTGTTCAATGATTTCGCCCGTTTTTTCCGTTTTTGAATCTTACGGAAGGCATAATGGCTATACCACGTCAATATAAATGCGGTTCCACTCCCGCCTATGAGGGGGATGAAAATGGGCATGAAGAAGGTAAGACCATACATCCCCAAAGCAGCAATGGCCATTAAAATCGAAATCAAAGGGTTCATGATCATGATCAATACCGCATTTCTCAGCATGTGCAATAATCTGGATTCAAAATGAACAAACACCGGGAAGACATACAGGCATGTCAGTAAATAAATGAAAATAACCACCAGCAAAGGATAATAGGTCAGCTGCAAGAAAGGATTGGAAGTGTCTCGTACGATCGATAAATCCAAATAGAAAATGGCTCCGATCATACAAAGGATGTACCCGAAAAGATTGCTTCTGAAGAAGTCCTTTTTATAAGCAGCCCAAAATGTTTTCCATATCGGGATGTCGGATTCCTCTGACAACCACTTCCGGGTCACGGTGAACATGGCAGCCGTAGCGGGGAAAAAGCCGAGAACAAACAGACCGAGTGTTGCTGACAAAATCCATAAGACATTCAAATAGATGAATTTTGTAAGCCAATACGAAAATCTATACAAATTACCGATCCAACCGGCTTCCATAAAACCCACTCCAAAATGAAAGATTTTGATTTCTGTAATCGTTTACACACTATTATTCTATCGTTTCAATGAGGAAAAGACAATTCCATTTTATCAAAATGAAGGAGGAGAATGACATTGTTCAATGGTTTAGGAATGGGATTAGGAAATCTATCAAGACTATCAAAAGCGAAAACAAGATCCATAAGCCCTGAAAATTTCACAGGTGAGAAAGGGAAAGGAGCGATGGCGGAAGAAGGGACAGGTGCCCATCCAGCAAGAGAGCTGGGAAAAGGGTGGAAAGTATCCCCTTCAGTTGAAATCCAGGGTGAGTCCACTCATACGATGGCCGAAATAACAGGGCCTGGAGCGATTCAACACATTTGGTTGACTTGCCACCCTAATCATTGGCGTACATCCATTATTCGCATGTATTGGGATGGGGAAACGGAACCTTCTGTTGAAGTGCCCTTGGGAGACTTTTTCTGTAATGGTTGGTGTGAGAGAAGTGATGTCAACTCCCTTCCTGTTGCAGTCAACCCTGCTGGCGGTATGAACTGTTATTGGGAAATGCCATTCCGTAAGCATTGCAAGATTACAGTGGAAAATATTGCAGAGGAAAATATGATCCTTTATTACCAGGTGGATTATGCTTTGACAGATGTGCCAGACGATGCAGCGTATTTCCATGCTCAATGGAACCGTAGCAATCCACTCCCTTACAAGGAGGTCCACACCATTCTAGATGGCATCAAAGGGCAAGGCCACTATGTTGGAACCTATATGGCGTGGCAGGTCAACAGCAACAATTGGTGGGGAGAAGGTGAAGTCAAATTCTACATGGATGGGGATGACGAGTACCCGACCATTTGCGGTACTGGAACGGAGGATTATTTCGGAGGAGCCTGGAACTGGGAGCAGCCTAAGGGAGAGTATAGGACATACTCCACCCCATACTTAGGCATGCATCAGGTGATCAAACCGGATGGACTGTATCGGGCACAACAAAGATTTGGCATGTACCGTTGGCATGTGATGGACCCGATCCGATTTGAAGAAGAGCTGAAAGTCACCATCCAAGCGCTTGGATGGAGATCAGGACATCGGTACCTTCCATTGCAGGATGATATTTCTTCCGTAGCGTATTGGTATCAAACCGAACCACATCAACCATATGAAAAGTTGCCGGATAAGAATGATTTAGAGGTCATTTGACGTAGGAATCATCTTGATGGGTTGTCCCAAAATCAACACTTTTTCTCACAAAGGTGTTAGAAAGGTGAGAGTCAGTCAGAATGGGACAGCCCTGGCTGACTTGACCTTTTTATCTGGATAATTGACTGAATATTTTTAAAATTAAAGTGAATGGGGAGGATTCTTTTGAAAAAGATCAAGTCGATATCGTTTGTTGTTTTATCATTCATGCTGATTGTGACGATAGCCGTTCCGACAACAGCCCGATCAGAACAAACCTCAACGGGGCTGGTCGCGACGAAAGCGAAGAAAATCGCTAGAGTGACAGGCGTTACACTCGAAGGAGAAACGATTCCTAACCCGAATCAGACACCAGAAAATTATGGAGTAAGAGCGACCGATTTAGGCATTATATGGGATGCGACCACAGACCCTGACCAAAAAAAAGTGATGCTTGCTTTTGGGGATACATATGATGATGGCTGGGGTGGCTTCGGAGGTGGTGGTGACCCTGATGGTTGGAGAGGTAATGTATTGGCGATTTCATCGGATCAGGATCTTTCGGATGGATTAAGCTTTTCATCCATGATTACAGAGGAAGGGAACGACAACTATGCAAAAGAGATCATCCATTCCGAGCATGATACATCCGGAGATGGTGATTTTACTGCCATCCCGACAGCAGGTGTAACCGTCGGGGATAAGCACTTCATCCATTACATGCAAATCAAGAATTGGGGCGCCAATGGGAGATGGAATACGAATTTCTCTGAAATTGCATACTCCGATGATGAAGGACAAACATGGACAAAGTCAGGGGTCAAATGGCCAGAAGGCAGTAAATTCACACAAGCAGCCTATGTGAAAAAAGATGGATATGTCTATATGTTCGGAACTCCGGCAGGCAGGTTCGATCATGCCTATTTAGCGAAAGTCCATGAAGAAGATCTGCTGGAGAAAGAGGAATATGAATATTGGAATGGTTCAGGCTGGACGAAAAATGATGAGTCTGCGGCTGTTGCAGTGGTCGATGCACCTGTCAGTGAGCTATCGGTCCAATACAATTCCTATTATGATAAATGGATCATGTTGTATTTGAATGAAAATCGCTACGCCATGGTCATGAGAAGTTCATCGAGTCTTACGGAAGGTTGGTCTGCTGAAACCGAAGTCGCGACCGGTGAAGAATTTCCAGGACTATATGGAGGCTTCATCCACCCGTGGTCAAATGACGGAAAAGATTTGTACTTTGTCATGTCTGAATGGGGTCCTTACAATGTCGTTTTGATGAAATCCGAATTGAATCCAGGTACACCCAGTCCCAATTTGATCGAAGACCCTTCATTCGAAAGCCAAACTTCAGAGACGATTGATGATCCATGGGATCTGGAGAGTGGTGAAGGTGGAATTGATCAAAACAATGGAACATCCAGAGCGGGCAGTCAAAATACCTGGTTACGAAACTCTTCTGGCTGGAATGCCATTACCCAAAATGTACCTGTCGAGAGAAACACGGAATATGAGCTGACAGGGTTCGTCCGAACGTCCCAAAATAACAATGCTGGTTATTTCGGGGTCCGTGGAGAGGATGGAGGGATCATAAAAGAAACGAAATATGAGAGAAATGATCAGTACACGAAACAAACCGTGCGCTTCAATTCGGGAGAAAATGAATTCGTTACAGTATTTACAGGGATGTGGGCCAATGGAGAAACATGGGTTCAAATCGATGATTATTTGCTAGTTGAAGTCGATTCAAATCCGCCTGTCCTGGCTTTGAACGGGGAGGAAACGATGGAAGTGCCTTTAGATGGGTCTTTCACTGACCCGGGGGCTACGGCTGTTGATGAACTGGATGGAGATTTGACAGACAAGATCGAAGTGACAGGTGAGGTCAACACCCAAATCATCGGTACCTATACATTGACTTATGATGTAAAGGATTATGATGGGAACGAGGCGACTCCGGTAACCCGAACTGTAAAGGTCACAGGGGAGGAATATACGCTTCAGGATGTTCTGTTTACAGATAAGGATGGTAATCCGATCACAAAACTCCCTAAAAAGGGATTCGTAAAGGGCAGCGCCGAGATCACCAATAACACAAGCGAAGCCAAAACGGTCTCCCTTGTCGTGGCCCTTTATGACAAACACGGTTCAATCGTCAATGTAGCTGGTGTGACAAAAGCCATTCCATCTGGAGTTTCTGAGACCTTTACAGGTGGATTTTCGATGCCGGGCAATGCTTCAGGCTATTATGCAGAATTGTTTTTAGCGAAATCATTGACAGACCTGACACCGATTTCTGCTGTAGAGAGAATCGAACAGTAAACCCAATATTCTGGCGTTACAGGGGGGAAACGTATGAACGCACAAATACCAGACTGGTTAGGAAATTGGATCAAGTTCCAGCCCACTGCTTGCGATATGCATGTTCGAGAGGTGGAAAGTTGTCAAGATCGAAAAATGGTTGAAATCGAAGCACGATGGAACAGATCAGCGATTGAAGTGTCACAAATTCAGGTGGATATGGATCTGGCTGATCCCAGGATCACCTGTCTGTGGAAGCCGCACCTTGCACCAGAGGCTGGCATGGTCATTGGTGATTTCGTGTTTCGCTCGCCCGCTATCATTTTGGAAAAGGGACAGGATATGTTAGCTCTCGTCCCTGATCTTGATTTTTTAGAGAGTCGGCGGATTGCACCTCATATAATGGATTATATAGAACCTGAACGATCCCTTTTTTACGGGTTGTCGCATTATGAAAAAACAAGGCATGTGTACCATAAAAAAGTTCAGAAACCCATTCTATTGGAAAAGGGTCAAGTCTTGTTCCGCTTTCATCTCATCCAATGGCAGGGGGTGGAGGGAAAAAGGGATTTCAGACCAGTGACAAGTTTTTTATGGGAGAGATTCGGGTATAAGAATCGACCAGAACGGATTGTTGACAACCAGGTTGCGGAGTCAGTGAAAGACTTAGAGGTATATGCAAAACATACGTATGACTGGGCATTTCATCATTGGGAAAATCTTGTGTGGCAGCAATTCGAATTGGACGGTCAAACAGTAGGGGGCTGCGTCTTGATCGTACGCGGCGTCCAATCTCCTGGTTTTGGCCAAGAAGACCAATGGAGGGAAAAGAAAAGTTTATGGAACCAGTCCTGGTTTTCCAGTTTGCGAAGTGCTTACGGTTACCGTCAATGGGGAGAAAGATGGAACGTTCCGGATATGGTTCAACGTGCAGAACTGGCCAAAAACTTTGCACTGAGGGCCCCTCAAAAAGGGGGGCTGTTTCCTTCTGTTTACTGGGCAGATTCCGAATCTGATTTGGAAAATGGGACCTGGGGCCATTCTAACCGCAGGCCAGACCATCATGAAGAATATTATCATTTGTTGGATTCATCTTGGACCTGTTTATGGATGCTGAAGTGGTATCGTGACCTGGAACAGGATGACCGGCTGTTGGACTATACAAAGCCATACGCAGAACGTTTGATCGAACTTCAACATGAAAACGGGAGCTTTCCGGGTTGGGTGCATGAGGAAACGGATATGCCCTCTTCCTATCTGAACGACAGTGCGGAAACGTCCATGCATGTTTGGTTCCTTGCAAGCTATTACAGCCTGACGAAAGACGAAAAAATGTTGGAAGCGGCAAAGCAAGGGATGGAATTTGTCAGTCAGCATGTGATTCCTGAAGGACGTTTCGAGGATTTTGAGCTGTATTGGTCATGTTCGAGACAGTGGGAAGGGAAAAAGTATGGGGAAAAAGATCAGCGGAGCGGGTTGTATCACCAATGTAACTTTTCCATCTATTGGACCGCAGAAGCGTTGAAAGAACTATATATCGTGACGAAAGATGAAAAGTACCTATGTGAAGGGGAGAGGGTGCTGGCTGAGCTATCACTCTATCAAGCTATTTGGGACCCGCCGTATCTTGGGATGCCGGCTTTCGGAGGATTCGGCGTGATGACATCCGATGATGAGTGGAATGATGCCAGACAAAGCTTATTCGCTCTCACTTTTTTGGATTACTACCGCTTAACGGGAAATGCCGAATACAAACAGAGGGGGATCTGGGCCATGAAGGCTTCGTTCTATTTGATGTATTGTCCTGAAAACCCTTTGATCAAAGAGAAATATGAACAGATCTTCCCTCATTTTAGTGAAGTGGATTATGGATTTGAAATGGAGAACTGCCATCACGGCGAAAATGATACAGATCAAATCGGAGAATTCACGATTTTTGATTGGGGAAATGGCTCCGCCTCCGCCTCATTGGCTGAAATCCTGTTAAAAGGTTAAGAGATTTGATCCATTCATGAATGGATTGAATTGAAAGGACAATATGTGCAAGGAATTCGCTAGAGTAGAACGGTTTAGCCAAGTTCCTCCGGTCCGTTTAAGAGGAGGCTAAGTCTTGGGTCAACAGGTGATTTCCTTGCACTTTTACAATATTACCAAGCTAATAATTGTGTTTATGTACTCGATAATTGATCACAATACACTTAGATCCAGATTCCATCTGCTCTTAATAAGTTTTGTTTATAACGTATGGGTGTATCAGGAATTCGTCGATGTTTTAATAGATTAATAAAAGCAAGCTCTTTAAAACAAAAGGAAAAAGAGGCATAATATATGGTAAATAGTTCAGCGTATGGAATTTTAATGATCGGGTGATGAAAAAGTGAATAAAAGAGACCCTGCTCTAAAACCTTTAGAAATCATTGAAGCAATAAGTCGTGCAGATAAAGACGGATTGGGAATAGCTTCTCTGACGGAGAACACCGGTTTGAGTAAAAGCACTGTCCATCGAATAGCACAAGCTCTTACTGAATCTGGTTATTTGATTCGAAATGATTCAACTAAAAAATATAAATTGGGATATCGGCTTCTGCGTATCTCCTCCATTGTGATGAATAATAATGATGTTAAAGAAGTGGCTCGTCCTTATTTACACGAATTATCGACAGAAACCCAAGAAACAGTGCATCTTGTCCAACTTGACGGTTTATATGGAATCTATACTGATAAAATTGATAGTCCTCAATCGGTAGGGTTATTGTCAAAAATCGGAAAGAACATCCCTCTCCATTCCACTGGGGCAGGTAAAATCCTATTGGCCTATATGTCTGAAAACTTGCGTAATCGTGTCTATTCTGAAGTGGGCTTGACCAAGCAAACTACACAAACCATCACCGACAAAAACATGATGGAAAAAGAGTTGGAAAGCATCAGGAGATTAGGCTACGGGTTCGATCGGATGGAAAACCGAGAAGGAATTCATTGTATCGCTGCTCCTGTTTTTTCTGAAAAAGGGAAGGTTGTTGCCTCTTTCAGTGTTTCCGGTCCATCCTTCCGTTTCTCTTTGGAGGATGCAGAAGGTCTGATCGAGGAAGTGAAGGAAATCTCTGAAAAAATATCGATATGTCTGGGATATGTCCCTTGATCGTTAATGTGGAGGATTTTATGTTCACATAAACGAGCAAGGGATTTTATTTAAAGTACAGTGCCAACAAGTATGTATAACTTAATCGCTATCATTTCGAATTTTATCGCAATTCCACTTTAATTGTCTAAATATTTAAAAAAGTTGTTGACACGTAAAGTCGGCTCATCTATAATGATAGAAAATCTATATAGAGAACATAGTTCCAAATATGGAACTATTAATCGAAGGAGTACAGAGGGTGAATGGCATTCTCATTTTTTTAGTTACAATGTGTAAACGTTTACACATCCTGTGAAATAACAATATTGAAGAAAGAGGAGACGGTTCTATGCATGATTTAGAAGGGATCTTACAAGCAATAAAAGAGCACCGCATTGTCATGATCTATAGAGGGCTTCAACCAGCTGAATGCTTAGAAGTTTCAAGGGTATTGTTTGATGCCGGTGTCCGTTTGTTCGAGGTGACGAGTAACTCACCCGGAACCATTGAATCCATCGAGATGCTCCATTCAGAATTTGGAAAAGAAGTGCTGATCGGTGCAGGGACTGTAATGACTCCTCAACAAGTTGAGGAGGCTGCGAATGCAGGAGCCACCTACATCATATCTCCAAATGTAAATGTGGAAGTGATCAGAAAAACGAAGGAACTAGGATTGATATCGATACCTGGGGCGATGACCCCGACAGAAATAGAGGTTGCCTACAGAAACGGAGGTGATATCATAAAGGTTTTCCCCATTAACCACCTCGGAGCAGGATTCATCACCCAGCTCAAAGGCCCCCTTGACAGTATTGACTTTATGCCAAGTGGTGGTATCTGCTTAGAAATGGTCGAGGACCTATTCAATGCTGGGGCATGTGCGATCGGGATCGGGGTCCAATTGTTGGGGAAGGATTTGGTCAGATTCAAAAGATGGGACTTGTTACAGAAAAGAGCTAGTGAATTCATTGCGGCTTCAACTAACCGGAAAAAAGTATTGACTTAGATAGACTTATACGAAGGGAATTTTGAGGTGAATAAAGATGAAAATTGCTGAAATACAAACTTTCTGTGTACCACCGCGATGGATATTTATCCGTGTGGAAACAGATGACGGATTTGTTGGATGGGGAGAAAGTATTGTCCCTAAAAGGGTGAATGCTGTAATTGGAGCTATACGGGATTTAGCAAAATTGATAAAGGGTGAAGACCCTAGAAAAATAGAGGACATATGGCAACGACTATACAGGGGAGGCTTTTTCAGAGGCGGTCCGATATTGATGACGGCTCTGGCTGGAATTGAACATTCCTTATGGGATATAAAAGGAAAATATTATGGGATGCCGGTTTATGAATTTTTTGGAGGCGAAGTCCGAGAAAAGGTACGGGCATATGCGTGGGTGGGAGGAGATCGACCTGCCAACATTGTTGAACATGCCCGGCGGCGAGTAATGCAAGGGTTTACAGCCATAAAAATGAATGCGACAGAAGAACTGCATTTTATCGATTCATTTTCCAAAATCGAATCCGTTGTTGAAAGAGTCGCTTCGATCCGTGAGGAATTCGGTAGTGATCTCGGAATTGCTGTGGACTTTCACGGTCGTGTACATAGAGCTATGGCAAAAGTGCTCATCAATGAGTTGGAACCCTACCATCTGATGTGGATTGAAGAACCGTTATTAAGTGAACATAATGATGCTTTGCCGTCCATCCTCCGTGAAACGAGTACACCGATTGCAACGGGTGAACGTTTGTATAATCGATGGGATTTCAAGCAGGTTTTCGAGTCGAGGATAGTTGACATTATACAACCAGATGTCTCATTTACCGGAATCTATGAAATGGAGAAACTGGCAAGAATGGCAGAAGCATATGATGTCCTCTTAGCACCCCATTGTCCGAACGGACCAATTTCGCTGGCAGCTTCTCTACAAATTGATATGTGTGTGTCCAATGTAGTCATGCAAGAACAAAGCCTTGGAATCCACTATAATACCGGCCATAACGGATTAGAACAGGGGGAGATGTACGATTATTTAGTGGACTCTACGGAATTGGAAATAAAAGACGGATTCCTCTATCCGCCGAAAGGAATGGGATTGGGGATTTCAATCAATGAAGACCTGGTAAGAGGCAGGGATCATAGTTGGGATTTACGAGACGATATTTGGCGAAATAATGATGGAACATTAGCAGAATGGTAGATTCGATTACCTGTGAGATTATCAAGGAGGGGGTCAAGTGCAAACAGAAGCAAGAAAGGATGTAACCATTAAATGGAAGAGAAAGGTGAATACACAAACAAGAAGCCGATATATGTGGGCTTATCTATTTATTTTGCCTCAGGTCATTGTATTCTTCAGTCTTTCTATATATCCGATCATCATGAGTTATGTCTATTCGTTTTACAATTGGACAGGAATCGGTCCCTTGGACGAATTCATCGGACTTGCAAATTATATGGAGTTGCTGAAAAGTGCAGAGTTTTATCGGGCCTTTCGTAACACCCTCATCTATACCTTCTTTTTCACAATCATTTCAGTATCAGCAGCTTTGGTTCTGGCGTTGATCCTTAACATGCCCAGGCTTAAAGGCAAAGGCTTCTACAGAACTGTTTACTTTTTACCGGTTGTAACCACCACCTCCATTGTCGGTATCATCATGGCTAATATTTTCGGTGCGCAAGGCTTTGTCAACACCGTTTTATTGAACATTGGGTTTATCAACAAATTCATTCCATGGCTGACGGACTCTCTCCTTGCCATGATCATCTTGATTCTTGTCGGGTCATGGAAGTCTATCGGTATTACGATGATCTATTGGTTGACTGGGTTACAGATGATTCCGTATGAGCTTTATGAAGCTGCGAAAATTGATGGCGCAGGTCCCTGGAAAACACTTCGATACATTACCCTGCCGCTTCTCAAGCCGATAGGGGCTACAATCCTTTTCCTTACAGTCGTGAGTAGTATGCATGTATTCGACCTTGTCAAAACGTTGACCAATGGCGGGCCTTATTATGCAACCGACACGCTCGAACTGTTCATTTATCGGTTTGCCTTCGGTTCTGAGTTAGGAAGCGCACGTGTCGGATTCGCTTCAGCAGCAGGTGTCATACTCGGGATATTCGTGTTCCTCGTCACTTTGGTGTTCGCATGGTTAGTAGCCAGAGCCAATAAAACAAAGGGGAAACGTTTGAAGGGAGCTGGGAACCTATGAAATCCGAAAAAGTCATGCGTTTGGTCATCCATATCTTTTTAATCGGAGTCGGTATCATTTGGGTGTATCCATTTATTTGGATGGTCTCTTCTTCACTTAAATCCAACCAAGAATTCATCATTTCAGGAGTGAATCCATTACCAAAGGAAATCTTATGGGAAAATTATATCCGTGCTTGGGAGGCGGCTAATTTTGCTGATTATTTCATCAATTCCGTAATTACGACATTGGCTGTCGTCATCATCGTTGTCATTTTAAGTTGTTTGACTGGTTATGCCTTAGGCCGTGTTGCCTTCCCGGGGCGTAAAGCGATCATCGCCTGTGTGGCAGCTACTGTATTTATCCCGAAAGGGTACACGATCATCCCTCTCTATCAAATGATGGACCAAATGGGGTTGACTGATTCGTTACTAGGTATCATTGTAGCAGAATCAGCTGGAGCACACGTTTTATTCATCCTTCTATTCGCTGCATTTTTTTCTAAGGTTCCAAAAGAGATGGAAGAGTCAGCTCATATGGATGGATGCGGATTTGTAAGGACGTTTTGGCAAGTCATCCTACCTACAGCAAAACCGGTAATCGCAACAGCTGCAATCATGCAATTCATTTGGACTTGGAGCTCTTTCCTCGTTCCACTTGTCCTTACGATGAATCAACCGGGATTAAGGACACTGGCAGTAGGGATGCTTACATTTGTAGGAGAGTATCAGACAGATTGGACAGGGATGGCGGCAGGTGCGTCCATTTCATTACTACCGGTCATCCTCGTTTTCATTTTCATGCAGCGCTATTTCATTGAAGGCATCTCAGGGGCTGTCAAGTAATTCATCAAGCGATCCGTTGAATGAACATGTATCTTTTTAAATGTCTGAAAATTAAAATAATTAAAAATATGATGGAATGTAGGAGGTCATTCTAATGAAAAAAGTCTTAGGAGTATTTCTGGTCATTGCGATGATTTCTGGAGTATTTTTGACAGGTTGCAAAAGTGGGGATGAAACTGCATCTGAAAATGGGGAGGTGACGTTAAAGCTCTGGAATCGAGTGAATGGCGCGGAAACATATCTGACAAAGCTGATTGAATCTTTTGAAGAAGAGAACCCGAACATCAACGTTGAATTGCAAAACCTCAGCGTCGAGTCAGCACAGCCGCAATATCAAGCAGCGATATCCAACAACGAACTGCCGGACATGTTTGTCAGGCCACCTACCACAACTGTTACCCAGCTAGTGGAAATTGATCGGTTGAAAAGCCTGGATAGCCTGTTTCCTCAAGAGGTTGTAGATGAGTATGTAGAAGGTGTCTTTTATAAAGGAAGTAATATTACAGCTGAAGGTAAAATCTATGCATTTCCACTATCTTCGGGACTTCATGGCACAACGATGCTGTATTACAACAAAGATGTTTTGGATGACCTGGATGTAGAGGTGGATTTTCCGATGACCTGGGATGATTTGCTGGAAGTGGGGAAAGAGATTCATGAAAAATCAGATGGTAAGATCTATGGCATGGTTCTGGGTGCTAAATCAGCTTGGCTGAACAGTAGCTTCATTTCACAGATGGCTTTCCCGATTTCACCTGACAGCGGCATGGATTATGCGACAGGGAACTTCAACTTCGCTACTGAAGGAAATATAGAAACAATCCAATTTTTCAAAGAACTATTGGATAATAATGTGATCAGTCCCCAAAGTCTAGAATCAACATCTGCATCAGCTCAAGCCCTATTCGCCTCTGGGCAAAGTGCTTTTATCATTAACGGGAACTGGCTGGGTGGCATACTGCAAGAGCAATTTCAGTTTGAAAATTGGGGTGTGGCGCGACTACCTACGAAGGAAACGGGAACTGTAGCAATGAGACCATATGGAGGAGGAGCAACAGAATCCATCATGGTCGCTAAGAACACAAAGCATTGGGAAGAAGTCAAAGCTTTCCTGACTTATTTAAGAGAACATATATATGATGAGATCGACAAATCAGGATCCCTGGCTTCGGCAAAAATAGCTGAAGATGGAGAAGTAGGGTTTCCTCAATACAAAGACATACAACAGATCATGAATGATACAAACATTCTCGTTCCAAATCCAGAGAACCGGAATCCTGCCGTGGAAGAGGTAGCATTAAAATATCAGGAGCTCACGCCACGTACCAGTACAGGAGATATATTCCTCGGTTATTTGGCAGGTCAGGTCAAAGATTTGGAAGGTACATTGCAAAAATTAAGCGATGACGCTAATAAGGCGTTGGAAAAAGCGATCAAGTCGAACGACAAAGTGACGAAAGAAGATTATATATTCTCGAATTGGGATCCTAACCAATCATATACCGAAGAAGATTATGAGGAACTTAAGAAGAAATGATCAGGGTGATGAGAAATGGTCGAACATTTAGAGACTTTGTACGGAAACTCGATTGTACCAAAAGAATTAGCTCACTTGGATGATTATCTTTTAGTCACGAATCATGATGCCTGGCAGTTATGCAAGGGTTATTTCCAGGACCATCCACCATACGATGTCATTATGATTCGTACACTCGACAAAGCTGAATTGGATGAAATTCATCAAAATATCTCAAAAGGTTTGGAGTTTGTCGGGTTGGGTGGAGGCACTGTTTTAGATGCAACGAAATATTTTGCCTACCTTAACAATCAGGTTCCTTTCTTAATCCCTTCCATCACATCATCGAATGCACCATTTACTGATTTTATCTCAATACAGAAAAATGGTGGACCATTCGGATTCAAAGTGGATGGATATCCGAAAAGGATCATGATTGATTACGAACTGATCGGTTTAGCAGACAAACGATTGAACCGGGCTGGATTTGGAGATTTATTGTATATGCAGACCACACTGAATGATTGGCGGATCATGCAGGAAAAGGGAGTAGGACCAATGGTGGTTGAAGAGATTGGAGAAAAAATCCTTGAAATGATGGATTCCACCATAGGGAATGTCTCCGAAATAGGCGACGTGACAGATAAAGGGATCAAGATATTAATGGAAAATACCCAACTTTCTGCTGAGTTGTATATGGATAATGTGAGGATGCCCATCAGTGCTGGTTCAGAGCATCTATTTGCCTGGAATTTGGAACGTATTACGGGGAAACCATTGATACACGGTGAGATCGTTTCATTAGGTGTGGTCATTTCTTCCTTCCTACAATCTTCCTTCCTCCCTGATAGCAAATATCAGACGTTAAGGAAAGCATTAGATGATGCAAAGGTGATCTATCATCCTGATGAACTTGGCGTTTTATGGGAAGAGATAAAAACCACGCTATTGACGATTGAAGACTATAATCGAAAAATCCGTCACTTCCATACCGTATTTGAACTGATCGAATGGGACCCGGGTGTATTTCATAGATTGAAAGACTATATTTACAATCAGGGGTAGAAAAACCGGAGGAGTGAAATGAAACATTCTGTATATCGTAAAGGGGAATCTTTACATGGACAAATCAATCAAACGAAGGTGCCATCAGAGGCTCTTGGCATCTGGCATTTAGGTCAAGAAAGTGCAGTGATAAAAGGGACAAGTGATCGTATCCTATATTTTGATCCGTATTTCAGTAATTCGATTGAAGAATCAGGAGGATTTTCAAGGAATTTCGACTCTCCACTTATACCTGAAGAAGTTAAGAATGCTGATTATGTGTTCATTACCCACCATCATCTCGATCATTTGGACCCTAACACATTAGTACCAATAAGTGAATCTTCACCGAAAGCAAAGTTTGTCATTCCAAGAGCACATTTAAAGTACGTTGAAAGGCTTGGCATCAACCGCTCACGGATCGTTCCGATGAACGGTGGTAAAACACAGGTCTTAGATGAGATGAAAATCATTGCTTTGCCGGGAAAACATGAAGAATTTGCATTGGACTCAGAAGGGAACCACTATTATCTTGGTTATATAGTGGAGCTAGATGGTATCTGTTTTTATCATGCAGGCGATACGATCATTCATCCTGAACTGATCAAAGAAGTGAAGAAGTATGAGATTGATGTGGCGTATTTGCCGATTAATGGAAGAGACTATTTCCGTACAGATAAAGGGATCGTCGGGAACATGAATTATCGGGAGGCAATAGAATTTTCAGTAGAAATCAATGTCGATCTGATGCTTCCATGTCATTACGATTTGATGGATGAGAATTTTGAAAATCCAAGTTACTTTGTCGATTATCTCTTTAAACATTACCGGAACCAAAAATTCAAAATGATGATTCCAGGGGAAAGGATGCTGTATCTGAAGGAGTATTAGAAGGTTAGCAAAAAACGAAATATGGAGTGATTTCCGTAATGAGGATTACAGATGAACAAATCGACACACTGAAACAAAATGGTTTTGTAATCATTGAAAACTTTTTGACTGAGAAAGAACGCCAGGAGACATTGAATGGATTTTATAAAGAATACGCACCACCTTATGAAGAATATATCACGGGTGACTATGAGGAATTGGATCTAAATACGGCCAAGCGTGTTTTTCCCTGGGATGACAGCGCTTTAAACCATGTTTGCACACATCCGGATATGATAGATGCAGCTGAGCGGATCATGGGTACTCGGGAAATCCGACTTTCAGAAGCGCATCTGGGTATGAAATATTACCAGGAGAGTCCCCAACAATTGGGTACTCCCCCAGGGGCTTTTCATATGGATTATGGAAATAATACGCTGGGTCCAAAACTCCAAGAAGATGACTTTATGAATATTCTGTTTTTCTATTGTTTTGATGATGTTGATTCAGGAATGGCGCCTATTATGATGACACCGAACGGCCGACCTGATTCTGAGGCGGAACCAATGATTGTCCCAGGTGGCTCGGTCTGTATTTATACGATTTTCACACGCCATGCAGCGTCATCTTTCACAAAGTCGGGTCACAGGCCTGTTGCATGGGTTGGATTTTCACGCAAGGACAGGCCATGGGATGGAGCGCGGTATTTCTCTTACAAGACAGGCGTGTCTATGAAAGCGATGGAACGTTTCATCGTTGAAGCAAACCCTCGACAATTGGAATTGATAGGATTCCCACCGCCAGGCGATCCTAGATGGACGAAGGAAATGATAACCGGTATGGCAGAACGGTATAAGGGTTTTAATCCGACCCCTTACTTGCAAACTAGCATGTATTTTAAATAATAATCACTCTTCGATGCCATTCTTCGGTGCTAATCTTCAGTGCCAGGCACGACAATTCAACCCTTGTGCCCCAACGGATCTCAGAAGGTGCCTGGCACCGAATGGGAACTCTTGGGGCACAAGGGTTTTCAAAGTGTGCCTGGCACCATTTTCAATCCCTTGTCCCCCAACGCTTTTCAAAATGTACCAGGCACCGTCAATTACTATATTTCTTCCTTTTTCATCAATCTAGATGTTTTTAATATAAAATAATTTAGTATTTTTTTACAAAAATGCTAAATAAATGAACCTTTTTCTGTTATTTTTCGTCTAATATAGTAGGGTTTTACATCTAGTAATTTCAAAAAGGTGGAATAATATGAAAAAGGTATCTATCATTATCCCTATATACAATACTGAAGAATTTTTAGATGAATGTATTTATTCTATAATCAATCAGAAATACGAGAATTTCGAACTTCTTTTAATCAATGATGGTTCTGGTCCGTCTTGTACGAATAAAATCAATGGACTGGCGACGATCGATGCTAGAATAAAAGTTTTTCATCAGAACGAACGCAAGGGTGTCGGTGCAGCACGGAATCTCGGGTTAGAAAAAGCAACCGGTGCTTACATATATTTTATGGATAGCGACGACTATCTTGGCGAGAGCACGATCCAGCTCCTAATGAAAAACATCACAGATCATAAAATGGTTACTGGAAAACAAGTCAGGACGACTCTTAGCCATGAAAATGAAGAAACGGCTGTAGCACTCGATGCTGAAGTAGATCCAGACGTCCATCTTCACCAGCAAAATATCCAAAAGGCATTTAAGAACCGATCCGCCTTACATATACTTATCTCACGCGACTTGATAAAGGAAAGGAACATCAGTTTTTCTGAGGATGTTGATTGCTATGCTGACCTTTCTTTCATACTGCCGCTATTAGTAGAATCTGAAGAGATTCCTTATGTTAAAAACGCTTATTACTTTAAAAGGAAAAGAAATGATCCGATCACGAATCCAGCCCTCATGCAATTGGATGCAGAGAAAAGGATCAAGGACTTCATAACCATCTACAAACAATTGAAAGACGACTACAGAGACAATAATGAAGCTGCTCAATTCATAGACAACCATATGATCAATTTTTATCGAAAAACGATCGTGACGTTTTTAAAAGATGAAAGAAACATCGATGTGATTTATCGAGATTTGATCTCATTCGCAGTAAAACTGGACCGACAGATATTATATAAGAAAAGCATCATCGTCCGTAGAGAACTGAATCCCTTAGTGAGGAATGATCGGAAGAAATTCGAGTCGGTAGATCGATGGCATCAACGATTAAGAAAAGTGAAATATGCTATAAGTGGTAGAACCAAACTTTACACACAATTATATCGCTCCGTATTTACGAAGCTACCATTAAAAGAAAAGACCGTCTTGTTTGAAAGCTTCTTAGGGAAAAACTATTCTGATAACCCGAAATATATCTATGAATATATGCTGAAAAATCATCCGGATTATAATTTCATCTGGATTTTTAAAGAGCCTGGGAAGGACATCCCCGGAAACCCAAAGCAAATCAAGCGATTCAGCTTGAAATATTATTATTACATGGGTACTGCAAAATATTGGGTAAGCAATTCGAGGATTCCGAAGCGCTTCGATAAAAGGGAAGGGAACGTCTATCTCTGGCATGGTACTCCGCTAAAAAAGCTAGTGTTCGACATGAAGGACATCCATTCGGCTAATCCGAACTACAAACGAGATGTGTACATGCAATCAAGGCGATGGGATTACCTCATCTCTCCGAACCGATATTCAACCGAGATTTTCGGCAGTGCTTTTAAATACGATCAAGCTATGCTTGAATATGGATACCCGAGAAACGACGTCCTTTATACAGGGAATGATGAAGCGACGATCAACGAGCTTAAACGAAAGCTGAATATACCAGTTGATAAAAAGGTCGTCCTTTATGCGCCGACTTGGCGGGACAACGACTTCTTCGAGGCTGGTAAATACAGATTCACCCTGCAATTGGACCTTCAAAAAATGAAGGAGCGGCTCGGTGACGAGTATGTCGTTCTATTGAGGATGCACTATTTCATCGCCAATCAACTGGATATTTCAGAATTTGAAGGATTCGCATTCGATCTATCAAACTATGACGATATCGCAGAGCTTTATCTGGTCTCAGATATCCTGATCACGGATTACTCTTCCGTGTTCTTCGATTACGCCAACCTGCGTCGACCGATTCTCTTCTACACGTATGATCTGGAAAGCTATCGTGATACATTACGTGGATTCTATATCGACATTGAAGAAGATGTGCCCGGTCCTCTGTTGAAAACAACGGATGAAGTAATCTCAACGATTGAAAACATAGAAGAAACCGAGAATCGATACAAAGAAAAATATGATCGCTTCTACGAGAAATTCTGTTCATGGGATGACGGCAAAGCCTCTGAAAAAGTCGTCAAGGAAGTCTTTCCACTTAAATGACAAAATTTCATTGAAGACCGGTCCTAGAGAGGGCTGGTCTTTTTTAGTTGATCTTTGTACCAGGCACCGATTAAAAACCCGCTCATACCAAGGAATTCCGAACGGTGCCTGGCACCATTCACAATCCTTTGTCGCCCAACGCTTGCTAAATGGTGCCAGGCACGCCATCCACTTATTTTGTTGAAATAAAGGTACTTTTATCATATTTTGAAAACTTTTGTAAGTCTTACAGGAGTCTTCTGGAGTTATGTTGAATTAAAGGTTTTGTATGGAAATTTTGCAATAAATAAGTACATAAGGCTATTTATTGTAAAAACAAAACTTGAAGGGAGAATGAGGATGAAGTTTGGACTTAAGAGGGGATTGAAGAAAGTTGGTATGCTTACGTTAGCCATGGGGCTACTCATGGGAACGGCAACATTGCCAGCTGATGCAACTACGGATAACTACACCAAAGTGACGGTTCCAGACACTGACGGTAAAATTGCACCGAATGTAATACCACGTGGAGCCAACATGGATGAAGTGGTAGAGGTTATTGTTCAGTTTGAAGGAAACCCAGTTATGAAGGAATACACAGAGGAAAAGAAGAAAGGCAAAAAACTGAGTAAGAACGCACAAAAAGCACATGCAAACAAATTAAAGCATGATAAAAATCGCGCAAAAGATAAAGTATTGAAGGACAAAGGAAAAGTCATCACTAGCTATGAAAAGGTCTACAACGGTCTTTTTATTCAAGCAAAGAGAAGTACATTGACAGATCTTGCAGAGCTTAGCGAAGTAAAGGCGATTTATCCAGTAAACCCTGTGGAATTACACAATGATAGCAGTGTGGATTTCATCGGTGCCCCCCAAGTTTGGGAAAAGGTTGAGGATGGCGTCAATGTAACCGGTGAAGGCATTACTGTAGCTGTCATCGACACAGGTATCGATTATACACACGCAGCTTTCGGTGGAGAAGGAACAGTTGAAGCCTATGAATCCAATAACCCGGATATTATTGAAGAAGGAACGTTCCCGACTGCAAAAGTAGTCGGCGGTTATGATTTCGTAGGAACAGATTATGACGCATCTGATGAAGATAATCCGGATAGACGTATACCTAAACCGGACTCAGATCCATTGGATGAACAAGGCCACGGATCCCATGTTGCGGCAACAGTGGCCGGACAAGAGGTTGCAGATAAAGTAGGAAAAGGTGTAGCACCGGATGCACTACTTTATGCATACAAGGTCTTTGGAAAATCAGGATCCACTGGTGTTACCACCCAAGCACTAGAAATGGCAATGGACCCTAATGGTGATGGAGATGTTTCTGATCATGTCGATGTTGTGAACATGTCACTTGGTTCTCCATACGGTCATCCTAACGACCCAACTGCAGTTGCTACGAATCTAGCAGTAGATGCTGGAATTATAGTTGTCGCTTCGGCAGGTAACTCTGGGGATGTACCTTACATCACCGGCTCACCTGCAGTTGCAGAAAAAGCGATCAGTGTTGCAGCGTCTGTTGACGATGGAGTTATCGTGGGTGGAATCGACATCAATTCTCCAGAAAATATCGCTGGACAGTATGAAGCGGTTGAGGGGGCAATCACCACGCCTCTATCTGAAACAGGCCCAATCACAAACGATGTGGTCTATATCGGACGAGCTTGTAATGTAGATGAATTGACTGGGGATCCAGCAGGAAAAATCGCTATGATGGATCGAGGGGAATGTAATTTTAGTGAAAAATTACAAAGAGCTCTCGATAATGGAGCAATCGCCGCTGTTGTAGCAAATAATGCTGAAGGAGCCCCTATCACGATGGGTGGGGATCCAGTTGACATCCCTGGTGTCATGATAAGTAAAGCAAATGGTGATCTTATAAAAGGTGCTGGTGAAACAGTAAACCTTACACTTTCAGATGAAATCAAAATACCAAAACCTCAACTAGCTGATACAATCGCAGACTTCAGTTCAAAAGGACCTGGTCGAGGAGATGGCAGCTTTAAACCAGAAGTTTCAGCCCCTGGTTTCGATATCCGCTCTGCAGCATTTGGTACAGGTGATGCTGGAACATTGATGAGTGGTACCTCGATGGCTGCACCGCACATTGCTGGAGTAGCAGCATTATTAAGACAGATCCATCCTGAATGGAGTACTGAAGAAATCAAATCACTTATCATGAATACCTCTACTCCTATTCAAAACCTTGATGATGAAATTTATCCATTGTCCCGTCAAGGTGCAGGACGTGTTCAAGTAGTGGAAGCGGCAGAAGCAACCAGTGTAGTATATCCGCAAGCTATTTCCCTTGGATATATAGGGGTAAGTGATAATGTCACTACAGAAAAAGTGAAGGATTTGACAGTTACAAACAAAGATACAAAAGCAAAAGAATTCAGTGTGTCTTGGGAAAATCGACATGGGGATACTACCGGCCCAATAAGTGTAAAGGTTCCGAAGAAAGTTAAAATAAACGCTGGAAAAAGTAAAAAGCTTAAGGTCGATTTTGCAATCGATTCAGCTGAGCTATCTGCTGAAGATGGACTTCATGAACTGGATGGTTACGTTATTTTGACTGATAATAACGGATCTGTCACTAGAATTCCATACCAAACTGTCGTTGAAAAAGTCAGTGATGTTGATGCTAAAGCTGCTAAAGAAGCGATTAAATTAATCAATAAAGGGGAAACTGATTCGGAAACGGATCTCTTTGAACTTGGTGACTTAGATCGTACAGAAGCTAGCTTTGAAAATTATTATGATTTAAGGGCGGTCGGTGCACGAACAAGTGATGGAGTGACAGAATTTGTTGTCACCACTGAAGAAGCATGGGATACTCCTAATCTAGTAGAGTTCAACGTCTATATTGATAACAATGGGGACGGAGCTCCAGAGTATATTGTTCTGAACGGTGACTTAGGTACATTAAGCGGAGTAGACCCAATTGGCAGACAAGTTTCAGCCCTTTATAATGTTGCAACCGGAGGGTTGACTCTAGAATATTATGTGGGTCTCGGAGGTTCTTGGAACAATGGATATATGGGGATCCCTGTTACTACAGAAACAGTAGCTGGTGAAGATGGTGGATTCAATTATCAGGTTATCGCTTGGGGGCAAGATTCTGAACTGCCAGACGCAAATGAATCAGGCTGGATCTCATATAATCCAGAAGAACCGACTATAAGTTTTGAGAGCAACAGTTTAAGTGTACCTGCAAGAAAAACGGAAGAAGTAAAAGTAACATTGAATGATCGTAACGCAAAAGCCTTAGTCATCAACAACTCAGGGGCTGAAGAAACACCATATGAAATCCTTGAATTCAAAGGAAACAAAAATCCAGGAAAACCAGGCAAGCCAGGCAAACCTGGAAGAGGAAATTAACGATAAGTTGAATAAAGAAATAAAAAAGAAACCAGACTGGATATCAACGTCTGGTTTCTTTTTTATTGTTACCATTATTAACAAATGTCTACATGGAATCCTCTGATAGATACAGTATGTATGTGTTAGTTAATCTTTTGATCGATCTTATGTAAGGACTCTTGCATTTTGAAAAGAACAATCAATAACTCACAATAGATACGAGTAACTAATGGACCAACGATAATTAAAACTAAACCAGAGATAACTAGCATCCCACCACCGTATAATCATTTTGTTGAAATTGAGTAGGTCTCCCATATCAGCTTTCCTCATCTCTATATAGTAAATTACTACCCGTATTATTTTACCGTTCTATTATATTCCAAACAATAAAAATTTGTTATATATTGTAACATTTTACATGTAACTCCTGCCTCTTTTCAAATGAGCCATAGCTCTAAACAAAAAGTAGAAAACGACGATCGTTTTCTACTTAAAATGAAAGAAATCTTATGCATTTAGTGAGTCGGGTACAATCTCTTCTCTTGAAGCATTGTATTTTATTGAATTTGGTACGATTGTATCTTTTTCAGCTAATTCATAATTGATAGAGTCAGGAACAATTGTATCCTTTTCAGTTAAATTTATACTGGAATCGTCCATAATTAATAGAATTGCAAAAAGGCTTGTACCAATCAATAAAAAAGATAGTTTCTTTTTCAACAATATTTCCCCCTTAATAATTAATTTAAATTATTTCTAGCATACATAATCCGTTGAGAGATTAAGCTGGATTGCTTGAAATTATTGATCCCATGGAAGTACTTTATTAGATGTTCACCTAATTCGACAACATCCTTCCACAATTTATTCTCCTCAAAATAAGAAATTCCTTCTAAAATTTTACTTTCATTTTCAGCAAGTGTTGCTTTTGAGTAAACATAAAGTGTATTGAGCTTGTGTTCATAGAATTTGTCGCCGTTCTCTTTAGTAAGTAAGATTCCATCATTTTGATACTGTTTTGCAGTTTCTAAGTCATCTAATACATAATAAAGCTTGGCAAGTTGATAGCTTGCTTTAATAGCGTATTTGAACTTCCTTTCTTTTAAGAAATAATCTCTTGTCTTTATAAAATATCGTTCAGCTTCTTCGTTGTATTTTTGAGAGAAATAAAAGATTCCTAAATTAAACAAAACTGTATGTTTATAGTCTGAGTCATTAAAATGGTCGCAGTATCGTAATGCATTATGATAATGAAGTTCAGCTTCTTCATATTCTTTTAAATCCTGTAAATTGAAAGCATGTAAAAGTTCACAATCCGAACTCCTCTTGTAAATATGGTTATTTTGGAAAATTCTAGTTGCTGAATCTAGGTGTTTTATGGATAAAGCATTTTGATCGAGTTCATAGTAAGAAGCCGCGAGTTTATAATGGAACTCCCCGATTTCATTTTTATGATCGCAGAAAATGATCAGGGGTTGTGCTTTTTTCAAGCTTTTAATGGAATCCTGGTATCTTCTTTGTAAGTAGTAATAGACACCCTTAAAATGGTAGTAATAATATTGAAGAAGTTCATTTGTTTCGTTGAATGGTTCGATATCTTGTAAGGTTTCCTCAGCGGCATCTAGATCTTGAAGGAATAGATGGTAACGGAACTTCACTAATCTATAGTAATTATATGTATATAAATCCTCCTCTATATTCGCAAAACTTTCCCTTAGTTCCTTTTCTAACTTAATAGATTCTTCCTCTTGGGCTGCTTTTATGACTTCATACCATCTGTCAATTTTTTTACTGAATACGCTTGAGTCTACAGAAATAGACATGGGATCCCTCCAACCATATTATTTTAAAAGTACGTAATTTTCAAAAAATAAGACCATAATTATATAATACTATATTTTTCCACATGAAAAGTTGGGAAAATTGGTGTTTTTTAATAGAAAATATCGACTTAGTTGATGGTGGATTTTCCCAATGTATTATGCTGGCATACCTCAATCTCCTTAATATATAAATAAGGGCTGTCCAAAAAATGTTTGAGTCTCTCTGAACTTAACTAAAGGAAAATAATGCCTTTGTTTAAATAGTTTTATAGAAAAACAGAATATATGAAACCTTTTCATTAAATTCCAGGTATTACATACATAACCAAACAAAAACCATATCGGTTTCAAAAAAGAGGGGGACCGTCCACGCAACTCCACCAATCAAGTTTCATAATTTGATAACTTCTTACACACTTATTAGGGGGATACACGCTAAATGAAGTTCAATCTGAAACATTTCCTTATCTATTTTTCCATTCTTTTTATAGGGGTTTTCTTTCTTATGCCGACGACGACCAATGCCAACGACAATGTGGTCAATCCAATCCAAACCTATACGTACAACGAAATGGTGAGAGATATCAAGGCATTGGCGAAAAAGCATCCTGAACTGATCAAGTATAAAGTGATCGGAAAGAGTGAGTACGGCCGTGATATCTACGCTGTTTCACTAGGTTCTGGGAAAGCGACGGTGTTCATCAACGGTTCACACCATGCCAGAGAATGGCTCACGACAAACGTGAACATGTATATGATCGACCAGTATGCGCAAGCTTATAAAGCAAACAGAACCATCGACGGCTATAAAGTGAAATCAATCCTAAATAACACGACCATGTGGTTCGTTCCGATGGTCAATCCTGATGGAGTCACACTTCAACAGAGCGGTCTCAGTGCTTTTCCGCAAAGCGCTCATGCTGGCTTGATCAAAATGAATGAAGGCAGCAGAGATTTCACCAGGTGGAAAGCCAACGGAAAAGGTGTCGACCTGAACCGACAATATGACGCTGACTGGGCAAATATCAAAAACAACCGGAGCCAGCCAAGCTGGGCGAACCACAAAGGTACAGCCCCACATACGGCTTCCGAGACCAAGGCAATCGTTAATTTTACAAAACAAATCGATCCTGAGATAGCAGTGCCATACCATAGCGCTGGAAAGATCATTTATTGGAATTTCCATCAAACCGGAAGTCGCTATGACCGCGATCATAAACTCGCGAAAAAGATCGGATACCATACTGGTTACAGACTGGTGTATCCTGGTCCGAATCCATCAGGCGGTGGAATGACCGACTGGTTCATCAGTAAATATAAACGTCCTGGTTTCACGATGGAAATCGGGAACTATCCGGGTAACCGTCATTTGCCGATATCTGAATTCAATCCAACCTGGCAAGAAAATAGGTTAGTAGGTTTATATGCTGCCCAAGAAAGCTATAAGCTTTACTATGAAAAGCATAAAGACGATCCGATCCACGTTTCGGTAAAGATTGATGGTGAACTGCAGAAATTCGATCAACCTGCCATCTTAGAAGATAACAGAACCCTCGTCCCATTAAGAGGTGTTTTTGAAAAAATGGGAGCGGAGGTCAAGTGGGATCAATCCACTTACACCGTCCATATTACGAAAGACGATACAAAGATTTCATTAAAAATCGGATCGAAGACAGCTACCGTCAATGGAACCAAGGTCACTCTGGAAGTTCCTGCAAAACTCGTCAACTCACATACGATGGTACCTTTACGATTTGTCACAGAATCCCTTGGTGCAGAAGTTGAATGGGATGGAAAAAACATGACCGCCTTGATTTTCACCACACCACAGGAACCAGACCCTGCTGAACCTAAATATATTGAAATCGACAATAAAGAATATCGTGTTATAACGGTAGTGATCAATGAGCAGTTGCAAGAATATGATATGCCGGCTATCCTCGTAAACGAGCATACATTGATTCCTATCAGAGGCCTTGAGCATTTTGGAGCAGAATTCGAATGGAATGAAGAAGAGCAGACTGTAACGGTTCGAACGGAGGATAAAACGATCATCTTAACAATCGGTTCCACAACGGCGACTGTTAACGGTGTCCAGGTTGAACTGGATGCTCCTGCGGAAATTTTCAACAGCAGGACGATGGTACCTTTGCGTTTCCTTGCCGAAACATTAGAGGCTGAAGAAATTGAATGGGACCCGATTACGTATACGGTAAGCATTTTGACGGCACAACAAACGATTGAAGAAAGCGAAACGCAAGAAAATGAAGTAACAGGGGTTCAACCATCATCAGAAGATCAACCTGAACAACAAGTAAACGAAAAAACAGATGAAGAAAGCATTCCAGAGTCAGAAGATAGCAGTAAAAAGGAAACAGTTGAATCACGCCCTGAAGAAGTACCGGTAACCTCTGAATCAACTCAATAAAGTTCGATGACTAACCAAACAATCATGTGAGGTTAGTCTTTTTTATGAGATAAGATTTTTCTTTACGGTAATTTCAGTCCTCCTGTGGACACCATAACGTTCTCGTAGAAAATCCTTATGGGACCCTGCCTTGCTCACTTTTCCCGTTTAAACCTTGGATTTATCTTCTTTAGTCATGTATGCTACAAACCATACTATAAGATATACAATATTAACTCCTGCATAAAGTGTGAGAAGTGGAGTAAATGCTAAAACAATCGGTAATGGAAGAATTAATAATAACAAAAAATAAAAAAAGAATTTATACATACTAACCTCCCGTACGATGTTCCATAAAACTGTTACGTAAATAGCAAAGATTCCGACCACTACCTTAATTTACCATATAACCAATAAACCACGAAAATACCCTGATATATATATAGAAAACGTCCCATATCAAATTACGAGACGTTTCGTAGGCTAAATCATGATCGAAATACAGAGGATGATCACGTTTAATCTAACTTAACAACGGTCCATAGTTCCGCAAAAAACATAAAGTTAAAACCTCCAACTAATGTGAGTATTTACCTCAAACAGGAATCCTTTGTATTATGCTCTTAAAGAACCTTCATCTTCGTCATATACATCTCCTGGATCATCTCGACAAAAGGTTCGACAAGATCTGGATCGAACTGGGTTCCCGCACAACGTCTCAATTCTTCAATCGCTTCTTCAAATGATTTCGTAGGTTGATAGGGACGTTCGGTTGTCATCGCATCAAACGAATCCACAATACAGAGGATTCGCGCGAGCTTCGGGATTGAGTAACCCTTCAGGCCATATGGATACCCGCCACCATCAAAGCGCTCATGATGAAGTTCGACAAGAGGGATCGTATCTTCAAATCCTTCAATCGATTCGACCCAATCTTTGCCCCAGGTGACATGTTTTTTCATCATTTCCCATTCCTCAAGTGACAACTTACCGGTCTTTGTCAAATATTCACGTGGAACTTCTACCTTGCCAATGTCATGGATGATCGAACCTAACGCCAAAATATCCAATTCTTTTTCCGAAGATCTAAGCGTTTCCCGAATTCATAAGCATAATCGAATACCCGATTGGAATGGCGATAGGTCATCAAGTCTTTTGTCAGGAAAATGTTCACATGCTGTTTAGCGATTTGCATCTTATCCTCTGAAAGCACCCCATGATCATAACGATCTTCATCTTCATATCGTTTGATCATGTTTTTCCCTTTTCGTTTTGCTAGATACATAGCCTGATCTGTCTTATATAAAAAGTCAGCACTTGTACCCTCTTTATATTCATAAACACCGCCCGAGAAGGAAAGACAACCATATGGCAATACATCCACACCTTTGTAAAACGTATCGTTCACCTTTTTTCTCAATGCATTCAACCGTTGAAACGCAAGTGATTCATTCGTATTCAGCATTAGAATGACAAATTCTTCTCCACCATACCGTGCAACGACATCATTATCACGACTTTCGCTTAAAATCAGGTTCCCAACATGCTTAAGCAAGTTATCCCCTTCCAAATGTCCGAACGTATCATTGAACTTCTTAAAATCATCCAGATCCAAAATCGCCATACTGATCGGCTCATCCCGTTGGATCGCTTCCTTTACTTTTTCATCCAGAAGTTCTATGAAATAGCCGTGATTATAAAGGCCAGTCAAGTAATCACGATTCGCTTTTTTCGCCACGGTCTGATATAGGGTGAAATACTGTTTGAAAGCGATGGAGAGTAGAAAGCCCATTGTCGTGAATAGTGCAAGTCCCACATAGACATTCACTTTGATCATGAAACAGAGTATCAGGGACAATACTAACGTAATCAAATAGCTTGATGACGCTTCCTTGATCACACCGCGGAATTCATTCATGACTCCCTTAGAGAGCTTGATAAAAAAATAAAATCCAATGACAATCACATTGATCAGAAAATAAACGGATGTCCCCGCGATATATGGGAGCAGAATCCCAATAGAAAGGATTCCTAATTCTCCTCCTAACCATTTAAAGGTGAGAAAAGAGCCGATCAACATCAGGCTGTAATTCGAAAAATTAAACAGATGCTTCCACCAGGAGGCTTTCCGTTCCAGAATCAAAAATAAAATCGAAGCGATTAAGAGTACCTGGAGGGAAGCTTGCAACCCGAATAAAAACAAACAGCCGATATATACTGGAGAATCCATCGAAAGCGAGTTCCCTTTCGGTGGCATCAGGATCGTGTAGAACTCCAACAATAAGATTGCGCTTAAAAATAACAATAAAACGCTGCCTGGTAACACGAGAGAAAAATTGTTGAGTAAAATCGTACTCGTAAGGACAATTCCAAGTGCCATCACGGCTGAAATATATACATTCACAGGTTCTTTGATTTTATGTAAAACGTCCATTGAAAATCACGCTCGTTTTCTATAGAAAAGTAAAGGAGAAGCGAATGCTCCTCCTTCGTTCGCTTTTTACACTTAATGAAAGTATAAACATACTTTCTTTAGTATAAGCGCAACTAAGGATCAGCCTATGCCAAAGGCTTGACTGTCCAAGTTTTCTTTAGACAAGTCTGAATCCTGAAGTCAATGCGACAACAGCTGAACCGATAATGAATAAGTTCATAAGGACAGTCTTCATTTTCACAGACATTCAATTCACCTCCTTTAAGTCGGTTGAATGACGGATGGCTTTCGTTTGACTGTCCGTTTCACCATCAGTGTCTGGATGAAGAGGAAAATCCCGATGTTCATGATAATGTCGCCGATACTGATAACCTGCTCTCTTGGATAAAATTTAGGCAAAGCAATGACATCACCGAGAAAACCTAGAAGTGTCTCTTCCGTCAAAGCTGTATGTTTTCCGTAATACCCTTCCTGCAACGCTTCTCCGTAAGCAGGATCCAATGTTTTTGCCGCTTCCAACGATACTGGCATTCTTCCGTCATTGGCTGCCATGACGATGAAATTCAAGAATACACCAATCAAAATAAGCCAAACGCCAAATCCTTGATGGCGATTTACCCACAAAAGCGTCAGACCAACAATATAAATCAAAATGAATACATAAGGACTCATCGATCCAAGAAAGTCATATTTGTTTTGCAGCAAGAAAATGAACCACTGCACAATCAACAAAACTGGAAAGACCCAGCCGTATTTTATTTTCAAATGGGAAAAACCTTTGAAATTACCTTTTCTTAAAAGACCGATCAAAATGGCTGCAAGGATGCCGTCATAGACCATCAAATGTGCTCCTTACTTATTTAATAGAATGCTCGCTATCGTATATATCGACGGGAGAATACTAGATTTAATAGGTAATTTTGACCGGTGGATTCTTTCCTCCAATAAACGACAGAGGACCAACATAAATCCTCTTTTCAAACAATTACCAGTGAATATCAACTAAATTTTTTTAGATTAATAAAGCGTTTTCATTTTCCGGTATAGATATGTAAAAAAACAATATGACAAACTTTTAGCTAGTCCTAGGCCGATAAAAGGCACTATAGGAAATTACGCCCAATATACATGGAAATAAAAACCAAAAAACTTCCATTTTCCGTGATTTAAGTACGAACTTTACACTTATATTACAAAAAATATTAAAATATCCCTATTAATGACAGGGGGAGCTTGCTATAATACATTTATTATCGACAAATTTTTAGTTTTGGAACACGGGGGATATTTATGGAAGAAACGATAAGTTTAAAGGAAATATTTTCGACGCTAACGAAACGAATAAAGCTGATCCTGTTAATCACTTTAGTGGCAACTGCCATCAGCGGCCTTGTCAGCTATTTCGTGTTGACACCGATCTATCAATCTTCATCACAGATTCTTGTCAATCAAACCAATCCAGATCAACAATCGATTGATGTCAATCAAGTAAGAACCAACGTGGAAATGATCAATACATATCGCGTGATCATCAAAAGTCCGACCATCCTCGAACAGGTCATCAACGAATTGGACCTGGACATGACTGTATCGCAATTGACAGATAGTATAACGGTCAACAGTGAACAAAACTCACAGGTATTCTCGATCGCAGCACAGCATCCAGATCCATTGACCGCAGTGAATATCGTCAATACAGTTGGGGATACCTTCCAAAAGGAAATCCCGAACATCATGAATGTCGACAACGTAAGCATTCTTTCGAAAGCGGAAGTCCCAGACAATCCATCACCGGTCAATCCAAAGCCTCTTTTAAACATGGCGATTGCATTCGTAGTCGGTTTGATGGCTGGAGTTGGACTAGCATTCTTACTAGAATACCTGGATAACACAGTCAAGACAGAACAAGATATTGAAAAACTATTAGAACTGCCTGTCATCGGGGTTGTACCGGAAATGAATGAAGAAGAGTTTCAACATGCTAGAAGCCGTGTTTCAAAAGCACGGGTAGGGAGTGAAAGTTTTGAAGCGTAGACAAAACCAAGCCGTACGTGATTTCAAAGAGAGAAGTCTGATCACCCATTTTAATTCAAAGTCACCAATCTCTGAACAATACCGGACGATCCGGACGAATATCCAGTTTTCATCTGCTGATACAGAATACCGTACGATGATGGTCACTTCATCAGGACCAGGGGAAGGGAAATCGACTACTACAGCGAACCTTGCTGTGGTACTTGCGCAACAGGGGAAAAAAGTACTTCTCATTGATGCAGATCTAAGAAAACCGACCGCACACTATACATTCCGGGTCAGTAATGCGCAGGGGCTGACCAATATATTGACGAAGCAGATGCCGATTTCAGAAGCGTGCAGGGGAACGGAAGTAGAAAATCTCTCTGTATTGCCGAGCGGACCGATTCCGCCGAACCCGGCAGAATTGTTAGGCTCAAGAATGATGAAAGAAATGATCCAAGAAGCGTTGAATGACTATGATATCGTGCTTTTCGATACTCCTCCTGTACTTGCGGTAACCGATGCGCAGATTCTAGCCAACATATGTGACGGTGTGATTCTTGTAGTAGGAAGCAACATTACGGAAAAAGAAGCGGCTCTCAAGTCGAAGGAACTGTTGCAAGCAGCCAAGGCGAAGCTATTAGGTGTAGTGTTGAACCGGAAGAAAATGAAAAAGGGCCAATACTATTATTATTATGGATCTTAAAACCGGATTGATAGCCATAAACAAAGAACTCATAAAAAATTAGAGACATTTGATAGTAAAATGGGTCGAAATTCATAAAATATACCGAATTCTACAGTATCCGACAATATTTGCTGTTGATTCCAATTTTAGTTATGGTAAGATAACGAATGTAGCTTTAAAATGGTTTACATTAATAGGAATAAAAGGGAATAGTTCCGAAATAATACTTTAGTAGTATAAGGGAGGGGTGTTATAGATGATTGATATACACTGTCATATTTTACCTGGTGTCGACGATGGGGCAGGTACTGTGGAAGATAGCATAAAGATGGCTAAAAAAGCTGTCGATGAAGGGATAACCACAATCATTGCGACACCCCACCATAACGCTCACTATCAAAATAACCGATTAAAGATAGAGAATGATGTAGAAGACTTAAATGATGTTTTCCGACAAGAAGGGATCAATTTAGAAATCATACCTGGACAAGAACCACGGATCAATGCAGAATTGTTGGGACAACTTGAAAATCAAGAAATTCTGACACTCTGTAATCAGAATAAGTATGTACATATTGAATTGCCTTCAAACCATATCCCAAACTATACACAATCCTTACTGTATGAACTCCAGCTTCAAGGGATTACACCAATCGTCGTGCATCCGGAACGGAATGTTGAAATCATTGAAAATCCTGACGTTCTTTTTGATCTTGTCAATGAAGGAGTTCTTACACAAGTCACAAGTAGTAGTTTGATAGGGAACTTCGGTAAAAACATTCAGAGATTTTCTCATCAATTGATATCCCATAATTTGACTCATTTCATTGCCTCTGATGCTCATAATGTTTCGTCTAGAGCATTCCACTTACGGGGGGCATATGAACAAGTCGAGAAAGAATTTAGTGTTAAAATGCGGTATCAATTACAGGAAAATCCGATTTTGTTAGTTAATGGTGAAACGATTATGACGCACCCACCTGAACCTATCAAAAAAAAGAAGTTTTTAGGGATCTTTTAATCATAAGTTTCAATACACACATTATATATCGTAAAATATAGGCTATATTTTATAGGTCTTTAGAACTATTTGAAAGTCATTCGGCGATGTCTCCTTGCCGATATCTATGGAGGCACTCGACCGTGCTGTGGGTCCAGTCACCTTAGACACAGATGTTGTCATTAGCATGGTGTGAGGCAGGGTTAGATGCCCTATACATATGTATGTACTTTGATATAACTTTCGTATTACGGTTCTGATTTAATAGGGTTGCAAAAAACTTTTAAATAAAAACATTCTTTCTTTGAATAAAGCTTATCTTAATCAAGGTACGTCTTATTGAGTGTAAGAATCACAACTACAAGAACATACATAAAGAGAAAATAAAATAGGGCGAGTCATAAAACCTAAAAGAATAAAAGGAGGGGATTGCATAATGACCTATAGAAAACGCTTATCCGCATTGATTTTCATTGACTCACTAATTGTATTATCGGCAATATTCATCAGTAGTTTCATATTGAATTATAATAATTTACTTACTTCATTGCCTCTGATCATTAGTTCTCTCATTTTACTCCTTGGACATCATTTCTTTTCCTATATTTATAAACTATATAAACGTGCATGGCAGTATGCGAGTATCGGAGAACTGATCGTCATCTTCAAGGTTGTCACCTATTCAGTGATGCTTGGTGCTATTGTACAAGTCATCATGATCCAAGGTGTCTATTTCAGAGCCTTGGCGATAACCTGGATGCTGCATATGTTATTGATCGGAGGATCCCGTTTCTCCTGGAGAATCTATCGCGATACATATATGAATCCGAGGAATAAAAAGAACCGGGCATTAATAATAGGAGCCGGTGCTGCAGGAACGATGGTTGTCAGGCAGTTGAAGCAAAGTAATGATACGGAGCTGAATCCTGTCGGCTTCATAGATGATGATATAAGAAAACATCACTTGGAAGTTTTAGGTGTTCCAGTGTTAGGCTCTACTTCAGATATTACCAGACTAGTAGAGGATCTAGAGATTACTCATATTGTCATTGCGATCCCTTCTTTAAATAAGAAAGAACTCAATAACATTTACCAGGAATGCGCAAAAACAGATGCGAAGACCAAAATCCTGCCAATGATTGAGGATCTCATGCTAGGCGAAGTATCAATCAACCAGTTCCGTGATGTAAAAGTGGAAGATTTGCTTGGGAGAGAACCAGTCGAACTAGATACAGCGAACATCGCAGGAACGATTACTGGAAACACAGTTCTCGTAACCGGTGCCGGTGGCTCGATCGGTTCTGAAATCTGTCGACAAGTGTCAAAGTTCCATCCCGAACAACTGATTCTACTTGGGCATGGCGAAAACAGCATCTACACGATCGAAATGGAATTAAGAGAATCGTATGGAGATTTGATTGAATTCATTCCGGTCATTGCAGACGTACAGGATCGCGAACGAATGGGAGAGGTTATGGACAAGTACCGTCCGAATGTTGTCTACCATGCAGCAGCGCATAAGCATGTGCCATTGATGGAAGCAAACCCTCATGAAGCGATTAAGAACAACGTAATTGGGACTAAAAATGTTGCAGAAGCCGCAAGCGATGCCGGTGTCAGCACGTTCGTAATGGTTTCAACAGACAAAGCCGTCAACCCAACGAGTATCATGGGTGCTTCAAAACGTATGGCGGAAATGATCGTGCAGCAAATGGATACGATCAGCCACACCCGCTTTGTAGCTGTCCGATTTGGTAATGTACTCGGAAGCCGCGGCAGTGTCATACCACTTTTCAAAAAGCAGATCCAAAAAGGTGGACCGGTTACAGTTACACATCCTGATATGATCCGTTATTTCATGACGATTCCCGAGGCCTCCAGGTTGGTCATCCAGGCTGGTGCGCTAGCAAGAGGCGGCGAAATCTTTGTGCTCGATATGGGAGATCCCGTCAAAATTGTCGATCTTGCAGAAAATCTGATCAAGCTTTCTGGATATTCCGTTGATGACATCGGAATTGAATTCAGCGGCGTGCGTCCGGGTGAAAAATTATTTGAAGAGCTACTCGGTAAAAATGAGGTTCATGATGAACAGATTTACCCGAAAATCTATACAGGAAAATCAGTAAATGAGGACTTAGATATTGTATTCGATTTAATAAAGCAGTTTACAGAAATGGACAAGCAAACGCTTAGAAATATGGTATTAGATATTGCACACAACAGAGTCGAAACAGCTAGTCAATTGTCATTGGTTAAATAGGGGGGAGAGATCAAATGAAAAAAGTACGGAAAGCGATCATTCCTGCAGCCGGATTAGGAACACGTTTTTTACCAGCTACAAAAGCACAGCCGAAAGAAATGCTACCAATCGTCGATAAACCAACGATCCAATACATTATTGAAGAAGCAGTAGAATCTGGGATAGAAGATATTATCATTGTTACTGGTCGTGGTAAAAGGGCGATTGAAGATCATTTTGATAAATCCTATGAATTAGAAGAGACATTATTGAAAAAAGGTAAGCTTGAGCAACTAGAAGAAATTCAAGAAATATCTAAACTAGCAAACATCCATTATATCCGTCAAAAAGAACCTCTTGGACTTGGTCATGCAATCGCATGCGCAAGCCGATTTATTGGAGATGAGCCATTTGCAGTCTTGCTGGGTGATGATATCGTCCATTCACCCTATACACCTTGCTTAAAGCAATTGATTGATGTATATGATCGGTTTAACTCTTCGGTCATCGGAGTTCAACAAGTTCCGGCTGAAGACGTTTCGAAATACGGTGTCATTTCAATCGGTAACAGCTTAGTAAATGGAATTTTCCATATTGATAATCTCTTGGAAAAACCAAAAGTGGAAGAAGCACCGTCCAATTACGCAATCATGGGGCGTTACATCTTACGTCCAGAGGTCTTTGATATTTTAGAAACCCTTGCGCCAGGTGCAGGTCAGGAAATCCAGTTAACAGATGCAATTAAGAAATTGAATGGAAATCAAATGGTCATCGGATATGAATTTGATGGTCACCGGTATGACGTTGGGGATAAACTCGGTTTCATCAAAGCCACAGTCGAATTTGCTTTACAGCGGGATGATTTGAAGGGTAATGTATTAGAATATTTAGAAACTATGTTAATGAAGGAAAAATTACCACAGTAGTACAGGAGTTATGTTAAATCCTTTAAATTTAACATAACTCATTATTTTTTTAGTGGTTTAGTAGTTTGTTGGAAAGAAACGTGAAACGATTCCAATTAGGTCCTAATCTACTAAAGAATAATCTAATAGAGGAAGGAAGACTTGAAGATGGAGGCAACAAAAGTAAACGAAAGAATATTTCTTTCATCACCTCATATGAGTGATGAAGGCTTTGAAATGGAATACGTAAAGGAAGCTTTTGATACAAACTGGATTGCTCCACTTGGGAACAATGTTAACCAGTTTGAAAATGAGTTTACGGCTAAGATAGGTTCAAAAGCGGCAGCGGCGCTATCTTCCGGAACCGGAGCAATCCACTTGGCATTAAGAGCTGCGGGCGTTGGAGAAGGAGACCCCGTTTTTTGCCCAACTCTAACGTTCTCAGCAACCGCGAATCCAATAATTTATCAGAATGCAACCCCAGTTTTTATAGATAGTGACTTTAAAACCTGGAATATGTGTCCTCAAGCTCTAGAAGAAGCTTTTGAAAAATATCCAAATGTAAAAGCAGTTATTGTAGTCCATCTTTATGGAATCTCTGCAGATATGGATAGGATTATAGAAATTTGCAAAAAACATAATGTCGTAGTCATTGAAGATGCAGCAGAGTCTTTAGGGACATATTATAAAGGAAAACATACAGGGACTTTTGGTGATTATGGAATCTTCTCTTTTAATGGTAATAAAATTATTACAACCTCTGGCGGAGGGATGCTTGTTTCTGATAATGAAGAGCGTATTGCAAAGGTTAGATTTTGGGCTACTCAATCTAGAGACCCTGCAAGACACTATCAGCATAGTGAATTAGGCTTTAATTACCGCATGAGTAATGTAGTTGCAGGAATTGGAAGAGGACAGTTAAGAGTCTTGGATCAAAGAGTACAAAAAAAGAAATACATCTTTGATTATTATAAAAAAGAATTAGGTGCACTCGAAGGTATTCAATTAATGCCCATTAATGAATGGGATGAGCCAAACTTTTGGTTAAGTTCAATTACTTTGAATGGATATGTAAGACCGATTGATGTAATGGAAGCCCTAGAAAAAGAAAATATTGAATCAAGACCTTTATGGAAGCCAATGCACAAGCAACCATTCTTTGAAAAATATGATTTTATCGGAACAAATGTAGCAGAAAAGTTATTTGAAAATGGGGTGTGCTTGCCCTCGGATACAAAAATGTCGGAAAAGGATTTGGAGTATATTACACGGGTAATTAAGGGGGTGTGGATAAAATAATGAAAAATTACAAGGATAGCACTTACAGTAGATTTATAAAAAGATACATAGATCTATTCATATCTCTAATTTCAATTGTTCTTCTAAGCCCACTTTTTGTCATTATTTCTATTATAGTGAAAATGGACTCTAAAGGACCCATATTTTTTGTTCAAAACAGAGTAGGAAGAAATAATACACAATTTAAGATTTATAAATTCAGAACCATGGTAGATAAAGCTGAATGTATGGGAACAGGATTAAAAACAAGCAAAAATGATATGAGGATAACTAGAATAGGGAAAATTTTAAGAAAAACTAGTTTGGATGAGATACCTCAATTAATAAATATTTTTAATGGAGATATGAGTATAATAGGACCAAGACCCACATTAAAACAGGTTATAGATCAACTCCCTGAAGAATATCGTAATCGTCATCTTGTTCGACCAGGAATTACTGGATTAGCACAAATTAATGGGAGACAATCACTGAACTGGTCTGAAAAAGTAAAATATGATTTAAGGTATATTGAAAACCTTTCTTTATTATTGGATATAAAAATTTTTTTCAAAACAATTTTTATTGTTTTAAAACAAGACTCAGTGCACAAACAAGAAATTTCAAATGAATTTAAAAAATTATAGATTACGGGGGAAATTAAATGTTTAATAAAATTGTTTCTATACATGGAGTACCGCGTTCTGGTACTTCTTGGTTAGGACAAATATTTAATAGCTCTACTGATACAAGATATAAGTTTCAACCTCTATTCTCATATACCTTTAAAGATGCAATAAATGTAAGAAGTAGTAAGGAAGAAATTTCAACTTTTTATAGAGAATTATATCAAACTAATGATGATTTTTTAGATCAGACTAAACAAATTGAAAAGGGTTATTATCCGAATTTTAACAAAACAGATGATTCTCCTCGGACTTTGGTTACAAAGATGGTTAGATATCATTATATGATTCCTAAACTTTTAAAAGAAGTAGAGGAAATAAAGATAATAGCAATAATTAGGAATCCATTTGCTGTTTTAAGCTCTTGGAAAAGTGCACCTAAAGAATTTCCACCAGGATTAAACTTTCAAGAAGAGTGGAGATATGCTCAAAATCGGAATTTTTTTAAACCAGAAGAATATTTCGGTTTTGAGAAATGGAAAGAAGCTACTAAACTTTTTTTATGGGCTAAGGAAAAATATCCTGAAAAAATTATGATTGTAAAATATGAAGACCTAGTAAAAAGTACTATAGATACAACAAAAAAAATGTTTGAATTTTGTAGTCTAGATACGGAACCACAAACATTAGAATTTATTAGTGAATCTAAAAGTAAAAAAGACAATGATCCATACAGTGTATATAAGAAAGATATAAATTTGGAAAAATGGAAACAAAATTTATCCCAAAGTATTGTAGATGCTATGTATCAAGAACTTGTAAATACTGATTTTGAGCAATTTATTAGGTGAAGTAGGATAGGAGTAAGGATGTGAGTATGTGTTATCAGTTTTTACCTTAGAAGAGTCACAACAATGGGATGAGATTGTTAAAAGCTTTAATAATTATGATGTTTATTATCTCTCAGACTATGTTCGCGCATTTAATATTCACGGGGATGGTAAACCAATACTGGTTTGTTATGAAAAAAATAAATTTCGGGCTATGAATGTTTTTATGTTAAGAGATATAGGTCAGGACCCTATTTTCTCTGGTAAAATTAATTCAGATACATATTTTGATATATCAACACCGTATGGTTATGGAGGATTTATTTTTGAAGGTCTACAGTTACAAAACTCTCTTATAGAGTTAGAAGAAACTTTTAGAGGATATTGTAAAGAAAACAATATAGTAAGTGAGTTTGTTAGATTTCATCCAATTATAAATAATGGAGATAGCTTAAAAAAAATTTATGATGTAACTGATATAGGCCAAACTATTACATTGAATCTAAAATCAAGGGATCAAATTTGGAATGAGTTAAAAGGTAAAAATAGAAATGTAATTAGAAAAGCAAAGAAAGCTGGAATTGATATTTATTGGGGGAGAAATCCTGAGTTAATTGATAAGTTTGTTGAAATGTATAATGCAACGATGGATAAAGATAATGCATCAGATTATTATTATTTCAATTCTGAGTTTTATAAAAGTATACTAAATGATTTGAAATATCATTTCATGATTTTTTATGCAGTTTTGGATACAAATATTGTAGCAATGTCAATGATATTGTTTTCCAATAGGAATATGCATTATCATTTGTCAGCTTCTGACCCAAAGTACCTTTCATACGCACCAACAAACCTATTACTTTATGATGCAGCATGTTGGGGTTATGAAAATGGTCTCGAGTTTTTCCATTTAGGTGGGGGTTTGGGCGGAAAGGAAGATAGTCTATTTAAGTTTAAAAAGGCTTTTAATAAAAATTCAACAACAATATTTAAAGTAGGCAAAAAGATCTTTGACATAGATAAATATGAAGAACTAATACAAATAAGAAAAGGAACAATCGATAATCTTAATTATTTTCCTTTGTATAGAGGCTGAAGAGGGGAAATAATCATTTTGGAATAAAGAGATGGGAGAAGTCCTATGGAAATATTACTTAAGTTAATTTTCTTCACAAGCGGATTTTTAATCTTTTGGGCGATGATTGGCTATCCGCTTTCACTAAAAATGCTAAATAAAGTCTATCATAATAGACAACTAGTAAAAGATTATTCCCATAAACCTTCTGTTACAGTAATGGTGGTTGCTCATAATGAAGAAAAAGTAATTCGGGAAAAACTTAATAACATCGTTCAACTTAATTACCCACCAGAAAAAATTGAATTCTTGGTTGCATCAGATAACAGTACAGATGAAACTAACAATATAGTAAGAGGTTTCATACAAGAACACCCAGGTAAGAATATTCGGCTTTATGAAGTAAAAGCACGTAAGGGTAAAACAAATGCTCAGAATGAAGCTCAAAAAACTGTGAAAACAGAATACTTAGTAATGACTGATGCAAATTCTATTATGGAGAAGCATTCTGTAAAAGAGTTAATGGCATCGTTTTCTTCGGATGATATCGCTTATGTTTCAGGTAAATTATGTATAATTAATCAAGGTGCAACTGATGTTAGTCATGCTGAGGCAAATTACTGGAATAGTGACCTAGCTATTCGAGAAGTTGAGGCAAAAATACAGACAATTACGGCTGGAAATGGTGCAATTTATGCGTGCCGTACAAAGGAATATTATGATTTTGATCCGATTCAATCCCATGATAGTACTATGCCTAGATATTTTTCACTACTTGGAAAAAGAGCAATTTGTAACCATCAGGCTATAGCTTATGAAAAAGCGGGAGAAATCATTGAAGATGAATTTAAGCGAAAAGTTAGAATGAGTAGAAGGATATTAAAGAATATTTTACCAGATATTAGATTATTAAACATTCCAAAGTACGGGTGGTATTCATATTTTTACTTTGGACATAGAACTTGTAGATATCTACTTTGGGTTTCGCATTTATTTTTATTTTTTTCAAATGCTTTTTTGATACTAGACTCTGATTATTTCTTAGTATCCTTTATTGGGCAAATTTTATTTTATTTATTAGCTATTATTAGAGCAGTAACTGGAATAAATAATAAACTATTAACAATTATTTATTATTATTGCATGACTATTCTTGCACAATGGATTGGTGTGTTTAATATAGTAACTGGAAGAGTAAAGCCTTTTTGGGAAAAAGCTGAAAGTACTAGATAATAAACTTGTAGGAATAAAATTGGGGTGGAAGATGAAGTTAGAAATACTACTCTCAACAATGTATCAAAATGATTGTGAAAAATTGCTATCCAAAATGAATATTAAATCAGACGCGATAGTTGTTAACCAGTCTGATGATGATAATGTAGAAAAGTTTGATTATTTAGGAAAAAAAGTAAAGGTTATGACTTTTAATGAAAAAGGAGTTGGTTTAAGTAGAAATACTGCATTAATGAGATCTTCAGCGGATATTTGTCTTATGGCTGATGATGATATGGTTTATAAAGATAACTATGAAAAGACTGTTATTAATGCATTTAAGAAAAGGCCAGACGCAGATATAATAATATTTAATGTACCCATAAATAAAAAAAACAAAAATACAAAAATGAAAGTAAAAAAAAATGGAAGAGTTAGATTAATAAACGGATTAAAGTACGGTACTGTTAATATTGGTTTCCGAAGAGAATCTATTATTAAAAACAATATTTTCTTTTCATTAATGTTTGGTGGAGGTGCATTATATGGATCAGGAGAAGACAGTTTATTTATTGTTGAATCTTTAAAAAAGGGATTGAAGATATATTCAAATACTGAAATTATTGCAGAAATAGAAGAAGGTGAATCTACATGGTTTGAAGGATTTAATGAGAAATATTTATTTGATCGTGGAGCATTATTTGGAGCGATTGGTGGTAATTTTGTGGCTTATTTCTTAATTATTCAATTTATTGTTAGGAAAAGAAAGCTTTTTTCTGAAAGTATAGGAATGGTAGCAGCCTTGAAGTTTATGTTAAATGGTAAAAATGAATTTAAAAAAAGATAGAGTGAATAGAAATTATGAATAGTTATACAAAGTTTGACAAATTAATTTTAATATTAACAAGTAGTGCCTTTGTTTTTACGGATTGGAAATTATTCTTCGGGAATTTTACTGATTATATTCTTTTCGCACTCTTTGTTTTAATAATTTTCTATAACCTAAAAACCAAATATTTTTCAGTCAAGAAAATTCACTTTGTTATTATTATAATTATCATATTGTTGCTTATAACCAATATTTTATTTAACTTAATTTTTAATACTTTCTTTCTTTATGAACCTGCATTACAAGGCTTTACCAAAGCTATTTTTTATTTGATAACTATAATTATTTTAGTTAACTTTATACGTCATAGAAAACTGGAGATAAATTTATTAAAAAATTTGTCATTTAGTGCTGTAATAATTTCGCTAATTGGTATATATATTACGTTATCAATATTTGCTGATGGAATTTTCCCATATGAATTTATATGGGAATTTACTAGACAAGATCTTGAAAGTTATACTTATAGGGGGTGGGGTAGGAGCATAATAAGAACAAGGAGTTTATTTTCTGAACCTGCGCACTTGGGGTTCTATCTGAATACAATTTTAGCAATACTTTATTTTAATCATAATAAGTTTTCAATTAAAAAATCACATGATTTTTTAATTACGTCAACAGTGATTCTAACTTTTTCCTATAGTGCTATCCTAATTATGATTGTAATAAAAGCTCTGTACTATTTTAAACTTAGAAATATAATTAGTTTAATTAATAGAAAGAAAAATATAATATTTATAATACTAGCAACGATAGCATTATTAGCACTATGGAACACAATTGAAAAAACGTTATTAATTAGAACACAAGAGTTACTATCAGGTACAGATGCATCTGGTAATGTGAGATTATCGGGGAGTTGGAAATATATCAAATTAGAAAACTTACTTTTAGGGGTAGGGATTGGAAATTCTCCCACTTTATATAATATTTATGCCTATATTTTAACGGATTTAGGTATTGTTAGTTTTCTCTTTTATATTGTTATCAATTTATGGCTTTTCTACAAAAACCCAAAATTAGCAATAGCGTTTACTGCTATGAACTTCCAAAAAGGTGGTTACTTAGGTGGGGGGTATTGGATTTTTATTTCACTTATTTTTCTTTTTTACAAAAAAGTAGAATGAGTTTGTTATATTATGTAATCTATCGAACGGAGAGTTTTAATTGTGGAACTAAAAAAACCAAATTTATTTATAGTTGGTACTCAAAAGAGTGGGAGTACCTCACTTCATTATTATCTTAGCCAACATCCTGATATTTTTATGTCAGAGGTAAAAGAACCTAGATTTTTTAATTATAAATATGATAATGAAGAACATACTGGCCCAGGAGATGATTGGTGGGATCAATCTAGAATTACCGATTTATCAAGTTATATGAATTTATTTAAGGGAGTTAATAACGAAAAAATTATTGGAGAAGCAACGATCGAATATATGTATTATGATAAAGTTGCCAAAGATCTTGCAAAATTCAATAGCAATTCTAAAATAATTATAATACTTAGAAATCCCATAGACAGAGCATTGTCTGCCTATACTCATTTAAGAAGAGATATGAGAGAAAACCTCCCATTTGAAAAGGCTTTAGAAAGAGAAGAAAAAAGAAAACTACTTAATTACCATCAAATATGGCACTTGAAAAGTGTAGGTCTATATTATAACCAAGTTAAAAAATACCTAGAAGAATTTGGAGAAAACAATGTAAAAATTGTCCTTTTTGAGGATTTAACAAAAAATATAGACCATACATTAAATGATATTCTTGAATTCTTAGGTGTTGATAGTAATTTTTCATTTCAGATTACTAGAAAATTAAATACCTCAGGAGTACCAAAAAATAAAGTGCTACAAAAACTAATTAAAACAAATGGCAAATTTAAACAAAATATTAGACTTTTTATACCAAAAAGGGCGTTAATCTTTTTAAAAGAAAAAATCATTAGCAGGAATGTTTATAAACCTAACATAAACCCAGATACTAAAAAAATATTAATTGAATTTTTTAAAGAAGATATAACAAAGACTCAAGATTTAATTCAACGAGATTTAAGTAAATGGTTAAAATATTAACTCGTTTTGAATATACTTGTAAGGATCTAAAC
>NZ_CAMGYZ010000003.1 GCF_946151055.1 Bacillus sp. Marseille-Q3570 | reverse complement strand
TTGGTTTCCAACGACATGACCGTTTACGATTACGTATATTATTGCACCATCAATTTAAAGATTTAGAATTTCAAGTAGGTTAAGGGATAGGAGCACGATCTCCTACCCCAACAATTGACGTAGAACCGTTTTAATAAAACTCTATCATCAAGAATTTAGTGGACACCAGAGACCTTATCAGTATAAAACGTGGAAAAATCAGCCCATTTTTAAGCGAATAAAGGAACAGATGTCCTCTAATTTTTCAAAACATATCGCAATGTCACAAATAACGGAACAGGTGTCCTCTAAATTTACGTTTTTTTCAGTTTTGAAGCGTATTCTAATGAGCTACAAAAACCCAAGGAGCAATTTTCTTATCCTTGGGTTTTTTCACCTTCAATGGTGCTTATTATTTTGTGATCTTCACGAACTTACGCTTTCCAACTTGGACAATCATACCGTCTTCCACTGGAACCTGCTGTTGGACGTCATCGACTTTCTCCTGATTGATCTTGACTCCACCATTTTGGATCATGCGGCGTGCTTCCCCTTTGGAATTCAAGAGTCCTAAGTTGACAATCATATCGACGATCCAGATTTCATCTTCGCCGACCCAGGCATGTTCAGGGATATCATCTGGCAATGCCCCTTTTGAGAAAACGGTTCTGAAGTGTTTTTCAGCAAGCTCAGCTTCATCATTGCCATGGTACATTTCCACGAAAGTTTTTGCGAGTTTGATTTTCATATCTCTTGGATGCAGTTCACCGCTTTGGATTCCTTGTTCAATAGCCCGCACTTCATCTATAGATGATGGTGTGGCAAGTTCGAAGTATTTGATCATCAAATCATCCGGTATCGACATTGATTTTCCAAATATTTCATTCGGGTGTTCGTCGATTCCGATGTAGTTATTGAGGGATTTGGACATTTTACGAACACCATCCAACCCTTCAATCAATGGGACAGTAATCGTCACCTGCTTCTCTTTGCCATATTCCTCTTGAAGTTGGCGGCCCATCAACAGATTGAATTTCTGGTCCGTACCACCGAGCTCGATATCACTTTCAAGCGCAACAGAATCATAGCCCTGCATCAATGGGTAGAAGAATTCATGGATGGAAATTGCTTGATTCGCTTTATAACGTTTTTCAAAATCGTCACGCTCAAGCATACGTGCTACTGTAACTTTGCCCGCCAACTCTAGGACGTCAGCAAAATTCAACTTGGACAACCATTTCGAGTTGAAATGAACTTCTGTTTTTTCCATATCAATGATTTTACCGAATTGTTCGACATAAGTTTTCGCATTTTCTTTGATTTCATAGTCTGTCAGCTGTTTTCTTGTTTCCGATTTTCCGGTGGGATCACCAATACGGCCAGTGAAATCACCGATCAATAATTGGATTTCATGCCCGAATTCCTGGAATTGACGAAGTTTGTGCAACACTACTGTATGACCAACATGGACATCAGGTGCTGATGGGTCAAGTCCAAGCTTCACCTTTAATGGCTTACCTGTAGCAATCGATTTCTCAATCTTCTTTTTCAAATCCTCTTCCGGTACAATCTCGACTGTCCCTCTTTTTAAAATTGTCAACTGTCTCTCAACCTCTTCTTGCTGTGCTGGTGTGAGTACATGTTCTTTTTCCACTTTCCATCACCTTTCCATCTTGCTAATTAAATTTTAAGTTATTTTTTATTAACTCAACTAAAAAACGTCCCTTTCGTAATGAAAGGAACGTTAGATACGCGGTACCATCCTTCTTGAAGCAAAATGCTTCCACTTCGTTCAGATAACGGCTTGGGTGCCGCCTTTTGCTACTGAATCTTTCACAAAAGGTGCTCAAGGAGGTAATTCACAGTTTTCCTTTGTACTGGTTTTCACCGGCCACCAGCTCTCTGCTTACAGTGAGGAATCTGCTACTAATTCCTGTCTACGCTTCATCATTATGTACAATATATGTAAAGGATACTTGGCAAACCAAGCCTTAGAGCAGGCCGAAACTTAGTTGCCCTTATAATGTAAAAAAGTATAATCATTTTGTACCACATACCATGAGACAATGTCAAATTAGATGCCCTTATATATCGACAACAAGGTATTCCATATCTCGCGTATGTGCTATAATAAAAGTTGGAAATTTAGGGGGGTATGACCATGAATCACCTATCAACCTTCATTGGAAAATTGAAACATTACATGAAGGTTTTAGATGATAAAAATGTATTTAAATTTAGCCGTATTACCGGGAAAGTGGTATGGAACCTGTTTTTAGTCTTATTAGTCATAACGATTGCTGGTGGCTTTTTTGCAACAGGCGTTGGTGCCGGTTACTTTGCTTCATTGGTGAAAGATGAAGAGATCAGAACATACGACAATATGAAGAATGAAATTTATAATTATACTGAGACTAGTAAAATTTACTTTTCGGATGGTACCTTACTTGGGAATCTCCGTTCCGATATCGTTCGACAAGAAATTCCTCTTAAAGAAGTTTCACCATATTTGGTCGATGCTGTCATTGCTACTGAAGATGAATATTTCAAAGAGCATGAAGGAATCGTGCCAAAAGCAATTGCCCGTGCCATTTTCCAGGAAGTTACTGGTGCCGCGGTGCAAACAGGTGGAAGCACTCTAACCCAGCAGCTTGTAAAAAATCAAATGCTTACAAGTGAAGTCTCTTTCGATCGTAAAGCAAAAGAAATGCTTCTCGCAATGAGACTTGAAAGATACTTTGAAAAAGAAGAAATCCTTGAAGCCTACCTTAACATCGTTCCATTCGGGCGCAATGCTTCTGGCCATAATATTGCTGGAATCCAAGCTGCAGCTCAGGGAATTTTTGGAGTGGATGCTAAAGAGCTGAACCTGGCTCAGTCCGCATATATTGCAGGAATGCCGCAAAGTCCATTCGGGTATACCCCGTTCACCAATAATGGGAATGTAAAAGAGAACCTGGATCCTGGGCTCAACAGGATGAAAACAGTTTTATCGAGAATGCTTTCTGGTGGCTACATAACCAAAGAGCAATATGACAAAGCTCTGACTCAAGACGTCACGAAGGAATTTACAAAAAGCTCACCGAGCCCATTTGAAAATTACCCGCATTTGACAATGGAAATCGAGAAAAGGGCCACAGATGTGATGAAAGTCGAGCTAGCCAAACAAGATGGTAAAAAGTATTCAGAATTGACACCGACTGAAAAGGCGAGCTACAAAAAAGCAGCTGATCTTGAATTACGCAAAAATGGTTATAAAATCGATATAACGATTGATAAAAAGATTTATGATGCATGGCAAAAAGCGAAAAATAAAGTTCCATATGGTCCTGACATCACAAACCCTGATACGGGAGAAAAGGAAATGGAAGATGTCGGTGCAATGCTGATCAAAAATGACACTGGGGAAATCCTCAGTTTCGTCGGCGGGCGTGATTATGAACAAGAAAACTTGAACCACGCGACGCAATCGTATCGGCCGAATGGTTCGACTATGAAACCAATTCTTGTCTATGCGCCAGCAATGGAAATGGGACTGATCCAACCTGGATCCATCATTCCGGATACAAAGTTCACTTATGCAAATACAGGAGGTTCTGGTGCCTGGAGCCCAAATAACTATGATGGCAGGTATCATGGGCTTGTCACAGCCCGTAAAGCATTACAGTTTTCATACAATATACCCGCAGCACGGACCTATGTGAAAATGGACCGTTTGAAAGCAACCGAATATTTGTATAAAATGGGCTTCACTACTTTAAGTGAAGAAGAACGGTACTATCCTTCCCTTTCCCTGGGTGGAATGACAACCGGGGTAACTGTCGAAGAGGCTACTAATGCCTATACAACTTTCAGTAATAAAGGGAAGTTCGTGGACGCTTATATGATCAAATCAATTAAATCAAAAGATGGCGAAGTCGTTTATGAACATAAATCGAAAAAAACGGATGTCTTTTCTCCACAAACCGCTTATCTGACGTTAGATATGATGCGGGATGTCGTAAGAGGCGGTACAGCTCGCGGACTGCCTGGTATGTTAAAGCACTCAGGGGTTGATTGGGCTGGTAAAACTGGAACGACTCAAGACTTTCATGATGCTTGGTTCATTGCGACCAATCCGAATTTAACGATGGGCTTGAGACTAGGCTATGATACACCTAAAAAGGTAGCTCAAGGTTACGGTGCTCGTAGCCAAAGGATTTGGGCTGCGCTGATGAACGCTGCATATGATGTAAAACCTGAGTTGTTGACAAAAGAAAAACATAAACGACCAAGTGGAATTACGAGCGCATCATTCTGTGGAATTTCAGGAAAACTCCCTTCTAAGTTGTGTAAGGAAGCTGGGCTTGTGAAAACGGACCTCTTCAACGTGAAGTATTTACCGAAAGAGGAAGACGACAGCTTGCAGCAAGTGAAATACGTTGTGAATTCAGAAGGCAGGAAATTCAAAGCCGGTGCCAATACACCAGGAGGATTCGCCTCAGACGGGGTCATGATCAATAAGGATTATTTTGATGATATTAATTTAGACAATATTATCAAAGACGATTGGGATAACATCATCGGTGACGATGAGTTGAAAGATGATGGTAAAGCACCAGGTGCAGTTTCATTGAAGCGCAGCGGTGCAACACTGACCTGGAATGCCTCTGGTGAAAAAGATGTCATCGGTTATCGCATCTACCGCAAAGCCAATGGCAGTGATTCATATTCAGCAGTCGGCGAGGTAAAAGGCGGCAATGCAAAAAGCTTCAAGATTTCAGGTGGAAACTTTACGTATATCGTACGTGCAGTTGATATATCCGGGAAAGAGTCGAAGAACAGCAATCCGGTGAAAGTCGGGGAAGATCCAGCACCACCTGAAGAGGATAAACCTAAGGACCCACCACCGCCAAATGATGATGATAAACCGAAGCCTCCTCCACCACCAGGACAGGACACGGAGGACGATCCCGAGAATTAAATTTGTAAACAAAATGGACCTCAGCAAAGTTGATAACTTGCTAGGTCCATTTTTATTACCATGACTATTTACCTTTGAAACGTATGGACTTCAAATCTTCTAAAGCGCTTTCGGGAATAACCGTTTGATTCCCAAGGAAGAAGACAGGTTTAGTAAACACCCTTTTTCCATCCGCTACGTTAAGCTTTGTATTGATTTCCAGGAACATGATTTCCTTATTAATATAAGAATTCATACGAGAACCAGTTAGATCCGTGATGACCTGCATAATGTCTTCATGCTCATCTGAGCCGAATGTGACATTTCGTGCCACCCTCATTTGCTGCTCACCTTTTCCACCATAGATTTTCTGCCAGTCACCAGCGTCATTCTGGAAGTTACCCCAGCTATATTCCATTTTTGTACCTGGGTGGAAGAAACAATTGGTATCCCATTTTTTCATATCGAGATAGTGCCCTGTGCTTTGAATGATTTCTGTCGTCTGGCAAAGTATAGGCGTCCCAGGTAATAGCAAGAAGTATTGGTGATATTCGAAACCTTTATATGTTTCATTTTCCTCAAGTCGAACGACCACCTTGATTCCTTCCCATTTGTTTTTTTTAGAATCCACTTTTGAAACGAATTCCGCATGGCGCTTTTCCTTTAATAAAGACCTTGGACTGACATCCCTCAGTCTATTCTCCACTCCTCCTGCCCAAGGATTCCACCAGGACTTTGGCTTTACATTCGGGTATGAAGAATCAAGCCATTCATGTTTGTTCCATTTGAGTGAATACAAACCAGGATAGAAGTCAGGCGCAACTGAAATGTCCATCAAACCATTACTGCATTTGAAGATTTCCAAACCGTTCACTTCTGCTGTTTCAAAACGGACACCTTCACTTCCAATCTTGACATAAAAGGAGGATTTTTCTGATTCGATCGCATCCAATTTCAAGTTTGCTGTCAATATCCCAGTTTGAGATAAATCAGTTAAAGAAATGTCAAAGTCTTTCATCTTGATTTCTTCTGCTGAATGTACCCTTTTCTCTTCTAATGTTTGATCTTTTGAACGAATCTCAATAGCACCATTCAGGTAAGAAGCTTTGTATTCCGTTACGCTTACCTTGATTGACTCTTGGGTAATGAAGGGATTATGTCCATTCACATTGAATTCAAGATGATCGGTCAATAATCCATGATCAAGCGATTTCTGTAATGAAAATTCTCTGAAAGACTGCCAATTTCGAAAAGCGCCTATTGAAAGATATACAGGATCAGTTTTAACTGTTTCATTAGCTTTCAACTTTCCAATCCGGTTTTCAAAATAGACAAACCAACCCCCAAAGTTGATTTTTACATTCTTAGACCAGCTAAGTCCGCGTGGATTGGAATCATCCCTTGAAAACATCCAATTTTCAGAGACGGAATCACCATTCCAATATTCATGATTCGAACCGATTGAATCCTTCATTTCAATCAATCTATTTTCATAAGGGATAACCGCTCTTTCAAGCGTATGGTAGATTGAATTATTGAGAAAGAGAATGTCGTCAAGTGTATTTGAATTCGTATTTTCTACTTCATAATGGTGTTCAATCAAGCCTTCTGAAAATAATTTAGCCACTGCATGTAATTTTACCCCCTGATAAGACTTGGAAGAATACGATGCCTTGTAACCAATAGAACCAGCATCCTCAAAAAACTCGACATTTTCAGCTCTTAACTTTGAAAACTCTTCCGAGAAAGGTTTTCCAAGACGCGGAAACATGAATGCGGAATCCTGATCTTTCGTTTGTTCACTTCCAGGGATCAACCAGTTATCGAATTTTTGAAGCCACATATGGTATTGACCATTATAAATGTGGTAAGTCTCTTCAGTTTCACCAAAAAACCTGGCTCCAATTCCCTTAAATGCAACACCTATTCTTCTCGTGAAAGAAACTCGAGAACCATCCGCTTTTCTCGCTGTAACCTTAATATCTGGAGAATAAAACCCGTGTTTCTTAAGTGCATAGGTAAGTGGAATCGAGCACTTCGCCTTGGGTTGCAGCGTCACCTCTAGATTATTTTTTTCCAGAGTTAATAATTCACTTTCTGGTAACGTAAATGAAAACGTCATGGTTTCTTTATAATTGTTTTCAATATCCACATATAAGCTGGACGATTGGCCGATAAATGATAGGTTTTGAGGTATATGGCACCGAACTTTCGCTGGAAATTCAGACGCTACTCCGACCTGGAATCTTGCTGTTTTTCCGTTGATCAATACATTCGTATCTACTGTAGGATGCGTTCTCCAAGCACTTTGTTCTTCTTCAATCCGATCAACGAAAAATGGAGCCTCTATGATTTCTTCATCTTTCACTTCTAAGTAATCCTTTTCAAAGGAAAACTGGATGTTCTTATTATCACAACCGTACAGAGACAAAGTTAAAGGCTTTCCGGTCTTATTTTTAAGGTGATAACGAACTTTATACTCGGCGCCAAAAACTAAGTTGAAGTCTTCTACGGTGACAGAAATCTTATAATCATCTGTTTCAATCGAACGAAGCCCTCGTCCATAACGCTCAAATTCCATTTTCAGCATTTCACCACGTTTATCCCATGAATACTCATAATAGTGGAAATTGTTTTCGATTAAGCCGTCTGGCTTAACTTCAATTGGTCTGGTACTGGCCTCATACCAATTCATATCTTTGAAAAATTCCTGAACCGCTTCTGTATGTAAAACGGTTGGCATGAAATTCATCAAATGTGTGGTATCGTCCCTTTCTTCCCAAAAAAATCCGCACTTCTTATATAAAGGCACAGCCTTTGTATTACCTGGCCACGTATACAAATCAAGTCGTGGCCATTGCATTTCGGTGACCCTTTCTAAAGCTTTCAGTAACAGCTTCTTCCCAATCTTTTTACCATGATAATCACTCCGCACGTTCAGAAGTGGAATATAAAGTGCACCTTCATCTTCCTTATATTCACCCAGACTGCAATATCCAACAACCTTTTCTCCCTCCAAAGCCAGGTACAGATGAAGGTTTGTCGAATTTGCTTCTTCTCTGAGGATTTGTTCTTCAGTGTGTACAGAATTTCCTCCCCCCCATCCATCCTGGCTATTGTTCCACATTTCAGCAACCGCAGCAGCATAACTAGGTTCATATTCTACGATTTTGATCTGATCGACGATTTGAGTCATTTTGTATCCCCCCATTCACTCCTACATACATACTACTTTAACATAATTTTACATTTTATTGCTGCATGTTAGACTAAAGAAAACTTTGCAAAGCTAGCTGAGCCTTAGTTCTTCGAAAAAGCAATCGCTTTTCCTTCGTGCGGTGTATTGCTTCCGAAGCCACTAGCTTGTGCGCTTATATTGAAGAAAGGACTTATCTTTCTTTAAATAAAAAAAGCTGCCCCAATGAAAGTATGAATGGGACAGCCCGTTATTTTTCTGAACTATACTATGCGGTTTTTCTTGTTGCTATTAATCTTCCATTGTAGATAAATCGCCTGTCGGCAGATCTAGTTCCCATGCCTTCAAGACACGGCGCATGATCTTCCCACTTCTGGTTTTCGGCAGTTTATCCTTAAATTCAATTTCCTTCGGTGCTGCGTGTGCAGCCAACCCTTTTTTCACAAAACTCCGGATCTCTTCTTTAAGCTCATCATTTGCTTCGTAACCAGTGCGTAAGGCAATGAACGCTTTGATGATTTCTCCGCGAACAGGATCCGGTTTTCCGATGACACCTGCTTCCGCGATGGCCGGATGCTCGACCAGCTTACTTTCGACTTCAAAAGGACCGACACGTTCACCGGACGTCATGATGACATCATCGATACGACCCTGGAACCAGAAATATCCGTCCTCATCCATGTAAGCGGAATCACCAGAAATATACCAATCCCCTGTTGTGAAATAAGATTCATATTTCTCAGGACGGTTCCATATAGCTCTCATCATCGACGGCCAACCTTTCTTGATTGCCAGGTTCCCCATTCTGAATGGAGGCAATTCATTTCCTTGATCATCAATGATCGCAGCCTTCACTCCGGGAATCGGTTTACCCATTGAACCAGGTTTGATTTCAATGGCTGGGAAATTACTGATCAATTGTGCACCTGTTTCAGTCATCCACCAGTTATCGTGGATCCGGAGGTCAAAGACTTTTGAACCCCACCGGACAACTTCAGGATTCAACGGTTCCCCTACACTCAAGATATGCCGCAAGCTTGATAAATCAAATTGCTTTATGACTTCATCGCCTGCCCCCATCAGCATACGGAAAGCAGTTGGGGCACTATACCAAACAGTTACGCCATATTTTTCAATTGTAGAGTACCAATCTTCCGGACTGAATCGCCCTCCACGAATGACGTTCGATGCACCATTCAACCATGGGGCAAAGACACCATAAGAAGTACCGGTTACCCAACCTGGGTCAGCAGTACACCAGTATACATCATCATCTTTCAAGTCGAGGACCCATTTTCCTGTTTGATAATGCTGAAGCATTGCATTATGGACGTGCAGAACACCTTTTGGTTTTCCAGTTGACCCGGAAGTATAGTGCAGGATCATGCCGTCTTCACGGTCAACCCATTCGATTTGCAGGTCTTTTCCAGCACTCTCCATACGCTTATAATAATCCGCATAAGTGTCATCTTCTTGTACGTTTTCTCCAACCAGGATGACATGTTTCAATGCTGGTAATTTATCAACAGGAACGCGATCAAGAAGGTCAGGTGTAGTCACAAGCACCTTCGCCTCACTATCTTCAAGACGGTCGGTCACTGCCCCTTCCATGAATGCTTCAAACAATGGACCGACAATCGCACCAACTTTCAAAGCTCCCAGGAATAGGAAATAAAGTTCTGGAGAACGCGGCATGAAGATGAAAACACGGTCCCCTTTTTCTACATCAAGATCTTTAAGGATATTACCTGCTTTATTGGAGTAATCCTTCATTTCTTTGAACGTATATTTTTCATCACGTTTTGGATCTGAAAAATAAAGGGCTACCTGATTTTTCTTTGCGGATTCCGCATGCCGGTCAATTGCTTCATAGGCCATATTTACTCGACCTGTCGAAGACCAGGAGAAATTCTTCTCAACCTCTGACCAGTCAAAAGAATTATAGGTAGTTTCATAATCTTGTAGGTTATGATCGCCATTGATAACAGGAAGCGCTTCCACTTTCATTATTGTATCTCCCCTTTATTTAAGATTTGACTTCGTTATAGTTATTTGCTGATTTCTGCGAAATTTCCTCCCCTCCCGCGGGTATACGAAAAGCGGAAGCGACCCGGTTAGTCACGTAGGTTACTGTAAAACTGACGAGGAGGCTATGGCCGCCGCATGAAGTTTGAAGTGATCCAAGTGACTGGTCGCTGAGCTGGATATCCTTCCCTATTCCTCTCAGTGGGGTCTCGCTTTTCTTGTAGGAGTGTCGCGAATTTCGCTTTTCGAAAAATGAAAATCAACAAGGATAAACTAAACAAAGTCTAAGATTTAGATTCAGTATATCAATATTTTCGATTATTCTCAATTTTAACACTGTTGCTATTATTTAGTTTGAAACCGCTTACTCATTTGTGATTTCATGTATAATAGGAACTAGAGTATGGAACAGGTGGTGAAACCGAGTTTGAAGCATACAAAAATCTATAACGCAAAAACAGTGAATACACCTAAGGGGAAATTGATTTTAGAAGGTCCAATCAAGCCTACAACTCTTGCAAGCTATGAATTTCATGAAGATCTTACTGCGTTCCGGCCTCCAGCTGAACAGCATAAAGCACTGATTGAAATAGCTGGATTACCAGAGGGGCGAATCATCATCGCGCGTCACCAAAATAGGATAGTTGGATATGTAACCTATGTATATCCTGACCCTTTGGAACGATGGTCCCAGGGTAATATGGAGAATCTGATCGAGCTTGGTGCGATTGAAATCATACCGGAATTCCGTAATTATAAAATTGGTAAAAACCTATTGAATGTATCGATGATGGATGATTCAATGGAAGATTTCATCGTCATTACAACAGAGTACTACTGGCATTGGGATTTGAAAGGAACTGGGCTGTCGGTTTGGGACTATCGAAAGGTCATGGAAAAGATGATGAATGCCGGCGGCCTTGAATGGTATGCAACCGATGATCCTGAAATCAGCTCCCATCCCGCCAACTGCTTGATGGCCAGAATCGGCAGCCGTGTCGATCGAGAATCCATTCAAAGATTCGACCAGCTCCGTTTCCAAAATCGTTTCATGTATTAGGAGGTCCAGAAATGAAAGTCGAATCAATAATGAAAGAAGAAGTCATTACTGTCCGTGAAAATGTCAGCATAGAAGAAGCAAAAAAGTTGATGGTAAAACACCGGATACGACATCTTCCAATTGTCGATGAGCATAAACATCTTTCAGGGATCGTTTCGGACAGAGATTTGGTATTAGATCGGATTCCAAACCATCTTTCACCTGATGAAACCGATGTTCAAATGGTGATGACGAGAGATGTGATTACCTGTCATCCGCTTGATTTCGTGGAAGAGCTGCTTTCGATTTTTTATGAGGAACGGATTGGATGTATTCCTGTCGTAAAGAACGATGAAGTGGTCGGTATGATTACTGAACGGGACATGCTTTATACTCTGATACAACTTACGGGGGCACATCAACCGAGCTCCCAGTTTGAAGTCAAGGTCGAAAACGTATCTGGAAAGTTAGCGGATGTAACGGCTGTGATTCGGAACCATAATGTAAATATCACAAGTGTCCTCGTATATCCTGGAGAAACAGATGCTACCAAGGTGCTTGTGCTTCGAGTGCAGACAATGAATCCTCAACCGATCATCAATCACTTGAAAACGGAGGGATACAACGTATTATGGCCGGACGCATCAGGAGAATACGTATGACCAAGCCGATCTTCATTTTTTCAGATCAGCTTTTAAGTTATAAGTTTAGTAATCATCACCCGTTCAATCCGCTTCGTTTCCAATTGACCTATGAACTCTTGAAAGAAACTGGAATCCTATCGGACGAACAAATTGTCCAACCGCGAAAAGCGACAGATGAAGAAATCATGCTCGTTCACAATGAAGATTACATGAACGCTATCAAAAAAGCAGGGCAAGGGCAGTTGCCTAAATCGCAAGAGTCAAGTTTCGGCTTGAATACGGATGACACACCGATTTTTGAAAATATGCATGATGCCAGTGCTTGGCTTGTCGGTGCCACATTGACTGCTACTGAGCAGGTATTTGAAGGTAAAACAAACAAAGCACTCAGTTTGGGTGGCGGATTACACCACGGCTTCAGAGGGCGTGCTTCTGGATTTTGTATTTATAATGATAGTTCCATTGCAATTGAATATATGAAGCGAAAATACAATGCTCGTATCTTATACATTGATACAGACGCCCATCATGGAGATGGTGTCCAATGGGCTTTTTATGACGATCCGGATGTTTGCACCTTTTCTATTCATGAGACTGGCCGCTACCTGTTTCCAGGTACGGGTAACGTTTCAGAAAAAGGTGCTGGAAAAGGTTACGGTTACTCCTTCAATCTGCCGGTTGACGCCTTTACAGAGGACGATTCCTGGATTCCATTGCTTGAGGAAGCAATCGAAGAAATCGTCAGGTTCTTCAAGCCCGATGTGATCATCAGCCAAAATGGAGTTGACGCCCATTACTGGGATCCTTTGACCCACCTTTCTCTGACTATGAAATCCTACCGTAAAATCCCTGAATTGGTGAATCGTGCAGCCGATCGCTATACAGAAGGACGTTGGATTGCCGTAGGCGGCGGTGGTTACGATATTTGGAGAGTCGTACCGAGAGCCTGGTCCCTTATCTGGGCAGAAATGAATGGACTTGACCTACATGGCTCTCTGCCTGAATCCTGGTTGAAAAGGTGGCAAGAGAAATCGCCTATCGAACTGCCAACGTTATGGGATGATGTACCCGACCTCTATCCAAACATTCCAAGGAAACAAGAGATCTGTGATAAGAACCAGGTCATGCTCAAGCGAGCCCTGCAGCATATAAGGAACGAGAAAAAATCAGTTTAAAACATGACTAAGAGACTGTCCTAAAAATAGGACAGTCTTTTTTTGTACATCTGAAAGCTTTTTTGTAAGTTTTCATAAAATGAAGTTCCGGTTTTACAAAAATGTAAGATGCTGATCAAATTTACAAATATCCGTTCTGCTTGACGAAATCCACAGTGAAACTTTTATATTCTACTCACGCTGTTTATCATTTCGAAGACAACACTTTATAAAGCAGTTTTTTGTTGTTCACTATATTCACGTTTCACTTTCGAGCTTGTATCCAAAAGGCTGATCACCACAAAGACGATCGCAGATAATGGCAACGCATAAAACAGTGGGTCGACATGTGTCCAAGGAAATGCAAGTACAGTTTCTTTACCGAAAATCGCCTTTGATATACCAAATGCTGCGGCTTCCTTTTGATGAAAGAAAAGAAAACCGAGTATGCTGGCTGTAAATCCAGTAACAATACTATAGGTCGCACCAGCTCTTGTCGCACCTTTCCAGAATAAAGCTCCCATCAAAGCAGGCAAGAATGCTGCCCCGCATATTCCAAACCAGAATGCCGTCGCTGTAGCAATGATCCCAGCCGGCAATAGATACGCCAAAATAATTGCTGCGATAACCCCAAGTAGAACTCCAATTCTGGTCAGATTCATTTTAATTCCGAACAGACTCTTGATACCAAGTGTTTTCAAAATGTCCTGTCCAAATGCGGTGGCTTGAACGTGAATCAATGAGGAAACCGTTGAAATCGTGGCGGATATCAGCGTAAGCGTAAACAGGTAAATGAACCAATCAGGCATAAGTGCATTGATGAATTTCGGAATGATCAAATCTGCATTCCCTCCAGCGACTGTTAACGCGATTTCACCGGATGTATTATAGAAATATAAGTTACTCAACGGTCCAATTGCAAATGCAGCCCCAGTCATGAAGAAGATGAAGATCCCCCCGACAAGTACAGACCGATAGAGAGCGCGGTCATCTTTAACCGTCATACATCTCATGGCTAACTGTGGCTGTGCAAGAACTCCGATACCGACACCCATGATAATTGTACTTACGACAGTCCACCATAGTGGTGAGCCAAGCGCTGGCATACTTGTCCAACCAAGATGCCCTCCATCAACTAGGGCTTGCGGCACCAAACTTTTCATGGCAGATAATCCACTATGCCCTTCTATCAAACCTCCCACAGCTTGATAGGTGACGAAAAGGAAGATCGCCATTCCGACGAGCATGATGATTGCACCGAAAGCATCAGTATACATGACTGCCTTGATTCCCCCGCTGACCACGTAGAGTGCAATGATCAATGCGAGGATCAATAGTGCGATATTAAAGTTCATAGCAAGGGATTCCTGCAGGAACCGCGCACCACCAATCAAGACGATACTCGTATAAGCAGGCATCAATACGAAAATCATTGCACCTGCAAAAACCGTAATGAAATTGGACTCATATCGCTTTCCGAGTAGAGTAGGAAAAGTTGTCGCATCCAACTGAAGGGATAACCTTCTAATCCGTGTGCCGAATACCGCAAATGCAACGAAAATTCCGAGGACGATATTCAAGAACGCGAGCCATAACAATCCCATTCCGAACACACCAGCAGCTCCTCCAAATCCAACGATTGCAGAGGTACTGATGAACGTAGCCCCGTAAGAAAGAGCCATTACAGCAGGATGGATATTCCGTCCTCCTACCAGGTAATCGGCTTCTGTCGTCGTCTTTTTATAACCGTAGTAAGCAAGCCCTGACATAATTCCTATATAAATGATAATGATTGGTATCAAAACAGCTAAATTCATTGCTCATCTCCCCCACGGTTCCACATTACTGCCCCAAACACCACACAACCGACCGCCGATAGTACCGTAGCGATCCAAACAAACGCAACACCGCCATCTTCCATTCCTAACACCTTTACCGCCCTCCTATTTATGTAAGTACTTTCCTCCCCTTTTTCTAAAAACAGAGCCAAGCAAAAAGATATTGTAAGCGCATACATTTCAGAGCACACTTGGCAAAACTGAGCCTTTTTCGCCCTTATACTGAAGAAAGTATCCATGATTTCTTTAAATGAAATAAAAGCATTGCCTTTAGAAGTTGAAAAGGGAGGTGGTATTATTAATTTTCCTTTTAAAATGACAAAATCCTCCCAAATCATATATTATTTTTCGAATTTAGGGTCTTAACCTCAAAATTAAAGAGGCTGACCATTATGGTGCAGCCTCCACTTTTTAATGATACAGAGATTTGACTTCGTTTAAATCCTGTAAGAACTGACTGATGTCTTCCTGGCTTAAATGGACGAGCATTTGATCATATAGCGTAAGGATCAATCCATCTGTAACGCCTGTATTCTTGTTCAAATATTCATAAAGTGCATTCAACTGTTTTTCATTAAGAGCTGATTCAGTCGTAAATTGTTTGACTTTCTCCAACATGAACTCATTATTCACCTGATCGAAATCTCCTGATATGATGTTTCCATTTAATTTCATATATTCACATCCAGTAGTTTTTTCTAGTTTGTCCAAACAAAAAATACAGATACCTTGAAACGAATGGTTATCTGTATTCTTTGAACTTTATATCTTTATTTTAGTATACGCTTTGTTTAACTTTATTGTTGATTTTTGCGAAATTCTCTCCCTTTCCGCAGGCGATCTGCAAACCACGTTCTCTCCTGACTTAAACCCAAGTTGGCTAAACCGTTAACGGACACAGGAGCCCTTATTTGGCCAATATAATGGAAATTTACAAACTTAACGGACATCAGGGAGCTTATTTCGCAAAAATCATAGGAAATCAGCTGTTTTGTTCACAAATAACGGCTGTGGTGTCCGGTAAAATTTAGAAACACCGATTTCACCTACAAATAACGTCTCTGGTGTCCGTTAACTAAAAACAGGATGGTTGTGGGGTCTCACCTGGCTCGCTTTTCCAACAGGAGTGTCATAAATTAAGCTTTCTTTAATCAAACTCAGCCTTATATTAAACAAAGAAAAGTCTTAGAGCCTTATTTTATATACTCTGGATTCATATGGTTGCAAGTGGAAGTCTTGCAGGCGATCTTCATAATGATCGTAGTTGCTGATCAATAAATTGCATTTTTGGTTATCTCGTACTTCAGGAGGTATTATAAAGTGCTGCTCTTCACCACTGAAATTGTTTACCACCAACAATACTTCATTCTCCAGTTTCCGCAGGTAAGCAAAAATATCTTCATCTTCATCAAGCAAAGGTTCGTATTCTCCATAGACGATGATTCCATGTTCCTTCCGCAGTTTAATCAGATCCCGATAATAGTGATAGACAGATTGAGGATTCCGGGTATTCTGTTCTGCATTGATTTCTTTATAGTTAGGATTAACCTTTATCCACGGAGTCCCATTTGTAAAACCTGCATTGGTTTCGCCGCTCCACTGCATCGGTGTCCTTGCATTATCCCTCGATTTGATATGGAGCGATTCCATTATACGATCCACATTTGCGCCATTCTCGATCTTTTCATTGTACATGTTCAACGTCTCAATGTCTTTGTACTCTTCGATCGAATTGAAATTGACATTGGTCATTCCAAGCTCTTCCCCTTGATAGATGTAAGGCGTACCTTTCATCATGTGCAAGGTTGTTGCAAGCATTTTTGCAGAGGTTTCCCTATAGGCCGAGTCGTTACCAAAACGGGAAACCACACGAGGTTGATCGTGGTTATTCCAATATAAGCTGTTCCATCCCTCATTACCTAAATCTAATTGCCACTTGTTGAAAATTTTCTTCATTTCTACGAGGGACCAGGGTTTGACATCCCATTTCCCATCAGGACCTGAATCGAGATCCATATGTTCAAAATGGAAAACCATATTCAACTCATTCCGGTCCTCACCAGTGTAAAGTTTTGCTTCTTCTGGTGAAACCCCGGGCATTTCACCTACTGTCATGATATCGTAGTCTGATAAAACTTCCCTGTTCATCTCATTCAGATAATCGTGTATGTTTGGACCGTTCATGAAATATTTCGCCCCTGATGCATATGGCTTTCCGTCCACCACATCTCCATCAGGGTATGCCTGATCTTTTGAAATGAAATTGATGACATCCATTCTAAACCCATCAATCCCTTTATCAAGCCACCATCGGATCATTTCATAAATATCTTTTCGAAGCTTCGGATTCTCCCAATTCAAGTCTGGTTGTTTCTTTGAAAACAAATGAAGATAATAATCATTCGTCCGTTCATTATACTGCCATGCGGATCCACTGAAGATTGACTCCCAATTGTTCGGCTCTTTTCCATCTTTACCATCACGCCAAATATAATAGTCGCGGTAAGGATTATCATGAGACTTTCGAGATTCCATAAACCATACATGTTCATCCGATGTATGATTGATGACCAAATCCATAATCAGTTTCATGTCCCGTCGATGGATTTCTTCAAGTAACAGGTCCCAATCTTCCATCGTCCCGAATTCATCCATTATCGCCTGATAATCACTTATATCATAGCCATTATCGTCATTTGGAGACTGATAGACAGGGGATAACCAAATGACATCGATTCCGAGCTCTTGTAAATAATCGAGCTTCTCAATGATCCCCGGAATATCACCAATACCATCATTATCACTATCGTTGAAGCTCCGTGGGTATATTTGATAGATTACACTTTCTTTCCACCAAGTACGGTTCATAAACATAACTCCTCTCTGGTTATAACTATTTGATAGAACCTTTGACAACCCCGCTGATGATCCATTTCTGAGCAAAGATATAAACGATGATCATAGGGGCGAGTGCCATCAAATAAGACGCAAATGCAAGATTGTAGTCTGTACTGAACTGAGATTGGAACATATATTGAACAAGTGGTAATGTCGCAAGATCTGAATCACTTAAAATTACTAGCGGTAACATGAAATCATTCCATGCCCATAGGGTTGTCAAGATCGCCACTGTCGCGTTCATCGGCATCAACAATGGAAAAATGACTTTCCAAAAAACCTGCCAGCGGGAAGCACCATCAATGATTGCTGCTTCTTCCAATTCGATTGGAATCGATTTAATATAACCTACGTAAATGAACACATTGAAAGCCAATCCATAAACGACGTACAAAAAAACCAACCCTGTTAAATTATCCATCCCCCATGTACTTGTCTGTTTCACAATCGGCAGCATGATGATTGGAAACGGGATGAACATGGCACTTACAAAATAATAAAACAAAATCTTATAGAATCGTTTATGCATATTACGTGCAATGGCATAAGCCACAAGGGAATTCGTCATCAGTGTAAGCAAGACAACTGAAACGGTTATGAATAAACTGTTTGAGAAAGCATTAAAAAAGTTTGTTACTTCAATAGCTTCTATAAAATTTTCCCAACGCCATTCTTTCGGTAATGCTAAGAAGTTCCCCGACATCTCCTGAGGCGTTTTGAGCGCAATTGTAATTGTTAAGTATAATGGAAACAAAATCAACAAAGAACCTATAAACAATAAAGCTGTAACAATCCAATTCACATTTCTTCCCGGCATTACGCTTGCACCTCTCTTCGTTGCAAGATACGGATTTGGACAATGGAAACGATTAGTATGACAATGAAATAGATGACTGCGTTGGCTGATTGATAAGCAAACTCCCCGCCCTGGAATCCTCCACGATAGATTAAGAGAGAAATAGACTCAGTGGCTTGTCCTGGGCCACCGCCAGTCAATGCGATGATATGATCAAAAACCATCAGAAAGTTTTTCATCGCAAGAACCATATTAATGGTGAAAAATGGAGCGATCATCGGAAATGTAATCTTCCAGAACTTCTTCCATGCGCCTGCACCGTCAATGCTTGCCGCTTCATAGAGATCATCTTGAATAGTAGCAAGACCAGCCAGATATAAGATCGTATTGAAAGCGACAGCCTGCCAGACAGCTACGATGACAATCCCGAACCAGGCGAGATCTGGATCTCCCAGGATATTTTTAGATAGTGCGGTGAGACCTAACGAATCTGCAATTTGTGGAATGAAATGTGCAAAAATGAAATTAAAAATGTAAGCTACTATAAGAATGCTTAAAATATTCGGAAGGAAATAAATCGCCCGTAAAGTCTTTTGAAATTTGATTTTTGCATTTAGTCCTATTGCAACTACTAAACTGAAAACATTTACAAGTATTGTAGAAACGATGGCGAATTGGAACGTGAACAAATAAGCACTCCAAGCCCGAACATCCTGAAACACATTGAAATAATTCTTAAGACCTACGAAACTCCAGTCACCATACCCTTTCCAGTCTGTAAAACTATAGAAGATTCCTTGCAGTGCCGGATACGTATGGAAGATGAAGAAAAGTATCAATGCTGGAACAGTCATCCAAAAGTATGCATTATCTTTTCCTTTCACTTACTCTCTCTCCCTTCGATAAAGAAAACTTGGCAAAGCCAAGCTATGGCGCAGGCTGAGCTTTAGTTGCTCATACTTTCTTCAAGTATCAAAAGAGACAGGGCACCAATAAGATGCCCTTTCCCATATTTCTAACGGTTTTGTACCTTTTCCCATTCGCTATCCATCTTCTTGAGGAATTTTTCTTTGTCCTTCTTGATTAGGAACTCCTGGATCAGGTTCGCAGCCTGCATACCAGATGGATAATAATGATCGGGGAAGCTAGTAAGTTGTCCTTCTTCAAAGTTGCCCTTGATCCCCTCGAATACAGGGTCTTCTTGGTAAACTCCTTCTAAAGCAGAAAATGCTTTTTGATCATCGATGTATTTTTGCGCACGTTCATCATCCATCATATATTCAATGAACTTCATGACATCCTCATTCTCAGAAGCCTCTTCTGAAACAGATAACAAGACGTCTACTCCAGATACCAGCTTGTTTTCAGAAGGTTCATTCGTGACAGGCATCGCAAATACGCCAAGATTTATATCTGGATTGACTTTTTTGATTTCAGGAATCGCCCAATTCCCCTGGAGATAATATAGGCTCTCCCCGTTCGCAAACGCTTTGTTGCCATCTGCGTATCCATAATCGAAGTTCTTTCCATGTCCATATTCCAAAAGGTTTAACATTTTATCTGCTACAGGGGCATAATCTTCTTGGAAACTGGCTTCACCAGCATTCTTTTTCTCAGCAAAATCTTCACCTGCAACATTTGCTGCTATTGAATTCCATGGGATCATTCCTGTCCATGAGTCTTTAAGAGTAAAGTAGATTGGCGTTACGTCGTTATCTTTTGCAACTTCCAACGTCTTGATGAATTCGTCCCATGTTTCAGGAACTTCAAGACCAAGTTCATTCATAAGGTCTTTATTATAAATGACGGCGTTGGCATTTGTGGCGTATGGAAGTCCGAATGTGCCTTTCTTCTCTTCACCAACTAAATCACCAACCATTTTAGTGTAGGCTGGTTGAATCTGCTTCTCAAGATCCGTACCGGAAAAATCATGCAATACACCTGCTCGAGCAAGTTCTCCATATGTTGCATTCCCCCCTATGGACATGATTTCCGGAAGGTCATTCTTCGTCATTCTAGTCTTTAAAACTGTTTCTGCTTCTGGCGGTGCACTTAATTTAATATCAATTTCAGGGTTTTCCTTTTCAAAATCCTTGATGATTTCTTTGTAGATTTCAGTACTTTCCGATTTATTCGAGAAAACCTCGATCGCATCGGAATCTCCTGAACTACAACCACCAATGACCAATACACTCGCCAATCCAATCAAGCCGGTTTTCAACCATTTTTTTGCTGTGTTAAACATTTCCATTCTCCCTTCTGGATTTACGTAAACGTTTACGTAAAGACTAAAAAATTATTGTTGTTTTTTAACACTTTCTCTTTCAATCAGCTGATGCCTCATAATACGACTTTGAACCTGATGTGTATGATTCCTTAACATTTCAAAAATCATTTCTGATGCATTTGCCCCCATTTCGACAAAAGGTTGAGCAATGGTTGTTAACGGGGGGATCACCATTTCTGAAGTGGTTAAATTATCATAACCGATTATAGATAGATCATCTGGTACCTTCTTCCCCATATGATGGAGAGAAGACATGGCTCCAATCGCTATTTCGTCACTTGCTGCTACGATTCCCGTAATTTCAGGTGATTGTTGAAGTAGCTTCAGCGCTCCCTCTTTACCATCCTGAAAAGTAAAACCGTTTTGAAAAATAACATTGTTGGAACTATCGGAGAGTGAAGATTCAGATAAAGCATCTTGAAAGCCTTGAATCCTGGGTGCTCCAGCTATCGGATCTTTTTTGTTCCCACTGATCATGCCGATTTTTGTATGTCCATTTTCAATCAAATACTTTGTCGCAGTATAAGATGCGTTGCGATCATCTACTTTTACATATGGAACCTGATGCTTATAAGACATCGTTGAAATCAATACTAGCGGGATGTTCATGGTTTTTATTTTTTCGTAATATTCATCCCTCAGGGTTTCACTTACAAAAATCAGTCCGTCTACCCTCTTTTCATGTAAAAGCTGCAAATACTTATTAGTCCGAATTCCATCAGATGCAGTGTGACATACAATGACACTCGATCCATAATGATGGGCTACCTCTTCGATACCCTGGAGGATTTCTGAAGAAAGCATACTCGAGACATTGGGGAACAAAACGCCGATTGTCTGGGTATTCCTGCTAATTAAACTTCGTGCTACTGCGTTAGGTTTATATGAAAGTTCCTCAATGACTTTCATAACTGTTTCTCTGGTTTGTTCTGAATATCCAGTTTGATTGTTCAGTATCCTTGATACAGTAGCTGTAGATACGTTTGCTTTTCTCGCGACATCTTTAATGGTTACCATTTACTATTCCTTCCTTAGGTAAACGTTTACGTTAACCATAATCCTAGCACTTTGTTAAAACGCTTTCAATAGTACTTTTTATTTAATCGCTTTTACGTGTTTGTTCAATCCCTATCAAAGCCCTAAAATCATCCGTTTTACCATTCTCTTTTCCAATATTTTATTCCAATGAATATGTCATCTATTGGATGGCAATTCGATTACGCTCTCGATCGTTATTCCGCTTAAGGCTTGGGTAGCCAATTGATCGGCCTCTCGGTTTTCTTTCCTGGAAATAAGCTCGTATTCCGAATCAATGCCCAACTTCTTAAGTTTTTCTTCAACACGATCAGCCCATTTTGATAATTCTCCTTCTACGCATGCCCATTCCCCCTTCAACTGATTGATGATAACTTGTGAATCACCAATGAATTTCACAGGCAGATGATGGACTTCCAGCAGCTCTAATTCTTTCAGGCTCAGGTGAAGCGCAGCGTATTCGGCTTCATTATTCGTTTCCAGTTGTTCGACCGACGCATTCTTCCTTAGACGATATGATTTTCCATTCTGTTCATAATAAATGACACAGCCTAACCCTGAATGTCTGGTTTCTAGATCAAACCCTCCATCAAAATATACCGACACGTTGTGGGGTTCCGTTTCAATCCCTTTTAAGAACTCCTTTAATTCCTTCATAGTCCATGTATTTTCACTACGATCGATGAATTTCAGATTTTTGGATCGTCCTGTTTTTTCCAGATCTTCAGCAATCAATATCGCCTGATCTGCTTGCAACTCTTCGGAACTAAATGTTGTCTTTTTTCCTTTTGGTGTTTTATATGTAAATTCGATTCGGATTTCCATGCTTTACCACCTCTGACTCGTATTTCAATGAAGGTGTTTTTATATTGCTCTTTCCTTCTATAACCATACAAGTTCCTGAATTTTAGTCCGTACATAAAGTGTATAAAAAAATGATGAGGGTGTTTTTATGCTTCATTTCCATACGCTTTGCCAGCAATATGGGCAGGTCCTGAAAGGGGAACCTAAAATTGATAACGGAGTTTGCTCTGTGGAGATAGACCGCAATTTGAATGTAACCATACAAGGTCGTCCGAGTCGCAGTGAATTACATGCTGAACTGATGTTTGAATCACTGGATCATGTAGGAAATGCCCTTAACCTTGGAGAAACTGTACTACTTGAAGAAGAAATCCCTGCCTTTGTAAATATTCTTGTTAGAAATGGAATCATCATAAGTGCATTGCATAACCATTGGTTATACACAAAACCAACGATTCTTTATCTCCACTTCCAATCTGTAGAACCTCCATTGTCTTTTGCCAGAAAAGTCGCGGAAGCCTTCAGGGTTTTACAGTGAACCTATCAAAACCTCCAAGCTTTGTTCGGACTACTTTTCAATCTGGCATTATTATATTATGAAGATAGGGAAAGAGTACAAACACTCTCTCCCTAAAACCACAAAATCTATTCAACTGGGATCCGGTAATTTGAAATTTGAACTTCCTTCACTTTTTTAGGAATCTCTAAAATCATATCATCGTCCAATTGGCGGTGACGATCCAACCCATTCGCTTGAGCAAGCTTTTCAGGTGGAAGATGATATTTCTCTGCAATGGAAGTTAATTTTTCTCCTTTTCTCGCTTTATGTGATGTTCGGATTTTCTCAAGACGACATACAGAATTCTTATATACTGGTTGATGGGATACAGGATCTACCACATCTACTGTAAGGTCATTCGGTACTTCTTCACCCACCCAGTCACCAAAATGAAAGGGTATGAAAACCGTTCCCTTTCTTACGGATTTATTGAGTCTCGCTGGTAATTGGATTGCCCCTCGAGGAGACACCACTTCTACAAATTCGCCATTTACTATCTTTAAATTGGATGCATCATCTTCATGGATATCAAGATAAGCTTCGCTAGCTGCTTCGTCTAAGTAAGAAGAACGAGCAGTTTTTGTTCTTGTAGCCAATGCCATACGAGCCTCCCAGTATTCAACCAGAACGGATATTTCTTTTTAGGATGCTCAGAAGGACGGAAATAAGGTGTAGCATAGAAGATTGCCTTCCCCGGTTCACTTTTATCTAAATATTCTTTACGTGAAAGTGGTCTCCCCGTTACAATATCCTTCCCATAGCTTTGGACATCGTCCACCCCTGTCCGGAAATTGAAATCCTCATATAATCGCGGAGATCCTTCAGGTCTTTTATCATTGGCGGGCCATTGCATCCCATTTCGGAATTCAAGTTTCTTGTAACTCATATGTGTCATGTCACTAGGCCTTCCCTCTGATACCACTTTCCATTCTTCAAACGCTTCTTCAGGGGACTCATATTGAATCAATGGATTACTATCTTTATCTTTGAATTCCATCCGTTTTGAAAATTCCAGTAAGATTTCAAAATCGGTTTTTACTCCTTTGGGAGGGTCAACCGCTTTTCTGAGGAGATTGATCGTTCGATCCGCATTTTCCATCGTCCCTTCTTTCTCTCCCCACATTGCTGGAGGGAGAATGACATCTGCAGCTTCCCTTGCTGTCTCCGTCATGAATGGGTCTTGGACTACTACAAAGGTTTTTTCGAGTGCCTTTTTTGCACGTTGCCTATTCGGCAACGAAACCAATGGATTGGTATGGATGTTCCAGAAGAAACCGATTTTACCGTCTTCCATCAACTCAATTTGTTTGAGGATCCCTTTTTCTGGCCCTACTTCTAATGTTTCCTCATCAATGTTCCATAGGGTGGCGATTTCTTTTAAGTGTTTTGGGTTATTAGGATTCCGGTTCCCAGGATACGTACCCACTCCTCCAACTGTACGATTTCCAGAGGAACTTGGCTGCCCGGCCATATGTAATGGGCCGCTTCCTGGTCTGCCTATCATTCCTCTCATCAAATGGAGGTTGTTGATGGCTACGCAGGTTGATGTTGCATCTGCAGATTGATATGCCCCTTGCAATGTCGTACTGACAAGGCTCGAGGTCTTGCCCAATCGCTCCACAGCCCTTTCAAGTTTCTCCACAGCTATCCCAGTGTGTTCAGAAGTTTTTGAGAGAGTCCACTCATTTACATTCTCCTTCATCTTATCGAAGTTAACGGTATGGTTTTCTATAAAAGAAGAATCAATATACTCCCTCGTTATCATCTCACTTAATAATCCGTTTAATAAAGCAAGGTTTGTCCCTGGAATTAAAGGTAAGAGAAGGTCTGCTGATTGGGCAGTCAAGGTCTCCCTTGGATCAACTACAATGATATACGGCTTTCCGGTACGCATCTTTCTCTCGATTACCCTTTCAAAAAGCACTGTTCCTGTTTCAGCTGGGTTATGTCCAAAAAACATGACGGTTTCGGCAGTGTCAAGGTCCTCGAATCCTGCCGGAACACCATCTGTTCCAAAGGATTGGATCAAACAATACTCTGTTGTAGCCGTACACAACCTAGTATTAGCATCCATTAAATGAGTTCCTAGCCCAGCCCTGCCAATTTTAGCAATGGTATAATAATCTTCAAGCATTCCTTGCCCGGTACTATAGATGGCGAACCCATCACCACCTAATTCTCTCAAGACCTCTTTTGCTTTTCCTATGATCTTTTCCATAGCCTCTTTCCATGAAGCTGGCTGAAGGCGGCCATCATTGTCACGTATAAATGGTGTTAATAACCGATCGTCATGATTATTAGGTATCCATTGATCTTTTGCTTTAGGATCCAATCTTCCAAGATTGATGGGGTGGTCTTTCTTTCCCCGGATCCCTACGATCCGATTATCATTGACGGCAATTTCACATCCACATCCAATTGAGCACAAATTACAGGTACTATGCACCCAACGCTCTACAATTTCTCCATCAGCTACATGTTTATCGAGTTTTCGTCTACCCCAATCCTCCACTGTCTTCCCTCCTTAACACGAATCTCTATAAAGTGCAGGAACCACATATTTAACATGCTCTTCTCCAAGGACCCTTACCAAACCAGGAATTGCCTGCGTTAGCTTCTGTTTTATTTCCACAGCTTTTTCAGTGATATCTTCTACTTTTTCTTTACCTTCAGACTCAATCCATTTCGTTTGCCTTTTCCATGCCCCTAAATGCAAGTTTCCTACTTCATCACCATAATAGATGACATGGACATCTTTACCTAACTGTTCTGTTTCAATTTCATTGTCCTCAAGCTTTTTCACCACTCTTATCAGGTGCTCCTTTTGTTCCTCCAATATATATCGGTAACGTTTTTCGAGTGTATTATCATTCACCACAAGTGTTCTGTTCAATGAATCTACTAGATTAAGGGCCTCTGAGAGAAAGTTATAAGCCTCCTTTATTTCTTGAGATACTGTGTCGGGGTTCGTCAAAACGATATCTCCTCTCATAATGTAATGGGATCATATCCGTTTCTACAAAATCCTTACTTTTCTTTATCCTTGTTTTGATGAAAATAAACCCTCTTACTAGTGAGGTATCCTAAAAAAAAAGACCGCATCTCTTTCAGAGATACGATCTTTCGTCATTTTACCAACCTTTCAGTTTTACTTCAAAGACCCCACGGCCGAATGTAGCTGCATAGAGAACACCAGAAGGTTCATGGTATTTCAAGTCCGTAACTGGTACGACAGGAATCCCTGTTCCTAGACTGTACCATTTCTTCCCACCATTTGGTGATACGAATACACCAACATCACTGGCCGCATAGAGGACATTCCTCTTTTTGGGATGAACGACAAGATCATTCAACGGTACACCTGGAAGATTTCCACTTATATCGCCCCAACTTTTACCGCCGTCCTTACTTTTTAAAACATGTGATGCATTATCTCCAGATCGGAAACCAGAAAATGTTGCATAAACGATTTTTTCATCCTTAGGATCAACTGCTAAGCGTGTAACCCAACGGTCCGGTAATTTAGGATCCTTGATCTCCTCCCAGTTCTCACCTAGATCTTTTGTCGTCCATACTCTGCCATCATCTGTTCCAGCATATAAAACGTTTGTATCCGATTTGGATACTGCAATCGTTGTGATCGTTCCGAATGGATATTGGTCCTGACTTTCAGCATCTGAAAGACTAGGACTGATCGCTTCCCATGTCTTCCCGCCATCTGTAGAACGATTGACAATATTTCCTCCGTAATACATGACAGAAGGATTGTTCGGATCAAATACGACTGGCGTCATCCAGTTCCTTCGCTCCGATACGGTCTTATCCGTAAAGTAGGACATTGTTTCCCCGCCGTCTTCGGATCTTGCACAATTTCCATATTGGTAACAAGCGTAAACAATCTGCTGATCTTCATAATTGATCAGGTTGACTAGACCATCACCATAGTAGTAATTATTCCATCCATCTGCTGATTCACCCCATGAACGGATAGAGCCGTTATCCTGGGTTCCACCGGAGAGCCGGGAGCGATCCACATGACTTACATCAAGCGTATAAAATTGTGTAAAAGGTTCATATTCTGCTTTTATCCATTCGGATGATACAGCCCCATTATCCTCTGACCGGTATACTCCTCCATCGTTCCCAAGATAAACACGCCCTGGTGATTTTGGATCCCATGCCATGGCATGCTGATCTGCATGGATACTGCCCCTGGATCGGTTCCAGGTTTCACCGCCATCTGTTGACTCCATCAGTTGTACTCCTGAGACAAAAATGTGTTCACCGTCATTCGGATCTACATAATTACGTCCAAACCACCAGCCGAATGAAGATTGGGAATTTGCAAGTAAATCATTACGCGGCTGTTTTTCCCACGACTTTCCTCTATCATTTGATACATAAAATCCTTCAAAATAGCCATCTGTCTTAATGACAGTTACATAAATCTTTTCAGTATCAGTGGAAGATATAGCAAGGCCGATCCGCCCCACCTCTTCTCCTGATGGTAGGCCATCTTTCAACTGAGTCCATGTAGCCCCGCCATCGTCAGAACGATAGATACCTGATCCTTCACCACCGTATTTCCGTTCATTCGGATATCGGATACGATCCCACATAGCAACATATATCTGTTCCGGATTGCCGGGATTAATGGCTATATCCACTGCACCTGTTGTTTTATTTGTGCCTTCAAGTGAAAGCTCCCACGTCTTACCTCCATCTTCAGTTACATATAAACCACGTTCTCCCCCATCATGGAATAAAGGACCTGATGCGGCTACCCAGATTTTATCGGAATCAGTTGGATCAACAATGATTCGTCCGATTGCATTGCTATCCTTCAAACCAATATACTCCCAATCTTCTCCTCCATTCGTAGATTTATAGACTCCAGTACCTCCATACACAATACTTCCTCCACCAGGATTAGCTTCACCGGTACCTACATAAAGGGTTCCATCAGGGGTAATTCCGATTGCACCTATTGATTGTACAAGATCGTCTTCCCATGCGGATTTGAAGGTCTTTCCAGCGTCTGTACTTTTCCATACTCCTCCTGAAGCTGCCGCTATGTAAATTGTATCTTCGTTGTTTGGATCGACTGCCAGGTCCACCACCCTACCCCCGATATTACTTGGTGCGTTGAATTCCCATTTCTGATCCAAAGCCCCAGGAGCCTCTTTTGCAGTTGTGCCACGTATTTGCTTTGTTTGCTCAAATGCTTTATGGAATGCATTTCGAGGGATATCTTCCTCTTCGAAGCCCTTTTGAGTCATAAACCAATCATCACGTTTTCCAGGTCCTTTTTCTGCAAAATCTGCTTCGACCCTTTCATCTATTGGTCCTTGTGCTTCTTCTGTTCCGTTTGTTACCTCTACATTCGAGGTTTGTTCTGATGTTTGGAAGAAAATGAGCGAAGCTACGAGGAACAAAGCAACTAAAACACTCAAGAATAAATAGATTTTCTTTTTCGCCAATACACTCATCCTTTCTTTTTATAAAAGAGGTGATGCAAAAAAACTTTAGTGTTTCTTGATGTGTATGACTCTTGGACTAGTTACTCTTATACCTCCTCCCAGTCATTTTAGTTTCAAGATACAAGGATTCTAATGAGTTAAGAAAATAATGTCAATCTAATTGGAATTTTTTGATATTTTGTTCCTATTTCACTCGGTGCAGCTATTTCAGAAGAACTATTTAGAGACCCGAAATAATTCAGCCTAAATGACCTTCTATATCCTGGTAGTTTCTTATCAAGCAGCGAAAAGACCCCATCCTCAAGGAATGTGAAGGGCATAGCCCAATAAGTAAGGTGGGGATGAATCACCGTCGGACGAGGGATGGATCTTACCATCTCAATTGTCCGACTCATGATTTGTATTTTTTTAGTCTCGCCCCTTTTTCATTTTAAAATGAAATGAATCTAGCTTTTTCTTATACAGTCACACGTGTCGATCATCGAAGCAGAGGTGAAGGGATGAGGACTTTAGATGAAGAAAATTAAACCACAGTTATGTACTTACAACAAACTTATAAAACAGTTGTCCTATGTAGGTTATCGTGTCATTTGTACTGTCAATTGCTTACTAAATGTTTGAACCAAACAAAATGCCCTGTGTAAAATCACAGGGCATTTCTCATGTTATAGGTTATCACCACGAAACGGGTACCCTTTAATTTAATCAGAAGGTATTTGTTATGGGGTAAAGATTTAAATCTTGGAGAAACCACAGCTTGTCCAGGTTAGAATAAAAAGGAATTTTTTCGAACTGGCATAATTTGTCCTCGGATTTCGCCAGCGGGGTTTTGCTCGGTATGAACATTTACATATGTGCGTCCATCACACATAAGGCTGATCAAGTCATCCACATCTCTAACTCCGACATCATTGCTTTCAATGTCGTCATTGGTTATGATACCTGTGACAACCCCTTTATCGGTGCTGATGCCATCCTGGTCTTCAAGTGTGGCAAGGTCTGCCCCGAATAAGAAAGCCAGTACAGGACCGTTCTGCCCAGGAGCACCAAAATGGATATGAGCTTGTACTAAATTCTCTATATCCTCCACTTTTAAAATAAACCTAATCTGTTCCAGTCGTCTATTCGCATCGAATTTTGCGTTACCGAAAGCATCCGTGATGACTGGAGGAACTTCGTTTTCACCTGCCAATACAGCAATGAATTTGCTCAATATATCACCTCCTCAATAAAGCTATTTTATTGTATTCTGAGTAATAGTTTCGTGTATAGATAGAAGTCCCTATCTAGATAGGGATGGGTGAGGTGAATTTCATTGAAAAGAGGAGATTTAATAGGTGAATCTTCCTAAAAGTATTTATATAAGCAAAAAAAAGCATGCAGCCTATACCTGGCCACATGCCGATCATATTCATTCCTTTGTAGAATCCCTCAGTTGTATTCTGTGCGGGAGGATGACTTTCCGGTCTTCCACATTTTCATTGTTCATGAATTTAGTCAACAATCTCATCGCCACAGCCCCGATATCGTACATCGGCTGGACGACCGTGGTAAGTGTCGGACGTACCATTGAAGCAAGACGCGTATTATCGAAACCGATCACTTCAATGTCCTTGGGGATATTCAACCCGTTATCTTGTGCACCATGAATGACTCCCAGGGCCATTTCATCAGTACCGACAAAGACTGCATCCGGTTTGTCATCTAAATTGATGAACTTATCAACTGCTTCCAATCCAGAGTCATACGTATAATCCCCAACGTATACATAGTCTTCATTGATTTCAAATCCTGCTTCTTCAAGAGCTCCTCGATATCCGGAAAATTTGTATTGTCCATTGATCGGGTCTTCAAGCGGGCCAGAAACCATCGCGACTTTTTCATTACCTCTTTCAATCAGCAACTTGATTGCATCATTTACCGCCTCTTGATAATTGATATTAACAGTAGGAATCTCTTCATCTGAGGAAACTGTTGCTGCTAAAACGATCGGAACAGGGGAACGCTTGAATTCCTCAACATGCTCATCCGTGATATTACCGCCCATAAAGACGATTCCATCAACCTGCTTGCCTAATAAAGTGTTGAGAAGATGGATTTCTTTTTCTTTGTTTTGGTCTGAGTTACAAAGAATAATATTGTAATTGTACATTGTAGCGATGTCTTCGATCCCTCGTGCCAGTTCTGCAAAGAAAATGCTTGAAATATCTGGGATGATGACACCAACTGTCGTCGTTTTTTTACTGGCTAATCCACGTGCTACAGCATTCGGACGGTACCCAAGCCTTTCGATTGCATCCAATACCTTTTTACGAGTTGCTGGTTTAACGTTTGGATTCCCGTTCACAACACGCGAAACGGTTGCCATCGATACTCCGGCTTCTCTTGCGACATCATAAATTGTAATATTACTGTTATTCATAACGGCCTCCTTTTGCACGTTATTGTGCCCAAACGAATTCTTATTCTTATTCTTCCTATAATTAAAATTTCTACTCTAATTCCTTATATTCTACAACATTCACTCGTGATTCAGTCAAATTAATTCCGGATTTGTTTCCTTAAGTATTCTTGCAAATTCATTGAATTGCTCGATATCCATTTGTTGTTCCGAATCGGACAATGCAACTGCAGGATCAGGGTGGACTTCTGCCATGATTCCATCTGCTCCAATTGCTAAAGCTGCTTTGGCTATTGGTAGAAGGATATCCCTTCTTCCAGTCGAATGGGTTACGTCAACGAACACAGGTAGGTGCGTTTCTTGTTTTAAAATTGGAACTGCAGAGATATCAAGTGTATTCCTCGTTGCTTTTTCGTATGTCCGGATACCTCGTTCACACAGAATGATATTGGAATTCCCTTTCGACATAATATACTCAGCTGCATTCATGAATTCGGAAATCGTTGCTGCTAACCCACGTTTCAACAGGACTGGCTTCGATGTCCTGCCAGCTTCTTTCAAGAGCTCGAAATTATGCATGTTTCTTGCCCCGATTTGGATGACATCAATGTATTCATGTGCTTCTTCAAGATCAGCAGGGTTCACAATTTCACTCACAACCGCTAAGTCATGCTTTCTAGCGACTTGATTCAATATCTTAAGTCCTTCCATTCCAAGCCCCTGGAAATCGTAAGGTGAGGTACGCGGCTTGAATGCACCACCTCGCAAAAGCTTAACTCCATGTTCCTTGACAGCCTCCGCTACTGCTTCAACTTGTTCATATGATTCTACAGCACAGGGACCGGCCACAATCCTCTGATGGCCATCGCCTATTCTTTCCCCTAGAACATCCACAATTGAGTTTTCAGGTTGATTCTGCCTTGAAACAAGCAGTGTTTGGCTATGATCATCCTCTTGAAGCTCCAGTCCTGCTTTGAAAAGTTGCTTGAAAATATGCTGGATTGTCGACGTCTCGAAAGGGCCTCGGTTATGTTCTGCGATTTTATTCAACATATACCTTTCTCGTACAGGATCGAAACGGTTGACACCCTGTTTCTTTTTTACGTAACCGATGTCCTGGACAAGTTCCGCACGTTTATTCAACAATTCTACTAACTGGAGATTGATATGGTCAATCTGATCTCGTAAAAGATCCAACTCTTGGTTGCTCATCATTTCACTTCCTACTACTTGAGAAATTACATTGGTATTAGTCCTTCTACTAGTTTAGTCCAAGGATCATTTGCAGTCTAGCAAGGAGTCCTTTAAGACACTAAATCTTCAAATTGTTAAACGTTTTTCTTTACGACGTCCCCTAATGAACTATAAGTGATATTCCAGTGTGAGTCATGATACCGCACTTGATTATCAGAAAATAGAAATATTTGGGGTGATTCATGTTTGATATTGAATTCTTCTGCAATACAGTTTGATAGTTCCCTTGATTCCTGGACGTTCAAATAGTAAATTGGTAAGTCAGCATGATCCTCTGCAAACTTCTCAGTTTCTTCATATGCTGTTTGGCTGATTGGACATGTCGTACTGTTTTTCAAGAAAAAGAAAGGCGTTGCTTGATCGATCTCTTTGAATTCATCCCACGAATTGATTTTTTTCATCATAGTACCTCACTTCCAATGTAAAAATGAAGTGCCTGGCTCCACCAGGCACTTTATTGTCAATTATTTATTTGTTGAACTTGGGTGCTTTTCTTCAAAGTTTGTTTCGATATCGTTCAACTGGCTGTTTGGCGTTTGCATTGCGTCTTCAATCGCATCAGCTTTACCTTCGTTGTATTCTTCTTCTAGATGATCCAATTCATTTTCTTTACTTCTCCATTTGTTGATATTGTCACGTGCAGATGTTGAAAATTCCCTTACTTTATTTGCAGCCTGGGATGTTTGACTGCTTACATTTTGAGCCAAAGTAGAAGATTTCTCTCGTGCAAGATTAGCTACTTCAGAACTTTTATCCTTTAGTTGATGCGCTTGATCATTCAGGTCAGTACGTAGCTCTTTACCTGACTTAGGTGCTAACAAAAGTGCAGTTGTCGCGCCAAGGATTCCACCGATCAATGAGCCGATGAGAAAGTCCTTCGTGTCAATTGACGATGATTGGTTTTGAGTATTTTTTTCTGTAGTTTGCATTTTAACATCCTCCTCTATTTTGGTTCAGTAGTTTTTTCAATCTTCCTATTCCTCAATTGCCATTTTTCCCAAATATCTAATGCAGCGTTACTCCACTGTACCACCTGAGAAACTGTATCTGATTTCCGTTCACCTTCCCGTGCAATGCGTGTGGACACATTTTTCACAGAATGACTAACGGTTGATAGGCTATCTCCAATCTCACGCACACCATGGAATACAGAGTTGAGAGATTCAGACTTATGCTGGATATCGTCGGCTAAACGGTTGGTTTTATGTAACAAATCCGTTGTTTCCCTCGATACTCCATCAAGTTGGTTTTCCAGTCCATCCAACGTCTTTGCAACATTCGTCAAAGTTAGTTGAAGAGATTTCAATGTTTTAGAAATAAAAACGACTAGTACTGTGAACGCTACTGCAATTAAAGCTACACTTAGATACAAGATTATTTCCATATCGCATACCACCTCCTGTTTAGTATTCCATTTCCCAATTCACGTATTCATTAAACTTAAACCTTTTTAATCAAATTCGCTGTCTTGATTCAACAATCCTCCTATCTTTTTTCTAAACTTAAAATAAAGTACAATAGTAGGTGGGAAATAACAAATATTATAAAAAGGAGAGGGCAATTCCTTATGAGAGATCCAAGAATACAAGCGTTGGCGAATAACATCATTACATATTCGGTAGACCTTCAGCCTGGTGAGAAAGTTTTGATAGAAAATACAGGTTTCCAACAGGAACTTGTTAATGCTCTTGTAGAAGAGGCATATAAAGCTGGGGGCTTTCCTTTTGTAACCATTAAGGATGAAACCACTCAACGTGCTTTACTTATGGAAGCAAAAGAAGAGCAACTGGAACTTCAAGGGAAATTTGAAGAGACGATCATGAAAGAAATGGATGCCTATGTAGCAATCCGCTCGGGGAATAATATTTCAGAACTATCGGATGTTCCGTCTGAACAGATGGCACTCTATCAGAAGAAAGTTTACAAGTCTGTCCATCATGGACTCAGAATCCCGAAAACGAAATGGTGTGTACTCCGTTATCCGACACCATCCATGTCGCAGCTAGCTGACATGAGTACTTCTGCATTCGAAAATTTGTTCTTCAATGTATGTAATCTTGATTACAGCAAAATGCTGGACGCGATGGGACCACTAGAAGAGCTGATGAACCGCACAGATCAGGTCCAAATTAAAGGTCCAGGAACAGACCTGACTTTCTCAATCAAAGATATTCCTTCTGTTACATCAGCAGGACATAAAAATCTACCGGATGGTGAAGTATACACAGCACCAGTACGCGACTCAGTCAATGGCACGATTACATTCAACTCGCCGTCTCCTTATCAGGGATTCGTCTTCCATAATGTAAGTTTCACGTTCAAAGACGGAAAAATCATCGAAGCAAGCGCAAATGATACGGAAAGATTGAACAAAGTCCTCGATACGGATGAAGGCGCACGTTATATTGGAGAATTTGCAATTGGTGTGAACCCTTATATCCAAACACCGATGCAGGATATCCTGTTTGACGAAAAGATCGATGGAAGTTTCCACTTTACACCGGGGCAATGTTATAAGGAAGCGTTCAACGGTAATGACTCCAATATCCACTGGGATCTTGTCAATATTCAACGCCCTGACTACGGCGGAGGGGAAATCTACTTCGACGGTGTCCTTATAAGAAAAGATGGCCGCTTCGTCTTACCAGAGCTAGAACCGCTTAATCCGGAGAATCTGAAGTGATTTTATTAGGTAAAAAGGGCTGAAGCTGATCGTTTAGTATCAGATTCAGCTTTTTCATATTCGAAACACCAGTTGAAAAACAATTAACTACAAAAATACAGGTGCTCACTACAAAAATTTGAAAATAACAACAAAAATGAAGAAATAACTACGAAAAATGACGGTTTAACTACAAAAATGAAAAATTAACTACAAAAGCGATAAAACGACCTCAAGGTGGCCATCTCTAGCCTTTGAGGTCGCTTCCTTCCACTTATGAAGCCATCTGGCTTTCATAAGCTTTTTGATATTTTTGTATGTCACCTGCACCCATGAATAGGAGTACACTGTTGGTATGCTTCGATAAAATATCGATCGTTTCTTCACCGATGATATTTGAGTTCGGAATCCGCTCTTGCAGATTTTCGATTTTCAAATCACCTGAATTTTCTCTGGCAGATCCGAATATATCACACAAATACACTGAGTCAGCCTGGTTCAAACTGTCTGCAAATTCGCTCAAGAACGTTTGTGTCCGTGTATAAGTGTGCGGTTGGAAAATCGCAACGACTTCTTTGTCGGGATATTTCTGTTTTGCAGATTCGATCGTAGCCTTGATTTCTGTCGGGTGATGGGCATAGTCATCGATCAGAACCTGTTGTCCGATTTGCTTTTCAGAGAACCTTCTCTTCACACCCTTGAACGTAGCTAGATTTTCTTTCAAAATGTTGACGTCCACTTCTTCATAGTGGCAAAGGGCGATTACTGATAAGGCATTGAGCACGTGATGTGTCCCGAATCCAGGAATCGTAAATGTTTCATGATACGCGTTCCTGACGAACACATCGAACGTGGTGCCTTGTTGATTGACCTGGATATTCCTTGCTTGAAAATCGTTCGTGTCATTCAAGCCATAGAACATGACCGGAACTTTTGCTTGTATCTGTTGCAAGTAAGGGTCGTCTCCACAAGCAATGATCCCTTTTTGAACTTGCAAAGCCATCGATTGGAAAGCGTCGAATACGTCGTTTACATCTTTAAAATAATCCGGATGGTCAAAATCTATATTTGTCATGATTGCATAAGACGGCTCATATGAAAGGAAATGTCGTCGATACTCACAAGCTTCAAAGACGAAATATTCACTATCTTCCTTCCCCTTTCCAGATCCATCACCAATCAAATAGGATGTTGGTTTCGCAGCACCTAAAACGTGTGCTAATAAGCCTGTCGTAGAAGTTTTGCCATGTGAACCTGTTACAGCAACACTGATGAAATTCTTGATGAATTCACCTAAAAAGTGATGGTAACGGTACACTGGTACTCCTAACTCAGTAGCTTTAGCCACTTCTTCATGATCATTCGGAAATGCATTTCCAGCGATCACCACTTGATTAGATTTCACATTTTCTGCTCCAAATGGCAATACTGGGATATTTCGTTCTTCTAATGCTTGTTGGGTAAAGATGTATTGTTCAATGTCAGATCCTTGAATGTCATATTTCATATCATGAAGAATCTGGGCCAATGGACTCATACCAGTCCCTTTAATCCCAACAAAATGATAAGTTGTCATAAAACGAACCTCCAACTAATCTGGAATCGTTACTAATTTTCTACATTTATTATATGCCTAATTCAGATAAATGGGGCTAGTATCACCCTTAGGCGTAAAACCCATTTTAACATTATATCAAAAAAGTAGTCTTTAGACTAATAATTCCTCAAATCGACCTATTCCACTTTCTCGAGACGTGGGTTCGGACGGTGCTTTCGTCCTTTTTTAGCTTCCCTTTTTCCATTTAATAAAACATTGTCACCAGTAAAACCAATATGGATATTCAATAAAGAACTTCCCACTCCATAGATATCAACTGGAACTTGTCGTTCTTCAAATGCTCGAATACGATCTTCGTTGAACCCTCCGCTTACCACGATTTTTACATGTTGGTAACCTTCATCATCCAAAGCTTCCCTCAATGCGAATATCAATTCAGGGTTGACCCCTCTTGGATCGAATGTACCGAGTTCGTCCTGGTTTCTCCAGAAATATTGATCGACAAGTGTCCTCGAGGTATCGATCCGGACGCCTTTCAATGTATCTCCGAACTCTCTAGCCACTTTCAAAGAGTCAGTGATGACATCATTATTATAGTCTACCAGTGTAATCAACTCATCTTCAGGATACTGCTCGTAATACGCCCTTGAAGCAGCTACAACATCGCCTTCGAACAACTGGATGAGTGCATGCGGCATCGTACCCATCCCGCGCTTGCCCCACCATTCATTCATAGCATGGGTAGCTTGTGCTGTAGAACCCCCAATGTATGCTGCGTATCCATCACCCGCTTGCTGGGTGAAATGATCATCACGGTCCCCCATGAAGATGACAGGCTTTTGAACACCTGAAGTACTTGCTGCTTTCACAACGTTATATACATTCGTCGAGACAGAAGTTCTTCTGCCCAGGATGCCGTCAATGAGACCTTCAAGTGACCCGAAGTTTTGATACGGACCTTCGATCGTCAGAACCGTTTCATAGGGTTCGACTTTGTCACCGTCTTTAAGTGAGTAGATCTCCAATTCTTCAGGATTTTTTGCGAAAGTTTTGATCAAAGCGATCGCTTCGTCAGTTCCACAGAGCACGGCATGCTTCTTTTGGAAGAATTGCATTTTAACGACATTATCCGAACGATGTGCCTCTGCGATTTCACAAGTTTTCAAAAAGTATACAGCCGAAAACCATCCTTCAGCGACACGTTCATCGAATTTGAAGGTGTTATTCGTCAGTCTATTGATTTTTCCTTGCATTTTCAATTCGATTTCTTTCATATCCATACGATTGCACCTATTCCTTTATGTACTTCCGTTGCTTATTGTTTTTGATACTGCTATTGTTTATTATCGCAGAATTTACTCTCTTCCCGCAGGAGTGTTGCAAATTTCGCTTATGCCTACTTATAAGATAACCATTAGTTTATCATATAAAACGACTACCGATAATTCAAGACTATCATTTATTCCTTAAAGTTGATTAGGTATTGCATTATCGGTAGCCATATTGCTTCTTGTCTATTACTCACTTACATGATCATAAAACTCTTGTTTCGTTACAAGTACATTTCGCGGTTTACTTCCCATCGCTTCAGAAACAATGCCGCGGGATTCCATCATATCCACTAGTCTAGCTGCACGGTTATAACCAATACGGAATCTTCTCTGTAAGGAAGAAGATGAAGCAGCACCTTGTTCAAGTACGAATTCACAGGCCTCATCGAACAATTCATCGTTCTGATCAAAGGCCAAGGTATTTTGCACTAACTCTTCTTTTTCAAACAAATAATCGGGTTCGCGTTGTTCTTTGACATGCTTGGTGATCCGTTCGATTTCCTCATCAGATACAAAATTCCCCTGTACACGTACAGGCTTGGATACACCGTTACCAAGGAAAAGCATATCCCCTTTACCAAGAAGCTTATCCGCTCCGTTCGTATCGATGATTGTTCTTGAATCCACTGATGAAGAGACAGAGAATGCAACCCGTGTCGGAATGTTTGCTTTGATCAATCCGGTTATCACATCTACCGACGGGCGTTGAGTCGCCAAAAGAAGGTGGATACCACAAGCACGGGCTTTTTGTGCGATACGACAAATTGAGTCTTCAACCTCTTGTGGCGAAACCATCATCAGATCTGCTAATTCATCGATAACTACAACTACGTAAGGCAGCTTTTGGTCAGGTTCTCCTTTTTCCTTGACGAGCTTATTGAAACGCTCCATATCTCTGACCCCTGTTTTTGCAAACAATTCGTACCGACGTTCCATTTCATCCACTGCCCATTTCAGTCCAAGTGTCGCTTCTTTTGCATCCGTTATGACTGGCGTTACCAAATGTGGCAACTGGTTATACGGAGCCAGCTCCACCATTTTCGGATCGATGAGCATCAATCGTACATCGTCCGGATGAGCTTTATATAAGATACTGATGAGCAACGAATTGATACATACACTTTTACCAGAGCCAGTAGCACCAGCAATTAGCCCATGTGGCATCTTTTGAAGATCCGTCACCACCGGATTTCCTGAAATATCAAGGCCTAACGCTACAGATAGCGGAGATGAACTTTGCGTAAAATTAGGATGTGTGATGATTTCACGCAGGGTCACCGATTTGCTCACTTTGTTTGGAACCTCGATCCCGATCGCATTTCGTCCTGGGATTGGTGCTTCCATCCTGATATCTTTCGCAGCTAAGCTCAATTTGATATCATCAGAAAGGTTCGTTATCTTATTGACTTTTACGCCCGGTGCAGGCTGAACTTCAATTCTTGTAACAGATGGACCTTTTGTCGCGCCGACTACAGTGGCTTTAACATTGAAGTTATGAAGGGTAGACTGCAGTAGTTCGATTTGATCCTTCAACCATGTTTCGTCATCATTTATCTCCTGAATTTCCCGGTCCAGCAAGCTTTCAGATGGGAAAGTGTACCCTCGTTCAATCGATTTTTCATGCTTTGGTGTGTTCGAATGATCAGCCGGTGTTTTCGTCTGAGGCTTCCTGTCACGTTGCAGCATCATTACGTTGAACGGGATCGGACTCTTCTTTTTCCCTTCTTCATTTTTATGAATTACAGATCGAGTCGGCTTTTCTGAACCGTGTTCATTGTTTTCAACCTCTTTTGTTTCAACGGGTTCCGGTGTTTTGGACGTGTTGTTTTCATATGTATGGATGGATTCAGCAGCATTTTCAGCCATTACTTGTTCTGTAGCACTATTGTCTTCCAACGTCTCTTTCGTCTCGATATCCGTAGATTCAATTTCAAAATTGTTAGGCGTTTCAGTATCTACTTCCTCATCTTCTTCGTTTGTTTCTATATTCCAGTCTGCGGTTTCAGGTACTTCTCTTTCCTGTTCTGATTCTTGCGTGATCCCCCAGCCATGAAGTGTCCATTCTTCTTTTTCTACTTCAGATTGGTCTGGTTCATTTTGATTTGATGCTTCAGCTTCCTTCATTTCAGATTGATTAAAATCTTTTTCTTCCTTCATTTCCAAAATTGCCTGGTAAGCTTCATATCCTGGTTCATACTTTGGTTGTTGCGCTTGTTTTTTACTAGAAATGGTACCAGCACTTTCCGGGCCGATTTTAGGCGGAAACACTTCCGGACGACTGCCGAATCCATAGATAGGAGAAGGAATTTCAGTAGGTGTAAAATTTTCTCCAGTAAACTTTGGCTTTTCCTCAGTTTTTTTAGACCTTACCCCGCTTCGACTACGTTCAGATTGTTTTCTTTCTACCCTTGGTTGCTTTTCATCATCTCGCTTGATGGGCTTTTGTGGTTCATTTTCGCTGGTTCCTCGATCGTTTTCAGTGGGAACGTTACAGCGATCCTTCTTGTTTTTTTCATCAGGTATGACTGGAAAACGAAAATTCCCTTCTTTTGGATATTGATGCACCATCCTCGGTTCAAACGAGCTTTTCCCTGCTGTCATCCGTCCTACAGATTTCCCTTTTCTTTGCGTATTTGCTTTTGGGATGGTCCGATTGTTTTCCTTTTCAGTCTCTATGTCTTCTTCATCTTCAAAAATCAAATTCATCATTTTTTTCAACCAGTTAGACATCTATACATTCACCTTTTTTAAAAAATTTCTTTCCTTCACTTAAATATTCGAATTTATGAGTCACTATTCGAATATTACCACCATCTTTATCAAAAGAAACAAGTCAAACCAAACCTATTCCTTACTCATTCTCCTCAAAAAAGGTAAATAAGTAGTAGAAAACAACCAGATCCGATCTGGTTGTCCTAACTCACTTTACTTGTCATGTGTGAAGAAATCAGCACCAATTTCATGTTCATCACTTAAAACAAGAATTCCTTTTTCTTTTGGAGCATCAGGTAAATCCAATTCTTTAGCTGAACAGATCATTCCTGAGGATGGCACGCCTCTTAGTTCCGCTTCTTTTATCAACATTCCGCTTGGCATCATTGCACCCACGCGGGCGACAACGACTTTTTGGTCTTTATCGACATTGGGAGCTCCGCAAACGATCTGCAGCACTTCATCACCAATATCAACTTTACAAATACTAAGCTTATCTGCATCTGGGTGCTTTTCTTTGGAAGTGACGTGTCCGACGATGAATTCTGGTCGAGCATCAAACGTAATCGTGTCCCCAACATCGCTCTTGTGTAAAAACTGATTGATTTGATCTACTACTATTTCTGTAACTTCAAGCTTCCCATTCCCTTGAAGATCAAAATGTCTGGAAGCATTGAAGATATTATAGCCGATAGTACGACCATCTTTTCTATCAAATAATTTCACTACTTCACCGTGTTTGTGATAATCACGTTCTGTTATCGTCCCTGCATCAACAGAAACGAGCAGGACATCCCCTATTCCATTTTGGTTATAATGTACATTCACCATACGGGCTTTCCCCTTTCATAACATCTATTCAGATTCTTCCGGTTTTGTTTTAGCAAGTATGAATATAGGCTCGAATTCTCCATCCTCATAAAGGAATGGTAAAGCAGTCACAGGAACCCTGCCATTCGAAAAGAAGTGCATGGACATCTGGCCTAAAATATCGTAGCCCTGTTCATTTTTGATATCGGCAAGTATCAAGACATCTTGATGTGGTACAGCAACAGCAAGTGTCCCTTCTGCTTTTTTCTTCATGCTGTCAAGCAGCTGTTGATTCAGGATGCGGCTTGCGTCATATCCATCATTGTGGTTGATGAAATAGAATACATTTCCTGCAACCTGATCTTCCTTCATGGAGCAATCAAGTGAACGTAAGTTGAATCTTCCTATCTCTTTTAATTGCTGTAAATTCCAACCTTGCTCTTCAAGCATATTTTCTGTCAGCAAACGATACGAATTCCCTAAATCCTGTGCATAAAAAACCCGCGTTTCAGCTGTATGCTCTTCAAACACAAGCGGTTCCCCGTTATGCTCAGTTGGAAAAGATGTCGATCGGATCACTGGAAAAACCGCTTTCTGATTTCCATCTAAAGATTGGTTTTGATTCATGACAGAAAACAATTCGTCAACATGGTAGATGATTTCATCAATTGCATCATCTTTTCGTTCTTCGTATTTGGCAGTCAAGCCAGGAAGTGAGAGTGTTATACCTTTACCGCTTTCTTTTTCTTCAATACGAAGTGTTTTTTCTTTTGCATTGAAAATGAACGATCGATCTTCACTTCCTAGTTTCTTTTCCAGTATACGTTTCAATTCAATCGGTTCCATCCGACATCCTCCTTTCTATGATGCACTCTGTTTTTATTATTAGCTTTGTTATACTTGATCATTGATTTTTGCGAAATTCACTCCTATTTCACAAGCAATCCGCAAGTTTCCTCGCTCGTTCTAAGTTGAAACCGAGTTGTACTTGCACGTTAACGGACACAGGAGACCTTATTTGTCCAAAACAATAGGATTTTACCAACCTAACGGACACCAGGGACCTTATTTCGCTGATATCATAGAAAATCAGCTATTTTATTCGAAAATAACGGCTGTGGTGTCCGTTAAAATTCAGAAACAGCGAATTTTTCACAAATAACGGCTCTGATGTCCGTTAACTGAAAACGTGGCTGTTTGATCGGCGACTGGCTTGCTTTCCAAGCAGGAGTCTTGTGAATTTCGCTTTAGGGATGTTCCATACAACATCAATTCGAAATATTATCTTATTGATAAGGCTCTTTTCTAAAAGGTTGTTGCTTTTGAGTCATTTTAAAAAAATCACCTTGTTCAAGTTGATTGGAGAGCAAGGTGCGAGATTCCTCAAAAATGAAAATCGCATTTTCTTCGTGTGATGTAACGCTGCCGAAGCTTTCCTTGTCCTGCGGGATCAGCGTGCCTACTACCTGAATAATCTCCTCGCAAGGGATGCGACGAGGAAGCTCGTTTCGACAGGACTTTCTTGTAGACGCAGGAGCACAAATGCTTCCTTGAAAAGGAGACTCCTGAGGTAGCAAGGCGACGAGTGGGCTCACCGCACGCCCCGCGGAGCGAGCATCCTGGAGCGGAAATCAATGACTTTTAAAGAAAACCTGGGAGACCAAAGCCTTTTGTAGGTCGAGCCTTAGTTGCCCTTATACTGAAGAAAGTATTTTATACTTTTTATAAGTGCAAGAGCAACAAAGTTTACGAATATAACCTTTGATAAACAGAAGAAGGGTTGACCATAAACGAAGTGCCGGGCACTTATGGCTCAACCCCCTCTGGTTTACATTTAGGGTTCGACCCCAGAGTTATGCGTTGTCTTTCTTATATTCGGCTACTACTTCAGTACCTAATCCACCACGAGCGTTCCAAATTGCTGTAATCTGCATTTCTTTCGGATCTAGCAATTGAACGAGATCGTCAAGAATACGATTTGTCGCATGCTCTTGATAGATTCCGACATTCCGATATGAAGTGAGGTAATACTTCAATGATTTCATTTCCACAAGCTTTTCATTCGGAATATAGCTGATGTGGAACTCGGCAAAATCCGGAAGACCGGACCATGGACATACCGAAGTGAATTCATTTGTAGGAATCGTCACCAAAGTATCCTTCCCTACATATTCATACGGAATCGTTTCTAGTATATCTACAAGGATGACATCCTCATTTTCTATGTCGAATCGAATACCTGCGTACTTACTGTGGTCAACATCTACTTTTGCCACAACGTTCACCCTTTCTAAAATAACAATTAAGAAATGAATCTCTAATATTAAATTTTAACATCAGAAAGGGAAAAAGTCACTGTTTAGCCTAGGGATCCTAGGAAGTTTTCAATTTGTTCCTTAGACTTTCGTTGCTTATCAACGTAACGTCCTGTTTCTTTTCCGTTACTGAAAGCAAGGAAACTTGGAATTCCGAAAATATCGTATTCCTGGCACAATTCGACATGCTCATCCCGATCAACATAATAGTAACTGAATTGGCCATATTCTTCCTCAATTTCACGCATGATCGGCTTGACAATCACACAATCCGGGCACCATACCGCGGAAAACATGATGATTGCATTTTTTGATTGGATTGCAGCATTCCAGTCTTCATTCGTTTTGATTGTTTTCATGTACAAAACCTCCAATATCAATACTCGATTTTCATATCTCCATGTTGGATGAAACCTTTTCTTCTCATCCATTCTGATAGTACTAGAGAGATGACAGCAGGTCCAATAAAGTGCAAGAGCAAAACTATGAGTAACGTTTCATAAGTGAATCCCATTGTTCGAAACGTCATGATCTGTCCGACGAACCCACTTGTCCCCATGCCAGCCCCTTCCGCAATATTTTCTGTGACCCAAATAACAGTACCGAACGGAGCGAGGATCATGCCAGCCACAGTCGGCGGGATCAGAATGGCCGGTCTCTTGACAATATTCGCTACCTGGAGCATCGAAGTTCCAATCCCTTGTGCGATCCAACCTCCCCATCCGTTCTCACGGAAACTCGCAGTTGCAAATCCAACCATTTGTGCTGCACATCCTATGGTCGCTGCACCTGCTGCGAGTCCATCCAAGCCAAGCATGATTGCAATTGCTGCACTAGAGATCGGGGCTGTCAGTGCAATTCCCATCAATGTGGCAACAAGAATACCCATAATAAGCGGTCGCTGCTCCGTCGCCCACATGATCAGCTCTCCAAAATTTTGCATTGCATTAGAGATCTGTGGTCCGATGAATTTTGCGACAAGATAGCCAATTGTCACAGTAACGAATGGAGTGACGATGATATCTACCTTCGTTTCCTTCGAAACCATTTTTCCAAACTCTACTGCAAATAGAGTTGCGACATAACTTCCAGCTGGTCCTCCACCTAACGCACTGCCAGCAGCACCAGCAATGACTGCCGAAAATAGGACAAGCGGAGGTGCATTCAGCCCGTATGCAATGGCCACACCGATAGCGGGCCCCATCAAACTCATCGTCAAACTGCCCATTTCAACGAAAAATGCGGAACCTGACAACTCACCAGCTGTCTGTAGAATAAGACCAATGATCAGGGATGAAAAGAGACCTAAAGCCATATAGCTCAATGCTGTCACAAAATACGTATGTAATGATAATGAGACTCCTTTTCCCGATAAAAATGATCGCAATAGCTCTACCTCCGTTTCCTTGAACCCCTATTGATTCATGAGTTCAAAATAATAGACCACAGGGGACATATGGGGACTCCTGCTGGAAATCAGACAAAGCTCATCCCCGCAAGGTCAATCCTTGAAATCGAGTGAATTTCCAATTGTAGAAACTACAAGCTGCACCGATAACGACAATTCACAAAATTCTATCGTGAAAAGTATTAAAATTTTTCAACACACTACGATAATAAAAGTAAGGATGACGTATGAGCTATTTTCTAATCTGCCCAAATGAACCTTAAACATTTCTTGTATATGTCCATCTCCATTATATACAAAGTAGTTTTGATAGTTAAAGCAGAGTAGTGAATAGCTGGTGCAGAGTGACCAAGGGGGAGAAAGCATGCTGCAATTGCTCAAGGATAACCTACAGTTGTCCATAAAGAACAAAGTACGACTCATGTTGATTATGGCTGTAGTAGGAATTGTAATTTTATTTGCCTTTTCAATGTTCTACGTATTCATGACCCAGAATATGAACGACAAGCAAAACCGTCTTCAAGAACTTGCTACTGACACGATCTCCGTCAACAGTGAATTCTCGTATATCAGAAAGCTGGAACAAGAGTTTTTACGCACGAATCTCGAAGGCTCTTCTCAAGAGATTTCCACTAAACTCGCAGATCTTCAAAAACAAATCGGTATGATTCAAAAAGAGAATGATCAATTTTCAGGTTCTTTTAAAGAAATAGCTAACGAAGTTGGTACATATGAATCTTCATTCGTGGATACTTCGAAACTTGTTTCAGATATCGATAGTATGCAAGGAATCTTGACTGAAAAAGCAAATGATTTAAGTAAGCTCTTAGGGTCGATAAATCCAAGATTATTGAATGAGTTCTATGAACTTCGCATATTGGAGAAGCAATATTTCCTTAGCGGGACATCAACAGATGAAAACCGTTATTACGATCAACTGGAAGCTCTGAAGCAAGCAGTCCGTTCATCAGACATAGAAGCTTCCCAAAAATCCGCCTTCAATTCCGCGCTATTGGCATATACGAGCGCAATGGAGACGGTAAAAGGATATGAAGGACAGATTCAACAAACTGTCGTTGATTTTGAAGAAATAGGAATGAACCTTCAAAAGTCGATCGAGTCGGTTGAAAAGAGCGTCATTACGGAGACCCAAAGCTTAAGTGCTGATCAAAAGCGATTAGGAACAATCCTGTTATGGACGTTGATTATCCTTAGTTTGATTATTTTAGTTGCAATCGGAACGTTAGGATTCTGGCTGACTAGAACCATCACCTCATCGATCACTTCCTTAAAAGAAGGAGCAACTGTCATTGGGGAGGGACACCTTGGACATCGTGTACACGTTGAACAGAACGATGAAATGGGCGAACTCGCAAGTACATTCAACATGATGGCTGATAAGATGCAGAAAGCGATGCAAGAAGTGAACACAGCTTCAGAACAGCTCTCATCATCGTCCCAACACCTTGCAGCCATTTCCGAAGAAACGACGGCACAGACAGAAGAAGTCAATGAAGCGATTCAACAGGTTTCCGCTGGTGCTCAAGTCCAAGCAGACAATTTGTATGAAAGTACAGAATTGATTTCCCAGGTGACCGTATCCATTGATGAAACAGCTAAATACAGCCTGCAAATCAGTAAAGATTCACAGGCTACCGAGGAAGAAGGAAAAGAAGGTCTGAAGATCGTAGAGAATCTCGGTAAAAGTTCAGATGAATTCCTTGGCCTTGCGAACCATTTGATCCACCAGGTACAAGAAGCAAATCAACATTCACAGCAAATCGGATCGATTGTCGATACAATCAAAGATATTGCGGGGAGTACCGACTTACTTGCGTTGAATGCAGCAATCGAATCCGCAAGAGCTGGAGATGCCGGCAGAGGATTCGCAGTTGTCGCACAGGAAGTCCGTAAACTAGCAGAACGGTCAAAATCAGAGGCGCAAAACATCTATGAGCTCATCACATTAATGTCTGAGCAAATGGAAAAACTCTCGAATGAAGCGGAACAATTCGATCATTATCGGACCGAGCAGCAAACTTCAGTCGACCGTACGAAGCAAGCCTTCACGAAAATCGTTGATAACGTTACAGGAATCAACGCTCGTATCCAGCAAGTACGTGATGCGATCAGTGAAGTGCAAGGATCGAACTCTGCGCTATCCGAGAAATTGCAAGAGGTTAGCGCAATATCACAAGAATCTGTTGCTGCTTCTGAACAAGTAAGTGCTTCAAGTATCCACCAAAAGGAAGCGATCAATGAAGTCAATAATGCTGCAAACGAGCTTCAAAATATCGCACTGCTTCTACAAGAGGAAGTCGGACAATTCAATTTGATCAGTGAAAACCTCGAATCCGAATATGTTCCGGATTTTAATGAAGAAGTTGATTGGATGGATGAAGAGGACCAAGAGATCGAGCATGATTTTAAAGATGAAGCTGCAGTCGCAGAGGAACCATCTTTTGAAGAAGATTCGCATACCTCAGAAAACAACGATGAAAATAACAAATAAGAGATTACAGGCTCACCACAATCATGTGCGATGAGCCTGTTTATTTGTTTTAAAGGATTAACCCTCACCATTGAAAGTGAGGTTTTCTCCTTTGGTTTTGAAATGAATTTACACGTGCTTTCTTGAAAACTTGCAGTTGCTGACAGAGCAATTATCTACAAAATTAAAGGTGTAAATGCAAAAAATCAGGATTTATCAACAATAACAAGGAATCACCTGCAAATCCCAAATATTCCACACCCGATATGAACGCTTCTACCAGTTTCCTTTATGATCAGTGTGCTGCTGATGTTCCTTAAATGTCTTGGAAAAGTGGTGTTCTCCAGACCCATCTGCTTTGACGACAAAGAAGTAGTAATCATGATCTTTTGGATTCAAACTAGCTTCTAATGATTGTTTCCCTGGATTACCAATCGGTCCTGGAGGCAGTCCTTCATGGGTATAAGTGTTATAAGGGCTTTCAACCTCCAAGTCTTTATACAGAAGTCGCTCCTTCGGCTTATCAAGTACATATTGCACTGTCGCACAAGATTGCAGTTTCCATTCATCCTTCAACCGATTTCGGAAGACCCCAGCAATCAACTTCCTCTCTTTTTCGACCACCGCTTCTTTTTCTACAATTGAAGCCAACGTGACCCATTGCTTCAAATCATGCTTTGAATCTGGATCGAGTTCTTGATGTACTTGTTCGAACCGTTCCAGCATTCTTTCAATAACTTCACCCGGAGTAATCCCTTTTTTAAAATAATAGGTATCTGGAAATAAGTATCCTTCTAATTTGTATTTGATATTTTTTTCGTCCTTCAATTTTGTGAGGAGGGGATGTTTGATTCCTTCTCCTGTTTTTGCGTACTTTAAAAATTCATCTTGGGTCGTTATTCCTTTTTTCTCCAGTCTCGCTGCTATTTGTTCAGTAGTGAAACCTTCAGGAAAGGTGACTTCAACTCCCTTTTCAAGCGGTGCTGTTACTAACTCTTTATATAGATCTGGGATGGATTGTGTGTTTGATACCAGATGTTTTCCAACCTTTATCTGTCCATCAAGGTTGTTCAGCTTGCCATACAACAAGAAAAAGGCCTTATTTTTGATCAAGGCTTCGGCATGCATTTGTTCAGCTACATCTTGCAAAGATTGCCCTTCATTTACCATGATCACCTTTTGTTTTTCATGCCAGAATGGAGTAGCTTCATAAACTACCCAAATACAAAGTGCTAATACTATTATCGTTGATATAAAAAGCAATTTTCGCTTTTCCATAGGATAACTCCAGTATCTAGTCTCTACATCAGCTTTCCCTTATTGCCTTTCCTCCATTCAAGCGAATTACAGGAATTTTTCAGAATGTTCATGTTATTATTATGGTAGATTCAAAACAAGGAGTGATACAGTGAATTTAACAGTATATTTAGCAGGACAGATCCATGATAACTGGCGGGATGAGTTGAAACAGAAGGCTGAAAAAAAGGAATTGCCGTTAACATTCGTTAATCCGATGACCAACCATAGTCGATCAGATGACATTGGTGAGGAGATTTTAGGAGAACAACCAAATAAAATCATTAAAGATGATAAAGCTTCTGATTTCAATAATTTACGGACAGAGATTCTGCTTTCCAAATCAGACGTAGTTCTGGCGTTTTTCGGCGAAAGTTATAAACAATGGAATACCGCGATGGACGCTTCAACAGCGCTAGCTTTGAATAAACCGCTTATCCTTGTACGAGACGGATCATTACATCATGCGCTGAAAGAGTTATCCAACAAAGCGACTGTGACTGTCGAAAACTTTGATCAAGCCATTCAAGCACTCTCCTATGTGTTTGAAGAAGAATAAAGGCAGGACTGACTCAAAGCATCGAGAGAACTAAGATTTTACAAAGTTAAAGAGCTCAGGCACTAAAGCCAGAACCCGTCCTCGGGATGATAGAGAACCAGCGAAAATGATTGCCTCTGAAAAAAAGGGTGATTTCAAAAATTAGAGGACATCTGTTCCTTTATTTGTGACAATTAGTAGTTATTTGAAAAATTAGAGGACAACTGTTCCGCTATTCATGTTAAATTGGACTGATTTCCAATGATTTTATGCAAATAACGTCTCTGGTGTCCTCTAATTTTCTTAAGTCTTACATTTTGAATCATATAAGGTCTCTCATGTCCACTAATTTAGTTAGGTGGATCATGTATTGGTTTGTTAAATCCACCACCTCTTTAGAAGTAGCTTTTTAGATTTAATATATCGTATCTACTCTACTGTTCATTTTTCATAAAACTTATACTGACCGATCAAAAGCCGCACGATGTGTGCGAACATATCGCCGCGGGTGATCCATCCATCAGTGAAAATGCCGACAGCCCCTTCTTGTTTTCGGACATCCCGATTATCCGTATACTCAGCCATGACATCCCCAAGCTCTATACCCGAACGGACAGGATCACTGATTCCTTTGGGCAGGAGAATTTTCGCTCCGCTCGCTACGTATGTATTCTGCTCTTTAGTAGCAAGAGCTCCCCAGTTACAGAGGAAAAGACCGTCGGGAGTATCGACTACTCCTCCCTCCAGTCCGATTCCGATATTGAAGCCAGCATCTACACAGCCTATGGCCCTGTTGACCGCTCCTTTACGTGTTTCCGCATCAGAAAACGGCTGGGCAGATACAAGTGATGGCACATCCATCCCTTCGACCTGCCAACTAAGAGATTCTACTATCGAACTGACAGCCTGAACCTTCGCCGGATTCTTAGACCCCACACCTACAATCATCACAAACACACCTCACTTTAATTTGGTGTCAGGTACACTTTTCAACCCCTTGCGCCCCAAGGGTTCTCGATCGGTACCTGACACCATCTGAGATTCCGCATTCTATAAAGGTTTTTGAAAAGTGCCAGGCACCGAGAGAAGATTCGGCTGCCTGGCACGGTTGTATCAGTCGTATATGATTTGATCGACGGTGGTTCTGTCGGAAGCTTTCACGAGTTTGACAAGCAGTTCTTTGGCGGCTGCATAGTCATCTACATGAATTATCGATGCTGCAGTATGGATATAACGAGAGCATATCCCGACTACTGCGGATGGTACACCTTCGTTGGAAATATGTACGCTGCCTGCATCTGTTCCACCCTTGGAGATGAAGTACTGATACGGAATATCATTTGATTCAGCTGTATCGAGTATGAAATCGCGGATTCCTTTATGAGTCACCATCGTACGATCAAGTATCCGTAACAACGCACCCTTACCCAACTGTCCAAATGCTTCTTTATCGCCATTGGAATCATTTGCAGGGCTTGCATCCAATGCGTAGAAGATATCTGGTTGAATCAGATTTGCCGCTGTTTTCGATCCACGCAAACCAATCTCCTCTTGGACGGTCGCTCCTGAATAAAGGATGTTCGGCAATTCTTCACCTTGTATTTCTTTCATCAATTCAATCGCAAGCCCGACCCCATAACGGTTGTCCCAGGCTTTCGCTAAAATCTTTTTCTTGTTCGCCATTGGTGTGAACGGACAGATCGGTACGATTTGCTGCCCGGGCCTCACTCCGATAGATTCAGCATCTTCTCGGTCATCCGCACCGATATCGATGTACATATGCTTCAACGGCATCGGCTTCGAGCGCTGGGACTCCTCAAGTAAATGAGGCGGTGTCGATCCGATTACGCCGATGACCGGTCCATTATCCGTCATGACCTGAACACGTTGTGCTAATAAGACCTGGGTCCACCAACCACCTAATGTCTCGAACTTCAGCATCCCGTTCTTTGTGATCTTGCTTACCATGAAACCGACTTCGTCCATGTGGCCTGCAACCATGATCTTTGGTCCATCTTCTTTTCCTTTTTTCACGCCAAAAATACTGCCAAGCTTGTCCTGGATGATTTCATCCGAAACAGGCTCAAGCTGACTGCGGACAAACTTCCTTACATCGTGCTCAAACCCTGGAGCACCTTGTAATTCGGTTAAAGTTTGAAATAGCTGTAAGGTTTCTTCCTTCATGATTTCTCCCTTCCATTGCCAGAAAATTTTCTCCAATCCTATTGTATCGTATCTTTAAAAGGACCGCTACAAACGAGGTTCCTTAGCATATGGAATCGGATCTTCAGCACCAGCTTCATCAAAGCCTTTCAAGCGGAGCAAGCAGCTGTCACACTCTCCACAAGCGACTTCTTCACCAAGGTAACAAGAAGTTGTCAACTCATACGGAACCCCTAAGCGAAGTCCTTCTTCAATCGTCTCCTTCTTAGTCATTTGAATCAATGGCGCTTCGATTTCAAATTGACCGCCTGTCGCACCTGTTTTTGTCGCTAAATTCACTGTTTCATTCATGCTCTGGATGAATTCCGGTCTGCAGTCTGGATAACCACTATAATCGACTGCCGAGACACCGATATAGATCGCTTCTGCGCCGATCACTTCTGCATAAGCACTTGCGAGCGCAAGGAAAATCATGTTCCGAGCCGGGACGTAGGTCGAGGGAATATCTTCGTCTACGTCCCCCTGTCTGACCTCGATTGAATCATCAGTCAACGCACTACCACCGATCTGCTGCAGGAAGCTTACATCAACAATCCGATGTTCAGGTGCTTCAAAAAAAGCTGCCACTTTTTCAGCCTGCTCTACTTCCCGGTTATGACGCTGACCGTAGTGGAACGTGATCGGATAAAGTTCGTACCCCTTTTCTTTTGCAATCCCCATACAGGTTGTACTATCCAAACCTCCACTTAAAACAACCACTGCTTTTTTCATCGTCAAACTCCTCTCTGATCTGGATGCCAAATAACTTTGTGCATCTGTAAGCTGAGCTTCACATCCGGAAGCGGTTCTGCAAGTATTTTTTCAACCAGCTTTTGTGGTGGCATCGTTTCCCAGACAGGACTATACAGTACTTGCCCTGATTGGTGATGTTCCTTAATGACAGATGTCGCCACCTTAAAATCCTCATCATCGCCAATCACAAATTTGATTTCATCTTGAGGTTTAAGGATTTCAAAATTTCTATAAATCATCCGATCCATTTCCCCGGAGTCTGGAAGCTTGAAGTCCATGATGAAACGGGCTTTTGTCCCTACTGCTTCATTCTCAACACGCAGGTTTTCAAATGGTTTTAAATCAATTGCCCCGTTCGTTTCGATATGCACATCCTTAATCTGATCTAACTCACACATCGCGATAAGGAGGGCTGCTGACTTTGATCCATGAATCAATGGTTCGCCACCGGTAAAACAAATTCTGTGACTTGAGAAACTTTTGATCTTTTCTATGATTTCGTTGATTGTCGCTTTGTACTCTTCCTTAGCAGGTGCATAGCTATATGTGGTATCACACCATGTGCAACGAAGGTTACAGTGGAATACACGGACAAAAATCGTCGGAAAACCTGCCATGCTCCCTTCGCCTTCAACCGTCTCAAAGATCTCGACCATCGGAAGTTCCCATTCCATATATTCCGTTTTATCTGGCATTATCATTTGTTTAGTCATTTTCCATCCACTCTCGTTTCAATGTTGCATAACTTGATGGAGTTTCATATAGTTTCAACTCCTCGATCCTCGTTCCGCGTTCTTGATAGTGTTTTTCGAGACGCTTCTCTAGCTGCTCCCAGATCCATACGATCATGTTTTCAGCTGTGGTGTTCATATTCGGTAATACCTCGTTCAAATAACGATGGTCCAGTTTCGAATCAATTTCCTCTTTAAATATTTGCTTGATTTCACCGAAGTCGATGGTCAAACCGATATCGTCCACATATCCGCTTATGGTGATGACCAGTTTGTAGGTATGACCGTGAAGGCTCTTACATTTCCCTTCATAGCAGTGCAAGTGGTGTGCGGCATCGAATGTGAATTCTTTCGTGACAGCTACCCGCTTATGGTGATATTTCAATTCATTACGCTTTATATCTTCGTCAATCCGTTCCACTTTCTTCGGAATTTGAAAGTCCATAACATCCGACCTCCTTTTCGTGTTGTTGTAATATGATCAAGGTCACTTCTTTTATAATCTAGGTTTTGCGAAATAAAGATTTAAAACTAAAAAACTCCACTTCAAAACAAGTGGAGAGTGAGATGAATTTCATATGGTTCACGCTCCCTAGTTTTGTTTAATGAGGGGTGGGAATTACGAACCCTCAACATTTTATAATTAAGTGAATAAAGTCTGTTATACTATAGAATAAATGATATCAACACAGTTGGAAAGGGGTATCTCTTTTGAAAACATCTACCATCATCGGCACTTGCATCGGTTTTTTGGCCGGTGCCTTACTTACGAAACAATTAAGTTCACGTAAGATCACACCTGAAGCCGCACTGGATAAGGTCAAAAAGAAAGTGCCTGCGAGAGTTAGCGGTTCCTGGATTTATACAACAAAGGAACCAGCAGTTTTAAACGGTCTAACCTATGACGTATATAGAGGCGGATTCACACGCTCAACCTCAACTGGTGAAGAACATTTCATTTTTACAGTAGATGCGGATACCGGTTCTGTACTTGAAGTCTCTAGTACAACTATATAATTCACGACACGAATATATGAATTCAATCAAAAGGGGCGACTCAAAAAAGTGAGTCTGCCCCATTTTCATTAGTTGAATGTGTGCTTTTGTCCGTATAGATTGTTTCCAACCATGAATCGAGAAGAAGAATATACCTGGTTACCCCATACAAACATCAAGTATGCTGGTACCAAAAGGATGAGCGCATGCAAGGACATGACCCAGCCTAAGTTCATCTTCTTTCCAAGATGTTCGAATTGCTCTTTGTAATTTGTCAATGTGTCATTTTGGAACGCACCAACTTCAGTAGCACTCAACATCTTATCATTTGTTGCATCATAGTAGACTGTTTCTTTACGGTCAAAAGTGAAGATATTGTCACGTACTGTCTTGAATTCAGCAAGGCCTGCATAAACAGTAATAGGTTCTCCCTCTTCCTCAGGAGTAACTTCAACCTTGGTGATATTGGATAGCGGTTCAAGACTACCACCCTTGTAATCATAATATTCATCTTTCAACAGCTTTTCCGTAGCTTTTTTCATACCTTTTGGTGCATCTTCAGCAGCAAGTACGCCTGCTCCACCAGAGACCAAAAGTGTCAAAGCCATCACAGCGGCTGCGAGTTGCTTAAACATATCTATCATTCCCCTCCTAAACGTCTATGAGCCAATTAATATATTACACTATTATTACTCAAAAAATCTATGTTAATTGTAACAGGTTTCTCCAAAAAATGTGACGGTTTTCTCTATCCATTTTCTTACAAACCGTGTAAATGTGACAAAATTATGATCATTAATCACGTAATACTTTTGCAACGATTTCACCCTGCTCATCGAACCTGACTGCACGATAAATCGCATCGTGATAAAAAGTGAACCACGTATCGTCTGCGATCCCTTTATTGATCCATTCTTGCTTTTGACCGATTGAGGTCATTGGATAATCATCATACGCAAGGACCCAAAGAGGATTTTTATGAGCATGGGTAGGCATCAAATCTGCCATGTGGAAAAGCTTGTCTTCTCCTTGCTCAAAATAAATGATCGAATGACCATCACTATGGCCGCCTGTATGGATCATATTCAGTCCTGGCAAAACCTCTACACGCTCCTGATACGTTTCCACCTGGTGCTCGATTCCCTTCCAGTTCATTTCCCAATATGTATTTTTTGAACGGATATTCGGCTTTCTCATTTCTTCCCACTCTGTTTGAGAGGTGTAGATCTTGGCATTTTTAAACGTGGAAACAAGTGTGTCGCCGGCTTTTTTCGTCAAACCACATGCATGATCGAAATGCATGTGCGTCATCAAAACAAAATCGATATCATCCGTTGTAAGGTTAAAGTGAGCCAACTCACGATCAATATGGGATTCTTCATTCACACCATAATTTCTCTTCTGCTTATCCGTAAGCTTATCGTTTCCCATTCCTGATTCGATCAAAATGTTCTTCCCTTCATATTGAAAGAAAATCGGATCGGTTCGAAGTTCGATTTGATTTTTTTCGTTGACCGGATACTTCTTGCTCCATAACGGCTTCGGAACAACACCAAACATTGCTCCGCCATCCATATGAGTTACTCCACCATTCAGCCAGTGTAATGTTACATCTCCAAATTGAAGCGTTTCCATGTTTGTTCACTCCTTCTGCTCTATCTACCATTCATTGTAGCATATCAAGAAACGAGAAGACGCATTTTTGAATGCTTAATTCATACGATACTTAGCTTCACAACGATAGATGCGATTGCCTATCGCAGAAAATTTCTCCTCATATTCTGTCATCACGTTTCCTTTAAAATCACTTCGGTGCAAATCCAGACTGACGTTGTTCAGAATCAAGCCGTATTTCGAAAAACTGTGGAGGGAGTATTCAAAAAGCCCTTGATTATCCGTTTTAAAATGGATATCTCCACCAGGTTTCAGTACTTCCTCATACGCATTCAAAAAGGATTCATGAGTCAACCTGCGTTTTTCATGACGATTTTTCGGCCACGGATCTGGAAAATTCAAATAAACCCGATGAATTTCTTCTTTATCAAAAAAATTGATGAGATGCATCGCATTCACATTGATCAGGCGTACATTTTTTGGTCCTGATTCATTGATTTTATCAATCCCAGAAACGATGATGCTTTTCTGTCTCTCAATTCCAATAAAATTAGCATTTGGGTGCAATTTAGCCATTTCTGTAATGAATTGTCCTTTTCCTGTCCCCACCTCAATGCAAATCGGATTGTCGTTTTCAAAAATTTGATGCCATTTACCTTTCCGATTTTCCGGATCAGCCACGACAACTTGTGGATTGTCATCTATGTTATCTTGTGCCCATGGTTTATTTCTAAGACGCATTCGTTCAAACCCCTTCTATTTACTTAGTCCTCGGATATTTTACCATGATGGCAACCGAAAATGAACATCGCTTGAATTTATTTTGTTTTATTACACTTGAATTTTTTCACGGAAATCCACTCTCTTTCCGCAGGCAAACGAAAAACGGAAGCGAGCCCGCTAGTTATGGAGGTCACTGGAGAACTGACAACACCTCCATTGAGTCTGGCATGGCTCGCTTTTTTTCGCAGGAGTGTCGCGAATTTCGCTAGACATTTCCAATAGAGCATTAAACATCGAATGTCCTGACACTTTTAGTATATGGATGAGTATAGCAGAGTATTTTGGAGTATTTATTAACATGTGAGACCTGATTTCGATCGAACTACTGACATCGCATTACATCATGTCATATACCAATTATAGCCATTAGGGTGGTAAACGCTTTCAAAGGTAAGATTGTATTTGTTAAAGAAAACTTGGTGAAGCCAAGGCTTTGGCGCAGGCTGAACTTTAGTTGCACTTATATTGAAGAAAGTATCTAATACTTTCTTTAAATGTGAAAAAAACACTATAGGAGTGGTTTAACGAATTCATGTCTATTCTTAAAAAGACCTTGACGAAGACAGCAGAAGTGACAGTCCTAACATTGTTCAGTGGATTATTTGCAGGCTATGCCTTAGCAGTATATCCATTCGAACGCATTGCTCACAAGCAAACAATCCGTGCACAAAAAGTAAAAATCAAGTACGCTTCACAGTACTAAAATGATAAGAAAACTCGGCCAAGCCTTTGGTGCAGGTGTAGCCTCAGTTAAACTTATATTGAAGAAAGTATTTTATACTTTCTTTAAATATAAATCAGGGAAGATCTTGCCTTGATCCACTATACCTGGTTCAAGGCAAGGTCTTTTTCATTTGATGACCAATGAACGTATGAAACCATATTCTCTATGGAATATTGACAATACTAAAACAATTTAATGGAAAAGATGAAAATAGTATATCGAGCAAGTACAATTAATGTAAGGCTCTTTTCTAAAAGATGTTGCTTTTGAGTCATTTTAAAAAAAACATTTTGTGCAAGTTGATTTAAAGTAAACTCCATCCAGGTTTCCAAAATCAACAATGAAAAGGTGAGGGATTTCATGCAAGACTTTTTGATTTTCTGGGCTCCACCAATTGTCTTGATCATCGCAATTGTCGGTCTTTTCATTTGGGGCGCTAAAAAATAATCGGATAAAGAAACCGGATTGACGTATCCTAAGTGCAAAATGACGAGAAAGGATGCGTGATCAATGCCGTTACAAGTTAACGATCAACTCTCATTGCTTGCGGATATTTTAAGGAGCCACCAGTTGGATCAATGTGGGTCCGATTCAGAGTGTCAACAGTTGGAAAGACTCACGAATTCTCTGCTCCAAAACCCACAGACGCCCATTGAGCTTCGAGAGACCCTCATAGCAATACAAACATACAGTCAATACAGCGGACAATCTCCATCACTTGATCAACATATCATCCAATCAAATGGTGATCTGAACCAATGGATGAATGTCATCGATAATATGTAGGGGTAATTTAAATCATTGTATTGTAAAAAATGGGGCTGTCTAAAAAAGTGTCAAACAACTTTTTAGACAGCCCCATTTTTTTTATATTTATATTAATGATAGGCTCTTTTCAAAAAGATTGTTGCTGTTGAGTCATTGACTTTCAAGAGCAACAAAGTTTGCGAAAACAGCCTAATGATAAATTTGTTTGTCCAATTGAACAAGGTAATTCATCCAATAATTCGCTTGTTCTCCCTGCCCCCGTTCACAGTGCCAGTAAATCGACTCGATCGTTTGCGCTACGATATACCAGTGCATTCTGATTTTTAAGGAACGAGTCAATGGAATGCCATAGGAACGCAGCCATTCATCCCATTCTTCATCAGGAACATACCAATAAAGCAGCATTGCAAGATCCAATGCCGGGTCTGCAATCATCGCACCATCCCAGTCAATCAGAAACAATCTGTTCTGATCAGAAATAAGCCAATTATTATGGTTTACATCACCATGACAAACAACAAATTGGTCCGTTTGGACTTCATCGATATGAGTTGATAGATAATCCAGATAAGGTTCTATTTCTTTTCGATATTGGTGGTTTTGTTGTGTTCGATGAAACAATTCCTCTAATACAGCTTCAGGCGTCAATGGTTGTTTTCCTATCCTGCGTAACATTGAAAGCAATTCTTGTGAACGATGAATTTTGGAAAGCAGTTTCGCAACTAACTGTTGGTTCATCTCTGCAGCTTTAAGCTCTCTACCGTTCAACCAATTCTGAGCAGTTATGACGTCCCCATTTTCCAACCGCTTTGTCCATAAAAGCTTCGGAACGATCCCCTCTGCCGATAATACAGCAAGGAATGGTGACGAGTTTCTTTTCAAGAAGATCTTCTCTTCCCCATATTGTGCGATATAGGCTTCACCGGTTGCACCACCCGCAGGCTTGACCTGCCAGCCGCTTCCTAATATGTGTTTCAATACGTTCACCTTCGATTTCATCATTCTATCATTATTATCGGCTTAGACAATCCATTTCAAATACTTAAATACGATAAATCTGTACAGATATAATATTTTAACATATAACTCCCCGTTCAAAAAGTCGCTATTTAGAAACAAGTAGTATAAGGCACGACGGTTTTGAGGACCGAAGCGTATGGTCTTAATACGTGAGGACCAGAAAAACCTAGTAACGAAGTAATACGACGTTTATCAAGAGATGACTTTTTGAATTTCCTTATAACTCCCCGTTCAAAAAGTCGCTATTTAGAAACAAGCAGTACAAGGCACGACGGTTTTGATGACCTCCTTCTAACCAATACCCTATTATCAATCACTTAACCATCAGCCGTCTCGGGTGGACTTGGATCTTGATTGGAGTTGAACCGATGAGTTCACCGTCAGCATGCATCGTTGCTGGGACACTTGATTCGACATCAATTTCTTTCCCTTTCAGCAACGTGACTTCTTTTAATTTTGTATGTAATCCTAGGAAAACCGTACCGAATAAAAAGAAAAGCTTTTTCCTGGATAGATTATGGACGATACAGATGTTCAATAGACCATCATCCGGTCTTGCATCTGGACATATCTTCATACCTCCGCCATAATACTTGATATTGGTCGTTGCAACGAGCCATACATCCCTGAAATCATGTTCTATTCCATCTACTTTTATTTTCATATGGGACGGTTCGTATTTCATTGTCAATTTTAATACTGTGATTATGTATGAAAGAGATCCAAGCCCAACTTTATTCAAAATCCCCTTATATTTCGATTCGTTCGTCCGCTTTGCAACTTCTCCATCAAAACCGATACCAATCGAACTAGTAAACAAGTTGGCTTTGTGTTTCCGATTGCCAAGCCGATACTCTCCTAAATCATATCGTCTGATCCTCGCTTTTTTTGAAGTGACATGTTGAAGTGCTTGCATTGTCTTTCTTGGTATTTTGAAGCCTCTAGCAAAATCGTTACCCGATCCTGCCGAGATGAAAGAAACTGGTATTTCAGGATAATGGCTCAACCCGTTGATGACCTCATGCATTGTTCCATCTCCCCCAACTGTTACGATCCCTTTCAAATGTTCATGATGAATATGGGACATTTGTTGAGCGATATCTTTTCCATGGCCAGCTCTTTGTGTAAAAAAACTTCGATAGGGAATATTCTGCTTCTGCAATTCCCGCTTTACTTTTTTCCAAACCTTTTCTCCATTGCCGTTCCCAGCTTTGGGATTGATGATGAATATATAGAACTTTTGCATTTTCAGCCACTCTCTTCTGATGGTCTTATTCTTTTTTCAACAAAATGTCCTAATTTCCCTTTTTATGTGCAAAAAAATGTCAATTTACAACTGTTTATAAGGACGTTGTACCATCAAGTTTTCCAATGCACTCATCCGTCATTCGGAGTTCTTCAGATCCCCCTGATTCTCATCCGACTCCCATTCTGGTCGGGAAAAAGCTGTGGTTACACATTGCTCTAAAATCACTTTGGCAGCTTTCAGTTGCTTGAATTTAAGCGGACTCGGCTGCTTTTTCAACTTATTTTTCCAATTATCGAAATTAGTCTGATCGATCACCTGGACATATGAAGGGATATTGGTTCTGTTAACAAAGGCATTTTGCGCAAGGATGACATATGTAAGATTCATTTCAGTTGCTTCTGTATCGATGACCGACTCTATGAAATAATTCATTCTTTGGACAGCAGATATAGGGTTGACCATCTTACGCTCGTCTCCTTCTTTTTCGCATTTCCAAAAACGGTTCTGAGACGCATGAACAACCTCTCCCATACTTGTTTCTAACATCACAATAGCCTGGATTGAATCAGGTCCCAACAAGATGACATCTAATTGTGTTTGTGCTTTTCTTACTTTTATAACCGGTTTATAAAGAACCAGATAGTTGTCAGGCACTTCTTTCAAAAGGAAACGGAGGAACTTATCCCTATTGAGCGATCTACTGATTCTTGAGGTTTCTCTGATTGTTGAACTGGCCCATTTAAGCTGGAATTGAAACAGTTCTTCCCGAAAGTCTTCCTTTAATTTGGAAAAAGTACGATCATCCCGTTTGACGCTACCCTCATCAATCACGTTAATTTCGGTTTCTCTCCCCTTTAGTTTCCACCACTTTTTTTCGTCAGATTGGTCTTCAGCCCCATGTTGTAAATCGACTGTCTCCTGAGCATTCTCCCAATTTGTTTTTACTCGATGCCATCGATCACGTTTCAACCTGGTATATTGTCCTGTATATCGAAATACGTCTTGTTCATATCTTGAAATACAATCTTCTAACTTGATCAAGTGTGCCAATCTAATTCACCTGCCTTTATATCCATGACGCTACGATTGGGATGAGGATGGAAGCGACTAAAGCTGAAATCGTCATCGCCACGGAGCTTATCGCTGCCGCTTGACTGCCATATTCGAGTGCTTTTGACGTTCCGATAGCATGCGATGCAGCGCCGAGTCCCAAACCTCTTGACATATCATTTTTTATATTGAACCATTTGAACAAATACGGGGCGAGGATCACGCCGCCAACGCCAGCAACCATAACGAAGACGATCACAATGGAAGGCATCCCCCCTGAAACCCTCGTGATCTCCATTGCTACAGGTGTCGTAACCGATTTCGGTAAAAGAGACAAAATGACGTTTTGAGATGTACCGATCATCTGTGCAAAAATCAATCCGGAAAAGACTCCGACACAAACACCAGTAATGATACTTATAAGGAGCGGAAAAGTATATCGTTTCAACAATCCACGATTGATATACAAAGGATAGGCTAGAGCTACAACCGCCGGCCCTAACAACTTGTCTATCCACTCGGTCCCGACCATGTATCGCTCATAAGAAAAATCGAATAGAATCAAAACTGCTATGATCGATGTTGTAGCTGTCAAAATCGGGACCAGGAAAGGGTGCCTCCATCTTTTATAAATCACGAGCCCTAATACATACGCTCCGATTGTCAGTACTATGAATGCGATGTCTATCAAGTTATGTTTCATTCGAATCCTTCTTTAGCCCCTTTGACATGAAAAGATCCAACATTTTACTAGAGATAACGATCACTAGAATCGTGCTGGCAAGAACAGTAGGAATGAGCAGCATCCCTTTTCCTTTGAAAACATGTCCGAACTGCATCACACCAACAGTCACTGGTATAAAGAATAGGGTGAGATGTACAAGCATGAACCGGCTGCCCCTCTGTATCCAATTTAAAGGCAAAATCTTTGTGACAAGCAGCAGGAATAGGAGAAGCATTCCGATGATACTGCCGGGAATCATAAGACCAAGGGCACTCTGAATCCATATGCCTGCTAAGTAGAAACCATAAAGTGCAACAACTTGCGTTATGATGAGAATGGCTTTCCTCATCCTTCAACCGACTCTCCGATATGAAAACGATGGAAAGGAACGTACATCGGCTCTTTACCTGGATGAATCTCATATAAAATGATTTCTTCGACTTCCCAGCTTCTGTTGATCAATTCCTTTGGTTCTGGGAGATTTTCATAGGATGTTCCTTGTGAATCACCACCCCACCTTTTTCCGATTGTAATGTGTGGTCGATAAGGTCTCGAATCGATATTGAACCCAGCGGAACTGCATGCATGTTTCATCTGCTCTTGTAACTTCAACAGCGATTCAGAGCGATCAATACCCAGCCAGAATACACGTGGTGTCTTCGGATTGCCGAAGTACCCCGAGCTTTTTAGCGTTATAGTGAAGGCGGTTGATTTGATCTTGTTGATTTCATGAATGAGTTGCTCAAGCTCCTTATCCGGTGAAGCGCCTAGAAATTGCAAGGTGATGTGATAATCTCCCAAACTTGTCCACTTTTTCAGAGGAAGCAAAGGCTTGAGTTCTTGTGCATAACTATGGATTTCCTTTTGTATTTCGTATGGTATCGGAACTGCAAGAAATGTGTGACGTGCCATTGTCGAACCTCCGTAATAAAGTTATCATAAGTCTAACAAAAACAGGACATGACTGGAATACAAATGAATGTATCCTTCAAAACGTTAAATTAGAGTGGTTTACTTGGATTTGTTATAATAAGCTGGAATAACAGAAGAAAAAGGACGTGTTTTCATGCGTGTTGTAAATAGTATAGCTGATTTGATAGGAGATACACCATTCGTAAAATTGAACCGTCTGCCTGACCCCAACGGTGCAGATGTTTATGTAAAATTGGAAGCATTCAATCCAAGCGGCAGCATTAAAGACCGGGCAGCCTATAACATGCTTACAGAAGCAGAAAAAAGGGGACTTTTGAAGCCAGGTTCCACAATCATCGAACCGACTTCAGGAAACACGGGAATCGGCCTGGCAATGAATGCTGCAGCAAAAGGATACAAAGCGATCATTGTGATGCCTGATACGATGACCCAGGAACGCATCAATCTTTTAAAAGCTTATGGAGCAGAGGTAATATTGACCCCAGGTGATGATAAGATGCCAGGCGCAATCGATAAAGCAAAGGAATTAGCAGAAGAAATCCCGAACAGCTACATGCCGATGCAATTTGAAAACCCTGCAAATCCAGATGCACACCGTACGACGACAGCAATCGAAATTCTTGATGCAGCTAAGCACATTGGAAAAAAATTCTCTACATTCGTAGCGCCTGCAGGCACGGGGGGAACGATCACAGGAACAGGGGAAACGTTAAAAGAACACTTGCCGGATATAGAGATTAAGGTTGTTGAACCAGAAGGCTCACCTGTCCTCTCAGGCGGAAAGCCGGGGAAACACAAATTAGTCGGAACAAGTCCAGGGTTCATTCCAGATATATTGAACCAAAAGGTATATGACGAAATTGTCCGGATCAAGGATGAAGAAGCGATCGAGACGACCCGTCAACTTGCAAGTGAAGAAGGTATTCTAGTCGGGCCCTCTTCCGGTGCTTCTGTATATGCCGCTCTTCAGGCTGCCAAGAAACTGAGCCCAGACGAAGTCGTCATCGCCATTACATGTGATTCAGGTGAACGCTACCTATCAAGCGACCTGTTTGATTTCGAAAAAGAGTAAGATAGAGTAGAAAAGGATCGTTTCTTTAGGGAACGATCCTTTTTTAATTGTTTTTTGGTGAATGGTGATGCATCTATTTAGGGAGTTACGCAATTTTTAAGGTAGCTTGAGCAATTTTCATGGCAGCTTGAGCAATTTTCATGGCAGCTTGAGCAATTTCCATGGCAGCTTGAGCAATTTCCATCACATCTTGTACAATTTTCATAGCATCTTGTGCAATTTAGTAAAATGTACCTGCACACTCACCATAAAAAATCACAAAAAAGACTGCTCCCCACAATTTCCGGTTGAGCAGCAATCTTTTACCAAAAAATCAGATTTCCTATCAGGCAGCTACCTTATGAGGCAGCACTTTCAAATTTACGAAGAGCAGCAGTAGTCCGATCGTCGTCAGAATTCCAAAGAAAAGATACATCGCGAATAACGAAAATGCATCATAGATGATTCCGCCCACGAATGTACTGAACCAGCTTCCTAGTCCGTTCCCCATCGAGCTGTATAAAGCCACTGCGGTCGCTTTCACGTCACTAGGAGCGATTTCACGGACATATTGAAGGGCAGCAGGTATGAACAATCCGATAGAAAAACCTTGTGCAATCGTCGTCGCATAAACGGCAAGAAGACTTGGTTCCGTGAAATAGAATAGCCATCTTAGTGCAGAAATGAGAGCTGCTGCAATCAGAATCTGCTCGACACCAAGCTTGCGGATCCAACTTCCCGAAAATTTCATGAAAGGAGCTTCACTTCCCGCAGCAAGTAAAAAGGCGATTCCGACACCTGCTAATGTCCCGCCAATCTCCTGAATATAGAGACCGAAATAAAAGTTGTTTGATTGGATCGGACCGAATACACAAAATGTTGTCAGTAAAAATAAGACGAACTTCGGCAATTTGAAAAGCTTTGCGATTCCTGTTCGCAGGTCCACTTTTAACGAGTTGCTTTCTTTCGGCATCGATAGAACAAAGATTGTACAAATGAATAAAGCTCCTGCAAAACAGTAGAATATGAGGGTTAAGCCTAACGTCTCGGCAAGGTTGCCCATAACATAGACCGCAATGGCAAAGCCCAGGGCTCCCCATAATCGCAGATTTCCATAATCTTTGTTTTTAGCCATCACATAGTTCAAGGTGATGCTGTCAGACACGGGTACGATTGCGCTTTGGAAGATTGCAAGTGTAATCGAAATCGCAATAAGGCCCAAATAGCTCTCCATCAATACAAAAGGAAGAGCGACCAATCCGCTCATCATCAATGTGAAGATCAGTACAGCTCTTGGTTTTCTCGTATAATCACAAATGACTCCCCAGATCGGCTGCGCAATGATCATAACGACTGGACTGACCGACATGATTGCTCCTATTTGGGTCCCCGTCAAATGAACTTCCTGCTTCAAATACACACTTAATAAGGGAAAAAGCGTTCCATATCCAAAAAACATGAAAAAGTAAAAAAAACTGAAGTTCACAGATGTCTTCTCAATTCGCTGCATAAAAGATCTCCTGCCTAATCAAACATTATGTATCAATCTCTGTTGATTGTATCGCAACTCCTTAAAAATTCAATCAGAAACGCTCGGAGAATTTCTATGAGAAAGGTCACCTTCCAGCAAAAATTCATAGCTGTTATCCACAACTTTCACAATCGAAAGGCTGGTATCATGAATATAAGGTGGATCCCATAGTCTTTCCAATGGACGTTTTTTAAAGTAAGCAAATAAACATTTGATGATGACCGAATGGGTCACGATCAAGACCCTTCCTGTATTGTTTTCTGTGGTAATCCGATTTACTGATTCAGCAGCCCTGTTATAGACATCTGTAAAGTTTTCGCCGCTTTCTAATTCATAAAGATGAGGTGTATCCCAAAAAGATTTGTACGCTTCAGGGTATTTTTCATTTAGAAATTGATGATTCTCCCCTTCCCAATCCCCCATATGTATTTCTTTCAACTTCTCTTCCAAAATAATTGGCGGATTGTTGTTATTACGAATGATATTTGCAGTTTCAAGTGTTCTTCTACTTGGACTTGAATAGATAGCGGAAAAATTGATATCTCCCAATCTCTTACCTAGTGCCCTTGCATTTTCCCTTCCTTTTTCGGTGAGTTCAGAATCACTCCACCCCTGCATTCTTTTCTGTACATTCCATTCAGTTTCCCCGTGCCTTGTTATGTAAAGTTCTAACAGATCAATCGCCCCCTTCTATGCATTTTCCGAGTACCACATAGATTTTAGACCTTTTAGCTGAATTTTCAGACTTACTTTCAGATTTTTAGACTTATTTCCAGATTTTTAGAATCATAACCGAATTTTTTGACTTCGTTTCTCCGCTTGCCCTTTCCCCAAAGGGTCGAATGCGTTATTTTCACAAAAAGACAAGCCGAACAAAATGTCCAGCTTGTCCTTCGTCCATTCACTTCGCCAACTCGTAGATCGCTTGAGCATAGATTGCGGTTGCCTTCATCAGACTAGCGATATCAACGTATTCATCTTTTTGATGGGCGATTTCCTCAGCACCAGGGAACTGTGCACCAAACGCCACTCCTGCATCGAGAGAACGAGCATATGTCCCTCCACCGATTGAAATCAAATACCCATCCTCGCCTGTTTGTTGCTCGTATACATCCATCAGTTTTTTGATCAATTCATGATCTTTCGGCACGTGGTGAGGTGTTAAGTGTTCAATTTCAGTCAATTCATACCCAAACTTTTCTCCGGCTTTTTTTAAGATACCTAGCGTCTTGCCAAAATCATGGGACACAGGATAACGAAGATTCAAGCCAAAACGGCCTCCTTTTTCTTCCGTATAGCTCATGATCCCTGTATTCATCGTCAATGGTCCAGTAATTTCGTCCGAGTCCTTGATACCTAATTTTGTTCCATCCGTATCATCGGTCAAATAACCATTGGCTAGCCGGATGAAATTATCCGCTTGTCCACCAAGTGGATAGCTTGATATGAAAGATGCCAAGAACAATCCTGCATTCTTTCCTTTTTCAGGCTTACTTCCATGATACGATACGCCTTCAATGACCATTTTGTATTGCCCATTTTCCTGTTGCACATTGCCATTCAATCCACGATCCGAAAGAAAAGAATTGAACTCCCCCTCGAGTGATTCAAGACCGGACCCTTCTAAAACCGCTTCAGCGTAATCCGGTACCATGTTCAACCGTCTCCCTGAATCGAAGGAAACAAGATGGACGTCACTGCGATCAGTAGCATTCACTTCTTTTTGTTTCCACTCACAATCGAATAATCCTTTTTCGGCATATATGATCGGAAAGCTTGCATCAGGCGCGAAACCCATCGTAGGCATTTCCTCATGCTTGAAATAATGCTTTACACAGTTCCAATTGCTTTCTTCATCTGTTCCAATGATCATTCTTACCCGCCTGTTCAAATCAAGACCTAGGTCTTTGACGATTTTCATCGCATAGTATGCTGCCATGGTAGGTCCTTTATCATCGATCGCTCCTCTAGCATAAATTCGACCGTCTCTGATTTCTGCTGCAAATGGATCCGAACTCCAACCGTCCCCAGCAGGCACGACGTCTATATGGCAAAGGATTCCGATTAACTCTTTCCCTTTTCCGAATTCCAAATGACCAGCATAACCGTCAAGATTTTTACTTGTAAAACCGTCCGCTTCTCCTTTTTCCAATAGATGGCATAGCGTACGCTGAATGCCTTCTCCGAAAGGAGCACCTTCTTGGACTGTTTCAGGATCGAGGATAGACTCAAACCTTAATAGATCCTGTAAATCATTCAAGAAATCCTCTTTTCGCTTTTCTACTTCATTTTTCCAATCAATCATACAATCACATCCCTCTGATTAAGAAGCTTGAATTCTTTCGTATGTTTCACGATCACAAATGACGAACAACCTTGCATGTGAAGGAATAGCTTCCTTCCTCCTGCGATTGATATCCATCTTATCCCCATCTGCAATTAAGGTTGCTCCCTCTTTGATCAACTCATCAAAAGCATCCTGATAGATTTTCCAGTGCGGTTTTCGTTTGATTTCATAAAGGTTGTCCCCGATACCACGGCTCATCAGCTGACTGTATATTTTTGAAATTCCGTTAGAAATCGCTGAACGGACAGCCAATCGTGAAATCGTCTCGTTTGATAGAATGAACTCGTCCACTTTTACATGCCGGAAGTTTTTGATATGGTTCTCATTCAAGATTTCAACAGTGCTATGAATATCTGGAGAAAGGCTTTCAATCGTCGTAACAATCAATAATGTCTTTCCATCCGTAAGCAGAGGATCTTTGATTGTATCATCGGCAAAGAGCAATACTGATTTTGCTCCTGGTAGATTCGCCTGCAGGAGAACCTCTTCATGTGCCGCGTCCCCCTGGATGTAATGAACATTTTCATGCAGATAAGGTGATTTCGGTAATTGATCGATGATTACCACCTCATCGATTTCTTCTGATTGCAAAATTTCTTCTATAGCGAATCGCGCTTTCTGCGACCACCCAATGATGACAATATGTCCTTCGTATTTATAGTCCAACAACCCTTCCTCCTTCCTGCGCCTGATCATTCCAAAACCATCCACTACTTTTCCAATGACAACACCGATCAACCCAATACCGATTATGTATAAAAAGACGGCGTAAATACGACCTCCGACAGAACTTGGATAGAAATCCCCATAGCCGACAGTGGTTACTGTTGTCATTACCCACCAAAAGGCATCGAATGGGTTGGAAAATGTCTCAGGCTCGATCAACCCCATGATCCACGTACTTCCAACAATCAATATCAAGCTTGATAAAAAAATGAAAACAGTATTCAGTTTGATGACACTAATCCAAAATCGTTTTAAAAGTAACACAGATTTCCTCCTTCCTTTACGACAATAACACAAATTATGGATACACACTTTGAATTATTCACAGAATTATTATACAATATTTCTAACTAGGAGGTGGGGGATCGTTATTATCCGAAATCCACTCGAAAATGAGAAGTACAGTGGGGTGTTACGGAAATCTGACTTGGAATGGCAGTCAGTCACATCTCTATGCAACAGTTTCCTATGAACCAAGCACTAATTGTCCAGTGTATCTGCAATTATAATTTTTTGAATATTTAAACAAGATATTAATATTATATTAACACTCAGTGGGTACACTGAAGTTGTAACGTAGCAGTGCAAAAAAGGTAAGGAGTGGTTGTTTGAGTCCTTCGACTGAACGTATGTTGAACCGTGTTAAAGCAATCTATATGTTTATCAATGAAAGTGGTACGGTCACAACACAACAGCTTGTCGACGAATTCGGTACGACACAAAGAACGATTCAGCGAGATTTAAACGTACTAACGTATAATAACTTGGTGTCAAGTCCAACAAGGGGAAAATGGCAAACGACATCTAAAAAAGTGAAATTAGCTTAAATGACGAAAATGTGGCACAGCCAAACCTTAACCAGGCTGAGTCATTACTGAAAGAAAACTGGCCCCAACCTCATGGAACCTATTGAGATTGGAGCCAGTTTTTTTGGTTTCATCTTGCTACCCTGGTTAGATTTCATTCATACTCTCAACCAGATGGTCTTTAAAGTGATTTGGTACAATGATGTGCTCCGGACCCCAGTCCATCGTTTCTTCCAGTCGCATGAACCGGTTCTCCTCCGATACAAGCTTCGCCCAGAATCCTTCTGCAAGGGCCAGACCAACGACCCTCCTTTGATCCCAGTCAATGACAACATCAATTACTTTCCCTAACGTCTCATCGCTTTCTGTCTTGACTTTTTTGCCCACGATTGACGAAGCTGCAATCGACTCGATTGGATCATGAAGCTGTTGGTCGACTCCCGTTATACTCACATGATGCTCTGTCAGCTCTGTTACATCTTTGAAAGAGATATACCGTGTTTCTTTGTTGTAACTCTTAGAAAAGGTATCGTCTGCAGTTACTGGCGGTGTATTTGTGGCAGCTTGACCTCCAGCACTATTGACCACATTGTCCATGGAGGACTCGACACGGTTCGGCTCATCAATTTTTTCCGGATTCTTTTCTACAAAAAGAAGATAATCTAAATCATACGTTTTCTTATTTAGAAGCAAATCCTCTACTTTTCTTTTCGATGATTCTTCATTTTCGTTCGTTACGATTTTCTGATTCAGGATATCTTTACCGAATATCAGCATTTTAGATTCTCCTTTTTTCAAGTATGTTTGATTAATACCCTTCTACAGCGGGTATAAAACTCTCAGGGCATTGGAGAATCGTTTTCTAACAGCTTGATCTCATCTGTTGTGAGAAATCGGTATTGTCCTTGTGAAAGGGATGGGTCCAGCTTCAATGATCCCATTTGGAGTCTCTTCAAATAAGTAACCTTTTTATCGACTGCTTCAAACATTCGCTTCACTTGATGAAATTTTCCTTCCGTAATCGTCAACTCGATTTCAGACTGCGTATCACTCATGTGGATTATCAGCTCAGCAGGCTTTGTTACATACCCATCATCAAGCTCAACACCTTTTTTAAAGAGGGAACGATCGTCTTCAGTTACAATACCATCAATTTTCGCATAGTATGTTTTCGGTACATGTTTCTTTGGAGCGAGCAACCGATGTGAAAGCTGGCCATCGTTCGTCAAAATCAATAAACCCTCTGTATCTTTATCAAGACGGCCTACTGGAAATGGTTTATGTAAAGCCACTTCTTCATCTAAGAGATCAACGACCGTCTTATGATGATTGTCTTCTGTAGCAGATATGACACCATTTGGTTTATTCATCATTACATAAATGTGCTTTATATAATTTACAATTTCCTCGCCGACTGTAATTGTAGCTGTTTCAGGATCAACGTGAGATTTTCCATCCTTCAAGATTTCACCGTCAACTTTTACAAGACCGTTTTTCAGCAGTTTCTTAACTTCTTTTCGACTTCCATAGTTCATATTTGCTAATAACTTGTCGATCCTCACGCAAAAACCTCCCAACAAATGTAAAATTGTAGCTTATTTTTTCCATTTAAGTGTATAATAAAATAAAAATAGTCCAAAAGGAGGGGTACTATTGAAACAATCAATCGGCTTACTTGCTACTGGCAGAAAAAAATTGGACCATCCTGCACCTGTGCTTGAATTTTATACAAGCCCATTGTTCCAAAAATCAGTGCAATATGCAAAAGAACATTATGATCGTTTCTATTTTTACAATGCAAAAGACGGACTACTTTTACCTGATCAGACTTTGGAGCCCTATGATCTTTCTATCAAGACATTTTCTATCATGGAAAAAAAGGTGTGGGCTAGAAATGTAATCGATACATTTTTGAAGTATGAATCCCCTGAAGAGGTCATCGTCTATCTCCATGGCGGAAAAGTATATCGAGATCATTTGGAGCCACAACTCGAGCAAAAGGGCTATGAATATGAGATTCCAATGAAAGGGCTGGGCATCGGCCAACAACTAGCCTGGTTTGATAAACAATTAAGCAACTCGGAATAAAAAATTTATTGCAACAGAAAAGGCCTTTCGATAAAGGCCTTAATTTGAACGTACTTTTTTACGTTTGAAGATCCGTTCGATTCGCTCGCCGAAAATGTGTTGTAGGAGCCCCGAGAAGTGACTCATATAGAGGTAGACCCCTGCTCCTGCCAGTACACATACAAGCAGAACGGATAAGGAAGTAAAGGTACGGCTATAATCAGTCCCTACGATTCCTTCAACCCCCCATTTGGCAAGAATGACCGCGATCACCATCATCCCAATGAACATACCAATCAAGATGGAGCGTTTGAATACAGGTCTGAATTGATATTTAGCATATTTTTTGATGATCATGACATTGATCACAATTGATAGAATATAACCCAAATTTGTACCAACAATTGCACCTGCTATACCTATATTCGCAATCAAAATATAGTTCAAGCTCAATTTCACGAAAATTCCCATCATCAGACTATACACAGCAAACTTTTGTTTATTGATCCCTTGTAGGATGGCAGCAGTCACTGTGAATAATGCAAAAAGAATGGCTGTCGGCGCGTACCCTGAGAGAACCTCTCCACCGATTTCTATGTTGTTTGAAAACAGCAACGAGTATGCAGGTAATCCAAGCAATGCAAGGCCAACTCCAGCTGGCACTGTCAAGAACAGGACGATTTCAAAAATCTTTGTAATCTGACTTTGCAAAACTGAAAAGTCTTTTTTTGTGTAAAGTGTTGTAATTAACGGAATGACGGTCAATGCAAGTCCTGTCGCTAATGAAACCGGAATCATGATCAACTTCTGTGAGTAGGCCTGGAGAACAGCATAGTAGGATTCAGCTCTCGCCAGATCATAGCCGAATCCGTTACGAAGCGCATTCGTAATCGTAAACTGATCGATGACTTGATAGATTGGAATTGCTAAGCCGACCGCTACGAACGGAATCGCATATTGAATGAGTTCCTTATACATTTTTGGCAGTGAAACCTTGTGATCGACACTATCTTTCATCAGTTTATCCAAATGCGGTTTCCGTTTTTTCCAATACCAGAGCAGAATGATCAATGAAGCAAGAGCCCCCACAAACGCAGCAAACGTTGCAAAACCTACTGCTGTGCTGATTTCACCCTTGAATACGACAATGACTAAAAACGCACTGACCAGGATGAATCCTACGCGGACGATCTGCTCGATCACCTGTGACAGCCCTGTAGGTCCCATCGATTGGAATCCCTGGAAGTAACCCCTGATCAAACTCATGATCGGTACGATGATGAGGGCTGTAGAAACCAGACGGATAACCATTATGACATCCTCCAACGAGTTCCCATCGGTTCCTTCTTTGTTACTGACCAGTAAGGTCGCAATCCACTCAGCTAATGAAAACAGCAAAAGGAATGCAACAATACCACTGATCGTCATCACAACAAGTCCTGATTTCAAAAGACGTCTTCCGGTAACATAATCCCCTAACGCATTATATTTCGACACAAATTTCGATACCGCTAACGGCAGTCCTAGAGTAGAAATGCTTAAGAAAACCGTATAAGGGGTGTACGCATAACTATAAAGTGCCCCACCGGATACCTCATCCGTTTCCACTAACCATTCGAACGGGATGACAAAAATCAACCCAAGAAATTTAGAAAAGAAAGTAGCCGCTGTTAAAATCAACGTGCCACGTATCAACTTTGACATATAACGTTCCAACTCCTAATGCCATTTCGTATAATCCTATGTATTTTACCATAGTATGATAGCTTTCGCTAAAGCTTTTCATTAAGGTGTCGGTCTTGGAGTGAACTCTATCTTCGGCAGCCATAATAATGGCGTATCGTCGTCAATCTCTTCGAGCATCGTCGAAGTGATAGCGATATGAAAAAGAGCTTGAGCCTCTTCCTCCAGGAGCAACTTACCGGCATGATCATTTTTGAAAAGCAGAGCACGCTCTTCTCCGCTGTCAAGTTTGAAACAAAAAACATAGCCCTCCATCTCCTCGTCGTATAACCATAAATAAGAATACCCACTATTGTCGATTCGAACGAGTTGATCGAATTTTGGAAATGATAGTAATAATACAGGGGTTTCATTATACGTTGTCCAGCCCCCATCTTCTGGTATATAACCTTCCGTCACAGATGGGGTGTATTGATTGTCCATAGATCGAACATGCCTCCTTGCTCCAATTTCTATAACATTTGGAATACGTACTATAAACATGGTATCTTACAGAAGAGATAAAGAAAACATGGTAAAGCCAAGCCCTGGTGAAGGCTGAGCCATAGTTGCACTTATACTGAAGAAAGTGTTTATACTTTCTTTAAGTATAAATAAAAGTAGGTGTACTTATGAAATACGATATCATTATAATAGGCGGCGGTCCTTCAGGTTTGATGGCAGCTGTTGCAGGGGCTTCAAACGGTGACTCCGTCTTATTGATCGATAAAGGTGATAAACTTGGCAGAAAACTTGCCATTTCTGGTGGCGGCCGCTGTAATGTCACAAACCGGCTTCCGATTGAAGAAATCATCAAACACGTGCCAGGAAACGGCAAATTCCTCTACAGTGCCTTCAACATCTTCAACAATGAAGACATCATCGCCTTTTTCGAAGGGCTTGGTATCAGTTTGAAGGAAGAAGACCACGGGCGCATGTTCCCCGTGAATGACAAGGCGCAGTCTGTCGTTGATGCCATGCTTAAGAAAATCAAAGAGCTGGGTGTCGACATCCGTACAAAAACAGAAGTCAACAAAGTAATCTATGAAGATAATAAAGCAAAAGGAATTCATTTGAAGAATGGCGAAAAGGTATATTCCAGAGCGGTGATCATCGCAGTAGGCGGTAAGTCTGTACCGCATACAGGTTCCACCGGGGATGGCTATGCATGGGCAAAAGATGCGGGCCACACGATTACTGATCTTTACCCGACCGAAGTTCCGCTTACTTCGGACGAAAGATTCATTAAAGAAAAGACCCTTCAGGGATTGTCACTTCGTGATGTCGCCTTAAGTGTCTTGAAACCGAATGGCAAACCGATCATCACCCATCGGATGGACATGATCTTCACTCATCTAGGAATTTCCGGTCCTGCTGTACTCCGCTGTAGTCAATTTGTCGTCAAAGCATTGAAAAAGAGTAAAGATGGGTACGTCTCGATGAACATCGATCTCATGCCGGACCAAAATGCAGAAGAAATTTTCCAGGAATTGATCACTATGTTGAAGGACGAACCGAAAAAGGCGATCAAGAACGTTTTGAAAGGATGGATTCCAGAGAGGCACCTTCATTTTTTGCTTGAAAAAGCGGAAATCAGCCTTGATACGGTCTACAGCCAGCTCTCACATTCCTCTTTACGCGAGTTCGCCAATCTGGTAAAGGGTTTCACTTTCAAAGTGAATGGAACATTACCGATTGAGAAAGCTTTCGTAACAGGTGGAGGGGTTTCGACAAAAGAGGTTGAACCTAAGACGATGCGGTCAAAATTCGTACCGAACTTGTATTTTTGCGGTGAAATTCTGGACATCCACGGCTATACAGGAGGCTACAATATTACTTGCGCGTTCGTGACCGGACATCTTGCAGGCACGAATGCAGCAAAAGATTAACTACAGAGGGAGATTGGGATATGGGGTACAGTTACAAAGGTGAATACTTTCTTTCAATGGTTCAAGAAGAAATGGATCTTCAGTACATCCATGACTATTTAAGCAATGAATCCTATTGGGCAAAAGGGATTGATTTTAATACGGTTGAAAAATCGGTCAAAAACTCACTTTGTTTCGGTCTGTTCCATAATGTTACCCAGGTCGGCTTCGCTAGAGTGATCACGGACTATGCGACGTTCGGATATTTGGCCGATGTTTTCATTGATGAACGTCATCGAGGACAGGGGCTATCCAAATGGATGGTGTCTGAAATCATGAACCATCCTGATTTACAGAAATTAAGAAGATTGATGCTGGTTACGAAAGATGCCCATGGACTTTATGAACAATTCGGTTTCGAAGTTTTCAAAAACGAAGACAATGGCTTGATGGGAATACGGAGAAAAGCTGAAGAAATGTACAGGGGCTGATCTTAACGGATCAGACCTATTTCTTTTATTTGGGACAGACGGCCACCCCGATAGATGCAAAGATAGTTGCAAGCTTCTTTTCCTTGCAACATATCGGGGAGAAAATGCCTGATGTTGCTCACGACCCCCTGGTTATCATCGTCAAGTATCCAGGTCAATTCCTTCCAGTCAAGGATTCCTTCATCCATTTTTATAGGAGTCGGATAGGTGTTCTCTTCTGTCATGTTTACGATAAAAACATGCATTCCGCCGATTTCCTCATCGTCAACTTCCCAACGGACGATTCCACCATACTGTGGCGAAGAAATACGATAACCTGATTCCTCTTCCACCTCACGGATGACGCTTTGTTCAGGGTTTTCGTCTGGCTCAAGTTTTCCACCTACTCCATTCCACAAGCCTTTATTCGGTGCTTTGTTGCGATTGAGCATCAAAACTTGCGATCCTTTAATCAAAAAACATATGCAAAATCGAATCATATCTTCACACACCTAAGCCGTTTTCCTATTAGTCTATCATTATTCCATCCGTCATGCCCGATAAAGGATCATTGCTGAAAAACTGTAAAGAGATTCGAAGTCTTCCGTGTCTTCATCCACAGCCATTGAGACTTCGTATTTGATATCAATGAACTTTGATTCATGCAGCTGGGTAAGAAATTCGTTAATCTCCTCTTCTAGATCCTGCTCATGTTCTGCTTCAAAGAGTTTGACCTGCAACAAAAAAACACCCCCTGAATTATACGTTCATCACGTAAAATTCACCCGAGGGTGCCTGAAATCCTTTGACGAAAGACTTCTACTTTTGTCAGGAAACCGTTACATAATAGATGAATCTATCCGTTTTCCGCTTTAAAATCCGCGCCGCCATGGCTGCAACATACTTAGATTCTGCAATAACAACGATATCCCGATCGCAGATCTCTTCCTCTTTTGTCGTCCTGGACAGGTAGGACAGCGGAATGTTTTTTGTCATGATCGGAAATGGATTCCGATAAGAAGATTGATAATCACGTACATCGATCATGCAATATTCATCATGGTCTACAGCCTCTTGTTGAAATGTTTTCAGTTTCATAAAAGGAAGTAGATAGGAGAAGAAGATATACACAACTAACACGAACAGGGTTGCTCCCCAAATCATCTCTCCGTTTCCCCTTTCTGTCTATTTTAATAAGCCCTTTTGAAAAAATTATTGTTTTTGCATTTAATCGATAACAACAAATTCAGACAAAAACTTTTATTATTTTGTTTCGCCTTCCCACTCGAGCATGCCGCCTACCATGTTCTTCACCTTAAAGCCTTGCTCTTGTAAGAATAGTCCGGCATTTTCACTGCGGCGACCTGAGCGGCAAACCATGATGTGCTCCTGGTCTTTTTCGATTTCGCCCAGACGTTCTGGAATTTCCATCAAACGGATATGCTTCGCTTCAGGAATCTTCCCTGCAGCCACCTCTTCATCTTCACGAACATCTATTATTGAAATTTCCTTTCCGTCTTTAAGAAGCTTTTCAACATCAGCTGGCGTAATGGTTTTGATTTCATTTTCCATACTCAACACCCTTTCGCTATCTATATCATTATGCTTTATTATAGTCATTCCGCCACTTATTTTACGAACTTCACTAACAAAAGTAAAGGAATTGATTCCATGTGGAGGAAATTTCTTAGAAGAGGCGCCAGATTAAATTTAATGATGGGGTTAGAAGGTTTAAAGAAAACTTGGCAAAGCCAAGCGTAAGCGAAGGATGAGACTTAGTTGACCTTATAATGAAGAAAGTAGTTATACTTTCTTTAAATGGAAAATGGAAAAGACCAGCCAATCGGATTTTAGCTGGTCCTAACCATTTACCGGATCAACGCCCGATGTCTACGATTTTCTTTTCTGGCTGGCGCTGTTGTATGCAGTCTGCATTCTTCCTCTGTCTCTGGAATGATTTTGGGGACAGGAACAGGTTTACCTGACGCATCAACAGCTACCATCGTCAAAAAAGATTCGGTTGTCAGTGTCTTTTCGTCAGTCAATAGATTGGAAGAAAACACTTTGACGTAGACTTCCATCGATGTTCTACCTGTCGACGTCACGAATGCTTCAAGCCCAAGCGCATCACCGACTTTTGCAGATGATAAAAAATCAACAGAATCGATCGATGCCGTCACGACGACACTATTCGAGTGCTTCATTGCTGATAATGCAGCAATTTCATCAATGTATGATAACACTTTTCCACCGAAAATCGTTTGCAGATGATTCGTGTCAGGCGGTAACACAAGTTTTGTTTGAATGATTCTTGACCTGCTGATTGGATATGATTGCTCCATCTTTTCCCCTCCGATTTTTAAACTTGTATGATTTTCAGGAATATTGCATAAAGCCATTTCCAGCACTTACATGTTTTCAGCAAATTCTATTTCATGTTAATAGGGTCCGTTAGCAACGTAATTGTAAAAAGCAACCAAAATAAAAACATCTTCTTTGCAAAGATGTACAGGCTAAAGCCGAAGAGGATTATAACCAAATTGGCTTTCCAATCGTCTTTCGAGCACGTAACACCCTCCTATCTCCCGTAGGATTTTCTGTGTTCTTCCTTATGGCAGGTCTCCTGGCTTGGTATCATCGGTTCGAAAAACCCTTCCCATTTCCTTATGAAACAGTGGCATGTCAAGAACCTCAACCTTACAGTGGCGGGACCGCGCCGGAATCTCACCGGCTTCCCTTTCAAGGACTGATTAAGAACATCAGCCCACCATAAAGCAACATATTGATTTATTCATCCATAATTATAGCATAGAAAAAGGATTGACTCCGTAATGAAGCCAATCCTTCCTCGTTTGTTCAATTTGCGACGATATTGACTAACTTGCCAGGTACTGCAATGACTTTACGTACCGTTTTACCATCGATGTTTTCTTTCACCTTATCATCTGCCAATGCGATCTCTTCTAATTGACCTTTATCAGCGTCTGTTGGAACCATCAATTTCGCTCTGACTTTACCGTTGATTTGAACGACGATTTCCACCTCATTCTCTGTAAGCTTCGATTCGTCGAACGTTGGCCAGTTTGAATATGTGATCGTTTCAGTATGACCGAGCTTCTCCCAAATTTCCTCTGCGATATGAGGAGCAACTGGAGACAACAACTGGATGAACCCTTCCATGAATGGTTTCGGCAAAACATCCTGCTTATACGCTTCGTTGATGAAGACCATCATTTGTGAGATCCCAACGTTGAAGCGCAACTCCGCGAAGTCATCAGAAACTTTTTTCACAGTCTGATGATAAACCCTCTCAAACCGCTCATTCGGCTCTACGTCCTGGATTTTTCCGGACACTGTACCATCCTCTTCGACAAATAGACGCCACACACGATCCAAGAAGCGCCGGGACCCATCCAATCCATTTTCGGACCAGGCGATGCTTGCATCAAGCGGCCCCATGAACATTTCGTAAAGTCGTAACGTATCTCCACCATGTGTCTTGACGACTTCGTCTGGATTGACAACATTCCCTTTCGACTTACTCATCTTCTCGTTGTTTTCACCCAGGATCATACCCTGGTTGTAAAGACGCTGGAACGGCTCTTTTGTCGGAACCACTCCACAATCGTACAGGACTTTATGCCAGAAACGAGCATACAACAAGTGAAGTACCGCATGTTCCGCCCCTCCGATATAAAGATCGACTGGAAGCCAGTGCTTCAATTTCTCTTCAGAAGCAAGCTGATCGTTGTTATCTGGATCGATGTAACGAAGGTAATACCAGCAGCTGCCTGCCCATTGCGGCATCGTATTCGTTTCACGGCGTCCTTTTTTACCAGTTTCAGGATCGACGACATTCACCCAGTCTTCAATATTCGCCAACGGTGATTCGCCAGTTCCTGAAGGCTTGATATTGTCTGTTTTCGGAAGAGTCAATGGCAACTCTTCCTCTGGAACTGCACTGCTCGTGCCATCTTCCCAGTGGATGACCGGGATCGGCTCACCCCAATAACGCTGACGGCTGAACAACCAATCGCGAAGACGGTAGGTCACTTTCTTTTCACCTTTACCGTTTTCTTCAAGCCATTGAATCATTTTCATAATTGCATCTTCTTTTCTCAATCCATTGAGGAAATCAGAGTTTACAAGTTCTCCATCTTCCGTATATGCTTCCTTTGATACATCTCCGCCTTTGACGACTTCAACGATTGGAAGTTCAAATTTTGCAGCGAATTCATAGTCACGTTCGTCATGTGCAGGAACAGCCATGATTGCGCCAGTTCCATAACTTGCTAAAACGTAATCAGCGATCCAGACAGGAATTTTTTCACCGTTTGCAGGGTTGATGGTATAAGCCCCAGTGAATACCCCAGTCTTTTCTTTAGCAAGTTCAGTACGCTCCAAGTCACTCTTCGTTTCAATATCTTTTTTATAAGTTTCAACTGCGGCTTTTTGATCTGCAGTTGTAATTTCGTCAACATAGGAATGTTCAGGCGCTAAAACCATGTATGTTGCTCCGAACAATGTATCCGGTCGAGTCGTAAAGACTGTAACAGATTTATCATGTCCATCGAAATCGAACGTAATTTCTGCACCTTCTGAGCGCCCGATCCAGTTACGTTGCATTTCCTTCAAGCTCTCTGGCCAATCAAGCTCTTCAAGGTCTTCCAATAAACGATCAGCGTATGCTGTGATCTTCAACATCCATTGTTTCATGGGCTTTCGGATTACAGGATGTCCGCCACGCTCACTTTTCCCTTCGATGACTTCCTCGTTCGCAAGAACTGTCCCCAATGCAGGACACCAGTTCACTGGTACCTCATCGACATATGCAAGACCTTTTTTATATAGTTGTAAAAAGATCCATTGCGTCCACTTGTAGTAATTCGGATCGGTCGTATTCACTTCACGATCCCAATCATATGAGAATCCAAGTTCCTTGATCTGTCTGCGGAACGTGTTGATGTTCTGTTCTGTGAACTCTGCTGGATCATTTCCAGTATCCAAAGCATATTGCTCTGCCGGAAGACCGAATGCATCCCACCCGATCGGATGTAGGACATTGTAACCTTGCATCCGCTTCATCCGTGCGACGATATCAGTCGCAGTGTACCCTTCCGGATGCCCAACGTGCAAACCAGCCCCAGATGGATACGGAAACATATCCAATGCGTAAAACTTCTTCTTTCCTGGTTCAAATTCAGTCTTGAACGTTTTGTTTTCTTCCCAATATGATTGCCATTTACGTTCAATTTGCATATGGTCAAAACCCATGACTGCCACTCCCATTCCATTTTTTAAGATTTAAGTATGATTTCTCTGTAATACTAAGTATTTTAAGGGCACTAAGTACCCGGATTCCACATTGTAGAACAACCTCAGTGCTGTTTTGAACAATTTTTACGTTACCATGAGCAATTTCTGTACTATCTTGAGCAAAATCTACCCTGTCTTGATAAATTTTAGCGTAGTCTTGAAGCAATCCTCAGGGTTAATCGTGCAAAAATATTTGAACTTCGACTAAACCCATCACGTCCTGTGATAACGTCGAAGTCAGCACATCCATGTGCAAGTCCGGAGGAACAAGACAACGCAGAGATCAGAAGCTTATCTCCCAAATACACCTGGTGAGTGAGAAGCGAGAAGTTCAAGGCAGCGCAGGGTCGAGACTCGGAGCTACGAGCGATACTTCATGAAGTACTACGAGTTGCACCGAGGAATCCATCTGCTGTGAAAATTCTTGAAGACACAGGTGCATAGTGTACTCTCACTATATCGTAGACACAAGCTAACGCTGAAATTCGAGGCTTATCACTCACCAGAAATTAATAAAACCTCCCGCCACTGATTTTGTATAACATCAGGGACGAGAGGTTGGATACACATAACCTTCCCGCGGTACCACCCGCATTAGTGCAATTTGCACTCACTCTAGCTCCTTATCGCGGAGAGACGATAAACGCTACTTGGATTCACGTTTATGGCTCGGAGGCGAGTTCAAATAGCTTTTCGGGTTGGCTTTTCACCTGCCGCCAACTCTCTTTGACCGTAGACTATTTTACTATTCCTCTTCTTTGCCTTTGAATTTGTGAAGAATTTAATTTGTATTGTATTCAGATTCTCAGGAAATGTCAAGCTTTTTTGAGAAAATGGGTTGATATCATGATAGGCTTTTTTCCTGGTTTTTATACGTTATCGAAAAACCGGTCTACCATCTTTTTGTATATGTAGAAAAATTCAGGTGTTTCATCTGGTGTTAGACCTTCCATTGCGTTGGCAGCGACACTTCGGTAATACCAGCTTTGCTTTTCTCTATCGCCTTTGAACTTCTCCCATATTGCTTCACCATCTTGGTTATAGGACTCGACCAGGCTTTTAAAATTATCAAGTTTATCAGCTACAATCAACGCTTTCACTTCTAAAGGGGCCGTTCGTATAAACTCGACGGTATGCTGTTTCCTCTCTGGCCATGTTTTTGTCTTGTCTTCTGTATTTGCCTTCACCAGTTCTGTTACTCGGTGACCGAATGCTTTGTCAATATCATCGAATTCCAATTCTGTGTCTTCAACAGTATCGTGAAGATAACCCGCAATGATCACGTCCTCCGGAAAGCCTGCTTCTTTTAACATCTCACCGACAGCGATCGGATGGACGACGTACTGCTCTCCTGATAATTTGCGTATTTGCCCTTCATGTGCTTGAACAGCCAGCTGTTCTGCCTCCTTGATTCTGTTCACTTACATCCCTCTTTTCTAACCTTACTGATACCCCCGCTCTGGCATAAAAACTTTTAACAACACTAAGGTTAGGATAAGCCAAATTCCTCCAGCAGAAAAGCCTGCAATTACGTCACTTGGAAAATGAACACCTATATAAACGCGGCTGAAACCGATCAGAAAAACAAGCGACCATGCAACAACCAGAACATACCCTGCCTGTTTTCCCTTCTTACTGAGATACGTCCAGACAAGATAACCGAGGAACCCTATGAATGCTGCAGAATTCATAGCATGACCGCTTGGAAAACTAAGACCGCCGACATCAAGTAACGGGTTATCATCAGGTCTCGTCCGGTCAAATCCATTTTTCAGAAGACCGTTCGCAAACCGGACCCCTACCAGGTTGAAAATAAGTACCAACGCAAGCTTGATTTTTTTATTTACAAGAAAATAGGTGCCGAGAAGAATCAGAATCGGAATCGATACATAACCAGATCCAACATACGTGATAAAAATGAAGAAACCGGTCAACCATTCTGAGCGTATCCCCCAGACGTGCTGCATGACCGTAGTATCAAAGCGTGTTAACGTATCATGCAGAAAACCCAGTATAGTAAATATGGCTAATAATAGTATGACAATCCACAAGGTATAGCTGTTCCACCTAGTTGAATGCCCGGACGAGCTCTTCTCCAATACTAAGTCACTCCTCTCTCCACTTCTTATTGTATTTCACCTTATGGACGAATATTATGCGTGAATATGTGAAAAAGCCGTACTAAGACGGCTTTCCTACCACGATTGATTGATTTTTGACAATTGTACGATCATGAAGGATTGAAATTCCGAGACTTGCAACCAGTAAAATAAGAACGATGATAAACATCGTTTCGATACCCGCTAAATCAACGATCAACCCTCCGATAATCGGTCCAAACATCCTACCTCCCGTTGCAGTACTATTGACGATACCTTGATAAAATCCTTCCCGGCCTTTCGGTGCTAATTCTCCTGCAATCGTCGGTACAGCTGGCCATACGAGCATTTCGCCAATGGTGAGGATGATCATCGCTGTCATGAAACCTATGAAGAAGCTAGCCTGTGAAGCCACCCAAAAAGAAATCATAAATATAAGAATACCGATGATGATCTGGAGTTTCGGTACCTTCAGCCAATGTTTGACGATCAATGCAAGAAGTGGCTGCCCAAGAACAATCAACGCTCCGTTAACTGTCCAAAGAAGACTATAATTTCCCAATGAAATTCCCATTGCCTGTGTAAATGATGCGATGGTCGTTTGCCATTGGACGTAAGCCAGCCAACAAATAAAATAAGCTGCACACAATAAGATCAGGGCATTGAAATGGGGCTTGCTCTTTATGGTGAGTCTTTCATCAAGAACACTCGAGACAATTGTGTCAGCATCAGATAGATGACGGTATCCAAAAAAAGCGACAAAGAAAAAACTAACAAACATGAGTGTATTCCCTACAAAAATCCATGTGAAATCAAATGATGCCAACAAACCTCCTGCAGCAGCACCCACGGCTACCCCTACGTTTTGAGCAACATAAATTGCGTTGTATGCTTTACGACCTCCTTCTTTCCAAATCATCCCTGCCATCGCATACATTGCTGGAAACACCATACCGGACCCAAAACCTAATATGATGAGAAAAAACATGTAAGGGTAGAAGCTATGATAGAAAATGAGACCGACTGAACTGAACAAAGTGATGGTTATCCCAATGAGGATCGCCCGATAGCCTCCTACCTTATCGAACAAATAGCCCCCAACCAGATTGCCGATAACACCAGCGCCTTCATTACCCATTAAAACAAGTCCCGCCAATGTCAAAGTTTTCCCAAGGTGATCATGTATGTAGACAGTGTTTAATGGCCATAAGAAAGAAGCACCCGTGACATTGATCATCATACCGATTATTAACAACCAAAGATGCTTTGGCACCTTATGTCCCCCCTAGACCTAAGCGTTATAAAACAAGCCACATGTGGACTGAATTACTTTTTTATACCAAAAAGATTGTATTCCTTTTTATAGATGTTGGCAATTGTTTTTTCCTTGTAGAATTCTCGATTGGCGGTCCATCGACCATCATGCTAAAATGCTCATAGAATGAAAATATGAAACATGGAAAGGGACTCTTATGTCTTATAACAACGCTGTTCCACCTCACTTCGGTGATAAACGATACTATACATGGAACAAACATCTGAAAGATCATTTCGGTGAAAAGATCATCAAAATTCCGATCGATGGAGGCTTCGACTGTCCGAACCGTGACGGAAATGTTGCTTCTGGAGGTTGCACTTTCTGTTCCCAAAGCGGGTCAGGGGATTTCGCTGGAAACCGTCGGGATGATCTCGTCAAACAATTCAATACCGTAAAAGAACGGATGCATAAAAAGTGGAAGAAAGGTAAATATCTAGGTTACTTCCAGGCTTTTTCAAACACCTATGATCCAGTTGAGGAACTCCGTGAAAAATTTGAAGTCATTTTAGAACAGGAAGGTGTTGTCGGACTTGCAATCGCAACACGACCTGATTGTCTGCCGGATGATGTGATCGAGTATTTAGCAGAGCTTAATGAGCGGACTTACCTTTGGGTGGAGCTTGGGCTGCAAACGGTTCATGAGGAAACAGCAGAACTCATCAACCGTGCGCACGATTACCAGTGTTATGTGGAGGGTGTGAACAAACTTCGGAAGCATGGCATCAGGGTCTGCTGTCATATCATTGACGGCCTGCCTCAGGAGACCCCAGAAATGATGATGGAAACTGCAAGGGAAGTAGCGAAGCTGGATGTACAGGGAATCAAAATCCATTTATTGCACTTATTGAAGAAAACCCCTATGGTGAAACAATATGAAAAAGGGTTAGTAGAATTCCTCGACTTCGATACATATATCAACCTTGTTTGTGATCAGTTGGAAGTACTTCCTCCTGACATGATGGTCCATCGATTGACTGGGGATGGACCTGCTGAGCTGTTGATCGGACCGATGTGGAGCATGAACAAATGGAACGTTCTGAATTCGATTGAAGCGGAACTGGAGCGGCGTAGCAGCTATCAGGGGAAGTTCTATCAGGGATTTGAGGTGTCCGCCCCATGATTTTAAGCCGGGTACTCCCATTCGCAAAAGAACTATTGGAAAAGGTGGTTGAGTCTGGCGGGGTAGCTGTAGACGCAACTGTCGGCAACGGTCACGATACACAATTTTTAGCGGAGCTGGTCGGAGAAAACGGTCTTGTTTATGGATTTGATATCCAGGATGATGCAATAGAAGCGACACAAAATCGATTACGGGAAAATAAGCTGGATGATCGAGTACGGTTGTTCACTGAAAGCCATGCTAAAGTGAAAGAATGTGTGGATGATAAGTATCATGGATCAATTCAGGGTGCAATGTTCAACCTTGGTTATTTACCGGGTAGTGATAAATCTGTCATTACAAAATCAGATTCGACACTTGCAGCCATTGAAGGATTGATGGAGATTTTGATGCCGGGCGGGTTGATTGTCCTTGTGGTTTATTACGGGCATGAGGGTGGTCAGGATGAAAAGGATTCGCTGACCGCGTTTTTACACAATATGGATCAGACTAACGCCCACGTCCTCCAATATCAATTCCTCAATCAGAAAAACACTCCTCCCTTTGTGGTGGCGATAGAGAAAAGAAGTTAAAGAAAACTTGGCAAATCAAAGTCTTTGGCGTAGGCGGAGCCTTAGTCCCACGAAAAAGCAATTGCTTTTCCTTCGTCCGGTGTATTGATTCCGAAGTTACCAGCTGTGCACTAATTTTAAAGGGAGTATTTTTTACTTGAAATGAAACAACACAAAGGGGACGTTCCAAAAGTGTCAGACAATTTTGGAACGTCCATTTGTCTTTTTATTTCGAACCCACCATTATTCATGCTTTTACTTTACGATAGACCCAGCTGTTCCAGTAAAAGTAATAGGCTGACAATCCTCCTGCACGCATCAGTTTTTTAAGAACTGTCTGTACGTCACGTTGCCCTTTCACCTTGGTATCGGTAGAATAGATGCCAAGAAGACCTCTCGTAATCAAGGTGTGGAATTTCGAATGCGGAAGGTCTTGTGCTGAGCGGTCTGCCATTTTAAAAAAGTGTAATAGACGCTCGATCATCGTTTCCTGATTTTCATAGTAAAAACAGAAATTAAGATCCCCTCCGTCCTTGTCCTCTTGCTGATCGATCAAATAATCCATCATGATGTGGAGGCCCTGGATCCATGGGAAATACCCTTCCTTCACCTTTTCCACAAGCTCGGGCTCAACCTCGCCGTTAGAGGCATAGGAAGCGAGGCAAAAGATTCCTAATGTCGATCCGGCACATGCCGAAAATTCATACCAGCTCATCGCTGGAAGTTCTTTTTCATTCTCAGAAAACCAACGTTGCAGTCTTGGGACTCTCTCCTCGTGTGTCACATGTTTATGTATTTGCAAATTACAGTAATGCTCCGCCAATTCCAGAAGACCAGCGTGGATTTGTGAAAAACCAGGCAGTTCCTCGAGTACATTTTGACATGTTCGAACGAGGTCAGGCAGATAACCGCCATCATCCTGCTCTTCACGAAGTCTATAATAATTTTCAACGAGTGAACCAGGTGTCAACGCATGCTCCATGGATCTATGGAGCAAACTGAAATCGTCTGGGTCCAAAGAAGTACTTCGGTCACACAAATTATCAAGATAATCACTGATCGTTTGATAGGCCACAATGAATCGGATGACTTCCCTCCGGCAGACAGGATCAATGGAGAGCAAGGCATAGATTGCACCGCCCTCACAATGGAACGTTTTCGAATTGATGCTGGCAATCGCCTGGCTTCTTAATTCTTCATTAGGAATACGCTCCGCCTTTTCTCTCCAAAAATCTAATTCATTGTGTACATTCGGTATGATTTCCTTATAAATCCTCATCATCAATGACCATGGTTGCGAAGGGGCTTCCTTCATAGTTTCACTCCTTTTGAAGATTTTCTTCGAAGGTCAACAATAAATTTACAAAGTGCGATATATAAAGGAAAACTTGCTCTCGTTCTGGATCATTCAATATCTCATGATAAAGTCCGGGCCATTCTTTATAGGATTTTTCCATCAAATTCAGTTGATTGAACCAATTCCTTACACTCTTTTTGTCTACAATCAAATCATTTCCTGCTTGTAAGACCAACAGAGGAACATCAGGAAATCGGCCGACTGATTGGTGGACGATCTTGATTGAGCTCATCAACTCCCGGTACCAGCGAATGGATACTTTTTTCACATAAAAAGCATCTTTTAGGTCCTGTTCAATCCGTTCCTTTGATCTTGTCGCTTTTCCAAATCCTTGATCTGAGCTTAATCGTAAAGTTGGGTATACACGATTGATGACTCGAGATAATGCCTCAACAGGTTTTGGCGGTTTATAGACGATACCCAGACAAGGTGATGATAGAATCACAGCGTTCACGGGCATTTCTCTTTCTGTCAATGCACGGATAACCGCTAGGCCCCCCATACTATGACCGAACAAAAAAATTGGCAGATCAAATTGTGCAGCTGCTTCCATCCAGTTTTCGATCGTGTCTATATATTCGCTGAATGAATAGATATGTCCTCTGTTCCGACGGGTAGCACCTTGGCCAGGTAAATCACCCATGACGACGTGATAACCGTTAGCTACCCACTGCGAGCATAACCATTCATATCTGCCATGATGCTCGCCAGCACCATGGACCATCACAATTACTGCTTTTGCATCTTCTGCTTCCCAGATCCACATGTACGACGCCCCTTTTCTTCTACTCTATAATTTGCTAAACTGCTATTGATTTCATACAACTATTTATTCATAAAAGAAAGAGGATGATACTTTGATTTATCCATATAAAGGAACAGAACCTAAAATTGATTCTACGGTTTTCATTGGAGATGGTGTCGTCATATCAGGTGATGTCACGATCGAGGAGCAATCCTCAATCTGGTTTAATTCAGTCATCCGTGGTGATGTAGCGCCAACCATCATTGGAAAACGAGTGAATGTTCAAGACCTTTCCATGCTCCATCAAAGCCCAAATAACCCTCTAATCCTTGAAGATGATGTCACAGTCGGTCATCAAGTCACATTACATAGCTGCACCATAAGGAAGAACGCCTTGATCGGAATGGGTTCCCTTATCCTGGATGGTGCTGAAATAGGTGAAGGTGCTTTTGTAGGAGCTGGCAGCTTAGTACCTCCAGGTAAAAAAATTCCACCAAACTCACTTGCCTTCGGACGTCCAGCAAAAGTGGTTAGAGAGTTGAATGAAGCGGATTTAAAAGACATGGAAAGGATCCGCACTGAATATGTAGAGCGGGGACAATATTATAAACAGATGCAGAAGAAATCCTAAGCGTTAAATTCAATTACGTTTCCATCTGGATCCTGTACAAACACTTGATGCCAGCCGGTTTTACTGGTTGGCTTGTTCAAGTAACTATAGCCCGCTTTTTCGAGGCGTTGAAGAATGTCCTCGATTGATTCAACCCTTATGGCGAAATGGCGGACACGGCTGTCTAATGGCGGTTTATTTTTCTCATCCAATTTTTCATTCACAATCAAATGGAGTTGTGTATCCCCGATTTGATACCAGATCCCATCAAAATCGAAGTCCGGCCGGTCTGGACTGACTTGGAATCCGATAACTTTTTCATAAAAGGATCTTGCCTTCTTCAGTTTCTTCACTTCAAGTGATACATGGTGTATTCCTTTATACATCTGTATCCCTCCATCCCTATCAATTACTTATTTATACCCGCTTTCACAATTTTATCATCCTATAAAATGAAAGTATAATGTCTGGATTGGACCGTTCTCTACAAAAATTTAACATCATATTGATATTTTCCTAATATAGGGACGTTAAAATGAAGTAAATCCTATCGAGGGAGAGGTCCACATTGGCGAAAGTTATCAATTGGCTTCATGAAAGGGAATGCTCTGTCTTTCAGTGGGTGAACAGCAAATGTCAAAAGTCTGCATTAAGCATGTATTTCATGTCTATAACTCATCTTGGAGGGGCTACTGGATCTATCGGGATCTGTCTGTTGGTGCTCGTCTTAGGGACTGGGGATTTACGAAACATAGCTGTTCAAAGCTTATTGGCTCTTACAATCAGTCATATACCTGTACAACTCAGTAAAAAAATATATCCCCGAAAACGTCCTTATATGGTTTTACCTGAAACCATCACTATTTCAAGACTGCTTAAAGACCATTCGTTTCCATCCGGCCATACTACTGCGACTTTTTCTGTCACCACGCCTCTTATTCTGTGGAATCCACTGCTTTCGATTGTTTTAATACCAATTTCTTTTTCTGTGGCGATTTCAAGAATGTATCTAGGCATGCATTATCCATCTGATGTAATCGGTGGAATGTTGATTGGAACGGTGACAGGCTGGCTGGTACATTTCTACCTCTTCCCTTTTTCTTTTTAAAACAAGGGTTCGTTATGCTCGTTATACCTTATTATTGTTGATTTTTGCGAAGTTCCCTCCCTTTGGGCGATCGAAAGCTCCATACGGCCATTCAAGGAGTAAAATCAGGTTTGTTTGTCCGTATGAAGGCTCGAAGTGATTAAAGTGACTGGCCTCTGAGCTAGACCACACTTCTTGCATTTACTTACCTCTGCGATCCTCTTCACTGGTTCCTCGCTGTGGGGGCTCCTTAGCTCGCTTTTCCCATAGGAATGTGGCAAATTTCGTTTCAATCAAACTCTAGTCAGATCAGCTTTTCAACAAATATTTGAAAAAGTGAAATTTTTAAATAAAATTAAATTTCAGTACGCAAAAACCCCAAGCGGCAATGATGCAACTTGGGGTCTTCTTATTGTAATTATGCGTTGTTTTTCAATGTTTCAGCTTTGTCCGTTTGTTCCCAAGGAAGCTCGATATCTGTACGGCCGAAGTGACCATAAGCTGCAGTCTGTTTATAGATCGGGCGTCTAAGATCAAGCATCTTGATGATTCCTGCAGGACGAAGATCGAAGTTTGCTCGAACAAGCTCAACAAGCTTCTCTTCCGATACAAGGCCAGTACCAAACGTATCGATCGAGATCGATACAGGTTGAGCGACACCGATCGCATAAGCGAGTTGTACTTCACATTTTTCGGCTAATCCAGCTGCTACAATGTTTTTCGCCACATAACGCGCTGCATATGCAGCAGAGCGGTCAACTTTTGTAGGATCTTTACCTGAGAAGGCACCACCGCCATGGCGTGCATATCCACCGTATGTGTCAACAATGATTTTACGGCCAGTTAATCCAGCGTCCCCTTGTGGACCACCGATGACGAAACGCCCTGTCGGGTTGATGAAATATTTTGTGTTCTCATCAATCAACTCGGTAGGAACGACAGGATTGATGACATGTTCTTTCAAATCACGTTTGATTTGCTCTAGGGTTACTTCAGGATGATGTTGAGTAGAGATGACGATCGTATCCACCCTTACCGGTTGACCGTTTTCATCATATTCCACTGTTACCTGTGTTTTACCATCTGGACGTAAATATGGAACAACTTCATTTTTACGTACTTCTGTCAAACGGCGGCTAAGCTTATGTGATAAGGAAATAGGAAGCGGCATCAATTCTTGCGTTTCGTTACACGCATAGCCGAACATCAATCCTTGGTCACCAGCACCGATTGCTTCAATTTCTTCTTCTGTCATCAACCCTTCTCTTGCTTCAAGAGCCTGGTTGACACCTTGTGCGATATCAGCAGATTGTTCATCAATGGATGTGAGAACTGCACATGTTTCATAATCGAAACCATATTTTGCTCGTGTATAACCGATTCCTTTCACCGTTTCACGGACAATTTTCGGGATATCTACATAAGTAGAAGTCGTGATCTCACCTGCAACGAGTACGAGCCCTGTATTCACAGATGTTTCACACGCTACACGTGCATTTGGATCACTTGCTAGGATTTCGTCTAGAATCGCATCTGAAATCTGGTCACAAATTTTATCCGGATGACCTTCTGTAACTGATTCAGATGTGAATAGACGTCTGCTTTTTGCCATTACGGAACCTCCTCGACGATCTTTAAGTATCGTTTTAATTGATACGGTACTCATTTCCTTATGAGAAAGTGCAACAAAGTTTCATACTATATAGGAAAACTGCTGCATGTATAACAATTTTCTTCTCAGTCTTTTTTTAAAAGGATTCTGCCTATTGAACGAAAAAAAACCTTTCCTGTTCAGAGGAAAGGTGGTTCGTTGTATACCTTTCACCCTCTTATTTTTCAGGTTAGCACCTTTTCACCTCTATCATGGTGTCGGTTGCTGGGTTTCATTGGGCCTGTCCCTCCACCTACTCGGAATAAGAGTAGCCGTTCTCGCAATATCATATCGCAGTACCCATGCTATGTCAACGGAATTCCCATTTTGTATTGAGGAGATTCGGCACACAATATATGGGTAAATTACGATATTATGAGATGCTTTTAACAAAGCGATCTTTCATTATTGGCCCCACGCCTATTTATATCCTAATTAAGGTTTAACATGTCACAAATACGGAAAAATAGTATACATTATTAAAATAAATATGTTATACTATTTCCGAGTTAAGCGAAGTATTGGTTTAAACTTTATGTGAAAAAGGATGGTTTATATGAATACAGCACAATTCAGCTCTCTTACCGATGAGTTATTAAGTAAAGAATCAACACACAAAAATTTAGCGACACCAAGATTAGTAGAAAGTGCGATCGCTAGAAATGAAGGCGTCCTTACATCAACAGGCGCACTTCAAGTTGAAACTGGTAAATATACTGGACGTTCTCCAAAGGATAAATTCATCGTCATGGAACCTTCCGTAAAAGATAAGATTGATTGGGGTTCGGTCAATCAGCCGATTGATGAAGAGAAGTTCAATAACTTATATAAGAAAGTCATCGAATACTTAACAAGCAAAGAAGAAACATTCGTATTCCAGGGATTTGCCGGTGCGGATAAAGCATATCAACTTCCACTGCAAGTCATCAACGAATATGCATGGCATAATCTGTTTGCACGTCAACTTTTCATACGCCCAAATGAAAGCGATTTAAACGACTTCACTCCAGAGTTCCAGGTCATTTCAGCACCAGGTTTTCAAGCTGATCCTGAAGTTGATGGTACAAACTCTGAAACATTCATCATCATCTCATTTGAAAAGCGAATTGTACTTATCGGTGGAACTGAATATGCTGGCGAAATCAAAAAATCGATCTTCTCGGTTATGAACTATATGCTTCCGGAACAAGACATCCTCTCCATGCATTGTTCAGCGAATGTCGGTGTCGAGGGTGACGTTGCATTATTTTTCGGTTTGAGTGGAACTGGTAAGACAACTTTGTCTGCCGACCCTAACCGCCGTCTGATCGGTGATGATGAACACGGTTGGGCAAACAACGGGATATTCAATATCGAAGGTGGCTGCTACGCAAAATGCGTCAACCTTTCCCGAGAAAAAGAACCCCAAATTTGGAATGCGATCCGTTTCGGAACCGTCCTTGAAAACGTAGTCTCTGATGAGTGCACACGATTGGTCGACTATAACAACACAACATTGACAGAGAATACTCGTGCAGCTTATCCGATCGATGCGATTCCAAATATCATTACACCAAGCGTAGCAGGAAATCCGAATACGATCATCTTCTTGACGGCAGATGCATTCGGAGTATTGCCTCCGATCAGCAAGTTGACTAAAGAACAAGCAATGTATCATTTCCTATCAGGTTATACAAGTAAGCTTGCAGGAACAGAGCGTGGCGTCACTTCACCACAAGCGACATTCTCTACTTGCTTCGGTTCTCCATTCCTTCCATTGCACGCTGAAAGATATGCGAAAATGCTCGGTGAAAAAATTGCTCAGCATGATGTTGATGTTTATCTGGTCAACACTGGATGGTCTGGCGGTGAATACGGAGTAGGTAAGAGAATGGACTTGACCCACACGCGCGCGATGGTGCAAGCCGCTTTAGAGGGCGAGCTGCGTTCAGCTGAAACGGTCACTGATCCGATTTTCGGACTACACATCCCTACGAGCTGCCCAGGTGTACCAGGTGAAGTCCTGCAACCTAAGAAAACCTGGGATAATCCAGAAGCATATGATCAGAAAGCGAAAGAACTCGCAATGAAATTCAAGGAAAACTTCAATAAGTTCGAAAACGCAAGCTTAGAAATCAAAAACGCAGGACCGTTAGTTTAATTTCATGACACTTAGGAGTGATCCTTTCGAGGGCACTCCTTATTTATTTGTGGAAGGAAGCTGTCCGAAGAGTATGGCTCATGCCTGCCCTTTTGGATGTTTTGTAGGTAATAATGAATTTTTGTAGGTAATTTATGAACTTTTGTTATTAATTTCCTGTTTTTGTAGTTAATTTTAAATTTTTGTAAGTACACCCTCCATTTTTGTAGATAATCACGTTTATTTCGAAGTTACATGCTCCCAATCAAAGATAATCATTACCTCCTCATCCACTCCAACAGTTCATGTGTAACTTTCCGTTTCTTTTCGGGGGAAAAGTGGTGATCGTCTTCGAAGTACCAGGTTTCAAAGGACTTTCCATATTTGAGCATTTCTTTTTCAAGACGATAGGCATGTTCGATAGATACATTCTCATCATAAACACCGTGAATGATCAATACTGGAGCCACAATATCACCAACCAGGGATAACGGTGTCCTCGCTTCATAACGTTCAGGGTATTTATATACAGAGCCTCCGACGACACGCTTGAGCATTTTACGAAGACCTTTCCTTTCCTCATATGTCAGTTTCATATCCGTCACTCCACCCCATACGACGACTGATTTGACAAGGTCCGAATGATACACAGCAGTAAATAAAGCCATTACGCCTCCTCTTGAAAATCCAAATAGATGGAGCAAGCCTGGATCTGTGGATGGAAGTTCCTCGAGCACCTTCAATCCTTCAAATGCATCATGACGATCCTCACCGCAAAAATCTTCCTTCCCTTCTCCTCCTTCGTTCCCTCTGTAAAAAGGGGCGAAGACGACAAAGCCTTGAGAAGCGAACTGTATGATCCTTGATACCCGTACTTTTCCTACTTGTTTGATTCCGCCGCGTAAATATAGAATCCCGGGCAGAGGACCTTCTACTTTAGGTTCAGCCAACAAACCTTTTACGCGTAAAGCCTGACTACGGTAAGTCACAATAGATAACTTGATGTCAGGATTCGGTGAAGGGAACCGATTTATTTTTTCAATTCGATATGAATATTCCATATAACCACCTCTAAACAAGTTTGGGCGAACACACATTTTCAACTCGCTTCATACACTATTGCATCTATAGTGTGTGGAGGGATATTAATGCTTAAGGGAATCAAACGACATATCATAGGAGCTGTAACTGTACTTTTTGCTGTCAACCTAGTGGCTGCTGGCTGTTCCAACGGATCCACCAATGATAAAGTACGAGTTGCTGAAGTTACCCGTTCGATCTTTTATGCTCCGCAATATGTTGCAATAGAAAAAGGATTTTTTGAAGAAGAAGGGATTGATATTGAACTTACCACAACTTGGGGCGGAGACAAAACGATGACCACTCTTTTATCTGATGGAGCAGATGTCGCACTGGTCGGTTCAGAAACTTCCATTTACGTTTATGCCCAGGGGACGACAGATCCAGTCATCAATTTCGCACAGCTGACACAAACAGATGGAACGTTCCTCGTCGCACGGGAAAAACCAGATACTTTTAATTGGGAGCAACTTAAAGACAGTACATTCCTCGGTCAACGAAAAGGCGGTATGCCACAGATGGCTGGAGAATTTGGATTGAAGAAGCATGGAATCGATCCACATAATGATATGAACCTGATTCAAAATGTCGATTTTGGAAACATTCCGAATGCCTTTGCTTCTGGTACCGGTGATTACGTGCAATTATTTGAACCCACTGCCAGCCTGTTCGAAAAAGAAGGCATCGGTCATGTGGTAGCTTCTTTTGGTACAGAATCCGGTAAATTACCATACACCACTTTCATGTCAAAAGAAAGTTATATCAACCAAAACAAAGACATCGTGGAGAGATTTACTAAAGCCGTTCACAAAGCCCAACAGTGGGTCGACAGCCATAGTGCCAAGGAAATCGCTGCCGTAATCGAACCTTATTTTGAAGACACACCGATCGACTTGATTGAATCCTCAACTGAACGTTACAAACAACAACACAGCTTTGCCACAAATCCGATTCTAGACGTTGAGGAATGGAACAACTTACAAACAATCATGGATGAAGCGGGCGAACTTCCAAAGCAAGTCGAACATAGTACACTGGTCAATACAGAAATCGCTGAAAGTGTAGCAAAGTAACAGGAGGAGATCGGTTTTGTCCTTTTTAACAGTAGATCAACTCACCCATGCTTACTTCTCAACAGACTCCGTCACAACGGCGTTGCAGGATATCAGCCTTCAGGTCGAGGAAGGTGAATTCGTATCTTTCCTCGGCCCGAGCGGCTGCGGAAAAACGACCCTGCTCTCCCTGATTGCGGGTCTCTTCCAGCCAGTTCTCGGGACGATCACCATACGGAATGAACCGGTCAAACAGGCACATGAGCAGATAGGATACATGTTTCAGCAAGATTACCTGCTGCCGTGGAAAACGATCGAACAAAATATCCTCCTTGGTTTGAAGATACAGGATAACTTAAACGATATGAGCAAAACAATGACATTTGAGCTATTAGACCACATGAGTCTGGGGCATACCAGAAATAAATATCCTCATGAACTTTCTGGTGGCATGAGGCAGCGCATAGCACTCGTGAGAACATTAGCTACCAATCCGAAACTGCTATTGCTGGATGAACCATTCTCTGCACTGGATTATCAGACGAAATTGAAGCTTGAAAATCTTGTGTTCACTACTTTAAAAGAGCATAAAAAAACAGCCTTGCTTGTCACGCATGATATAGGTGAAGCAATCGCCATGTCTGACCGTGTCATTGTTTTTTCAGCAAACCCCGGCAGGATCAAGTCTGAATATATCGTACCGAAGCACTTAGCAAAGATGGAACCTTTTGATGTTCGAAATCATGAGGATTACAAAGACATCTTCCAGATGATCTGGGAGGAGTTGAATGAGCTTGAAATCGAAAATTGAAGTAGAATATACACAATATAAACACAGGGAACACAGAACAAAAAGACATGTGTTCATCACACAAGTCCTTGTTTTCATTGCATTCCTGGGAATATGGGAAACGGCATCGAAAAACACATGGATCGATCCTCTTTTGTTCAGTTCCCCTGTTAAAATTTCAAATTTATTTTATACGAAAATCATGGATGGAACCTTGATGACACACATCATGGTCACGTTTGGTGAAACGATAGCCAGTTTCATCATCGCAACGGTTCTCGGAACCGCTGTTGCTGCAATCCTATGGTGGTTACCCTTTGTATCTAAAGTTTCCGACCCATATCTGGTCGTGCTGAATGCTATGCCGAAAGTTGCGCTAGGCCCAATTCTCATTGTCGCTCTTGGACCTGGTTATCTGTCGATCATCGCCATGGGTGTGCTGATATCCTTCATCATAACGACACTCGTGGTCTACACTGCGTTTCATGAAACGGATGATAATTATATAAAGGTTATCCAAACGTTTGGCGGCAATAAGAAGCAAGTGTTCAATGAAGTCATTTTTCCATCTGCGATCCCGACAATCATTTCGACATTGAAAGTGAATGTTGGTTTGTCATGGGTAGGGGTCATTGTTGGTGAATTCCTTGTTTCCAAACAAGGATTAGGTTACCTGATCATATATGGGTTCCAGGTATTCAACTTTACACTCGTTTTACTAAGCTTGCTCATCATTGCCGTGATGGCGACGATCATGTATACAGGAGTCGGAATGCTTGAAAACTTTCTTCGCAAACGTCATAGCTGAAGGATTTTATTTTTGAATATGTATTCCATACTAAGCTCAAGCACTTCGTCTTTCATCATGAAACTGTATTTGTCATTTTCTTTTAACGTGTCCGGAAGCTGTTTCATAAGGATAGGTCCATTAGTTTCAAAATAATGGGCCTTTAATTTTATTTTATCGATCGTAGCAAAGTAAATATTCTTGATGATCGTTCCGCCTTTACCTTTGACACGATATTGTCCAAGGTATTTCAATGCATCGACTGTTGCGCCTGTCTCTTCAAACACTTCACGCACCGCAGCCTTTTCAGCAGATTCCCCTTTCTCCACTTTACCGCCTGGAAATTCAATTCCTCTCCGGGGGTGTTCCGTCAACAACCATTGACCTTTGAACCTGCAAATAACCCAAACGTGCTTTGGTGTGAGTGAATAAGGATGGTTTGTGAAGGATAGCTCTACAGTATTTTTATAATAATCTTGAAATGTATAATTACTCATATTCAAAACTCCAATTTATCATAGCCATCTATTATGTTTAGGCTAGTGTTGTTGATCTGCTCGTATCTGTATATCTATTCCCTCTTGGAAGTCGTATGCTTATTCTACCGTATCTTGCCCAAAAAAACATCTCATTGTCTTCTACGATCAGATGCCCATTCTCTAAAAGATGAATTTCCATAAATTTACTCTCCCTTTCCGACATCCCGAAATTTCATCTGTACGCCCGAGTCTCCTCCTGAGTGCTTGATCTTTAATTTTTTCAACATCACACCTTCAGATCTCTCACATAAGCGCTTGATCTTTGTTTTTGTCTGTATTCTAAAAGTTTGATGTGATTGGTGGATGTCTCTGAGGGGTTGAAATATACGAGACTCCAGCGGGAACGGCGAACCAAGCGAGACCCCAAAGTTTATAAAAGGACTTTGAGCATAATAGTGACCTTCGTGACTAAACGGATCGCTTCTGCTTTTCGATTGCCCGCGGAAAGCGAGTCTATTTCTGTTGAGCCTAAAAATCAATAAAAAACTGATCCGAAGGAGTTTATCCACTCTCCTCCTGGATCAGCATTTTCATGAGTCAGTCATCATTCCTACTGGACATCAACAGATTCAATGATCCAGTTGTCATTCTCTTTTTTGAAACTCAATTCAATCATATAGTCACCATATAAATCACTGCTGTTTTTCTGCTCCAGACGGAAATGTTCATCATCCACTTTAGTCAGGTTAGAAGGTTCACCTTTCACAATCCATGGTGGAAGTTCTGTCGGTATGATATAAAGTCCATCCTGTCTCTCTTCATATAGACCATCCACATAATACGTTGCAATATCTTCTGTAACATACTGGGTTAAGTATTCAATCAATTCTTGTTTTGAATTAAAATCTTCTACTTTATAATTTTCATCCGTAGGTTGAACCACTTTTTGCATGAATGTATCTGCTTTTTTTACGAAGTCCCCTTTGTTCGGTGCTTCGACATCTGTTTTACTGACAGCACTCGTTGTTTTGACCTTCTCTTTTTTATCTGAAAACTCCAAATTAGTAGCGGTAGCTATTGGTTGGTTTTGAATTTCCACATGACTTTTCGCAAATGTTTTTTTAGGAAGTTCCGAACTGTCTGCTTGTTGATAAGTTGTAGAGCCTGTCGGTTGACCAGCCCAAAAGAGACCAAAAGCGACAAACATACCTACAATCATTGGTACTAAACTTTTCTTCATTTGCTAACTCCCCTTTTTGTGTAAAGTCAATGCGCATCTTTATTATTCTGAACTAGTTTCATATTTAGTATACCTTTTCCAATACATGCTCAAACATTTTGAAACCGTCTTATGCAATTCCATAGAGTAAGTCAAATCCCCTCTTCAATTTTCTAAATTATGCCAATGTGACTAGAAAAAACATTCGCCAATTTTCTTGATTTAACGGGAGATTTGTTGAATGAATTTCGTTTTCTGGGAATAATGATTGGTTTTGACGAATGAAGTCGTAAAGAAACTAAAAAACATGACAACGCCACCTCAGGAGTTGGTGCTAATGAACCCCTTTAAATTACTATTTTGTTGGTGAAAACTGTGAGACGGATGACTATTCACGTTCTAGATAAAATTGAATTTTTAGACTGCGTTTAATAGATTGTTGCTATCCAATCTAAATAAAAGGGCTTTATATGTAAGAAAATCATTACCTCCTTGAAACAGGTAATGATTCCCTTAAGTCTTGAGTTCGTTGATGATCGTTTCATATTTTTCAGTAAAATTATAAAAGCCAAGGCGGTCTACTCTAAAGATCGGCGATTCAAGCTGAGCATGGGCATCAAGGATTTCAATCTGCTGATAAACTTTAAATAATTCATCTGCTAACACAGGGTCCAGCTTTGCAATTTCATATTTCACTTTATCCCATTCATCCAGTTTGAAGAAATAAACGTCTTGCCATATCTTTTCGTTCCCCTGGATCTCCACATTGCCATGCTCTAAAAAGTCCTGAAGACTGGCGCCGTTCCGAGTCTCTTTCCGTAAATATAATTTCAGATTATCTTGTAATTCTTGCAAGAGGATCGTTTTTGCGAGTTCTCTCGCAGTTTGTTGGTTTTGCTCTTTTTCAAGCTTAACCTTAATTTTTTGTCTCAAATATACGGCAGCTAATGTCGTCAAAACACTGACCACCATGGACACGATAAAATATGTCCATTCCATTTCAAATACCTCCAGCTTGTACTCCCCTAGGATATTATATGATGCTGAAGCTCGAGGAACTCAACTATTCGATAAATAGAGTGCCCATTTTAATGAGCTATCTTCGCCGGTGCCTGACGCGATATTTCCCTACTTCATACAATCCGGTAGCAGCAAGACCCGCCATACCTCCAGCCCACACCCTCAATGTCCAATCAAGATCGGTAAGGGGAAAAGCAGCTAATCCTATAAGAAGACCGATGATCAAGCTGACCAGGGATATGAACCGCTTGGAAATCTTGAAAGAATGCTTTGCTACTTCAGTCAGACCGGTGACAATCGGAGCTAAGACAGATGCAAAAATCAACACTTGTTCCATCATGGTCAAACTCCTCCAATCCTTATTTAGCATAGTAATAAATTCCATAAGCTCAGTTAAAACGCCTCTTTTCTAACTATAAATAGGCTTATAGGAGCAGAATAAAGAGAATGATGAAAACATCCAATTTGTACACTTTATGAGTTACACACCATATAGATGTATCTTGAGCTCATTGTATTTTTCAATTTTATGAATATGAATGGTCCAAAAAAGACAGAATGAATTTAAAAGATGAATTTATAGGAGTGTAAGACAAACATGAAAAGAGAATACGATCACTACTTAATCCTCTTAGAGAACCAAGAAATGAATTGGTGGGGTTATGCTCGCAGGGTTCCTACTGAATTCCGACCTCCTAACTACACAAATTATTGGTCGTATTTACGTACTCGTAATACTGCTTCAAAACGGTATATTAAAGAAGCAGAATGGCGTATGGAAGCAAGACGTAAAGGATTATTGGACAATTAGTTGAAAGCTAAGCCTCTAGAAGAAAAGGGACTGTCCGAGGACAGTCCCTTTTTATACTCAACTATACACCAGCTTTATGTAATCTCACTAGTAAGTTGTTCAACCGTTTAACTCGGGCATCTTCACATTGCTTCTGCCCTGTTTCTATATCTGTAATCTCACAGCTGACCAATTCCGATGCATATCTCTGCTCCATCATTACATCCAATAACAAAGCTTTCTCCTCTTCTGATAACCTTAACATGGTTAATGTCGCCATATAACCATCCCCCTTTTAAAGTTGTTACTAATATTATAAACATATAAAAAACACGCGGAAAGGGGTTTCGGGAAATTCGTAGAGGATCTAAATTCTGGAAACCGGTGTATTTATTGATATATCAGGGTTAATCACTATTTCAAGCGGTAATAAATTTGTAAAAAAAATTTAATGCTGTCAATCCCCATAAGATAAATGTTATTTCAAAAAAACAAAGATTCGACAACATTCGCCAAAAAACTTATAAACATGTTTTGGATTTACAGTTAAAAGATGTCATTACGGCTGATAAGATAAACCCAGAGGATTGTACCGAAAATAATACCCATGTTGAACAAGACATTCATCCAACGATCGGATACACTTTTGATGAGAGATGTAATGATGAATAAGACGAATGTATAAATGAGAATGAATGATGACATAGGCAATAAGATTTGATAAAAGGTCATACCCTTCAACACCTTGATTGAACCTATCTCATAAATCGGTGATAAATGAGGAATCGTTTCGGCAACTGGCTGACATATTGTGCTTCCAAATTAGTCCCTATAGTTTTGCGTCCCCACTTTTCAATGAGTTTGCCTTTATCTAACGATTTATAAGACACGGATTATTTTTCAGAATCTTACGTCTATTATACAATACGAATCGTAAAATGTCATTATTTAGTGGATTTTTTCGCTCTTTTTTTGGAAAAAGAACGAAAAATAGTAACATCTGTCGAATTTTGAGAGGAAGGAAGAATCTTTTCATGTTCTGGTGCCTTCCAACGGCCAATCTTGTCTCCATTGATAGAAAAAATCGAACCTGTTTCTGGTTGTTCATCCAGAATAGTTGAAACGAGTATTGCGACATCATCCGTTGACCCCATGCGCCATTCATCGGGCAACGCTTCACCTTGTTTATCGGCTTCTTTTTTCAGCATTTCAATCACTGGGAGGGTCATGTCAGTTTCTGCAACTGGTGCAATCGCATAAACGTTGATGCCGAAACGACCAAGTTCTTTAGCAAGCGTCCTGGTCATCCCATTTATCCCTGCTTTTGCTGCACTGTAATTCAATTGGCCAGCTAACCCTTCCATACCAGATTTAGAGGTTACATTGATGATCGTCCCTTTTACCTTGGACTCACGCATAGCCAATACCGCGTGTTTCGTACATGCGAATGTTCCCCTCAAATGTGTCTCAATAACATCATCCCACTCTTGAATCGTCATTTTATAGGAAATGCGGTCGCGGGTGATACCAGCATTATTAACGAGGACATCCACTCGTCCAAACACAGCAATCGTTTCATCGATGACGCGTTTGCAAGCCTCCTCCGATGAGACGGAAGCTGTGACGCCGATAATCCGATTATGTATCTCCTTCAATTCCTCTACTGTTTGTTCCACTTTAACTTTGTCTCTTCCATTGATGACGATAGATGCGCCTTCAGTAGCGAGCCTCTGTGCAATACTTTTACCTATTCCCTTTGTCGATCCCGTTATGATGACCACTTTACCGTTCATGATGATCCTCCTATCGTGATGGATTTATTTTCCCTTTTATGACAGATGTACCTGCTTCAGAATTAAGGTGTAAAGATAAGTCATTTCCATCCATTTTGATTTCAAGTTCATATGGCCTTCCTACATAAACAGGTGCCTGAAAGCGTATCTCATAATCTTTTATAATCACATCTATTCCGAATTCCGCCCGGCATACCGCTCCAATGCGCCCCATGACAAGCATGCCGTGCACCACACACGCTTTAAACCCCATACGTTCAGCATCCTTCTCAGACAAATGGATCGGGTTGAAATCTCCGCTGACTTCAGCGTAATCACGAATATCCTGTTTTGTAAAAATCAGTTGATGTGGACTCATCGGTGTTGGACTCAAGATTCTCCCTCCAGTTCCGGTCTGAACATCACAGTTGTGATCCCCGTAAATACCAGCCGTTTCTTCAGTGCATCTTGATAGCCATACATCTCATGTATCAGCCAGACAATTTTTCCGGACTTTCCTGTTTTCTCTCTTATATCTACCAGTCTGATTTCAGCATAATACGTGTGATCCGTCAAAACTGGTTCCTTATAGCAGAAGGATTGTTCCCCATGGACAAGAGGACCAATATCTTTCAACCAGGGGAGTTCGACCTTCTGCCAGTAAACAATCGGATATGTGGCTGGTACAACGGACTGGCCACCTTTCTTTGCTAACGGCATATCTTGGATGACCTCAGCAAATTTCATCGCTTCCGAATCTGTAACTTTCATTTTGAAGAGATCCGTCTTCTGCCCGACTTTCAACTTTCCCACCCCGCATCTACTTTCTCTATCAATGTCGCAAGACCAAGTCCGCCACCGATCCCGAGTGTCAATAACCCTTTGCATGAACGTCCTTTAGTTTGCATTTCATGAAACATCCTTGTCATCAGAACAGCTCCAGATGCACCATACGGATGACCAAGTGCAATCGCACCCCCGCCTATGTTGACGATCTCTTCCGGAATATTCAACGCCCTTAAAGAGGCTAACACTTGGGAAGCAAACGCTTCATTGAATTCAACTACATCCAGCTCAGCCACAGTCAAGTATTGTCGCTGCAATAGTTTCCTGACCGCGGGAATCGGACCAATACCGAGCAGATTAGGATCTACTCCAGCTACACAAGCATCGACAAAGCGGATGGAGGGCTTTAACCCAAGTTGACGGCATTTTGTTTCTGAAGCCAGCACAACAATCGAGGCACCGTCATTAATCGGACACGCATTCCCTGCGGTCACGGTTCCATTCTCTTTGAAAACAGGTGATAATCGATTCAATTTGTCCAATGACGTATTTTCTCTTGGGCATTCATCCGTACGTATCTCTCCGTTTTTCAAGGGAATGGTTTCTTTGTCAAAGCGACCCTCTTTTTGAGAAGCAACAGCTTTTTGATGGCTTTTCAATGCGTAAAGGTCCTGATCTTCCCTTGAAATTCCATACTCATCCGCTACGTTTTCAGCTGCCTCGCCCATTTCTGGATCACCCACCTCTTCTGGTGAGAATCTGGCACGATGATAAAAAGAAGGACCTGATGGCGCATAAAGGCTGGTAGGCTTTTCGATTTTCCATGGTGCTCGGCTTGTACTTTCAACTCCTCCTGCAAGGACAAGCTCTGCACCACCTGACTGGATCAATCTTGCAGCCTGGTTGATCGCCTCTAATCCAGAACCGCATTGACGATCCACCGTTACTCCCGGTATTTGGACGGGTAAACCAGCAGTCAATGCCGCTAACCTTGCTATATTCCCGCCTGGTCCTACCACATTACCTAAAATAACATCGTCGATTTCGCGAGGATCGATTTCCAGTTCTTTTACTAATCCTTTAATGAGCTCAGCAGCCATTTGTTCAGGTGGAAAGTCTTTCAACTGCCCGCCAAGTTTACCGATCGGGGTTCGTTTCGCTTCTAAAATAAACACATCATTCACGATTCCCACAGCCTTCCGGATAAAGATGGATCAATTCTTTCCTCGCTATTTTTCGACTGACGGTGTATGGAAATTCATCTACAGTGATGAATTCTTTCGGACATTTGTACTTAGGAAGATCTTGGAGACAGATTTCTTTTAAAAGAGCATCCCTACCCTCTTGCCCCTGCCGCCATTTGATGAAGGCGACAACCTTTTCTCCCCAATAAATATCTGGTACGCCGATCACCGCACACTCCTCAACAGCAGATACAAGTTGGATCACCCGTTCTACTTCCTCTGGATAAATATTGAGTCCACCGCTGATGATCATTTGGTTTGCCCTTCCGACAAGATAGATATAGCCCTCTTCATCCATACGGGCTAAATCTCCGGCCGTTGCCCATTCGCCATCTATAAATATGTTTGCAGTTTCCGCAGGAAGATTTTGATATCCTTTGAAGACCATCTTACTTCTGACATATAGGGTTCCAACTTCTCCATAAGGTACTTCTTGGAGCTGATCGTCTCTAATGGACACTTCAACACCTGTAAAAGGACGTCCGACAGAGTCTACTTTTGTAGAGACGGCATCCTGATGAAGGATAGAAACGAAACTCAGTTCCGAAGCCCCGTAAAATTCGATGCACTCCGCATTGGAAAACGTGTTTTCAATCCATCTTCGCCGCTCAACATTCCATTTTGATCCAGAGGATATGATAAGATCGACCGCTTCCCACTGTGGATAGGATTCATTCAAGAGTGCTTCGAGCATGGTTGGTACAACATAGACAATCGTTCTCTTATCATTCCTTATCCGACCAGCTGTCGCTTCAGCAGAAAAATGATCCAACAGCTCAACAGTTGAACCGGTGGATAAGGCATGTAGCGTCCCATATAAAAATAGAGAATGAGCAAGTGAACCAGTGATGATCACTTGATCTCCTACACGAAGCTTGTACTCAAAGGCCGTATTTCTGAAGCTTTCCGTCCATGATTCTTGTGTACGTATGAACCCCTTCGGCTTACCAGAGGTTCCCGAGGTATACCCTAAGTAAAAAATGGAATCTGGTGTAGCTTTCGGTATGTTTTCCATTTTAAAAGTGTAGGAAAGTTCTTGCCCTGCAAGGAACATTTCTCCATCCCACCACTGGTGTTGAGAATCTGAAACTAACACATCCGCTTCACTGTCCTCAAGAATCATTTTCGCTTTTTCAATCGGTAATTTCGGATCAATCGGAACGGCTTTCCAGCCTAATGACGAGGCGGCGAGAAAATAGATGACGAACTCCATATGGTTTTCTGGAAAATAGATTGCTATAGTACCATCCGTAAGCGGTTTCCTTTTATACAACAGGGAAGCCGCTATATCGATTTTATCTATCAATTCGTCATAAGTGATCGTTCCATATTCTGATTTCAGGGCAATCTCATTTGGATGTATTTTTGCTTGTTTCGTAATCCAGTCTAGTATGATCATTGTCTCTACCTGCCTCATCTATTTGCTTTTTTCTAATAGGTTAGCTGTCAGAATGTTGTCCCGCGGAAAGCGAGTGTATTTCCAAAATAACAATCTATGCGAAATCAGCCATAAGTTTTCAATAACGGAAAGAAAGAGGTTTCGTCAATCGACAAACCTCTTTCTTCAGGGTATCATATTCAATTTATGCGGCAAGATTTTTCTTTTTGTTGGAAAGGACCGGGTTGCTCTTCTTCATTTTCACAACGACAAAGGCCGCGATCACAGCTTTTACAAGATCACCAGGGATATAAGCAAGCGCGGATAATGCTGCTGCCTTAAGCGGGAGATCCAGGACGAATGCCGTAACTGGGATTCCAGCTGCATATACAAGGATGATACCGCCTAATATATTGGTTAATAGCACCTTCCACATTTTCAATTTGTTCCATGATTTTTCAACAAGATAACCGATTACAAAAGCTGAAATCGGCCAGCTTAAAATGTAGCCTGCACTAGGTCCGACAAGTTCATCGACCCCACCTCTCATCCCGGAAAGGACAGGCGCTCCAGCAATGATCAAGGCGATGAAAACAAGAAGACTCAATCCCCCAAGACGAGCTCCTAGAAGACCTCCGGCTAGCATGACCCCTAATGTTTGTGCTGTAATAGGGACAGGTGAACCTGGTACTGGAATCGGTGGCACCAACCCAAGAGCTGCAATGACAGCTGCAAACATCGCTGCAAAAACAAGTGCATATGTTTTCTTCATTCTCTTCACTTCCATTCGTGTTGTTTAACGTATAATGTCCAACACTATTATGTAAGAAGCGAGAAAATGTGTCAACTTAAAAATTATATTAGTTAACGAAAGACCGGTGATCATTTTGAAGACGGTAGATCCGATTTTTAATAAAGAGACGTTGGAGCTAGCTAGAGGACTGTTAGGGATGGAACTCGTACATGATACCGCATATGGAGAATTAGCTGGTAAAATCGTCGAAGTCGAAGCTTATAAAGGACCAGAAGATAAGGCTGCACACTCATTCGGTGGAAGGAGAACTACCCGGACCGAAGTAATGTACGGAGAACCAGGACATGTCTATATGTTTCTGATTTACGGTATGCATCACTGTTTTAATATCGTGACAGGTCCGATCGGTAAACCAGAAGCGATTTTAGTACGGGGGATTGAGCCTACTAACGGTATTGATCACATGCTTCATAAAAGATTCGGAGAGAAACAAAATTACTTGAAATCACACTATAGGAATCTCACCAACGGGCCGGGGAAACTTTGCAGAGCACTTGGATTGAATATGGCGCATTACGGTCTCCCGATCAATCGATCAGAAATACGGATCCGGCCTTATGAGGACATAAAGGAAGTGGATATCGCAGCAGGGCCCAGGATCAATATCGATTACGCAGAAGAACATATCGATCTTCCATGGAGATTTTCAATCAAAGGAAATCCATATGTATCCGTTTAAAAAGGAGCCGGCAATTAGATTACCGACTCCTCTTCTAAACGTTTAGCTACCCTATTCAGTTAACGGGATATCGATATCATCCCCGATTTCGAGCATACAGTTTTGACGATCCTTTACAGGAGCAAAAACCATAATATATTCATCATCTTCTCCCTGTATTTCACCCTTGCTAAAAATCGGGACTACTTTTTCGCCCGCTGATTTCAAGAAGACTCCAGATTTTTCATCATCGACAATATAACCAAATTCCTTATCTATTTTTCTGGCATTGAGGAATTGATGCTCCAATTTGCTCATCACTTTGTATGTTACTCCATTTTCATCCGTCAGGATCTTTGTGTCAGAACCTGTGACGACCACTCTTGTTTCTAAGGCAGAAAATTCTACTTGCCTAATCGTATAGGTTATATTTTCAAAGGTGAAGTCTTTATTCAATTCTATTATTTCTCTATCGGAAACCCCGGAATTATCCAGCTTGAATTCAAGCGGCCATACGGCTTCTACTTTACCTGTTTTTTGCCCTTCATATATTGTCAAATTTTCAATCTCTAATCGAAGATCCTGGCCTTCATATTCTTTTAATGATTCAAATGATAATGCTTCCGCAACTTTGTTTTCTTTACGATCGTAATATCTGCTTCCCCAACCGACATTATCTAATTTGGTCCGTTCATTACCACGGACCAACTGGATAGAACTCTTGCCTTCAAATAAATCCAGATAATAATTCTCTAAATTTGTCTCTTCACTTTGATAAGTCAATAAGAGCTTTGTTTCCTTATCATCCATCATTACACTTTCGAAATTAACGGTTATATCATTCTTTTCATCATAATATGTTTGATCGAGGACCTGGCCATGTCCCTCGTTTAATGCAGTCCTAACGCCGCTATCATCGATATGGTCACTCGAAAAGATTTTATCATAAACCTCTTGGATCGCAGCTAAAGCAGGAGTGAAAATAATCGTTGAAAATACAATCAAGCAAATTGCTACGGCTATTGAAAACCTTTTATATAGCGTTCTTTTTTTGTTTAAAGAGCTGATATTACTTTGTGTACCAGACAATTCCCAGGATTCCAGTTCTTGTGTTTTATGTAGCTTATCCTCTAGCTTGTTCCAGATATCTGGAACTTGTTTTTCAAGAGAATCATCCAGGTGCTTTATTATCCTTTCTTTTTTCATCATGACCCCCTCCTTACTCTATGCCTTTTTTCAGTTTTTTAAGAGCTATATTGTATTTCCAAAGTACCGTACCCAACGGAAGATCAGTGATTTGGGCGATTTCTTTATGTTTCAACCCTGTTATATCTTTCAATATGACAACCTCTCTTTCCTCAGTACCAAGTAGCTCCAGGTATTTAGATAAAACCAATTTATCTAGAGGATCTTCTGAACGATAAGGTACACGGTCAAAATAGTCAGAACCGAAGCCTGTAATTTCACGTTTTTTCTTTCTATACAAATCTAAAGCTGTGTTTCTAGAAACTCTAATAAGCCACCCTTTAACGTTTGATATATCATTGCGCTTCATGTGCTGAAAAAGTTTGATGAACACTTCCTGAAGAACATCTTCAGCTAGTTCAAAATCTCTTAGAATAGATAGTGCGATTGCAAAAACATGCTTCTTATGTTCGTTGAATAATTGTTTGAACTCCTGTATATTTCCAATCGTATGATCTGATTGATCCAAACTCGGCCGATTCATTTTTTGCCCCCTTTCAACTAGTAGACGGATCAGAATTACCTTTTATTGGTGAAAAACAAAATTTTTACGTTTTTTTGAAACCAATTAAATAGGGACTGACCCAAATGAAAAGTGTCAGTCCGCTGATTTTAATCCTATGATTTTATATTTAAACCTGGTATTAATCATTATCTGTTTTATTTCGTCAGTGTGACGGGTTCAATTCTTTCAATTGCAGGTCCTCTTCTGACTGCAGCATTTTTTCCTTGGTACTTGTTGAAATCAATCCGATCAGTTGGGCCACTTTTTTCTTACGGTTCGTATAGCGGAATAAAGCGATCAAGTACCAGAAAGCGATGATCGTAGTCGTTTTCAAGACTACCTCGAAATTCCATGTCAATGTTGCAAAGTCGATCACATTCAAAATATATGCTGCCGCGATACCAAAAAGGAAAGCAACGACCCAGACGCCAGGGCGTAAATCACGATAGCCTCTATGGATAGTATGTATGAATGATGCAAGCAATTTCAGCTCTTTTTCATTGTACTGATGAAGTCGATTCTTGACATATTTCAAATCCGGAACGATTCCATTCGATCGTTTTTTATTTGTCAATTCTTTAAAGAACAATTCGAAATCTACGAAACTGGTAAGACTATTCTCAACCTTTCGATGCATGTAATTGTGGTACATATACCAGTAATAGACATTTTCAGATATACGTAAGATGGCGTACAACAGGACAGTGACGAGCGCAAATTGCACCCAAAAATATTCCAAAAAGAAATCCAAGAACGCCCAGATTGCCATAACGAGTGTCTTCAATTTTGTAATGAACATTGTCGCAACAAGCAGTATGAGGTCAGTAACGTTTTCCACTAGTATAGCCTCCTGTTTTCCTATTAGCTACATCATATCATTTTTTCGGGAGAGCATGACAAACTTTTACAAAAACACGAAAATTTTCTCATTAAAGTGCTATCGGATTACCCCCTATATCCGCATAAGAAAGGCGAAAACTATAGTTAGAAAAAAGTTCTATTTTACGGAGGTTGGACATATGAGGATTGTCTTTTTTGAAAAAGGGGAATTAATGATTATCGTAGGTTCTTCAAAACTTAAAGGAGAACTCACAATAGAGCAGATCAAATCTGAAAGTGAAAAGAAATCAAAAGAGCTTTCTCAGTTACTCGGACGCGAAATCGGCTTCATGATCGATATGAACGGAAAACTGAATTCAGATATGCCAATGAAATAAGCGCTTTGAAAATGAGATGACCCCTTATCCAGGTCATCTTTTTTATTTGGCTATGTAATATCTATGCGACACTCCTTTTCGGGCGTGTTTCTGGAACCTTCTCCTGAGAGATTCCCGATTGTGGCACCTTCTCCTATCCCGTAAGCGGGGGATTCTAGACAGGTTTTCGCTTCTAGCAACTCCTCCTGTCTCGTAAGCGAGGGTTTCGAGACAGATTCTCGCTTCTAACACCTCCTCCTGTCCCGTAAGCGGCGGATTCGGGACAGGTTTTCGCTTCTAGCAACTCCTCCTGTCTCGTAAGCGTGTTTCGAGACAGATTCTCGCTTCTAACACCTCCTCCTGTCTCGTAAGCGGGGGTTTCGAGACAGGTTCTTGCTTCTAGCACCTCCTCCTGTCTCGTAAGCGAGTGTTTCGAGACAGATTCTCGCTTCTAGCACCTCCTCCTGTCTCGTAAGCGAGGGTTTCGAGACAGATTCTCGCTTCTAACACCTCCTCCTGTCCCGTAAGCGAGGGTTTCGAGACAGATACTCGCTTCTAGCACCTCCTCCTGTCTCGTAAGCGCCTCCGATTTTTCAATTTTTCGACCGAACTCAGCTCTTAACTAAAAAAACAGCCTATCCCACCTTTGATTGGGTGGTGACAGGCTGTCCATCTATTGGATAAGACCTTTACGATTCATTTCATCCATTACTCGTTTTGCGATAAGTTCGTACCCTCTTGGATTCGGATGGATGATATCTGCGAAATAACGCTTCTTTTCTTTATCAAGGAACAAATCGATGGTTGAAATGTAATGGATATTCGGATATTGATCGACCATCCCCCTGGTCACTTGATTCCAATCCTTCAAAATTCCATGGAGCTGGTCGTGGTTTACCAAGTCCGTATACGGATCGTACATCCCGAGCAGAATCAATGGTGCATATTGATTATCAGTCCTGATCTGCGTAATGAGTTTGGCTAAATTTTCTTCAAAAACAGGACGCATCTTTTCCATTTCCTCTAGATTGATGGAATTGAGATCCCGCCTCGCTGCATGGATGAAATCATTCGTTCCGATAAATAAAAAGATATAGTTCGCTTGATTGATCTTCTGCTTCGTTTCGATATTTTGTACGTGGATCATGATCTGATCCGTACGATACCCCCGGACCCCGTACCGATGTAAAGCGACATCGCTTCCGAAGCTGTTTGTCATTTGTTGCTGCACACGGCCGATATACCCGACTTTTTTGGGATCACCGCTTCCGTATGTCAAAGAATCACCGATCGCAACAATCTGTATTGCATTTGTATCCTGCGCAATTGTAGGAGAAAACAGGTCATCAATTAAATTTATAGCGATGATACATCCAATCACCAGGGTCAACCAGAGTAAATTCTTAAAAATCTTCCATTGCACGTGACTTTCCTCATTTTCATGTAAAAATTACCCTGTCATCTTACTGAGTATTGTGTGTGTATTGTGTTGGAACTAAGGATTTTGCGTTTAACAGAGCTATTAGAATATGTGATAATCTTCTTTTCTATGTCCATACTCTTCCCATAAATGATAGATGTCATAATCGGTTGTGTCAATCTTTACAAATCGTTGAAGAAGCCCACAAACTCCTACTGTGCCAAGTGAAAACGCCATGAAAGAAAGCAAAAAATAAGTCATCCTGTTCTGCGCCTCCCTTATCCTTTTTACTAATTTTATTGATAAGGATGACATGATAGAACTGGATGACATTCAAGGTTATTTTATACAAGCTGTTTTCTTATTGATTGTTGTTTTTGATTTTGAACTATAACGGCTTACGGGAGATCGCTTAGCTTGCAGTCCCATAGGACTCCAGCCTATTCAACTTTATAAAACAGTGGCTTGTTTTTCTAAGAGCAGCTCTTCTAGAACGTTGTTATTCATCGGCCTGTAAAAATGAAATCCTTGCACTTCATTACATGCCTGATCTTTCAAGAAAGCGAACTGTTCTTCTGTCTCGACCCCTTCAGCCACAACTCGCATTTTCATACTGTGTCCAAGGGTGATGACAGCTCTGGCAATAGCCGCCTCATCTGAGCTCTTTTCAATTCCCCTTATGAAGGACTGGTCGATTTTCAACGCATGCACATGGAACTTTTTCAAATAACTGAGTGAAGAATAACCTGTCCCAAAGTCATCGATGGCAATCCTGACACCCATCTGTTCAAGAGCATCAAGGCTCTGGACGATACTTTCCTCGTATTTCATCAGTGTACTTTCGGTGATTTCAATCTCAAGCCAACTTCCATCCAACTCAAGTTCATTGAGCACCTCTCGGATGGACGCAGCCAGATTGCGTTGAAGAAATTGTCTAGCTGAAAAATTGATAGCCATACGAATCGGCTTAAAGCCTTTTTCCTGCCAAACTTTATTTTGCTTACAAGCGGTTTTTAATACCCAATTGTCAATCTGGACGATCAGGCCCGTCTCTTCTGCTAAAGGAATGAATTCACCTGGAGAAATCAATCCCCATTGTGGATGATTCCAACGAACCAACGCTTCGACCCCAATGATTTCGCTCGTTTTCACATCGATCCTCGGTTGATAATGTAAAATAAACTCATCGTTCTCAATCGCCTTATGAAGATCATTCTCCAGAACAAGCCGCTCATAATTGTTCTCGTTCATGGATGGACTATAAAATGCATATGCGTTCCTGCCTTGTTCTTTAGCCTGATACATTGCCATATCCGAATGAACGAGCAAAGTCTCAACATCATCTCCGTCGTCTGGATAGATGGAAATTCCCATGCTTAATGATATCCTGAATTCATGCCCATCAATGATAACCGGATCAGCGAATAGCTCTGAAATCCTTTTCGCTAATTGTGATAGATCGGATATATGGTCGACGTCTTGAATAAGGATTGTAAATTCATCACCACTCATCCGGTAAACCCCTCCATCTTGGCCGATCTGATGTTTAAGTTTCTCTGCTACCAGGGAGAGGACGCGATCTCCAAACGCATGCCCTAAGGAATCGTTAATGACCTTGAATCGGTCCATATCTAAAAACAAAACACCAGCGATCCTGTTTTTGGACTCGCGGCTTTTCTCAATGACCATCCCAAGGTCCTCCTGAAACTTTCTCCGATTAGGGAGGTTTGTGAGGGCGTCATGATATGCCATGTGTTTAATGGTTTCTTCAGTCTTTTTCCGTTCAGTGATATCACGTGCGACAACAACGACCTGTTTAACTTTATCAGCTTCAGTAAGAACAGGCATGGCTCTTGCTTCAATGACAATAAAACTTCCATCTTCATGCTTATAACGGCACTCGACGTCCTGCCTCTTCTTGGTCTGGAACAGTGTTTCGAAACTGTGATTTACAATATCCCTGTCCTCTTCATGAATATGGGCCAGAAATGAATTGCCCAAAAGCGGTTCCCTTCCAAAGATATTTTTATAGGAAGGGGAGATATAGATTACATTCCCTCTCCAATCGAGCATGACGATCAAGTCGGACATGTTTTCTGTCATCAGACGGAACCTGGCTTCGCTTTCTTTCAAGGCGAGCTTCGTATTTCTTTGTTCAATTGCAAGAACAGCAAGGTCCGAGTACATCTTTATAAGCCGTTCATCACGTTTATCAGGTGTCCTATTGTTCAGGCTGTAAATGGTCATGATCCCGAGCAATTGGTTATTACTTGAAAGGATGGGCATTACCCAATAAGACCGAATTTCATGCTCAGTTATAAAATGGTTGAGATGTAAACTTAAAGGATCGTCTTCAATATTTTCAACAATGACAGGATCTTTCGTGCTAGCTGCTCTCCCACAACCGCTGAGATTTTCTCCGATCATGATTTCAGAAAGCTGCATGGAATAGCGCTCATCGATCGATGGGGCTGAAACAAGCTGGAGAACTCCTTTATCGCCTGCATATAGATGAATTGTACAAAGAACATCATCAATATGGCTTTCCAACGATTTTGCGGTCACTTCTAAAATCTCTTCAAGAAGGATATCTGTCGCAATTAATTCGAAAATGCGTTTCTGGCCAATCAGCTGAGACTCTGTTTCCTTTTGTTCCTGGATTTCATAACTTACACAGACGATTTCGTTTTGCCCAGGTTTAGGTGACACGACATTCATTCGTTGATTCACCCAAAATGAGCTTCCTTCCTTGTGGACGAGACGGACTTCAATCCCTGAAGACGATTGTTTTCCATCTAGCAATTTTTTTATGTATGAATGGAAATTCTTCTTATCACGAGGATCAACGAGGGAGGAAAAAGGTTTCCCGACGATATCATTGTTACAGTACCCTAGCTTTGATGCCCCCGTCTGGTTGAACGATACGATTGTCCCATCTTGCTCTAATGTAAAATACATCGAAGGCGTATTTTCATATAAATACTGATATCTCTCTTTACTTGATTGCAATTCTGCTTTTATTTTTTTCTTATGCGTGATATCCCGTACAGCTGCCAGGATGTGTGTACACTGGCCATTTTCATTCAAAATCGGTGTTAAGATCGTTTCCCCGACCATCATCGATCCATTGATTTCTGTTTCAACTTCATAGTAATAAGGCTCTTTCGTCAAATAAGCAATTTCATATGGCTCTTGAAGGTCTTCGAAGACATCTTCCGGCAATACCTCCTCCATCAATTTTCCAAACGAACCTTCATCCACACCTGAATATTTAAGTGCTGAATCATTTGCTGTCACGTATCTGAATCTCGGCCCATTCTCGACAGCCATTAAAAAGACCATATCTAAAAAACCATTGAAAATTGCACGTAAATGTTCTGCTTGAATTCGATTAAACATAGCGTCAGATCCCCTACACCCTTCATTTCTTGCCTTATTTAAGGCTCGATTTTGAAATCATTCTCCTATGTTATTATCGGCAAAACCATAAAAATTTCGAGCGGGAATTGGGTGGATATAGTTGCTTTTACATAATTATCCTTGATTTGTGAAAAATAGAGTTGACATCATTTGGAACAAGGAGTGTACAAAATGAAAAAATTCATGTTATCAAGCTTCGCATCACTATTAGCACTAGCAAGCCTGACCGCTTGTGGAATGCAAGAGAATAATGTTCAATCCAAAGAGTCAACTGAGGTGAACAGTTCGAAGATTGCGGGGGAAGAGTCGCGCTTATTCAAGATGGTAGATATCTATAACGCGAAAAAAGAAAAAATCGGCCAAGCACAATTAGCCGAAACCAATGAAGGTGTAATGATCAAATTGAAAGCTTCTAACCTGCCTCCAGGACCACATGGGTTTCATATCCACGAAACCGGAAAGTGTGTACCACCTGATTTCGAAAGTGCAGGGAAACATTTCAATCCTACTGACAAAAAGCATGGGTTTGAAAATCCAAAAGGATTCCATGCCGGGGACTTGCCCAACATCAATGTAGGCAAAGACGGCATGATTTCTGTGAGTGTCGTTTCCAAGCATGTAACACTTCAAAAAGGAAAACCGAACAGCCTACTGGATGAAGACGGCAGTGCTCTCGTCATTCACGAAAAGGCAGACGACTACAAAACCGACCCTGCAGGCAACGCCGGTGACCGCATCGCCTGTGGCGTAATCAAGTAAAGAAACTTTTTAGACCTGTGTACCAGGCACCAAAAATGAACCAATTGTATCAAGGGATTTCGTTCGGTGCCTGGCACCTTTTTGAACCCCCTGGTATGACTGGATTCTTAATCGGTGCCTGGTACACTATTTTATTGGTTCAGTATTTATAAGGCTAACGGACACCAGAGACCCTATTTGCCTTGAATTAGACAGTTTTACCAATGTAACGGACACCAGAGCCCTTATTTGATGAAATTCAAGTAATTTTTACTCAAACTGCATAAATAACGACTGTGGTGTCCGTTAATTTTTCGTAATCCACCTTTTTGTTCCATATCAGGGCTCTCATGTCCGTTAGCGTCTTATACATCTCTCATTTTCGTTAATACATTAACTCTCTTTGATATTGAGAAGAAAAAGGACTGACTTTTTGTCGTCAGTCCATCGTCATATATACCTTGATTTTCATTTAAAAGCTCATTTTATCCACTGTGTAACGTTCCAATAACTCCCGATTCACTTCGTACCCGATTCCAGGCGTATCCGGTACAACGACTTTTCCATTTTCCATTTTGATCTCGGGCATGATGATGTCCTGTTCCCAGTATCGTGTGGATGCAGTGATATCTCCGGGAATCTCAAACCCAGCAAGCGATGCAAGGGCAATGTTATGCGCCTTCCCGATACCGGATTCGATCATACCGCCAGCCCAGACATTGACATTATGTTTCTGACAATAATCATGAATTCGTTTCGCTTGCATCAATCCGCCTACCCGGCTGTGCTTAATCGCAATGATTTCACAACTTCCAATGGCTACTGCCGTCTGTGCAGCTTCAAATGAAGTGATGCTTTCGTCTAAACAGATCGGCGTTTCCAGAACCTTCTGCAATTCAGCATGCTCTACGAAATCCCTTGCTCCTAAAGGCTGCTCGATCATCAACAGATTGAACTGATCCATTTCTTTGAGATGTTCCAGATCCTCCAACCTGTAACTTGAATTTGCATCCGCCATCAATGGTGCTTTTGGAAAACGTGAACGGACAGCCGCCAGCACATCCAAATCTTCACCTGGCTTCATCTTCAATTTGATCCGCTTATAACCGCTCTGCAACGCTTCCTCGATTTTAAAAAGAAGGTCATCTAAATGAGTTTGCATCCCAATTGCGATCCCGACTTCAAGTTCTCGTCTCGTTCCGCCTAAGACCTCAGCTAAAGGTCTCCCTTCCGACTTCGCATAAACATCCCACAAAGCGGTTTCAAGACATGATTTTGCCATATGGTGACCACGGTAACGGTTGAAAATTCCAGATAACTCCTCAGGATGATCAAATTCGTTCACGCCTGACATTTCCGGAATGAGAAACTCCTTCATCATATAAAGACACGTGTCAGTGGTTTCCTCCGTGTACCAGGGGGCATCAAACGCTGAGCATTCCCCCCAGCCGACAACACCGTTCGCGGATTCCAACTCTACAATCAATAAGGATCTGTTATTGACCGTATTGAATGCTGTTACAAACGGGCTTTTCAAAGGCATTTCGATTTTATGGATGGTCATCTTTTCAATCCTCATATTCATCGCCTTCTCTAAGCAAACTGTACAAATCTCTCCGTAAAATTTTATTGGAGGCGTTCCTTGGTAATTGTTTGATGTACCGTACCACTTTCGGAACTTTATATCCTGCAAGGTTATCCTTACAGTAATCGATCAGCACTTCGCCGGAGACTTCCGCACCTTCAGCCAACACCACAAAAGCTGCCGGCACCTTCCCCCATACCGAGTCATCAATTCCGATCACTCCCACTTCAGAAACAGCTCCATGCCCATGCAAACAAGCTTCAATTTCAGCAGGGTAGACATTTTCACCGCCTGAGACAAACATATCCTTCCGCCGATCCAACACATAAAGGAATCCTTCATCATCAAGGTATCCGACATCCCCTGTTGCGAGCCAACCATCCTGGATCTTTTCGGTGTTGATCGCTGGTTTCTTGTAATACCCTTGTGTCACATTCGGACCTTTCACGAAAATCTCACCTTCGCTTCCACGCTCATCATCAGCGGAAGGAACCACCTTCACCTGTGCTGGAAATAATGGTTTTCCTGCAGATCCGAGCTTCCGGAAGCTGTCTTCTGGTGCCAATGTCACAATTTGGGAAGCCGATTCGGATAGCCCATAGGTTTGAAAAACTGGGATCGCATTCGCTTCACATCTTTTTAGTAGTGGAAGGGGGGCAGGTCCTCCTCCTAAAAGCATACATCGGAACTGACTCGGATAAGTCATGAAGTTCACAGAATCAAGTACCTTGCTAAGCATGACACTTACAACGGAGGCAACGGTGACTCCATCGTTTTGGATCGATTCATTGAACATGACAGGATCAAACGTACGATGGAGGACCATTGGGATTCCATAGATCACACTTCGCATCACGATTGAAAGCCCACTTACATGAAAAAGCGGAACCGTACATAACCAGCAATCATCATCACGGATTCCGAGGTTGAGCGCAGAACCCGTCGCACTCCACCAATGATTCCCATACGTCAACATGACGCCTTTCGGATGCCCTGTGGTTCCAGAGGTGAAAATGATCGAATGCAGATCATCCAATCGTATGGTATCCTCCAGATCCTCATCAACTTCGTCCGTTGCTTCAATTTCCACCATTGTAACGATTTGATTGAAACGGAGTTCCTGTGCCTTATCGTGATGCACCTCATCAACGATCAACCAACTTACTTCCGCATCTTCAAGCTGGTAATCCAACTCAGAGGCGGACAACCGTTTATTAAGCGGTACGGCAACTACCTGAAGCGAATGAAATGCATGGATGAGAATGACGGTCTCTGGATGATTATCCATCAAAAAGCCCACGTGTTGACCTCTGTGCACACCCAATTTCAATAGTTTCTGAGCCATCCTTTCCGCTGCTCTCTGTAAGTCCTGATAGCTCCACTTCTTCTTTTCAAAAATGAGGGCTGTCCGTTCAGGGGTCAAATACGCACGCTGATCTAGCCAGTTTTTCATTTCCATATTTCCCATAGGTACCACTCCATCATTAAATCAAGCATTGTTATGTAAGGTTGAAAAAGGAGCTGACCAAAAAAGTCAGCCCCAAACTTATTTTAAAGTAAACTTGGCAAACCCAAGCCTTTGGCGAAGGCTGAGCCTTAGTTGCGCTTATACTGAAGAAAGTATCAAGGGAAACGAGGGAATTGTTTAAAGTCCGGTTTCCGCTTTTCCTTAAATGAATCGCGTCCTTCTTTCGCTTCATCAGTGGTATAGTAAAGCAATGTTGCATCTCCACCTAGTTGCTGCAAACCAGCAAGCCCATCTGTATCTGCGTTGAAAGAAGCCTTCAAGAAACGGAGTGCTGTCGGTGACTTTTCAAGCATTTCTTCACACCATTGCACAGTTTCTTCTTCTAACTTTTCAAGAGGCACGACAGTATTGACAAGTCCCATCTCTTTCGCTTCTTCAGCATTGTATTGACGGCATAAATACCAGATTTCACGCGCTTTCTTATGCCCGACGATACGCGCTAGATAACCTGCACCGTAACCAGCATCGAAGCTTCCGACTTTCGGTCCTGTTTGTCCAAAGATTGCGTTATCTGCCGCAATTGTCAGGTCACAAACGACATGTAGGACATGTCCGCCACCGATCGCATATCCTGAAACCATCGCAACGACCGGCTTCGGAATAACACGGATCAAGCGTTGTAAATCAAGGACATTCAAACGAGGAATCTGATCATCACCCACGTACCCGCCATGACCACGTACTTTTTGATCTCCTCCGGCACAGAACGCTTTATCCCCTGCACCTGCAAGGACGATTACACCGATATCAGAATCATCACGTGCATATGCAAATGCATCGATCAATTCATGGACCGTTTTCGGACGGAATGAATTGTGTACTTCTGGTCGATTGATCGTAATTTTTGCGATTCCATTGTAAGTTTCATAGATAATGTCATCGTAGTTTCTTTCTGCTACCCATTCTACTGTTGCCATGCTAAACATCCTTTCTATTATGTAGTTCATCTTCTACAATTTTAGCAAATTGTGCAGGCTGCTCAAGGTGGATGGTATGACCAGCCTTTTCTACAACTACCATTTTACCATTTGGAAGCTTTTCTATCATGTCTTCTGCCATCCTGTAAAACTTCTGATCAAGTGTCCCGACGATCAGTGTGGTCGGGATCGTAAGATCAGAGAGCCTGTCCCACCATGAGGGCTGCACGCCTGTTCCCATTCCACGCAAACTGTTCGCCAATCCAACCTCTGAATTGTGGAGGCGTTTTTCACGCAGATCCTTCCGCTTACTTTCTGACAAAAGATCCTTCTGGGTATTGAACAGCGGAATCGCTTCCCAAAAATCAACAAAAGCGCGGATGCCATCCACTTCAATTCGATTGGCAAGACGATCATCATTATGCTTGCGGGCAATTCTTTCTTCTGTCGTCTGCAACCCAGGGGAACTGCTTTCCAACACAAGATGCTTGACCCGATCCGGGTACATCATCGCGAATGAAAGTGCAACTCTTCCACCTAGAGAATACCCTAAAACGTAGGCGCTTTCAATCTTCAAGTCTGCCAAGACCTGATTCAAGGCTCCTGCTGTCTCCTCCATCGAATATCGTTCGACCTCTTCAGGATGATCCGTTTTGCCATGCCCGATCAAATCCACCATAATCAGCTTGAAAGCGTCTTCCCAGTCCTTTTTAAAAGGACGCCAATCTTCAGCAGAACCGGTAAAACCGTGGAGAAGGAGCAATGGCTCCCCTTCTCCGGCTGTTTCCACATAGTATTGGATACCGTTCACATCAATTTTCATTGACATCCGCCCATTTTTTGATTGCTTCGCTTACATTTTTCCAATATTCCCTGTGCAGCTGTACATTTTGTGCACGATCTGTTTGAAGTTCAATAACATCCAATCCACCTGACTCAAAACTCATCGAACACGCTTCATCAAAAGCACCCCAGCTTTCGACAAGCTGGTAGTTCCCGCCATAAGTTCTTGTTGCTTCACGGAACGAAATCCCTGTAGGCGTTCCGAACAGGTCTTCAAAATGATCAGTATGTTCTGCCTGGGGCAAGAAAGAGAAAATCCCCCCGCCACTATTGTTGACCAATATGATGGTCATATTGAGTCTATGGAGTTTGGATGCAAGGAGACCGTTCATATCATGGTAAAAAGAAAGGTCTCCGATCACAAGGACTGTACGTCGACCGGTAGCGGCCACACCATATGCAGTCGAGATCACACCGTCAATCCCGTTCGCGCCACGATTAGCGAGGGGTTCGATTTCTTTATCCGTTTTACCAAAAAAGCTATCCAAATCCCTGATCGGCATGCTGTTTCCGACAAAAAGAGCTGTCTCGTCAGGCAATAGCCGATTGAGTTCTGAAAAAACCTTGCCTTCAAACAGTTGATCTGTTCCCACAAATGCTTCCCTCTCCTGCAGGGCAAGCTCATTCACAGTCCTCCATTTATCCATCCAGTTTGATTCATCTCTGCGAATTTTGATTCTTGAAGTGATTTGACAGGAAAACCGTGCAGGGTCTGCATAAATCATCCTGCCTCCCGAGTGTGTCGGGTCACGCCAACCTTCCCCTTCATCAATTGTCCAGTATGTACAGCCCTTGTGTTTCTGGACATACTGCAGGTAAGATTTCGAAACTGGCATCGCCCCGAATCGGATGATCACATCCGGAGTCCATTCCCGGACGATTTCACTTTTCAAGATCGCGTCATAGTTCTCAATGATTATGTCTTTGGAATGAAATCCAGTCCGTAAAGGCGACAATGGGTCTGCTAAAACCGGGAACTTGAGAATATCAGCCAGTTCTTGTAACGAGGAAATAGCGTTTTCATACTGTCCCGGGCCACAAACGATCAACCCATTTTCAAAGTTCTTCAATTGATCAATCAAGATATCATAATCGTCATCCGATAAATCACGTTTCCCTGTAGTGAAGGATAAAAAGGAAGTGTCCATTTTCCCTGCATCAAATGCATGTTCATACTGATACCTCGGAATGAGCGGCTCACGGAATGGAAAATTCAAATGGACCGGTCCTCTTTTTTCATTCATCGTGATCGCTGCTGATCGTGCAGCCTTCGTACGGACATACTGGATCAGCTTCGGATCGTTATCCGGCAGCGCCATTTCATGGAACCATTTTACATATTTACCGAACATGCCGATCTGATCGATCGCTTGAGGCGCACCGACATCCCTTAATTCATGTGGACGATCAGCAGTCAATACCAATAACGGAACACGCGACTCATGTGCTTCCACAATCGCAGGAAAATAGTTTGCCGCAGCGGTCCCTGACGTACAGACAAGCGCCACAGGTTTCTTTTCCACTTTTGCGATACCGAGTGCAAAAAAAGCTGCTGAGCGCTCATCCACGCTCAGCCAAACTTTTATATCCGGATGCTGTGCAAACATGAGCGCCAGCGGTGTAGAACGTGATCCAGGACTGATGACAACATCCCGAACTTCTACTCTGCTTAATTCATCTACAAAAGCTCCAACATAAGCTGTCAACGGATCTATTGTCATGCAGTGGATCCTCCTAGTGCTGTTAGCATCGGCTTGAGTTTGATGAGTGTTTCTTCATACTCACTCTCTGGATCGGAATCACCTACGATCCCGCATCCCGCAAACAATGATGCGTAATTATCCGAAATCAAACCAGAGCGGATCGCAACCGCGAACTCGCCCTGATCAAAATGGTCGATCCACCCGATCGGTGCAGAATACCAACCACGATCGAGCCGTTCATGCTCCCTGATGATTTCTACCGAACGGAGTTGAGGAAGCCCACCTAATGCTGGAGTCGGATGTAAACGATCTACAACATCAAGAAAAGGGATATCTGTTGCTTTTTTGACTTCTACCGGTGTATATAAATGCTGGATGTCACGTCCTTTATAAAGAGTAGGTTGATCAGGGACATCCACTGAACCCGCAACCTCTTCCAATGCGCCACGGATCATCTGTACCACATAATCATGTTCTTCACGGTTTTTATCATCTGAAAGAAGTTCTTTCCCTAAACGCTCATCTTCTTCATGATGAGAACCCCGCTTGATCGAACCGGCAAGACAAGTCGATAACAGCATATCTTCCTGTTTTCTGACAAGACGTTCAGGAGAAGCTCCAACGAAACATTTATGCCCACGTTCAAAAGCGAAAATAAAGCTGTTCGGCTGTTGATCCCTTAAATTGACAAGCGTCTCGAAAGCTGAGATTTCAGAGTCTGACTGTGCGATGACTTCTCTTGCTAATACGACTTTATCGACATGTCCCTTATTGATCATGGAAGTTGTCTTGACGACCGTGTCCTTCCATTGTTCAGGATCGATTTCAGTCAAACTCAGGTTTCGGTTTTCTGTTTGAACCAACGCACATTTCTTCAACAGCTCAGCATTTTCACGAACACCCTTTTCAAAAAGTGTTTGAATATCCGAGTCAGCACTTACGAACAGATTCGTGGTCAAATACGCATTATCATCAATTAGCGAGAACATATGGACCGGAAGCACGAAGCTCGCATCTGAGTAATTGGTCCATAACGGAGTCTTATCTTTAAGCGTATCGAATGAAAAGCCCCCCAAAAGCATCGGGCCAGTACCATAAATATATGTGGTGTGATAATCATCGAGCTGATGATCGACAATCCCTTTCCACTGTTTTTTGATTTCTGAAAAACGATCCTCTCCATCCACATCCAAACGAAGTGCCTCACCGATTCCGACAAGCGTCAACTTACCAAATGAATCGGACCAGAAGGATCGTTCACCTCTATATAATGAACTGCCATTTTTAAAAACGACGAGCGGGTCAATCGTATCAACCTGAATTCTATGACTGACTAAAATTTTATCTCGAGTCATTTGTGCTTTTTGTTTAGCACGCTCCAACCTCTCGAGCAATTCATGTTGTTTAACAACTGCCATGACATTCCCCTCCAACATCCTCCGACGTCTATATCTATCTAAAAGGCTTAATGTTGATAAGAAAAATTGTTAAAGCGAATTCACGACACTTCCCCGGAAAGTTAAGCCTGGCAAGCTCCTACAGTAAAATAAGCTTGCAGATCATCCGTGTGAAGGAGTGAACTTCGCCAAAGACAACTTATTCAGAATAACGTCTTATAAAAAATGATTTTATTTAGCCTGTTGACATTCCGATACTATTATATAGGAAAAAGGCTTGTTTTTCCATTGTACGCAATTCACAACTGTTTCCAGCTATTGTTGTTGACACCCATACTGTCATTGCATACACTTAAAATGATTAAAAATACGGTTAGAACCGCTATTCAGCGTTCTTAAAGATAAAGGTGAACGATCATTATGGAACAATACTTTACAGACCCATCCAACCAAAAAGAAATGCCTGAAATCATCGAATCCAAGTGGAAGATCTGGTATCGACAGCTCCGGCCACATACACTGACTGCGTCATTCATTCCTGTATTTATCGGGGCGGCTCTTGCTAATTTCTACACAACATTAAACTGGTTGCTGCTAATTGCAATGCTTGTTGCATCGATGTTGATTCAGGCCGCTACTAATCTATTCAACGAATTTTATGATTTTAAACGTGGTCTCGATACATCAGAGTCTGTGGGAATCGGTGGTGGTATCGTCCGTGATGGCATTTCACCAAAGACAGTCCTGAATGTTGGACTTGCATTCTTCCTTCTTGCCATTTTGCTTGGAGTTTATATCAGTGCAACAACCTCGTGGTGGATCGCCGTCATCGGATCGGTATCAATGGCTGCAGGTTATTTCTATACAGGAGGTCCATACCCGATCGCTTATACACCGCTTGGTGAAGTGGTTGCAGGGTTTTTCATGGGATTTGTCATCATCCTGATCTCATTTTATATTCAGACTGGATTTATCACTACGAATAGCATGCTGATTTCCGTCCCTATCTCCATTTTGATTGGTGCAATCCTGATGGCGAATAATATCCGTGATTTAGAAGGAGATAAGGAAAAAGGAAGAAAGACATTGGCAATTTTACTTGGGCATAAAAGAGCAGTCCAATTCCTTGGTGGGATGTTCGCTTTTTCATTCGCCTGGATCCTGACGATGATTTTTATCGGACAAGCTTCTTTCTGGCTGTTGATCGTCCTTGTCAGTATTCCGAAGGCAATCAATGCCGTCAAGCTGTTCCATGGGCATCGCGAACCATCAAAAATGATGCCCGGAATGATTGCAACAGCACAAACGAACACAGTTTTCGGCTTTGCATTGACTGTCGGTCTGATCGTGAGCTATCTCCTCCAATTTTAAATTCAACCTGGCTGACCTATAAGTGTCTGATCACCTCCGCATATAACGACATTTTTGGAAAAATCGTAATGATGACGCAAAATGTAATGTTAGAGGTGTCTGACACTTTTCTTATTGGTAGCCGTCCTTAAAGGGGTGCTGTATGGACTTATCTAAAACACTTGTAAAGGCATTAGGAATGGAAGTAATCGAGGCAACGAAGGATTGTGTGAAAATTACGATGCCCGTCGATGAACGGACGAAGCAACCAATGGGATTTTTACATGGCGGTGCATCTGTTGCGCTTGCAGAAACCGCCGCCAGCATCGGTGGAGCACTGAATGTCGATCTGGAAACGCATCATGTTTTCGGCATTGAAATTAATGCCAATCCTATCAAAAGCAAGCAGGATGGTGTTGTCACCGGTACAGCGCTCCCCGTCCATAAAGGCAGAACCACGATGGTCTGGGAAATCAAAGTGACAGATGAAAATGAAGAATTGATCTGCATATCCCGGTGTACTATCGGAGTAGTAGAGAAAAGGAAATAGCGAAGAAAGGGGCTTGTCCATTGGACTGCCCCTTTTATCAACAAACCAAATTTAGAGGACAGCTGTTCCGCTATTTGCGCTGAAAATGGTGGTTTTTGAAAATTAGAGGACATCTGTTCCGCTAATTCATCAAAAAGCCATTCGATTCAACTGTTTTTATGCAGATAAGAGCTCTGGTGTCCTCTATTTTTGTTAACCATGACGAGTTCGTGTAGATAAGGGCTCTGGTGTCCTCTAAATGACTGAATCCAGACTTTTAGTTCTTTTTAATAAGAATTCCCTCTAAATAACTTCTTCACTCACACTTCTCTCCTCATCGCTTTCAACACGTCGACTTTTGTTGCACGTTTAGCTGGTCTGTGTCCAGAGATAATCGTCACGATCAGACAGATGCACACACAGATCAATGGAAGCGTCCATGGGATATATGAAAATTTGAAATCACCTGGAATCGGTTCACCAAACGCATTACTCAATATTATCGGCAATGCCCAATTGACCGCAAATGTGATCATATAGGCGACAATCGTTCCGAAAAAGGCTCCAAGAAGTCCGATATAACTGCTTTCAATCAAAAAGATCCGCTTGATCGTCGAAGGATTAGCACCAATCGCCTTCATGATGCCAATATCAGGCGCCCTTTCTGTGACAGCCATCGTCATCGTATTGTAAATACCGATCGAGGCAATGAGTATCGCAATTGTTCCGATGAATATCAATCCGCTCTTTACAATCAAGAAGACCAAATTGATTTGTTCCATTTCATTGACCACTGAATAAGTGAAATAGTTCTTCTTTTTCAGTTCTTCTGAAATCGCTTTGACATTTTCAGTATCGTCAGCAAAGATAGCCACCTGGTTATAGACTCTTTCTTCCCTGTTTTCTAATGAAGGTCTATGTTCTTCAGGTATGTCAGGAGTAACAAGCATTCCATTTGGCGTACCTGTGAACGCTTCGATATCTGCTAAAACTTTTTCCGATATGAACACGTTCTGATCCCGCATCCATTCTCTTGTCGGCTTTTTTCCTACGCCAACGACCTTAAGTTGGATGATTTTGCTTTTTTCTTCTCCATCTTCATATTTCATGACCTTCATGTCCAAAGTTTCACCTATAAGTTCACCATCATATGCGCTGCCTTCTTTTACGGTTCCATCTTCATTAAGCGGAGGAGGCTCTTCCCCATTCCACTTTGCTAAACTGTTCGCAAAATCATATCCAATCACCACTTCCTCGTCTGATTCAGGCAATCTACCCTCTGAAAGTTCAAATCCCGCCTTTGTTTCTGATGGATAATCCACTACAACAGGTGTACCATCTGTACGATATTCTCCTAGTCGGAAATCACCTTGTTGTTCAACCTGCTGTCTTCTTGTTACTGTTTTTACATGATCCACGGATTCGAAATAGTTGATGTCCTCCATCGTAATTCCATTAATTCCTTCTTCTCCATTCGTTTCTTTTCCATGGACCTGGATTTCAGTCATCAACCGATCTTGTGTAATTTCCTCAACAATTGATTTTTGCAGACCAAAACCGACTGAGGCCAGGACGATCAAGAACGCACAACCCATGGCAGTAGCAAGAACTGTCATGAATATACGTGTTTTGTTCTTCTTCATATTTTTACGTACGAATTGAAATTGATCTTTGAACCTCATGATGCATAAGCCTCCTCATCTAGAGCGCCATCGACGATTTCTATGACGCGATCCCCAATTTGAGCGACCTTATCATCATGAGTGATGATTAAGAAAGTGATGCCCAATTCATGGTTAAGCCTCTTGATAAAATCCAACAGATCGTCTTCAGTTTCGCTGTCCAAGCTTCCTGTCGGCTCATCAGCGAGAATGATCGGCGGATTTAAAATCAGTGCTCTCGCGATACTTACCCGTTGCTGCTGACCACCGGAAAGTTCACTTGGATAATGGTCCATGAACTTTTCCAATCCTACCTTTTTGAACATCTTTTCGGTTTGTGCTTTTCGTTCTTTCTCCTTGATTCCTTTTAATGTTAGTGCCAACTCCACATTTTCGAAAGCTGTCATGCTTGGAATCAATTGATAGCTCTGAAAAATGAAACCAAGATTATTCAAACGGAAATCTGCCCATTTACTTTCGTTAAAATCAGTGACCTTTTGATTATCGATAAAAATTTCACCTTCAGTTGGTTGAATATAGCCACTTATTAAATTAAGCAAAGTCGATTTACCTGAACCGCTTCGACCGACAATGGTCACGATCTCACCGGCGTTAACTTTCAGATTGATACCTTCCAGTACAGGGATCACCGTTTCTTTGCCTTTCTTTCCAATCTTGAACTGATGGCTGAGTCCCTTGACTTCAATCATTCATTTCCCCCCAATTTTCTATAACACTTCATAGATAAAGACGTAATTTATGTAAAATAGTTCAATAAAGAAAACTTGAAAGAAAACTTGGGCAAACCCAACCTTTAGCGTAAGGTAGCCTTAGTGCGCTTATACTGAACAATCTTTTATAAAAGAGCCCAAAAAAGAAACTGACCTTTTAAAGGCCAGTTCCTTGTGAATGCAGTCAGTTATTGAACTGTCGGGAAACCGAATCCAGAAGCGATGTCATCACCGCTGCCAGCATATTGTCCACCAAGGATGTCATTTGCTTTTGCCCGGTTTTGAAGTTCAGTTCTAAGATCTGAATTCGATAATGATGGGTTCTCTGCCCAGATTTTCGCCGCTAAACCAGAAACGTGAGGTGTTGCCATGGAAGTTCCGCTGATCGTATTATAAGCGCCATCCTTCCATGTTGATTCGATTGCTCTACCTGGGGCAGAAACTTCTACATCTCTTTCTTGGATGACATAATCTCCATCTGTATCAAGATTTCCACGAGATGAAAAATCAGCTACACGGTACGTCCCATTTTCTTGTACATCTTCAAGAGCCGCAACTGCAACAGCGTCAGCAAGCCCACCAGGGTAACCGATCGTATCAGGATTCGGCCCATCATTTCCTGCAGCAGCAATAACCAATGCGCCATTATTCATCGCATAAGTTACCGCATCCGATATAAGAGCATCCTTTGAGCTGGATCCTAGTGACATGGAAATGACGACATTCACACCAAGACTATTTCCTTGGTCAGCAGCATGCTTGATTGCATTTGCAATGTCATCTGAATAACCGAATCCGCTATTTCCTAACACTTTATATGCCCAAAGCTTGGATTCTGGAGCCACACCGTAAACACCTTGGCCATCAGCCCCTCCATTTGCTAATACGGTTCCGGCAACATGCGTACCATGACCGTTTTTATCATCACATTGTCCATCTAAAATCGGAGAACGATTAGAACTGAAGTCTTTACACTGTTCTACGTTTTCAACCAGATCGACGTGATCAGTATAAGTACCTGTATCCAATACGGCTACACGGACACCACTTCCGCCACTTGTCGCAGTTAGGTTGGAGTCATTATACATCGCTTCCATTCCCCATGGCGTCTGATCGGAAGGTGTAGCAGTCCGGGTTGCACTTTGGCTTACTTTATCTAAATAGACTTTGTTGACAAGTGAGACCTCAAGGTTCTTGTTCTTTTTCAAAGCCTCGTATTGTTTTTCAGTCACATTCGTCGTGAAACCTTTTTCAGCGAAATCCCATCGTTTACCGTAGTTTTCTCCAGCAGATCTCAAGGCGTTCTCATTTGTGGATGAAATCAAAACTCTCAACTTTTCATTTGATTGGTTTTCTTCTTGTCCGGCTGCAAATACCCCTGACGTAAAGATCGATACCATCAAAACAGCCGTCGCCATAATTGACAATATACGTTTCATTATCCATCTCTCCCTTAATTTCTAATGAAAACTTCTCTGTGGAACCTCTGGATGTATGTATTGATTGCAAAAACTATAGTTGTTGTAAAAACTTTAAATTAAAATTATTAGCAACAACTATTACCAAAAATGACACCTCCTGTCGTTTTTTGAATTTTCAATCAATAAATTAAGATTATCATAATTACGGGGGTTGTTGTATTGGGAAAACAACAGATATAAGTGTGACAAATTCCAATAGATCCTCGCGCAATTTTCCCAACCTGTAATACTTTGGTAGTATACTTTTCCATTAAAAAAACGCCTTGTTAAGACGTTTTTCATGGTGACCTATCCAGTTATATATCGATTGTATAACGCTTTTGCTTTGTTAATATCTTTTGTTCCATGAATCAAGACCCGGCTATCTTTGAAAATGACCAGCCTGGTGTCTTCGATTTCTACTTGTAATAAGTACTGATTGCTTCTGATTTTTGACGTCAGTTGAGACAATTTGCTTTCCAGCCTATTGCGATCAATCGAAACTCCAGGTAACGGTCGGATTTGCACGGTGTCCCTTCCACATAAAACCGCTGTTTTCGAACTCAATCGCTCATCGAGATAGGGGTAGTCAGCTTCTGGACCACAGCTCAAGCAATGGGGGTTTTTCAGACGCTCGACCTTTAACGATGTATGCTGGTTATGCCATAAATCAAAATAGACAACGTTTTTTCGAAGTGCTCCAAAATCCTCGACAACTATTTTGAAGGCTTCTGCGACCTGATGGGCTGTCACCATTTGTACAGCAGGTGATATGATACCAGCCGTATCACACGTATCACCACCTGATGGAATTTTACCTAAAAGGCAAGCCAAGCATGGTGTTTCACCCGGAACAATCGTATACGTCAACCCATAGCTTCCTGTACACGCTCCATAAATCCATGGAATCCGCCACTTTTGAGCCGCATCATTGATAAGCATCCGTGTTTCGAAATTATCGGTGGCATCGATGATCAAATCTGCATCCTCTATTTGTTCTTCTATTGTCGCAGTGTTCGTCTCTTCTATCCGTTCATGGATTACAACATCCCGATTCATTTCAGAGAGGCGTTTTTTCGCAGCCACAGCTTTCGGCAATTGATTTTCAGCATCAGCTTCTGTATATAACTGTTGCCTTTGAAGATTGCTCCATTCAACATAATCCCGATCTACAATCGTCAGTGTTCCTATGCCAGCCCGGACCAGCATTTCGGCACAGCTAGCTCCAAGTGCTCCAGCACCGATCAAGAGAACATGTTTCTTTCTAATTTTTTCTTGTCCCGATCGGCCGATTTTCGAAAACCGGGTATGTCTTGAGTAACGATCATCCATCCTATTCATCTACCTTTTACCTGATCTATTTTTTTTCATCTTATCATACTAAATAAATGCTAGAACGAGGTTGCGGCTTATAAATATGAATAAAACAATACAATTGATCAAAACTAGGAAAAGTTACATTAAGAAAACTTGGCTAAGCCAAGCCATACCGCAGGCTGAGTCTTAGTTGTACTTATATTGAAGAAAGTATTTATACTTTCTTTAAATGTAAAAGGAGATGAAAAGACTATGAACGCAGGAAGAGCAAAACAAATATTAGAATCACCAAATGAAATCACAGTACATTATCGCGGAAACCCGGTGTGGATCCAACAAGTCGATGAAACTGGCAATACAGCCCGCGTCTACACTCGAGAGAATCCGGACAACGAAATGACAGTGAACGTAGCTAACTTAGAGGAATTATAAGAGAATTTGAAGAAAACTTGGCAAAGCCAAGCCTTTAGCGTAGGCTGAGCCTTAGTTGGTCTTATACTGAAGAAAGTACTTTATACTTTCTTCAAGTACAAATAACCGATCCAAGTTAAGGATCGGTTTCCCCCATTTAACTGGAGAGATTATTTCGATTTGCATAAATTGCCGCTTGTGTACGATCTGAGACGTCCAATTTACTTAAAATGTTACTCACATGAGTCTTGACAGTTTTGATTCCGATGAATAATACATCGCCGATTTCTTGATTTGTTTTCCCTTCACCGATCAAAGCCAGCACTTCAAGTTCTCTCTTCGTCAGTTCGTGATGTGGCAATGCTTTTTTCGCCCTGAACCTGTTCATCATTTTTTGCGCCACTTTGGACTCGATCACGGATTCACCTGCATAGGCTTTTTTGATCGTATCTGATATTTCATCAGCGGAAGCTGTTTTAAGTACATAACTGAACGCCCCTGCTTCTATAGCTGGAAATACTTGCTCATCATCATAAAAGCTTGTGAGAATGATGATTTTACAATCTGGAAGGATCTTGACTACTTCTTTCGTTGCCTCGATTCCATTTCCATTTTCCATGATCAAGTCCATCAGCACGACATCCGGGTCCAGTCCTTTCAGTTTTTGTACGGCTTCACTACCACTTGATGCTTCACCAATGATTTCAAAGGATGGATCAGTCATCAAATACGAGCTTAATCCCCTTCTTACCATTTCGTGATCATCTACCAGAAAAAGCTTGATCTGATTTTCCAACGCTCTCATCCCCTTTTTCAATTGGAACTTTAACATCGATTGCAGTTCCTTGACCTTTCGCAGATGTGATGGAAAAGATTCCGCCAATCTCATCACAACGTTCTTGCATCGTTTTCAAACCATAAGATGTCTTTTTCTTTTGCTTCAAGTCGAAGCCGACCCCGTTATCCCTTAGATGTATACGGATATGTTTCTGGTTGCTATCAAGTTTGATGGTGATTTTTGTTGCCTGAGAGTGTCTCAAGGCATTCGCAAGTCCTTCTTGCATCAATCTGAACAAATGGTCTTCAATTCCACGCGACAATTCAGGGATTTCATTTATTTCCGACTGGATTTCAATCCCGGATTTTTGTTGAAGCTCCTTTAGCAGATCCCGGATACCGCTATGCAATTTCTCACCTGAGAGATCAATTGGCCGTAAATGTAAAAGCAACGCTCTCATCTCACCCTGTGCTTTGTTCGCCATCACTACCACTTGTTCGATCTGAGATTTAGCTCGTTCAGGATGGGTTTCAAACAACTTCAATGCAGCTGATGACATCATATTCAGAGCAAATAACTGTTGACTGACGGCATCATGCAGATCCCTAGCCAACCGTTGCCTTTCCTCGATGGTTGCTGCCGTATGTACTTTTTCAGCGTATTCAGCTTTTTCATTCGCAAGTTTTTGTAAAGATTGGACTTGCTTTTGGATCTTTTCAGATAGCTGGTTTATTTCTGCAGAGATGACACCGACTTCATCTTCTTCACCATCACTGATTCGATAGTCATAATTTCCGCGTGATAATTTGGTGATTCCTACTGAAATTTCATTCAGTCGATTGATCAAACTTTGCCCTTTCCGAATGCTGAAGTAGATCCCTAAGATGAATGATACGACAAAAACAGCAATAGAAACCACGAGACTGATCACAATTCGATCAGCCGCGGGGTTCAAATAGTAGAGGATCTGAAATAGGAAGAAGATCAGCACAGTCGTGTAAACTGCATTCAATAAATGTGTTCTGTAAAAGAGTCTTCTGACTCCATTATGATTCTCACTCATTACATCCTCTCCCTAGACCCGGTTTATTTTCAAATCCAAAACTTGAAACTTGAAATCAAATGTCAGTTTCCTAGTTGCTTCATCATAACCTTCAGTTTTATACTTCGCCTCTTTCAACAGACCGTCCTTTTTATAATTGCCGATTTTGATATCTCCGACCTTAGTGTTGGATGTAACACAAAACTCGACATCCTCTGGAATCAGGATTTTAATATCTCCTACCCATCCTCCTAATTGGATAGTCGTTTCTTTATCTGGAATGAATGCCCGTGTGTAATCGAAATCAAAGTCAGCCACACCGTTCCATTCATCCATATCTTCTACATGCCAATTATCATCCTTCATCGAAACATCTGTGACAAAGTTACTTTTCGAATGTTTCTTTTTACGATCAATTGTTATTTTCGGCCCTCTTCCCCAAAGCATCCGGATTCCGATGTACACCAATAATAACGGCCATAAGTTAAGGATTTGTTCAAACCGGAACTCCATGACTCCTAAACGATCACCGACCAACAAACCACCAATGACCGACAAAAACAAGCCCATGAACCAACTTCCCCGACGTCCTTTTGTAAACATCGCCTCCAATAACCACTTCAAACCAAGCAACAATATTACAAAAGGATACAAGAAAACAAACGCTTCATCTATTTCCATGGAAATCATACCCAGGTTGACAAGAAGCAACATGGATCCGATAAGCACAAAAATTACAGCTACTACAAATTGTCCTCCAGACCTCAATTTCATCTGACCACACACCTTTATCTTTTATGAAGGGTCATCTTTTAAAGTTAGACAAATGTTGCCATTCCCCTTCTTTTTTACTGTTAATATAAGAATACCTCGATTGCAAGAAAGCTAGAACAATCCAGGGAACGTATTCGTCTCCGTCTCAAGACTGAGATTTCAGAAAAATGGAGTCTTTCCTGCAGTCGGAGTCTGCTCCTGTTCGGAGATGGTCCAGGTTCAGACAGGGTTTTGCTTTTTCCTCTTCTCCTGTCTGAAGTTGACCCCGTTTCGGACAGGGTTTCATTTTCCTGTCCGAATTAGCGCCTTTTCGGGACAGCTTCTCGTTTCTGGCGTCTCCTCCTGCCCCAATCAGCGCATTTTTGAGACAGGCAATCGATCTGTCTGGAGCAAACTCTTTTACAAAATAAAGAAAACCAGGCAAAGCTAAGCTTAGTCGCAGGTTGAGCCTTAGTTGCCCTTATATTGAAGAAAGTATTTATACTTTCTTTAAATACAAAAAAGGATGGCCTGTAAAAGCGCCACCCTTCTGATATTCCAATCAATCATGTGAAAACAATGATCCAAATAATGATGAAAGCTAGATTCAAACCAAGCCATGTCCATAACCATATTTTTGAGATGATATGACGGTCTTTATTGATATATAAAAACATTCCTGGCGTCACAATCCAGGTGATGAATAGAAAAAGACTTAAGAAAAACTGTACGATGGAGGAGAAATTGAACTGATCAAATGCTGCAAGCAATAAGTAAGTCGGAACAAAAAGAATGAATGGAACAAAAGCACTCCAAATCCAAGCCCTGACACGATAAAATTCAAAGTACTTCCGGTTGTGTTCAAGAAACTGTTGGATATCACTCATGAGCTGAGTGAACGACACTGTAACTTTATTCGATAATTCCATTATTTTCGCCCCCTGATGTTAATTAATATGTATGTTCTTACACATTTCATTACCTTTTTCACCCTAACCTTGAACTTCTGAACTATATTATTTTGTAAAATTGGTTATAATAGAGATACTAAGATAAAGAGGGTGGAAGCAATGGCATTTTTCTCAAAGAATCAACAAGAACCAATCCCTGAAGTGGAAACGAAAGTTTGGAGCTGTACAAACGATAATTGTTCTGGATGGATGAGAGATGGGTTGACGTTTGATTCTGAACCAGCTTGTCCACTCTGTAGTTCACCAATGAAACCGGAAGTGCGAATATTACCGGAACTATCATAAACTCATTTACAGGAAGGAAGGCCTTTTAGCGGGTCAGCCTTCCTTTATTTTTTGTATCTAATATTGATTTTCACGACAGCCATTCAATTACCACAAACAACCCGCATTTTTACCGTCCTGGATATTTTTTGATTTTTTAGAGTATGGATGTATATAAAAATCAAAACCGGTAAGAATGGTAGATACATAATGTTCTACTGAACAATATCCAAGGAGGAATAAAAAATGAACAAACGTGATTTGATTCAACAGGTTGCTGAACAAACAGGATTATCCAAAAAACATTCTACTACAGCTGTCAATGCAGTTATTGATGCGATTACTCAAAGACTTACAAACGGAGAAAACGTCCAGCTGATCGGGTTTGGTAGTTTTGAAGTCCGTGAACGCCAAGCAAGAAAAGGACGTAACCCACAGACAGGTCAAGTCATTCAAATTCCTGCAACACGTACTCCAGCATTCAAGCCTGGTAAACAGTTGAAAGAAGCTGTAAGAGCATAGCTTGTCAGGATAAAGAAAAACTCGGGCTTTGCCAGGCCGTTAGCGCAGGCTGATCTTTAGTTGCGCTTATACTGAACAAAGTATTTTTATACTTTCTTCAAGTGGAACAAATAAGGGACTATCCGACCAGGTTAGTCCCTTTTGCTTTTTCTAACGCATGACACTTCCACCAGAAATTTTAACCGATTCCCCGATAATGTTAGGTGCTGCATCGGTAAGCAAGTATGCAATCGTATTGGCAACTTCCTCAGGTTGGGTCAATTTTCCTGACGGATATTCATTTTCGATACTTTTCAATTGTTCCTCAAAAGTGATTCCGTTACGCACTGCCCTCTTTTCAATTGCTTTTATGCCCATAGGCGTGTTCACATAACCTGGACAGACAGCATTGACTCTTACTCCGTATTCGATCGCTTCAAACGCGAAAGAATGCGTGAATCCGATCAGCGCGAATTTTGACCCAGCATAGGCCGTATTCCCATAGGTTCCTCTTAAACCTGATAAAGACGAAACATTGATGATGGCCCCACGTTTCTGCTGTTTCATACTTTGATAGACGAGTTTGGTCAACATGACTGCTGATGTATAATTCAGATCCATGATGAATTCCAACTCTTCCTTTGACGTATCATCAACAATTCCGCCACCAGTTATTCCTGCACAATTCACCAATGCATACACTGGACCTAGCTTTTCAACCGCCTTATCTACAAGATGAGTTTGTTCATTTTCACTCGTCAAGTCGGCTATATGTAAATTGATATTGTCCTGTGGTGTATATTCTGTAAGCTCTTGTTTCAACAGGTCCAACTTCTTTGCATCTCTTGCGGTGATTGTTACTTTTCCACCCATCTTCACCACAGCTTTGGCTGTTTCGCTCCCAATCCCTCCACTTGCACCAGTCACAATAACATGTCGATTTTCTAGTGCATCAATTGAAAAAACATTCATCGCCGCCGCTCCTTTACATTTTTAAGAAACTTAAAAACTCAAAGTTTTAATCATGGATTGGATCGACACATTCAAAAGACACAGCTCAGGTGGTGTGAAAATTTTAGAGCCGCTCTTTTATGAGATGAGCCGATCCTCGTTGAATCCATAATCTGCTGGTATCTATAAACAATAACAATTTACCCCCAGATTGATGGATATAAACTATATGATGATTCATTTACCGAAAAAATGTTCATATGTATTCAATCCGCGTTGACATTTCTATTATAGTTTTCGACTGTCAGTACTATTTTAAGATTTTTTCAACAATCTTTTTTTGAAAGGTGTTTGTTGTTAATGGAATGGTGTAAAAAAGGGTGCTGAAAGCTTATGGCAGTGGAATGTTCAATTTATCTTTTATGTTCTAACGAATTTGTTGGTTTCAAGTGAAGTTCCCGACACTCTTGCGGACCAGCGAGCCAGGCGAGACCCCGCAGCGAAGAACTCATGAGAAGGCAAAAAAAGAGTGCAAGCTACGAGAGCTTGCACCAAAAAGGTATGGGCGGTGTCAGAGTTTTAAGGGGATTGTCTACTTTAGTATAACACGGTACTAAAGCGTTTGTTATTGGGAAAACAATTGGATTTACACCAGAAAAATCGATGGCTGACAACAAAAATTTTCCCAACTTTCCTACCCACAAAAAACAACGTCAGAATATTCGGGTTTATAGTCATTTTGTATTAGGGACATGAAACTTGACTGCTAACTCGCTAATCTATCTTTATTTTCTTTTTTCAGTTTCTTGATATCAGAACGTATAAGGATCGACACGAGAAGTGCTACTATAAATGCTCCAGCAAAAATATAAAGGGTCAGTGTATAACTTTTTGTAACTTCACGCAGCCAAGAAACAATAACCGGTCCTGCTAGTCCAGCTGCAGCCCAGGCAGTTAGAATATATCCATGGATCGCTCCTAGCTGTTTCGTGCCAAACAAATCCCCTATATAAGCTGGGATTGAAGCGAAGCCTCCGCCATAACACGTCAATATCACAAATATTGAAACCTGGAATAATAAAGCTGCTGTTGTCACTGGTAATAGGAGAAATAGAACAATCTGGATCAGGAAGAATGTTGTATACACATTCGGCCGGCCGATGTAATCTGATAAAGAAGCCCAGCCAATCCTACCCAAACCGTTGAAAAGACCCATGATTCCGACCATCGTAGCTGCAGCTGCCGCACTTAAACCAGCAATCTCCTGAGCCATTGGAGATGCAACAGATATTATTGCAATCCCGCAAGTAACATTGATGAATAACATTAGCCATAAGAACCAAAACCGTCTTGTTTTAAGAGATTCATTCGCAGTAAGCTGTGAAAGGTCCTGTGTTTTATTTTTCCGCTTGTCCATCGTTTCCTCAAAACCTTCAGGCTTCCATCCTTCAGGAGGTGGCGAAAGATACGAGGAGGATAAAAGCATGATTGCCAAATACACGATACCTAGTGTATAAAAGGTTCCTGCTATTCCTACGAGGTGGATTAATGAATTGATCACTGGACTGGCAATCAGTGAAGCAAAACCAAAGCCCATGATCGCAAGTCCTGTTGCAAGACCTCTCCTATCTGGAAACCATTTCACCAATGTAGAGACAGGCGCGATATACCCAATCCCTAGTCCGATTCCACCAAATACGCCGTAGCTAATATAAAGGAGAATAAGAGATTCAAAGTTGATCGCGAGTCCTGATCCCAAAAGTCCAAGTCCAAAAAAAAGCGCTGAGATGATACCTGATTTCCTGGGGCCATGCTTTTCTACAAAATGACCCATGAACGCCGCTGCAAGGCCTAGAAACAGAATCGCAATACTGAACGTCCAGGAAACCATGCTCAAACTCCAGTCGAATTGATTCATCAAAGGTTTCGTAAACACACTCCAGGAGTAAACCGAACCGATCGATAAATGGATACCTACACCACATAAAGCAATTAACCAACGATTTTTCACCTTATCTGACACATTATCTCCCCTCACATTCTAAAATTTGTGAAGCAACTCTTGATGACCTTTCTTGTTGGTAAAAATTTCTGTGATGATTTTGTAAAATAGTATCATGTAAGCGCATTCATAACAAATATTTTGATTTTCGAAAGGAAAACGCACCAAAAAAAGAGTGCAAGCAACGAGTGCTTGCACCAAAAAAGGTATGGGCGGTGTCAGAGTATTAAGGGGATTGTCTACTTCAGTATAACATGGGATTCTCTTTTCCGTTATTGGGAAAATTCCGCTTTTTTAACTTCAAAAATCGATTGAATTTGAGAAGAGTTTTCCCAATATAGTCATTTCCAGCTCCTTTTTCAAACACCTCAACCACATAAAACATGGAAATGAGATATAATGATGGAAGAAACCATTGAACTATGGAGCGAGGGATACGATGGAGGAGATCATGAAAACAAGGCGCAAAATCAAAGCCTACCAGGATGGTAAAGTGACAGAAAAAGAAGATATCGTTGCTACAGAATATCCGCTTACCATTAGGGTGAATGGCAATGAATTTGCTACAATGGTATGTACACCAACTCATCTTGAAGAAATGGTGATCGGTTTTCTTGCATCAGAAGGAATCATCCGTATTTTTGAACGTGATGTCACTTCCATCTCTTTGGATGAAGATAAAGGATTTGCCTATATTGAAACCACTTCAGAAATCACTCCTTCGATTCACGATCATACGAAACGTTTCATCGGATCCTGTTGCGGTAAAAGTAGACAATCCTTTTACTTCCAAAATGATGTGAGAACCGCAAAGTCATCAATGTCAAAAGAAAAGATAACATTTAAGCAAGGTATCAACCTGATGAATGAGCTTCAATTATCAAGCGGTACGTTTCACGAAACAGGTGGCGTCCACAATGCTGCCATATGTACACAAGAGGGAATCATCGTTTCACGTACAGATATCGGCAGACACAATGCCCTTGATAAACTTTACGGACATTGCTTAATGAATAAGATCAAAGTACAAGATAAAATCCTTGTTTTCAGTGGACGGATTTCTTCTGAAATTCTTATGAAGGCTGCAAAAATCGGAGTTGGCATCCTACTCTCAAAATCCGCACCAACTGAACTTGCCCTCCAAGCTGCTGAAGACTTGAATATAACAACGGCTGGTTTCATAAGAGGAAATAAGATGAATGTTTATACACACCCAGAACGGATTATTTGAATTACCAATCCATTAGGAGGTGACAGCCCGCTATGAACGTTTTGGACCAACTACAACGTCCACTCCGTGATATACGGATTTCTGTTACTGACCGTTGCAACTTCAGGTGTCATTACTGTATGCCTGCTGACATATTCGGTCCTGATTACGAATTTTTAAAAAAGAATATGCTGTTGAGCTTTGAAGAAATAACAAGACTAGCTCAATTGTTCCAAGACACTTCGGGAATCAAAAAGATCCGTATTACAGGCGGCGAACCCTTAATGAGGAAAGATTTGCCAGGTTTGATCGAGATGCTTTCTTCCATTGATCATATTGAAGACATCGCGATGACGACCAATGGTTCTCTTTTGCCGAAGTATGCGAAGCAATTGAAAGCTGCAGGTCTGCATCGTGTAACGATTAGCTTGGACACACTGGATGACGAACGTTTCAAGAAAATCAATGGACGCGATGTTTCAGTGGATACGGTTTTAAAAGGTATTGATGCTGCCAAAGAGGCAGGCCTAGGCATCAAGATGAATATGGTCGTCCAAAAAGGAGTCAATGACCAGGATATAGTACCGATGGCCAAGTATTTCCGTGAACAAGGCATCATCATACGGTTTATCGAGTATATGGATGTCGGGAATTCGAATGGCTGGAAAATGGATGATGTCTTCTCAAAAAAAGCGATCATAGAACGAATCAACGAAGAAATGCCGCTTGAACCAATCGAACCAAATTATCAAGGTGAGGTAGCGACGAGGTACCGATACCAAGGATCCGATGACGAAATCGGTATCATCTCCTCAGTCACAGATGCTTTCTGTTCATCCTGCAACCGAGCCAGACTTTCTGCAGAAGGAAAGCTCTTCACCTGCCTTTTCTCATCGAAAGGACATGACTTGCGCGGTCCTTTGCGGAATGGTGCTACGAATGAAGAAATGAAGGAAATCATCAAAGGGATATGGACAAATCGGAAAGACCGCTATTCCGAGGAGAGAACGGCACACACGAAAAGAAAATCCAAAGTGGAAATGTCCCATATAGGAGGATGACTGCATCAAGCAGTCATCTTTTTTGGCTCTTTTAAGTGTTCGCCCGATGAATGAAAACGAATACTGTAGAATTCTCCCAAATTGAATGACAGGACTCCACTAAAGAAAACGGCAAAGTCAAACCTTTGGTGCAGGCTGAGCCCTAGTTGCGCTGATACTGAAGAAAGTATTATTATACTTCCTTTAATTGAAATAAAAAAACTGGCCATAAAGGCCAGTTTCACGAAGTGTATATTTTTCAGTTTCTAAACAGCTTTCGTATTGAGTTTTACGTCAATATTACCTCGGGTCGCTTTTGAATATGGACAAAAATCGTGTGCTTTCTTCACTAGATCTTCGGCATCTTCTTGACTGACGCCATTCACTTCAACATTCAGGGTAACACCAATCTTAAAACCGTTGTCACTAGAATCCTTCATAAAACTGACATCGGCTGTCACAGTGGAGTCGATTTCTTTTTTCTCTCTAGAAGCCATCAAATTCAGAGCGCCATCAAAACACGCTGAATACCCGGCTGCGAATAACTCTTCAGGGTTTGTCCCTTCCTTATCCGTATCATCTGTGGGCATTACAAGGTCATGGTCGATTTGCCCTGTATCTGATTTGACATGTCCTTTTCTTCCACCTTTTGCTGTCGCATGTGATGTAAACAATACGTCACTCATCCTGATCTCCTCCTTTATTATTTCTACAGTGGCTTTCTCAGAAACTAATAATACTTTTACAATTATCTGTTCCTGTAATTCTACTTTTTAAAACACTTTTCTTTGAGGTGTCCACTGTGCCATCAAACTTTACCTTGGTATACATAAGGGATGGAATTTTCCAGGAAACGCTCAATCCCATTTGGAGGATAGGACATCCATTCATTAGCTGTGCGGATATCCATCCATTCTACATCGGAAATGGTCTCTGTATCTTGAATTGAAATCTCACCCTCGATGATTCTTGCGTTAAATGTGAAGAATACAGCGTGATGCCCATTCTTTGTCATGAAAGCTTCATTAACAGCCACAAGATTCTCCACTTCGATTTTCAATCCTGTCTCTTCCCTTGCTTCCCGAACTGCAGCCTCTTCCAATGTTTCACCAACTTCTACTGCACCATCAGGCAACGTCCAATTGTCATACTTCGTGTTATGTACAATCAATACTTTTTTCTTCTATTCATCAAATATGAGTGAATAAGCTACATCTACTCGTTCCACTTTACCTTGTCCCTTCCTGTTTTGATAATCTCGCCAACATAGTATTAAAGTAAACTTTGGCTCAGCCAAGCCTTTGGTGATGGCTGAGCATTAGTTGTACTTTGTTGAAGAAAATATCTTTATACTTTCTTTTAGTGCAATATGGGACTGCTCGGATGGAACCGAACCGCCCCATAAGAAATACTGCTGCTATTTGATCTTTATTTTGAACGGATCCTGGATACGGTACGGATAATCAATGATTTTAAAAACCACTTTATTTGAATCCGTTAAATTATTTACGCTTAAAAAATACCTTAGGAGTTTTGGATCTTCAGGGGAGTTAGAAAATCCTGATGCCCCTCTATTTTGATTTTGAGTTTTATATTCAAGAATATCATAAAAATGGTTTTCTTTATCTACCTCAGACATTCTAATCAAAAACTCAAATTCAACATCCATACCTTCACGATTGATTTGATCCAATTGGATCCTCCCGTCGCTTGGCGCTTGGGTCAACTTTTCGTCCTGAAGATCGACAACAACCTCTTGTTCATCCTTATCAATTGCCCTGATTGAACTACCGGACAAATAAAGCTCCTCAGGCTTCCGGAAATAGTTGCTCTGAAAGTACAGCGTAAAGTCGCCATCTTGACCCGAACTGATTATGCCGTTCTGAATCGGCTCCCACACTTGGCCCGTATCATCCATCAGCTTCAAATCATCAAACCTGAAGAGCTGCATCTCATTCGTTTCATCATATTTAATGTGAAGTGCAATCAGCGTAGGATCGATTACAGCTTTTTCGAAGTGGATTTTCTGTTTTTCCATCTCAACTGTTTCCATAATCTGAATGGTTTCTCGTGTATCCGCATACCACTCTTTTTTGATTGGAATCTCGATATCCCACTCCGAATCCAGAGTCCTGGCTTCAGTATGGATAGCGGAAGGAGAATCTGCATCTTGTAATGTTAACTTCAACTGGACTACTTCTGGAACTTGTACATCTTCTGCATATGTCGCAACAATTTTACCATTCATTTTCTTATTTTCCTGTAGATTTTCGCTTTCATGCGGGTCTCCGTATTCTATGCCTGCTTGTATTTCTTCTCCATTCCCGTCCAGCATATTGATGCGGTGCAAGCGCAAATATTCATGATCCCTAGTGGTTTCAACAGAATAGAAAAGAATCATCCTTGCCTGATCAACGATGATTCGATCCACAGATAAAGTAATTCCTTCATGTGTTTCTTTTTCATTCACCTCATGAATGAAATCATTTGAAATTGCATCTTCCAAGCCTTTGTCTCCCTGGATCATTTCGACAATCACTTGCATTCCGGGTAATGTCTTGATTGTATCGGCAAACGCTGGTGAGATGCGTACGCTGGTAATTAACAACAAAATCAGTGCCATTGAAGTTGCGAGGCTGACAATCGACCTTCTCTGGATCCGTTTAAACCGTTTGCCTTTCTGGATTCCCTTGTGAATGTAATGGTCAATCGACTCAGGTGTACGTATTTGTTTATCGTCCATCAGCAGCACCTTCTCTCTCCAACTGTACTCGTAATTGTTTTAGTGCTTTATAGACCCACGTCTTTATCGTACTTTCTGGTCGATCTAAAATTTGTGCAATCTCTTTTGTGGTGAATCCTTGATAATATTTTAGAAAAATCACCTTCTGAAGATTTTTCTTCAAACTCATGATCTTTTCTTTTAAGACAATGCGATCATTGAGATCAAATTCGTCAGAAAGTGCTTCTTCGTATTCTATCAACCACTCGTCATGGATCAGCCGCTTCTTTTTCCGGACCTCATTCAGGCAATAGTTTGTCAGAATCCTCAGCAACCACGCTTTTGCTGAGGAAGGATCTTTAAGTTTCCCTATGGAACGGTATGCTTTGAAGGTCGTTTCCTGAATGGCTTCAAGCGCATCATGTTCATTATGGAAATATCTATAAGCGACATGATAGAGCAGTTTTTTATGAGTATGTATGATTTCTGTAAAAGCGTCTTCGTCGCCGCGCTTCGCTCTTTTTACAAGCTCCTCCCCCATGATTTCCCCCCTACTTCTTTCTTCTTCTAAATATAAGACACATCAGATATCAAAAAAGTTTTAAGTGATATAAAAGAATATTATTTCTTATGAAAAAACCTAATTCCTGATTTGCTTATACTCTACTAAATAGGGTGCAATCAAAAAGCCAAGAATAGCGATGCATAAACCTATTATCATAGTGAGTAAACCGTTAATAGGGGACAAATAATAACCAAAAATCAAAATTGGTAAAACAGTCAAAGATGTCATCATAAACCTTGAAAGGAATGCAATCTTATGTTCTGAATTACACTCGCTACATGGAATAGGGCTATAAAACAAATTTGCTCTCAAGATTTTACTCCACTTAAATGTAGTGTTACAGTTCTCACATTTTGGCAAAATACAACACCTCCCCTACTACAAGTTCAGCATACAAACTTTTATGCTATTGAGAGTTCTGTCCATTGAAAAAAGCTGAAGACTCTAATTGAATCCTCAGCTTTTCTCTCCATTCCAAGAACGTACATGATTCACACATTAAAAGCAGGAGGTTTTTCAATTGATATTCTTCTTAAGATCACTTCTGAAGAAACGTACTCTCCGATATAGACATCTTCAAGCATTTCCTTCAACCATCTGAACCTTCCAGTTGTAAGCCCATCGGCTAATGGAAATTTTTCAGAATAATTGATTGCTATTTTAGAAGGAGCAATTTCTTCGACCACTGTTTTCAAAGTTTCGTCAAGATCACCCTGTTGGTACGTCCTGACCTCATCAAATAAACCGCATTCTTCGATGTCCTGGGCATCGATCGTACTGCAGACTGCAAGCTTCCGATCATCCCTTGTTATGAGAAAAGCTCCAGGTCCCACGGTTTCAACACCTGTTACGAACGGAAGACATTGGTCACTCCCCTCACTTGTAAAAATGAGCCATAGAGCGATTTGTTGTTCATTTAACACCTCTACTGATTTCTGCAAGTTCTCTTTTTGAAGACTCATTCAATTCACCCCTTCATATGGGATCGTGATGATTTGAAGCTGACGCTTGCTCAAAACTTCTGGTCCATGATCAGTTACCAGGACATTCTCTTCGACCAGCATGCAGGGAAGTCCATGATCCTGGATGACGGTCGGTTCAATGGCATATATCTCCCCTAGTTGGATCTCGCCTTCTACCTGGGGACGAGGTGGTGTCCTTCTTGGTCCAAGGATGGTCCCCCCATCATGTGTCGCACGACCGACCTGATGTCCTACTGAGTGACGGATGGTCGGGTACCCATGTTCCTCAATACACGCCCGGCCGACTGCATCGACCTCATAACCTTTCGTACCTGGTCTTAATGCATCGATTGATCTGGAAATCGCCTCAAGGGCAGCTGCAAAAGCTTTCTGCACATCTTCCGGCGGTTCAATTTCGCCTTCTTTCAAGAAATAGCACGTTCTCGCAATATCTGATACATAGCCTTCACACCGTAAACTGAAATCGACGATCACAATGTCCCCCGGTTTGACCGTATGATCACCTGGTTTCCGATGTGCAAGTCCACACCGTACAATGCACACAAGCGGCAAATCATAAGGCTTCCCTAACCCGTTTGTGACACCTCTTGATTTCATTCCATCAACAAACAGCTGTCCTATTTCTTTTTCCGTCATCCCCACTCGCATTATCATGAAGGCTTCCTGAAAAATATCCGTAGTGTGGTCGACCGCTTTTTTCACTGCTTCAATTTCCGCTTCCGATTTGACACATCGCAATTGTTGCAGGAGTGGTTCACTCGACACTTCAATCTGCTGCATTTTCACCGGTCCGATCAACTGCTCCAGCCAATGATAAAGGCCTAATGAGAGTCCATCATACAAATGATCAAAAAGCGAAATGTTCAACGCCAATTTTTGAGGATCAAGTGTATGGAACACTTTCAGGAACACCTCATCCATATGCCCGTCATATGTAATGACGTCTGAAAAGACTTCCGTCTGTTGGAAAACCTGATAATCTTCGTTAGAAACGATAGCCTGGTGTGATCCATTTTTATTGATGAAGATTGCAGTTTTATCCTTCGGTAGTATATCCGTCACAAATGGCAGGCTTGGATCATAGCCTTCCCTCGTTAAAATGAGCCATGTGTCTACATTATGTAAATCAAGTAAGTTGACTGCAGCTTCCAACTTTTCATGGACGATCTGTGCACGCGCAACTGTCATAACCCTCCCCCTCTCTATTTGGTTAATTAGAGAAAAGATGATGATATCCTGCTTACAGGTAAATTCTTCTGGATAATATACTTCCAAATCCGCTCACTAATTTTATAAAATCAACAAAAGATGGATGCAATTTCACATCCATCTCAGTTCGTTTGAAGCAATTCGATGATTTCTCCGCTCGGTCCCAATATGAAAGCCGATTTCCACCCATTTTCAAATGAATATGGTCCTTCGTACAACGTGAATTCCGGATTTTTCTCAAGCATAGCATCAAGATTTTCTACTTCAAATGCAATGTGTTTGTTCGACGTCAACTTCAAGCTTTCATCGACCAATACCAGCTCCAGACGAAATCCATTCAATTGCAAGAAGATGATTTTTTCACCTAACAGCTCGATTTCAGATTCATACTTGAACCCGAGTTTTTCGTAAAATCGGACAGCTCGCTCCATGCGATTCGTTTCAATCGCGACATGGTGGAATGTCATTGTGCAACTCCCCCACTGATAAAGTTCATGTCCCCGAATTCATGCCATAGGTATTTTTCTCTAATCGCTTCCTGATAGGCCTTTTTCAAAAGACGAGGTGAGATGAACGCTGACAACATATCAAGATGACTTGCTTCTGGTTCATGGAATCCGGTGATGAGGCCGTCCACGACGTTCAAGGAATAGTCTTCGTGGATGTGCAGGTTCGTCCATCCTTTTTTCGAAACTGGGTTACCTTGCTGATCGACAGCAGATTCAAGGGCACGGACGACCGTAGTCCCCACTGCAATCACCTTTCCTCCTGATTGTTTAGTCTCATTGATTTCATGGACAGTTTCACCTGGAACCTCATATTCTTCAAGACTATCAGCTGGAGCTACTTGCCACTGATCGTTTGTAAAATAGCTTAACCCGGTATGAAGGGTAACGGTCGACACCTTTACACCTTTTTTCTTTAGACGAAGCAGCATTTCCCAGCTGAACGCCCTTCCTGCCGAAACCATTTCAACAGACCCTGGAACAGTCCCGTAAACCGTTTGATAATGTTCGAGACTCCAATCGTGATGGATATATTCATAACGAATCGGCTCTCCTAACGTATACAACTGATTGTAGAGCTCATTTCCCCTTGATGAAAAACAGACCGTCACAAGCGGCTCTTTACGATTGATCGATCGCACGAAAGCAGTCAGGTTCGGGGAAAAAACAAGGACATCGTTTTTTTGAACCTTTGCATCCACAATCAGAACCTTCCAAACCGAGTTGCTCTTCCTTTGCGCAAGCCGGATTTCAACATTTTCTTGGACAATCCTGCAGTCTCTTCTTATTTTCACCTTGAAAGAAGCTGGAAGCGTACGGCTTATATTTAATACAAGTAAATCACCTTTATCCAGATAGTTTTCTAAATGATGAAAATGATCATACCTTGTTTCTCCATTGACTTGATCGAGAACCATCATTTTGACATGATCCCGTCTCAACCCTCTTACTTCTGGAGGCATCGAGGCATTCAATTCACCAGGGAGATGGAATTTCAACGGTTTCTTTGCAGCTAACACCATACCATTCACCTCTTCCCTACCACAAAGCTTTGCGCTTCTAGCCGTTTTCCATTTTCGTGCTGTGATGCATCAGATGCGAGATAAAGAAAGACATCTGTCAAATCTTCTGGTTCTGCAAGCTCATAATCACAATCCGGAACAGCAAGGTCGTGCATTTCCGTATTCATCTCACCCGGGTCGACCATATTGATTCGGACACCGGTCTCTTCCAATTCATCCGCCCAAATTTCGGTCAATCCTTCCAATGCAAACTTGGAAACTCCATACGCTCCCCAGCCTGCATAACCAACATTCCCCGCTTCAGAGGTAACGTTGATGATCGAACCAGAATCTCGTTGCAGCATACCTGGCAAAACGCGTTTCGTAAGTCTGAAAGGACCTTCTGCATTGACACGCAAGACATCCAGAAAATCGTCCCCAGGATAATCTGCTAAATACGGCATCGGACTTGGTCCAAGTCTGGACGCGTTGTTGATGAGCACATCAATTTTTCCGAAATTCGATTCTGTCAGCGAAACGAAACGCTCGATATCTCTTGGATCGGATGAGTCAGCAGTTACTGCAAGGACCTCAGCCCCTAATGCCTCGAGTTCTCTTGCCGCTTCATCCAGTTTCACTTCACCACGAGCACAAATTGCAAGATTCGCTCCATTTTTCGCAAATGCTCTCGCGACTGCTCTTCCTAGCCCTTTAGATGCCCCGGTAATCATGACGACCTGTTTTTCCTTCATTTATAAGCAACTCCTTAAGTGTTTGATTTCTTAGTTTTAGTTTATTGAAGAAATCGTTTCTTTTCGTCAGAACCGAGATTGAACTTTTCCTACCTAAATGGACCGATGGAAAGTCTAAGACCGCTCTACACCCAAAGATGTAGAAAAGTGTTAAACTATAACTAACAACTAACTTCAGGTGGTTTAAGATGAGATTAAAAATGCTTGTCAGCAATGGTTTGATGATGCAAAGCGTTTATGAAGCATTATTGATGATTCCATATGTACAGGAGTATTCAAAAGCGTGTGGTGGATGGATGGAAAACGGAAATCCAGAGGAGAAAGATCAGGTTCCTGGACTTACCGATAACCCTGACATCGACCAAAAAGAATTGCACGCTTATCGGTGTGTAACATCGTTGATGGAAACCTGTAATATAACGATTGAATTGGTCGAAACGCTCGATATAACCAAAAGGGATCTACAAAATCCTGAGCATACACATCGATTAATATCCCTTCCCTGTACCCTTGTAAAAGAGGCGTCCTTATCCAATCCTGCCTCTTTCTTTCTCGCTGACTATGTCACAGTTTCACAGGAGCCAATGTTATTTGAAAAGAGTTATCAAGGAAGTTGCGGTAATCAATTGACCACACTTTTTGTAGTCAGTGAAAAGGACCCTGCACATCGTAAAGAACATGTTGATGAGCAGATGATCATGTTGGAAACCAATATCGATGATTGTACCGGGGAAATGATGGGCTATACGTTAGAAGTCCTTCTAAATAATGGGGCTAGTGATGTTTACTTCACACCGATCATAATGAAAAAGAATCGACCTTCCTACAAACTGTCTGTCCTTGCTTCTTCTGATCAAACAGAAAAACTAGAATCATTGCTATTTGAGGAAACATCAAGCCTGGGTGTCCGTTCTTATCCTGTCTCATGTCACCGATTAGGAAGAAAGGTCATTAATGTGGAAACTGAGTGGGGTGCTGTCTCTATAAAACTAGGGATTCATAAGAACAAAGTCATCCAGGTTTCACCGGAATTTGAGGACTGCAGACTTCTGGCTGATAAAAATGGAATCCCATTCAAAAGAGTGTATGAACAAGCAAAAAAGATGGCTTTAGATATGATCTAGGGCCATCTTTTCTTATGCTGTATTCTGAAAGATTGTTGCTTTTGAGTCATTTATAAAAACTCACCTTGTTCAAGTTGTTTGGAGAGCAAGGTGCGAGACTCCAGCGGGATCAGCGTGCCTACTACCTGAATAATCTCCTCGCAAGGCATGCGACGAGGAAGCTCGCTTCGACAGGACTTTCTTGTAGACGCAGGAGCACAAATGCTCCTTGAAAAAGGTCGCAAAGCGACGAGTAGGCTCACCGCACGCCCCGCGGAAAGCGAGCATCCTGGAGCGGAAATCAACGACTTTTAAAGAAAACTTGGCGAGACCAAGCCTTTTGTAGGTGAACCTTAGTTGCCCTTATACTGAAGAAAGTATTTTATACTTTCTTTAAGTGCAAGAGCAACAAAGTTTGCGAAACCAGCCTTTCTTATTATCACTTATTGCAGCTCGGACAAAGCACCAGCTACATCGTAGTCATCAAGATTAAGCTCAAGCTTTTCTCCAAGAGCCAGTTTAGCAAGTTCCGAACCTAAATAAGGACCGCTTGTAAGACCAGATGCGCCGAGGCCATTGGCAAGCAACAAGCCTTCTACTTTTGGCACTGGACCGATGATTGGCAGAAATCCTGGGGTGAACGGACGGAAGCCGACTCTCATTTCAAGGATAGTACTATCGTTCAACCCCGGTGCTACATCGAGCGCTTTATCCAAGATCTCTCGGATTCCCCCAGCGGTTACACGATGATCAAAGCCGACCTCATCTTCATGTGTTGCTCCTACCACGATTCTTCCATCGTCAAAACTGAGAAGGTATTGGTTATTGGGAGGCATAACAACGGGCCATCCACTCGTATGGGTATCCGGGATTTCAAGATGCATGATCTGAGCTCTTTGCGAGTAGAGTTCGAATTCCCACCCCAATGGTTGTAGAAGTTCCTTCGACCATGCACCAGTCGTGAGGATCACTTGATCAGCATCAATCATTCCGCTAATCACTTTTACGCCAGTTACCCTGTTCCCTTCATGAATAAGTTCCGCATCTCCGTCTAATGTGGTCGCCCCGTTTTTTTCAGCCGCCTGGATCAGTGCCTTCCTTAAGGCGCCTCCATTTACACGTGCTGCACCACTGACATGGACCGATGCATATTCCTCAGATAACAGTGGAAAAAGTCCCTTCGTATGAGAAGGAGTCAACCGGGTGACTTCCCCGATTTCAGGAGCATCCTCCTTGCGTTTCAATGCCCGTTCGACCATCTTATCTAATTTTTTCTCATCCGTATGTAGACTGATTGCCCCAACACGGCTATATCCCGTATCGGTCTCACCCTCAGCTTCAAGGTCCTTGATCAGTGCAGGGTAATACCTTGCACCTCCTTTGACCAGACGGTACCACGCTTTATTCCGACGCTGTGAAAGCCATGGACAGACGATCCCTGCGGCCGCTTCCGTCGCTTGTCCTTGATCTTTGCGATCAACCACAATCACTTCTGCTCCAGCCTTCGCCAGATGGTAAGCCGTCGAAGCACCTAAGATCCCTGCCCCCACTACAACATATTTTTTCATATAGAACACCTTTTCTATGGAAAACTGCTTTCTACGATGTATTTTAGCATTTTCGAACGAGGAATTCATTCTGGGCAAAAAAAAGGACAAAGAGGCTGGGACAAATGAACTTTGTTCAATAGAAAACCCGAACAATTTGTCCGGGTTTTCTTCAGTGGTAATAAATGAAGGTTCCGCTTCGTCAACATCCTTCGCTTTCCACGGGCACGGCCTCAGCCTTCTCAGAAAGCACAAATCGCTTTCTTGCGGGGTCTTCGACTCGTGCTGTTCCCGCAGGAGTCTACGGATGTTGCCTACGCTTTTCGTCTATCATTCTATTTTATTGTTCGTCTTTTCTGTTGGCAGTTATAGTTTTGTCCCAGCCTCTTCAATTTTGTTTATTTTTAAGATTTATTGCGTTTTCACTGTTAATTATTTCTACAACTCCAGGATTATCTCTAAAACATCAAAAATGGTTTTGAATAACTTATCCAATTCTCCGATAGTCTTCAGCAATCTTGACGTCTTTCACCTGTGTCAGTGCACTGACGGTGATGACGATGATGACGTTACAAATCAACCCTAGTATTCCAGCATGGATATCCAATGGAGTTGTTGGCGCTACAAGCTGATAATAATAGTTGACGACGGTACCTACGATCAAACCAGTAATGATGGCTGGTGCTGTAGCACGTTTCGAATACAACGCCCCGTATACACCTGGAGCAAACTGTACGATAGAGCCATAAGCTCCCAGAAGCAATGCGATCAGGCCTTGTCCGCCGAATACGGTGATGAAGTATGCAAGTGCACCGATGACGAATACTCCGGTTCGCATGATCAGCAATGTACTTTTATCAGATATATCCTTTTTCACATTCTTGATGACGCCGTCTGTAAACTCAAGCGAAGCACTATGCGTGATCGCATCAGCAGTTGACATGGCAGCAGCCAAAGCACCGGCACCGACAAGCCCATAAACCCATCCCGGTAGACTAAGTACTGTCGTAATTAAATAAGGGAGGATTTCATCAGGTGAACCCAATTCTGATGGATTGACCATATTGACAGCAGCGAAGCCAACCAACAGAAGCGGAATCAGAAACAATGCAAATATCGGATAGATCAAAACCGTTTTCTTGATTGTACGCGCGTTTGAAGCATAGGATTTCGAAAAAAGATGGGGCCACATCAAAAAGCCGAGCAAAGAGACGAGGATTGTCGTCGTATAAGCCATAGGTGACATAGTGGAACCCGCATTTCCGATTTCAAGAAAACCAGGATTCGATTCATTGATATTCGAAAACATTCCTGAAACACTGCTGTGCAGTTGTCTGACGATAGCAAGTCCAACCACCCATGAAATGATGATCATCAACAATCCCTGGAAAACATCTGACCAGGCGGCAGCCCTTAACCCACCGGTTGCCACATAGACTACCACAATTCCATATGACAATAAGGATCCAAGCCAAAACGGGATCCGGCCTTCCGTCATGATGTTGAAAATATAAGCCATCCCTTTCATCTGGGTGGCTAGATACTGGATTGAAGCTAGAAGCGCAATCAATCCGATCAAAACCGGAAGCACTCTGCCCCCGTACCTTTTTTTCAAAAAACCAGAAACGGTATAAATACTATATTTCCTTCCGATCTTCCCGATTTTCGGGCCGATGATATACCACGGAAGGATGGCGAAGGCGGTATAAGTCAGAATATAAAGTGCAGGAGCACCTTTAGAGTACGCCCAGCCAGGTGCACCAAGGAATGAAAAGGCACTGAAAACCGCGCCTCCCATAAGGAACCACATGACGATGAGGCCGAGTTTGCCTCCTGCTACTGCAAACTCATTTAATGATCCTTTGTCTTGACCTCTTCCAGCCATCACACCGATCACCAGTGCAATGAATAAATAACCGATCATCATGATCATTGCAATTTGCCAGTCTGCCATTTAGTTCCCCCCCTTTTCATCTTTATCTGGGTCGATCCTATATAAAAGGAGTACGATCAAGAAAGCGATGATGATCCACAAAATCACCCAGAATACGGAGAAAGGAAGCCCCATCACCATTGGCGTCGCCCGGTTTCCTAATGAAAACAACGGGAAAAGCAATAAAAGCATAGGCACGAGCAAAGAAAGAAAGTAGATTGTAGTGAATTTCCTTTTCGTCATTGAACAGCCTCCTTCGGTGATTTAAAAACAAGAATTTCTCCATCAAGTACTGTCATGTCGACTTTCAAATCTTTCAATCGGTCCGCTTTACATTCCAATATGGATTCATTCAGAACGACAAAGTCAGCGAGCTTCCCTACTTCGATGCTGCCTTTGATGTGATCTTCATAACTGGCAAATGCGCCATACCATGTATAGGCTTTTATCGCTTCTTGTACAGTTATCTTCTCGGTATCACCGACTGGATTACCGGTTTTGCTTTGACGATTGACAGCTGCATGTATACCATATAGCGGGTTGAAGGTCGTGATTGGACTATCGGAACCGATTGCAAACGGAATTTTGTTCTCGACAAAGCTTTTTAGTGGAAACATCGTATGGACGCGTTCACCATAATCTTTCAAATAACCATCCCCGAATTCATAAACGAACGCAGGATTCGGAATCGGGACAATTTCTAATGTTTTCATCTTTTCCACTAGATCTGGAGGTGTCATTCCTGCGTGTTCAATCCTGTGCCTGTGGTCAGAGTTGGGGTGATTTTCAAGTGCAGTATCGATCGCTTCCACCATCATTTCCACCGCTTGATCTCCGATTGCATGCGCAGTGATTTGCCAGCCCTTTTCACTCGCATTACCCAGAATGGTATTTAAATCAAGTTGGTTCAAATATAAAATTCCAGAATCTTCAGGATCACTTGTATAAGGTTCCCGCGTTTTCGCAGTCGGACCACTGCTGCTTCCGTCTATGAAAACTTTTGCAGGACCGATCCTGAACCACTCATCACCAAGTCCTGTCACCATACCGCTTGCCAACCCTTTTTCCACCATTTCCGGGGAGTCTTTTAGTGAACCATACAGCGCATAGACACGCTGTTTCACTTTTTTCAATTGAACGGCATTCTGAAGATAACGGATATGATCCGGTCCGTACCCACCTGCATCATGAACGCTTGTTATTCCAGCTGCCAGATAGTCTTGAGAAGCAAGCTCCAACCCCTTCAAAATTTCCGTTTCCGAGTAGTTGGCCAACAGGAACATATTCATGTGAGCAGCTTCTAACAAAAGTCCAGTCAATTCCCCGTTTTCCCTGACGTACTTTCCACCTGGAGGATCTTCCTTTCCGGCATCAATACCAGCCAGTTCAAGGGCTCTTGAATTAACACACGAGATATGGCCGCATGTTCTTACAACAATAATCGGATGTTCAGTAGAAACCTCATCAAGGTCCCAGCGCGTTAAATGTCTCCCTTCAGCCAAATTGTTCTGATTATATCCCCAACCGCGTATCCATTCCCCAATCGGAGTCGATTCGGCTGCATTCTTCAGTCGGGCCTGGAGCTCCTTTATATCCTTCACATCTTTTCCATTCACACCTAATCTGTTGGTGCCATAAAGTTCTAGATGCGCATGAGCATCGATGAAACCAGGCAACAGGCTTCGACCACCAAGGTCAATGATTTCCGTGTTTTCATCTGTGATCGCCAGGATCTTTTCATTTGTGCCGACAGAGAGGATATGATTTTCATATACCGCTACTGCCTCATACACAGAAAATTGAGCATCTACCGTAATCACTTCGCCATTAAAAAATGCTTTGGTCGCTTTCAAAAAAATCACTCCCTGAACGTTAGGACTGTAAGATACGTAAAGCTGTCTGATACAACAAATTGACCCCTTTTTCAATGTCGTCCATTTCTGCGAACTCCAATGGGTTATGACTGATGCCCTTTTCACATCGGACAAAAATCATTCCGTAATCGCTGATGTAGGACATGAATAACGCATCATGGAATGGACCACTCATCAATACAGGTGAGTCAAATCCAAGTTTCGCATCTTCCTCTTTCATGATCGTTTTTATCCAATCAGCACAATATCTCGGTTCACTTCTGGTATCTTCGTTGATTTCGACTTTCAGGTTTTTCTCGGAAGCTGTTTTTTCAATGATTTGATAGAGTTGGTTTTCAAGTTTCGTGCGCCTTTCAAGATCAATGTCACGAAGATCGATCGTAAACGCCACTTTTTCTGGAATGATATTTCTCGAATTCGGGAATACGTTCAAATTCCCGACAGTTCCGACTGTTGTCTCCGTCCCTTCTTCTCTGACCAGATCGTTGAATTGACGGATGATTTCAGAAGCACCGACTAATGCATCTTGCCTTAAATTCATAGGCACAGATCCAGCATGACCTGCAAACCCTTCAAGTGTCACCGACAACCAAATCGGTCCGGAGATCCCCGAGACGATGCCGACTGGTTTCTCCTGTGCTTCGAGAACAGGTCCCTGCTCGATATGCAGCTCCAAGAAAGCCTCAATGTCCCCTTCCTTGTAGACAGGGCTTGCAGTCAGGTCTGGTTCGACGCCGAATTCGTTCAACGCTTCCCGTCTAGTCATCCCGTACTGATCTTTCCGTTCAAGCTCGCCTTCCTCCAATAATCCAGTCAATGCCCGAACGCCAAAGACTCCTTTGTTGAAACGACACCCCTCTTCATCGGAGAAACAAATAACCTCAATGGTACGCTCAGGGACAATCCCGTTATCTTTCATCGTATGTACGACTTCAATTGCACCGAGCGAACCAGCAGTGCCATCAAAACGGCCGCCATAAGGCTGCGTATCAATATGAGAGCCTAATATCAATATCGGTTTGTCCTTATCCTGTCCTTCCAGACGACCGATCAAGTTGCCGAACCCATCAATCCTAGCCGTCAATCCCGCTTCTTCCATCCATTGTCGGACAACGTCGACAGCTTGTCTGTCTTCTTTGGAATGAGCCAGGCGACATACACCTGTCTCACCGATTTTCCCTATTTCAGCTAGCTGGTTAAGATGATTCTGTAAACGTCCACGATTAATCGACATATCCTCACCCCTTAGATCGTTTGACTATCGACAAATATACTGAATTTTCATTATATTCATTTATCATACCTGACCTGTTTTCCAATCGCTATGATACTTTTGTATAAAAACAAAAAATAAGAGTTTCTTCGCATGAAGAAACTCTTAAATAACCAGTCTTTTATAGTAAAAAAGAATCGGTAAATGCTCCTGGGTTCTTTTTATTGAGTGAATGTCAGGTTTAATTTCAGTTTTGTTTTGTAAAAAAATTGGCCTGATAATTTCAACTTCCAGTGTTTTGAACGCGTTTTTTAATGCCGGTAGTAGAATCTATTTCTCCATCCTGCTCAACTGGTTTCTTGGACCAGAATGTGGCAAGGATCGGCCCTGAGATATTGTGCCAAACCGCAGCGATGACATTAGGCAGTGCTGCAAGCGGTCCGAAGTGAGCCGTCGCGAGTGCAACGCCGAGGCCTGAGTTCTGCATCCCTACCTCAATCGAAATTGCTCTTCTTTTACTTTCATCCAGCCTCATCGCCCGTGCCGCCATATAACCGAGTGTCAACCCTAGCAAGTTATGAATCAATACTGCTGTAAAGATCAAGAGTCCAGAAGTAGCGATACTTTCGACATTCATTGAAACAACGGCAGAAACAATCACGATGATTGCGATAACTGAAATCAATGGAATGACAGATGCACTTTTTTGAACAGCGGTTGGAAAGAACCTTCTTATGATGATCCCTAGTGTAATCGGTACTATGATCACTTGGACGATCGATACGAACATGGCCACTGGATCAACCGGTAACCATTGACCTGCGAGTGCCAACAGGATCACTGGGGTTAAAAGTGGTGCCAGCATCGTAGATAAGGAGGTCATCGCAACTGACAAAGCCAGATTCCCCTTTGCCAGATAAACCATCACGTTCGAAGCTGTCCCGCCTGGAACCGAGCCAAGCAACACCAGTCCTGCCGCTAATTCCGCCGGTAAATTCATGATAAATGCAAGTGCTAAGGCGATTAGTGGCATGATGATGAATTGTGCTGCCACCCCAATAATGACCGGAACCGGCTTTTTAAGTACCAGTTTGAAATCAACCGGTTTTAACGTCAATCCCATTCCGAACATCACAACCCCTAATAAGATCGTGATATAATTCCCTAAACCCAGGAATGGTGTCGGTAGAAAATAAGCGATCAGTGCAACAGCAATGACCCATGCTGCAAAATATTTACCTGCAAGATTGCTGATTGATTCTAGTAGTTTCATAGGCTCCTCCTTTTCGAATGCACAAGTTTATTCGGATTCATGATTTCATTAGGATCCAACGCTAATTTAATCTTTTCCATCACACTGAACGCTTTCCCATGCTCGCGTTGCTGGTACTTCATCTTACCGATCCCGACTCCATGCTCGCCTGTACAGGTACCGCCACGTTCTAATGCATATTCAACAATTTCCTCATTGAACTGCGCAGCTCTTTTCATCTCTTCAGGATCATCCATATCAATCATCAGGGATGTATGATAATTCCCGTCACCGACATGACCGAGGATCCCACCAAGAAGACCTAACTCTTCAATCCGTTTTCGGGCGAATTTGATCGCACCCGCAAGCTCTGTGATCGGCACACATACATCTGTGACCATATGTTTTTTCCCAGGGTTCAAGTGCATATAAGCATAAGCAAGATTGTGGCGCGCTTCCCACAACTTATTTCGAGCTGCATTATCCTCTTCAAAATGAACCTCTTTACATCCATGGTCTTCAACAATCTCTTTTGTAAACTCGATATCATGATTGAGCCCTTGCTCGTTACCATGGAATTCTAAGAACAATGTAGGTTTTTCTTTATAATCCGTTTCACTGAAGCGATTCACTTGGGTGATGGAATGTTCATCGACAAGCTCTACTCGCGCGATCGGGATGCCTGCTTGTAAGATGGAGACGACAGCTTCAACCGCATCATCCACTGTCGGAAACGCTGCCCTGGCGGCTGCAATATGCTCAGGTATTCCATACACCCGTAACGTCAATTCAGTAATACAGCCTAACGTGCCTTCCGAACCGACAATAAGACTGTTCAAGTTATAGCCGGACGACGACTTTTGCGCTAGATTACCAGTGTGCATGATTTCCCCATCAGGTAAAACGACTTCCAAATTACGCACTTGATCACGCATGACCCCATATTTTACTGATGTCGTACCACTTGCATTTGTCGCTGCCATACCACCAAGTGTCGCATCAGCACCAGGGTCCACTGTAAAAAACAGACCGTATTTTTTCAGTTCTTTATTGAGCTGGTTCCGTGTGACACCCGGCTGGACTTTGACGAGGAAATCCTTCTCCCTCACTTCAAGAACTTTATTCATCAAGGAAAAATCGATCGAGATTCCTTTATCATAAGGAATCACATGACCTTCCAAACTTGATCCGATTCCAAATGGAACAATGGGCGTGTTATACTTGTCAGCCACCTTGACGATCGCACTTACTTGTTCGGGCGTTTCTGGAAAGACGACAATGTCTGGTAGACTCGGTGTATGATAGGATTCATCCTTACTGTGCTGCTCAAGGATCGTTTCATTCGTTGAAACCTGATGATCATCCAAAAACCCTCGAAGTTCATCATAAATTGTAGTGATCGTAACATTCATATGTATCGCTCCCCGTCCAATAATGATTTTGCATAATGGCGCTCGTGTTATGATTTCAGCGCCAATGGTTTAACTTTTAGGAAAAAACTATTGAATCGAATTATACATAATACTCAGAATATTTCAACCAAGATAACTTGGAAGCAGTGATTTTTGGAGAGCCAGGGGAAAAAAAAGAGAATTGCTGTCCCGTAATCGCGTCTTTCGGGACAGAGTCAAGGGGAAAATGCGGATTACTGTCCCGTAACAATGTCTTTCGGGACAGGAGTCAGGGGAAAAATGCCGATCGCTGTCCCGTAACGACGTCTTTCGGGACAGGAGTCAGAGGAAAAAGCGGATCACTGTCTCGTAACAATGTCTTTCGGGACAGGAGTCAGAGGAAAAATCGGATCGCTGTCTCGTAACAATGTCTTTCGGGACAGGAGTCAGGGGAAAATGCCGATCGCTGTCCCGTAACAACGTCTTTCGAGACAGGAGTCAGAGGAAAAAAGCGGATCGCTGTCCCGTAACGGCGTCTTTCGGGACAGGAGTCAGAGGAAAAATCGGATCGCTGTCTCGTAACGACGCTTTTCGGGACAGGTGCCAGTCGAAAAAGCGGTTTGCTGTCCCGTAAGGATGTTAATTAGACAGCAACAGTCGAGAATAGCGTTACTTTGTCCGAACTCGGGGCAGAACATAAATGCTTCCCTTGTGACTGTTAATAATTTCGAGGAAATAGCGCAACTTCATTCTAGCTAATGAACGTGCAGACGTGCACGAAGATATTGAAAAACGCAATAAAAAACGCAATCCCTTCTTTCGGAATTACGCTCAGCTGGATTATTTCTCATTCGATTTTCACAGTGATTTTTTCAATCGCATTATAGCCGTAGCCTTTCCGGTTCCAAAAAGGCCAAGCGGGTTGCGTCCGATTTTGGGAGTCAGTCGCTTTTGCCAGTATCGAAAATTCACCTTTTTCAGGAGCACCCCACTCATAAACCCAATTGGTCCAACCATAGCCAACATCCGCTTCTTTGATCAGATCAGCTTCTGTCCATGTTTGACCCCCGTCTGTACTGATTTCCACTTTGGTGATTTTCCCCTCGCCAGTCCAGGCAATGCCTTTAATCATGTGCTTTCCGGTATTCTTCACATCCATATCCAACGGTTGCTGAATGGTCACATTCACATTCATAGTTGTCACCGGATAGGCTCCTTCGTCATTTTCCTTATTCGGGTAATAAACATAATCGGCCGACTGGAACGGCCCTTCAAAACTAGAATCACTCACACGGATTTGTCTGATCCATTTTACAGAGGCCATTGCATACCACTGCGGAACAATCAAGCGTAAAGGGGCACCATGCTTAACTGTAAGAGGTTCACCATTATATTCGTAGGCAACAATGGTGTCAGGATGGAGCGCTTTTTCAATCGGTAAGCTCCTTGTAAAAGAATGAAGTGAATCGGTATCGGTTCTTTTACCAAAGTCGTGCCCCTGCACAACGATTTCTTTAGCATTCCCCATCACCCCAGCCTGTTCCAAAAGCACCCTTAAAGGTACCCCTTTCCAATATCCCTGGCTGATCGCACCCTTACCCCACTGTTCACCTGGTGTTTTCGGTTCAAAAAGACTTCGTTTGTTCCCAGCACACTCCAGCACAACTTTAAGAGTTTTGGATGGCATCCCCCTCAGGTCTTGAAGTGAAAACCACTTTGGGTCAGCCACAAGCCCATTAACCGGAAACCAGTAGTTCACATTTGTGATTCCCGGATACGAAAAGTGATTCCTTCTATAGAATAACCGATTATCGACAGGTCCTCCCTCTATAAAATTGATCGGGGTTTCCTGGTTCTCAGGTGTCAAACTAAGAGTCGTCAAGTAAGGTCTTATCATTGGGGAGCGCATCCTTTCCACTTTCAGAAATCATCTTTAGTAAACGTTATGCTTCATTTTCAGGACTTTTCCCCAATCATTACTCGTAAAACATTCGGGTGATCATCAAAGGTCTTCGATCCCGCCCCATATCCGATTTGTTCGACAGACATTTCTGGAAGACTGCAATGGTTTGAGCAAAGGGCTTTTATAATTCCAGCCCCTGTTGGAGTGGTAAGCTCTCCTTCAATGGTTGTCTGTTTCAATGGAATGCCTTTTAATAGTTCCATTGTTGCTGGAGCGGGGACAGGATAGATTCCATGATCGATTTTGATCATCCCATTTCCAGCCGGTATGGGACCGCTAATAAATTCGTCAATTTTGAGCTGATCAAGCAAAATCGCAGTACCGACGATATCAATGATCGAATCGACCGCCCCCACTTCATGAAAGTGGACTTTTTCAAGTGAAATGTCATGAATCTTCGCTTCAGCACGAGCAATCAATTCAAAGACCTTCAGACACATGTGAGTGACACGCTCATTATAGTCAGCTTTCTGAATCAATCTGGCAATATCACTATAATGCCTATGTTCATGAGAATGCGTGTGACCTTCATGATGGTGGTGATGTTCATGCCCATTATGTAAGATAACATCAAATTTAATAGATGAGATACCGTTTTTCACAACCTTCTGATGCTGCAATTCGTATTCATTTTCAAGTTCTAGCTTTTTCAATTCAGATTGTAAATAGTCAAAGCTAGCACCTGCATCAAGCAAGGCACCAATGGTCATATCTCCACTGATGCCTGAAAAGCAATCAAAATACAACATCTTCATGATTCGACCGTCTCCTTCCTATTGATCAGAGAAGCGATCAATGCAGCATTATACCCGCCGCCATAGCCATTATCAATATTGACCGTACTGATTCCCGGGGCACAGGCATTCAACATCGATAATAACGCGGACAGCCCTTGAAAATTGGCTCCGTAACCTATACTCGTCGGCACAGCAATGACAGGATTCTTCACAAGACCGGCAACTACACTACCCAAAGCACCTTCCATTCCTGCAACCACAACGATAGCAGAAGCGTTCTCAAGCACAGGTAATTGATCGAAAAGACGGTGGATGCCTGCAACACCGACATCATTGACCCGTTTGACCCTGCACCCCATTGCTTCAGCAGTAATGGCCGCCTCTTCAGCTACAGGTAAATCAGAAGTACCTGCGGATACAACTGCGATATATCCTTCAAAATTATAGTCATGCTCCGATTCATGCTTCCAATATAACGTACGCGCCTCACTGTTATAACTATAGTGAGGCAGGATTGATAAAATTTCCTCTGCTTTTTGAACATCAACTCTCGTGGCTAACACGCGTTTTGACGTTAGTTGAAGACGTTCTAAAATGCGAAGGATCTGCTCGCTCGATTTCCCTTCTCCATAAACCACTTCAGGGAAACCGGTCCGTTTTTCACGCCCAAGATCGAGCGTAGCAAATTTCAGATCCTTAACTCCTTCTAATTGTCCCTTAGCTTCGGAAATACTGATTTCCTTGTTCTGTACTTTTTGAAGTAAACCCTCAGTATCCTTCATTGTGCTTTCACCTTCAATACATCATTCATGCGTCCAGTCCGGTATCCCTGAAGATCAAGTGCCACATAAATGAATCCAAGTTCTTTCAACTTCTGATCGATTTTATCTTTATGTTGAAGAGCAAGACTAAACTCCTCTTCCCCCACTTCAATCCGGGCAATCTGATCATGATGACGGACACGGACATCATAAAAGCCAAGGTTCAATAAGTAATTCTCGGCTTCATCAAGCTGGTTGATTTTCTTAGCTGTGATGCGAGTACCATATGGAATCCTAGAAGAAAGACAGGCGAAAGAAGGCTTGTTCCAAGTCTTCAAATCCATTTCTCTGGATAAAGTTCGGATGTCCTCTTTTGTCAGACCCGCTTCCTTAAGCGGACTTCGGACACCTTTTTCCCGAGTGGCCCTCATTCCTGGCCGATAATCACCTGCATCGCTGGCGTTCGTCCCATCAAGAATGAATGGATACCCTTTCTCTTCTGCAAGCTCCGTAAGCCGTTCAAATAAACCTTGCCTACAAAAATAGCAACGGTTAGTGGGATTTGAAACAAAGTTTTCATTCTCGAACTCTTTGATTTCGATCGTCAAATAGGGCACTTCCAATTCTTTTGCTAGATTGACAGCAGCATCGAATTCCCTTTGTGGAAAGGTTTCAGATGCAGCTGTTACCGCCAGGACCTCATCCCCTACTTCCTGTTGTGCACGCGCTAAAAGAAAGGCGCTATCCACCCCTCCCGAAAAGGCGACCATCATGGTGCCATATTCTCTCAATCTTTCTCCAAGCTTCTCATTTTTTTGTTTTAGCATTGTTGATTGAACCATTTCTTCTACCTCCCTATGCTTTTATCGTGTTGATTGTTCGTACATTTCGTAAGCTGGTTGGATAAGGGGCTTTCATGACTCCTTTTTCAGTGATGATCCCCGAAATCAAGTCATTCGGTGTGATATCGAAGGAAGGGTATAAGGCATGCGTCCCTTCTGGAGCGATCGGTTGGTTAAAGAGAGACGTTACTTCTGAGGCATCCCGGAATTCTACCTCGATCTCTTGACCAGATGCAATCGAGTGATCAATCGTATGACTTGAAGTAGCAGTATAGAATGGTATGTTATGGGCTTTTGCGGCGAGTGCATGCATATATGTTCCCACCTTATTCGCCAGGTCACCATTGGAAGCAACACGGTCCGATCCGACGACGATTTTTTGAATCATCCCCTGACTCATGCAGTGACCAGACATGTTATCTGTGAGGAGCGTATGTGGGATTCCAAATTTTTTCAACTCATACGCTGTAATCCTTGCCCCTTGTAAATAAGGTCGCGTTTCACACGTATATACATGAATGTCCTTCCCTTGCTCATGAGCTTTCCGAATGACAGATAACGCTCGTCCCCCATAACCTGATCCTGCTAGAGCACCTGAGTGACAATGAGTCAGGATGGCATCTCCGTCATGTATCAATTGAGCACCATGAGCTCCTAACTGGTGTTCAAAGGCTAATTGCCTTTCCAGGATTTCGACGGTTTTCATTTCAATCTGTTGGATCAGGTCTGCTCCAGAGCCTTGGATGGCCTCTAAAATTTCATCGACCGTTTTCATTAGATTCACAGCAGTCGGACGGGTCATTTTCAACATCGTCCCTGCCTGAAAAACAGTTTCCCTGTCGCCACCTGATTGAAGAGCAGCGAGATAGAGCCCCCATACTCCACATGTGCCAATCGCTCCAGAGCCTCTGATTGTCATATCTTTGATAGCGGAAGCAAGTTCTTCAACTTTTGAAATCGAATGGATCTCTTCCGTAAAAGGTAATTTCTTCTGATCGATGATATGAACCTTCCCATTTTCAAACCAAATCGGTAATAAAAGCTCTTGAGCTCTAAAACTCGAGACCAAATCATCTATCTGCTTCATGTTGATCGCCCCTCTCCTAGGTATTCGAGACTGCTTCCGGCACGTTACTTTTCAACTGTTGAAGGATAAAGGACTGCTTTGCGGTATCTTCCACCAATGTTGCGATATTATAGGCTTTTTCAAGCGTATCACCGACCGCACAGATTCCGTGTTCTTCCATCAAACAGGCTTTGATTCCAGGATAGGTTTGGAAAACATGCGTCACATTCTCTGCCAATTCCAGAGAACCTGAAGGGGCTGTACCAGCAACCGGGACATGGTCAAGGATTTTTCTGGCAGTTACCGTCGGAAGCGGCAAATCCCTACCCAGACAAGCATACCCGATTGCATAATTGGGATGGCAATGCACAACCGCATTGACATCAGGACGAGAATGATAGATTCCTAAATGAAATCGGAACTCTTTTGATGGTGTTCCAGCCCCTTCAAGCACCTCTCCATCCATTGATAAAACAAGTGCGTCTTCAGATGAAACTTCGCCAAGACTGACGCCTGAACGTTTGATGAGAATGGCATCACGGTCAGGAAGGCGGACACTGATGTTTCCTCCTGTTGCCTGGGTTAAACCACGTTGATAGACTTTATGAGAAACATAGGCCAATTCCTTTTTCAATAGCATCTCATTCATGTGTGATCTCCTCTCGAGGTATTTGGGATTCAGGTAAGATCTGTTTAAAATACGGCCTCAATTTTTCAACACGCGCAAGCGGTTTTGTGGATTTTTCGAACATTCCTTCGGCTCGTTTCCGCACTTCGTTAAGAATTCGATTTTCATCCAATGAAACAAACTTTTTATTTTTAATAGTCCATCTGCCATTCACCATTACCGAATGGATAGAAGTCCCGCTCTCTTGATGGACGAGCTGGGAAATAGGATCGTTGAATGGTGTCATGAACGTATTCTCCCGATCTAGTAGCACCATATCCGCTTTGTGGAACTGTTCGATTTTACCAATATGACTGTCTATTATTCTGCCACCGGAAGTTGTTGCAATTCGAAAGACATCTTCTGCTGACATCCACTCGGAATACGGTTGATTCACCCGCTGGATCAGAACAGCTAGTCTCATCGCTTCAAAAAGATTATGGTTCGTTCCACAGTTAGAACCATCCGTACCAAGTGCAACATTCCCACCCATTCTCAGGAAAGCAGGTATGGAGGCGATCCCGCTCCCAAGCAAGAGATTACTTGCAGGGTTATGCACAAGCGAGACTTGGCGATCTGCCAGCCATTCTAATTCATCCGGATTCAACCATACTCCATGAGCGACAGATAGCTTTTCATTCAGCAGCCCTGCATCATTTAGGGATGCGATCATTCCCTCTGGATAATGAATTTGACTTTGTTTACGTTGCATCCTTGTCTCAAGTAAATGCATGTGGACCCGTAAATCTTCCTTTTCGCTTAACGCTTTGCAAACCTTGAGCATGTCAGAAGAACAGCGTTGAGGAGCATTCGGTCCAAGCTGAATGTGGATCCTTCCCTCTTTCCCATGCCATTCTGAAAGGAGTTTGTGATAAAACACCTTCATTTCAGCAGGCGACACCCTTTTGTTCTCAGAAGTTCTCAGTTCTGCCGGTATGGAGATGTTGAAAAAATCCTCATCAGACACATCATGCATCATTGGGGCAAATGCCACACGCATTCCAGCTTCTTCATAAGCCTTTAATGCAGCATCCGAATGCCTGATATGGGGAAAGTGATCCAGACAGCTTGTCACACCTGACTTCATCATTTCAATACAACCAAGCAATACACCATAATAAAGATCCTCTTCCTCCAGTGAATGGCCATACGCTACTGTATAAAGTGTCCATAACTCGAGAGGAAGATTGTTCACAGTGCCTTTCAGCATGTTGGTATACGAATGATAATGTGCGTTCACCATCCCAGGGATCAGGATCATGTCTTGAGCATCAATTATTTCATCCGCCTGTTCTTCGAGCTTTTTCAATCCTTCAAAGGCATCTTCATTCAGGATGTGCCTAATCTGCTGGTTTTCAACGAAAACGGAACCAGTCCGCGTCCCAAAAGAGGGTTCATTTGAAATGATGAACGGATTTTTGATCAGAATTTTTTGAACCATTGATCACGCTTTTGCCAGTGTAGCCTTCTCGTATGCTTCAGGACAAGCACAGCTTTTTCTTTCCCCAGCTTGTTTGATCGCTTCTAACATCAATTGTTTGACCGTTTCTTTTTTACTTTCGCTTACTGCTTTATGTGCCTTTAACGAAGGTTTCTTTTCAGTAACCCCAGGAGCCATATTGGTCGCAAGTGTGACCACCGCATAACAGATGCCCAGCTCCCTTGCCAGGGAAGCTTCAGTGGCATTCGTCATTCCTACGACATCCATTCCCCACGAAGCGAATAGCTGTACCTCGGCCTTCGTTTCATACCGCGGCCCGTCGACACATATCAGCTTGGTTCCTTGATGAAGCGGTTCGTCAATGGCAGCTGCGGCTTTCGTGTACGTTTCCTTCAACTCAGGACAGAAAGGTTCAGTAATATCGACGGAGAATTTTCCATAGGTCTTCTCACGTGTCGTAAAATCGAAGAATTGATCCAGTAAAGATAAACTTCCCTCGGTGATTTCAGGATTGATCGCACCGACTGCTGAGAATGCAAGGATGCGTTCCACCCCCATCTCTTTCAATGCAAGGATGTTCGCACGATAATTGACAAACGGAGCAAGGGTATCATGATTCTTCCCATGCCTTGGAAGAAAGATGACCTCTTTCCCTTCATACATGGCTTGAAAAATCGTCACACTCCCATATTCCGTATTGACGGTACTTTCCTTCATATCATCGAGTAAGTTGTAAAAGCCGGTTCCTCCAATTATGCCGATCTTCATCATTACTTCATTCCCCCTTCATTTCATCGAGAAGCGACAAGTGCATTCTTAAAAGGTTTTGTGCAATTGCATTCAGGATTGATGTGGATAGTGGATATTGCTTGCAATACAAGCCTTTTCATCTTTTCTTTATTTTGAGCTGCGACATTTCTGTGTGTTTCGAGATTCGGAGGTGTCTCTGCAAACCCTGTAGCCATGTCCGTTGATAATGTCATGACAGAAAAACAAAGTCCAAGTTCCCGAGCTAACGCAGCCTCCGTCGTATTCGTCATTCCTACGACATCCACCCCCCACTTACCAAATAGCTGCAGTTCAGTCCGTGTTTCATAGATTGGTCCGTCAACACCTACCAGGGTCACTCCTTTGTGGAGAGCGATGTCCAACACGTTTGCAGCTGCAACTATTGATTCATTCATCTCCAAGCAGAAAGGTTCTGTCATATCAGCTGAAAATTCGCCATAGGTTTGATCTCTTCTTTTTGTCATATCAACAAATTGTTCTAAAAGCGAAACTCCACCAATTGGTATATCAGGGTTGATCGATCCGACAGCAGATACAGCCAAGACCCGTTCGACACCTACCAATTTCAAGGCCTTCATATTCGCTTTGTAATTGACATATGGTGCCAAAACGCCATGTGTTGTTCCATGCCTCGGCAAAAAATAAACGTCTTTCCCTTCGTGCACACCCTGGAAAAGGGTGACTTGACCAAACTCTGTGTCAATGACTCTTTCATCCAAGGAGCCAAATAAATCATAAAATCCGGTTCCCCCGATCAATCCAACCTTCATTTCCTTCCCTCCTTCAATTCGTCAGCTTTTCCATCAATACTGTCACACCATAAGCACCTAACCAGACTCCAAAAATCCCAGCTACACCAGCAAGAACTGGAGGCGCCGGAATAGGCAGCCGGATCAATTTGAAAATGACTCCTACTGCCATGCCACTCAATAACGCAAGTGCAATTTCTTTCATGTCGTCGCCTCGCTTACAGCTACTGCTTCTTCCCGGCCTTTTTCCTGATCCGCTTTCGGCAACAAAAAGTCGAAATCACAACCTTTATCCGCTTGAAGGACATGCTGACGGTAAAGCAGTGGATACCCCCTTGTGTAGTCCTCAAAATGAGGCGGTTTCCAGTTCGCTCTCCGTCTTTCAATTTCTTCCTCCGAAACCAATAACTCAAGTTTACGGGACTCTACATCCAGTTCGATCCAATCACCATCCTGAATCAATCCGATTGGACCGCCAATGGCTGCTTCCGGAGCCACATGCAGAAGAACCGTCCCGAAAGCTGTACCGCTCATACGGCAATCAGATAACCGGACCATATCCCTTATCCCTTGTTTCAAGAGTTTTTCAGGAATGGGGATCATCCCTGCTTCCGGCATACCTGGTGCACCCACAGGCCCAGCATTTTGTAAAACAAGGACACTATCAGGCGTAACGTCCAGGTCTGAATCATTCAATCTTTCTTCCATATCTTTTAAAGAGGTGAATACCACAGCCTTCCCTTTATGCTGCAATAAATCCTTTGTAGCGGCTTTCGGTTTGATGATTGCTCCATCCGGTGCGAGGTTTCCTTTTAATACAGCAATACCTCCTTCTTTATAAAGCGGCTTTTCCAACGGTCGGATAATATCACGATATTCTTGGTCAATCTGAACATCTGAAAGATTTTCCCTTAACGTCTTTCCGGTCACCGTAAGCTCCTCCATGTGAAGGAGGGGGGACAGTTCTTTCAATACGGCAGAGATTCCGCCAGCGTAATAAAGATCTTGCATTTGATACTTGCCAGCAGGTCTCATATTGGCAAGGAACGGCGTCGTCCGGCTATGCTTTTCAAAATCATCGAGATTTATATCGATGCCAAGCCTTCGTGCAATCGCAATCAAATGAATGACCGCGTTCGTCGATCCGCCTACCGCCATCAATGTCTTGATTGCATTATCAAATGCTTCCCTCGTCATGATGTCCGATGGCCGGATCCCTGCTTTTACAAGACGGACGATGGCCCTCCCTGTTTCTTGAGCTAATCTTAGACGTTCATTTTCAGTTGCAGGAGTCGCAGCTCCACCCGGGAGCATCATCCCCATCGCTTCTGCACAAGCAGCGATGGTACTGGCTGAACCCATCACCATACAATGACCAGCAGTCGGCGCAAGTCTCTCATTGATTGCATTGATTTCTTCTTCGTCCACTGTTCCGGCTTTATATTCCTGCCAGAAGAAACGGCAATCTGAACAAGCCCCAAGCGTCTTTCCTTTATACTCACCATTGTTCATCGGACCTCCTGTAAAGAGGATGGCTGGCTTGTCCGCACTTGCTGCCCCCATCAATTGGGCAGGTGCCATTTTATCGCAACCGCCGATCATGACAGTCCCGTCGATCGGTTGAGCTGTGATCATTTCTTCAGTATCCATCGCAACGAGATTCCGATAAAGCATTGTTGTAGGACTAGTGAACATTTCACCTATAGAAATCGTGGGGAATTCAAGAGGCGTCCCTCCTTCAAGGATGACACCCCGCTTGATCGCTTCCACCATCGGTTTCACATGGCTATGGCATCTGTTGATTTCACTGAATGTATTACAAATACCGATGACCGGTTTTTCAAAATCTTCTCGATCATGCCCTAAATGGCGGCTGAACGCCATTCGGATGAACTGGCTGAAACCTGCATCACCGTATGAAGTTTGTGACTTTGTCATTTGTGACCACCTGCACCTTCTGAGAAATAGTCCAATTCCCCGTCGTTCGTAAATGGTATTGGTTCTGGACTAGAAAGAACCTCTACCTGTTCGCCTGCTTCCGCTAAGAGATTTTCAGAAAGGTAGAGCCTTTCGAGTTCCAACGTATTTTCAATGATTGCAATTCGTAATGAGGTAGGATCCTCAACTGCTAAACTATCAATTGCCGTTTTCACAAGCTCTTGATCGGTATTAAAAACCATTGGAATCATTGCGCGTTGTACATACGTACTCGTCAAACAATTCAAGTACGTCTTTTGACGATCCAGCTTTTGAAACAATCGTTCGGTTGTAAAGTCAGCTAGTCCGATTCCTGTTGCATTCCCATGTGAGGAATCATCCAAATCCAACACACCGATCCTTTTATAAGATGGCGTTTCTGGTTCAGGTACGCCGAAGATCTTCGTCCGCCCGAGAACATTCGTATCCATTCCGGTACCGCTGAAATTCTTCCCCATCTTTTTAACAACCAGGATATCCAATTGTTCGATCGGAATCCTTGGAAAGTATTCCTTCGATTGAAGCAGCAACTCCCGTTCCCTGGCAAGGATCGATTGCGGTTCGATGACCTCAAGAACCGCTGTTTCATCAAAGCTGTTTTCGACAATTGCAATACCTGCAAGGATTTTTCCCGTTTCTATCATTCCTTGCCCAACTTCTTGTACCGTTTTTGACATGTTCGGAGGGCCCTGGCGATGTAATTGATTGGCACCTTTCGCTTTCCCAAGTCCGACGGTGATCATTTTCAATAAGCCACTCTCGTTCGGCCCGCGGAATGCGGTATGGAGCTTTACACGATTCAGCACGATGATTCCATCAGATTCCCAGGCATGAGTATCACAATAAAGTGTGAACCCGCTCTCCGTTTCTCCAACTTCCACGACTGTTGAAGAAGTATGGACTGGACAGCCCATTGTCTCCTCAGTAAAACCAAGACTCTGCAACACATCCATCTGTCCTTCGGGGGTGCCCCCACCGTGACTTCCCATTGCACCAATGATGAATGGTTTTGCACTTTGTTTTTTCAAATGATCGACAATCGTTTTCACGATGTGGACCCTGTTGGAGATCCCGCGGCTTCCTACAGTAATTGCAATCGAAGCCCCTATTTCCACAGAAGGGAGCTGAGTTTCCAGCTCCGCTGTGAGATGTGCCTTTATGTCTTCAATCTTTCCAACTGGAAAGCGCTGTTTCACCATAACCATTTTTGGGAAATCCATTCTCTTGACTCCTTAATCAAAGCTTGTCTGAAACCGCCAGGGATACATATTTCATTTCTAAATATTCCTTGATTCCTTCGTGACCGCCTTCTTTTCCAAGACCGGATTCCTTTATCCCACCAAATGGAGCTTCGGCTGTACCCGGGAATACATCATTGATACCGATGATGCCGTAATCGAGTTTTTCCATGACCATGATTGCTCTGTTAAGGTTGTTTGTAAAGAGGAAAGAAGCTAAGCCATAATTCGTATTATTTGCTGCTGCAATCGCCTCTTCATCTCGATCGAAGGTTTGGATCGGTACGACTGGCCCGAACGTCTCCTGCGACATGATCTTCATATCGTCTGTTACGTTTGCCAATATCGTCGGCTCAAAGAAATAGCCTCCTGGTCCATCCCATTGCTTTCCACCTGTCATAAGTTCTGCACCTCTAGAGACCGCATCTTGCACTTGGTCTTTCACCTTATTCAACCCGCTGTCATCAATCAGCGGTCCTATATCAACCGATTCATCAGATCCGTTTCCGATTCGGAGTTCTCGTACTTTTGCTTCAAGCTTTTCGATGAATTGATCCTTTACATTTGAATGCACGTAAAGTCGATTCGTACATATACACGTTTGACCGCAATTCCGATACTTACTTGCGATCGCCTGGTCGACAGCAAGATCCAAGTCAGCATCTTCAAAGACGAGCAACGGGGCATGGCCACCAAGCTCAAGGGCGAGCTTTTTAACCGTTTGAGCACTTCCTTCCATCAAGAGTTTACCGACTTCGGTCGAGCCCGTGAACGTCACCAGCCGTACATCAGAGCTATCCATGATTTCTTTTCCAATTTCGACGGGATCTCCGACGACAAGATTCAGAACTCCTTTCGGAAGTCCTACCTCTTCAAAGATTTTCACGATTTCGATTGCGCTAAGGGGGGTCTGTTCGGCGGGCTTCAGGACGACAGTACATCCTGCAGCCAATGCTGGACCTACTTTTCTCGTAATCATGGCAGCAGGGAAATTCCATGGGGTGATTGCGGCCACAACACCGATCGGCTTCGGTACGACCCAAAGTCGCTTGTTCTTTTTCGAGGAAGGGATCATTTCCCCATAGACCCGATTCGCCTCCTCTGCATACCAGAGCAAGAAACTCGCCGCAAATTCAATCTCCCCTCTTGCTTCTTTCAATGGTTTACCCTGTTCTTCTGTCAATATGGAAGCTAGTTTTTCTTTTCGTTCAAGCATGAGATGATAAGCTTTGTATAGGTAGTTCGATCGTTCCCTTGCCGTCAACTCCGACCACGACTCGAACGCATCGTTTGCTGATCGGATGGCTTCGTCTGCTTCTTTCTTTCCTCCGGAAGGTATTTCTGTAATTTTTTCTCTTGTCGCAGGATTTAAAACGTCAAGCATCGAGCCCATTTCTGACTGGACCCATTCTCCGTTGATATACATTCCTTTAACTGTATCGACTAGCATCGATCATTCCTCCTTATCCGTTTAAAGCTGGGTCTTTTTCTGCCATGGAAGGGAACCAGTAATCTTTTTGACGCTCCTTTTTCAATTGATCCCACTCTGCGAGGATCTGTACAGCAAGGTTGGCGACTCTTATACTCTTTTCAACACCGCCATACGAGAATTCATCACGAATCCGGTTGGCGACCACTGTACATACTGACCCTGCTCGTAATCCATATAATCCAGCGAGGGTAAAAATCGTTGCCGCTTCCATTTCGAAGTTCAACACCCCTGCTTTGTTCAAATCTTGTACTTTCTCTTTAAAAAACGACTGCTCATAGCCTTTGAAGCCTGTCCTTCCTTGTCCGCAATACCAGGAAGCAGTCGAACAGGAAACACCTACGTGATATGTATAGCCCAATCGTTCTGCCGCTTCAACAAGTGCTGCCGTTGTTTCATAATGTGCACTCGCTGGATAGCGATCATCGACGTAAAATTGGCTTGTTCCATCATGGCGAACCGCCCCTGACGAAATGATGACATCTCCAGGATTAATATGCTCCTGGATTGCAGCTGTTGTACCTACTCGCAAAAACGTGTCCCCGCCTAATGCAGCCAATTCTTCAAATGCACTTGCAGTCGAACCGCCTCCAGCCCCAGTAGAACAAGCTGTAATACCGACCTCTCCTACTTTTCCGCTGAATGTGCGATGCTCTCGATAGTTTGCAATTTTTCGAGACTCTGTCCATTCCTCACCAATCATATCTACACGGTCAGGGTCACCTGGTAACAATACATATTTCTCAACATCCCCTTGTTTACAACGGATATGATATTGTAATCCTTCGTCCATTACAGGTTTAGATGCGTTTGATTTCCAATTTGTCATTTGTAGATCACCTCATTGATATTTTTAACTACTATACTGCTACCTTCTGTAAATTCTAGTACTGGTGCCAGGTTTGATAGATTCTCTTCTGCACAAAGTTTGATATCTTCTTCACAGCCGATCCTCCGCATCGTTTCACCGCTGCCGGAATCCTCAAATGCATGGATAGTATCTTGATAGTTTGATAAGAGATGGGTGCTGATTTTCGCTGAATCCTTAAAGAGTGGAATCCGCTTCAAGGCCGTGGCAGCTTGCCTGCCATAATCCAGCAGGACTCCAGCTGTATAAACATCATCCAAAGCGGCAATTTGGCCATTTTCCCGCCCTGCACATACGATGACAACCCCTGTCCCGAGCTCATCGGCCATCTTGACCGCTTTATTCATGACTGCTTTGGCGTTTCTCAATGAACCGACAAGGATGTGCTCGTTACCGGATTTCCAGAGGGATAGCCCCGCCAGTGTCCCATTTGTCGTTTTCAGGACAACACGTTTTTCTTTCAGATCCATATCGTTTATTGAGATCAACGAAGGACTGAACTGTGCATATTCAGAGACATTCCCATATAGATCCTCAGCGCAGACAAGGGTCTCTTGATTAAGTAAGCCTTTCAGACCCCCTAACGTTTTCCGTTCATCATCTGTCAAGATGATTTCAGAACATCCTTTATCAAGCATTGTGATCATTGCTGTAGTAGCCCTTAGGACATCAACGAGGACACAAACTTGGGGGATATCTTCTTTCACTTCTTTCGGCATGTAAGCCACTTCAAATTTCATCTCTTCCATTCATTTGTCCCCTCCTTCAAATAAGTTTTAGAAATAACAGGTAGCAAGTAAGGGCGCACCATGCAAACCCAAAAGCAATTCCTTTTGCATTGTAGTTGATGGTCCTGATATACGTACGATCCTGATAGGCACCGTATCCTTTTGCTTCCATGGTGTTGGCGGTTGTCCGTACGCGTCGGATCGCCCCCATCAAGAGCGGTAGTGTGAACCTCTTCAAGTTTTCAGCTTTGTTTTTTAATCCTTTTTGTTTTCCGACACCACGGATTGTCTGGGCTGCTTCAATGACACGCGCCTCCTGTTCAAGTGTAGGGACAAAGCGTAGCGCTACGAAAATGGAATATGCATAACGGTACGGGACTTTCAATTTTTGCGTTAAAGAAATGACAATATCCCTCGGATCACTTGTCGCCACGAAGATGAGTGAAGTGGTGAAAATCGTCAAGATCCGGACTGTAATGGCAAGTGCGAAATCCACGGATTCAGAATAGATGTTGATAGGACCAAGTTCGAATAACACGGTTTGGCCAGGGACCAATAACACCTGCAAGATGAAAAATCCGATACTGAACAACAACATGATCCAAATACCACGAAACACGAACGTCAGGCTCAACTTGGCTAAAACGAGGGCAACGCTTATGATGGCTACGAACAATATCAATTGTGGGATTGCTGTTTCATATATGAACACAAGAATCGAGATGCACACCATCCAAATCAGTTTTGTGACAGGATCAAGAGAATGCATGAATGATTTCTTTTCATGAAATTGGAATGCTAAGCTCATAAGACCTGCTTCACCCTCTCTTCCGTTTGTAGAAATTCATCGATCGTGATGACCGCTTCATTCATATTGGTTGGGTACAACTGCTTGGCTAATTGTGATATTGGTGGTTCGATCAAGGAAGCTTTCTTCAAGACTTCCTCATTCATGAATAGCCTCTTCACATCACCGTCATAGATAAGTTCCCCTTGATGCATGACCAATGCAGAATCCGCCCATTTACAAACCAATCGAATGTCATGTGTAATCATGATCACCGTTTTCCCTTGTGCTTGAAGGTTTTTACAAAGTTCAAGCAGTTTCGTGGCACTCGCATAGTCCTGACCTGTAGTCGGTTCATCCAGAATGACGATATCCTGTCCTAAGATCAGTGAAGCAATGACACTTAATCGGCGCTTTTCCCCTCCGCTCAGCATGAATGGGTGTTTATCCTTTTGGTCATAAAGATTGATTTCCTTCAACGCTTTCGTCCCTTGCTCGACGATCTCTTCCGGCAGCGGATCGTCCCCTTCAATACCATGTTTCACTTTTAAACTGTAAATCGCTTCCTCGAAAACATTATCTGAAACAAATTGATGCTCAGGGTTTTGGAAAACATAGCCGATATCCTCTGTCATTGAGAGGAGATCACGCTTGAACGTGTCTTCTCCTTTCAAGTATACCTTGCCTTTCGGAGGTCGGATGATGCCCATCAGGTGTTTGACGAGTGTCGTTTTGCCAGAGCCGTTCGTACCAAGGATGGTCACGAAGTCACCTTTTTTAATCGAAAAACTGACATCCTTCAAGGCTTGTGTTCCATTTGGGTAATGATAATCCAATCCCTTTACAGCAAGTGCCTCAGGTTGTATCCCTGAAAGAACTTCTGATTCAGATTTCATCGGATTGTCTGGCCGCCACTTATCCTTCAACTCTAGTACAGCATCCTCGACTGAAATCGGAAAACGATCGAAGCTCATCCCCCTATCCTTGAGCTGGATTGCAAGCTCAGATATTTCCGGTACCCAGACTCCCATTTCCGTCAAGGTATCGATTGATGTTTCTAACACATCCTGCGGGGTTCCTGATTGGATGATTCTCCCTTCATCCATGACCAGAACCCGATCCACCAGATGCATGATGTCATCAATTTTGTTTTCAACGACGATGATTGTATGACCGAACTCCTTATGCAGGATTTGAAGCAGATCGAAAATGTCTTTCGTCGCCTGTGGATCTAGATTTGCTGTTGCATTATCCAGTACAAGGATCTGAGGTTCCATCGCCAATACCGAAGCGATTCCAACTTTTTGCTTTTGGCCGCCCGAAAGTTCAAATACTTTTCGTTGTTCAAAACCGGTCATCCCCACTTTTTCGAGACAATTCTGTATACGACCGCGGATTTCTACAGGATCCACCTTCAAATTTTCAGGTGCAAAAGCGACTTCATCTTCAACGTATATGTTACAAAGCTGAGCATCGGGGTCTTGAAAAACAAGACCCATGCTCGTTGATAAATCTTTCAATTCAAGTTCTAATACATTTTTCTCCTCAACAATGATCTCTCCACCGATCCTGCCTTCCATCACATTCGGAATGATGCCGTTGAACGTCTGGCAGAGGGTGCTTTTTCCACAACCACTTGGCCCCACGATAAGAACAAATTCACCTTCATTGATTTCGAGAGAACAATCCTCTAAGACCGGCTCTGTTTCATCCTCATAGATGTAGGTAACGTTTTTAAGCTGAATGATGGGTTTCACCTATGCCCACCTCTTTCTTTTGCTGCTTATGGATATTGAAACCTTTTAAAATATCAGTCCTTACAAGCAAGTCGCCGATTAGTTTACTTAACCAGCCAGATAGGACGATACCACTTAAAAGTCGGACAGCGAAAGCAATGAGTAGAATTGTGAGACCCCATTTGTAGTATCCGAACCAGAAGGCCGCGATGATGAACCAAAGTGGAACAGCTAGTAATCCGGCAACGCCTGTGCTCAACCAATCCCACCGCTTATAACGGAACATCATGAACCCAAGCTCGACACCTAAACCATCTGTCACAGCTGCAGTAATGGAGATCAAACCATTTGGATTTCCGGATATGATTTGAACAACCCCTGCAAGAGTCAGTGTAAAGAAGGCAGCCCCTGGTTTTCGGATAATGTACGCCGCTAAGACTCCCGAAATACTATAAAGCCCTAGAGTGATTGATGTCAGAATCGGTCCTCCCAATGCAGTGAGCAATTGATTCAACATCGCCAAATAAGTAAGTGCTACACCATTCACAATAGCCAAGATTGCCATCAATACGATATCAACCGTTGTAAGCCCTTTCATTTTACGGCTGTTTTTAACCGCTTCTACCGCTTTTGCCATTTAAGTTTCCTCCCTTTTTTTCAAACCCGTATTTCAACCCAAAAACTTGTCCGACTGTCCAGGTAGTAGTGCACCTCCTCTAGCCTCTTTTACGAATGACATTGAATTCGAAATTGTCGCTTAAGTAGTAACTGTCCGAATATAAGACAGGGATCCCAGTATTGGAGTAATGCGTTTGTTTCAGCAGGAGCAATGCGCTTTGTTCGGACAGTTGAAGTTTTGAAGCGATTTTCTCATCGCTTATGACTGCTTTTATGGAACATACCGAAAAAGACACATTAAGATCAAAGTTTTCAAGGAATTCCAGTAAGGATTCATAATAGATTTCTTGATATTCATGTTCCATCCCTAATCGATACGGAATGTAATCTTCTACGTACACAACTGGATCTTCATTTGCAGTACGCACACGTTCGATATAAAAGATTTCATCCTGTTCTTTTCCCAGTGATAGAATCTTCTTCATTTCCGGGGTAGCGGACTGAACTTCGGATTTTACATTCATAGTGCCAGGGTTGTACCCGTGGGCTTTAATGATGTTCGTTGAACTTTCCAGGGTGGAAATGTTGGTTTTCAAGCTGCTTTTCGATCCGATCACAAAGGTACCGACACCTTGTCTACTAAATAAAAATCCTTCCTGCTCTAAAGTCCGAATCGCTTCTCGGATTGTATTTCTGCTTACTCCTAGTTGATTGGATAACTTTTGCTCGGAAGGAATTTTGTCCATGGGTTCTAAGTTGTCGTTGATCAATTCATAAATCATGTCTCTGGCTTGAAGATACAATGACCTGTTTGCCAACTTCATCAATCATCACCACTTTATGTAAATTGGAACAACCTCCTACGTTGGTCGTCCTACAAGTATTATATTCATAATTTTCGAACGATTACAACACCTATCTTTGTAATCTTTAAAATTTTTAGAAAATTAGTACGAAAGGCGTATTATGAGTTTTACAACTGATTTTTACGAAATCCCCTTCAAATTGCAGGTGATCACCAACCTCCTGCCTATTGCAGAACCATAAGTTTTTGCTGATTATCGGAGATTTACTTTTAGGCAAGCAAACGTTAACGGACACAGAAGACCTTATTTCGTTCTTTTGGCATATGCTTTTGAGATTAACGGACACCAGGGACCTTATTTCGTCAAAATGATCGAAAATCTCATGTTTTGTTCACAGATAACGGCTCTCATGTCCGTTACGTAATTTCAAAAAAGTAAATTGCCTACTAATCTGTTGATCTAAGGAATAATTTACCGGTTTCATTGTTTACGAGGATTTGTAATACTTTTAGTATGAAAGCGATTACGAAGATTTGCCTCACTCTATTGTTGTCAGTCACTCAAGTCACGGGATTCAATCACGAAGCATCTGCTGCTACTTCGCACACTGTTCAATATGGAGATACAATGTGGAAAATCGCAATGCGCTATGAAGTCGGAGTTTCCGAAGTCATCAATGCGAATCCACACATCAACAATCCTAATTTGATCTATCCGGGACAACGGTTGAACATCCCGACAATCAATGGGGTGAAATCTGTGGAAGCTCAGGTTGTCGATCTCGTCAACCAGGAAAGAGCTAAACGTGGTTTACACCCGCTGAAAGAAAATTGGGAATTATCAAGAGTTGCCAGATACAAATCAAAGGATATGCTCCAGAAAAATTATTTCAGCCATACATCTCCAACATACGGAAGTCCTTTTCAGATGATGAGAGACTTCGGTATCTCCTATCGAACAGCAGGTGAAAATATCGCAGCAGGACAATCGTCTGCACAAGCAGTCATGAACGCGTGGATGAACAGCGATGGTCATCGTAAAAACATACTTTCAAGCAACTACAAGGAAATCGGGGTCGGATATGCAAAAGGGGGAAGCTACGGCCATTACTGGACCCAAATGTTCATCACTCGTTAAGGAAAAAGCCACCTACACAGAGGTGGCTTTTTACATATTCTCATTGGCTTACTCCGCCCATTTTTCCAGTGTTTCATCTTTAGGTAGCAGCATCGTGAACAACCCGAGCAATGGCAAGAAGCTGATCGCCAACATCGTAAAAGAGATGCTCGTTACATCAGCCAATTTACCAAGCAACACCGATCCTAATGCTCCCATTCCAAAAGCGAGTCCGACGATAAGTCCTGAAACCATCCCGATCCGCCCTGGCACCAGTTCCTGTGCATAGACAACCGTTACGGAAAAACTCGTATTGAGGATGAAGCCGATCAAGAAGAACAACGGGATGACTAAAAGCAATCCTACGTGCGGTAATAGTAAAGCAAGAGGCGCAGTTCCTGCCAATGACCAGAAAATCATGTTCCGTTTTCCAAGCTTATCAGCTAATGGACCTCCAAAAAAAGTTCCAAGGACTCCTGCTGCAAGGAAAATGAACAAATAGATTTGCGCTTGCCTGATTGATAATCCATAATCGTCAATCAAATAAAATTGATAATAGTTTCCGATCCCAGAAAAATACCATGAACGGGCAAACACAAGGAATATCAAAATGATCATCGCGAAAACGACTTTCTTTTTCCGTTTAACCTGGATGTTTTTCTTTTGTCTCGTTTTTGACACTCTAGGAAAATTCACCAACTGTTTGCTGTACCATCCCGCTACATAAAACAAGACGAAAATTGCAATTCCCGCAAACGAAGTGAACCAAACGGCACCAAATTGTCCAAGCGGTACAAAAACAAGTGCTGTCATGATTGGCGCGAGAGAAGTTCCTGTATTCCCTCCAACTTGGTAGATCGATTGGGCAAGTCCTCTTCTGTTTCCTGCTGCCATATAAGCTACCCGTGAACCTTCAGGATGAAAGACTGCTGAACCTAGACCGATTCCGATAACAGATAAAATGATGAATGCAAATGAATCTGCAAATGCAATTCCGAGCATACCAGCTAGGCTTGCGCCCATCCCCAGGGCAATAGATATGGGGAAGTGGAACGGTCTGTATACCATCCGACCACTGGCTGCATCACCGATGATGTCATATTCAGTGTAAAGGCAATCCATCCTAATTGTGTGAACGAAAGCCCCATAGAACGCTCCAATATAGGGAAAATTGCTGGAATGACCGCTTGCATCGAATCGTTCAACAAGTGGACAAAGCTGATCATGAAAAGTATTGGATAAACCGTAGCTGCAGGTTTCTGTACAGGAGCCTGCATTGACCCTACCGCCATATGCTTTCCTTCTTTCCTCTTATATATATGTAAAATAGCATACCACTTTTTTAATGGTTTTTGGTAAAGAAAACTTGGTAAAGCCGAGTCTTTGGCGCAGGCTGAGCCTTAGTTGAACTTATACTGAGAAAATATTACAATACTTTCTTTAAGTGTAAAATCAACGATGAATATTCACAAAAAAAGACTGACCTTCTTTCGGGTCAGCCCTGTCAGTTCAACTAAATATAGATGTTCTTTATTCGTGTTAGGTTTTCGAGGAACAAGAATGTTTATTCTTTAAATGTAAGAATCTCAACTGTCTGTAAGCGTCAGCTGAATCGGTTTTACAGGTTGCTCAGGATTATAATTGACCTGTTCATCCAAATGTTGTAACTGCATCTTCAAATCCTCTTCATCAAATGGGAAGTCATCGATTTCATCTAATTGTTTCAGAAAGGTTTTATGGAGTTTGTTATAGCCTGCCCATTTCTTTTTATCTGCCTGTTCCATAAGCGCAGAAAGTGTAGCAAGGCATTTTGCGAGGTCTTTTTTATCCCCTTCCATCAATATTTCTCTGCTAATATGATGACATGTTACATAATCGCGCTTATCATTGAACGTCTCCATGTACTGATTGATCCTGACTAATTGTGCTTTATTTTTCATTGTTGTCCCCTCCGTTCGTGCATCGATTTCTTTCTATAAACATTCTGATGATTTGGCGGTTGCTTGAGTAGTACAAAAGAACGGTTCAGCCGGATTATGCTTATTAATGGCCAGATGATTACGAAAATCCGCCGGATTACATAGTATATCGGCCGGAATATCCGGCCGAATCAACCCTTCCTACTTCAAAATGGAAAAGCCGGCCGAACCGTTGTCGACCAGCTATCTGATTAGATTTTACTGCTCTTTTGCCATAGTTTCGTGATATTCACGTTCTTCGTCCCAGATCTCTGTATTCTTCAATCCAATTGTCCTCGGGTTGAAAATTGGATTCTTTCCAGTACGTTTTTGTGTAACATAATCCTGTAAGGCATTGAATGCAATTTTCCCGAGCATGGCAATGGCAATCAAGTTGACGAGCGCCATCGTAGCCATGAACAGATCAGCGAGGCTCCAGACAATTGCAAGCTGTGCGACAGAGCCGAACATGACCATTCCTACGACTGCCAATCGGTATATGAAAATCCAGCCCTTTTTCTCAGGATTGATGAATTCGATGTTCGTTTCACCATAATAATAGTTCCCTACGACGGAACTGAACGCAAACAAGAAGATGAATACTGCCACCAAGAATGAAGCCCAATCACCGACATGGTAGGTAAGAGCTTGTTGTGTCAGCTGGATGCCATCTTCTGAACCCGTATATTGTCCAGAAAGAATGATCATCATCGCTGTTGCTGTACAAATCAATAACGTATCTGTAAAAACACTCAACGTCTGGATCAGACCTTGTTTAGCAGGGTGTGAAACGTTTGCCGTAGCTGCTGCGTTCGGCGCACTACCCATACCGGCTTCATTCGAGAACAATCCGCGTTTGATACCATTCATCAGTGCAGCACCAAGTCCTCCACCGATAGCTTCCTCCAAACCGAATGCACTTTTTACAATCAAGGCAACTACTGATGGAAGTTCTGTTATATTCACAATTAATATATAGAGAGCTAAAAGTAAGTATAGGATCGCCATCACAGGTACAATCGCTTCCGCAACACGGGCAATCCGTTTAATACCACCAAAGATGATGATCGCGACGATTGTACTGAGTGTTATTCCAAAGACCACTCGGCTAAGACCGAATGAATTTTCAAATGCTAATGAAATTGTGTTAGCCTGAACCGAGTTGAACACCAATCCGAAAGTAAATGTGATAAGGACCGCAAACAGGACGCCCATCCATCGTTTGTTAAGACCTTTTTCCATGTAATATGCAGGTCCGCCTCTGAAACCAAAGTCGTCTTTCACTTTATAGATTTGTGCAAGTGTACTTTCCACAAAAGCAGTCGCTGCCCCAATCAAGGCAATCATCCACATCCAGAAGACCGCACCAGGCCCTCCCAATGAAATCGCTAACGCTACACCAGCCAGGTTCCCGGTACCAACACGAGAAGCTGTACTGATACTGAAAGCCTGGAAGGAAGATACCCCCCGTTTCTTCTTATCCTTTGAAAGGGTTGCACCTTCCCCTAAGAGCTTGACCATGTCCTTGATCATGGTGAATTGTACAAATTTTGTGCGGATGGAGAAATAAATACCAAGAATGAGTAATAGTGCAATCAAAACATATGTCCATAAAATATCATTTCCCCATCCGATGATGGTTTCTAACCAAGACAAACGTATCACCTCTTATGTATAAATTTTACGCATACTGTTCCCTATTGTATTACACACGATGCAGCCTGTCATTGGATGCTGTTGGTAATACAAAAACGCATGCTATATTTTGGTAATACCCGTTTTCAAGTACGGAATAACTACCTAATTGAAAAAGGTTGTCCAATAAGTCATTTTGGACAGCCTCTTTTTGTTCCAGCTCATTAATGACGATGCAAGAAAGCCTTGATGCGCCTTTGATGTTCTGTTGTCTTCCTCATTTTACCTTGAGCCTCATTTTCCAATTCAATTGTATTCGTAAGCTCCGGCAGATTCAGTGAATTCAAGATCAATTTTGTTTCGATCAATGCTTCAATCGGCTGGTTCAAAAATTGTTTTGCAATTTCTTCAGCATGTGAGAATGGTTGATCGCTGACGACTTTGTCGATCAACCCGAGCTGAAACGCTTCTTCTGCGTTGAACGTCTGACCGTTCCATATCGCTTGCTTTGCCTTTTGGTCACCCAGCTTGTTTTTCAAAAGATAATGGCAACCGCCATCAGCGACAAGCCCCACCTTGATAAAATTCAAACCGAAGCTCGCGTCCTCTGAAGCGACAATGTAATCAGATGCAAGGGCCAGACTGAACCCGAGGCCAGCTGCTGGACCATGAACAACCGAAATGACGATCTTAGGCAACGTATATATTTTCAACATCATTTCTTGTACCTGATCCATGATTTCATTGAAACGGGCTTCTGAAATATCCTCTATCATCGAAGTAATATCTCCCCCGGAAGAAAACCCCGGCCCTGCTCCAGACAAAAGCACAATGTTCGCATGGCTTTCAGTAATGGAATCAAGCGTTTCAATCAATTGCTCAATCAATTCAACATTCATCGCGTTCAGTACCTGTGGCCGGTTCAACTCAATATGTGCAACCTGATCGTTGATTTCCACTCGAATCGGTTGACTGGAACCTGTAGCAGTCATATTTGGTCTCCTCTCCATTTTCATCATACTCGATGTTATCATGAATGGCTGTTTTCGGTTTTTTCTGCAATCAGCAAACAATTTTTCTTAATCATAGACGCTCAATGATTGCAGCGGTTGCCATACCATGCCCGATACAGATGGTTAATAATCCATATTTCCCGTCTATCCGTTCGAGTTCATGCAGTAAAGTGGTAATCAGCTTCGCTCCTGTCGCACCTAATGGATGTCCTAATGCGATTGCGCCTCCATTTACGTTCACTCGATCAAGCGAACCACCGATTTCTTTTTCCCATGCGAGCACAACAGGGGCAAAAGCTTCATTGATTTCAATACGATCCATATCTTTGATTGAAAGTCCCGCTCTGTCCAACACCTTTCTGGTCGCTGGAATAACACCATCCAGCATCAGAGTCGGGTCTGAACCCACAACGACACGTTCGACGATCCTTGCACGAGGTTTCAACCCCATCGATTCCGCTTTCTTCTTTTCCATTAAAAGGACAGCCGCAGCTCCATCACTCATCTGGCTTGCATTCCCAGCAGTGACGACACCATCTGGCTTGAAGACCGGTTTAAGACTTGCAAGAGCTTCAAGGGACGTATCCTTCCGCGGGCCTTCATCCTTAGAAACTGAAATCGGATTTCCATCCGGATCTTCCCCATTCACAGTAAGGATTTCACGACCAAAGTGTCCCTCCTTTTGTGCATGTAAGGCCCTTCTATGGCTTTCATACGCGTATCGGTCTAGTTCCTCTCTGCTCATATCATATTTATCAGCAATCAATTCCGCGGAAACCCCTTGATGAACAAAATTATATTTTTCTTTCAGTGAATTCGGGATCGTCTGTGCATTCCCATCACTTAGGATCGGGACCATCGTCATGTTTTCGACACCTGCCGCGATTGTAATGTCCATATCCCCAGCTAAAATTTCTTGAGCAGCAAAATGTAAAGCCTGCTGCCCGGAGCCGCACATGCGGTTGATTTGGACGGACGGTACTTCCACAGGAAATCCGGAATCGAGCGCTGCGAGACGTCCAATATTGAAACCTTGTTCAGAATGTGGCGTCACGCATCCCATTACGATATCTTCAATCAGGTGCTTTTCAATATCCGCTCTTTTTGTCACTTCATCCAAAACCGCCCCAGCCAAATGGACAGGATGGGCGTTCCTGAAGACCCCTTTCCGTTTACCGACAGCAGTCCGTACTGCTTCTACAATCACAACTTCTCTATTCATGTATGTTCCCTCCACTCCGCTGAATATTTATTTATCGTACTTGTAAAATCCACGTCCTGTTTTGACACCGAAGTGTCCTGCTTCAACGAGCTTTCTTAAAATTTGTGGCGGGCGGAAGCGATCCCCATATGCATCCATCATGCCCTCACATACGAACATCATCGTATCCAAGCCGACATAATCAGCAAGCTCCAAAGGTCCCATCGGATAATTCAATCCGAGACGGATCGCTTTATCGATATCTTCAATAGAAGCAACACCTTCCTCATAAATCCGCATACACTCGATCATATGCGCGGACAGTGCCCGTGTTGTAACGAACCCCTGGGCATCCTTTACGAGTACCGTCTTTTTACCGATGTCTTCAGAAACTTGTTCGATCGCTTTGACAGTCTCCTCTGACGTATCGATTCCTTTGACAATTTCAATCAGTTTCATAATCGGAGGCGGGTTGAACCAATGCATGCCGATCACTTGGTCAGGCCGCATGGTTGCAGATGCGATCGCTGTTACGCTGAGTTCTGATGTATTGGTGGCAAGGATCGCTTTTTCAGGAGCCATCTCGTCAAGTTGTTTGAAGACGCTTTTTTTCAAGTCCAGATTTTCCGGCACAGCCTCAATGATCAGATCACTTTCCGTACACGCGACATGGAGCTCAAGAGAGGTAGAAATATTCGCAATGCTGTTCTCGACATCCTGGGTAGATAGATGGCCCGCCTTGTGTAATCGTCCTAGGCTTTTCTGGATTTTGTCCATCCCTTTATTCAGTGCTTCTTCGGTAATGTCCTGCATGATGACTCTTTTACCTTTCATAGCCATAGCTTGGGCGATTCCATTTCCCATCAGCCCTGCACCAATGACCCCTACTTGATTGATCATGTTTGTACATTCTCCTTTGCCTGTTGATCGATATAATGTTTTCTCAATTGGAACTTCAGAACTTTCCCGGATGCATTCCTTGGTAATTGCTCCAATTGGTAAATCAAGCGCGGTACTTTATAGCCTGCTAGCTTTTCACGGCAAAATGCCTTGATTTCCTCTGGATCGATTTTTACCTCTTTTTTGGGGACGATGATGGCAGCAACGGTTTCACCCCATATTTCGTGGGGTACACCGATAACCGCTGTTTCAAGCACACTCGGATGCGCATAAATCGCTTGTTCCACCTCTGTTGAATAGACGTTTTCACCCCCGGAGATGATCATATCCTTCTTACGATCGACCAATGTAATGTACCCTTCTTCATCCATCGTCGCCAGATCTCCTGTATAAAGCCATCCCTCACGAAGTGTTTTCTGTGTTTCTTCTGGTTTATTGTAGTACTCCTTCATTACCGTTTCGCCACGGATGATGAACTCCCCTATTTGACCTGTCGTTACATCTTCTCCCATCTCATCAACCACTCTCACCTCAGTATTCGGAATCGGGGTACCTCCTGCTCCGATTTTATCGAGATGGCGGCTTGGTGTGAGACAAACACCTCCAGGGCCTCCTTCTGTCAACCCGCACAAGTTATAAAACTGTTTATGACCGAACAACTCCATGCTTTTCTCTAACAAAGAAAGAGGCATCGGTGCTGCTCCATATGCACATTTCCGCACGGAAGATAGATTGAATTCTTTGCCATTCGGAACCTGGAGGAAAAAGTTATACATCGTCGGTACTCCGAAGAACACCGTGATTCTATGTTCTTCAAATGCCTTCAAGGTCTGCACCGGATCGAAATCCCGATAGATCACCTGTGTACATCCTAAAAATGTACTGAGTACCATGAACAAATTCAGCTGGGCACAATGATAGAGCGGTGCGATATGGATGACCCGATCTTCCACAGTCAAACCCATCATTGCTGTCAAGTTGATCCCGACATGAAAGACGCGATGATGATCGAAGAGCGCCCCTTTCGGCCTCCCTGTCGTCCCAGAGGTATAGAGGATTTCACAATCATCCGCTTCAAGAACTTCAACTTCTGGATTGCGATAATCAGAAGATAGGATGCCATCCATAAGAAGCTGATCTGTAAACGCTTTTTTGCCCGTGCAAATCAATAGTTCCACCTCAGACGTGTCCTTGCAAGCCCTCTGTATGACCTCAGCAAATTCTTCATCAAACACAACCATTTTTGCATCAGAATCGCAGAGGAGGTACTCGACTTCAGAAGCAGTCAGTCGGAAGTTGATTGGAACTGCCACAGCACCAGCCTTCATAAGAGCGTAAAAGACGATCACGAATTGATCCGAATTTTTCATCATCATCGCGACTTTATCACCTTTTGAAAGTCCTCTAGCAATCAAGCCGTTTGCAAGCCGGTTGACCTCTCGATTCAGTTCTCTATAAGTAATAGAGCGTCCTTCACAGATAATTGCCGTTTTGTTTGGAAGCCTTGTTGCATTCCGAGAAAGCGATAATCCTAGATTCATAACTTTTCCCTCCTTTATTTAGATGTTGTTTGCAAATAATCTTTCATCTGGTCACGTAATGCACGTTTCAAAAATTTACCGACAGAGGTTTTAGGTATTTCTTCGAGGAAGACAATATCATCCGGCAGCCACCACTTCACAAATTGAGGACGCAGGAAATCCATCAGCTCTTCTTTCGTCACTTTATCTTTCATCCCATCTTTCAGAACGACACAGGCAAGGGGGCGTTCCTGCCATTCACTATGTGGTACAGCAATGACAGTCGCTTCAAATACAGATTCATGTGCCATTAATGCATTTTCCAGATCGACAGAAGAAATCCATTCCCCTCCGCTCTTGATGAGATCCTTCGTTCGATCCATGATTTTGATGTTTCCTTCTGGATCGACCGTCACGACATCACCGGTGTGTAACCAACCATCCCGGAACGCCTCTTTCGTCCGATCATCTTTATAATATTCATCCGCTACCCAGTTTCCGCGCAGCAGCAGCTCACCCATTTCTTTTCCGTCCCATTTCACTTCGCCGTCCTTACCAATGACTTTCATCTCGACACCCGGGACGGCATATCCTTGTTTACTTCGAAAATCAAGCCGTGCTTCTTCCGGGTAAGACTTTTGATGACTTTTAATACGCGATACTGTAACAAGAGGACTGGTCTCTGTCATGCCATAAGCATGAAGGAATGGGATATTGTACTTCTTCTCAAAAGTTTGGATCATCGACTTTGGTGCGGCGGATCCTCCACATAGAATCGCCCTTAAACTGCTCGTATCATAGCTGCCATTTTCAAGCTCTTTCAGAAGAGCGATCCAGATGGTCGGCACTCCCGCTGTCAACGTTACGCGATGGTGCTCAATCAATTCAGCTAACACAGCAGGGGTGGGCATCGGTCCTGGAAGAACTTGCTCGGCGCCGAACCATACAGATGCGAAGGGCAGTCCCCACGCATTTACATGGAACATTGGAACGACCGGCATCATCACATCTGATTCGGAAATAGCTGCACTATCTGCAAGACCGAGAGACATGGTATGAAGGACGATCCCCCGATGTGAATAGACCACTCCCTTCGGATTACCTGTAGTTGCTGAAGTGAAACACATTCCTGCTGGATCATTTTCATCAATATCTTTCACAAATTCAAAATTTTCGTCCCCTTCATCGACGAGTTCTTCAAAATGATAGACGTTATGAAGTGTTGTTTCGGGTAGTGTATCGTCATCTGTCATGATGATATAGGCCTGTACCGTCTTCAGTTCGTGCTGGATTTTTTCAATGATTGGAACCAATTCAGCATCGATGAACAAAGCCTTGTCTTCTGCATGGTTGATGATATAGGAAATATGCTCAGCAGAAAGCCTGATATTGATCGTATGCAGGACACCTCCCATTCCCGGGATTCCGAAATAGGCGGTTAGATGTCGGTGATGATTCCATGCAAATGTTCCGATCCTGTCCCCTTTCCGGAGTCCGATCTTAATCAAGGCACTTGATAATCTTCTTGTATCATTGGCCAATCCGGCATACGTCAAATTGTAGAAACTCGTTGCAGTCCTTGAATGTATTTCCTTATGTGAGAAATACTTCTCTGCATGTTCTAACATCGCTGGTACAGTCAATGGAATATTCATCATAATAAATACCTCCCTTTTTTGGTCAGGCCGCCTCTACTTTTTATTCGATTCTTCCACTGTCAGCGTTTCCCCATTTTCCACAAGATGGGTCGATTTATAACCCCATTTCTTTTACGATGATGGTTTTCATGATCTCGTTCGTTCCGGCGTAAATGGATGCCACTGGGATGTCTCGATATCTTCTTGCAATCTCGTATTCTTCCATGTATCCATAACCGCCATGCAGCTGCATACATTGTGTAGCAACCTTCCGAGCCATTTCGGTAGTCCAATATTTAGCCATCGAAACTTTCTTGACGATGTTCTTTTTCTGTATATGCTGATCGATAAGATCGTCCAAAAATGTTCTTCCGATTTCGACCTCAGTTGCCATTTCCGCCAAGCGGAATTGCACGGATTGGAAATCACTGATTTTTCTACTGAATGCATGTCTGTTTTTTACATATTCTACCGTCTGTTTGAGCATTTCCTCTGCGGAGATAACAGCAGCGATCGCGACCACTAACCGTTCCTGCTGAAGCTGCTGCATCAGATAATAGAATCCCTTTCCTTCTTCACCGAGCAGGTTGCTTATCGGAACTTTTGCATCTTCAAAAATCAATTCTGCCGTATCCTGACTGTGGAGACCGACTTTATCAAGCTTCTTTCCTCGCTTGAATCCCGGGTTGTCCCGCTCCACTACGACTAAGCTAATCCCTTTGTAAGCTGGTGTAGCTTTTGTATCTGTTTTACATACGACCACCACGAGGTCAGCATGGATCCCATTCGTGATGAACGTTTTTTCACCATTTAATTTATAGTGATCACCATCTTTTTGAGCTGTCATCCGAATTCCGGCTAGATCCGACCCTGCACCCGGCTCTGTCATCGCGATCGCTGTAATCATCTCTCCGGATATACACTTTGGCAGCCACCGTTTCTTTTGTTCTTCGGTTCCGTATTCCTCTATATAAGGAATGACGATATCGTTATGGAGACCAATACCGACAAGGCTCGAACCAACCCGTTCCAATTCCTCTAAAATGACTACTGAATAAGCGAAATCAGTGTTCAGGCCCCCATATGCCTCATCCACACCTGGACATAGGAATCCGTTCTTCCCCATCTTCTCCCAAAAACTTCTCGGTATAAGACGGTCCTTTTCCCATTGCTCGTAATGAGGATACGCTTCCTTTTGGAGAAATTTCCGAAAAGCTTCGCGGAAAATATCGTGTTCTTCTTGTAAATACCTCGCTGTCATACCCATCCCCCCCTTTGCATGCGTTCTATGGCATTTGTGTTTCTGCATCGCGTTTGTATTGTTTTCTAAGTAAGAACTTCTGAATCTTACCGCTTGCATTACGAGGCAATTCATCTGCAAAAATGTAGTTTCTTGGGCGTTTGAAATCTGCAAGGGTTTCACTAGATTTACAGAATTGATCAAGTTCTTCCTCCGTCAGTCCTTCATCCTTTTTTACAATGATAGCGGTTACAATTTCACCCCACTTATCATCAGGAGTCCCAAGAACAGCTACATCCAGAACGCCTTCATGTTCATACAAGACATCTTCAACCTCTCTCGGATAGACATTCTCACCACCCGTTATGATCATGTCATCCACACGATCAGCTACATAAAGATAGCCTTCTTCATCCATATAGCCAAGGTCGCCAGAATGATACCACCCCTTATACATTGCATTTTCAGTAGCATCCTCCCTGTTAAAATACCCCATCATCATACTAGGACCACGGACGATGATTTCACCGACTTCCCCTGGCGGAAGTATATCTCCTGGGTCTGATGGTCCAAGCTCATTTGGGCGTACGACCCGGACTTCATGGTTCAAACAAGCTCGCCCTGCTGATCCTGCTTTTGTCAGCTGCTCATCTTCAGATAAAAATGTAATGGCTGGTCCCATCTCCGTCATGCCATATGCTTGTATGAGATCGACACCTAATTTTTCTTTACAAGCTCTGACGAGAGCAGGAGCCATTGGAGCTGCCCCATATAAGCCAAGGCGTAAGCTACTGATATCATAAGCGGAGAGGTCTTGTTGAAGCATCATATTCCACATTGTCGGTGCTCCAAAAAACACTGAAATTTTTTCATGATCGATAACTTGAAGAACTTTATGAGGATCAAAATGATGGATGATGACATTCGTTGCGCCGACATGGACTCGAGGAAGAAAACAACAATGGAGCTCAGCACAATGGAACATAGGAGCCGCTACAAGGCCGCGATCATTTTCAGTCAACTGTTTGACTGCAGCGCATGCCAGACTTTGTTCGACCATATCCCTATGACGATGCATGACCCCTTTCGGTCGTCCAGTCGTTCCACTCGTGTACATGATGGCATATAGGTCATTTTCCCTAACATCAACATCGGGCTCTTCTGTCGAAGCTTCTCGGAGTCTGTCATGATAACTGATTGCGTATGGTGCGCAATTTTTACTGATACACCAGAAGGAGGTTTCAGGTATTTGTTCTTGAATGGATGCAATATGCGGCTCAAGCATTTCTTCAAATAATAAGACAGTCGGCTCCGCATCATCAATGATATATGCTACCTCTTGTGCTTTAAGACGGAAATTGATCGGATTCAGTACAGCTCCGATTTTTGCACATGCAAAAAATACGGTCGCAAGCTCAGTCGTATTGAACAAGAAAGTAGAGACTCGATCGCCTTTTCGGACGCCCGATTCAATAAATGCATTTGCAAGTCGATTTACGTTTTCATTCCATTCCCTGTATGTCCAGCGTTCGTTGGTAACAGCATCTACAAGGGCTTCTTTATTCGGAAACTTTTGAACCGTCAAATCAAATAATTTGCCAATCGTAACATACATATACTCGTTCCTCCTCTTTTTCGTTCAAACTTTATCCTCAGCACCTTTGCAGCCCCGACGTTCCTCCTTTTCACTATACTTTTCACTTTATAATGATTTCGTTATTATTCAGCTATCTCCTACTGTTTTTTGAATTTTCATACAACTGACAGGAAAAAATTAAGTGAAAAAGGATTAATTGTCGAAAAAAGGGGGTAATACCTTAGTAAACACAGCACTAAATACTCTGCAAATCATTCAAAAGAGAGGCTTTTGAACTACAAAACCATTCATAAAAAATTTAACCAATGGATAGGAGGAATCAGAAATGAGTAGCCTAAAGCTACCTGTTTTCCATAATGGAGACTGGGTTAAGGGGAAAACGATCAATGATGAGATGATTCAAGGATTTATTCATTCGATTCATCCTGCAAACGGAACAGTAAAGATCACAGTTACTCAATCAGACAATAAAAAAATTCTAGGAAAAAACATTGAAACTTTCATTCACCGAATCCATCCGTTGACAGTGACAATCGATGATCAAGAAGTCTTCCTTGAGAACCTCATTGACGTTGCCCTTCTAACAAAAGATAGAGAATGGTTCATGGAGATCTGGGACAGACTTGATGAACTACGTAAAAACAAACAAGAGACGATGCCTTGCTAGAAAGAACAGACAGACCTTTGATGAAAAGGCTGTCTGTTTTTTCTTGTTGAAGTGTATTTAATGATTGTAAAAATCACTTTTTAAGAACCACATGCAATTACCAGCACCTCAGTTAGACTTTCGTCCGTTTCGTCGGTTCAGATGCAGGATTCATGAAAACATCGAAGAATTGGACTGGCAATGCTTCTCGATCGAGTTGACCACGCTCCCAAATCTGCTTGCAGTATTGCCTCGCCACCAACAGTTTCCTTTCCCCGCCAATGTCGGCATCACGTAATGAACTCACACTGAAATATACATCTGCCATTAAATTGGCGATCTTTTTGGCATAATAGGTTTGTCGTTTTTCATCAACAGTAGCGGTATGCTGAATCAACTCTCTTAATTCTTTCAAGCCTTCATCAATCGGACTCTGATGTACTTTTGCTTCTTCAGTTAAAGCATTTAACTCTTTTTCGATGTAGTCTAAAAAGATATGGGCACCTTGATAGCGGTTCATCAACCTGAGAACCTCGAGACCAAGGATATTCGCTGTCCCCTCCCAGACCGTCAACACTTGCGCATCCCTTAACAAACGCGGGGTCACGAAATCCTCAATATACCCATTTCCACCATGCATTTCTATTGCTTCATGAGAGAATGTAACTGCTTCTTCCGCCGTTCGCATCTTGACAATAGCGATCAGAAGTCGATGAAGTACTTTTTCTTGTTCGGTTACATCTTTACCGGTCCTCATGACTCTATCAAACAAGGAAATCAAACGGAACAATCCTCCGAGTTGAACCTCCTGCCGCGTAGCCAGATTGACCAAGGTTTCTTGAATCATCGGGTAGTTTGATAGTGCATTTCCGAATGCCTCACGTTGATGGGCATATTGTTTCGCTTCCAGATATGCCCTCTGCATAATTCCTACCGACGCAACTGCATTACACACTCTTGATAGATTCAATGCCTCCATCATATAATGGAATCCGCGTTTTGAATCCCCAATCAAGTAAGCTTTCGAATTCTCAAACTCTACTTCTGCTGAAGGAACTGCCCGTACTCCAAGTTTATCTTTCAATCTTCTGATTTTGATATTGTTCAAAGAACCCTCTTCATTTTTCCAGGGTACCAGGAATAAGCTCAAACCTTTCGTTCCTGGTGGAGCTCCTTCTATTCTCGCAAGAACGGTTGCCACACCACAGGCACCTGCGTTGCTTGCAAAATATTTTTCACCCGTCAATCTGTAGTAATCTTTTTCTTTGACCGCTATCGTTTCATTCGCTCCCACATCGGATCCGCCCTGGCGTTCAGTCAAGAAGGTTGCTCCTTCAAACAATTCTGTTTCACCAGTTGAGAGGAGATGAGGCAGATACTTTTCCTTCAGCTTTTCATCCGCATATTGATCCAAAAGATAAGCTGTAGCCATCGTGAGTGTCACAGGACAATAGAATCCAGGTTCGGACTGGGATAATAGGTATCCTTGTGCATAGGAATAGACATAATCACCGTTTCTGTTCAGTTCAGGAATTTCTTTATGGACATATCCGACAATACCCGTGTAATAGGTTTCTTCGATCGTCTGTTTATACCCCTCATTCAGCCACACATGTGAAATATCTTCACCATAACGGTCATATTTGATCAACCTCGGCTGTCCTTCTCGATCGGTATGCCTGGCACGTTCATCAATTTCTGTACCACATCGTTCCCCGAATCGTTCCAGCTGTTGTATGGCCCATTCTTTCATATCTTCCTTGAAATAATGATCCAATACGAATTGAAGGTTTGGATCTTCACGAAAGAAGTTCATTCCATCACCTCTTCATTTTTCTGAATATTCAGAAGTCATTATATAGTTTCCATCCATTTTGGTCAAATAAACCTGTGAAGTGAAGAAGACTCTTTATTTCTTAATCTCACTCATGAGTGCGAGTGTATTGTCGTCCAAATCTCTGAAGAAGCACATCCAGAGTTCATAGTCACCCATATCTGCGATCATGTGAGGTGCATCAATGAATGAAACATCATCTTCTTTAAATTGCTCGTACGTTTGATGGATATCATCTGTCTTGAAATAGATCACAGATCCTCGTTGGTCGAAGCTTTCATTTTCCGGTACCGAAAGCATCAACCTAACACCATTGCAGTTGAAGAAGGCCATGTTTTCCATCGCAAACATTAAAGGCAGTCCAAGGCCCTCTTGATAGAAAGTGACTGCTTTTTGTACGTCTTTTACGTTCAGGTTTATTTGACCAATTTCACTAATCTTGTGTTTCTCCGTCTTTTTCACGACAATCCCTCTTCTCATTCATCATTATTATCAATTATAATAGACTAATGATTTATCTTCTATTTTTTTACAGTTGTTTTTCTAAAAAAAACTGCGTATAGTCTACGCAGCAAGAAAGATGTGTTCGGATAGATTATTCAGATCGATTGTTTTCATTATACGGAACATACGTTCGTTTGTAAACTATCGATTCATTTAAATTGGAGGGAGATATAAAATGTGTGAGAGAAAAGAACCTTTGGAATCAGCTGTACAGTTCATCAACATGTATTTTCAAGGGTGCGATGCAGCTCTCTTAGCTGGCAGTACCGTTCGTGGTGACGCGACAGTAACATCTGATCTTGATATCGTTATATTCGATCGTAGTGTCCCTTCCTCTTACCGCGAATCATTCCTATTACTTGGTTGGCCGATTGAAGTGTTCGTACACAACTTGTCATCTTATAAACATTTTTTTAAAAGCGATTATGAACGGGCAAGACCTTCCATGCAAAGGATGATTTTTGAAGGGATTATTTTAAAGGGAAAAGAAATAATAGACCCGATCAAAAAAGAAGCCAAAGGGATGTTAGAAGAAGGTCCAGAAGAATGGTCCAGTGAAACGATCAGATTAAAACGTTATTTCATTACAGATACGCTGGATGATTTCATAGGTAGTTCAAATAGATCAGAACAGATTTTCATTGCAAACACATTATCTGAAATGGTGAGTGAATTTGTGTTGAGGACAAATCGCAAGTGGATCGGCTCTTCGAAATGGATTGTACGAGCTTTGAACCAATATGATCTTACATTCACAGCACAATTTATTGAAGCATTCGATTCTTTTTATAAACATGACGATAAAAAAATGGTGATCAAACTGGTTGATGAAGTACTGCAACCTTTTGGCGGCAAATTATTTGACGGTTTTTCTATGGGAAAAAGGAGAAATGACTAATGACGATAAACATTGCAGGAGAAAAGGTTGTTTTACGGGATTTGACTTTAGAAGATTTGTCGGACCTCTATTATTGGAAATATGAAGCGGATGATCGTGAACATTTAAAATGGAATGGTCCTTATTATAGGTTACCGGAATTGACGATGGAAGAGTTCAAAGAGGGGTTCCAAAAAGCTCTTGAAATAACAGCGACAGATCAACCGAGGCAAATCCTTATCATTGAAACAGAAGAGAAATTGATCGGGACTGTCAACTGGTATTGGGAAGATGAGGTGACCAACTGGCTCTCTAACGGTATTGTGATTTTTGATTCGAATTTTTGGTCAGGAGGTTACGGAACAGAGGCTTTTAAGCTTTGGACTGACTATATTTTTGAAAACATGGATGTTGTAAGAGTGGGAATTTCCACATGGTCGGGTAATATCAGAATGATGAAATTGGCGAGAAAAATAGGAATGATCGAAGAAGGTCGTATCCGAAAAGCAAGAATCGTCGATGGTGAATACTTTGATTCTATAAAAATGGGGATCTTAAGAGAAGAATGGGAACAATTGCATCATCCATCTACTGAAATAACACCTTGATTGGTGTTATTTTTTTCTATTTTATAATTCCCACTACATCAATCATGAAGCCTTCCTCCACTCATACTACTGAAATTTCTAGTTTTAAAATTGTATAAATAGGAAACAGATTAGTAGATTCAATTATTAAGATAGGAGGCTTTACTCAATGAGATTCTCCGAAAAGCTCAACGAATTAAAACAACAAAGAGCAGATGGCTCACAAAAAATTCTTTCTATGTACTTAAATACAGACCGGAGCAGCGCTGACCAACAAGGCGGCGAGTGGAAGATCAAATTGAAGAACGGTCTGAACAAATTTGAAGAATACATCGAAGAGATGGGTAATCACGATGAATTGAAAGGCTATAGAAACTTAAAAGAAAAGGTATATAAAACTGTCACCGGTCGTGAGCGGGAGCTGAAAAGAAGTCTTGTCCTGTTTGCGACACCGGATGAAAAGCTTTGGGTCATTGAAGATTTGCAAGTTCCGATTGAAACCTCCTTCCATTGGGAAGATGAACCGGTTCTGGAGCAACTTGAAAATCTTCAGAGCAACTATCCTTACAGCGGTATCATTGTCATCAACAAAGAAGATGCAACGGTGTTGGAAACAGAAATGGGCGTTCTTGTCGATGAATACCACTATACCTTCGATCCTGACATAGAGGATTGGCGGGAACATCAAGGTCCATTTGATGCTGCCATAACAGGTGCAAATACAAATAAAAAGGATGAATTCCAGGAGCGCTTCGAAGCCAATCAGCAGCGTTGGTTGAAGAATTTGAGTAATAAAGTGGCCAAAAAAGCTAAAAAGAATAAATGGCAGGATACCTATTTGATGGGTGAAAAAGGCTACCTGAATGAATTCGAAAACTATCTTACTATTAAAGAAACCAAAAAGACTGGAAAAAACCCGAGCAGAATGGAACCATCAAAAATCATCGATCAAGTGATTGCAGGTTAAGCTCAACACCGACCTCCCCCTTGGTGAATCGAGCTTACTATATAAAGATAACTTGGGCTTTGCCAAGCCTTAGTGCAGGCTGAGCCTAGTTGTCCTTATATTGAAGAAAGTATTTATACTTTCTTTAAATATAAAGGAAGCGCAGTATCCTCATAGGGTCTGCGCTTTTATCTATGGATCCAGACGTTCGTTCCAATCGGTACTATGCTGGACAATTCATTGACATCTTTATTATGCATTCGGATACAGCCCTTCGAAACATCCTTCCCGATGGAGGACGGATCATTAGTACCGTGTATACCATAATGAGGTCTGGACAATCCCATCCACATCGATCCATAAGGACCACCAGGGTTGGGGTCCTTGTTAATGATCGTATATTCTCCAGTTGGTGTAGGTGTCAACATTTTCCCGACTCCAATGGGATATGTCTTGATCAGTATCCGGTTGTCAAACAATTTAAGCTGATGTTTGGCTAAATTGACGTCAATCCAGTAAGCCATATGTCCCCCTCCCTGTTTTCCTATTTATATGAGGGGATGACACCTTCAATAACTCCTATTAACTGAAATGACATACGTGAAAATTTGGATTAGAGGCATGATTAATATGATAATGATCGGATAATACGGCACCGTGCTCGCGATAAAAGGGTAAAAGAGCATCAACGCAGTTACGACAGGTGTGCCGATCCACATGGCAAGATAAGAATTGCGGCAAGCTTTCCCGGTGATGTGTTTCTCCCGTTCATCCGCTTCTTCAAGTTCTGGCAGTAAAAACAAGGCTTGTTTCCAAGACTTATATTTCTTCTTATTTACTTTGTAAGAAATAAACGACATTATTCCACCAATGATAATCACGGCGATGATCGGGGTTAAAGACATTGTGATTTCCCACGGTGGCTCAGGATCTTTCACCACCTCCGCAAACTGCACTTGTGCATTGTATAATGCGACCATTCCCCAGCCGAACAAAACGATGACAATCGTTGTCATGATTGCATTGTGCCAAACTTTCATCCCTCTTCCTCCTCAAAAAAGATCTCTTCAATCGGTTGTTTGAAATATTTCGAGATTTGCATAGCTAGAAGCAATGAGGGAATATAACTCCCTTTCTCCAGTGCTGCAATCGTCTGCCTCGTCACACCGACCGCTTCAGCCAGTTCGGCTTGTGTGACATTGCATCTAGCTCTAAGTTCCCTGACTCGATTTGAAATTGTCATCATATACCAACTTTTCTTCTATTTGATAACCAAAGTGTATAGTCAACTTAACATTTTGTCAACCCAACTTTACATATTTGTTTTTGAGTTATTTTTTTCCGGCCGCTTTGAGGTATAATCCGGCGGGTTCGGAACATATTCCGGCGACTTTGGAACATATTCCGGCCAGTTTTAATGTGAATCCGGCCAAAGGTGTAAAAAGATACAAAAAGTGCAAAGAAATCTCAGCAAAATCACCCAGCCTGAGTACCGACTGAACTTGATTTGCGCTTATCCTTTCTCAATGCACAAAAAAGACCCGCCTTTCTTACATTGGCAGGTCTTTCAAGCTTTTAAATTTTACAACTCAGTTCTGATATCCCATAGTTCCGGGAAGAATCGGTGGTCCAGCACTTTCTTCAGATAAGAAACGCCGGACGAGCCGCCAGTACCCATCTTATGCCCGATGATTCGTTCCACTGTTTTCATATGACGGAATCGCCATTGCTGGAGCCAATCTTCAATATCAACCAATTTCTCAGCCAACTGGTACAGGTTCCAATACTGCTCGACGTTCCGATAAACTTCAACCCATGCCGCTTTGACAGTAGGATCACCTTCATATGTTTCAGAGAAATCACGCTTCAACAACTCCGGATTGATGTCAAAACCGGCATTCGCAAGTTCCTGGATTGCCGCATCATATATGCTTGGTGCTTCATACGCTTCCTTCAATCGTGCATGAAGTTCTGGATCCTTCTGATAGATTCGCAGCACATGCGGAGTTTTATAACCGAGTGCAAATTCGATCATGCGATATTGGTAGGATTGGAAGCCAGATGCCTGTCCAAGGCTGTCGCGGAACTCAAGATATTCGCTTGGTGTAAGCGTGGACAAAACATCCCACGCCTGGATGATTTGTGACTGGACCTTCGAGACACGAGCGAGCATTTTGAACGCTGGCTGCAATTCCCCTTTGCGGATCGAATCGATCGCTGCATTAAGCTCATGCAAAATCATTTTCATCCATAACTCACTCACCTGATGGATGACGATGAACAGCATTTCGTCATGATGGCCGGATAGTCTTGTTTGACTTGAGAGAAGCCGATCTAGCTGCAAATATTCTCCGTACGTCATATTGTTATCAAAATCAGTGTGGATCCCCTTTTCCGATACGTATTTCCCTTTACCTTCTTCATAATTGTTCCCCATTTTCATCACTCACTTTCTCGCCAGGTGCGATTATGCTACGACGCCGCGTTTATTTTCAAATTGCTTATATTCTTCATCATCCATGATCCTTTTCAATAACTGTACTGCCTTCCATACCTCTTCAAAAGTATTGTACAAGGCTGCTGGAGTCAGCCGGATGCCATTCGGATTACGGAAATCAGGCATAACGTTATTCATTTTCAGCGCTTTACAGATTCGAGCGGCTTCAGGATGCTCAAGGTACACGTGACCACCTCTTCTATGGTCTTCTAAAGGATTCCCGATTGTAAAACCATGATCCGCTAATTCATGCCTGATCAAATCCATCATATATTGCGTCAATTGCAGTGACTTTTTGCGGAGCTTTTCAATACCAGCCTCCTGGAAAATTTCCAAAGAGCCCATCAACGGTGCCAGACTGAGCATATGCGGCGTCCCGATTTGGAAGGCACCTGCCGATTGTGCCGGTGTCAACTGATGGTCCATATCGAACTGTTTGTTCTTATCTGAGCTGAACCATCCAGCAAGTCCAGGAGTTGTTCCGATATGCTTTTCATTCACATAAATCCCCGCTACACTTCCCGGTCCAGCATTGACGTATTTATAATTGCACCAGAAAGCAAAGTCTGCTCCCCACTCATTTAAAGCATGAGGCATCGCACCGATCGAGTGACACAGGTCGAACCCGATGATGATGCCGCGTTTATGCGCCTCTTCTGTCAAACGCTTCATATCAAGCACTTGTCCGCTTCGATACATGACGCTCGGGAGCATGATCAAAGCGACTTCATCCGTCATTGCTTCAATGATGTCATCTTCTTCAACGACTCTTCCATCACGGCTTTTCACACGGATAAGATGTTCCTCTGGATTGTAGCCCTTCAATTTCAATTGACTTTGTAATGCGAAAATATCAGACGGGAATGTCAGTTCATCCGCTAAAATTTTCGTCTTCTTTCCTTCCGGGTGGTAAAATGTGGAAACCAACTGGTGAAGGTTGACTGTCGTCGAACCTGTCACAATTACTTCTTCTGGATTTCCACCAACAAGCGGTGCTGACATCTCACCTAGTTTCTCAGACATGTAAAACCATGGATGTTCCCCTTCGGTCCAACCATCAATCCCGTATTCCTTCCATGATTCCATTATTTTAGAAAGTGCAGTTTCAGAACGCTTCGATAAAAGTCCAAGCGAATTCCCAATAAAATAAATCGTTTCATCCTTAACGTAAAACTCTTCTCGAAAAGATGAGAGTTCATCTTGTTCGTCAAGCTTTTTTGCATACTCTAAAGAGGGATCAAGTGACTGATTACCCATAGGATATCGACTCCTTCAACAGGTTATTGATTCAACTATACCTTCCTCACTGACAAAGTGTCAATGACATCATGTCATTGACATCGCATTGCCTCATCATTAAAATGAAAGCACATCAAATAAAAGGACGGAATTCCATGAACTCAAAGAATCAGAAGCTAACCACGCGACAGAAACGTTCGATCCAGACACGTAAAAACTTACTGAAAGCGGCACAACTCATTTTCATCGACCAAGGCTTTCAAAAGACTACCATCACACAAATCATTAAAAAAGCGGATACTGGTTACGGTACCGCGTATGTTCATTTTAAAAACAAAGATGACATCTTCATTGAGCTAATAGACGACGTCATGCAGAAGTTCCATGAAATTGCCGAGCTTCCTTTTCAACCCTCTTCAGTGGACGATGCAAAACAGCTCATTGAAAAGCAAACGTTTCATTTCCTCGAAATGGCGCAAAAAGAGGATCGAATTTTAAAAGTAGTTGAAGAAGCGATTGGTTCATCACCTGCTGTCCAAAGCAAATGGAAAGAAATCCGAGAGCGTTTCATAAAAGGAATCACGAAAGACATCTCTTATACGCAAAAACAAGGTTTAGCCAGAAAGGATGTCGATCCACACCTTGTCGCCAGAGGATGGTTCTTTTCAAATGAAATGTATCTATGGGAAATCGTCCGCGGAGAAAATCAAGCAGTAGTGAAAGACATCGTTTATAATTTATCCACGATGTATGTGAGAGGATTATATAAAGAAAACTTGGTAAAGCCAAGCTTTAGCGAAGGCTGAGCCTTAGTTGCCCTTATATTGAAGAAAGTATTTATACTTTGGTTTAAATGTGAATAACGAATATTGCCTTTAATCCGGCGGGTTTGGAGGGCAATCCGGCCAGTTTGAAACGTTATCCGGCGGGAATCAGGCATAATCCGGCCGATTTTAAGGATATATCGGCCAAAGGTTACTTTTTACACCGCCTACCAGTCCACAGGTATAACATTTGCTTATCCTCCCCAGTAAACGTACACTTGCCATAGATTTTCCATTAGAAAGGATGTTCAATCATGGCACAATCGCTTGAAGGTAAAACGGCTTATATTACTGGTGCTGCTCGAGGAATCGGAAAAGCAACGGCATTAGAACTTGCACGTGAAGGTGTTCATGTCGGCTTACTAGCTCGTACCGAAAGCACATTGGAAAAAGTTTCAGAAGAAGCAAGATCACTAGGTGTTAAAGCAAGTGTCGCTGTTGCTGATATTTCGGATATTGAACAAGTTGAAAAAGCAATCTCTAAACTGGAAAATGAACTCGGTCCAACCGATATTCTGATTAATAATGCCGGTATCGGAACGTACGGTTCATTTTTGGAAATCGACCCCGAAGATTGGAAGAGAACTTTTGAAGTGAACGTGTTCGGAACGTACCATGTCACTCGTGCTGTTCTTCCGCAGCTAATCAAGAAAAACCGTGGTGATATCATCAATATTTCATCCAGCAGTGGATTGAAAGGCACAGCGAAAAGTACAGCATACAGTGGATCGAAGTTTGCGGTTCAAGGAATGACTGAAGCGTTGATGCAGGAAGTCAGGAAAAATAATATCCGGGTCATGACACTGAACCCAAGCCTAGTGGCTACAGAGCTGACCTTTGGTGAGGAACTTGATGCAGCTGACAAAGAGAAATATATGCAGCCAGAGGATTTAGCGGAACACATGGTTTCTCAGTTGAAATTGCATCCGCGTATTTTTATCAAGCAGTCCCTCCAGTGGGCGACGAATCCATTTTAAAGAGGAATTAACGCTCAGACATTTTCAGCTCTGAGCGTTTTTTTATTAGATGATGTAACACTGTGTCTTTCTCTGATCTCTAGGATCCTACCCTATCCTCCAACCATCATAGAAAAAAGGACATATGAATAAACGATTATGAAAAATAGAAGCAGTCCGATAATACCTGCAATGCCTAAAATTACGGGTTTCTTAGCTCTTTTATCGATAAGATAAGCAAAAATGAATGCAACCAATGCAATGACGATCGGATATCGCCATTGAATTCCAAGTGAAATGTAAACCCCTTCAATCAGAGGAGATATCTCACCTATGATCTCCACTAAATACAAAGCTAAAAGCCCATACCCGAGTAAGATCAGCACCCTGCTACTAACTGACAAATTCGAATTCATAATACCTCCTTGAAACCTTTGCACCTCTTAGATTATACATGTTTACAAACCCTTCCAATCCTCGAAATCTCCTTCTATCATCAAATTCCATGCATAGTTTCGGAACAAGTCGGGTAGTAAATAAAGAAGCTTACTACATTTTGTCAAGGCAGGTGTGTCCAACCAAGTGAAACTACCCGAATCGATGATGAAGTACAAAAAGATGTCTAAAAGGCAGCGTTGGCAAGAAATAAGGTCAACGATCTGGTACACACCAGGAATCTATATATTGCTTTCCATTTGTCTTGCAGTGCTAACCCTTTATCTTGATCTTGGATTAGAACTCAGCCAATATATCGATGCCAAATTCAGTTCACAGGCACAGTTGACCCGAATGCTTGTCAGTACACTGATCGGAGGCATTTTGACTTTAAGTGCATTCACTTTCAACTCCCTTTTGGTTGTACTCACAACCTTCAGCGGTCAATTTTCGCCTAGAATGTTATTGAATTTCGTAGCCGATAAGAAAACCCAGCACGTACTTGGAATTTTCAATGGAAGCTTCATTTATGTCCTGACGGTTTTCTTATTCATCAGCAATAACAACAGTGAACAATATTTTGCTGTACCGATCACAACCGTCTTTCTAGCCCTCTTTGCAGCGGTTACATTCATCTATTTCATCAATCATGCGACAACTTGGATGCAAGTCCATAACATCACCTATAACATGAAAAATATCTCGAAAAAGATCATAACTTTTTCATTGTTAAAAGAAATTGAACCTTATCGGATCAAAGAAAATACGAAACTTGATGATAAAGAATATCCAAAAGATGGACATCGTATCGTTTCACATGAATCCGGTTATATCCAACTTGTCGACTTTTCAAAATTGATAGATTTAGCAAAAAGGGACAATCTAGTTGTTCGTTTTGAATATGGGATCGGCGAACATGTTTTGTCTGGAGCACCAATCCTCACTTATTGGAAGGAAAAAGACACGGCAATCAATGAACTGGAATATTTGAATACGCTTGAAATCGGCCACAAACAAACGGAAATCCAGGACCTCGAATTCGGGGTGAATAAATTGTCCGAGATTGCCATTAAAGCTCTGGGCAATAATGATCCTAAAACAGCCGCAAATACGATCCATCAAATGTCTGAATTGCTACAGACCATTGCGAAGATGACCCGTTTTTCTCCTTTCTTAGTGGATGAGGAAAAAAATATACGGGTCATATTGAAAGAAGAAGATTTTGAATTCTACTTGTATAGAGGATTCGGGTACATCCGGCATTACGCCGATGATAACTGGATCATCATTACGGATATCATTTCTTCACTTGCAACAATGGCCGAATCGATGGATGATCAGTTCCATGATGATCTATGGAACTTTGCCATTCAAACCGCAAAAGGCGTAGCCACACATGAAATCTACAATCTCGACAGAAAGTATTTGTTACAACAACTTTCTGATTTAGCGACAGCAACCAATCGTGAAAATGAATATCGTAAAATCGAACAAGAATATCTCATGGAATCGTGAAGACAACTTGGCAAAGTCAAGCTGTAGCGCAGGCCCTTATATTGAAGAAAGTAGTTATACTTTCTTTAAATGTAAAAAGGTGCAGTTACCAAGCAACTGCACCTTTTTCAAGTGATGTCCAGACTATTCATGACTTCCTGTCGTAAGTTGACAAATTGAGAACTGTTCCGATCCCGGGGACGCGGCATGTCATTCATTACTTCTTTTACAACTTTTCCGGGACGTGAACTTAGGACAAAAACCCTGTCTGCCAAATACAAGGCTTCATCAATGTCATGTGTAATCAACACCATTGTCTGGTTTGAGCCTTGCCATAATTTGATCAATTCATTCTGCATGGTAAGTCTTGTGATAGCATCCAATGCGCCGTAGGGCTCATCCAACAAAAGAACTTCAGGGTCCATGACAAGCGCCCTCGCAATGGATGCACGTTGTTTCATGCCTCCAGACAATTGATGTGGATAATATGTTTTAAAATTCTCCAAACCTACCTTACCCAGTACTTTATGGATACGTTCACGTCGTTCTTTTTTGGAGACATTGGCCAATTCCAAACCAAGCCCGACATTATTTTCGATGGTTCTCCACGGATAAAGAGCGTGCTCCTGAAAAATCATGACCCGATTCGAATCCGGTTCTTTAATCATGTTTCCGTTGGCTGACACTTCCCCGGAAGACGGCTGTTCCAAACCAGCCAGCATTCTGAGCGCAGTACTTTTACCACACCCTGACGGACCAACGATCGCAACGAACTCTCCTTTATCGACGTTCAAGCTAAGATCTTCAAGTACAGTCAGACTTCCATATGTCTTATTTACATTCTTCAACTCTAATGTCTTCATCATTTTTCATCCCCGCCTGCATATCGCCATTTCAACAATCTTCTCTTGATCCCGGTAAGGACTACATGATCAAGGATAATCGCTATTGTTCCAATTGTGACTATGCTAGCCAGCACACCTTCCATATCTGCAATCTCACCTGCATAACTGATCGACCAGCCGAGACCTGCTGATGCTCCACCAACCATTTCAGCAGCAATCAATGACCGCCAGGCATTCCCGAATGCGACTTGTGCGCCTGTGACAAACGCCGGTAAGGTTTCCGGTGCATAGACCTTTGTGATCAATTGTCCTTTTTTGGCACCCATCACACGGGCAAGCTCCAGGTGTGTCCGGTTCACCCCTTCTGTTGCATTCAAAACAGAGAGAGCAATCGGGAAGAAACTCGCAATCGTGATGACGAAAATGATTGGAAGGTCACCGAATCCAATCAAAACGACGAAAAAAGGTACCCATGTGATCGGTGGGATGGATTGTAAAATCGAAATGACACTTTTCAAGTAGACTGAGAAAGTCTTCGAAACACCACCCAATAATCCAAGGATTGCGCCTAACAAGCATGCAACCGGGTACCCCCATGCCAATCTGTATAAACTGCTCTGTAATCCATTGATGAAATCCGGATTGGAAAAGTTCCCGATGAACCTCTCCAACCCTTTGAGGACGTCCGGCATCAAAAATTCAGGTAAAATCCACGCAGTGATCTGCCAAATCAGTAAGAGGCTGCCCACTGCGGCAATGTAAGGTAATGTATTTCCGAAAGGCTGTAAAGGGATGAAGGATTTATTTTTGTTTTTTATTATTGGGTCAGATTTCACTGTAACTCCTCCTGCCTATTACTCCTGTTCCTTCTGCCAGGACAAATCGATGATCTCTTCTACCTTGAACTTTTCATCCATTACACCCTGATCCACCATCAGATCTGTTACATCTTGAATTTGTTTTACATTTTCAGGAGTCAGCTTCCAATTGAACGTTTGTGCTTTGATCGCTTCTTCTATGACATCGACCGCAGCCACATCACCATCGGAAGACTCGAAGGTGTCCCCTTCGGAAAAGCGTTTGTAAATATACTCAGCTGATTTTCCTGGATCGCTTTCAAGCATTTCGATCGCTTCTTTTTGTGCATCAAGCACTTTATAGATATTGTCCTTGTTGTTTTCCATCTCATCACCTGAAGTTATGACCACCATACATGGAAACGGCCAAACTTCCCCGATCTCGTAGATTTCTTCCAGATCCCCTTGTAACCTTGCAATACGATCATAAGGTTCAAACAAAAAAGCAGCATCTACTTTTCCGGATTGTAACGATTGGACAGCGACTGTAGGTGACACATAATTCATATTAACGTCACTCCGCTTCAATCCTGCTTCCTTGAACGTGACGCCATTCAATACAATATCAGCCGTGCTTCCTTGTTTTTGAGACGCAAGGTTTTTTCCTTTCAAATCTTCAACAGATTTGATTCCACTATCATCACGAGCTAATATGCTGTGATACCCCATTTGTGCACCGCCAACAATCTTTAGATCCGCCCCTTTAGATGCCCAGGAGACAGCATTTGTTGCACCAAGTACACCAGCATCAAGTTCACCATTGACGATCCCTTTTATAAGATCTGTACCGCTTCCAAAAAGCTTCAGTTCAATGTCTAGACCATGCTTTTCATACAACCCTGCATCTTCAGCCAGCATTGCAGGTGCATCATCCATGACATTGACATAACCGATCGTCAACTTATTTGAATCTTCCCCGCCATTGCTCTTATCGGTGTTCCCGCAGGCTGCTGCCACCACCAGTAGTGCAATCATCGGAATACTCAACAACATCTTTTTCAATTTCAAAATCATTCCTCCCCTTTCAATTCCGACTAAAAAGATAGGAATATTATATGTTTAACGATCGTCCAAAGTCAATGGTTATTTTGAATAGCTTTATGATCTTTTAGGGGATTTTGGGCGGAATTTTAGTGGAGCTGAGGGTTCTCGCTATGCTGGCTATTTCTGTAGGTTATTTACATTACCCGGCTTTTTTTGAACATCCCCCCTGTAATTCTATTGAAAATCGTATGGGAAAGTTATTTTCATGTTTCTTGGCGTAGTGGGTACCATAAAACGTGAGGTGATGATATGAGTCGTGAAAGTCGTGTAATGTGGTTCGGTTCCATATTTGGAGGATTGATTTTTTTCTTGTTCAGTGCCATTGGAATCACTCAATATTACCGGAATGTAGATCCAAATAAGAACAAGGAGGATCAAGATTCAAAAGATTCATCCAAAAAATAAGGATGACGAAAGGGAAAGGCAAAATTACTTTCCCATTTTTTGTTTCAGCATTTTGATTTCCTCTTCATGTGATATGCCTGAATCAGTAGGGGTTTCTAGAATATAGGGAACCTCTGATAAGTAACTCGTTTCAAATAGGCGTTCGAAATATCTTTTTTCAATATACCCTCCCTTTAGAATATTCGCATGTCGATCCTTACCTGAACTTAACGGATATTTGGAATTATTCAGATGAACGACCTCGAGATCTTGTAAATAGCCCAGTTCCATAGCCTTTTTCCAAAGCTCATCATTGTTTCCCCCGCTCCAAAGGCCGCTTGAAAAAGCGTGGCACGTATCGAAACAAAACCCGATCTTTTCTGGAAAGCTCGTAAGTTTTTTAACTTGTACAAGCTCTTCGAATGTCGTGCCCATCGCTCCGGGTTTTCCCGCATTATTTTCAAGCAGGATTTTACATTTTCCATTCCACTGTTCAAGGATTGTGTTCAGCATATCGATCATCAAATGGTAACTGGAAAGTGGATCTTCTTCATTCGTTCGACTGCCAAAATGAACAACTACTCCAATAGAGCCGCACATATTTGCAATTTCTAAATCATTCAATACCGATTCGATAACCAGTTCTTTCTTTTCTGATGGAGGAGTCAAGGTTGTCGGGTAAGGAGTATGCGCCACAGAAACCAGGGAATGTTCCTGGCAAAATGTCTTACAACGTTTTGCATCTTCCTGATCAAATTCCTTTATCGATAAGCTTCTAGGGTTTTTAGGGAAATATTGAAATGCCTGCGCGTTGATTTTCAAAGCATGTTTTGCGGCACCCGTATAACCCTCTCTAATACTTACATGGCAGCCAAATTTCATAGCTTCATCCAGCTCCTTTGTTGATGGTTCAGACTTCAAGCCAACCTTCTTTTTGTTTTATTTCTTACCCAAATCCGGTAAATAAGGAAAACGACTAGCAGGAAAAGGACATAAGCGCTCAATCCAGCAACTGTTTGCCTCCAGGAGGAGAAAATGTGATCCCCACCATATGCAAAAATGAACATAGGAGGTAGTTTTCCGATTGCGGAGGCAGAAAGGTAAATCCAAAAAGAAATTTTCGTCAAACCTGAATAGATATTCACGACTGGCGGTGGGATGACCGGTACTAATCTTGAAAAAAGAATGGCAATGAAAGCATTCTTTTCAATCATATAATTGAACCTATGTATGCCTCTGAATTGCTTGATGTAATTCCTGAAAAATCCAGCGAATATGTACCTGGCTAGCAAGAAGTAAAGGATAGATGCTGTAACTCCACCCCACCAGTTGATCAAAAGTCCGATAAGGGTCCCATATTTCACTCCCATTAAGCCGGCGAATACTGTGAATGGCACAACGGGTACAGTGGCTATAAATGCAGAAAGCAAGAACATGTAAGGCAAATCGGTCAGATCACTATCCTGAATCCATTCCCATAAAAATTCTTTATTTAAATAAACGATTATAACCACGAGCAGATAAACAGCAAGGATCCACCATTTTTTCATAACAAAAACTCCAAGTCCTGATTTATCTTTCTTTTTCCAATGCAGTTGATTCAGAATAGTTCAGAGTCATGTCAGTCATCATAAGAACAAGGAGATGATCGACAAATGCCAAGGAAAACTCAACCACATCAAAATTCACATACTCATGCTGATGGAAAAAGAGAAAGTATCATTAACGATTCTGCACGAGAAGGCGGTCAAATGGGGATCTATTTTGCCTCGGAAAATCAACAAGAACAAAATCCTTTCCACCTGTCACAATCAAAACCGAATAAAGACATGAAAGAGTTTGAAAAGCTGATGAGAGATGATGAAATCGAATAAGTATGACGAAATATTGGAAAAGGTTGATCCAGCATCTATTGGGTCAACCCTTTGACTTTTCAAGAATTATTGTTTGATTGTGAAATTTCCTTTTCAGCAAAATACTCATTTGCGGATTCCAATTCTTTATGTTCATCAATAGAGTCACCAGGAAACCTTACCTCCGAGTTAAAAGGGCGGTCAGACTCCAATCCTGTTCGGATACCTAGTTTGCCACTGCTATTTTCATGATTCTGATTTTTTTCAGGGTACTTTTTCAATTTACTCACCTCATAATTAGCTTGTGTATTACTTCATTATTAATTCTTGGTCTAATGGTTAGATTTCACTCTTGGATTCGTAACTTTTGATAAATTTAAAAAACAGGATATAACCGATTAAGACAATCAAGTAAACAGGGATAGAATACTCGAGCCTCCAACCTTTATAGGTAAATACATGAGCTTTAAGGGTCAGCCATTCAAAAAAAACAGCAAATGCTGTCCAGCTTACAATGTAGAAAAATATCCTTAAGCCTTTAAGGTTCCATCTATCGTATAGATAAACAAAAAAATAACCAAAGGGGGGATACGTGAACCAGATCAAAAAATCGAACACTTCAAATTCACCTGTATCGTTGAAGTCGTATAAATCAAGCGGAGGTGCACCTAATATGTGATTAGTTCCTTTTGCCACAACCATACTTGCAGCAAGTACAAGGAAAGTGATGTGAACAGGAAACCTCTTGGGAATTAGAATGATTACCAGATAGGTAACGACAAGAGTTGAAAGAATGATCCATTCATTATGGTCGAACGTTTGGGGCATCTTAAGCATTGAAATGCCCCCCTTTTCCTATTAATTTTCTATATCCCACCTGTATTATAAACGCCAATAACAGTAGTGTAGACCACTCTACAATGACCACCCAAACTTTCATTCCTTTGAATGTATATAACCCATAATAATCTCCTGCATAGTCAAGTCCAACAAGCAGTCCTAGAATCAATAATAGAAAACCACCTTTTACTGACTTTACCCTGATTCGATAAAAGCAACCTATACTCCAAATGATGATGGCAGGCGTAAAGAAAATCCTGCTGATCACAATCGAGGTGATCATTTGAGGTTCGTCCGATGGTTCGATCCATTTTAAATTCAATGAAAATAAGGCAAGAAAGTTCTCATGTAAAAATATGATCATAAACCATACAAAAAGGATTTCGAATAAATGAAGCGGATGGTTAGTGGTACAAAAATAAAGAAGGAAAAGCAAGATGACCGATGAATAAACCACCAAGACCATGGGAAAATCACCTGCTATCAAATCGTTTCTCTTAAATTACCCAAAGTTGAGGCTTTATATAATGACTTAGGTAAAATACTTGTTGAGTTCTGACTAAGTTGATTGAAGCGAATTTGCGACACTCCTACGGGAAAGCGAAACATATCCTGAGTCATCCAAAGTACATTCCTACTAAAAAAAGCAACAAACGCTTCCTTGAAAAGGAGACTCCGAAAACTGCCAATGTAAAAAAAGCACCATACTTTGTCGTTGATTGGACAAAATAAGGCGCTTTTATCAATGGTATCTTATTGAAACTTGTCTGCATCGAAGTTTTGGAAAACGTGTTTTTCATACATCGGGAAGACATCCTTACCTGTCAGATGATTTATGATGACTTTGTTCCGATGGACCGCTAATCCTAGGTTGGTCGAGCCTACACCATGTGAATGGGAAATTCCGCTATGGACATAGATTTGGTTAGGGATCGAGACGCGGAGACGATAATCTGACTCGACTTCATATCTCCCCTGGTTATCCCATGCAATATAGGGTTTCAAACCATTGATGAAGGCTGGGACGTTCGGTCGATACCCCGTTCCGATGATGACGACTTCACTTTCAATTTTGAAATCTTTCCCCTGTTGCCATTGATGACATTGAAGCTCGTACTTCCCGTCTTTTTCTTCTATACCATTCACTTCAGTCAAGGCCTGTATACCAACTTTCATTTTTCTTCGTGAAATGGTATTTTCATAAAGCAGATTATAGATATCTGTCACGGTATGAGAACTGATCCCCTTATACAATAAATCTTGTGAGCCGAAGATTTCATCTTTTTTCTCCTGAGGGAATTCATAGAAATAATTCACGTAATCTGGAGAGAATTGCTCTACACTCAATTTCGATTCTTCCATCGTCAAAAAGCTCTGTGAGCGTGTAACCCAATTTAAACGATACTCATGTTCCATATGGTCTTTCAATAGCTCCCTGAATACTTCAGCAGCACTTTGCCCTGATCCGATGACAGTAATCGAATTCGCTTCTCTGCATCGATCCTGGCGACTGAGATATTGAGCCGTGTGAAAAACATCCTGTTCTGGATACCCGCGAAAAGCCTTCGGAATCGCGGGGATACCCCCTGTACCTAGAACAAGGTTTTTACTTTTATAAACTGTTGTTTCTTCTGTATGTACATCCAATACAGTAACCAAATACAACTCTTCATTATCATCATAATCCAATTCAGTAACTCTCTTTCCAAATCGGCAATTTTTCAATTCATTTGCAACCCATTGGCAATAATCGTTATATTCTCTTCTCGGGATGTCTAATCGTTGTAAAAAATAAAATGGATACAAACGATTTTCTTTCGATAAATAATTCAAAAAGCTGTATCGGCTTGTCGGATCAGCTAGAGTAACAAGATCAGCCATGAATGGAACTTGAAGTCTCGTCCCTACAATCAACATTCCTGGATGCCAATCGAACTGCGGCTTTTGCTCGAAAAAAAGCGCATCAACTTCTGTTCGATCATCTATTAATGCTGCCAGACTCAAGTTGAAAGGTCCTATCCCTACTCCTAATAAATCATATACATGCTCATTCATCAGTACTACCACCTCTATTTAAATCTTGTTCTATTATAAGGGAAAGCTATTTTAAATAATACCGTGATTTCTGATTAAGTTTGATTGAAGCGAAATTTGCGACACGATCAAACCTTATGAAAAAGAAGAAAGAATACACCGATCACAATTGTGGGGCTTTTATTAAGTTGCGCCAAACATAGCTGTTCTAAACCAGATATCCATTCTAAAAAATCATATCAACAAAGTAAACGGTTAAAGCTAGCCTTAGTAGTCCTTATATTGAAGAAAGCATTCATAAATGCAAGAAAAACCTACGAAGAATTGAAGATTCTTCGTAGGTTTCAATAAATATGATGGCTTAACGGACATCAGAGCCGCTATTTGTGACGAAAAGAGCTATTTCAGGGATCTAACGGACACCAGCGCCGTTATTTGTAGTAAATAGAGCTTTTTCCCACTGAAAATCAGAGAATAAAGTCTCTGGTGTCCGTTAGTATGAAAAATCAGGGTCATTTCGGGTGAATAAGGTCTCCTGTGTCCGTTAACATCATCTCTCCCTATTTAGTCAGTTCATCCAATGCATCTGTCAATGTCTGGATGATGAAGTCCAAATCACTTTCTTCAAGATTCAATGGTGGCGACAAACTTAAAACGTTGTTGTAACCAGCGACGGTCACACCGTTTTTCCCGATGAGCAGTTTATTCTTCTTACAAGTTGCCATTACCTCATTCAACTTGCTCGTTTCCAAAGGTTCTTTGGTCGATTTATCTTTTACAAGCTCAATGCCGATCAAGAGACCTTTTCCACGAACATCCCCCACATATGGATGGTTTTGAAGTCGTGCCTGCAACTCATTCTTGAGGCGATCCCCCATTTCCTTTGAACGATCGAAGAGCTTTTCATCTTCCATGATTTCAAGGTTCTTCAGTGCCACGGCGCAAGATGCAGGACTTCCTCCGAACGTATTGACATGACGGAAGAAATCATACTCTTCACTGCCTTTGAATTCTTCATAAATTTCTTTTTTCACTGCAGTAGCAGACAAAGGCAGATAGGCTGATGTGATTCCTTTAGCCATTGTGACAATATCAGGCTTTACATCATAGTTCTGGAATCCAAATGGTTTACCGGTCCTTCCGAAGCCACAGATAACTTCATCAACAATCAGCAGTGTGCCATGCTTTTCACAAATTTCTTTGACGGCTTTCATATAGCCATCAGGAGGCATCAGAATTCCTCCACCTGTGATGATCGGCTCCATGATCATTGCAGCGACCGTTTCGCTCAACTCCCAGGTCATTGTCCTGTCGACTTCCTGAACACAAGCCATGTCATGTGCATTCTCTACATCCGCATCTTTCATCCTGTATGTGTCTGGAGGGGATACGTGAAGAAAGCCGGTTGATAACGGTTCATATTTATACTTTCGTTGTGCTTGGCCGGTTGCAGCAAGGGATCCCATCGTATTTCCATGGTAGGCGCGATAACGGGAAACGATTTTATAGCGATTATGATCACCTCGCTGTTGGTGGTACTGTCTTGCGATTTTGAATGCTGTTTCATTCGCTTCTGACCCACTATTGGAAAAGAAGATGACATAGTCACCGCCAAGCATTTCATTCAGCTTCTCGGCAAGTTTGATTGCAGGCTGATGGCTGTGAGTCAACGGAAAGTACGCCATTTCTTTCAGCTGTTCATAAGCGGCTTCTGCAAGCTCTTCCCTGCCATACCCGACATTCACACACCACAATCCAGCCATAGCATCCAGGTACTTCTCATCATTGTGATCCGTCACCCAAGCTCCTTTTGAACTTGATACCACCATCGTTGCATTCGGATTATAAGGCTTCATCGAATGCCAGACGTATTGGTCATCTTTTTTCAAAATATCCCGCGATTGATCAACTTGATGGACCATCATACTACCTCCTTTTTTAGTAGTCAAAGCGTGAAGTGATCATTTTTTTCCGCGTGTAGAAGTTGATTCCGTCTTTACCGTTGACATGGAGATCGCCGTAAAATGAATCTTTCCACCCAGAGAACGGGAAGAAAGCCATCGTTGCCGGCACCCCAACGTTAATCCCGAGCATGCCTGCATCCGCTTCTTCTCTGAACTGACGGACAGCTTGCGCGTTTTTCGTATATAAGGTCGCGCCATTTCCATAACGGGACTTTCGGATGTATTCCAATCCCTCATCTAAATTTTCCGCTCGAAGCAGGCTCAAGACTGGAGCGAAAATCTCATCTTTTGCAATCGTCATGTCCGGCGTTACATGATCAAAAATCGTCGCACCTAAGAAGTTTCCACCGTTCTTGTCTGACATTTCACGACGTCCATCACGAATCAAGTCAGCACCTTCTTCGATTCCTTTTTCAATATAGCCGAGCACTTTTTCCCGGTGGGATTCCCGGATCACAGGTGTCAAAAGGACTTCTTCCTCCAGACCGTTACCGATTGTCAGCTCATCAGCTTTTTTACGGAGAGCTTCCACAAATTTATCATTATCACCGACAACGACAACAGCACTGCAGGCCATACAGCGTTGCCCTGCACTTCCGAATGTAGAACTGATGACGTTTTGTACGGCTTTATCCATATCTGCATCCGGCATTACGACATGGTGATTTTTCGCTCCAGATAATGCCTGCACCCGCTTACCGTTTTGAGCAGCCTTTTCATACACATATTTGGCTACAGGCTGAGAACCAACGAATGATATCGCCTTGACTTCAGAGTGCTCAATCAATCCATTCACGACATCATGGGCCCCATGGACGATATTGAAGACACCTTCAGGCAGTCCAGCTTCCGTCAATAGCTCTGCCAAACGGTTCGCTAATATCGGCGTACGCTCGGAAGGCTTCAATACGAACGTATTTCCGCATACAATCGCTAACGGGAACATCCATAACGGCACCATCATCGGAAAATTGAACGGTGTGATTCCGCCGACAACGCCTAAAGGATAGCGGAACATTTCGGAATCGATGTCCTCTGCGATATTCGATAACGTTTCACCCATCAAGTGGGTAGGAGCCCCTGCGGCAAACTCTATACATTCGATACCACGCTGGATTTCTCCATATGCTTCTTTATACGCTTTACCATTTTCCTGAACAACTAACTTAGCAAGCTCTTCGTGATTTTCAGTTACGAGATGATGGAATTTGTACATGACACGTGCTCGCTTTGGAACCGGTACATTTTTCCATGATTGATATGCGGTATGTGCAGCCTGGACCGCCTTATCAACATCTTCTTTCGTTGAGATCGGAACGCGTGCCAGGACTTCATTCGTCGCCGGGTTTGGCACCTCTAGATCTTCCGTGCTATTCGAGGCAACCCATTGTCCATTGATATAGTTCTTCAACATTTTCGTATCACTCTTTGTTACTGTCATCTTGAATGCGCCTCCTTTGTATTAGTCGATCTCCTTACATTATCTATGATTCTATATGGTGTTACATTAGACATAATGTTAAAAAATCCTTCCTGCTAACCGTACACAATTGTTCAGACTACGTCAAAACAGCCTTGTCCGATTTTACATTTTGGACACTACCAGATGCATTCAGGTAATTATGGGCAAATAGCATGAATTCGATCGCCATCCGTTTTTCAGGATTAGACATGAAATCTTCACCTAACAGCTTTTCGAGCTTTTCAAGTCGATAATATAAAGTCTGTCGTACGATGAATAGCTGTTCTGCGGTTTCTTTCTTTGAGCCGCTGCACGCCAGGTAGGTCCTCAATGTCTGCAAGAGCTTGCCGTTGTATTTCTCATCGTATTCGATGACAGGATTCAAGTATTCGTTGATCATATTCTGGAACTCTTTCTGTGTTTTGACCAAACTGATTACCCTGTACATATGTAAGTCTTCAAAATAGTTGCAGAATCGTTCAGGCAGTAGATTCCTTTGTAGCTTGATCGTTTCGACAGCCGTCTCATAGCTTCGTCCGATATCACTTAACGACTCGGTATACTGACCTACAGCAATACTCTTAATCTGACAAGCATGTTTTTTCAGAAACTCTGTATGGAATACCCTTTGCATCCCTTTACCTAATCGCTGTTTCCAAGAACCAGCTCCACGTTTATTAAGCAGGATATATACCGTATAGCCATGCTTTTCCGTAGCAATCAGGTGAAAGCCTTGTTGTTCAAAAATAGCCCTGATGAATAGGTTCAGATAAGTGATGTCTGAGCTAGTCGTTGATGACGGCAGTTTACATATCGCTACTGTTGCGCCCAGGACATTCATCTTTCCTTCATAATAAATCAGGTTCTCTGAGGTTTCTTGTTCGTTGTGTTCTCCATCAAGCCAATTATTGATCCATTCATTCTTTTCGGTCCGACGTCTCTCTTCAACATACATTTCACGAAGAAATAGTTGGGCGAGGACCGTCGCAGTCCGATCAAGAATAAGCAAATCGAATTCATTGATCTCCCGTTCCTTTGAAACAATGAAAATCTCTCCGTATTCCTGTTCCATTACAGGTACTGGCCGGTGGTTGATAAAAGGAGAATCGCGTGATTGATCAATGTATGCAAGAAGAGAATCCTGTTCATCACTACTCAAATCAGGCACGTACACGTCTTCATCGTTCGTTGTTTTCATCAACACTTGCAATCCTGTATACTCATTCATCAATTTGAGCATTTCTTGACCATTTTCGATGGTCAGTAATTTTTGGTTCAATTTTTGTGAATATTCTTCTAGATCTTGAATCATCTGATAGTGCTGATTGATCAGCTGGACATGGATATCTTGGGTGATGTTGACGAATTGGACTTCCTCTAAAAATAAGATGATAGGAAAACGATGGTGGTCGGCCAGCTTTTTGACTTCCTCAGGAATCGTTTCGGTATAAGTCCCGATTTCGATACAAAGGCCAGCCGCACCACAATCGATCAGTTGTTCAAGAAAGTCTATAAGTAAAGCGTCATTATCTTTCCAGACGACACCCGTCGAGAGAATGAGTTCATTGCCGTTCAACAGCTTCCGTATGTTCGGAACCTCCACGACATGAACCCATTTCACCTGTCGGGTCAACCCTTCACTTCCTGCAATCACTTCCGTTTTCTCAAAGTACTTCCTGCTTAAAATATCTTTTACAGCTAAACTCGATTGATGTTGCAAGTTGGACACTCCGATCTGTGGACATCGTTGGGATAGTGGGAATTTCAAAAAAGAGTCAAGAATTCTTACGAGCTGCTCATCGGCAAATACTTTTCCAATGTCCGAAGCATACGTTGATAAGATTCTTGTTCATCAAAATCATCTGAACGCCAATTCCTGAATACCCAATCTGCTAATTCCTGAGGTGTATTGAAAAACTCCCCGCTGGAATCCGCTTTTCGTAGCATATAACGTCCGTTGTCCTCATCAATTGTCACTTCACATGGAAACATGCTTTCTTTGCACTTCAGTGAAAATTCCATTGAAGGATCTCCTTTCATTTTTGCTTTGTTTTATTTTACGTTAGAACGTTTCTTTAAGTGAATTCGCGACACCCCTGCCGAAAAAGCGAGCCAGGCGAGATCCGGTGAAGTGCTGTCTAGCGCAGCAACCAGACACTTGAATCGCTTCAAATCTCCTGCGGCTGTCACACGTTGATTGACATACTTATGAGTGAGCCCACACAGCACCTAATCTTTGTTTTGTTCGAGCCTCCTCATCCGTTTTCAAGTGACACACGTGACTAGTCGGGGCGCTTCGGCTTTTTGTTTGCCCGCGGAAAGGGAGTGAATTCTGCAAAAAGAAATAATTAAACAAAGCCTCTTTTTTTAAGGATCAAACGTTTTGGCGTTGCTGAAAAATCAGATTGGAAAAATATTTTCGAGCATCAGCTGTTTTGATATGAAGCCTCTCAGCTTCTTCTCCAAGTTTTTCAAACGTAAGGAAAGCGCCACTCAAGTTTTCCTGTACATCTTTAATTGTATATCCTTTCTCAAGCATGTGATCGATTTTCTCCCGTTCTAGAAGATATTCCTGGTAATCTGACATATAGAACCTCCTCTGTATCAATGTTTCCTTTTAACTTTCAGAACCTGGATGAATCAAATCACTTTGCGTCCCTCAACTCAACGTGCGCATTTTCATCATCAAGGTTCCAGTCACGGCCAACTGTAATGCCGAGAAACTTCTCATCACTCGGATCTTCAATTTCAGCTTGTTTGTATTTTTGGAAATACCAGTACTTACAAAGTAAATAATAACAAGCCGCTCCTAATACGAATCCGATCAAAAAAGAGTAATTCGGGAAAAAGTAAGATACCACAGCTCCGATGATCCATGCAATAAAGCCTGCAACGTTCACCCCACCTGCGTATTTGAACTGCCCATCTGCTTTATAAAGATCATAGACGTTGACACGGCGTTTCCTCAGCAAATAATAATCTGCGAATAAAATCCCGACGATAGCTGATAGGATCCCCCCTACGATAAGCAATACAGGAATGATGATCCCGAACAAGCTCCACGGTTGGACAACTGTTCCGACAACACCTGCAGCAAATACACCAGCCCAAAACGGGAATTTAGGTCCTCCGACATTGGAGAAGATCGTTGCAGCTGGGACGATGTTCGCTGAAATATTCGTTGACCATTGGGCGAGGACAATCATCAACAATAGGATTGCCAATACGAGTCCAGTAGCTGTTTCTTGAAGAGCAAGAACAGGGTCATAGTTTTGAACAGCGATATAAGCGACCGCACCGATGATGATCATGAAGGTTTGAGTCAACGGTAGAGCAATCAAACTGCCGACAATGGCCCCTTTGTTCCGCTTGAACCAATTACGCTCAAATTTTGGAGCTTTAATGAAACGTGAAATGGATGGAATATCAGCAGAGAGTGTGGCCCAGAAGCCCATGTTACTGAAAATGACGACTAAAAATGCAGTAAACGCTGCTCCGCCTGTCACAGGGTTTTCAGCCCAAGTCCAAACGTTTCTGCCTTCGGCTGCTGCGGTACCCGATAATTCAAGATACATCCAGATTGAAATGAGGATGATCGTCGGTGCTGCCATATCAGCGAACCGCTCGACCGCCTTGATACCTAAAGCTGTATTCAACAACTGCAAAAATGCGAAAATAAAGAAACAGGCAAGCCAGTTGTCGAATCCCCATAACATATTCAAAATACCGTTCATGGCAGTTGCCCCAAAATACGTATTGATACCGAACCACATGGATGCAGCTACTCCACGGACGATGGAAGGGATATGTGTTCCGATCGTTCCAAACGGAGCACGCATATAGACAGGAAACGACACCCCGTGTTCAATACCGATATCTGCAATCAATGAAATGAATAATCCGATCGCAACCGATCCAATGATGGTTGCTAATACGACGAGAGGTAAAGGCAGCGACATGACCCCTGCTCCGCCAATTGCAAATGTCGCGAGTACAACAACCATACCAACCCACATGAAGGAAAAACCTAGTGTTGTAATCTTTCTCCCGTCCTGACTGATTGGCAGCAGATCAGGAGATTTCAAATAACTTTCCTGTTTTTTCATTACAATCACTCCTCATACCCTTTTAAATAGTGCAATTGGTGTGAATCATGGTGGTTTAATAATATGCTGCCTCGTATCCTCCTCAGCACTTTATGTTGGAAACGCATCCCCAGGTTACATAGAATCAGAACCGGGAACAATGCCAGCTGAACACTAGATTGTCAGCTTTTCATCCACTGGTTTCAACAACTGATTATAACGAGCGCGTTTCAGATAATTACCGGTTCCAGGCTTACCGACAAATTGTTTATCACGTATGACGAACTCCCCACGCGAAAGGACGGATACTGCTTCACCCGTGACTTTCATTCCTTCAAACGCATTGTAATCGACCGCCATATGATGCGCTTTTGCTGAAATCGTACGTTCGACAGTAGGGTCGAAAATCACGATATCTGCATCCGCGCCAACTGTGATCGTGCCTTTCTTCGGGAACAACCCGAAAAGTTTCGCAATCCGTGTCGACATGATATCGACGAATTGGTTCAACGTGATCCTGCCTTTCTTGACTCCTTCAGAAAATAGAATGCTGACACGGTCTTCTATCATCGGGCCGCCATTCGGAATCTTGGAGAAATCATCTTTCCCTAAGTCTTTTTGCCCTTTGAAATCAAAGGAGCATTGGTCTGATCCTAACGTTTGCAATTGACCGTTTTTCAGTGCATTCCAAAGGACGTCCTGGTTCCATTTTTCACGCAGCGGTGGAGACCACACAAACTTTGCCCCTTCGAAATCAGGTTTTTCAAGGTATGTTTGATCAAGCGTCAAGTATTGGGGACATGTTTCCCCCCAAACATCGAATCCTTTATTTCTTGCTTCTGCAATCTTCTCAACAGCATCTGCGCAAGAAACATGAACAACATACAACTGCGATTTCGCCAGGCCAGTCAGTTGAGCAGCCCTTCCAGTTGCTTCTCCTTCCACTTCAGGCGGGCGTGTCAACGCATGGTAGATCGGATCAGTCTGTCCTTTTTCCAACGCTTCTTTCACAAGGTAATCGATGACATCCCCGTTTTCCGCATGGACCATGACGAGACCACCCTGTTCTTTGGCCATGACAAGCGTTTTGAACAGAGTTTCATCATCAGCCTGAAACACATTTTTATAAGCCATGAACACTTTGAAAGAAGTGATTCCTTCTTTATCCATGATTTGAGGCAATTGATTGAGCACATCTTCGTTCAATTCCGAAATCATCAAGTGGAAGCTGTAATCGATGACGGCTTTATCCTTCGATTTTGCATGCCAAACATCGATCGCATTTTGGAGAGGTTCCCCTTTATTGGTTAAGCAAAAATCGATAACCGTCGTGGTACCCCCGAAAGCTGCCGCAATCGTCCCTGTTTCAAAGTCATCCTTGGATACTGTTCCGCCAAACGGCATCTCCAAGTGTGTATGAGGGTCGATTCCACCTGGGAAGACATAGCATCCTTTGGCATCAATTTTTTCAGCGCCCTGGTCATCTAGATTTTCACCTATTGCGATAATCCTCTCGTTTTCTATTAAAATATCAGCACTATACGTATCCGAAGCTGTGACAATCGTTCCGTTCTGAATGATTTTCTTCACGATCAAATCTCCTCCTAGACTTTTTTATTGGCTCTTTTTTAAAAGATTGTTGCTTTTTAATAAATCACCTTGTGTAAGTTGATTGGAGAGCAAGGTGCGAGACTCCTCGAAATTGAAATTCGCATTTTCTTCGTGCGATGTAACGCTGTCGAAGCTTTCCTTGTCCTGCGGGATCAGCGTGCCTACTACCTGCATAATCTCCTCGCAAGGCATGCGACGAGGAAGCTCGCTTCGACAGGACTTTCTTATAGACACAGGAGCACAAATGCTTCCTTGAAAAGGAGACTCCTGAGGTCGCAAGGCGACGAGTGGGCTCACCGCACGCCCCGTGGAAAGCGAGCATCCTGGAGCGGAAATCAACGACTTGTAAAGAAAACTTGGCGAGACCAAGCCTTTTGTAGGTCGAGCCTTAGTTGCCCTTATACTGAAGAAAGTATTTTATACTTACTTTAAGTGCAAGAGCAACAACGTTTACGGAAAAAGCCTTATTATTTAATAGGATCGGCACTCTGGCTTCGCAGTGGCCCCAAAATTGCCTGACGATCATTCCATGTCATTGGCGGGTGTTCACTAGAAACTTCAACCATATCAATCGCCCCATCGACAGGACAGACGATCGAACAAAGATTACAACCGACACAATCCTCTTCACGTACTTCCAGATAGGAATTGCCATGCCCGTCCTTCAGCATATCGATACATTGATGCGAGGTATCTTCACAAGCAATGTGGCACTTGTTACAGTTGATACACACATCGTTGTTGATACGAGCAACGATTTTATAATTGAGATCCAGGTTACCCCAATCTGAATACTTCGGAACTGACTTCCCGACAATCTCCTGTACTGAAGCAATCCCTTTTTCATCAAGGTAGTTGTTCAATCCATCGATCATATCCTCTACGATACGGAACCCATGGTGCATGGCAGCTGTACAAACTTGCACGTTAGAAGCCCCCATCAGCATGAACTCGACCGCATTCTGCCAATTTGAAACACCACCCATCCCTGAAATCGGTACATTGATTCTTGGGCTGCGCGCACATTCTCCGACCATATTCAAAGCGATCGGTTTTACTGCAGGCCCGCAATAACCGCCATGTGCTCCTTTTCCACCAACATGCGGGATCGTATTCCATGAATCCAGATCCACACCTGCTAAACTATTGATCGTGTTGATCATGCTGATCGCATCAGCACCACCACGGGCAGCCGCTTCAGCCGTCGCAGTGATATCCGTGATGTTAGGTGTCAGTTTGACAATGACCGGTGTCTGTGCGGCTTCTTTTGCCCAGTAGGTCTGTTTCTCAACAAGTTCAGGAACCTGCCCTGAAGCGGATCCCATCCCTCTCTCTGCCATACCGTGAGGACATCCGAAATTCAACTCAAGACCATCTACTCCGACTTCTTCAACCTTCTTCACGATTTCATGCCACTTCTCTTGTTGTGGTTCGACCATCAAGGAAGCGACAACGGTATGGTTCGGAAAGCGTTTTTTCGTTTCATAGATTTCCTGAAGGTTCACTTCCAGCGGACGGTCTGTGATCAATTCGATATTGTTGAATCCGGCGACACGTTGTCCGTTGAAGCTGACTGCGGCAAAGCGAGAAGAAACGTTCAAGATCGGGTCTCCAAGAGTCTTCCAAACAGCCCCACCCCATCCCGCTTCAAACGCTCTCTGTACCTGGTAACCTGAGTTCGTCGGAGGTGCTGATGCAAGCCAAAATGGGTTCGGTGATTCAATTCCAGCCAGGTTCGTCCTTAAATCTGCCATTCTATTACTCCCCTTTCTTCTATGTTTTCCGTCAGCAGTACCTATGCTGTCACCGTTTCTTCTTTATATGACTTATGGATTGCGTAAGCTGCTTTTTTCCCTTGTTGGGCAGCAGTGACGACCATCGCTTCTCCTTTTCCTTTTCCAAAAACGATATCGCCGCAGGCAAACACCTTCGGATTCGAGGTACGATAAGACTCTGAAACTTGTACGACACCATCGATATGTCCAAGTTTGAACTGATCGATTAAACTTTGATGTCTCGTTTGACCAATCGCTTTTATGACAGCATCTACCGGTAACGTGAAATTGGACCCTTCGACGGGAACCGGACGCCTTCTTCCATCTGCTCCAGGTTCTCCGAGCTCCATTTTGATGCATTCGATCGCTTTGACATGCCCCTTTTCATCTCCGTGGATTTTGATAGGCTGCGTCAACCAGCGGAATTCTACACCATCCTGCTTAGCGAATTCGTATTCGAAATCATAGGCACTCATCTCTTCTTGCGTTCGGCGATAAAGGATTTTGACATTACCAGCACCTAGGCGGACTGAACATGTCGCACCATCGATTGCGGTGTTCCCTGCACCAATGACGACCACGTTCTTACCGACAAGATCATTGGATAACGGTTTGGTTTTCGTGTCTTTGACGAACTCAATTGCGTCATGCACACCTTCCAAATCCTCCCCATCAATTCCGAGATCCGGAACATGGCCCATGCCAGCGGCTAAAACAACATGATCAAAAGAATCCAACATTTCATCTGCAGAAATATCCCTTCCTACTGCTGTATTGGTACAGACCTTTACATCAAGACCTTTTACTTGATCGACTTCCCAATACGAAATTTCTTGCGGCAAACGGAAGGATACGATTCCGTATGTATTCAAGCCTCCTGCTGTCGGTGATGCTTCAAAAATCGTCACATCATAACCTAGCAATGCCAGCTCACGTGCTGCTGATAGACCAGCAGGACCCCCTCCGACAATGGCAACCGATTTTCCATTACTTTGACCTTTTTGGAACAATACCTGATCGTTCTTGATTGCCCAATCTGTCGCATAGCGCTGCAAATCACCAATCATGATCGGCTTAGTTGAATGATTGAGGACACAAGCCCCTTCACATAATTCTTCTGTCGGACAGACACGCGCGCAGCTGGCACCGACTGGGTTCGCAGTCATGATCGTTTTCGCAGATCCTTTTACATTTCCAGAAGCGATTTTTTTAATAAACGTTGGAATGTCAATGCCGGTGGGACATGCCTGTATACAGGGTGCGTCATAGCAATAAAGACACCGGTTTGCTTCTTCAACCGCTTCACGTTCGGATAGTGCTGGATGGACTTCTTGAAAGTTTTTCGGAAGTTCTGTCAGTGAAATATGCAGCTTTTCAAATTTCCCCACGTCAAAGCCCCCTTTTGGAGTTGTTGGATTGGTTTACAAAATCATGAATAAAGGTGACTCAAAACCTGGTGTAAAGTTGTAAGTCACCTTATTTGCCGTTTTACGGTAGTAACGATGTCATTTCGCCATAGGTCTCAGGTCTGCGATCACGATAGAATTGCCATACATCACGTACTTCACGGATCATTTTCTTATTCATTTCACCAATGATGACCTCATCCTGGTCACGGCTTCCCATTGCTACGAAATTTCCTCGGGGATCTACTAGATAGGATTGACCATAAAATTCACCCATGTTCCACGGCCCTTCAGTACCAACACGGTTGATCGCTCCCAAATAGTAGCCGTTGGCAACTGCATGGGCAGGCTGCTCAAGCTTCCATAAGTACTCTGAAAGGCCCGCGACAGTTGCTGAAGGATTAAAGACGACTTCTGCTCCTCTCAAACCTAGTAATCTTGCACCCTCTGGAAAATGGCGATCGTAACAGATATAGACGCCTACTTTTGCGAAAGCTGTATCAAACACCGGATAACCTAGATTCCCTGGCTTGAAGTAGTATTTCTCCCAAAAACCACAGCCCTCGTCTCCAACCTTTACATGCGGTATATGCTGTTTGCGGTATTTTCCGAGATAAGATCCATCCGCATCGATGACGGCTGCTGTATTATAGTAGGTTGCGATTCCTTCACGTTCATAGATCGGTAAGATGATAACGACACCAAGTTCGCGGGCAAGCGCTTGAAACTGTGTCGTAGTTGGTCCATTCGGAATCTCTTCGGCAGAGTCATACCATTTTGAATTTTGCTCTGCACAAAAATAAGGTCCATAGAAAATTTCTTGTAGACAAATAATCTGTGCACCCTTCTCTGCTGCTTCTCTTACAAGCTTTACATGTTTTTCAATTGATTTTTCCTTATGGACGGCTACTGGCTCATTCCCATCCACATCATGAATCGCTTGGATCAGACCAATTTTCACTAAATCAGACATCTACATTTCCTCCTTCAATTCTTTTGATCTTGTATGTAACACAAGCAAAAGGAACAACGGCTTCAAGAATATTTGACTGAATTATTTGAATCTTAAGTCTATTTTACGGTGTCGAAAGAAGGTTTTCATTTGACAAAACGTCAAAACATCAGACTTCATTTTTGTTCAAAGTGTAAAAATGTGTAAAAACTCGTGAGGTTGGGTGTTTCAAAAATGCAAGTAGAACATCAGAGCAGTTCACTATTTTAGAGGTTTTTCTGAGGAAAATATGAGTTGGATTGACAAGAAATTTTTCAGAAGAAGTCCAGCCCCTCCTTTACCTATATTTGAAAAACAAGCTGTTTGAGTAAAAACATATCATATGTTTTTTGAGAAGATTGTAGAATGATCGAAGAAAAAAACTGTTTTTTTGTCGTTTTTGTAATTTTCTTAAAATAAATTACATAACTTTTTACTTTATGTTAAAGTTTAGTTTAAAAGTGTCCAATAGTGCATTCGAATACAGTCTTCCGTTTACGTTCAAATTTGAGGAAAAGGTGTTGCATACCTAATGAGTTTGATGATGGTCATAATCGTATTCATCGGTGGAATTGCAGTTGCTGTTCAAGCTGGTGTTAATGGTGGGCTTGGAAAACAGGTCGGAGTCATCGAAGGTGCTTTTTTGTCATTTCTTATTGGCACGGTCACCTTGTTTCTTATGATGATCTTTTTCGGAAAAGGGAACATCTTGCAAGCAACCGCTGTACCACGATGGCAGCTGATCGGTGGTGTGCTTGGCGCTTTTTATGTGTTTGCAATGGTTTTGGCTGTTCCGAAAATCGGTGTTGCAGCTTCACTCATATCTGTTATCGCAGCACAACTAATCACTAGTTCTGTCATCGATCACTTCGGCTGGCTTGGGATGAAACAAATTCCAATTGACGGAAAACGTATTCTAGGATTTTGTTTCCTGATCACCGCACTTTATCTGTTTACGAGAAAATAAGGAATCAATTTAAGGTCCCGCTCCATCAACATCCTTCGCATTCCGCGGGCACGGCCTCAGGCTCATAAGAAAGCACAGACCGCTTTCTAGCGGGGGCTACGGCTCGTGTTGTTCTCGCAGGAGTCTCCGGATGTTACCTACGCTTTTCGTCTTCATTTAATCCATAATATTTTTATTGTTCATCTTTCTGTTGGCAGTTATAGTTTTGTCCCAGCCTCTTCCTGTGATTTTTCACGTGCGAAACTTCATTTATTGCTTACTAAGTAATGGGCTGACACAAATGACAAGTGTCAGCCTGTTTCTATTGATCAAAGTTCATTTGTCCCACCCTCTTTACGTTACTTCTTCTTATTAACTCCTCCTTTTCGGCGTTATTACATTCCTTTTGTGTGTTAATCATAAAACGGCACTTAAAATATTGTGGTGTGAGCACGTTGTCTAGACCTGATCATCATCGATATAATTTTCTTAACAATCAAATAGTTAAACGGATTTCGTCGTTTACCTTCCCCTTGTAACAGGGAAATGTCGAATAAGGAAGGTGTGGTGAGCTTGGAGGTCATAAGTAAACGCTTCTTCTTGTATCTTTCCAACAACAAGGTATTAGATCGATTAGCGAAACGTTGGGGAGCAAGATTTGGGGCTGATAAGATTATAGGCGGAGAAACATTCGCTCATGCAATTCCCTTGATCAAACAACTGAACCATGATGGATTTCAAGTTACAGTCGATCACCTGGGGGAATTCGTCAATTCCGTTGATGAGGCAAGAAAACATGCGCAGGAGTGTCTCCAGAGCATTTGTTCTATAACTCATCATCAATTGGATTCTGAGGTCTCTGTGAAACTGACATCATTAGGTCTCGATATCAGTCATGAACTGGTTATGGAAAACATGGAACTGATTTTGTCAAAGGCTGAGGAAAATGGAATTACGGTGACCATTGACATGGAGGATTCCTCTAGATGCTATGCAACTCTTGAGATTTACAAGAAATTAAAGCAGAAATATAGGAATTTGGGAACTGTGATTCAATCCTATCTCTATCGATCTAATGAGGATGTAGATGCTCTTCAAAGTTATGACCCCTATCTCAGACTTGTTAAGGGAGCTTATAAGGAATCCAGTAAAGTGGCTTTTCCAGAGAAGCGAATGGTTGATGAAAATTTAAAACGGCTCATCAAGAAAAATCTCTTGAATGGTCATTACACTGCTGTTGCCAGCCATGATGATGCCATGATCGACTACACTAAAAAATTGGTGGAAGAACACGGAATCCCGAGAGACCGTTTCGAGTTTCAAATGCTCTATGGAATGAGAAACCAAATGCAGACCGAACTTGTGAAAGAAGGATATACAGTGCGTGTGTATCTGCCTTATGGGGAAGATTGGTACGGCTATTTCATGAGACGTTTAGCTGAAAGACCTGAAAATATTGCGTTTGCAATCAAAGGAATTTTCAGCAAGTAAAAATTGAAAGGAGAATTTCATTATGGTAACACCATATAAACACGAACCATTTACTGATTTCACACTAGAGGAGAATAAAAAAGCTTTCGAAGAGGCTTTACGGAAAGTAAAAGATGAATTGGGTCAAAAACATGATCTACTTGTAAACGGTGAAAGAATTCGTACTGAAGAACAAATTGTTTCCAGAAACCCTGCCAATACAAAACAAGTTGTGGGTTATGTTTCAAAAGCGAATCAAGAGATTGCTGATCAAGCTGTGGAATCCGCTTCAGAAGCTTTTAAGAGTTGGAGAAAATGGGATGAAAGAGCTCGTGCTGAGTTACTTTTCCGTGCAGCAAGTATCATTAGACGACGCAAGCATGAATTTTCCGCGTATTTGGTTTACGAAGTAGGGAAACCATGGAAAGAAGCGGATGCAGACACAGCAGAAGCGATCGACTTCTTAGAATATTACGGTCGCCAAATGATTGAATTGAAAGAAGGTAAACCAGTCGAAAGCCGTCCGGGTGAACAGAACCGCTACATTTATACGCCAACTGGTGTAGCTGTCGTTATCCCACCTTGGAACTTGGCTCTTGCTATCATGGCGGGAACCACTGTTGCACCGCTTGTAACAGGTAGTACAGTCGTACTGAAGCCTGCCAGCAACAGTCCCGTTATCGCAGCCAAATTCGTCGAGGTTCTAGAAGAAGCAGGTCTACCGAAAGGCGTCTTGAATTTCGTACCTGGAAGCGGCGGAGAAGTTGGCGACTATCTTGTCGATCATCCGAAAACCTCCCTAATTTCCTTTACAGGTTCACGCGCAACTGGAACTCGTATCATCAAGCGTGCTGCTGAAATCCAGGAAGGTCAGAATCATTTGAAACAAGTGATTGCTGAAATGGGCGGTAAGGATACAGTTGTCGTTGATAACCAATCCAACTTAGAAACAGCTGCTGAAGCTATCGTTGTGTCTGCCTTTGGCTTTTCCGGGCAAAAATGTTCATCAGGTTCCCGTGCTGTCGTCCATGAGGATGTCTATGACGAATTGCTCGATATGGTGAAAAGACGGACTGAAGAATTGACCGTAGGTAATGCTTCAGAGCAAAATGTCTATATGGGGCCGGTGGTCGATCAAAGTGCCTTCGACAAAGTGATGAGTTATATCGAAATCGGGAAAGAAGAAGGACGCCTTATTACAGGAGGTAAAGGTGACGATTCTGAAGGCTACTTTATCGAACCTACTATATTTGCTGATCTCGATCCGAATTCACGTATGCAGCAGGAGGAAATATTCGGTCCTGTCGTTTGCTTCACAAAAGCGAAAAATTTTGATGAAGCGATTGAGATTGCCAATAATACTGAATATGGATTAACGGGAGCGGTCATCTCTGATAACCGGGAACACCTTGAAAAAGCAAAATACGATTTCCATGTAGGTAACCTATACTTCAACCGCAATTGCACAGGAGCCATTGTTGGCTACCAACCGTTCGGAGGATTTAAAATGTCAGGCACCGATTCTAAAGCGGGCGGTCCTGATTACTTGGCTCTTCATATGCTAGCCAAGACAATTTCCGAAAAATATTAATCTAATACCTCGTTTTCAAGGTTCATCTAACGAAGCTCTCCCATCAACTGGGGGAGCTTTTCCCTTTTCATTCCGAAATAACCCGTTATAATAGGGTGTAATAGTCCCGATGGAAAGGTAAGGATTCCTATGGAAATAAAAGAATTGATCCTCCAAGCAGAAGATATTCATAAAGCAACGGAACTGATCAGCTCAAAACTGGGCAACCCTGTGATTATTGAAAATAAAAATTTTGAATTGATTTCTTACAGTTCTTCTTTCGATCAATTCGATTTGACACAGCAGAAGACCATCCTTTCGAAGAAATGTCCAATTTTCATCATTGATCGACTGAAGAAAGAAGGAATTGTTCATCGCCTTGAGAAACATTCTGACCCGATCCGAGTCCATTCAATGGAGGAGTTAGGATTCCACCAACGCGTTGTAATTGCAGCCAAGTATCTTGGTAATACCATGGGATATATTTGGATCCAGGAATCCGACCAACTTTTACAAAGTGATGATCTTGCCTTCCTGGAAGAGATCTCCCCTCACCTTGGTCATTTGATCAATGATGTTTATTCAGAAGATAATGCCAAAAAGGGTAGAAAAGAGGAAATTTGGTGGCAGTTGCTCCATCACGAATATGGAAGTGAAAGTCAATTACGCCATGATGCTTCATTGGCAAAGCTTACATTACCAGAACGGTTTTCTGTCGTCGTTTTTTCTATAACAGCATCTCCATATAAATCTATGCTCGATCATCTTGAGAAGATGGTCCACAATTCTTATATTCATTCACAGATCTATACTTTGAAGACGGAATACCAGGTAATATTGATACTCTACGGATCAGACGAGAGATTTTCTTCACTGGAATTAGCCAGAAGGATGATTGAAAAGGTCAAGGATGAAACAGGGGAAGAAAACTTTTATAACTTCTTGATCGGCGTTGGAAAAGAATACACCTCATTGTATCATTTGAGAAAAAGTTTTCTAGAAGCCCTTGAGGTCATTGAAACGGCAAACTTTATCAGTCCTCGTCCTGAATCGATGCCACGGGAATTCGCTCATCTGGGAATATACCGTTACTTAGCCACTCTCTATGAAAAGAACAGTTCTAAAGACTACTATAGTGATGATTTATTATCATTGATCAAGAATGATGCAGAAAAACAGACGGATCTGCTTCGAACGCTTGAAGTATATTTAGCTAATGACGGGAAAGGTAAACAGACCGCTAATGAATTGTTCATCCATCCGAACACCTTGAATTACCGGATGAAAAAAATACAAGAACTAACGAATATCGATTTCAACGACTTCAATATGAAAGTCTACCTATATACTGAATTGTTATTACTCAACAATGTCGAAGCTTACTATCAACGGTATAAGGGTGCTGTGAAAGGAATTTGATCACAAGCATTGAAAATTCACTCCCTTTCTGCGGGCGATCCGCGAGCCTCCTAGCGAGTTTCCTCGCTGCGGGTCTCGCCTGGCTCGCTTTTCCCGCAGGAGTTTCGTAAATTATGCAAAATCAACAGTGAAGATTAATAAAGCCATCCTTTTATTTTAAAGAAGACTCATGTATACTAGAAATCAAATTTAATAGAAGTAACTAGGGGAGTCCAATAGTTTGGGCTGAGAGAGAAACACGTCAAAGTTTCTTGACCCTTTGGACCTGATCTGGATCATACCAGCGTGGGGAAGTTAGATACAACCTCTTTAATGAGAGGATACTTCTACATATTAAGCCGGGTCCATCCTTGTTGGATCCGGCTTTTTTATGTCCTGTCTTTTCCTCATGCCGTTGGACCTGCTCTAGATCTCGTCCTTTCAAATCTAAAAAGGGAGAGATCGAACAATGTCAGCAACCTCATTGAATGAAAAAAACATTTCCATCATGTCAAGTTTCTCAGGTAGTAAGAAAGTATACGTACAAGGATCAAGACCTGATATCAGGGTTCCGATGCGCGAAATCGAATTGAATCCGACCACAGGTTCCTTTGGTGAGGAAGAAAATCAGCCGGTTCGTGTCTATGATACCAGCGGACCTTATACGGATCATGAGTATTCAGTAAATATTTCAAAAGGCCTTCCGGCTCTTCGAAGCAGATGGATTCATGAACGGGACGATGTTGAAGAATATCAGGGTCGGGACATCAAACCTGAAGATAATGGTTATCGTGATAAAGATTACCCACGCGCCAACCATAACCTATTTCCCGGTTTGAAACGCCACCCATTACGTGCCAAGAAAGGAAGAAATGTAACACAACTTCATTATGCAAAAAAGGGAATCATCACTCCAGAAATGGAATTTATCGCATTAAGGGAAAATATGGAACCGGAATTCGTACGGAATGAAGTTGCAAGAGGCCGCGCGATCATCCCTGCTAATATCAACCATCCAGAGACAGAACCTATGATCATAGGAAGTAGATTCCATGTTAAAATCAACGCGAATATCGGGAACTCTGCTGTTTCATCTTCGATCGAGGAAGAGGTTGAAAAAATGACATGGGCGACTCGCTGGGGCGCAGATAATATCATGGATCTTTCAACAGGGAAAGACATCCATACCACGCGTGAATGGATTATCCGTAATTCAGCTGTCCCTGTCGGCACCGTTCCGATTTATCAAGCACTTGAAAAAGTGAATGGTATTGCTGAGGACCTTACATGGGAGGTTTACCGCGATACTTTGATTGAACAAGCTGAGCAAGGTGTTGATTATTTCACCATTCATGCTGGTGTCCTTTTACAATATGTTCCGTTAACAGCGAAACGCTTGACAGGAATTGTATCACGAGGTGGTTCGATCATGGCACAATGGTGCCTGTATCATCATAAAGAAAGCTTTTTATATACCCACTTCGAAGAAATTTGTGAAATTATGAAATCCTATGACGTTGCATTCTCTTTAGGAGATGGTTTACGTCCTGGGTCCATTGCAGATGCGAATGACGAAGCACAGTTTGCAGAACTGGAGACTCTTGGGGAGTTAACAAAGATTGCATGGAAGCACGACGTACAGGTTATGGTCGAAGGTCCTGGACATGTACCAATGCATCTTATTAAAGAAAACATGGATAAGCAACTTGAACTATGTAAGGAAGCACCATTCTATACACTAGGACCCCTTACAACTGATATAGCCCCTGGATATGATCACATTACCTCGGCTATCGGAGCTGCAATGATTGGGTGGTATGGAACGGCCATGCTTTGTTATGTCACACCAAAAGAACATTTAGGACTGCCGAATAGAAATGATGTCCGTGAAGGCGTCATTACGTATAAAATCGCTGCGCATGCTGCTGATCTGGCCAAAGGCCATCCAGGTGCCCACCAAAGAGATCATGCCTTATCAAAAGCTCGTTTTGAATTCCGTTGGAGAGACCAATTCAATTTATCCTTGGATCCTGAAAGAGCATTGGAATTTCATGATGAAACTCTACCTGCTGAAGGCGCAAAAACTGCACACTTCTGTTCCATGTGCGGACCGAAATTTTGCAGTATGAGAATCTCTCAAGATATACGTAATTATGCAAAGGAAAACAATCTTGATACGAAGGAAGCGATTGAAGAAGGGATGAAAGAGAAAGCAGAAGAGTTTAGACAATCTGGAGGTAAACTATATCAGTAACTTTCTGAGGAGGTCATATTACGGTGGTTGCTCATAAAATTGAAAGGGAAATTAATCAACACAAAGCTCACCTTGCTTTTTTGGAGAAACGTCTGATTGATTTACAGCAAAATTGTGATCATCATTTTCAAGGTGATCACAATTACGAAAAATGCCTAAAGTGTAATAAAGTCAACGTATTATATTATTAAGATGGGTAAATAAAGCTTCTAAATCCAAATCGAGGCTGGGACAAAACTATAACTGCCAACAGAAAAGACGAACAATAAAATAGATTGGTGAAAATGAAAGACGAAAAGCGTAGACAATATCCGGAGACTCCTGCGGGAACAGCACGAGTCGAAGACCCCGCAAGAAAGCGATTTGTGCTTTCTGAGGAGGCTGAGGCCGTGCCCGCGGAAAGCGAAGGATGTTGACGAAGCGGAACCTTCATTCATTACCACTGAAGAAAACCCGGACAAATTGTTCGGGTTTTCTATTGAACAAAGTTCATTTGTCCCAGCCTCGAATATGTGGTTATCAATTATTTTGCTGATAGCTTGGTGAAGAACCAAACTTCGTATTATCACCTTTTAATAATTTCTTTCATTACAGGAATATCTTTTTGCTTATTATTGTCCTCTACCATTGCGAGCTCTACTGCAGTTTTTGCATGTATGAATGTAGTATCGAACAGTTTCATGCCTGTATCGTTCTGTTTGATCAGGAGTGGTATTTCTGTACAACCGAGAATAACACCTTGAGCCCCCTTCTCTCTTAGTCGTTCAATCACATCAAGATATCGTTCCTTCGAATTTGGAATCATTTTTCCCTGGCATAGTTCATTAAAAATCACATCGTGGACGATTTCTTGATCCTCTTCGTCGGGGCTGATTACTTGAATATTGTGTTTCAGTTGAAAACGCTCTTTATAAAAGTTGTTATCCATTGTATATTTTGTTCCTAATAACCCGACACAGTCTAGACCAGCTTCTTTGATTTCAGAGGCCGTTGTATCAACGATATGCAATAGAGGAACGGATAGATTGCTTTGTACTTCTCCTGCCATCTTATGCATTGTATTGGTACATATCAAAATCAAGTCAGCGCCTGCTCTTTCCAACGTAACCGCAGCATGGATCATTTTGTCCGTAGCCAAGTCCCATGCCCCGGATTTTTGCAGTTGGACAATCTCCTCAAAATCAAATGAATAGAGCAGGCACTTTGCTGAGTGTACCCCTCCCAATTCCGATCTCACTTGTTCATTGATGATCCGATAATATTCCGAAGTAGACTCCCAGCTTAAACCGCCAATTAAACCTATTGTTTTCATCACTGTACCTCCAATTGACTTTATGAGAAGGATAACATGATATACTGGTATGTAATAGAACCACTTTAATATCAATTTCATAGTACCAATTCTGATTAGGAGGACTTTCTTTGCTGAATTTCTCTGTCAATCGATTTTCTGATAAGACACTACCCCAACAGGTCTATGATCAAATAAGTAACAGGATATTGAACAATGAATTCCAAGCCGGAGAACGACTTCCTTCTTCCAGGGAGCTTGCAAATAATATCGGTGTGTCACGGAATGTTGTCTTAGAAGCATATGACCAATTAGTGATCGAAGGCTATATAGAAGTCAGACCTGGTTCTGGAACTTATGTATCCCAAGGTTCTTCGTTATTGGTAAAAAAAACAGAGCAACCAATGGAATTAGAAAATCAAAATCATGTATCGAATCCCCCTCCATCGGTTGATGCCATCGACTTTAAAGCAAGCAACCCTGCCATGGACTATTTCCCAAGAAGCGTCTGGGGGAATCTTACCAAGGAAGTTTGTTTACATTCAGAGGATGGTTTATTTGGTTATAATCCTTCCCAGGGTATCATCGAACTAAGAAATGTTTTAAGCCGTTATCTTTCAAGAGTTAGAGGCGTAAAATGCCATCCTGAACAAATCATCATTACTTCAGGGGCGACACAAGGTCTTTATTTGATCACAAAGTTCCTGACGACTCATAACAAGAAAGTTATCATCGAGGATCCAATCGCTGATGAGATGCTTCCCATCTTTAAAAACGCCGGAGCGGATGTTTTGCCAGTACCGGTAGATGAAAAAGGGATAATGACCCAATGCCTGCCAACCGATCATGATCCCAGCTTTATATTCGTAGTTCCATCCCATCAATTTCCATTAGGTAGCACATTACCTATCCAGAGAAGGATTCAATTGATTGAATATGCGAGAGAACATAATGCTTACATTGTTGAGGATGATTATGACAGCGAGTTTACTTATGATGGAATTCCTGTCGCTTCTATGCAAGGGTTAGATCCTGAAAATGTCATGTATGTCGGAACATTCAGCAAAATCTTATCTCCTTCCCTCAGAATCGGATATATGGTGTTGCCCTGGCACCTCGTGGAACAATTCCGCCAAAAAAAGTGGTATTTAGATAGACATACCGGTACGATTGATCAGATGGTTTTAGCTCATTTCATTAAGGAGGGCTATCTGGATCGGCATGTTAGAAGGATGAAAAGCATCTATAAACAGAGAAGGAAAGCAATGGTCCGTTCAATCAGTAAACACTTTAGTCATTTCAAAATCCATGGTAAAGCAGCTGGAATGCATTTAGTATTGGAATTGGAGGGAGTTGATTTCACGGAAAAACTGGTCAATTGTATAAAAGACCAAGGCGTAATCATCTATCCAATAGAACCATATACCATTTCAAAAAGGAAACATAAAAATAAAATTGTTATGGGATATGGTAGTTTAACCGAAGATTTAATAGAAGAAGGGGTTTCACGTATAAAGACAGTTTTAGAGAATCTTTAAGGGAATCAATACCTACTAATTTCTCAAGTGTCTTTTTTCTGGGTCCATTTTTTTTCGAAAAAAAGCTACTACTAACAGCAATAAGGGTAAAAATAATCCTACAGATAACGAATAAGTATTTGCTGTATTCATATCCCACTCTTGTTGATAAACGACATTAGGATATATCACAAGGGAAATTTGTTCTTAAAATTTGTTCTTAAATCGATCTTTCCTTTGTTTGAATTTATCATCCCATTTCTATTAGTCATAGTGGTTTTTATCCGTCAATTCATTAGAGGGAATAAACTTCATTAACAAATATGAATTTGTATACGTTTTTTCCGTAATTAAACTAACTGAAGGGAAACTAACATGAAACCATCCTCTAAATCACCAACCTCAATAATTTGTGGTTGGTCGTAATTCAGCTGAACTTCATAAAAAGCCTTTAACATCTCTTCAAGATTTTCTAATGCTATTCTCTTAAGTACATTCTTCGTTCTTTCAATCTGTTAGCTTCGAAATGAGCCTTCATATTCCTCAAAAGTTTCTTTACCAAATCTTCACTGTGTCATGTTTCATTTTAATTTTTAGAATTATCTTATTTTTTATTGGTCATGAAGGATTTTATGCGTTATACTCATTTAAAAGAAGGATTTCCTTCATTATTTGTTGGACGAGGAGGATCCAATGGCAAATAACACTTTGACATATACGATCAAGGAACGATTTCCGAATTTATCTTCTGGTCAGAAAAAGGTTGCTGAATTCCTTTTGCAGCACAAATATGACAGCGCTTTACTTACTGCCTTCCAGCTCGGTCGTAAGGTTGGTGTAAGTGAAACGACTGTTATCAGATTCTCTTACTCCCTCGGGTTCAGAGGTTACTCTGAAATGCAGGAACAGATCCGTAAAGAGTGGCTTGTCGATCATCAACATGTTGAAACGGAAAACGAATCTACCAAAACTACACATGACAAGGAAAATATATTCAAAAAAGTGATTGACCAGGAAAAGTCGATTTTACAGCAATTACTACAACAGCTGGACACAGACGAGCTTTGGAAAGCGGTAGAGGAATTGATTCAAGCGGACAAAGTGTATATCGGCGGGTTCGGAAGCTCCCATGCTGCAAGTTATTGGTTCTATTATACATTGAAGCAGCTGAGGAAAAATGTTTACTTATCAAGTCCTACGGGTTTTTTACCGGAAGACATTTGCGAACTCGGAGAAAATTCCGTCGTTGTCATCTTTTCCTATCCACGTTACCGAAAAGAGTCCCTTCAGCTTGCGAACCTATCGATTGAACAAGAAGCAAAAATTATCGCCATCACCAACAGACAGCTTTCACCAATTGGTCAACTGGCTTCCATCACGTTGACGAGCGAAGAGTATATGGAATCAGGGCATCATTCCATCGCATCTGTTGTGAGCCTTTTAGAAGTAATCATTGTAGGTATACAATCCCGTGATCGGGAAAAAATCAGTATCCGACAGCAAAAGTTAGAGCAATTATACACAGAGCAGGGACTTTTTCTTGAATAAAAATAAAATTTACAGAGGTGAAATTTAATGAATGGTCAAACAAAGACGAACGAAAAACTTCCTGCACAACCCTCGTTCATGTTCAATGATTATTTGAAGTTCATCATCCCTTCTCTCCTAGGAATCCTTCTATTCATGATTCCGATTTCTGGAGAGGATGGCATTACGATTTCTGTTGCCTATTTAGCTAACCAGATCAATAGTTTACTTGGAGATGCCATACCAGTTCTTGCTGTACTGACAATCACCCTATCTGTTATCGGTTCATTGGTTGCAGTCCTCGCCAAACCCGCTTTCATTTTAGAAGATGCATACTTGAATAAATTATTGAATGTGAGCACATTTTGGTTGACCGCTCGTATTCTAGGAATGCTTTTTGCCATCATCACTTTGTATGAGCTAGGGTTCGGATGGATTTTTTCTGAAAATACGGGTGGGCTATTAATCTATGACTTGATTCCGATTCTCTTCTCGACATTCCTTTTAGCAGGTTTATTTTTGCCCCTTCTATTAAACTTTGGATTACTTGAATTTTTCGGAGCATTACTGATGAAGGTGATGAGACCCGTCTTTACATTACCAGGGCGTTCATCGCTCGACTGTCTTGCTTCCTGGGTCGGAGATGGAACGATCGGTGTCCTGTTGACGACGAAACAATATGAAGATGGCTATTATACGAAGCGTGAAGCTGCGGTTGTTGCAACGACCTTCTCTGTCGTATCGATCACTTTCACTATCGTCGTCATTTCCTATCTTGAACTAGAGCACTATTTCCTCCACTACTATATGACAATCATCATCGCAGGACTTGCTGCTGCAATCATCATGCCAAGAATCCCACCGTTATCCCGTAAAGCCAACTCAGGATACGAAGAAACGGAACTGAAAGCAGAAAGCAATTTACCTTCTGACGTTTCGATTGTCAAAACAGGTATGAATCTAGCACTGGAAAAAGCGAAGAAAAATGACCGAGTATCGAACATTTTCAAAGAAGGCATACAGAATGTAATGGATATGTGGCTCGGTGTCCTGCCTATCGTAATGGCCATCGGGACCGTCGCATTGGTGATCGCTGAATATACGCCTTTCTTCACGATCCTCGGGAAACCTTTCGAACCGGTCCTGACCTTGATGCAGGTACCTGAAGCAGCTGAAGCGGCACAAACGATGGTCGTCGGTTTTGCGGATATGTTCCTCCCTGCTGTAATCGGAAGCGGTATCGAGAGTGAAATGACACGATTCATCATCGCGTGTGTATCGGTCACTCAGCTCGTCTATATGTCTGAAATGGGCGGCCTGCTCCTCGGATCAAAGCTGCCGATCAGCATCAAAGATCTGGTTCTCATCTTCTTGTTGCGCACGATCATTACATTGCCGATCGTCGTAGTCATTGCCCATATCATCTTTTAAATGAAAAAGGAGAGTGTTTCAGCATTGAGGTTCAACCCGATAAATGCCATAGAGGAGAAAAAAGAACGAATCCTAAAAACCTATGAAGAACTCCATCAGCTTGCTGAGCCCAGTTGGAAGGAAGAAAAAACATCGGCTTACATTCAAAAGATGCTTACACAGGCTGGACTTGATGTCAAAACCTATGATGGGCACTTCGGTTTCATTGCGGAAATCCCTGGTGAGAGCGGGAAAGTCATTGCCCTCCGTGCAGATCTTGATGCGCTCATGCAAGAAGTCGATGGTGTGGTCCGTGCGAATCATTCGTGCGGACATGATGCCCATAGTACGATGGTCCTCTTTACTGCCCTGACTTTAGCCGACTTCAAGCCGAGCCATACAATGCGCTTCATCTTCCAGCCGGCTGAAGAGAAAGCGGGAGGGGCTCTGCAGATGATGAAGGATGGGGCTTTGGAGGATGTGAAGTTCCTGGGTGGTATCCACTTGCGTCCGGCTTTTGAAATTCCGTTCGGTCAAGCTGCTCCTGTAATTACCCATGGGTCGACGGCCAGTTTGAAAGGTCTCATCACTGGTTCGGCCGCTCACGCTTCACGGCCAGAGAACGGGAACAATCCGATTGATGCAGCTGCCCTTTTAATAGAAGAAATCAAGACAATCAAGTTGTCTGAATCGGAATCCTACTCGATAAAAATAACCGAACTTCATAGCGGTGAAGCGACCAATTTGATTCCAGAAAAAGCCCGTTTCACCTTCGACCTAAGGTCTGCTTCGAATGCGACGATGACGAAGCTGATTGAACGTGCACAGAACATATGTAAGAAAATCGCCACTACGACTGGAACGGATATCGAAACGGCAATAGAAGAACATTCGCCTGCCGCCGTTGAAAGCGAAACCGCTATCGATGCTGCTAAAACTGCGATCGTCACCATACTCGGAGAAAAGAATTTCATCCCGGTTTGTAATTCTCCCGGCGCTGAAGATTTTCACTTTTATACATGGAAAAATCCTGATATCGCGGGAACGATGATCGGTCTAGGCTGTGATCTGAAGCCTGGCCTGCATCACCCGAAAATGAAGTTTTCTAAGGAAGCATTGATTTATGGAACGAAAATTTTAACCCAAATGTTATTGGAAGCAGATACGAAACAATGGTAACAGGATGGAGGAATGACCATGGACAACCAAGTACGCTCATCGATCAAGATCCATAATCTTCAGACGGCAGATGAATTAGAAGCGGTCCGAAAGCTTGAAGCGCTCGTATGGAGTGTAGAAGAATCAGTGCCTGTCACTCAAACACTTGCAGCAGTTAAAAATGGCGGTTTCATCCTTGGGGCTTTTTTGGGGGATGTTCTCGTCGGTTTCCAATACAGCTTTCCGGGTTTTGATGGACAGAAAATATACCTTTACTCGCACAGTCTTGGAATACATCCGGATTGCCGGAGAATGGGAATCGGTGAAATGTTGAAAATCGCACAAAAAGAGACAGCCCTTCAAAAAGGGCACGACCTCATCAAATGGACATTCGATCCTTTGGAGACCGTGAATGGTAATCTGAACCTTCATAAGCTCGGTGGAAGTTGTTCTGTCTATATAGAGGATGCTTATGGTGAAATTCCTGATGAATTGAATGCAGGGATTCCTTCTGACCGTTTTTTGGTCGAGTGGTGGATCAAGAGACCGGGACTTTCCATATCGGAAGGTTCTGTTGATGATATACCTTCAACCATACAAACGGGATATCGGAATGACTGTCTTGTTCCTGGACAAATCGATTTAAACTGTAAAAACACTAATTTATTGGTCCCGGTTCCTGGGAATTTCCAAGAATTGAAGCAGAAGAATTTCTCACTCGCATTAGATTGGCGTGAGACGACACGTATGGTGTTCACCAACTACATCTCTCAAGGATGGATTGTCATTGACCTTTTGAAAAATCCGCAACAACAGGATTCATTCTATTATCTCATGGAAAAAAGAGTACAAGGAGACAGCACGGATGGAAATTAAGCAAATCATACTGAGACATCTTAAAATCGAACTCTTAAACCCTTTTACAACGAGTGTTGGTACGGAATATGACAAGGACTTCATTCTCGTTGAGGTCCAATCGAAAAGTGGTTTATCGGGATGGGCTGAATCCGTGTCAATCCTCCACCCGATTTATAATGAAGAAACAGTACAAACGAACTGGCACATGATGAGCGACCACTTGATTCCTAAATTGTACGAAGGTCCTATCGAGCATCCCGATGTTGTTTCGGATCGCTTTCGATCCATACGTGGGAATTTTAATGCGAAATCTGCACTCGAAGGAGCAATTTGGGACCTGTATGCTCGGGAACAAGACCTCCCACTTGCTAAAGCATTAGGTGGAAAAAAAGACAAGATCGAAGTCGGAATCAGTATCGGCATCCAAAATTCTGTACGGAACATGCTCGTACAAATTGAAAAATATTTAGAGGAAGGCTACAAACGGGTGAAAGTGAAAATCAAGCCGGAATGGGATATCGAGATTATCAAAGCGATCCGAAACGAATTCCCTCATATCCAGCTGATGGCAGATGCCAATTGCGCTTACACGCTCGATGATATCGAACACCTTCAAGCGTTAGATGAATATGATCTGATGATGATCGAGCAGCCCTTCGAACATGACGACATTTATGACCACTCGAAATTGCAGTCTAAACTGAAGACACCGATCTGCCTTGATGAAAGTATCCATACCGTCGAGGATGCACGAAAAGCTATCGAACTCGGAAGCTGTAAAATTATTAATCTCAAAATCGGTCGGGTAGGCGGTTTGACTGAGTCGAAGAAAATCCATGACTTGTGTAAACAGCATGAGGTTCCGGTCTGGTGTGGTGGCATGCTGGAAGCTGGGGTTGGTCGAGCGCACAATATCGCCATTACTACTCTCTCAAACTTCAGCCTCCCAGGTGACACTGCCCCTTCCTCCCATTACTGGAAGCAGGACATCATCGAACCGGAAGTTACGATGAAGAACGGATTCATCCATGTCCCAAATCGTCCTGGTATCGGTTATGAACCGAATCAAAAGCTCATTGACGAACTGACGCTTCAGCAAAAAGTATTCCCAAATCACTAAACTTGGCAAAGCCAAGCCTTTGGCGCAGGTTGAGCATTAGTTGCGCTTTTACGGAAGAAAGTATTTTTATACTTTCTTCAAATGTAAGATTACAACGAGCTTTAGTGTTAAGCTCGTTGTAATCTTACATATTTTCAATCAAGTACCGCCTATTACATTTATAGTATAGTAATAATCCACCATATCTACGAGCCGATGTGATTTTTCAGATGCTACACACTCATACAATCTTGCTGCAGCTATTATTGGAGCCCCTAAATCCATTTGTTCTCACCTTATATTTGCTTCGTCACCCAATTGTGTTAAACAGACGCCGACTTATAAAAAAACCATGTAACTATTTCTTTCCAGCAATTATAAAAACATAATCACCTAAGTCACTACTATATTTATTAATTACTTTCTCTATATTTTTTGTTTCGATATCTTTTTTTAGCTTAAGACACCCTTCATCTACTTCTTCTTTTGAAGCTAAATTAGCAAAGGTTGAAATTCCTGATCGTACTTTCTCATCCAAATACATAATCGGTTGATACTTTCCGCTATAAAGGAAAAAATCCTCTAAATCAGGTTGTATTAAAAATGTCTCCCGGCCAATAATACTAAACCCAATGGTTTCTAACGTGTTGCTTACTTCAGATACATTCGGCATTTGCTCAGCAGATTTTTGAATAGCATCAGGAAAATACTCTTTCAGCCAGTAGTTTTTCATCTGTTCAGGGGAAGAAGTAAAAATGACCAGTCTCCCATTATCTAAAACTCTGAAAGCTTCGTGAAAAGGAGCTATTAAATTATTGAAATGGTGAATGGACAAGGTACAGATGATTCCATCAAAGGTGTTATTCTTGAAGGATAGTTTACCCGCATCGGCTATTTCCCAATTTATAGTTTTTGATTTGCTTATTGCTTGCTGAAGCATCTTATACGACAGATCACAGCCAGTCATATTCAAACCTGTATTTTCTAGAGCAACAGTATAATTACCTGTCCCACAAGCAATATCAAGTACTTTACTTCCATTTGGTACTTGCAAATGATTTCTTAATCGTCTGGTAATCTCAGAATCAGCTTTACGGGTGGTGTCATAATTTAAACCAATATGATCGTACAAAGCAACCATCCCTGATAAACCTCCGTTTCCTGATACGAATACTAAATCTTATGTCTTTTGTACTTATGAGTATCCTTCGGAAATTTTTCAAAACTTACTGAAAAAAACTCCGTTCGTCTAAAAATAGATTATTCAAGTTCTTCTTGAGTAGGAGGTTCAAACAACTGTATCCATTTTTTAAGCATATCTTCAGTTAGTGGAAATGCATATTGTGGAAGTTGAGTATTTCTTTCTGCAAGACGTTTTAGAAGGATCTCTTCAGGTACATTTAAAGAATGGATTTTAAAGTCAGCACCTAATTCTGCTGCTCGTGATCGAAAATCATCTCGTTCACTACGCCCCCAAAATCCAAAGTCTAAAATAACATCAGCGCCAATAGATAAAACTCTAGCAGCAACATCCCAAAGTAGACTTTCGACTAAATCGTGTCTAGCATCATGTTCCTTTTCATCTATATCTTGTCCGAACAAGCGAATATGCCATTCATCAGGGGTTAGTCGAAGTGCCGAATACTTCTTTTCAAGTTTACGTGCAAGCGTGGTTTTACCACTGCACGGGAGACCAACCATTATATGAAGTGTCGCGATGGTACTCAGCTCCAATCTTACTCAACGCTTTTTCTTATATGTAAAATCTACCCTTGAACGCGAAAGCGGGACCAGTCACAAATAAGTAGTCAATCTATAATCCTATTGAGTTGATAATTCCATAATATACTAGATCTTCATATCGATTTTTCCTCACATGGTCAATCAATATCCTTCTTTTTTCATGCCGATGTTTTGCAAAACCCTTCCTGAAGCTGGGTTTGAAGTAAAATAACGAGCAAATACTTTATGGTATTGCTTTTCACCAAATGCAAATTGTACGATAGCTTTTGCTGCCTCTGTCGCATATCCATTTCCCCAGAATTCTTCACCAATCCAATAGGCTATTTCACCATTATTGAATCTTTGGTTGTTAGATAGCGCTATAGCCCATATAATTCACCTCTTTCCTTATCAGTTATCGCAAATTTATATAATTTATCAGCGTTAAAATTATCAAGATGATGGTCAATCCACAATAAAGCATCCTCCATAGAGTAAGGATAAGGGAGGTACAATGTATTTTTATAAATATTATAATTATTACATAGTTTAGTAACTTCTGCTGCATCAGATTTTTGAAACAGTCTCAGTACTAGCCTTTTAGTGGTGATTGTTTTATTTTGATGATCATATATCATAAGAAATCCCCCCTACATCATAGGAGTACAAATATCGTGTGGGGTAATCCCCCTTCTTGACCTTATCTAACTATTTTAGTCATATTCAACGTTTTTCTAATGCCGCTACAGCTTCGATTTCCACCAATTGATTTGCATAGCCTAATACGGTAACTCCAGATAAGGTGCTTGGAACATCATGATCACCAAACTCATTTCTAATTGTTTCCCATGCTGTTACCAGATCTGAACGGTTTTGAGATGCTACTAGAACCCTGGTATACACCACGTCATTCAATGAAGCACCACACTCGTTCAATGCTTCTTTCAAATTTTCCACACATATTTTAGCTTGTAGATTATAATCACATGAATTAAGTACTTCTCCATCTTTATTAAGTGGACAGGCTCCTGCCAGAAATAACAACTCCATTTCCGATGGTACGCGACTGGCGTATGCATAATCAACTTGAGCTAAATTTGTTGAATGAATTAATGATATATTTTTATTCATCTAATTCCTCCTCGTTTTAATAAATCTCCATAAATAACAAATTCGATCATTTATTCAATAATACTTCGGTAACATTTTTTACATCTCCTGCTTACACCATTAGATGCCTTAAGTAGAAAAACGATCGATTCTTTTTTTCTCTTTTCTTAACTCTTCAAAAAGTAAAAAGGCGCATTCTTTATCACAGAAAAGCGCCCGTTTGTACACTTAAAGTTGCCAGAAGCAACTTGCTATGCTGGTTATAAAAATTCTTTTTTGTTTTCTAAAACCCACTCAGCGAATGATTTCGGAGGCTGACCTGTCACCTCTTTGACGGTAGGAACCACGGTGTATGCAGCCGTTGGAGGGTTTGCGTGCCAATTGATCACATAATCAATCACGTCATCCTGGACATCCATTTGCCTCATACGATCACGTTCCTCTTTTTCCGAAAGCTGATGAAAATGAATCTGCCGCTTGATGGCTGAGCTGATTATGCGAACTTTATCGATAACGCTCAAGACTTCCGGCCCTGTCAATGGATAGATTTTACTCGAGTGCCCATTAGAAGTTAAGATATTTGCCGATACACTTCCGATATCTGCTTCATGAATAGGCGCACTAAGGGATTCTCCAAACATATCCTTTACAGCACCATGTGAGCGTATGGATTCACCCCATTTCAATGCATTTGCCATGAATTCAACTGGCTGCAGTTGAGTCCATTCCAGGTTACTGGCTTCAACAGCTTTTTCAACGCTTCCTTTTTCTCCACTCCAGAGAATCGTCACACGCTGTACCCCTGATCTCGATGCAAGGGAAACAATTTCGGGTCCAGTTTGGAGTGGAACATGCCCAGTACCGCTTGTTATTATATGTGCAGCCTTCACATCCTTGAATGCAGTTATAAGGGTATCAGGATCGCTTAAGTCTCCCCCTACTACTTCAACCTCTTTCGGCAACATAGCTCTCTTTGGATTCCGAGTAAGTGCACGTACACGCTCCCCCTTTTGAAGCAGTTGGTTGACTAGATGACGTCCAACAGTACCAGTCGCTCCCGTTACTAAAATGGTCATTTCATATCCCCCTGAATTAAGTCATCCCGTCCTGGTACTTTTCTTCGTGTATTTTTCATTCTGGATATCTGTTGTTCAAGTTGGGTTTGAGCCTCTGATAAGGCTTCTATTTGGCTGCGGACTTCTTGTAGTTTTTCTTGATACATTTCAAGCAATTCATCGCAATACTCATCTTTTTCCTTGATTTCTTTGTTTTCAGGGCGTTCACAGAACAAAATTGCCTTAACTTGGTCTGTCGTGAGTCCTAATCCTAAATACATTTGGATGGTTTGAATTTCTTCAATAACAGATTCATCGAATTCACGGTAATTATTTTCGAGACGTGGGACGTTCAGTAATCCTTTCTTTTCATAATGCCTTATGGAACGAGCACTGACACCAGTAAGGTTCGTGATTTTACCAATCTTCAAGAATCGCACCTCCCTTTCAAAATAGGTATTATTTATTATAAAGCTTTACACTAATGTCAATGTCAAAACAAAAGAATGATACCCTTTCCAGACCCTCTTCAATAGCTCTTTACTTCGTGTTAAGCCTCCTCCTAAACCTTATTATCACTTTCTTAAACAAAAAGAATAGACAGCAGCTTGTGGTATACTTTTCATAAAAGCAAAGGGAGAGTGGTTCAATGGCAAACTTATACCCATACATATTCAGCGAAGATGCAAAAAGACAAGCAGACTTTTATGCCCAAGCTTTAAAAGGAGAAGTTGTAAGCGTTCAAACCTTTGATCAAGCACCAGGTTCTCCACCAGAAATTGCAGAGAAAGTGATGCATCTTACTCTACAGGTTGCAGGTCACATATTTTTTATGGCTGATGCTGTTAGAGAACCTGTTCACAAGGGAAGCAATTTGAATCTTGTCCTTGAGTATAGATCAGAAGATGAAGCACGTGAAGCATTTGATGGCCTATCTGAAGGTGGGAAGGTATTAATGCCATTTGAAAAAGTATTCTGGGGTGCAATGTTCGGCCGGCTTGAGGATCAATATGGTGTTACGTGGCAAATTGCAACAGAACATGAGTGAAAACGATAAAAAAGGTTTTAAATATCATATAAACGGGTAATGTATTACGTCCGGCATCTATCCCAGTGCCGGACTACACAGGATTCCCCTGCTTTCTATACATAGATCGCGGGGGAAACTTTTTTACTCCATTGTTTGACCACTTATTCTACCGCTTTTCCCTCGCCGTTACCTGATTGAGTTTTCCAAGTGATACGATAAAGGACACAGGAGACCTTATTCTGTCAAAATCCTATAACCTTATAACCCTACGGACATCAGGGATCTTATTCCGTGAACCAGGTGGGATTTCACCTGGTTTGTTCACATATAACGGCTCTGGTGTCCGTTAAAATTCGGAAACACCCCTTTTTGTCACAAATAACGGCTCTGGTGTCCGTTAGCCTCTCGTTGCAAGCCACACTTTCCCAATCATTATTAAACAATACAAAACTGATAATGTTAAAAAGTTTATAGCTTTTAAAACTTTTCCTATGGTACAAAGGTATTACATATGAGAAAGAAAAAAGGGGAGATCCCAGTTGGATAAAAAAACGATAAAAAAGATAAAAAAAGGCGATAAAAAAGCGTTTCGAGCCTTATACGACGAGTATTATCAAGCAGCAATGAGAGCGTCCATGTCGATGTTGAAGAACGAATCAGACGCCTCAGATGCAGTACAGGAAACCTTCATACGTGTTTACAAAGGCATTCATACTTATGATGATTCTAAACCCTTCAAACCCTGGTTCTATCGCATTTTGACAAACGAAGTCCGACGCTTGATCAGCAAACGCAAACCTGAAACCGATATTGATCAAGTTCCGCAGAGTGCATATGAGGACAAGGTTACTCAGCCCGCAACTGATAATGAAATCCTTGATGAAGCAATGGAAAAATTGAAAGAAGACCATAGAGAGGCACTCGTGCTGAAATATGTGGAAGGCTTGAGCGAAAAAGAAATGTCGTCAGTACTTGAAATCAGTATCGGTGCTGTGAAATCAAGACTTTTTCAAGCTCGGAAGCTGCTGAGAGAAGAATTAAGGGGAGATTACCATGGACAAGAACAAGTTTGATGATATGTTGGAGGCAAAATTGAAGCAGGAATACGAAATAAACGAACTACAAAAAGAAAAAACATGGAAAGCGATTGAAGATCAGCTTGATTTCGTCAAGCCAAAAAAGAAAAAATCAAAGTGGATCGGGTTCGCGGCAACAATAGCAGCAGCTGTACTGCTCGCGATCGGTCTATTGAATACAACGCCAGGGTATGCACTCGTCGATAAAGTGAAAGAATGGTTCGCACCAGAAAAAGAAGTGGAAATCCCGATCGAGGGAACTGAAGAAGAAGGAACAGCTTCTCTAAACGACAGTATTGAACACGGATATGTCATCTATGTAGATGAAGAACGTTATAAGATGGAAAAACACGAAGATTTCGATATCATCACCACAAAAGAGCCACTTCCAGAACAATATCCTGAAGTGTTCATGAAGATCATAAGAAAAAAAGACCAATCTGTGGAAGAAACAATCAGCCAATTGGAAGCCGAACACGGATTCACCTTTGAACAAACCGACTATCCGATTAATTCACAAACCGCACGGACACTAGATGGAAACAACTGGGACAGCGTCATCAACCGATACTACGTCATTCCAGATGAAGACGGCGGCTCCTATATCTTCCATCAACGCTACTTCCTCGAAGCAGAAGAAGGACACGGCGTAAGACTCAGTGAAATGATGAAGAATTTCGAGATTGTAGAAGAGGAATGATTCTGATGAAGCTAGCTTGAGAAATCAAGCTAGTTTTTCCTTGTTTTTTACAAAAAATAAAGAAAAGGAAGTACGGGTTTACGTATTAGTGGACCCGAAAAATCAAAAATTGATCGATATCCACTTCGCACAGAGCTTAATGGAAAAAGACTCCTGTCCCATATTATCCGTCGGGAGTCTTAAGTTGATTCAGAAACACCATTCCCCTTTTATGCCGCTTTCGAATCTTGAAGGACTTTATGTCTTCCTCCGAACTTGAAAACCACAATTCCTCCTACGATCACCAGTACACCGATCAATTGCTTTGCCGTGAACGGTACCTTTTCGAGACCAAACCATCCAAGTGAATCCCATAATAATGCAAATCCAAGCTGAGAGGTCAACGCAATCGATATCGCATATGTTGGTCCAAGCCATTTGACACCTTGTACAAGACATGTCACGACTCCGATACCAATTAAACCGCTGAACCAGTACCAAGGTTCCATATTGGCAAAATTGAACATTCCTTTACCTTCAACGAAAAGCCCGATCAAAAATGAAGCGATTGCGCCTAATCCAAGAACTAAAGTGGTCGTTGTCCATGTATCCGCCCGTTCATTTACCTTGCTGTTGAATATATTTTGCAAGCTCACAAGTGAACCTGCTGTGATTGCCATTAATAGTCCTGAAACCATATCCTGCATACCTTCTTTCAATTATTCATATATGTTATGGCCTGCTATTTCCCTAAGTCCTTCTCGATCTTTCACAAGGAGATATCCTTTTTTCCTCTCGACAAGTCCTTTCTCATCAAAGCTTTGGATAACACGATTTAGATGTCGATAGCTCGTTCCGATCAAATTGGCAGTATCCTTTAGGCTTAGTGCACTTAATTGTCCATTTAATTGAATATCCGATTCATCATCGGAGATTGATAATAAATAGCTTGCTAACCTCACTTCCACTGGATAGAGCAGATTGAAGCTTAAGGAATTGGATTTGACACAAAACTTTTGAGTGATAATCTCCAGGAGGAAGTTCAGGAAAGATGCGTCCTCACGTCCGAACTTCTTCAACCATTGCTGATGGATGCCTAACATGTCGACATCCGATACAGCTTCAACTGTATTGATGAAGTCTATCCCTTGTACATATTCGATATCACCGATTAATTCTAATGGTGTTTTGAAAGACAGAATAAGGGCTTTACCTTCTGCCGTAGTCGTGAAAATTTTCACCTTGCCTTTTACAAGAACATAAAGATACTGTGATGTATCCCCTTGAGAAGCAATCAATTCACCTTGTTTAAATCTATAAAAAGACATATGCGGAATTAATTGTGGGTTGAAGATCGATTCTAAGTTATAGAATTGTATATATTGCTCAAATTCTTTCCGATTATGGATTTCTTTCATTTCATCTAACCTCCACTGCTAGAACTTCAGAATCACCACACCAGCTATCATCATACCAATCCCGATAAATTGCGGGAGACCCATCTTCTGTTTCACAACGCCGAACCAGCCTTTGCTGTCGATGATAAAGGTCAGGCTCAGTTGGGCAATCAGTAATACCGCAATGGTGAGCGTCACACCAATATGATGAATGGCCGTGATATTACTGAATACAACAATCGCTCCGAAAGATCCACCTATCAAATAGAGGGGTTTCACTTGCTTGAACTTTTTCCATTTTCGGTTCCTTGTGAATAAGACGATCAGCAGAATCATGATAAAACCTGTCAATTGAGTAATCGCAGCTGTTTGCCAGGATCCTATATCTTGACTGATACGAGAATTGGCTACACCTTGTAATGTAATAAAAGCGCCACCGAAAAACGCAAAGAAGCTTCCTTTCATGTCAGTTCTCCCCAATAATTTAGATTTCTCTCTTATTAAAGGATATCTCCAGTCATCTGGGAAGGACATATGTCCCAAAAGGAAAAAACGTCGAGGTTCTCCGCAAAAAGTCTTATTTTAAAGCATAACCCACTTTTAAAGGATAAACTGGATGTTTTCCGAAAAAACCTGATTTCTCACTATAGAGAAAATCCATGAATTACATGAAGGGGCTATGGTGTTTTTCACCATAGCCCCTTTGTTATCATGTCGTTTGCCTTTCATGTTGTAAGAGATAGACTTTAATCATAAAGTAGCTCACTTCATCAGGAAGCAGTGCTTTAATCGGCTTTAACTTTTCAGAACCTGCTTGATTGATGGCATTTTCAATTTCGAAGACATATTCTTCTGGAATCAGATCTTCCATATGAATATCCATTCCTTCTTGCATGCACTGGATAAGATGGCTCTCCACTGTGCTCACCGCGAGGTCACGATGTTCTGCAATTTCTTCAACTGTCATCTCTTCTTTATATAAATTATACGTCTCAAAATGCGAGTTTGGTGTGGCTTTTTTCGGTTTCGTCTTACTGTCTGTTCCCTTTATCGCTTCCTCTTTCCGCTCAGGGTTTTGAACCAAAAATTCCGTGATCGCTTCAATGAACTGTGCGCCATACTTTTCAAGTTTATTTTGCCCCACCCCTGTCACCGCTAGAAATTCTGCTTCTGACTGCGGCTGTTTCACACACATATCTTTTAATGCCGTGTCTGCAAAAATAACGAAAGGCGGAACGTTTTCTTTCTCTGCAATCCCTTTTCGAACAAGACGCAGTGCCTCGAACAATGGATCATCGACTGCCACTTGTTTCGTTTGAACTGCTTCTTTTCGCTTTACGATTTCTTTTCCTAAGAGAACTTCCTTCCCTTTTTCTTTTACGTAAAGGGTAGGAAATGTACCGTGTTCGACAGCAATCAGTTCTTGTGAGATGAAAAACTCGATGAAGTCCGTCACCTCTTTCATACTCTTTTCCTTCATCTTTCCATAGGTCGGTAGCTTATTCAGACGCAACTCCATTACCTTTTTATTTTTGGAACCTGTCAACACTTGAGCGATGATCGTCTTGCCGAATCGCTTCTGTCCCATTCTCACGATACAAGACAATACAATCTGAGCTTCTCGTGTAACGTCTATGCTTTCCCGCGAATCTGTACAATTGCCACATCGACCGCATGCCGGTGTTTCTTCATTGCTGAAATAATTTACGATCGATGATTGCAAACAGCTTTCTGTATGACAATAATCCACCATGAGCTGCAACTTCTCGAGTTCTTGCGTCATACGGTCAGATTCACTCGACTGATCGATCAAAAAACGCTGTACTTGAACATCCTGGGAAGAATACAGAAGGATACATTCACTTGGAAGGCCATCGCGACCAGCACGTCCTGCTTCCTGATAATAGCTTTCCATGTTTTTCGGAAGTTGAAAATGGATGACATAACGGATATTGGATTTATCGATCCCCATACCAAATGCATTGGTGGCAACCATCACTCTCGACTGATCTTGCAGAAACTTTTCTTGCTGTTCCATCCGCTCTTCTTCATTCATTCCTGCGTGATATCGTGAAACATTGATACCCGTTTTATTCAATTGTTCGTACAGCTTATCGACCGTTTTTCGGGTGGCTGCGTAAATGATGCCCGCTTCTTTCTCATTTTTTTTAAGAAAATCTTTTAAAAACCCGAACCTGTCTTGTCCCTTGATCACTGAAAATGATAGATTTTCCCGCTCAAAACCAGTCAAAACCGTATTGTTCTCATCAATATCAAGCGACAAACAAATATCCTCACGCACCCTCGGGGTCGCAGTAGCTGTTAACGCCAATACTGTCGGTCGTTCCGATAAGCTGCCAATCATTCTCTGGATACGCTTATAGCTTGGTCTGAAATCATGACCCCATTGGGAGATACAGTGGGCTTCATCTACTGCTATCAAAGGAATATGCAACTCTTTTAATAATCCCATAAAATCATAGGATTCCAGCCTTTCAGGTGCGATATATAAGAGCTTGTATTCTCCGCTCTTCGCCTTCCCAATCCGCTCCCGTGTTTCCAATCCTGTGAGTGAGCTGTTGATGAAGGTAGCGGGAATACCTAATTGAAGCAATGCATCTACTTGATCTTTCATTAAAGAAATCAATGGAGAAATGACGATCGTCGTTCCCTCAAATACAAGCGCCGGAATCTGATAACAAATCGATTTCCCCCCGCCAGTCGGCATAACACACAGGGTGTCTTCCCCATTCAAAACCGATTGGATCGCTCTCTCTTGCCCTGCTCGGAACGATGAGTAACCGTAAAACTTCTCTAACATCTCTCTGGCTTTATGTATCAAAACGTATTAATCCTCCTACGGTTTTTTCCTCTGATTATAAGGGTACCACTTGCATGTTGATTGATAAATGATAAAAATTGACTTACACAAAAGAATAGTGTCAGACCCTTCCAACACAACATTATAAAAATATTCTCCAATACTACTTTCGTTGTACTAATGCTAGTACGATGTGTGTGATTATCGTACAAGTACTAGAAACTTTTATTTTTTTAGAATATTATGATTATTAACAAAAATGAATGGGTACTCATTCATTTCTTTGGAAGCGTTTACTACACATTGGAGGTATCGGAATGAATATTTTCAAATTACTTTCCGCTGAGTTTTCGAAAATTGCTGCTCAAAAGGGGATTCTAGTTTCCGTCATCGCTGCTTTACTAGTGCCTGTCGTTTATGGGGGCATACTTCTTTCAGCTACCTGGGGGCCCTATGACAACCTCGATAATCTGCCTGTTGCTGTCGTCAACAATGATCAAGGTGCAATCTCTGAAGGTGAACCGATCAATGTTGGAGACCAGTTGGTAGCGAACATGAAAGATGGAAAAGACTTAGGCTGGGAATTTGTCAGTTCAACCGATGCTATGAGAGGTCTTCAGAAGAATGACTACTATATGGCGATCATCATCCCTGAAGACTTATCCCAACGTGTGACTACCGTCATGGAACCTGATCCAAGGAAACTGGAGCTTGAATACATCCAGAATGAGGGGATGAACTTCCTTGCGTCCAAAGTTACGGAAACTGCCACGCAACGTATTCGGGAGCAACTTGCCAACACGATTACTCAAAATTACACCTCAAAGGTTTTTTCCAGTTTAGATGATGTTTCCGATGGATTCGGAAGAGCAGCTGACGGATCTGCCCGGCTATCGGACGGAACGACTCAGCTACATAATGGCACAGAGGAACTTTTAAATTCCGTCACTTCCAAACAGTCGGATATTACAAAACTAGCGAATGGTACGCAAGAATTGAAAGACGGAACGGGTCTTCTATTAAGTAAATTGGAAGGAAAATCTGGTGATATCTCAAAGCTAGCGGACGGTTCTCACGAATTGCACGACGGCACAGTCAGACTGAAGGATGGAACTGGCCAAATCCTTAATGGATTACAACAAGCTGAAGCTGGAAGCGCAGAACTGAAGAACGGTGTAGCAAATGATCTAGCTCCCGGTGCTAGAGGAGTTGCTGATGGAACAATCCGCTTAAAAGATGGATCTGCGAAATTAGCAGATGGTGCAAATCGATTAGTCGCTGGATTAAAAGAATTCGGCAATGCAAACCCGTCTACTAAGATTCCACCTTATGCAGAATCCTATCAAAAAATAATAGATGGAGCACAAGAAATCGCTGATGGGTTGAATAGCTTATCGACCAAATCGGTAAAATTGAGTAATGGCGCAGTCAAAGTGGCTGATGGTGTTGAAAATAAAGTGGTTCCTGGAACTGCGCAACTCAATGATGGTCTGAATAAACTTGTAACTGGTCAGAAAAAGGTCGACCAAGGTGTTGCTGAACTAGAAAATGGGGCTGGGCAGATTGCTGATGGGAACGCCAAAGTCGAAACTGGCTGGCAAGAACTGATTACCGGGGTTTCAAAACTTGATAATGGTGCTGGACGTATTGCTGAAGGAAATGCTGCGGTAGATGAAGGTTGGCAGAAACTAACTACTGGAGCGGCGAAGCTCGAAGACGGGGCTGGAAAAGTAGATGATGGAAGTGAAGAGCTTGCTTCCGGTTTAAAGGAAGGTGCTGATAAAACGAGTGGTTTGAACACGGGTGAAGAAAATGCCCAGATGTTCTCCTCCCCTGTCGAACTTGCAAGTGATTCAGTCAACGATTATGAGTATTACCGTGACTCGACGGCACCATATGTCCTGACATTAGGGCTATTTGTCGGAATCTTGATCATGTCGATGTTCATCAATTTCAAAAGACCTGAAGAGGTTTCAAGTATCAGCTGGTTTGCGGTCAAGTTCATGAATCTCACAATACTGTCGCTTTTCCAGGCTGTCTTACTGCTGATGACTGTTTTTTTCATACTAAAAATGAATGTTGCTAATCCGCTTGGACTCGTTTTGTTCACGGTTGTTGTCAGCATCGTGTTTTCGGCCATCGTACTGTTCCTTGCTGCGGCTGCCGGAAACATCGGACGATTCATCGCCCTCGCTTTCGTGATTCTGCAGCTTTCAATCACAGGAGCGAATCTCCCAAGAGAAATGCTGCCGGAAAATCTGCGGGCTTTGAGTGATTTCTTACCATTCACCTACTCAATTGCAGGATTCAAATCCGTCATTACATTGGGTGATTGGGGAGCAGCGATGACAAACATGTCAATCTTGTTCGCTTATCTGATTCTCTTTGCCCTCTTATCTGTGACAGTGTTCATCTTCATGAAAAAATCACAAAAACAGAACGTCGAAGCCGCTATGTGAGGCTTTGAGGGACAGCACCAATGATGGTTCTGTCCCTTTTTTAAGATATCCTGCGATCGAACAGTTTCCTGAACCCTTCACCGAGCATATTGAAAGTGATGATGGCCAACGTAATCGCACCCGCTGAAAACAAAGGAATCCATGGTGCAGTCAACAAATCGACCCTCGCACTTCCGAGCAGTGTCGCCCAATTCAAACTCGTATTCTGAATGGTTCCACTTGTAAAACCTGTTTGGATCCATACCTGTGAAATGAAGATGCTGAGCATACCCAGTTGCCCAATCAACAAGGCAGCCCTACCTAAGTCGGTGAAAAACATGACGACAAGTTCAGGCAGCAAATTCGGTATGTAGTTCCGTCGATAATTTTGAAATGGGCTGAACCCTAAAGTGACCCCAGCTTCGACAAAAAGGCGTTTCGAAAGGGTATGTGCTTGTTGCTGAACAATCGTTGCTACCCTGCCTATTTCAATGATAGCTAACAAGACAATCGACCATTCCAAACGACTTTCGCTGAAAATAAAAAATTGGCAAATTCATCAAGATGATCGCAGAAAAAAGGGTCGGTAAAGCGGAAAACAATTGGTTCCACCCGTTTACAATATAATGTGCAGGACCTTTATTCGATGATGCCAGCATACCTAACGGAACCGCGATCAAATATCGGATGCCCGTAATCGAAAAAATGATGAGCATCGTTTCCTTCGTACCCATCACGATCATACTTAGCAGATCTTTCCCTCTTTCATCTGAACCGAATGGATTTTCTTTTGAAGGTGGATAAGGCGGTGTCTCGATCTTTCCGTCTTCCATTCGGACGATCTCCTCTTCCAGATGTGAATCGACAAATGGAAGATATGGACCGAACAACATCATTGCTACAAAAAAGAATATGAAAAAGCTCCCTATCAAAAGTGAAGTATTCTTAGCCATATATCCCCCTGGACTACCGTGGATCCACATAATATTTTGTGATTTTACTGATCCATTGTGAAAATAAGACGACCAGCATGAAACAAACAGAAAGTCCGATGATCAACTCAGCTTCAAAATCTGCTTGATAACCAGCAGAAATGCTGTTCGTATAATGGAAAGCTTTGAATAATCGGTATGCTGCTCCCTTATAATCAAGCAGGTATTCCACAATCAACAGGTTGGACAGGATATACAGCATGACGGAAGAGAAATGGCTCAATATTGTACCCCAGCAATTTTTCAACGTATGTTTATAAAGGACGGTTTTCCTCGTAAAGCCTTTAGCTCTCGCCACTTGTATGTATGGTTCGAATTCCTCGTTGGAGATTGCGACAGAAGTAATCCTCGCAATGTACATCATCGGGTAAATGGACACGAGGATGGACGGCAGAATGAAGCTATACCATTGTTCATAACCGTAGAAATCAATCCATGGAATATAAAAGATGACCACCCACTGCAAACAAATGATTAAAAAGAAATCTGGAATCGATAGCAGCAAAGAAGTGAATCCCTGACCAAGGATCCTGTGTTTTTTTAGAGACGCCCTATAATCGTAAATGCCTTTTAGAACACCGATTAAGATACAAAGGATGAATGCAGAGGAAATGACTAGCAAACTCCTTGGGACATATTCGACGATCAGCTCCCCAACCGGCACCCCAGTCAACGATTCGCCAAGGTTTCCATCGATAAATACCTTTTCCAAATAGCCGACGATATTCTCTTTGTACTCTTCAAATTGAAAATGATATTCGAATTCCATATCAATGCCGAGGGTTGCCCCCCGATCCACAATCGACAAATCACGGGGAAACAAAACAATCAGTATAAGAGTGAGCAAGACAAAGACATTCACTAACAGCGATTTCCCCAATTCTACAAATAACCGCATCCACTTCTCCTTTTATCCAAACAATGACAACATTAACTTTATTAATTAGACAAAAACCTTCCAATCCCTTCCAAAAGGAATCCTTTTAAATATGAAACCCTATTTGTATGAGGATGACTAAAGAAGTATAATAGTTTATGAGAATCCATATATTAACATAAACGGAGGTTATGATGAGCTTTTTAGATGGCTTTGGTCGGTATTCCATCATTAAAAAACGAATACTGAATATCACAATTGCATTATGTATCGTCTTTATTCTGGTAGCCATTTTACTCCCGAACATGAAACTATCTACCAAAGCGGCAGCATTAATCCTCCCATTTGATATCTCAACACCTGTACAACTCCCTTTTGATTCCTATGAAGAGTACACGAGTATTGCAGGCTTTGACCGAGCCAAAGTCGTATATGAAAATAACGATGAAGAGCTCATCCTTTGGATCACTACTGAAATAGGATGGAATAAGGTGGCTGATTGGGAACGCACAACCTTAGAGGATGGCACCGTTGCCCACTTTACAGAATTGGATGAAACGCAGGTCTTGTCCTGGCAAAAAAATGATGTCGAGTATGCTCTTGACTACTCAGGTCCGGAATATATAGCTAAGAATGAACTGGTAAATATAGCGAATTCAATAGAATAAGAGTTCTAAAAGCACTACTGCCCAATGCCATAGTGCTTTTTAGTATTCTTCTGAGTGCTTGATCTTTGTCTTTCCAGCTCCCTCACACCCTCAGCACTGTTTTGGGTTGGTGGGTGAATTGGTTCAGTTTGTTAGCTACTGAAGCTACTTCACTTGAGTTTAAAGGAATTTCCTGATTTTACACGAAATTACAATTAGAATGATAAATCAACATATTTCCCGAAAAATAAGACCCTTAACAAGGGGTTTTATAGCTGTTTTCCACGATATTTCCTAAACGAAAGTCACCAAGACCATCATGAAAAACAAAAGCGTTATATAGTTCACGGAATAGATGAAATTCCACCGTGCCCATTTAATATCATTTTTAGTTAAGAAACCGCTGATTCCTAAAGCGAGCCAGCCAACATTCATCAGTGTAGCGATGATAAGGAACGGCATCCCGAGCTGCCCCAAGAAAAAGGATAATGGCAGCAAGCATGCGATATAGACAACCAACCGGCGCTTTGTTACTACGATCCCATGTACTATCGGAAGCATCTTGACCCCTGCTACCTTATATTCTTCGAAGTATTTGATGGCGATCGCATACGTATGGGGCATCTGCCAGATGAACAAGATCAGAAATAACACAATCGGCACAGTCTGAAAAGAAGGTGCGATGGCTGCCCACCCAATTAAAGGCGTTACTGCCCCTGAGATACTTCCAATCAAGGTATTCCATGTATATCTTCGTTTGGACCACATCGTATACAAGACAACATATGTGAACCAGCCTATGAGTGCGTAAACAGTCGCTTCGATCGTGGTAAAAAAGAGAAGAATCAACCCAAAGATGGATAAACCGATTCCCATCGCCAGTACGACTTGAAGAGGAAAGCTCCCTGTCACCGTCGGACGTTTTTTCGTTCTTGCTCGATGTCAGCGTCATACCAGTTATTCAGAACCAGTGCACCTGCCATAACTAGCGTACTGCCGATGATTGTCAGAAGGAAAACCTCCCAATGAGCTGCAAAAGAAGCATTGGTAAAATACAAAGCCAACCAAAATCCAGTAAAAACAGGCAAGACGTTCGAGACTAAAACAAGACCTTTAAGTAGTGATCTAATATCAGCAATGATTCCAGGGATACGGCGTTCATTGGATCGGTGGGCTTTCACTGCTTCTTTATCAGAAAGGATGAGATCTTCACGCATTTTTGGTACCTCCTCTCCATTAAGATTGATAATATTAGAAGGCTCTTTTCTAAAATATTGTTGCTTGTGAGTCATTTTTAAAAACTCACCTAGCAAGTTGATTGGAGAGCAAGGGGCGAGCCTCCTGCGGGATCAGCGTGCCTACTACCTGAATGATCTCCTCGCAAGGCATGCGACGAGGAAGTTCGCTTCGACAGGACTTTCTTGTAGACGCAGGAGCACAAATGCTTCCTTGAAAAGGAGACTCCTGAGGTCGCAAGGCGACGAGTGGACTCACCGCACGCCCCGCGGAAAGCGAGCATCCTGGAGCGGAAATCAACGACTATTAAGAGCAACAAAGTTTGCTAAAACAGCCTATTAGAAACACTCCTCAACTATATTGTGAATGATCAATGAAGTAGAAGTAAACCAAATAGATTACGAGACAAATTGCCATCGTCACAAATCCCCACCCGAGCGTTATTTGCTCAATCAAAAGGTAGTTGTTGCACAGTTGCTCTGGTGATTCGATATATAACCAGCCCATTCCGAAGAACATGACCGTAAAACTGACGATGATGCTGTTTCTGCCGAACGAGCTCAGCTTTTTCCAACTATACAAAAAAAAGATCGACCGCCTGATTGCAGTCAATCTTGTGAGTTTATACTATTATGATGAAATTCCTTTTTTGCACCATCAAATAACAATAAAAAAGCACTGATATCTTTGGTCAAAGAATCAGTACAACTTAAGGCTTTTTTATGGTGGAGCATAGCGGGCTCGAACCGCTGACCTCTTCGCTGCCAGCGAAGCGCTCTCCCAGCTGAGCTAATGCCCCGATTATTCACATATTGTATTTTACAATGTTCAATCGTGTACGTCAATTAAACTCTAAAAAAACAGTCGTCGATCTCTTAAGACTAAGAAGATCGACGTTCCCTTTAATAATTTTGTTGGATGTATTCCATGTCATTCATTGATATCATTTTTCCGTTTCGAGATTTGAATACGATGTGATCCATAGTAAATTGTGTTGGGCTCTCGACTCCGACAGATGCAGCCAGATTATAGAGTCCTTCCCGTAAGGATAACATATAGTTACATACTCTGTATGACTTCTCTTCTACAATCAGCGCTTTCTGCAATTTATCATCTGTGGTGGCGACACCAACTGGACAATTATTCGTGTGACATACTTGTGCTTGGATACAGCCTACTGAAAACATCAGTCCTCTGGCGATATTGACAAAATCAGCTCCTAAACTTAAAGCAATAGCCACTTTGTCAGGGGTTAAAAGCTTACCAGAAGCAAAAATCTTCACTTTATCACGGATTTCGAACTCTTCCAATGTCTTATGAACCAAGGGCAAAGCCGACTTGATCGGTATGCCGGTTGAATCAGCAAGTTCCTGATAGGATGCACCTGTCCCACCCTCGCCACCATCCACTGTGATGAAGTCAGGGTGTTTCCCCGATTCGGCCATATATGCGACCAGATGTTCAACGTCATCCGTATTTCCTACTACCATTTTGATACCAACCGGTTTTCCCCCAACATCCCTTAATTCATTAATGAAGTCCAACATTTCCTGATTATTTTTGAATTCATTGAACCGGTTAGGGCTATCGATCGATTTCCAGGCTTCAACGTTACGAATTCCAGCGATTTCTGGGGTTACCTTGGCTGCATCGACATGTCCTCCTCTTGTTTTACCCCCCTGGGCCAGCTTCAATTCAAATGCCCTCACTTCCGAAATACTACTCTGTTTTTTAAATTCTTCCCAGGAAAAATCGCCATCTTTCGTCCTTACGCCAAAAAGTCCTGGCCCTATTTGACAAATGATATCGACTCCGCCCTTTAAATGATACTCAGTAAGTCCTCCTTCACCGGTATTCATCCATGTACCTTTGGCTCGGGACAAGCCGATGGATAAAGCGGTAAGAGCCCGATCACCGAGTGAACCGAAACTCATGGCGGATTGACCTACCAGACCTCTTACTTTAAAAGGATGCCGGGATGTCCATTCGCCGATGACAGGAGAATCCCCTTCTTCCAATAAGAAAGGATCGGCTTGGATATCTTCCCTATGTTCTTTACGTAAAAACAAATTATCTTTTTCGATCTGATAAATTTTCGTTTTCACCTTATCTTCATTATCCACCCTCAGTTCATCCCTCTGTTTAGGAAACATGGTATTCCGGATATAAAAACCTTCTTTTGAAAAGTCGCGTTCTGAACCGAAACCGAGCATTCTGGTTTTGTATTTCCCGGCTATCACTGTATTCTTGAATTCTCTTCTAGAAAAAGGCGTCCCTTCATTATCATTCAGAAATAAATATTGTCTGAGTTCAGGACCCGCTTTTTCTAAAATATACCTTAACTTCCCGAGGATAGGAAAGTTTCGTAATACAGCATGTTCTTTTTGCTTATGATCGGTCCACCACAAATATAGGACAAGTGAACATGGCACAACAAAGAAGAATAAGAGAATCACGATAAGGAATACGAGTATGAAGATATTCAGATCCACTTCAACCAACTCCCTAAACCAAAACTTTATAATTACAAAAGAAAGAACGGTATGAACCCACAAGTCCTTCCGTTAAAATAAGCGCTTCAGTGCCTTTTTTAGCGGAGGCATATCTACTTCATGTTCCTTGAAGAATTTTTTCATGACATGTTTCGAGAAACCTGCAGCCTGACCGTATGTGATCTTACCCGGTAAAGGGGGTTGATCTTCGATTATCACATCGATAATGACTGGCTTCTTCTCTTGGGAAGCTTTTTTAAAGGCGGCGCTCAACTCACGATGGTCTGCCACCGTGTATCCTTCACCCCCGCACGCTCTTGCAAATGCTGCAAAGTCGATGTTTTTGAGGTCAGTTCCATATTCCAGATGGCCTTGTTCTTCCTGTTCGTATTTGATCATTCCGATCTTTTGGTTATTCATGATCACCACAATGATTGGCAAGTTGTATTTGACAGCCGTGACAAAATCATGCATGACCATCGAAAATCCTCCGTCGCCACAAACGGTTACCACTTGCCGCTCTGGATAAGCAAGGCTGCCAGCAATTGCCCCTGGTAGTCCAAACCCCATTGTTGCCATCCAGCTTGAGATAAGGAATTTTTGATGGGTGATTTTGAAATGTCTTGCCATCCAAACCGTGACATTACCGACGTCTACAGATACGATTGCATCATCATCAACGACCTCTTGAAGCTTTGGGATCACTTCTTGTGGTTTTATTGGAGAAGAAACTTGATTTTCTTCTTTTTCGATGTGCCTCCACCAATTCAACATATTTTCTTGACATTCTTTCAAGAAGGTCCGTTCTTCTGTCATTTGCAGTTGATCATTCCATTTCTGGAGCGCGGTGGCTGCGTCTCCTACAACCCCTACCTTCACTGGATATCGCTTACCGATCTGACTTGGATCATGATCGATCTGAACAGCCGGGGCTTTATCGGGCAAAAAATCCCTGTAAGGAAAAGAGGTGCCGACCATGATAAGCAGATCGGTTTCTTCCATAGCCTCGTAGGCTGGTTTGGTTCCAATCTGTCCGAGCTGACCAAGATTGTAAGGATGTTTGTCAGGTAAAACTCCCTTCGCCGGTAAAGTGAAAATGATCGGCGCGGCAATTTTTTCTGAAAATCTGACCAGTTCTTCCCTGGCCTTTCTCGTTCCTGTTCCAGCGAGAATGACTGGCTTTTTCGCCTCTTTTATGTATTTCAAGCCAGCATTCAGATCCTCAGAAGAAGGAATGTGCTTTGAAACCGATGTTGTCTCCGTCAAGTTCGAGGTGTAACCTTCGATCTTTTCCATTGGAATGTCGTCAGGAATGATCAAGACGGATACGCCTTTTTCGGCGTAAGCTTTACGTATGGCTTGGTCGAGCAATGAAGGGAAGGATTCTGGAGATGAGACCCTTTGGCTGAACACTGACACATTTTCAAACATTTTCTCAAGATCAATTTCCTGAAAAGCATCATGCCCTACTTTATCCGTAGGGACTTGCCCAGCTAAGACCAATACAGGAGCACTGTCTGCTTTGGCATCATATAAACCATTGAGTAGATGGATTGCACCTGGACCCCCGATCGAGAGACAGACTCCAATCTTACCTGTTAATTTCGAATAAGAAGAAGCAGCTAACGCACCTACTTCCTCATGTCTTATTTGTATGAATTCGATACTTTCTTTTTCTTTTCTAAGATGTTCAACAAAGTTGTTGATCGAATCGCCTGGTAATCCAAAAATATGGTTGATATTCCAATGTTCAAGAACTTCAGCAGCAGCCTTCCCTGCAGTTTGTTTCATTTTTGTTCCCTCCAAATGCTTGTTTATAAATTCGATACCACAAAGCATCAGAAGTGAAACTAATCAAGTGGTGTAATTACTGTAATTTCCTGTTTTAGAAGCCCTTTCAGAGTACCTTACATCTATTTTTCTATGATAAGATAAATCGATTGTCTAATTTCGTCTTAATGAGGATCTCTAACTCTTCTGCACGTTTATCGCAATAGGATGAGCCATCTTTTAGCGCCTGATCAATATAAGCCGGATGACACATGACCTCCACACTCGAACCATTTTTTACTCTTTCCGCTAGAGTAGCGAAATAATCTTCACTTACATTCTCTCGGATGAAGTCGTTAAAGAAAACTTCAGTCAGTAGTTTAAAATCTGTCACCTTATCTTTAAACACATTCCGTACTGGGAGGTCATATTTTTCGGATAGCTTTTTTACAATCGGAAGCAGTTGGGGGTGCTTGTGCATGTGGTGGTGATTGTCAAAATGCGTAGGTTTCAAACCAATGCTATAGAACCGCTCGATTTGTGCATTCCATTCTTTTTCAATATCTTTCAGCTTAGAAGATAGGTCCTGACCAAGATCTCTTGTCATAATCAATCCACCGTCCCGATCCGTCAGAGTAGGTACATCCTTAGCAACCGCTTTGCCACATGTAAGTGTCAAATGGATACCGACTCGTAAACCAGGGTTGTTTTTCGCTAATTCAACTGCATGCTCCGTGCCTGGCATGTTTACAAACATCGTCGTTGAATTGACGATTCCATATTTATAAGCATCGATGATCCCATGGTTGACTCCTCTTGAAAAACCGAAGTCATCTGCGTTTACAATCAATTCGATCATGACAATCCGCCCCGTCCCTTCTTTTCTTCCATTGTAGGGGGAGCTGCAACTTTTATAAAGAAATCTGTATTATCTATCGCCTTCGATCGTTGTTTCCTGAGTTGAGCATCAGGATGAATTGGACGAGGAAGTACGATAAGAAGGCATAGACGATCAATGCAAAAATACTCGTCAATTCAAGTTCATACCGCCCCTGGATGACTGGTGTCGGAAAGATATTCTGAAAAGGTGATAATAATGGGATGGTCAAATTGTAAACCCATTGGACAAATGGTGTATAGGGATTGGCACCGAAAAGCTTCAGAACGATACGTAATAAGATGAGTGCTTCAATAATACCCATGAACAAATTAACTAAATATACGCCAAAAGGTCTCCGTTTCATCATCATTCCTCCTTTCTATAAGTTTCTAACAAATAAGATATGGATATACTGCTGATAATGACACTACTTGACCATAGGTGAATCAAATGAAATCAATCACATTACAATATCTACGTCTACCCCCTATCGCACGGTTATTGATCATTGTTTTTTCCGTTCTGGTTCTTTTCGGTATTACAATCCGTATCCTCGAACCGACTAATTTCCAGTCTGTTTTTGATGGCATCTATTGGGCGATTGTCACAGCGGCAACCGTAGGGTATGGAGACCTTGTGCCGAAAACAAGCCTAGGGAAAATGATGACGATATTGCTGATTCTTACTGGAAGCACTTTCATCACTTACTTTTTTGTACAAGTAGCTGGATATACAGTCAAGCGTCAGGCTGGACTTATCAAAGGTGATGTCGCTTTTGGAAAAAGTGGCCAAATCGTCATAATTGGTTGGAACGAGCGGACGAAAGATTTGATCGAACAGATCCATAACCGGAATCCCGAAGAAAAAATTGTCCTCATCGACCGGACTCTTCCACAGAATCCGTATCATTATGGCAATATCCATTTTATCCATGGAAAGCCATATGAAGATCTGACTTTGCAAAAAGCGAATGTGACCGAAGCTGAAAAAGTGATTTTAACTGCCAATAATCAGGTCAGTGAAGAACAATCCGATATGGATGCCATTCTAACACTACTTGCAGTAAAAGGAGTCTGTCCAAAAGCGCATACCATTGTAGAAATTTTGACACCTGGACAATATGAGAATGCGAAACGTGCTGGTGCCGATCATATCATCCACACATCGAATATTGTGAGTTCAGCCTTTTTCGAAAACCTTGGTTAACGAAGAAGCTGTTCTTCAAGATCCTGGACCATTTTTTCGCCAACCTCGATCCATTTTTCGTCAATAGAACCGTCTGGATCTTGGGGTTCAGAGAATTGGTTGAGCGTTGCATTGGCATTACCGGCACTTACATTATCGTCCAGACCTCTTTGATAGACATGGTGCAGAAGATAAGGGGTTCCGACACTGACGATGCAGCCGTTACGATCGAGTTCTCCCTTAATCGCCTGGAACGGAATTCGGAGATACATGTATCCTTGTTCATCGTCGAGCTTATAATCGAACGCGCCGTGATCGTAGTCCCAGCCGCCGCCGATGTCATACCCTAATGGTTTCAACGTATATTCGAGTTCATTCAGTTCAAACTGCTCACCATCTAATTTCGATTTGATTTCAATCATTGTCGTTTCTCCCTTCAGAAAACCTATATCTTTATCGTAACCACTCTCCTTCGTTTTCATTAAAAATATGGCAGGATTAGAAGGTACGTGTATTTCTAAAAACTTTTTCAGACATAAAAAAAGGAACCTGGAAATATCCAAGGTTGCCTGCAATTCATTTTTTAATTTTGTTTATTAATGTATATTTGGTTATAATATAATTAGAAAAGGCATAATCTAAAAACCAGCTATTGTAAAATTAGCTGGGCGGAACAACCGTATAGACCGTTAGAGGACGGTCAAGACTCAGGGAAAGTAATCCACACAAGCTTGCCGGCAGGGTGGATTACTTTTTTCGTTCGATCAAAGTAATCACCAGTGTTATCAACAGAATCATAAACGTAGCTGTAGCTATGTCAAAATTACTGTGATTCACGGCCACCACCCCCTTTCCCAGGGGATATATGACCGTCCACCCTACCTATACGATTGCTCCTATGAACATTATACACAAAAAACAGGAAAATAAATCCAAGCCACTAACGATAACATGTCTCTCATAAAAAAGAAGCTGCCTTTGTTAAAAGCAAGCTTCCCTCTTATAGGTTATTTCAATCGACCTTCTAATTCTTCTTTCAAGTCTTCGAATCCTGGTTTTCCTAGTAATGCGAACATGTTTTTCTTGTATGCTTCAACACCTGGTTGGTCGAACGGATTCACTCCCAAGAGGTAACCGCTGATCGCACATGCTTTTTCAAAGAAATACACGAGATATCCGAAGTTATAAGCGTCCAATTCCGGGATGTTCAGGACAAGGTTCGGAACCCCTCCATCGGTATGTGCAAGCAATGTACCTTCATAGGCTTTCGTGTTGACGAAATCCATCGTTTTCCCAGCAAGGTAGTTCAGCTTGTCAAGGTTTCCTTCGTCCTCTTCGATCGTCACTTCTTTTTTAGGGTTTTCAACGTTCAGGATCGTTTCGAAAATATCGCGGCGTCCTTCTTGTACATATTGGCCAAGAGAATGAAGGTCAGTTGAAAAGTCTGCTGCTGCTGGGAAAATCCCTTTATAGTCTTTCCCTTCACTTTCACCGTAAAGCTGCTTCCACCACTCTGCAACATAATGAAGAGCAGGCTCATAATTGACCATCAATTCAGTCGTCTTGCCTTTGTTGTATAGAGCATTTCGAACAGCCGCATATTGATAGGCTTCGTTTTCTGCGAGATTTGGGTTGTTGTACGCATTCCGTGCATCCGCTGCACCTTTCATCATCGCTTCGATATCGACACCTGTTGTTGCGATCGGAAGAAGTCCAACTGCCGTCAAGACGGAATAACGTCCTCCAACATCGTCAGGGATGATGAATGATTCGTAACCTTCTTGATCGGCCAGCGTTTTTAACGCACCTTTTTCACGATCGGTTGTCGCGTAAATGCGTTTGCGCGCCTCTTCTTTTCCATACTTCTCTTCTAAAAAGCTGCGGAAAATACGGAATGCGATCGCTGGTTCTGTTGTCGTACCAGATTTCGAGATGACATTGATCGAGACGTCCTTATCTTCGAGCACATCGAAAAGGTCTTGTACATACGTAGAGCTGATGTGGTGTCCGACAAAAATGACTTGGGGGGTATCACGTTTTTCTTTGTTCAGCATGTTGTAGAACGAATGGTTCAGCATCTCAATTGCAGCTCTTGCGCCAAGGTAAGACCCGCCGATTCCGATAACTAGGAGCACTTCCGAATCAGATTTGATCTTTTCAGCCGCCTTTTGGATACGTGAAAACTCTTCGCGGTCATAATTTTCAGGAAGATCGACCCAACCGAGAAAATCGTTACCCGCTCCAGTCCCATTATGTAACGCTTCATGAGCGGTTTTCACTTGATCGGTAAGGTGGTCAACTTCGTGCTGACCGATGAATGATAAAGCTTTTGTATAATCAAAACGAATTGCAGATGTCATGGAATCCCTCCGTCTTCTATTACGTTCTTCATTATCACTTTATCGGATTAAAAAATCGAACGCAACCACTAGCTTTAATGTAAACGATTACACTTCGAATTATTTCAGATGTTTGAGTTTTGGGAGAAAAAGGACCACGATCAAGAGTAAAAAACTGGTGCTGGTGATCCCAATCCAGGCAAAATGATCCCACAGTTTCCCGACGGCTGTACTCCCGATCGCCACCCCGACGTAGTAATTGATCAGGTAAAAACTCGATGCACCGCTTTTATGATGTGTCGCGGTTCTGCCAACAAGGGCAGCTGCCATCGAATGCGCAATGAAAAATCCCGTACAGATCATGCCGAGTCCAATAAGAATGAAAGGAGCAAATTGGATAGCGGTCAACCATATCCCGATGGCAAGTAATCCAAGCCCTCCGAATAACACACTCGAAAGACCGATTCTAGAGGAAATCCGACCTGCTATTGGAGGAGCTATGACACCTAATGCGTAAGCGAAATACGTGAATGAAATCAATTTCAGCGTCCAATTGAACGGCTCCCCATGCAGATAGAACGGCAAATACGTCCAAACCGCTGTGAACATCGTCTGCAGGAGAAGTCCCATTACGAAAAGAGGAATCAGACGCATATCAGTCAAATGCACGAACATTCCTTTAAGATCGGAACTGATCGATGCAGGTTTTTGCTCGAGAAGGCGTTCTTCCGGCAATAAAATGAGAAAGAGCACGATGACGATCACCCCGAAGCCCGATAGGCTCAGAAGTGTAGTCTGCCAGCTGAACAGGTCTGTGAAATAACCCGCGAAGACCCTTCCGCCCATACCGCCTAATGCATTGCTCGCAATATAAAAAGTCATCGCAAGGCTCAGATGTCTTTTGTCGATTTCGTCTCCAAGGTAGCCCATGGCAGCAGCAGGAATTCCGGCAATGAAGAATCCTTGTAAAAATCGTAACGCGACGATGATATAGAACTCTGTCGCAAATGGCATTGCAAATAACGTCGCGACCGTTACGATGAGCGAGATGTTCATGATCGCGCGCCGGCCATAACGATCTGCCAGGAACCCAAGTACGAATAGACCGATGATCATCGTGATGACCGAAGACGAAACCAATAGGCTTGAGAACGTCGGCGTGATATCGAACTCTTTTACGAAAACTGGTAGTAATGGCTGGAACACATACAACGTTGAAAAAATAAGCAAGGAGGCAACCGCAAGCGCAAGGATGATGCGCCAGAATTTTGGGTCTTGTTTCGTATAAGGCAGTGCTTTTTCTTGTTGGTGGTCCATTGTATCCATCCTTTGTTATTACGAGTTCGGTTTGGGTGTTTTAGGTAGATTCGTTTAATTGATTGAGGATTGGGACAGCGGCTGCCTCTTCTCCTCTACCTCCTGTCCTGTATTAGGCTGTTAGGGGACAGTCTTTTGCTTTTTCCTCTACCTCCTGTCCCGTATTGTGCTGTTACGAGACAGTCTTTTGCTTTTTTCTCTTGCTCCTGTCCCGTATCGTGCTGTTACGGGACAGCATTTCGCTTTTTACTCTTGCTCCTGTCCCGTATCGTGCTGTTACGGGACAGTCTTTCGCTTTTTACTCTTGCTCCTGTCCCGTATCGTGCTGTTACGGGACAGTCTTTCGCTTTTTCCTCTTGCTCCTGTCCCGTATCGTGCTGTTACGGGACAGCATTTCGCTTTTTTCTCTTGCTCCTGTCCCGTATCGTGCTGTTACGGGACAGCATTTCGCTTTTTTCTCTTGCTCCTGTCCCGTATCGTGCTGTTACGGGACAGCATTTCGCTTTTTTCTCTTGCTCCTGTCCCGTATCGGCCTGTTACGGGACAGCATTTCGCTTTTTTCTCTTGCTCCTGTCCCGTATCGGCCTGTTACGGGACAGCATTTCGCTTTTTTCTCTTGCTCCTGTCCCGTATTGTGCTGTTACGGACAGCACTGCGATTTTTTTCTCTAGCTCTTGTCCGAACATCGCACAATAGTGATTCGTATCCAGAACGGGAATGATTATCACAGCAATTTTTATAAAAAAATAAAAAAGAAGAAAGGCGTTAGGTGCCTTTCCTCTCGCCTTTCGATCTGGTTATTGTCTAAGCGAGTCTGGGAAGCTTGTGATATCGATGCCCCAAACTGCTGGTAAATACAAATAAATCGCTATTGTAATGATAACAACTGAGATGATGTTGAGCCACAATCCTGCTCGCGCCATGTCTGGAATCCGCAAATATCCGGAACCGAACACGACGGCGTTGGGTGGAGTTGCAACCGGCAACATGAACGCACAGCTGGCTGCTAGTCCTGCCCCGATCATCAGTGCATATGGATGCACAGAAATAGCTGCAGCGAGTGAAGCCATGATCGGGAACATCATTGTAGCTGTCGCTGTGTTCGAGGTGATTTCTGTCAAGAAGATGACCATAGCAGTCACGATTGCAATGATCAAGATCAGATTGACCCCTTCTAATACCGCCAATTGGGTACCAAACCATTCAGCCAGGCCTGACTCCTGGAACCCAGCGGCAATCGCGAGTCCACCTCCAAATAATAGGAGGATGCCCCAAGGTACACCTTTTGCCGTTTCCCAATCTAAAAGAAATTCTCCCCTCTTTGTGGCAGAAGGAATCATGAATAATATAATGGCTGCTGTCATTGCGATGATCGTATCGTTGATGTTCTCGTTCAAATCAACCAAGATGAACGATCTTGAAATCCAGGCAAGTGCAGTCAATGTAAATACAGTCAAAATGACTTTCTCTTCTGGACCCATCAAGCCAAGTGCCTTCTTTTCGTTATTGATGACTTCTTTTCCACCAGGAAGCTCACGTATTTTCATTGGAAATGCGAACTTGACCAGATAGTACCACGTAATTGCCATGAGGATGATCACGATCGGTACACCGAACAGCATCCACCCTGCAAAAGATATCTCAATGCCGAATGAGTTTTTGACAACTCCGGCAAAAATCGTATTTGGAGGTGTCCCGATCAACGTTCCTAATCCTCCGATCGATGCAGAATAGGCAATACCGAGCATGATCGCCTTACCGAAATTGAAGTTCTTTACATCAGTGTCAACATGTCCTTCTTTTTTCAATTGTTCAGAAACCTGATAGATGACAGCCATGCCGATCGGTACCATCATCATCGCTGTGGCTGTGTTCGAAATCCACATTGAAAGGAAGCCTGTCGCCACCATGAAACCGAGGATGATTCGTTCTGTACTTGTACCAATTGCGGATATGATGAAAAGAGCGATTCGTTTATGAAGGTTCCACTTTTGCATTGCTAAAGCAATCAAGAAACCACCTAAGAATAGAAAAATCGTATTATCGCCATAAGATGAGGCGGTGATATCTCCGCTCAACCCGCCAGTCAAGGGGAATAAAATCAATGGCAGTAAAGAAGTAGCTGGAATCGGGATCGCTTCAGTGATCCACCAGGTTGCAATCCAGAGTGTACTTGCCAGAACCGCCAATCCCTCAGAGGAAAGTCCTTCAGGTTTGAAGAATAAAAGAGTGGCGATGAAAAGAAATGGTCCTAAAATAAGGCCAATTCCTTTGCGCTTTCCATACGCAGGTCCAGGGCCGGATGAATTTGCACGATTATTTTTTGCGTTCGATTGTGTCGTAGATGAGCCGTTTTCTGTGGATGACAGCTTCAACAAGTCCTTTGCTTGATGATGCCAGTCCCACAATGTCGACCAAACGTTCCGTAACAATGATTGTTGCATCATATTCCCTCCTAATCCCTAAATTTGATCATACTTCACTTTCCCCTCATCCCCCATAATAAAACGCTTTCTTTTTAACTTAAAGGTTAATACCGTTATTGTTGTTTTTTACCAATAACAGGGGAAAAGGGAGATCCGATCGGTTTCTCCCTTTTTTACAATTTACAATGACATTTCCAAGATTTTTTCTACGTCTGGCTTTTTCAGGGTCTGGAAATTTCCAAATTCACCGCGGGCCATAGCACGATCAGCCATCAAATCAAGCTTGGAGTCATCGATGTCATAATCCGCTAGTCGGCTAGGTGCACCGAGTGAAGTCCAGAATGCCTGAATTTCATCAATCGCAGCCAGGGCTAGTTCACGATCGGTTTTACCAGATTGATCGACACCAAAGACACGGACAGCCAATTGTTTCAGCTTACGCTCTGTCTCTTCTATATTGTGTTTCATCCAATTCGGGAACAATATAGCGAGTCCGCCTGCATGCGGAATATCATAAACCGCTGAAACAGCATGTTCAATGTTGTGTGTCGCCCAATCCCCGCGGGCACCCATCTGTAAAACTCCGTTCAATGCCATGGTGCCGCTGTAAAGAATCGTTTCACGATGCTCGTAGCTTTCAAGGTTGTCAAACAGCTTCGGTGCAGTTTCGATGACCGTCAGAAGGATCGCTTCAGCCATCCGCTCTTGAAGCTTCGTGTTTGTAGCAGGGTGGAAATAGGACTCAAGTACATGCGACATCATGTCAACAATACCGTAAACCGTCTGATCACGTGGTACGGTGATTGTATTCACTGGATCAAGTATTGAAAATTTCGGGAAGTTCGCCGGGCTGCCCCACCCATATTTCTCATTCGTTTCCCAATTGGTGATGACAGCGCCAGAATTCATTTCTGAGCCTGTTGCGGCTAGTGTCAATACTGTACCGAAAGGAACGGTTTCTTCAACTCGTACTCGGTTGGAGATCATCTCCCATACATCGCCATCGTACTTCGCTCCACCGGCTATCGCTTTTGTACAGTCGATCACACTTCCTCCACCGACTGCGAGTAAGAAGTCGACATTATTTTCACGGACAAGCTCGACTCCTTTACGTACTGTTGTCAACCTTGGATTCGGCTCCACTCCGGATAATTCCGTCACCCTCGCACCGATTGCTGATAGCCGTTCCATCACCTGGTCGTATAACCCATTCCGTTTAATGCTTCCTCCGCCATAAACGACCATCACATTTTTACCGTATTGCGGTATTTCTCTTTCCAGAGCCTCGACTTGCCCTTTTCCAAAGATCAACTTGGTCGGATTTCTGAATTCAAAGGGTTCCATACAATTCCTCCTCTTTTATAATTTTCTTTTTTAAATAGCGTTTGTCACTTCCATAATCCTGTCAAAATTACGGTAGAAATATACTCGCACTTTTTTGACTTTGTTAATTGTCTTAGCTGATTTCAAATGAAATTTGACACTCCGGCGAGAAAAGCGAACTTACAGAGCCTTTCTTGTTATATAAAGACCTTTATATTATCTCGAAAATTTTCTCTCCAAGTAAAGTAATCTGTTTTTAAACCTCTCGACAAAATTCATGTATAAAGTAAGGGTTTATTTTCCAAAATAAGAAAGAAGTAAATTCTTCCACATTGAAGGAGGTATAACGCATTATGAATGGACTTCAACGTACAGCGTTAGCTTTAGTGATTATTGGTGCCATCAACTGGGGACTTATCGGCTTTTTCCAATTTGATTTAGTGGCAGCGATATTCGGTGGACAAGACTCTGTCCTTTCTCGTATCGTATATGGACTAGTCGGTCTCAGTGGACTGTATTGCTTGACTTTGTTGTTCAGACCTTCTGAAGAGTTTGAACGCGAAAACAGAACAGAAATGACGTAAAGAAAAGCACTAAAAAAGCAGCTAACATTTCAGTTAGCTGCTTTTTTGCTTATTTTTTCAAACGCTTATTTAATTGCGCTTGGCGGTCGTTGGATTCTTTCAACCAAACCTTAAGTTTATCTTCAAGAGTGTTGAACCCTTGAGCGTTATCGTTTTGAGCTGGGCGCTTAGGACGGCGCGGGCGCTGTTGCTGCTTAGGCTCAGGTGCAGCTTGTGTTTTGCGGATGGAGAGGGAAATCTTCCCGCTATTTTCTTCTACGTTCATAACTTTCACTTCCACTGCATCTCCGACAGATAAGTGATCATTTATATCTTTCACATAATCGTGAGAAACCTCAGAAATATGAACGAGACCTTGATGCTGGTCATCTAGGGCAACAAACGCACCGAACGGCTTGATCCCAGTGACTTTCCCCTCTACTATGCTTCCAACTTCGTATTTCATACAAGTAACAACTCCTACAAATTTTTTAACTTTAACAGTATAACATACAACCCAGGTTAATACAAAAACTGAAAAAAGATTCTAAAAGGAAAAAACCACTGGTATGACAGTGGTTTTTTGCACAATTTCCCAAATATCATTGAAAGCTTAATCAGCTTGTTGCTGCTTTTCTTATGAACATTTCATCTTCTTCTAGCACATGTCCGTGGAAGTCATAAAGATTCTCGACATAGATCTGGTGCCAGACCATGAATATGAGGACCGTCCATAGTTTACGGCTATAATCCAGTTTTCCAGTGCGATGTTCATCAAGAATCCGCAAAACGATTTTTTTATCAATATATTGTTCCGTTTTACTCTCTTTGATCAGTGTCCTTGCCCAGTCATAGAGTTCGTTTTTCAGCCAATGACGAATCGGTACAGGGAAGCCTAACTTTCTTCGATAAAGGACCGATTCTGGGACAATTCCTTTCATCGCTTCACGGAACGCGTATTTGGTCGTACCGTTAGTCACAGAATCTGTAGGCGCGATTTGTGATGCTACCCGAAAGACTTCTTTATCCAGGAATGGCACCCGAAGTTCGAGTGAGTTTGCCATTGTCATTTTATCCGCTTTGACAAGGATATCGCCTCTCAGCCATGTATGCATATCTACATATTGCATCTTGTGGATATCATGATACGATTTCGCATTTTCGTAGATTGACGCTGTGACCTTCTGATAATTCCATTCTTTGTTGTACGATTTAAGCAAGTACTCTTTTTCAAGCTCAGTGAACATTTTCGCATTACCGATATAACGTTCTTCCATCGACATGCTGCCACGTTCGATGAAGCTTTTTCCTTTCGTCCCTTCAGGCAGGATATCTGAAAGTTTCTTCAACCATTTCCGTAACCCCAACGGCAAGGTTTGATAGCCTCTTAAAGAGTTCGGTTCATTATAAATCGTATAACCGCCAAATAATTCATCTGCACCTTCACCTGACAAGACAACTTTCACATGCTTGCTCGCTTCACGTGAAACGAAATACAGGGGTACTGCTGCTGGGTCTGCGACTGGGTCATCCATATGCCAGATTATCTTTGGTAACTCACTTACAAATTCTTCAGGTTGGACAATGTAATGGATGTTCTCAACATTCAAAGCGGCTGCAGTCGATACAGCAACATCTATTTCGCTGTATCCAGAACGTTCGAAACCGACTGTGAAGGTCTTGATCTCTGGGTTGATTTCCCGAGCTAATGCAACAATTGCACTTGAATCAATACCACCTGATAAGAAACTGCCTACGGGCACATCACTACGCATATGTACCTTGACGGAATCTCTCATCACATTACGAATGTCTTCTATGGTACGATCAATCGGAGCTTGCTTTACATTGAATGTAGGCTTCCAGTAGGAACGAATCTCCATTTTTTCACCAGGTTTCTTTGTAAAGAAATGCCCTGGCATCAATTTTTGTATATCGACCGACATCGTATCTGGTTCGGGAACGAATTGATACGTCAAATAGTGGTGAAGTGATTCTAAATTGACTTCTTCTTCATGTAAAGCTGATAAACTTTTCTTTTCAGATGCACAATAAAGATGCCCGCCCATTTCTGTGTAAAAGAACGGTTTAATGCCGAATGGATCTCGCCCACCGAACAGTTCTTTCTTCTCTTTGTCCCAAATCAGAAAACTGAACATACCGCGTAAATCTTTTATGGATTCGGTACCTTTAAATACAAAATTGGCTAAAATGACTTCTGTATCTGATTGGGTTTGGAATTCATATCCTTCTTCAATCAATGAATCACGTAGTTCAACATAATTGTAAATCTCTCCGTTGAAGATGATCCAATACCGCTCATCCTCATATGTTAAAGGCTGATGGCCGCTTTCTATATCTATAATACTCAGTCTTCGGAAACCGAATCGAACATGATCATCATAAAAAAACCCTTCATCGTCCGGACCTCGATGAGTGATGAGGTTGGTCATTCCTTTTAGTTGTCTTATTTCGCATGCATCCACATCTCTTGGTTGGTCAGAGACATAACCGACAAATCCACACATCTGACTTGCCTCCTTCATAATTCTTCAAAAATTTAACTGAAATACCCATACTTTAACATTATAATCCTATACTTTAGATTAGACGAGTGACAATCGACTCTGTTTCAGACAAAAATTTTATTTTTTACCAATTGTACTTATATTACCCATATGATTTGTAAAAAGTTTGTCGAAAATACAAGTTTATCTAAATTTTTTAAAAAACAGTCTGACATCAGGATTATTCCTATTTAGCTTCATGAAAAAAGAAGACCTTTTCATAAAGGACGGGCATGGGTTTATTTATCACGAAAAAAACGAATTTACGTAAATCAAGAAAAAAAGAGACAGACTTATGTCTGCCCCTGGATGTATATCAATATAATTTTCTATCCCTCTTTTATGATCATTACACTAGATTTTCTGGATCTAGAAGGTCCGCTGCTTCTTTCTCAGACATGATCCCTCTCTCAAGAATGATTTCTCGAACCGTCTTTCCAGTTCGGAAGCTTTCTTTCGCGATTTCAGCAGCCTTTTCATACCCGATCTTCGGATTAAGTGCCGTAGCCAGGGCTAAACTATTTTCCATCAATTCGCTCATTCTGCTTTCATTCGGTTCGATTCCTTTGATGCATCGTTCAGTAAATGTATCCATTCCAGTGGATAAAATGGTGATCGATTGCAGGACATTGTAACCGATGATCGGCATCATTGGATTGATTTCCAGCTGGCTCCCTATTCCGGCAGTTGAAACACACGTATCATTACCGATCACTTGCGAACAGATCATATAAAGGTTTTCAGGAATGACCGGATTCACTTTTCCTGGCATGATTGATGAACCGGGTTGTACAGGTGGTAAATTCAACTCGGCGATCCCTGTCCTTGGCCCTGAACTTAACAATCGGAAGTCACTTGAAACTTTGATCAAGTGGATGGCGATCTCCTTCAAGGCGTGACTGACGCGAATCGCTGCGCCCGTATTCTGCATGAAGCTGAAGCGGTTTTTCGGCTGTTGGAAGCCCAAGCCTGTACTTTCTGAGACAGCCTTTATGGCCCTGTCACTATATTCAGGATGTGAATTGATTCCAGTACCGACAGCATTTCCACCAAGACCGATTTCGTAAAGAAACGGTTCAGCTAATTTAACAGCGTCATAAGCGTTCTTTATGCTTTGCGCATATCCATCGAACGATTGTCCCAAACGCATCGGCACTGCATCCTGTAAGTGTGTTCGTCCGGATTTGATAAAGGGTCGGAATTCTTCTGCCTTCTCTTCCAATGCTTGAATCGTTTTTTCAAGAGCTGGGTATAATTGGCGATGCAGTTCTTCTGCAACTGCAATATTGATGGCAACATGGATCGTATCATTCGTCGATTGAGCCATATTGACGTCATCATTCGGATGTACCTTTGTCCAATCGCCGCGTTCCCCTCCCAATATTTCGCTGGCTCGTGAAGCAATGACTTCATTCGCGTTCATGTTCTGGGACGTTCCTGCTCCAGCTTGATAAGCATCGACGACAAATTGTTCATCAAGCTTCCCTTCCATCACTTCTTCAGCTGCTTGTATGATGGCATTCGCTTTTTTCTCTTCAATTTGTCCTGTATCACGATTTGCGATTGCTGCTGATCGTTTGATGATTGCCTGTGCACGGATAAAAGCTCTTGGCAATCGCAGCCCGCTGATCGGGAAGTTTTCCACAGCTCTTTGTGTTTGTGCGCCGTAATAAGCATCTTTCGGAACTTTGATTTCGCCTAATGTATCTCTTGCAATACGATGATTTTCCAAGTTTTCAGCTCCCATCCCTGTTAGTGTGCTACTATGTTATGTTCCACTGTCCATACTTTTTAAACCCATTTAATTTCCAGTTGATTTGTCGGTCATCGCCATCTCATTCTTGGATAAAATGGATAGCATCTGTTGTCTTGTGGAGGGAATTGATAGACTTTTGCGACCGGTTTGTTGATTTTACGATATTCTGTCCGGTACCCTGCCCTTGCTCTTTCATAAAACGTCCTCTCGGAAATCGGACGCGGTGCTGACCATTCCAATGATTTTGGATTCATCCAGGAATCATGTGTAATCAATTCCCTTTTATAATAATATCGATTGCCGCTTGGATATTCTTCACAAATGTAAATGACTGTTTGTCGTGAGTGCATGCTATACCTCCATATATTAGTGAATTATGTAACAGTTTACCCAAATATTGTGAAATTCAACGATCAAAGGCTATCGCCCGCTTGTACGAATTGAATCTGACCTAAAGAAAAGAGCTTGAATAACGCCAAGCCCTTTCTTTATTGTCAGATCGTCTAACGCCAACCTCCGAACCACCACCAGCATCCGCAGATGATGAGCAGGATCACCACTATGACGACTACAGCCCAGATCCAACCAATACCATAGCCGAATCCCCCGTAAAATGGATATGGTGGATAAAAAGGGGCTCCGCCATAAGGCGATTGTGCACCTGCTACCATACCTGGCTGCTGTTGGGTTGAGATTCCAGCAACCATATTATTTGCTGCACCGACAGGGACACATAACAGCGGGCTTTGTTGCGGCTGTGTCTGTGCTCCAGCTACTTGCTGCGGTTGCTGCGGTGGACAAGGTGGTGGACAATATGGTTTCGGATAACAACCAGGACGGTCATCCGATACATTTGATTCGAAATCATATTCATCGTTATCGTAATACTGAGGCATTCCCCTAAACCTCCTTATATTTCTTCATAATAAAATATGTACTTGAACCAAAAAACGGAAGGACTATATGCTCGAAAAAGAGCCCTTTTTTCAGACGTTTGTCCATGCTTGGCATCATTTATTGTCATTTTTTGATCTACATGAGGTTGCGTTCAAAGGAAAAACTAATATAAAAAACAGATGTTTGGGGTGAAACAAAAAATGGAGATGACGGCATCTACAACTGAAGAAATAAATCCATCAAAGCAGATGCGGCTTCAAGATATCAATATATACTATGAACATTATCCACATGGGAAACTGGATGCTCCTGTCGTAATTCTGATTCACGGATTCTTGAGTTCTTGTTTCAGTTTCCGCAGGCTCATCCCATTGTTAAAAGAACATTTTCATATCTTCGCGATTGATCTACCTGGTTTTGGACAAAGTGAAAAGTCCAGAAAATTCATGTATTCCTTAAAAAATTATGGGCAGCTTATTGCTGACTTTATTGAAAATATGAGCATCGAGAATGTGTATGTCATTGGGCACTCCATGGGAGGACAGGTAGCGATGCATGCTTCACGGATCGTTCCTGAAAAAATCAAAAAGTTGATCCTCCTCGGCTGTTCTGGTTATTTGAAGCGTCCAAGCCGATTTATCGTACGGTGCTCCTACCTGCCGTTTTTCGTATATGTCATCAAGCATTGGATCAGTAAAAAAGGGGTGCGTGAAAACCTGCTTACTGTCGTCCATAACCCGTCGTTGATCGATGATGATTTGATAAATGGGTATGCACAGCCTTTCAACGATAAAGAAACATTCCATGCACTGATACGGGTATTGAGACATCGTGAGGGTGATATGCAGCCAGAGGAACTTCAGCAAGTCAATCATCCTGTCTTATTATTGTGGGGAAAATATGATCAGGTAATTCCACTTCCTGTCGGGGAACGGATGGTCAACGATTTGCCGAATGCAAAATTGAAAGTGTATGAAAATGCCGGCCATTTACTGCCGGAAGAAATACCAGAGGAAATCAGCGAGGAGATTTGCGGGTTCATGGACATTGCAAAACTGAAGCAAACGTAAAATGCGTTGGGATATCCGTCTTTTGGGGTCTGCAGAATTAAGAGGACACCAGAGACCTTATTCATGCGAAATTGCCATGTTTTTAAAAAATAGCGGACACCAGAGACCTTAATTTGATCAAAACCTCTAATATCCGAGAGTTTTGGCTCAAATAAGAGCTCTCATGTCCGCTAAACTTTTCCATCTCGCCTTTTGGTCACAAATAACGGTTCTGGTGTCCGGTAATCTCTTTTTATAACTAAAAAAGCAGATTATATCAAAATGGATAGCCTCTTTTTTTCAGAATAATTTTTTATCCTTCAACAAAGTGATCAATTGTTCTTTTTCCATATCCGTCAGCTTGTATTCTGAATCACAGCCCTCATTCTGCAGGACGATTTCCATTACCGTCCCCGCGTCAATGACGACTAATAGAGAAGGGTCTGTCAATCCTTCCGGAATCTCCCCTTTTTCTAACTCAAACGAAAGATGGAGGTTTTTCCATTTGTCCTCTTCCATCAAATCTACATGTACATCTGAAAATACCCAGTGTGAATATTCTCCTAAACCATATTGAATCATATGTAGTACTCCTCATAATTTATTATTTAAGTCTAAAGTTCGACTTTTTTCGCTATAATCAGTCATGGCTTGTTTTAAAAAAACGACTAAAATGGTAGTAAGGGGGTTGGATTATGAAAAAAGTCACGGTAATCTCGTTATTTGTCGTTTCCTTTGCTTTACTCTTTATGTTCTTTTTAAATTCCGAATTTTTCTTGAAAGCAGAAACTGAGGCACCTTCCAGGGCTGAACAACAAACAGAAACAGCTGAACAGAATGTGCCTGAACCTGAACCAGAAGAGATCACCACCACCGCGTCATTAATGGCAGTCGGTGATATTTTAATACATGATTATGTTTATAATCAAGCTAAGACTAGTGAGGGGCGTTACGACTTCACTGCAATGTTCAAACTTGTTAAACCTTATCTGGAAAGTGCGGATATTACGATAGCCAATCAGGAAACGATGATTGGTGGGAGTGAAATCGGTGTTTCAACGTATCCAAGATTCAATAGTCCTTTCGAAATCGGTACGACATTGAAGGAATCTGGTGTCGATCTCGTTACAATCGCTAACAATCATACCCTTGATCGTGGAGAAGATGCAATTCTGAACGCTTTGGATCACTGGGATGAGATCGGTATGGAATACACAGGGTCGTATCGTTCTGAAGAGGACCGTACGAATCTGCGGCTGATTGAGCGTAACGACATCACTTTTTCGTTCCTAAGCTACACGTATGGAACGAATGGAATACCTGTACCGGAATCGAAGCCTCACCTGGTTAACTTGATTGATATCGATTTGATCAAAAGTGAGATTGAAGAAGCAAAGCGGATATCGGATGTCGTTGTGCTTAGCCTCCATTTCGGAAATGAATATGAGCGGTTACCGAATGAGCAACAGAAGCTTCTTGCTAATGAAGCCGCTGCAGCAGGGGCTGACATTATCATCGGACACCATCCACATGTTCTCCAACCTGCTGCATGGATTGATAACCCGGACGGCAGCCGTACCTTTGTCACCTATTCATTAGGGAACTTCCTTTCCGGTCAGCGGAGAGATTATAAAGATATCGGCGGCATCGTTCAAATCAATGTGAAAAAAGTTATGAAGGGTGACGAGGTAGAAATATCTCTTGAAGAACCAGCTTTCCTTCCAACGTGGGTCGATCGTCAATACACGATCCAGCCGATGTTCCAACTGTTGGATCACCAGCAAACTTACAAAGAAATCAAACAACATATGTCCCAATGGATTCCTGACATGAAATTCATTGAAAGGTAGAAAAAGGTGGTCACACTCACGGAGTGATGACCACCTTTCTTTCGTTATTCTGCTTGTTCTGGCCGTTTCCCAGATTCAACATATTCTTTCAGGAACTTTCCGAGAAGTTCTTGCCAACCACTGTCATGCATCTGTTTCCATTCTGGATCTAACAGACCACTTGCATGGTGGGAAAGCTTTACGATCGTTTCATCTCCATTTTCCTCTAGTGTATATGAATATGCACTATTAACAGCGCCTTTCATCCCCAGGAGCCCATTCAACCGAATTTCTTCCGGGGCATTTACATAGGTAACGACACCCCAAAGAGCACCTTCATCATTGCTCCATGTCTCTAAAAAGCGACCTCCCACAGTTGGTTCAAATGTCAAAGTTGATTTCGCTGAACCGCTTAGCCGGTATGCCCACCATTGGTCGATTTCTTCTGTAAGAGCCTTATATACTTGTCCTCTTGGTGCTTTAATTGATATTTCCTGTTCGATCTGAAATGAATCTTGCTTGAGTCCGTTTTCCATTTCTTCATTCCTCCCTGTTTTTTGTTCAATTTTTTCTTTTAGCCTTATAAGTGAAGCGGCATCTTGATCATCGTATTTATTCACCCAACGATCATAAATTTGTCGCAACGGAACAGCGTTCAAATAATTCATTCGTACTCTTCCGACTCTTCGGATTGTGATCAGCTTAGCGCTTTCAAGCATATCAAGGTGTTTCATCACCGCATATCGGGTTACATCCGGAAACTTTTCATCTAAATCTCCAGTTGACAATGGACCATTATGGAGCAAGTCCAAAATCTGCCTCCTGATCGGGTGACTTAATGCTTTGAATGTTACCGAAAGCTCATCAATTTTTTCATTGATCTCCAACACCTTCTTTCATTATGTGACCTATAAGTAACATGTTTAATGTGACTAAATCGTAACATGTTCTTTTTTATATGTCAAAGTTTTATAGAAAGGCTGTTTTCACAAACAAACGGAAGGTTAAAATAGCACTATGGCCCGGGTTGTTTAATTGATGACAATGGACTATTTTTCCACCATAAAATAGATTAAATATTGAGAATATTCATCCGCTATATTACAATATTGCTGTAGGTTCAAAGCGCCTATTTTGAAGACTGTTCGTTTCACCAGCGGACACCTCTCATGATATCAGCGGTTTGATCCCAGGAGGAATAGCATGTACAACAAAAATACTATTTACATAATCGGGGATGCGAAAACAAGTTCCAACAACCCCATCACCCAGAAATTCAATGCCTTCTTTATCGGCCTTGTCATCGATCGAGAGAGTGGTTTGATTGTGGATGCTGATTGCTCAGCGACCATCTCACTAACAGAGAAGTTTGTTAAATCCTTATTTATCGGTCAATCGATCAGAGATACGGAGAATGTTACTACTGAGATCGAAACCCGTTATTTTGGTTCTTCACAAAAAGCGTTGGTCGTTGCGTTCAAAAATGCTAGTATCAAATATCAACAAATTGTTGAAGGATAGTTGCTTCCTCTGGTCACTTAGGGGAAATCCAGCTAATCGACTGTGTCATATCGTCGATTAGCTGTTTTTTGTTTACAAACTGAAAGGAGTTGAAAGAGGAATGATTCAGGATGGGATCATGTACGTCAGTGTTTTGCTGGTCATTACGGCAGTCATCGCTATTTCGGAAAAAAGAAGCCGCTCTAAATTTTTCAAGTACGTCCCTGGCATTGTATTGATTTATCTTGTATGTGCGTTGCTTCAAACATTCGGGGTCTTTGCCGCTTCCGAGTCTAATGATACAGCGTATGGAACTGTCAGAGGTGTCCTGTTGCCAGCGATGTTGATGCTGATGCTTTTACATTGTGACCTACGTAAAATCATCCGGCTTGGACCTAAAATGTTAGGGGCTTTTTTTGCAGCATCGATAAGTATCGTCATTGGATTCGCACTTACATACCTTTTGATGAAAGGATTCTATGCAACAGATACTTGGAAAGCCTTTGCTGCGTTAAGCGCGAGCTGGACTGGCGGCTCCGCAAACATGGTGATTCTTCAGGATATCCTTGCTGTGCCTGAAAACATTTTCGGCTACGCGCTGATCATGGATACAGTGAACTATTCATTCTGGGTAATGTTCATGTTTTGGCTGGTGCCTTTTTCCGATAAATTCAACCGGTGGACCAAAACGAATACGATATACCTTGATCAGGTATCTGCTGAAATTTCAGCTGCAGAAGAAGAAAATGAAGGTGCAAGGATCGGGTTTGTTGAGATGCTCAGCCTCCTTGCGCTTGCAATTTTTGTTTCTGCGTTAGGGACGAAAATAGGTAACAGTCTGCCAGAGCTAGGTACAGCAGTGAATAGTACGACGTGGACGATCATTTTTGCTTCTGTTGTCGGAATTGTACTTGCGATGACGAAGGTGGCGAGAGTCCCTGGCTCATTCGAGCTATCGAAAGTGATGTTGTATATCGTCATCGCGTTGATCGCCTCACACGCTGATTTTTCACAGCTTTTCCAGGCGCCGGTCTATATCATCTCAGGGTTCATGATTTTGTTTTTCCATGGAATTGTCATGTTCCTTCTCGCGAAACTGTTCAAGCTTGACCTTTTCACGATGGGAGTTGCCTCTCTTGCCAACATTGGTGGAGTTGCATCCGCTCCGATATTAGCTGGAGCATTCCATCGATCCCTGATTCCGATCGGGATTTTGATGGCTGTTCTTGGAAGCTTGTTAGGAACCTACTTCGGGATTTTGACAGCAAACATTTTGTCTGCCCTCTGATGTTCAGTGTTTGAAGTTTTCCATTAAAAAATGAGGCTGTTTTCGCAAACGTTGTTACTCTTGCACTTAAAGAAAATATAAAATACTTTCTTCAGTATAAGGGCGGCAACTAAGGCTCGACCTCAAAAGACTTGGTCTTGCCAAGTTTTCTTTAAAAGTCACAAGGTGCGAGACTCCTCGAAAATTGCAAAAGGTGTTTTTTGAAAAATGACTAAAAAGCAACACTCTTTTAGAAAAGAGCCAAAAATGAAAGGGGATTTCTATGGAACTTTTTAAAAAATGGTTGGTTGGTTTTCTCTCTCTTGTTCTTGTTGCTTCATTTTCATTAGAAGCGGTCAGTGCAAAAGATTTGGCAGATTTTCAGACTGAAAAAAACGCTTATGTGGATGTCGCTGCGGCTACACTTTGGGTAGCACCTGATCTCTTACGTCCGGTGGATGAACCATCTGCGACAAATCCAGTCGATCTTCGGGAATGGACAAGTTCAATGACGTATGAGGAAAAACTCTGGCTTGTAGGAAACCTCGAAACTCAAGCCTTACTCGGATCTAAAGTAACAATTTTAGAAGAACAAGGAGATTGGGTGAAAGTTGCAGCACATGAACAGCCTACACCAAGAAACGATGAGGGTTATCCTGGCTGGATGCCGAAAGATCAGTTAACTGAGGGTAGCGGTTTCGGAAAGATGGTCGATCGGAAACCGATGGCTATTGTTAAAGAACCTACTGCTTGGTTATATGAAGACAAGCAAAAGTCATCTGAATTCATGGAAATCAGCATGAACACAAGGCTGCCTGTCTTGAAAGATGCTGGCGAGATGACCCTGGTATTGACGCCAAGTGATGGCGCGAAATGGTTATCATCAGAAAAGGTCGAGGTTTACGAATCTAAAAGTGACATCCCGAACCCGACTGCTGATGATGTTCTTGCAACCGCAGAAAAGTTTCTTGGACTTCCTTATCTATGGGCAGGAATGTCAGGCTTCGGTTTTGACTGCTCAGGTTTCACCCATACCGTTTATAAAACGAACGGCATTACAATTCCACGTGATTCCTCTGTCCAAGCGACGCATGGTACACCAGTTGACGAGGAAGACCTGCGAAAAGGCGATTTGATTTTCTTCGCTTATGATAACGGACAAGGCCGTGTTCATCATGTCGGTATGTACATTGGTGACGGGAAGATGATCCACTCGCCAAACTCCAGCACCACTGTCAAAATTGACGACTACGATGCACCCGGCTACGGAGAAGAATACGCAGGCGCAAGAAGATACCTCGACTGATTAGTGTACCAGGCATCGATTTAGTCTGAAGCGGTGCCTGGCACCATTTTTGATCCTTACTCTCCCTAGGAGTCTGAATCGGTGCCAGGTACCATTTTTGAGCCTTACTCTCCCTAGGAGTTTGAATCGGTGCCTGGCACCATTTTTGAGCCTTACTCTCCCTAGGAGTTTGAATCGGTGCCTGGCACCATTTTTGAGCTTACTCTCCCTAGGAGTTTGGATCGGTGCCTGGTACAGATGTGGTTAAACGAAAAAGAGCAACCGGAGGGCTCTCTTTGCCCTTCGGTTGCTCTTTTATCCTATATTATCGTGGTTTCTATTTTTTTATGTAGTCTTTCACCTGACTTTCTACTTTCAGGAAGTGGCCGCGGTCAGTGATTTCAGGTCCATCTCGAAGATCTCCTTGTCTTTCTCCCCTTTGATTGCTTCATTGGCATCCATTGCGAGCTCAATGTATTCCTTGTACTTATCCAGATGCCCACCAACAAAGGCTGCACGTGCCAGCGCTTCATATGCATAGGCGAGATCGAAATCCCCGATATTGTTTTCCAGGCAGTAGTCCAGACTTTGTTGAGCATGGTAATGAGCGCGGTCTGTGACATTCAATATCGCATACACTCTCGAAATCTGCCATTCTCCCCTGGCGAAATTGACCGGTTCCCCTATAATACCCCAATGGTGGCGAGAAGTATGGGCTGCGTGAATCATTTCCAGCTCCTCATCAGCATTACGATCTTCCTTTTCAATTAGATCCCAGACTTTGTTGAACAGGTCGACGGCACATTTCCGATGGAACTTATGTAATTCGCTCTTTTCCATAATACCCTCCTTGAATTAATCCCAACTGAACCTCTCTTCCTTCCAAAGACGCCCTTGCATATGGTAACCATTCCGTTCCCAGAACCCCGGCTTGTTTTCAGCTATGAATTCAATCCCGCGGATCCATTTTGCGCTCTTCCAAAAATAAAGATGCGGAATGACCGCTCGGAGAGGGAATCCATGCTCCGGCGTCAGCGGTTTTCCATCATGCGTGTGGGCTAGAAGGCTTGTTTCTTTTAAAAAGTCCTCTAAAGGGAGATTCGTTGTCCAATCTTCTTCTGCATGAATCATTACATAATTCGCTTCAGGTAGGATATTGACCTTCTCCATTAAAGCTTTTGTCGAAATTCCTTCCCATTGGTTATCCAGCTTTGACCACCCAGTCACACAATGGATATCATTGTTCAGCTTAGCAGAAGGCAATTCCATCACATCATCATAGGACAGACGAACTTCTTCCTCTACCAGCCCAAATAACCTGAGATCCCATTCATTCAAATCCTCGTAATATGGAACATCCCCGTAATGAAGCACCGGCCATTTTTTCGTAACGATTTGATTCGGCGGCACTCGCTCACCTTTTTCCTGCTCCTTTTCTTTTCCGAAATACATATGCAATCACCTTTCCAATTGAGAATGTCGTGATATTTATCGATGCTGTTCCGATTTTTTTAAACTTCTGGGGCGTTCACAGCACTTTGTCGTGATTATCCTACTCACATTGTTCCCTAATACTCTCACAATTCTTCACCAGTAAAGAAAATTTGGTAAAGTCAAGCCTTAGCGCAGGCTGAGCCTTAGTTTTTCTTATATTTTACTTTCTTTATAAGTAAAAAAAGACCTCCTACAAAAGAGAGGCCTCTCTAACCTAAAAGATGATTGCAGCGATCCACCCGAACAAGACAAGAGGGATGTTATAGTGCAGGAATGTCGGTACACATGTATCCCAAATGTGATTGTGCTGACCGTCTGCGTTAAGCCCTGCAGTTGGTCCGAGTGTACTATCCGAAGCTGGGGAGCCAGCATCCCCCAGTGCGCCGGCTGTCCCTACAAGTGCGACGATCGCCAGCGGGCTGAAGCCCAGTTCTTGTGCAAACGGGACAAAAATCGTTGCAATGATCGGAATGGTCGCAAAGGATGAACCGATCCCCATCGTCACGAGCAACCCGACTAATAGCATCACGAGCGCTGCAAGTACCTGATTCCCGGCAAACACCGCAGACGCGCCCTCAACGAGTTTTTCGATGTCCCCTGTCTTCCGCATGACCTCAGCAAAGCCCGCAGCCGTGATCATGACAAATCCGATGAACGCCATCATTTTCATTCCATCTGTAAAAATGACGTCCGATTCACGTATGGAAAAGGAGCCTGCAAAGAATAAAAGGATGATACCAGTTAGTGCGCCCATGATCATCGATTCCGTAAGTATTTGCACAACAACAGTCGCAATGATTGCGATGACTGCAAATGTAATCGATCTTTTTGAAAACTCAGCGGAAATATCTTCGCTTTCATTTGCAATATCTTTGTGTTCATAGGTCCGTGGTTTTCTGTAAGAGACGAATAAGGCAATCAGTAAACCGATCACCATCCCTATGACAGGAAGACTCATCGCTTTCGGGATCATCGTCATCTCTACAACTAATCCGCTTTTCTCCATTTCTTCCTGGATGATCTGGTGGAAGATCAGTCCGAATCCGACTGGCAGCAAAATGTATGGCGCAGTCAATCCGAACGTGATAGATGAAGCAAGTGCTCGTCTATCCATTCTAAGCTCGTTGAAAATCATCAACAATGGCGGGATCAGAATCGGAATAAATGCAATATGGATCGGTATCAGGTTTTGTGAAAAGATAGAGATGGTTACGATGATAATAAGCAATAGGGCTTTCGATAACACTTGTTTTCTTGTATCGCCTTGTTTTTGTGTCACTTTAAGTGCTCCGGAAACAAGCACTTCCGGCAGCCCTGTTTTTGATAGTCCTAATGCAAATGCCCCTAAGAGTGCATAACTAAGTGCGATTGTGGCATTGTTGCCCAATCCATCTGTAAAAACAGCGATCGTCTCGTTGATGCCTAATCCCCCGACGATTCCTCCTGTAAATGCACCAATGGCAAGGGCTAATACAACCTGTACGCGCATCAAGCTCAAAATAAGCATGACGAGTACAGCAATAACGACAGCATTCATGTTGTTGACCTCCAAAATATCCTTTATCTCGATAAATCACTAATGCATTAAAACCCTACACAATCTAACATGGATTTTCAGGAGTGTCAACATGTCCGTCCTACACTCAGAGATATCTGCGTAAAGAAACTTGGCGGGGCCAAGCCTTGTGAAGGTCGGATCTTAGTCGCCCTTATACATTAAAAACTCCCCAGCATGGCACTGGAGAGCATCTTCGGTTTCTTATTTCGAATCGAATTTTTCAATCAGTTTTACGATGGAGCGGGTCATGACACCAGTTGCTCCTTTTGGACCGAGTTCAGTCGTCTTATTACTGTAAGCTGTTCCCGCAATATCGAGATGCAGCCAGGGTGTGTCCCCGACAAACTCAGAAAGGAAGACACCACCCTGGATCGGATGTGCAAGTTTTCCTGCTGAGTTGACGAAATCAGCGACATCGCTTTTTCTCAGGATATTTTTATAAGGGCCGAACATCGGCAAACGCCACGCATACTCGCCTGCTTCTTCTGCAGATTGCTCAAACTTCGCGAAAAATTCTTCATCATTTGTCATGACACCCGATGCAATATCACCGAACGCGACAACAACGCCGCCAGTCAGTGTCGCTAAATCGACGAGATAGGATGCGCCAAGTTCTTTTGCGTAGGTCAAGGCATCAGCTAAAATCAAACGGCCTTCAGCATCGGTGTTCGTCACTTCGATGGTTTTACCGCTCATGGACGTGATGACGTCCCCTGGTTTCATTGCAGCTCCGTTGATCAAGTTTTCACTGGATGGAATGACGAACATGATGTTCACGTCAGGCTTCAAACGGCCGACTGCTTCCATCGCACCGAGTACAGCTGCACTGCCGCCCATATCCGATTTCATTTCGTGCATGTTAAGAGCAGGTTTGATGGAATACCCCCCGGCATCGAAGGTAAGACCTTTTCCGACAAAAGTAAGGACGTCTTCCCATGCTTCTTTCGCCTTATATTTGACGACAATCATTTTCGGATCTTGCTCAGAACCCTGGCTTACTGCAAGCAGAGCACCCATCCCAAGCTCCTTCATATCTTCACGTTCCAAGACGTCAAATTCGAAATCATATTTTTTCGCGATATTGACAGCTTGTTCTGCAAGATCTGTAGGTGTCAGCAAGTTTCCTGGTGTATTGACAAGGTCACGTGCGACATTTGTTCCTGCAGCATATGCTTCACCCGTTTTCAACGCATGATTGACAGCGGTTGCATTTTCTTTAGAAAAGACAGTGATTGCCTTCAATTCATAACGTTTGTCTTCTTTCTTTTCTTTATAATCTTCAAATTGGTACGTTGCAAGGATGAATGCTTCTGCCAGCGCGTGTGCGGTTTGCTTGAAGTCAAGATCTGAGTGGAATGAATCAAGTGCAACCGTAATATCCTCCTGTTTACTGTTCTTAAGTTCCTTTGCGGCTCTGCCAAACGCATCACGAACAGTACGGTATGTAAGATCTTTTTTCTTCCCTAGGCCGACAAAATAGATACATTTGACCCCAAGTGCGCCTAACGTATGGACTCGTGTCACTTTTTTTGGTTTCGCGGAAAGCTCTTCGCTCTTGAAAAGTTCAGTGATGTGACCACTGAGTGAATCATCAATTTCTTTAGTAATGCCTGTTGGTTTCTTATCATCTGAAAATAATCCTACGACTAACGTATGTAATCCTTCCCTGAGGTCAACCCCATTTTTAACAGTAAACATCTAATTCCCCCTATTGTTCTCTTTTTATTTTACATTATATCGAAATATTTCGTTTACCTAAACATCTTCTTTTAAATACAAATAAATTTCCGGTAATGCAGGCAGTTTCCCAACCTCATCGTAAGGTACGGAATCAAATGGAGGTAACCGTTCCAAGCATTCTTTTACAAAGTTGGATAGTTCCGCTGTATCCAGTCCCCAATACATATTCGGATAAAGCTCGAAACATTCCAATGCACGCTGGAACATCAACCTAGCTCCTTTTACATTACCATACTCGTAGTGGTAAATCGCGACTGACATTTGCAGCAAGCCTTTTAAAAACAAATTCTGCTTGTCTGTCATCCAAATTTCCTCAAGAAGATCATGACATGTGTAATAATCACCTTCATTGAACTTGATGAAGAATTGATAGTATTCAAACGGATAATCCATGTCCTCTCCTCCTTCCTCCATCATACCACGTGCATATCTGTCGTAAAATCCGGGTAATCATTCCATAGAGGGTATGATAAACTTAAACTACTTGTAATAAAGAAAGGACGTTGCATTCTTGGAGGGACTATTGACGAATTATCCATTATGGAGCGCAATTTTTGCAATTTTGTTCGCACAAGCAATCAAAATTCCAATCATGTATATTTCATCTAGAAAACTTGAATGGAGTCTATTCTTCAGTACTGGTGGGATGCCGAGCTCCCATTCGAGCGGAGTCACATGTCTATCGACTTCGGTAGGATTGGTAGAAGGGGTCGATTCCACTTTGTTTGCGATTACAGTAGTATTCAGCGTAATCGTCATGTATGATGCGAAAGGTGTCCGCTGGCAAGCGGGAGAGCAAGCGATTGTCCTGAACCAACTGGTACGTGATTTTCAACATTTAACAACTGAAATCAAGAATTGGCCTAAAAAGAATGAAGAAGAAAAACGGAGAGAGTTGAAAGAATTGCTCGGCCATCGCCCAAGTGAAGTTTTTTTCGGAGCAATCCTTGGAATCGGGTTAGGTTTTGGAATTTATTACGGTTTTGTCCAATAGGGGGTGTGCAAGATCCGCATTGTATCCATTTGTCCAAGTAATACAGAATTAGCTGTTTATCTCGGATTGACCTCTTCTCTAGTCGGAGTGGATGATTATTCCGATTGGCCCGCAGAGATCGACAAGCTCCCACGATTAGGTCCGGACCTTGATATCGATATCGATCAAGTGGAAGCACTGAAACCAGACCTCGTCCTTGCCTCATTAAGTGTACCTGGCATGGAAAAAAACATTGAACGATTGAAGGAACGGGACCTCCCTTTTCATGTGTTCAATCCGAATTCGTTGGAAGAGATCGCTTCAGACCTGATTACCTTAGGGAAATTAGCAGGAATCGAAGAACATGCTCAAAAGATCGTTGAACATTATCGTGAGCTGATAGAGAACTATCGCAGGATCGCTGGAAAAATTGATGAGAAACCGGAATTGTATTGGGAATGGTGGCCGAAACCTGTTTTCACACCGGGGAAAACAAATTGGCTTACAGAAATCAGTGAACTGGCTGGAGCTGTCAACTGCTTCGCCGATCAAGACACAGCAAGTTATCAGACGGATTGGAAAACCGTACAGAAAAAAGAACCCGATCATATCTGCCTTGTGTGGGTAGGTGTACAGACTAAGAAAGTTAATCCAGCAGTTTTGGAAAAACGGCCAGGCTGGAATGACATGAACGCGATGAAAGCGAAGAACGTCCATGTCCTGGAGGAGCCTTATTTTTGCAGACCATCTCCAAGGCTCTTGATCGGATTACAAAAAATAGCTTCGATCATCCATCCAGAACACTACCCGGCTTATAGCGAGGAACAAGGCGATCCTCTGTTGAAGCCGATTTGATTACAGGTTAGGGTTTTGCGGATGAGTCCGGGTTTGGGCGCATTTTATGTAATGAAGAAGTTTTGCCCGTTAAGTCTGGTGAACTCGTGGGTAAACTACTAGATCGTAAAAACAGAAAGAGGACCACCTTCGGAACAACTCTATTTATTGGATGTCCTGGGTGGTCCTCTTTTTAGTATGTGCTTTTGTCATGTTAAGTATCTTTTGGCGGAAACATCTGCTGACGGAAAACTTGCATCGATTCCTGTTCATTCAATTTTGTAAGCTCCTGCTCTGTCAGCGAGCCATTCCCTTTTTTGATAAGGTAGACTTCTACCTTCTTTTTTCCCCACTCCTTATAAACATCCTTGACTTCCTTGTAATAAAGATCAATCTTCTTATTTTTTATGGCAGAGCCCGTATCGGCAACTACTCCGTATCCATAACCCGGAATAAACAGAATACTGCCGATTGGAAAAACAGATGTATCTGCAGCAATCGTAGAGTAAAGGTCACGACGTACTTTCACACCGGACTTTGTTATGCCATAGGCTGGATGTGCTTCTGTCTTGCCAGTCGATTCGACACCAGCTGTGTAACCGGTCGCAACAACTTCTACTTTAGGATAGCGCCCTGTATCTACCATTTCAGCTAATGGATTTTCTTTTGCGATGGCTTCATTCGCCAACAACAAAGGTGTTTTTGTATTGAACAGTGATTTGAACATCATCGCTGTCTTCTTTTTCATATGATCCACCGCGTCAAGATTGATAGAGATTTCTCTTTGATTTGTCAATGCCATTAACCCAGAAGCCTCTACACCAGAGAATTTACTGAGTGTCGTGAATAAAGCCAGGATGAATAAGCAGGTCATAAGAGTGCGTTTCAGGATTGTTTTTACAAACTGCATCTCTTCACTCCTCTCACGCCTAATCCTTTCCAAAATAACCAGAAAGTATTCATGAGAGTGATGAATGGTCAGAAAATTCAATTAGATCCAGTGCCAGCTCGTGTGCCTCAGCTCGTGTGCCTGGCACCGAAACAGAAGTCAATCGCACCAACGTTTCCCAGTCGGTGCCAGGCACCTTGCAGAAACATTAATATAGCGGGCTTTATTTTCGGTGCCTGGCACGCTTTCAAAGTCCTTCTCTCCCAAGGCTTCTTCGGGAGTGCCTGGTACAAGAACGCAAACGAAAAAAGGGACTCACCCAGACATCGTTTTTATTCGATGAATGGGTCAGTCCCTTGTATTTCATATGAAATTATGACATTCTAGAACATTTGATAGCCTCTGACTCTGAGCATTTTGATTGATACACCAGAGAGAATAGCACCTAATAAACCGAATAATAAAACTAATAAATCAGAAAAGTGCAAGTGTACAATGCTATTCATCAATTCAGGAAATGACGAGCCTGGTGCAGTAAAATACTCTGTCAACCTAACGTCGTCAACAATCATGATGACGACAATCGGGTAAATGACAGCCATGACCCAAGTCATTCTCAGAAGCATATTGAGCAGAAAGCCGATTCCAAAAAACAAAACCATGAACAAAAGCATGGAAATGATCAGTGTTGGAATAGTTAACGGCATAATGGTCACCCCTTTATATCCATTGACTAGTTTACTGTATATAAACCTATCGAGTCAATGCTAGCGAAAGGGGTCCATTAAATAAAATGACTCATGTTCAAAAACCTGTCATAACTCTTAATTGTGCTTTCGTCCACTACCGCCGCAATGATCACAAGTTTCTGATCCGCCAAGCAGTAGTTGGAAGTAGCCGATTCCTTTGCAATATTGACATGTAGCAGATTGAGGATTTCGGTTCTTTTGATCTTTTTTCATGGATGTCACCTCTTTTTTAAATTTTCAGATAATATAACATCCTATAAGTTTTTTGAAAAATCTGATATTTGTCTATATGCCGCCATGTAAACGTATACAACGGTTTTTTCCTCTCTGTATTTATGTTTTTCGGACTTTTTTAATGCAAATTGAAGATTTTATAGTTTGTATAACCAAATTCGGTTCCAGGATCCAAATCATGTGTCGAAAAACCGTTTGAAGCGTTGTTGTTATCAAGAAAAAAGTGAATCATGAGCGACGAATCAGGATCTTTCAACAACTCATGTGTAGAACGGAATGCTGCTTCTGCAATTTCATTGTCTTGAGCCTTTAATATCCCTCCAACAGCAGTCAGTTCAAAAATGATCATATTATCACTGATTCGTTCCTTGATGACGCCTGATCGCATACCGAGAACCCCTGTAATTTCCGCTTCAATCCCGGTCTCTTCTAAAATTTCTCGTTTAACCGCTTCATCCATCGTCTCCCCTTCATCGACGAAACCAGCTGGAAAAGACCATTTCCCTTTCAGCCCACCATATTTCTTTTTCACGACCAACCAGTGATCATTTCTTTTAACGATACCTGCAACTGCCAGCCAGACGTTCTCTCTTTTTCGTTTCAAAAGATTCCTCCCCCTTCTTTTTTATATGTATTTGAAACTCATTCACAAATTCAAATAAACAAAATACTTTCTTTAAATATAGGCTTTTTAAATAATACTGAAGATTTCTGACTAAGTTTAATTGAAGCGGAATTTACGACACTCCCCCGGGGGCAGCGAGCTATATTGACAACCACACCTAATTTTGCTTTTCGTTTGTCCGTATGGAGCTGTCATACGGACAATCAAACCTGATTCTGCTCCTTTAATGGTCGTATGGAACCTTCATACGGACAAACAAACCTGATTCTGCTCCTTTAATGGTCGTATGGTGCCTCCATACGGACAATCAAACCTGATTCTGCTCCTTTAATGGTCGTATGGCGCCTTCCGATTCTGCTCCTTGAATGGTCGTATGGAACCTTCATACGGACAATCAAACCTGATTCTGCTCCTTTAATGGTCGTATGGTGCCTCCATACGCGTTCGTCACATCTATTTAAAATCTTTATGAGTGAATCCACGCTGAACTAAGTCTTTGTTTGGTTCGAGCATCCCCGTCCGTTTTCCAATGACCTACGTGCCTAAAAAGTTCGCTTCGCTTTTCATTTGCCCATGGAAAGGGAGTGAATTTCGCAAAAATTAATAATAAATCCTAAATATAAAAAAGAGTGAAGCTGATTCATTCAGCTTCACTCCTCATTGTATCAAATCTTAGAATAATTTAAGTTTACCTTTTTTCACAACGAGTGGAACTCCGCCTAACAAGAACAAGTAGCGGTTATCGATGATTTTCTTCATCGCAGCTGCAGTTGCTCCGTAAAGCTTTTTGTTACCGACTTTACCGATTGCTTCTCCTTTACCTAGTGAAGCGACTGTACCTTTAATTTCTGGTGTAAAGGTTTCTGTCTTACCACCATTGATAAGTGCTTTCAAGTTACGAGCAACCGTAAATGCTTGTTGGATTGCAATTTGTGCAGTTGGAGGGTACGGACGGTTGATTTCCTCATTGATGATCAATGCGCAATCACCAACGATGAAGACGTGGTCTTTACCAGGCGCGCGAAGGTCACCTTCCACTTTAATACGGCCTCGCATCGTTTCAAAACCAGAGTTCTCAACAATGGAGTTACCTCGGATACCAGTCGTCCAGACGATTGTATCAGCTTTGATTTCTTCCTCTTCTAAAACAACACCGTCTTCTGTCACTTCTTTAATCGGTGTTCCAAGCATGAACTCGACACCTTTGCTTTCTAGAAGGTTCACAGCATACTCGACAAGCTCTTCATCAAAGCCTGGAAGTACTGTTGGCGCTGCTTCAGCACAGATTAAACGAACTTTTTCACGAGGTACATCGAACTCTGCGCAAAGTTCAGGAAGACGATCTGCCATTTCACCAATGAACTCGATTCCAGTGAATCCAGCACCCGCTACAACGATTGTCAGCATGCTGTCTGATGGATCCGGCTCATTATTATAGCTAGCGAAAAGATATTCGATGTGCTCACGGATTTTACGGACCGTATTGACGCTACGGATGTTGAATGCGTGATCTTTTACTCCTGGAATACCGAATGTTTCAGACTCGAAACCAAGGCCGATTACGAGATAGTCGTAAGTAAGCTCTCCATTTTCCAACTTGACAGTTTTTGCGTTATCGTCGATGGAAACGACTGTATCTTGAACAAAGTTGATACGGTTCGTGTCGATGACGTCCTTGATCGGCATACGAGTACGATCGTGGTGTAGGGTGCCTGCCGCAGGTTCGTGCAGCCAAGTGGTTTGATAATGATAATTATGTTTATTTACTAACGTGATTTCCGCTTCGTTCATCCCAAGTTCTTTTGTGAGACGAGTTGCAGTCATTATTCCGCCATATCCAGCGCCTAGAATGACGATCTTTGGTCTACTCATTTCCTCATCCACCTCTTTTTATTTTTTAAAAAAATCCTGGACAATCATAATATTTATAGATTAGTTCGAAAAGTTTGTTACGTTTTTCACGTACTATTACGCAAAATGTCACAATTTATCCGTATTTGTCCCATGGTCAATCTTAGACCTTTTCAAAATTTTTTTCAACCCATAACTGTGAACTTTTTTACGAACATACCTATTACACAGTTTTTCCCTTTTCTAAATCGTTTATTAAGGGTTATAATGGGTACAAATAGAAAACTGGGGGTGTAGAATGATATGACCGAGCAACACGATGTCTATGACGTGACGATCATAGGTGGAGGGCCGACAGGGTTATTCACCGCATTTTACGGAGGCATGAGACAGCTAAAGGTAAAAATCATCGAAAGTATGCCTCAGTTGGGGGGCCAATTATCGGCGCTTTATCCTGAAAAATACATATATGATGTTGCAGGATTCCCGAAGGTTCTCGCACAAGATCTTGTGGATAATTTGAAAGAACAAGCTTTTCAGTTCAACCCGTCCGTAGCATTAGAGCAATCTGTGCAAAAAGTTGAAAGAATGGATGATAACAACTTCAAGCTTACAACTGACAAAGAAGTCCATTATTCGAAAGCTGTGATTATCACCGCAGGAGTAGGAGCTTTCCAACCACGACGCTTGGAGCATGACAATGCAAAAAGCTACGAGGGGAAAAACCTCCACTACTTCGTCAACGATCTCAATGCATTCGCTGGACAAAAGGTTGTCGTTTGCGGCGGAGGAGATTCCGCAGTAGACTGGGCGAATATGCTTGAACCGATCGCACAAGAGGTAACACTGACTCACCGAAGGGATAAGTTCCGAGCACATGAGCACAGTGTTGAACAGCTTATGAATTCCAAAGTCCAGATCAAGACACCATATCAAATCAAAGATATTATTGGTGACGATAATCGTGTCAACAAAGTGGTTTTAAAAGAAAACAAAGGCGACAACGAAGAAGTGATCGAATGTGATTCACTCATTGTAAACTATGGTTTCATCTCTTCACTCGGACCAATTAAAGAATGGGGACTTGAAATCCATAAGAATTCCATTATGGTGAACTCCCGTATGGAAACGAATGTACCTGGCATATACGCAGCTGGAGATATTTGTACTTACGACGGGAAAGTGAAATTGATTGCAACAGGATTCGGTGAAGCGCCAACCGCGATCAACAACGCAAAAGCCTACATCGATCCAAACGCAAAAGTACAACCCATGCACAGCACAAGCCTATTCTAAGCCAAAAGACTTCGGCCAATCCAGCCGAAGTCTTTTTATATTGAGATTGGTGTGTACCTGGCACCAAGTATAAACGTTGATATAGCGCTGTTTTTTCACGGTGCCAGGCACCATTTCAGAACCCTTGCTGCGCCTGGGTTTTCAAAGTGTACCTGGCACCGTCTTTCTACAGAAGGTAATACATCAGATATATGAGTAATCCCAGGAATGGGATACCTAATATGAAGCCATATACCATATAGTTCGCGTTCATGATCTTCTTATCTCGTGTCGATTTGTCATCTGCCTTTTCAACCACTGTTCCAGTCATCTCCTTTTTACTGTTAGTATGACCGAAACCGTCTGATTTTTATTACAGAATTGGAAATACACTAATGAAGCTCTCCGCTAAATTAATATTGATCATTTTAACGTTATTCGGGACAGGTGCAGGAGAAAAAAGCATGAAGCTGTCCCTTAACAAGGTGATATATGGGACACAAGCAGGTGAAAAACACGCGGAGCTGTCCCTTAACAAGGCGATATGGGACAGGAGCCACGGTAAAACGCGCGGTACTGTCCCTAAACAAGGCGATATGAGACACGAGCAGGTGAAAAACGCGCGAAGCTGTCTCTTAACAAGACGATATGGGACAAGAGCCACGGTAAAACGCGCGAAGCTGTCCCTTAACAAGCGATTCGGGACAGCTGTCCGAAAACGGAAATTTTTCCACCCAAAAACAAAAAAAGCTGACACCCTATTAGTGCCAGCTCGTTAACAATATATCAGCATTCTTCCGGTGTTCCTTCGTTCGTTGCGGTTTTGAATGATGAACCGCATCCGCATGAAGCGATTGCATTCGGGTTGTCGATCGTGAAACCGCCACCCATCATGTTCTGCTTGTAATCAATTGTTGTGCCTTCCAAAGCTTTTTTACTATCTGCATCAACAACTACACCTATTTCATGCTGTTCAAATGTCGTATCCGATTCTTGAACTTCACTATCAAATCCCATGCCATATGAAAGGCCACTGCACCCTCCGCCTTGTATGCCAACACGCAGATAAAGGTTATCTCCTTCTTCAGCAGCCATCATTTGCTTAATTTGATTTGCAGCAGCTTCCGTGATAATAATCATCAGGATCACTCCTTTCATATCTCTATATTCTAGTATACAGTTCAACCTTTAGAACCTCAACCATCCAGACTCGATTTTCAGTCTTCCTTCAACCGGATCAAGTCATTATGCCTGCGGTCTATTTCCTGGCTATAATACAATACTTTGGGATGATTCAAACCTAATACACGAGCGGTACGGATCATTTCACTGCGCAAGCATTCAATTTGCTCATTATATTTTTTGAACAGAGTCAATTTCGATGTCTTAACCATTCGCCACCACTCCCATAATACACGCTAGATGAAAGGTGTACCTTAAAAATTGTATCGTACTGTCTTGGTGCTATTTCAAGTTCTCACCATCATAATAGTACGTTCCTTCACAAATGGTGACGGCCGGCCCTGTCATCAAGACCTCACCGCTTTTAGTCCATGTTACATATAAATCTCCGCCTGATAAATGGACCACAACTTCGTCATTTCGATTTGCCTTATCATTCATGACAGCAGCCACAACCGCTGCACAAGCTCCTGTTCCACAGGCCTGTGTGACACCAGAGCCCCTTTCCCAAACACGAAAATGCATTTCTTTTTCATCAACTATTTCGACAAACTCAACATTGACACCTTCTGGAAAATTTTTCGCTTTTTCTAGGACCGGGCCCACACTTAGAACTGGTGCGCCTCCTATCTCATCAATAAAAAAGACAGCGTGAGGATTACCCATTGAAACCCCGGTCATTTCAAGCTGATGGCCCTCGACCTCGATCTTTTCCTTTAAAATGATATCATCAGGACTTCCTACATCAACCATTGGAAGATCAGCACGCTTCAATCGCGGTTCCCCCATATTGATGGTAACCTGATGTACTTCATGTCCTTCAGGATGAACCCGTGCTTGTACAATCCCGCCAAGGGTTTCGATTGAAAAATCCTCCCCTTCGACAAGTTCATGTTCATAGGCATATTTCGCAACACAGCGTAATCCGTTTCCACAGTTTTTCGCTTCAGAACCATCATTATTGAAAATTCGCATCAGCACATCTGCTCGCTCAGATGGACCAATCAGGATCAGACCATCGGAGCCGATTCCTGTATGCTGGTTCGAAACAGAAATTGCGATAGAAGAAAGCCGGTCCTCTGGAAGTGATTCCTCAAATAGATTTACATAGATATAATTATTTCCTAGTCCGTGCATTTTAGTGAAGTTAAACTGATCCATTTTCCACTTCCTCCATCATCGCAGTTGTTCTGTCGTCCAAAAATAATCTTCATCCGCCTTTAAAATCGTCATTTTCGAATGACAACATGGCATGATCAAATATGTTCGAAAGCCTTCCTTTGCATTCTGAAGGTCTTCTTCTTTTAAATTCGTCAAAATATTTTCCTTGTCGCAATACGGGCATTGCTGGATATAAATATCTTTCATCATCCGTTCATACGGCCATGTGTATCTGAAAGAAGACATACTTTTCCCCCTGCTTTTCTCTTTGTTTTATTAGTATAATCAGCTTTTTGATGAATGACAATGAATAGTTCCTACTGTTAAAGAAAACATCACTTTTTACTATCTAAAACCTTTATAGATAACATTTACTGAGATAATGGAATGCAGGAAAATAGGTACATTTTACTCATTAAAAGTTATGTCTATTTGTGTACTAGACTAAAAATTTCAGGATAACTCTAAAGAACTTCCGCCCGTCGTAAAATTAAAGAAAACATAGTAAAGCCAAACCTCAGGCGCAGGGTGAGCCATCAGTTTCTCGAAAAAGCAATTGCTTTTCCTTCGTGCGATGTATTGTTTCCGAAGCCACCAGCTTGTGCACTTATACTGATTAATGTATTTCATATTTTCTTAAAGTGTTAAAAAATAGTCCCCCGCACAAAGCGAGGGACTATCCATCAAACTTCTAAGTTAGATCAACATACCAGCGATTGCTGCACTCAGCATATTTGCTAATGATCCAGCAATGATCGCCTTGACACCAAGTTTCGCGATGTCTGGACGACGGTTTGGCGCAATACCACCAAGACCACCCAGTAGAATTGCAAGAGACGATAAATTCGCAAATCCACAAAGTGCGAAACTGACAACAGCTACCGTTTTATCACTAAGTTCACCAATTTCAGGTGCAAATGCAGAATATGCAACAAATTCATTCAGAACAAGCTTTTGTCCAATGAAGTTACCTGCACGTACCGCTTCATCCCATGGTACCCCAACGATGAATGCGAATGGAGCGAATACATAACCAAGGATCAGTTCAAGTGATAATTGGTCATAGTTGAACCATCCACCAATCCAACCAAGCAATCCATTAACCATTGCGATCAATGCGATGAATGCAAGCAACATTGCCCCGACGTTCAATGCAAGTTTCAATCCATCGGAAGCTCCGCGAGCCGCTGCATCGATAACGTTGACTGCTTCAAGGTCTTTTTCCATTTTGATTTCATCTGTTGTTTCAGAAACCTCTGTTTCAGGCAAAACGATTTTCGCCATCACTAGCCCAGCTGGTGCTGCCATGAAACTTGCAGCTAATAGATATTCAAGTGGTACACCAAGCAAGCTGTACCCGATCAATACAGAACCAGCGACTGACGCCAGTCCCCCGACCATTACCGCAAATAACTCAGATTGAGTCATTCGTGGCAAGTATGGGCGAACAACCAATGGTGCTTCTGTTTGTCCAACGAAAATGTTCGCTGTTGCAGAAAGTGACTCAGCTTTACTAGTACCTAATAAGAAAGAAATAGCTCCACCTATCAAACGGATAACCCATTGCATGATTCCTAGATAGTACAAAACTGCGATTAAAGATGAGAAGAAAATGATGATCGTCAATACTTGGAATGCGAAAATAAATCCAAGACCGCTGTCTTCGGCCACGAGTCCTCCAAAAAGGAACTTAATTCCTTCATTTGCGTTGTTAACAATGTTTTGAACAACCATTGAGACTTTTTGCAATGCTGCTTTACCAGCACTCCATTTCATAACAATAAGTGCGAATCCGATTTGGATTGCTAAACCACCTAATACGGTTCTTAGTCGAATTTTCCTCTTGTTATTCGACACAAGAAACGCAATCAGCAAGATCGTTAAAATACCACCGATCCCCCATGCAAATTGCATAATGTTCACTCCCCTAATGTATTGTAAAAATCCGAAAACGCTTTCTTTTTGCGTCAAGGTATGTTGTCTGACATCTAACGTTTCACCATTAATAATGTAACAGAATTCGACAAAATTACAAGGGTTAATTTTATTTTCAGAATTGTTCCACGTACTCCAAAATTTTCATGTGCCTTCTTAATTATGTAGATTCCCCCACTTGTCCATATCTATCCATACTATTTCGTAAAACTACTCTACTTTTAGTGCCTGTAATTGTAAAATTCTACGAGAAATACACTCCCTTTACGTGGGCGAACCGGAAGCCTCCTCATTTGCACAAGCTGCCAACACAAAAATGAAATCGATTTTCGTGTCTGCGATGAGAATTCTAAGAAGCTATACTTCTGCTGACATCGACGTTCACCACAGGACGTGGTGGTATTTAGTCGAAGGTCATTATTATAGTCGAAGATATTTTATAAAGGTGAAGTCTCGGACCACTTAATGTCGTAAATTTCACTTGAATGATCTCAAAACAAACTAAAGTCAACTAAGATATAAGTTTACAAATCTAACCATAAAGAAAAGACCTCTTCCATGAAAGAGATCTTTCCCAGTTTATCTATATGACCCTTAGAACATCGGGTTTTCTTCTAAATATTGATAAACGTTGTCGACAAGTTCCTCAGGTGTTTCACCCGGAACGTATTCACCGTTCACTAAAGCGTACGGTGATCGAAAGCATTGTCCACAGTTTCCGAGACAACCATATTCAATTACATCGAGGTTCGGATCCCGTTCGAGAATTTCTCTTGCTTGTTGGGATCCGTTAGCCAGATTGCTTACGCAGAATTCGATGATTGGTCTCATTTTCAACCACCTTTCTTTCCATCCTTATCCTACATCCTTACACTGTTTTCCGTCAACATACCTGACTCAACAACATTATTTTACATATCATTATTGTAGATTTACCACAATTTCGTTATACTACAGATGACCACGGTCATTTATTGGTGGAACTGAGAAAAGACACTTCAGTTTTTTAAAATGTGTATAAGGAGATGCAGCTTGAAGTGAACCGCAACAAAAAACGAACTTTCACTGAAGAAAATATCGTCAAAGCTGCGTTGGAACTTTTCTATGAAAAAGGATATGCTCATACAAGCGTCAAGGAAATCACCGAAAGAGCAAATATTGCAAAAGGTACGTTTTTCAATTATTTCCCTTCTAAAGAGGATTTAATGCAGCATTTTGCCGAAGAACGCTTACATACATTGAGTATTTTCTTAGGAAAAGGGTATATTCTTTCACAACCCTTCCAAAAGCAAATGGAAGTATTGGTCCGTCATCTATTAACGTACTATGATCTTGATTCGGATTTTACGAGGGATCTTTGGGCGACCGTCATTACCGATAATAGTCCTTTGATCAAGTATTGGATGACGATTTTAAATAGAGGAAGCATAAGAGGTGAGTTGAGTTCACAAATCGATTTGACTACTTGTGCCCATGTTTGCAACAGCCATTTCCATTATGTTTTGTCGACATCACACACCGACGACACGAAGGACGCTTTGATTCATCGGGTCATGACATTATTGGAAGTCAGTATACAAGGATTTTACGAAAAAAGGGGAAATGACAGAATGAAAAAGCTTGTCATCTTAGGCGCTGGATATGGCGGTATGAAGATAATCCATGGATTACTTGATTCCGAACTTCCAGAAGACATACAAATTACCTTGGTGGATCGTCTGCCATATCATTGTTTAAAAACGGAATATTACGCGCTTGCTGCCGGTACAGTTTCAGATCATCACATACGAGTGAGTTTCCCTGAGGATTCACGGGTCATCGTTAAATATGGAGAGGTTGCCGACATCGATCTTGACAACAAAAAAATCAATTTCGAAAACGACGAACCTCTAGAATATGATGATTTGATCATCGGTCTGGGCTGTGAAGACAAGTATCATGGGGTCCCTGGTGCACCTGAACATACGTTAAGCATACAGACCATCGATAAATCACGTGAAACTTATCAGAAGTTGAATAACCTGCCGCCGAAGGCTGTTGTTGGTGTAGTAGGTGCTGGTTTAAGCGGTGTGGAACTGGCAAGTGAACTGCGTGAGAGCCGCCCGGATTTATCAATCAAGTTATTCGACCGCGGTGAAACGATCCTTTCCGCTTTTCCGAAACGACTAAGTAATTATGTACAAAAGTGGTTCATCGATCATGGTGTCGAGGTCGTCAACAAATCCAACATTACACGTGTTGAGCCCAACATGCTGTATAACAACGAGGAAGCGATTCCTTGTGACGCAATTGTTTGGACGGCTGGGATCCAGCCGAACCGGGTTGTTCGAGAAATGGATGTTGAAAAAGACGAATCTGGACGCATCGTCTTATCGCCTCATCACCATCTCCCAGACGACCAGCATGTGTTTGTCGTCGGTGATTGCGCAAGCCTCCCTCATGCACCAAGTGCTCAGCTTGCTGAAGGACAAGGAGATCAAATCGTGGAGGTGCTGTTGAAGCTTTGGAAGGACGAACCTTTGGAGAAACTCCCCAAAATCAAGTTGAAAGGTGTTCTCGGTTCACTTGGGAAAAAGCATGGCTTCGGCATGATGAAAGGAACAGCCCTTACCGGCCGAGTTCCACGACTTCTGAAATCCGGAATTCTATGGATGTACAAATACCACACGAACTAAATCTTCAATAGGGGCTGTCCCATAAGTGCCTGACACTTTCTTAAGGGACAGCTTCTCTTTTATTTGCATTTTTTTACACGTATATTTTTCAGCTTGATTATTATTTAGGTTCATGTAATTGAGAAAAGTAAGAGCAATCTTCAGATTAAGCTAAAAACTTTCTTACGTCTTATTTCATACGCTTTTGTTATGTGATAAGATAAATAATGTAGGTAAACAGCTTTTTACAATAGCATTTTTTCATAAAAATGATTATAATAAAAAATAAGAAAGGGGTAGATATTTATGCGTGAACAAGTCGAAGAGGTACTTGATAAATTACGACCTTTCCTGCTTCGTGATGGTGGAGACGTTGAGCTAGTAGATATCGAAGACGGAATTGTAAAGGTTCGATTGATGGGAGCATGCGGAAGCTGCCCAAGTTCAACGATTACATTGAAAGCAGGTATCGAGCGTGCATTGCTTGAAGAAGTACCTGGGGTAACGGAATTAGAACAAGTATTTTAAAATTGACGAAGCTGGACTTTTTTCGCCTGGCTGAGCGATCGTGTTATAAATTGGAAGAGCGGACCATAGAGATCCGCTCTTTTTTCTATTTGCTTTTTTAATAAAGTAGTAATCTTTAATAAAGGCTGTTTTCGCAACTTTGTTGCTCTTGAAAGTCGTTGATTTCCGCTCCAGGATGCTCGCTTTCCGCGGGGCGTGCGGTGAGCCCACTCGTCGCCTTGCGACATGGAATGGTCTCACCTGTCCCGCTGATCCCGCAGGAGTCTCGCACCTTGCTCTCCAATCAACTAGCACAAGATGGTTCTTTACAAAAATGACCCAAAAGCAACAATCTTTTAGAAAAGAGCCTTACTAAAACACCTTACTATTTGATTTCATCCCAATTTACTGTAGCTTCGGGCTTTTCTCCCTTCAAGACATTCCTGATATTCCGCGCTGTCATGCTGCACATCGCTTTTCTTGTTTCTACACTTGCGCTCCCGATATGCGGCAGACAGACGACATTTGGCAGCTGCACCAACGGATGATCTTCAGGAATCGGTTCTTTCTTAAACACATCTAAGCCAGCACCAGCTATGTCTCCCTGTTCGATTGCCGCCACAAGATCTTCTTCAACGACAGCACCACCTCTACCTACGTTGAGAAAAATCGCATTCTTTTTCATTTTGCTGAAAACGTCCCGATTGAACATCCCTTCTGTTTCGGAAGTCAACGGTGTCAAATTCAGAACAAAATCTGAACGTTCCAGAATTTCATCAAAAGAAGCGTATGTTGCTCCCAGTTCCTTTTCTGCTTTTTCATTATGTGATCGATTATGATATAAAATCTCCATTTCAAAACCGGTAGCCCTTTTTGCTACTGTTTCTCCAATCCGCCCCATCCCAACGATCCCGATGGTTTTATGATGAACATCCTGACCCGCTAGTAACAACGGACTCCAATTTCCCCACTTTCCCTCTTTGATATAGTGTTCTGCTTCTGGTATCCGGCGAGCAGTGGCCATCAGGAGGGCGAAAGCGAGATCTGCCGTCGTATCGGTCAATACATCCGGTGTGTTACAGACAATAACTTCGTGTTCAGTAGCTGCCCCGACATCCACGTTATCATAACCGACAGCAAGGTTTCCGACGACTTTCAAATGTTTTGCCCGCTCAAACAATTCACGATCGATTTTATCAGAAAGGATTGTATAAAGGGCTGTTGCCGTTTCTGCTTCCTCTAATAAAATCTCTCTTGGTACAGGTGTGTCTTCATAATCCCACATTTTTACATCTGCTACTTCACGCAGCGGTGCAATCGTATCTTCAGGTACTTTTCTAGTAATGAAAACAGAAGGGTTGTCCATTTTCGTTTCACTCTCCTTGATCTATTGGTCTATATGTATCGGAAGGCGCTAATAAGTGCTTTACAAGCTTCTCACTTGTCAATACACTTACGTAAAAGCCCCCTCCTGCTCTTACGACTTCGTCAACCATCCAACTGGCTCGAATTGGACGACATCACGTGGAAGTCCACTGATATTAAAGAAATTCTTCATGAAGGATTCGTGATTTTCCTCAAGTGATAAGACATACTTGAGATGATTCGCCAGGCCCTCTCTCTCATGAGATCTGGTCGCATTATAATAGGTTTCTACAACATCAAAATACGTCGCTGGATATAGTAAACGACCATATAAAAGGCGCCATCCTCCTCTAGTTAATGGCTTTTCCTCTGTATAATCACTAAGGAATCCGGAAATCACATCCCCTTTTGCTTGTTGGGTGACCAGATGACGTACATATTCTGCAACATCACGAACAGGATGATCCACAACCAGGTTAAGAGGCAACTTCATGAATAGATTATCGTTTTGTTTGATCGGAATCCAGGACCCTGAATGGAATCGTTCATGGGTGATCGTATACGTCCCTTCTTCTTTACCGTTCCGATCATACTCATAATCGACAATATATTGAATCGCATTTTCCGTCAATCCTTCATAGTAAGGAAACGATTCGTAAAATAGAAGGTCGAACTCACTCGATGGTCCATTTTGACTGATTGAGTGATAACGCTCTTTCAATTGATCAAGCCGGGATGTCCAGAGATCGATCCACTGGTTGTAACGGATCAGTTCTTCATTCATCACCGGAAAGTTTTCGCCGGCCTTATGGAATTTTCCTAACTGTTGGCCGATCGATCCACGTTCCGACCGTTCGAACCTCGGGAGTTCAAAGAGAATCGTATCCTGGCCTTCGACTCTAGAAACCACTCTTCCCCTTTGGTTCGTCACCCAGGCAGGCAAATCCTTTTCTCCCTTTTGATTTAAATAATTCATGATGGTCTGCATATCCTGCAGCATCAGGTAATTCCCATCCATCATCGGTACCAACACATAATAGCGATCATGTGCACGAAATCCCTCATATCCCCCAATACGAGTTCGTTGATCGACATATAAATTATAGTGGTGATATATTTCGCGCTCTAACAAATGCTTTCACTCCCCTCCCATGTATATATAGTTTATGAAACAGATGGGTGGAGTGTTTATCTTTTTACTCGCAATTTTTGATTTTGTTCATAACATAACCTAAACACCATATACTAAGAAAACTTGGCACAGCCAAGCCTTAGGGGTAGGCTGTGCCATTAGCTCATCGAAGAAGCCAATTGTATTTCCTTCGTCGGTGTATTACTTCAGAAGCCACCAGCTTGTGTACTTATACTGAAGAAAACTTGGTAGAGCCTTGACGTAAATGATAATGAACAAATCTTAGATTGGGGACTGGACTATGGACGAAAACAAACCAGAAAAACAAAGCGAAGTCGAGATCATGGCCCGTAGATGGCTGCGGGACCGAGGAGTCACCGAAAACGATATTGCAGAACTCGTATATCTTCTGCAAAGCCAATATCATACAGATCTCGATATTGAAACCTGTAAATATAATGTCGATCGGGTACTTGCCAAACGTGAAGTACAAAATGCAATTTTAACCGGAATCCAACTCGATGTATTGGCTGAAAATAATAAACTGGAAGAACCCTTACTCGATATTCTCAAAAAAGATGAAGGACTATATGGCGTTGATGAAGTCATCGCCCTTTCCATTGTAAACATATATGGATCCATCGGATTCACAAATTATGGTTATATCGATAAACAGAAACCAGGTATTTTACGTGTGCTGAATGATAAAACGACTGGAAAATGCAATACGTTTTTAGATGATATCGTCGGTGCAATAGCAGCTGCTGCCTCGAGCCGATTGGCACATAGAGCTGCAAATACGGAGTAGGCAGACTAAAGTGGACTCCTCTTCGCAAGATTTCCTCATAATTGGATATCCCATAAATGCAAAGAATCGATCGTATGCGTTGGTCTGTCTTTAGGTGGGATGTCCTCGACACTGGTCGTGACCCCAGTATAGACCAAAAGTGTATCGATTCCTGCACGCATTCCTGCTAAAATATCAGTCAAATAATTATCCCCGACCATAAGTACTTTTTCCTTCGGCAAGCCCATCTTTGTCATCGCCAGATCCATGATGATCGGTTCAGGTTTTCCAATAAAGGTCGGATCGATACCAGTTGAAACAGCTACAACAGAGGTCAAAGCCCCATTCCCAGGGACAAGGCCACGATCAGTCGGAAAAGCAACGTCTTTATTGGTCGATAGAAAACGTGCACCATTCCGCATTTCCAGACATGCCCGCTCCAATTTTTGATAAGTAAGACTACGATCAATCCCCATAACCACATAATCAGCATCGTTATCTACAATTTCAAAACCATTAGCTTCAATCGGCGCTCGAAGTCCCTCTTCACCAATCATATATACACGATTTCCTTGCTGATCCTGTTTCATATATTCAGCAGTAGCCATCGATGATGTAAAGACATGCTCTGGCGTTGCAGGAACACCGAATTTTAAAAGTTTGTCCGTCACTTGTTGGCGTGTACTTGCCGAATTATTGGTAATGAACAAGTAAGGAATGCCCTCTCTTTCAAGCTTCTTCACAAATTCTACAGCATCTGCAATCTCTTCTTTCCCTTTATACATCGTACCGTCCAAATCAATCAGATAACCTTCATATTTCATGTCATTCCACTTCCTCAAATGCAATTGAATTTTTTTGTTAAGTGTAGGATACCACGGAATAGATGAAGAAATGTTGTTTGACGAATGGAGTATCCCATTTTTATTTTTGGCTCTCTTCTAAAAGAGTGTCGTTCTTAAGTCATTTTTGAAAAACCACCTTGTGCAAGTTGATTGGAGAGCAAGGTACAAGATTCCTGCGGGCTCACCGCACGCCGCGCGGAAAGCAAGCATCCTGGAGCGATAATCAACGACTTTTAAAGAAAACTTGGCGAGACCAAGCCTTTTGTAGGTCGAGCCTTAGTTGCCCTTATACTGAAGAAAGTATTTTATATTTTCTTTAAGTGCAAGAGCAACATAGTTTGCGATTACAGCCTTATTTTTCAGACTTATGGAGAGTAGTTTTTAGACTTTTTTTTCGACTCACACAAAAAAAGCTGTCCCTCTTAGACAGCTCAAATTTTGATGTTATTCCTCTTCTGGTAAAAATGCGGATACAGGACCCAGTTCTTCTGTCAAATAAGTCCGGACTTGTTCGGGAAAGACGTGCAAAGCTTGTAAATTAGCCTTCAGTACATCCTCTACATGCTTATGATCGACTTCTGTATAAGTCTGTACAAGCATTTTACGTAGAGCGATCACTTTTTTCAACTCTATTGCATTTTCACCAGGGACCACATTTTCATCCTCTAAAATGTCAATGATGTCCTCGTAACTTCCTGGATCACGCATGATAAAGCCATCAATCATCTTATTTCCAACATCTATGATGGTTTCAATCACCATGTGCCCCAGACGCTCTAACCCCATCTGGTCTTTCATCGTTTCATCAAACTCATCCGTTTCGAGCACTTCGAGACGCAGACTCATGAAGCGCAACAGTTCTTCAATCTTTTTCCGATCGACAAAATACATCCTATCACCTGACTTCTAAAAGCATTAACCCGCTGTGGGAGTTGGGATCAATCTTGGACGGGCGTAAAAGAAGCCTTGCACCATATGAACACCATTGCGTTTCATGACGGATGCTTCTTCTGCTGTCTCAATGCCCTCTGCTACAACTTGTGCATTCGCTTCCCTTGCAATGTGGATCAGCCCCTGCAGCATAGACTCCTTCAGCTTATTTCCATTGATGTTTTCAATCAATGAACGATCTACTTTTATAATATCAGGGCGCAGGAAAGAAATCGAGTTTAAACTTGCATAACCAGCACCAGTGTCATCCAAGGCAATCCTGATTTTACGTTGGTGAAGATGATCGATCGTCTGCGTAAGATGCGTATAGCGTTGAACGGATTCACTCTCTGTAATCTCAAAAACAATTTGCGAGGGATCGATATGTTCATGGTCTTGTAAAATGACATCCACATCTTCGATAAAATGTTCATGCGCGATCGTTTGAGGTGTGACATTGATGAAAATCGCATCCTCTCCCCTCATTTTTTCAAGGGCTTTTTTGATGACGAGCATTTCTAATGGGTAGAGCATATTTGTCTGCCTAGCCATACTGAATAGCTGTAAAGGATGTTCATAGACCGTGTTTTCCGGCCCTCTGGTCAATACCTCCCATGCGATCACGTCTAATTCATGGACATTGACGATCGGCTGCGAATATAAGGTTATATTTTCTTTTTGAATGATTTCTTTAATCGCATGGACCATATGATTATATTTTGCCCCGACACCTTTTTTTGCCATGACCAGCGCTTTTTGATACGCATTCAAAAACGATTGGAACGGCTGATCGGTATGTGCGTCCATCACCATATAACCGGTTTGAAAGCTTTCTTCGTCCTCTTTTTTGTATGCAAAAAAATGTTCATTGATATTCGCTTTGATATTTTCTATGTATTTCTCGATTTCATGAATGACATTTTTATCTTGCTGTATGGAGAGAAGCAGTACGATATCGTCTCCCCAATATTGCTGCAAAAATAAGATTTCATCATCCTTCACCGTTTCACAAACAACTTTTTTGAACAACCGTCTTACATCTTTCTCAAATTGTTGTACATAAGTCAATCCAAACTGCTCAATCTGATGCTTATAGGTCTGCACATCGAAAACCACGACGACATGCGTACGGTGGCTGCGATATGATTTTTTCAGGATTGGTGTTACTGGATTACGCAACCAGAAGTGTGGTGGAAAAAAACGCAGACTTTGGTTCGTAGCAAACAGGTGCTTCCAAAATAGAAGCCAGTCATTATGTTGATTATGCAAAATTTATCACCTCAGAGGTTGCACCATAGTCCTTTTAGTGTACCATAAATATTAGAAAATTCTAACTTTCGATGAAATATTTTTCTATTCGACAATTCCTTGTTATCATAATAAGAGCAATATGTCATACGAATGATTGTCCTAGGAGACTTATTATTAGGACATAAATATAAAAAACCAGGGGGACGATGATGGATCGCGAATTAGCTTTAGAAATTGTACGTGTAACAGAGTCAGCAGCAATCGCTTCGGCACAATGGATGGGACGAGGCTTGAAAAATGAAGCAGACCATGCTGCTACTACAGCCATGAGGGCAATGTTTGATTCAGTGAACCTCAAAGGAACTGTCGTCATCGGCGAGGGTGAACTTGATGAAGCACCGATGCTTTATATTGGAGAAGAAGTCGGTACCGGCCATGGTCCGGAAGTCGACATCGCTGTGGATCCATTGGAAGGGACGAATATTGTCGCAAAAGGACATCCGAATGCGATGGCGGTCATCGCCATAGCGGACCGGGGCAGCTTGTTGCATGCGCCTGATATGTATATGGAAAAGCTTGTTGTCGGTAAAGCAGCGGCAGGTAAAGTAAGTCTTTCCGACCCGATTGAAAAAATAATCGATGTCGTTGCAGAAGCGAATAACAAGCGACTGCATGATTTCACCGTCATCATCCAGGAACGGCCTAGACATGAAGAACTCGTTGAGCGCATCCGTCAAAAAGGTGCCCGGGTTAAACTATTCGGAGACGGAGATGTCGGTGCCGCCATCGCTGCAGCTTTACCTAATACCGGGATCGATCTTTTTATTGGAACAGGAGGCGCACCTGAAGGCGTCATATCTGCAGCCGCAATCAAATGCCTTGGCGGAGATATGCAAGCACGACTCGTTCCACACAATGATGAAGAACGAGATCGATGCATCCGCATGGGACTGGAAGATCCAACACAGCTTTTACACCTGGATGACCTTGTCCGAGGAGACGATGCAATCTTTGCAGCAACGGGAGTAAGCAGTGGAGAGCTTTTAGAAGGCGTCCGCTTCCTCTCCGGCGATTATGTCGAAACGGATTCACTCGTCATGAGAGCCAAGACAAAGACGATCCGCTCGATAAAAGCACAGCACCACTTGGATCACAAGCCGAACCTAGTAATGGAATAGGAGTTGTATACAGATGACTGAACGATTCTTTTTATACGATGATGTTGAAGAAACAAAAACACGATTTGTAAGCTTCATGGGGGAAAATCAACGGTTTGATCTTGCGATTACGAAAACGGATCGTCATTATGGAAAACCACTTATTTTGGACATCCAGGGTGGCCGTTTCGCGATCATCGGACGAGATGATTTAGAAGAACCGGGTTATTTGGAGCATGCGTTCAGCTTAAACGAAGAAGACGCACAAGAACTTCGGGAATTTTTAGAAGAAGAGGTCCTTTCATAAAATGCATTGGAAACCACTGGTCCGCCGGTGGTTTTTTTGCTGCTCTTTCTAAAAGGTTGTTGCTTTTGAGTCATTTTAAAAAACCACCTTGTGCAAGGTGATTGGAGAGCAAGGTACGAGACTCCTCGAAAATGAAAATCGCATTTTCTTCGTGTGATGTAACGCTGCTGAAGCTTTCCTTGTCTGCGGGATCAGCGTGCCTACTACCTGAATAATCTCCTTGAAAGGCATGCGACGAGGAAGCTCGCTTCGACAGGACTTTCTTGTAGACGCAGGAGCACAAATGCTTCCTTGAAAAGGAGACTCCTGAGGGCGCAAGGCGACGAGTGGGTTCACAGCACGCCCCGCGGAAAGCGAGTATCCTGGAGCGGAAATCAACGACTTTTAAAGAAAACTTGGCGAGACCAAGCCTTTTGTAGGTCGAGTCTTAGTTGCCCTTATACTGAAGAAAGTATTTTATATTTTCTTTAAGTGCAAGAGCAAGAAAGATTGCTATGTAATGTAAGCTTTTAACTTCAGTAATAACCACGCTTCCAGGGCAATATAATAATGGATAGTATCACCTATCCAAAGCCTAGAAGGAGTGGTGTCCTTTGGCAAGAAGAAAAGGTTATCGAAAAGAGAATGAAATGTACACGGATTTCTCTAACGTCGAGACGATGCATAATTTCGTCTTACCCGAGGACTTACCGGAGGGTGCTTACGGCTCTCCAATCAATACAAAACTGGGCAAATCGACGCCATTTGATGAAGACCAGCGTTATTACAGTGCCTTCAACTATGAGAACAAGACGATGCACCAGGACATTCCACGACAATATCCCGGTGCCCACCCAGTGCACAGTGATCCGAATCGTGAAGACGAACCTCCTTATATGGACTATGAAAAAAGGGACTGACATTGCGTCAGTTCCCTTTTTCTGCTTTGCTCATCTCTCTTTTGTTTGACGGTTTTTTCGATTCTTTTTTTGGTTCGTTCGTTTTGATTTTTTTCACGATAAAGTAAGGACAGCCGAAGTTACAGAACTCCAAGAGATACTCCGGTACTGTACTGAATTTCGTTTCGTAATTCGCCTTGTCATTTTGATCGTCGAAAAATCCACGTAAGCGTAACTGGTTGTAACCCCAGTCCCCTACGATATAATCATATTTATGTAAAATTTCGCTATATCTGGATGTAAATTCTTCCTCGTTCCATCCATCTCGAAAATCTTCTATAACTTCATAATTGATTCCGTTTACGCAAACCAATCTCATCACTCCATTCACATTTCTATTTTATCACGATTTATGGGTAGATGTACAAGTTCTGACAGTATAACCATAAAAGTTACAGCAAAATCTATAGGTAGGAGGTGAACAGTGAATGAAAAAATTCATTATTGCTGGTCTCACATTTACAATGCTTTTCTTACCTGCTTGTGGAATGGATAAGGGAGATTATGACGGTGCAAACGGAAACGGATTGAATCCGACGTTGGACGTTAAAGATCGTGCTGGAACACCGGGAAAAACCCAGCAAGAGGCAACGGATGACTTCGGTTATACTCGAATTCAGAGCCCTTCCGATGACCGTCGTAATTTTGGCGGAGGACCACAGATAAATAAAAAACAGCTTTCTAATACCATTTCGAGAATGATCATGCAGAATCAAGTTGTGAGAGATTCAGCTACACTCGTAACTAGTGACAAAGTACTTATCGTTTATGACGCAAAAACGGAGGACCGGGAAAAAACAGCTGATATGGTGAAAAGATCTGCGATGTCCGTTGTTCCTCGATGGTTCCATGTTTATGTTTCAGATGATACAACCCTTTTTGAATACATTGAACGTTATAAAAATATGGATGAGACTTCAACAAACGTTAAACGTAGCATCGATGGTCTGATCAAAGAAATGAAAAAATCACCGCAAGGCTACACAGATCCTAACAAAGACGGCGAAATGGAAGGCAAAGGGATGTCAGAAGGAATGAAATAAGAGAAGTGACCCGAAATTAAGCGGGTCGCTTTTTGTATTGTCCAGGTGGTTTAGCATGGAGTCTTAACTATTTTCCCATTATGATTTTATTTCTGCCTTTCCTCTTTTTTATATAAAAAGATCATAAAACGAAAATAAGACCGACCCATGTGGTGTTACTACCATCACGAATCGATCTCTTTAACTTTGTTATTTAGCTTCTTGTTGACGCTGTTTCGATGCTGCATTGACTTGCTCATCAGCATGGTAAGATGATCGTACTAACGGACCGGATTCGCAATGGCTGAAGCCTTTTGACATCGCGATTTCTTTAAGCTCTGCAAACTCATCCGGGTGATAATACTTCTGAACTTTCATGTGTTTTTTCGTCGGTTGGAGATATTGTCCAATTGTCATGATATCAACATTGTTGGCACGAAGATCGTCCATCGTTTGAATGATTTCTTCCTTCGTTTCACCAAGTCCCACCATGATACTTGATTTTGTCGGTATATCAGGCTGCATTTCTTTCGCCCGACGCAAAAATTCAAGAGAACGTTCATATGTCGCACGTGCGCGGACCCTTGGCGTCAATCTTTCAACTGTTTCAATATTATGATTCAGGATGTCAGGTCGAGCATCCATCAGTGTCTTCAAGTTTTCATATTTCCCCATCATGTCAGATGGAAGCACCTCAACAGTGCAGAAAGGATTTGCACGGCGCACAGCACGAACCGTTTCAGCATAGACTCCTGAACCGCCATCCTTCAAATCGTCACGAGCAACCGCTGTGATGACAGCATGTTTGAGTTCCATCAATTTGACAGATTCAGCGACACGTTCTGGTTCTTTCAAATCCAGTTGATTAGGCAAACCAGTCTTGACGGCACAAAAACGGCAAGCACGCGTACATACATCACCTAGGATCATGAATGTAGCTGTTTTACGAACCGCCCAGCATTCGTGGATGTTCGGGCAACGCGCTTCTTCACAAACCGTATGTAAGTTCTTCTCGCGCATCATCTTTTTAAGACCGGTGTAGTTTTCATTTGTATTTAATTTGATCTTAAGCCATTCGGGCTTTCGAATATGTTCTTCTTTTTTCGCCATCTAACTCACTCCAATATTGGATTAGTTTAAGATTCCGGCATTGAGTGACACTTACTCTGATGCGTTGATCTAATACCTTTCTACTGTATCATATTGTTGCTTCAAGTTCCATTATCCGAGCATACGTCCTGTTTTCCAACATTTGATAATCATTATTTGCCAAATTCAATACAAACTAACATTATGAAATGATACAGGAAAGGACTGAATTCCCTGTATGAAAAAAATTGTATGGTTAATCATTTTCATAATAGGTGTGAGCATTGGTACAACTGAAATAACTGAAGCAAAAAAGACATATCAGAAAGAAGATGTGGGGCGTTACGCGCTTTATCATAAAATGGAGGCACTCACCTCCATTCCGTGGTATTACTTAGGGGCGATCGATCAATATGAACGATCAATCAGGCGTGCCCAAAAAGACCTTCCAGAAGAAGAAGGATTGATCGGCATTTACTATTCACCAATACAATGGGTAGGACCATTAAACCCAAATTTGGATGATACGAATGCATCGACTATTTCATTATTCGGGGGCTTAGGGCTCGATGGAAATAACGATGGAAAAGCAGATCGAAATAATGATGAGGATGTATTATATACATTTGCTCATTACCTTCAGGCATACGGTTTTGATGAAGAAAACATCAGAATCGGTTTATGGGATCATTACCATCGTGATAAGACCATCGACATCATCATGGGGATCGCGAAGGTTTACCGTGAGTATCAAACGCTTAGTCTTTATGAGCGTGCATTTCCAGTTCCCATCAGGGCTAATTATAGCTTCCGGAACACATGGGGAGACCGCCGGGGATTTGGTGGACTTCGTATTCATGAAGGAACCGATATTTTTGCAGATTACGGTGTACCTGTAAGAGCAACGACTTATGGCATAGTGGAAATCGCAGGGTGGAATCGTTTTGGAGGATGGCGCGTCGGGATCCGTGACTTGAACAATGTCTATCATTATTACGCGCATCTGAATGGTTTCGAAAAAGGAATTGGGAAAGGCTCCGTGGTCAAGCCCGGCCAAACGATTGGTTACGTCGGGAGCTCTGGATACGGACCACCAGGGACAGCTGGTAAATTCCCTCCGCATCTTCATTATGGTATGTATCGTGACAATGGTTATAACGAATGGTCATTCGACCCTTATCCCTACCTCAAAGCATGGGAACGTCAAGATCGTAATAAAAAATAAGCCAATAAAGAAAACGTGGCAAGACAAAAAAGGATGAGCTGAACTTCCAGCTCATCCTTTTACATTTTATTTTTGCTTGGACGTTTTCACCGCATTTGCAATACTTGCAGCTAAACCTCCCCAAAGGACAACCATTCCGATGACCATCATTGTAATTGCTCCACCAGACATTTAGTTAACCTCCTTTTCTGAATCAAGGGAAGTATTTTTGTTCCACTTCTTCAAGGAGAAGAGGATTCCAACTACTACAGCTCCGATTGCAACAGCCCATCCGGAATAGAAAATGAAGAAGTTCGAATACCCTTCGTAGTTCCCGGTCTCCGTTGGAAATTCCCTCATCAAGTTTTGTTTGAAGAGTTGGAACATCATGTAACCGAGGATTACCGGCGTTATGATGCCCAGACAGATCTTCCACCATCCACCAAGGCTGATATCCGAAATTTCATTCGAATGTCCCTGGAAATCGGTAAGTTTCTTCAAGAACCATGCAACTGCGATTACTTCCACTAATCCTACAAGAGCAATACCGAATTGGTTGATGAAGTAGTCTGCAGCATCCAGGAAGAATAATCCACCTTGTGTAGCAAATAGGATTGAGACTAGTGCTGCAAGTCCTCCACCTACAAATACAGCCTTTGTACGTGAAGTTCCGAATTTCTCTGAGAATCCAGCTACATACGTTTCCACAATTGAAATCAATGATGATAGACCAGCAAGGACTAGTGATGCAAAGAATAAGAATCCGAATAATTCATTCATAGCAGGGAATTGGTTAATGATTTGCGGGAAGACAACGAATGCAAGTCCCACTCCTCCAGTGACAACTTCAGCTACTGGCACGTCAGCTGCAACTGCCATGAATCCAAGAGCACTGAAGACTCCGATACCTGCTAAAAGCTCAAATCCTGAGTTACTGAATCCTGTGATGAATGCATTGTTAGTGATATCCGATTTTTTCGGCAAGTAACTCGAGTAAGTAATCATGATTGCAAATGCAATTGATAAACTGAAGAAAATCTGACCATAAGCCGCTACCCAGACCTTCCCATCCCAGATCGCATCAAAGTTCGGTTGAAAGAAAGCTTCTAAACCAGTCGCAGCACCTGGTAATGTGACTGCGCGGATAACGATGATCAAGAATAAGACGACAAGTGCTGGTATGAAAATTTTGTTTGCTACTTCAATACCTTTTTTAACACCTTTAAAAAGTACGCTCAGTGTAATGACCCAAACGATTAATAATGGAATGAATACCCCTGGTACCAAACTCCCTACTTCTCCCGGTGCACTTAGATTCAAGTACTCCGAAAACAAGAAACCTTCTGTGTCCTCGCCCCATTTTAGGTTCAAGGCAAAAATCGAATATGAAATAGCCCATGCAATGATGACTGCATAATAAGTAGAAATGACAAATGAAATGAAAACCTGCCACCAACCAATCCACTCAGACTTTTTATTCATACGGTGGTAGGTAAGCGGTGCGGATCCCCGGTACTTGTGACCCATGGTGAATTCCAATACTAATAATGGAATTCCGGCAGTTAGTAATGCGATCAAATACGGAATAAAGAAAGCTCCTCCGCCGTTGTCATAAGCCACCGCAGGGAATCGCCATATGTTTCCGAGGCCGATTGCGGATCCGACAGCTGCCAAAATAAATCCTGCTCTAGTGCCCCACTGTGCTCTGTCCTCCATTATTACTCCCCCATTCTCTAATGTTTTTGTTACTAAAGTCGACAGTTGAAAACTTTAGTTTTTTTCTGACTATTTCGATTATAGTATAGCTGTTTTAATAGAGGCCTGTCAAAGAATTTTCAAAAAATTTAGTGATAAATGTCTATATAGAAGATTTGCAGTTTTGGTATAAATATACTACATATTATTACATTTTTTTCATAAAGAATTCTTATCCGTTTGTAGGTTTTTCTGTTTCAGTGTTGGAGTTAGGACTGATTGTTTTTCTGCCGTTGGATTGGTGCTATCGCTTATTTCAGATCGCACATCGATCCTGTTGGACAGGCGCACGCTTTTTCATCCTGTTCCTGTCCCGTATAACAGCGTTATGGGACAGCTCTTCGCTTTTTCTTCTGGTTCCTGTCCCGTATAACAGCGTTATGGGACAGCTCTTCGCTTTTTCTTCTGGTTCCTGTCTCGAATAACAGCGTTACGGGACAACTCTTTGGTTTTTTCCCTGGTTCCTGTCTCGAATAACAGCGTTACGGGACAGCTCTTCACATTTCTCACTGATTCCTGTCTCATATAACTCCGTTACGGGACAGCTCTTCGCCTTTTCCTCCGCTTCCTGTCCCGTATAACGCCGAATCTCTGATAGGACGGTGTTCTTTTCATCTGCTCGTTCCCATTAGCCACCTTCACCCACACTTTTTTCTTCACAACAAAAAAGCTGACCCATTCGAGTCAGCTTTTTAAATAAATCAATTAGTTTTGTTCTCGCGGTGATTCGATTCTTGTGAAGTTCATCTTCTTCAATATGAAAGCCACAATGATCAAGAGCACAAGTGATACCAGCAGTGACAACATGACGCTTTGTGTAAAACCAATGATAAGGAATCCGACCGAACTGATGACAGCAGCCAATAGCGCATATGGCAATTGGGTCATCACATGATCGATATGGTTGCTTCCCGCTCCTGTTGATGAAAGGATCGTCGTATCGGATATTGGTGAACAATGGTCACCGAAAACGGATCCTGCAAGAACTGCCGCCAGTACAGGAAGGATATAACTAATGTCAGTCGCTGCTGCAATTTCCCCAGCTATCGGAAGCATGACACCAAACGTCCCCCACGAAGTACCTGTAGCAAAAGCCATGATTCCAGAGATCAAGAACAGCAATACAGGCAGGAACGCAATATTAATGTTGTCATCTACAATACTAGCTAAATATTTTCCTGTTCCGATTTCATCGATGATGGCAATGATTACCCACGCAAAAATCAGAATGTAGATAGCTGGAAGCATGGATTGGATCCCCTTCCAAATACCTGTTCCAAAATGCTTTCCAGGCAATTTTTTCATCAAGAAAAGAACAATCGTGACAGCTAATCCGAACAACCCGCCGTAAACAAGTGATTTCGCAACATCGGTATTTTCAAACATGGAAAGCACGGTGACATTTCCTTCAGTTGCTTGGGCACCGGTATAAAGCATTGCAGCGACTGTCCCAACAATCAACGCAACGATCGGCCAAATCAGATCCCCTACTTTTCCTTTATCGCTCTCAGGCAACCCGATCTGTTGACCAGGCACCGCTTTGTTATCCGGGTTTAATACTTGCCCTTCATTGACAGCCCTTTCTTCATGTGCCTTCATTGAGAACAAGTTGATATTCCATAACGCTGTTGCAAACACAAGCAACAGTGCTGAAAGTGCATAAATATTCATCGGAATCATTTTCACAAAGGCTTCCAGCGCGCCAATTCCAGCTACTTCATGAGTGGCAAGAATACCACCAATCAAACCGATGATATACGCGCCCCAGCTTGAAACAGGTGAAATGACACAGACAGGTGCAGCGGTCGAATCGATATAATACGCAAGCTTTGCTCTAGAAATACGATGGCGGTCCGTCAATGGACGACTTACATTACCAACTGCTAGAGAATTGAAGTAATCGTCAATGAAAATGATGATACCCAGAACGATCGTCAAGATTTGAGCGCCCACACGGGTCTTCACCTTTTTAATCGCCCATTCACCAAAGGCACGGCTTCCCCCAGCAATCGCAATCAATGAAGTCATGATGCCAAGAATTAATAAGAATAAAAGGATGAATACATTCCATGTGTTCACTTCCCATGCGCCTGCATCATTCTGCGTGATGAAAAGATCACGTATGATTTCGAAGATTTGGGTGAAACTCCCCAATATATTAAAGTTGTTGAGCATGAATGCTCCGACGAGGATGCCTGTCCCAAGTGACAGCAACACCTTTCTTGTCAAGGCCACCATAAGTAATGCAAGTAAAGGTGGAATCAAAGAATAAATTGTATTTTCCATTGGATGATGTTCTCCTCCTATTAATTAATCGATGGATGAAATAAAAAAAGGCAACGATAGATAGAAAATAACCTATCGTTACCTTATAAGTAACAGTTATCCCCCATCGATCACGTAGTTCTCCACTATCCAATCTGCCCGGATAATGACAGTGCTACACCTATTAGATGCAGTCCCAACAGTAAACCTTTCGACAAAAGTGTACTGCTTCGGCAAATAACCCTTTCCAGTGATGGGCATCGATGTCTTTCTCGCATCATTGTACTGATGTTCTTTGCTCCACTACCTCATCTGATGATAAGGTCTATGATATTTTTGCGCCATTAAATATTATAAAGGATTAGCTATAAAAATACAAGGGTTGTGAGGAGTCGTATAAAATCAATTGGTGTTCTCTTCTTTTTTCTTTTCTGCTTCATTACTGTTTTCTTGGTTATTATCATCATTGTTCTTGTTTTCGATATCGATCTGTGGATTGATTGGTATGACTGGCTGTGCACCTGTACTACTATCTCCCTTATGATAATAATACGGTACATCTTGCGGTATTAATTCTGAAACTAACATGACATTCGTTGTAATTACTTTTTCTTTTGTTTCAAACGGAACAACAATTTGAGTTTTCACAATGACTTCAATCCATCCCTGTAAATGAACCGTATTGATGCCTGCAGTCTTCGTTGATTCGTAAAAGTACGATTCTACACTCCCGATGATTCGGAAACGGACCGGAATATTAGGTCCAAGGTTGGCAAGTAAAGCATTATTTGTTGCTCTTCCTAAAGGAATTTCAGTGAATATGCCATTGGAATATTCATCTTCTCGGTTGACTTCAATACCTGCAAAGTTTGCAAAATCCGGCCTTTTCCCCCGCTCAATCTGTTCGAGCAAAGATTGAACATTAGCTGTCGCAAGAGATTGAACCTCATTGACGACTTTTGGATCCGTACTTACCCGGGCAACCTTCCCCTCATTATCTAATGTGACATTAATGAGACCATCTGTGTTACCCGTATCGACGATCCTGTTTTTAACTGCACTCTGGATGGCAAGCTGAGCCATATCTGCCGTTTCAGTTTCTGCAATCTCCATAAGAGCAGGTTCGATCCCTTTATTTACAAGCCATAATGCCTGCGCAGTTAATAAAGAGAATATGATAAACGATATGATAAAGACATGTTGGAATGGAAGAGGTCGTTTTCGGGGACGCCTCCGTATTCTCCACATAAAAATACCCCCTATCTATTGCTATATGTATGCAATGATTGGGGGTTGTATAGCTATTAATTTGGACATATTCATGACTTAGCCATTTTAAGCAGCGCATCACGTCCACTTGTACCTTTAGTGATACCAATTGCTTCAGCTTCTAACGTAACGGACTCTAACGGAGCTTCCAATAACTGATCGAGGGTTCGTACACCTACAGCCCGCCCTGCGATTATTTTCCGCTCAGCCAATTTTTCATTCAGCAACGCAACATCAAGTGCACCACACATGATATACCCTTTGTCATTGCTGATCGACATGAAGTTAGTTTTCGGTAATGCCACTGTCACGCCTGTAAACATATGCCCATCGATTTCGATAGGAGTGACCGTAATCATCTTTTCTCACGCTCCTTTTCACTACTATCAATATGTCATAGTAGTACAAAGCGTGTTGGCGTAGTGCCTATCTTTCAAAGGTTTTTAACTTCCAAGCAAGGACATCCCTCAGCAACTCCGGCAAGTAGAAGATTTTTTCCTCTGCATAATGGACAGATGGAAGCAAACGGCCGAAGGTAAACATATCAATGGCACCAATGGCGTATATTTTTTCTGGATCCAAAGGTTGCCCTTTTATTGAGATGCTTTTTACGTGGTACTCACCATCAGCCATGTCTTTACCCATGATTTCTACACCATCGAATATCATCCGTCCCATCACTTTCCCGCGGAATCCCAGGCCTTTGACTTCGCGCTGTTCCAATTCCTTCGTCATAGCATGATGAATCATTTCTTTCAAATATTCGCCTTTCAGCATGATTTTACACGGATTGATCGGATGAGGGCACACACGATGGAGATCTCTCTTCGTAACAGGGCCTGCTTTCAATGGTTCGAGCAACAATCCTGCATTGATCATACTGATTTCCGAATCACACCATTCCCTGATTGCTTCAGCTAATAAACTTGTAAAAGCAGAAGGTCCGAACCACTCCAATTCGAGTGGCCGATCTAGCTCGGTCACGACCTCAGCTAATCGCTCATCGGCTTGTTCGCTCAATTGGGCAAGAAGCTGTACACTTTTCGGATCTGCCTCATACTCTTGCAGGTCGACACATCTCGCTTCGATAGATTCAATTTTCCCTAAGTCTTCATTCCATTCAAGCTCCATGTGGCCGATGTATAGACCGAATTTCCCAGCTTGTCCGATAGTCGTATCGTTAGCATGCAAACCTTTTGGAAGGACATGATGCGTATGAGCGCCTAATATGATATCAATATCATCCATTTCAGTTGAAATATGTTTATCCGCTTCTAACCCAAGGTGTGAAAGCAGAATAAGGATATCGACCTGGTTCCGGATTTCTTTTACGGATCCAATGAGTGCTTCATATGGATTCTGAATCTCCCACCCAAGCTGGTTGTAATAGGCTTTATACGGAGCGGTCACACCGACTACTCCAATTTTCAGGCCATTTTGCAGGGTATGGATTTGGTAAGGTTTTGCCCATTTCGGCCGCTGTCCGTTTTTTTCTTTCAGATTTGCAACAAGTACTTGAAAGTTTGCATCATCATATAGATGATCCAGTTGTTCTTTTGAAAAGGTGATTCCTTCATTATTACCGATCGTTGCATTTAAAATATCTGCTTCATTCATCAATCTTACATTTCCCTGACCTGCTGTTCCTTCTGTAATCGGATGAAAACGATCTGCATGGTCTCCAATATCGAAACGTAAAAACAGTTCATCTTTCTCTTCGTGGGCAAGTTGCTGATCTTTCAAGAAGCCCATGATTCTCGGCCATTGTTCAAGATGGCTATGTAAATCATTCACATGATACAGATGGAGCTTTTGAATGCTCATTGTATCATCTCCTGTCTATTTCTAATCTCTATATTTGCCTCGTTAAAAAAGGTCAAGTTGTCGAGGTGCGAGGCCCTCGTAATCGATACCTAGCAGTTGGACCATTCGCCTTGCATTGTCTGCTGCATCTCCACCGGAATTGTTATTGAACAACGCCGTCACCTCATGCCCCGGCTTTTCAAGCTGCAGGAGCTTCTCTTTCCATTCTATAAGCTCTTCCTCATTGTAACGATAAAGATATCTTACATCCCGCCAGTTCGGATTCCCTTTCTTCTGCCATCCATGAACATTGCGTCCATGGAAACGGACCAACGTATGCTCTGGATGTGTTGGTTCAAGTACAGTCGGTATGGACCCTGCTCCGGATTGCGGTTCATCACAAATGCTGTGAATCCAGCCCTCTTCTCTCATGAACGCCAACGTCCGATCCTTGAAAGAAGGATGAAACCAGGACTGGTGACGGAATTCAAGCGCAACCGGGATGTCTTCCATCCGTTCTTTTGCCTGTCTTAGTAAATCGACGTTCTCCCGGTTGCAATCAAACCAGGGCGGATATTGGAAAAGGACCATTTTCAGTTTGTCTGCCGCTTGCAAAGGTTTGATCGACTCTTTATATAAGTAGTACATTTCCTCTTCACTGGAAAAAGGGATGTCGCCTCTCGAGTGTCCAGTCATCCCCTGATACGCTTTGACGACGAATGAAAAACGTTCTGGGGTTTCCTTGACCCATTTTTCGTAGTTCCTCGATGGTTGGACAGCGTAAAAAGCCGAATCGATTTCGACTGTCGGGAAGAAACTGCTGTAAGTCTGCAACTTTTCATTTGATCTGATATCTGCTGGATAGAGGGAGTCATGGTCACCCCACCCGGTCAGCCCAATCTCAATCATTTGAATGAATTCCTTTCCTATAACGATTGTTCATACTTTCTATTTTGATTTGTCCTTATGAAAAGTGCAAGTATTTGAATGTGCGGCTAGTTCGAAATTCTAATTCGTGAAATTTCCATGAAGACCCGAAAGCTACTAGCTGAAACTTGTGGCAAAGTGCTAACGGACACAGGAGACCTTATTTTCCAAAAACAGCTCACTATTATAAAACTAAAGGACACCAGCGCTCTTATTTCATAAAAACCTTCAATATCCAGCCCATTTGTTCACAAATAACGGCTTTGGTGTCCGTTAAATTTCTAAAACACAGCATTTTGGCACATATAACGGCTCTGGTGTCCGTTAAGATTAAAGAACTTCTATATAAAAGAAAAGAGACTGAAGCAAATCATAGATGTTTTGCTTCAGCCCCTATTTGAATTTGGATAGGTCTACGATTTCTGCCATTCTTTCATAACCGGCATCATTCGGATGGAGATGATCACCAGCATCATATTTCGGATCATAGCGTGCTGGATCGTCTTGATCTCTTAGTGCTTCATCAAAATCGATGACGCCATCAAACTCTCCACTGTTCCGGATCCACTCATTTACTTCCTGACGAGTGTTTTCCTTTTCCGGTGTGTACATTCCTGAGCCCTTAAAAGGTGTCAACGTCCCGCCATAAATTTTCAAGCCTTTTTCATGAGAAGCATCAATGATTTCCTTCATTCTTTCGATGATTTTTTCTGAATCATACTCTGGATGATGCCTTATGTCATTCAGGCCCTGATTCAAAATCACTGCCTTGACTCCTGTTTGGCTGAACACGTCCTGCTCAAGTCTCGCAAACGCATTCTCTCCTTTATCAGAAGAACTATTAATCAAATGATTTGCTGATACGCCTGCATTCAGGACAGACATCTTCGTTTCAGATTCTTCTTTGAACCTCTTGGCTAAAAAATCTGGCCATCTATGGTCTGCATCCATTTTAGAATGATTGCCATTCGCGATAGAACTTCCTAAGACAACAACGGAACCATCAACTTTTGCATTGGGTATGACGTCGATGCCGTCCAACCAAAACCAGGCATCTTCTTTTTCCTTAAACGCATTATCATCCGTATTAGTACTATGGTTACCAGGTTCTGAAATATAGTTCGTCTGCATTGAACGAGGATGCCATGTTGCTGGACCTGACTTCTCTTTAACATAAATACTTACAGCCAGCTTTTCATCACTTTTTACATTAAACGGGAGTGGGTCGCTAAATGTTCTTTTCCCTGAAGGAATCGTTACCTTCTGATCACCGTCAAAAGTGATTTGCTTATCAGATCCAGATACAGTTTCTGCGCCCGTTTTCACACGCGCAACACGTACCTCTTCAATCGTCAGTGAATCCGAACCGTACGTATTTGCCATTCGGATTCTTAACTTTTTACCATCCATATTAGGATGGATGATCATTCGGATTGTTTGGTCTTCAAACCCTTGTTGAGACACGCCGTCTTTTCCAGGTTGTTGCATACTTGCAGTCCAAGCACCAACCCAATTTCCTTTACCCTGCTTGCTTACGTTTGATGAGTCAACATCAAACGCAGCAATACATAGAGAAAGGAAAATGATGATTCCAAATGCAAGAATGAAGTATTGTAAACGTAACATAAAAACCTTGCCCTTCTTAGTGATGTCGATTCTTGTCCTAGAAAAGACTATTCGACATTAGACTACCCATTGTTGGGGATAGTGAAACAAGGTTAATATTTACGCCATTTTTCTCCAATCTTACATCCCGCAAGCGACTGCACCATTCTTCTGTAAGTACTTCTGGTGATACTCCTCAGCGTCATAAAAGGTAGGAGCTTTTTCAACTTCAGTCACGATCGGAAGCTTGAATACTGCTTTTTCCGTTAATACCTTGATCTTTTCTTCGGCTATTTGTTTCTGATTGTGATTAGTATAAAAAATGACTGAACGATATTGAGCTCCAACATCAACTCCTTGCCTATTCCGAGTAGTCGGGTCATGTACTTCAAAGAATGTGTTGAGCAGTTCATAATATGAAATCAAGGCAGGATCGTATTGAATCTTGACCGCCTCTGCATGGCCTGTTTCTCCAGTCTTCACTTGTTCATATGTCGGGTTTTCGACAGTACCTCCTATATAACCTACGCGTGTTGAAATAACACCTTCAAATTTTTCAAAGAATGCTTCGACACCCCAAAAGCATCCAGCTCCAAAAATAGCTGTTTCCATTGTTCATCTGTCCTTTCAAAATAACGAAACTTCTATCGAGAGCTTTTCGCTGATATTCATTGCAACGAAAAAACCCTTTTCTCATCCAGTAAGAAAAGGGTCGTATCTATTCGTAACGATCCTCTCATCTTCTAGGATGTTTGAACATCCTACAGGAATTGGCACCGTTCTCCTCAATCAAGCGATTGATTCGATGGTTGCCGGGCATCAAAGGGCCAGTCCCTCCGCCTCTCTGGATAAGAAGTTTTCATTATTCATTTTATTTTGATTATCATCTTAACACGTTTAAATGACTAAGTAAAGCAAGTTTTTTTGTATTTATTCAGTTTATGTAATGGCAACGTTTTTTGTAACGGCATTAACCTAAAAGAGACCGATAAAACGGCCTCTTTCATAAATCTATCGCTGTTGTTCATTGCTGCTTATTTGCTGTTCAGCCATTCCGACTAGACGTTTCGTCATTTGACCACCGACAGCACCATTTTCACGTGAGGTAGTATCTGCACCAGGTTGAATCCCCATTTCATTGGCAGTTTCTTCTTTCAGTTGATCCATTGCATTTTTTGCACCAGGTACCAAAAGTTTATTTCGAGCCATGATCCATCACTCCACACGTAATATTTGAGTAATCGCAATTACTCCCTATTAATTTAACCTCAGCTACAGGTTATGATTAAATGAAATATTTCCTGTATCTTAAGAATCTGGTAACTGTCTTGGATTGGCATTTATAACTTATGTATTTTACACTCAATTTTTTATATATTTTAATCAATTCTTTGGTCCCCCAGTTAAAAACAACATCTGACCACTAACAAAAGAAGAGCGCCCATCTACCTCTCTTATCTGTAGTCTTTTCCGATCATGTTATTACTAAAGAACCGTTTATTAGAATTTTCAGACGAATAGTTTGATTAAAGGTTTAAATCTCCATATACTAGGCTTCAATCATTTGTAATGGAGGGATGAGTTTGAAGTATTCATGGAGTAGAATTTTGATTGTTGTGTTGACGGGTATCCTCTTAGTTTCTGGATTGAATTTTTCGCTCGCAGAAGCGAAGAAAGGCGATCTGCTTGAATGGAATGGTCAGACGATCGCAACATTGGATGTAAATGGTAAGTCCTATATCCCAGTAGAACAGGCAGCGAAGGCATCAGGATCAGACATACATAAGAGTAAAAACAAATTTGTCATGCAGTCCAGACTGGATCGGATTCAGAAAAAGGGAGTCATACGCGTAGGAACCACTGGTGATTATAAACCATTCACCTTTTTTAACGAAGAAACAAACGAATATGAGGGTCTAGATATCGAAGCTGCCAAAATTATGGCTGAAGATTTAGGAGTAGAGGTTGAGTTTGTGCGAACCTCCTGGCCGACATTAATGGAGGATCTTCTAGACGACAAGTTTGATATCGCTGTAGGTGGAATCAGTCGAAATACAGATCGTCAAAAAACCGCTCACTTGAGCCACCCATATCTGGATGATGGGAAATCACCATTGATCCGCGAGGAAGATAAAGATCGTTTCCAAAGCTTAGAGGATATCGATCAACCTGAAGTTACAATAGGTGTGAACCCAGGAGGAACGAACCAAAAGTTTGTGGATGCTAATATCAAACGAGCAAATGTGGTCGTCATTGAAAACAATCTAGATATACCACCAATGGTCGCAGAAGGCGAAGTGGATGTCATGATCACCGACAGAGTCGAAGCGATTTACTATGCAAGTAAAGACGAGAGACTATATGCTGCCTTGACTGATAACACATTTACCAAAAGCCAAAAAGGCTATCTTATGCACCGGAACGATCCGACCTTTCAAAACTGGGTAAACCTCTGGATGGAAGAAATGGAGCTGCACGGTGAATTCGACCGCCTCAAAAAAGAATGGATATTTGGTGAGGAATAACTTGGATAAACCGCCTAGCCTATTAGCTGATTTCCCATCAAACAATAAGAAAACTCATTTAGGTAAAAAACGATTATAATTATTTCGTAACTTGTTTATATAGCTGGTTGTATGCGTAAATAGAAGTATCGGATCCGAAAATAATGCGAAAGGAGGCTGATTGAAGTTGATCACAAAATTTGAGGTGGTTTCCGCTTAGTCGGAAACCTCATAGTACAGGGTCGCTATTAGCGGCCCTTTAATATTTTGAAAATTGCGACTTTAAAAAAACTTAAAACCCCCTTATACTAGAAATAACTGTAATTACGTTTCAATTTTGTAATACCTATATTCAATATTAATGAAAGGAGATGTACAAAACGATGAAAATTGTGAAATTGTATATTCACGTAGACCTTATCTATAAGGAGGATGTCAATTTTGGAATACAAGAACGGGAAAGAGGTGTTCCCTCCTAGCTTGCTACAAGAAGTGCAAGAACATATTCAAGGCGAGTTGATATATATCCCCAAGAAGAACAATCAGCGGGCTGGGTGGGGAGAAATGAACGGTTCACGTCAATTACTTGCTCGACGAAACCAGGAGATCTATCAATTTTATAAAGATGGTTGGTCTTTTGAAGAATTAGAACAAAAGTTCAACTTATCCATTGAAAGCATCCGCAAAATTATTTATAAAACACGTGCCTCATATAACAAATAAAAAAATTAGACTCAAAATTTGTAGTTAAGGAAGAAGAGGACCTGGAAGCCCTGTCCTCTTCTTTGTAGAGAAACTATAGATACTTTCTCTACAAGCTTTTTTCTTTGTGTAATCTGATTAGAAAATAAGATATTTTTATAAGGAAATGACTCCCACGTATCTAGCCAATTCGGGCTAGGTATGTAGCAATCTTACTGATTAAGGTAAAATCGATGTACTGATTAATCTTTTGAAGATGATGATCTTGAGGAAAGAGGTCTTCGATGGAGACAAGTTAAACTTCATTCTGGGTGGTGCCACAGGCTGTTACTTTCTCGACAAACTCCAAAATATCACAATATATGTCAGGCGTTTTTAGTATTTATTTTTCAAGTTGTACGCCAAGCCCTTCCGCCATACGATTTACAAAATTAAAATAGGAGGTTATCTGGCATACATCAAGGATTTCCTGATCGGTACAACCTTTGTCTCTCAAGTTCTGTATATCGTTGTCATGAACACTGTTTGGTTTCCTAGTCAACTTTACAGCATAATCTAAAATAGCTTCTTCCTTTTCTGTTATGTTTGCATCTTTATAGTCTTGCTTCAACTGTTCAACAAAACTTTCGTCTTTCACCAACAAATGGAGCGCCGCCCCATGATGTTCCATTCAGTAAAAACATTCATTTGTTGACGAGACCACAGTCGCAATCATTTCGCGGAACCTTCGTGGTAAAGGGGATTTGCCAAACATGATCACTTTATAATATTCCAGATGAGCCTCTAATGATTTAGGATTCAGTGAATGGACCCTTAAAATATTGGCCATTTGACCGTTAAATCTTTCGTACAGTTCCTTCATTTTTCCTTCTGCTTCATCATATTCGATGACTTTGATTCGAGCAGCCAATTTACATTTCCCCTTTCTACTGACGGAAACCTTCATTATGTTTTTGATAGTCAAATCCTTCAGAGCTTATTTTCGATTATCGTTTACAAAATTCACTTCGTATTATAGTAATCGCATATAATCACAAAATCTGTAAGATAGATTAGAGTTCAGTATAAGCACCTCATCATGACACGACGTGGAATTTATTACCTAGTATAGAATAATTCCAGAAATTTTGTCTATAATCCACTTAATTCTAGACAAAAAACTCCCCAATAGGAGTATAGGGGAGCAATTAAAGATAAAAGTAAATCTAAGTCAGCACAAAATTACTCCCCAATAATTAGATATCAAGTGAAAAAGAGGCGTAATGCTTCTTGAATTATCTACTCGTTCATTATTGAATAATGAACCCTCTCTTTTTAAACTTGGTCTGACCTTCTGTTGCTTAATAAAATCATACATTAGAACCTTTTTCATCTTCAACAAATGGATTCCATCCTGAATTCTTTACCCAGGTTGATAAATCAAGCAAATCGGGATGAATTTTACGTAGTGAAGGAATGTCAGCTTGATACCCATCAGTTTCTAACCATTCAAACATTTTATTTTTCTGAAATTGATCCCTGGCAGACTCCAAAACTTCACATGGCGTATCAAATACTTGACTAAACACTTTTGCCACTTCTGAAAGCGTCACTTCGTCCCCGGCAATTTCAATGGCCATTCCCTTGTATTTTTCCGGGTTGTTAAAGGCAATTGCAGCAAACGCCCCAATATCTTGCACTGCGATGATTTGTAATTTCGTATTCACATCCATAAATCCCTGTACCATCAATTTTTGTTCATGAGCTTGACTAAATCCTATAAAGTTTTCCATGAAACCAGTTGGACGGAGAATCGTAAAAGGTAAACCAATAGCACGTACATATTTCTCAACTTGCCACTTTGTTTCAAAATGGGGAACCCCACTATCTCTTTCAGCGCCGCCGGCCGAGCCATATACAAAATGTGAGACACCGACCTGTTTGGCAACATCCGCTACTGTTTTCCCATGTTGGATCTCTTTTTCGGGATCCTTTGAATACAAAGGTTGAACACTATAAACACCGTAAACTCCCCGCATAGCTTCCAAGAGAGATTGCTGATTATCCATGTTCGCTTGCACGACTGTAGCGCCCTTTTTTTGCAGTTCTTGTGCAGCCGGTTGTTCCGGGCGCCGCGAAACCGCGCGCACGGACCATCCATCAGCTAACAACTTCCTGGCAACTGCGCCTCCCTGTTTTCCCGTGGCACCTAACACTAAAATGGTTTTGTCTGAATTTGTCATGTAGAAATCCTCCTTGATATTTCTTTAATTGACCCTTCTAGCAGGTTCTTTTACTTTCGGTTGTTCTAACTTTTTAGCAGTAGGTTTCAAAACAGACAAGCTCATTACGAGCAGGGAGATGAGACCTGTATAGCCTAATATGCCAATGCCGTCATTCAAAGGGTTTTTATCGAAAAACAGGATATCCTTGAACGCCTCTACGCTGAAACGGAATGGAATCCAATCATACAGCCAGCTCTTTGTGATGTCTGGCAACATTTCAGGTGGCAGGGTCAAGACCGGCATCGAGAAGAAGAACAAGAGTATGAAAATCGGCGCTGCTGCATATCCAAACCAGTTCAAGAACGCTCCCTGAATGAAATAGAACATGAGACCGACGAAAAGCATTAGGATCAACATGCCGCCTTTGTCAGGGATCGCAACCTCCAGCACGTTGTTCGCCAACCAGAATACGAGACCCGTAATTCCGCTCACGAAAATGAATCCGCCAAGCAGTTGATTGACAAGAGACGTCCATCGTAAGCCGATCTTTTTAACCACTGTAAAAAGGATCATGGAACTGATGAACGTCGTCAGCCATATAATCTGGGTGAATACGGCTGGCGCGTTACCGTTTGCGGTATAACTCGGGACAGGGTTCAGCTTCTCCGTTTTTACAGAGATGGGTTGGGCGAGCTGTTGGGCTTGCTCTACACTTAACGACATCTGACGCTCCGACACTTGCGTATATAAATTGGTTTGGACTCGTTGGTTCAACTTTGCGATGATTCCATTAGCCACTTGCTCTCCGATTGTGGCAGCTGGCTTGTTCAGCCCCTCATTGATCAGAATCTCGACTTCAGGATTTTGTGGACTTGGACTTAATAGAGTAGGAATCTTTTGAGATAGATCGTTCGGAATGATGATAGACGCATAAAAGTTCTTGTCATTCATCTCATTGATTGCCTTTTCGCGACTTTCCAGAATGGTCCATTTCACACTCTCATTGTCATTCTGCTTGATTTGCTCTTCTAACATTTTACCGAAGTTCAACTGCTCTCCTGTTGGGAGTGTCACACCTTCATCTTCCACGACAAGTGCTAACGGCATGTCTTTTGGTGTTGGATTGACGGTGGAACCCATGAATGAAAATGTTAAAATGGTGGCAGCAATCAGGATTCCAGCAACCCCGCCCCAGAATAGCTTCTGCTTAAAGAAATTCATCCAATCCACCCTTAATAGACAAGTTTTTGATTAATTAACACCATGTTGTTTACAATGCCATTATAGAAGAATACAAGAAACATACAATAACCAATGTTTAACGATATGTCTGATAAACGACACCTGATTTAAATTTGTTGTATATTTGATAAAAGAGGGATGAAAAAATGGCTAAGAAAACAGACCTACGAGTAAAAAGGACGAGGAAACTCATTAACGAAGCATTCTTGAAGTTTATCCAAAAAAAGGGCTTTGACGCAATGACCATTCAAGACATCGCAGATGAAGCGTTAATCAACCGCGCAACTTTCTATCTTCACTATGATGACAAGTATGACCTTCTGGAAAAAATGAGTTCTGATGTCATCCAGGAATTGATCAGCGTCATCAATCCGCCTTTCGACCAGGCAGGTCAAGAACTGGACATTGAGAGGTTAAAAGGCAGTGTCACCAATGTTTACCAATGTATACAAAAACATCAGATGTTCTATCTAGTCATGTTCGGTAAAAATGGAATCAATGGTTTCAGGAACAATTTAGAAGAAGTGATTCGTGATAAGTTCGACAGGCATATAAAAGAAGTCGTGCAGGATCCGACCCAATTCCAAATCCCGAAAGATCTCCTTCTCCATTTCATCAGCGCTGCCTTCGTAGGTGTCATCCAATGGTGGTTAAACCAAGATGAGAAGCCTACACCTGAAGAGATGGCCAACCAGCTCTCCAAACTCATCACCCAAGGACCTATACAAACTGCCGGCTTCAAAATCGAATGATAGTATTTTTAAGAAATTGATCGTGTCTTACCTAAACAAATACGTGAAGATACTCGGAAATATTTTTCGAAGAGCAACATATAAAACAAACCTATCATGTAATTCCTAAATAACAGGAATTTAGAGAGGTTTTTTCTTTGTGCAAGGAAAACTTATGTTTCAATTGTTGATTGATAACTACAACCAATGCTTTACTTTACCCGTTCACAATCTTGGTAGGTTATTCAAGATAATGGCCCTTTACATTAAGAAAGGCACTTTTCCTGGTACAGAAAAGCGCCCTTTCGTATTATAAGGTCAGCCCAGTCTACACTAGTTCTACTTTTTGGTTGCGAACCCAGCTACTTCGCTTCAATCAAACCCGTTATTGTAATCAAGATGGCGACTATTTCACATTTTAAGAAAGACACTTCTAATAATCTCGGTAGAAAAAAATCAAAAAATAGTAGGAACCATTCCACCATCCATCCGTACTGGAGAACCTTTAAATGCGGATGCGTAAGGACTACATAAAAATGTAGCGAGTCTGCCGATTTCAGCAGGTCTGATAAACCGTTGTATCTCAGAGTGAGGTAGATTTGTAGTCATGAATTGTTTCTCTTTTTCTATAAAATCCAGATTGTCATCAGGATACATCCCCTCAATGATTTGATACACATTCTCAGAAAGGGTGGGACCTGGCATGATCGTATTAATAGTAACTTCTTTTCCTTTTGTTAATTTGGACAGGCTTTTTGATAATGACAATAGCATTGATTTTGTCATACAATACTGAGGCATTTGTCCTGAAGGCATAATGGCTTCTTCACTGGCAATAAAGATAATGCGGCCATCATCATTGTTCAACATTTTTGGTAAATACAATTTAGATAATCCATTTGCGGCAAGTACATTCGTACGAAAATATTTTTCCCATATTTCATCATCAACGTCCTCATATGGCATCATTTCATATACCCCCATATTATTAACTAAAATATCTATATCAGGGTATCTCACAAATAAAGACTCTCTTTGTTGAGAATCCACAATATCGGCTGCCGCATTTTGAGGAGAGGTTGCCGGGAATTCTGATTTAATTTCATTTACAACCCGTTCTACCTCTTCTGAATTTCGTCCGTTAATGAGTACATGAACACCTTCTTTTGCAAGTTCAATGGCAATTGCTTTGCCTATACCTTTCGTGGACCCTGTAACTAAAGCGGTTTTATTTTTTAATCCCATCTCCATGATTTATAACTCCTTTATATTGTTTTAAGAAAATATCAATTGATCGTGTTTATACCTGCATTTTGAGAACGCCTATTTAAAGGAGTAACTCCTTCCCAGAGGTGAAAGGCACGGTAAAACGAGTTTTGGTCTTCATATCCAACCAGAAAAGCAACTTCTTTAATATCGAGTGAAGGGTTCGCCAGGTACTTTATTGCCTGTTCATGTCGAACTTCTGTCAACAGATGATTAAAGCTCGTACCTTCATCAGTAAGCCTTCGCTGCAAGGTACGACTACTTATTCCCAACTCGCTCGCGATGTTCTGAATGTCAGGGCGTCCTCCTGATAAACTACGTTTCATGATCCACTTAACCATCTCAGTGATTGATCGGTTGCGTTGTAGCTCATCCAGCGATTGGTCCAGTACTGGAGTCAGAATTTCCAGCAGTTCTGCGTTGTACGAGGCAAAAGGGTGGTCCAAATCTTCTCTATGTAACGTTAACCGGTTACAATTTGCCCCGACTCGGATACGGCAACCAAAGTAAGCTTCAAGTTCCTGTACATCGCCCATTGAATGCGATAATTCGACAAACTTAGCTGTCAAATGATTTCCTGTCCCCCGTCGCCCTAACTCCAGAAGAAACGCAAGTGTAATACCAATCAGCATCGATGGACCAGGTTCCTCAGAGTTCATCCATTCCAGTTCAATTGTGCAGTTATCCCCTTTCTCAGTGATATTTAAGCTTTCGGGAGGACACAGTTGTTTGTACCGAGCCATTCTCTTTAGAGCGTCACGGTAGTCACGAGCGTGGTAAGTCGCTAAGACAGTCGGTGGATAAAGTGCTGTTTCAATGCCGGTCGCAAGCTTGATGATTCCTTTGGCAGTGTCGTCAACAAGATCAGAATAAGCCTGCCAAATCGCAAAATATTGGGTGATAGTAACATACGGTTCAGTAATAATAGAAAGCGGTAATCGTGCTTTTCGAACCACATCATTGGCCGCTATCCCCAATCTTTGTAATCCTATCCAAAATCCTGCTGGGACTTTAACACGATTTGGCGTCATACAAATAGAACCTCCTTCATTTACCTATATATTCACTAGTTTTGGTTGTGTAATTATACATGGTTTTGTTTGCTGCTCAGTTAATATATTATCTTTCCAATGTTACTCCGTCACTAGTAAAAAGCGACATTTTACTTGCCGATTACGTCAAATGATTCAGTTGGAAAAAAGGCCTAAGGAAATCAAAACTTCATTTTTTCTATTGATGACAAAAGCGAATATCTTCTTTTACAAGTAAAATGCCTTCGTATTTTCTAAAAATTTCCTTGTTCAATAATCTGACCTTTTCATAAAGAAGGACCCAACTCTTGCTACGGAATTGTGCCCTTTTCTGGAATAACCCACACATGAAAAAGTCGGATTTAAAATAGACAATATAGCCGGCTAAAAGCACCAGCACCCAGTCATTATATAACTTCAGCCCTCTAGCCTCTTCGTCGGACATCAAATGACCCTTATGGATAGGCAGCCGCTTGCGTATTTTTGGTACCCAGAATTATATACGGAGGTTGATTTTTTGTTTCAAAAGCAAGAATCGTAAATTCAAATTGATATTATTATAAGAGTTATATGTCCACACAATAGAAAGTACTCACTATTATCAAAAATGGCGATCACCTTATACGGCAATCGCCCCCGATTGAGGAAGAATGACTTATTTATAAAACCTAACGGACACAGGAGCACTAGCCTTGCAAAAAAGCTAACATCATATCAACAGGCAAATGTTTAAACACTTAAAAAACATAAATACACTAATATGTTTAAATATTACATCCGTTTTTCTTGCTTAAAACCAAAAACGCGAGGGGGGTCTATAAGTTAACCCTCGTCATCCATATATTGTAAGCTCATTTGAAGTATTTAGCTGTTTTCGAACGTTTTTCTCCAATTGGTTTTACAAGTGCTACGCCAGCGGAATCCTGTTTTACCGGACTGCGGGGTGAATTCGTTTTCTGTCGGCCCTTCGATGAATGTTGCGGTTTCCGATGTAAGACAGACCAAAAGGCGTCCCATGACCGGCCCGCATAAATTCGAAGAAGCTCTAAGACGCGCCATGCCGATTTTTTCGTTTTTTCCATGATCCGCACATATAAAGCGAGACAATAGGCTGTCATGACGAAAAAGATTTGGTTCCAAATGCCTTGTGGCTTCGTGCTTTGAAGCTTGACCAGTCGTACATGTTGTTTTAGCCATTTGAAAAATAGCTCGATAAGCCAACGGCATTTGTACAATTCTGTAATCTCTTCAGCACTCAAGTCCCAACGATTTGTCACCACGCGATAAAATCGGCCTTTTTCATCTTTGAACTCAACCAGACGGAGAGCGTTCTTCATTCGATTATGGACACTACCCATCACGACTTTAGCGTCAGTGAGTACCTTCTCGCTAAGCACCTCATAGGTTTCAAGGATGGTGGTCTTATGTTTGTCATTAATCCGAATGGCGAAGCGAAGCTTCTCCTCGATCCACTTATCCATTTTGGTGTAATCCACATAGCCCGGTCCAACAAATAGGTCGCATCAGGATCAGTCACCAGTTCCATCACGGCTTCCCGATCATCCACATTTCCAGTCGAGGGAATGACTCGGTCTGGATAGCCTTCATCCGGTGATGCAACGGACAAACGGGTATGGAGTTTCACTTGGCTCCGGTTGTGTGTCACGTAAGCCCATTGCCCGAGGATTGCCCCAAGGTGAAGACTGGAGGAATCCACAATATGAAGCTTTCCAAACATTTTGTAGCCATGTTTTTGATCGGAAACCTCTTGAAGCATCTCGACTGCCATCAAAAAGAGTTTCTGGGCAAATGTAGAAGGTAAGGCATTCAGACGACGTGAAATTTGAGAGCCACTGATACTGGAAACCCCAAATAGCTCAACAGAGTCTTCCCTTGCCCGGATTTGTTCCTCGATTTCGGTATAAGATGACCAATTTCCGAGCTGCGTAGCTACACAGATCCGCATCAGATTGGGGGTCGTCAATTTTTTCACTCCCCAATCCAGATAGGCAGAGGTAAAAGATTCGAACGGTAATAAAGCTAAACATTTACGAAAGACGGATTGATTTGATACACTAATGTTATCCATAAAGATCTCCTTTTTGTAGAAGTCACGGATAACGTGGGTTCAACTTCTACAATAGGAGATTTTTTTATGTCCGTCCAGGAAAATTATGGTCATTTTACTCTGTGGACATATTTGCAAGGCTAGTGACACAGGAGACCTTATTTTTATGAAATACATGTACTTACAAAATCTAACGGACATAGTAGACCTTATTTGTTCCAAAATCATCAAAAAAAAGACTTTTTTACGAATAACGTCTCTGGTGTCCGTTAGCACCCCGAAAAAATTGGCGTTTTTGTCACAGATAACGTCTCTCATGTCCGTTAAGCTCCATCTGCATTCCTTCTTTGACCAAACTGCCCCATAATGGAATACTGAGGAATTCAATATCCGTATTTTACACCCATTTTTTCAAATAACATCTTTGGCATACTTTAAAAGAACATTATGGCTTTTGGACCTCATGAAAATGGTGAACACGTCTACATTATAGATCAATCTGACTTGGCACAAAATCGGCACGAGACAAAAAACAAAAAAATAACCCTCGGTATAATCGCTGTTATACCAAGGGTTATTGGGTGTTATCCGATTGAACCTTCCATTTCGAACTTGATCAGGCGGTTCATTTCGACTGCATATTCCATTGGAAGTTCTTTCGTGAATGGCTCGATGAAGCCCATTACGATCATCTCAGTCGCTTCTTCTTCTGAAATTCCGCGGCTCATGAGATAGAAGAGCTGCTCTTCGGATACCTTCGAAACTTTCGCCTCGTGTTCGAGAGAAATGTTTTCGTTCAGGATCTCGTTGTATGGGATTGTGTCAGAAGTCGATTCGTTATCCATGATCAACGTGTCACACTCGACATTCGCACGTGCGCCAGATGCTTTACGCCCGAAGTGTACGATCCCACGATACGTTACCTTACCTCCACCTTTAGAAATGGACTTGGAAACGATCGTTGAAGATGTGTTCGGAGCCATGTGGATCATTTTCGCTCCTGCATCCTGGTGCTGCCCTTTACCAGCAAGTGCGATCGATAATGTCATTCCACGAGCGCCCTCACCTTTCAAGATGACAGCTGGATATTTCATCGTCAGCTTGGATCCAATGTTACCATCGATCCATTCCATCGTTGCATTTTCTTCTGCTACTGCACGCTTCGTTACCAGGTTGAATACGTTGTTCGCCCAGTTTTGGATCGTCGTATAACGGCAATACGCGTTTTTCTTGACGACGATTTCAACAACCGCACTGTGTAGTGAGTTAGTTGTATAAACAGGTGCCGTACAACCTTCAACATAGTGTACAGATGAATCTTCGTCAGCAATGATCAACGTACGCTCAAATTGCCCCATGTTTTCAGAGTTGATACGGAAATACGCTTGTAATGGCGTATCGCATTTGATTCCTTTTGGTACATAGATGAACGAGCCACCAGACCATACCGCAGAGTTCAACGCTGCGAATTTGTTGTCTGTAGGTGGTATTGTTTTACCAAAATGCTCTTTGAAGATGTCTTCGTTTTCTTTAAGCGCTGTATCTGTGTCCTTGAAGATGATCCCCATGTCTTCGAGATCTTCCTGCATGTTGTGATAGACAACTTCAGATTCATATTGGGCAGATACACCCGCTAGATATTTTTGTTCTGCTTCAGGGATACCGAGTTTATCAAACGTACGTTTGATTTCTTCAGGTACTTCATCCCATGAACGCTCAGACTTCTCAGACGGTTTTACGTAATACGTAATGTCATCGAAGTTCAATTCTTTCAAATTACCGCCCCATTGAGGCATTGGCATACTATAGAAATGTTCTAGTGATTTTAAACGGAAATCCAGCATCCATTTAGGTTCGTCTTTCATACGCGAAATTTCTTCGACGATTTCTTTCGTCAATCCACGCTTGGATCTGAAGATCGAGACGTCCTTATCTCTAAAACCGTATTTATATTCACCGATCTCTGGCATTTTCTTAGCCATCGTTCAATCCCTCCTTAAAGGATACATACACAAAAACCGAAACCTGTGTCATTCATTCCATACTTCTATTGTAAATCGGATGAGTGCTTCTGACAACCAAGCAAGAGAATTACTCTTCTCCTTTTTGGTTGACTCCCTTTTCTAAAGCTTTCCAAGCAAGTGTTGCACATTTGATTCGTGCAGGAAACTTTGAAACGCCTTGAAGGGCTTCTAGATCTCCAAGATCCAAATCGCCTTCATCATAATCTTTTCCAAGCATCATTTCTGAGAAGATGTTTGACAGCTTAAGGGCATCTTCTACTGGAAGACCTTTGATGGTTTCGGTCATCATTGATGCTGAAGCAAGGCTGATTGAACAACCTTCACCTTCAAACTTGGCATCCTTGATTTTCCCATCTTCCACTTCCATTGACACTTTGATCCGGTCGCCACATGTCGGGTTATTCAAGTTGAAGGTCAATGCACCATCATCAAGTTCTCCCTTGTTGCGCGGGTTCTTGTAATGATCCATGATGACCTGACGATATAGTTGATCCAAATTAGAAGACATGACCAAAATACTCCTTTGTAGTCTTTAATCCATCAACCAGTGCATCAACATCCTCTTTCGTATTGTAAATGTAAAAGCTTGCTCTGGCAGTTGCTGTCACATCCAACCATTTCATCAACGGTTGTGCACAATGGTGACCTGCACGTACAGCAATTCCTTCAGCATCCAATACTGTAGCTACATCATGGGGATGCACATCATCAATGTTGAATGTCACCAGTCCTGCTCGATGTTGAGGTCCGAAAATCTTCAATCCTTCAACAGCTGACATACGTTCCATCGCATAGTCTACGAGTTCATGCTCCATTTTCTCAATCTCATTACGTCCGATTTGCTCTAAGAAATCAATTGCTGCACCAAGTCCGATGGCTCCTGCGATGATTGGCGTCCCCCCTTCAAACTTCCAGGGCAGATCCTTCCATGTAGAGTCATATAAACCGACAAAGTCAATCATCTCTCCACCGAATTCGACAGGCTCCATATTTTCTAAAAGCTTTTTCTTGCCATACATGACACCGATACCGGTCGGACCGCACATTTTATGAGCAGAGAAAGCGTAGAAATCACAACCCAAGTCACGGACATCAACATGCATGTGAGGTGCTGCTTGAGCACCGTCCACTACCATGACTGCTCCATTTTTATGAGCGATCTTTGTAATTTCCTTGATCGGATTGATCGTACCTAGAACATTAGAAACATGCATGATCGATACAATCTTAGTATGTTCTGTAATTGTATTTTCAACATCACTTAAATCAATTGTTCCATCCTCTTGTAAAGGGATATATTTTAATGTTGCGCCTGTTGCTTTCGCCAGCTGCTGCCACGGAATGATGTTGCTGTGATGTTCCATTGGCGTAATGACGATTTCATCCCCTTCGCTGACGTTCGCTTTCCCATAGCTTGAGGCAATCGTATTGATGGTTGTCGTTGTACCACGGACAAACACGATTTCTTCAGTTGAGGAAGCATTTATGAAACGTCGGACTTTTTCACGAGCACCTTCATAGCCATCAGTAGCCCGTGTCCCTAACGTATGCACACCACGGTGGACGTTGGAATTATCGTTTTTATAATAATGGTCAAGTGTTTCAATCACCGAAATCGGTTTTTGAGATGTCGCTGCGCTATCCAGGTAGACGAGTGGCTTCCCATTCACTTCTTGATCAAGGATGGGGAACTGTTTGCGAATCTCTTTTGAAATCATTTAGTGACTTTCCCTTCTATTACACCAGTTAACATCTTTTTTACACCTTCGATAGGAAGTTGGTTGACGACTGGTGCAAGGAATCCGTGGATGACAAGACGTTCTGCTTCCTGCCTGGAAATCCCACGGCTCATCAAGTAGAACATTTGGATCGGATCCATGCGTCCAACTGATGCAGCATGGCCAGCTGTAACATCATCTTCGTCGATGAGAAGGATCGGGTTCGCATCTCCACGTGCTTTTTCACTTAGCATCAGGACACGTTCAGTCTGTTCGCTGTTCGCTTTTGTCGCTCCATGCTCGATTTTTGCAATTCCGTTAAAGATGGAACTTGCATTATCCTTCATGACCGCGTGCGCAAGCAGTTGTGCATCTGATTGTTTCCCCCACTGATTGACGCGGATGACGAAGTTCTGCTTTTGATCTCCACGACCGATGGAAACGGTTTTCGTGTCTGCTACAGAACCATCTCCAACTAGGTTGGTCGTGTTATCAGAAATCGTGTTGCCATCATTCATCTGACCTAGTGCCCATTCGATTTTCCCGTCACGTTCAACATGTCCTCGACGGTTCACATAGGTTGTCATTCCTTTAGAAAAGTTATCAACCGCTCCGAATTGAACACGTGCATTCGGCCCAGCGTATACTTCTGCTACGATGTTGGCGACAGACTCTTCATCTGTTCCATGAGAAAGGTAGTTTTCAACATACGTGACTGAACTGTTATCTTCAGCTACGACTAAAACATGATTGAACAATGACGCTTCTGCATCCTCTTGCCAGAAGACGGACTGCAACGGTACATCGACTTCAACATTTTTCGGGACGTATACGAAAACACCTCCGTTAAGAAGTGCAGCGTGTAAAGCGGTCAAACGATGTTCATCGCTCTTCACTACTCTGTTCATAAAGTATTTTTCCACAAGATCGCTGTGCTCACGTACTGCTGTAGCGATATCCGTAAAAATGACCCCTTTGTCTTTCAGTTCTTGTGAGAACTGTTGAAATGCAGGAGTCGAGTTTCGTTGGACAATGAAATTATCCGTACGATCTTCTTTCCCGATGAGGTCCAAAATATGCTCAGGCAAGTCGTCTGCCTTATCGAATTTCGCTGCCTTCACTTCGTGTTGGAACGTTGTGAAGTTCCAGTTATCGATTTTCGTTTTCTCCGGCTTCGGCATCGGTAGGCTTTCAGCCAGTTCCAATCCACGAAGACGAAGGTTCTTCAGCCATTCTGGTTCATTTCGTTGTTTGGAAAAGTCGGTTACATATGATTGATCGAAGGCAATCTTCGTTTCGTTCGTTTCCACTGACATATAAATCCTCCTTCAAAGCCTACGCTTGTTCTGTTTCGACAGTTTCGTCTTCAATTCCTAGTTCATCTTTAATCCAGTCATAACCTTCTGCTTCAAGACGTTGAGCAAGCTCAGGTCCACCAGATTTCACAATACGTCCTTGCATGATGACGTGAACTTTATCTGGTGTAATGTAGTTCAATAGACGTTGATAGTGCGTAATGATCAAACCGCCGAATTCAGGGTTGCGCATATCATTGACACCCTTAGAAACTACTTTCAATGCATCGATATCAAGACCAGAGTCGATTTCGTCAAGAATGGCGATCTTCGGTTCGAGCATCAATAATTGAAGAATTTCATTACGTTTTTTCTCACCGCCAGAGAAACCTTCGTTCAAGTAACGCTGTGAGAAAGACTCATCCATATCAAGGAGTTCCATTTTGCTGTCCATTTTACGGATGAACTTCATCAATGAAATTTCTTTACCTTCTTCACGACGAGCGTTGATTGAAGAACGTAGGAAGTCCGCGTTCGTTACACCGCTGATTTCACTTGGATATTGCATCGCGAGGAAAAGACCTGCTTTTGCTCGTTCGTCAACTTCCATTTCTAGGACATCTTCACCGTCTAATGTGACAGTTCCTTCTGTGATTTCATACTTCGGGTGCCCCATCAGAGCAGATGCTAATGTTGATTTACCTGTCCCGTTCGGTCCCATTACTGCATGGATTTCTCCACCGTTTATTTCAAGGCTCAAGCCTTTGATGATCTCTTTTCCTTCAATGGAAACGTGTAGATTTTCAATCTTAAGATTTGGTGCAGTCATGACTATAACCCTCCAATTTCATATTTCTAATCACTACTCCATTCTACATTGTAACGAAAAACAACATAAAAATGAAATAATCGTGATTTTTTCTATTTTCTCTTGAAGAAAAACTGCAATTTTCTTCTGTATAAGGTCAACTATGGCTCTTCCGCAACCTTCTCTGTTCGGCCTTGCCAAGTTTACTTTATCATCATTCTAATTTTATAACAAATTAAAATAATTCTCAATACAGATATAGAAAATATAAGTTTTTTTACAATCTAATTGAGAATAAGGTATTCTTATTGAAATCAACGCTTTCTTTTTAGGTATTGAAAAATAACGAAAGGACCTTATCAGTATCCGATAAGGTCCTTGATATATACGCTTTTTTTACTTGTTATTGCAGTGTTTCTTGATTGTTGATCATTAAGACTTATTGACTTTACCCGTAAATTCGTTGAGCATTTGTTGACTTTCTTTGTACTCCTGCTCTCTCTTACGTTCGATTTTCAATCGTTCTTCTAGGTTGCGATCATACTCTGCATAACCTATACCATGTGCCTGATGCATGGCTTTTTCCATTTCACCAGTATGGTTAGTGTCAATAGGGTGGATAATGAATCAATCCTTTCAAGTTTTTGAATTATTTTTTTCACTACACTCTATACCCTACCAATATGAAGCTAAAACTCCAAATATGATATAGAATGATTATTTCTCTTAAGAAACCTTAAGAAGGAGTGGTGTCATATTAGGGTCCCAATTTCTATAATTGCCCCTCATACATCCGATTTCCTCGATATTCCTCGGGCTTCGTTCTTAGTGTTTCATCTGATTCAAATCCGTAATCGCTTCTTGTACAAGGGTTACAGACTGACTCATAGCAGCTCCACCGCCGAATGCTGCACAAACACCTACCGTTTCTAAAATTTCCTGTTCACTACAACCTTGATCTAAACACCCTTTTGTATGGTAGATGATGCAATACTCATCCTGTGAGTAAATACTGATGCCCAGTGCAATCAATTGTTTTTCTTTTTTGCTCAGCTTACCGGCTTTAAAACAGGATTCCGTAAACGCATTGTACTTTCTTGCAAGATCCGGCATTTTTTCAGTGAAGATCCCTAAGCCTTCTTTGTAATCCATTAAAGCAGCTTCTGTAGGACTGCCTGGTTGTTGTTCTTGTTGGTTTCCATTATGATTCAATTCGATCACTCCTCATACGATAAAATCATCATTAGTTAGTATGATTCTTCTCGTAAAAAGATATCCGTCAGAAATAGTTCGATGCAGGGTCCAGTTAACACCACTCTCATTCGATTTTCACTGATGTATTCAGAAGCCCTCGCTGAGTACATCAATCCAATTTGTCCGTGGTTTCATGTACTCAGAAACCCTTGCTGAGTACATCAATCCAATTTGTCCGTGGTTTCATGTACTCAGAAACCCTCGCTGAGTACATCAATCCAATTTGTCCGTGGTTTCATGTACTTAGAAACCCTCGCTGAGTACATCAATCCAATTTGTCCGTGGTTTCATGTACTTAGAAACCCTCGCTGAGTACATCAGTCCAATTTTCGTCATTTAATGGTCACCAAACCTACAAACCTTAAAAAGGTCTGGAGTAACCAAAGATAGTAACTCATAAAGAAAACTTGGTAAAGCCAAGCCTTAGTTGCTCTAATATTGAAGAAAGTATTTATACTTTCTTTAAATGTAAAAAAGAGTGCCGAACTATGTCAGCACTCTAATTACGATTATTCGTTTACAGGAACGACTGCTCCTTTATATTCTTTTTTGATGAAGTCCTGGATTTCTTTAGATTGCAGTACTTCTACAAGTGTTCTGATCTTTTTGTCGTCTTTATCGCCTTTGTTCACTGCGACGATGTTTACATACTCAGAGTCGGATCCTTCCAGAGCAATGGCATCTTTTTGCGGATCGAGTCCTGCATCGATTGCATAGTTCGTGTTGATGACGACAGCGTCCCCTTCACCGTTTTTATAAATCTTCGGTAGTAATCCTGCTTCAACATCAGTCTTGAAGTTGATGTCTTTCGGATTTTCAGCGATGTCTTTGACTGTTGCTTTATCTACATCAACGCCTTCTTTCAGCTTGATCAGACCTTCTTTTTCAAGCAAGCTGAGAATACGGCCGTGCTCCCCGACAGAGTTGCTCATGATGACTGTTCCTTCTTTAGGAAGTTCATCTAAGCTTTTATATTCCTGCGAGTATACACCCATTGGCTCGATGTGCACCCCACCTGCATTTTCAAAATCATAGCTTTTGTTATCTTTCATTTGCGATTCCATATACGGTACGTGTTGGAAGAAGTTTGCATCCAATTCTCCAGCAGCTAGCATTTGGTTCGGTGTCACATAGTCTTGAAGCTTTTCAATTTCAAGCTTTATGCCTTTCTCCTCAAGGATCGGCTGTGCTTCCTCAAGAATTTCAGCATGTGGTACGTTCGATGCACCGACGACAAGTTCTTGCTCATCTCCGCCGGAACCACCTTTACCACAAGCCGCCAATACGGAAATGATAAGTACAGTTGCTAAAAGTGTTATACGTTTTTTCATGTTGTTATCCCTCCAAATTATCGTTTATCTGTTTGTTGCGTTAAGATATCGCCTATCCACTGAATGATGAATACGATGATTAAAATGATTACTGTTGAAACGAATGTCACGTCGTTCTGATAACGCTGGAACCCATCCAAATATGCAAGCGTCCCTAAACCGCCTGCACCGACTACACCAGCCATCGCGATATACGAAATCAAGGCAATTGCTGTTACAGTGATACCTGAAATCAATGCGGGCAATGATTCAGGCAAAAGCACCTTGTATATGATTTGCCCATCAGTAGCTCCCATCGATTTTGCAGCTTCGATGACGCCTTTATCGATTTCCCGTAATGCGATTTCCACCATCCTTGCATAGAATGGGGCAGCCCCGATGATCAGGGCAGGTAATGCGGCATTTGCACCAAGCATTGTACCAATCAACCATGTTGTAAAAGGTACTAAAAGGATGATCAAAATAATGAACGGGATGGATCTGAATATATTCACAAATCCAGCTATGACTGAATGTATCGCTTTGTTCTGCCAAAGGTTCCCCTTGCCAGTCAGAAACAATAATAAGCCTAATATGATTCCGAGAATGAATGTGGCACCTACTGAAATTGCCGTCATATAAAGGGTCTCAACGGTAGCTTCCCACATATCCTCCCAATCTACGTTAGGAAACATTGTTGTCAACATCTGTGATCACCTCGACTTCCACTTCCTGTTGTTGAATAAAATAGATGGCTTCCTTCACGGTGTCAGGCTCTCCATCGATTTTGATGAATAACGTTCCATATGCCCCGTCTCTTGTTTGTGAAATCTTGCCTTGAAGGATGTTGACATCGACTTCAAACTTTCTGATCAGATCACTTATGAGCGGGCGTTCAGCCGTCCCCCCTACGAAAGTGAGTTTAACGATCTTAGAACGGTCTCCTTTTTGAATCAGATGCTGAATTGTTTCATCCGTTTCTTCAGGCTCTGTCACCTGTTTAACGAAATCCTGTGTTATTGTCCTCTTCGGCGTCTTGAAGACATCCAGGACGTTGCCTTCTTCTACCACTCGACCGTCTTCCATTACTGCCACACGGTTACAAATCTTCCGGATGACATGCATCTCGTGCGTAATCAGTACGATCGTCAGACCAAGTTTTTGGTTGATATCGACAAGGAGGTTCAAAATCGAGTCCGTCGTTTTCGGATCCAGTGCAGATGTCGCTTCGTCACAAAGTAAAACATCCGGATTGTTCGCCAATGCTCTTGCAATCCCTACACGCTGTTTTTGTCCACCACTTAGCTGAGAAGGATAGGAATCTCCCCTCCCGGACAATCCGACAAGATCGATCAATTCATCGACTCGTTCCCCACGTTGCCCCTTGCTTACACCAGCAATTTCCAAGGGAAAGGCAATATTTTCACGGACAGTGCGTGACCAGAGAAGATTGAAATGCTGAAAAATCATTCCGATATTCTGTCTCGCGATCCTCAGCTGCTTGTTATTGAAATGGGTCAATGACTTGCCGTTTATATCGACTGAACCATCAGTCGGTTTCTCCAGCATATTGAGCATACGGATCAGCGTACTCTTCCCTGCACCGCTGTATCCAATAACGCCGAATATTTCACCTTTTTCAATATTCAGATTGACGCCGTCCACGGCATTGACGACTCCATCTTTTGTATAGAAAACTTTCTTGATATCTTTCAAAGAAATCATGATGTTCAGCCCTTTCTTTCTCTTATCCTCTGCAAAAGTGCTGTCCTTTACATATAAAGAAAACCTGGCAAACCAAGCCTTAGCGTAGGCTAGTCTTACTTGACCTTTAATTAAGTATTGCTTTCTTTAGATGCAAAAAAACCTTCCCGCTCTGAAAATGAGCAGAAAGGCTGAATGTTCAGTCTCTCCATCTCATCTTCCAAAGCATTACACTTTGCAGGATTTGGCACCTTCTCAAACCATGTCAGGTTTGCTGGTTGCCGGGCTTCACAGGGCCAGTCCCTCCGCCGCTCTCGATAAGATTCGATATATATCCGATCAGTTTTATCGCTTTACTTTATTCAAGCATGAATGCATTGTAGCATGGGTTATTTTTAAGTGTCAACAAAATATTATTCTCTTCTTCTTTCTCACTGGATTTTTGTGACGAAATCGTGTCAGTTCGCACTTGATGTCCACATGTGTTAATTTCAATATAGTAGTTTGAATTTGGTCGGAAAAGGAGTTTAGGAATATATGAACAATATTGTTTCATTCACTCTTAAGGAATACAAAACGAAGCAGAACGTCAACCTATCAGACTTTGCGGGGGGACCTGTCATCATTCAATTTTGGGTAGCATGGTGTCCTGATTGTATGAGGGAGCTACCTCTTCTTGAACAATTCCATAAATCGATGAATAGCGATGAGATCACCGTACTGACGGTCAACGTCACCGGCAGAGAGGGTTCATTAGAAAAGAGGGACCAATTTATCCATAAAAATAATCTTACCGTCCCCATTCTGCTCGATGAAGGGACTGAAGTTTATGACCAATTCGAATGTACATCCGTTCCCACAACGATTCTTCTAGATAAAAATCATGAGGAACAAGCACGGTATTCCGATCAAGACTCTTTTCAGAACATCTTATACGGCGTCTCTCGTTTGCTTTCGTAGTAAGTAGAAGATGGATTCAAGTTTCAGGATCGTACGATAGGACGCATTTGTTTCAATCTCTCCTTGAGCGATCAGCTCTGTCAGTTTCTGTCTGCCTTCCACCAGGGACTGCAGTGCGATCATCCGGCCATTGATCCTTATGGTATGCTGATCGACCTCTTCCCCCATGATCACTTTACACGAACGCTTACGTAAATGCAGCGAGACACACTCTTCCCCATCAGCAAGAGAAACGACATACTCATTCAATCTGAAAAACGGTGACAAATAAGATTGTTCCTCAAATCTTTTTGAAAACAAATCAACCATACCGTTTATATGCATATTCCTCTCCTCACTTATACATAGAGATTGGATCTATTGATAAATTTCTATGGGGTTAAGCGATTGTCCTTTTATAATCCTTCGACAGTTTCTCCTTCAGAATTCGATATTTCCAGTAGACAATATCCGATACAATACAAAAAGCGCCAGAAACTCACTGAATCTGAGTTTGTCTGGCGCTGTAGTAGTCAATCAATTATGTATAAAAACACCACAAATCGTCATGGATTTTTACCATGACTTCCTTTTCCTTGTTTATCTTGGTGAGGGTGTGAGTGTTTTTTCATTTTTGATTTTCCATTGTTTTGAGCATGGAAAATGTTGATTTGCAGGTTCTCAAGTAGTTTCAATTCCTGAGGAGTCAATTCATCCGCATCTAATCCATGCAGATCCAATTTGATCTTAACCTGCAAATCATTTTTTTCTTCATTCTTTTTTGAAGTTTTATCTTGATCCGACTCGCTTCGGGCCTTATCTTCTTTATCTGTTTGATCCTTAGCAGGCGCTGTAGTTGCATTTTTTGCTTTTTCTACTGGTTCGGAAACAGGTTCACTTGCAGCTGCCTTTTCTTCCTCTTTTTCATCAGGATTTTCAACTGCTGTCTTTGCTGTATCTTTGACATCATCTTTGACATCACCGCTCGCTGCTGTTCCTGTTCCATTTGTATCAGGCACCTCTGGATCTGAAGTGTCTTTAATATCGTTTTCATCTTTTGTATGTTTAATATGTTCTAGACTATTATTCCGTTTAGGAATTTTTAAAGGTTCTTCAGTCTGTTGTTCACCTGAATCTTCTGGACTTATTTGCGCATTTGTCAAGTATTTATTCATCTCAGAAAGAGAAAGTACACTTGCCTGGTCGAGTGTGAATGTATCATCAATATTCGAAATGTCTTCAAATACCAGATATTTACCCATTGACAACCCATTTTCTTCTGCAAGCTTTCTGGTCGCTTCAGTTGTTTCTCTTAGTGATAGAACGATTCCAGTGTTTTCAATATATTTACTCGCTTTAAGTCTTTCAATTGACTTATTTAAGCGTTTACGCATTTCATCGGATACAAAATCATCGTCAATCGTTGACGTGATCAACAGGTCTTCATACGTATCGAAATAACCTGATTCTTTCAAGGTTTTGAATAATGAATCGGAAAATACCAATAAAGATGAGTCTTTATATTCTTCTGAACCTTCAAGCAGGTTTTTTGCATCTTCGTTCAAAGCACGGACTTTGATGACATTCATTTCATTATCCACTGCTACTTCAATGCTCGGATTGATATCAAAACTAACATATGCAGCAGCAGAAGCCTTGTTCGTACCAAATGGCATTCCGCCGGCAACCAATACGAAAACAATGATTGCTACAAGGGAAAGTGAAAATGAAGGCAACAATGTTTTTCTAGGCTGAAAAAAGGCATCAGAAATTTCGGGTGGACATATATACTCCTGTCCAACCTCAGGTTGTTCCCCTTTTTTCAACCGAACACGTTCAAAACTGCCATCTTTAGTCAAAATCACAGCTTTCCGCTTCGATACTTCCATAATCAAGCCGCGTTTCACTCATTGGTCCCTCCCTTCCATAGGATATCAGGAGGGCTCAATGTACGATCTAAGCGATGTATACCCTCCAATGTAAATCAATGCAATCGCTATTATATACTTTCGATTACGCTCAATCGTTTTACGACTGCAAGAGACCATATTTAATAAATCTTTTATCGGCAGTTGTTTCTTATCCGTCAAATACCCTGCCAATTTCTCGTTTTCAGCTAATAGCTGCGCGATTTGTTTCGCGTTTTCACGCGCATCGATATGCTTAGGGCAGTTTTTGCTCAACACTTTGAACGTAATGCCGTACCCTTTGAGTAATTGTTGATATTCTTCAATCTCATATACACGGTTTTCGACTTGCAGTTGTTGATCATAGTGGCTGATTGCAGCTTGCTGTTCAGCAAAGCTATCTTCAACACGGCCTTCTTCATCTGTTTCTTCAGGCTCTAGGAAGACATACCTGTTCTGTCGTGCTTCTTTACGGATAAAATCGATCACACGTCTACGTATGACCATGTCCGCAAATGTCAAGAAACGGCTCCCTTGTCCTTCTTGATATTGATTGATAGCTTCGTTGAATGCTGTCAATCCAATACTATATTCGTCACGAGATTGGTCAATATACTGGTTACAAACTTTAGACGTTACTTTTTTGATGAATGGTTGATAATCTTCAAGCAGTTCATTACGGAGGTCCTCATCTCCGCGTGCAATTCTTTTCACCTTATCTTCTATAGTAACTGCTTTGTTTGCCACTGGCTTATTGAATTTTGGTTTCATTACTAAATTCATGTTCATAGATGTCATTATTGTATCCACCTCACTACGGACAAGTTTTTAAACTTAAAATTATTGAGGATATCCAAACGGAATATATATCAAAAGTTAGAATTTTTTATGCAAAGGATAAAGAATCCATAACTCATTTATATCATTATTTTTGACGTTTGGAGGATACAATTTGATAACAATGTTACAAGCACTTTAACAATTGTAACATAATTTTATTCTGACTGACTTGACTAAATTTTCAAACTTTTACAAGTTCCTTTGTCTTAATTCGACAAATGTTTGCATTATTAGCGGGAAAGCGTTTTCTAAGATTTTTTTACCATAAAGAAAGATTTTAGCGAAAAGTGCCATTTTGAAATATATTAGGAAAAAATATCCACCGAAAATCGCTTTTATTTATAAAATTTTTTTATTTCTCCATAAATATGATCGACAGAACGGAACGAATAAAGCATTTTGACCAGTTTTCCACCCTCTAAAAACGCGAGACATGGAACACTTTTGACCTTCCATTGCTTTGCTGTCGTTGGCATTTGATTGATATTTCCGGAGAGGACCTCTGGTTTTTCTTGATCGGTAAACACTGCTAACGCTATCTCCAACATTTGATTCGCAAGTTTACAAGTGCCACACAACGGTGTGTGGAAAAAGATCACTGCCCTTTCCCTTTTGAATATTCGTTGGATCAATTGCTGTTGATTCACTTCTTGTATCATGTAAATCCAAGTTCCTTCCTTTGTACTTACTGATCCTCAAGCGGGAATTTTAATAGACGGTCATCTTCTGGTTCAGGATTACCTCTTCCATCCGTATTGTTGGTAATCGCATAAAGGGATCCGTCCACGATTGCGATATCTCTCATTCTTCCATATCCTTCAGCGAATGTCCGGCTAGTGTTATTATCCAAATCAAACTCCCTGATCTGCTTACCAGCTAAAAACGCCACATAAATCTTAGTATCAGATATGGCTAGACCAGAAGGAGCCCATGTATCATCTCTAGAATGAAAAATCGGCTTGATCATTCCTTCGCGTTCTTCATCCCCTCTGATGATCGGCCATCCATAATTCCCACCAGCCACAATTTCATTGATTTCATCACGATCGGTTGAGCCATGTTCAGAACTGTACATCTTACCGTCTTTTGTCCAACCAATCCCTTGAGGATTCCTATGTCCATATGAATATACAGGTGAATCATTGAACGGGTTGTCGTATGGGATGGTGCCATCCAAATTCAGACGTAGAATCTTACCTGCTAAACTTTCCTGATCCTGGGCAAGATCCGGTTCACCTGCGTCACCTGTTGTTATATAAAGTTTTTCGTCAGGTCCTACTGCTAAACGTCCACCGTCATGGATCGGTCCACCAGGAATCCCCTCAATAAGAATATCGGTCTCTTCCCAAATATCTTCATCTTTTTGGACCTTCACAACACGATTCAGAAGGCGCCCATCTTCTTGATATGTATGATATAGATAGGCCTCTAAAGGCTGACTTCCCTTTACAATATGAAATCCAAGCAATCCACTTTCCGTACGCGAAACGATTTCTTTTGAAACGGCTACGGTTTGATTTTGTTTCATACCATCTGAAATGCTCATGATTTCACCAGGACGCCCTGATAGATAATAAACGGTGTCTTCCACAATATTGATCTGCCATGGAACCTCTAGTTCTGTTGCTAACGTTTGAATATCTTGATTTTGATTGACGGGTTGAAATTTGGAATCCTTTTCACCAGGTGAAGTCTTTTCATCATCAGAACAGCCGGTCATCATTAAAACAAGCAGGACAGGCAAAAGTAATTGCTTCATGTCGCACCTCCGTTCAACAGATAGCTGCGGTTGATTTCAAAATTAGCGTTCAAAAGAATTTTAGCGAGGTACATATGGGGGGTCTCCGCTACTTCTTTATAAATGCTTTGGGTGTACAAATGTCTTGCATTCGGAAGTTCCCTTTTTAAAATTTTCCTTAGCTTATGTCCAGCGTCATCTTCATCAACGAGGATATAAATGTCTCGATGCTCTATGGATTCAATCAGTTCTTCGAGTTTTGTAAAGCTTATCGTCCCATGTGTACAAATGATCTCTACAGGTTCATCCAATAGTTTACGTACCTTTTCACGGTCTGTTTTCCCCTCGACGATCAAAATTTTCTTATCTGTATCCATTTATCGTTCCCACCTGTTTTCGTTTCGTTAGAAATTAGTATGATAAAGGGCTTTGCCATTTCTAAATGATATTCAAGCCACTCATGCGGATATAGCGAGCTAAGCGAGACCCCAAAGCGAATTAATGATCTTCGACTAACACAGCCTAAAGAAAAAAGCAGCGGATCACAATGGACCGCTGCTAGCACCAACCAAATTCACAATCATCTACAAGCTGTTGATTTTGAGCAGGCGGGTTTGATTCATGACGATAAATCTTGTCCGAATCAAACTCAAAACCTTCCCCCATCTCATACAGATTACCCTGATTAGTGAACGTGATTTGGCCTATCTTATCTTTGTTCAAGTACAGAGACATAGAACCCTGGTCCATCTTGCCATAAACCTTATTCGTAATATCAGTTTTACGAATATCTTGGTCCATCAAGATCACACCCTTCTAAAGATTAGTGTTCAAATGACAAATGAGCAACAATGTATTTATGATCATTTTGAACAACCTTTTTCATGGTAGTAATAGAATAACCAACTTAGAAGCAGATGAATCACTTTAACGTTCTGTTTTTATGTCCTGTCAATGTGCTTATTGCAAATCTTACTCTTCACTTACCATCTTTTGATAATCATCCGCAGACATCAACTTCTCTAGCTCTGACTCATTAGAAAGCTCTACAACGATCATCCATGCTTTTTCATATGGTGATTCATTGACAAACTCAGGATTATCTTCAAGATCTTCATTTACTTCTAATACTTTTCCGCTTACTGGAGCGTATAATTCAGATACAGTCTTAACGGATTCGACGCTTCCGAATGGCTCGTCCACTTCGATATCATCGTCTACTTCTGGAAGTTCAACGAATACGATATCTCCAAGCTCATCTTGTGCAAAAGCAGTGATTCCAATATAAGCTTTGTTACCTTCAACTCTTACCCATTCATGTTCTTCTGAATAACGTAATTCCTTTGGATATTCCATTCTTATCCCTCCATAAGTTTCTCATTAAAGTTTAGTTTCTTAAAATGATTCTAATGTAATAGTAATATAAAACAGTATGCTTTCGCAATCTGTTCTATTTCCATGTTTGTGCGAACTGGTCCTCTTTGAAGCCAACTGTTACAGTTTTTCCATCTGTTACAATCGGACGCTTGACCAACATGCCATCTGATGCAAGCAGTTCCAATAGTTCTTCTTCTGAAGAATCTTTCAATCGATCCTTCATGCCGAGTTCACGATATTTCTTCCCACTCGTATTGAAGAACTTCTTCAGCTCCAGCCCGCTCTTTTGATAAAAAGAAGTTAACTCTTCTTTTGATGGGGTGTTTTCGACAATATGTACATCCTCGTATGCAACACCATTTTCATCCAGCCATTTCTTTGCCTTCTTACAGGTTGAACAGCTTGGATACTCATAAACTGTTAACGACAATTAGGACACTCCTTACTCGACAATTTCTGTATTTTCTGAAGAGCTTCCATTCTATTTTATCACAACATATTGTCTGACAAACGTATAAAGGCTTATTGCCGAAATTTAATTTAATGGCAATTTAAGGCTGGACATTCCGCAATACCCTTTTGAAAGATTGAAGCTTTGCATAGCTTGTTTCATATTTCGAGTTCTATGTGCTTTCTCACCTTCATTTAATAGTATAAGACAAGCTTGTTGAAGGAGAATGCAGATGCTCGCCACTGTTTCTGGATACATCCTATTAGGTCTTTCTATCGCAGCTCCAATTGGTCCTATCAACATCGAAATCATAAAGAGAGGACTTCAGTATGGGTTTTGGCCAGCTTTTCTTGTTGGAGCTGGCGGAATCTCCTCCGATCTTACCCTTATGGCACTTATGTTTTTTGGACTTTCCAAAATCATGTCACTTGCTTGGGTGAAAATCATACTGACATTCTTAGGCTGTTTCATCTTATTATATTCAGGATGGACAAACCTCCGAGTTACCTCACAAGCAATAGAACCTTCAAAAACATCGGCTTTCATGCCGGCTGGTATCTGCACCCGATCCTATTTTACGGGGGTAACCATCGCCGCTTCCAATCCGATGAATTTACTTTTCTGGCTGGGGATTTATGGCTCCGTCCTGAATAGTGCGCTGCATCAGAACAATCATATACAATCCTTCTTTTTGTGCAGTCTCGTTTTTCTCGGTATCGGTTTATGGAACCTGAACCTCGCATTTACAGTGCACTTCGGGAGATTCTTAATGAGCACCCGTGTTATGAGGGGTATCAATATCCTGGCCAGTATCGTATTGATCGGATATGGCCTGAAGTTCGGCTATATAGGACTTAGCGAACTACTGTATTTAATCATTTCTTGAAGCCGGACATGATCTCCTCCATTTAATTTGCCAGAATGTAAAAGAGATCCCCATCAGCATTGAGGACCTCCTTTAAGAGAGTGTGTTTTTATCTGGAAAAGAGAGTTTTAAATTTTAATAAACAAATCGGTGACGTTTTGAACTTCAGTTTAAATATATGGTTCAAAACGACGAATAAGAAACAACACTGCCTAAAACCGTCACGTCCTGTGACAACGGCAGTACTAGCACATCCTTTGCGTCGGAAGTTCTAGGCATGAAGGTTTCGAGGAAGGCTACTAACTTGATTAACATCATTGCTGCCTTGCACCGAGGAAACTTTCTTCGGTAGGATTACCATGCAGACGCAGGTGCACAATGTTTATTTTTCATAGTATCGTAGCTTCTATCTCCTACATGAGGACCGGAGAAACCAAGTAACGCCGAAATTCGCCGTTTATCATTCGGTGACGTTTTGAACTTCAATTTAATTAAACGACATACTTTTCATCATTTAACAAAACCCCAGCAACCTCGCGCTTCTTCTTAACTACATTGATTGGTGTGTAACGGGCCAATTTCTTAAGTGCAGAAAGCATCATCCGCAGCTGATCCCCATCTTCAATTGCAACGATGGATTCTTTTGCGTGGGATTCGATCCGCTCAAAAGCTTCCTGGCAATAGATTTCTGTGAGACGAATCTTTTGTGCCGCTTTTTCTGCCCCGAGTTTTTGGATCGCTTTTTCCGTCCTCAGCACGATGGATTCGATTGCATATGCCTCACTTACGATATCCGCGACATTCGAAAGGATTTCTTGCTCATGTTCCAGCTTTTCTCCATATTTTTGGACAGCTAGACCAGCGACCATCAAGAAAATCTTCTTCGCATTTTTCACGAATTGTTTTTCTTGAGCGAGCGGTTCATCACCAATTTCTTCCGGCATTAGCATCATCAGTTCATTTTGAAGCTCTGTTGCTTTTTGCAGGAGTGGCAATTCACCTTTCATCGCTTTACGAAGAAGTGTACCAGGCACCAATAGACGGTTGATTTCATTCGTTCCTTCAAAGATACGGTTGATCCTTGAATCCCGGTACATGTTTTCAACTTCATACTCGGACATGAAACCATATCCACCATGGATTTGTACTGCTTCATCGACTAAATGGTCCAATACTTCTGAAGCGAACACTTTATTCAGTGAACACTCGATTGCATATTCCGCAATTCCTTTAGCAAGCAGAGAGCCATCTTTTTGCTCTTCAGGAGATAAGACACCTAAACGGTCCTCATACATTCCGACTGTCCGATAGACAGAACTTTCTGAGGCATACGTTTTTGCAGCCATTGTCGCAAGTTTCTCCTGGATGAGCGTGAAGCGTGAAATCGGCTGTTTGAACTGTTGGCGTTCATTTGCATATTTGATCGATACTTCAAGCGCGCGTTTAGCTGCCCCTACACAGCCAACCGCAAGTTTATACCGACCGATATTCAAAATATTGAACGCGATCACATGTCCTCTGCCAGCTTCACCGAGCAGATTTTCTTTCGGTACTAATGCATCATCAAGAATGAGCGTACGTGTAGATGATCCTTTGATTCCCATCTTCTTTTCCTCTGGCCCCGTAGATACACCTTCATACTCACGCTCTACGATGAATGCTGAAAAATGTTCACCATCGATTTTGGCATAAACCACGAAAACATCTGCAAACGCTGAGTTTGTAATCCATTGTTTCTCCCCATTTAAAACGTAGTGTGTTCCATCATCATTCAGCTTTGCGACCGTTTTTGCACCTAGCGCATCTGAACCAGAACCTGGCTCAGTCAACGCATATGCTGCGATCCGTTTGCCTGTGGCAAGGTCAGGTAAATACTGCTGCTTCTGTTCTTCATTCCCGAACAAGACGATCGGTAAGGAACCGATGCCGACGTGTGCACCATAGCTTAATGAAAATGATCGTGCTCTTGAAAACTTCTCAGTAATAAGAGAGGAACTGATTTTATCGAGAGCTAGCCCGCCGTATTCCTCTGGAACATCTGCCCCTAGAAGCCCTAACTCTCCTGCTTTTGTCAGTAAGTCTCTCGAAATATCGAACTGATGGTTTTCAATCTTTTCAAGTTGTGGAACGACTTCTTTTACGACAAAATCTTCTGTTGTCTTCCCCATCAAAATCTGTTCTTCGTTGAAATCCTCCGGTGTAAATACACTCTGCGCTTCTACTTCTTCTATTAGGAAGCTTCCACCTTTTGCTGCTTTTTCTACACTGCTGGACATACCTTCTACCTCCTTTTATGATTGGATCAACTCGAATACTCCTGCGGCTCCCATACCTCCGCCGATACACATTGTGACTACTCCGAATTGCTCGTTTCTTCGTATCATCTCGTGCATTAGCGTCAATGTCAGTTTTGCACCACTACAACCAAGAGGATGGCCTAATGCGATCGCTCCGCCGTTGACGTTCACTTTTTCTTCATCAAGCCCTAACTGGCGGATGACCTGCAATGATTGCGATGCAAATGCTTCATTCAGCTCGAACAATCCAATGTCGGATTGCTCAAGTCCTGCAATCTTCAATGCTTTTGGAATAGCTTCAACTGGCCCGACACCCATGATTTCAGGTGCGACACCAGCAACTGCGAATGATCGGAACTTCAAAATCGGTTTCAATCCTTCCGCTTCAGCTTTTTCACGATCCATGACAAGGACAGAAGCTGCACCATCACTCATCTGGGAGGAGTTCCCTGCTGTAACGCTACCCTTTGCAGAGAAGGCAGGCCTGAGTTTCCCGAGCACTTCAAGCGTGGTATCCGCCCGTACTCCTTCATCAGTGGAAAAGGTTGCTATTTTTTCTTGCAATTTATTGTTTTCATCGACCCAACGTTTCGTCACTTCCACTGATACGGTTTCATCTTCAAATTTACCTTCCTGGATGGCTTTTGCAGCCTTCTGATGACTTCGTAATGCAAATTGATCCTGGTCTTCTCTAGTGATGCCGAACCGGTTTGCCACCTCTTCTGCTGTATAACCCATTCCCATATAATATTCTGGCCTTGAATCGAGAAGCGCTGCATTCGGCTTAACGACATGACCTGGAACTGGGACAAGACTCATTGATTCAGCCCCGCCGGCAATGATCGCTTCAGCATGACCGAGCATGATCCTCTCAGCTCCATATGCGATACTTTGCAATCCGGAGGAGCAATATCGATTGATCGTGATTGCCGGTACATTATCTGGTAACCCTGCGAGACCACCGATCAAACGAGCCATGTTCATCCCTTGCTCTGCCTCTGGTATCGAACATCCGATGATCAAATCATCGATCGCTCCATCATAGCCACCGGCCCGTTTCAATGTCTCTTTCACTGTCAATGCACCTAGATCATCCGGCCTTACATTGGCAAGTGTCCCTTTTTTTGCTTTTCCGACAGGTGTTCTTGCACCTGCCACTATTACTGCTTCTTGCATCTTCACCCCTCCTTAGTTGCGTAATGGTTTTCCTTTTACGAGCATATGCTGCATACGTTGTTGTGTCAGCGGTTCCCCTGCAAGACTCAAGAATGCTTCACGCTCAAGGTCCAATAAGTATTGTTCATCAACGAGTGTGCCCTCAGGTACTTTACCACCAGCAATGACATAGGCTAATTTTTTAGCGATTTTCAAATCATGATCCGAAATCATATTGCCGAATTTCATCGTCTGCGCACCAAGGAGCATCGTTGCATATCCGGCTTCCCCAGCTACTGGGATCTTTTTACGTTGAGGCGGGCGGTATCCTCTGTTATATAAAGAAAGGACTTGTTGTTTCGCGTCATAGATAAGATGATCCGCGTTGACACTGATCCCGTCCTGCGGTCGTAAAAATCCTGCTTCCTTCGCTTCATGGGCAGAGGTTGAGACCTTTGCCATCGCAATCGACTCGAATGTTTGGATCGCCAGTTTTTGAAGGTCAGGTTTGATATCTTTCGGAACTTGCTCTAACAAGCGAGTGTACAACTCCTTGTTTCCACCGCCGCCAGGTATGATCCCGACTCCCACTTCAACAAGACCCATATAAGTTTCAAAGGATGCTTGAAGACCTGCTGCAGGCAGTGAAACCTCTGTTCCGCCTCCAAGTGTCATGTTGAAAGGAGCAACGACAACTGGTTTGGCACTATAACGCACTCGAGCCATCGTTTGTTGGAATTGTCGGACCATAAAATCAAGTTCAAAGAAATTATCATCCTGCGCTTCCATCATGATCAGCATCAAGTTAGCCCCGACACAGAAGTTCTTTCCCTGGTTTCCGATGACAAGTCCTTTGTAGTTCTTTTCCACTTCATCAATCGCGTGATGGATCATCTGGATGATATCTGGACCGATCGAATTGTTTTGTGAGTGGAATTCCAATAAAGCAACTCCGTCACCCAAATCAATGAGACTAGCACCTGAGTTTTTCTTGATGACGCGATTTTCATTCTTAAGGCGGCTCAAACGGATGATTTTACTATTTTCATTGGCCTGTTTGTACTCGCCCTTATTGTAAAATTCAAGATCCGTTCCTTTTTGCTGATAAAAATCTTTTTTGCCTGATTCAAGCATGTCAGTAACCCATGCCGGGACGGTTTCCCCTTCTGCTTTCATGCGTTCTACCGACTTTTCAACACCGATCGCATCCCATGTTTCGAATGGACCCAGTTCCCAGCCAAATCCCCATTTCATTGCATCATCGATTGCTTTGATATCATCCGCAATCTCATAAGCTTTTTCCGCAGAATAGAGCAAGACTGGTTTTAAAATCGACCAGATCAGCTTTCCAGCACGATCGTCTGCATATACAAGCGCTTTCATTTTATCCGGTAAAGTCTTTGCCTGTTTACTAGTCTCAGTGGATGCGGTTTTCAACTTTTTTCGCGGACCATATTCAAGTGTATCTGGATCCAACTCAAGAATCTCGCTCTTCCCTTCGACTTTCTTCTTCAAGTAAAATCCTTGCCCGCTCTTGCTACCGATCCAGCCTTTTTCATTCATCTTCTTCATGAACTCCGGAACTTCAAAAACAGCTTTTTCTTCCCCTTCCACCTGATCATATACGTTCTTAGCTACGTGGATGAAAGTGTCAAGCCCGACGACATCCAATGTACGGAATGTAGCACTCTTCGGACGACCGAATGCTGGTCCTGTCACCGAATCGACTTCACCTACTGAGTAGCCGTTTTTCAGCATTTCTTGTACGGTAACCAACAATCCATATGTTCCGATCCGGTTTGCGATGAAGTTCGGAGTGTCCTTCGCTTCCACTACTCCCTTACCTAGCACCTCTTCTCCGAAATGGTTGATGAATTCAAGCACTTCAGGTTTCGTATCACTTGTCGGAATCACTTCTAAAAGCTTCAAGTAACGCGGCGGGTTGAAAAAGTGCGTGCCGAGGAAGTGTGCTTTGAAATCTTCACTTCTTCCTTCTGCCATTGCATTGATCGAGATTCCTGATGTATTGGAACTTACAATCGTTCCAGGCTTCCGATGCTGCTCGATTTGTTCAAAAACCTTCTTTTTGATAGTCAAGTTTTCTACAACGACCTCAATGATCCAATCCACTTCACCCAGCTTTTCAAGATCATCCTCTAAATTCCCCACCTCGATCATCTCAAGGTGATCCTTTGAGCTAAGTGGTGCCGGCTTGTGCTTCAACAATTTTTGTCTGGCCGTTTCTGCCAGCTTGTTCCTTACTTGCGGGTGCTTTAAAGTAAGCCCCTTTGCTTCTTCCTTTTCGGTAAGCTCTCTCGGTACGATATCCAGTAAAATACTCGGAATACCTACGTTAGCTAAATGAGCAGCAATACCTGAACCCATTACACCTGAGCCGATAACAGCCACCTTGCGAATCTGATATGACATGATGAACCTCCTTTATATGAATGAATACTCATTCATTTTTTAAACAAAAAATAGAGCCTAAACCAAATATATGTTCAAAAAGCCGGAATTAGTAGAGCGGTAAATCCGAGTAACGCCGAAATTCGCCGATCATTATTTGGTGACTTTTTGAACCTCCTCTATAAATACTATAAGAAATTTCAACCCAATACGCAACACAAATTTCAGAAAATTTTTATGATTGCGTCTTATTTTTATTTTACAAGTTATTCAAGCCGATGGACGATGCATTTTCAGGATTTCTTTTATTTGATCGATGTGCCGTCTTTCGTGATATCCAATGAAATCGATCCACTGCAATAACTTCATGGGGCCGAAAATCGGGTGTGAAAAAGCTCGTTTCTCAAGCAATGAAGGATCTTCTACTTCTTCTAACACCTGAATGAGTTTATTTCTAGATTGTTGTAGGGCAATCTTGGCTTCATCCTTTGATTTGTAACGTCCGATGGGCCGTACATACTCAGGTGCATCCACAACGGGATACCTTTTAGCCGAACGATAGACCGGATGATCGGGCGTTTCTGTGTCTTCTCCATGACAGATCAAGTATTCACATTGCTTGGTAATGACGCGTTCAATCAAAACTAAGTGTTCCAACACCTCCAAAACGGACCATGAATCGATTGAAATACGGGATTGACCTTGTTCTTCTGGAATTTCATCAATTGTTGCCATCAATTCTTTTCTGCCTTCCTCAAAAACGGACACGTTCATCCCTCCTCGAAAACTATAAAAATGACTCTTCTTAATCCTTGTTCGACAAACCCATTGTGAATTCCCTTTATTTTTTCATAATATGCTCGTTTGGGGGGAGATTGTGTTATTTATTTTTTACAACAGAAGGGATCAATCTGCTCGGGATTACGGTTTTTAGGACAGTATTGCGTTTTATTCTCTTATTGGGACAGGTACACCGCTTTTTTGCCTTCTGTTGTCCCGTATCGCCTCTTTTCGGGACAGGTAAACCGTTTTTTTGCTCGTTGCTGTCCCGTATCCGATCGTTTCGAGACAGCCGCACCGCTTTTTTGCTCGCTGCTGTCCCGTATCGCCTCTTTTCGGGACAGGTACACCGCTTTTTTGCTTGCTGCTGTCCCGTATCGCCTCTTTTTGGGACAGGCGCAACGCTTTTTTACTCGCTGCTGTCTCGTATCGCCTCTTTTCGGGACAGGTAAACCGCTTTTTTGCTCGCTGCTGTCCCGTATCGCCTCTTTTTGGGACAGGCGCAACGCTTTTTTACTCGCTGCTGTCTCGTATCGCCTCTTTTCGGGACAGGTAAACCGCTTTTTTGCTCGCTGCTGTCCCGTATCGCCTCTTTTTTTGCACAAGGGCATCGCTTTTTTGTTGGCTATTGTCCTAAGTTCGCCCATGTTCGGACAAGTATCCTGCTGTTTCCTTCTCTCCGTGTCTGAAATTGTACTAAATCACTATAAAGCCAAAACAAAAAAGAAACAGACGTTAAACGGCTGTTTCCACTAATTTCTTTTATTTTCCGAAGACACCTTTCAGTACGAATGCCACGTTTGCTGGTCGTTCAGCAAGGCGTCGCATGAAGTAGCCATACCAGTCATTTCCGTACGGTACATAGACACGCATTTTATACCCTTCATCCCGCAGTTGTCGTTGAGCATCAATCCGGATTCCGAAAAGCATTTGGAACTCAAATTGATCATTCGGAATGTTATGCTCTTTTACAATTTCTTTCGTATAAGAGATGATTTCATCGTCATGAGTGGCGATTGCAGTATAGTTTCCGTTCAAAAGATGCATTTTGATGATTTTCTTGAAGTTCTCATCCACATCTTTTTTCTCTGGAAAAGCGACTGAAGGAGATTCCTTATAAGCACCTTTTACCAGCCTCAAGTTAGGGCTGAGTGAATCGAGATCCTGAATGTCCTCGACTGTTCTATATAAATAAGACTGTAATACAGTGCCTATATTTTCATATTGTGCTTTCAATTCTTTAAAAATATCAATTGTCGCCTGGCAGCGCGCTTCGTCTTCCATATCGATCGTTACGAAGACATCATTCTTATCCGCGGCTTCCATAATCCGCTTCATGTTTTCTAATACCAATTCCCGGCTGATGTCCAATCCCATTGAAGTCAATTTCAATGAAAGCTGTGAGTTCAGATTCTCTTTCGCTATCGATTCGATCGCTTCGATACAGTGATCTGTCATCTCTTTCGCTTCATTCTCATTATCGACAAATTCACCAAGGTGATCGATGGTTACGTATAGCCCTTCCTCATTAAGCTTTTGGATGACATTCAAGGAACTTTGCAATGAAGCACCAGCGACAAAACGTCCTGCACCGAATCGGAGGCCGTATTTCTTCGCCATCTTTGTCGCCATTTTATTTTTAGCCATGAACAAAAAGAAATTTTTCAAAATCTTTTCCATAAAAAATCCCCCTATACTGAAAACGGTAACAAAAGGTTGTACACTATATATGAACTAAATCTGATTTGACTAAACCCAACAGTATTTTAACATTTTTTCGACAACATTTTTACTTTTTTCAAAATTTAATTTTTTCTACTTTAAAATTGTAATTATTCTTGAAAAAGTGTAAAATTACACAAAACTATTTTAGGAGAGAAAAATACCAAATGAATATGGATCAGATGATTGAAATCGTGTCTTCCAAATTGAAGCTCATCCGTATCGAGCATGGATACACCCAGGATAAAATGGCATCCACATTAGGAATTTCCAAAAAGACCCTTTTACAAATTGAAAAGCAAAGGACACAAGCGAACTGGACAACGGTAGCAGCTGTGGCGGCTCTGTTCCGTAACAGTGAAATATTGAAAACATCATTAGGCGGAGACCCGGTTGAAATCGTGGAAATTCTCGCTCACCAGGGGATTGATCGACCGAAAGAACAGACACTGGGCGGTAAAGTATGGTGGAAAGATGTAAAGCAGGAGAATGGTTTCAAGTTGCAGCAAAATTTGATCAGCAAACATTACAGGATTTTGGATGCTGATAATCACCGCTGGTATAGTTCATTTGATGTTGATGAAGCTTATGAACGTCTGGATGAACTCGTTAATTCTTAATACCCCAGTTTGTATAAGTATCGGTCATTGTGGAAACCTAACCTCGACATAATGAAGAAATGAGGAGGGAACCCAATGCCACAACAACAACCACAACAACCAAATCCACAGAACCAGCAAGGGTATATGCCACAACCACCGCGTGTCATGACTGGAAAAGACCAGCTATATCTTACAGACATGATGAGCTGGAACCTGGTTGCTGCAAAGAAATGCAATTTTTTTGCTAAGCAGTGTCAGGACCAGGAAGTCAAAGCTGCAATCCAACAGGCTGCACAAATGCATACTCGTCACTATGACCAGCTCTTGCAGCATCTTCAAAGTCATTTGAATGATCAAGCTCAAAACCAGAACATGATGCAATAAGGAGGGTTAAAGATGAAAATTCAAAATCCAGAAAAAAATGTCCCTAATATACCAGAAATGAATGACCGTGATTTCATGAATGACGTGTTAGGAACCGAAAAATATTTGACAGATTCGTACTCACACGCTATGAACGAAGCAAGTCACCAGGCGCTGTATCAAGACGTTTCTTCGATCGCAAAAGAAACGCAAGATTGCCAGCGCAAGTTGTTCAATGTAATGTTCCAAAAAGGCTGGTATTCATTTGACCAGGCACAGACTCAGCAGCTGCAGCAGGATTATCAAAAGTTTTCAGGATACAAAAACCAGCTCCCTAACGGGGGAGCGACAATGCAATAAGGTAAAAAAACTTGCCTAAGTTGGTGGCTTTACGACACTCCTGTGGAAATAGCGGTTCAGGCTAGACACACAGCAAGGAACGAGCTAGGATGTTGCGCTCCCCGGGATACGAGTGGATTTCGCGGAATAATCAACTTAAATTACCTGAAAGAGGCTTGGTCCATAAACCAAGCCTTCCTTTAACTACTTATTCTGCTCATTCCGATATTGTTCGTTCCGTTCCCGAATTTCCTTGATAAGTTCTTTCATGCCTTCTTTTGCATCTGGATATTGTTCATTCCAGTGTTTTACCAGAGGGGGCATCGATTTTGACATATACGTATACAATGCCCACATCTGCACCTTCTCTTTCAGTTCATCATCCGTTTCACCTAATAACAAATCAGTATATTTAGTAAGCAGTCCATCAAACTGTTCCCTTAGCTTTTGTTCCATTAAGAAATCACCGTCCTCTCAGCGTTTGGTGCTATTCTATCATAGAGCTACCCTAATGTTAAAAATGCCTCAAGCATCGAACCACTTGTTCTTCATCGATAAGATGGCAGCTTGGGTCCGATCATGCAATCCTAACTTGCCGAGGATATTGCTCACATGTGTTTTCACTGTTTTTTCCGTTATGAACAGCTCAGTGGATATTTCTTTGTTGTTACGTCCAAGTGTGATCTGACGAAGCACATCTTTTTCTCTGGCAGTCAACTGATTGAAGCTCTTTTCTGCTTCGTTCGTTTTGGTTCCATTTGAAACATGACTCAGCAGTTGCGAGGTCGCTGTTGGATGCAGGTGGGTTTCACCAGCATATACCGCTTTGATCGATTTTACGAGTTCATCAGGCTCAATATCCTTTAGCTGGTATCCATCTGCTCCAGCCTGTAGTGCCGGAACGACATGATCCTGATCTGAAAAACTCGTCAAGACGATGATTTTCATGTTCGGGTGCTCGTCTTTAATTCTTTTTGTCGCTTCAATCCCATCCATGACGGGCATGGTCAAATCCATCAATACGACATCAGGATGGAATGCTTTAACTTGACGGATCGCCTCCTCACCGTTCGATGCCTCCCCTACCAGGTCGATTTCAGATTGGGTTCCGAGAAAGAACCTTAAACCTTTCAATACCATGAGATGATCATCCACCAACAATACTTTAATCCCCATCGTAACCCCCTCTTTCTTGCTTGATTTGAAAACGTACTTCGACTGTCGTCCCATCTTCAGGCTGGCTTTTGATTTTCAGTGTACCACCCATGATCTCCGTCCTCTCTTTCATACTTGAGAGGCCGAAGGACCAGCTTTCGTGATCATCACGTATTCTAAACCCGCAGCCTTCGTCTTGAATGCGAAGGGTGACTTCATTCTTTTTCCTGCTTAAAAACAGATGGATGTCCTGAGTTCTCGCATGCTTATGGACATTATTCAACGCTTCCTGACCGACACGCCACAGTGTTTCTTCAATCATTCTAGGTATATTCCCGACTCCTCTGATTTCTTCGGTCACATCCAGTCCTAATGATTCACCGTATTTTTTCAGGGAAATAATCACCCCTTCTTCCAAACCAGCGGGCTTCAACTGCCAGATCATCGCTCTCATTTCTCCTACAACTTCTTGGGACAAAACCTGCAATTCACTCAACGACTCTATAACCATTTCATTATCAGATATCTGTTTTACATATTCTTTCAATCCCCGCGCAGTCAAACTTAAGGAAAACAGTTTTTGGTTAACAGAGTCATGTAAATCACGGGCTAACCGATTCCGTTCTTCAATCAATGCCAATTCACGGCTTTTCTCGAACAGACGCGCTTTTTCCAGCACAAGTGAAAGGTGGTCTCCCAGGGCACGCAGTACATCCTCATCAATCTCTTCTGATTGTTCTACATTTTGATGACCGATCAGACAACCAATCCACTCTTCCCCTATCAATAACGGTATGAGAAAAGACTTTTCCATTGATAATCCGTAGTGACTAAGTTCCTGTTGGATGGTCTCATTGGAAAGTGTGTTTGTTAGATCACCATCAGAAGCAATCGGAAAACGCTTATGTACTTTTTGAGATTCATTTTGAAAATAAGTCCCTCGTAAAGCAAGGATATTTTCCTCCCTAATGAAGAAAGCAAGTGTATCCAGGTTAAACAATCGACCGATATTTTCAACCGTACATTGAGGGAGGTGGTGGATATCATTCATTTTCCATATCGCACGGCTGATTTCATCAAGTTTCGTATATTGCTCCGCCTTTTTCTGTTGAGCTTCGTACAATTTGGTCCTTTTGATCGCTGTACCGATTTGAAATGATACAGACTGCAGCAGGTCCAACTCGTCTTCTGTAAACTCGTTTTTCCCTGGTTCAGCTACATTCAATAACCCGAATTTCTCACCGCCAGCAATGAGCGGGACTGTTGCATGATGTGTAATCCCTTTCGTATCTCCCCAATCGTATTCGATCGCATCTTCAATACGTTTACAATTGATGATATTGACCGCCTTCTGTAAACGGCCATCCCAAACCTTATCCAAACACCAACATCCACCCTCACACATCGGCTTTTTCCCTTCCCAGGACAGAGCTGGCGGCAAGTTGACATCTGCGACGAATGTATAAGTCGGTTCTTTGCTGGTTAAAAAAATCCAACCCGTGGATAACCCTGTCACTTCAAGGAGTTTTTCCAAAACGGATTGAAGCATTTCCTTCAAGTCATTGGATTGATTCAACGTTTCTGCGATTACTTTCAGTGTATGGACTCTCGACATGGTCCCCTCTCCATTCTTCCATCAGACATATGAAAATCCGCCGATTTATGCCTACCATAAAAAGACGGATTTGTTTGCAATTTGAACCACACTTATATATTTTGCTATTGGATGTTTTGTTCCTGCTTAACATCAAGTTTTTCTGTCAACTCGACAAGGAGGTCGGTAATTAGTTGCAGGCGCTCTACTGCTTCTCGATCAACCAGTGAATAATCTGCATCATAACAATAAGGATCTGAAACGAATTGGTCCGGGAGCACGATTGCGTACAGTCCTCTTAAGACAGTCCTCATATTGTTCAATGCGTTGATGCCGCCCTTGCTTCCACCAGAAGCCGTAGCAATAGCTGCAGGTTTATGTTTAAAATGGCTTCCGCCGAGGAAATCCAATGCGTTTTTCAATACCCCGCTCATTCCATTATGATATTCAGGAGATGTGATAAAGAAGCCGTCCGCCTCATGAGCTGATCGGTAAAGCTTTTGTAAAGGTTCATTTTCATCATTGTCTTGATCACCTGGAAACAGTGGGAGCTTATCCCTTCCTAGGTCATAGTAGCTTACTGTGACTCCCTTTTCCTCTAGCAATTCTTTTACAATATTTGCGATTCCACGTGTCCTCGATTTTTCCATTGGACTGCCATTGATTACTAAGATATTCATTAAAAACCACGCCTTTATAGTAGTATTCATCTCAAGTATAACCGAAGCGCCATGTTACAACGTCCGATTAAGGAATGAATTCCATCTCATCAATTGGTTGTATGAATTTTTTACAACTTCTACGACTATAGTTGTACTTTAAACAACCCCAGACATGAGGGCAAGGTAAAATAAGCCAGAAGTGCCTAGACCAAGTAGAACACTTATGATCACTGGAAATTGCCTGATGATGCTGAACAAAGTTACCAGCAGCAAGACAATTCCACCTAAAGCCCATAGCAACACTCCATTCGTCATGGAGAAAGAAATCACTGACTGCGGATCGATCGTACCATCGAAAAAATACAAGAATAACGGAGAAGGCTGCTCTTGAAGCATCGTTCTCCAGACCTCATGGGGAGGAACCTGCTGGGACAAATATGCAGTCACAGAAAATACGAAAATCACAAGAATCGTTTCACCCTGGAGCGATCGTTTTACGTGATGACTGCCTTTCCGTTGAATCATTTTTTTCAGATAAAACCCGTGCACACATGCATATATGAGTACAGGGATCAACAACAAATGTTTGATCAGTAAGGCTTGCCCATATGGTAAAATCCATGAATCTACATATTGCGGGGCTACGATTTCATTCATCAAAAGCCCGCCTCCGGTCAAAATCAGCACAGCGCCAATAGAAAACGGTGTGAACCAGTTCAAAAATGGGAGCCACTCAGAATCGCGCTCAGAGCTCCAAGCAACATAAAGAAGCACGCCGATCCACCCAGCAATTGCTGCCACATGTAAAAAGTGCGCAATGAATCCGATAACAGGGTAAAGGGAGGCCGCATGACTTGCAAATGAATATGAACTAGCCAGCACAATACTTAAGAACAAACCAAGTCTCGCATAAAACGTCGTATCTTTGAGGTTGTTCTTATAGACTAGTAAGAATAGCACTCCTGCTATCAAAAGGCTTGCTAGCCACGCTTTTCCGATACTGAAGGTAAATAAAACAGAAGTGAATGTCTCCAGATACCCAATACTTTCAGAAAGGTACTGGATAATTTGTAAGAGCTGTACGAACATAAGGACTGGAATGGATCCAATCACCCATAGTAACAGCTCTTTTGAGACAACCACTTTCGGTTTGTGGTTTTTTGGTATCGACTCTAGCAGCATACCGCCTATGAGCAGTGAAAATGCTACATACAAGATACCTTTGAAAAATTCGATCATTTTACTGCCTTCTTCCTTAAGATCCACCAAATGACCCCAACACCACAGACGATCGTGATAGCAGCAATTCCAATGACGACTGGTGACAGACCATTTTCCACTTTACCTTTAGGCGTTTCGCTACTATCAGCTGCCTTTTCATCTGGCTGACCCTTGTCAGACGGCTCCTTGTCTTCACCTGTTGATGGATTTTCATCCGTGTTTTCAGTCGATTCTTCTGATTCTACTGAAAAAGTGAAATCGTCCTCCACAACGTGTGAATCTTGCGAAATGATCTTATAAGAAACGGTATACGTTCCAGTTGGAAGAGTCTTGGAAAGCTGACCGAGCATGACATTATCCTTTAGATCGATGGATTGTATTTCAATGGATTTTCCATCCTGGTCAGTAAGTGTGAATTTACTACCTTCTTTTATTTCAGAACTAAACTTGAATGTAATGATGTCCAGCGGATGCGTCACAGTTTCTCCCTCTTCAGGAGAAGTCCCTTGAAGAGAAGAATGGGCATAAGAAAATGATGGGTTGTTCAATAATGTGAACAAGATCACGAAACAGATAATCATATATTTACGCATAAGAGGTTCGATCCTTTCTTTTCAACTATCGAATCCATCTTACCACCTGTGCACTTCTGTTTCTACTCTGTTCACACTTCGTTACCTTTTTCTATTTGGCTCTTTTCTTAAAGATTGTCGCTTTTGAGTCATTTTTGTAAAGAATCACTTTTCCAAGTTGATTGGAGAACAAGTTGCGAGAAAATGAAAATCGCATTTTCTTGGTGCGATGTAACGCTGCTGAAGCTTTCCTTGTCCTGCGGGATCAGCGTGCCTACTACCTGAATAATCTCCTCGCAAGGCATGCGACGAGGAAGCTCTCTTCGACAGGACTTTCTTGTAGACGCAGGAGCAAATGCTTCCTTGAAAAGGGTCGCAAAGCGACGAGGGGGCTCACCGCACGCCCTGTGGAAAGCGAGCATCCTGGAGCAGCGGAAATCAACGACTTTTAAAGAAAACTTGGCGAGACCAAGCCTTTTGTAGGTCGAGCCTTAGTTGCCCTTATACTGAAGAAAGGATTTTATACTTTCTTTAAGTGCAGTGCAAGAGCAACAAAGTTTGCGAAAACAGCCTTCTATTTCTATCGTGTCATGCTAAAAACGCCCGGATAGCAAGCTGGAACCTCTCTTGTTCTTCTAAGAAAGGATAATGGTTACTATACTGAAATCGTAAAAATGTAGAATTGTTCAGTCCTTCGTCTATTTCTTCTGAGCATTCGATCGGGCATTGCACATCGTGTTCCCCACAAATAATCAAGGTAGGAACCTTGATATCCTTCAACTTATCTCTCAAATCAAAATTCGGGAAATCATACTCCCCGAAGTAGTCTAGCCGGTTTGCGGCCATCTTTTTAAATACATCTGCTGAAAAATAACTTTCATACTTTTCTGGTTCATTCAATGAAAGCTTCGTCCGTTCACGTGAAAGCAACTTGCGTTCATCAGGGTGTAAGCAATTGGATTTCAATCGACTTATCAAGTCTTGCATTTTATTAAACTTTGGATGTTCTGAGTTGTAGATACTTCTCTTTATCAAGGCATAATCACCGCTCGCTGCACTTCCGACAACAATCAACCGGTCTATTGAATCTGGAAATTCCAATGCGTACAGGAGACCGAGCATACCGCCAGTCGAGTGGCCTGCAAAAGACCACTTTTCAAATCCAAGTGCCTCCTTCACAGCCTCGAGGTCCTTGACCGTCTCGAACATCGAAAGTTCATCAATGTTATTATATCCGGTCGAACGGCCAGTACCGCGCAGGTTTACTAAAATAGCCTGATTTCGTCTTGAGTATATATTTGCAAAATGGTCCCCGGTTTCATTGAATTCTGAATAAAGATGTGTAATACATACCGGGATCCCATCACCCTTAGTAAAAATTTCAAATGTTCCACGGTCAGTTTGAATTAATTGTGTTTTCCATGTACTCAACTCATCACTCCCCTGATTCAAATTTCCTACTAGGAAGAAATTTCCCTTTTTTGATGATCCAAAACCTTTGATTTTAGATCATTCCATGAAATTTCAACCAATCTATTGAACGTATAATAAAATGCTGTGGTAAGCATAGATTGCTGTTTTTGAGTTTGAAAGTATACTCGCTTTCCTCAAGAAAAAATGACATAAAAAACTGGCCTCCCATCAGTAGCAGGTCAGACCAGTCCTATTTGTCCTAATTAAGATTTGATTTTCGCATACATCGTCAGATCGATGAAGCCTTTGCCACTATATGCATAATCCTTCAAAATTCCTTCCCTTTCGAAGCCTAATTTCTCGATCAAACTTAAGGAAGCATTATTATGGGGAGAGATGAGTGCACCTACCCGATGGAGGTCAAGTTCGTTGAAGCCATACTCGGTAATGGCTTCAAGCGCCTCTCTCATATAGGCTTGTCCCCAATATTCCGGAGATAGCTCATAACCGACTTCGGCTCTGTAATAGCGATGGTTCCAATTATGAAAACCACATGTCCCAATGAGTTTATTCTCCGATTTCAAGAATATCCCCCAGCGAATGACTGTATTATGCTTCAAGCCGACACGGAATTTTTGAATCAATTCCTGTGCTTCAGAAATATCCCCCATCGGATCCGAACCATAATATTTCAAGACATCTTTATTTGTAAAAAGCTCAAATAAAATTCCTGCGTGTTCGTCTTTAATTTCTTTCAAATGCAATCGATCTGTACTCAATTCCGGAAATGCTTCCATTGTCATCAATTCACCTTTCTGTGTCCACCCGATCGATTCAATATTGATAGGGCATAAATGCAAGTCAAAAGCCAGACACCACCTGCTGAAAAACCAGCAATTACATCACTAGGATAGTGGACATGTAAATAGATTCGAGAAAAACCAATCAGAAAAATCCATAATCCTGCTAACAGAACGATAGGCCAATATGGCTTCCCACTCTTGCGAAAATACTGAATCAATAAATACGCCATAATCCCATAAGCAGCGATCGAAACCATCGCATGACCACTAGGAAAGCTGTAGCCGCCTACTTCTACCAGGTGTTCTAAATCCGGCCTTTCCCGTTCAAAGGAACCTTTTAGAAACGTATTCATTCCCCACGAACCAAGAATGGTGATGAGGAGAACAAAAGCCTCCCATTTAAGACTTTTTTTCAAAAGAATAACAAGGACGATTATCACTACAAACACATATGTATACGTATCCCCTGCATGGGTCATGAAAATCATGATATTGGTCAGCCATGGTGTTTGAAGGCTATAGACAATATTCGAAATGAACGTGTCGAATCCCTGCAACTCATTTTCCAGAAGTTCATCGGTCAGTTTCGCAAAAACCCCTAATAATGCCAAAGCAGTAATAATGCCGATAATCAATTCTAGACTTATTTTCTCTAATGCTTTTTTCGTTTTTGTTGTATTCAGATCAATCATCCCATCATCCCTTTCCTCCACCCAATTACTTATTTAATTGTAATTTTGCATAAGACACCACATTCCTAAATATTAGTATTTTATCATGAAAATCAATTATGGAAATAAAAACGAAAAGTGTTTTCAAGTTAGGCTGTTTTCGCAAACTTTGTTGCTCTTGCAAGTCGTTGATTTCCGCTCCAGGATACTCGCTTTCCGCGGGGGTGCGGTGAGCCCGCAGGATAAGGAAAGCTTCAGCAGCGTTACATCGCACGAAGAAAATGCGATTTTCATTTTCGAGGAGTCTCACACCTTGCTCTCCAATCAACTTGCACATGGTGTTTATTACAAAAATAACCCAAAAGCAACATTCTTTAAGAGAAAAGCCAAATACAGAAAAGATTTCCATTTCTGGTTTTCAAGAAGGAATTTCAAATTGGCATCAAGAAATAACAATATCACAGAAAAACAAATTCTTGTTCCTAACATTTGGGGTGGTTATTTGAAGAGGTTTTTGGAAAAGCCGCGCAAACGTATTTTGAGCAAACCAACTAGAGATGTCGAGTATAAACTTGTGTTCATTGGCAGCTTGATTGGATTCTTCTCCTCTTGCCTCTATTTCGTATTGTTCGAGTATATCTTCGAATCCGTCCAAGAGATGGATAGTGCGATCATCGGGAGTTTCTCTGGTGTCCTCGCGTCATCAGCCGCTTATTTTTGCTTGAACCTTGTTGATTATCAAACCCGGAAATTCGCAATCTGTATAGCCATTTGCTCGATTTGGGGATTACTTAGCGTCAGTTATTTCTATACGATACCCGCTCTACTGTTACTATCGTCAACTTTCCTTTGTTTTTGGAGAAAAAACAGGGAGATTCGAATTATAAAATGATCGTTTAATTTCTGGACACTCTCTCTGGCATCTGAATGTTTATCCGCAAGTCAGGTTTCCTGTTCCTCGCAGAAACTAAGTTGCATCTAATCTTTAACGGACACAGCTGTATGATGTTCACAATCAACGGCTCTGGTAGGTAAAAAGAATCCTTAAATTAAATTTGGGCTCCCCCTTAACATCAATTCTCATCGATGTTTTGGAGCAGCCCTCACGATTTATACCGTTGAACGTTTATTCTCTTCTACTTGAATGATATTTTCTTCTTCGTCATCTTCCTGGTTGGATGTCTTCAATCTCACTTCTTTCAAAAACAAAACGAGGATTACTGCCAGAACCATTGTGAAAACGCCGAATAGGAATGCACCGCCCAAAGCATCACTTAAAGTGTTGCGCATTGCACTTATAACCTGGTTCAACATGTCTGCCTGTTCAGCCGGCACCTGTGCTTTGAATGCCTCAAGTTGTTCAGGATCCATAAGTACTTTGGGGTCGGCTGCTTTTTCCATGCCACCTTGAAGTCCAGCTTTACTTGTGGTTGTATCCATCTTGGCACTCATGATCATATTCATGATGGCGCCCATTACAGATACACCAATGGTACCTCCAAGCTGTCGGAACAATTGTACAGAAGAGGTTGCGACACCAAGATATTTATAAGCGACTGCATTCTGGATTGTAATGTTGAAAATCGGAAAACTGCAGCCCAGTCCAAGACCGATGATCACCAGGCGATAAATCACATCGATATTCGTACTATTGGTGTTCAACGTTGTCAGCGAGAAGATTCCAATTCCCATCATTGTAAGCCCGAATATAGCCATTTTTTTATACTTACCAGTTTTGGTGATCAATTGACCTACGATTGTACTGGACAGGACCATACTGAGCATCATCGACATCATGATGAATCCGGTTTTCGTCGCTGATGTACCGATCACGCCTTGAATGAAAAATGGCATATACATGATCGCCCCGAACATCGCCATTCCAATCAAAAGACCAATGATATTGGATATCGTAAAGACGCTATTGCCGAAGAGACTCAATGGCAAGACTGGATTCGATACCTTCCGTTCTGTATACAAAAATGCCAGTAAAGCCACGATGGAAAGCGCAAATAACCCGTTCACCTGGAAGGAACCCCAGGCATACTGATTGCCGGCCCATGAGAATGCCAGCAACATCGGAATAATCGTTGCCGCAAGAAAGACTGATCCGAAATAATCGATTCTTCCATGGTCTTTACGCGGCACACTCGGAAATAATCGCATAATCAAGACGAACGCGACAAACCCAACAGGGAGGAAGATCCAGAAAATCCACTTCCACGCAAAATGATCGACGATGTAGCCACCAAGTGTTGGGCCGAATACGCTTGAGAGTCCGAAAACTGCAGCCATCAATCCCTGCCAGCGACCACGCTCTCGTGGTGAAAACAAGTCACCGATCGAAGCGAAGGCTGTGGAAAAGATCATTCCGCCGGCTAAACCCTGGAAGCCTCTATAAAGGATGAGTTCCACCATCGTATCGGCTGTTCCACAAAAGAAACTAGCCACAATGAACAAACCAAGACCGATCAGTATGAACGGTTTCCGACCATACATATCCGATAATCTTCCCACCAGGATCGCTGTTACACTTGAGGCAAGCATGTAAATCGTAAAAATCCAACTGAAATAGTTCATACCACCCAGGTCAGAAACAATGATCGGCAATGCAGTTCCTACGATCGTCTGGTTCAGCGCAGCAAATAACATCGAGGCTAAGACCGCTACCATGATCGTTATTTTTTGTTTGATTGGTAAATGTTCCATATTTCGTTTCCCCTAACTTTCATTATATGAATAGTTCACTTCATGAATTATTGTCCGAAAAAGAAAACCTGGTGTTCACCCATGTTTTCATCATTTTTGAATACACTATCCATATAGGCTGATACAATTGTATGCGAACACATAATAAATTTTTCGTCACAACAATTTTTCAAGAAGACGCTGTTAATTTCGAGAAGAGCTCTACCAGGGTTTTCATTTCATCATCTGATAGGTTTTTGAACTTTTCTTCCATATACGTATGCTTTTTCTTTTCAAGGGAATTGACCAGTTCTTCTCCTTTTTCAGTAAGACTGAGGTAGATCACTCTACGATCATTTTCGGCTCGTTTCCTTCTGACCAAATCCCGTTTTACAAGACGATCCGTGACCGCCGTTATATGACTTGTAGCCACATTGAATTCTTGAGAAAGCATTGAGCTCATGACCTCATTTTTTCCCATGATGAATTTCAAGTAAGTAAATTCAGTGGATGTGCATTCATCACCGAAGAGATCGTTAATTTCTTTCCGGAACATCCGGAATGTCGTGCGGAAACTTTTCTCCAGTTCCCCTATCAATTGCTGTCGCTTATCCATTAAACTACACCTAACAATCTATACGTTTAGTTAACCTTATTAAGTATATCAAATAAAGTCACAAATTTAAACTCTCAGATAATCGTGTACGCATTATTTTAATTATTCATAGCTTCACATTATCAATTCAGACGAATTTATACTATACTGTATATGGAGTTCTGTTTGAAAGGAAGAGTCATATGAATATTGGCTTTTACTTACTGCCGAAAAGTGAAGTGAAATATTTGAACCCTGAGTCGACCATTCGGCAAGCCTTAGAAAAGATGTCTTATCACAAATATACTTCTGTCCCGCTTGTAGATGATGAAGGTAAATATACAGGCACTTTGACAGAAGGAGATCTTCTATGGAAGTTGAAAGAAGATCTTGATGCAGAAGAAGATTATGATGAATTACAAAAGATCAAATTGAAAGATGTACCTATGCGAGTCAAAAACATTCCGATTTCCATCAATGCGAATATGGAAGATCTGATTACGCTGGCTACTGATCAGAACTTCATTCCAATTACGGATGACGATGGGCATTTCATCGGGATCATCCGGCGCAGGGATATCATCAAGTATTGTGCAAGTGTAATATGGGAGAAAAACGAAGCATAAAGCAAAGCGTAATCGCACGTTCAGCACCGAAAGTCACTTGAAGTCCAGGCGAGGAGGCTCTCTCCGCCGCAGCAGGATTGAAGTGATCCAAGTGTTTGGGCGATGGAGCTGGACATTACTTCAACGGACCCATATTTTATGCTTTCTTCAAGTACAAAACAGGCTGACACAAATGTGTCAGCCATTTTTATATCCTTTCAGCAGCAAAGTCTACGATCGATAAGGTCGTCACTTTCTGAAGATCAAGATATCCAGAACTTGCTTTGAGAAGCGGCCGTTGTGGTTCTCCAAAGGGAATGAAAGCGACGATCCCTTCTTCACCTGTGTTAAGGACGACCCTCTTCCCTACATAAAGCTTCATCAAAAACCGTATAAATTCTTTAACGACTGTTCGGTTTATTTTTCCTGCCTCAGCTTCTTTACTCAATTGTTCGATCGCGATGAAAGTGGATCTTCCTTTATGGTAACTCCGTTCTGTACAAATCGCATCATAGATATCCGCAATCGATAGTACCTGGACCAAGAACGGTATTTCATCTGCCATACGGCCATCAGGATAGCCCGTCCCATTCAAACGTTCATGATGGACCAATGCGCCGATTGGGACCATCTTTTCTAATTGAGGAATGCCGCACAATAGTTCATATCCGTATGTTGTATGTAATTTGATTGCTTCATATTCTTCATTATTGAGACGTTCTGGTTTTTGCACGATTGATTGGTGCACTTTCATCTTTCCGATATCATGGAGGACACCCATTTTACCTAGAAGCAAAATTTCTTCATGAGTCAAATTCAGTATCTTACCAATCAAGCCTGCAACCAGTCCGACATTCACACTATGACGATATGTAACTTCATCATAATTCTTGACTTCATAAATAAGGGACACAGCATGTTCTTCATCTTTCAAAACTTCTTCCAATATAACGGAAAACTGATCGAACATCTTCTTCGCATTCGTGTTCTTCCCTACGAGCACATCAGAGAAGAAGTCCCGTATTCTCTTTACCGTTTGATTATACAATTCATGAATATACGTGTTGTTAGAGCTGATTAAATGTTCAGGCGGCACCGGAACATTTAAGGCAGATACCCGATCTCCATCAAAGCACCAATCATATTTTTTCAACATATCGATTTGGCCATGCTTCAAAAGAGTCCCTTCTTTCAAAAGAAGAACCCCTTTTTGTGAATAGATGTCCGCTTTTAATCGTGTACCTACTTCAAGGCTTTTTTGATTCATTAGACATCCCCCATGTCTAAAATCTATTCTGACCCAAATACATATCAATAATTTCTTTTAGCTGTTATCGAAAACTTTGTTGCTCTTGCACTTAAAGAAAGTAAAAATACTTTCTTCAGTATAAGGGCAACTAAGGCTCGACCTACAAAAGGCTTGGTCTCGCCAAGTTTTCTATAAAAGTCGTTGATTTCCGCTCCAGGATGCTCGCTTTCCGCGGGGCGTGCGGTGAGCCAACTCGTCGCCTTGCGACCCTTTTCAAGGAAGCATTTGTGCTCCTGCGTCTACAAGAAAGTCCTGTCAAAGCGAGCTTCCTCGTCGCATGCCTTGCGAGGAGATCATTCAGGTAGTAGGCACGCTGATCCCGCAGGACAAGGAAAGGTTCGTCAGCGTTACATCGCACGAAGAAAATGCGATTTTCATTTTCGAGGAGTCTCGCACCTTGCTCTCCAATCAACTTGCACAAGGTGATTTTTTAAAAATAGCTCAAAAGCAACTATCATTTAGGAAAAAGTGTTTCTTTTAAATGTAAATTATGTTTTTATTATACAATTAATATCGGTCATCTTCTATCTTCTTTTAACCTCATCGTTTCTACACGTATTTTTAAGGGTACTATAAAGAATATTCACTTTGAGAGGAAAGTTTTGATGAAACGGATCAGACAATTTTTTTTATGCCTAATCATGATCATTTGTGTCGGAATCTTCATATCGGTAAAGCAACCGGCAGACATTAAACTAATGGCAGGAATCGTTTATCTGAGTATCGCATTATCGGTCTGTTATGTGTTGATGCTTGAAAACCGTTCTCCCTATAAAACCCTTTTGTGGATGTATGCGATTCTGTTCATCCCGATCATTGGGTACATTTTTTTCATTTATTCAGGTCAGCTTGAAGTAAAAGGACATTTATTCAAAGAAAAACGGTTGGATAACTACAAACAAGCTCAAAAAATGCAGATTGAAAACAAAACCTCTGAGAGATGGACACACCTGCATGAATCAGAAAGGGAATTCTCCAAACTGATCACTACTCTAAGTGATCAGACCATCAGTTTTCATTCCAATACGGAAGTACTTCGTAATGGTGATGAAAAATTCCCCCGATTGTTAGCTGAACTGAGGAATGCGAAAGACTACATCCATATGGAATATTATATTTTTCGATCGGATGATATCGGAAGACAGATCATAGATGTTTTGTGTGAGAAAGCTGCTGATGGGGTTGAGGTCCGCTTCATTTATGACGGGATCGGAAGCCTCAAGATTTCAGATCGTGATGTCTCCCGATTGAAAGAGGCTGGGGTACAGGTTCATAGCTTTCTTCCGATCAGGAAGGGGTTTTTCAATCAAAAATTCAATTTCAGGAACCACCGGAAAATCGTCGTCATCGATAATCATATTGGTTTTGTGGGAGGGTTGAATGTAGGGAATGAATATCTGGGGAAAGACGAGAAATTCGGATACTGGCGTGATACACATCTCATTGTAAAAGGGGAAGCGTTACGGGATTTGCAACGTGTCTTCCTTCTGGATTGGAGCTATGTCAATGATGAATCGTTATTTGTAGAACGATATTTGGCGATGGACTCAAGTGAAGAAAGTGGCGGAGTCCAGGTCGTTCCGAGTGGACCTGATACTTCCCAGGGCGTAATGAGCTATTTATACTACAGCATGATCACTTTTGCGCAAAAATCAGTATGGATCACTACACCATACTTCATACCGAGTAAGGAGATTCGTACCGCCCTCCTCATCGCTGCTATTAAAGGGATCGATGTCAGATTGATGGTTCCTGAGACGAACGATAGCTTTTTGACACAATATGCAACGCGTTCCTATTTCAGTGAGCTTTTGCGATACGGGGTTAAGGTTTATTTGTATCAGAAGGGGTTCCATCACCAAAAAACAATCATTGTCGATGGGAATTATGCTACTCTCGGAACAGCGAATGTAGATTTGCGTAGCTTCCATCTTAATTTTGAAGTCAATGTGTTCATGTTCCGAACCCCGACAATTGCAACACTCGTTTCACAGTATGAAGAGGATCTGAATGACAGTTTGGAAGTGAATATGGAAACACATAAAAACCGAGGACTGTTCCTCAGGACGAAAGAATCTTTCTCCAGATTGTTCTCTCCGGTTCTTTAAATATCAGGCTGACTTTAGAGTCGGCCTTTTTTATGGGTTGATTTATTAAGGCGATTGTGTCCGGTGTTGGCGTGTCCAGAAAAGAGCTGTTTCGGGACACTCGAGCAAGTAGATAATAGAGAGTAAAAACCAGTTATTATGAAAAAATCCATTCCGTACATACTAATCGAAAGATGATTGTATTGGAGGATGTTTGGCTATGGGATGGATTTTTCCAATTGGTTTTTGGGTGATCGGTACGCTTGTTGCAGCAAGCCCTGGTGTTCTTTTTCGATTAGTGGAGAAGGAAAAAGAAATTTTACGAGAAGAAGCAGAAGAAACGAGGTTTAGTGATCATTTAGCTTCCGTATTTTTCACCGTGGAAGAAAAGCTGATCAGCTCAATTCCTTGGTGGTATTTTACATTGATCTGTTCTATTTTGGCGGTTTTCCTTTTCACATTCGGTTTCATCGCATTAAGTTTCGTCTTAACCTGGTAGACCACGGACTACTCATGATCTTTAAGCAGCGTATCAATATCCACGGTCCAGCGACTGGTCAAACTATCTCTTTCCAACCTCATGACAGCATAATGTTTATCCAGTCCTCTTCTACCGCTTGTCAATACTTCAACGGAGTATTCAGTTACAAGTAAAGTGGAGGGTTCTTTTTCTGATAATGGTTTATTTGGATGTACAAAGAATAACTTTTTCAATTTTTTCTTTTTAACAGGATGGCTAACTGTTTTGTTGATGATCTTAAAATCCTCTTGATTGATAGCATGGATGAAAATGGTTGCCAATTCATCACTTGTCGCTTTTTCAATGTAACTGTCCAGTTTTCCTGAAGCTTTCAAAATCATCAGTTGGTGTGATGGATCTTCTTTCCTCGATTTATGGGTCGTACTGTTCGGGAGATGAATGCAGAAGTGACCTGGAAAATTATTTGCCAATGCGCCTGCACCATGAGGCATCCCATGCATGGATGCTGGAATCATATCGGAACCATTTCGAATGAATATCGCTCTTCTTTTCCAGCTCCATTTTCCATCATAAATCTGCTTCATGATTGCGGTATCTGTTGTAGTAAGCGGTTGGACATCGGCATGGTGTTTCCCCGCTCTTCTTTGCACTGTAAAAAACAATCCTGTTTCCATGTCAACAATTTCAAATATACTATTTTTCGGAAAAATCGCATCCGTTTCTTCCCATGTCTTCCACTCGATCCTTTCCGGCAAATGAGTACCATCATCAAAAATCGAGGGCAGGTTCTCAACTTTGATTCCTTTCGCATAGATCTCTTCCATTGGAAAAAGACTCGTTAAAAGTCCACAAATTGCAACAATTAGAAAGCTTCGTCTCATTTCATGTTCTCCGTTCATCATTATTTCGTTCCTTTATTATTGTGGCTTTGAACCATTTCACTCTATAACAGGTAATTTTTGTACTCTAAGGATTTGATTTACCAGTATCAGAAGGACCATCTAGATGGGAAAGCTAAGCATAATAAGGAGTGATGATAATGAAAAACAAGAAAAAACGATTGGTGGAAATCGAGCACCCTTATATAAGAGAAATCGAAGAACACACAGAACACCCTGGTGTAGACGAAGAACGAAATGGCGACCTTGTCCAACACGTATCTGATGAGGAAAACCTACAAGCTGAACAAGCCCAGGGTTAAATTAAAGGGGCAGTCCAATAAGTGCCGACTCTCTACATGAGGGTCTGGTTTGCTTTTGGAAGCCCCTTAAAAAGATTAGCTTTTATCGCCAAGTCTGATCCTTGGGTCAATCAACCCATATGCAAAATCGACAATCAAGATCATAGCTATGAACAAAAAGGAATAGAACAATGTCGTACCCATGATTACTGGGTAATCGTTCATAGTAATTGATCGTACAAACTGTTCCCCAAGACCTGGTACAGAAAAGATTCGTTCAATGACAAGGGTTCCTGTCATAATACCGACGAGCATTGGCCCAAGAACGGTAATGAGCGGGATAAGCGCATTACGAACTGCATGGAACACTATGACGTTAGCTGAACTTACCCCTTTCGCTTTTGATAACACGATATAATCCTGACTCAACACTTCTAAAAGTTCCGTCCTCATGAATCTCGCTGTTACTGCCATCGGAAAGATCATAAGCGCTATTGTAGGAAGAATCGTATACTCGAATCCTTCCCAAAACGCCACTGGTAGCCATTGTAGTTTTACTCCTACATAGTATTGAAGCAGGCCAGCAAAAACGAAACTTGGAATGGAGATACCGATTACTGAAAGTAAGGTCGATGAGTAGTCTAAATAAGAATTATGCCTTACTGCTGCAATGATTCCAAGAACCATCCCTAACAAACTTCCAAAAAACATCGACTGAAAACCAAGCTGAGCAGAAGGACCAATTCTCTGAAGGATCAAATCCGTGACTTTCCTTCCTTCAAATTGAAAGGAAATCCCCAGGTCTCCCTGCACAAGATTTGTCATGTACTTTACATACTGCAAAGGGATAGGATCATTCAAATTATATTTTTCGAGAATGATCACCTCTTGTTCAGCAGTCAATTTCGCCTGGTTACTTAAAGGAGAACCTGGCATCAGTTTCATCAAGAAAAACGTTGCAGAAGCAATGACGAATAAAGTGATGAGTAAGTACAAAAACCGCTTAAAAAAATATGTTTTCATTGAAACAACCCTCTTTTTTCTGACTTTTTTGATATTTTAAAGTATAATGGAAAGTAGAATATGGAAAAAAGTGAAAATTTTGTTGGGAGTTGTTCCCCTTTTTCAAGGAGGTGCCGTGATGAAATACGGAATATATTATTTGCAGCTATGCGATCTTTTCACAGCTGAAGAATTCGTTGAAGTTCCTTTAAAACGTCTAGCTGATGAGTGGAAAATTACAACTCGTTATGCGAAGAAAATCGTCGGGGAATTACATAAACAAAAGTTCATTGAATGGAATCCAGGAATCGGTCGTGGAAACCTATCTAAGTTACGCCTCTTATACAGCAAGAATGATATCGTAATCGGTTTAGCGAAAGAACATATTCGGAAGAAAAAAATCCAGGAAGCTTTCACGGTCATCAATACACATGCCCCTGAGGTCAAAGAAAACTTTGTGGACTGGCTGTCTGACCCATCTTTATAAGTCCATAGGCTGAGCCAATAGTTCCTCGAAAAAGCAGTTGCTTTTCCTTCGTGCTGTGTATTGCTTCCGAAGCCACCAGCTTGTGCACTTATACTTTCTTTAAGTATAAAAAAACTCAAATGTCCGGATGGAACAAATTTGAGTAATTCTTTGGCACCATCACATGAGAATGGAAAACGTTTTGATTTATTTCAACAGCTTTTTCATGATTTTCAGTCCATGCTTGTTCGATGGGTATCGGAAGTCAATGTCAAACCGGTTCGTCTGCTTCACAATACTTTTTTGATGAGAAAAAGCATCAAAACTTGCTTTACCATGATAACTTCCAGTCCCACTTTCACCAACACCGCCGAAAGGTAAATAAGGTGATGCGACATGAACCAACGTGTCGTTGATACAACCCCCTCCAAAAGATAAGCTACCCATGACATGACCCTGCTGTTCATCTGATTCTGAAAACATATAAAGAGCTAAAGGCTTCGGATATTTACGGACAGCATGGATGACTTGATCAATTGATTCATATTCCATAACCGGCAAGATAGGGCCGAATATTTCTTCTTGCATGACCGGATCAGACCAGCCTTCTTGATCGATTAACGTAGGTTCGATCACCAAAGAACTTTCATCTTTCTTACCGCCTGTTATGATCTGTCCATCCTCAAGATATCGGCTTAGCCTTTTGAAATGTTTCATATTCACGATATGCGTTATTTCAGGATTCTCAAGCGGGTTTGCACCATAGAATTCATCGATGTATTTTTTAATTTTGGTTATCAGTTCAGCCTTCACTTCTTTGTGAACAAATAAATAATCTGGTGCAATACATGTTTGGCCAGCATTTGTGAATTTTCCCCATACAATCCTTTTGGCTGCAAGTTTAAGATTCGCACTTTCATCAACGATTGCAGGACTTTTTCCACCGAGTTCCAAAGTCACGGGAATCAATTTTTTAGAAGCTGCTTCCATGACGATTTTTCCGACATTCACGCTTCCAGTAAAGAAAATTTTATCGAAGTCTTGTTCCAGCAGCTGCTGGCTTACTTCCGCCCCACCTTCCACAACTGCTACATAATGCTCCTCATATATTTCTCCTATCAGTTTCGAAATGACCTCAGAGACAGCGGGTGTCAGCTCTGATGGTTTGAGAATCGCGCAATTGCCTGCCGCAATCGCTCCGACTAAAGGAGAAATTTGCAGCTGAAAAGGATAATTCCAAGGAGCGATGATTAAACCTACTCCGAAAGGCTCTGATTGAATATAACTTTTAGAGCCGAAATGTGTGGCTGCTGTTTTTACCCGTACAGGCTTTGCCCATTTTTTCAGGTGCTTGAGAGTGAAACTGATTTCTTTTAGTAACATCCCTATCTCTGATGAATAGGCTTCAAATTCGGATTTGTTGAGGTCTTTTTTTAATGCACCTAAGATATCTTTCTCGTATTTGTCGATTGCCTTTCTTAATTTCTCAAGCTGTCGGATGCGGAAATCGACGGACTTCGTTTCTCCTGAGAAAAAATAAGTTCGTTGCAGCTGAAAGATTTCTTGAATTGTTGGCATGGTTGCCGGCCTCCATTTACTAGTTCCAATACTTGAACAAAATGTATCGTATCTAAAATGTATACGATACGTTTGTGTTTTTCAAAATTTTAGGTAGACTAAAGACATTACATAGATGTACAAAGGAGGTCCGTCATGCATCCCTTATTGAAAAAGCTGAATTATAAAAACCAACCTGATGCCTGGATAATCAAAGCGCCTGCAGAGTTTGAAGAAACCATGAAGGAAATAGCAGATGAAGTGACGATCATGGAAGATTTGAAAGCTGGGAGCAAAATTCACTTTGTTCTTGTTTTCACGTATACAAAGGCAGATGTAGGTCCATTTATAAGAGAACTCCTGCCCCAGCTGGAAGAGGATGCCGTTGTCTGGTTCGCCTATCCGAAGAAATCGTCTAAAAAGTATACATCCGACTTGACGAGAGATACAGGATGGCAGCCGTTAGGTGATGCTGGTTTCGAAGCTGTCAGGCAAGTTGCGGTCAACGAAGATTGGTCCGCACTCCGTTTCCGTCACGTAGACTATATCAAATCGTTGACACGGAATAAGAAGCTCGCGATGACTGAGAAGGGAAAGAATCGGAAAATCTGATGTTTCTTGGTCCGGCCAAAAGTTTAGGGATGATCCGTACGGATCATCCCCTTATTGTTAATTCTCGCTCTTTACATATTCTTTTCCTGGTTTTGCCTCGTTTTCATTGGTAGGGAGACCGTCCCTTTTACGGGTGATCTCTCTAGTCAAATCATCAACGCTTGATCGGACATTCCCTTTTCCAGAGAAGTTTTCGATCAATTCCTTAACGTCCAAACCAGAAGAAGCCTTCAACGACTCTTGTAGTGTAGACATCAAATTCGTGGCATAGCCCGTTACCTTGTTCGCTCCTCCGCCTTCACCACTGCCAGTATCGACCACTGTAATTTTATCAATATTACCCAATGGACTTGCAATCTCTTTCGCATAGGAAGGAAGCATGTTAATGATCATATCGAGCATAGCTGCTTGACCATATTGTTCAAAGGCTTCTGCAATTTTCTGTTTCGCTTCTGCTTCTGCAAGACCCTTCAGACGAATGACTTCAGCTGATGATTCACCCTGGGCTCGTTCTGCGTCCGCCTTTGCGATACCGTCGATACGGATTTTTTCTGCTTCTGCTCTCGCCATTGATTCAATGCGATATTGCTCTGCATCTGCTGAAGCGATCTGTTTCCGTTTGTCTGCTTCTGCGGATTGTTCAACAGCATATCGATCTGCATCCGCCTTCTTTTTGACTTCGGAATCATATTGCTTCTCACGACGGGCGATTTCTTTTTCTTCGAGTTCGATCTGCTTTTGTCGCTCGATGATTTTGATTTGCATCTGATGCTCTGTAACCTCTTGCATCGATCTTGCTTCTTCTAAGTGATAAGCCTGGTCGGCACGTGCTTTTGCACGGTCCTGCTCTTCACGATATTCCGCTATTTTCAACTGATTGATTTTTTCTGCTTCAGCTACCTCAGTTGCACGTTCAAGCTCCGATTTCTTCGCATCCTTATCTGCTTCTGCACGTTTGATACGCGTTTCCTTTTCTGCTTCCGCAGTTGCGATATCCGCATCCCGTTTCACCTGAGCGATCCGCGGCTTACCGAGTGACTCAAGGTATCCATTTTTATCACGGACATCTTTGATTGTGAAGGAGACGATGTTCAGCCCCATTTTCGCAAGATCTTGAGAAGCAACACGCTGCACTTCCTGCGAGAACTTTTCACGGTTCTTATAAATTTCTTCGACCGTCATCGAACCGAGAATAGAACGTAAGTGTCCCTCTAGAACTTCACGCGCTTCATTTTCACGGTCACTTTTGGTTTTACCTAAAAATTGTTCAGCAGCCGTTGCGATTTCGCCGATCGATCCGCCGATTTTGATGATCGCTGTACCGTCAGCCATGACCGGCACACCCTGCTCTGTGTAGACTTCTGGTGTCTGTACATCAATTTTACTAGAAAGGAGACTTAATGATTCAGCTTGTTGGAAAACAGGAAGCACGAATGTACCGCCCCCGCGGACGATCTTGATTTTATTACCGGCTTCATCAATGTTGACGTTCCTCGATCCGAGGTAACTTCCTGTGACGATCAATGCTTCATCAGGTCCCGCTGTACGGTATTTTGAAACGAACACCCCGATTAAAGCAATCAATAAAAATGCTACGACCCCAATGACAATGAAAAGTGGACTTAGACCCATATGATCCTCCCTGAATATGAATTGTTACACGTTGAAGGTATCTTGTTCGTATCGGGTAACGTGCAGAACCCCATCTTTGGTGTCGATGATGAGAATATCAGATCCAGCCTCGATTGGTTCGTTTTCCAGACTTACCGCAGACTTAGCGATATTTCCACTGTTCCCGCTGATCAATACCTCACCATAACCATCAGCAGGAATGGAAATGATGACTTTTCCAATCCGGCCTTGTAAATCTTCTATCGCATACGTATTGGATTCCTCCGCAGAAGAGAGTGGAATCAAAACGAATACGTTCAACAAAGTAACGAATAAGAATGCTAAAAGTGCAGAAACGACCAGGATGATCCAGCTGTTCATTCCAGTCATGATTTCAAGCAAGTATCCGGATGCACTGAAGATGGTGAGGAAAGAAAGAATCAATGTCGGATTGAAGAACGTCTCTGACAAGACCTCGAAAATCCCTTCCAAAACATCGCTCATTAATATATAAATAAGCGTTAAACATCCTCCGATGATGAGTCCATAGAGATAAAGCGTCTCTATGGGATATCCAAATAACTCCATATGAAGCCCCTATTCGCTTGTTCCATTTGATTGATTAGCAATTCGTTCTTTCAATAAACGCAGTTCTTCGTCCACACTGCTTTTCATCTCCACTTCCTTCAATTCGGTGTCCAACGTTCGGCTTGATAGGTTAAGGTCCTCACTTGTTTCTGCTTCAGCTTCAAACCTTAACACCTTCTCTTCCATTCGTTTGAAGCCGTTTTTTGAACCTTCGCTATTGTGCATAGCCATGGAGCGGTTGATGTTTGTGCGTGCTTTAGCAGACTGGGCACGGGATTTCAATGTGGCTTTCTTCATTTCCATATCACGAAATTCAGATTTCATTTCAGTCAGCTTTTCTTTGAGGTCTGCAGCAGTTTTAGTAGCCTCGATGTAGAGGTGCTCCAATTGTTCTGCTTCTTTCTGAAGACGCGATTTATCTTCGAGTGCTCTTCTCGCCAAATCTTCATTGTCTTCTTGAAGTGCAAGGATTGCCTGCGCTTCACGATTCTTGACCATCGATTGGGCTTCTTCCCATTTCATCTTCAGCAGTTTTTCTTCCGCCATGATCTTTGCAGTCGCTTTCTCTGCCTCCTGGATGTCCGAAGCCATCTCACGTAAATACTGCTCCACCATTTTGATCGGGTCTTCTGCCTTGTCGATCAGGCTGTTCAATTCCGAATTGACGACTGTCTTCACCCGTTTAAAAAGCTCAAACATCTACATCCCCCCATTTGCTTGAATTTGATCAGTACTCTCATTTATACTCACTCTTTATTACGGTTACTTTCGTGGAAAGTTTCATATATTTGTAAAAAATGTTTTTACATTACAGGTTGTATAAGACGGCACATTACTTTGAATATGTTAAGCTTTGTATCAATGGGTAGATTTCTATTTGAGGTGATGATATGCGCAGTTCGAATCCGAGTTTGAATGATAAAACGTTCAGTAGATTTCGAGGAATTGCGTCATCGGGTAATGCGATGACCATCGGGGGCTCCGTAAACAAGACTTTCATTTTGCTTGTGGTGCTAATGGGCAGTGCCTTCTATTCCTGGAATGAGTATTTTTCAGGCCACATGGTACAACACTTATTATGGATCGGGGTGTTAGGCGGACTTGTGATGGCATTGATCACTGCTTTTGTTCCGAGAATTTCCCCTTTCACCGCTCCTGCTTATGCTCTGTTAGAGGGGCTGGCGATCGGTGCTTTATCCGCAATCTATGAATCTCAATTCAGCGGCATCACGTTGCAGGCTGCTCTCCTTACGATCAGTACGTTATTAGCAATGCTGCTTTTATATAAGACAGGCGTCATAAAAGTGACGAGGAATTTCAGAATAGGAGTCATATCTGCGACTATGGGAATTTTCTTTGTTTACTTGATTGATATCATCTTGAGGTTTTTCGGAATGAATATTCCATTTCTACATGAAACAGGCATGATGGGAATCCTCATTTCATTAGTCATCGTCGGAGTGGCTGCCCTGAACCTGGTTTTGGATTTTGATTTCATTGAGGCAGGTGCCAGACAACAGGTACCGAAATATATGGAGTGGTATGCTGGATTTGGGCTGTTGGTCACGCTAGTCTGGCTGTATATTGAAATGTTGAGGCTGTTATCGAAAATCAGAAGAAATTGATATAGGGGGCTTGTAATGGGGAATTTGAGAGTTGAGCATGCGAAAGCGTGGTTCCACGATGTATTTGGAAGAGGCGATTTGGATCGGTTGGATGAAATTGCAGTGGATGCAGTGACAGTGAAAACTGCCGGGCGCCATTCAGTCGGAAAACAGGAGTTCATCCAATTTCTGGACTGGTACCGGTCGACGTTTACAAACAGTGAATGGGAATTGCACGATATCATCGTTGGAGATGAAAAAGTCGTCATCCGGTACACTGGAACGAGTACCTATGCTGGGGGCTGGCTTGAGTTGCCTACGCGTGACGAACCTGTCAAGGAAACAGGTGTATTGATTTTCGCATTCGAAGGGGATCTGATCAGAAAAATATGGTGCGAATTGAGCGATCTCGAGGTTTACAGTGATCTAGGCGGTCTGGCTCATATCAAAAACCCGCAAAGCTGAAATGGGTTGGATTTGTCTGTATCATCAGGCGAGAATCCTACCTTTGATGAAGACTGAGTGAGAATTATGCGTAGTAGGGTTGACCGTGTTTTAGCAGGTCAACCCCTATTTATGCTGTTGTACAAACGAATAAAACAACAGTCTGTCAAAATTGATATACATATGTGGGATGAAACACGAACACAATCCATATATAATAAAGGCAGTGCTCTATTCAACGGTGCCTGGCACTGATTAAGAAGCCCTGCTACCATTGAATTCCTGATCGGTGCCTGGCACACTTCGAAACATCTTGGGAGAGTAAGCCTCCATTTCGGTGCCTGGTACGGAAGCAGTTTAATTAAAGGATGATGTAAATGAAGCGTATATTGTTAACGGGGGGCGGTTCGACTGGCCACGTCGCTGTCAATCTCGCCTTGATCCCTCATTTGAAACGTAATAATTGGGAAATCCATTATATCGGATCGCACAATGGAATTGAACGTGAATTGATCGAACATCTCCCTGATGTGACGTATTATCCGATATCAACTGGAAAACTGCGGAGATACTTCGATATCAATAACTTTAAAGATCCGTTCCGGGTAATCAAAGGGATCGGTCAGGCGTACCGGATCATCCGGAAGGTGAAGCCGAGTATCGTCTTCTCTAAAGGAGGCTTCGTTTCAGTTCCTGTAATCCTTGCCTCCCGCCTTACGAAAACGCCAGTGATTTCTCACGAGTCTGATATGAGTCCGGGACTAGCGAATAAAATCTCAATGCCATTCGCTTCAAAGGTATGTGTGACATTCCCGGAAACACTCAAACACCTCCCTGAAGACAAAGGAATTTTACTAGGGTCGATTGTTCGAGAAGAATTGCGTACAGGTTCCAAACGGAAAGGGCTACATTTCTGTGATTTCACTGAATCCAAGCCAGTCATCCTCGTGATGGGAGGAAGCCAGGGAGCTAAGCGGCTGAATGAGGCTGTAAGAAATCTTGTACCGACATTGACTGAAAAATATCAAATCGTCCATCTCTGCGGGAAAGGGAAAGTCGACGAGACAATCCATGTTCATGGATATAAGCAGTTTGAGTATATAAAAGATGAGTTGCCTGACATTCTTGCAATGACGAATCTGGTCGTCACACGAGCTGGCTCAAACTCAATCTATGAATTTCTAGATCTCGAGATTCCGATGATTCTTGTACCACTTCCTCTCAGCCAGAGCCGTGGTGATCAGATCCAAAATGCGGAGTCTTTTAAAAAGCAAGGCTTTGCTGAAGTGATTCAAGAAGAAGACGTCACTGATGAATCTCTTCATCAATTAATAGAGAAAACATACAATGAACGTGACCAATATAAAAGAAATATGCAGCGGAGCGAGCAAAGCAATCCATTGGAGAAGCTCTACGGCCTGCTGGAAAAATACAGTAAATACTGAAATGAACCAGGCTGTCCCATTAGTGTCTGAGCCTCTCGTACTTAACAACATTTTGAGATAAATAGTTTTTTGAAACAAAATGTTGTTTTGGAGGTTAATGACACTTTTTTGGGACAGTGTTTTATTTTTATCATAAGAGGAATGTATTAATATCTCCTCTTTAATTTAGGCTGTTTTCTAAAAGATTGTTGCTTTTGAGTCATTTTAAAATCACCTTGTGCAAGTTGATTGGAGAGCAAGGTGCGAGACTCCTGCGGGAACAGCGTGCCTACTACCTGAATGATCTCCTCGCAAGGCATGCGACGAGGAAGCTCGCTTCGACAGGACTTTCTTGTAGACGCAGGAGCACAAATGCTTCCTTGAAAAGGGTCGCAAGGCGACGAGTGGCTCACCGCACGCCCCGCGGAAAGCGAGCATCCTGGAGCAGAAATCAACAACTTTCAAGAGCCACAAAGTTTGCGAAAAGAGCCTTAATCTATCAACAAGACGATGGCTACAAACCGATGGAAGGAGAATACAAATGGCGATCAAAAAACTGATCAAAGCTTTTATCCTGAAAAAAGGATATAACATGGCAAGAAGGCATCTCATTCCAATGGCGAAAAAAGAATGGAAGAAACGACGGAGAAGATAGATGCTTACGAATCGCTTCCGCTTTCCATTTGCCTGTGGAAAGGGAGCGAAACTCGGTGTAATCGTAAAAATGAACGGAACCAAACTAAAAGATGATAGGACCAAAGACAGAAGGACTGTCTCACCAATATTTTGGTGTGTCAGTCCTTGTTTTGATCGAACTAGTTTATAGAGCTGACTTCGAAATTCTTGATTTCAATGACATTCGAAGCAACATAATGCTCATTGCCGATATTGATCAGATGAGGAGGATGTGGTGATGCAGAAGGGACGATGACTTTCTCCTGGATCACATCCCGTTGAGTCGGATCGTTTCTTGGAATGGATGAGAGGAGAGACTTCGTATAAGGATGGACAGGATTCCTGTAAATTTCCTCTTTTCCGGCAATTTCCAACATATGTCCTCCATTCAATATACCTACCCGATCGCTCATATGATGTACTACGTTTAAATCATGGGAAATGAAAATGGAGGTCAGATTGTATTCTTTCTGTAAATCCTTTAACAGGTTCAATATTTGTGCCTGCACAGAAACGTCTAATGCTGAAACAGGTTCATCAGCAATGATCAGTTTAGGATTCAAGATCAGTGCACGGGCGATTGCTATCCTTTGTCTTTGACCTCCTGAGAACTCATGGATTGTTTTATGATAGGCACTTTTAGGAAGACCTACATTATCTAGCATCTGAAAAGCTCTCTGCGTTCTTTCCCTTTGTGAAAACATCTTCTGTATGGCGAGTGGCTCTTCGATGATTTCCCCTACTTTCAATCGAGGACTAAGAGATTCATAGGGATTTTGAAAAATCATCTGGAAATCCTTCCTCATATCCCTCAATTTTTTACCGGTCAATCTAGTCAGATCAATTCCAGTAAACTTGATAGAACCATAGTCAGGAGCCAGGAGACGAATGATCGTTCTCCCAAGAGTCGTTTTACCAGAACCTGACTCCCCTACGATACCTAACGTCTCACCTTCGTATACATTGAAAGTTACCCCTTCAATCGCCTTCTTTATGCTTCTGCCATCTTGAAAAGAAGTAGAAAGATTTTGGACTTCAACTAATGGTTTCATGCCTTCAACACCTCCGACCTTTCATAAAGAAAACTTGGTAAAGCCAAGCCTATGGCGCAGGCTGAGCTTTAGTTGCGCTTATATTGAAAAAACTATTTTATACTTTCTTTAAATGTCAAAGAACCTGACATGATGACCAGGTTCAACTTCAATCAAGGTTGAAGGTGAATGATACACCTTTTCATCAGTCGAAAACGTTTCCGGTGCAAATTTCCGTTCTCCATAGCCAAGTTGCAAGCTGACGGCATCCCTTATCGTCTGCAAATGCTCTTTAGGCTCTTCTATTTTCGGGATACTCTCCATCAATCCTTTCGTATAGGGATGGATGGGATTTTTGAAAAGCGTGAATACATCAGCTGATTCGACGATTTTACCACCGAACATCACCAATACTCGATCCGCATATTCTGCCACTAACCCGAAATCATGAGTGATCAGGAGGAGAGACGTAGCAGTCGTTTTCTTATATTCGTTCATTAAGTCAAGAATCTGTTTTTGTATCGTGACATCTAGTGCAGTTGTGGGTTCATCAGCAATGATCAGCTGTGGTTTGCAAGAAATCGCCATTGCAATGAGAGCCCGTTGTTTCATACCGCCGGAAAGCTGACCAGGGTATTGATCGAACACTTCTGTCGGGTTGTTGAATCCTACCTCTGTCAATAAACGCAGAGCCTCCCGTCTGAGTTCTTTGCGATTCATCAGCCGATGATAAACGAGGCCCTCTGTAATCTGTTTTCCGACTTTCATAGATGGATTCAATGATACAGAAGCATCCTGGAAAATCATCGATATCTCTTTCCCCCGGATTTTTTGTAATTCTTTATCTGGCAGTGCTAATAAATCCTTGTCACTATAGAAAATTCGGCCCTTACGGATACTTCCGTTAGCTGGTAAAAGCCCCAGGATAGAGAGGGAGGTCACACTTTTTCCGGATCCAGATTCTCCGATCAGCGCAACCGTTTCACCTTTATCGATTGAAAAGCTGACATCATCGATTGCGATGAATTCATCCTTTTCAGAGCCAAAAGCGACACTCAAATTTTGAACTTCCAGGAGCTTCATATCCCTCTCCCCCTCTCTTTGTGTTTCATCGCATTCTGCATGCCATTGATGATCAGGTTCATTGAGAAAATAGTCAATGAAAAGAAAGCTAAAGGTATAAGGACGACATGTGGACTATGTACGATTTCTTGAAAATTGTTGCCGATAAGACCTGACCATTCACCAGACAGCGAGACGAATACCTTGTGTGTGCTTAATAAATCCCCATCCAGGATCGTTTTGACCCCTCCAAGGAAAATCAATAAAACACCCAGATGTGCAAGCAGAATCATTACCTGAATAATTTGTTGGGCTGTCACCAATAAGAAGCGGCTGGCCATCTCTGGCAGTACGTGTTTGACATATACATATCGATGCTTCGCCCCAAGAGACAAAGTGCTGACAATGTGTTCCTTCCTTGTGATCATTGACATATCCTTTGAAAAAACCGATATGAGTGGCGGAACCCCGATCAAGATCAATATGATGCTCTGGATCAATACGATTTCAAAGAAACTGGTCCCTTCCTGCGCTTGTTTTACCGCTAATGGAGCCATCAGCAAATACCCTAATATTGAAGCTGGTACAAAAAGGGTGGATTCGATGATATCTTCAAACATAGGACGTAGTTTTTTGTTGTATTGATGGTAAAAAATCGCCAGCACACCGGCGACGATAACCCGTATTAATGCAATCGCAATTGTGATCAACAATGTATACTTGGCACCACTGATTACCAGGCTAAGCAAGTTCCTGCCGAATCGATCCGTTCCGAACGGAGGAACCTGTGATGGCGAAAAAGGAGCAACATCAACCAGCTTACCATCTTTATAAAGATATTTGACTTCCTCTGGAGGTTCAGAAAATAACGGATATACAAGACTCAACCCTAGCAATGACAATACGAGTAAGGCACCAATCAAAAACTGAGGTTGTTTCCATAAGACCTTGCTCATACGTTTCCCTCACCTCGATCACCAGTGGCTCTATCAATCATCGCTTGAGCTGCTTCGAACAATAATAAGAAAGGAATTGTGATCATGATCGTGCTTATAATAAACACAAAAATATTCGGGCTAAGCATGATCCTCATCAATCCGTGGATGTTGAAAACATATTCCATGATAAATAGATTCGATAGCATGAAGACGAAGATCGTTTTGAAATAGAGGAACAGATTGAATATAACGTTTCTGAACACATGTCGGAGCAATATGTAATAATCACCAAGACCCATTGATTTTGCAACGTTGACGTAGGCTTTATCCTTCTCTTCTTCTAGCAAAAGGAAAGTGATTTTGAATAACTGGATGGTAGGCAGGACTGATAGGACCAAAATCGGGAGCAGATAAATTTTATCATCATAGACCACCGTCACATTACTGATGAGCCAGCCTGTTTTCTGGTAGATATAAACGATCAACAATTGCAAGGAGAGTACAATGAACAAATCAGGAATGGATTCGAACAAGGTTAATATCCCGTAGACCATCCTCTTTAGAAAACGCGGCAACAAAGTGGTGCAAAATGTAAACAAAATAGCAAAAACCAGGCCGAGTATCAACGCGCCCAAAAAAATCGTCATCGAATAAGCGTACTTGTCAAAAATACCAGGAAACAGATCATATGTTTTTCCATTGAATGTGTAGGATTGGAGATTGATCGTCTGGTCAAAACCATAAATAAAACTCGGTAAAAAACCGATGAAAAGGATGCCGATTATAATCGATTTCAATCGTTTAAAATAAACCCCCAATGACAACACCTATTTGTCCCCCTTCATACTCTGGAGTTGCCCATCTCTAATATCACAAATTTTGTTAATATTTTGAAATCATCGTAACAATAAAAAAGAATAATGTAAACAAAATCAATCTTTGAGAAAAGCTCTTTTTTAAAGAGTGTTGCTTTTGGGTCATTTTGGTAATAAGGACTGTCCAAAAAGAAAAGTGTCAGACACCTCCAAAACAACATTTTGAATCAAAACCACAATTATTCGTAAAATGTTGTGAAATTTGGAGAGAGTCAGACACTTTTTGGACAACTTCCCTTAGGTAAAGAGGAGAAAGTATGTTGAGTGACCTACCAAAAACGTTTATCTCTACAACTAGCACCAAAACGCTGCAATTTTACAATTATCTCTAAAACTCTGAATTTATCTCTACAACTCCGAATTTATCTCTAAATTGATGAAGATGAAGCCGCCATCTACGCTGGTGAGGTAGAGAGCCATCAAGGGCAATCTGTCGTTCCGCAGGTTTTCCTTTTCCAGTTGGTGATTGTCCACAATCTATTGAAAGTGGCGGGGATCCGTTCCGCCACCCCCAATGATTCTGATTCAACGAAAAAGCAACGAAGGAAAACGAACACCATTTTCCTCGTTGCTTTTTCATTTTAGGGACTTATTGGACAGCCTCTGGAGAGCAAGGTACGAGACTCCTTCGGGATCAGTGGGACAGGTGAGACCCCGCATTCAGAAATGTGATGTTTAGCTCAGCGACCAGTCACTTGGATCACTTCAAACTTTCTTGCAGCGGTCGATACATTGATCGACATCCTTATGAGTGAGGCCACGCAGAACCAAGTCTTTGTTAGGTTCGAGACTCCTCGTCAGTCCTCCAGTGACCGGCGTGACTAAGTGGGTCGCTTCCGCTTTTCTTATGCCCGCGGAAAGAGAGCACCTGAAGCAGAAATCAACGACTCTTAAAGAAAACTTGGCGAGACCAAGCCTTTTGTAGGTCGAGCCTTAGTTGCCCTTATACTGAAGAAAGTATTTTATATTTTCTTTAAGTGCAAGTGCAACAACGTTTGCGAAAACAGCCTTTAGTAAAAAGCCTAAAAAAAGACGACCTCCAAGACCATCGATTTATTGAGAATTATTCTTCTTTTTCCTTTTATGTTGCACGTACCAGGCAATAAACAGGATGGCACCGATGCCAAGTACGATATAGATTGTTTTCGAATAAAGCTTTACATACTGGATGATACCTGTCCAATTGTCACCGAGTGCAGCCCCAATGCTTACAAGGAGGATATTCCAAATGATCGTTCCGAGTGTTGTGAGAACGATGAAAAAGACAAATGGCATGTTCGACATACCTGCAGGGATGGAAATGACACTTCGTAAAAATGGCATCATCCTTCCAAAGAAAACCGTCCATTTTCCATAACGATCGAACCAGTCATCTGCACGTCTTACATCCTTCTTTTTCACTCGGAGAATGTGTCCCCAGCGATCAATCATTTTTTCTAAATTTTCAACATCCAGAAGCAATCCAACGCCATAAAGCACGATAGCCCCAAATACCGATCCGGCAGTCGAGGCTAAGATGACACCGATGATGTGCAGGTCTGTGGTTGTCGTGACGAACCCACTGAACGGCAGCACCACCTCAGAAGGGATCGGGGGAAAAAGATTTTCCAAAGCCATTATAAGGAAGATGCCAAAATACCCATAATGCTCAATGAACTCTGTATACCAACTCTCCATCACATGCTCCTTTAAACGAACTTCAACTCCATTTATCTTCTTATCATACTTCCCCTACCGCGAAAATTCAAAACAATAAGTGCACTGGTGCCTGGCACCGATTCAGATGCCTACTCCCCCACCGAATTCAAAACGGTGCCAGGCACCCAAAAAGAACCGTTGCTGCATAAGGGTTCCCAATGTGTACCTGGCACCATCAATCATTCTTTCATCAGTTTGAAGGTGATGTCTTTGGTGTTTTTGGCGATTGAACCTGCGTCGTTGTTGAAGATTTCTGATTTATTCTCGTCTGTCGGTTCGATGTGGATGTCAAATACATTCTCTCCGTCAGAAAGATCGACTTCGTGTCTCCAACTCAGATCTTCATTGACAGTTACCTGTTCCCCATTGATGGTGAGCACACCTTCCTTAATCGCATTTCCGCTTAATTCTACACGATTATCCGTTACCTTCTGTCCATCTGCATGTGAGGTGATGACAACCGGCTGGTCGATCCATCGCACAATCGTATCTTCCACCACCATTTTGTTATTGCCCTGATTTTCGACGATGACTTTCAGGTCTGTTCCTGGTGCCCCGTAACCATAATAACTGATATCATCGTCAGTCGGGTCATCTGGCGTGTGGTCAGCGAGGCCTTCTTTGTCCCAGGAGTTGCCCTTCACGTATTTATATGTCAATACTTCCCCGACTTGCATGTCAACTGTATATTCCCAATCCGGTGTCACCGCCCCATTACGGCTCATCTCCCACGCACTTGTATTCCAGCCATTCAAGCTGTTTGGCATGGTGATTTTCGTATCAAGCGGTGTATAATCCGGTGCGCCCACCTTGAACGTCACTTCTACCATGACGATATCTGGAGTGACTGCTACAGCGTTGGAATCCTTAAAATTTCCATACTGATCATAGACGCGAACAACATAGGAATATTCCTTACCGTTCTCAACACTCAGATCTTGATAACTGATCGCTTCCGGATCCCAAATCTTATCAATCACGACACCATCCCGGAGAATCGCAATCATGTAAGGATCATCAGGATTTTCCAAACTCCAGTTCAAATTGACCTGTCCGGATTCCTGTGTCGGTTGCTCCAAATTGACCGAATCAACCGGCGACGTTTCATCTTCAGATTTCGAGATTGTTACCGATTGTTCTTCAGAATAAACCCAATTTCGTCCAAGGTCCGTCGTATAGGCATAACGGTATTGATAGTCACCGACTTCCAAAGGTAAAAATTCTGCTGAAAAGTGATTCGCGCCACCATCTTGCCCAGCATAACGAGCATCAATCATTTCCCACTCTTCAGAACCAGGAGTACGAACTTGCAATTGAGCTTGAAGTCCTTCAACGAGATCATCTGCTGAAAAATCACCTACTGAAATGCTCGATTCTACCGTCTTCGGTTCAGCTAAATCAAGGACTGAAGATTCCAATTCCGATACCCCATTGATGGTATAAGAACCTTCAGTCAATGGAATATGCGGAACCACCTCTTCGGTTGCGGTTTTACCCGATTCATTCCCATGTTGATCGACAGAGGTCACAGAAAAATAATACTTCCTCCCGTTATCAAGTCCGTCGATTTTGACTGAATTATCTGTTGTGGTTTCAACCTTCTTATAAAGAGCTCCTTCAATATTCGTCATATACACATTGTATTGTTCTGCTTTTCCAGACCAGGAAAGCGTAGCTGAGCCTACACCTTCTTCAACTTTCAAATCATTGACTGTGGCAGGTGGTTTAATCCTCGCATTTTTTGAGACAAACATTTGACCGCTCATAGCTGGAATCGTCAATGTCACTTTTCCATCTCCAACTTTTATAACATTCTTTTCCGAAAGCTGGTCTTTAAAATCTACCCCATTAAGAGCGAAGTCTTTCACATCCACTTCGACTGTCTTCTCTTCATTTCCGCGGTTGATCGCCACAAGCCCCGCCTTTTTATCAAGACTCCGTCCATAGACGAAGACATCTCCTTCAGAGTGAAGATTCTTCAGATCACCATGTGCAAAAAGATCCTGATGCTGCTCACGGATCTTACCGAGTTTCTGGTAGTGCTTGATCAGCTCCTCATTCTCTCCGCCCCATGGGTATGTCCGCCTGTCATCCGGATCCTTGGAGCCAGTAAGGCCTGCTTCATCACCGTAATAGACCGTCGGCGCTCCAGGGTAACCGAATTGGAAGATCGCAGCAAGCTTCAATCGTTCGACACCCAGTTCATGATCATAATTTGCGTCAAACTCTGCCCGTTCAGCATTCTCAGATCCATTTCCGAGCAAAAAGACTGCTCGAGCTGTGTCGTGTGAACCCATCAAGTTCATCAGGTTGTAAAATGCCTCTTCAGGGTAGTCTTCCTTGATGGCGTTCAGTTGATTAGCTGCATCCCCAGCATTGCCGTTCCGTAAGTAATCAAGCATCGCACCACGGAATCTGTAGTTCATCACTGAATCGTAGAGATCACCAAGGAAGTACTTGGACGCATCATCCCAGATTTCCCCAAGAATCAACGGATCATCCTTTGTTTTTGTTTTCGTATCTTTAATCTCCGTACGGAACTCTCTCCAAAACTCTGGATCAACTTCATTGGCAACATCCAAACGCCAACCGGATCCGCCTCGCTTCAACCAGGATTTAGATACAGAATCCTTATCGTACATGATGTAGTCCGCAAACTCTTCATTATTCAGTTCAGAATCATAAGGGACAGCATCCCCAGGGACTGATGCAATTTCTGGCAGACTATCAAATCCCCACCAGGCCTGGTAGTCATATCGTTCATTCGGGGTCCCTTCTTCCACTTTATCATTCTCGATATTAAACCAATTATGGAACCCGTACTCACTGAACACCTGTCCTTCAGCAAGAAATTCTTCCTCAGCTTTTGCCTTTGCCTCTTCCTCCGAAAAACCATCCTTATTCATATAATCATAGATTCGTGCCCAATACTCATAAGCGCCGACCGTCTCATATTTTCCATAACGGTCGAAATAAATCGAGTCGTCACCTACATGATTGAACACGCCATCTAGAATGAGGTGCATATCCCGTTTCTTCAATTCTTGGGTGAACTTCTTGAACTCCTTCGGTGAACCGAACATCGGATCGACAGCTTTAAAATCCGTCGCATCATATTTATGGTTCGAAGCCGCGTGTGCCACAGGGTTGAGATAGATCGTATTTACCCCGAGTGACTGGATGTAATCAAGCTTTTCATGAATTCCTTTGATGTCTCCTCCAAAGAAATCATTGCTCCAGATTCCATCTCCCTCATAATCTGATTTACTTTCAAGTCTCGGATTATCAGGTAGCTCGTCCCACTCCTGATGCTCAATCGGTTCATCGCCCCGTGCATGTTCTTTTGCATCGTCATTTTTTGGATTTCCATTATAAAAGCGGTCAGGGAAAATCTGATAGACGACCGCTTCCTTCATCCAATCAGGTGTTTTATACCCAGGATCATAGACGGTCAGCTGGAAGAAATCAAGTACATTATCACCAGCACGTCCCGTGTTCCCCTGAGCTGTATCTTCCCCGTATTCTTTTGAGGTTTTTCCATCAATGGCAATGAATTTATACCCGTAGACCCCTTTTTCCTCAGGAGTGAACGTCGCTTCCCAGTATTCCCGCTCCCCTTTTCCCTCGATATCTGTCCATCCGATCTTCTCCATTTTGATCAAATTCGAATTTCCAGAAGTCTGATTTTTTAAAAGAAGGTTAGCTCCAGTCAAATCACCTTTTTCCGCTTCAAATCGCAGTTTCACTTCTTTTCCGGTCTCAATCGCACCGAAAGGCTTTCGGTACAGCTCATCCCAAGTATTGTGATAGAGCTTGTCTGACTTGATGAGGCCATCGGGACCGGAAGTTTGGTTGCTTGTCGTCACTTCCTTCGTTTCATGGTTATAAAAGAAGGTCACCTCTTGATCATGCGTTACGTTCAACTTGACGTTTTCGCCGGGATACTCTTCGCCCCAATCATTTCCTATAACGACCTTGAATTCATAGTTTCCTGCTGGAACGTTGGCTGTGAATTCGTAGTTGTTATCGTGGTCGTCATCCTCTAAAATCGCAGTAGAGGTACCCGGAGACCAGTCACTTCCCGCGTCTATTGCTGATTGGATCGTTCCGGCCAGACGTGGTAGTCGATCCTCGGTCATGGTGGTCGTCACATGCGTCTCGTCATTGTAGACAAAGAGGACTTCTTTTTCTTCCTCTAGTGTAAAGGACATGTTTTGACCACCCGCTTCGCCATCTGCACCATAATTTTCATCCCAACTGCCGTTGATGGCAACTTTATATTCATAGGTACCTGGAGATAAAGTCTTTTTCAAATAATACTTCCCGCTTTCTGCATCCGTCATCTTCAACTCGTCAGATGCTGGGTTCCAATATGTATCATCCCCCTCTTCGCCAAAGTTACCTACTAACCGTACTGTCCGTTCTTCGGCATCAGCGTTAGAAGGCTGTAGCCCTGAAAATATCTGCACGGTCAAGAGAAACACCATGAACAACAAAAAAGTCTTCGAACGTCGTATTCTCACAATCATACCCCTTTCATTTTTATTCTCACAATAGGTTGTGCAACCGTTTTCACAACTGTGTAAAAAGAACGGTTGCTAACAACTTGTGCAACCGTTTTCATTATATTATACAGAATGTTGAAAATACTTTATATGGGACCAATGACATAAATAAAGAAATCCTGGTAAGCATTAGGCTTTGGCTAAAGTAATGTAAATAAAACTTGGGCTTTGCCAAGCCTTATCGCTGGCTGTGCCTTAGCCCTTATATTGAAGAAAGTATTTATACTTTCTTTAAACGGAAAAAGGATGCCGACCTCGGCACCCTTTACGTATGTTAATCAACAACAAGTATCTGCTTCTTTCTCTGATCCGCAACATGTTTCCTCTTCAGAACTACCGCAGCAAGAGTCGCTTTCCTCCACTGATACTTCCTTGATTTCTACTCCACAGCAATCGTTTTCTTTCCCTTTACCACTACCAGATACCTTTTTAATGAATTGAATCATGTTATTCATCTCCTTAATCAATTTTTTTTGATTTTAATTTCAAAAAAATTAGCAACAGACACTTTCATAATTACATTTCGAGCGAGACTCCAAAGTTGTTTTTGGAGAGGTGAATCTGGAATACAGCTCTTTCAACTTGAACCAGGCAGTTTGTTGCTCGTTCGTATGAACCCTTGGCAAGCTTTTATTCAGTTGTTCCTTCCGATACTTCACTTCTGTTTCGATTGAATAGAAATTCATCATCACTTATTGCCCTCCTTAAATCAATTTTTATTGATTAATTAGATTATATTCTTGTGGTTTCGATTTTGCAACTATAAAATCAATTTTTTTTGATTTAATAATTGCATTTCTACTTTCCCCATAATATACTGTGATTAATCAAACTTTTTTGATCGAGGTGATTGACATGAAACAAATCGAACTTGTAGATGAATCCCTTCCTCGCACATTTGAAAGATATGAAGCCAAATTCAAAGCGATTGCGGACAAGAAAAGACTCCAGTTGATGTACCTTCTTACCCAGAAGAGCGAAATCTGTGTTTGCGATCTTGTTGAAATGATGGAGATGCCGCAATCGAAACTCTCTTACCATCTGAAGATTTTGCTGGATGCTGGGATCATTACAAGAGAAACGCGCGGTACATGGAGTTACTATAAATTGAAACAAGATGAAGTGAACCACTTGCTTTCTGCGGAACTTTGCTGCTTATTCAGACCTTCTTGTTAACAGAAGGTTTTCTTTCCACCTGATTAATCAATTTTTTTTGATTAATTGATAAAATTAAAAATGAAAAGGATGATCCCCCCATGTGGATGGAAACTTTGAAAAACTTTTTATGGATTGCATTTGAATTGACTGTGCTATTCGTCGTCATCTCTTTTGTCATAAGTCTTCTCCAAGGTTATATCCCTTATGCAAAAATCGAAAAGAAGCTAACTGGTAAAAACAAATTTCTAGCCGCCATTTTCGCTTTATTCTTCGCTTTCATTACACCATTTTGCTCATGCTCAACAATTCCTGTTGTCGTCAATATGCTGAAGCAGAAACTTCCCTTCAACATCGTCATGATTTTCCTATTCGCTTCACCTGTCCTTGATCCAACAATTTTAACGATCATGGGTGTAATTCTCGGCTGGAAAGTTACAATCATCTACACCATATTAACATCTGTATTCTCTGTGTTAATGGGCTTTACCCTTGGTGCACTAGGATTCGAAAGAGCAATTAAAAACGTCGTCATGTCAGGATATAATGAGAAAAACCAGAAATTCAATTTCCAGTTGGCATTTAAAGAAACATGGGATTTGATGAAAAGTGTGTACCCGTATTTACTTCTTGGCGCGGGGATTGGAGCTGTCATCCACGGGACTGTCCCGACCGAGTGGATTTCAGGTGTTTTTGGAAAAGACGCCTGGTGGCTCATACCAATTGCAGCTATCGTCGGGGTCCCGCTCTACATCCGCTTATCGAGCATGATTCCCATTTCACAGATCCTGATTGCCAAGGGGATGGCGCTGGGACCAGTCATGGCGATGCTGATCAGTTCTGCAGGTGCAAGTCTTCCGGAAGTGATTTTACTTAAATCGATTTTCAAGAAAGAACTCGTCATCACTTTCGTCCTGTCCGTCATCACAATGTCAACGATTTCAGGATTCGTGTTTTATCTGATTTGATAATGAGCAGTGGCTAGTTGAGTTTATTGCTGGTGTTAGCGCAAAACTGTGGCAGGATCGAGCTATTATTGTCCTTGAATTGAGTAGCTTTGCCTCTAGTTCAAGCAATTTTATCTATAAGAGGAGCATTTTAACCCTAAACTAGAGCTACTCAACCTTAGATTGAGCGAATTCTGATTCCATCTTGTACAATTCTCACTCGATCTTGAACAATTTCGCTACAAGCTTATGCAATTCTCCTTCGATCTTGTACAATTTTAGCCCAATCTTGTGCAATTCATAACTTTAGTACTACAAAATCCACCCTCCACCACCAATTTTATCTAAAAACAGAAAAGGCCGATCTCCACCCAATGGAAATCGGTCCTTTTTCATTTTCATTAACAGCATTCATCCTGGCCAAGGAATACCAATCCGGCTCCTTGTGGCGTTTGCTGAAAATCAACCGTGATTCCATCTGTAACAGAAACAATTCGTTCGTCGATGGATACACGGATGCCATTCAATTCCTCTACTTTATCATTTTCTTGAGGCTCATCCAGAGCCATTCCCAATTTGGGACCGCCTCAGCCCATGCCTGCAAAATAGATGCGGATTCCTTTTGCATCATTCTGATGAAGGATACCCTCGATCGCTTGTTTTGCGGTATCTGTAATTTGCATCAATCTCTTCCTTCCAATTAAAGCATTTCTCACCTTAGTTTAGAGTATTCGCTTACCACACTCAACTGTTACACCTTACTTTTTAGGTGATGTCAATTCAATATTGATCGGCTGCGGCTGTGGCGGGGCACAGCATAAAGAAAGGTCACGCGCATCCCCTGCCGATTCGAACTCAGAATCCTCTTTCGTGTAGAAGATCTCCCAGGCATTCCCGTCTGGATCATAAACCCAAACCTTATCCTGAACAGCATAGCAGCATGTCGTATCCATTTCATCGATTAGAAGCAATCCGGATTCGCGAAGGCGTTCACCCATTTTCAATACATCTTCTGTATTGTTCACCTGAAAACCTAAGTGATTCAATACGCCTTCCTTGTTAAACTCACGGACATTCAACGAAAAATGCAATGCTGGTTCTTCAAGCTCGAACTTCGCATAATTATCCTTTACTTTTGTAGGCTCAGCACCAAAAAAGCTTTTATAGAATTCAAGAGACTTATCTAGATCACTGCAGTTTACAGCGACATGCATACGGTTGATCATGAAAACCTCTCCTTCATCATTTTTTTCAAACCGGTTAAATTACTTTCCTTCTTTTGCGAACTTCTGGATGCGTTCACTGATTTCATCACGGACACGTTGGAAGAATGCCCACTTTTCTTCTTCAGTTCCCTCAGCTTTTGCAGGGTCATCGAATCCCCAGTGGTCACGTTTTACGTTGGGAGGAGTCATTGGGCACTTATCATTTGCATCTCCACATAGCGTAACGACAAAATCAGCTTTATTCAAAATTTCTGGATCGATAATGTCCGAGGTTTGATCAGTGATATCAATCTCGACTTCTTCCATCGCTTTTACCGCGTTCGGGTTTAGACCGTGTGCTTCGATTCCAGCAGAATGGACTTCATACTTATCTCCAAGATATTTTTTCCCGAATCCTTCAGCCATCTGGCTGCGGCAAGAGTTTCCTGTACATAGAAAATAGATGATCGGTTTAGACATTTTACATAACTCCTTTTAGTTAATTTTTAAGATATGATCAATAACCAGATGTAAAGTCCGGTTAGGGTGATGAACAATGTTGGGATCGTCAGGATTACACCAATTTTAAAATAATAGCCCCAGGAGATTTTCACCCCTTTCAATGAGAGGACATGAAGCCATAACAATGTTGCAAGGGATCCGATCGGCGTAATCTTAGGCCCAAGATCTGATCCGATGACGTTGGCATAGATCAATGCTTCACGGATGGTTCCGGATGCCGCTGTATCTTGAATGGCAAGTGCATCAATCATGACGGTCGGCATGTTGTTCATGATCGAGGAAAGAATCGCTGCTATGAAGCCCATCGATATCGTTGCAACGAACAAGCCTTGATCAGCTGCCGCCTCAATAACCGATGCCAATACATCCGTCAAACCTTCGTTTCGAAGACCGTAGACGACAACATACATACCGATGGAGAAAAAGACGATCGCCCAGGGTGCTCCTTTTACCACTTTCCTGGTCGCAACTGCAGGACTTTTCTGTGCCATGAACAAGAAGAAGATGGCGACGATTCCCGCTATGATCGATACTGGGATGCCGAAAAATTCACTCGCAAAGTATCCAACCAACAGTATAGCTAATACCAGCCAGGAAAGGCGGAACATCTTGTGATCCTTTATGGCATCGACTGGTTTTTTCAGCTGTTTCAAATCATAATCAGCTGGAATATCTTTTCTGAAATACAAATACAACACAAGGATGCTCGCTCCGATTGCGAAAAAGTTAGGGACGATCATCCGCGACGCATATTCGACGAAACCGATGTCGAACACATCCGCTGATACGATGTTCACCAGATTACTGACGATTAATGGCAACGAAGTCGTATCTGCAATGAAACCACTTGCCATGATGAATGGAAGGATCATCCGTTCTTTAAAATCAAGAGCTCGAACCATTGCAAGAACAATCGGTGTCAAAATCAATGCTGCACCATCATTCGCGAAGAAAGCTGCAACAATCGAGCCGAGAATCGTGACATACACGAACATTTTCAAGCCGTTTCCACCAGCAATCCTTGCCATGTGTAAAGCAGACCATTCGAAAAAGCCGATTTCATCGAGGATCAGGGAAATGATGATGATCGCGATGAAGGCCAGTGTCGCATTCCAGACAATATCAGTAACCGCGATGACGTCGCCGAAATCGACAACACCGACTAGTAAGGCTAAAATCGCACCTCCACATGCGGACCAGCCGATCCCTAAACCTTTCGGCTGCCATATGACGAGAATTAATGTAACAATAAAAATGAATAATGCTAAGATGACTGCTAACAATTCAAAACCTCCAATTATCGTAAAGAAAACTTGGTGAAATCAAGCTTTAGCGTAGATTAAGCCTTAATTGCGCTTATACTGAAGAAAGTCTATGTACTTTCTTCAAGTGCAACGGATTCGCAGCCCTGCTTTTTCGAGTGCTTCGAAATGATGAGCACCATCAGGGACATGCTTCAGAATTTCCTTTATCATAGAGTATCCTTCAAACTCTTTATTAATGGAATAAAAGATCCATTGTCCTTTTCGTTGTTCTTTTACAAGTCCAGCGTCCCGTAATTTTCTGAGGTGTTGGCTGATTGCTGGTTGACTCATTTTTAAAATCTCGACGAATTCACAAACACAACATTCTTGCTCGTTGACAAGTGAAATGATCGTAAGCCGTGTTTTATCTCCCAGTAGTTTTAAAACTTGAGCCGCTTTTTCGGTTTCAATTAGTGTCGTTTCCATTAGGATTCACCTCCAACCCAAAATCATTATATAAGTATATTCTTATATATGCAACAGATAATTACTTTCCCGCAGTAAATTATGATACATTAAGTTTAGTATTTACAATAGTCCGTTTTAAATAAATGAGGTGCACGATATTGAGTATATTGCTCGTCATGATCGGAGGTTTTTTCGGTTCGATCAGCAGATACATGCTTGGTGAATGGTTGTATACGGAGAATGGTTTTCCGATTGGAACTTTATCTGTCAATTTGCTCGGGTGCTTTTTTCTGGCCTGGTTTTTGACCTTCATCACTCAAAAGAAATGGGTGTCGCCAAATATATCTTTATTGATCGGCACTGGTTTTACAGGATCTTTCACCACCTTTTCCACCTTTTCAGTTGAATCGATTCAGCTTCTCCAGCATGCACAGATTTTAAGTATGATTGTATATGTAGTGGCAAGCGTTGCTGGTGGACTGGCTTTATCTTACTTCGGTCATAGACTTGCCTACCGGAAAGTTGAAGAAAGAGGTGAAGCTGGATGATGACGCTAGTCGGGATTGGCGGTTCGATCGGTGCACTATTCCGCTTTATGGTCAGCAAATGGATCCCAAGAGAAAGTAATTCATCTTTCCCTTTCGCCACGTGGATCGTCAACCTATCAGGTTCGATTATCCTTGGTGTTTTGGCAGGACTACACATATCCAATCAATCCCCTCAATGGGTTTGGTATATGTTCGGTATCGGTTTTTGCGGTGCCTTCACAACCTTTTCGACGTTCAGTATGGAAATGATGGAATTGTTGAAATCGAAAAGGTTCAAGACCGTAGGCATTTATCTGTTTTCATCAATCCTGCTTGGCCTCATAGGAGCGGCAATTGGCCTTTACATTTAAAGCTCACCGGTTCTATGCAAGTTTCTTGATAAGGTTGATAATTTAAAAAGGGACTGTCCAAAAGAAAAGTGTAAGACACTTTTTAGACAGCCTCTTTTTTATTACATGTTTATGGCTTTTTGATCGTAAATTGATCCTCTAACATCGTCCAGTTTTCAGGAAACTCTTCTCCCAGAACCCAATACGCAAGTCCTCTAAGTTTGTACTCTTTGACAAGATTGAATTTTGCTTGCATGCTTTGCTCATTTTCGAACCAGACCTCATGTTCTTTTCCTTGATCATCTTTATATTTGAAATGCGGTGCCTGAGATTTGTTGTCGTATTGGACCTCCACATTTTCTTTGATAGCTAGTTCTGCAGCCTCTTTTGGAGACAATCGTTTTGCAAACTTACCACCTTTTTCGTATGGGAGGGTCCAATCATAGCCATAAAGTGGTGCACCCATAACAATTTTCTCTGGTGGAATTTTGGATAATGCATATTCTACTACCTCTCTTACTTGAGGGATGGGAGAAACCGCCATTGGAGGTCCGCCTGACCAGCCCCACTCGTACGTCATCAGGATTACATAATCAGCTATCTCACCATGACGTTTATAATCATGTGCACCGTGCCATGGCCCTGCTTCTTCATCACTCTTTTTAGGAGCCAGAGCAGTAGAAACGGTGTAACCTGCCTTTCTTGCTTGTGGAAGGATTGTGTCGAGGAATCCATTGTACAGCTCCCGATCCTCTTCGCGGATATGCTCAAAATCGATGTTCAAAGCTTCATATCCTTTTTGTTTCATTGTTGTTAATACATTTTGGATCAATGCCTTGTTCGCTTTCTTATCTGTAAAAATGGTGTGGGCGATATCAGGTGAAAAATTCCCTTCTGTAAAATTCGTAAGCACCATCATCGGTGTAGCGCCAGCTTTTTTCGCTTCTGCAATTGCAGCATCATCCTTGATCGATGTCAAACTTCCATCTGCCTTGACCTGGTAGCTGAAAAAAGCGACGTTTGATAAATGTTTGCCAACTTTTTTCACTTCATTCACTGCTTTATTCGGGTCGATGGGTTCTAGAAATCCGATCGTTTCAATCTGATTTTTACCATGCTGGGTGTCTTTCGGATTGACCTCTTGAACCTTCGCCTCATTCGATTCAGGGGACGGATGCGGATTTGCTTCGGTATTTTCTGGACTGGCATTAGAGCCGGGGTTGTTATTTCCACCACAAGCTGTCAAAACAAGGGATAGTGAAAATAAGATCATCGTCAATTTCTTCATCAGAACAACTCCTCTAAAATGTTTCATGTCCTTAGGTTTTGTATCCGTAAGAGGAGTTATGCACCTAAAAAAGCCGCTGATGTGTATCAGCGACTTTCGATCAATCGGTAAGTTCTTTTGAACGGAGTGGGACAATGACTTTTTTATAATAGAGCGCAATGAGTTCAATGAGTCCCTTGGGAATTTTCTTTAAAGATAACCTCTTATAAAAACGGTGATAGCCACGTTTCAGATCATCCCATTGACGACACTTTTTATCCTGAGTGAAACGTACCACATCAATCACCTTGACTGCCCCATCAGTTGTAAAAATGAGATTACGCAGGTGGATGTCCGATGGATTAAGACCTTTTGATCTAGCAAAATCCAATGCCTCATCTACTTTCTTGATCATTTCGTCTGTAATCGGAATCCCTTTCTGCAAACATTCATAGAAGGTATGACCTTCAATATACTCCATAACAATAAAATCCGGTCCAACCTCATAGATTTCTGGAAAGAATGGTGAACCGCTAAGTCTCTTATATATTTCGCCTTCCTGCTTTGCAAGATGAGCAAATTGAGTAAAAAACACTTTCACTGCAGTATTATAATTTTCATCCTTAAATACAAACGCACTTCTGCCTTTTCCAATCAATGTATAATCAGACGGTTTCTGTATCAATTGATCGGATTGAATGACAACCTGACCCGTTGGATTTGGAGGTGTGAATTGCATAGCAAGACCTCTCTCAATTTTTTTATCGTTCAAATGATCTTGAAATAGAATTCGTCTCCAATTGGTATTTTAGGACTATTTATTGTGCAAAGCAGTGTTAGAGGCACTTGACCAATTTCTGAAAGTCTTGTCCAATTACCCAAACAAGCCTTGTAGTACAAGCATAGGATAGTACTATCTTATGGTGAATAAGGAGGTTATTTCATGAGTGATGCAGTAGGTGGTGTAAATACAGGAAAAGTAGCAGTATTGGTTCTGATCCTGTTCATTCTTCTTGTAATCGTAGGAGCAGCAGCTTCTAGACCAAGACGTCGTCGCGGCTTCTGTGGCGGCTTTGGCTGGTAATAGAAAGGGGTTTTGCTTACCCCTTTTTATTGCACTAATAGAAAAAGTATAATAACAAGTAAAACTCACTCTGCGCCAAGATAATGACTCCTATTATACATAAGTTCTATTTCACTATCATGACCGGGCAATGGACACGCTTAGCAACCTTATGGCTGACACTCCCCAATACCATCTCCTGGAATGTATTCAGTCCTCTGCTGCCGATGACAACCAGGTCATAAGAATTTTCATTTGCATACTTTACGATTGTTGGTCCTGGTTCGCCCCTCAGGACCTCTATTTCGTATGGAATCTTATTTTTCACAAGAACTACCTCGGTATTCTGCAGTCTTCTTTTACGTTTTTCTTCTATCGCTTCTTTGCTTCCTTCTGATAAAACATCTGTTTTTGACGTAGCTCCATCAATTACATAAACGATCGTCACTTTCGCTTTTTCGTCGCCTTTTGCAATGAAGCTTGCTTTCTCTGCTGCTCGCATAGCATGCTCTGAACCATCTGATGCTAATAGGATCCGTTTAAACATGTTTTCCTCCTTACATCCAAAAGGATCTCTTAAAAGGACTTTATTGATTTTAAGTGAAATTCACGAGATTCCTGCAGGAATCGCCTGCAGAAAGGGAGTGAATTTCGAAAAGCCCTCCTTTTAGTAAATGTATGTAATGATAATCTGATTTTCTCACTTTTTCATTGATTTTACAATTTTCAAACTTTATTTTTCAGGTGAATTACTCAGGTTTACCTATTAGAGAGAGAATTCGGGTGAAAATTGTAGTTTTAAACAGAAGAATACGCTTTCCTGGTATTACCTTTCATTTACAAACGATGTTATAATCCGTATGTTCACAACGGCCCCGACTTTCATGAGAGTTGAAAGTCATTGATATTTAAAACTATAGAAAGAGAGAGGTGCTTTAAGTCATTGAACGTACAAAAATTACAACAAGAATGGTTTAGCAACGTCCGGGGTGATGTTCTCGCCGGTATCGTCGTTGCACTAGCATTGATTCCTGAAGCGATAGCCTTTTCAATCATAGCTGGGGTAGATCCGATGGTCGGTCTCTATGCATCGTTTTGTATCGCAGTTGTCATTGCATTTGTTGGCGGTAGACCAGGAATGATTTCGGCAGCAACAGGTGCGATGGCACTTCTGATGACTACACTCGTTGCTGATCATGGATTGCAATATCTACTGGCTGCTACGATTTTGACAGGTATCATCCAGGTTCTGATGGGGGTATTGAAGCTTGGAAAAGTGATGAAATTCATTCCTAAGTCGGTTATGGTCGGTTTCGTCAATGCGTTGGCGATCTTGATTTTCATGGCGCAACTCCCTCACTTTGTCGGTGAAACCTGGATCATGTATATAATGGTCGCTGGTGCTTTGGCTATCATTTATATTTTACCGAGATTCACAAAAGCTGTTCCATCACCGTTGATCGCAATCATCGTCATGACAGTAATTGCGGTGACATCTGGTGTTGGCGTGCGGACAGTCGGGGATATGGGACAATTGACGCAAGCTTTGCCTATTTTCTTGATCCCAGAAATTCCACTTAACTTTGAAACATTAAAGATCATTTTTCCATATTCTTTCGCTTTAGCGATTGTAGGTTTGTTGGAATCACTTCTTACAGCTCAAATCGTTGATGATATGACTGATACGGAAAGTGACAAAAATAAGGAAGCAAAAGGTCAAGGGACAGCAAACATCGTGGCTGGATTTTTTGGTGGAATGGCAGGATGTGCAATGATCGGACAATCTGTCATAAACGTAAAATCAGGCGGTAGAGGCAGACTTTCTACCCTTGTTGCTGGGATTGTACTGATGCTGTTGATCTTAGTTTTCAATAATGTATTGGTTCAAATCCCAATGGCCGCCCTGGTTGGTGTCATGATCATGGTTTCAATTGGAACATTCGATTGGTCTTCTTTGACAAAATTGCATGTCATGCCGAAAACAGATGCAGCAGTCATGATCGTGACCGTTGTGACAGTCGTAGTGACACACGATCTTTCAAAAGGAGTCATTGCCGGGGTCATCCTCAGCGCGATCTTCTTTGCTGCTAAAATTTCAAAAGTACATGTCGATACGAATATCGAACAACACTTGAACACGAAGACATACCAAGTAAGAGGGCAATTGTTCTTCGCATCGGTAACTGACTTCGTTGCGAAATTCGATTTTAAAGATGATGTAGAAACTGTGGTCGTCGATTTCACGCATGCCCATTGCTGGGATGATTCAGCAGTCGGAGCTGTCGACAAAATCGTGTTGAAATATAAACAAAATGGTGTGAATGTGAAAATCATCGGATTGAATGCAGATAGCCACAAACTTGTTGATCAGTTGGCTGTTTACAATAAATCTGATGCAAAAATCGCAAACCACTAAAGAAAACGTAGCTCAGCTAAGCCTTTGTACAGGCTGGACCCTAGTTGCCCTTTGAATAAAGTATTAAATGAAAAATAAAGGTGCTGGACATTTGTGTCCGGCACCTTTTTGCTTTTTGTGGTGAAGATGAAGCCGTCACATCTATATGCAAGTGAGCGAGAATGCTTGCAACGCAAAGCGATTATATGCCCGATTTTTACGTGGATTCTTTCACAGCTGCGAACGCCCATAAGAAAGACAAAGCTGATTTGGCTACCCAATTATTGTCCAATAAATCGATGATATTCGAATTCGGGGTATGTTTTCCTGAAAATGCCCCTTGCATTGTCTTGATGATGAATCCATGTTCACCTAACAACTGATGCAACTCCCATGGCATCAACATATTATGGACCACCTTTTTACCATATAAGCGTTCGTAACCGCTTTGCCGGGGAGGAGCGTATGGACCAAGGGTGACAGTCACAACGATTCCTCCAGGTTTAAGTATACGGTTTATCTCTTTGATAAGTTGATGAGGTTCGTCCGTCCATTCAAGTGACGTGCAAGCGAATACAGCATTAAAATTCTCGTCTTCAAAAGGGAGTATATTATCAGTTGTGACATATGCTTCAACATTACGATCTAATGCATAACGAACCATCCTCTCGGACTGGTCGATCCCGATAGCCTTATACCCCTCCTCGTTCATCAATTTAGTACTTACACCAGGACCACATCCAAGATCAAGTACCCTGGTATTCTTTGTGTAACCCACCGACTTGAAGAAAAATTCCAGCATTTCTGCTCTCGGACCTTTTTTCCAAATACGTTCTTGTTCATTCCATCGCTCAGCTTGATCATTCCATAATTCCGTGCTTTTATTGTTCCAATCCAAGAATTACCCCCCCTTTTTTCTATATCCACCTCAATTTTAGTTTCCAAATAGTATAACATAAGTTTCCAGTATCAAAATCATTTACAGGTGTCAAATAGATTGTTATGATGGTATCGAATTTCGATTTCGAAAACCGATATTGATTTCCGATATTTGGAGGTGCGGCAATAGTATGACCGATAAAGTATTACGTAAGCTGTTTTTAGGCTTTATCCAGATCCATATTTTACACCATGCAAAAGAGGATCCCATCTATGGATCGTGGATGGTCGAGGAGTTGCGGGAGCATGGATATGATATCAGCGCAGGAACTTTGTATCCGATTCTTCACTCGATGGAGAAAGATGGGCTTTTGTTGAAAGAAGATCGAAATGTTGAAGGAAAAATCAGAAAGTATTACACCACTACTGAGGCTGGGGAAACTGTTTTGAATGAAGCCAGAAAACAAGCTTTTGAACTTTTCAAAGAAATCAAGGACTAAGAGAGGAGTTGCGAACCAATGAAAACATTACTGGAGATTTTTATTATATCCTTACGTTTGGGTGTTTCATCATTCGGAGGACCTATTGCACACTTAGGCTATTTTCATGAAGAATATATCCGGAGACGAAAATGGATAGATGAACGGACGTATGCTGATCTTGTCGCCTTATGTCAGTTCTTGCCTGGACCTGCAAGCAGCCAGGTCGGGATCGGGATCGGTGTTGCTCGTGGAGGGGCGATTGGTGGTTTCATCGCTTTCCTTGGGTTCACCATGCCTTCTGTCATTGCGCTTATCTTGTTTGCACTCCTTTTAAAAGAACTGGACATAGCAGACGCAGGATGGATCCAGGGGTTGAAGCTCGTGGCAGTAGCCGTAGTCGCCCATGCGATCCTCGGAATGGCTTCTAAACTTACCCCTGACACAAGTCGGAAGACGCTAGCTTTGCTCGCAGTCGTCATTACACTTATGTGGCAGACGACATTCACCCAGGTTGGTATCATTATTGGAGCTGCAATCATTGGTCTGTTTCTTTTCAAAAACAAAAGTGATCAAGACACAGAAGACTTCCGCATTCCGCTTTCAAAACGTTTTGCAGCTGTTTGTATCATTCTATTCTTCGGATTGTTAGCACTTCTTCCATTTTTAAGGGAGTTGACCGGTGCCAACTGGATTGCGATGTTCGACAGCTTTTATAGAGCAGGTGCACTTGTATTTGGCGGCGGGCATGTTGTCTTACCATTGTTGGAACGAGAATTTGTTCCGACTGGCTGGTTGACTGAACAGGAATTCCTCGCCGGTTATGGCGCAGCACAAGCTGTTCCTGGACCGCTGTTTACATTCGCTGCTTATTTAGGTGCAGTCATCAATGGTTGGAAAGGCGGATTACTTGCAACTGCCGCGATATTCCTTCCTGCATTTCTTTTGATATTCGGTGCTCTACCGTTCTGGGATACTTTAAGGAAGAATCAGAAAATGAAAGGCGCTCTCCTAGGAGTCAACGCTGCCGTCGTAGGAATTCTGGTTGCCGCATTTTATCAACCGATCTGGACAAGCTCTGTCACCTCTGCAATTGATTTCGCTTTTGCAGCTGTATTGTTCAGTATGTTGGTCTATTACAAGCTACCACCATGGATTGTAGTGATAACAGGAGCACTCGGCGGTATGATTTTAGCATATATTTAGAGCCAATGGCTGGGCTGTTCCAAACATCAATCCAATGTTCAGGGCCAGCCTTTTTGGTTTACATAGCTTTTCCTGAAATCGTAACGGACACCAGAGCCGTTATTTTGGACAAAAATGGGGTGTTTCAGAATTTAACGGACACTAGAGCCGTTATTTGTGAAAAAAAGACCTGTTTGACTATCATTTCAATGAAATAAGAGCCCTGGTGTCCGTTAATATTAAAAATGTACGTTTTTTGGGAAAATAAGGTCTCCTGTGTCCGTTAGCGATTTTTCTGCTACTTGTGCGCAGAACTTATGAGAAAGAGTGTGTCATTGTATTAACTAAATGTTTAATCGGAAATTAACGACCTCTCTGGAAAAAAAAATGCCAAGCACTCCTTTATAGAGGGGCTTGACATTTGTGTCATTACTTTTGAATGAACATTTGTGACCAACAGTTGCCTTGCTGACCACCTTTTGAAAGTCCAACTCCGATATGCGTAAGTTGGCCATTCATGATGTTCTCACGGTGACTTGGGCTGTTCATCCATTGTTGGACTACCTGTTCAGCTGATTGCTGCCCTGCTGCAATGTTTTCAGCTGCCGACGTGTAATCGACACCATTTTGCTGCATCATCTGGAACGGTGATCCATATGTCGGTGAGTTATGGGAAAAGTAATTGTTCTGAGCCAAATCATCTGCTTTTTTCTGCGCAACTTGAGCAAGCTCTGCATCAGCTTTTAAAGCAGACAGCCCGTTTTTCATTCTTTCCTGATTCGTCAATTCGACGACCTGTTTCTCCATCTCACTCATCGCTGCACCGCCGCCGGGTTGTTGGGTTGTATCATCTGGCTGTTGGGCTGTGTCGCCAGGCTGTTGCATGTTCGGCTGAGTATTCTGGAAACCGCCGCCATATTGCTGACCATATGGACCTTGAGCGTTATGTGCATTATATCGGTTTTGAAAACTTCCGCCATTTCCCCAAATCGGTGTGAATCGATTATTCTGGTTGATCCTCGTCCGATCATTCGTGCGGTCATATCTCACCGTATTATATTGCATACCTTCTTCGTTATTTTGCCCTGTGTCATCTATGTTACATCCAGCCAGCATTCCCGCTGAAAGGAGAGCAGTCAGACCCAGGGTTACGATACGTTTTTTCATGCATCTATCTCCTTTTCGAAGGTTTTATGCCTTCTTAATGTTTGCATGTAGATCGTATTTAACCCTGAGTAACACTTGGTTCAGAGGGAAAATATCGGTAAAATGGATACTCCTCAAATGGGCTATAATAAAGAAAACTTGGCAAAGTCAAACCTTGAGTGCAGCTTCCTTTAATGTAAAACAAGATTATTCAGTTTACACGGAGAGATCGTTTGTTTTCGTTCGCTCTTTTTTCCTTTTTCTGAAAAAGAATACTTCATAAAGGACCGGTATCAAAATCAATGTCAGCAATGTAGAGGAAGTCAAACCACCGATAACCGTCAATGCCAACCCTTTTGAAATGAACGTTCCTGTGGACGTTGTAAATGCAAGCGGGGTCAACGCCGCAATCGTTGCCAAAGCTGTCATTAAAATCGGTCTCAACCGAGTTTTCCCAGCCTCGATCAACGCTTCACGTACAGTCATTCCTTTTTCATCCCGGTTCCTGGTAATCCTGTCAGTCAAGACGATCGCATTGGTCACGACGATTCCGATCAACATCAAGAATCCGATCATGACACTCATAGAAAGTGGTTCTTTTGCCAAATATAAAGCTGTGAATGAACCGATTGGAACGAAGATGAGTGATGATAAGATGATGATCGGTATCCGCGCTTTTCCAAATGTAATGAGCATCGTTAGATAGACGAGACCCATTGCCGAAATCATCGCGATCCCCATCTGTTGGAATTCAGCTGTCGTCTCTTCACTTCCGCCGCCGCTTTCAAAAGAAACACCTGTAGGAAGTTCGATATCTGTTTTAACACCGTTTACCACCTCGTTCGTTACAGCTTGCACATCGTTCCCTTTCACATGCCCTGTCACACGTGCGAATACTTTACCATCAAGCTTTTGAATTGCAGTGAAGCTATCCGTTTCCTTTATATCTGCAATCTCTTTCAGTTTCACTGGACCTTGAGGACCGTAGATTTCCATTTCTTCAAGGGCTTCAGCACTTAAGGCATCTTCGTAGGATAATTGGACGGTTTTGTCCTCTTTATTCAAATTCAATTCGCCAACCTGCACAGGCCGTGTTTGATCTGATATCATCCCAAGGATTTGCATACCTGGAATCCCTTTTTCACCAGCTTTGTCTGAATCGATGTCAACAAGGTACTGTTTTTGTTTTTCGGAAAAATTGTTCGAAATATCTTTTAGATCATCGTTGTCTTTCATGTATTCTTCAACATCAAGCGCAGCGGCTTGAAGCTTTTCAAGGTCTGTTGAATAGAGATCGATGGAGACACTGTTGTTCGTCGGTGGTCCGGCGGCAGCGAATTCCATAACGTTGAATTCCCCTTCATCCGCTTCAGCATCCATGATTGTTTCCATATCATCTCTTAGTTCGTTTAAAAACTCAGATACATCAGTGTCCTCTTTCAGCGTCAAATAGTAGCTTGCTTTGTTTTCCTTTTTTAGACCGGTAAAGAAATCCTTGCTTCCGACACCAGCGGTCACATTTTCAATTTCGCTTTTATCGACGAACATCTCTTCCATCTGGAGCGAGACCTCATTCGTCCGTTCCATTGAAGTTGTTGCAGGCAATTCGATTGTCGCGTTCAAGATCTTCTGCTCTTCATTCGGCATGAACGTGAACCCGAGTGTCGGGACAAGTGCAAAGGAACCACCCAATAGTACCAGCGAGAGTAGGATCGCGGTCACTTTGTGATTTAGAGAACGTTCAATCAACTTCCCATAAAATTTCTGCAATACGCCTTCTTTCTCTTCCTTTGGTGCTTTTTTAAACGAATATTTCGCCAGTATTGGAACCAGCGTGACCGAAATCAGAAGGGATGCAAAAAGTGCGAACGTAATCGCGAGCGCGAATGGCAGGAAAAAGCCTCCCGTATCCCCTTCAACTAAGCCCAGTGGTAAAAAGACGACGATGGTTGTCAGAGTTGATGAGACGATCGCTTTGAAAATTTCTTTCGTCGAATCTGTGATGATCTCATCGGTGATTTTTTTATCAGGGGATTTCCTCACCCGCCTGAAGATGTTTTCAATGACGACGATGCTGTCATCAACAACCCTGCCGACCGCAACGGCCATTCCGCCCAGAGTCATCATGTTCAATGAAATTCCTAGCTGTAATAAGAAGATTGATGAAAAAAGTAATGAAAACGGAATCGAGATGATCGCAATGATCGTCGCGCGGATATTCCGCAAGAAAAGTAATACGGCTAGTGAAGCGAACAACGCCCCAAGTAAGCCCTCACGGACAAGGGTGTGCACAGAATCCTTCACGCCCTGTGCAGTATCAAAGCCTACATAATAATCGATTTGGTCTTCATGCTTTTTCAAAACCTCTGTTACCTGATCAGCCACTTCAACCGTATTTGCATCCTGCTTTTTCGTAATCATCATAGAAAGTGAATCCTTCAAGTTATAGCGTGTCAATTCCGCTCTCTCGGTCACTTCTTCAATTGTTGCAATTTCTTTTAATGCAATAGGTGTTGGGTCTTGTTGATTGTTTTGGGTTGTAAGTTGGAGATCTTCCAATTCTTCGATCGTTTCTACGTCCTGTTCAACACGGACTGGTATCTGGAACTCATCTGCTTGCACTTGACCCGCTGGATAGGAGAAATATTTTTCGTTGATTTGATTTTTGATATGATCAAGCGACAACCCATTTTGAAGAGCCTTTTCCTGATCAACCGTAATCTGGACAAGACGCTCTTTTTGCCCCGAAACCTGTACCTCATTTACTCCTGATATCTTTTTGATGTCCGGGATGACGTTTTTATGAAGATACGCATCGAGATCTGTATTCCCTTTAGCAAAGATGGATATGTCATAAATCGGGATCATATCCATTGAAAAGCGTTTGACATTCGTTTGGACAGAATCTTCTAAGTTGGATTCCTCAATCAATTTATTCACTTGCTGTTCTTTTTTATCAAGATCCGTGTTGTGCGGAAAATTCAGTGAGAGCAGTGCGAAGCTTTCGTAGGATGAACTATTTAGTGTTTTCAATCCTTCCAACGAATTGAACTGTTCTTCGAGTTTGGTCGTGACGTTTTTGTTTACGTCATCAGGTGAAGCTCCGGGATACACGGCTTCAACCGTCAATGTCGGATCTTCAATATCCGGGAACATTTCGATACGGAGATTGGTGATCGCGTAAAGTCCTCCTAGAATGATTAAAAAAGTAATAATGAAAATAGCGGCAACATTTTTGAGACTGAATCGGATTAATGAATTCATGTCCTCTCCCCTTTCTTGTTTTGGTTAAGCTGCACCGTTAATTGTAACGACTGAAAACGGAAACAGTAACTGGCTCAAGAAGGGTCTTGCAATAAGGCTTGAGACTTAGTAGAAAGGAAGGCTGCGGACTTATTGAGGGAAAAGAAAGGAAAGGATTATTCGGATTAATTGGCGACCGCCAATTTCATCTATAATTTTTCGGCCAAAGAGAACCCAAGTGGTAAATGCGGTCTTTGGTGGAACCAGTGTGGGTGAGGTTGAGTGAATGAGCAATTTTTTTTGCAACAGAATCAGAGGAAACATGAAGGAATTGTCTTAATTGCCTATTCGTGATCGCAGGATGGAACAATAAAAAATAATCACGTAATGATAGTATGTGTGCGTTTTTAGAAACAGCATTGCATTCTAGACAATGCCACTTCCCATAATGCCTTCTCATTGGAAACCTTGAACAACCAGGACATTGAACCCCAGTGATAAGTTCTTCCTTTTTTATATTTAGTTTGGAAAGAAGGTCGGGATTATTTGGGGTATGCAACTTAAGGAAGAGGTTTTTTAAAGTTTGCAGGTCTTTTCGAGAAAGGATTTCTTTATCATATGTAGCGTGAAATTCATTCAAAACATCTCGGATTTTCGTATTACGAATTACTTTTTTGGTTAGTAGGTCGTGATTATTCATTGGTAGTATCCTGGCATTATCATTTACTATGACAACAAATGAAAGAATGGGGATATTTTTTGAAAAATCATAGTGGTTAAGCCATTCGGAAAGTTGGAAATGCTGAAGGTTTACCTGTTGGATCGGGTCTTTATGGATGACTTCCCTATCATCAAATTGCTGGATCAGTTGATTATAATCGGTATCAAAAATTAAATTACCAGTGAGGTTTTTCACTTCAAAGATGAGAATGAAAGTTGGGTGGACAAGGAGGGTATCAATTTGGAAATGGTACGTTCCACTCGATAAGCGAAGTCCTTCAATAATGAGGTAGTTGTTTTTATGGAGAAAGCTTATATAGAAATCAAGCCGCCGTTCTCCCCATTCTCCCGATCTGCTGATGTCCACCGAACTTTCAACTTTTAACCGGGCAGGGTGAGTGAATGGTGTTCTTCTCTCCATTGCTTCAAGCTTTTCGTGTTTCTGATTAATAAAGTGGATTTTTTGCGTCAAAAAATCATTCCTTTTCTAATATTGGATAAGAATATATTCCTGATAAACTGTAAAAATCCTTTTTGGATGATTTAATCCGGCCAGTTGAAGCGGTAATCCGGCGGGTTTGAAAGCTAATCCGGCCAGTTTTTGTGGTAATTCGGCGGGTTTGAGTATTAATCCGGCCGATTTTACACGGAATCCGGCCAAAGGTGTAAATTTACACAAAATCCTAATTAATAAACACAAAAAAAACCTATCGCCACTTCGGCGATAGGTTCTCATTCCACTCAGCTAATCCCGTTCCACTACAGATTCCCTCTCGATCAGTTCGGTTGATAGTTTGTAGTATGGCTCGACTTTTTCCTTGGATAGTTGTTGAAAGATCAAGTGCACGGCTAGTGCACCTGCTTCGTACTTCGGCTGGCGGATCGTGCTCAATGGCGGCTCAACGAACTCAGCCAACTGGATATCATCAAAGCCGACAATCGACACGTCATCTGGGACACGCACACCCCTTTCTTTGAATGCCTGCAGTCCGCCGATCGCCATTTCATCATTCGCGTAAAAGATCCCCTCAGGAAGATCATTCTGCGCAATCAGCATTTTCGTCGCACGATATCCGCTCTCCCGTGTGAAATCTCCTGAGATTTTCCATTTTGAAGTATAAGGCAGCCCATGCTTCTCTAATGCCGCTTCATATCCCCGAAATCTAAGCGAATTATCATGGGAGTTGCTCGGACCGCTGATGAACCCGATCTTACGGTGTCCTTTTTCAATCAAATGTTCTGTAGCAAGGAATCCGCCTTGCCAGTTATCGACCTCTACCTGGAGCACATGATCATGGACCAGATGCCGGTCCAGGACGACAATTGGAAACCCTTCACGTGCAGATTCAAGGATCGTTTCATCACTGACGTTGTGCGCTAAAATGATGACACCGTCGACACGCTTTTCTTTTAGAAACTTGACCGCGGTCGATTGTGTATCTCCCATCGAGTTACACGCAATCAGATCGTAGCCGTTCGTCATCGCGACGGTCTGGACCCCGTTGATCAGCTCCGAATAATAAGGACCTGACAAATCACTCAAGATCAACGCGATCGTGTTCGTCTTCGTCCTCTTCAAATCTGAGGCTATCCCGTTCTTCTGATAGTTCAGCTCTTTTGCTGCTTCAATCACTTTCCTCTTCGTGTCTGGACTGATTTTATCGATATTGTTCAGTGCATAGGAAGCTGTCGATACTGCTACACCCGCACGTTTCGCTACATCTTTGATCGTTGCCATAACCTTCACATCCTACTGCTTGCTAATTATCTATCTTTTAAAAAACAACGCCAACACCTTCTGAATATGCTGATCCCAGTAGCCCCATTCATGAGTCCCTGGGAATTCTTCATACATCAGATCAAGTCCGATTTCCCTGCAATGATCGCGAAAGCGGAGATTGGCTTCATAAAGGTGATCTTCTGTTCCGCAATTCGCATAGAGAAATGGTTTTGGAGAATCACTCTCCGCCAATTCTTTTGCCATATGAAAAAGATCATCGCCACTGCCCTCAACTTGACGGTTCCCGAATATAGCAGGGAAATCCTTTTTAAAATCAGAAAGCCGTTCCACTACATCGACAGCTCCTGAGAGACTAGCCGCGGCACAAAATTTATCCGGAAAATGGAATGCGGTTTTCAACGCGCCATATCCACCCATCGAAAGCCCGGCGATATAGGTGTCTTCTCGTTTTGGTGAAAGAGGAAACATGGATTGGACTACTTTCGGAAGCTCACGACTCACATAAGTGAAATAGTCATGGCCATATTCCATATCCGTATACCAGCTTCTCCCGACAGCAGGCATGACAACCGCAATTCCATAAGAATCCGCATATCGCTCGATCGAAGTCCGCCTGCTCCAGGTTGTATGATCATCCGAAAGCCCGTGCAATAAATAGAGCGTCGGATAGGTTTTTCTGAATTTCGGCACTTTTTCGGACTCGAGCACCCCGATTTGCTGAGGCAGAATCACGGTAATCGAAGTTGAACATTGCAATGCTTCTGAATAAAAATCGCAAGTAATCCTGGCCATGATATCACCCTTGTCCTAGACGATAGACGACAGCTTCATATGGTCGCAAATCGATCTGTTCTGGAGATTTTGGTGAATCGTCATAGTTACTTATTACTATTTCCGCATTCTTAGCTGAAAACCCTTCTCGTAAGGTAAATTTTGGTGTGCGGTCATAAAAATTTGCAACTACGAGTAGCGTTTCCTCGCCAAGCCGGCGTACATACGCAAAAATCTCGTCATGTTCCGCTTCAATCAGTTCATACTCTCCATAGACGATGATCTCATGTTCTTTTCGTAATTGAACCAACTTTTTATAATGATGAAAAATCGATTGCTCATCAGCTAAAGCTTTCTCCACATTGATCTCGGTGTAATTCGGGTTCACCTTGATCCATGGCACACCAGTTGTAAAACCGGCATGCTCCGAACCATTCCACTGGATCGGGGTCCGGGCATTGTCCCGTCCTTTCGTATAGATCGACTTCATGATGTCCTCATGCGGCGTACCCTGTTCTGTTTTTTCCTTATATATGTTCAATGTCTCGATGTCACGGTAATCCTCAAGATCATCAAAATGAATATTGGTCATTCCGATTTCTTCACCTTGATAGATGTATGGTGTGCCTTGCATCATGTGTAAAACCGTCGCAAGCATTTTAGCAGACTTGACCCGATATTCGCCATCATTTCCCCAGCGAGAGACGATGCGTGGCTGGTCGTGGTTATTCCAATACAAACTGTTCCAGCCCTGCCCGTAGAGTTCAGTCTGCCACTTGCTTAAGACCGCTTTCAACTCTTTAAGCTCCAACGGTTTCAACGCCCATTTCCCTTCACCTTCCACCTCATCTAGCGACATATGCTCGAAAGTGAACACCATATCAAGCTCATTCCGTTCCGGGGCAGTATATAACTTTGCTGAATCGGTCGTAGCTGAAGGGGTTTCCCCGACCGTCATCACATCAAACTTCGCTAAAACCTTTTCATTGATTTCCTTCAAATACGGGTGCAGCATCGGTCCGTCTGTCAGGACCCCCTTGTCGACTTCTTTCCCAATCAAATCAATGACATCCATCCGGAAACCGCTGATTCCTTTTTCCAGCCAAAAGTTCATCATCTTATGCAGCTCTTTGCGGACGCCATCGTTATGAAGATTCAAATCCGGCTGTTTTTTACTAAAGAGATGGAAATAATATTGGCCGGTTTCGTCATCGTACTCCCATGCTGGACCGCTGAAAACGGAGCGGATGTCACTTGGAGGTCCGTCCTCTCCATCCCGCCAAATGTAAAAATCACGGTATGGATTGTCCTTCGATTTACGGGATTCCACGAACCATGGGTGTTCATCGGACGTATGATTGATCACAAGGTCCATGATGATCCGAATATTCAGGGCTTTTGCTTCTTCAATCAGCCTCTCCATATCCTCCATCGTCCCGAACTCATCCATAATCCCATAATAGTCACTAATATCATAACCATTATCATCATTCGGAGATTTGTAGACTGGACTGAGCCAGATAACATCAATCCCAAGTTCAGCTAAATAATCCAGTTTTTCAATGGTCCCCGGGATGTCTCCGATCCCATCCCCGTCCGAATCATTGAAACTACGCGGGTAAATTTGATAGACCGTTGCTGTATGCCACCATTTTTTATCCATAACATCCTCCAACCACTCGAATATTCGTCATCGAAAAACAGGCTGACCCAAAAGATAAGTGTCAGACACCTCCAACACAACAGGGAGAGACTCAGACACATATAGGTCAGCCAAACTTCCTTATTTAAGTCCTGACATCGTAAATCCTTCCACAATATATTTTTGGAAGAAAGAAAAGATGATGATGATCGGTACAACCATGAACGCTGCACCAGCCATTTGAAGACCAAAGTTGCTAGCGTATTGGCCTTGCAATAACGATAACCCGACAGATAATGTATAAAGACTTTCATCATTCGCGATAATCAACGGCCATAAGAAGCTGTTCCATGCACCGATAAACGTCAGGATTCCTTGGACTGCGAATATCGGTTTTACAATAGGGATGATCAGTTTGAAAAAGATATAGAATTCCCCAGCTCCATCCAAACGAGCTGCTTCGATTAAATCCATCGGAATCGTTGTCATGAACTGCCTGAATAAAAAGATACTGAATGCTGCGGCTAACCCTGGCAGCACGATACCTGTCATCGTATTGGTAAGGCCCATCTCATTCAAAATCAAATAGACTGGAATCATCGTTACCTGTGCTGGGATCATCATTGTTGCTAGTACTAAGTAGAAGATCCCTTCACGTCCTTTGAATCTGAATTTAGCGAATCCATAACCCGCCATCGCATTAAATAACAGACCCACAAACGACATTACGACGATGATGATGGTATTTTTCAGATACACACCAAAATTAAGTCGTTCAAACAAATTAATATAGTTTTCAAGTGTCGGGTTCTCCGGGAACAACGTTGGTGGAAATAGCAGCACTTCCCCATTCGGTTTGAAAGAACTCGTAATCATCCATAAGAAGGGGATGGATACGAGAATTCCACCTACGATAAGTAAAATACTGACGATTGTCTTTTCAATTTTTCGATTAAGCGTATTTGATTCCATTTGATCAACCCCGATCTAGTACTCTGTATCAGATTTTCGGATTTTGAACTGTATGAGTGTTACGGCAATGATAAAGATGAACAAGATGAACGACCCTGCAGCCGCATAGCCGAATTCACTATACTGGAAGCCTTCCTGATAAATGAACAATGCCATTGAAATCGTACCATTCAACGGTCCACCTTCTGTCATGACGAACGGTTCTTCGAAAAATTGCAGCCAACCGATCAAAGTTGTGATCGTTACGAAAAAAGTAGCATACCGTAAAAGTGGAATCGTGATTTTGAAGAGCATTTGAATGCGGTTTGCTCCATCTATTTTCGCAGCTTCATAATAAGATTGCGGAATCCCCTGTAATGCTGCAAGGAAAATGATCATATTAATCCCGATCCCTTTCCAGACAGCAAGGACGATCAATGAAAGCTTTGCAATCGTTGGTTCTTCGAGCCAAGGGATTTTATCTGCTTCTAATAACGACAAGATATAGTTGAAAAGACCGTATTCCGTGTTATACAAATACCCCCAGATAACTGCCACTGCAATAATATTCGTAATCGAAGGCATATAGTATACACCACGGAAAAAACGGAATATGAAGTTTGATCCATAGTTCAGCAGTAATGCAATTCCTAATGAACAAACAATGACGAGTGGTACTCCGATGATTACATAGAATAGTGTGTTGAAAATCGATTTATGAAAAACTTCATCCGAAAAGAGTTCTTTATAATTTTCAAATCCGATATAGTTGATATTCCCCCAATTCGCAAGACCCTTCAAATCCAGGTCCGTAAAACTGATGAAAAATGCAACAAAAATCGGGACGATGCTGAAAACTAATAAAATCAGGACTGCAGGCCCGATAAACATGAAAGGATGCCGATCCCTATATAATCTTTTGAATCCATTGCCCATAATAACCCACCTAACTGAAACTTACTCCTGCCTTTTGATTCAGAATACTATGCGATTCCCAAGCTTGAGTTGAGAATAGTATACTTCGTAAAAATGGAGTTCAGGCATTATCGATGAATGCCTGTAACTCCACTATTTTCACTAATCAAGTATGATCATCATTCTTCATTTGACTCTTTCACTTTTTGACGGTACTTGTCTAATTCTTTTTCAAGATCAGCATCACCGACAGTAACCTTCTCAATAGCATTCAGTAATTCTTGTCCAACAACTTCCCAATTTTGAATTTGTGGAGATGCTTTTGCCGTTTCTAATTGTTTACCGAAAGTCGCCAGCATTTCATCTTCCTTGAGAGCTGGATCTTCCCATGCTTCGACTCTTGAAGGCAACGTGTTAGATGTTTTGAACCATTCAACTTGCGTATCCACTTCATTCATGTAAGAAATGAACTTCAGAGATTCTTCCACTTTTTCTGAGCTGCTGAAAATGGAAAAGTTCGATCCACCGATACTTGATGCAACCTGTTCTTTTTTCGGCATTGTAGCAATAGCCCACTTCCCTTCAAGATCCGGTGCTTGTTCATTGAGAATGTTCACCATCCACGGACCACTGAAGAACATTGGCTTCACGCCATCTTTGAATGCTTGTACAATGTCCATTCCTTCAGCTGTAGTACTAATTCCTTCGTCAAAATAACTAGTGTAATATTCAAGTGCTTCATTGAATTTTGGACTATCGAGGTTAAGGTTCGGTTTATCAGTATCAAATTCGAATCCATTTTGCCATGCAAAGATGAATGGCATGATCTGGTCGTTGAGAGCGATGTCCAATCCATAATATTTGTCACCGCGGTCTGCCAGTTTACCTGCAGCATCCTTCAACTCATCCCACGTTGCTGGTGCTTCATCATAGCCGGCTTCTTTTAATAGGTCCGTGCGATAGAAGAGTACACGTGTTTCAACATACCAGGGGATACCAACGATTTGATCATCGTATTTCATCGTTTTCGCTGCACCATCAAAGTAATTTTCAGGTTTGAATTCAGGGTAATCCTTCATATGTTCAGATAAATCAAGGAGTGCGCCTGCATCGGCGAACTCAGACACCCATGTGGTTCCTAATTGGACAACATCCGGACCTTTTTGAGAGGCAACTGCTGTCAAAAGTTTGTCGTGAGCGTTTTCCCATGGAATTGCTTGAACCTTTACTTTGATCTCTGGATTTTCTTCCTCAAATTTCTTTGCTATTTCACCTAGTTTCTTACCTTCTTCACCCATAGCCCAGACAGAAATGGTGTTATCATCTTTACCAGAGCCGTTGGAACAACCTCCAAGTAAAGCTGAAACGGTTAAAAGAAAAACAAAGAAAAGCGAAACAATCTTCTTGTTCATTTCGAACATTCTCCCTTCTACTCTAATTATTCGTTAATGCTAGTCTTTTTAAATAAGAATAAAAAAATGTAAAGAAAACTTGATGAAGCCTTTGTGAAGACAGGGCCATAGTTGCATTTTTACGACCTTTAACGATCAAGATAGTTCTTTTCCTGTACGTCAAATTGCTATATCTGTTCTTTGACGGTACGAATAGCCCTCTTGCTATACCTCACTTACGATTTCTGCACTTTGACGGTACGAATAACTTTCTTTAAGTGCAAGAAAAGAAAAATTTAATGGCAGCAACTGTGATATTCAACACACTTAAGCACAAATCTTCTTCTTTTCGTTGAAACGTTTCGACAACTTGATTATAATCAAATGTGAATCCGCTTTCAACATTTATTTTAAAAAACATTAAAAAAATTTAAAAAACTGCTTTAATATCAACGTTCATTCTTTCATATCAATTGTTTTCAAGCTAAATGAGATGTATATCTTCATTGACTCCAAAAAAGAAAGCGCTTATAATCCTTGTTAACATATATTGAAACGTTTCGAATGTAAAACTTTATGATTTACTTTTAATTGCCAATGTGGAGATGAATGAACTCTGATTGACAGTGGAAATATGCGAGATTCCTATGGAAAAGCAAGCTAAATAGACCCACTCTCGGGGCTTACATGTCACCCGTGGAAAACGAGTATATTTTCCAAATTGAAAAAACACGATTTATATGAACACTACTAATGACAAAGAACTCTCGGGAGGATGAATATGAGCGAACAGCTTACTTCACTTGTAAACAAGATGACGTTAGACGAAAAGATTGCGCAATTGATCCAGTTAGCTACCCCATTTTACAAAGGTGCTTCAAATGAAGGGCAAATCACAGGTCCAATGGCTGAAATGGGTATCACAAAAGATGTCGTAAACAATAGCGGTTCCGTTTTAGGAGCTTCCGGAGCCGAAATGACCAGAAAGATTCAACAAACTCATTTAGAAGAAAACCGTTTAGAAATTCCATTGTTGTTCATGTGCGATATCATCCATGGGTATAAAACAATATTCCCGGTTCCGCTTGCCATCGGTTGTTCTTGGGATTTGGAGTTGGCAGAAAACAGTGCGGAAATTGCTGCTAAAGAGGCGGCAGTATCGGGTGTTCATGTTACATTCTCCCCTATGGTCGACCTGGTACGTGATCCGCGCTGGGGTAGGGTGATGGAATCAACAGGTGAAGACCCCTACTTGAATAGTGAATTCGCACGCGCTTTCGTACGTGGATACCAGGGTGAGGATCTCACGAGTGACAACCATCGTGTCGCAGCTTGTGTCAAGCATTTCGCTGCTTATGGTGCTCCTGAAGGTGGCCGTGATTATAATACTGTCGATATGTCCGAAAGACAACTGCGCGAATACTATTTGCCAGCTTACAAAGCCGCGCTGGATGAAGGTTGTGAAATGGTCATGACAGCCTTCAATATTTTAGACGGCATTCCTGCAACAGGTAACAAAAAATTGATGCGTGATCTTCTCCGTGAAGAGTGGAGCTTCGAAGGCGTCCTCATCTCAGATTGGGGTGCGGTAAAAGAATTGATTCCTCACGGGGTAGCCGCAGACGGAAAAGAAGCTGCACTCAAGGCTTTGACTGCAGGTGTGGACATTGAAATGATGACCCCTTGTTATGTCGATCACTTGAAACAATTAGTTGAAGAAAATGTGCTCAGCGAGAGTTTGGTCGATGAAGCAGTTCTTAGAATTCTAGAATTGAAACAAAAACTAGGATTGTTTGACAACCCGTACCGAGGGACCGATGAAGAACTGGAAAAAGAGATCGTCTTTTCTTCTTCCCACCGTCAGGCTGCTCACGAGCTGGCAACAAAATCAGCAGTGCTGTTGAAAAATGAGGGTGTCCTCCCGCTCAAAAAAGAACAGAAGGTTGCACTGATCGGACCATTCGCAGAAAACAACGATCTCCTTGGACCGTGGTCATGGATGGGTTCAAGAGAAGACGCAGTAACACTTAGCGAAGGAATCAAATCAAAGCTCGATTCACAGAATCTTTCAATCGCTAAAGGAAGTGAAGTGGAAACTGTTTCACAAACCCAAATCGATGACGCTCTTCAAGCTGCAAAAGATGCAGATGTCATCGTCCTTGCTCTTGGGGAAGATTCTGGGATGAGCGGAGAAGCTGGATGCCGGGCAGACATCCGTTTGCCTCAAGCACAGCTTGATCTGGTCCAGACTTTAAAAGAGTTGGAAAAACCAATCGTCGCAGTCTTGTTCAATGGACGGCCGCTGGATTTACACGGTGTCGCTGATCAAGCGGATGCAGTATTAGAAGCCTGGTACCCAGGTTCTGAAGCGGGCTCAGCAGTCGCTGATCTGTTGTATGGTGATGCCAACCCATCCGGGCGATTGACCATGTCCTTCCCATATTCTGTCGGACAGGTACCGGTCTATTACAACCATTACAATACCGGACGTCCGAAGGGTGCGCCTGACGCTCAGGTCCATTACGTTTCACAATACCTGGATATTCCGAATGAACCGCTCTTCCCCTTCGGCTATGGATTAAGCTACACAACTTTTTCATACCATGATGCCACATTATCCACTGATGTCTTGAACGCAGAAAAAACATTGAAACTGAGCGTCGATGTCACGAATACCGGAGATGTGAGTGGTGAAGAAGTTGTACAACTTTATGTCCGGGATGTTTCTGGAGAAGTCGTCCGACCGATGAAAGAGCTGAAAGGATTCAAGAAAATTTCGCTTGAACCTGGCGAAACGGCTCAAGTCACGTTCACATTATCGGAAGAACAGCTTCGTTACTATCATTCTGATCTCCGTTTCGAAAGTGACCCTGGAGATTTCGTCGCTTATATTGGACCGAACAGCCGTGATGTCAGTGTACATCCTTTCAAACTAGAGAAATAGAGGTGCTTTCATTGTCTATACATTTACAAACTGATCGAAAGTTTCAAATCCGTTCAGGAAACCTGCAATTTTCTTTCTTAAATACCGGGGATCTTTTTGAAGCATCCCATCAATCTACAATGCTCAACCAGGTACAAGGGAACCCGATTGACGGTTCCCTTAACAACCTATACCTTCGTCTTTTTCAGACGGACGGGATAAAAGTCATTCCCCTTATCGGCATCCAGTCGGATAGTAAGCTGGAAGTCGCTGAATCCGCTCTCAAGTGGTCGGGTGTCACTGAAAATGTCCACTATGAGGTATCCTTCATTTTGACCGACTCAGGGGTCTGGTTCTGGGACGTTGAATTGGAAGGAGCAGATATTGAGTACGATTTGATTTATGGACAGGATCTCGGTTTGGCTGATAAAGGGGCAGTTCGTTCGAATGAATCCTACATCTCCCAATATACCGATCACACCGTTTATGAGGACGAAAAACGAGGCTATGTCGTCTGCTCCCGTCAAAACCAGTCGATGCAATCCGGATTCCCTTACCTCCAACAAGGTTCTTTGAATAAGGTGACAGGATTTTCAACAGACGGGTTCCAATTTTTCGGCACTTCTTATCGTGAAACGAATGTACCTGAGGCATTGTCCAAAGAATCACTCGCAAATGAAATCTACCAATACGAGTTCGCCTACATCGCTTTGCAATCAGAGCGCAAGGCTCTTATAGGAAAGGACCGCGTCGTCTTTTATGGGCTCTTTAAAGAAGACCACCCTGAAGCCGTCACTTCCTTAGCATTTGAAGATGAAGTCCTTGCTGCCTGGAGACAGGTCGAAGGAGCAGAAGGAACAGAATTCCACCCTGTTGAAAAAATTTCGCTATCTTCGAAATTCGGTAAACCTTTACAGACTGTAGAACTGTCTGCAGAAGAGATTCACAGCCTCTTCCCTGTCCGTAAGCACGAGGAACATCAAGATGGGGCATTACTCTCGTTTTTCACAGACACGCATGAGCATGTCGTTTTAAAAGGAAAAGAACGACTGGTTGAACGCCCTCATGGACACATTTTGATGAGCGGCCATAACGACCGATTGACTGAAAATGTCATGACGACGACCTCTTATATGACTGGTGTGTTCAATTCCCAGCTCGTCGTAGGCAACACATCTTTCAATAAAATGATTACGAACACACGCAATGCTTTGAACATCCTTAAAACATCTGGACAGCGGCTTTATATCGAAATCGATGGTACGTATCATCTACTCGGCATGCCATCCCTTTTCGAAATCGGCTTCAATTACACCCGCTGGTTTTATAAAACAGAAGATGATCTGATTGTCGTGACGAACCATACGACCGTTGACACACCTGAAGTTCGATTGAACGTCCGCTCTGAAAAAGGGAACGCATATCGTTTCTTGTTATCCAATCAGGTTACGATGAATAACAATGAATTCGAAGTTCCTTTCAATGTCGAACAACAAGGGGAAACGATCGTTTACAGTGCAGCTGATCATGCAGATAGCGCACAAGTATTTCCTGAACTTTGTTATCGTATGAAGGTGGACGGAGCTGAGATCAAGCTGACAGACGAACGGATCTTCTCTCAAAACCTTGAGCCGGAATCAGCTTCGTTATCGGTGTTGGATCTTAGTCCTTCAAGTGATTGGACTTTAACAATCCAGGGATTGCTTCATGGCGAAGAAATGGATTTCAATCAAAAAGATGTGGCAGAAGAGATTGAGAAATACCGCCACTATTATGCTGATGTGATGAACGGGTTCAAACTCTCGTCGTCTTCAAAACAGGTTGATAAACTGAATACCCTTTCCTGGTGGTATACACATAACATGCTCGTCCACTATTCCGTTCCGCACGGTCTTGAACAGTATGGCGGTGCAGCATGGGGAACGAGAGATGTTTGCCAGGGTCCGACCGAGTACTTCCTTGCCACACAAAATTATGAATCAGTTCGTGAAATCATCCAAACGGTTTATTCGCATCAATATGGAGATGATGGCAGCTGGCCGCAATGGTTCATGTTCGATAAGTACTTCAAGATCCAGGCTCATGAAAGCCATGGTGATGTCATTGTATGGCCATTGAAGGTCGTCAGCGATTACATCCGTGCCACAGGGGATTTTGAAATATTAAAAGAAGAAATACCTTATACAATAAGAGATGGTTTCGATTTCAGTTCTGAAAAAGAGACGCTGATCGATCATATCAAAAAACAGATTGATTATATCAAGAGCCACTTTTTACATGATACGTTCTTGTCTTCATATGACGATGGGGATTGGGATGACACCCTGCAGCCAGCGAATCAGCAATTGAAAAAATATATGGTCAGCAGCTGGACAGTCGCCCTTACCTATCAAGTGCTCCACCAGCTATCAAAAGTGCTGGAAAAGTTCGATCATCAGGAAGCGATTGAGCTGAAAACACTGGCATTCGGAATTAAAGAAGACTATAACCGATTCATGTTCAAGACAGACGTCCTGCCAGGTTTCCTTTATATGGAGAATAAAAATCAGCCTGAATTGATGATCCACCCGACAGACACGAAAACCGGAATCGACTATCGGTTGATCCCGATGAACCGAAGCATCATCAGCGAACTTTTCACACCAGAGCAGGCTCAGTCACATTATGAACTGATCAAAGAGTACCTCTATTGTCCTGACGGTGTCCGTTTGATGAACCGTCCAGCCAATTATGCAGGTGGAGTCAGCACACATTTCAAACGTGCAGAGCAAGCCGCGAATTTCGGAAGGGAAATCGGATTGCAATACGTTCATGCGCATATCCGTTTTGTGGAGGCGATGGCGAAGCTTGGTCGCGGAGATGAGGTCTGGAAAGGGCTTGAAATCATCAACCCGATTGGATTGAAGGATGTTGTTCCGAATGCGGAATTGCGTCAGAGCAACACTTATTTCAGCAGCTCGGACGGAAAATTCAATACACGATATGAAGCTCAGGAACGATTTGATGAACTTCGTAAAGGCAATGTTCCAGTCAAAGGTGGATGGCGTATCTATTCAAGCGGCCCTGGGATTTATATGAATCAACTTATCTCGAATGCCCTCGGTATCCGTATTGAAGATGGCCGTTTGATCATTGACCCTGTTCTATCTGATGAACTGGACGGGCTGAGGTTCGAGTTCCGAATTATCGGGTTGCCGGTCACCTTCGTGTATTCTCTTACTGATAACCACAAGTTTGTTGAGGTTAATGGAGAAAAAGTTGACTATGTCACTTGTTCAAACCGATATCGTGAAGCTGGTTTTTCAATCAAGCTAGACGATCTTGAAAAACTCCTTGACCGTGATGGAAATCTGATAAAGGTCTCCATTTAACAGAAAGGTTCAAAAACGCATTCACAAACTGTATTGCAAGACAAATTTATAAAATCACAAGAAAAGAGCTCGATTTTGAGCTCTTTTTACGTTTATATGGCGAGGTCTTACTTGATCATAGCTCTCTTTTGTTAAATAAGGATTACGCTATTCCCAGTTTAACTTTGGAGATGAAGAACAAATGCACCAAACATTACTAATAAAATGGATGAAATTTTTCGCTTGTTTGCCGGTTCATTAAAAAATAGAATACCTATAAGTGTTGTTGAAGCACTTGTTACTCCTGACCAACTTCTATCTGTTTGATGTTAAAAAGTAAGTACAGAAACCATATAGCCCCTATAACCAAAAGTTATATAAAAGGAAAAAAGACATCCTCAAGCTGAATGTCTTTTTTGCTTTGAAAATTTAGCATTGTACTTCCTCTTAAACATACAATCCTCAACAGAAGAAAATGTTAATGTTTATCTTGTTTTTCTAATAACATGTCTAATTTTTCTTCAATTTTTCTTAATCTACTGCTTCTCTTTCTAATTAATAAAACTATTACGAAAGGAACAATAATTACCAATGAGAATGCGATTAATTGAAACAGAATATCCCCTATGAAAACCCGCCTGCTGATAACATAAAAACCCCCCATAAAAACCAAATATGCTGCATTCACTATTAAATGTAACCATTTGATATTTACCTCTATTTTGTTTACGAATAAAACGAATATTAGTTTCGAAAATACAGACCAACAAAGGCATTCCCCCACAAAAAATCTTCAAAGTTAAACTAATTTATTTCAACTTGCGGAACTAAATTGATAATCTATTTCACAATAAAGAGGCTTACCTAGTTCCAGATAAGCCCCTTTTGTGGAATAACGAGCACATTTTGAATTAGAACGGAAACTATTAAACTTTAGCGGAACATTAATTTCATTATTAACTATTTAACGTGTTATTAAACTTTGCTTTCATTCTTGAATACGAATATACTTCCATTGTTCATTTTGTTTTTACTGAAATAGCTGGAGACAAATTGATTACCCGACAATCTTCCAGGTCATTTTCCTTTAAAATACCAAGATTGATCGCTGCTTTCATTTTGTCGATATCCGGTTTTTTCACCAATAAATCTTCTAATTTTAGTTCCTCTAATGTCTCTACCGTCTTCGCTTCATTAAATTTCTCAACTGTTCTAACTTGCCTTTGTAATATGTAATCCCCAACTGTTATTTGCCCTTTAACATTTTCGCCCACCGTCTCATCAAAGTAATCATGGAAATGCTTTTTCATTTCCTTCATGGCCGATTCAATTTCCTTTTTCTTTTGATTAAGCCTATAAAATTTTTCAAGCATTGCTTCTGTTACTTGATATTCACCCATCTTTACACTCCCCATATAAATTAGATATATCATTTTATGGGGTTAATAAATTTTATATGATTAAAATGTGGATGTCCTCTCTTGCAGTATTATTTTTCTGGGCTAACGAATGAAAATTACACTTTTACATTAGGTTGAAGGTATGCAATTGAAATTCTTTCATAAAACACATTCGTTCTTGTAGAATTGCCCCCGTTTGCTGAATTAACCATTTATACAAAACCTTCTATCATTCAATATTGTATCAATAACGAAATCATTTTCTTTGATAGTTAATTCACTTGTATTTAGAAAGTGTTTTTTATCTAATCCTGATTCACTAAATTCATCAAACAATATAAAACACCGTTCTCCCATTCTATCTTCTTCTTTTCTCATATTGTCTCTTTGAGTTAAGGTGTTTTTATCGACCCATAATACTACATATTTTACTACTGTATTTGGTTGATTGATATTTTCACTAAGCCACCTTGCTTCGTTTGGAAATGTTACATAATCTATTACCACATCGGTTCCATAATCAATAAAGTTCCTTGTAAGGTGTAAAATATTATCCCATATTAGTGAATGTTCGTGTTTACTTTTCCACGGCTTTTCTCTCCCATTAATATGCATATGGCTGATATAGTCACCAGATAAATAAGCACTATCAGATAGTTTCTTTACAAGTTCTTTTGAAGTTGTTGATTTGCCTACACCCGCTGGTCCCGACAATAAATATATATGTCTTTCATTTTTGTCCAATAAAAGCTCCCCCTTTACCTTTCACTTCCTCCAAAAAACTGCCCAATTCTTATGTATTAAACAAAAAGAGGCGTAATCCTTCCTGGATTATCGCCCCCGTTTCTTGAAGATTGTTTACAAAAAACTATGTATATAAAAATGTTCAACTATTTGCAGATAATTTAACTAAATCCCAAAGGTAATCTTTAATTTCAGTTAACTGTATACCTATATATATTCCTGATATTGCAATTACAACTAAACATAAGACTTTGATAATTTTATAAGTTGAATCCTTCATTTTTAACCCTCTCCCTTTTAGAATAAAACGCTAAGATGTTATTATTTGTTCATTAATCCGATTGTGGCATATGAGCGTTATTTATTTGCTGTATTTAAGGAACATCAAAATGCTCGCAATAGCAATAAAGACTAGCCCCCATAATACTACCTTTTTGCCAACTTCATTTTTATTAAACAAGTAAACAAAACTTAAATACATTGCTGTGGCAATTACATAAAATGTAATACCAGAAACAAACTTCTCAGTTGTATAATCACCAAAAATAAAGTGTAGGACTGTTATTGGAAAAGAAAGAAAAGCAATTAGGTAGTGAAGTTTTTTTGTTTCCAATTTAGCCCTCCCTGATTTTTATCTCTTCTTCTGTTTACGAATTAAACAAATAATAGTTTCGAAAATACATAACACCTAAAGCCCTCCTCCATAATGATGCTCGAATATCAATTTATTACAAATTGTTGAATATGAATCAAAAATTAATTTCAAGATAAAGAGGCTTATCTAGTTCCAGATATGCCCCCTCGTATATTATTATTAACCAGATATTTTCTGGCTTTAAATCGTTATACCTTCTTCAAGGTATAATGTATTTAAATCAGATAGAGGTTGTCGCTCGCCCCCTTGAAGCTTTGTCTTCGTGTTAAAGACTGACACCTCTTTCTTTATAGAACTATTCGAATGAGCTGGATGACACTTTGTTGTCGTATATCGAACGAGGTTGGATATCTATAAAGTAAAAGAGGAATCCTGCCATCTGATTAATTAAAACTAGGTGGTGCTACTGTGATTTATCTTGGTATTGATATTGGGAAACGCCATCATGAAGCTGGATTGATTAATGAAAAAGGCGATCCTATCGGAAAGACTGTTCGATTTGCTAATTCAAAATCGGGTAGTGAAAAACTACTTAAATTTTTAAATCAACAAAAAGTAACACCTGAGAATTGTAATTGTGGACTAGAAGCCACAGGGCATTATTGGTTATCTGTTTTTTCTTTTCTACATAAACTTGGATTTAAGATCACAGCTTTTAATCCAATGCAGTCAGATGCATTGCGTCAATTTTATATTCGTAAGACAAAAACGGATGTGAAGGATGCTTACCTCATTGCTCAAGTGATTCGAATTGATTCTCCAGAAGAAACGCCTTTTGTAGAAGAAGAATTACTTCAACTTAGACATTTAGAAAGGTTACGTTATGCGTTAGTTGATCAAAGTTCAGATATTAAAAGAAAAATCATAGCACTATTAGATCAAGTGTTCCCTGAATATGAACAGAACTTTTCTGATGTTTTCGGGATGTCTTCAACTGAAATTCTTCTACAATATCCTTTACCAGAAGACCTGTTAGAAATTGATACAGATCAACTTGCTAAGTTACTTTACCGTGTTAGTAAGGGACGTTACGGTGAAACACGAGCTCGAAATAAAGCTGAAAAGTTGAAAGATAGTGCACAAAATACCTTTGGTATTTCTATAGGGACAGACGTTTTTAAAATGCAGATTCATCTTTTACTGGAACAAATAGATTTACTTGAAAAACAACTAAATCAAATTGAGGAAGCCATGATTGAACTCTCGAATCGTCAAGAACATTATCTAACTACCATTTCGGGAGTAAGTGATATAACAGCTGCGGTGGTCCTAGGTGAAATTGGCTCCATTAGCCGTTTTGACCGTCCTGGACAATTGGTGGCATTCGCAGGTCTTGATGCATCCGTTCACCAATCAGGTGACTTTAATAGTTCCAACACCAGGCTGTCGAAACGAGGATCTCCCTATCTTAGACGTGCTTTATGGCAAGCAGCATTTGTGGCCAGTTTTCATGACCCCGCACTTTCTCTTTATTATCAAAAATTACGTAATCGGGGAAAAGCCCATGGTACAGCTGTTGGAGCTGTTGCTAGAAAGTTGACCCACATTATTTTCGCTATTTTAAGAGATGGACAACCCTATAAACCTCGTATTCAGGAAACAGATAATAACTAACCTATTGTTTGTTTGCTATTTTTACCAGTAAACAAATAAAGGTTTATTTGTCATGCCTAAAACTCTAAATAAAAACAATAAAAATTAATTCAATTTAGTTCCTTGACTTTTTATAGCTGGTCTTTTATTGAAGATGGACTTAACTATTTTTTTGAATACTCTTAACTAAATTAAAGCCGAATACAGCAGTAATAACTACTCCAAACTCGTAATGGTCTTTTATGAATAAAGTTGTTAGTGGCTTTACC
>NZ_CAMGYZ010000002.1 GCF_946151055.1 Bacillus sp. Marseille-Q3570 | reverse complement strand
GGTAGCTACGTGTGGACGGGATAAGTGCTGAAAGCATCTAAGCATGAAGCCCCCCTCAAGATGAGATTTCCCATCGCGTCAAGCGAGTAAGATCCCTCAGAGATGATGAGGTTGATAGGTCTGGTGTGGAAGCGTGGCGACACGTGGAGCTGACAGATACTAATCGATCGAGGACTTAACCACATTTTACATCGAAGATGTTTTCAAGAAAGACATTATCTAGTTTTGAAGGAATGGTTCCTTTAAAAGAGTCTGCGCCTGCGTCTGACGAGCAACGCTCTGTCGTATGCTTCCTCGGCGCAAGCTAACAAAGATGAATATCCAAGTAGTAAAGCTTGGTGACGACGGCGAAGAGGTCACACCCGTTCCCATGCCGAACACGGAAGTTAAGCTCTTCAGCGCCAATGGTAATTGGGGGCTTCCCCCTGTGAGAGTAGGACGTCGCCGGGCTAATTATTTCGATCCACAGTAGCTCAGTGGTAGAGCTATCGGCTGTTAACCGATCGGTCGCAGGTTCGAGTCCTGCCTGTGGAGCCACGGAGAGCTGTCCGAGAGGTCGAAGGAGCACGATTGGAAATCGTGTGTGCGGTTTAAACCCGTACCGAGGGTTCGAATCCCTCGCTCTCCGCCATAAGATACTATCTGTAATACATAATTTTATCGGCCCCTTGGTCAAGTGGTTAAGACACCGCCCTTTCACGGCGGTAACACGGGTTCGAATCCCGTAGGGGTCACCATTCTCATATGGAGGATTAGCTCAGCTGGGAGAGCACCTGCCTTACAAGCAGGGGGTCGGCGGTTCGATCCCGTCATCCTCCACCATATCATATACTTTTATCGTCGCGGGGTGGAGCAGTCTGGTAGCTCGTCGGGCTCATAACCCGAAGGTCGTAGGTTCAAATCCTATCCCCGCAACCAAATTAAGTTCATTGTCCAACGTCGAGATATCTTATTTTCAATGAACATATGGAGTACCCGAAGGGGTGCAACCAATTTAAAACTTACTACGTCGATTAATCAACAAAGCTAGTTTTAGATCGTGGTGCCTGTGGTGCAACCAAATTAAGTTCATTGTCCAACGTCGAGATATCTTATTTTCAATGAACATATGGAGTACCCGAAGGGGTACAACCAAAATAATTAGTGCTGGACCCGTGGTGTAGGGGTTAACATGCCTGCCTGTCACGCAGGAGATCGCCGGTTCGAATCCGGTCGGGTCCGCCATTTTGAAAAATACATTTTGGCTCTATAGCTCAGTCACGAGCGGTTCATCGTTGAATGATCAGCGAGTTGTCCCGACGCAGCAAGAAGCGTCAGCATTAACTTGTAGAGAAAGGGACAGGGGAACCGACGGACTTTATATTTAACTTCATGGCTCGATAGCTCAGTCGGTAGAGCAGAGGACTGAAAATCCTCGTGTCGGCGGTTCGATTCCGTCTCGAGCCACCATGTTGCTGGCCTAGCTCAATTGGTAGAGCAACTGACTTGTAATCAGTAGGTTGGGGGTTCAAGTCCTCTGGCCAGCACCATTTTGCATTTAGCAAAGGTTGGTTCTAATTCCTGAAATTAGGTCTTGAATCACTTTGTAAACTGTACTAAAATATAAATTGTCTCTTTTGGAGGGGTAGCGAAGTGGCTAAACGCGGCGGACTGTAAATCCGCTCCCTCCGGGTTCGGCGGTTCGAATCCGTCCCCCTCCACCATTTAGGGGTATAGTTTAACGGTAGAACAGAGGTCTCCAAAACCTCCAGTGTGGGTTCGATTCCTACTACCCCTGCCAATTTATATTTCTAAAAATTGTATTATGGCGATTGTGGCGAAGTGGTTAACGCACCGGATTGTGGTTCCGGCATTCGTGGGTTCGATTCCCATCAGTCGCCCCATATGCGTTGGGCTATAGCCAAGCGGTAAGGCAACGGACTTTGACTCCGTCATGCGTTGGTTCGAATCCAGCTAGCCCAGCCATTTTCGCGGAAGTAGTTCAGTGGTAGAACACCACCTTGCCAAGGTGGGGGTCGCGGGTTCGAATCCCGTCTTCCGCTCCATTCATTTTAATAACAATGAACTGCCGAAAATAGTACTCCATTTTCGTATCAAGCATACAAATGAAGTATGGCGGCATAGCCAAGTGGTAAGGCACGGGTCTGCAAAACCCTTATCCCCCGGTTCGAATCCGGGTGCCGCCTCCATCTAACTACCCAGCCGGGGTGGTGGAATTGGCAGACACACAGGACTTAAAATCCTGCGGTAGGTGACTACCGTGCCGGTTCAAGTCCGGCCCTCGGCACCATTAATTAAATATGTTATATTAGACACATGCCGGTGTGGCGGAATTGGCAGACGCGCACGACTCAAAATCGTGTTCCTCACGGAGTGTCGGTTCGACCCCGACCACCGGTACCATTTTTATTACTATCAATTACAGAAGAATTAAGTGATATCAACGTATAAAACGTTTTTCTACAGTTTGTAGGAAAGCGTTTTTTGTTGTTTTGAATAAATGATATTCACACGACAAATTTACTTCAAATCTTGTGCACTGATTGTGTCACCACATTGGGGATGGGTGTACCCATCCATTATGTGCAGAGAATGTGAATGAAGTACGACCAAATAGCTTTCTGATACTTAGAAGAAGATGCATAAAGTTCATTGGTTCATGCCAGTTAAAATTCGCGGTTGTATATTGTATATGAAGATCATCCCCAACAACAGTATTGGATTCATCCAAACAGATGCTTCCGTTCTTGCCAGGAACTCATTTTATTACACTAACCTAATAATACCCAAAACCCAAACATAAACGAATGTTTCGGAACATCTACATGTACTAAAGCTTCATTGCTGATTTGTTATCATGATAATCCTTCAACAATCAGTATATAGAACATCACTCCAAACTTAATTGATGAAATATACAAACTATTATGAATTGTTGATAGTATCATTATTTCTATTGTGCTACTATCAACATAAAAAAAGAGGTGAGTCTTAGTCCATTCATCAAGAGTTATATACTTTAGAAGTGTAGAGGCATGACTTGTATGGTTTACGGATTTTTAAACTACAGAAAGAGTTTTATGTATGAGTTGTTAAGGAGCATACAAAAATTAAATGGATGGTGGAAATTAAATGAGAATAAGTGCAAAAGAAACTGCTGCTGGGAAACTGCTACCGGAGACTGTGGAGTTAGCTGTTAATTTGATAAAAACTAACGGGTATGTACTATTTGAAGGGGTACTTCCTAAAGAACAAGTAGAAAACTTAAATAACAAATTTGGAGAGAATTTAGAGTCTTATATGAAGAACCGTGATCTCAATCCTGACGATGGTTTCCATAATGGCACAAACCATGTAGGTATGGACTTACCATTCGAGGAACCATTTTGTGATGAATCAATCATTGCTCATCCATTCGTAACAGATGTAGTAGATCAGATATTAGGCGATGATTGTGTTCTAAACTATTTCCATACGAATACCTCAGTTCAAGGAGGGAAAACTCCGCAAGACGTTCATGCTGATACTGGTTCGAGATATGGTGATAGATGTGAGGTAAACCTGCCTATTATTAATTTGGTTGTCAACTTCCCACTTGTTGACGTAACTGAAAACAATGGACCAATGGAAGTATGGCCGGGAGGGACGCATTTACACCCTGACAACTGGTATGGGCCTAATGCTTACGACAAATCTAAGCTTGCAGAACATATGCATTCTTTCAAGGCATTGATGCCAGCAGGGTCTATCATGATCAGGGATGATAGGATGTGGCATCGGGGTACACCAAATCACTCCGAACAGCCTAGAACTAACATCGCACTGATTTATAAATCTGCAGCTAATGCGCCACAAAATGGGAGCATTTCAATACCGCAAGAGACATATGATAATCTTTCCGAAAAAGCAAAACGTCTCTTACGCAATGAGAAAATTGGTTCCCCGGTTAAGCGTGAGTATCAATTGGTACAATACTAAAACAAACTATAAGTAAAAAGTCGGGAATGAACAAATTTGTTCCTGGCTTTTTCTTTTGTTACCAACTCCCCACGGAGGGTATATATAGTAATTGCTTTTACTGTAAACATTTTACTTGTTTACACTTGTCCTTAGGCGGGTATCTCTAGAAGTACAACAGATAAGGAGGTAGAAATAATGCGTTATCTATTAGCTGTTTTGCTTCCACCTCTTGCTGTATTTCTACATGGTAGCAAATCACAAACGTTGATTAATGTCATACTTACAATCATCGCGTGGATACCTGGAGCAGTTCATGCATTATTGGTTGTAAATAAGGGAAGCGCAGAAAGTATCGCGTGATAAAGAAAACTTGGCTAGGCCAAGCTATCTGAAGGTCGAGCCTTAGTTGCCCTTATTTGAAGAAAGTATATTATACTTTCTTCAAATGTGAAAAAACAAACCTCCTTTATAGGAGGTTTTGTACATAATTTCATGCAGTTGTACTTATAATGAATAAAACATGTCTAACGCAGTGCTTCGTTTTTCGGAAACGGGGTGTTGCGTTTTTTATATCCACTTAAAGAAAATATAAGTGCACAAGCGGGTGGTTTCGGAAGCAAAACTCCGTACGAAGGAAACCCATTTACTTTTTCGAGGATCTAATGGCTCAGCCTACGCCTAAAGCTTGGCTTTGCCAAGTTTTTTATCGGGTCCGTTAAAGAACTTAGTTGATTTTAAGGTTTCCTCTTATTTGATGATATCCACTTCTGCTGTTCCGCCATGGATTTGGATGAACATTTTTTTGATGGCCAGGAGCATTTCAGTTGCGTGCTCCTGTGATAAAGAAGGTTGAAAATAGACGATATGAAGGGCTTGTTTCGTCTTTTCAGTCACCATTGTCCGTTTCGAATCAACGATCGGACTTCCAAAAGCACCTTTATCATCCCTGGTCAGGATCTTACCTCCCATATTGACGTCTCGGCCATTGATTCCTTCATACACATCATCATCTGAACCGATATCAATTTTCACATCTCCAACGACATGTGATTGATCATAGACGCCGAGCGGAATTTGGTACTGTAGGGAGAAGAAGTTATTCGTATCGACTGCAGAGTGGATCGAGCCCAGCTGGGAACCTTTATAAACCCGGCGGAGAAGTGCTTCTGAGGATGGGCGGTATCGCGAAGGATCAGTTCCGACTTTCTTAAACAGACTCCGCCATTCTTGGATAGGTTCAATCTTTGAAATAGGCTTTGTTTCTGCTTCAAGCATCAGTGATTCCTGGAATAACTGCAGGCGGCCAGCTAACATTTTAGGTGATTCATCAACCGTGATATCATAGTATTGGATGATCCCGACTTTAAAATCGGGGACAAGCTTCTTCAATTTATCAGAGATGGATATTTTCATACTGATCACCTCAAGAACTTATGTATTTTACCATAGTGTACCATAATAGATTTTGCAACTGAAAAAGGAGTGCTTACGTTTATGGACAAGCTGAGAGACATTCTGAAACGGATTGACGGTAAGGGCTATAAAGCGTATAAGGATATCCGGGGGAAATATCGATTTGATGACTTTACCCTCCATATCGATCACGTGCAGGGAGATCCTTTTGCAGCCCCATCTAAGCTCAGGTTAGAGGTGCCAAAATCGAAAACAATTTTAAGGGAAGATTGGGAATCGACGTCTTCCCGTAAGGTTAGAGTTGAAGATACGATTGCTCGAAGTGTAGGGAGTGCGATCCGGAATCAGGAGACGCGTGCAGGCGGTTCGGGTAAAAGTGGAGTCATAACCATCGATCGCCCTGCCCAGGAAGTGTTGCAACGCACTGCTGTCGGGTTGACGGCAAATGCGGTCATCATCTGTCTTTCAATCGGACTACCAGCAAGAGGAAGGAAAGTACTTGGAAGACAGGCAGAAAAGATGTTGTTTACGATCATCCCACAAATTCTAGATGACTCGATTTTCTCATTAAAAGACGATACTGTTGTAGAAGCGATCGAATTGTGCGATCAACAAGATGCGATCCGCGAGTTTATGAAAGGAAACAATCTCGTTGCGTTTATAGCTGAAGGATCGATTCTACCGAGGGAGAGTGGGATCAATGACCGTCCACTACGCTCGGATGATGTGATCGCATTTGAAACACCAGAGTCCTTAAATGTCTCGATACCTGTGCCGCACAGAAAAGAACCGATTCAAGGGATGGGGGTCCAGAAAGGCATCACTCTCGTCGTCGGCGGTGGGTATCATGGCAAGAGTACGTTGCTTGAGGCGATTGAGAAGGGAATTTACGATCATATCAGCGGAGACGGTCGTGAGTTCGTTTTAACAGATCCGAATGCAATGAAAGTACGTGCAGAAGATGGACGTAAAATCACGAGTGTGGATATTTTTCCGTTCATTCAAAACTTACCATATGGAAAAACAACAACTCAATTCACTTCAGAGGATGCAAGCGGTAGTACGTCACAGGCGGCTACGATTATTGAATCCATGGAGGCTGGGGCTAGTGCATTGTTGATAGATGAAGATACAAGTGCGACAAACTTCATGATCAGGGATGAACGGATGCAGCAGCTTGTATCAAAGGATAAAGAACCGATCACACCATTTATTGATAAAGTGAAGCAGCTTTATGAAGAACATGAAGTTTCCACATTGGTCGTCATGGGTGGTTCTGGTGATTATTTTGATGTAGCGGATACGGTGATTTTAATGGATCAATACCGCCCATTCGACGTTACAAGTGAAGCAAAAGACATCGCCAGTAACTCGATTTCCAATCGAAAAAGGGAAGGTGGAGAGCGCTTTGGGGAAGTTCAGTCAAGGAAGCCCCAAGCATCCAGTCTCGATAGCAGGAAAGGGAAACGATCGAAGGTGGCGGCAAGAGGACTTCATACGATCCAGTACGGTACGACTGATATCAAAATCGATTTTGTTGAGCAGGTGACTGATGCAAGCCAGACGAGAGCGATTGCTGAAATCCTTCATTTTGTAGAGAAAAAGAAATGGTTAGGATCGCTTTCGGTAGCCGACCTTTTGGAGCGGATTGAAACCCAGTTGAATGAAAAAGGGCTTGCTTCTTTTACAGACTTTCCCAATCAGCATCCTGGTGACTTGGCGAGGCCGCGTATGTTAGAATTAGCTTCAGCATTGAATAGATTGAGGACGCTAGCTATACGTCAGTAGCTGGTTCCTAAGAGATTTTAAAGAAAGGGGGTCAAACCATGACAGGTGCCCAGTTGAAAGAAAAGGTCATTGCATATAGTAAATCAATCGGAATCGATAAAATAGGCTTTACAACAGCTGATCCGTTCACTGAATTGAAGGAGCGGCTAAGAACACAGCAAGAGAACGGGTTTCAATCTGGATTTGAAGAACAGGACATTGAGAAACGAACACATCCAGAACTATTGCTCCCCAAAGCAAAATCGATCATATCGATTGCGCTCGCCTATCCTTCAAAAATGAAGGATGCACCGAGAAGCACAAAGGAAGAGCGACGAGGGATTTTTTGCCGTGCTTCATGGGGGAAAGATTACCATGATGTATTGCGTGAAAAGATGAAACAGCTGGAACAATATATTCTTGAACAAGAACCAGAAGCGAGAGTCTTGTCGATGGTCGATACTGGTGAATTATCGGATCGTGCAGTTGCTGAGCGTGCTGGGATCGGTTGGAGCGGGAAGAACTGTGCAACCATCACACCTGAGTTTGGCTCCTATGTTTATCTAGGCGAATTGATTACGACGATTGCATTTGAACCTGATCAACCGATGACAGATCAATGTGGTACGTGTAATAAGTGTGTTGATGCGTGTCCGACTGGTGCTCTTGTAACAGGCGGCCAATTGGATTCGACTAAGTGTATTGCTTTTCTGACACAGACGAAAGGATTTCTTCCAGAACGGTACCGTGAAAAGCTCGGAAACAGACTTTATGGATGTGATACTTGTCAGCAGGTTTGCCCTGAAAACAAAGGAAAAGACTTTCATCAACATCCTGATATGGAGCCTGACCCGGAAGTCGCAAAACCAAAATTGAAACCTTTACTGACAATCAGTAACCGGGAATTCAAAGAGAAATTCGGTCCGGTATCTGGTTCTTGGAGAGGGAAGAAACCGATTCAGCGAAATGCCATCATCGCCTTAGGTAATTTTAAAGATGATACAGCTATTCCGGAACTGGTGCATGTCCTTAATGAAGACCCTCGTCCTGTGATTCGAGGGACTGCAGCATGGGCACTCGGAAAAATCGGAGGGTCTGAAGCAGAGTACGTGCTTAAATCGGCGAAAGAGAGAGAAAATGAGGAGAATGTACTAGCTGAAATAAATAGAGGACTTGATATGATCGATAATGGCGTCAAATCGTGATGGTTTTATTATTTTGCGTTCAGTATGATAATGCAAAAGGGTAAAAGAAGGGATAAGATGGAGACGACAATCAGTGTACAATATGGGGAAATGGACAGTGCAATCGGTCCACTTACGTTATTAAAAACTGAAAATGGTTTATGTCGCATTGATTTTGGGTCTGCCGAGGAGAATCTTCCTCTTATCAAAGCTTGGTTGAAGAAACAATCTTTGAAGGCTGAGCTTTTTCATCACCAGGAGTCTTTTGGCCCTTATATGAAGCAGATCGAGGAATATTTCCTGCATCAGCGCAGGGATTTTGATTTTCCGATTGAACTATTTGGCACCCCGTTCCAGCGTAAAGTCTGGGAAGGACTTAGAAAAATTCCTTATGGCGAAACCTATTCGTATAAGGATGTCGCGACGATGATCGGATCGCCTAAGTCTGTCAGAGCTGTTGGAAGTGCAAACAATAAGAACCCTCTTCCAATTGTCATACCTTGTCACCGTGTGATTGGAAGCAACGGGGCTCTCGTTGGTTATGGCGGGGGACTTGATAAGAAAGAAGTATTGTTGGATTTAGAACAACAACCGTCACAGATCTGTTCATAATCAATAGCGTTTAATGGATAACCTACTCATTCTGAAGTAGGTTTTTTATTTTATGTAGCTTCTTTTCCAAAAGATTGTAAAAAAAATCACCTTGTGCAAGTTGATTGAGCAAGGTGCGAGACTCCTCGAAAATGAAAATCACATTTTCTTAGTGCGATGTAACGCTGTTGGAGCTTTCCTTTTCCTGCGGGATCAGCGTGCCTACTACCTGAATAATCTCCTCGCAAGGCATGCGACGAGGAAGCTCGCTTCGACAGGACTTTCTTGTAGACGCAGGAGCACAAATGCTTCCTTGAAAAGGGTCGCAAGGCGACAAGTGGGCTCACCGCACGCCCCGCGGAACACGAGCTTCCTGGAGCGGAAATCAACGAATTTCAAGAGCAACTAAGGCACAGCCTACGCTAAGCCTGGCTGTGCCAAATTTTCTTTATGCCTTGGTTAAAGGATGATGTGTATTTCGTAGGTTAGGGCCCACCTCTTTTCTAAGGTTCTTTTTTTATTGATCCAACATAGACATGAAAGGAGAATGACTGAGGGGGTTGTATTAATGGATTGGCTCATTTCTTTGCAAAAATTTATCGAAGAACAGAATGCCTCCTTCACCACAGACCGGATAAGGGATAGCCGTATCAGCACTCTGGAGCGTGAAGCTTTACTACGGCGTACAAAAAGTCTCAAGTCAAGGAATGCAGTAATCGTCAATGCTCAAGTAAAAGCGAAAATTCTTGAACGGAATTCTGTCGACGCCAAGACTGAAGAGGTCAAGTACCTGATAAAACGATCATATCTAATCAAACAGCCTTCCAACTTTTATGTGGAGGAAGCCATCGAAAGACGGAAAGCGTTGATAAAAAATAACGAAATCGAGCTTGATCACTCTTTAGAAAAAGAGGGGCTTCATGACACTAATTTGCCTTCGGTCGAGCGTGATGAAGAAGTGATGTCGATGCCCCGTTATCAATACAATCGGCTTGAAGCGGTGAAATATGCAGAACGATGGTGGAATTCACATAACCCAGCCTATAAATTGTTCGAGAATGATTGTACGAATTTCATTTCACAGTGCTTGCATGCAGGCGGGGCACCGATGAGAGGGTATCCGAATCGTTCCAAAGGCTGGTGGTTCAGAAACAACAATTGGAGCTACAGTTGGACGGTTGCCAATACGTTGAGGTGGCACTTGAGCGGTTCAAAGCAGGGGCTGCGTGGTCAGGAGTTGCCTTCACCAGAATATTTGGTCCCAGGTGATGTCATCTGTTATGACTTCAATGGTGACGGAAGATGGCAGCACAATACGATTGTCGTCGCAAAGGATGAACAGGGCATGCCGTTGGTGAATGCCCATACACATAACAGCCGGATGCGCTATTGGGACTATACCGACTCTACTGCATACACTCCGGAAATCAAATATAAATTCTTTCGGATCATAGACGGATAAAAGCATCCGTCTATTTATTTTTTAGCGGACACAGGAGTCCTTATTTAGCCCAATTCGATATGATTTGGAACTTAACGGACACCAGCGCTCTTATTTAGGGTGATTCATCGTAAAATAGCTGATTTCTCCCATATAGCGTCTCCGGTGTCCGTTAAAATGCTGGAATACGCTTTTTTGTCACAAATAGAGGTTCTGATGTCCGGTAAAAGACACTCAATGTAGTTGGCGATTTTCGAAGCGGGTTGGACATGCTATAATAGATAGGATTTTTAGTTTAGTGCATATAGAGGTGAATTGATTTGGCTGTACATATCGTGCTTTTCCAACCCGAAATTCCAGCTAACACCGGGAATATCGCAAGAACCTGTGCTGCAACAGATACGACACTTCATCTGATCCGTCCTCTTGGGTTTTCAACAGATGATAAGATGCTGAAGAGAGCAGGATTGGATTACTGGCAGTATGTGAATATCGTTTATTATGATTCGATAGATGAATTTTTCGAGCAAACAGAAGGGGAATATTTTTTCCTGACGAAATATGGTGAAAAACCGCACACCTCCTTCGAATACAACAAACCGGAAGTGAACTACTATTTTGTGTTTGGACGTGAGACGGACGGGCTTCCGGATGAGGTCATAGAGAAAAATAAAGAGCGGTGTTTACGAATTCCAATGAACGAGAATGTCCGTTCTTTGAACCTTTCAAACACAGCGGCGATTCTCGTATATGAAGCGTTGAGGCAGCAGGATTATCTGCATTTGAGATGATGAAAGGCTATTTGCTGTTTTTATACAAATGGAAATATCCCGCTTAGCTTGATTTCCGCAAGAGTCTCGCATGTTTCCAATTGTAATCCAGTAAGGAATTATCTCCTCAAACGGAAAATAAAAAACGACTGAATCGTTCAGTCGTTTTTTCGTGGTATGTAGATACCACCTTATTTTTTTGTACCTGGACGATCGTTATATCCAGCAGTAAAAATAGATACCAAAAAGGCTAAAATTACAGCTAAAATGAGGATAAAGCTCATATGACATCCTCCTTTAGAGCATAGTATATCCATTCATACATCCCATTATAGCAAATTTCACATAAATGTGTATGAAAAACTGTGACGAAAATGTAATAATAGAGAGAGCTACTAGAAAAAATTAGGGGAATGTCATGTTGGGGAAAAATACATATTTGACCGGGTATTTTCCGTTATTTGCGATCATCTTGTTCAGTGCATCTTTCGGGTTTTACTCGCAGGTTCTATTGATCGGGCAGCTGGAGCGGCTTGGCATATACCGGGGGATGACGGAGTTGTTTTCAATTGGTCAGGTGCAGGTGGCTCTCTGGTTCGTTTGTGCATTGTTGTTCTTCATGTTGTTTGCCGCACTCAAGTTGATTTCCGATACACTTGTCGAGCTCTCACTTTTTTTCTTTTCAAAAGAAAGTGAAGGGGATACATTGAAGAGAATCCGTGGAGGCAGTTCGATATTTTTGATAGGGAGTCTTTGCTCCATTGTTGTCGTTCAGACTTCGACCTTGCTGCCAATCATCTTTTTGCTTTCCTGTTTCATTTATTTCTTTTACTTCGTTTTTAAAGCGAGTAATACGCTATCGATTGCCGGGATGTTCGGGCTCGTCTTCATGCATTTGTTTTTTTGGGTGAGCTTTTCGACAGGTGTCACTTATTCAGTTTTAAAAGTTTATAAAGCGCTGATGTCTGGAATCATGTCAGCATAATGAAAAAGCTGCCTGTTTGGAGGCAGCTTTTTCAGTAGTTAGGTCTATTCAGGAAATAAAGCCATTGTTTCAGGAGATAAGAACATCAAACTAGATGTCACCTCACTTTTCAATCTGGTTCATGGTGTCTTTCCAAATTTTCAGGTGAAGTGCTCGACTTTGTACAGAATTGATTGGAGCTGGTCGATCTTTTCCGACCCATATTCCTGCTGTATATTGATCTGTCATTCCTACGAACCATAAATCTTTATTGTTATTGGTAGTACCTGTTTTCCCGCCGATATAGCTGGATTGGATCCTGGCTTTCCTCCCGGTTCCTTCCGTCATGGCATAGTTCAGCAGTGTGCGCATTTTTCGATTCGTATCAGCAGACCAAACTTGTTCCGGTTTCTCCTTCCACTGATAAAGAAGCTTCCCGTCAGTCGTGTACACACTTTTGATTGCTCGTGTTGGTTGATATTGCCCTTTGTTACTGAAAGTCGTATAGGCATCGCTTAGCTCCAATGGGGAGATACCGTGCTCGAAGCCTCCGAGTACGGCTGTGATTCTGTAGTCTTCTTTTGAAACCTTTTGAAAAGAATAAGGCTCTAGAAATTGAAAAGCATATTCGGTACCTACTGAGTCGACCATTCGTACTGCAGCTGTGTTGATCGATTTGCCAAGTGCATTTTTCAGAGATACGTTGTTGTAAGTTGCATTGCCATAGTTAACAGGACAATACCCTCGTTTACAAAATGGCGCCGCATCAACAGGAACATTGAGAGGCAGTGCATTTTTTTCGATATAGGGGACAAACGCCAGCAGTGGTTTTATAGCTGAACCTGGCTGGCGATAAGCCTGGTATGCCCGGTTGAATTCATTCGCTTTCATGCTTTTACCACCGACGATCGACTTCAATCTGTGTGTGGCGTGATCGATCACCACAAATGCACCCTCGACATCTTTAGGTAAATGCTGCAGTTGTTTTTGAGCATTTGTTTGAATGGTTTGTTCAAGGTGTGTTTCCACGCGAATCCCTGTTTCATAAATCAATTGATGGACGAAGCGGTCCAATTCTGATCGGATTGCGGTCTTTTCCTTTGAGGTTTCCGCTTTTTCAATCCTATCTTCATAACCCTCTGATTGTGACACAAGCTCTTTCAATTCTTTTATCGTGTAGGACGTATAATCTGGAAAGGCGTGGATCGGCCGTGTGACATTCAGTGTAATTTCCTCGTCCAAAGCCTTATTGTATTCCTCTTCTTTTATGTACTTGTTTTCAAGCATCTTTTTCAAGACATGATGCTGACGTTGTAATGATTGATCTATATTTTTAGTCGGGTCATATTTGTTCGGACTGTTCGGAATTCCGCATAGCAGAGCGGTTTCAGCTAGGGAAAGCTGATCAACTGATTTTCCGAAATAAAATTGACTCGCCGTTTCGATTCCGTAGATGCCATTTCCAAAATAGATGGCATTGCTATAGAGCTCCAGTATCTTCTCCTTCGTCAATTCCTGTTCCAAACGATAGGAATAAAAGGCTTCATGCAGCTTTCGTTTGTATGTCTTCGTATGGGATAAAAATAAATTTCTAGCGAGCTGCTGTGTGATGGTACTTCCGCCCTGGTCTATCCCTCCGGATTTCGCATTGACGACGATGGCACGAGCAACTGCGGTTCCATCGACTCCAGGGTGTTTGAAAAAATGATTATCTTCAGCTGCTACAAAGGCATGAATCACCGAAATGGGCAGCTGTTCATATGGTATGTATATCCGATGCTCGGTTCCATGGATCATGTCAATGACAGAGCCGTCATCTGCAAGAATCGTGGAGCTTCTTGACAAGTGGATCGAGTCGATCGGCAATTCATTTTCGATTATTTCAGAGGGCGGCTTGATGCTCTCGATTCCTCCCCAAACTTTTTCGGTCAAGAAAAAGGAACTGAGCAGCAGGGCGACGATTACAATATATCCAATGAAAAGTTTCAATGTTACATCCTGTCCTTCTATAAGCATGTCTTTTCTTCATTTTACCATGTATGAAAGTAATTGGTTGAAAAAGAACATCGAATGATAAAGCAAGACGGGGCATACGATGTATTACATGTACGATTATTCCTTGGAGGGGGTACTCATGGATATTTTAGGGAAACTACAGCAATACCGGGAAGAGGAAAAAAGATTGGTTTGGGAAGGTACCTTCGCTGAATATTTGGAAATCTTACGAGAGCGTCCTGAAGTTGCTCAATCTGCCCATTCTCGTGTTTATAATATGATTAAGAGCCACGGAATTGAAGAAGTGAATGGGAAGAAACGATATAATTTCTTTTCCAACCAGATTTTCGGGCTGGAAGATGCGGTTGAGCGATTAGTTGAAGAGTACTTTCATCCATCCGCAAAACGATTGGATGTCCGTAAACGTATTCTACTATTGATGGGGCCCGTGAGTGGTGGTAAATCTACGATTGTGACGATGTTGAAAAGAGGTTTGGAGGCTTATTCTAGAACAGATGAAGGCGCTGTTTATGCCATAAAGGGGTGCCCGATGCATGAAGACCCGCTGCATCTTATTCCCCAATCAATGCGCGAAGACTTTTTCAAACAGTATGGGATCCGAGTAGAAGGATCGCTGTCGCCGTTGAATATGATGCGGCTTGAGCAGGAATATGACGGGCGTATTGAAGACGTCATGATCGAGCGGATTTTCTTTAGCGAGGATAAGCGGACAGGTATCGGTACATTCAGCCCTTCTGATCCGAAATCCCAGGATATCGCAGATCTGACTGGAAGCATCGACTTTTCCACGATTGCAGAGTTTGGTTCAGAATCCGATCCTCGTGCTTACCGGTTCGACGGAGAACTGAATAAGGCTAATCGCGGAATGATGGAGTTCCAGGAAATGTTGAAGTGTGATGAAAAATTCCTATGGCATTTGCTATCGTTGACACAGGAAGGGAATTTCAAAGCCGGAAGATTCGCTCTCATTTCCGCTGATGAACTTATCGTGGCTCATACGAACGAAGCTGAATACAAGTCGTTCATATCAAATAAGAAAAATGAGGCATTGCATTCACGGATCATCGTCATGCCGATACCGTACAATTTGAAAGTGACAGAAGAAGAGAAGATTTATGAAAAAATGATCAACGACAGCGATATTGCCGACTTCCATATTGCGCCGCACGCTTTGAGAGTTGCAGCAATTTTCTCTGTTTTGACTCGTATGAAAGAATCCACGAAACAGGGCGTCGATTTTGTAAAAAAAATGCGGCTTTATGATGGTGAAAATGTTGAAGGGTTCAATCATGCTGATGTGGAAGAATTGAAAAAAGAGTTTCCTGATGAAGGGATGAGCGGGATCGATCCGCGGTATGTCATCAATCGGATTTCTTCTGCAATCATACGTAAAGATGTTCCTGCGATCAGTCCGCTTGATGTACTCCGCTCGCTGAAGGATGGACTGGATCAGCACGCGTCCATTTCCAAAGAAGACCGTGAAAAGTATATCAACTTCATTTCTGTTGCGCGTAAAGAGTACGATGATATCGCAAAGAAAGAAGTACAAAAAGCATTTGTGTATTCCTATGAAGAATCAGCGAAAACACTTATGGACAATTATCTCGATAATGTCGAAGCGTATTGTAATAAGAACAAGCTGCGTGATCCACTGACTGGTGATGAAATGAATCCAGATGAAAAACTGATGCGTTCGATTGAAGAACAGATTGGTATTTCTGAGAATGCGAAGAAAGCGTTCCGTGAAGAAATCTTGATTCGTATTTCGGCTTATGCACGTAAAGGGAAGAAATTCGATTACAACTCACATGAGCGTCTCCGCGAAGCGATCCAGAAGAAACTGTTCGCTGATCTTAAAGATGTTGTGAAAATCACCACATCCACGAAAACACCGGATGAATCACAACTGAAGAAAGTCAATGAAGTCATCGCCCGTTTAATCGATGAATATGGCTATAACTCGATCTCTGCAAACGAACTTCTCCGATATGTCGGAAGCCTCCTTAACAGATAAACCAATGAAGGTGCAAAAAATAATGGAAAGGCGTACCCGAGCGGCACGCCTTTTTCAATTGCATCTCTATTCTTTCAGTGCTGTTTGCGGGCCTTTTACGGTGCCAGGCACAGAATGAAACCCCCTGTGGGAGAAGGAGTCTGAAACGGTGCCTGGTACACTTCCTTTGATACACTTCCTTTGTATTTGTTGAATGATGTTGTTATACTGTTTACAAAAATTTAACACGTTGTGTACTTGCTATTAAATTGTATAAAATGGTAAATTGAATATAATAAGAAAAAAGGGTGTGTAAGCATACATGACCAAAACAAAAAATAGTTTTTGGGAATGGATCAAGGCGATTGGAATTGCACTTCTGATTGCGTTTGTAGTTCGTCATTTTCTCTTTACGAACTATGTCGTATATGGTGAATCTATGATGCCTACCATTCAGGAAGGTAATCGTTTAATCGTTAATAAAATCAACTATGACATCAAAAAGCCCCAGCGGTTTGACTTGATAGTATTCAAAGCGAATGAACAGGAGGATTATATCAAGCGGATCATTGGTCTTCCTGGTGATAAAATCGAATATCGCGACGATAAACTGTACATTAATGATCAACCTGTGGAAGAAAAATACTTAGAACGATTCAGGAAAGACCTTCAGGAGGGCTCCCAGTTGACGGGGGACTTCACATTGAAAGACATAACCGGTAAGGCGCGGGTGCCAGAGGGAACCGTCTTCGTGCTAGGCGATAACCGCCTTCATAGTATCGACAGCCGTCATATCGGATTCGTCCCGATTGAAAATGTTGTCGGGGAAGTCAATCTAAGATATTGGCCGATGTCAGAATTCGAAGTCATCCATTGAATGTTTATATTATGAAGAATCTGGGTATCGTTAGTTCAAGAGGTGGTTACCGATGACTAAAAAGAATAAAGAAGAGAAGACTCGCAACAGTGAAATGGTAAGCAATGAAAAAGAACTGAAAGAACACAGCAAAGTAATGGAACATCTTTCTTCCAATGAAGATGTGAAGAAAAGCGGTAAGGTACCTGATCCAGAGCAACATAAGACAGATGAAGACGATAAATAATCAGTTTCAATAAAGGATTAGCCCTATGAGGGTTGATCCTTTTTTATGCTTTGGCTTTTTTCTAAAGATTGTTGGTTTTTTAATAAATCACCTTGTGCAAGTTGATTGGAGAGCCGCCATCGGAAAAGGAGTTATTTCGCAAAAAGCAATAATCGTCCCTTTATGTAATAGGAGTTTTGTCCCGAATTGATTTCCTTTCCTGCAAAAGGTGCGGAACTTCATAGACAAGCATCTTTTTGTTTGAATTTATTAGCAATTCTGAACATTTACTGCATAGGATAGAGTAATCCCCGAAAGTATAAACGTGCTTTTATTTTACATTTAAAGAAAGTATGAATACTTTCTTCAAATATAAGGGCAACTAAGGCTCAGCCAGCGCTAAGGTTTGGCAAAGCCTAAGTTTTCTTTAAGGGGAAATCAAATAAGGAGGGGAATAAATGACCGTCAATAAAAAAGGCAATTTCGTCGTGTCACAGGAGAACTGGTCCCTCCACCGAAAAGGTTATCAAGACCAACAACGTCACATGGAAAAAGTTCAAGATGCATTAAAGAACAATCTACCGGACTTGATCAGTGAGGAAAGCATCATTTTATCCAATGGTCACGATGTCATTAAAATTCCGATCCGTTCCCTGGATGAATATAAAATCCGTTACAATTATGATAAATCAAAGCATGTCGGGCAGGGAGACGGGGAAAGCCAAGTCGGTGATGTCATTGCTCGTGATGGAAAGCCCAGCGGTAATAAAGGTGCCGGCAAAGGAAAAGGTGCTGGTGACCAGGCAGGTAAAGATTATTATGAAGCAGAAGTATCCCTTTTAGAACTTGAAGAGCTGTTGTTCAAGGAACTTGAACTTCCAAATCTGCAGCAGAAGGAACAGGAAAATATCGTACTTGAGAAGATCGAATTCAATGATATCCGAAAGACAGGATTGATGGGTAATATCGATAAGAAGAAAACGATCCTTACAGCTTATAAACGAAACGCGCTAAAAGGCGACCCGTCGATCATACCTATTTTTCCAGAAGACCTTCGTTTCAAAACTTGGAATGAAAAAGAAAAACCAGAATCGAAAGCAGTCGTACTTGCGATGATGGATACGTCAGGTTCAATGGGAATTTGGGAAAAATATATGGCAAGAAGCTTTTTCTTCTGGATGACACGTTTTCTCCGCTCTAAATATGAAACAGTTGAAATTGAATTCATCGCACATCATACTGAAGCGAAAGTTGTGACTGAAGAAGACTTCTTCTCTAAAGGTGAAAGCGGTGGTACGATTTGTTCATCTGCTTATAGAAAAGCGCTTGAACTGATCGATGGCAAGTATTCTCCGAGCCGTTATAACATCTATCCATTCCACTTCTCAGATGGTGACAACCTTACAAGTGATAACGCACGCTGTATAAAACTGGTTCAACAGATCATGGAAGTATCGAATATGTTCGGTTATGGTGAAGTGAATCCTTACAACCGTCATTCGACTTTGATGAGTGTTTATAAAAATATCAAAGATCCTAAATTCAATTACTACATTTTAAAAGAAAAACGAGATGTATATCATTCGATGAAAAGCTTTTTCAAGAAAGGCGAACAGAATTTGGCTTAAGCCAGCTGACCCTTCATCAACGATAATCGATGAAGGGATTTTTATGGAAGTTTTCATACTTAATGCAATTTACGGATACACCATTCCGTTGAAGTGATCCAAGTGACTGGTCGCTAAAGCTGGTCACCAGGAGTATCGTATTGTTCTTCCGCATACAGAAATTAATCGCAACAACATTTAGAAAAACATTATCCATTCAGTAATAAACTTTTTCGAAAACAGCCTTATGGTAAAATAATCTCCCCTTTCCTACATAAACTAAGACGACCATAATCTAAGGGGAGGTTCTTCAAAAATCGAATGAGACTAATTATTGTAATTGTGATGCTTATATTCATCTTTCCCCAACCGGCCGAAGCTTTATGGAAGACGAGTCTCGAAATGCATGTGATTGATGTTGGACAAGCAGACAGCATTTATATCGAATTGTCCAATGGGAAGAATATCTTGATCGATTCTGGTGATGAACATGATGGCCCTAAGGTGGTTTCTTATCTGCAGAAACGTGGAGTTGAAGAAATTGATTATTTGATTGCAAGTCATCCGCACCATGATCATATCGGGAGTATGGATGCGATTTTCGAATCCTTCCAAATCGAGTCGATCTATATGCCATCAGTGAAATACCACACGACATATTATAAACGGCTGAAAAGATTGATTAAGGAATCTGGAATCAAACCGATCGAAGCAAAAGCAGGGGTTAAGAAGAAACTAGCCCGAAATATCAAGATGGAGTTCGTAGCTCCATCAAGGAAAAAGTATAAATCACTTAATGATCATTCTGCAGTGTTGAAAATCGACCATGGCAAAAAAACAATTTTACTTATGGCAGATGCAGGTATGGCTTCAGAAAATGAATTGTTGAAAAAACTGGATGATGAAAAGATCGACGTATTGAAGGTCTCGCACCACGGGGCGAACACGGGGACAAGTAATGGATTGTTGAAAAAAACAGACCCAGATTATGCTGTGATCTCCGTCGGACGGAAAAATAAGTATGGGTACCCTTCAAAGGAAGTGTTGAAGCGATTGAACACTCACAATGTACAGGTATTCAGAACTGACAAGCTGGGAACGATCATTATGAAAAGCGATGGTAAATCAGTACGGTTCTTTACCGAATTTCATCAATCATGATTCGGATTTTTTCGTACCACATGGATCGCGCTGATGATATGTTTATTGAGCATCGTTCGCATGAAAGGCTTATTGAAAAGCTGATAGATGATTTCACGCTTATCTGGTGAAGTCACATATCTTGGCGGGATACTGTTCAGACTCAAGGCAATGATGTCAACAGTACATTTATTACACCGGCAAATGGTTTGATAATCAGGACTATTCAATAATACTGTAACAACGGTCGGGACGATTTCTTCTAAAACATTGTAATATTCTTTTGCCATTGTTCCACCTCATGATGTAAAATATGGATCCTTTCTTAGTGTAGATGAATTACCAACAAAATGAAATGCTCAATTCGTTGTAAATATAGGCAAAATAATCTTCTTTTTCGTCGGCTAAACTAAAGACGAAAGGAGGATATGCTTACAATGAATACTAATCAACAACTTCGTTCACTTATGTCCAATAACATCGCTTCTGTCACTCCACAGCAATCGCTTAAAGAGGCAGCAGCTTTAATGAATCAGTATAACGTAGGTGCTTTACCGGTCGTCGAAAATGGTCAACTTCGAGGGATCATCACAGACCGTGACATCACATTACGTTCAACTGCTCAAGGCTTGGATGGAAATACACAAGTATCTCAATGTATGTCCAACAACATCGTATCGGGGAATCCGAATATGACTCCTCAAGAGGCTGCTCAATTGATGTCCACAAACCAGATCCGTCGTCTTCCTGTCGTTGAAAACAACCAGGTCGTAGGGATGGTTTCACTTGGTGACCTTGCTACGAAAGATCAGGATCCTAATGATGCTGGGCAAGCCTTATCAAGCATTTCTACTCCTTCAAACCCGAATAACGCTCAACAATAACCTGAGAACGGGACTGTCCAAAAAAGTGTCTGACTCTCTCTGAATTAACACAACATTTTAGAGAAAATGTTGTGTTGGAGGTGTCTGGCACTTTTCTTTTACTGTATGAAAGGATAAGGACAGCTTTGCCTCAGCCAGGTTTCCTCGAGCGATCCAAAAGCCTCCTAGGTTTCACAGATTACTGCAGAATTGAACATGTTTTCGTAAAGTGGAGACCTGTTAATATTTTTAGAGGACAACTGTTCCGCTATTTGTTTCAGGTAAATAAGATCACTGGTGTCCTCTAATTTTCTAAAAATGGGGGTTTGGGGACAAATAAGGTCTCTGATGTCCTCTAATTGATAATGAAGCAAGTACCAAACACCAATACCATTCTGCTTGTCAATCAGCCTGATTTCCCGATATATTTGTGTTAGATCATGGAAAGGGAGTGGCGGAATGATCAAAGCGATCGTGTTCGATTTCGATGGCATCATATTAGATACGGAATCGTGTGAATATAACGTTTTACAGAAGATATATAAGGAGCATGGTGCAGAGCTGCCTTTGGAAGTCTGGGGAGAGTGCATCGGCACGCACTCCAACTTTTTCGATGCTCATGCATACCTCGAGAAACAGATTGGGAAAAAACTCGATCGGGACACTATCAAACAGCAGCGCGTAGATATCTTCCAGGAACTCATCAAAGACAAAGGACCAATGCCGGGAGTAGTCGAGTATCTCGAAGCGGCACAACATCTAGGACTAAAGATCGGTCTAGCCTCCAGTTCTTCGTACAAGTGGGTTTCGAACCATCTGAAAAACCTCGGGATTTTTGATTGCTTTGAATGCATCAAGACCTCAGATGACGTGGAAAAAGTAAAGCCAGATCCGACGCTGTTTTCAGAAGCAGTGAAATGCCTGGGTGTAAAACCTGAAGAAGCTTTGGCTTTCGAAGACTCAGCGAACGGTGCGAAGGCCGCTAAAAAAGCAGGATTACATACAGTCATCATACCGAATATGGTTACACGACATCTGACTTTCGAAGAATATGACCTAAAACTTGAATCACTCGCTGAATTGAAACTAAATGAGATGATTGAGCAGTTTTCGAATAAATGATGAAAGGGAATATGACTATAAAAGGCTTCAATCACATTACACTTAATGTGAATGCACTTGATGAATCATTACTTTTCTATGAAGGTATACTTGGTATGAAAAGGGTACATCTCGGTAATACAGATGCTTATCTTGAAAGCGGCTCTGCCTGGATCTGTCTTCTAGAAAAAAAGAATCTGGAAACGCTTGGAAATAAAGCCCCGGGTGTAGATCATTTTGCATTTTCAGTTGACGCAGATGATTTCGATTATTTCGTACAGCGATTGAATGAATTCCAGGTTCCAATTGTCCGTGGACCGATTGAACGGGGTGGAGGGCTTGTGGTGAACTTCCTTGATCCGAATGGAATCGAACTGGAACTGAACACCGCAGATTTAAAAACAAGAATGAAGGATTGGCGATAAGGAAGGATGGTGCGTCATGTCATCGGTTGATGAGTCGAAATACGAAAAGAAAATCATACTTCGGAATATTGAAGAGAAAGATATCGAACAAATCCTTGAATTACAAGAGATTTGTTTTCCCAACATGGATCCATGGAAAAGAGAGCATCTCGAGAGTCATCTCAACATCTTTCCTGAGGGACAGTTTTGCGTCGAATATGACGGTAAAGTGGTCGGTACGTGCTCGAGCTTGATTGTGAATTTCGATGAGTATGATGAAAAACATACGTGGGATGAAATTACGGATGAAGGGTATATTACGAATCATGATCCTGAAGGGTACAACCTTTATGGTATCGAGGTCATGGTCCACCCTGAATTCCGGCGTATGAAAATCGGTCGCAGGCTTTATGAAGCAAGAAAAGAGCTGGCTGAGAAACTGAATTTGAAGAGCATCATCATTGGAGGTCGAATTCCATACTACCACAAGTATGCTGATAAAATGTCACCCAGGGAATATGTGAAAGAAGTCGTCAATCACAACATTTTCGATCCTGTTCTAACCTTCCAGTTGATGAATGGATTCACGTTGATGCGGGTCAACCCATCCTACTTGCCGGATGATGATGCGTCAAACGCACATGCCACATTGATGGAATGGAACAATATCGATTACCGGGCAACTTCCAAACGCCATTTCAAAACGTCATTCCCTGTGCGGATTACGACGATCCAGTATATGATGAAGCAGATTTATACGTTTGATGAGTTTGCAAACCAGGTTGAATATTATACCGATGTCGCTTCAGATTACGGTTCGGATTTTGCCGTTTTCCCTGAAATCTTCACAACACAGCTGATGTCGTATTTGGATGAAAAGAGTCCTAGCCAGGCTGTGCGTAGATTGACGGAGTACACGGAAGATTATATTGAACTTTTTACTGAATTGGCTGTGCGGTACAACGTAAATATCATTGGGGGATCTCATTTTGTCGAGGAAGATGGCAAGATCTATAACATTGCCTACCTATTCCGAAGAGACGGAACCATTGAAAAACAATACAAGCTTCACATTACACCGAATGAACGGAAATGGTGGGGAGTCAGTCCCGGAGATAAGGTCAACGTCTTTGATACCGATTGCGGAAAAATTGCGATCTTGATCTGCTATGACATCGAGTTTCCAGAGCTTTCGAGATATGTGACCGATAAGGGGGCGCGGATCATCTTCACCCCATTCTGTACAGATGATCGTCAAGGATATCTCCGAGTCCGTTATTGTGCACAAGCTCGCGCAATCGAAAACCAGGTGTATACGGTATTGTCTGGAACGGTCGGGAATCTGCCGCAAACGGAAAACATGGATATCCAATATGCTCAATCGGGGATCTTTACGCCATCTGACTTCACCTTCCCTCGAGATGGGATTGTCGGAGAATGTAACCCGAATATCGAAACGGTAGTTGTTGGCGATGTCGATTTAGAGATCTTAAGGAGACATAGAAGGTCAGGGAGTGTCATGCAACTGAGAGACCGCCGACGCGACTTGTATGAAGTGATCATGAAAAAACAAGACGAACAATGATTCTAAAGGTAAAGACAGGCACTCGCCCTGTCTTTTTTTGCGTATTATATTTTCCGGGGAATATTGACATATTCTCCCTGCAATATTTGCCGCAAACTGTTTTCGACAGCACATTAGGTCTCAGTATGGCAAGAACCCTTCAGAACCATCCTTGTTTGACGAATTTTATGAAGAGTATGCCGTGATCCTGTCAGGTTTCTGGAAAATCTTCATCAGAGAAGTGGTTGAATTAGTGAAATTCTTATACAATGGTGATATACCTGTTTTATAAAAGAGTTTAGGAGGAAGTCATGAGCTGGAAAAAAGATTATGAACGTTGGCGTAATTTTCAACAACTTGATGAAGAATTACATGAGCAGCTTCTTTTAATGAAGGATTCAGATGAGAAGCTTGAAGATTGTTTTTATAAAACATTAGCGTTCGGAACCGGGGGAATGCGTGGGGAAATCGGTCCTGGAACGAACCGGATGAACAAATATACGATACGGAAGGCCGCTGAAGGGCTGGCACGGTACATAGAACCATTTGGTGAGAACGCGAAGTTAAGAGGGGTTGTGATCGCCTATGATTCACGTCATAAATCACCAGAGTTTGCTATGGAAGCAGCTAAGACTTTAGGACGCCATGGTATACAAACTTATGTATTTGAAGATCTTCGTCCTACACCGGAATTATCTTTTGCAGTCCGTTATTTGAACGCATTCTCAGGAATTGTCGTGACAGCAAGTCATAATCCACCGGAATACAACGGTTTTAAAGTGTATGGAGAAGATGGAGGTCAACTTCCTCCAGTAGCAGCGAATGACGTCATCAATTTCGTGAATGATGTTGAAAATGAATTGGATATTGAAGTTGTTGAAGAGGAAGAATTGAAAAAGATCGGGCTGCTGAAGATCATCGGTGAAGAAATCGATCGTCCTTATAATGAAAAATTAGTCGGAATCTCTGTCGATCCTGCATTGATCAAAGAACAAGAAGATTTAAAAATTGTTTTCACACCCTTACATGGAACAGCGAACATTCCGGTCCGTCGAGGTCTGGAGTCTTTAGGATTCAAAAATGTCACGGTTGTCAGCGAGCAAGAGAAGCCTGATCCTGAGTTCTCAACAGTCAAATCTCCAAACCCTGAAGAACACGCAGCATTTGAACTTGCCATCAAATATGGAGAACGTGAAGGTGCAGATGTATTGATCGCTACAGACCCGGATGCAGACAGAGTCGGTGTTGCTGTAAAGGATGATCAAGGGAAGTATATTGTGCTGACCGGAAACCAGACCGGTGCTTTGATACTCAATTATTTGCTGAAACAAAAGAAGAAGCAGGGGACCCTGCCAGAGAACGGTGTTGTATTGAAAACGATCGTTACGTCCGAAATCGGTCGGACGATTGCCAAGAAATACGGTCTTGCTACTGTCGATACATTGACAGGGTTCAAGTTCATCGGTGAAAAAATGGGTGAGTATGAGCGTTCGGGTGAATATGAATTCCTATTCGGATACGAAGAAAGCTATGGATATCTGATCGGCGATTTCGTACGGGATAAAGATGCCGTACAAGCATGTCTCATGGCAGCTGAAGTGGCCGCTTATTATAAATCCAAAGGGATGACCCTATATGAAGGCTTGATAGAAGTATTCGAAGAGTATGGATACTACCAGGAAGGATTGGAATCGTTGACACTGAAAGGGAAGAAGGGTGCTGAACAAATTCAGGAGATCCTTTCGATTTTCAGAAAGCAACCACCTTCAGAATTTGGCGGTATCCCGATTTCGGTCATTGAAGATTACCAAAGCCGTGAAAGATTATTAGTAAAATCTACTGAAACAGAAGAAATCGTTCTTCCTCCGTCCAATGTAATCAAATACACACTTGGGGACGGAACATGGGTATGCTTACGCCCGTCGGGGACAGAACCGAAGATCAAATTCTATTTCGGGGTCCAATCCTCTACACTCGAAGATAGCAAAGAACAACTTGCCAACATCAAGAAGGATGTAATGGACAAAGTGAATCGAATCCTTTGAACATAGAATAGAGGCTTTCCCTTACGTGTGTCACTCCATTCATGGAGTAGCCTGACACGTGGATCGGGGAAGCCTCTTTCATTGAGTGGTGTTTATCAAGTCTCTGGTTGATTTGATTTTTCCAATTCCATTGCACGAGAGGCATTTCTTTTTCTTCATAAAAGAGAACAATGAAGACTTTTTGCCAGTGCCTTTGCATTTTGGGCAAATAACGAATATTGCCATCAGTTATCATCACCTACCTGAAATTGCGTGAATTCAGTTATTCATGGGTAAACTTCTATTATCATTCTATGTATGATACGGCGTTGCTAAACATTGTCTTGGCAAAATCATGAGAATAAAGAACTAGATAGGTTGTGCACCGCGAATCAATTAGTAAGAGAAGGGGACCTTTTTGTCAATGTAATGAATGTCGTCGTCACTCCGACTGCGATGATGGTTATCACAGAATAAAAGAAGGATTGTGTGCCAAGAATCAAACCTCCGCATACGATGACGATTGCATCGATCAGGAAAATGAGGATTCCGACATTCACTTTTGTCATCCGAGACAGCATTTGTGCGAGTAAATCGGTCCCCCCGGTGGTTGTTTCCTGTTGGAGCATGATTCCGATGCCTGTTCCGACCAAAAAACCGCCGATCAAAGCGCAAAGAAGAAGCGGGGGATGGCTCCAATGCCGAATCGGAGCAAATGCATCAATGAAAAAAGAAGAAATCAGCATGCCATGTAAACTATTATAAAAATAAGAACGATGGTAGAACCAGGCTAGTCCATAAAGCGGCAAACTTAAAAGGATGATGACAAGGCCAGGCTGTAGCCCCCATGTATAGTTGGCTATCAGACTGATTCCGATGATGCCTCCATCTAACAAATGGTGAGGGGCAAGAAGACCATTGATACCGACCCCGATAAACAAACTGCCTATGAAGATAGCAAACCATTTTTTCATCCTCAACCTCTCCCCAAAAAGAAGCTTTACTAAAAAGATATGTACAAGTTCTCGATGATATGAGGGGGAGCGAGGTTTTCGAAGGGGATAAGCTTTTGAGATAGTGAACAGATTATCTCGGGAAGTGAACAGAATAATCCGAGAAGTGAACAGAATACCGCGCCAAGTGAACAGATTCCTAACACAATACAAAAAAGCTGCCCTCTAAGGCAGCTTTCTTCAGTATATTATCGGATTTGTCCAGTTCCGGTCATTACATACTTGACGGTTGTAAGTGCAGGGAGTCCCATTGGACCACGTGCATGTAGTTTCTGAGTTGAAATGCCGATTTCCGCACCAAATCCAAGTGCTCCGCCATCTGTAAATCGTGTAGATGCGTTATGATAGACTGCTGCTGCATCTACTAGACCTAAGAATGTTTTCGCAGCGTGATCATCTTCCGTTACGATCGCTTCAGAGTGCTTTGTACCATACTCTTCAATATGATCAACCGCTTCAGTCACATCAGTCACGGTTTTTACAGCGATATCTGTTGAAAGATATTCGTTAGCCCAGTCTGCTTCTCCAGCCGGGACGGTTCCCGGAAGAACCTGTTGAGCATAATCATCACCATGCGCTGTGATCGAGTTCTCTTCAAACGCCTTGATAAGAACGTCTTTATTTGTATCCAACCATTCTGTATGAACGATGACTGTTTCTGCAGCATTACAAACTGCAGGTCGGTCTGTCTTTGCGTTCACAAGGATGTTGATTGCTTTTTCTACATCAGCAGCCTTATCGATGTAGATGTGGCAGTTTCCGACTCCTGTTTCAAGCACAGGTACAGTCGCATTATTGACGACTGCTTGAATCAAGGAACCTCCACCCCGTGGAATCAACACGTCGATGTGTTCCTTCATCGTAAACAACTCTTGAGTCGCTGAGCGGTCTGTGCTGGCGATGAACTGTACTGCCTCTTTTGGAATTTTAGTCTGTTCCAAACCACGATGCATCACTTCGACAATCGCTTTGTTTGAAGAAAGGGCAGAAGATCCGCCTTTCAGAACGATTGCGTTACCTGATTTCAAAGCAAGACCAGTCGCATCGACTGTTACGTTCGGGCGTGCTTCGTAAATCATTCCGATGACGCCGAGCGGTACGCTCACTTGTTGTACATTCAATCCATTTTCAAGTGTCCAGTCTGATTTCACGACACCTGTCGGATCTTCAAGCTCTGATACCTCACGAAGACCTTGCGCAAATTCGAAAATTCGTTCTTTATCCAGTGATAAACGGTCCATGAACGCAGCGTCAAAGCCTTTTTCACGACCTTGAGCAAGATCTTCTTCGTTCGCTTTTAAAATCGTTTCGTATTCAGCTTCGAGGATGTTTGCAACTGTATGCAGTGCCTGGTTCTTTTCCTCAGTCGTCAATAGAGATAGTGTCTTTGCAGCTTTCTTAGCTGTAATCGCTTGTTCTTCAACACTTGGTTTTTCAATCGTAAGTGTAATGGGTATCAATTCCTTTCGAATGTTTTTTCATCAATTTGTTGCTTGCGCAATTTTCATCTTATTCCGCGAGGAGCGGGTGGGGGGCGAAGTTACAATCGTTCCCCTATTAAACACCTACAGGTACCGCAGCATCCAGGTGACAAACCATGTCTTCACTTTCGACTGCAGCAACGGAATAGTCCTTCAACTGATCTTCTTTTTTATTATCAATGACTTTCTTCAATTCTTTTGATGAATATTTCATGACACCTAGACCGATCTTTTCGCCATCGAGGTCCATGATGCGGACGACCGCACCTTTATCAAAACGCCCCTTGACGCTGTGCAAATCAGTCGGTGCAAGACTTGTGTTCCCCTCTTGAATCGAAACCTTCACTTCATCATCAATCGTGACTTCACCTTCAGGACCTGAATTGAACGCGATCCATTGTTTCTTCTGGTTCAAGTTCTCGTTGTCTTCTTTCGGTTCGAAATACGTTCCTTTTGCTTCACGATTGACCGCGTCGTAAATGATGTTGCTTGTGTTGGCTTTACCTAAGAATGCAGGAATTCCTGATGCTAATGAAATTTTGAAAGCGTCGATTTTCGACTTCATTCCGCCTGTTCCGACTGCGCTTCCAGGATCGCCTGCTGCCGCTTCGATCTCAGGTGTGATTGCATGGACCTGATCAAGCAGCTGAGCATTTTCATTTTTACGAGGATCATCATCAAATAGACCATCGATATCAGATAGTATGATGAGTTGATCCGCGTCAACGAGTCCTGCTACTTTTGCAGACAATGTATCGTTATCTCCGAATTTCAAGAAGTCCATCGTGATCGTGTCATTTTCGTTGACGATCGGGATGATTCCTCTTTCCAACAGGACAGTCAACGTGCTTCTTGCGTTGTTGTATCGTGTTTCATATTTGAAATCGTCACGCGTAATCAAGATTTGAGAACCTACATATCCATGTGAAATGAAAAGGTCAGAGTAGGTTTCAATTAAAAGTCCCTGGCCGATCGACGCTGCCGCTTGTTTTTCCGGCAATGACTCTGGACGAGAGATGAACCCTAGCTTCCGATAGCCTGCAGCCACTGCTCCAGATGAGACTAGCAGGACCTCATGTCCGTCATCTTTCAATCGAACCACTTCATCTACTATTTTTTCTATTTTTCTACGGCTAAGCTCTCCGTGTAAACTTGTTAGTGAACTACTTCCTATTTTGATTACAATTCGTTTTTTATCCATAACTGGTCTCTCCATCACTCCTAAATATCTATCTTTAAATGTTTGTTTTAACTGTGATTTATTTCATTAAAAGAAAGTAGTCTATACTTTCTTCAATATAAGCGCAACTAAAGCTCAGTTTGCGCAAAAGGCTTGACTTTGCCAAGTTTTCTTTATTGTTCTGCAAAAACTTTTTCTAGTTCTTCGCGTAGCTCTTTTGATCGGGATGCTGCTCCTTTTACCGCTTCAGCGATCGCTTTTCCTCCGCCATGTTCAGCTAATGCTTCCAATCCAGCAGCTGTCGTTCCGTTCGGGGAGGTTACATTCTTTCTCAACTGAGTCGGTGTTTCTTCGCGTTCTAGCATCATCTGAGCCGCACCTCTGATGGTTTGAGCTCCGATTTGTCTCGCTAACTCACGATCCAGACCACCTTCATAGCCTGCCTGTTCCATGTGTTCCATCAGATTATAGAAGTAAGCCGGTCCGCTTCCTGCAATACCAGTGAATATATCCATTTGATCCTCTTCAATGATATAAGCTTCCCCGATGCATTTCATCAATTCTTTTGTGAGTAATACTTGATCCATGGATACATGCTTACCTGGGCTGATTGCGGTTGCTGATTCACCTAACATGCTGGAGGTATTCGGCATTACCCGTATGACCTGCTGACGGTCATTCAAGTTTTCTTCCATATAAGAGGTTGAAATTCCAGCTAATACTGAAATAAGCAGTTGATCTGGTCGCAATCGATCTTTAAGATCTGCTAGGACCGTCTCGATATCTTTCGGTTTCATCGCAAGAACAAATACATCTATCTTACTGAAATCCAGTTGATCTTTCATTATAGCTTCGATTCCATATTTCGTTTTGATTGTATTTAAACGTTCTTGGTTACTACGGTTGGTTGCAATGATTTGTCCCGGTGCAAATTTTCCTGATTCGACGATTCCTGAAATCATTGCTTCAGCCATATTCCCAGCGCCTAAAAAGGCAACGCGTTGTTTCAACAAAGTAACCACTCCTTTTCTGTCCGTTCAATTCAACGTTTTTTATCGTAACACTCACGGAAATTAATTCAACAGCTATTACCAAATAGGTTGCATATTGGCGAAAAAGTCCAGGTAAACGTTTACATCGACTTTTATTTGATTCAAATCCGCCCTAAGGATAAATAATCTCGACTGAGGATAGTATTTGGAAGCTGGAAATTCCACACACCATTATTAGACTGTTTATTTAGAAAATTCCGTTTACTTAATATCCGTAAAAGGTGTCCATTATAATAATGAAGAAAGAAGAATGGAGAGTAATTCAAGGAGGTAATCGTATGGATATAGAGCAAAATACACCACTGATTGTGATCGATGTCCAACAAGCATTCCGACATCCGAACTGGGGGAACCGAAATAATCCCGAAGCTGAAAAGAATATTGCATCCCTGATCGATGATTGGAGAACGAATTCCCGACCGATTTTCTTTGTTCAACATGTTTCTGACAATCCTGAGTCATTGTTCTATGTGGGGGGAGAAGGGGTTTGTTTTGAAGAAGAATGCAGGCCCGTGAACGATGAGGTGATTATACGGAAAACGGTGAACAGTGCTTTCATCGGAACAGACTTGTATCAGCAGGTTACCAGACGCCATTGTAAAAATGTCGTCATTGTGGGATTGACCACCAACCATTGTGTGGAAACGACGACGAGAATGGCTGGAAATTACGGAATGAATCCGATTCTCGTTGAGGATGCCTGTGCGACTTTCGACCGAAGCGGACCTGATGGAAAGATCTATCTTGCAGAAGATATCCACCAGATGACAATCGTGAATCTTAATGAGGAATTTGCTAGGATCATGACAACTGCTCAACTATTGCAATCAGCCAAAATAGAAGGATGACGAATTCACTCTCCTGTTCATGAAAAAGGATTTCTGACATACATTGTCTTATAGAATCCTTTTTAGGAGGGACTGGCATGAGCATTGATGAACACAAGGAGTTAATAAACGCCATTCACGAAATTACAGAAATCGCTGAGGGATTCGGACTTGATTTTTATCAAATGCGTTATGAAATTTGTCCGTCTGATATCATCTATACATTTGGTGCTTACGGAATGCCGACTCGATTTTCCCATTGGAGCTTCGGTAAGCAATTCCATAAAATGAAACTTCAATATGACCTTGGATTAAGTAAGATTTATGAACTCGTCATCAACTCTGACCCATGTTATGCATTTCTATTAGACAGTAATTCATTGATCCAGAACAAATTGATCATCGCACATGTACTTGCACACTGTGATTTCTTCAAAAACAACATACGATTTACGAATACACGACGGGACATGGTCGAAAGCATGACTTCGACTGCAGAACGGATCGCCAACTATGAACATCTCTATGGGAAAAAAGAAGTCGAAAGTTTCTTGGACGCCGTGTTGAGTATCCAGGAACATATCGATCCTTCCATCATGAGACCAAAGCTCAATTACAAGTTGGAAGAGGAAGAAGAGGAGCTTGAGAAGAAAGCGACTCCTTATGATGACCTGTGGGAAATGGATGAGACTGAGAAAAAGGAAAAGAAGAAATTGAACAAGAAACGGAAAGTCCCGCCTCATCCTGAAAAAGATTTGCTGATGTTCATTGAAGAATACAGTCGGGAACTGGATGATTGGCAAAGGGATATCCTCTCGATGATGCGGGAAGAAATGCTGTACTTCTGGCCGCAGCTAGAGACGAAAATCATGAACGAAGGCTGGGCATCATTTTGGCATGCACGTATTTTACGGGAGATGGATTTGACGACGGATGAAGTGATCGAGTTTGCCAAGCTTAATGCTGGTGTCGTACAGCCGTCGAGGACATCGATCAATCCTTATTACCTCGGAGTGAAGATTTTCGAAGATATTGAAGAAACCTATAACAACCCTTCAGAAGAATTACAGAAGCAAGGGGTCAAGAAGGGGGACGGAAGGGAAAAAATCTTCGAAGTCCGTGAAATCGAGTCGGACATTTCGTTCATCCGCAACTATTTGACGAAGGATCTCTGTGATCGTGAGGACTTGTATCTGTTCCAAAAACAAGGGAAGGATTATAGAATTACGACGAAAATGTGGGAAGAAGTTCGCGAGCAACTCATCAACAGCCGAGTGAATGGGGGGTTCCCATATATCACGGTCAATGACGGCGATTATTTGAAAAATGGAGAGCTCTTCCTCGTGCATCATTTTGAAGACATGGAACTCGATTTGAAGTACCTTGAAAAAGTACTGCCTTACATCCATTACCTATGGGGAAGATCCGTTCATCTTGAAACTAAAGTCGAAAACAAAGGCGTCGTCTTCACATACGATGGTAAAGCCGTGCACAAGAAGAATTTATAGAATGCTTGTTAAAAATAGAATGCTTGTTAAAAAAACCGCCCTGACAGGCGGTTTTTTTCATGAGCTTTCGCGTATTGATGGAAATTTGGATTCGCTTTCCATTTATGCGTTGAATATTAGTAAACGATAGTGTAAAATGTTTACTAAATAGAGAATATTTATCAGGAGTGTTTATAATAATGAATGACCGAGATCTTTTTTGGGATGCAGAAACAGATGAGTTGAAAAAAGGCTATATATTCAATCAAACAACTGAAGAATTCACCTGCCTCATTTGCCGGAAACGCTTTCAGAAAGGCTTGATCTTTCCTTGGGCAGAGGGACTGTACATGGATGCAGAAAGGGCAATCAAACAGCATATCATCGATGAACATGGATCGATGCTTGAGTATTTGTTAAGCATGAACAAAAAGTACACGGGACTCACTGATGTACAACGAAAAATCCTGATGAGCTTCAAGAGCGGACAGTCGGATAAGGAGATCGCGAAACAACTGGATATAGGCAGTACATCGACGATCCGCACACATCGATTCAAGCTGAAGGAAAAAGAAAAACAGGCAAAGGTCTTCCTGGCGATCATGGAAATGTTGAAAAAGGCTGATCAAAAAGATGACCTTGTCCAAATTCATAAGGGGGCTACGCAAGTGGATGAACGTTATGCAATTACCACAAAGGAAAGGGAAAAAGTATTATCGACTTATTTTAAAAAAGGTCCAGATGGCCCGATCACTCATTTTCCAAGTAAGGAAAAGCGGAAGATCATCGTTTTGCAGCATATTATCCGCAAGTTCGATCCGGAGCGGGTCTATACTGAAATGGAAGTGAATGAAGTGCTGAAGCCGGTCATTGATGACTATGTGACCGTCAGACGGTATCTCATCGAATATGGATTCCTTGATCGGAACAAAGATTGCAGTGAATACTGGGTGAAAAAATAATAAGGTGTGCCGGTGCGACTCTGTAGCCAAGTCTAAAAAATGCTGAAATTGCAAAAAAATTTAAAAAATAGACAAAAGTCTATTGCCAAATGGAAACGGTTGGTATAAACTTTTAAAGTACTTAATAAAGATAAATCATAAAAAAAGAAAAGGAGGTTAGCGTCATGCAAAAATATATCGATATCATCCAGAAACAAAGAATTGTCGTATTGTCTTCAAACAACTTCATAATGTGTGGCGTGAACCGATAAAGACCTTTTCTATCTTTAAAATAAAGTGTCTGATCAGCTTGCGCCCAATTTTTCGGCGTGAGCTTTTATATTTCTGTTCCATTACCAAGGAAGAAGTATGTCGCGAACGTGTGGCATACTTTTTTTGTCCTTTTTAAAGAAAGTTTAGAACACTTTCTTCGCGCCAAGGCTGGGCTTTGCCAAGTTTTCTTTATCCATAAAACCAGGGGAGAACAGTTTGGTTTCTTGCCAAACTTTCTTATAAATGAAGTTCAATTTGAACATTATTTTTTACAATTCGAAGGGAGAAATGAAAATGCATGTAAAAATCAAAAACACATCTAGGCTGCTGGATCGGATTGAAGGCGGCTGACAACTAGAAGGAGAGAACAAAGGCAAGAGAGGGGATAAAGCATGTTTTCAGTATTAATCAAACTAGGTTGGTTTTTTAAAAAACATTGGAAGCGCTATACGGTTGCGATCGTATTGCTTCAAATCGTCAACTTGATTGAGGTCGTACCTCCAAAACTGATTGGAATGGCGATCGATGAAATGACGATCGGGTCTTTGACGGCAGAACGATTATTCCAGTTCGTCGGTTTTTATCTTGCGCTGATGGTTGTGAACTACATCCTTTGTTACATATGGATGTATCAGCTATTCGGGGGAGCATTTCTGGTCGAGCGTACGATGCGCTCAAGTTTCATGCGCCATTTATTGAAAATGACGCCGACCTTTTATGAAAAATATCGCACAGGGGATTTGATGGCAAGAGCTACAAACGACCTGAAAGCGATATCGATGACAGCAGGATTCGGAATATTAACATTAGTTGATTCTACGCTTTTCTTAATCACGATCCTTTTCGTAATGGGCTTCATGATCAGTTGGAAGCTGACGCTTGCAGCCTTGCTGCCACTTCCGATCATGGCCATTCTCATGAACCGTTACGGAAAGATGATGCATAAACGGTTTACGACGGCCCAGGATTCATTCGGAGAGTTGAATGACCAGGTGCTTGAATCCGTTTCAGGCGTTCGCGTCATCAGGGCTTATGTCCAAGAAAAAGCAGACCATAAACGCTTTGAGAATCTAGCGGATGATGTTTACAAAAAGAACGTTTCTGTCGCCCGGATCGATTCGCTATTCGAACCGACGATCAAGGTGCTGGTCGGGGTGAGTTATCTGATTGGATTAGGATACGGAGCTTACCTCGTATTCCATAAAACAATTACATTAGGGGAACTCGTTTCATTCAACGTTTATCTAGGAATGTTGATCTGGCCGATGTTTGCGATCGGGGAACTGATCAATATCATGCAGCGCGGTAACGCATCCCTTGACCGGGTCAATAATACGCTCGATTACGAACCGGATGTAAAAGATGGAGAAAAGATCACAGCAATCTCTGAAGCTAGTGAAATCAACTTCAAGGACGTCACCTTCCGTTATCCAAGTTCCCAGGTTGATAACTTGAAAGATGTATCCTTCACATTGAAGCAGGGGCAAACACTCGGGATTGTCGGGAAAACGGGAAGCGGAAAGACGACATTGATCAAGCAGCTTTTACGGGAATATCCATTAGGTGAAGGAGAAATCTCCATTTCAGGTGTTCCGATTGAAGAGATTCCGGTTTCACAGATTCAGAGCTGGATGGGTTATGTACCCCAACAGCAAGTTCTCTTTTCCAGATCGGTAAAAGAGAACATCCAGTTTGGCGTTACAGAAACTTCACAAAAGCGCTTGAACGAAGTCGTCGAGCTATCCTCGTTAACCGGTGACATTGAAAACCTGCCGCAGGGTATGAAAACGCTGGTTGGTGAAAAAGGAGTCGCACTTTCAGGCGGTCAGAAACAGCGTATTTCGATTGCACGTGCATTGCTCGTCAATCCAGATATCCTTTTGTTGGATGACGCGATGTCAGCCGTTGACGGTAAAACAGAAGCGAAAATCATTGAAAGCATCCGAAATGAACGCTCAGGTAAGACGACGTTCATCACGACACATAGACTGTCTGCGGTGCAACATGCAGATTTGATCCTCGTCATGGATGAGGGATGTGTCATTGAAGAAGGAACACATGAAGATTTATTGAAAAACGGAGGCTGGTACAAACAGCAGTATGAACGACAGCAATTAGAAGACGGTCTCTCAGAAGGTGTGGTGTAACAAAAATGAGCGTAGGAAAAAGACTATTTCAATACGCATTACGTTATAAAAAGATGATCATCATAGCATTAGCGATGTTGACGATTGCTGTCAGTGCCGAACTGACAGGTCCGTTCATCGCGAAAAAGATGATTGATAATCACATCCTAGGCATCGAAAAGCCGTGGATACAGGTGGAAAACGCTGGTGAGGACACCGTCGAGTATAAAGGGAATCATTATATCCGCACGGAGTATTTTGATGGTGATGCTTCCCAATATGATGAAGTCCGGATTCTCCAGATAAAGCGGGACTATTTCTTTATCAATGAACCGATTGAGTTTGATGGAAACCGTTCAGTTGATGGCAACTCGATCACCATTGAAAAAGGAGATCAGAAAGCTGTATACGATGCAGAAGAATTATCGACCGATCAACTTTTGGCCTTTTACCGGCCTGAAGTGAAGTGGCTCATCTATTTGAGTGCATTCTACATGGGCTTGCTGGTCGTATCAGCTATTTTCACGTATTGGCAAAAATATATCCTGCAGAAGTCAGCGAACCGGATCATCCAGAACATGCGGACAGATGTATTCGGACAGATCCAACGGCTTCCGGTCAATTATTTTGATAATTTACCAGCGGGTAAGGTCGTTTCAAGGATCACGAATGATACAGAAGCGATCCGTGAGTTGTATGTAACGGTTTTAGCACAGTTTTTTACTGGGATCATCTACATCTTTGGGATTTTGACTGCATTGTTTTTCCTTGATGTACGATTGGCGATGATTTGTTCTATCATCATCCCGATCATGTTTGTCTGGATCATTATGTACCGTAGATATGCATCCAAATACAACCATCTCATTCGTCAACGTTTGAGTGATCTTAATGCGATGATCAATGAATCGATCCAGGGGATGACGATCATCCAGGCGTTTCGTCGTCAAAAGCAGACGACAGATGAATTTGAAAAGATCAACGAAGAATACTTTAGTTATCGCAACAAACTGTTGAGTTTGGATGCCTTGATGTCCCATAACCTCGTAAACCTGCTTCGAAACGTAGCGTTCGTGACGTTGATCTGGTATTTCGGTGGGGCGTCCTTGACGGCGACGACTGCTGTTTCCGTAGGTGTTCTCTATGCATTTGTCGATTACTTGAACCGTCTATTCCAACCGATCACAGGGATCGTAACGCAGCTAGCAAACCTCGAACAGGCACTTGTTTCAGGCGAGCGGGTTTTCCGACTGCTTGATCGTGAAGGAGAGGACGTTTCAGATACGGAGATTTCCCGGTATAAAGGGAATGTTATTTTTGACGATGTTACATTCGCTTATAAAGAGGATGAATATGTGTTGAAGAACATATCCTTTGAAGCGGAACAAGGCCAGACAATTGCTCTTGTCGGCCACACTGGATCTGGAAAAAGTTCGATCATGAATCTATTGTTCCGTTTTTACGATGTAGAACACGGGAAAATCATGATCGATGGGCAAGATATCCAGAAGATGACGAGGCAGGATCTTCGTAAGCATATGGGGATCGTCCTTCAAGATCCGTTCCTTTTTACAGGGACGATCGCATCCAATGTAAGCTTGGATGATCCGACGATTACGAGAGATACGGTAGAAAAGGCATTGTGTGATGTCGGGGCAGAGCCATTCATCAAACAGCTTCCAAAAGGCTATGATGAGCCTGTCATTGAAAAAGGAAGTACATTGTCAGCAGGTCAAAGGCAGCTCATTTCCTTTGCACGTGCGCTTGCTTATAATCCAGCGATTTTGATTTTGGATGAAGCAACGGCAAACATCGATACGGAAACAGAGGCAATCATCCAGGAAGCATTGGAAGTCCTGAAAAAAGGACGTACAACATTCATCATTGCTCATAGACTTTCTACGATAAAAAGCGCTGATCAGATTCTCGTACTTGATCGCGGCCGGATTGTCGAAAGAGGTTCACACGATGAACTGATGGAAGCGAAAGGCAAGTACTATCAAATGTATCAACTGCAGCAAGGGGCAAAAGAATCCCAAGCTGTTTGAAAAGAATAAAGACACGGAAGACCTTAGTATCAGTCAGATGCTGAGGTCTTTTTTTATTGGCTAAGGGAGGAGGTTGTGACCGGTTTGCTTCGGATAGGGACAGGAAGAGAAGAATAAAGCGTGAACTTGCCCCGAAACAGCGCTATATGGGACAAGAGATGGAGAATAAGGCGCCAAGCTGTCCGAAACAGCGCTATACGGGACAGGAAGAGGAGAATAAAGCGTGAACCTGCCCCGAAACGGAGCGATACGGGACAGGAGAAGAAGAATAATGCGCTAAGCTGTCCCGAAACAGCACTATACGGGACAGGAGGAGGAGAATAAAACGTGAACCTGTCCCGAAACGGAGCGATACGGGACAGGAGAAGAATAATGCGCTAAGCTGTCCCGAAACAGCACTATACGGGACAGGAGGAGGAGAATAAAGCGTGAACCTGTCCCGAAACGGAGCGATACGGGACAGGAGAAGAAGAATAATGCGCTAAGCTGTCCCGAAACCGCGCTATACGGGACAGGAGGAGGAGAATAAAGCGCTAAGCTGTCCCGAAACCGCGCTATACGGGACAAGAGGAGGAGAATCCAGCGGCAACTTATCCCGAAACAGCACGATACGGGACAGAAAAAGAGAAATCCAGCGCTAGCCTGTCTCAAAAAATGCAATCAGTAGAAACAAAAAGGGGAACGAACAGCAGGAAGCGAATTAAGTAATGAGATTTCTTTAAAGATGAGCACATATATTCATAATAAGGGGTTATCAGGTTGAAGAGGAAAGGACAAGGGGGTTTAAGATGAAGAAAAAAGAGGTTTATTCATGGACGATGTATGATTGGGCGAACTCAGCTTTCGCCACTACCATCATGGCTGCGGTGCTGCCGATCTTCTATTATGATGTCGCTGCCAAGAATATCGACAAAACGACTGCGACAGCCTACTGGGGATATTCGCAATCAATCGCTGTCTTGATTGTTGCAATATTGGCACCGATTCTGGGGGCAATTGCCGATCACTCGAATTCTAAAATGAAGTTTCTTCGATTTTTCGCGTATATGGGGATTCTTGCAAGTATCCTCCTCGCATTTGTAGGTGAAGGCGATTACATTCTCGCCTCAATCCTATTGATTGCCGGGACAATTGGATTTTCTGGCGGAAACGTGTTTTATGATGGCTTCTTGCCGGAAATCGCTTCTAAGGATGAGATCGATCGGATATCTGCCCGCGGCTATGCTTTTGGTTACATCGGCGGGGGAGTCTTGCTTCTCATCAACCTGATGATGATCATGAATCCATCCTGGTTTTTCATTCCGAACACGCTGCTTGCTACACAGATTTCATTTGCCAGTGTGGGCGTTTGGTGGTTCATCTTTTCGATACCGTTGTTCCGTAATATTAAAGAAGTGAAGCATGACCAACCTCAAATGAAGGGCTCCTACGTCAAAATCGGCTTCAAACGGGTCCTGACGACTTTCAAGGAAATCAGACAGTTCAAGCAGCTGTTATTATTTTTAGTCGCATTTTGGCTTTTCAACGACGGAATATCGACCATCATCAAAATGGCGACGATTTATGGAAGGGATATTGGTATCGGCTCAAACGATCTAATTGCAGCCCTATTGATCACTCAGTTTGTCGGTATTCCTTTTGCTTTCCTTTTCGGGTACCTTGCGAGAAGACTACAAGCGAAGCGTGCGCTCTATATTGCGTTATGGACGTATGTGGTCATTGTTCTTTTAGGATACTTTATGGAGACCGCAGCACACTTCTACGCGCTTGCTGTCATGGTCGGTTTTGTACAAGGAGGGGCACAGGCGTTGAGCAGGTCGATCTTCGGAAGCATGGTACCGGAAAATCGCCATGCGGAATTTTACGGGTTTTACGGTATATCCGCGAAATTTTCTGCGATCTTCGGACCGTTTGTTTTCGGAATTGTCGGGCAGCTCACAGGGTCAACACGAATAGGTATCGTATCGCTGATCATCTTCTTCCTTGCAGGAATCTTCATCCTGTCACGTGTGGATATCGATAAAGGAAAAAAAGAAGCCGGTTATACCTCAGACTTGACGATGTAAAACAAAAGACAGGGCTGCCTCTCTTGGAGACAGCCCTGTCTTTATAAAATCGGTTCGTAATGTTTGTTTTCGAGGCGCAAGGATAGATCTTTGCCGACATCATAGCAAACGTTCCCTAGCTTTTCTTTCAACTTTTCATATTGCTCTATGTTGTCATCATACCAATATCCTTTTAGTAACGTGAGAATTTCTGTTCCTTCATCTACTGCGTTTTCAAACAATTCCATGAATGATTCTTCATGATGTTCGTTGGGTTGGGCAGGATGCTTCCATGGCGTTTTTGATTCATTCAAATAATCGACATCATCCACATGTTTTTGATAGGAGAATGGATGGACCTTTTCTTTTAAAAGCTTGTTTTTCCAGCCTGACGGGTCGTAAAGGACACGTAATGCTTTCTGCATATGTTGATAGGACTGTTGTACATATCCAGCTGGCATTTTTTCATGAAGTTCAGGAAAGGTCTCATTGATCTTTTCTTCAAGCATTTTCTCGATTGGCTCATGAAGCTTTTTTCCGATCGCCAGCTCTTTATACACGGGTGTGTTCCAGGTTTCAATGTTTTTGTGCTTTTTCATCATGAGTGTATCGATGATGATTTCAAGCTTTTGGTGTCGATTGCCTTCTGTACCGGACCGATAATTTATGTAAGGGTGAGTATTTCTGTCCAGGATATGGTGCGTAATGAATCCGGTCGTAAATGCAGTCAGTTTCTCGTCCCTAAGTTTTTCTTTCGTATACTCAATCAATTTCAGAAGGAAATCGCCACAGTGTTCATGGTGGATTCGGTCCCCGACTTCTGTGACAGGGGTTGACTTCCAAGGCCAGAAATTATGATAAAAAAAAGGATCGGGTCCTTGTGTCCCAAAATTGAAGTATGGTTCTGACTCTTCATTCAAATTGATGATTCCTGTGCGCTTTAATACAACTTCCCCAAAGTATATATGGGTCCAGACATTAGGCATGAGATCGCCACCTTTATTTTTATCTTCTACCTGAATTATATCGGATATCAAAATTTATGAAAACGGTTGGAGGGAAAGAATGTGTCCAATGTTTACTTTTTTACCGGTTTCCCCGGATTTCTCGCTACAAAGCTGATTGAAGAATTATCTATTCAAGATCCGGATGCATCCTTCCTTCTGTTGGTTCATGACTCACAGTTGGAAAAGGCCATGGCGAGAATCGAGAAGCTCGAGAACCAGGAAAGATATTCAATATTGTCTGGTGATATCACGCAAGAAGGACTGGGATTGGAAGATACACTATGTGGAAGAGACATCACGCATGTGTTTCATTTAGCTGCCATCTATGACCTTGCTGTGCCACAATCCGTAGCTCAGCTTGTAAATGTTTCAGGGACGAGGAGGGTGTTGGAGTGGCTTTCGACGCTGAGTAATTTGAAAAGATTCGTCTATTTCAGTACTGCATATGTGTCAGGGACCCGCACCGGTACCGTGTACGAGCATGAGCTCAACAAGAAACAATCTTTTAAAAATCATTACGAGTCGACGAAATTTGAGGCGGAAGTCCTTGTCCAAGAACAAATGGCGAAGATACCAACCACCATTATCCGCCCTGGTATTGTCGTGGGGATTCGAAGACTGGAGAGACGGTCAAATTTGATGGCCCTTATTTCATCATGCGATTCCTCGATAAATTTGCGAAACTCCCGATTCCATACATCGGGAGAGGTGATGTGCCCGTCTGCCTGGTTCCAGTTGATTATATCGTCAAAGCTGTCTGCTTTTTGACACACATTGAGGCTGGGGAAGGGAAAACCTATCATTTGACCGATCCAAATCCTTTTCCTGCAAAGGAATTGTATCAGGAAATCGTTCATCATTTGCTTGAAAAAAAACCATCCTGGGTTATTCCAACTTCTATTATCAGTGGACTTCTATCTATACCAGCTTTTCGCAGATGGGTCCAGGTGGAAAAGGAAACCATGGCTTATTTCCTTTGTGAAACCCATCATGATACTTCGAATACAGTTATCGACCTTCAAGGTTCAGGTATCATTTGCCCGACATTCGATCAATATGCTGAAACGATCATCACGTATTATAAACAATCCAGGACCGACCCTGAAAAAGCGATATTGGTGAGGTGAGTGAACTCTTGCTTTCGAGCTCTCTTCGGTGGTGCGCAAGGCTCGCTTATCTGTCCTTTAATCATTAACACTTAGACTAAAAAAAAACGACCCGCTCTTAATAGAGGTGAGGTCGATTCAATCATTCAATTGATTTTCCGTTCAAGTCGTTTCACACGATAGCCGACCGGTTGCCCCATTTTTACAGAAGAGCCAGGTTCTAAAGTGGAGTTGATTGCAATCAAATTTTCTTCGAATAAAAGGATGACAGTCGAACCAAACTCAAAATGACCGATTTCATCGCCTTTATCGACAGGAAGTAATGTTTCTAATGTATTTTTCAATGGTTGCCCTTTATGATGTTCATCAACCTGATTCTTAAATGCCAGTTGCACGCTTCCGACAATCAAGGCGCCAATTTTCACGATAGCCAATTGGCCGGTAGCACTATGGAGATAGGTGGCAATCCGTTCATTCTTAGTGAAAATTCCCTTAACCGTATCGACCCCGAATTTATTTACTGGATAGAGGCGACCCGGTATGTAGGAATAGTCTGTAATTGAACCATCAATAGGGGCGTGGATCCGATGGTAATCCTTTGGACTTAAATAAATGGTCATAAAGGACCCGTTACGGAATGCCCGTGCTTTGTTTTTATCATTCAAAAGGCTTTCTACAGTGTATGATTCACCTTTCGCCTGGATGAGTGTGCCGTTTTTGATCTCACCGATCTGAGTAACTGTGCCATCTGCAGGGCTTACTAATGTATCAACGTGTGCATCAACCGGTCTTGCTTGTGGTTTTAAGGTTCTTTTGAAAAATTCGTTCAGGTTTTTATACTCATGAATCGGCTTTCCGATCAAGCTTATATCGATTTTATAAAATTTCGCATATGCCTTTATTGCATATCTGCTGATCGAGGCTTTCATAAAAGAACCGATAAAGTAAGTGATGGCATGATGAGGCAAACAAAATAAAAGATATTTCAATATAATTTTCATGTTTTTCTCCTAAAAATGATACTAATGATACCAAATGCTTAATGACAGGTTTAGTATTCACTATATGGGTTTATGAAACAATACCAATATTATACTTCTTAATGACAGGCCTGTTAATAAAAAAATGAAGAAAAAACAAATCGTGGGAAGACTATTTTAATAAAGAGGGTTTTCAGAGCCCGATAAATTAGGTACGATAGATGCGTTATATATGGCATAGTAAAAGGTTGTATGAAAATGAAAAGAAACCCAAGACTACGAAAAATACGTTTAACTTCCGTACAAATGATCATATTGTTCTATCTAGGGGCAGTAGTTCTGGCAACCTCACTGCTTAGTCTGCCATTCGCTCATCGTGACGGGATGGAATGGTCTTTCATAGATGCTCTATTCACCGCGGTCAGTGCCATCAGCGTTACAGGATTGACTGTTGTCAACACAGCAGAAACCTTCAATGAATTCGGTTATTTCATTTTGGCTTTTGTCCTGCAATTCGGTGGAATCGGAATCATGACCCTGGGCACATTCATCTGGCTTTTGGTTGGTAAGCGTATTACACTGAAAGAACGCCAACTGATCATGGCTGACCAAAATCTCTCGACCCTTCAAGGTCTTGTTCGGATCATGAAGCAGATTCTGTTTCTGATCCTTATCATTGAGTCCATTGGGACATTGATCCTAGGGGTCTATTTCATAAATTATTTTGATACATGGCAACAATCATTCATGCAAGGATTCTTTGCTTCGGTCAGCGCGACCACAAATGGCGGGTTTGATATCACTGGACAATCCTTGAGTCCATTTGCAAATGACTACTTTGTACAATTCATCAACATCCTGCTGATGATATTAGGGGCCATCGGATTTCCGGTACTCCTTGAAGTTAAAGAATATCTGGTTTCAAAAAATGGAAGATATCAATTTTCCCTTTTTACAAAGCTCACAACTGTCACTTTTTTGTTTTTAGTTGTGGCAGGGACTTTATTTATCATTTTACTAGAACATGATTTGTTTTATGAAGATAAGTCCTGGCATCAAGCACTGTTTTATTCCTTATTCCAATCTGTTACGACGAGAAGCGGCGGTTTATCCACAATGGACATGAATTTGTTTTCAGAGCCGACCCAGTTGTTTCTATCTGCATTGATGTTCATTGGTGCTTCCCCAAGTTCAGTAGGAGGAGGTATCCGGACCACGACATTTGTGATTGTCATTTTAGCGATCCTATCGTTTGCAAAAGGAAATCAGACGATTAAAGTATTCCGACGTGAACTGTTGATGGAAGATGTCCATAAAGCATTCGTCGTGCTTAGTGTTGCTGTCATGATGTTTGTTATCGCAGTACTATTATTGATGTATAGCGAATCTGCACCAATGATCCCGATTGTATTTGAAGTTGCATCTGCCTTCGGTACATGCGGCTTATCGATGGGGCTGACACCGGAGTTGAGCTCTTTTGGCAAAATCATTGTCATCCTATTGATGTTCATCGGTCGTGTAGGAATTCTTTCTTTCTTGTTCATCATCCGAGGAAAGATTGTAAAAGAAACATATCATTATCCAAAAGAACAGGTCATTATCGGTTAGATCGATCAGGCGAAAGCCTGGTCGATTTTTTTGTTTTGCATTAAGAAAGTATAAGTGTAAAGAAGGCATAGCCTACAAGGATTGCCTTTGCAATTTTTTCATTAAAGCATCCCTATTCATCAAGGTTTATTTTCCTTCTGATATGTCTATAGCTGTAATAATTTCCAATCGAAATATATGAATAAGGCATTCTCAATAACGCAAACTATGTGTACCAAGGAGGAGGTGAGATACATGGCTCAAAACAACAACCGTAACCAATTAGTAGTACCAGGTGCTCAAGCAGCTTTAGACCAAATGAAGACTGAAATCGCTTCTGAATTTGGTGTACAACTTGGACCAGACACAACTTCTCGTGCTAACGGATCTGTAGGTGGAGAAATCACTAAGCGTCTTGTTCAACAAGCTCAATCCCAAATGGGTGGAAGATAACATTAAAACTATGGCTTCCGAAGGGGTGGAGAAATCCATCCCTTCTTTCCACATTTCCATTTATCAGGCTCCATATTGCAGCTTTCATATAGGCTCTTTTCTAAAAGATTGTTTCTTTTGAGTCATTTAAAAAAATCACCTTGTGCAAGTTGATGGGAGAGCAAGGTGCGAGACTCCTGCGGGGTCAGCGGGACAGGTGAGACCATTCCATGTCGCAAGGCGACGAGTGGGCTCACCGCACGCCCCGCGGAAAGCGAGCATCCTGGAGCGGAAATCAACGACTTTCAAGTGCAACAAAGTTTGCGAAAACAGCTTTCGTATAAAAGAATCAATCAGTAAAGGAGTAGGTATCATGTCGATGTGCCCTGTATGTAACCAACTGAGTGACACACAATACCGTTGTCCATCATGTTTAGGAATGATGCAGGATAATGGGAGAGTAATGGATTATTATGATGACTACAGTCCATATTTCGATATCGATTCATTGAAAATGGAAGATGGCTATCCAGAGGATGAACAGGAAAAACAATGTCCCCATGTTTTCCACTGTACACAATGTGCTGCAGATAACGTCTTATTGATCCATGAATGGAGGGCTGAGTGTAACTAAAAAGAGCAACAGCACGAATGGCTATTGCTCTTTAAGGTAACAGCTTAAGTTTTGAGTTTACGCTCCAGGTAAGTCTGTATGACGCTTAGTATTGTCGTCAAAGCCCAGTACATAAATAAGATTTCAAGGAAGATCCAGAAAACGACCAGATTGGAAGCAGCAATTTGTTCCGCACGAGCTGTAAGTTCCTCGACAGCTAATACTGAAGCAAGGGAAGACGCTTTGACGATATCGATCAGTGAATTCCAAACAGGAGGGATTGAGCGTCTCCATGCCTGTGGAAGGATGATACTTCTCAAAACCTGAGCGGTATTCATTCCCAGTGAATAACCTGCTTCCCATTGTCCTTTGGAAATCGATAAAATTGAAGCACGGTAAGATTCCGAAATATAAGCGCTGAAATGTAACGTCAATCCCAGAATGGCAGCTTGCCAACCACTAAAGGCGTAAAGCCATGTCAAACCAAAATAGATGACAAGCAGCTGTGTAAGCAAAGGTGTACCGCGAAAGAAGGATACGTAAAACCTTGCAACCCCTGAAAGGATTTTAAAATCGGATATCCTCATCAAAACGATCACTAGACCTAAGATTAAAGATGCGAAAATCGCAATGACACTTAACATTACGGTAATTTGAACTCCCTCCAGTAAGAACGGGAGGGAGTTGATCATCAGGTCTAATGTTTCTTTATTCACTTACGTCTTCTCCAAAGTATTTCTCTGATATTTTAGCGATTGTGCCATCTTCATTCATCTCGTTCAAAGCTTTATTCACTTTTTCAATCAGTTCGTCCTGATCTTTACGGAATGCAAATGCCATCTGATTTTCATTGAAAGGATCACCGACAGGTTTCACCTTATAATTACTGTCTTTCAATTCCTGCTGGATGAACAGTCTGTCATTCAATGCAGCGTCGATTCGATTGACATTCAAATCTGCAAGGACCTGAGCAATCCCTTTATAATATTTGATCTTCGCCCCAGCTTCTTTAGCAGCCTCAGCATAGTTGCTACCTTGTGTAGTTCCGACTGTTTTTCCTTTTAAATCCTCGATGCTTTTAATTTCATTGTTATTTTGATGAACGATGACTTGCCCTCCTGATTTTGTATAAGGCTCAGAGAATGCATACTTCTCTTTCCGTTCATCTGTTATCGTAACCTGGTTCGCCACCATATCGAAACGTTTGGAGTCTAGAGAACCGAACATACCTTTCCATTCTGTTGGGATGAATTCAGCTTTCATACCAATACGTTTAGCAACTTCACGTGCAATATCTACATCGTAACCAGTTACTTCATTGGATTCTGAATCACGGTAACTGAAAGGAGGATAAGTAGCTTCTGTTCCAATCTTCAGCTTTTCCCGTACATCTCCACCGGCACCTTCCTTATTTTCTTTCATTCCACAAGCTGAAATTAAACTAAGCATAAGTACGGAAATCAGTGTAAATAAGAAGTATTTCTTTTTCATGTTATTTCTCCCTTTTATGTTATTTAAATCTGATTAATTTCATAGGATAAGTACAAATTATATTTTAATAAGAATCCTTCATCAAGTCAATTATATTGTAGTATGTACATCTTCTCAAAAAGAATGTTGGGGAAAGAGGGGTATGATAGCTCTTTTAGTAAAATTACTGCTTCTCACAAATTAATGGACGAGAAATATACTCGCTTTCCGCAGGCAGAAATCAACACCCTAAAAAGAAAAGTGTCAGATACCTCGAACACAACATTTTGTATGTTGTTAAGTTCGGAGTGACTCTGACACTTTTAGGTTAATCAAGTGAGTTTGTATTGTAACGAATTACCGAATGCGGTTTTCGGTTTGGGGATCAAAGAAATGACATTTGTTCATATCGAAAGCTAGTTCAAGCTTCTGTCCGTTTTGGATATCTGTTCGTGAATCCACACGAGCAGTGAAGTTTTGACCTGCAACCGTTGAGTAGAGATAGGTCTCAGCACCCATCAGTTCGGCAACATCGATCGCTGCTGTGATCTTCGAGCCTTCTGACGCTTCAGTGAACACAGGTTCATCGTGGATGTCCTCTGGACGGATTCCAAGAATGACATCTTTACCTGCAAGTCCATTTTCCCGAAGAAGTTTCATCTTTCCTTCTGGTACTTTGATTTTGATGTTGTCCATTACAAACGTATCGTCCTGCAGCTTCCCATGGAGGAAGTTCATTGCTGGTGACCCGATGAACCCACCGACAAAAACATTTTCAGGTGTATCATACACTTCTTTCGGTGAACCAACTTGTTGGATGACGCCGTCTTTCATAACAACAATCCGAGTAGCCATTGTCATTGCTTCAGTTTGGTCATGTGTTACATAAATCGTTGTCGTTTGCAAACGCTGGTGGAGCTTTGTGATTTCAGCGCGCATTTGTACACGGAGCTTTGCATCCAGGTTTGAAAGCGGCTCGTCCATTAAGAATACTTGTGGGTCACGGACGATGGCACGTCCCAATGCAACACGCTGGCGCTGACCTCCGGATAGTGCTTTCGGTTTACGATCCAGATATTCTTCAAGCCCTAAAATACGGGCAGCATCTTTAACACGCTTGTCCATTTCTCTTTTATCGAATTTACGGAGCTTAAGTCCGAATGCCATGTTGTCATAAACATTCATATGTGGATAAAGAGCATAGTTCTGGAACACCATTGCAATATCACGGTCTTTAGGAGCTACATCGTTTACGCGTTTTTCACCAATAAAAAGGTCACCGTCCGAAATTTCTTCAAGCCCGGCGATCATACGTAATGTTGTTGACTTACCGCAACCGGATGGACCTACGAAGACGATGAATTCCTTATCTTTGATATCAAGATTGAAGTCTTGTACAGCTGTTACTTTGTTATCGTATTCTTTTACGATATTTTTCATTGTGATTTCTGCCATTGGGTGAATCTCCTCTCGTTTGCAAACGTTTTCTTTACTTTGGTTATATATAGTGTAGACCTAAGCATTTCAAACGTAAATTGGAGGGATGCACAAAAATTCTGTCGAGGTTTAGGCGATTTGTACAAAAGCTTCTCACTCTACTATCGTGAGAAGCAAATGAATGGTTACCGCATCATCAAATTCTTTTGGATCCAGCCCGGTAAGGTCAGTGAACTTTTCAATCCGATATTGGAGACTGTTACGATGAATGAAAAGCTTTTTGGCCGCATGTGTATGGTTCAAATTGCAGTCGAGTAATGTTTTGACCGTTTTCAATAAATCAGGTTCTATATGACTGAGGATTTTCTCATAGATATATAGGGTATCTTCTTTATTTGAGTGATGGAGAAGAACCTTAGGAAGAACAGTGGAAAGTGTATGTATCCGTCGTTTACTTTGGAAATGTTCTGTTGTAATTTTATAAAAAGAAGATTCCTTATCAAATTGATGTTTCGCTTCAGTAATGGAAGAGAAGGTTGAACCGATGAAAAGTGATGTTTTCATATAGAAATCACTTTCAATCGTATGGAGTAATTCAAGTAATTGCTCCATTGAAGTTGGGTGCTCTGTTTGCGGTTCAACAAAAACTCCTGTATATCGATCCTTCCAAACAGGAACGACATCTTCAGATAACATGTTTTGGAACGATTCAATGAATAACTCATGCTCAACATCCTGGCTATGGATACTGAAATGCAAAAAACGCCCTTGCTCAAATGTTAGGGCGGATTCCGGGGTCCGGTTGTTATATAGAAGCTCATACCAGGCATGCTGGCTTTCATCTTCCTGAACAGGTCGGTTCGATAAGGGGGTCAGAAAAACCCCAAGTAATTTTTCTGAATCACTGGAAAGCACATCCAGATCCACACCGATTTCTTCACCATCCGGGGTGCGGTACCATGTGTAACTTTTTGTTTCATCAGCATCAGTTATATGAACAAACGCATTTCTGCCAAATATTTTCTGCAATTTCTTGATTTCAGACATGAACGAAAACCCCTTCAGCATAATTGTAACTCTATTATAACAAGAACGTTCGTAATCAGGGGAAACTAGCAAGGTTCATTGAAAAAGGACCTCCAAAGATTCATCACTCTGGGGTCACTTTCCGCTAAAACAAAGCTTTCTATCCCTAAGGCTTTGCTCTCCAATCAACTTGCACAAGGTGATTTATTAAAAATAACTCAAAAGAAACATTCTTTTAGAAAAGAGCCTTTCATAAAAATGTAAGAGCAACTTTGGCCAAGTTTTCTTTACTTATCGTTTTTTTTGTTTTTATATTCAACAGGCGGTTCTTCTTCATAAAGTGGTCGGCTCTCGTCGATTTGAGCTTGAGTGTCGGGTCTGGAAACTGTTCCTCCAGCCATTCCTTCGTTGATCATACGATCGATATCCATGAAATAACGATCTCGTCCTTCATGTTCCGATCCTTTTTCATCTTTATTGGTCATCGTTCATCCTCCTTTTTCACTAGTATGAGTGAGGGGAGGATCTTTTATGTCCAAACGGGGAAATCCTGACATTTCTAATATTTGCTGATACCAATTTCTCAGGGCTTGCATTTGTATTTCAATCTCATCAAAGATCATCGGTTTTGAATTGATTTCAAATATCCAAGACTGCTGCTCAGTATCTACACCTAGATCAATTGAAAACTCCCCGACAGGACCTAAGGATCGGTCAAGAGAAGAACCTGTTTCAGATGCGATGTTCCGAATAGTGTCTAAATGAAGAGGGGCGAAATCTGAAGACAAAAGTGCTCCGCCTGCGGGGACGTGGGTCGTCAGACGGTTTACCCCTGCACATCGTATACCATACCCTGTCACATGCCACTTATTTTCGATTTTTTGGACAAGGATACGATAGTCGAATGGTCTACCTTGATACGTTTTTCGCTGGATGAATGGCTGCATGATGAAGTTCTTTTCATACTGTAGGATTTTCCATATTTGACTGAGATCGATCCGTATTCTTCTATTATTCGAGTGATAGAGAAGACCTCCGCTCTTTTTTTGTTCTATAGTGAAAATCCCTTTTCCTTTGGAACTTGCACTTGGTTTTATAAGAATCTGGCCATGCTTAATCAAAAAGTCTTCCAACTGCTTTTTTGAGTGTATCAATTTCGTTTCAGGTAAAAACGGCTGCAAATTCGTGTTATCATTCAAGATCAAATAAGTGTCCCATTTCTGAAAAAAGCACAGGTTGAAGTATGGGATAGAAAAATCGTCCAGCCAGGATAGTAAACGATGGAATTCTTTGTTCTCGTCCTTTTTATATGGAATCCTGTTATAGACGAAATCAGGAGGAGGAGTTCTCACGCGTTTCCACATCAGTGTATTTAGGTCGTAGGTATAGCCGGAAATCGAGGTGGACGATATGTCCTTTGATGAAAAAACCACTGCAAGCCCGCCGTTTTCATGGACACAACTGATCAAACGGATGAACGTATCGATATTTCCGATGAACGGGAGACTGGCTTTTGCAGATGTAAGAATCCCGACAATAGGTCCGGCCTTACTACCCTCTTTCTTTATCAGCGTAAGATTGAGACTGCTGTTCCTATACGCGGAAAAGGGGAGGGGATCATCAGCCGCTCCCCATATGAGTGTTTGACCCTTTTCATGGTGATGCCACTTTTCAGACTCCACGTCCCAGCTGATCGAAATCATCTTTTCACCGCAACCGGTCTTTTTATCAGTTGTTCATATAAATAAATCGAGAATTCGAAAGGAAGTCTAGAAGTTCTTTTATCGGATGCACTCAAATTCGGATGGCTGAAAATCCCTCGCCCTGGTTTGGCGTTCGCTTCAAATAACCAGACTGCACCTTCATGGTCGACTCCTAAATCAAAGCCGATCTCTCCGATGACCCCTTCCATTTTTTCAGTTAGTGAATCACTAAGTTCCAACGCTGCTATTTTAATATCTTGTGTGATGGATTTGGATTTCCCCATTTCATTCACAATATCTTGCAGGGTAAGGATTTTTCCTCCGCTGGTTACGTGTGTGGTGACGCTTCCTGTTCCCGCGAGTTTTACAGCGATTGCGCTGACTTCCCAATCCCCATCCAGGTTCCGGTTCGTATGGACTCTGAAATCGATCGGTTTTCCGTTACAACTGAGCAGATGAATGCCGCGTTGTGCCATGTACCCTTCAAGTCCTTTCGGGAATTGTTGGCGCAGTAACCTTTTTAAAGACGTGTAACGCCTTAAGCGATTTTGACCATTGGTCCGGAATTTACAATAGTAGAAAGGATCCTTTCTTCTTTTGATGATTTGTTGAATGCCGATTCCGAGGCTTCCGTTTGTAGGTTTTACATAGACATTTTTGTAACGGTGAAGCATTTCTTCGATTTGTGAAGCTTCAGGTGAATTCAAGGTTTCGGGCAAATAATTGCGGATCTGTCTATTATCGTATAAGAGTTCATGGACCGACCATTTATTAAAGAATCCAGGATTGAACCAGAGCATATTCGTTTCCTGTTCGAGTTTCATTTTCGTTTCTGAGGTGACTGGTAACCTTTCAATACGCCGGTTTGGAAGACGATCATAAACGATATTTGGAAATGGGAGCGGATACTGGCTCCACCCTGACTTGCCATATATATAACCATTGATCTTTTTTTCATTCCAGTCGACATGATGTGTGCCGAATATATAAGCAGTCACACCTACTTCCATAGCTTCAAAAAGGAGTTTTGCGAACATGGTGGAACGTTCTCCAATCGGCTTATACGTGCCCCCAGTAAATCCGGCGGTAAATATACCGACTACTGGACCAATGTACAAGGTGCCATTCCATTCATGAATATGGTGTTGCTGATCTTTTAAGAGATTCAATTTAGTACAGAGTGCTGTTGATAACATATATTGTTCCTTACGATCTGGATGGGGCTGTATGGCAACGGGCACTTCTCGTTGTCCATACATGACTTTTGAAGGGAAGGACCGGTTCTGCACCCATTGTTGAAAGAGGCTGAATGGTGTGTAGATGACATCTTCCTTTGTCTCGACAATGGGAATCGATTGAGGGTTAAGCATGATCATACTCCTTTCGAAACTCGTTACTCAAATCATGTGTATATAAATAGTGTGCAAACAGGAAAACACCTAAGGCTGATGGGCGTATCTCTCCTTGCTTTAGAGCAGTCGTATAGTGCTTGGAAGGTTTTGAGTTCACTTCCAATATCCATGGGTGTCCGCTCTTATCGATACCGAAATCGATGCCGAATTCACCGAAGATACCATCCGCAATCAGATGAAGACTTTTCGATACTTCCAAGGACAGTTCATAAAGTAGAGCTTTGATTGACCTGGCTTTTGCTGTTTCAAACGATCCGGACAAAAGTTCAGTCAAAGGATAAGATTTGGCACCATACGCCATATTCGTTACGATCGGATTCGAATCACTCACTCTTGCAACACTTGAGGTGATGCACCAATCGCCCTTTTCGTTCCGGTTACACAGGATTCGAAAATCGACATTCCCGTTCGCATGGGTCATCAGAGGAATACCTTGCTGAATGATATAATTCTCCAATGGTACGAATTGTTTGATGAAATTCAATACACCCTTAATGGATAAAGAGGGGAGTGGAGGATCAATTTCTTTGGATGATTCCAGTTTGAATTTCCCTTCAGGTTCTTTTGTAATCCGGATGATACCTCTCCCTTCTGAACCATGATCTGGTTTTAAAAACAATGAAGCGTGTTTTGTCATTAAATTCATCAAAGTTTCCTCATCGATTTTTTTATGTGTTTCAGGTAAGTATGCAGCTAAAGCGTCACTTTCTACTAATATGTGAAAAACATCCCACTTAGAGATGAAATGATCATTAAAATATGGAATTCCAAAATCCTGACAATGTTTGAAAAATTGTAAACATGCCTCTGACCGCTCAGATGTACGGCTGGATATTCGATTATAGATGATATCTGGATATGGAAAGACATTTTGAGTGAAAGTATCCCCTTTCATCGTATAGCCATGTATCCAATTGGAATGGATATCTTCTAATGAAAACAGATAAAACGTTGCGAGGTGATCCTCACATAAAGAAGCGATTTCCTTTGAAAACGTAGTGATATTTCCGAAAGGTGTCTTATCAGCCAACACTGCTATGACAGGGCCGATCCGTAATTCTTTTAAAAGCGGATTGTAGGTCAAAGTATAGTATCGATCAGGAACGGGAAGATAATGATCTTTCTGGATTTCTTTCGGCACGGATAATGTAAAATAGGAATCATCCAATTTTATTAAACAAGTCACTAATATTCGTTCACTGCCGAAGCGGAGCCAAAGTCTCTCGTTTAATTGGATGTCAAAATAAGTGAGAAGATGATTGCTGAGCCAAATTTTATACGGATTTGAGGAAGATGTTTCTGTGTACGTAAAAAAAATCTTGAATTTCCTGGTCATGATACTCCCTCATTCATTTAGGCTTTTTCTAAAAAGATTGTTGCTTTTGAGTTATTTTTAAAAAACGCAAGGTGCGAGACTCCTCGAAAATGAAAATCGCATTTTTTTCGTGCGATGTAACGCTGCCGAAGCTTTCCTTGTCCTGCGGGATCAGCGTGCCTACTACCTGAATAATCTTCTCGCAAAGCATGCGACGAGGAAGCCCGCTTCGACAGGACTTTCTTGTAGACGCAGGAGCACAAATGCTTCCTTGAAAAGGAGGCATGAGGTCGCAAAGCGACGAGTGGACTCACCGTACGCCCGCGGAAAGCGAGCATCCTGGAGCGGAAATCAACGACATTTAAAGAAAACTTGGCGAGACCAAGCTTATTGTAGGTCGAGCCTTAGTTGACCTTATACTGAAGAAAGTATTTTATACTTTCTTTAAGTGCAAGAGCAACAACATACGCGAAAAGAGCCTTTTTTATTAGTTGTTTTATAGGCGGGTGTGGATATCGTATACTATGGTAAGAAATGATAAACGGTGACATAAGTACGGAAGGTTGGTTTTGATGGAATTCATATGGATAATATTGATGATGGTCGTTATTGGAGCTGCAATTGGGGGATTCACCAATTCACTCGCGATCAAAATGCTGTTCCGCCCTTATAAAGCGATCTATATCGGGCGATTCAAACTCCCATTCACTCCCGGTCTGATACCGAAACGGCGAGAAGAACTTGCTGTCCAACTAGGTCAGATGGTCGTCAACCACTTGATTACAAAAGAAGGATTGCAACAAAAATTAGCACAATCCCATTTTAAAAAAGAGCTTGTACATTGGGCACAAAACGAAATCGGCAAACAGCTGGAAACCGATAAATCGATCAATGAGGTTGCTGCAGAACTGCTGAACCAAGCTCAGTTCAATGAACAGTTCGACGATAAACTGAAAACCTTTTTACATGACCGAATTGAAGATACGATCGACCGTCTGGAAGAAAAACCAATCAAATCTCTCCTAACGGAATCGATGAATCGACGGATGGAAGCGTACATACCAGAAACCACTAGGTTCATCCAAAAAAAGCTGATTGATTTTGTCACAAGTGTTGAAGGAAAACGTCAGCTGAAACAATTGATTGATGAATTTCTAGCCGGAAGAGGAATGCTTGGGAATATGATCAATATGTTCCTTGGGAATGAGAGCTTGATTGATAAAGTACAAACCGAACTGATCAAAATTCTCAGGAAAGAAACAGTTGCCTACATGATGGAGCGTGTAATCTCAAATGAATGGAATGCATTCAAGGAACGTCCCGTATCTGATGTCATCGGGCTATTGAAACTGAGGGATTCTCAGGATAAGGCTATGGATTGGGTCATCGGTCAGATTGATACGAAAACGATTTTTTCAAAACCCCTGCATGAATTGATCCACCCATATCGTCCTACGATTGGGAAGAAAGTCATCCCTGAGCTGGTCGATCGTTCGTTAGGCTGGATTGGGAACAATATGGAAAAAATCATGGAGAAACTGCAGTTATCAGAATTGGTCCGTCAACAGGTTCAAACATTTTCTGTCCAACGCTTGGAAGAAATGGTACTATCGATTTCCAGAAGAGAATTGAAGATGATTACCTACCTTGGCGCACTACTTGGAGGGATCATCGGCTTCATACAGGGTCTTTTGGTTTACTTTATGACCTGAAGCCTGTTATAGTGGTAACGGTGCTTAATAGTAACGGCATTTATTAATTATTAGGAGGCTAACTATGAGTAAAAATGTCCATGATGCGGCATACAATTTAGAAAATGCATTACGTGAAAGTGATGACTTCAAGGAGCTTCAAAGCTTATATGATCAAGTGAATGCAGACGAAAGCGTCAAGAACATGTTCGAAAACTTTCGTAACTTGCAAGTAGAGCTTCAGCAAAAGCAAATGCAAGGACAGCAAATCACTGAAGAAGAGGCACAGAAAGCTCAACAAACTTTCGAGCTTGTACAACAAAACGAAGTTATTTCTAAATTGATGAGCGCAGAGCAACGCGTAAGCATGCTTATCCAGGACATCAATAAAATCGTAACAAAGCCTTTGGAAGAATTGTACGGAACTCCAGAGCAACCTGAACAGTAATAAAATGGAGCGGCTGACATTAGGTGTCAGCCGTTCGTTTTTACATTTTCTTAATTATAAGGAAGTTTTCTTTATAAATCGTGCGTGTAATTTTGTGATTCGGGACGATATCACTAGAATCCAATTCAACCTTCATCCCTTTTCTGCTCTTCAAACCATTTTTCTGCAAAATCGACAGAATCTCTCTGTTTAAATAATTTGCAGTCTGCAGAGCCGACCTTGCCTTTCAGGATACTTTCATTTTCCTTCTCGAATGCTTTTCCGACTTCCGCAAATGGATCATCATCGTAATCAATCTCCAGATAATTCTTCCATAGACGTTTTCCATTTTCGATGATCGGCGCGCCTCTTGAAACGGTCTTTCGAATACCGGACCGATGCTCAGCAAGGTGAAAGGATGTATGTGTATCGAAGTCAGTTCCTAAAAACAACACATATGCATCAAGCTCGTAAGCTTTTGCAATGGGCGATTGCTCACCCAATCCATTATCAAGCGTATGGTTGTTGGTGATTTCTTCAGCATGTTTTCCCCATGCTGCAGCAGACATAGTCGGATGATAGCTTCGATAAACATCTGGATACGTCCTGAATTGTTCAGGAATGATCCCTAAACCTCTTGTTTTCGTCATTCTTGGTTCGAATGCAGGCATTGTCTCCCTGATCGTTTCCCACCAATCTTTTGGCACAGGAGGGTTGGACCAATACGCTGGATCCGATAGATCTGCCGAATGGGCTTGCATGATCAAGGTCCCTTCCGGAGTGACCGCGTCCATCAAAGCTTGAATGACGGTTTGCGATCCACCACAAACCCACCCTAAAGGTTTTAATGACGTATGAACCATCAAAATCATACCTTCTTTTACCCCTAGTGTATGGAGATCCTCCTTCAGACTCTGTCTAGTCCTTGGTTTTTCTGTAGTTTGTATCTGTTTCTGTTCCATGACGTTCCCCCTAAATTTTTCGCCATCCCACTATTTCGGTACGGAACCTTCAAATCCTGTTTTTATCCTTCAGTTCTATTCATTTTCAGTTTGTCATAGAGATGAGAAGAGGAGAAGTATAGATTGGAGGGGATTATCCTGGTTTATCGACTGCTTGCTTTAGACATCGACGGTACCCTGCTCAGGAGTAATTTCAGAATCGATCGTTCGACGAAAGAAGCGATTGATTATGTGAGAAACAAGGGGGTGTATGTCACCCTGGCAACAGGAAGGAACTTTCCGTCCGCTCAAAAAATCGCCAAGGCATTGAAGCTTGATAGCATTCTCATTACCCATAATGGTGCTTTGATTGCTTCGTCAATTGATGAACCGCTCCATGAAGAACGGATATCAGCCTATGATGTACGGAAGATCGTGCGAATTTTAGAAAAGTATGACGCTCATATCCGACTGCTTCATGAACGGTATTCTTTAGGGAACCAAGTACAACAGAAATCGCATATCGTTGCAAAAATGACAATGGGAATCGGAGATCCGTTATTCTATCCGGTAACCTTTACTGAAAAATTGAGTGATCATTTAGAGGAAAAACCGATGTCAGTGCCAAAGATTGATGTTCAATTTTTCGATGAAGAAGAAAAGGAAGCGGCGTATCAAGAATTGAAAGAAAAAATTGATGGCGTCCAGATCACTGCTTCAACAAGATGCGATTTTGAAGTGATTCCCAAGTCGATCAACAAGGCTGTAGGTTTACAGATCCTTGGTAAGCATCTTGGGGTTTCGATGGATGAAATGGTCGCTGTCGGTGACTTTACGAATGATATAGAAATGATCCAGATGGCTGGACTTGGCGTTGCGATGGGTCAATCATCCCAGGATGTGAAAAATGCAGCAGATTGGGTGACACGCACGAATGAGCAGCACGGTGTCGGCTATTTGGTCCGGGAAGTCTTCCGTAGACAAATGAAGATGCAAATCGAACAACCGATCGAAAATTGACGTATGATGTAGAGGCTGAGAAGGAACTCAGCCTCTTTTTAGATTGTTGAGGAAATATCGACAACCCCCTTTTGGACAAGCAATGTTAATATAACATTACAAATATTACAAAGTGGATATTCTTATAGGTGCGGATCTTATTCTCAGCTTTATTTCTCTCATATTTCGACATTGTAACAAAAGTCTATAATCCTCCAATGGTAGTGCTTTTCACCTCAATTAATATATTTGCACATATTGAATTCGCGTATTTTGACGATATATCTCGACATTAAAATTGTTAAAAAATCATAAATTGAAAGGGTTTTCATCGCTTTTCAAGAAATAGTGAGGTGCATCTTAAATTTTGAAGGAGGATTATGATGGAAAAAGTATTAGACGCTCAATTGAAGCCGAAAGTCGCTGAATTTCTGAACGGGACGAAAAAATTGTTTATCAATGGGGAATGGGTTCCTTCTGCCTCAGGTAAAACATTCAAAACATTAAATCCTTCCAACGGTGAAGTTCTCGCTGTCGTAAGTGAAGCGGAAAAAGAAGATGTCGATCGAGCTGTACGTGCTGCGCGGAAAGCTTTTGACGAAGGTCCTTGGTCAAAGATGAGTGCTGCATCAAGAAGCCGACTGATTTATAAGCTAGCAGATTTGATGGAAGAAAATAAAGAAGAATTAGCACAGCTGGACACACTTGATAACGGTAAACCAATCCGTGAAACGACAAATGCGGATGTACCGCTCGCAATCGAGCATTTCCGTTATTATGCTGGATGGGCTACTAAAATTGTCGGACAGACGATCCCGGTTTCCGGTAAGTTTTTCAACTATACACGCCATGAGCCGTTAGGGGTAGTGGGGCAGATCATCCCATGGAACTTCCCATTATTGATGGCAGCATGGAAAATGGGAGCAGCATTGGCAAGTGGATGTACGATCGTATTGAAGCCTGCTGAACAAACACCGCTTTCAGCACTCTACTTAGCTGAACTCATGCAAGAAGCTGGATTCCCTGAAGGTGTCGTGAACATCGTCACTGGTTATGGTGAAACGACTGGTGGACCAATCCTTGAGCATGAGATGGTCGACAAGATCGCCTTTACAGGTTCTACTGAAGTCGGAAAGCATATCATGCGAACAGCAGCAAATGACCTTAAGCGTGTAACACTTGAACTTGGCGGTAAATCACCGAACATCATCCTTCCAGATGCGGATATGTCGAAGGCGGTTCCAGGTGCTTTGTCCGGTATCATGTTCAATCAAGGTCAGGTGTGCTGTGCAGGATCCCGCCTTTTCATTCAGAAGAAGTCATTTGATAATGTCGTAGCAGACCTTGTATCACATTCCGAGAAAATCAAACAAGGTATGGGACTTGATCCTGATACGGAGATGGGGCCTCTTGTTTCCGAAGAGCAGCATAATCGTGTATTAGGCTATATTGATAAAGGTAAGTCAGAAGGTGCAGAGCTGCTGACTGGTGGTACGAAGCCTTATGATCAAGGTTACTTCGTTTCGCCGACAATCTTTGCAGACGTCAATGACACGATGACGATTGCGAAGGAAGAAATCTTCGGTCCAGTTGTTGCTGCTATGCCATTTGAAGATTTGGATGAGGTTATCGATCGTGCTAATGACTCTAGTTACGGCCTTGCTGCTGGATTGTGGACTGAAAATGTCAAGAGTGCACACTATGTTGCAAACCGCTTAAAAGCAGGAACGGTTTGGGTGAACTGCTATAACGCGTTTGATGCAGCATCTCCATTCGGAGGATACAAGCAATCTGGTATCGGCCGTGAAATGGGCTCCTATGCACTTGATAACTACACTGAAGTCAAGAGTGTATGGATCGGCATGAGCTAAGGCAACTCCAAAAAGATACGGGCTGGTCTATTGACCAGTCCGTTTTTTTTCTTAGAGATTGAACAAATCAGGGACTCGATTTGTAGGTCTAAAGTAGTAATTTGCACAAGCGGACCTGATTTTTGTTCAAGTTGGGGGTGAAATTGTACAAGCTGACTTGGTTTTTGCTCAAGCTAACGGGGAAAATGCTCAAGCTGGGCTGATTTTTGCTCAACTTGAGCTCAAATCAGCTAATTACCACTTCAATGGAAAAATCATGTTTTATATATAGGATTTAGGGAAAAATGAAAACATCAAAATACTAGTGGGGTGTTCAAATGTTGCGATTCTTATCAATTCTTGCCTTTTCATTATTGCTTGTAGCCGGACTAGTTGCGTGTGGTGGTGGAGGAGATGAGAACGGAGCTGATGAAGGAGACGGCGGAGGCGATTCTGTTGATGTTGCAGCTGCTGAGAAAACTTTTAACCAAAATTGCGCTTCCTGTCATGGGCAAAACCTTGAAGGTAGGGGGAATGCTCCATCTCTTGAAACAGTTGGAAAAGACATGAATCAGGATGAAATTCTTCAAAAAATCAAAAACGGCGGCGGTGGAATGCCTGCAGGTTTGATTGAAGGAGAAGAAGCTGAAAATGTTGCCGCTTGGCTTACAACAATGGAATAACCACATACTTAAATCCACAATGACCTAGTAGGAACGAAACCACCCTCCATAGGTCATTGTTTTTTAATAAATCGTTCCATAAGTGCTGTTGAAATATACTCGCTTTCCATGGGGAGATCAGCTCGTACTATATGTATCCGTTCAATTGACATAGAAAGAGCGCATATCCTAGTTCCCCATCTTGAATCTTTCCATCCCGTATTGATTTTAAAACATCCATGAGCGGCATCTGAATGACTTCGATTTCCTCATCTTCATCGAGCTTTTGATTGCCAAAGCTCTTGATCGAATTTGTGAAAAACAGATGTGAAAATCGATTAGTGAAATAGGATTGAGGATGATAGGTCCCTAAATATGTAAGGTTATCGACGGTTAACCCTGTTTCTTCATCCAATTCTCGTTTTGCTCCATTTTCAGGTTGCTCTCCGGGATTGAGACCGCCCCCGGGCAACTCGAATGTCTGTTGATCCATTTGGTGTCTGAATTGCCTTACAAGGGTAAGGTTGCCTTCGTGGAATACAACAACTGCAACAGAAGCGGCTTCCGATTCTTCAATAAAAAGAGATCCTGACTTTGTCTCAAATACAGTAGAATCTCGATGTTCAAGTAATGCTCTACGAAAATTCATATCCTACCTCCCTCCGATATGGCCAAAAATTGACGTTTTAACGACTCAAAAATAACTTCTTACGGCCAAAGCAAGCGGTTTATCAGTTGGACGACACTATTTTACAAAAACCCGTCACGCTCATATTGACTGTCAACCACCCTTAATTCTAATATCGGATAAAGAAAACTTGGCGTAATGCTAAGCCTTATCGTAGCCTGAGCCTTAGTTGCCCCTATATAGAAGAAAGTATTTATACTTTCTTCAAATATTAGAAAAACGGCACCTTGAATAGATGCCGCCTTCGTACGTTTCATCGATGGAATAAAACAAGTTCTCCTGAAGGGGAGGTCACTCGGCTTGTGTGGTTCTCATAATCATTGTCTGCCAGTATATCTTGCCCAATTCTTTTAGCCTCGTTGTTGTCAGCTGCTTCAAAGGATTCTTCATAAATCTTTTCACCTTTGTTATCAAAAACGGTTATGATGTACATTTTCATGTGGATATCCCAACCTCCTTTTCCTGCTTATATTCTAGATACTTTCCGAATCTCCTTCTTGTTAATTATTTGGCAAGCCCGCAAAAACGATGAAACTTTTTTACCGGGCAACCGTTATATAGGTGAGGGGGAATGAAACCGTGAGTTTACATATTGAAAACGTAACGAAAAATTTCGCTGGCTTCACCGCTGTTGATAATGTCTCATTTCATATACCTGAACATCAAATTTTCGGCTTGTTAGGGGCGAATGGTGCAGGGAAAACGACCACGTTCAGAATGGTGATCGGATTATTGACACCGACAGCCGGGGAAATCACATGGAATGATCAACCTTTATCCCAAAAGGATTCGCACCTGATCGGTTATTTGCCGGAAGAACGAGGACTTTATCCAAGTCTGAAAGTTTCCGATCAATTACTATATTTAGGCCGTCTGAAAGGGATGAAGAAATCCGAAATCGTGCCGCAAATGAAAAAGTGGCTTGAACGATTCAAGGTTCCTGAATATGAAAATAAAAAAGTTGAAGAGCTGTCAAAGGGTAATCAGCAAAAGATCCAGTTCATAGCTGCTGTTCTCCACAAGCCGAAGATCCTGATCCTCGATGAACCGTTCAGTGGACTTGATCCGGTGAATGTCGAGATGTTGAAGGAAGCTGTTCTTGAGTTGAAAAAGGAAGGGACGACGATTGTGTTTTCAAGCCATAGGATGGAGCATGTGGAGGAACTTTGTGAACATCTATGCATCCTTCATAAAGGAAGTCCGGTCGTGCATGGGTCATTGAAGGAAGTGAAACGGTCTTTCGGTAAAAAGAATGTGACTGTCTATGCGGACTTTGATCTAAGCTATCTTAAGGACATTCCAGGTGTTGTCCGGTATAAACAGGTGACAGAAGGTGTACATCTTCAGGTCGAAAATGAAGATGTTTCACAAAAGATTTTCGATAGCATCAACAGTAAAGGATTCGTCCGTAAATTCGAGCTGGAGGAACCATCGTTGAATGACATCTTTATCGAAAAAGTAGGTGCTTCTTATGAATAAACTTTGGATCGTGATGTTACATACGTATAAGACGAGAATTCGCTCAAAAGCGTTTATTTTGACAACAGTTGCTTCACTTTTGCTTATACTTGGCCTTACGAACATGCAGACAATCGTCAATACGTTCAATGGAGATGACGAAGATAAGAAACAAGTCGCAATCCTTGATGAGTCAGGCAGCTTTTATGAGTTATTAAAGCAACAAGTTGATGCTACGTCTGATAACATCGAGATGACCAAAACAAATCAGAGTGAAAAAGAAGTAGAAGAAAGTGTCCTGGATGGTGATTATGATGCGCTTTTATACCTAGAAAAGAACGAAGAAGGTCTGCCGGAAGGGGTACTGAAGACAGCAGGCGTCCCTGAGGCGGGGTGGATCAGTACGATCGAAAGTAACCTTCAACAGACGAAGGTGATGATGGCTACACAGCAGTTAGGTGTAGATCCTGCCGAATTGACCAGTTTATATGAGCCTGTTTCTTTTGAAAAAGCGTCCCTGGCAGAAGGAGCAAAAACTGAAGAAGAACTGAATCAAGCGCGATCAATCGTTTATGTGCTTTTATTTGTCATCTATTTTGCGGTTATTTTCTATGGAAGCATGATCGCGACAGAAGTGGCGACTGAAAAATCATCAAGAGTGATGGAGATACTGATTTCAAGCGTTTCACCGGTCAAACAGATGTTTGGAAAAATTTTCGGGATTGCGCTTTTAGGAATGACACAGTTTTTTCTGATCTTTCTGGTTGGATTCTTGTCGATTAAATATGGACCCTCCAGTGGGGAGGAATCAACACAGTCTCCGACAGATTTCACGTCCTTCATCCAGATCGACCAGCTGCCGATTTCTACAGTCGTCTATGCAATCATATTCTTCCTGTTAGGCTTCCTGTTATATGCAACACTCCTTGCGATGCTCGGTTCCTTAGTGAATAAGGTGGAAGAAGCGAATCAGGTGATTACACCAGTCATTTTGATTATTGTCGTCGCATTCATGGGTGCGATGTCGGGGCTCGGGAATCCTGAGGCCGGTTTTGTTGCCATCATGTCATATATCCCATTCTTCACACCGATGATCATGTTCTTAAGAGTAGAGATGCTCAATATCCCTGCATGGGAAGTTATACTTGGTATTCTCATCTTGATCGTAACGATTGGCATTTTCGCAGTCATAGCTGCCAAAGTCTATCGCGGTGGTGTGCTCATGTATGGCAATGCAACCAGTTTTAAGAATTTCAAGAAAGCAATACAATTGACAAGAAAATAGAAACATCCAAAGACTCTATCGCTTCATGGTGATAGGGTCTTTTTTATAGGCTGTTTTCGCAAACTTTGTTGCTCTTGCACTTAAAGAAAGTATAAAATACTTTCTTCAGTATAAGTGCAACTAAGGCTAGACCTACAAAAGGCTTGGTCTCGCCAAGTTTTCTTTAAAAGTCGTTGATTTCCGATCCAGGATGCTCGCTTTCTGCGGGGCGTGCGGCGTCTCCTAACGACCTCAGGAGTCTCCTTTTCAAGGAAGCATTTGTGCTCCTGCGTCTACAAGAATGTCCTGTCGAAGCGAGCTTCCTCGTCGCATGCCTTGCGAGGAGATTATTCAGGTAGTAGGCACGCTGATCCCGCAGGACAAGGAAAGCTTCAGCAGCGTTACATCGCACGAAGAAAATGCGATTTTCCTTTTCGAGGAGTCTCGCACCTTGCTCTCCAATCAAGTTGCACAAGGTGTTTTTTTTTATAAACAATCTTTTAGAAAACAGCCTTTCTATATCATCGTATAACGAACAAACGCTCGTATGGATGTGGTAAAATAGCAATAAGTATCTCACTTGGAGGAAGGATGAGATGACCATGTGGAAAATCAGATTCATACATACTGCAGATTTACATATCGATACACCATTCAAGGGTTTGGGGCACCTGCCAGAGGCCATCTTCAATATCGTCAAAGATAGTACGTTCCGATCCTTTGAACGCCTGGTTACGCTTGCTATTGAAAAACAGGTCGATTTCCTTGTCATTTCAGGGGACTTGTATGACGGTGCGAATCGGAGTTTGAAGGCACAATTGTTTTTGAAAAACCAGTTTCAAAGACTTCATGATCACAGGATTGACATTTTTGTCATACATGGAAACCATGATCATTTAGGCGGCAAGTATATCAAACTTAAATGGCCAGACAATGTCCATTTCTTCAGCAGCAAAGAACCGGAAATGCTTCCCTTTGAAAAAGAAGGGGAAGTCCATGCGCATCTTTATGGCTATAGCTATCCAAAGCAAGCGGTGACGGAAAATATATCATCAAAGTATCAAAAGCAGGATGGTCCCCCGTTTCATATCGCTTTACTCCATGGAACGATCGGTGGAAATACCGATCATCAGACTTATGCTCCTTTCATACTGCAGGAGTTGCAGGCTCAACCGTTCGATTATTGGGCGTTAGGGCACATCCATAAAAGAGAGGAACTTTCCCACCATCCCTACGTCATCTATCCAGGTAACATACAAGGGTTGAATCGGAAAGAGAGTGGCCCAAAAGGTTGTTATCTGGTCGAAATGAACGAAGTGGACGCGTCATTGGAATTTCTCGAAACTTCAACAGTTCGATGGGAGTCTGAAAGTCTTTCAATTGCAAAAACCGACATGATGGATGATCTGATCCTTCAAATAAACCTTGTAAAAGAGAAGCTACGCACTACCGGAATGAATACGATTTTATCCATTGAGCTTTCGGGGGAAAGTCCAGCTCTTAAATCACTGAACGAAAATGACATACTTGATGATCTGATGGATCATTTGCATGAAGGAGAGGATACGGAAGAACCGTTTGTATGGGTGAATCGTCTAGCCGTTGAGCCCGTTTACACAGAATACATCAATGAACTTGGAGAATCTCATTTCATGAAAGAAATTTTCAACGTATTCGAGCAAATGGACAAGAGCGATCCCGTTCTGGACACTCTTCTGAAGCATAAGAAAGCGAAGAAATTTTTAGATGATGTAAGTTTGGAAGACAGGGAGATTGTAGAAGAAGCCAAGAGGCTGTTGATTGAATCGATAGCATTACAATCAGAAAGGTAGGGTTGGTGATGAGGATCATAGATTTACATATATACGGATTCGGGCGATTCGAGAATGAATTCATTCAATTTGAAGAGACTGAAGTCCAGGTCATATATGGGGAAAATGAATCAGGAAAATCCACTGTGATGGCCTTTATCGAATATATGTTGTTCGGGTTTCCGAAGCGTAGTGAAAAACGGCTGAGATATGAGCCGAAGACAACCCAGGCCTACGGCGGAAAATTACGTATCGAAACAGCAGAACATGGCACCCTTACCATTGAACGGAAAGGTGGCGCTTCTGGAACGGTCACCATTGTAAAAGAAGATGGAAGTAATGAAGGAGAAGATTTCCTGCATCAGGTCCTAGGGGAAGTGAACCAACAAACCTTCCGTGATGTCTTTTCTTTCAACCTTGACGGATTGCAAAAAGTGAATGAAATCAAATCAGAGCAGTTAGGAGAATATCTTTTCAATGCAGGGTTGACCGGTGCCCAACAGCTGAACCAGATTTCGAAATCATTAGAAGATCAACAAAACCGACTATTCAAACCCAATGGCAAGAATCCCGTTTTGAATCAGAAACTGAACAATCTCCATGAGCTGGAACAAAATGTGAAGCAATGGAGCAAGAAACTTGATGAGTATAATCGAATGAAATCCGAATTAGAGGGAAAAAGAGAGGCGTTATCAAAATCAGAAAGAGCGAAAAATGATCTCGATCAAAAAAGAGCGGAACTTAAGCATCTCCAATCAATCAATCCGCTTCTTGAACAGAAAAACACAATCGAGAACCAGCTGGAGATGCTTCCTGCCGCTACGCCATTCCCCGAGGATGGATTGGATCGATTTCAAAATCTTAAAGAACGGCAAATCGAGTTGCACAGTGATCGAAAACATGTGGAAGATTTGATGCGAAAAAATAAAGAGGCTTATGATAGGATACACCTTAACGATGAAATGCTCGATCAGGGAACCCGGATCAATGAGCTGGAGAGCAACTTCCGTTTGTACAAAGGGAGACAGGAAGACTATAGCAAACTGAAGGTACGGATCGATTATCTTCAGCAAGAAATTGATAATGAAATGCAGGTAATTGGTCAAGAATGGACAGAAGGGACAATCCGTTCGATCAACACGGATCTTGTTACGAAACAGCAGTTGATCAGCAAATTGAAAAGGCTCGAACAATCGAAAGAGGAGCAAAAAAGGCTCGATGAGGACCTTTTGCATGCTCGAGGTGATTTAGAGGAAAATGAAGCGAAGAGAACCCGGTTAGACGAGCAGATGCTTCAAGATGAAACGATTCAATCCTATCGTGGAAAGGTGAAGGACTTGAATAGTCAATCACCGGAACTATTGAAAGGAAGAATTGAAACACTGAAAAGTCTCCAAAGCGCTTCAAAAAGAAACTCGATCAACCCCATCATCATTTGGACGATGATCGGTCTTGGGATCGTGCTGACGGGAATTTGGATGATGCAAGGCGATTATATTGCGGGTCTCATCATCGGGATCAGTATGGCAGGCACAGGTATTCTCCTCAATAAAAGAGGCGGCTTGGATAATGAGCAAGATCTTGACCGGCAAATCACCGAACTTGAGGCTGAGCTTCATAATCACCAGGACAGCAATGATATGTCAGAACTGGATCATCTGAATCACTTGTTACACGAACAACAGCAGCTGGCAGTCCAATTTGATCATTTGAAAGATCATGAACAAGCCCTTGAAAAGAAATACCAGAATGTTGCCCGTCGTTATGACGAGTGGGAGATTGAGCACCACCAGACCGAAGAAGAACTGTCCAGATGGAGAGGTATGGCGCATATACCAAAAAATGTCCCGGACGAAATGCTCCTTGAAATTTTTGAACGGATCGATCAACTGAAGAAAAGATTGACCGAGCGGAGTCATTTGAAAAAGAATCTAGCTCAGCTTCAAACGGAACTTTCCAAATTTGAGAGCACCGTTCTGGATACCTCCCGTGCCTGTCAAATTGACTTCACACACGGGATAGAGCAGAACCTATCGCATCTATCGAAACAGTTGAAGGAGGAGATGGAAAAGCGTGAAGAAAAGGACAGCCTAGCTGCTTCTATTGAACAGCTTCAGGAACGGTATGAAGGATTGTTGAAAAAGTATACACATTATACAGATGAAATCGAAACCTTGTTTGCATTAGCTGAGGTACAAGATGAAGAAGCTTTCCGCGAAAAAGGAAAAGCGAATGAAAAATATGAAAAATGGACAGAACAACTGCAAATGGTAGATGCTCAGCTGAAGGCTTCGACAGATTTGAAAACCATTGAACACCTGGGGAACGATCCTTCAAAATTGAGCAATCTCAATGCTCGTATAGAAAAACTGGACAAGGCTTATGAAACAACCAGCAGAGATATCGACATGTTACGTGACGATTGCTCGCAACTGCAAGCTACGGTAACACATTTAGAGGAAGATGGCACATATTCGAATCAACTTCATTCCTATCATCTGGCCAAGAGTGAATTCATTGAAGAAGCTAAGAAATGGGCTGTTTACAGGACAGCACAATATGTCCTGGATCGGGCGAAGCAAAACTATCAATCTGAAAGACAACCGCGTGTGATCAAGCGGGCGGCAGGTTATTATAAAGCACTGACAGAAGGGGAGTACAACCGGATCATCGCCCCGAAAGGAGAAGAAAGTTTCCTTATCGAACGTAAAGATAGAGTGGTTTTCAAGCCAGAAGAGTTGAGCAGGGCTACGATGGAGCAACTTTATTTATCTTTAAGGTTTGCATTGGCAGAAGAATATGAAAATCAGGGGGATTTCCCTTTGATCATGGATGATATTCTCGTAAACTTCGATGAAAAACGTCGTAATCTTGCATTTGAGCTCATCCGATCCATTGCACAAGATCGACAGGTGCTCTATTTTACGTGTCACGGAAATGCAGCTTCCTATTTGACTGAGAAGCCACTACAGTTACCAGATAGAGCATCACTTGAAGTCCAAACCTATTCGTTTTCCAGGAGTTGAGAAGATATGGAAGGCTACATGATTTATCTAGTAGAAGATGAACAGGATTTATCAGCTGTACTGAAAGCGTATATGGAAAAAGAGGGATGGAAGGTAAAGGTCTTTCATGAGGGGACGAGTGCCCTGGAATACATCGAAAAGCCACCACACCTATGGGTTCTCGATATCATGCTTCCCGGCGTGGATGGATATGAGCTTTTGAAACAAATAAAGGAACGTACGGACGTTCCAGTCATCTTCACATCTGCCAGAGATCAGGATCTCGATCGAGTGCTTGGTCTTGAATTGGGAAGCGACGATTATATTACAAAGCCGTTCTTACCGAAAGAGCTGATCATCCGGGCTAAAAAGCTCATGCAGCGAATTTATGAAGGTCCAGGAGGAAAGTATCAAAGCAGATGGGTCAATGAATATTGTATTCAGCCGCTTGATCGTAAAATCACTTATCGAAATGAAGAGGTGGACCTTACTACGAAAGAGTTCGAGGTCGTCCTTTACCTTACGGAACATCTCAATGAAACCAAATCGAGGCTGGATATCCTTGAAGGTGTATGGGGAAAGGATTACGTCGGGTCGGAGCGTGCTGTGGATGATGTAGTCCGCCGTATCCGCAAGAAGATGCCACGTCTGAATCTTGAAACACTATACGGCGGTGGCTATAGGATTGAGACATCGTGAAAAAGCTTAGCATAGCACAGCGAATCTGGCTTTCCTTTTTCCTATTGGTTTTTGTCGTCGGATTATGTGTCGTCGTCATTTATCCGTTATCCATGCGTGAAGCACTTACCGAAGAATCATACCGGATCATTAAGGAACAACAGGATCTCATTCTTGAAGGCCCGACTGGACCAGAACAGGAACTGCCGGATACGAACCTCAATTTCGTAGAACGACGAGAGGCAGCGAGATCAGTCGGCCACCTTCTCCTCGGTAATCAATCCTTTGTTATAAAGGGGGATTCCGTCCCCGAAACGGTATTGAGGCATATGTGGGAAAAAGCGATATTGCTTGAAGAGGATGAAGGTGATTTTCAGCTTTCCTACAGGGATGCCACACTCTTTTACGTCATCAGGCCGATTGAAGTGAACGGAAATGAGGCATTCATGGTATCGTATATGTGGGATACATATCGTGATCAGCTCGTACAGCGTTTATGGGAAAGGCTGATCTGGATCTTTGTCATCGGGATCGTCATCAGTATCATTCCTGCGATTTGGCTGTCCAATTATTTAAGGAAGCCATTAAAGGCTCTTGGTGCACGGTTTGAGCAGATTGGTAATCGAAACTGGCGCGAACCCTTCGAGCTGAAAGGAGACCAGGATTTCCAACAGCTCTCGGTACAGTTTGAACGGATGCGACAAAATTTGATACGAAATGATCAGTCCCAAAAACGGTTCATACAGCACGCCTCCCATGAATTAAAGACACCGATCATGACGATCCAGAGCTATGCACAATCCGTCAAGGACGGTGTTTTTCCAGAGAAAGACCTTGAAGAAATGATGGATGTGATCATCAATCAAACTGGGCGGATGGAAGAACGGGTAAAAGATATGATTTATTTTTCAAAGCTTGATACCTTGCAAGACAACGAGCCACGAAAAGAAAAGATCCGATTCGGTTCATTGATTCAGGAAGTCCTTGATCGATTTCTGTACCAGCGGGAAGAAATTGTGATAAAAGTGAGTGGTGAAGATATCGAGTTCAAAGGAGATCGCAGCCAATGGGAGGTCGTATTTGAAAATATGATCCAGAATGCTTTGCGTTATGCGGAATCTTATATTGATATCTCATGTGAAAGAGAAAATGGACAAACGACAATGAAGGTGCATAATGATGGCGAAACTATACCTGAAGAAAAACTGGATCGCCTTTTTGAACCTTTCGAAAAAAGCCATAAAGGACAATTCGGTCTTGGCCTGGCTATTGTCAAACGTATCGTAGAACTTCATAATGGAACTGTAGAGGTTCAAAATGAAAAAAATGGTGTTTCAATCGTGATCAACATATAGCGTACCGCGCGTGAATAGAATGATGTTTTATGAGATGTAAAGAAAAGAAACAAGGTCTGATGCACCCATTCATCATGGTTCGTATCGGCCTCCTTTACCCGATTTGTATTCAACTTCGCAATGTTACCCTGCAGGTCTACCCAGTCCCTGCAGGATTTTATCAATATACATATTTTATATTCGCCATGAAAATATGCACAGAGCTGTCTTTGTGTCAGACACTTTTCTCAAATGTTGTTAAGTTCGGAGAGATTCAGACACATTTTGGACAGGTCATATCCAGCTGAAAAAAGAGGAGGTAAGAGGGATGAAAAGAGGAATCCAACAATACCAGGTAGGAGATATTTTTGATGATTATTTGCTGATCAAATCGGCAGCTAAAGGTACCACAAGTACTGGAAAACCATTTCTGACCCTTATTTTGCAAGATCATACAGGGGATATTGAGGGAAAGCTGTGGGATTCCAGTCCTGGAGACGAGCAGCAATTTGTTCCCGAATCCATCGTCAAAGTGATGGGAGATATCACCAGCTATCGCGGCAAAGCGCAGCTCAAGGTGAAACAGATCAGGTTGACTTCGACACAAGATGGCGTTAGCGTCCATGACTTTGTAGAGACAGCACCGCTTCCACAGGACGAAATGACCGAAGTGATCACACAAGCTATTTTTGAAATGAAAAATCCCAATATCCAACGGATCACCCGACATCTTGTGAAGAAACATCAGAAGGCGTTTCTCGAGTTCCCGGCTGCAACGAAGAACCACCATGAATTCGTTTCAGGATTAGCCTTTCATGTGGTGTCGATGCTTAAGCTTGCCAAGTCAATCGCTCATCTGTATCCATCGTTAGACACGGACTTGTTATATGCGGGTGTCATCCTGCATGATCTTGGCAAAACAAAGGAGTTGTCTGGGCCGGTTGCACCAAGTTATACCCTTGAAGGTAATTTGTTAGGACATATAACGATGATGGTTGAAGAAATTGGTGAGGCTGCACGCGAATTAGAAATAGATGGAGAAGAAGTATTGATCCTCCAGCACATGGTATTGAGTCACCATTCGAAAGCAGAGTGGGGGAGTCCTAAGCCTCCATTGGTACGTGAAGCTGAAATTCTCCATTATATCGATAATATTGATGCGAAAATGAATATGATGGACCGTGCTCTAAGCAAAGTGAACCCAGGTGAGTTCACAGAGCGTGTTTTTGCACTTGATAACCGTTCATTCTATAAACCTTTGACCGAGCAAAAAAAGTCTGTCCCTACCAATCTTTAAATAGTCATAAACAACCGTTTTCCTACATACCTTTGTAATAACAAAGCTTGTCTACAAAGGAGGAAAGTCGATGCGTCGCCTATACGTTGTCGCTACGGTTGTTTTATTTTTTGCATTGTTACAATTCACAGGTGTATACAGCAATCTTAAACCGGTTCTTTCAAGTGTCCCCTGGTGGATGTACTTCGTATTAGCAGGAATAGGGTACTCCGGCTATCGAGCATGGTTTCATACAGTTGAGGATAGGAAGCTGGATCGAGTCCATATCGAAGAGGAAGGCAAAATCTACATGGACCGGATTGAAGAAGAAAAGCAACGGCGAAACCAGGCATCTGGGGAATAGAGCATGAGGGTTGTCTCGAATATTGCGAGACAGCTTTTTTTGCTATGGGGCGGATTTACTTACGCATAATAAAGTTATAGAGATAATTTTCTTGTTGTAGTGATAATTCCAGATTTTTGGCAATTGGGTCCTCAGTTGTAAATAAATTTCTTTTGGCTCCTGGAAAAACCAAATCGTTACCCTTGAATTGGAAAAATCAACGAGTTTGATCGACTTTCTTGCTCAAACATCTAAAAATTCGATCTAAAAAGCTTCCAGATCAATAAAGAGAACTTGGCAGACCTAAGCCATTGGCGATGGCCTGGCCCTAGCTTCACTTATACTTTCTTTAAATGCAAAAAAGGACTGACGATTGTCAGTCCTTCTCAACTTATTCTTGTTTTTGTTCTTCTGCGTCATCTTTCTTGAATAGGTCCTTGTATTCCTTATCTTTCACGTCGATTTTAGCATCTTTCATAGCTTTATCGATCGGGTTGGCTTTTGGATCCTTTTGAGCTTTCTCTTGAGCTTTCTCTTGAAGCAATGTTTTCTTGATTTGGTACTCTGCTTCTTCAAATGATTGTGTTTTTTGGTCTAATACTTCAATGATGTGGAATCCATACTGAGACTTGACTGGGTCTGAAATTTTACCTTTTTCAAGTGTAAAAGCCACCTCATCGAACTCAGGGACCATTTGACCGCGTGGGAATGAACCTAGCTCTCCGCCTTTGTCTTTCGAACCAGGGTCAGTAGAGTATTCTTTCGCAAGTTCTGCAAAGTCTCCACCTTCGTCAAGCTTCTTTTTAACTTCTTTAGCTGTCTTTTCATCTTCTACTAGAATGTGGCGTGCTTCAACTTCTTTAACTTTGTATTCTTCTTCATATTTCTTCTTCATTTCATCTTCAGAAACTTTGATACCTTCAGTCTGAGCTTTGAAGAATACGAGGTTACGTTTTACCACGTCCCGAAGCTCGTCCTCTCCTTCAATACCGCTTTGTTTAAGCGCATTTTCAAAACCTTCATCTCCGCCAAATTGACTTTTGAGGTAATCGATCTCTTTATCAAGTTCTTTATCACTGACTTCATATTTTTCAGAAAGAACCTTGTATTGTACGAGTTCTTGTAGAATTTGTTCTGATTGAGGCTGTTTTTTCATTTCATTATAGAAATCTTGTTGTGTGACATCTCCGGCACTGGTTTCGACAATTACTTTACTATCACCGGAATCGCCATTATTACTGCATGCAGCGGTACCAAAAATCGTCGTTGCTGCAGCAACCGTCAGGACCCACTTTTTCATCGACATACACTCCTATGATGTAGAAATTTTTTCACATCTCCTACTATAGCATATCCACCTGTTAAAAATACACACTACACACCAAATATGAGAAAAAATACACATTTATTGGAATTGCTTGTGCATCCGCCCGTTTTTAAAAATAAGGGCATTGGTCTAATCAAGATTGACATTGGACTTATACACTATAAGTGTACACCAAAGGAGGGATTGCAATGGGTTACGGACATGGAGGCAGCTTTGCCTTGATTGTAGTACTGTTCCTTTTGTTGATCATTATTGGAGCATGCTATATCTGCTAAAAAATTAGAGAAATTTCCGAGCGAAAGGATAGCAGCCTATGCTTTGGCTTACCTCAATGCATAGGATAACATAACACCGGAATAGGGGGTGACATCATGGGTGGATACGGGTATGGAAAAGGATTTGCGTTGATCGTTGTATTGTTCATCCTATTGATTATCGTAGGCGCAGCTTGGATTTGCTAATACGTATTTTTGAATGAGGAAGAGGCTGACCATTGCTGTCAGCCTCTTTTTTAGTATCTGTGTAACTCCTTAAGAGTATTATCCAGACTAAGGAACGTTCTTGATTTTATCAAGTTTTCATTTGTACTGTTCAAAATGCCTATGAACGTTCGAACTCTCTAAACAAAGGGACAGTTTTATGTTTGTACATATACCTGTCTGGGTAATAATGAAATATTATGGAATATAAATTGCGTCAATGCACAAAAATTACTTCAATGTACGAGCTTACTAACAGGATCGTGATCATGATGTTGATCCACCGGAATACATTCACCTGTTTCTCTGCAGGGATATTCTTTTGAATACATAAGCGATTCGTAAGTGTATTAAACAAGAAAAGAATGATACATGCGAATGCTATATAATAAATTGCGATCATTGTCATAGGTTGAACCTCCGAAACTAAGAGATTGTATTACTAACATACCAAAATATTAAAAGAATGAACAGTATCAACTATTATAGATTATAAGGGGACGGGAGGAGAACGCTTTGAAATTCAGATGGAAATATGCTTTTTTCATTTTACTTACAATCATGATCATTGTTCCAATCATCGTCGGAACATTGGTATTCATGGGGGATAGACAAGAAGAGAAGTCCATGCGCGATGTACCTAAGCAGGGAGAACCGATATTTGATATCGAATCGTCAAAGGATCAATTGAATTTTCTGATCAAAGAACAACTAGAACAATTAAAATCCGGCAGAAATCCGAAGTTCGATTATAATGTCGAACTTAAAGATAATGTCCAGGTGAAAGGATACTTCACTTTTTTTTCGAATGAAGTCCAATTTACCATGGATTTCGAACCTCAAGTATTAGACAATGGAAATCTTTTGTTAAAAGAAGAATCGATCAAGCTCGGGGAACTGAAACTGCCAGGCTCGAAAATTTTGGAGTTTATCAAAGGGAGTACAGATTTGCCCCCGTGGGTTGAGATCAATGATAAAGAAGAAACGATTCTTTTGAAGCTTAATCAGATAAAATTAAAGGATCAACTGTTCTTGAAAGCCGAATCCTTTGATCTTGAAAAAGATAACATCCGATTCAAGGTTTACTATATTACAGAAGAGTGAGTTTCAGGATGAAAAGTCTCATGACTGAGCAAATCCATACATTAACGCCATTAAAAAAGACTGTCCATGTAACATCACATCGATGTTCAGGGTCAGTCTTTTAGTTTTATATTTGGCTTTATTTATTATGCTCTTTTCTAAAAGATTGTTGTTTTTGAGTTATTTTAAAAAAATCACCTTGTGCAAGTTGATTGGAGAGCAAGGTGCGAGATTCCTCGAAAATGAAAATCGCATTTTCTTCGTGCGATGGACCGCTGCCGAAGCTTTCCTTGTCCTGCGGGATCAGCGTGCCTACTACCTGAATAATCTCCTCGCAAGGCATGCGACGAGGAAGCTCGCTTCGACAGGACTTTCTTGTAGACGCAGGAGCAAAAATGCTTCCTTGAAAAGGGTAGCAAGGCGACGAGTGGGCTCACCGCACGCCCCGCGGAAAGCGAGCATCCTGGAGCGGAAATCAACGACATTTAAAGAAAACTTGGCGAGACCAAGCCTTTTGTAGGTCGAGCCTTAGTTGCCCTTATACTGAAGAAAGTATTTTATACTTTCTTTAAGTGCAAGAGCAACGAAGTTTGGAAAAACAGCCATTTATTAAAATGTACGTTTGACGATGATTTGGAATCCTGTAGCACCGTCTTCAAGAAATGAATCTTTCGGTGCTTTCCATAGATGGATGATATAAATCATATCTTTTACGCACAGGAAAATATTCAAAGTCGATACAATCGCAAATAGATGTAAAAATTCGGGCAACATATAGCCACCGATCAACGAAACCGACGTTATGAGAATCAGTGGAAATGAAACGCCAAACAAGGCAACTCTTCTAGACAGGACTTCTGGTATACGGCAAAAGAGTGAAAAACGATTTTCCCCAAAAGCCATACACGCTCTGTGACCCGAGATCCATATCGGCAGACAATGCAAAAATATATGAATGGGAATAATCAGTATGAACACCAACATTAATGGCATCAATCCGGTTTGATAATAGATCGTTTCTGGGTGGAACATACTGAAAACCATAAAATAAACGATAAAATACGTTAAGCTGAAAAGTGTTGAAATCAGCAAAAGACGCAGTTTACCGTAATCTCTTGTTAAATTTATAGACTTGTAACAGTTCATGATGCATCACCTTCTTTAGGAAGTAAAATATGTGGGGAAAGGTGAGAACCTTGCTTTAAAAACCACTCCCATACAGTACGATGTTTCGAACGAAAAATCAATAGGTTTTACAAAAAAATTAGAAACGTTTATGGAAGGGTGTCAGAAAGCGATGCAATAGGTGAAATAAATAGGGAAGAAGGATCATGGAGTGCAGGTACTTCAGGGATGGAAAGGCTCGTGATGCCAGATAAAGAAGGTGGAAATTGCGCCTATCGAAGTACATTAAATAAAGTCGGAGGAAATTCATGAACAATGTAGAAAATTAAATGCTCAGAAAGATGAATTAAGAGAAGCCGGTATGGTTGATATGACTCCTCTATTCATTCACTTTGCAAGTATACTCAATCCGAAAGGCGAGCCATGAGTTGGTGTAGTGATTAAAACTACCCAACCTTGATCAAGTTGTGGTTGGTACTTTTTCGATTTCATTTTCTTGTTTTTCAGATACAAGTCCGTCGGTAATTTCTGCTTCGCGCTTTACAGGTACGAGTTGACGATCAGTTTCTTCAAATTCACTATCTATTTTAGTGACAGTTGTATCAAGGATCGACATGAAGTCATCCCCGTACACACTTCGAATCACTGCCATCAATTCATCGAACTCAGGAAATTTACCATAAAGATCACGAATCTTGAGTGAAGCACTGAATATCCCGTAATTTTCCGGCTGGTAATCTTCGATCGTCCTCAATAACAGATCTCTTCCCGTATCGGTAAGTTTTACGTACGTGTTACGTTTATCATTTTCTTTCTTTGAGAAGGTTAAATAGCCTTGCTCTTCAAGCTTTTTGGAAAAGTTAAATGCTGTTGACACGTGCATAACACCGAACTTGGAGATATCAGAGATCGAAGCTCCCTCAAGATGGAAAGCAATCCAGAGGATGTGGTGTTCGTTGATGTTAAGACCAAATGGTTTAATCCATCCTTGCCAATCCTTCTCGACGCATTTCCACATGGCTTTACTGATCTGGGCAACTTTATGACTGAACATCATAGCTTCTTTCATTGAAAAATCTTTCTTATTTTCCATAATGAACCTCCATTCTGCTTTATATTATGACAGGAAATGTTAGATTTATAAAGACAATTATCTAAGTGTTCACAAGTTTTTCCCAATAATTGTTGCTTGATAAATCTTGTGGGTGTGAGTATATAAGTATTATTTCGACATAAAAAGACAATACCTTTTTATTTTTGACAAAAATTTATATTTTTTTAGGCTTGTTGTTTATACTTTCTTTAAGTGTAAAATCAACAAAGCCTTTAAAAAGCTAATTTTTGTACGACTTTTATTTGGAGCTGATACTATTGAAAAAAACTATCACACAGCTTTATATCGGTAAGCATGTTTTATATTTTAGTGAGTTTGATCATTTTTTTGGTTTGGAAGACACGAATTCACTCAGGGGATTTGAAAGAAGAGAAGGATAAAAAAACTGGCTCGAGTGTCACATGAAGAACACTTTCTTGAGCCAGTCTTTTTATAAGTCATTTTGTATCTGCAGTTTCTTTTGTTTTTGCTGATTCCTTTGATTCTTCCTGGAGCTCCGCAACGGTTTCATTGATTTCCTCTACATCGTTTTTGATATTTTCGATGTTCGGTTCAATTTCTTTCCTCCAGGATTTGATATCTTCCTTCAAATCCGTCGCAACTTCCTTGAAAGCATCTACACCTTCTTTTGAAACCTGAATGATCTGTTCCTTCAAGCTGATGCCTTCTTTTTTGACATCTGTCATTGTTTGCTTCAATTTATAGGTCGAATCCTTAATGTCTTTACGGATTTCCCGACCTGATTTTGGTGTTGATAACAATGTTGCTGCCGCAGTGACAATACTTCCAACCGCAAAGCCAATTAGTACCGATTTTTGCTCTTTTTTCATGATTCCTTTTCTCCTTTCGTGATCTTTCTCATCTGTCGAGGGCCGAGGGTGTGGGGTCCCGTCCAAACAAGATAAGTCTTTGTTACATTATTCGAGAACGCCTTTTAGAAACCTTCATAAATCGTTCGACCATTTCTACAAAACTATCCCACGATATCGACAATCTTAAACAATTCTCGGGGAATAAACTACTCATCTCATTCATAGGATGGTATGGGGTGATGAGTGATGATCTATGGAATTATTGTACTTGCCATTCTTGGCCTGCTTTTATTTTATTTCATGATAAGGATGTTTCTGGACACAAAACGTTATTCATTCAGAAATGTCCAGGTTCACAAAAAACAGAGCATTGGCCGTATGCTTGGTATCATCGGAAGTGTTTGTCTATTACTAGTTGTTCTTTTCTTTGTCATCAAATTTTAATCAATACTGAATTTAGCTTATGTAAATCGTTCATTCTGTATCCTACAACTCCAAATACATCTTGGCAAACTCTTCTTCTCGGATTAATATGAAGAAAGATGTGGAAGATATGAGAGAAGGAGGCGTTAGAGATGTGGAAAAAAATCAAACTGTTCATGTACTTTCGAAAAATGTTAAGACATGCACGTACGTTAATCGAGAATCGTGAAGAAAGCGGCCAAATGGTTCAAAACGTACGTGCAAAACTTCAAAAGAATGATATACAAGAGGCCTTAAGAGGTTTTTTGGATAAAATACAGGCACTCATTCGTCTCGCTGATCAGTATCGTCTAGGAAATTACCGTGACATCTCCAAAAAATCAATGGTTTTGGTGGTTGCAGGGCTTCTTTATTTCTTGAGTCCACTCGATGCAATTCCAGACATCATCGCAGGATTAGGACTTGTCGATGATATTGCGATCATCAGTTATGTATGGAAAACCGTCAACGAAGAAATCGAGCAGTTCCTGAATTGGGAACAGGAAAAAACAGATAAAACCGACACCATTTGATGGTATCGGTTTTTTTACGCTTTTATTTTTGCATTTATTGTGTCTGATAGTTAAAGGTCGAACGTTTTGTAATTGTCTGCATGATTGGAAACAGAACTGTCATTGCAATTGTGTTGACGAATGCTGTCGGGAGTACCACAGTAACGAATAAGGCGATGAATGGTGCTGGCAGACTCGTCAGGATAGCAGCAGATGATAAGAAAATCGCTCCGCTGACCAACGTTCCTACAGCAGTTATAGAAGCGGCAAGAATTACACTGCCATGATATTTTTTCAAGCTTATATATAATATAAAAATGACGAATGCCGTTACTGGTTTGTCAATCAAGTTTGCAAGCTGACCTCCTGGAAAGCTTGTCGTCAAAGCTGATATGACTCCTGTAGCGAGTGCTGTCACCCCGACGCTTTTTTTGTCAGGGAATAAAATGATCGCTAGAAACATCATCGTCAATAGCATATCGATTTTCATCGACCCTAAAATTCCGGGTATGACTGCGTGAAGCACAAATCCAACTGATAATAATACTCCAATCAATGCTAATTGAATGGATTTCATACTTATCCTCTCCTCTTCTCAACTCAGGCTGTTCTCGTTAACTCCAATAGTGCGCTGATGCCTATTGCGAGTAAAACGGATGCCTTCATTTTACCAGCATTGAGCAGAAAAAGAAAAGGATTTTCACTGACATTATGGGTGACAGTTTATGGTAAGACTTACTCTAGAATCATTCATGCATGTTTATGCTTGAAATATTCCATGTAATCGACCAGACGCTCGCAGGACTCGATTCCGATTCCATTATAGATGGATGCACGACAGCCTCCGACTGAACGGTGTCCATTAAGACCTACAAATCCTCTTTCCTCAGCTCCTTGTAAAAAAGCTTTGCTAAGCTCATCGGAAGGCAGGTTGAAAGTGATGTTCATCTTGGAACGGCTCGATTTTTCGGCATGTCCTGTATAGAATCCGCCGCTGTGATCGATTGTTCTATAGATAAGGGACGCCTTTTCTTCACTACGTTTTGTGAACTCAGTTAATCCGCCTTGTCCGATCATCCATTCCACCATCAACCCAAGTATGTAGATCGTGTAGGTCGGCGGGGTGTTATACAACGAATTTTTGTTTGCATGGATTTTGTAATCAAGCATAGCCGGAAGATTTTCATTTGTATCAGCAAGGACATCTTTGCGGATGATCACGACTGTGACGCCGGATGGACCGATATTTTTCTGAGCGCCTGCATATGCGAGCGCGACTTTTTCCCATGGGACCGATCTTGAGCCGATATCACTCGACATGTCGATGACAAGCGGAACATCGGGAAGCTCATCAAATGATGGCCACTGGGTACCATAGATCGTGTTGTTACTTGTAAGATGCAAATAACCGGTATTCTCACTCAAGTCATTCCACTCGGATTTTTGAGGGATATGTGTGAAACCAGACTCTTTGCTGCTCGCTGTGATTTCAGTCGCACCGATCTTCAAGGACTCATTATATGCCTTTTGGCCCCAGGATCCTGTGACGATATGAGCAGCGGATTGATTTTCCTTCAGCAGGTTCATCGGGACCATCGTGAACTGGAGGCTAGCTCCACCCTGTAAAAATAGTATCTCATGTGTGTCCGGAATATTTAAAAAAGATCGCATTGAATGCTGTGCATTTTCATGGATCGATTGATATGCTTTACTCCGGTGGCTCATTTCTAGAATAGACAAACCTGTGTTCTGATAATTGAGCAATTCTTGCTGTGCATGTGTGAGGACCTCTTTCGGAAGAGCTGTAGGCCCAGGATTGAAATTGAATGTTTCCATGAAGCTCGACTCCTTTGTCCAAAGTTAAGATTGGTTATAGTAAGACTTCTGAAAATTCATTATACTTGAATCACACCATAGATATAAGGGGGATGAAGAAATTGTATAGAGAAAATAAACCGATTGATCTCAGTCCATATGATCACCCGGATATATATCCAGGACCGCGTCCGGACTCTTCCTTTATTTATTATGAAGGCAAAGCCCACAGGATCATTGAAAAGAAAGGGGTATCCATTGAAGATTTGATGGTCGAATATTCCGACTCAGACAACTTGTTGGGGTCCTTTCAAGACGGTTCGGATTATAAATTTTCAATCGGAGATTTCCTGCATGAACAGGAATTGCCGCCGATTGAGGAAAGAGTTCCTCTTGTAGCATATGGTTCGAACATTTGTTTAGCGCAGTTACGGTATAAATTCAATTTGAATAAAGATTTGAATGACTTCGTGTTATGTCTTCGTTCCTCCATGCTGGATTCAGACATCATTTACGGTTCCTTTTTAGCGCCGTATGGATCTTTACCAGCTATCATCGCTCCCGTCCAGAATGCGACGACTGAAGTATGGCTGACATTCGTCGAACCTGCACAGCTTGAGCATATGAATCGGACAGAAGGCGGGTATGTCCTGCGTGAACACAGGGGAAAGAAGTTCATAACCATCAACGGTGAACAGTTTGAATCGATTTATGCGTATTATTATCCGCATGCCTTTGAATTTGATCGGCAATGGTACCGGTTCAAGGATATAAAAGGAAAATCCACTTTAGAGGCAAAATGGCAAGCGGAGATGCTGGATATCATGAAAAATGAATTTGGATTCGAGGGAACAAGAGAAGAGTTCATCCACCAACTCCGGTGGAATATCCCATTTTATCGCGAAATACAAAACTGGTTGAAGCAATTCGATACCCATTTCAATCACCCAGATTGGGAAGAACCGAAGTTGATTGAACCAGTTGGTGAGCTGAGACGGTCGATTCTGCCTTCTAAATCGCAAGAAGTTGAGCGGATGTTATCGATTTATAAGTAAAAAAGCGATGAGGCCTCTGCCACTTAAGCAGAGCCTCTTTTTTACACTTATAGCTTCCGTATCAGCGCAACTAAGGCTTGGCTTTACCAAGTTTTCTTTACATTTATAGGGGCTGTCCAATAAGTTCCTAAAATGAAAAAGCAACGAGGAAAAGGTTGTCCGTTTTCCGTCGTTGCTTATTCGCTGAATCAGAATCATTGGTGGTGGCGGAACGGATCACCGCCACTTTCAATAGATGTGGGCATTCGCCACTTGATTAGGACTTTATCTGGCACCCGCAAGGAAAACCTGTGGTACGACCGATAGCCCCTGGCTACTAGTTCATCAATTTAGAGGTAACTTCGGAGTTGTAGAGATAATTCCGGAGTTTTAGAGATAAATTCAGAGTTGTAGAGATAATTGTAAAATTGCAGCGTTTTGGTCCTAGTTGTAGAGATAAACGTTTTTGGCAGGTCAAAATAGCTTCATCAACCTACTTTCTCCTCTTTACCTAAGGGAAGCTGTCCAAAAAGTGTCTGACTCTCTCTGAATTTAACAACATTTTACGAAAAATCATGGTTTTGATTCAAAATGTTGTGTTGGAGGTGTCTGACACTATTCTTTTTGGACAGCCACTTCAATAATAAGGGCAACTAAGGCTCAGCCTGCACCAGTGCTTGGCTGTCCCAAGTTTTCTTTAGTTGATAGATTCAGATATTTCTTGTGCAATCTGTTGAAGGTCTTCTGAGGTGTAATCGTCTGAATGGGGCTTCCAGACAGCGCCGAACCCATCCCCTTCACCATACCGTGGGATGATATGTACATGGTAATGGAATACGGATTGGCCTGCAGGTTCTTCATTATTATTCAATAGATTCATGCCGATCGGTTGGAAGCGTTCCTTGATTGAATTCGCAATCTTAGGAACGACTGAGAAAACTTGTTCAGCAACTTGGGCAGGAAGCTCATAAAGATTTTTATGGTGCTCTTTCGGGATCACAAGCGTATGACCTTTCGTGACCTGGCTGATATCGAGGAATGCAAATACATGCTCATCTTCATATACCTTTGAAGCAGGGATGTCACCGTTGATGATTTTACAAAAGATACAATCTTCCAAACTAATTCACACCTTTCAAAAGTATTGTTTTCTATGTCGTAATTGTATCATAGGGTGAACTTAACATAAAAAAGGAGGGTTTTATCTAAAGGCTCTTTTCTAAAAGATTGTTTGCTATTGAGTCATTTTAAAAAAACACCTTGTACAAGTTGATTGGAGAGCAAGGTGCGAGACTCATCGAAAATGAAAAGCGCATTTTCTTCGTGCGATGTACCGCTGCCGAAGCTTTCCTTGTCCCGCGGAAAGCGAGCATCCTGGAGCGGAAATTAACAACTTTTAAAGAAAACTTGGCGAGACCAAGTCTTTTGTAGGTCGAGCCTTAGTTGCCCTTATACTGAAGAAAGTATTTTATACTTTCTTTAAGTGCAAGAGCACCAAAGTTGCGAAAATAGCCTAAATAAATGAAGAGCCCTATCCTATTGATAGAGCTCTCCGGAGAGGTCAGAGAAGAAAAGAGAAACAAGAGATAATGAACAATGGCTTGGGAAAGTGGTCATTGTTTAGAAGAGTTGTCCGTAAACGATACAAATGGCATCACGCCGTTTGTACACTCTCCATAGAAGTTGGATTACACAACAGCAATCTCTTTCTCTTTTCTTTTGAAGAAGGGGGGATACCTTCTTCATTCATATCTTTTCCAAATTTGTCCAAGTTAATACAAGCGATTCTTGATACAATAAGCATGGAACGTTTTTATTTGATAAAATAGCATAAAGCTGTTTCGATTTTTACAATCAGGAAACAGCCTAATATAATAACAACCGAACCATGGAAGGGGTCAAGTATGAATAATGTCTTGTACGTCGAACAATTGACAGGTGGTTACAGCCAGCAGCAGCCTGTTCTACATAATCTCAATTTCCATGTCAAGTCCAAAGAAATCGTAGGACTGATCGGACTGAATGGTGCAGGTAAAAGTACGACGATCAAGCATGTTTTGGGCTTGATGGAGCCGATAGCAGGAACGATCAAAGTGAATGACAGTACAATCAATGAAGGTCCGGATCATTACCGGTCCCAGATTGCGTATATTCCGGAAACTCCGGTGTTATATGATGAACTAACGTTATGGGAGCATCTTGAACTCACAGCGATGGCCTATGACATCGATAAAGAGGAATTGAAGAATCGGGTCGAACCGCTTTTGAAAGAATTTCGGATGGAAAACAAATTGAAGTGGTATCCGAACCAGTTTTCTAAAGGGATGAAGCAGAAAGTGATGATCATGTGTGCATTCCTGGTCCGACCGGCATTATTTGTTGTCGATGAACCATTCGTAGGTCTTGACCCTCTAGGTATCCAGTCTTTTCTGGATCTCATTGTGCAAGTGAAAGAAAGCGGTACGGGAATTCTATTATCCACACACATCCTTTCAACAGCTGAGCGGTATTGCGACCGTTTCATCATCTTGCATGAAGGAAAGCTTTTAGCGGATGGAACGCTTTCGGAAATCCAGTCGGAAATGAACATGCAAAATGCGACGTTGGATGAAATATATGTTCAAATAACAAGAGGTGCCTGAGTATGGATGTAAAAACGCTCTGGAGGGAACGCGCCAACAATTTTTGGAGTATGGCTGTACGCTATCTGCGTTATATCGGGAACAGCGGGTTCCTTTTTTCGGTCTATGTCGGGATCATCCTTGGAAGCTATTACTATGGCCAGGTACTGAAGGTTTTACCTGAAACCTTCCCTGCTGCTGAATTTTCGACGATTCTTGTATTCCTGATTGTAAGCAGAGGGAAGATCCGTACCTTTTTAAAAACGGCAGATGCGAATTTTCTTCTTCCGGTTGAAGGTCGTTTTAAGCCTTATCTACAAAAATCATTACGATACAGCTTCGTCATGCAAGCGTTCAACGTTCTTGTACTATTACTTGTATTAGGACCGTTATATTTCAATCGGATCACTTCTGAACGTGCTGTCTATTTTGGAAGTCTAGCCTTGATCCTGCTTTTGACGGGATGGAATATCATTTCAAAATGGGAAGAATTACGGGTGCCAGATGGAACGAAACGTAAAATGCTTCCCATCATCAGGCTACTTATGGTGCTATTCACGCTCTATGCGATTTTCAGAGAAGCATGGTTGATTACGGCGGTGCTGATCATTGGCATGGCGATCCTTTATGTCGCAGTGTATCGCCCGCTCTCCCAAAAGCATACCCTGAAATGGGATCGCTTGATAGAACTTGAAGCAAATGCGCTCATGCTTTTTTATCGGATTGCAAACATGTTTGTCGATGTTCCTGAAATCAGCCGAAAGGTACGTAAACGGACATGGGCGGCTCCGTTGCTGAAAGTGTTGAGTGGAAAAGGTGAGACGGTTTACGGTTATATGTATACGAAAGCCTTTATCCGATCGAATGACTATTTCGGCATTTATGCCCGGCTGACCATGATCGGAATCATACTGATGCTAATCATGCCTCCAGGATTTTTGCTATGGGGCGTCAGTTTACTTTTGATTTACATGACAGCGATCCAATTGACGACATTATGGCCGCACTTTGATATGAAAGTGTGGGTCGACCTCTATCCGGTTTCTAAAAAGGAACGGTACGAAACGTTCCAACGGCTGATTTTCCGTATCATGATTTCGCAAGTGATTTTATTTACAGTAAGCAGTTTCATCAATCATTTATCAATTGTGGAGACAGGGATCATCCTTATTACAGGGGTTACATTGGTGCTTGCTTTTACCCGAGTTTTGCTTTTCAAACAGCTTGATAAACGATTCATCCTTACTGAAATGGGACGTTGATGAAATGAGGCATAGAAAATGAGCGGGAAAGAGACGATCGAACAGGAATTACAAGAATGGGAAAAGATGATCTTAAAACGGTCCCCTTTATATAAGCGAGCAGCAAAGAGAGTTCAGGGACAAATCAATAAAAAGATCCCTGAAAAAGTCCATAATGCTGTGACGAATGCGATCCGAAGCATGGTGAAGGCGACATTGTTCGGTAATGAATATACGACGAAAAAACCGACGGTCGAAGGAATGGCGCTTGAAAAGCGTGATGAATTGCTTCAAGAACGGAAAAAAGCTTACAAGAAAACTGCAATGGTTGAAGGAGCGGGGACAGGTGCGGGCGGAATTCTGCTCGGGTTGGCGGATTTTCCGTTGCTGCTTGGTATCAAGATGAGATTTTTGTTTGAAGCAGCGAGGATCTATGGATTTGATACCCGAAATTACCACGAGCGGATCTTCCTGCTGCACGTGTTTTTGCTTGCTTTTTCAAGTGATGAGGTCCGACGTGAAACATATATGGCAATCAAAAACTGGGAAGAGACAAAGAACAAGTGGCCGTCCAAAGCCTCAATGGATGACGATTATGATTGGAAAACGTTCCAAATCACCTATCGCGATCACATCGATCTTGTGAAGATGCTGCAAGTGGTACCCGGTTTCGGAGCAATTGTCGGAGCGTACGCCAATTATAATTTTCTGGATCAACTCGGCGATACAGCCATGAACTGCTATCGGATGAGGTATTTGAATGAAGTGGAGGAAAGGTGATTTGCGGATTCTTTCGTAACGGACATGAGAGCCGTTATGGAAAAAGAAGACTATTGTATTCTAACGGACATGAGAGACGCTATTTGTGAAAATCAAGGCTGATTTTGGTTAGATTTAAGCAAATAAGGTCCCTGGTGTCCGTTAGCTCCAAAAAAGACCGAGCCGCCAACCTCAATGAACTTGGCGAATCGGTCCTTACTTATCTAGTTCGTTTTCACTTTCCCTGCTGGTGCGTAGTTCAAGTGGCTTAAAGCGGCTTCGCCTAATAGTTTAGCAGCAATCGGCAATGAGCGCTCATCGATCATGAATTTCGGGTGATGATGAGGGGCAACATCTACTGCGTCAGGGTCTTTGGCACCTACATAAGCAAAGCTTCCAGGAACGTGCTCGAGGTAGTACGCGAAATCTTCCCCGCCCATTTGAGCAGCTTTTTCACTGACACGAAGGACACCAGGGAGACCTGAGGCAACCTTTTTCAAATGCTCTGTCGGTTCCTTATGGTTCACGAGAGCTGGATAGCCTCTTGTGTATTTGAACTCGTAGTCTGTTCCGCTCGACATACAGATTCCTTTGATCACTTCTTCCATCCTTGCTTCAATATTTCCACGCACACTTTCACTGAATGTACGTACGGTTCCTTTTAATGAAGCACTGTCAGCAATGACATTGAAGGCATTTTCAGCGATGAACGATCCGATTGAAACAACGGCGGATTCCAAAGGGTCCACATTACGGCTAACGATCTGCTGAAGTGCAACGACCAATTGCGAAGCAGCCAGGACCGAATCTTTTGTCTTGTGAGGCTGAGCACCGTGGCCGCCTCGGCCGATTATTTTTACATCGAATTGATCAGCAGCCGCCATGAATGGTCCTTCACGGTAATAGACCTCACCGACGTTATCTGTCGCCCATAAATGAACACCGTAAATGACATCGACATCCTCCAGGCAACCGTCTTCAATCATGGTGATCGCTCCGCCAGGAACCAATTCCTCAGCATGCTGGTGGATGAGGACGACATTTCCTTCAAGCTCATCTTTCAATTGATTAAGGACTTTGGCAAGAACAAGTAAAGTTGCCGTGTGACCATCGTGTCCGCATGCATGCATTACACCATCAACTTTGGAACGGAACGGGAGGTCTGTCTCCTCATGGATTGGCAGTGCATCAAAGTCTGCACGCAATGCAACGGTTTTACCGGGTTTTTTCCCTTCAATCTTAGCGACGAGGCCATGTCCGCCTACATTGGCTCGATAAGGGATACCGAGTTTATCATAAAACTTCGCTATGTAAGCAGATGTATTCACCTCTTGGAAAGACAATTCTGGATTTTCATGGAGATAGCGGCGGATCTCCACCATCTCATTGTAATGACGATCTACGAGTTCATAAAAGTGTTGCATGATACTCCTCCTCAACGGATTAATTATACGAAAAATCAGTTTTTTACAGTATAGCACGATAACATTGAGTATGCATGGTTTTGCCAGGGGGAGTTAAGAATGTTGATTTTAAAAGATTCGCTTTCCGACGGCAATCCGCAACAAAACAAAAAAGGACACTGCCCGAGGGGGCAATGTCCGACTTCTTGCATCACTTTCAAACAATTCAAATGTATTATGAGAGTCGCGGATCACTTAACAGACGGTCCATCTCTTCCATATGATGTGTTTCATCTGCGATAAGATCCTCAAGCTTGACGACTAGTTCTGTCATGTTCAGATTTGCTGCTTGTTTTTTACGCTGTTCATAGCGATCGATTGTTTCTTTCTCAGCTTTACGTGCTTCTTTCAGCATTTCTTGGACATCCGTCAACTGCTTCACTTCAGCCGGCTTCGTTGTCGGAGTGCCCCCTAATGTACTGATTTTCTCTGAAAGGTACATTGCGTGACCTTGTTCATCTGAAATTTCGCCTTCAAAGAAAGGTTTTAAAACCTGACGATACATACCAGAAACGACAGCTGCATTGTATGTGTACATGATGACTGCAGCGTATTCGTTTGCCAGGTCCTCATTTAGTCCATCGATAAGTTCTTGTAGTTCTTTATCCATTGGTTGATCATCCTTTCTAAAAAATAATCCAACTTTCAGCTACGGATATAATGTACCCTTTGATTCGAAATAATAAACTTGTTTTCAAAATTGTGGAATGTTTAATCAGGTTATTTTCGGGAATTATTTAACTGTCAAAGATTTGGAAAGGTTGTGAATACGAATGAGTAAAATCGCAGTATTAATGACCGATATGTTTGAGGATGTAGAGTATACAGACCCTGCACAAGCGTTTATTGATGATGGCCACGAGCTTACCGTCATCGGCACTGAAAAGAAGGAAGTGAAAGGCAAGCAAGGAGATGTGTCTGTTCACATCGATAGAACGGTCGATCAAGTTGACCCGGACGAATTTGACGCACTTTTCATACCAGGGGGCTTTTCTCCTGATATTTTAAGAGCCGATGATCGAATCGTCGAGTTTACCGGGAAAATGGTTTATCAACGTAAGCCTGTGTTTGCTATCTGCCATGGTCCACAAATCCTTATCACAGCAAACGTATTGAAAGGCCGCAGTGTGACTGGGTTCAAATCAATTCAAATGGATCTGCAGCATGCCGGAGCCAATGTATTTGACGAGCCGGTAGTCGTATGCGGCACACTCGTTACGAGCAGACAACCAGATGACATTCCGGTATTTATAGAACAATCGAAAAAAGTCTTGAAACAAGGAGTGGAAGAGTATGTCTGAACGAAATCATATGGTTGATAAAAATGAGAACCTGAATGAAAGTGAAGTTCGATCGACCGTGGCTCGGATTCCTGAGGAAGAACGTGATCAAATCCTACAGAACTTCGATGTCTTTAAAGAATATCTCGGAAAACGTGTAAGAGTCGGTGAAAAGCTCGGGATGTCTGAAGAGCAGTTAGCGAAAACAGCGGAAAAAGTCGCTGATTACCTGGCTGAAAATGAAGAACCGAGGAACCGTGAAGAGAAATTACTCAAAGAGCTTTGGAGTGTCGGGGATAAAGAGCAACAGCATATGCTCGCACACATGCTTGTGAGGATGGTTGAATAATAGATGATAAAAAGCAGCCTTTGTGGGCTGCTTTTTCATTGTGTCAAAATTATAGTCACTGGGCTTCAATAGGGTATTCTCCGACAGCCATCTGGATATGGCGGGGTAAAACCGTAATCGTGGAAGGAGTATGATACTCTCGTTCTCCATCACAATCGATGGTCTGGACCGGCGCCGTCTCGATAGAAAGGGAGTCGGTTTGAAAATATAAGATGTCTTCACTGTTCGGTACCTCGTTCATGACTTTGGCACGCAGCATATCAAAAAATGTTTGGAAGCGATTGGACTCGATGATCAATACTTCAAGTTTTCCATCTTCTATATCTGAACCAGGGAAAAATGCCCGGATCCCACCGGTAAAAGGACCATTTCCAATGAGCACCATGGCAGCGTCCCCTTCAAAAGCACATTGGTCAGATTCGAGCTTCAAGTTGAAGGTGTATTCTTGACTGAGCGTTTGAAGCGTACTCAAATAGTAGGACAGCCTCCCGAAATTCTCTTTCATTATAGGATTGATGTTTGTCGATACTTCAGTGATAAGACCGATTCCCCAAAAGTTCAGGAAGTATTGGTGGTTGCATTTACCGACATCGATTTCTCTGAATTTTTGAATACACAGTTGTTCTGCTGCAATCAATGGGTCTTGAGACAATCCAAGGGCCCTGGAAAAATCATTACACGTTCCCCCGGGTATGATTCCGAAAGCAGGACGGTTTTCCAGCGGACTTATCGCATTGATGATTTCATAGATCGTCCCATCGCCACCTGCACCAATGATGAAATCAGCATCTTTTCCATATTCGTTTATGTATTGACCTGCGTCTCCCGATTTATTGGTATGGAACACATTAACGGTCGGAAAATGATGTTCGAGCCTTGTGATGATCTGGTCCATCTGTTCATGAAGGCGTTCATCTCCGGCTTTAGGATTCACAATCAGGTCGACTCGATTTATTTTCAAAATCCAAACCCCCTTTCTTCCATAGCTAAAAACTATTTTAAAAGGGGATGAAGGTCTGCCCCCTTTTAAGGCGTATCTATGATTCTGTATGATTTGATGTATGGTTTGCCGGTGAAGACCGTTTGTGGAAGGGCTTCACTTGTATCTTTTTGTTTGTGAGCTTTCTCGAAGGAGGACGATTGCCTCCAAGCTTCGAAATCACTTTCATCTTTCCACATGCTCGAGACGAGATAGGTTTCCGAATCTTTCGGCCGCAAAATAATGATACCAGTACAGCCAGGCTCATGTTCAATCTTTCCAGCACGTTGTTTGAATCGGTCCTCGAATAATGGACGTCCTTCAGAAGACACAGGGATATTGTTGAAGACGATGTACTCCGCTCCTTCAAATCCGCCAGCTTCTTCAATCGCTTCATAGGTATGGCCGGATTCAAACAAGTTTTCCTTCTCCGTTTTATGTATTAGCGCCGCATCTTCAGCACCCTCAAGAAGATAGAAACTGCCGTCTTCACCCTCGAAATTTTCTGCAAGTGTTTTCAAATAATCACTAGTACCATAGGTGATATGATAGTTCATTAATCGATCTTCCTTTCTCTATTCCGTTTTTAGTATACACAAAGAGAGATTTATTCATGATTTACCCTTACAAGTGAAATACTAAACGAAACAAAAGTATGGAAAGACGAGTAAATATTGAGTAAAGTGGTAAAAGTATCTTACCTATCCCTTTAAGGAGTTGATGCGTTGTGTTAAAAAAAGCAACGCGCATATCGCTCTGGGCAATGGCGGTCATCCTTTGTTCCTTGCTCGTTTATGTAGCGATTGTGTTTGCCGGTAACTATGTAATTGATGAAAAAGATCTTGTGATGAGTTCAGCTTCCACACTCGTCGATGAAGACGGGGACACGATCACAAGACTTTATGATCAAAATCGTGATCTTATTAAGATTGAAGACGTTCCTGAGCATGTACAGGAAGCGTTCATCGCAGTTGAAGACAGACGTTTCTATGATCACCCTGGAATCGATTTTCAAGCGATCAGCCGTGCTTTGTACAAGGATATTCTATCAGGCAGCAGAGTGGAAGGCGGCAGTACAATCACCCAACAGCTTGCGAAGAATATCTTTTTATCACATGAAAAGACGTTATTGAGGAAAACGAAAGAAGCAACGATTGCCATTAATTTGGAGCGGAAATATACGAAAAAGAAAATCCTTGAAATGTATTTGAACCAGATTTATTTCGGTCATGGAGCATACGGTATACAGGCAGCTTCTAAGTTGTTTTTCAATAAAGATGTCAGTGAATTGAGCTTGGAAGAGGGTGCTTTGTTAGCGGGACTTCCGAAGGCGCCGAATGGGTACTCACCGATAGCCCATCCAGAAAAAAGCAAGGATAGAAGAAATACAGTACTTTCCCTTATGGAAAGGCTTGATTACATTACAGCGGAAGAAGCAGTCAGGGCTCAAGGAAAGACCGTAGCGCTTGATCTATCCCGTATCGAGAAAGACCCTGCATACCTGACTTATATTGATATGGTTCTAAAAGAAGTGAAGGAAAAATATGCGCTATCGACGACTGAAGTATTACAAGGCGGTTATAAGATCGTCGTTCCGATGAGTCCTGAAGCTCAGCAGGCTTCCTATAAAGCGATGCAGGAGGACAAATATTTCCGAGGTTCAGATCCGAAGGAATCACCTCAAGGTGCGTTTGTTCTGATGGATTCACATACCGGTGGAGTAATGGCTGTCCAGGGTGGACGTAATTACGTTGCACAAGGTTTCAATCGGGTGAATGCAAGACGTCAGCCAGGTTCGACGTTCAAGCCGTTGGCGGTTTATGGACCTGCGATGGAAACGAATAATTGGGAACCTTATTCATTATTGAAAGACGAACCTTTGAAATACAACGGGTATGAACCTGAAAATTATAATGATAAGTATCAAGGATCCGTCTCAATGTATAAGGCGATCGAGGACTCCTTGAATGCACCTGCAGTCTGGCTTTTAAATGAAATTGGACTGACAAAATCCTTGAAGTACATTCAGGAGATGGGAATGGATGTTGAGGAGCGGAAACTCGGTGTTGCATTAGGTGGTTTGGATGAAGGCGTCACCCCTCTCCAAATCACCAGAGGATTTTCAGCCTTCGCCAATGGTGGAGAAATGGTTGAACCGTTTTTCGTAAAAGAAATCTACGATCGTGATGGCAAATTGATCGGGAAAGCGGAGGTTGAGACGAAAAAAGTCTTTTCAAAGCAGAATGCATGGTTCATGACGAAAATGTTAGAGTCAGTTATTAAAGAAGGAACCGGTAAAAGAGGACATGTAAACACTTCTCTTGCTGGAAAAACTGGAACGACAACATTGGATGAAGCCGAAGGAGGGAACAAGGATCTCTGGTTTGCAGGCTATACCCCAAATGCGGTCGGAGCCGTATGGATCGGTTACGACCGGACGACCAAGGATCGTTACATGACAGGGACAAGCTCAGATGCAACTCTCATGTTCAAAAACATCATCAATGAAATTCCGGACCAAAAGAACATGGCGTTTAAAAAACCAAAAGGCGTCAAAGATCTGGAACCACCGATCGAATTGATCGAAGTGGACGATCTTAGCGCACAATACGCATTCGGACGATTCGGAGTCCCGGGGATCCAGCTGAACTGGACACCGTCGGATGATAAGCGGCTCATGTATAAAATCTATATACGCACGGATCAAGGGGCTGTGAAGATCGATACGGTAGAAGGAAAAGGCTCGTACACAGTCGTCTCACCAAAGCTCTTCACCTTTCCAGACTTCTTCATCGTTCCATACGATCCACTAACCAAACAAGACGGAGAACCATCCAACACCGTCTCATCCTCGCTATTTTAAATGACAAGCATTTATCGGTGAAACGAAAGGTCAAAATGTATTAAATCGAGTCCTGGGGCTGTCCTGAGAGAAAGGTTCTGACGCTTTTCTTTCAGGGCAGCCCCAGTTTTTGTCTGAAAACTGTAAATTAGCCGAATTGAGTACCCTGTTGGAAATTAGAGGACAACTGTTCCGCTATCTGCGGCAAAAATGGCCGGTCTTGAAAATTATAGGACAACTGTTCCGTTAATCGAGGAAGACGCTGCTGATTTTCTTTGGTTTTAGGCAAATAAGGTCTCTGGTGTCCACTAATTTTCTAAAGAACGGGCTTTTGGGACGAATAAGGTCTCTCATGTTCTCTAATTTTCTACCATCAACCCTTCTAGCTTCGCTTGTGCCAGGCACCAAATCAAAGCCCTTCTCTCCCAAGGGTTCCCAGATGGTGCCAGGCACCAAATCAAAGTCCTTCTCTCCCAAGGGTTCTGGGATGGTGCCAGGCACCAAATCATAGTCCTTCTCTCCCAAGGGTTCTCAGATGGTGCCAGGCACCGAATGATATGGCACTGAATGATAAATAGGAAATTTGGCTTAAGGTTTCAAATTAAAGATTAAGTAGGTTTCGTCGATACAAAGGTGGACAGATCGTTTATAACTGACCGAGGGGGATAGGGAATATGTTCAAGAAATTACAAAGCAAGCTTATGCTTGTAATGGCTCTTATTTTATCTATATCTTTGCTATCTGTAGCTTTTCTTACATATGATCGTGTAAGCGGTACGATGGAGAATAATGTCCAAGCTCAGACACAGGCGAAAGTGGATCAGATGTCCAACCACATCAGCCTTTATCTAACCAGTATCGAACAAACGATGGAAAGGTACAGTCACGATGAAAGGGTCATTTCGGCTCTTAAGTCTTCTAATGCCGATTCAGATAATGAACAAGCGGCATGGGAGACCGTCAAACGGGATTTCGATCAATATTTAGGGATGAATGAAAATATCGCGTACCTATACATAGCTAGTGAAAGCAAGAAAATGAAAATCACTCCAAAAATCGACCTTCCGGATGATTATGATCCGACGTCAAGACCTTGGTACGAAAATGCACTCGAAGACACTTCAAAAGTGATCTGGACAGACCCATATGAGGATGCTGCAACAGGTGACTATGTTTTGACTTCTGCAAAAATTGTAAAGGATCCGAGTTCAGGGAATGTCCTCGGGGCGGTAGCTATGGATATGAACCTTCAAAATCTAGCGAATGTCGTTTCGAATACGAAACTCGACTATGACGGCTACCCGTTCCTATTTGATAAATCCGGACTGGCAATGGTCCATCCAGATTCAAAGGGGAATAATCTTCTTGAAAAAGAGGAACATGTAAAAGCGATGTTCACTTCAAAGAAGAACACGGTGGAAGATAAGGAAGGGGAGCGTTTCGTCAATTTCAACACCATTGATCTGACAGGATGGAAGGTCGGGACTTCCACGCCGGAAGCTGCATTGACGAAGGAAGCAGGAGAGATCCGCAATACGATTTTGTTCATAGCTTTGATCATTATCCTCGTATCGATCGCAGCCAGTTATTTTGTAGCTAAAAGTATTACAAGACCTGTACGGAGCTTGCGAGACGAATTGAATAAGGTGGAATCGGGTGATCTGACGGTCAAGGTACAAAATGACAGTCAAGACGAATTAGGTGATTTGACCAGGCATTTCAACTCGATGATTGATCGAATGCGTGAATTGATCAGAGCAGTCAAAACCTCTTCCTATCAAGTAACTGAATCAGCTGAAGGGCTCAGTGCCGTAGCTGAAGAAACTATCGCTTCAAATGAGGAAGTTACCCGGGCTGTGACTGATATTGCCAAAGGTTCATCCCAGCAAGCCTCTGATGTCGAATCGACACATATACGTGCAGTAGACTTATCGGATGATATTGAAAAGATCAACGAGCAGGTCAATTCCATGATGAATATATCCAAAAATGCCGAGGCAGCAAGCAAGAACGGAATTGATCAGATCAAGACCCTGCGCTTGAAAAATGATGAATCCAATCACGTGTTGACAGCAGTCGAAACGGTCATCAATGATTTGAACAATAAAGTAAAAGAAGTAGAAGAAGTCATTGCCACCATTACAGAAATCTCTGAGAAAACAAACCTATTGGCCCTGAATGCTGGCATTGAAGCAGCAAGAGCAGGGGAAAGCGGAAAGGGATTTGCTGTTGTAGCGAACGAAGTACGGAAGCTGGCAGAACAATCATCAGTGGCAACCGAACGCGTAAAAACCATTCTGAAAGGGATTGAGACTGAATCCAAGCGTGTTGGAAAGGAAATGAACCAGACAAAGGTCATTTCTGGAGAGCAAAGTAAAGTTGTTGAAGGTACCGAAGTGGCCTTTACTTTATTAGGGGAGTCGCTAGGTCAAATGCTTGAATTCATTTCTGAGATTGGAAATGACGTCAAGAGCTTGAACGAGCACAAAGACTCGGTAATGGAAGCAATCCAGAATATCTCAGCCGTAGCTCAACAGGCAGCTGCATCATCAGAAGAGGTGAGTGCTTCCACAGACGAACAACAACGTGCACTTAATACGGTCGGGGAATCAGCGGAAGCATTGAATGCCGCAAGTGGTGAACTCATTGAATTGATCAAACAATTCAAAGTAGAACAAGAAGAAAATCAATAAATATGAATCGGGCTGACTCTTTTTAGGGCAGCCTTTATCTCATTTGAAGAAAAAATACTTTCTTCAGTATAAGTGCAGCTAAAGCCAAAGGAGGCTGTGACAAATGAACTTTGTTCAATAGAAAATCCGAACAATTTGTCCGGATTTTCTTTATTGAGCAATATTTGAAGGTTCCGCTTCGTCCAACATCCTTCGCTTTCCGCGGGCACGGCCTCAGCCTCCTCAGAAAGCACAGACCGCTTTCTTCCGGGGTCTTCGACTGGTGTTGTTCCCGCAGGAGTCTACGGATGTTGCCTACGCTTTTCGTCTATCATTCTATTTTATTGTTCGTCTATACTGAAGAAAGCATTTTTACCAAGTTTTCTTTATTTGCACTTGAGGAAGGATAATAATTGAGCGAAATTCACAAAAAATACGAAAAAAAGCCCGGGTATCATTACCTGATTCCCGGGAAAGCCTCTTGTATTTACTTTTCCACGAAAACATTAAATCATCACTCTTCCTCTGGTGCATCTGTTTGTAACTTTTTCCGCCTTGTTAGATGTTTCTCAACAAGATAAAGCCCGAACATCAATAGGACCAACCCGTTTCCGATGAATTGAAAAACAAGCTGATAGGAGGGTTTAAACTTGAAAAATATCAATACTCCTATATAGAAGACGATGAATGGTACGATGATCAGTCGTTTCGTACTTTTCTTATCAATTATGAAAAAATTCTTCAACCGTTCGTATAAAAGGATGACAACTGCCCAATAAAATAATGAATAGGATAAGCTCAATGAACCACCAGTCGTTTGAACGAACAACGTCGAGAAAATCAGGTGTATGCCTAACAATGTCAGAATGATCATGAAATAGATACAAATATATAGAATCATACGGATCATGAATAAATTCGGGAGCTGATCAAACAATAGACGCTCTTTATAGCGCAGCTGGAGCTTTCCATAAACGAACATGAAGACGATCGTTCCAGCTATGATACCGAATATATAGGAAGACTCTAAATCATAAAGATAGAGACTTGATATGTCTTCGATGGTGAGATCAGAAAAGAATAATCTGCGGATGAATACCAGCAGATATACCATTCCGTATCCAATAAAGAAAATAGAGGCTAACTTGAACCACTGGGGCCCAGTTGTTTCTTTCACTTTCTTTTTTCGATTCTTTCTCTCCTGACGTAATGAAGTCATCTCAGGATCCTCGCTTTCAACATTTCGAACATACGAAAAGAATTTTACAATAAGGCTTTTTTGTAACTAGCCTTACCATTAAAACATTCAGCGTTCAAAGTATACCCAACAACGTTCCATATGAAACAGGGATATATTTTGCGACTAATTTATGACAGTTCGCTTGAGATAGTATACAACGATTAGCAGAACAAGTATAGTGATAATGGTTATAATATGACATTGATTTTATTTTCTTTTACAATGATAAGTATGAAAACAATGTAACGGAGCTACACTAGGCTTTGCTGATGAAAGGTGATTGATGATGACAAAAGTTTTTAACGACCAGTTTTTAAAAGCATGCAGAGGAGCAGAAATATCTCATGTTCCTGTCTGGTACATGAGACAGGCGGGACGTTCACAGCCTGAATACCGGAAAATCAAAGAAAAGTATTCTCTGTTTGAAATTACGCACCGTCCTGAATTATGTGCTGAAGTGACCCGTCTTCCTGTCGAACAGTACAATGTCGATGCGGCAATTTTGTATAAAGATATTATGACACCACTGCCTGCAATCGGTGTTGATGTAGAAATCAAGTCGGGAATTGGTCCAGTCATCGACAATCCGATCCGCTCTTTGGCTGATGTGGAACGTCTTGGGGAAATCGATCCTGCACAAGATGTCCCATATGTATTAGATACAATCAAATTACTCCGTGAACAACTTTCGGTACCATTGATCAGCTTCAGTGGGGCACCTTTTACACTTGCAAGCTATATGATTGAAGGCGGACCATCAAAAAACTACTATAAAACGAAAGCATTCATGTATTCTGAACCGGAAGCGTGGTTCAAATTGATGGACAAGCTTGGTGAAACAGCGATCCGTTATGTAAAATCACAAATCGCTGCGGGAGCCCAAGCAATCCAGATTTTCGATTCATGGGTGGGTACATTGAATGTCGCAGATTACCGCACGTTTATTAAGCCTGTGATGGAAAAGATCTTTACAGAGCTTAAAGAGGAAAATGTACCACTCATCATGTTCGGAGTCGGTGCAAGCCATTTGGCAAACGAATGGAATGACCTTCCTCTTGATGTCGTTGGTCTAGATTGGAGACTGCCGATAAAAGAGGCACGTGCACGCGGCGTCGACAAAACTGTCCAGGGTAATCTTGAGCCAGCATTACTGTTAGCTCCTTGGGATGTGATTGAGGAAAGAACGAAGGAAATCCTTGATCAAGGGACAGAATCATCCAAATTCATTTTCAATCTGGGGCACGGTGTTTTCCCAGAGGTTAATCCAGATACACTAAAAAGACTGACAGCTTTTGTTCACGAATATACTTCGAAATAACCGATAGATGGGGTGAAAGTTTTGACGAATCGAAAAATAGGAGTTCTGGTGATGGCCTATGGCACACCAAGAAGCCCAGAAGAAATCGAATCATACTATACTCATATAAGAAGAGGGAAGAAACCACCCCAAGAAGACCTTCAGGATTTGACCGATCGTTATGAAGCAATCGGTGGTGTTTCTCCGCTTGCGAAAATAACAGATGAACAGAAACAGAAATTAGAACACGAACTGAATGAAATGCATGATGATATTGAGTTCAAAGCTTATCTGGGATTGAAACATATCGATCCGTTTGTGGAAGATGCAGTTCAAGGGATGAAGAGGGACGGGATCCAGGAAGCGATCAGCATCGTCCTGGCACCTCATTATTCAACATTTTCTGTAAAATCCTATAATGGCCGAGCAATTGAAGAGGCAGAACGAATCGGCGGACCGAAAATCTCACCTGTAGATGATTGGTATGCCGAGCCCGGTTATATCAACTATTGGGCAGAACATATCAAAGAAACCTTTAAACAGATTCCAGAAAATGAACACAATCGATCAATTGTCATTTTTTCTGCACACAGTTTACCACAGCGGATCACCCAAATCGGTGATCCTTATCCTGAGCAGCTGCAAGAAACAGCTGACCTGGTTGCGAAAGAAGCAGGACTTCAACATTACACGATCGGCTGGCAGAGTGCAGGTAACACGCCAGAACCATGGATCGGTCCGGATGTTCAGGATCTTACGCAAGATTTATTCGAACAGGAAGGATATAAGCATTTCATTTACTGTCCTGTAGGATTTGTAGCAGAGCATTTAGAGGTATTGTACGATAACGACTACGAATGTAAAGTCGTGACAGATAAACTAGGTGCATCCTATTATCGACCTGAAATGCCGAATGCAAAACCAGAATTCATAGAGACCTTAGCAAGAGTAGTGACGAAAAAGCTGGAAAGCCGGGATTGAGCATGAAACACGTTGTTATAGTCGGTGGGGGGATTACAGGCCTTTCCGCCGCTTTTTCTTTACAAAACCAAATAGAAGATAAGAATCTTCCAATCAGGGTGACTCTAATCGAAGCAGAAAACCGTTTAGGCGGAAAAATACGCACCGAGTATCATGATGATTTCGTGATCGAACGCGGTCCAGATTCTTATTTGAGCCGAAAAAAAGCGATGACGGATCTTATTGAAAGCCTCGGGCTCGACTATGATCTTGTAAACAATCATGCAGGGCAAGCATACATTCTTCACGGTACAAACCTCCATCCGATGCCGGAAGGGGCAGTAATGGGCGTACCGACGGAAATCAGTCCATTCTTATCGAGTGGATTGTTCTCATTAAAAGGAAAAGCACGCGCCGGGATGGATCTTGTCTTACCTAAAAGCCGTCACAAAGGTGATCAGTCTGTTGGTGCCTTCTTCAAACGACGACTTGGTGATGAGGTAGTTGAAAACTTGATTGAACCTCTCTTGTCTGGTGTTTATGCAGGAAATATCGATAAAATCAGTTTAGAGTCGACATTCCCTCAATTTCAGGATATCGAATCACAGTACCGAAGCTTGATATTGGGAATGAAGCAAACCAAGCCAAAGAAAAGTGAAAAATCTTCTAAGGGTGCCTTCTTGACTTTGAAAAAGGGGCTGTCTTCTTTAGTGAAAGCACTGGAAGATTCCATTACGAGTCGAGTGGAGTTGAAAATCGGCAAAACAGTGGATAGGTTGAACAAATCCGGTAGTGGATACTCACTGCAACTTTCTGATGGGTCACAAATTGAGGCTGATGAAGTCATCATGACGGTGCCGGCTAGGAAAGCAGCTGAATTTTTCAACGATGAAATTAAAGAACTGATCGGTGAAGTTCCTGCTACGTCAGTAGCGACAATTGCGATGGCTTTTCCTGAGTCAGCAATCCCTGGGTCGTTTGATGGAACAGGGTTTGTCATATCCAAGAAATCACCGTTTACAATTACGGCCTGTACATGGACAAACCTGAAATGGCCGCATACCACACCAGCAGGATACATCTTGTTAAGGTGTTATGTGGGTAGGGAGCATGATCAAGCGATAGTAGATGAATCTGATGAAACCATCCTTTCGAAAACATTGACAGACTTGCAAAAAATCATGAAGATCGAGGCGAAACCGGAGTTTTATTACGTCACTCGATGGAAGAAAGCGATGCCGCAATATCTTGTCGGGCATCTTGAACGGAAAAAACAATTGCATGAACGAATGGAAAAACACTATCCCGGAATACAGATCACCGGAGCATCTCTGGATGGAATCGGGCTGCCGGATTGTGTAATCGCTGGAGAAAATGCAGCAGACAAAGTGATCAAGTCTTTGACAGAAAAGGATTAAGGCTATAATTCACTGTATAGATGCTTCAACAAGAAAAACAAAAGTTTATAAAAAGAAGGCTGACGTAATGATGTCAGCCTTTTTTGGTGTCAGACGGGTTCTCTGCTATAATGACAAAGAAACGTCGTAACGTCTTAATTAGAGGGAAATAGAATGGCCGAATTACTAAAACCGATCTTTGTTAACATTTCAATTATTGTTTCATTAACCTTCATTGCGAATCTAATCTATCCGTTCAATGCAAAAGGTGGGACGTCTTTTAAACAAAAGTTGTTCTTCGGGATCATCAGTTCAATAGCTGCACTTAGCTGCATGTATTACCCGATTGATGGCTTTAGGTCGACCGTTTTCGACCTACGGACAGTACCTTTGATCGTCGTGACCCTTTATGCGGGGCTGGTTCCCGGTGCGATGTGCAGTCTGGTGATCATTTTTAGCCGTCTAAGCATCGGTGGTGAATACGCCTGGGTCGGTGTGCTGATTACGATGGTTGCGCTTTTGACCGGCTTCGCTTACTCGCAATTGTTCAATGAAGCACTTAAGAAATGGAAGCCTGGATTGCTTGCTGGGTTTTTATTCTTTCTTTTTTATGTTCTCATCCTTACTATTTATGTCGATTTTTTACCCGGCCGGTTCTATCTGATTTATTTCATTGCTTTCTATTCGACTTATTTTCTATTGATTTTCTTAATTGACAGGTTGATAAGGATCAATTTTCAGTTGGAAGAGACGATATATTTGGGAAAGCTTTCAGTAGTCGGTCAAATGGCAGCGTCAATTGCACATGAAATTCGTAACCCTCTTACGACTGTCCGCGGAATGATCCAATTCCTATCCCTTCATACGGAAGACCGGCAGTTGAAACAGCATGCTCCTTTGATGATTGATGAACTGGACAGGAGCAATACAATCATTTCAGATTATCTTTCATTAGTGAAACCGAGTGAAATGAAACTAAGTGAGGTCAACTTGAAAGAAGTTGTTGAGAATATTACCCACTTGCTATCTCCGTTAGGTGCTTTCAATAATGTAATTATCAAATCAGAACTTTCGAAACCGTTTTATGTGAAAGCCGATGAACAACAGTTGAAACAATGCTTGATCAACTTGATAAAAAATGGGATTGAGGCAATCGATGGGGGCGGCATGATTTATGTAAGATGCCAACAGAATACTTCCGATTACGTCGATCTGATGATAGTAGATACCGGTAAAGGAATGACCCAGGAAGAACTGGAAAAGGTGGGCCTCCCATTCTATACGACAAAAACTAAAGGAACAGGGTTAGGGACGATGATTACCTATCGTTTAGTCAATAATATGAAGGGATCGATTTTTTACACCAGTGTTCCGGATGAAGGGACAACTGTTACCGTCAAACTTCCTCTTGCTACAGAAAGTAAGAAATGATAAGCCAGGGAACGAGCCATTGAAGCTCGTTTCTTTTTTGAAAATAGGACTCTGTTATTATCACCATTCATGGAAACAATTCTTTTTTGTTTCATCTGTTCCTATGCAGGCTTCATTGGGACAGTAAAGCAGGAAAAAACGACGAACCTGTCCCGAAACGAGCATTTACGGGACAACACAAGACTGAAAAAGCCGCGGACCTGTCCCGAAACGAGCTTAAATTAAGAAAACAAAAGAGAAAAGTAGGAGCAATCTGCAAGTCTCCCCAGCTACTTACCCAATACTAAACAACTATATTTCCACCATCATAATAATGGACTTATGAAACATAACAATACTTGTCTAAAAAACTTTCCTAAAATAACAAAAACACAAAAATGTCAAGCCTTTATTTTTACAAAATACGGTAATATAGTATTATTATAGATTGAGAATTTTTGTTAGGAAAGGTAATGATGGATGAAAGTATTTTTTGGTTTATGTGTTTCTTTAGTCCTTTTACTCACAAGTTGCTCACTTCATTCTGTTGCACCAATAGAGGTTGAAGTTGATCCTCCTACCAAGAGACAATCCCAGAAACAGACGAATGATAAATCCACTAACCAACCTACTACTAAAATATCCGAAAAATCTATAAAAACAGCTGAAGCAATAGTCAACCCAATCACAATTTCCTTTACAGGCGACATCCTTTTGGATAGTCGAGTTGGAGCAGCAATCGATCAACATGGTGTAGATTATCCCTATCAATCTGTAAAACACATACTTCAGAAATCAGATATTACAATAGGGAATCTTGAAACTTCCGTATCGACACGAGGAACCCCTGAAGAAAAACTATTTGCTTTCCGTTCGAAGCCGGAAACACTGAAAGGTCTTGCAGATGCAGGATATGATATGGTAAGCATCGCTAACAACCATACCCTTGATTACGGTACAGAAGCCTTATTTGATACGATGGATCATTTGAAAAATTATGGGATAGGGTATAGCGGTGCAGGAAAGAACGAAGAAGAAGCCTTTACAGCTTATTACAAGACAGTGAATGGAAAGAAAGTCGCCATTCTTGGCCTTAGCAGGGTACTACCATATGCGGATTGGGCTGCCCAACCCAATCGACCCGGAATCGCTTCTGCATATACATATGAGCCGATGATGAAATATGTAAAGAAAGCTGTTGAAAATTCCGACCATGCGATTGTATATATCCATTGGAATAAAGAAAGAGCAGATTACCCTGAAGACTATGCCCGAGAAATGGCTCGGAAGTTCATCGATGCAGGTGTTTCTGCAATAATCGGCAGCCATAGCCATTCATTAATGGGGATCGAATACTATGATGGGGCTCCGATTTTTTATAGTCTAGGGAACTTTGTCTTTACTCAATCTAAAAGCCCTAAAGGTCAAGAGACGATGATTGTCAATCTCTCTTTTGACGATGACGAGGTTAAGCCTCATATTATTCCAGCTAAAATCATCAACTATCAACCAACGTTGATGGATGATGCATATAACCAATCGATTATCAATAAACTTAACCAACTATCTTATAATGCTCGCATCGATCAAAATGGAAAAGTTGAATCTGAGGAATAGAAGGAGGGACTGACATTGAGTCAGCCCCTCTTTTATATTTAAGAAAGTATTAAATACTTTCTTTCCTCTAATCATACAAATCTACTATTTTAGTTTAATCGTTATCTTCAGTTTCATCTGAACTGTTGCTGGAGCTGCTGGAGGCAGAGGTATCTTCAGAACTGTCATCACTAGTGTCATCATCACCACTGGACCCGTCATCACCCCCGGAGCCGTCGTCACCCCCGGATCCGTCGTCACCCCCGGATCCGTCGTCACCCCCGGACCCGTCATCACCACCGGATCCGTCATCACCACCGGATCCATCGTCATCACCCGATCCATCGTCATCACCGGAGCCGTCGTCACCACCGGATCCATCATCATCACCGGAGCCGTCGTCACCACCGGATCCATCATCATCACCGGATCCGTCGTCACCACCAGATCCATCATCACCACCGGACCCGTCGTCATCACCGGACCCGTCATCACCGCCGGACCCTTCTTCTGAATCCTCATCTTCATTTCCCTCTGAGGGGTCTTCATCGGAGTCTTCCTTTTTCTTATCTTTATCTTCTTTACTATCATCGTCTTTCTTAGGCGGTTTGTATGCACTTGGGATGTCGGTTCCTTTTACGAACAGTTCTGTAGTGGTACTTGATGAAGGTGTATGGCTTGAAGCTTTTTGTCCATTCCGTTCATCGATCTTCACTTCCTCTACAGTTGAAGGCTTTACAAAATCCTCTGTTGTAGTATTCTTTGAAACATGGGACACGACTTGTTTGAACAGTAGTTTGGCAATATCCGAGTCTCTCTTTGTTACATATTGTTCAGCTGATGTTTGTTCATAACCGGTCCATACTGCAGCGGTATATTGTGTTGTGTAGCCGACAAACCATGAATCTGTGGAACCCTCTTTAATTCCCTCAGGAGGATTGGTAGTGCCGGTTTTACCAGCTAACGGCAACCCTTCGATGTTAGCGAGGGTACCGGTTCCTTCACGGACTACATCCTTCAACATATCCGTGACCATGTATGCGGTGTATTGATTCATAGCCTTTTGTGCTTTTGTTTCGAACTCTTTCGTTTCACCTGTCGGATAGGTGATTTTTGTCACAGTGTACGGTTGATTGTACATCCCCTGGTTTCCGAAGGCAGCATATGCACCGGCCATTTGAAGAGGTGACACACCATCGTTATCGCCGAATCCGCCAATTGCATAGGAAGGATAGGCATGTTCAAGAGTAACGCCGACATTCTCAGCGAATTTCTTGGCGCGATCTCCGCCAACCTCCATGAAGGCTTTGATTGCAGGGATATTATACGACTTTACGAGTGCCTCCCTCATCGATAACATGCCATGGAACTTATCGTCATAGTTCTTGAATTCTTTGCCATTGATTTCGAGTTCATCATCTTCAATCTGATGATACGTTGACCATTTTTCAAATTCAATTGCGGGTCCATAGTCTAAAATCGGCTTGATCGTTGAACCAGGTTGACGTTTGATATCGGTCGCATAGTTGTACCCGCGTTTGATATCTTGTTCCTCAGGATTTCGATTACCACCGATTGCCCGGATTGCTCCTGTCTTCGTATCCAGGAGCACGATCCCGGCTTTGAAATCTTCATTCGGATAAGGGATCACATCATTTCCAGTCATCATTTTTTCAGTATAGGATTGAGCTTCAGGATCAAGAGTCGTATAAATCTTCAAACCGCCTGTATAGAGTTCGCTTTCATTGTATCCTTTTTTGAGTAATTCTTCGATGACATGGTCGACAAAAGCCTGGTATCCTTTATTTTCAGGTTTCTTATAGAGGATTTCTTCTAACTTTGTGGCGTTCGCCTTTTTTTCTTCTGTTTTTGAGATGTATCCTTGTTTTTTCATTGATGAAAGTACGATACTTCTTCTCTCAAGTGCATTTTCTGGATGTTTGATCGGGTCATACCCATTAGGTCTTTGGGGCAGTCCAGCAAGAAGGGCAGCTTCTGCGACGGTCAATTCTTCGACACTTTTACCGAAATATACATCTGCAGCCGCTCCTAGACCATAGGCACCATTTCCGAAGTAGATCCGGTTGAGGTACATTTCCAAAATCTGATCTTTTGAGTACTTCCGTTCCAATTTTACAGCTAAATAGGCTTCTTGAATCTTTCGCTTGATCGTCTTTTCCGGAGATAAATATGTATTTTTCACGACTTGTTGGGTGATTGTACTACCACCTTCAGAACCCCAGCCTTCTTTCAGGTTAGCTAGAGCTGCACCGCCGATCCTCTTGAGATCCAACCCGAAGTGCTCTCTAAATCGTGTATCCTCTATTGCGATGAATGCTTGCTTGACGTGTTGGGGTACATTCTCGATGTTGATTGGAATTCGATGCTCACTACCTGCAAGCTCTGTGATTTTCTCTCCATTCATATCGTAAATCGTAGAGGAGTTGGCATACTTCAATTCTTTTTCTGTTAAATCCGGAGCATCTTGAATAAAGGCGAGCCCAGTCACTCCGCCTGCGACTAATATAAGTAAAAAGACGAGGAAGGTCGCTAGAAATACTTTAAAATATCCTTTTTGATTCTTCGATTGTCTTGCTTCTTTCTTGTTTTGAAAACGGGACATGATTGACACGACCTTTCTTTTTGAAAAAATAAAAGTATTGATTTGAAAGTACCCGTCAAATTCCAATTATAAACATTGGTGGAAATTGTCTGATTGTTTTGAAGAAAAAGCCTTGTTCGTTTTCAAAGTTGATTTTCAAGCATCCCGGTGAAAGGTGACGGCCACGAGAGACAGAAGCAGTTCTGCATTTTTTTTTTATGATATGGTGTCCCTGATCTCCTCTGAAGGTTTTTCTGGAGTGGAATATTGCGAAGAAAAACCGATGATTAAAGTGAGAATCGTGTTTATTTATGAGAAGAGAGGGTAATCTAAAATGATGATCGTTAGAAGGGGGAACATGCATGATCGAGTTCAAACAAGTCAGTAAGACCTTCCCAGATGGATTCCAAGCGTTGAAAAACATCAACCTTCATATCAATAAGGGAGAGCTGGTGACGTTGATCGGCCCGAGTGGGTGCGGAAAAACGACAACAATGAAAATGATCAATCGCTTATTGGAACCAAGCAGCGGGGAGATCCATGTGGATGGAAAGAATATCAAAGATCAAAATCCTGTCCAACTTAGAAGAAATATCGGCTATGTTATCCAGCAAATCGGTCTATTTCCTCATATGACCATAGAAGATAATGTGGCACTTGTACCGAAAATGAAAGGATGGTCTAAGGATAAATACATACATCGAGTAGATGAACTTTTGGACCTTGTCGGACTTGAGCCCAAGGTATTTAAAAAACGCTATCCTTCTGAATTGAGCGGTGGCCAACAACAGCGTATCGGGGTAATAAGAGCCTTGGCTGCTGAACCGCCTGTCGTACTCATGGATGAACCGTTCAGTGCATTGGACCCTATCAGTCGGGAGCAATTGCAGGATGAACTTGTAGCGTTACAGGATAACATCCACAAGACGATCGTATTTGTCACTCATGATATGGATGAAGCCCTGAAGATCGCAGATAGGATAGCGATCATGGATAGTGGTGAAATCATTCAATTGGATACACCAGATCAAATACTGAGACATCCTGCCAATCAATTCGTGGAAGATTTTATTGGAGAAGAACGGATGAGTAAAGAAATTGGCGGGAAGACAGCGAAATCCTTGATGCTCTCCAAAGTTGCGACTGTCAAACCGAACAGAGGGCTTGCAGAAGCCTTGCAAATCATGAAAACGTATTCGGTCGACAGTCTGATGGTTACGAGCGGTAAAGGAATACTTGAAGGTGTTTTGGAGCTTTCCGTTTTAGAAGCGCATTATGGTGATGAAACCAAAAAGGTTGAAAACATCATGTCACAAGTTTCGCATTCTGTAACAGCCGAAACCGTTTATACTGACATTGCAGAAATCTTCGCAAAACATCAGGTCAAGACCATCCCAGTACTTGAAGAAGGAAAGTTAGCGGGCTTGATCACAAAATCAAGCATGATGAGAGGACTTGCCGGAATGAAACAAACCGTATAGAAATGAGGTATTTCATTGGACTGGAACAGTTTTATAAACACATTCATTAATAGATGGCCGACTATTCTTACGGCGCTTGAAGAACATTTATATCTCTCGTTCGTTTCGATTCTGATAGGAATTTTGATTTCCGTACCATTGGGGATCATTATCTCCAGATTAAAAAAAATCGCAGAAATCGTCATCGGGATCACAGCGATTTTCCAAACCATCCCAAGCTTAGCCTTATTCGGATTTCTCCTTCCCGTTTTTGGGATAGGGAGCACGCCGGCAATCATTGCATTGATGGTCTATGCACTTTTACCGATTTTAAGAAATACATACACAGGGATCGTTGGTGTTGACGATGCTTTGATCCAGGCTGGTAAAGGAATGGGAATGACATCGTGGCAAATACTATGGAAAATCGAATTTCCTTTAGCCTTGCCTGTCATCATGGCAGGGATCCGAACAGCAACCGTATTGACGATCGGAGTTGCTACACTGGCAACCTTTATTGGAGCTGGTGGTTTAGGAGATGTCATCTACAGAGGTTTAAGTACATTGAATAACGAGCTTGTTTTAGCAGGTGCGATCCCAGCTGCATTGCTTGCAATCTTTTTTGATTCGATTTTGAAAGGTATTGAACGGATCGTTACGCCAAAAGGGCTTAAAAAACAAGACTAGGAGGATATCATGTTGAAAAAGACATTGTTACCGATTTTACTATTGATGTTGATTGTTTCTGGTTGTGGAGGCGGAGGAGCTGGAGGTGATACCCTCGTCATCTCAGGTAAGAAATGGACAGAGCAATATATCCTTCCTCATTTGATGGCTGAATATATCAAAGGCAACACGGATTATGATGTACAAGTGAAAGAGGGTCTTGGTGAAGTTGATGTATTGACAAAGGCGATGGAAAGCGGAGATATCGACATGTATGTCGAGTACTCCGGTACTGGATACCTGGCGGTGTTGAAAGAAAAGTACAATCCTGATCAATCCCCTGAGGAAGTATATGAAGCGACAAAAAAGGGATATAAGAAAGAAAAGGATATCGTATGGCTGCCCCCGCTAGGGTTCGAAAACAACTATGGGTTAGCGATGACGGAAGAAACCTATAATCAATTAGGTGTTAAAACAACGTCAGAACTAGCGGGAAAATCTGAAGACCTTGTTTTCGCGGCACCACCGGAATTTTATGAACGGCCGGATGGATACGATCCATATGTAGAAACTTACGATTTTAACTTCAAAAGTAAGGAAAGTCTGGATCCGAACTTGATGTATAATGCAGTCAAGGATGGGGAGGTCGATCTCATCACGGCGTTCACCACAGACGGACGAATCGAACGCTTTAATTTGAAAGTATTGGAGGATGACAAGAACTTCTTCCCACCATATTATGCTGCTCCAGTGATCCGACAGGAAGCGTTGGATAAATTCCCTGAAGTCGAAAAAGTGATGAAGAAATTGGAAGGAAAGATTTCTTCAGAAGAAATGGCTGAAATGAATGCGAAGGTAGACATCGATAACGAAGATCCAAAACAAGTCGCAATCGACTTCCTGAAACAAAAAGGGTTGATTGACTAAGCTGACATCAACGGCTTGTAACACATTTGAAAAATGGCTGATCCCAAACAACGATTTTCATCAATGTTTGGGTCAGCCTTTTTGTTTTTTCTTTTATCACTAAAACGGACACCAGAGCCGTTATTTTGGCCAAAAATGCGGTGTATAAGAATTTAGCGGACACCAGAGGTGTTATTTGTGAACAAAAGAGCTGATTTCATATGATTTTAACGAAATAAGAGCTCTGGTGTCCGTTAATTTTTTAGAATGACCGATTTTACATAAAATAAGGGCTCCTGTGTCCGCTAAGGTTCTCCTCTCTCCTGTTCGGTGCCAGGCACCAAACGAGAACCCCTGGTACAGCTGGATTGTTGAGCGGTGCCAGGCACCAAGGGGGAACCCCTGATACAGCTGGATTGTAGAAAGGTGGTACATTGGAATGGTGCCGCGGAAGAGGGGTTTGTCTACTGATTATAGGGTATGGGGTAAATCGTTGGTACTATGATATTAAGAATAGGACCTATTTAACATTTCTATCTATTGCTTGATTGTTTTGATTAAGAAATTCCTCGAAAATTGTAATTGAAAGAAAAATTAGACAATTACTTTATTTTGGGGAGGCAACACGTATGAAGAGACTCAGTTCAATTATTCTAAGCACAGCTTTGATTATTGGATTGTTTTTTGCAGCTCAATCCAATCACCAGGCGCAGGCATCTTCGATCGAGGTTGATGATGCTCTTGCGAATGTGCTGAGTGCAGCGGGTAACCAGTTCATCGTCGAAGCGGTTATCACGTATGACACAATGCCGTCAGCTGAAGAAATTGAAGAACTTGAAGGTTTTGGTCTGACAACGAAAACGTTCAAGAATCTGCCGATGGTCGCCATCCAAGGTACAAAATTAGAGGTAGATTCATTACTTTCATCAGCTATTGATGCGGTTTCGATTTTTTATAATAAAGATCTTGAGTATAAACTCCGTGATAGTCGCCAATTGATTGGTGCAGAACAGGTATGGAATGACCTGGGCTATACAGGTAAAGGAACTACAGTAGCTGTCATCGATAGTGGGATAGATGCGACTCATCCTGATTTGCCACTTGGAGACAAGGTCGTCCAAAACGTAAAATTCTTAGTAGGGGATAGCTTGTTCTCAGACGGATCCGAGGCACTTTATTTAGAGAATGTAGCGAATACCGATACATCTTCTGGTCATGGAACCCACGTTGCAGGTACGATTGCAGGGAATGGTACATCAAGTGATGGTCTATATACAGGTGTAGCTCCTGATGCGAAGCTTGTCGGACTTGGTACTGGGGAAGCGATCAGTGTACTCTGGGCGCTTGAAGCTTTTGATTATGTCTTAGAAAACCAGGATGAATACGGGATCGATGTCATCAGCAACAGCTGGGGTACTACAGGGGAATATTCTCCGAATGACCCGATCAATGTAGCGAGTAAGGCAGCCTATGATGCTGGAATGGTTGTGGCTTTTGCAGCTGGAAATGAAGGCCCCGATAACGATACACTGAATCCTTATTCTGCTGCACCTTGGGTCATCTCAGTAGCTGCAGGAACAAAGGACAAACAATTAGCTGATTTTTCTTCTAGAGGGATTCCAGGAGATGAGCTCATCCACCCCGATATTACAGCACCAGGTGTTGATATTGTTGCAGCGAAATCATCTACAGGATTAGTGATGAACCTACTTGGCACGACGACAGACATCACATATATCGACCCAGCACACCTTCCGTATTACACGACAGCAAGCGGCACAAGCATGGCAACGCCTCATATCTCTGGAGTTGCAGCATTGATGCTTGAAGCCAACCCGGATTTGACAGCGGATGAAGTATTCAACGTAATGATCAATACCGCTGATCCGATGGCGGGGTACGAACTTCATGAAGTAGGTGCAGGTTACGTTAACGCGTATGAAGCTGTTCTTTCAGTTTCTAGATAATAGTTGATAATTGCTTGAGAGGATGTCCAATAAGTTCCTTAAATGAAAAAGCAACGAGGAAAAGGGTGTTCGTTTTCCTTCGTTGCTTTTTCGTTGAATCAGAATCATTGGTTGTGGAGGAACGGATCACCGCCACTTTCAATAGATTGTGGACATTCGCCACTTGATAACCCTGGCTACTAGTTCATCAATTTAGAGATAAATTAGGAGTTGTAGAAATAATTCCGGAGTTTTAGAGATAAATTCATAGTTGTAGAGATAATTGTAAAATTGCAGCGTTTTGGTCCGAGTTGTAGAGATAAACGTATTTGGCAGATCAAAATAGCGTCATCAACCTACTATTTCCTCTTTATCTAAGTGAGGCTGTCCAAAAAGTGTCTGACTCTCTCCGAAATTAACATCTTTTCACGAAAAATCATGGTTCTGATTCAAAATGTTGTATTGGAGGTGTCTGACACTATTCTTTTTAGACAGACCCTTTTTCTTATGAAAATCTCGATTAGAAAAATAAGGAAAACAGTAGGGCTAAATATCCATTTGTCAGTGCAAACCACCAACACCCGACATAATTTGCAATATTTAATAGAAAAGTATTAATAGTGGAAATCGAAAGGGGGTGAAGTATGTGCGAATTCAAACCCTGATTGTTAAAGGGCTTATTGCGGGAGCATGTCTGTTGGTTCCATCTGAAGTTCTGGCGAACGAGAATGGAAAACCAGATGAATTATCTGAGCCTCCAGTAGAGGCAGATAATCCAGCAGAAGAACGGAAAAATGAAAACGCTTTAAAAAACACTGATAATAATAATCGGCAAAATGAAAATGCAGAACGTAATGGAAAACTGGAGTTACCAGAACAAGCCAAAGCGGATCCTGACAATGTCGATCAACCTCACGAAAAAGGGAAACCGGTGCATGCGAATAAGGATGCAAGAGATAAGTCAGTAAATGGGAACGGTGTTTCTAAGATAAAGAAAGAAACGAATGAACCAAGCCAGGACACTGATCAACCCGGAACCTCAGTACATAATGACCGTGGTGAAGACCTTATCCCTTTAAAAGATGCATCTTCTTCTGAACGAATACAGAAGGGAGATGGACAATATCCACTAAAAGAGAAGCTGAATTCCAGCAACAAATCTACTGATGACAAACAAACAATTGCAGTTAGAGATGCAGCAAAGTCCAAATCTAATCAGCAGCCATTGCCACAAGATGAAAGTCCAGCCGATACTCCATTTGTGATACCTTCACAAACCGGATATCAACTATCCAAACAAAATCAACATAAAGATGGATCTTCTAACACATCTGGAAATGGTTCTCTTTTCTATGTTTTATCTTTTTCAGGGACAGGTCCATTGGTCACACTTGATCGTGATTTCTTAGCTGAACATCGCAGAGAACATAATCAGTGGATCAATGCACCGCCTTCACCACCGCCAAAATCCAGCCTTCTTCCTCATGCTGTTTGATAAAAAAACGACAAAACGAAAAATGAGAAGAAGAAGGAGAGATTTTTAATGGTACGAGTTAACAGAAAAATGGTAGTGAAATCTTTGGTATTTGCGGGAGCGCTTGCATTTGGAACTTTTGTAGGTATTGATTCAGTTGAAGCAGCAGGTAATGGGAAAAAGGCTGAGGTAAAAGTCCAAGCATTAGATGACGAAGTAAGAGCAGAATCTAAATCGAAAGCTAAGACCAATCCATCTGCTGAAAACAAGGCTGAATCTCAAGGGCACGTCAATGCCAGTGAAAAAGCAAAAGAAAATGCAGCCCCTAATTCTGCAGTACAAGCTGGTTCTGAAACAGAGACAGATACTGATGTAGAAACACCTAATGAAGACGTGCCAGTTGAAGAGCCAACTGGATCTGATGTAAAAACAGAAGAAACAACAGGAACTGAAGTAGAAGAGGATGCAGCACAAGAAGAAATGGAAGGACCGAAAGAAGAGAAAGTCAATCCTTCTGTAGAAAATAAGGCGAAATCCAGTGCTTATCATGCAAGTGACGTAGCCAAAGAACATGCAGCTGAGAACTCTGCAGTTCATCTTTCGGTTGCACCTGAATCAGATGAAGATACAAACTCTGAAGAAGAGCTGACTGTCGAGACAGATGTCCAAGCTAAAACTGAAGATGACGAGGATGCAGACGAAGAAACAGATGAAGATGAAGATTCTAATAGAGATACTGATGAAGAAGCAAAAGAAGAAGAGGAAGCAACTGACGAAGATGCAGAAACAGAAGAAGACACTGATGACACTGAAGAAGTTAACATTTCTGCAGAAAACAAAGCAAATGCACAAGGACATGTAAACGCTAGTGAAATTGCAAAAGAACATGCAGCTGAAGGTTCTGCTGTTCTTGCTGGTACTACTGAGGACACCACTTCTGAAACTGATGAAGATACTACTGAAGAAACCGACGAAGGAACTGAAGTAGATACTGATCTTGAAACAGAAGTTACTACAGGAACTGAAACAAAAACAGTCACACTACCATAACGTTAAGCTTAGGAAGACCGGGAGAAATCCCGGTCTTTTTTCAGTTGAAGAAAGAATAAAGTACTTTCTTCACAGTGCACAAGCTGGTAACTTTGGAAGCAATACACCGCACGAAGGAAAAGCAATTGCTTTTTCGAGGAACCAATAGCTCAGCCTACGCATAGGCTTGGCTTTGCCAAGTTTTCATAACGACCCAAATCGTACTCGTACACTATGTGGCCAGATTTGACATTTATACCGCTAAAAGAAAATGGGACTTATATGATCAAAAAGAAGCAACTATCGGCCAAACGACATGATAAACAAATATCGATTTCCAGCAAAAAGCATTCTCTACAATGTGTATTTAAGAGGTAAATCAGTCTTATTCCAATTATCCTATAAATACCAACATTCTGAATTTTCTTTAATTATATTGACAGCGGTTACGTCTTTGCCTACGATAGTAGTAATGAGACAAGGGAGGGGTAGGTAATGAGTAGTTTGCTTTTGGCAGTAATTGGAATAGCGATCTTTTTACTAGGCTATCGCTATTATGCAAAATTCATAGCTGAAAAGATTTACAAGCTTGACGCGAATTTTGAGACTCCAGCACATAAATACAAAGATGGGGTCGACTTTGTTCCTACAAATCGATTTGTATTGTGGGGGCATCATTACAGCTCGGTAGCAGGAGCGGCACCGATTGTGGGGCCGGCAATAGCTGTTTATTGGGGCTGGCTTCCGGCAGTGATATGGGTCATTCTTGGAACCGTATTCGCAGCCGGTGTGCATGATTTCGGAGCACTCGTATTATCTGTACGTAACAAAGGTCAATCTGTTGGTACCATTGCAAACAAATTGATCGGTCATCGAGCAAAGATTTTGTTCTTATTCATCATATTGATTCTCGTATTGATGGTTAACGCAGTGTTTGCATGGGTCATCGCCAACCTGTTCGTTAACTTCCCAGCTACGGTATTATCGATTTTCATCCAGATTCCATTGGCGATCTGGATCGGGTATGCAGTTTATAAAAAAAGTCGGAGCATGTTGTTGCCATCCATTGTCGCACTTGCATTCATGTATGGTGCTGCAGTTCTCGCTTCTCAATTCGACGTCCTTAAAATCGACCTAGTCAAATGGTTCGGCGGAGAAGAAAACACTGTCATGTTCGGATTGAACGGCGTCTCGATGGCGTTCTTAGTCTGGATCATTGTATTGATGGTTTATGTGTATATCGCTTCTACTCTACCTGTATGGAAGCTATTGCAGCCAAGGGATTATATCAACTCTCATCAACTTGTCCTTGGTTTGGTCATCCTTTACTTGGGTGTACTCTTCACAAACCCGGAAATCACTGCACCAGCGGTAAATTCAGGTACTGATATATCGATGTGGCCGCTCTTATTCATCACGATTGCCTGCGGTGCGATTTCAGGCTTCCATGGTCTAGTCGCATCTGGAACTTCCTCTAAACAGCTTGATAAGGAAACGGATGCTAAATTCGTAGGTTATCTTGGTGCTGTTGGGGAAGGGATGCTCGCGTTACTTGCAATCATTGCTGTAACGACGTTCTTTGCAACTGGAGCTGACTTCACAGCAGCTTATAGCAGTTTCGCTGCAGCAAGTGCTGGAGGTCTAGGAAACTTCATCGGCGGTGCAGGGGTACTTGCATCAGGTGTAGGAATTCCTGCTAATATCGCATCGACGATCGTAGCCGTCATCGTCATCAGTTTTGCGGCAACCTCTCTTGATACTTCAGTTCGTTTGATGCGTTACATCATTTCAGAGCTTGGAACTGAGTACAAGCTTCCAGCATTGACGAAGGCACATGTTGCAACATCGATCGCTGTTGGTACAAGTGCTATGTTGGTTCTGCTTCCAGAAGGACCGAATGGATTCGGCTCTGGCGGATACTTGCTATGGCCGTTATTCGGTACATCCAACCAGCTATTAGCAGGAATCAGTTTGCTTCTTGTCTCGATCTGGTTGAAAAAGCAAGGGCGGAATTTCATGCCAACATTCATACCCATGGTGTTCGTCCTCTTCATGACTGTCTGGGCGATGGGTAAACAGGTCATTTTCGAATGGTCTGGTGCAGGAGCAGCGGATACGAATGTCTTGTTGTTCATCTTCGGTGCATTGATTCTTGGATTCGCTCTATGGATCATCATAGAAGCTTTCCAAGTTTTGAGTAAAAAACAAGATCCATCTGATATGGATAAAACGGCTTGATAAATTGATGGCTTGAGGGGGGGCGGGAAACTGCTCCCCTTTTTGAATGAATTGAAAAGGGGAATCGATGATGAAACACGAAATCCTTGTCATACGTGTATTGCCTGAGATAGGCGGAGGCTGATGCGGTGGTGTTTCTGGTGAAGGGTTCATCAGTATGTCAGATCAATTTGAAGATGATCGGAAAGAGATGCAGGAAATCGGTGTATTGTATCAGCAAATTGTAAAAGAATATGGGGATCAGGTGAACCTTGTTTATGCAGATCCACGAAATCTGATTTCCATTGCGGTTTATATGTTTAGTCAGGTCCGACATGGTAGAATAGGATTACTTGATGTTCTCAAGAATCTTTTTTGGAGAGCCCGCCGTGGAGCGGTTTTCATGAACGGACGGTGGATTAATAATAATCATAGCCAGTCGAATAAGGAACTATTAAAACGTATACAACAAGAAATGAACTAGCGGGGTGAGTGATGATGACTGAAGCGAAGTGGTCTTTTAAAAGACTGATCGAATTATATGATGAAATATTAAGCCATAATCATAAAACAGAGATCAAGCGGGAGCTTCGCGATGAGGATGATCTGTTTTTATTGTTATGCTTTTCAGAATTACTCGGAATTCCGAATCCAGTTTCATATTATACACTTGAACTGTATCCATCGATTCTGGAGAAGTTCCATGATTGGCATCTACGGATGGGAATGGAAAAGTCACCATTGGAAGGAATTCGTTGTTGTTGATGAGAGGTTGTGAGGTGTGTGAAGAAGATTGTAAATAAACAAATCGTATTTTTTGGTGGAAAAGGTGGAGTGGGGAAATCGACGTCAGCCTCAGCATTTGCATTGACGTCAGCAAGAAAAGGGCAGAAAACGTTGTTGGTTTCGACTGACCCGGCTCATAATGTAGGGGACATTTTCCATAAACGATTATCTGGAAAGCCAAAGCTATTATCGGAGAACCTTTTTGCAATCGAAATCGACCCGAATGAAGAAACAAAACGTTATCTTGATGGCGTAAAAGATAACCTCAAAGGTCTTGTCAAAGCGAAAATGGTAGAGGAAGTCCATCGTCAGATCGACCTTGCTGGAAGTTCTCCGGGAGCCGATGAAGCAGCAATGTTCGATCGACTTGTATCAATCATTTTAGATGAAAAAGGTTCGTTCGATACGATCGTTTTCGATACAGCTCCAACCGGGCATACGATCAGGCTGTTGACCCTGCCGGAGTTGATGGGGGCCTGGATCGACGGGATGCTGAAAAGACGTGAAAACTTGAATAAAAATTTTTCTGCATGGATGGGAGACGGGGAACCGGTAGAGGACCCGATCTATGACATCCTTGATAAAAGGAAAGAGCGTTTCGCTGAAGTACGGAAAATATTATTAGATGATTCACTGACGGAGTATGTATTTGTATTGAACGCAGAACGGCTTCCGATTTTAGAAACGGAAAAAGCAGTCGAAATGTTGAGAAAACACGATTTGCTCGTCAATACACTCGTAGTCAACAAGCTCTTACCTGATGTGGAAGACAGTTCTTTCCTCCGCAATCGAAAGGAACAGGAAAAGGAATATCTCCAAATGATCGATACGAAATTCAATCAGCTAGAGAAAATTTTCATTCCACTCCTCGATGGTGACGTTTCCACGCTAGAAGCGTTAGACCGAATCAGTGAAGCAATGCAAGAAGAACTGTTTCAATAAGATAAATTATGTAAGATGCGAAAAAAGAAATGTCTGGGTCTCTTATGGGAGGTCCAGGCATTTTTGCACTTAAAGAATATTTTTTCGTCAATATAAGCGCAACTAAGGCTCAGCCTGCAGAATTGCTTGGCTGAGCCAAGTTTTCTTTACATTCGGCATGTTCTTTATTGGGTTGTCTTGTAAGTTTACCTTGTTGAGGGTTCCAAACTCTGGTAAAATGATTTTTCCGTCTGACTTTTCAGACGAAAACGCTAAGGAGGTAACTGAACGTGAAGAATAAGATTCAAAGTGCCTTTGATATGGAGAAGCAGCAACTCGAAAAAATTGCTGCAGAGATCGAAAGTCAGATAAAGAAGTTGGAGGAAGTCCCCAGGTATTTCGGGGAGGATATAACGGAGCAGGCTCTCGATGAGCGGCGGGAACAAGCTCGAAAGAACCTTCGGATAGCGGAGGAGGAGCCCTTTTTCGGACGACTCGACTTCAATGTAGAAGGAAATGACCAACCAGATGAAATCTACATAGGGAAGGTTGGTGTTTCGAAGGAAGCGTCGAACGATCTTATGGTTATTGACTGGCGTGCTCCTGTTGCCAGCCTTTTTTATTCGTATAGTGGTGGTGAAGAGGAAATCTACTATATATCGCCAGAAGGCAAAGTTGAAGGTGATATCCAACTGAAACGGAATGTGGTCATCCGTAAACAGCAGCTCCAACGTGTTGTCGATACCTATGTAAAAGGCAGTACAGAAGCTGGTGGCACAGATGAATTTTTACTTTACCGGTTAGGTGATCGGAAAGACAACCGGTTACGTGATATCGTTTCTACCATCCAGGCCGAGCAAAATCATATCATCCGAGCTGAAAAGAACCAACCGCTTATTATCCAGGGGGTTGCAGGTTCGGGAAAAACGACAGTCGCCCTCCATCGACTGGCCTATCTTTTATACCATTACAGAGATCACCTCAGTGCCAATCGGATGATCATATTCGCGCCAAACCGAATGTTTCTGGACTATATCTCAAATGTCCTACCTGAACTTGGGGTAGGTGGGATCCAACAGAATACATTCAATGAATGGGCGGTAGAGGTCCTGGGAGAACAGATGACGGTTTCTGATGGTAGCGGTGAATTGGAAAGCATTTTCTCCAGCAGGTCGACAGTGGCCATCATTGCCCGGGAATCAGGTAGATTAAAAGGGTCATTGGCTTATAAAGATGTGATCGAGGAAGCGCTGGATGATTTTGAGAAGAAAATGATTCCGGATTCAGATTTGAAGCTCTGGGATGGTTGTGTGTTGTCAGTATCTTTTATAAAAAAATGGAATGAGGAACAGAGGCATTTTCCGATTGCCATGCGCAGGAACCGGATATTGAACCGGTTGAAGTCATGGGCGAAGCAACAGGTAGAAGAGATGTTGCCTCATGAACGTAAAGAACGAAAGAAAACAGCGGATAAACAAATTAAAACATATATGAAAGCCTGGCCGGATCACAGTGCTTTCACATTTTATAAAGAGCTGTACAAGAAAAAGACGATACAAGATTTTGCTCGCCCTTTTCAAGACTTTCTTTCTGCTGAAATCATTGAAGATACAAGGAAGCGGATGAACAAAAGGGAAGTTAGTGCAGAAGACTTACCTGCACTCATTTGGATCCACCAAAAACTATCGGGTATGGATAAACAGTTCATCTATCAGCATCTGGTCATTGATGAGGCACAGGATTTCTCGCCTTTTCATATCGAGGTGTTGAAATCAAATGTACGTGAGGATTCGTTCACAATTCTCGGTGATGTTTCACAGGGAATCCACTCATACAGAGGGATTGAAAAATGGCAAGAATTCATCGATGTATTCGGGGAAGGTAATTCGAACTATGTCCAAATGGAGAGGAGTTACCGATCTACATTGGAGATCATCGAATATGCCAACCGGATCTTACAAAACATGCGTCATACAAGCGGGCTTGCGAAGCCTGTTTTCCGAAGCGGTGAACCTGTCAGGGAGATAAAGGTGACTAAGACTGAACGAATGAAAAAGGTTCTATCCATCTTGGAACGGATACAAAGCTCAGGAGCACAAAGCATTGCCATTGTTGGAAGGACAGCTAAAATTTGTGCAGAGATCCATGAAAGGTTGATGGATGAAGGGATAAAGGCATCTTTGATTACAGCAGACCAGACTGGCTATCAAGGAGGGATCTCCGTCATACCAGTCTATCTCACGAAAGGATTGGAATTCGATGCGGTGTTGATACTCGATACAGATCCAAGCAATTACCAATTCAACGATGAGGATGCAAAGCTGTTATACGTAGGATGTACAAGAGCCCTTCACCAACTCTGGGTGTTGTATGAAAATGAACTAACCCCTCTGGTCCGTACAAAACTGAATTTATGAATTAGATTGGGTGCCAGGCACAGATTTAAATGTCAATACTATCAAGGCTTCTGAAACCGTGCCTGGCACCAAATACAAAGGGACTGACCTAATTGAAAGTGTCAGTCCCTTTGTATTTTAAATGATTCTATTAAACTTTTGTTCTATGCTTAGCCTACGATCAGGTTTGCAACGAGTAACAATACAAGGGAAGCTGCCCATACAACGGTTGTAGGAATAGACCATGTCAGGATCTGTTCTTTCACATTTTTAATTCCCAACATACGGTTCACAACCCAGAATAAGCTGTCGTTGAAATAAGAGAATACCATTGCACCAAGGGTTGCTGCCTGGGCAGCCAGTACCATATTGACATCAAGGCCTGCCAATATTGGTGCTGAGATGGATGCACCCGTAATCATCGCTACGGTACCACTTCCTTGAATCAATCGGACGATACTAGCGATGACGAATGGCAGCAGTATAGCCGGCAGGGCGGTTTGCGCGATCTGTTCCGCGATATAATCTCCTGCACCGCTTTCTCTCAGTACGTTACCTAAAGCTCCACCTGCACCAGTCACGAGTAAAATGATACCCGCATCTTTTATTCCTTCCTCCATACGGTCAATTGCAGTCGATTGTTTCACATGATTGTATAATCCGTAGATTGCAAAGATAAGACCAATTCCAACTGCAATGATTGGAGCTCCGAGGAATGTGATAATCCCATAAATCCCACCTTCAAGTCCAATTGCTGCAACCGTTGTATTCAAGAAGATCAAAATGATCGGTACCAGAATCGGTAAAGATGATCGTAATAAGGACGGTAAGTTTTTATTCTCTTGCATTTCATAGTATTCTTCTAACGTTTGGGGCATATCAGGTCTTACAAACCCGAGGCCATCTTCATCTGGAAGCTGGTAGATTTTTTTACCGATCCATTTTGCGTAATAAACTCCGACGATGATCAGAGGTACTGCAAAAATCAAACCGGTAAGGATCATCCATCCTACATCAACACCGAAGATTCCCGCAACGCCTAACGGTCCAGGAGTAGGGGGTACAGCATGGTGTGTGACAGCTAGACCGACACCAAGTGCCACACCTAACGCTACAACAGATTTCCCAGTCTTTTTTGATAGCGCTTTCGCAAGAGGGGCTAAAATGACGAAAGCGGAGTCTACAAAGATAGGTATGGAAACGACATACCCTGTCACAGCCATCGCCCATTCTTCTTTTCGCTTTCCTAACCATTTTATAAAACTATAGGCTAGCCTTTCCGCAGCCCCTGAAACTTCTAATATTCGTCCCATCATTACACCGAAACCGATGACAATACCGATAGAGCCGAGGGTGGTGCCAAAGCCGGTGGTGATGGCATCGACCACGTCAGGGGCTTTCATCCCCCCGACGATTCCAGTAATGGATGCTGCGATGATCAATGCTAGAAAGGCATGGATTTTTGTACGTAAAACCAGGAAAATCAGTAAGAATACTCCGAGAACTAATCCTAAAATCATTTGTGCTCCTGATGCTTCCATATTATTGCCTCCTATCGATTAATAACTGTACTTAAATATTTTCCCGTGTGAACTTGGATGCGTATTTCGCTGCTAACTTAATGCACTCTTCCATACTGACAGTACTAGCAATCCCTTTACCAGCTATATCAAACGCTGTGCCATGGTCAACAGATGTTCTCAAGAACGGAAGACCATTCGTAATTGAAATGGTTCTTTCAAAGTCAGTCATTTTTGCAGCAATATGCCCCTGGTCATGATAAAGGGAAAGCACTGCATCGAACTTTCCATTTAACGCATGATGGAAAACGGAATCCGCAGGAACCGGTCCAACAGCTTCGATTCCATCTTGTTTTGCTAGTTCAATTCCAGGTGTCAGTTCATCAAGTTCTTCACGTCCGAATAAACCGCCTTCACCTGCATGCGGGTTCAAACCTGCTACAGCAAATTTGCGTTTTTCAACTCCTAAACGCTGAAGTGCTTTATCACATCGGTTCAAGTAATCACGGACACGCTCTTTTGTCATTTGATCGATGGCATCCTTGACACTTAGGTGGCGAGTCAAAAAGAAGATCCTCATATTACGGACTTCAAACATCGTTAATGGGTCATCGGTATTTGTAAGGGCAGCGAGCATTTCTGTATGGCCGATATATGGCACTTCAGCAGCTTTCAACGATTCTTTGTTGATCGGAGTCGTTGCCATGACATGGACGTCACCAGCATTCGCAAGTTCAACCGTTTTCTCGATATAATCGAACGCAGCCTGGCCGCATTGAGCTTGTACCTCTCCGAATTTCAGTTCATCTACTTTCAAGTTCGGAAGATGGATGACATCAACAGTTCCAAACTCGTATTTTCCTTGTTCGGGTGTGTCCACTTTATTTATAGAAAGGTTTACATCCATGATCCCGATTGCTTTTTCCAAAACTTCTGTATGGCCGATTACAATTGGGCGGGACTGTTCATAGATTTCTTTCTTGCTTAAAGCTCCAACAGTTATTTCTGGTCCGATCCCTGCAGGGTCCCCCATAGGAATAGCGATGATTGGTCTTTCGATTTGTGTTGTCATACGTTTTTCTCCTTTCTGTATTGGGAAAGTTTATTTTTTAAAAGTTGTACGCAATCATAAATGGCTTTCTTATCACCGACAAGTCCGCCTTTGGTCACTACTGAAATGCCATCAAAATGGCCGCCGATGAACTGGCCGTATGCTGCCAATGGAATGACTTCGTCGTCAAGGTGGATGCCGGATGCTCCACTAACAGCACAAATAGAAGCTGTTACATCCCCACCGCTTGAAAAACAACCTTCGATTTTATCTGGCGATTGTTCGATCAGTTTCCTTGATATTTTTGCAAGTCCATCTGTTATCCGTTTGGCCAGGGCATCTTCAGAAGACTTTTCAACAATGGCTTTTTCTTTCAAATTCACCCGTTTTGCACCAGGATGATAGGTTGTGACAACAATGAGGTCATTGGTTTGTACCATCTTAAGTGCCTCATCAACAGAACGTTGGATCTCTTCTTCCCATCTTCCGTTGAAGGTTGCCAGCTTTTCAGCGTCTACAATGATCGGTGTAATTTGTGTCTTAGAGTACAGATATTCAAGTTGCCTTCCGGTCATCGCAGTTGCACTTCCTACTGTTACAAGGATCTTGCTTGGATTGACTTGTTGCTGGATATAATCACGGCAATAGGAGGCAGTCAGTGGTCCAGGATCACAAGGAATGAACTGCTTGTCGCCTATAGAAGTCATCGCTTTTGCGATCTCATCGATTTCTTCATCTGTAACAGCATCGATGGAAATGATCCTTATTCCATTTTCGCTGAGATTTTTGATCTTTGCCGCGATTGATTCCCCACCTTCCAGAACGGTTGATAATGGGATATGTTCTACAGGGTATACGCTCTGGGATCGAATGATATTCGGAACGTATGATTCAGTTAAAGGTTTGATAGGATCCCTTGCCACATCTGTTTCTTGTAAGGGCACCCCTTCTACAAGCAGGTAGCCCCCTGTGGTGACCCGCCCTGACTTTGGAAAGGAGGGACAGACGATCGCGATGGATTCATCTCCAAGCTCACCAAGCATGGCATCAATTTCATAACCGAAATGCCCCCTGACTGTACTATCGATTCTCTTACAGAAGATAGAGACATCTTGTGCTTGGAATTTATTGATTGCCGTTTTGACACGCTGCTTGCAAACATTGACGGGTGAATATCGACTATCCGTATCAATACAAATGGCATCATATCGATTTTTTTCAGGGAGTGGGGCGTCCCGGACCACCGTAGCTGTCTTGAACCCTTGCTTTGTCAATCTGACTCCTGTTGCATTAGCACCGGTCAGATCATCTGCAATAACTCCAATCATATCAATGCCCCTCACTTTCTACCTGATAAGTCTTTACTTGCTGCGCAATGAGTGTGTAATCTTCTTTTTTGCCCTGGTTATCTGTGATGAAGCCTTTCAGGTCAGCTAAAGAACATACTTTACTGAACGCTTTATGGTTTATTTTGCTCGAATCCGCCAGCAGCCAGGTTTCTTCAGCAGCTTCCATCATCAGCTTTTTGACCAGAGCCTTTTCTAAGGTAGGTGCTGTAACCCCTGCCTGAATATCGATCGCATGGGCACCGAGGAAAAACAAATCGACGTGGATTCCTCTTAAAAATTCTTGGGTTTGAGCACCGAATAACGCACCTACATTGTTTTGAAGATTTCCTCCGGTCACGATCACTTTCAATGATGAGTCAACAAGTTCACTTGCGATTTTGATATCATTCGTGATGATCGTGAGGTCTTCCCGGTTTGCTAATTGTCGAGCCAATTCTAAGGTGGTTGTCCCTGAATCAAGTAAAATACTTGCTCCATCAGGGATGAATTCCAAAGCCTTCTTTGATATGGATCTCTTTTCAATCACATTTTTTGTTTCTTTATTTAAATATGGTGTTTCCAGGGTCAGGGAGCGAGGGGAGACGGCTCCACCATGAGTTCTGATCAATTTCCCGTCCTGTTCTAATTGAACAAGATCCCTTCGAATAGTCATTTGCGAAACTTTGAACATTTCACTTAACTGCTCAATATCAACTTTTCCAGTTTCATTCACATGGGTAATAATTTTTTCCCTTCGCTGTGATGGGGACATTGTGTTCATTCCTTTACTGGTTTGTTCATTTTTATCATGAATTACTATCAATTATGTTAAAAACGAACACTAATGTCAACAATTATGTTTATTTTTATCGGTTTAATGTTTGAATTTAACATCCAGTGCCTGGCACGACAATTTCCCCCTTGAGCCCCAACGGTTTTTAAATGGTGCCTGGCACCGACCAGGAATCCAATGATATCAAGGGTTTCAAAAGTGTACCTGGCACTGTTCTACATCCTAGTGATACCAGGGGGTTTGGAACGGTGCCAGGCACTAAGAAAAAGCTCAAAAAAAATTTAGTCGAAAAAAGTCTTGTAATTATTCAGACTTTTCAATATAATCAATCATGAAAACGATTTCATGTATATACAAGTTCTGGAAGGAGGGGAATCCTATACGTAGGAGATTTGAATGACCACGATATCGGATGTAGCGAAACGTGCTGGGTTATCACGTACAACTGTTTCCAGAGTGATCAATCAACATCCTTATGTCAGTGAGGAAAAGAAGAAGCTCGTAGAACAGGCGATGAGGGAGTTACAGTATGTACCGAATTCCAGTGCACAGAAATTAAGGAAACAAAAAACCGAGACGATTGCAGTATATGTACCACGTCTGACGAATCCATTTTTCAGCCAGCTTGTTGAAACGATGGAGGAGGTCGCTGCAGAAAAAGGATACCAACTCTTATTTTGTCAGACCAGATATAACAAACAACAAGAATTGAATTATTTGCAATTGCTCCGAGGAAAGCAGATTGATGGGTTGATTCTCACGTCAATGGAAAATCCCTGGTCTGAAATCGAAAATTATCTATCGTATGGGCCTATCGTCCTCTGTAATGAATATGATTACGATGCCAAAGTTCCCATGGCACATCTGGACCAGGTGATGGGAGGCTATATCGGTACGAAACATTTACTTGATCGTGGGCATAAGGCAATTGTTTACTGCAGTTCAGAGCCAGGTGGCAGCCGGGTATCAAAAAGCAGGCAAGAAGGCTACATAAAAGCCATGCAACAGGCTGGCATCTCAATTGATCCGGACTGGATGTACACCGATCAATTTACGATTGAAGGCGGTAAACGATTATTCTATCGGCTCCACAATCTAAAAAATACACCCACAGCTGTTTTTACAGGAAGTGATGAAGTTGCTTCGGGGTTGATATTCGAAGCAAGGAAAAATGGTTACAAGATTCCTGAAGATCTCGCAGTCATCGGATTCGATGATCAACCAATTGCTGAATTGTTGGGGCTCACAACTGTTAAACAACCTGTTCATCAGTTGGGAAGGGCAGCAATGGAATTGATGGTCGGACAGATTCAATCACCGGAAAAAACCAGTTCCAATCGTGTTGAATTACCTTTTGAACTTATCATTCGAGAGTCGACGTAAAACAAAATGATTGATGATGATTTTCATGCTTGATTTATTTTTTTACATTTAAAGAAAGTATAAAATAGTTTCTTCAATATAAGCGCAACTAAAGCTCAGCCTGCGCCAACGGCTTGGCTTTGCCAAGTTTTCTTTAAAGTTTGTGAAATCGATTCCAAATTCAAAAAGTATAAGGGGAGGATTTCTAATGAAAAAATCAAAATGGACAAGCCTGTTTTCACTCTTTCTTGCTCTTAGTCTGATCTTGGCTGCCTGCAGCTCAGACGGTGAGGATGGCAGCGGTGGCGAAGAGGGTGAAAACAAATCAGATGGCGAAAAAGTGACGATCGTTTATGCAAAAGGACAAGATGCAACTAAAGGGACAGAAAAGGTAATCGAAGCATTTGAAAAAGAACATCCGAACATCGAGGTCGAATTCCGGGAAATGCCATCGGATACAGGTGCTCAACACAATGCTTACGTCACTGCTCTAAATGGAAAATCAAGTGAAATTGATGTCCTGGAATTAGATGTTATATGGCCGGCTGAATTTGCTCAAGCTGGGTATGTCATGCCGTTGGATCGTTTTATCAAAAAAGACAAAATCGATATGGAGTCTTACAACGAAGGCGCTTTAAGTGCTGCGAATTTTGAAGGAAGACAATGGGCGATGCCTAAATACATTGACGCTGGTATGCTTTTCTATCGTAAGGATATGGTTGAAGAACCACCTAAAACCTGGGATGAATTGATGACAAAAGCTGGTGAGCTCCAAGGTCAAGAGGGTACGAAGTTCGGTTACCTTATGCAAGGAAAGCAATACGAAGGGTTAGTATGTAATGCTGTTGAGTTCATTGCTAGTTATGGTGGAGCAATTGTCAATGAAGACGGTGAAGTGGTTGTAGACAGTGAAGAATCGATTAAAGGCCTTACCAAAATGGTTGAAATAATGAACTCAGAGATCGTCCCTGAAAACATCACCAACTTCACGGAGCCTGAGTCCCACACCTCTTTCATTGAAGGTGAATCTCCTTTCATCCGTAACTGGCCTTACCAATATGCATTGGCGAATGACGAAGAACAATCTAAAATTGTTGACAAAGTCGGAGTTGCACCACTTCCGGAAGGTGATGCTGGAACAGCTGCAGCCTTAGGTGGATGGATGGCGGCGATCAGTGCTTATTCTGAGCACCCAGAAGAAGCATGGGAGTTCTTGAAATTCATGACTGGGCCTGAAGGACAGAAAATTTCAGCGATCCATGGCGGTAAAGCGCCGACGATTTCTTCTTTATATGAGGATGAAGAAGTCCTGGAAGCAAATCCGTTCTTTAAAGAAGAAGGATTCGTAAACGCACTTGAATCTGCTGTTTCACGTCCAGTCGTAGCGAATTATCCTGAGATTTCAGAAATCATTCAGATTGAAGTCTCTAAAGCGATCGCAGGACAAAGTACACCAGAAGAAGCAGCTAAAGCAATGCAATCAAAAATTGAGAGTGCCATGAAATAACGAAAATCAGATAGGGCTGGCTCTAACATATGTTACTCAGGGTTGCCTCGAAATGCAACCCAGGGTAAGACACGATGGGGTCAGCTTCTATCATTTGAAAGGTGTGAAGATGGATTGAGTGATCGTACATCAAAACCTAAGAAGAAACGAAAAAAACTTTCTGAAAGCTCCGTTGCATACTTATTGATTGCGCCTTCACTACTTTTGATTCTCGTTATTGCCATATGGCCGGTTATCCAATCCTTTTATTTTTCATTGTTCGATATGAGGCTGAACAATCCGACTAAATCTGAGGTTCATACGAGCCATATGATCGATCTGCACCGTTATTTGGATAACTATTTTCTTTTGGAAGGTGCGATTGATAAAGAATTAGATAAAGCTAGCGGAGGAAACGAGGAAACACTGAATTCTGTGAAACAAGATTTATCAACACTTGATTCATCATTATTAGAAGATGAAAAAATCAAAGAACGATATGAAATCATCGATGAAAAATTGATGAAATTTGAAAAAGTAGGTTCCAAGGAGAAGCTTGTCGAGGTTGAAAAAGACCGAGCCGAAGAAATTCAGGTTACGCTCAATGATATCAAGGAGAAAGTGAACGGTCTTGATGAACTGGAGGACCCAAAGACTGTCAAAGGATTGAGCAATGCACTAGCTGATTCGATCATAAAACCTAATTTCATCGGATTCGATCATTATGCCAAAAATTTGACGGACAAGAGAATGTGGATGTCAATTTGGAATACCGTCGTGTTCACAGTCGTGTCTGTTGCAATTGAATTAGTCATCGGTCTGATGATCGCCTTGCTTATCAATAAAGCATTCTTCGGAAGAGGACTAGTCCGTGCTTCCATCCTGATACCATGGGCAATACCTACGGTTGTAGCAGCTCTAATGTGGAAATTCCTTTATGACGGGCAGAATGGAGTCGTCTCAAAAATATTTGAAGAAATCGGACTCATCGACCGGATGGCGACACTTCTGACAACCGATTCAGGCGCTATGTTCTCCGTCATTTTTGCCGATGTATGGAAAACGACTCCTTATATGGCGTTGTTACTGCTTGCTGGTTTACAGACGATACCCAAAAGCATGTATGAAGCAGCAGCCATCGATGGAGCGAATAAATGGAAACAATTCATTACAATTACACTTCCTTTATTGAAAACTAGTATTCTAGTCGCGCTGTTATTCCGCACACTCGATGCTTTCCGAGTGTTCGATCTCATTTACGTATTGACCGGCGGGGGACCTGCTAATTCAACAGAAACCATATCCTTGCTCGCCTATAAAGTGATGATTGCACAATCAAACTTCGGGGAAGGTTCTGCACTATCCGTTGTCGTCTTCATTTGTGTTGCGATCATCTCGATGATTTACATCTCTTTATTAGGCAGAGACCTGTTAGATGATAAAAAATAAGGAAAAGGGGAGGGTGAGTTGAATGCAGAAGAAAGCTGGACCAATGTTTTATATAGGTTTATTCGTTTTTATTTTCCTGGTCATGTTCCCGTTCTTATGGATTCTGGTCAGTTCATTGAAGCCTGTATCTGAATTGTTTGGAGAGAAGGCATTCATTCCTTTTACTTCAGATCCGACGCTTGAAAACTATCGATCCGTATTCGTGAACCATCCGTTCTTGACCTACTTGAAAAATAGTTTGATTGTTTCTGGAGTGACAACGATCTATACAGTCCTCGTAGCTTCATTTGCAGCGTATGCCATAGCGCGTATGAAGTTCAAAGGAAAAACGGTCATACTCGGGCTTGTACTGTCTGTTTCGATGTTTCCGCAGATCGCGACAATCTCCCCGATCTATATCATTTTGAAAAACCTGGGGCTGACCAACAGTTATCTTGGATTGATCATTCCGTATACGACGATTACATTACCTCTCTCGATTTGGATTCTCGTAACCTTCTTCCGAAAAATTCCGTTCGATCTGGAAGAAGCCGCGAAAATCGACGGGGCATCAATCATGCAGACGTACTGGCGCGTCATTCTGCCACTGGCGATTCCAGGGATTTTTACAACGGCGATCCTCGTCTTCATTGCTGCCTGGAATGAGTTCCTGTTTGCCCTTGTTTTAAATACACAGGAAGCTTATAAAACAGTACCAGTAGGGATTGCGATGTTCCAGGGGCAATTCACGATTCCATGGGGTGAAATATCTGCAGCTACAGTTGTGGTCACAGTACCGTTAGTCATCATGGTCCTCTTATTCCAACGCCGCATCGTTTCAGGACTGACTTCTGGTGCAGTGAAAGAATAATAGTTCTTTAGGTAGGCTTCTTTGAAAGAAATTCGCGACAGTCGTGCAGGAAAAGCGAGTCAGGCTCATGGGATAAAAACTAAAGAAGGAACGGGTTCTGATACCTGTTCCTTTCTTTTATACTTAAAGAAAGTATCAAATACTTCTTCAGTATAAGCGCAACTAAGGCAAAGCCTGCGCCAAGGCTTGGCTTTGCCTTAGTTTTCTTTATTAGTTATCATTTTGTCGAATCAATTCATCGATCTTGTGTTTTCAGTCTCTTTCCCTTTGAATATGAATTGATCAAGTGAGTAAGCTTTGGAGTGATTGATTGCAACAGCCACTGCCATCGCTAAGAGTGCTAGATCTAATTCATACCCAGCCATCTGACCATTTCCTAAAAAGCCTGCAGCCAATTTCACTTTGAAGATTGCTCCAACCATCAATAAAGCAAATAAGACAGAAATAACTCGGCTGAATAACCCAAGGACCAATGCGATTCCACCGACAAGTTCTAATAATGCGACACCGTAAGCCAGAAATCCAGGAAGTCCGATGCTGCCGAACCAACCGACTGTATTTTCGATCCCGCCTTGAAATTTCGCCAGCCCATGAATGAAGAATGTCAATCCTAAGATGACCCTCAAAATCAAACTACTCACTTCATATTTATTTTCCATTATTTCTTCCCTCCATTTTTTTATGAAACTATTTTGATTCTCCGAATTGCCATACACTATGACTAAGGTTTCCATACCGATAACTTCGATGTAATAATTCGGCACTCTTCTCGTGATCTGCTGCACCCATGGCATAAAAGAGTGGGATAAAGTGTTCGTTCCCGTATGGTGGTACAGCGGAATCAGCAGCAGGCGCTAACGAGTTGTAGTTGAACAGTGATTCCAGGTCCCAACTTTTCAGATGACGTTCAAGCCACTCATCAAAATCAAACGCCCACTGATCCACAGATCCATCATCGCTTGTCATCTTCAATACCCGGAGATTATGGACCGTACCTCCACTCGCGATGATCAAAATATCTTTTTCTCTTAATTGTGATAGTGTCCTACCGATTTCATATTGTTGTCCAGGTGTAAGGCGTGGGTTTACCGACATTGAGATGACGGGAATATCTGCATCAGGATAAAGTATCTTGAGGACAACCCAAGCTCCATGATCCAACCCGCGTTTTTCTTCAACATCAAAAGGAACTCCCTCTCTAGCGAAGGATTCTATGATTTCCTGTGTAACATCCTCGCTTCCTTCAGCAGGATAATTGATGCGATATAACGCTTCAGGAAATCCATTGAAGTCATATATCGTCTCAAACTTATCTACCTTACTAACTTTTTGAATAGATGATTCCCAGTGTGCTGAAAACAATATAATAGCTTTCGGTTTTGCCATCGTCTTACCTAATTCTTGTAAAAACTGTGTATACGCATTATTTTCAATCGCCAGAAGAGGTGCTCCATGAGCAATAAATAAAGATGGCATCATCGTAACATTCCTCCTTTTTCCATTTTTCCCACAGTGCATAGCCTTGTGTATTACCTTGTGGCTTCTTCAATGAAATAATATGACCTGCTAGGAGATCAAAATTAGGTACTTGTGCATAGCGGGGATATTCATATAAATATAAAATATCCTTATTGGTAAACAAGGGGGTAAAAAAGAATGTTTAATAGTTTATTAATATGAATAATAGTTACTTATAAGATAACAATAGCTGTAGTGGATTGTCAAACCTTTTTTTGCTAATATAGAAATAAGTTTTTTAAATGGAAACTTCAGGGGTGATTAAGTTGGATATTGGTACAAAGATCCGCTCAATAAGAAACAGAAAGAAAATCACAATTGCTCAAATGTCCGAGGGGACAGGCCTCTCAAAAGGGTTCTTAAGCAATGTTGAAAACAATAACACATCACCATCCATCAGTACACTCAGTACAATCGCTGGGTTTCTGAGTGTTCCTCTACCTTACTTGCTGCTAGAGAAAAAACAACATATGCGTGTTGTACGGAAAAATGGAAGAAACAGCTCTTCTTTCAATAACTTGAAGATTGAACATTTGACTTCAAAGGGCGGACTTAGGATGATGATTGTAGAATTTCCGCCGGGTGCCTCCATCGGAGAACCTCATTCTCATGAAGGAGAAGAATGCCATCTTGTATTGGAAGGAAAGGTTCTGGCTGAACAAGGGGAAGATTCCGTCATTGTAGAAGAAGGTGATTCATTCAGCTGGAATGCAAGTGTTCCGCATTTCGTGAAAAACACCGGAGATAAGAAAGCGATTGTCTTGATTTCGATTTATTCCGATACCGAACTAACTGATATATTATAAAAAGTATTAAATTTAATTACATGGATAAAATGATTGTGGACGTTTGAAACATCGGCAGAACGGAAATGTAGTGCTAAAAGGAGGTAATCCTATGAGTACTGATAAAAAGAATAGAAAGAATAGAAAGAGTCCGAATAAAAAGGAACCGGATCACACGCTTCATGAAGATGAAACAGTAGATCCGATGCCTGTAGAAGATCAGAAACAAGAAATAAGAGAAGAAAAGAAGAAGCATAAATCAAAAGATGATTCATCAAGTGAAAAACACTATCGGAAGAATGAATGAAGCTTGATTCGATTTAGAGGACACCAGAGACCTTATTTGGGTAATACGCTCCTAAAAAGCTGTATTTTCACCCAAATAGCGGAACGGTTGTCCTCTAATTTTCAAATCATAACTATTTTTCAGAGATAACGGAACAGATGTCCTCTAATTTTTGATCTGAATAGTTTTTTCCCTCACATGTCCTCCGATTTCAACAACCTCCAGATTCAAATCCTTTTCAACGAAATCGCTTTCCTCATCTTGTTCAATGATTCCTGTGACGTTTCCTTTGTTTTCATCATCACATTCACAAATAAGGCGTCAATGATGCTCAACTGTGCAATCCTCGATGCCAATGCCTCAGATCGGTAGTCGGTTTCCTCTGATGTCGTAAAAAGAGGGACATCGACTTTCTGTCCTAAAGGAGATTTAGCAAGTGTAGTGATCCCGATCATCTTCACCTTGTTCTGTTGGGCAACCTCCAATACATCCAACAAATCCTTATTCGTTCCGGAATGGGAAATGAACATGATGACGTCCTTGTCAGTCAGTTGGGACGCCGCCATCAGCTGTAAGTGTGAATCCGAATAGGCGGCAGATGGGATGCCGCTGCGTAAAAACTTGTGATGAGCATCCATGGCAACGATCCCTGAACCTCCATTTCCGTAGAATTCCACTTTGTTAGCTCCAATAATCAGTTCAACCGCCTTTTGATATTGTTCCTGTTCCAATATGTGAGTGGTTTCCTCAAGCGTCCTTATATTTGACCGAAAAATTTTTTGCGCAACCTCTTTCTCATTATCTGTTTCGTTAATGGTTTCATGAATATCCTTGACAGGGTTCACGATTTCAGAAGCCAGTGCGATCTTCATGGCTTGATAGCCTTTGAACCCGATCCGTTTGCAAAAGCGGAATACGGTCGCTTCAGCAACTTGCAGATCATCGGCTATTTGACTGATCGTCGAATGGATGATGTGCTCTGGATTGTTCAAAATATAATCAGCGATCATCTTTTCTTTTTCACTGAACCTGTTATAAAACGAACGGATTCGCGGAATACAATGTTGTTGCTGTTGATCTTTACTCAAAGTCGTTCTCCTTTCAAAACTGCTATTACTATTATATACCATTGTAATACGAAAAAAAATTTCATGAAAGCGGTTGAAAAGAAAAAATATTTTTGTATAATTGGTGACAAAAGAAATAATTTTTCACAACAAGTCATTCATCATTATCATCACTGGAGGTTTTAATATGCAAATAGGTTTAATTGGTCTAGGAAAAATGGGGTACAACCTCGGTTTGAATTTGATTGACCACAACCATCATGTACATGCTTTTGATGTGAACGCATCGACTCGTGATTCATTTGAAGCAGAAGGTGGTCAAGGACATGCTTCCATAAAGGAACTGGTTGAAAACCTTGTAAAACCACGAGCGGTCTGGATCATGGTTCCAGCTGGAGAAATTACGGAATCTGTCATTTCTGAATTAGGTGAATTGCTGGACCCAGAAGACATCATCATTGATGGTGGAAACACGAATTACAAGGAATCTGTAAAAAGGGCTGAAGCATTAAGTGAGAAGGGTATCCATTTCTTGGATGTCGGAACAAGCGGTGGTGTCGGCGGAGCAAGAAACGGCGCATGCATGATGGTCGGCGGGAATGAAACTGCGTTCAAACGATTAGAATCTGTCTTTGATGAAGTGACAGTTGAAAATGGCTTTCTTTACACAGGGAAATCAGGGAGCGGCCACTTCTTGAAGATGATTCATAACGGAATCGAATACGGCATGATGCAAGCGATCGCTGAAGGGTTCGATATCCTTGAAAAAAGTCCATTCGATTACGATTACGAAGGTGTATCAAGAGTTTGGAACAACGGATCCGTCATTCGTTCCTGGCTCATGGAACTTACGGAAAATGCATTTTCGAAAGACGAAAAGCTGGATGACATCCGTGGTGTCATGCACTCCTCCGGTGAAGGGAAATGGACGGTGGAAACAGCACTTGACCTTCAAACAGCTGCACCGGTCATCGCACTTTCATTGATGATGCGTTACCGTTCTTTAGAAGAAGATACATTTGCAGGTAAAGTTGTCGCTGCTCTACGAAACGAGTTTGGCGGACACGATGTCGTGAAGAAATAAATTTTCGATTGGGGGAAATGGAGATGTCAGGAGCAGGATTGATTTTAGTCGCATTATTAGGGATCATCGTTTTACTATTCTTAGTCATGAGAACGAAGCTTCAAGCATTTGTCGCGCTATTGATCGTCAGTATTCTTGTCGGAATCGGCGCTGACATGAAATTAAGTGATATAATCGGTTCGATTCAAGAAGGGATGGGCGGTACGTTAGGTTTCGTAGCCGTCGTCGTCGGGCTTGGAGCGATGTTCGGACAGATGCTCGAGGTTTCCGGTGGAGCAGAACGACTAGCTCAAACGCTTATTAAAAAGTTTGGTGAGAGCAGAGCGCAATGGGCATTGAGTGTCACAGGCTTCATTGTCGCCATACCCGTATTTTTTGATGTCGGTTTCATCATCTTAGTTCCAATTGTATACGGATTGGCCAAAAAAACAGGGAAATCGCTCTTATTCTATGGAATTCCATTGCTTGCCGGTCTTGCGGTTACACATAGCTTTGTCCCACCGACTCCAGGACCGATTGCGGTTGCTGAACTAGTCGGAGCAGATATCGGTTGGGTCATCTTATTCGGTATCCTGGCAGGTCTTCCTGCTATGATCATTGCTGGACCGATCTTCGGTAAATATATAGCGAAAAAGATCCATGTCAAAGTTCCAGAATATATTGAACTTGAAGAAAGACACTATGATCGGGAGCTCCCTGGTTTTGGAACAGTAGCAAGTCTGATTCTGATTCCACTCGTATTGATCCTTTTGAATACGTTTTCAGGGGTACTGCTTCCAGAAGGAAATAACATCCGTGAATTCTTGACGTTCTTAGGGCATCCATTTGTCGCACTGATCATCGCAACAGTTCTTGCGTTTTATATTCTTGGGATCCGAAAAGGGTATTCGAAGGATGAAGTGCAACAGATTGCTACCAAAGCACTTGAACCAGCTGGTATCATCATTCTTGTAACCGGTGCAGGTGGAGTTTTCAAACAAATCCTGATTGATTCAGGTGTAGGTGATGTATTGGGTGAAATGATGGCTGGATCATCATTACCACCGTTACTGCTAGCATTCCTGATCGCTGCATTTGTCCGTGTTGCACAAGGTTCTGCTACTGTCTCAATGATCACCGCGGCAGGAATCATGTCACCGATCATCGATTCACTAGGATTGGGAGGGCCGGTGCTTGGACTTATGGTCATCTCCATTGCAGCTGGTGCCACGATTCTATCCCATGTAAATGACAGTGGTTTCTGGCTCGTCAATCGCTATTTCGGTCTGGATGTGAAAGATACATTACGCTCATGGACAGTGATGGAGACTCTTATTGCACTTGTCGGATTTGCAGTCGCCTTCACAATCGGAATCTTCATTTAATGGAACTGAAAGGACGTTATTAATCATGCAACAAGAATGGTATGTAGGAGTCGACATAGGTACAACCAGTACAAAAGCAGTCGTATATGATGCAGAAGGTGAGGTAAAGGGATTGCACAATGTGGAATATCCTTTACACACACCTGAGGTATCGGCCGCCGTACAGGATCCTGAAGAAATCTTTCAGGCTGTGTTGATGAGCATCCGAACAGCTATAGAAAAAAGTGAAATAGATGGGAATAAGATTGGATTCATTTCGTTCAGTTCCGCCATGCATAGTTTGATTGCTGTCGATGAAGTTGGATCACCGCTTACGGAATGCATTACATGGGCAGATACCCGAAGTTCAAAATGGGCGGAAAAATTGAAGTCGAGCTCTACAGGGCATGACATTTACAGAAGGACAGGTACACCGATCCATCCTATGTCGCCTCTTGTGAAGCTTATGTGGCTGAAAGAGGAATATCCAGAGCTATTTGAGAAAACTTCAAAATTCATTTCAATCAAAGAATATGTATTTAAAAAGTTATTCAATATATTCGTTGTTGACCATTCCGTTGCCTCCGCTACTGGTCTTTTCAATCTGGAAAGTCTGGCATGGGATGCTGAGGCCCTTGAAGTTGCTGGTATAACAGCAGTTCAGCTATCTGAACCAGTACCGACTACAAAGGCGATCGATGGGCTTGATGGAAAATATGCAGAGGTTCTCGGCATCGGTCCATCCACTCCATTCATTGTCGGAGCCAGTGACGGCGTGTTATCCAATCTGGGAGTTAATGCGATCGAGCCAGGAGCTGTAGCGGTTACGATCGGGACAAGTGGAGCGATCAGAACGGCAGCAAAAGCGCCAGTGACCGATCCAAAAGGACGTACATTCTGTTATGCGCTTACTGAAGATCTATGGATAATCGGTGGGCCAGTCAATAACGGAGGAATGACGTTCCGTTGGTTGAAAGATGAAATATGTGGAGCGGAGATCGAATCAGCAAGACGCCTTGGCGTGGATCCATACGAAGTGTTGACTGGAATTGCGGCGAATGTGAAGCCGGGAGCTGATGGATTATTGTTCCATCCCTATTTGAGTGGAGAACGGGCACCGTTATGGAATGCGAATGCAAGAGGTTCATTCTTCGGGCTTGCTTTACATCACGGAAAAGAACACATGATTCGAGCTGTATTAGAGGGAATCGTGTTCAATCTGCACTCTGTGATGCTTGCCTTGAAAGAATTGATCGGCATGCCGAAAAGGATCCAGGCGACAGGGGGCTTCGCACGTTCACCGTTATGGAGACAAATGCTTGCTGACATTTTCGACCAGGAAGTCTTCGTCCCTGAAAGCCATGAAAGCTCTTGTCTTGGTGCAGTGATTCTAGGTATGTATGCACAAGGGAAAATCGATTCCTTAGAGCATGTGAAAACAATGGTCGGCTCGGTGCATCAGCATACACCTGACCCTGAACATGCAGAAATCTATAATGAGCTGATGCCGATTTTCATCCGTGTCTCGAGAAAGCTGACGGATGAATATGATGCGATAGCCGTTTTTCAAAACAAACATGTGAAACCTAAATAAGCATAATATTGAGACCTGCTGTCGTTCAATACAGCAGGTCTTTTTGATAGATATACGAATTCCAGAATCCCAGTTCTAGAAAATACTGTAGAATTGTATATGTTATAATCGAATAGATTTCATAATTTTCTTAATACAATCCTTTTCTATGTATTTCATGAAGATCAACAATAAAAGCAATACCATAAGGGGGAAGAAGGTTGCCTAACATAGTAGATATCGTCCAATCACAAGTTATTTCCTCAATAAAGAAAGAAGAAGATTTAAAGAGTGCAATCAATTCTAATTCAAACATATCATTCTTGCTGACTGGGGATATCATCACCACAAAAAGGTATATCGATCAATTGAAGGAAGCAGGGAAAATGACGTTTGTACATACCGATTTTATCGAAGGTCTTTCGAATACGAGGAGTGCGGTTACATATATAGCGAGAATCTGGAAGCCTATGGGGATTATCACGACGAAGAGCAACCTCATCAAGTATGCGAAAGAGGAAGGTTTGATGACGATTCAACGCTTGTTCCTCATAGACCGGAATGCGTTGAAAAAAGGAATCGAAATTGCCCATAATTGTAAGCCTGACGCAATAGAAGTTTTACCTGGGTTGATGCCAACAGTAATCGATGAATTGACAAGACAGACTGACCTGCCGATCATCGCCGGCGGATTAGTAAGCAATAAAGAAGAAATTCTGAACGGATTGAGGGCGGGAGCACTCGCTATATCCTCTGGAGATCCGAAATTGTGGAATCTGGAACTATAGGACTTTAGAATAGTTTTATTCTGAAAATTCCGTATATTCGTTGCGGTAAAACGATCCATATTGTAAAATTATAGGTAATTGAATAGAGAGGACAGTCTTCAGGTAGAGAAGAGGAGAACCCTGTGACGTTAATTAGTATTACAACCTATTGTAATACATTAACCGTCATGGGGTTTTATGTGTGTATGGGTGACTTTCAGAAAAGAAGTGGATGAAAACATTAAACAAGGAGGATGTTTATGGAGGAGAAGTTCCGCAAATGGTTGTTGTATTCAGTTGCGATGCTATTGGTGATTGGTGGTTTCTTTTCATTTGTTCCAACCGAAAAGTCCTCAGCATCAGCAATGAATAATGAGAATGATCCGATACCGTACTTGCTTATCACTGAGGTAGTTCCCAACACAGACAATTATGCTGGATATGACGCGTTCGAGTACCTGGAAATCTACAATAATAGTGGAGAGTCGATCAACTTGGAAGGATATCGGATCCAATCTTATAACTGGAATGTGGTAATTAATGAACCTTTAATGATTGATCCTTGGGAAACGCAGCTTTTTTGGACAAGGACTGATGATGTTGAACCGATTACTTTAGAAGGTTTCAACCACAATTACTTTATGTCCTACAAAAGCAAGTACATTGATGAAGATCAGGTTCATCGATTAGAGGATATTGCTGGTTTGGTCAACAGTGGTAACAGGAGTGTAACAGTTTATGATCCACAAGAACAAGAAGTGGTCAGGGCAAATTATACCGGGGGTGACGTATCCTTGAAAAATTCAGTCACGTTCGGTTACCCTCAAGACGGTAGTTTGACGATGGAAACGATAGGTGGCCATCAAGAGCCAACGCCTGGATGGGTAGTTCCTGGACAAGCTCCTTTACGTCCAGTAGAAGATGATGTTCCTCCAAATTTACCAGAAAATATCACATTGGAAGCTGGCCACGGTGAAGCTACACTATCATGGACTGAAAGCTCTGAATCCGATTTATACCGTTACCATATCTATAAGGATGGAAACTTAGAGTTTTCCGTAGATCCATCTAAGCATGACTTCACATTATCTTCCTTAATCGGGAATAGAGATTATGCAATCGAAATCTCAGCAGAGGATACTTCGGGAAATGTTTCGGGAAAATCCAATGTGCTCACTGTAACGCCGTCCCACCAAATCATCACTCAAGTAGAACGTTCTCCACACTATAAAGATCCTAAGTATCAAGGACTATGGGATATCAGTGAAGAGGGTCCTGTAATACCTGGACTGGTCCAGGATCTAGTACCGCAGGGGCTGTCGTATTATAAGAAAAAAGATTGGCTTCTGACCGTGAATTATTTAGACGATGGAAGACCTGGAACACTGACTGTGTCAGATCGGACTAGTGGAGAATACATTAAATCCGTATTACTTTACAATACAGATGGTACCCTATACACGGGACACGCTGGTGGAGTAACAGTCAGTCGGGATCATGTTTGGATTGCATCAGAACAGCTTCTGTTTCAATTGAAAATCAGTGATCTTGTAGCCGCTGAAAACAATGATGAAATCCAATTCATCAATCAAATCCCAGTCCCCGTGGAGGCTGCTTATAATGTTTATGATGAGGGAATTCTTTGGGTCGGCGAATTCTACCAATCAACCTCCTATCCAACTGATCCATCTCATCACATCGAGAATCGTGAAGGCGAGATGCATTATGCTTGGATGGTAGGCTATGATTTGGAACGGAATAACGATAACTTGTCAGATGAACATTGGAATGGTGATCCTGAGCAATCAGCAACACCAGATTATGTTTTGTCTACTACTGAGAAAGTGCAAGGTGCAATCGTGCAGAAAACAGGGCAAAAAGGGATTGTACTCAGTACTTCTTATGGGAGAGGAAATGACAGCGTCCTCTATCGATATGAACATCCATTGAAAGAAGATCCCCATGATTATGTTGAGGTGAATGGAAAGGAAATTCCTTTATGGTTCTTGGATGGCGCATCATCGAAGCCAAGGGAAAGTATAGAGGCGATTCCGATGCCTGAGGGAATAGTCGAGATTCAAAAAGAGTTATATGTCCTTTTTGAATCAGGCGCCAATAAATATCGCTATACAACCACTTACCAGATGGATCGGATGCTGAAAATCGATATGAAGAAATTAATGAAAGACGATAGGACAAGCGACTAATTGATGATATAAAAAAAACGGGTGTAACTAACGACGAGGTCTGACCTTATAAAACGAAGGGCAGGATTGTTGAAGAAGGAATGCAGATGGGGCTTAACGGACAGGAGAGCCGTTATTTGTGACAAAAAAGCCAATTTCAGTATGCTAACGGACACCAGAGACGTTATTCGTAAAAAAGTCGATTGTATTTGATGATTTTGGAGCAAATAAGGTCTCCTGTGTCCGTTAGGTTTTATAAATGAGTCATTCTTCCTCAATCGGGGACTTTTTCTTGAAGATTATTAATCAGAAATTAGATCGATCCTCCTTTTTCGGGCGCTGTTCTTTTATAAGAAGGTGTTCTTTTTAAATAGGTCTATGTTCTTGAACGATCTTCACGTCAAATATTTAAAATCAGTGGGTTAGTTGAAATGAGAAATGGGTGACACTCATGATACAATTTAAATGAGGAAGTAAAAAGGTGAGAGGATTTTATTAGTGCTTAAAAATCGAAAAGTAATAATAACGGGTGCAGCTTCTGGAATTGGAAAGGAAACTGTTAAACAATGTTTACTTGAAGGAGCTTCAGTAATTGCATGTGATATTAATGAATCCTCCTTACATGAGTTAAAACGGTCAACAGATGACCAGTATGTTCTGCATACATATCAGGTAGATGTAAGTGAATATGAAGAGGTTGCCGAATTTTTTGAATATGTTAAAACAGAACATTCTGATGTTGATAGTTTAGTAAATAATGCAGGGATTTATTTGGCAAAGAATATACTTGATTATAAAGTAGACGAAATTGATGAAGTCCTTGATATAAACGTTAAGGGATGTGTCTATTTCTCACAAATGTTCGGGAGTAAATTACTTCAAAACCAACGTAAGGGAGTGGTAGTGAATATGTCTTCAGTGTCAGGTATAGAAGGCAGTTCTGATGCAATTTATGGGGTATCAAAAGCTGCCATACTTGGTTTAACTAAGAGTAATGCAATGAATTTCTCGCCTTATATCCGCGTTAATGCTGTTGCGCCTACCATGGTTAATACTGATATGATGGGTACAATACCTGATTGGAGAAAAGAGGAGTATTTAAATCACCAACTCCTCGATACACCAGTAACGCCTAAAGATGTTGCTGATACAGTTATCTTCTTATTATCAGATAAATCTAAGCATTACACAGGGGCGACATTTGATTTGAATAATGGAGGATATATAAGATAGTCCTTGTTTTTGTTCAATTGTACCAGCTGATTTATTCCAGAGTCGGGGGCGTTTGTATAAGAAGGTTTACGCCCTCACTTTTTTTATGGGTGGAGAATGAATTTCCAATAAGCTAAACAGATAAAAGCCCCAAACCAAGAAATAAATCCAAAAACCGTGACAATCGTATTTTCAGACCACCCATATTTTAAGCCATAGTGAAAGTGAATCGGGGTCATTCTGAAAATACGTTTACGTGTAAGTTTAAATGAAGTAACTTGTAATATAACCGAAAGTTGTTCAGCAAAATATATAAAGAATAAAATCGGAATTAGAATCTCCACTTTCTCAATAATGGCAAGAAATGAAAGTGATCCCCCTATCGCTAATGATCCTGTATCCCCCATAAAAGCTTTGGCAGGATATAAATTATAAATGAGAAAACCGAGTAAGCATCCAATCATGATCAAACAAAAAAGTTGCACCTCTGATTTGTCTGAAATCATAAAAAAGAAAAAATATGTAGGGATTGCAACAACTCCCAAAAGACCGTCCAAGCCATCCGTAAAATTAATAGCATTTGCAGAACCAACAACAAATAATGTGATCACAATGATATATAGCACCATGGGAAAATCAAAGGAGAAATTTTTATGAATACGAATCACGGTGTTTACACCTAGTTCGTTAATCACGTAGAAAAGCAAAGCACCAGTAAAAAGAAATTGCAAAATAAGCTTGGTCTTTCCCGATACCCCTAAAGGATCTTGGCGTGAAGCTTTCCAAAAATCATCCAAAAAACCAATAAAACTAAATAGAATGTAAGTAATTGACAAGAAATACATTAATGGCGTTGGTGAAAAAAATATGGATACGATAATTCCTACAAAAAGAATCATCCCAAACATTAACGGAGTACCTTTTTTTAATTGATGATTGGAAGGAAGTTCTTTCCTTATCGGTTGAAGGAGCTTTAATTTTCTTAAGATAGAAATGAATAGCGGGGATAAAACAGCGACTAGTACAAAAGCAATGATAGCCGGGATTAGTTGATCACTCACTTTTTATTTCTCCTTTTCTCTTTTTATCTATAATAAGTTCTAAGAAGACTACTCATTTCCTCTAATCCATACAAAATATAAGAAAGAAGTTGAATGGAGACCCCGAGCCCTCAAACCTGAGCTCTTTTTCTGTATAACTATATTTCGTTGATTTTAAGCGAAAGTTACGACACTCCTGCGGGAAAAGCGAGCCAAGCGAGACCACATCGAAACGGGTTTTAAAAGGTTCATCGACTTTAATAAGGATCTTCGACTAAAACCCACCACGTCCGCTTTTCGCTTAAAGCACTTTATTGAACAATAGCCCTTTCACTGATGAAAATACATGATCCGGCTGCCAATCAGCACGTGGTACATCTTGTGCACGAGTAACGCCAGAAAGGACTAGTACGGTTTTCATCCCAGCCTCGATTCCCATCCGGATATCTGTTTCAATCCGGTCTCCGATCATAACACACTGATCCGGAGATAACTTGAGAATATCGATTGCAGCTTCAACGGTTATTATAGATGGTTTCCCTATCTGTAAATCAATTTTCTTTCCTGTGACGCTTTCCAAAGCTCCGATCATTCCTGCGCAATCCGGCACCTCACCAAATTCAACTGGACACGTTCGATCAGGGTTGGTGGCAATGGTCTTTGCGCCATTTTTTACGGCCTGATAAGCAAAGTTCAAATGATCATAATGAAAATCCCGATCCCAAGAAAGGATCACAATATCTGTTTCTTCAGGTGAAAGTGCGATTGGAAACCCTGCAAGCTGGATTTCATCCTTGATGATCTGTTCACCTATGATATAAAGTTTCGAGGCTGGGTGGTTGTTATTCAAGTAGTTGATCAATGTAACGGTAGGGTTCAAAATATTGTCGATCGTCACATCAATATTGAAGTTTTTCAGCTTTTCTACGTACTTCTTTCTGGATTCGATAGTTTTATTGGTGAGAAACAAGATTTGCTTTCCTTCTTGTTGAAGGGTGTTAATTACTTTATCAGCGCCTTTTATCAACTGATTACCAAGGTAGATCGTTCCATCCAAATCAAAAATATATCCTTTGATTTCTCTCATCTCTTCCTCCATTATCAATAAAATAATCCCTTGAGCTTCACAAAATAACCCAATTCAAAAATTGGATCATTCATTGCCCAAGGGATTCTCCAGTTCTCTAACCTTGCATGGTATTCTTTTTTATAAGCCCTGTTAAAGACTTTGTTCGATCGATACTCAAGCGTGAAAGCTCGCGGATCAATCAATGATAAGACAACTTATAATTCAATACACATCATCTCTTCAGCTTTTTCGACCTTGCTTCTAATTTTCAGTCGTGAGAGCTCATCATCATACGGTTCTCCATCGCTAAGATGAACTAAAACCACTCTACCAATTGAATCTAGATTGTAGTAATCCACGATTTCTGGTAAGCTCGTATGGTTTGGATCGATCTCTTTAGCGGATGTCGTTTCATGAATCAACACATCGATATATTCATATGCCTGGATGTGTGAATTTACCTCACTGTCTCCTGAATAAACGATTGTTTTTCCCGCAGATTTTATTTCTAATCCGATGGTGGGAACAGAGTGAAGTGCTGGGAAACAGGAAATATGCAAATTTTCAACCTTGATCAGCTCTTCAACATGATCGCCATTGAAGGTTTTTACATGTATCGGAAAATTGATCCCCCAATCATCGACAGCTATTGTGTCCAACCACTGGTTAAGCTTTGCCTCATTCCTATCATCGCAATAAATCGACAATGGCTTCTGACGTCCATCCAGCCACATTCCCCATAATAGAGAAGGGAGGCCATAGATATGGTCGATATGAAAATGCGTGAATATGACAGAATCAAGGTCTTGTAATCCGATATTCATTTCTTTCAACTTCCTACACGGATTGCCACTAACATCAATCAACACCTGGTGATCCTTATCAGAAAGGCAAAGGGAGGTATTGTCCCGTCCCTTGCCAGGATAGGCACTCCCGGTCCCTAGAAAATAAATCTCCATTTAAACACCACCTATTTGATTCCAGAGTGCATGAAACTGGACACGAATTGCTTTTGGAAGATGAAAAATGCAATTAATAAAGGGAAAATGACCATGACTGTCCCTGCAGTCACCATCCCCCACTGAGCTCCTGTTTCATAGGATTGGGCGAATTTAGCCAGCCCTACGGTCAAGGGACGATTTTCATCAGAGTTTGTAATGATCAACGGCCACATGAAGTTACTCCAGTGGTGGCTGACAGAAACCAGTGCAAAGGCGATATAGGTCGGTTTTGCCGAGGGGACATAAACATGCCATAACGTTTGCCACCATTTGCATCCATCGATTTTTGATGCTTCATCCAGATCGAATGGAACCTGTTTGAAGGTTTGTCTTAATAAAAACACACCAAAGGCTGAAGCCCAGTATGGGAGCATCACAGCTAGTTTCGAATCGACCAACCCTAGTTGACTCATAACTTGATAGTTTGGAAATAACAGAATCTCAGGCTGAATCATCAATTGGAGTAAGAAAAGGATGAACAACAGATTCTTCCCTCTGAAATTCACTCGCGCAAATGCATAAGCGGCCAGGGTGATTGTAAATAACTGAACAATCAAGATGCCGAAGACGATGACGAACGTATTGAAATAATACGTGAGAAATGGAGCAGTATTCCACGCATCTATGTAATTCTGTAGAGTAGGATTGGACACCCAGAGAGGGAAAGAGCTGCCGATCACTTCCTTACTCGTAGAAAATGAGGTTATGAAAACCCATAACAACGGAATGAAGAAAACGATGCCTAAAATGATGATGATTGAATAATTGATTCTTTTATACAATGGAAGCCCTCCCCTCAGTAATGGATTTTCTTGTCCAGGAATAAATAATTGAAAGCAGTTATGCCTAAAAGGACGAGAATCAGTACCACTGTCAAGACCGCAGCTTTACCAAGATCCCAATTCGTAAAGGCGACTTCGTAAATATGGTAGAGTAACAGATTACTGGCATTATCAGGCCCGCCTTTGGTCATGATATAGAGATGATCAACGTTTTTGAACGCATTTGTGATCGCCACGATCATGACAAACAATGTTGTCGGCATCAGTAAAGGGAAGGTGATATGCCGGAATATTTGAAATGGTTTTGCACCTTCAATCATGGCAGCTTCATAAACATCTTTCGGCAAATTTTGCAAACCAGCTAAATAAAAAATCATAAAGAACCCGGTATCTTTCCATATGATCATGATGATCATCGCTATCATGACTGTACTTTGGCTTCCTAACCAATTAGGTCCATCCGCACCAACGGCATTCAAGAACTTTTCCAATAGGCCGTATTGTGGGGTGTAGATGAATAGCCAGATATTCGCCACAGCGATCAGCGGGATTACGGTAGGGTAAAAAAATGATGTTCTCAGCAAGGCACTGCCGGCCATCTTTTTGTTCAGCCAAACCGCTAAATACATGGCCAGGAATAAACTTGTTGGAACAGTTCCAATCACGAAAATGATGTTATTCAACATGACCTTCCTGAAAATATCATCTGTGAAAACCTCTTTATATTGCTCCAGACCAGAATATTGCAAACGTGTCATCGGACCGCTGTAAAAACTTAGATGTATCGATTTAAGCGTCGGATAAAAGGTGAATAATGATAGGAAGATAAACGATGGGAACAAAAGTAAATAGGCGAACATATTCTGCTTGAAACTGAAACTGAGTTTTCTTCTGGGCGTCTTTTGTTTGATAGCCATCGGTTTACCTAAAGGTGTATATTGTTTGTTAGCCATTAGCCCTCTGAAACCTCCAATCTTTAGTAAAGAGAAGCCCAAAATATTCAACTCTAATTTGAGCTCCCCTTAGTTTTCTATTCTAGTCCTGGAAAGGTTCCAAAACTTTTTCTGCTTCTTGTTGAGCTTTTTCCATACCTTCGTCAACACTGTTTTTTCCAGTCAGGATCGACTGTATGGCATCGTTGAAGATTTTCTGCACTTCACCGTTCTGGTAAGTCGCCAATTCACTATCCGCATACTCAAGCTGTTCACGTGCAATGATCGCCTGAGGGAACTCCTCAACATAATCTTTCAATTTATCAGTCTCGTAAGCAGATTCCCTTGTAGCCACATAACCGGTGTCGATGGACCATTGAGCTACACGTTCAGGTTCAGTCAAAAACTTCATGAACTTGATCGCAGCCTCTTTATTTTCTTCCGGCAGGTCCTTGAACAAATAGATGTTCCCGCCTCCAGTTGGAGAACCATACTGGTTATTCGCCGGTAAGTATGCCACGCCGAAATCGAATTCTGCATTTTGTTTGACATTGGTCAAGTTGCCAGTAGTGTGGTACATCATTGCTGTTCTTCCGCTTAAGAAGTCAGATGGAACAGTCGCCCATTCAATCGTACCTTCAGGCATGACCTTATGTTCTTTACTTAAGTCGAGATAGAATTGCATTGCTTCTTTAGCGTAGGGTGCTTCAAAATAGGTTTCTTTTCCGTCTTCTGACATGATATTACTCTCTGTCTGTAAAGCGAGTGCCTGGAACATCCAATATTGATAACCGGTACTCGGGATTTCGAGACCCCATTGATCCTTACCGCCATTAATAGTCAACTTTTTACTATATTCAACTAGATCATCCCATGTTTCAGGTGGAGCTTCGGGGTCAAGAGCAGCCTCTTCAAAAGCATCTTTATTGTAATAAAGGACGATGGTGCTTCTCTGGAATGGTAGACTCCAAACCTGGTCGCCGATCTTCGAGTTCGCCATAAAGGCATCATAGAAGTCATTGAAATATTCTTCATCAAACAATGGTGTCATCTCTTCGATGACATCATTTTCAAGCAATGTAAATAAATCGATTGAAAATAATACCGCTAACTCAGGGGGATTTCCTCCTTGTACGGAGGCCATTACCTGTGTCATCGTCTCGGCATAGCTACCACCGTATCTCGGATTGACTTTGATATCAGGATTCTCCTTTTCAAAGTCGGCAACCAAACCATCGACGATCTTGGCTACATCACCTCCGACAGCAACGGGGAACCAAAAGTCGATCTCTGTAACTTCATCCTGCGATCCTCCACTGCTGCAAGCTGCCAGAACAATGAGCAATGCAGTGAGTAATGACAAATACTTGACCCTCATTCATACTCCTCCTTTAATTGCTTTTATAATTTAGTCTTAGTTGTTGATTTACAAGTCGAAATTTCCGGCACTCCTACGGATAAGCGTGAGGACACTATGTATCGCCCGCATAAAGGGAGGGGGATTTCGTTAAAATCAACAAATAAGAATAACAAAGCCATCATTTAAATAAATAAATCCCCATGAACAATAAAAAGTACTACATAAAGATGTAATACACTTTATTGCTCACAGGGTTCTCCTCATCTCTACCCAAAGACAATAAATGTCCTATTAAATTGTTTGATTATTTATAATAATAAAACAATTCAAGTCTAATGGCAATCATTTTTTGGATTAGCTTCCATAATTATGTTGGCCGTAACCAATCCCTGTCATATAAAAATGATTTTTCTGAAAATGAGGGGTTGAAAGCGTATCCAATAAAGAGTAAGATGAGTGAAAGAAAGAATCCGAAACGTTTTGGAGGAAGAGTTTTGGCAACGATCAAAGATATCGCAAAGCATGCTGGTGTATCAGTTACAACCGTCTCAAGGGCTTTAAATGGATACTCGGATGTAAGCGAAAAGACTAGAGAAAAAATCAAACAAGTTGCAAAAGAATTGAAGTACAGTCCTAATCTTCTGGCAAGAAGCCTGGTCATGAATAAGACAAAGACCATAGGATTGTTGGTTTCTGGCATGAGAATCGAGGGGAGTAAAGATAATTTCACCTACGAGGTCTTATGCGGAATAAACGATTATGCTGCCCAGTCAGATTACGATCTTGTGTTGTTAAGTACGAGTTCGGAAAAGCAGCATGAAAAAACATATACCCAGCTTTGTCAGGAAAGAAAGGTAGATGGACTCATCCTGCAAGGAATCAAAACAGATGATCCTTATTTAGAGGAAGTGCTGGAGAGTGATATTCCTTGTGTACTGATTGATATTCCGATTGAAAGTGAAACCGTCGGTTATGTGTCGGTCGATAACAAAGAAGGTGCTTTTAAAGCGGTCGATCATCTTCTCGAACAAGGACACAGGCATATTGGTATGATAAACGGCCATGGCCAGGCGTTCGTCAGTAAAGAGAGACTGGAAGGATATAAGCAGGCACTTTCGAAAAAGAACATTCCTTTCGTTGAAGATTATGTGGTGAACGGAGACTTTCTTGAAGAGACGGCTGAACAAAAAGCGGGAGAATTGCTCAGTAAATTTCCGGATATGACAGCATTATTTTGTGCGAGTGACCTGATGGCGATCGGTGCAATGAGAGGAGCAAGAAAATCAGGCAAGAACATGCCTGAGGATCTATCCATCATTGGATTCGATAACATCATTTTGTCTGCTTATACAACTCCAAGCCTGACGACAATCGCTCAAAACCGCTATCAGCTAGGTTATGAATCCGCAATTTTATTGACAAATATGCTGGAAGGAAAAGACGGATACCAGAAAAAAATCTTGGATACGAGACTGATTAAAAGAGAATCGACAGGTAAAAACCACAATTAGTGGTTTTTCATTACAACATTTACCGAAACGTTTCGGGTGACATAAAAAGACAATATTTCCTTTTAGTAGAGCTCATATAATTTCAGATTATGTATTACGAAAATAAACAACTATAGCTATGCTAAGGTTTTTTTACACATAATTTCCAAAACGTTTCGGATTACGCATTGATCAAAATGGGGGAATCAACAATGGATTATAGAGTAATCAAAGAAAACGATTTATTTTTATTAACAGATGATAAAGGTAACATTCCAGTCGAAAACGAGTATGGTCTTGGACTATATACGAAGGATACCCGGTTTTTGAACAAATTTGATGTGAAAATCAATGGCGAGGATCCCATCCTTCTGTCATCCTCGGCAGATGAAAACTATATGGCGAAAATCCTTTTGACCAATCCACACATGGAAGGGGATGGAAAACTCATCTTATGGAGGGAATCTGTAGAAATTGAACGGACACGCTTCATCTATGATGGGGTACTCTATGAAACCATCCAACTGAAAAACTACTATCCTAAACCAGTTGAATTTTATTTCAGCCTACATGTGGATGTAGATTTTGCAGATATGTTCATCGTCCGCGGTTTCCAGACCGGAAATGTTGGAAAACGGACAGGAGTGGATTATGACGAAACAAGGCTCACTTACCATTACGAAGGAGCCGATCAGGTCCAGCGGACCACAAATATTGGTTGGGATCATAAAGCTGCTGAAGTGACGGAAGAAGGGAGCATTTCTTTCAAGTGCAAGTTGGAGCATGGTGAAGCCCATGCGATCACATTCACTGTCGTACCGGAAATCGACGGGGATTCGGGACAAATCATCTCCGCCGAAAAAGCGCTTGAAAAACTGAAAAAGTCCTACGAACAATGGAACTCTGAAACTACGAACATCACCACAGATCATCTGCCGCTTCAAAGACTTGTCGATCAGGGAGTCGGGGACCTACGGGTGCTGTTGACGGATATCGGTTTTGGTAGATTTCCAGTGGCAGGTTTGCCGTGGTTCGGCGTTCCGTTCGGAAGAGACAGCCTCATCGCCGCATTACAAATGCTTTCAATCAACCCGGATATCGCGAAAGGTACACTCCGGACATTGGCTGCCTATCAAGGGAAAGAGGTGAATAGCTGGCGTGATGAACAGCCTGGAAAGATCATGCATGAAATCCGATATGGAGAGCTCGCTGCAACCGACCAAATTCCATTCACCCCATACTACGGGACGATAGATGCTACACCATTGTATTTAGTTTTACTTACGGAATATGTGAAATGGACAGGCGACCTCCGGCTTGTCGAAGAATTGGCTCCGAACATCAAAGCCGCATTGAAGTGGATTGATGAATATGGAGACCGGGATGGGGACGGGTTCGTCGAGTACCACCAGGAGTCCAGCAAAGGAATCGCAAACCAGGGCTGGAAGGATTCCGCAGACTCGGTCGTCCATCGGAACGGAGATTATGCGGAAACCCCGATTGCCTTATCAGAAGTCCAAGGATATGTCTATCAAGCGAAAATGGGGATTGCTGCGATATATGAAAAGCAAGGAAAAGGAAAGGAAGCTGCAACACTTAAGAAACAAGCTCAACAGCTGAAAGAAAAGTATGATGAAAGCTTTTGGATGGCAGATCTGGGTTTCCATGCCATTGCCCTTGATAATGATAAAAAACAGGTGGGTACATTGACATCGAATCCCGGACACGTCCTGTTTGCAGAGATGCTTGAGGATGAGAAAGCCGATGCTGTCATCGAGAAACTGGTCTCACCGAGCTTCTTCTCTGGATATGGAATCCGTACGATGGCAGAAGGAGAAGCAGGTTATAATCCGATGAGCTATCATGACGGAAGCGTTTGGCCTCACGATAACAGTATGATCCTTCTCGGCATGAGCAAAGTGAAACGACAGTCCTTTGCTAATAACATCATAACCGGGTTGATCACCGCCTCAAAAGACTTTGAATATGACAGATTGCCAGAGCTCTTCTGCGGTTATGATCAATCACTTGGCAGGACGGTGAAGTATCCGGTAGCTTGTTCACCACAGGCGTGGGCAGCAGGAACACCGCTCGTCTTCGTCCAGACGTTGCTCGGATTATTTCCGGACAGCCTTAATGAGCGCATCGATTTATCACCATATCTGCTGGAAGGAATGAATGAGTTGAAGGTAGAGTATTTACGAGTTGGACAAGGGTGCCTATCCGTTCATGTCCGCCGTGAAAATGAAGCTCTTACGGTAGATATTTTGGAAAATACGACGGGATATGAAGTGATTCAACATCATCAGGCTTAGTAGAAAAACTAAGAGGAGTGTAAACATGAACAGTCATAAAAAATGGATATCTGTCATTGGACTGACTACGTTATTGCTTTTTTTCCTTCTTGCAGGATGTAGTAAGGACAGTACTTCAGGTGGAGGAAAGACTGAAATCGTATTAAGTGGCTGGGGAGGGAATCCAGTCGAGCAAAAATTGCTCAACGAAGTGATTGCGGATTTTGAAAAAGAACACCCTCATATTGATGTCAAACTGAATGTGATCAGCGATCAATACATGGATGTCCTGAAGACCCGCCTTATTGGAGGGACTGCCGCTGACGTTTTCTATCTGGATGCTTTTGAAGCACCCGCACTGATCGAAACAGGGGCGGTCGCACCACTTGATAAGTATATTACAGAGGATTTCGACCTTGGAGATTTCGAAGAACCGATGCTGGATGCTTTTAAAGCTGATGGGAAGATATATGGTCTACCGAAGGATTATTCCACATTAGCACTTTTCTACAATAAAAAAATGTTCAAGAAAGCAGGAATTGATGGCCCTCCACAAACATGGGGGGAGATGGAAGATGCAGCAGAAAAACTGACCAGGGCGGAAGATGGTGTTTATGGTCTGGGCGTCATGCCTGAGCTTGCACGTCTGTATTATATGGCTGAGTCCCAGGGCGGACAAGTTATTAAGGATGGCCGTGCAACATTTGCAGAAGAAAAGGTTGTCGATGGAATACAGCCGATCATTGATATGCATTTGAAGGAGAAGACGGCCGTGCAGCCGTCCGAAGTCGGTGCTGGTGATGCTGGTGAGATGTTCGGACAAGGAAAGGCTGCGATGGTGATGGAGGGGAACTGGAATATTCCATTTCTTGAAGAGACCTTTCCAGAGCTTGAATATGGAACCGCGGAGCTTCCGACCATCAATGGTAAAAAAGGCACGATGGCATTCACTGTCGGCTATGCGATGAACGCTGAATCTGAACACAAGAAAGAATCCTGGGAACTCATTTCTTATTTGACCAGTAAAAAAGGGATGAAGAAATGGACGAGCAAGGGATTCGCTCTTCCAACCAGGAAATCTGTCGCAGAAGAACTCGGGTATGATGAGGATGAACTCAGAGCTCCGCTTGTACAAGGTGCTGAATATGCGACAGTATGGCAAGATGGTCCATCCCTCCCGATTGTCATGAACAACTTCAACAACCAGTTTTTAAGCGCGTATTTAGGTGATCGACCATTGGATGAAGCATTAAAGGATGCACAAAGACAAGCAAACAAAGAAATCAAAGTGACAGAATGAGAGGTGAAATTCCATGAAAAAGAGTAGTCTATCAAAAAGGGGATGGCGGGAAGCAGGGCAGGGATATGCTTTCCTGGCACCAGCACTCGTAATCCTCGGGTTATTTGTCATTGCACCGATCCTCTATTCAATATTTCTTTCATTGCACAAAGTGGAATTGATAGGGGGTGCTGCTTATGAATTCCGTGGTTTGGATAACTATCTGAAGGTGACTTTCGATGATCGTGCAATCATCGCGTTGAAAAACACCGCATTATATGTAGCGATCGTGGTCCCTGCACAGACTTTTCTCGCTTTAGTCCTTGCAGCTACGTTAAATGCAGGCCTAAAAGGACAAAAGTTTTTCAGGGTGATCTATTTTCTCCCGACGTTGACTTCTTCTGCCGTTTTGACCTTGATATTCATGTGGATGTACAACCAGAACGGTTTGATCAACCATATACTGAAGTTTTTCAATCTTCCAACTTATAACTGGATTGGTGACCCCGATGTGGCACTTACTGCGATCATGATCATGAATATCTGGGCAACAGCACCATTTTTCATGGTCATCTATTTAGCAGCACTCCAGGATATTCCTGACAGTCAGTATGAGGCAGCAGAGTTGGATGGCGCAAGCGGGATCCAGAAATTCTGGAATATCACCGTACCGAACCTTCGACCAGTGACTTCATTCGTAGTCATCATGGGATTGATCGGGACGTTCCAGTTGTTTGACCAGTCCTATATCTTTTCAGGAGGGTCAGGTGGCCCGAACAATTCGACTTTGACTGTCGTCCTCTTGATCTATCAATATGCATTTAAAACTTTAGGTACGATGGGATATGCTACTGCACTCGCATTCATGCTGGCGATCGTCATCCTTGCCGCTACGTTGCTGCAAAGGAAATTTTCTAAAGAAGAATCACTTTACTAAAGGAGGGATACCATGAAAAAGCGATCATTCGGAAGGATCTTTCTGTATACGGTTCTCATCGTATACGCGATCATAACTCTCATTCCGTTTTTATGGGCCCTGTCTTCTTCTTTCAAATCATTGGGGGAAATCGTCAGCGGTTCCATCAACTTCATTCCGAAAGAATTTACATTTGAAAATTATAAAGAAATCTTTGCAAGACAACCTTTATTTTTGAAATGGTTGTTCAACAGCGTTGTTATTGCAGGCGTGGGCACGTTGTTGAATCTGCTTTTCAATTCGATGGCAGGATATGCGCTTGCACGACTGAGCTTTCCAGGGCGGAAAAGCATTTTCTTGATCGTTTTGGCAGTATTGATGATTCCATTCCAGGTTACATTGATTCCGAACTTTTTAATATTGAAGGAGCTCGGATGGCTGGATTCGTATCAAGGAATGATCATCCCGGGGGCTGTCAACGCGACATTCATCTTCATGATGAGACAGTTCTTCATCAATTTTCCGAAAGAGGTTGAGGAAGCAGCGGCAATTGATGGACTTGGTAAATTCGGCACGTTTTTCCGAATCGTCCTTCCTTTAGCGAAGCCAGCGCTTGCTGCGCAGACGATTTTCGTTTTCATGGCCTTTTGGAACGATTTTTTCAGACCGCTCGTCATATTGTCGAGCCCTGATATGTTTACGCTTCCGCTTGGTCTGAATTCCTTCAAAGGCCAATTCATCAGTTACTGGAACTATATCATGGCGGCATCAATGGTGTTTACCCTGCCAGTCCTTATCATTTATGCATTCTTCAACAGGTATTTTGTAAAAGGGCTCAAGCTTACGGGTGATAAGTAAGCATCCGTTTATCTGGACAAAACCAATATAAAAAGGAAGGGGCTTCCCAATATTGGGAAGCCCCGTTTTCTTACAACGACTTCAAAGCTTCGACGATCTCAGTATCGCCTGAGAGGAATTCGAAGGTTTTACCTTTTGTATTTTCAACATTGAGCGATTCGATCATCACTTTTGCAACATCTTCACGTGAAATCTCACCTGAATAGTCGTCAAGTTGTGTTGCTGCTCTGATTTTACCAGTTCCAGCGTCGTAAGAGAGTCTACCTGGTCTTACGATTGTGTAAGAGAGAGAGCTTTCCCTTAATGCATCATCAGCTTTTTTCTTTGCCTCAAAATAATGCTTCATACCTTCTGAACCATATTCTGGGTTATCAGCTCCGACTGTGCTCAGCATGACAAATCGTTTCACACCATGCTTTTCAGCAGCTTGCACCAGCTTGATCGCACCTTCCTGATCAACGGTGATTGTTTTATCAGGACCTGTCTTCGAACCAGACCCGGCTGCAAAGAGGATGGCATCACAGCCTTCTACAGCATGATCCACCTCATCTTCTAAATCAGCTAGTACAGTTTCACTGATTCCGAGCTTCTCCAATTCAGCAGACTGTGTAATATCACGGATCATCGCTACAGCTTGATGGTCATTACTTTCACCTAACATACTAAGTATATGACGGCCAGTACCGCCGTTTGCTCCAACTACAAGTACTTTCATCCTATCAAAACTCCTTTCAGTGAAAACATAATTATTATTTACCACAAAACACGGGAATATAAACGGTTCGTTATGAGTCATAGCGGTATACTAGAAGTAAATACTTATGTTATATACAATTATAGGTAGAAAAGTGAATGGGGTGAGTTTATTGAAGGTAACTGTTGTCGGCTGCTGGGGTGGTTTTCCCAAATCGGGTGAAGCAACCTCAGGGTATTTGGTACAGGAAGATGGATTCAATTTATTGGTCGATTGTGGAAGTGGCGTCCTTTCGAAAGTTCAATCTTATATAAATGTAGAAGATCTGGATGCAGTTGTCATCTCCCATTATCATGCGGACCACATTGCAGATATCGGCCCGTTGCAATTTGCAAGGCTTGTCAAATCACATACTGGAACAACATTGCCGGAACTCCCGATTTACGGTCATCGTTTTAATGAAACAGAATTCAATAGACTTGCATACAAAACGTTTACTGCTTCAAAGGAATATAACCCGGCACTGCCGATTTCAGTGGGTCCGTTCAAAATCACATTTTTACAAACGAAGCACGCTGTTCCATGTTATGCGATGCGTATAGAAGGGATACGGCACATGATTGGTTACACCGCTGACTCGAGTTTTCAAGAATCCTTCTATCCTTTTTTTCGAGGAGTGGATCTTCTACTATGTGAATCCAATCTTTATAAGGGGATGGATGGGGCGAATGTAGGGCATATGACGAGTGAAGAGGCTGGCCAAATCGCCCGTGAATCCAGTGTGGGAAAATTGATCTTGACCCACCTGCCTCATTTCGGTGAAATCGATCAGCTTGTTCCGGAAGCACAGGCACAGTTCAATGGCGATGTCGTTTTAGCAGAGGAAGGTCTGGTGTGGGAAGGCGACTAGATGCAAGCTGGCATTCATTTCTTTTGTATAGCTAGATATTAAGTAAATATGGGAGGACAAGCATGTTACTATTTATCGATAATGAAAATATTACCGATCCGAGGATCAACCTTGCGATTGAGGAATACGCACTGAAACATTTGCATATCAACGATACATACCTCTTGTTTTATATCAATGAACCTTCGATCATCATCGGAAAGAACCAGAATACGGTGGAAGAAATCAATTCGGAGTATGTACGTGAAAACGGAATACATGTTGTTCGCAGGCTTTCTGGCGGAGGAGCGGTTTATCATGATCATGGGAATTTGAACTTCAGCTTCATCACAAAGGATGATGGAAACAGCTTTCATGATTTTAAAAAGTTTACCGAACCAGTGATCAAAGCACTCCATAAACTTGGCGTTCCGGCTGAATTGAGCGGGCGCAATGATATCCTCGTCGAAGGCAAGAAAATTTCAGGGAATGCGCAATTTTCAACAAAGGGCCGTATGTTCAGCCATGGGACACTTATGTTCGATTCACAGATCGAGAATGTCGTTTCTGCTCTGAATGTGAATATGGATAAGATCAAATCGAAGGGGATCAAATCGATCCGAAGCCGTGTCGCCAATATTCGTGACCATCTTGATCAAGACATGACGACCGAGCAATTCAAGGTAACATTGCTCCGTTATCTTTTTGAAGGGGAAGAAGAAATCCCACAATATCACCTGACTGAAGAGGATTGGAAAGTCATCAATGAGATTTCGGCAGACCGATATCAGAATTGGGACTGGAATTACGGTAAATCTCCTAAATTCAATGTGAAACATTCTCATCGTTTCGAGGGAGCAGGACAACTTGATGTCCGCCTGGACGTGGAGAAGAACATGATTCAAGCCTGTAAAATTTATGGCGATTTCTTTGGTGTCGGGGATGTTGAAGATATCGAAAAACGTATCACTGGTGTGCGATACGACTACGCTGAAATCGAAAAAGCATTAGCTGACCTTGATATCAGTCATTACTTAGGAAAAATAACGAGGGAACAGTTTTTGGACCTGATCCATTAATGATAAAGCATCTGTCTTGAGCAGGTGCTTTTTAATTTGCGTTGTTCGAGGACTTCAAGAACACGAATACGAGGCAGAGGAGTACTGTCCAAGTTTTGGGCAATCTGCTGAAATTAGAGGACATCTGTTCCGCTATCTGTGGCATAAAGGATTGATTTCCAAAATTAGAGGACAACTGTTCCGTTAATTGCCGAAAACGATCATGATTTTCTCAGGTTTTAGGCGAATAAGGTCCCTGGTGTCCACTAATTTTCTGAAGAGGGGGTTTATGGGGCTAATAAGGTCTTTGGTGTCCTTTAATAATTGGTTCGTAAACTATTTGATTTAAAACTCTGCAATTTTATCATTAAGTCTTGGCAAAGGTTTTCTTCGAGAGTGATCCCGCAAAAATCGGAACGTCTAGAAAAAATTAGGCACATCATTCTTCTGGGTGAATATCATGACATTGTGAGAAAGGAGATGATGAATGATGGCAGAACATCATTATGATGAATCAATCCGAGACGACGAACGGGCGAAATACATGTACGACAAATGTAAGCAATATAAAAACTACCATGTGATTGTTGAAACGAAGGACGGAAAGAAATTCGACGCAATCATCATGGGGATGAAGAAGGATAAGGTGGAACTCCTTGTACCACAAATGATGGAACCAGAATCTTATGACCGGGAAGACTATCGACAACCAAGATTCAGGAGGTTTGGCGGGTTATTATTACCGTTAGCTGGTCTAGCAGCCTTATCACTGGTTCCTTACTTCGCGCCTTATCCATATCCCTATTATTTTTAATATCAGCCTCCCTTTTTAATGAAAGGGAGTTTTTTTATATTTTAAAGAAAGTATAAGATGTTCTTCAATATAAGCGCACAAGCTGGTGGCTTCGGAAGCAATACACCGCACGAAGTAAAAGCGATTGCTTTTTCGAGGAACTAAGGCTAAGTCTGCGCTAGGGCTTGTCTTTGCCAAGTTTTCTTTATGTTGGCAGGAATGGTTCGTTTTCAGCAATAATCTGGACGAAACGGATGCAATTCAGAGATATATTGATGTTTATCCGAAATAACTCGTGAATTTGATAAAAAGGCTATTGTCTGAAAATTGACACAAGAAAACGCTTTCCTTATACTATTTTTATATACCGTATATATTATGTGTCGAGATATTTTCGTTATATATAAGGAGGGGTAATATGATTTACAATGTTGAAAAAGAAACGATGAATACGCAAGACAAAGAAAAACTGCAGCTTGATAGGCTGCAAAAAACCGTCCAGGTTGTCTATGAAAACGTTCCTTTCTACAAAGAAAAGTTTGCTGAGAATAACATTACACCAGAGCAGATTAGAAGTCTTGAAGATTTAAAGAAGCTGCCTTTTACGAAGAAACAAGATCTCCGTGATCATTATCCATTCGGTCTTTTTGCTGTCGATCAGAAAGACATGGTCCGTGTACATGCATCCTCTGGGACAAGCGGGAAACCGACTGTCGTAGGATATACGAGAGGTGACATCGAGGTCTGGAGCGAAGTTGTAGCTCGTGCGATTGCTGCTGCGGGGGGAGAACCTGGTCATGTATTGCATAATGCTTATGGGTACGGACTGTTCACAGGTGGCTTGGGACTCCATTATGGATCTGAACAGCTTGGGATGGTGACGGTTCCGGTTTCCGGAGGGAATACGACACGTCAAATTCTCCTTATTGAAGATTTCCAGCCACAAGTCATTTGCGGAACACCATCTTATGTGCTCAATATCGCAGAAACCATGGAAAAGATGGGGAAGGACCCAAGGCAGACAAGCCTGAAGTATGGCATTTTCGGTGCAGAGCCGTGGTCTGAAGAAATGCGTCAGACACTTGAAGAGAAGATGGATATTAAAGCGATCGACATTTATGGGCTCAGTGAAATCATGGGACCAGGAGTATCGATCGAGTGCCATCAAGCACAAGACGGGTTACATATAGCTGACGATCACTTCTATGTCGAGGTGATCGATCCAGAGACACTTGAACCTGTGAAAGATGGAGAATATGGCGAGCTTGTCTTTACGAGTCTGACAAAGGAAGCATTCCCGATCATTCGTTATCGTACAGGTGACATTGCGGCGATCGATCGAACGACATGTAAATGCGGCAGAACCTCTGTCCGGATGTCGAGGGTGAAAGGCCGTATTGATGACATGCTGATCATCCGGGGCGTGAACGTCTTTCCTTCTGAAATCGAAAACTGCTTATTGCAGGTGGAAGAACTTGTTCCGCACTATCAAATTTTATTGAAGAAAAACGGGACGATGGATATGATCGAACTTCAGGTCGAGGTCAATGAATCGACGTTTAAAAAATGCGGCGGAGACATGAAGCACCTTGATATGGATGAGTTGAAAAGACGGATCGAGTACCAGATCAAATCGAATTGTCTCGTTTCCATTCACATACAGATCATGGAGCCCGATTCAATCCCACGCTCTGAAGGAAAGGCTGTCAGAATCGTAGATCTTAGAGAAGAGAAAGTATTACAGAAGAAGTAAATCAAATAAAAGCATTGAATTAATTATGACGATATTCTATAATGACGTTAAATAAACGTAATATACGGAAGGTGATAATAGATGACTATCGAGAAATCATTCGATCAGTTGACAGAAGATGAGAAGTACGAACACTTCCTGAACCGGATTGACGCCGGAGAGAAGATCGAACCTAACGATTGGATGCCTGATGACTACCGTCAATCTTTGATTCGTTTGATTTCTATGCATGGAATCAGCGAAATTATGGGAGCGCTTCCAGAAAAGGAATGGGTCCCCAAAGCTCCGTCTCTTCACCGTAAATTAGCGATCATGGCGAAGGTGCAGGATGAAATGGGGCATGGACAGCTGTTGCTTCGTGTAGCGGAAGATTTGATGGAACCACTAGACATGAACCGTGAAGACATCATGCAAAACCTGTTTTCAGGGAAATTGAAGTTTCATAATGTGTTTCATATGAAAGCGCCTACATGGGGAGACGCTGGAATCATCGCATGGTTGGTAGATGGAGCAGCTATCATTTCACAAAGCATGATGCTGAACTCTTCTTATGGACCATATGCAAGAGCTTTGAAACGGATTTGCGCTGAGGAAGTCTTCCATGCACAGCACGGTGAAAGCATCATCATGGCACTTGCAGAGGGGACACCGGAACAACGCGAATTGCTTCAAGACGCCCTTGACCGCTGGTGGAGTGCACTTCTCATGTTTTTCGGACCGAAGAGTAAAGAGAACGCATCAACTTCTCACGTTGATAAGAACATCCGATACAAAATCCGTGAAAAGACGAATGAAGAGCTGCGACAAGAGTTCTTTACGAAATACGTACCGAGAATCTGGTCACTCGGCCTGACGATTCCGGATGAAACGATCCATTTCGATGAAGAGCAAGGATTGTGGATTTATCAGGACCCTGATTGGAGCGAATTCAAAGAAATCGTGACTGGTAACGGGCCGCAATCGAAAGAGAGACTTGAACTTCGTAAAACTTCTTACGATAACAATGCCTGGGTGCGCGAGGCTTTGAACCCAACATCGAAGGCAGTATAGACGGACGAGGAGGGGAAACCATTGAGCCAAGAAAAAGACGGTTTTTACAGTGTGTATGAAGTATTCAGTAAAAAAACAGATAAAAGCCCACTGCAACATCAATTCAGTCTTCTAGCTCCTAATGAAGAAATGGCATTGATCATGGCGAGGGAAAACTTCTTCCGTCGTGAACCAGTAGCTGATATCTGGGTAGCAAAGAGAGACAACATCCGTACGATGACCCAGGAAGAACGTGAAATGTTGAAGCGGCTGAATAATAAAGAGTACCGCGAAACGAAAGGTTACGGCTATTTGAAGAAAAAATGGCGTAAATATCAACAAGAACAATTCACAGAACAAAGTTTACTTAGCAACAGCAAGGGAGGAAAAGAGTGATGGCACAGGATAAAGCACTAGTGGAACTGCTCTACTCCTTAGCAGATGATGATTTCATCTTAGCGTATCGCGGTTCAGAGTGGCTCGGACTTGCACCGCACATCGAAGAAGATGTCGCCTATTCATCGATCAACCAGGACATGATGGGGCACGCGGTGAAGTTTTACAGTCTGCTTGAAGAATTAGGTGAGGGGAAAGCGGATGAGCTCTCCCATTTGAGAACAACTGATAAATTCAGGAACGCAGTCCTTTTAGAAGAGAAGAACGGCGAAGGGACCTACCTTGAACAGCCGAATTTCGACTGGGCTTTTGCGGTCGTACGCAACTATTTCTATTCCGTCCATAAAAAGATCCGCATGCAATCTTTGAAACAATCAAGCTATGAACCTCTAACAGATGCTGCATCCAAAGCACTGATCGAGCTTCAATATCACTTGATGCACTGGGAAACCTGGTTCAAGCAATTGATGACAAGTACAGATGAAGCGAAAAAGCGTATGACAGCAGCGATTGAGAGATGCTGGAACGAAATGGACGGAGTCCTTACGCTAGGGCATCTTGCTGAAGAAATGGTAGGCAAAGGATACATCGCGAGTGAAGAGGAAATGCGCAGCAAATGGCTCGCACATATGGATAAGACATTCGAACAAATCGGTGCATCTTTACCTGGTGAACTTGGCATGACAAAAGGAAACGGCCGCCAGGGAGAACATACAGAAGACCTTGACCAAGCCTTAGCTACACTTTCTGAAGTTTATGAGACGAATCCAGCTGCTGGCTGGTAGATTCTATCACTACGAAACAACTAAATTTCAACCTGAGAGGAGGGTTACGATGACCGGAATTGAAACAAAACAATTGGTAGACACGATTACTGACGTGCTCCAAGATGTTACAGACCCTGAAATCGACTCTGTCAGTATTTTGGATCTCGGAATGGTAGAAGGTGTCGAAGTGGAAGGGTCAAAAGCAAAAGTTGGCGTGCTCCCCACCTTCACTGGATGTCCTGCACTCGACATCATCAAAAGGGATATCAGCAATGCCATCATCGAAGTGGAAGGGATTTCTGAAGTCGAAGTAACCTTTTTATCCAAACCGATCTGGACGACGGACCGGATCACTGTCCAGGGGAAAGAACAACTGAAAGAATTCGGAATATCGCCTCCTCCGGCAAATCACACACCAGGAGAACCATGGGAAATCCCATGCCCGTATTGCGGTTCTGTATACACGACAATGGAAAATCTTTTTGGACCGACTGCGTGCCGCTGCATTCTTTATTGCAGAAGCTGCAAAAATCCATTCGAAGCAATGAAACCCGTTGCCAACATAGGCGACGAATAAGAAAGGGTGTTTATATAATGGTAAAATTGATCGCACTTTACAAGAATCCTGAAAACAAAGAAGAATTTGACGAGCACTACTTCAACACACATTCACCGATTACAGCTAAGATACCCGGACTTCGTAAAATGGAAGTGACGAAAATCGTCGGATCTCCGATGGGAGCTAGTGATTATCACCTCCTTTGTGAAATGTACTACGACGACCATGATGCATTGAAAGCAGCAATGAAAACAGACGAAGCTAAGGCTTCCGGAAAGGACCTCATGGGATTTGCAGGTGACTTGGTGACGCTGATGATTGGTGAGGAAGTAGACGGTGAGTAATAAGGAGACCATTCAAACCTGGACCGAAGATGGCGTTGGTGTCATTCAATTGAACCGTCCAAAAGTATTGAATGCCTTGAATCGAAAAATGGTCATTGAAATTCTCCAAACGATGGAGGAGTGGGATCATGATGATAGCGTATCGGTAATGATTGTTACCGGTAACGCGAAAGTCTTTGCCGCAGGAGCCGATATTGCTGAAATGGCGGACGATGATGCAATTTCGCTGGAACTCCTCAATCAATTCGCAGAATGGGATCGCCTAGCCTGGGTCAAAAAGCCGATCATAGCTGCTGTAAACGGCTATTGTCTTGGCGGGGCATTCGAACTTGCCTTAAGCTGTGACTTGATTGTCGCGGGTGAGAACGCGCAATTCGGATTTCCTGAAGTGAACCTTGGTGTCATGCCAGGCGCTGGGGGGACCGTACGCCTTACGAAATTGATGGGGCGGGCAAAAGCACTTGAGTGGTTATGGCTTGGAGAATATATGACTGCAAAGTATGCGAATGAAAATGGTGTTGTCAATCGAGTGGTAGCACCAGAGCTCGTTTTTGAAGAAGCGATGAAACTGGCTCGTAAGATCGCGAAACAGGCACCATTGTCCGTACGGATGATAAAAGAATCAGTCAATAAGTCCGTTGACCATTCCGTATATGAAGCGATGCAATTTGAACGGAAGAACTTTTACATGCTGTTTGCTTCTGAAGATCAGAAGGAAGGCATGAAGGCTTTTGTTGAAAAACGAAAACCACAATTCAAAGGAAAGTAAGGAGCGGTTTAGGTATGTATGAAACGATCGAATACGTTACAGAAAACAATGTCGCTTGGCTTCGACTGAACCGCCCGGATAAGTTCAATGCTTTTACAGAACAGATGAATCTAGAGATAACAAAAGCGTTGAAGGAAGCAGAAAAAGTCAGTGAAGTGCGTTGTCTCGTGATTACAGGAAACGGGAAGGCATTTTGTTCAGGGGAAGACTTGGCGGGGGTCAAACAGGATACGGATCACGCTGAAATATTGCGTAAACGGTACAATCCAATGGTCGAAAAACTGGCAAACTTCGAGAAACCGGTCATTGCTGCTGTCAATGGTGTTGCAGCTGGGGCAGGGATGAGCCTCGCGCTTGCTTGCGATTTCCGACTTATGTCAGAGAAAGCGAGTTTCATAGAAGCTTTCATAAACGTGGGTCTTGTACCGGATTCAGGCAACCTTTTTTACCTTCCTAGATTGGTAGGTCATGCAAAAGCGCTTGAACTTGCAGTCATGGGAGAAAAGGTTTCTGCAGAGGAAGCTAAGGAATTGGGATTAGCAACGAAAGTCATTCCGCTTGATCGGTGGGAAGAAGAGGTTTCAGCATTTGCACAAAACCTTGCACAGAAACCGACGAAAGCAATCGGCTTGATCAAAAGATATTTGAGGAAGAGCTGGGATGCAGATCTCAGTGAAATGCTTGAAAACGAAGCGTATGCCCAGCGTACAGCAGGACAGACAGAAGATCACGCTGAGGGCGTGCAAGCTTTCATGGAAAAAAGAAAGCCCGTATTCAAAGGGTGCTAATAGAAAAATAGAACGCCTGTGAAGAACTGGCGCTGGACGAGTCATCAGATCGATGCAACTACTCAACTATAATTAAAGGAGTGACTGATCAATGAGTACTACTAAAGAACAGCAACAAGTCGCAACAGAAATGAAACGTGAAGCATACAAAATGATCATCAATGGACAACAAGTTGATAGCGTTTCTGGAGAAACATTCACGACTTACAATCCTGCAACTGGTGAAGCCCTGGCGAAAGTGGCGAAAGCTGGTACTGAAGATGTCGATAAAGCAGTTGAAGCAGCTCGTAATGCATTCGATTATGGAAAATGGCCGAAGTATCCGGTTGGAAAGCGTGCTCGTGTATTGAACAAAATTGCTTCAATCATGCGCAGTCGTTTCAATGAATTGGTTGAGCTCGAGGTATTGAACAGTGGTAAGTCATTGACGGCAGCTCAAGGACAAGTCATGCAAGCTGTTGAAAACTTTGAATTCTATGCAGGTGCAATAGTTGGTCACCGCGGACATGTGAATAACATGCCAGGACCTTTTACAAATACAGAAACGAAAGAACCACTCGGTGTTTGTGCACAAATCATCCCGTGGAACTATCCGATGATGATGGCTTCCTGGAAGGTAGCACCTGCCATTGCTGCTGGTAACTCGATCGTATTGAAGCCTGCAAGCTTGACACCTCTTACTGCAATCATCTTAACGGAAATCTGCCATGAAGCAGGTGTTCCGGAAGGGGTAGTCAACATTGTAACAGGACCTGGATCTACAGTTGGAAATCACCTGGTCGAACACCCAGATGTCGATAAAGTAGCTTTCACAGGTGAAACGGGCACAGGAAAAGATATCATGGCGAAAGCTTCTGAAACGTTGAAGCGTGTAACATTAGAGCTTGGCGGTAAGTCGCCGAACATCGTATTTGAAGATGCGAACATGGATGCAGCTGTTGACGGTTCCCTATTCGGAATCTTCTATAACACAGGACAATCATGTGAAGCACGTTCTCGTCTATTCGTACACGAAAACGTCTATGATGAGTTCATGGAAAAGTTCGTTGAAAAAACGAAGAAGCTTACCCTTGGCAACCCGCTTGATCAAGGAACCCATGTCGGCTCGATCATCAGTGAAAGCCAGGTAGAAGTGATCGATGGTTATGTAAAAGAAGCTGAAAAGCAAGGTGCGAAAGTACTTGTAGGTGGAGGTCGTGCGAAGGTTGAAGGATTCGAAAATGGTCACTGGTACTTGCCGACTGTCATCACGGATGTGACGAATGATATGAAGATTGCACAAGAAGAGATCTTCGGACCAGTCGTTGTCGTCATGAAGTATAGCGATGAAAAAGAAGTCTTGAAGCTTGCAAACGATACAGTATTCGGACTTGCGGCTGCAATCTGGACTACGGATCACGCTCGTGCTAACCGTGTCGCTACTAAGTTGAAGGCGGGTACGGTCATGGTCAACTCACCATTCTCAGCATTCCCAGGAACGCCGTTCGGTGGATACAAGCAATCTGGATTCGGAAGAGAACTTTGTATCGAAACGCTTGATTTGTATACGGAGACGAAGAGTGTCATCTCTTACGTCGGTGGCAAGCCGTTGAATCCGTTCGGAGTGTAACCTTAATGAACTAATGGGGCGAGCACCTTTTCAGGCTGCTCGCCTTCAGTTTACATTTGAAGAAAGTATTATACCTTCATCAATATAAGGGCAACTAAGGCTCAGCCTGCGCTAAGTCTTAGCAAAGCCCAAGTTTACGCCTTATGGCAAAGAGCAACTAAGGCTCAATCTACATTAAGGCTTGATTTTACCAAGTTTTCTTTATTGCATTTGGCGGCTGTGAATTGTGAAGGAAAGGAAATTCGCGACACTCCTACGGGAAAAGCGAGCCAGGTAAGACCCCGAGCAAAGTTATCAATTAACGGACATCAGAGCCGTTATTTGGGACAAAACCGCTGTTTTTGAAACATTAACGGACACCACAGCCGTTATTTGTGAACAAAACAGCTGATTTCCTTTGATTTTTGCGAAATAAGGTCCCTGGTGTCCGTTAAGTTTGTAAAATACCATAATTAGGACCAAATAAGGTCTCCTGTGTCCGTTAAGAGTTTTGTACAACTTGGGTTCTGTGAAGATGATGTTCGGAAGTAAGTTATAGCAGGAAGTGATGTCGATTCAGCGACCAGTCACTAGAATCACTTGCAGTCTTATCTTCCTTGAAAGTTTACCAGTACCCTGGCGTAACTAAAGGAGTCGTTTGACCGCAGAAAGGGAGCGAATATCGCGGAAATCTACAGTTAACAATCCTTAGATAAAATCACAACAATCAATCATAAACTTACCCATTTTATAAGGGAGTGGAACAGAGACATGATCAAACATATTACCGTAATCGGATCCGGTGTCATGGGTAGAGGAATCGCTTATGTCGCTGCTGTCGGTGGATTTAAGACAACCCTGGTTGATATTTCAGAAAAAGCATTAGAAAGTGCGAAGACCGAAATCAATGCGATTTTCGAAAAAGGTGTGAAGCGTAACAAGCTAAGTGAAGAAGCTGCTAACAAAGGGATGGAACGGATGTCATACTCATCCGACCTGGAAGGGACTGTATCCAATTCCGATATGGTGATCGAAGCGGTTCCAGAAAACATCGATATCAAGCGGAATGTGTTCGAGACGATCGATCAGCATGCGCCTGAGCATTGTTATTTTGCAACGAACACATCAACGATGAGTCCTACAGAGATCGCATCTTTTACAAACCGGCCTGGAAAAGTAATTGCAATGCACTTCTTCAATCCGGTGCACAAAATGCCTTTGATTGAAATCATCAAAGGGCTGGATACAGCAGAAGATACGGTCACAGTGGCGAATGAAGTCGCTGTCAAAATGGGGAAAGAAACGGTCACCGTCAATGAATTCCCAGGTTTTGTGACAAGCCGGATCAGTGCGCTTGTCGGTAATGAGGCGTTCTATATGCTTCAAGAAGGTGTCGGTTCCCCTGAGGAAATCGACAAGGCCATCAAGCTCGGTCTCAATTATCCGATGGGTCCGTTTGAACTCGGCGATCTCGTCGGTTTAGATACACGGCTTAATAATTTGAAATACTTACATGAAACATTAGGTGAAAAATACCGCCCATGCCCGTTGCTTGTAAAATACGTGAAAGCTGGGCGTATCGGTAGAAAAGCAGGCGTGGGGGTCTATGATTATCGTGAGCAAGGGGGTTCTGATAATGCGTGAAGTCGTTATTGTTGATGCAGTGAGAACACCGATCGGGCGGTATAAAGGAGCATTGAAAAATATCCGTCCGGATGATCTGGGTGCGGTTGTTATCAAATCCTTGCTTGAGCGTAACCAGGATATGCCGAAGAACCAGATCGAAGAGGTCGTTTTCGGAAATGCAAACGGGGCTGGGGAAGAAAACCGGAATGTCGCCAGAATGTCAGCCTTACTCGCCGATCTTCCAGTAGAAGTTGGCGGGACGACAATCAACCGCTTATGTGGATCTGGATTGGATGCGGTAAGTTATGCGGCACGTGCAATCATGGCGGATGAAGGAGATATCTTCATCGCTGGTGGCACAGAAAGCATGACGCGTGCTCCGTTTGTCATGGGAAAACCTGATGTGGAGTTCCCGCGTGGCAACCGTGAAATGTATGATACGACAATCGGCTGGAGATTCGTGAACCCCGTTTTAGAAGAACAATACGGAACAGACAGCATGCCTGAAACAGCTGAAAATGTCGCAAAAGACTATGACATTGGCCGCGAAGAGCAAGATCAATTCGCATATGAAAGCCAGATGAAAGCAAAACGCGCGATGGAAGAAGGAAGATTAAAGGATGAAATCGCACCTGTCGTCTATAAAGACCGTAGAGGGAATGAAATCGTAGTCGATACTGATGAACATCCTCGTCCGAACAGTTCACTAGAAAAGCTTTCAACATTGAAGCCGCTTTTCAAGGATGGAACGATCACGGCTGGAAACGCCTCCGGAATTAATGATGGCGCTTCAGCTTTATTGCTCATGAGTAAAGAAAAAGCAGATGAGCTTGGTCTAAAGCCGTTAGCAAAATACATCACATCTGCGACTGCCGGGCTTGAACCCCGGGTAATGGGACTCGGACCGATCTACGCTTCTCGTAAAGCATTGAAACGTGCAGGGTTGTCACCAAGCGACCTGGGTCTAGTTGAATTGAATGAAGCATTTGCTTCCCAATCATTGGAGTGTATCCGCCAGCTCGAATTGTCTCCGTCCCGTGTCAACGTAAATGGGGGAGCGATTGCATACGGGCATCCTCTAGGGGCAAGCGGAGCGCGGATTTTAACCACATTGGTCCATGAAATGCGTAAGCAGAAGACACGTTACGGCCTTGCGACGATGTGCATCGGAGTCGGTCAAGGAATCGCTGCTATCGTCGAAGGTTACGATTACTAATTTTAGATGGAGGAATCAGAATGTCATCGATCTTATACGAAGTAAAAAATCATATTGCCTATGTGACACTGAACCGACCTGATGTGTTGAATTGCTTCAATTACGAAACTTTGAAAAAATTAGGCGAAGTCGTCGAAGAGATCCATCATAATCCTGAAGCCCGAGTCGTCATTTTTACAGGAGCTGGGGAAAAAGCATTCAGTGCTGGAGCTGATCTGAAAGAGCGTAAGAACCTCACTGAAAATGAAGTCCGTCGCAACGTCACGAAAATCAGAGACGTTTTTACCGCAGTAGATAAGCTTCCACAGCCTACGATTGCTGCGATGAATGGCTATGCCTTCGGTGGAGGTTTCGAGCTTGCTTTGGCATGTGACTTCCGGATAGCAGTCGATACGAAGATGGGCTTGACGGAGCTTGGATGGGCGATCATCCCTGGTGCTGGTGGAACTCAGCGTCTGCCGCGCCTGATTGGACAGGCAAAAGCGATGGAATTGATCCTGACTGCGAAAAAGCTGTCTTCAGATGAAGCGATGCAATATGGAATTGTAAACGAAGTGGTTTCTTCTGAAAAATTGATTGAAACTGCTGAACAATGGGCAGAAAGAATGCTGAAGAATGGTCCGATTGCCTTGAAACAAGCGAAATACGCAATCAAGCAAGGCATGAACGTCGACTTGGAGACAGGTCTCAATCTTGAAGCAAAAGCGTATGAAGTGACGATTCCGACAAAGGATCGTGTTGAAGCACTTGTCGCTTTTGGGGAAAAACGTCCGCCGCAGTTTAAAGGAGAATGACGATTTGAAGACTGTCCATCCTTTTTACGGCATACTTAAGTACAGTAATGTTTTACTATTGATAAAAGAATAGGAAACTACGGTTGAATTTGAGTTAAGGCTTGATTTCGCCAGGTTTTCCTACTAATATTGTGGGTAATTTGAAAGATTGAATCGGAAAAGGATGAACACGATGCAAAACAGTCTGAATACACGGTCAATGATTTTTACGTTATACGGAGATTACATCCGTCACTACGGAAACGATATATGGATTGGCAGTTTGATTCGCTTGTTGAAGGAATTTGGACATAATGAACAATCGGTACGTGCTGCGATATCCAGAATGAATAAACAGGGGTGGGTCACCGCTGAACGTAAAGGGAACAAAAGCTATTATCGATTGACGGAACAAGGCGTCGAAAGGATTGAAGAAGCGGCTAACCGGATTTTCAAACTTCAACCTGAAACATGGGATGGAAAGTGGAGAATGTTCACTTACACGATTCCAGAGGATAAGAGGAGCATCCGTGATGAGTTGCGGAAAGAACTAGTCTGGAGCGGTTTCGGACTGTTATCCAACAGTTTCTGGATTTCACCGAATCAACAAGAAAAACAAGTGAATCAGATGATTGAAAAGTATGATATACGCGATTATGTCCATTTCTTCCTATCTGAACACAAAGGTCCTCATAAGAGTGAAAAGCTCGTGGAGGAATGCTGGGATTTGAATGAAATCAACATGAAGTACGAGGATTTCATCAAGTCCTATAGCCAGAAATATGTCATCGATAAAAGCAAGATTGAAAAAGGGGAGAAGTCGGACGGAGAATGCTTTGTGGAGCGTACGAAGCTTGTCCACGAATATCGGAAGTTCCTGTTCGTCGATCCAGGATTGCCGCAAGAGCTGTTACCCAAAAAGTGGCTCGGGGATTATGCTGCCAGTCTTTTCAGTGACTATTACAAAGCCTTGGCACAACCTGCAAGCCGTTTTTTCGAGGATGTTTTCAGTGAAGGAAACGAAGTGAAAAACCGCGACAAGAAGTATGATGCGTTGAATCATCCGCTGATCATCGAAACGAATAATTAAAGGTACAATAGGCGGCTGAAATGTACGCGGATGAGACCAAAGGAAAAAGGGCTGTCCAAAAAATGGATCAGCCCTTTTCAATGGCAATCTATCGTGCTGCTCAATCTGCGCAAAGGGTTGAATTCGCCAAGTTTTCTTTACACCTCATGGCATAAGGGCAACTAAGGCTCAATCTGCGCCAGGGCTTGAATTCACCAAGTTTTCTTTAAACTCTTTGGCTTTTTGTTCATAGGTGTCAATTGTCAGTTGGATCAGTTCAAGGTCTTTATCGTTCAATTCTCGGACGACTTTTCCTGGCGACCCCATCACCATTGTGCGAGGTGGAATCTTCTTACCAGGTGGAACCAATGTATTTGCCCCGATAAAGGCGGATTCACCGATTTCGGCACCATCCAGGATTGTCGCACCCATCCCGACAAGTGCACCTTTTCGAATCGTACACCCATGGAGGATGACATTATGCCCGATCGAGACTTCATCTTCAAGGATAAGCGGGAACTCTTCGTATAAGTGTAATGTACAGTTGTCCTGGACGTTACAGCGGTCACCGATTCGGATCGGCGCTTCATCACCACGGACCACCGTATTGAACCAGACACTTGAATTTTTACCAATCGTAACGTCACCAATGATATGTACACCTGGTGCGATGAAAACGGATTCGTCCACTCTTGGACTTAGACCGTTGTATGGATATAACATGTAAAAACCTCCTTGAAAGCGTTTCCTAGATTATATCATAGATCAAAAAGTAGAAGGCGCTTTGTAAACTAGGAGGAGAGTGCACGAAACAGTCGATCACCAGCAATTCAACAATTACATTCAACAGAAAGGATCATCGATATGAACCCGTTATACCAATTACTCAAAATAAAATACCCTATTATCCAAGGGGGGATGGGGAACGTTTCAAATGCCCCTTTGACGGCTGCAATTTCTGAAGCCGGGGGTTTGGGAACAATCGGGATCGGAACCTTTCAACCTGATGAAATAGAAGACATTATCAAGCGTACAAAAGAACTTACGGACAAACCGTTCGCAGTGAATATTCCACTGAGTGTTTCCCCAGCTGTGAAAGAAGCGGCGATGCTCATGTTCCAATATGATGTACCTGTTGTCGTATTATCCGCTGGGAACCCCGCACCTTTCCTCCCTAAGTTTAAAGAACGCGGAGTGACAGTCATTTGTGTAGTCGCTTCAGTCAAACATGCACGAAAGGCTGAAGAAGCAGGCGCAGACATCATCGTTGCGGAAGGTTATGAAGCAGCCGGAATCAATGCAACTGAGGAATCGACAACAATGACTCTCATCCCGCAAGTGTCGGATGCGGTTGATATCCCTGTCGTTGCGGCTGGTGGTATTGGGGATGGGCGTGGTCTAGCGGCTGCCCTGGCACTTGGTGCATCCGGGGTTCAAATGGGTACACGTTTCATTGCAACACAAGAAGGCGTTTTCCATGAGAACTATAAGCAAAAACTGATTGAAGCCGATGATACAGAGACGACGATTGTCGGTAGAAGCTATGGGAAAATCCGCCGCCTGATGAAGACACCTTATGCAAAACAGTTATTAGAAGATGAAGCGAAGGGAGCGGACCTTCAATCGTTCGTAGCGAAGACGACAGAAGATTTCCACCGGAAAGGAGCGGTTGAAGGGAATTTGGAAGAAGGATTCATCAATTCCGGGCAAATTGCTGGATTGATCCGTGACATACCGACAGTTTCAGAGTTACTGGAGCGTATGATGTCAGAGTTGAAAGAAACATTGGGTGCGTTAGATCAAAGGTATTAAGGGTTTTAATACTTCAAAGCTTTGAAGTTGTAAAATATTTATGGTTGTCTTACTTACAAATATTTGTTACGAATAGATATTGGGATAGTGCCTTTATTGAAGGTGAATGTTGATGCGTTTTGAAAATTTCTCAGACAATCAACTATATAGAATAAAAAACTAATAGAAAGTTCTGGAGGTACTTATGGCGCAACAAGAGCAATGGGCATCTAAACTTACATTCATTTTGGCAGCAGCAGGTTCGGCTATCGGACTCGGCGCGATCTGGAAGTTTCCATACGTCGCCGGGAACAGTGGTGGGGGAGCATTCTTCCTTGTATTCCTTCTATTTACTTTACTAGTAGGCCTTCCGTTATTATTGGCTGAATTCGTTATTGGGCGCAGCACACAAAAAGAAGCCATTTCAGCTTACCGGACCATCGCACCAGGCTGGGAATTCATCGGCCGTATTGGTGTGTTCAGTGCATTCATTCTATTATCCTTCTATAGTGTAATTGGTGGTTGGATTCTATTATATTTCGGTGCAAGTATCACTGGATACGTTTCTGGTGTAAGTGATTATGAACAGTTATTCGGCACTATCATCTCCAATCCGTGGACTGCTGTAGGTTCACAGTTTGCATTCATTCTATTGACGATCCTGGTCGTTGCACGGGGAATTAAAGAAGGAATTGAGAAGGCGAGCAAATGGATGATGCCCGCGTTATTCATTTTGTTCCTTGTTCTGATCGGCCGCTCGTTGACGCTTGATGGTGCGCTGGAAGGAGTACGATTCTTCCTGCAACCTGACTTCAGCAGATTAACTTCTGAAGGTGTTCTTTTCGCATTAGGTCAATCATTCTTCTCCCTGAGTCTCGGTATTTCCGTCATGGTGACGTATAGCTCTTATTTATCAAAACGAGAAAGTCTGAGCAAATCAGCAGGTTCAATCGTAGCGATGAACATTTTCATAACGATCCTTTCAGGGTTAGCGATCTTTCCGGCCGTTTTTTCTTTAGGCTTTGAACCAACTGAAGGGCCAGGATTGTTGTTCATCGTTTTACCGTCTGTCTTTGCTCAAATGCCAGCAGGGACGTTTTTCTTCATCGCATTTCTGGCGTTATTCCTATTTGCGACGTTGACTTCAGCGTTCTCGATGCTTGAGATCATCGTTGCATCAGTGGCGAAAGAGTCCCGTGAGCGTCGTTCGAAAGCTGCTTGGTGGATCGGACTGGCGATCTTTGTCATCGGTGTTCCATCTGCACTTTCGTATGGAATTCTAGGGAATATCACATTGTTTGATAAAATCATCTTCGATCTGATGGACTATCTTGTAAGTAACATCTTGCTTCCGTTAGGGGCGTTACTGATCTCCATCTTCGTGTCGTGGAGAATGAAGCGTGAAGTACTTGTGGCTGAATTGACTGATGGCAGTCATGTTGGGAAAAGGCTTTTTGCACTATGGCTGCTTGTGTTGAAGTATTTTGTACCACTCGTCATCATCATCGTATTCATTGATGCACTTGGATTCATTTAAAAATAGTTTGAGAAGAGCAGCCTAAGCTGTAACTACAACCGGTTCCGTTTTGGAGTACAAAATCGGAAATCGCAGAGTTTTTACACATAGTTTCGCAAAGGAATTCACAAAAGAGCTCATAATTGAGCTCTTTTCTTCGTTATATTGTTGAGGAGCGTATTCCATTAATGCCCGATTGAGAAAGAATGACTTATTCATAAATCTAACGGACATAGAAGACCTTATTTCTACAAAATACTCATTTTTATAAACTTAACGGACACAGAAGACCTTATTTGCTCCAAGATCATCGAAACAATGTACTTTTTAACGAATAACGTCTCTGGTGTCCGTTAGCATACGACAATTGGCTTTTTTGTCACAAATAGAGTCTCTCCTGTCCGTTAAGCCACAACTGCAATCCTTCTTCAACAATCTTACCCGTTTGTAAAATCTACGAACACAGGTTTAAAACTCGAAATAAAGGCGAACGATATAGTACAATGATGTACGGACAACATGAGCGAATCGATAGAAAGGGGAATAAATCCTATGCTAAATGAAAAAGTAGCTGTCATCACTGGTGCATCCCGAGGTGCAGGTAAAGCAATTGCTACTCGAGTAGCGGCCGAGGGAACGAAATTAGCAATCATCGGGTCTTCTGAACAAATTCATGAAACCGCAAAAGAATTAGAGGAAAACGGCAGCAAGGTACTTAGCCTTCAAGCTGATGTTACGGATGAGCAGCAAGTCAAAAAAGCGTTTAAACAAATTTTCGATCATTACGGACAAGTTGATATTTTAATCAATAATGCTGGAATCGGATTTTTCAAAACTGCTGAAGAGACAACTCTTGAAGATTGGGAGAAAGTTTTCGCTGTCAACACGCGCGGGGTGTTTTTAACCACGAAGGAAGTCCTGCCGTTCATGAAAGAAAAACGATCTGGTACGATCATCACCATTTCATCAGATGTAGGGAGAAGAACGATCGCCAATGGATCAGCGTATACAGCAACAAAGTATGCGGTTCAAGGATTCATCGGTTCAGTGGCACAGGAAGTACAAGAGTACGGCATCCGTGTCGGTACTGTAAACCCTGGAGCAATCGACACGTTCTTTGCGGATTCCAAACAGGGTGAAGAGCATAAAGAGGATTGGTTGAAGGTCGATGACATCGCAGAGGCAGTATGTTATATGGCTTCAGCTCCGAAGCACATGATCATCGATGAAATCGTCCTGCACCCATTGTCACAGGAATACCCGAGATATTAATCGAATATCAAAACAACTAGTTGAAGATGACTCGAAAGTATCGATATTCACGAAATAACGTTTTCCGTTAGTGAATGCGGTATACGATTCGAGTCGTCTTTTTTATCGGGCAAAAAAGAGGGGTTACTGGAGGATGTCCGACACTTTAAAGCGTTAAAACCCTGATGTCATGCAAAAATCACCTCTTTCGAAGTAAGCTGGAACCTTACATTTCATTGCATTTTATTAAACAAAATGATATTATATCGTTAAATAAACGTCATATTTAAAATGGATAATAACGTCCATTTATAAAGAATGAACTGGACTTGGAATAGAATACAGTTTCTCTTCATGAAGATAAGAAGCAAAGGAGGCAGATATAATGAAGCCAGGTATGCAAGTTGGTCAACAGGCTACCATTACTGCTACAGTGACACCTGATATGTATGCGCAGTTCGAAGGGAATTTGGTACACCCTGCTTATTCGACTGTTTCGATGGTCTATCACATGGAATGGGCAGCACGGCAAATCATTCTTCCATATCTTGAAGAACACGAGGAAGGAATTGGTGGTGGAGTTTCAGCCAAACATCTCAACCCGACGCCTGCTGGAAGCGAAATCACCGTAACGGCTACTCTTAGAGAGATAAAAGGAAGAGCGGTCATCTGTGATCTCGAAGTTCGGAACAATAAAGAAAAAATTGGAGAAGGCGAAGTCACACAATATATACTACCGAAAGAAATGATCAAGGAAAAGATCGAGTCGATGAAGGCTTAATTTTTTGCAATTGTATGAAAGCGTTTACGATGACGGTTCAATAGTCATCCAGATTAATAGAATTGGGGGATTACACCATGTTTGAACGCATCAATGGACACGAACAAGTTTTGTTTTGCAATGATCCTGATACAGGGCTGAAAGCTATTATCGCGATACATAATACGACACTGGGACCAGCATTGGGCGGTTGTCGTATGAGACCATATAATTCTACGGACGAGGCGATCGAGGATGTACTCCGTCTATCAAAAGGCATGACTTATAAATGCGCTGCGGCAGATGTTGATTTCGGAGGCGGAAAGGCAGTGATCATTGGAGATCCATTGAAGGATCGTTCGCCTGAATTATTCCGTGCATTCGGCCAATTCGTAGAATCGTTAAGCGGACGTTTCTATACAGGCACCGATATGGGGACGACTCCAGACGATTTCGTCCATGCATTGAAAGAAACGAATTGCATCGTCGGTGTGCCTGAAGAATATGGTGGAAGCGGAGACTCATCGATTCCGACTGCAGAAGGGGTTCTTTATGGTCTGAAGGCGACGAATAACGTCCTTTACGGTTCCGATGATTTAAGTGGTAAAACGTATTCGATCCAGGGACTTGGAAAAGTTGGATACAAAGTTGCTGAAAAACTACTTGAAGATGGCGCTGACCTTTATGTCACTGATATCAATGAATCGGCTATCAGACAAATCATCGATCAAGCTGAAGGTCTGAAAGGTAACGTAAGAGTCGTAGAAGGCAATGAAATCTACAGTGTTCCAGCAGATGTTTTCGTTCCTTGTGCGCTTGGAGGAATCATCAACGACGAAACGATTGAACAGTTGAAGGTGAAGGCTGTCGTCGGATCTGCGAACAACCAGCTATTAAGAGATGAACACGGCAAGTTCTTGCAGGAAAAAGGAATCATATATGCACCAGATTATATCGTGAACGCTGGCGGACTCATCCAGGTGTCTGATGAGTTGTACAGCCCGAACAAAGACCGTGTTCTAGCAAAAACAAAAGCCATTTACGATACTTTGATGGAAATCTACCAAAAATCTAATGAACAATCGATCTCCACTGCTGAATCCGCAAATCAATTTTGTAATGATCGTTTGACAAAGAGAATGAAGCGCAACAGCTTCTTCAGTCATAAGAAACGACAAAAATGGAATGTACGTAACTAAGGAGGGGTCTTATGGAAGCGCAATTTCCTATAAAACAGATCTTGAATGAAGACGGTGTCATCGTCAACTCAGAATATGAACAAGAGATGACAGAATCATTGACGAAAGAACTTTATATAAAAATGCTCAGAGCACGGATGTTTGACCGTAAAGGTGTAAATCTACAACGGCAAGGACGGATCGGTACGTATGTCCCATTTGAAGGGCAAGAAGCAGCTCAAGTAGGGAGCTCGCTTGTGCTTGAAGAAGGCGACTGGATGTTCCCGACATATCGTGATCATGCGGCAACATTAACCTATGGCCACTCTGCCCGCAACCTATTCCTTTATTGGAAAGGGTATCCAATGGGATGTGTGCCGCCAGAAGGAAAGAACATTTTCCCTCCAGCAGTGCCAATCGCTTCTCAACTTTTACATGCTACAGGTACAGCATGGGCTGAAAAAATGAAAGGCACTGACCGTGGTTCCATCGTCTATTTCGGTGATGGAGCAACTTCAGAAGGGGACTTTCATGAAGGTTTGAATTTTGCAAGCGTTTTCAATGCCCCTGTTGTCTTTTTCAATCAAAACAACGGGTTCGCCATTTCGGTGCCGATGGAAAAGCAGATGAAGACGAAGACGATCGCACAGAAAGCGGTCGCTTATGACATTCCGGGCGTCCGGATCGATGGAAATGATATTTTCGTCGTGTATTTCGAAACGAAAAAAGCGATGGAGCACGCCCGCGAAGGAAACGGTCCGACGTTGATCGAGGCTGTGACCTATCGCTACGGTGCTCATACGACGGCAGATGATCCAAGCAAATACCGTGATCAAGAAGAAGCGAAGCGCCGCCGTGAAACGACCGACCCGCTATTGCGACTTGAGCGCTATATGGCAAACAAGGGCTATTTTGAAGAGGCTTGGAAAACACAGGTCGAAGAAGAGATTACAAGAGAAATCGAACAAGCTGTTGAAGATATGGAAGCATTCGGTCCAGCAGAGCCGACCGATATGTTTACGCATGTCTTCCAAACACCGACCTGGTCTGTCCAGGAACATCTTGATGGATTCAAGTCCCGTATGAAGGAGGAAGTGTAAATGAGTACAGCGGTTAAAACTCAGAAACTGACGATGGTGCAAGCGATCACCGACGCAATGGCGACAATGATGCGCGAGCATGACGATGTACTCGTTTTAGGTGAGGATGTCGGGAGGAACGGTGGAGTTTTCCGTGCAACCGACGGACTTCAGGCTGAATTCGGTGAAAACCGAGTCATTGATACGCCTTTGGCTGAATCGGGAATTATCGGTACTTCGATCGGACTTGCAATGAATGGCTTCCGACCGATTGCGGAAATGCAATTTTTCGGATTCATCTATCCTGCTTTCAACCAGATCATGACGCATGCTTCACGGATCCGTTCACGGACTCTCGGTCATTTTACCGTTCCAATGGTTATCCGAGCTCCATTCGGAGCTGGGGTCCGTGCGCCGGAAATCCACTCTGACAGTGTCGAAGCGCTGTTCACACATATGCCAGGTATCAAGGTGGTCGTCCCATCCAATGCGTATGATGCGAAAGGGCTTTTGATTGCGAGCATCGAGGATCCTGATCCGGTCTTGTTCTTGGAGCCGATGCGCTGCTACCGTTCACATAAGCTTGAAATACCGGAAGAGAAATATACAGTTGAAATCGGAAAAGGCGCTCGACTTCAAGAGGGGGAAGACATAACCCTGATTGCATGGGGAGCGATGGTGGACGTCGTAAAGAAAGCGGCGAAGGAAATTGAAGAAGCGGAAGGCATAACGTGTGACGTTCTTGATTTACGCACACTCTATCCTCTAGACCGTGATCTGATCGCTGAGTCTGTGCAAAAAACCGGGCGTGCTGTCATTGTACACGAGGCACCAGGAACAGGCGGAGTAGGAAACGATGTGGTTTCGTTGATCAATGACACCTCATTCCTGCACTTACGCTCACCGATCAAGCGTGTGACAGGTCATGATACACCGGTTCCGATGTTTGCGATCGAGGACCACTATCTGCCTGATGCTGAGCGTGTCAAGCAGGCTATTGTTGATACAGTACGTTTCTAAGATAGGAGGAAGAAGATGATTGAAGTAAAGCTCCATGACATCGGGGAAGGAATAACAGAAGGAGAAATCACACATTTTCATGTCTCTCCAGGAGACGTAGTCAAAATCGACCAACCATTAGTCGAGGTCCAGACAGATAAAGTAACAGCTGAACTCCCGTCACCAGTCGCGGGTACGGTAAAAGAAATCAAAGCGTCTGAAGGTGAAGTCGTCACAGTCGGTACTACGATCATCCTGATTGAAAAAGAAGGTAGTGTTCCTACAGAAGATAAAATGCCGGAAGAACCAGTGCAGGTTAAACCAGAAAAACCTGTACCAGCAGCCCAAACTGAACATTCAATGAGCGCAGTGCAATCCATGACACGCTTAACAAGACGTGTACTTGCAGCTCCATATACGAGGAAAATCGCTCGTGAAAACAATGTAAACATCGAGCAGATCAATGGGTCTGGTCCTGCTGGACGTGTAACTGAAGAGGATGTGTATCAATTCATCAATGGCGGTCAGGAACAGGTGGAAACGAAACAAGAGGAAGCGTCTGTGGCCCCTGCAGCAATGACAATACCTGTAGCAGAAGCAAAGGAAATTCCTTTCAAAGGACGCCGGAAACAGATTGCGCAGAAGATGACGCAATCACTTTACACGATTCCACACGTGTCTCATTTTGATGAAGTCGATCTTACGAATCTATTAGACTTGAAAAAATCCCTTAAAGCAGCTGACCCGGATGGATCGAAGGGAATGAACGTATCACTCGCTGCCTTCTTTGTAAAAGCGTTACAGCTAGCACTGCGTGATTATCCAATCTTCAATTCAAAACTCGATGAAGAGAATGAAGTCATCCGACTCGAAGGTGAAGTGAACATGGGGATTGCGACGGATGCTGACGATGGATTGATCGTGCCAGTTGTGAAGAATGTAGAACAAAAATCGATCTCTTCAATCAACAGCGAAATGAAAGAGCTGATCAATAAAGCGAAAACGAATAAATTGAAGCCATCTGAAATGAAGGGCGGCACATTCACGATCAGTAATGTCGGTCCACTTGGAAGCACTGGTGCGACACCGATCATCAACCATCCTGAAGTCGGTTTGATGGCTTTCCATAAAACGAAGAAAATGCCTGTCGTCATCAATGATGAAATCGTCATCCGCTCGATCATGAATGTATCGATGACATTCGATCACCGTGTAGCGGATGGTGCTACCGCAGTCGCATTTACGAATCGCTTCATGCACTATATCGAAAACCCTGCAGCAATGACATTGGAGCTGATATAACATGGTAGTAGGTGAAGTAATACAAGAGCGTGAACTGATCATCGTCGGCGGAGGACCTGGGGGATACAATGCTGCAATCCGTGCTGCTCAGCTCGGAATCGAGGTTACGCTGATTGAAAAAGGAGACCTCGGCGGCATCTGTCTGAGTAAGGGGTGTATCCCATCAAAACTTTATGCACACACAGCAGAAAAGCTGGGAGATTGGAAACACATGCAGCAGCTTGGGATTGAGGCCGCTGAACCTAAGTTCAACATGTCCCAGCACAACACCTATATGAAACAAACCGTTTCCGCATTACAGAAGGGTGTCGAAGCGCTATGTAAAGCAAATAAAATCGAGGTCATCAATGGAAGCGCCTCTTTTATGACAGGAAACCGTATCGGTGTTGAATCGGGCGATACGTTCGAGATGTATAAGTATGAAAAGTCGATTGTAGCGACTGGGGCATCCACCGCTATACCGGAAGAGATCGACGCACGCTTCAATCACGTATACAACGCTCAGGAGATATACGCGATCGAAGAAGTGCCGGAGCATCTCGTAATCTATGGATCCGACTATATTACGTTAGAAGCGGCTACGAGTTTCAATGCAATGGGATCGAAGGTTACAATTGTCTTAGATGGGGGTAATGCGTTCGGATTTGATACGGAGATCAACAAAGAATTGACACGTGTCATGAAAAAATCAAAGATTAAAGTCATCAAAGATACCATTATCGAAACAGTTGAAGAAAGTGACGACAACGTAACGCTCCACCTGGTGAAAAAGGATGAAAAACTGACGGTTGAAGGTTCTCATCTGCTCGTTTCAACAGGCTTCCAGCCAAACACTACGGAACTTGGTCTTGAAGCGTTATCAATCGAAACAGACGAAAACGGGTTTCTAGTGGTCAACGAATTCAGTGAAACGACAGAGAAGAATATCTATGCAGTAGGAGATGTAACAATTGGACCATCACTTGCTGTCAAAGCGATCAAGCAAGGAAAAGTTGCGGCAGAGCACATTGCAGGGAAATCACCAGAGCTTAATCTCCGCTATATCCCGACAGTTGTTCATACCTCTACACCGATAGCATATGCGGGCCTCACAGAGGATCAAGCTGTTGAGGAGGGCTATCAAGTGGTTACCGGCCAATTCTCGATGGCAGGGAATGGCTTTGCGAGTATCGCTGGGAAAAAAGAAGGACTTGTCAAAATCGTCAAAGATGCTGAAACGGACATGTTGCTCGGTGTCCATATGATCGGACAGGGTGCTGTGGAGATGATTTCATCCGGAGTGACAGCACTCGAAATGGCTGCTCGCGACGAAGATCTCTCGTATCCGTTCTATCCGCATCCAAGCTTCAATGAAGGATGGCTGGAAGCTCTTGAGTCAATGACCGGAGAAGCGATCCACATTCCACCGAACAAACAACAGAAGAAAGAAGCAGAACCAGTAATCTAATATGAAAAAGCTGATCGAAATTCGATTTCGATCAGCTTTATTTGTGTTTTACGCAGAACCGAGGGACGATATAAATACCAATCTCGCGGAACTGACGGTTAATCTGGCGGAAACGGTGGATATTCTCGCGAAAAAGAGCATTAATCTCGCGGAACAGGATAAAAATCTCGCAAAACTGACAAGAAATCTCGCTAAATGGATCAATTGTACTACTGCTGCTTTTATCCGTTTACATTATTATTTTCTGGAACTAGACTGATTGCATGGATCTGTTCACAACAAAGGACATAAATGGTGTTCTCTGAATCTCTGAATTTCACGATACATGTTTTCGGGTCGAAGCAGAGAAATTGCAGAGCATCCGATTCATCTGGTGAGTCCAGCGGGTCTTGGGAACCATTGAAAACCCTGACGAGCGTGCCTGGCTCCAATTTCTTCAAGACTCGGCATGCACAACCTGAACAATCATTCTTTTTATCATTTTTAAGCAAGCCCATAGTCATACCTCCTCCTAATCATTTGGAAACTCAATGACACGTATTTTGGAACAATCAATAAAAAAGGGTTCGTTGTTCGAGACTGCAGTAAAAGTGGCACATTTATTTTTGTCGACACATCCAAAGCGCAGCTCGTCATCACCATTTGAGGCTTCTATCGGAAATCTGCCATCCACTATAATCCTTACTAAAGTTCCAGGCTTCACCGTTTTCAAAAACCTGCATGCCCAATCTTTACATTTGGAACCATGTTCGTTTTTATCTTGACACTCCATATATGATCCTCCTCTATCATAAAACTACTATATGGTATGTCATGATTGTCCTCTATGTGTAGGCAAAATCATTAAACAGATGAAAGACTACAAAAACTAAATATGAAAAATAACCTGAGCGGACGTCCACCCAGGTTGGAAAATCTATGAATGTTATCGATAATGGATGATCAAGTACAATTCACATCGTTTTGAAGAGGTATTCTCATACGTATGCTCGTAATCAGCGGAAAAGCGAATGGCTTCCCCTGTTTTCAGTGAATGGGCAGAATCTCCGATCAAGACATTCAATTCCCCCTTATGAACGAATAGATATTCTTCAACACCGGAACCATGTGCAGGACTTGTATAGGAACAACCAGGCTTTAATGTGACGGCATATGCTTCGAAATTACGGTTAGGCTCTGTAGGGAAGAGAGTGTGAACCAAATAACGCCCATCATCTTCTAATAAAGGCTCTACATCATCGATCCTTACTTTTGAAAACGTGGGTGCATCTTCTTCCACAAAAGATGAAAAAGAGACGCCCAGTCCTGAAGCGATTTTCCATAATGTACTCACGGTAGGGCTTGACGTACCACGCTCGATCTGACCAAGCATCGCCTTGCTGACGTTTGTCAGCTTAGACAACTCATCCAGACTCAATTTCCGGTCAGCACGGATCATCTTTATTTTTTTTCCGATCATATGATTGATTTCATGTGACATTGAATTTCTCCTTGACGAAAATGTATGTTATAAAATACAATACATACAATATAACATACAAACCGTAAGTTAAACAAAGTCAGGGGGTAGACCTCATGAATGTGGCTATTACAGAACGACTGTCGTCATCACTTTTCAGACATGGCCTTCAAAAGGGAAGCAGTATCGCGATCGGGTATATGCCAGTTGCATTTACATTCGGCCTGCTCGCTAAAAGCTCCGGACTGAATCTATTCGAAACGATCAGCATGAGCATCTTCGTATTTGCAGGGGCCGCGCAGTATATCTCCCTTACAATGTTTGCGGCAGGTATCAGCGGTTTCGAGATCATTCTTACAACGTTCATCGTAAACATCCGCCATTTGTTGATGAGTGCTTCTATTGGAGAGAAGTCAGCTGATGATCCAAAATGGAAAAAAGCGCTGTACAGCTTTTTCATAACAGATGAGACCTTTTCAGTAGCAGCTGTCCAAAAAGGAAAGATTCAAGCACCTTATATGCTTGGGATTGGATTCATCGCCTGGAGCAGCTGGGTCGTGTTTTCAGGAATCGGTTACCTGATCGGTTCAGGATTGCCTTCGATTTTGCAGGAAAGCATGGGGATTGCGTTGTACGCCCTATTCATCGGTCTCCTGGTCCCTAGTGCACGGAAGTCATTGAAAGTGATCCTCTTAGCTTCGGCCGCAGCTGTTGTCAATAGTATTTTAACCTTCAGCACATCGATGTCAACAGGCTGGACGATCATCCTCTCTACATTGTTTGCAGCGATTGTGATTGAAATCTTGTGGAAAGGGGAGAAAGCGGATGCTTGATACGTATATCTGGATCATATTAGGGATGGCAGCTGTTACCTATATTCCAAGGATGCTGCCTTTAGTAGCCTTCGAAACAGAATCAATCCCACCACTCATCAGGGGAGTGCTTAAGAATGTCCCTTACGCCATCCTTGGTGCATTGATTTTTCCAGGCATCATCACTTTCAATGGGGAAATCTGGATGGGAGTCGTTGGTGCTCTTACAGCTTTCGTTGCTGCTTATTTCGGAGCGAGTCTGATTGTAATCGTCATCAGTTCGATCGGAGTTCTGAGCCTCTGCAGCCTGCTATTCACTTAACAAATACTTTACTTTTCAAAATAAGGAAAGAGTGGTATATTGGTTTTACTCCAAAAAACGAGGTGAGCAAGAATGTTTTTCTTTCGATATCTTGTTATAGGATTATTTTCAATAACAGCTATATCTCTCTTTGCTTTTCAATCCGTTGAAATTTTCCAAGCATTCATCGAAGCCTTTTTTACGGATATAAAACACAAATAAAGCGTTTTCAAACTAGAGCTGAATTCAGAGCTCTTTTTCTTTTACTGCAAAAAGTGTTTTCTTATCGTCAAAATGGGAAAACTAGGTTAGAAACTACGGAAAAGGACATGATAATGTGAAACTTATAGCTATTGATATGGATGGTACACTTGTCAATAACAATACAACAATCAATGAAGAGAACGTAAGAGCAATTAAAAAAGCACAAGAAGCAGGGATTCACGTGATCGTTGCGACAGGCCGTTCATATAAAGAAGCGGTGAGTCCGATCGAGGAAGCTGGTCTGACTCTACCTATCATAGCGATCAATGGTGCCCAGATGAGGGATGAAAAAGGTACAATCAAACAGAGCATTACATTGTCGAAGGACACTTTTTACAAGGCTGATGAAGTATTGGGCGGCCATTCGATTTATTACGAACTATACACGAACAAAGGAACATTTAGTGACAATCCCGAAATGGCAATCGACATCATTGTTGATATCATCAAAAGTGCCAATCCTGAAGTAAGTGATGAGAAGGCCCACCAATTGGCAGACTATCGAATTAATAATGGGCGTATTCATACAATCGAAGATTACAAGGAAGTCGTAGCTGAACCGGATGTGGAAATCTACAAGCTGCTCGCTTTTTCTAAAAATGAGCGCGACCGTAAAAACGCACTGAATGATTTCCTTACATTCAAAGACTTAGCTGTCAGTAAGTCTGCCGAGGCGAATATCGAGATCACACACCGTGATGCGCAAAAAGGAATCGCTGTGAAGCAATATGCCGAGGAACTTGGGATTCCTATGAGTGAGGTCATGGCGATAGGCGATAACTACAACGATGTTTCCATGTTCGAATTAGCAGGATACAGCGTAGCAATGGGAAATGCGGAAGAGGATATCAAGAAGTTATGTACCTTCGTGACTAAAACCAATGATGAAAGCGGAGTTGCCTTCGCGATCCAGACATTCATGAGAAAGAATCGAGTCAGCTGATAAAGGAATGTTGCTTAGTGGGAAAGCGATTTGAATGTTAAGCAATCCGGCCGATTCGGAGTGTAATCCGGCGGAAATGCCCCTTAATCCGGCCGGTTTTGTATGGAATCCGGCGGGTTTGAAGCATAATCCGGCCACTTTTCAGTATAATTCGGCCAAAGGTGTAAAATTACACTATAATCCCACGATATAACAGTAAAAACCCATCGCTGCCAAGCGATGGGTTTCCTTTACATTTAAAGAAAGTATAAAATACTTTCTTCAATATAAGTGCACAAGCTGGCGGCTTCGGAAGCAATACACCGCACGAAGGTAAAAGCAATTGTTTTTCGAGGAGCTAAAGCTCAGCCTGCGCCAAAGTTATGCCTTTGCCAAGCTTTCTTTAAACGATGCGTTTACGGATATACGTACTGATATAGTCGATGATACTGACGAAGATGATGATGACAAGCAAGATCATCCCGACCTCATCCCAGTTCCGGTTACGGGAGGAGATGACCAGCAGTGTTCCAATACCACCTGCGCCGATGATTCCAAGAACAGTTGATGCACGGACATCGATTTCGAATCGATAGATGGCATAAGATAAGAACTCAGGTATGACCTGAGGCATGATTCCGTAAAAAAAGATCTGGATCTTATTCGCACCGTTAGCTTCCATCGCTTCGACTACATTCATATCAATGGATTCGACGACTTCAGAATAAAGCTTTCCAAGCATACCGACCGAGTGGATCGCGATTGCTAGTACACCAGCAAATGCACCAGGTCCGATTGCGACGACGAAGATCAAGGCGAGCAGGATCTCGGGAAAAGTCCTGTCAGCATTCAGGATCCATTTACCTAATGTATTCAAAAATGGATTACGGTTGATGTTCGAAGCTGCGAAAAAGCCGAACGGTACAGCAAGGATTGCTGCCATGAAGGAGCCTGTAAAAGCAATGAATAGGGTTTCCATCATATATTCAAAAACTCTTGATGCAAACGTGAAATCAGGGCTGAACAATTTTGGAATGACACGATCGAAGTTTGCAATTGTCCGTTCGCTGAAAATCCTGCCCCAAGGGATTTCGATTGTAGCGAATGCCCAAATATAGATAACGAGCATAACAATGCCGATTCCAATGTTTCGAAAAGTTTTGAAACCACTCTTTTGTGGTTTAGGAGGTACAGTGATGTTCATTACACGAGACGCCCCCTTAATTTATTACTGATGTAGTCGATGATGACAACAACTACGAACGTAATAACAATGATTGTACTCACATTCTGATAACTTAAAAAGTTCAGCTGCTGTTGAAGGATCAAACCGATTCCGCCGGCACCTACGAAACCTAGGACCACCGAAGCACGTACATTGATTTCAAATACATACAACGTGAACGAAACGAATTGAGGTAATACTTGAGGCACTACTGCATACCAGATGACCTGGAGTGTATTTCCACCCGAGGCACGGATCGCTTCTAATGGATTCATATCGATCGCTTCAATCGTTTCACTGATCAACTTCGCAAGGATACCGAGTGAGAAGATGATCAGGGCAAGGATACCACCGAAAACCCCGATTCCGAATAAACCAACGAATACAACTGCTAGTATCAATTCTGGAATCGTACGCATGATATTCAAAAACATCTTGATAAAGTTATACAGATACTTGTTCTGTACGATATTGCTTGCTGCCAAAAGACTGAAAGGTACACATAGTATTCCAGCGATCGTCGTTGCGATAAGTGCCATTTTGATCGTTTCCAGCAGCTTATCGACAACAACCCCGGCATAACTCCAGTTAGGTGGGAACAGCTGGACAACCATATTCCACACATTCAGGAAAAACTCCGAATTGAAACGAAGCACCGATGAATTGGTCATCACTGAACTGAGAATGTATAGACCAAGTACCACGAGTAAAATAATGTTCATGCGTATTTTGGCATTTTTCGATACGAGACTAGCAGGTACTTGATCGGTACTGACGATACGATTAGGCGTTTGCTTCGTATTAAGGGGTTTCGACATTCTCTTCGGTGCCCCCTCGAATATCATCTTCCTTGATTGGTCTGCCGTAGATTTCTTCGAATGTCTTTTCATTCACTTCACTAGCAGGCCCATCAAATACAATTTCTCCGGCACGCATACCAATGATACGATCAGCATATTCCATCGCCATATCAATAAAGTGAAGGTTGACGATTGTAGTGATGTTATCCTCGCGATTGATCTTCTTCAAGTACTTCATTACTTGATGGGAAGTAGGAGGATCAAGACTAGCGACAGGTTCATCGGCTAGTACGACAGAAGGTTGTTGCGTCAGGACACGCGCGATGGAAACGCGCTGTTGCTGTCCGCCACTCAACTGGTCCGCTCGTGAATATAGCTTCTCTTCGATATTGACACGCTTCAGGCTTTCATAGGCAAGTGCCATATCCTCTTTTGGATAAAGGTTGAGGATACTCTTTAGAGTTCCGGTGTGTCCTAGACGACCGGAAATGACATTTTTCATGACTGTAGAACGTTTGACCAGGTTGTAATTCTGGAAGATCATCCCTACTTTTGTACGAAGCTTACGAAGATCTTTTCCTTTATACTTCAAGATATCTTCATCATCAACGATCAATTGACCTTCAGTCGGTGTGACGAGTCTGTTTACGCTTCGGATGAAGGTTGATTTCCCAGCACCGGATAGACCGACGATGACGACGAATTCACCTTCATTGATCTTCACATTGATATTTTTCAAGCCTTGTGTACCGTTAGGGTAGACAAGGGATACATCCTTCATTTCAATCATACTAACTCCCCTTATCGTGAACAGAGTCTGATTGTTTCGTAGTTAGAGAGGAAGAATCAGTACTCTTTTTGTTTTTCATAAGACAGGCAGGACTTTATGTATTTAAAGGAATAAAAATGGTTTCGATCATAGTTGTCCTTATAATTTCTTCAAGTGAAAAAAAGGGAGAAGCCAAGCTTCCCCCGGAAGAATTGAACGTATTATCAGTCGATGGAAATTGAATCCTTGAACTTCTCGTAAGTGCTGCGGACAACATCATATTCACTGTCTTCAGCTTCGATGATCGCATCCCAGCTGTATACTTCGTTCATGATTTCAATCATTTTTTCATCTTCATTGAATGATAGGAATGTGTCTTTGATTTTCTTTTGCCACTCGTCAGAAAGTTCTTTTGTCACAGAAATCGTGTCATTTGGTATTTCATCAGTGTATCCAACGACTTTAAGCTTGTCCATGACATCTGGATAATCTTCTTCGACGGTAGTACGAGCGTCATCAAATGTAGTAGCTACATCAGCATCCCCTTCATACACTGAGATGATCGCGTTATCATGTCCACCAGCTTCAACTGTGTTGCTGAAGAAGCCTGATTGGACATCTTCAACACCGAATTCGTCCATGATTTGAGCTGCCGGGAACAAGAATCCACTAGTAGATGTCAAGTCAGGAATCGCCCATGTCTTTCCTTCCATGTCTTCAAGTGATTCAATCCCAGAATCAGCGCGAACAACGTATTGTGCTTTGTATGTACCGCTTCCGAAACGCTCTGACTTAAGGATGACTTCAACACCATGTTTATCATTTGCTAAAACGTAACCGAAAGCAGGTAAGAAACCGATTTGAACTTGGTTGCTTCCCATTGCTTCTACAAGTGCTGAGTAACTAGTCATGACTTTACCTTCAACTTCAACACCAAGCTCTTCACCAAGTTTATCGGCAAGAGGCTCGACAGTGTCAGCGATTTCATCAGAATCCTGTGATGGAACGAATCCCATGACTAATTTTTTCACTTCCCCGTCTTTACCGGTAGAACCAGAATCACTGCTTGTGCCGCATGCTGTCAGCCCGATCACTAATAGAGCAGCAAACAATAGTGCAAAAACCTTTTTCATTCCTATTTCCCCCTAAATATGTTTAAATTGACAACACCTCAATTATCCTATAATTCTGCAATTTTTTCCATATAAATTTACAAATTTTGCACTACTTTTACATAATGGTTTTGCGATAGATTTAGAGAACCATTATAATAACAAGGAGTTGAGAGATCGATTAAATTTTTTGGTGAGGGATGTTAAATGAAACAGTTTTATCCGGATTGCAAGCTGATAATTTTCGACCTGGACGGCACCTTATATGAAGATACTGATCACTTCGATCATTATGCTTCACTTTTGAAAGAGAAAGTCGCAAAAGGTGATCAAGAAGAATTCATGAACGACTATCAGAATATGAAGAGCGGAAATCACGCGGTTGGAATAGGAAAAGCCTATGATGTGGAGCATGACGCGATCCTTACACTTGATCCATTGACGTTGAAAGTGACCCATGTTCAAAATTGGGATGGATCGGAATGGGCTAGTGAAGACGTTACTCGTACATATAATCGAGAATTGGCTTTTGATTTTGAAAAGATGATCGCAATAGGGGATGGATGGTGGCTCCCATATTCTGCAGCAAGACATTATGGCGTATCGATTGAGGAAACATACCATTGTTATACAAAGACGAAGGATTTCATGGTGACAGATGAGTTCCAGCTAACGAAGACTCCCGGTTTGAAAGAAGGCTTACAAAAGCTGAAGGAAGAGGCTGAAATCGTCCTTGTCACGAACAGTGAGAAGGATGATGTTGAACGGTTACTTAACGAGCTTGAACTGGATGACCTTTTTCCTGAAATCATTCCTTTGGCCCAGAAACCTGTGCAGACGAAAAAAATCTTCCAGGATTTGATGAAGAAATACGAGGTCAAAGCAGAGCAGACAGTTTCAATCGGAGACAATCTGATTAATGAGATCGCGCCTGCATTATTGTTAGGTCTGAAAACAATCTATATCCAGCCGACTGGAATCGAGCTGGAACACGACAATCTGAAAGTCGTCACAAGCTTGGCGGATGTTTTCGAAGCTGTTGACGAAATGGAATGATAGCATGGGCTCGTTCGAATTTTAATACATTTCGGATGAGCTTTTTATTAGAGTTCAGGTGATAATGATTCTCAAATTCATTGACAAAGATTCTCATTTAAAATAAACTTGAAAGTAGGTTATATCGTACGGACTGATTAATTAAGCGAAGGGGAGAAGTTCATGTACTCTCTTGAAACCAAAAAGGTTACATTATCCTATCAAGAAACACCAATCATCGAGAATCTGGATTTTAAAGTACCCAAAGGTAAAATCACAGTATTGATCGGTAGCAATGGTTCTGGTAAATCGACACTGCTTAAAGCATTGGCAAGACTGTTGAAACCAAAATCCGGAAATATCATCATCAATGGGAGAGACATCCATAAATCTTCCACTAAAAAAGTGGCAAGAGAGCTTGCAATTCTTCCTCAGTCACCTGTAACACCCGAAGGACTGACGGTCATCCAACTTGTGAAGCAAGGGAGATATCCATATCAAAACTGGCTTCAACAATGGACAAAGAAGGATGAAGAAGCTGTCAACTCAGCTCTAGAGGCGACCCATCTCCTGGAGCTTCAGGATCGTCCTGTCGATTCTTTATCAGGAGGACAGCGGCAACGCGCATGGATTGCGATGTCCCTGGCACAAAATACGGAGACGATTTTGCTTGATGAACCGACAACCTATCTGGATCTTGCCCATCAAATTGAAGTGCTGGATCTGCTTTATGATTTGAACCAAATGGAACAACGGACGATCGTAATGGTCCTTCATGACTTGAATCTCGCATGCCGGTATGCAGATCACATCGTGGCTGTCCACAATAAAGGTATTTATGCCCAAGGAGCCCCTGAACAGATCGTTACGACGAAGATGGTCCATGATGTGTTCGGCTTGCAGGCGCAAATATCATGTGACCCGATGTTCGGTTCACCGCTTTGTATTCCTTGCGGGAAGGGTAGGAAGGTAGCTAATGATATTCGATACGCTAACGCCTAAGCAGCTCATTTTCCTTGAAGAGAATTATCGATTAGCCAGTGAATATTCCTCTGATGTACAATCGTTTTCATCAGAGGATTTATTCACCGTCTCAAAAACCGAGAAGTTTTTGGACGAGATTAGGGAGTTATTAGGTGCACCGAACAACCGAGTGACGGCATCTCAATTTTCCAAAAAATACGCCTTTCTTTTGACTGCACCGTTTTTCTCAAGTCTGACAATGTTCAACCAATTACTTGATGTCCGACCTGATAATTGCAGGGTTCAGCCTGATTCGGAACACGGGATGATGCGGCCAGTACTTTATTTACATGATACCAATACCAGAGATATCGGTATTCATAGAGAGCAAGAGCTTTACATAGGTCTTGAAACGATCTTTCGGGATCACCTTACTCCAGTGTGGGGACGTTTGACAGAATTGACTTCCATTCCTTCTCCAATCCTCTGGGAAAACACTGCTGTTTATCTTTTTTGGTTGTATGAAACAAGCTTTTTGAACCATCCGGATCTCGTTTCTGCAGAACGGATTGCCGAAGATCTAGATATGATTCTTGAAGCACCAGCCGGATGTTTTGGTTTAAACGAAAACCCTTTAAAGAAATTCAGACATGCTAAACAGACGTTGCTGAAGAGCGATCCTCCTGTGAGGGTACGTAAAACATGCTGTTTGTACTATGAGGTGAATCCAGAGCGTATCTTTTGTAAAAACTGTCCAAGGTGCTTATCTGGATATACGAAAGATCCGAAACCAACTGAATGAATCATCAGGTACCGAAGGCCAGTTCACGACATCGATCCTACAGATGTGCGGACAGGTCTTTTTTTATTAAGTCAGGCACAATCGATATTCACGATACTCCTCCAAGCAAAGCATCCTCATCATCCATAAATTAACATGAAAACACACACATCAATAGTTCTAAACGGGGACAACTTCTATTACACTAATAATGGACAGACATAGGAGGGGTGGAGGAATGAAGAAAAAGACAATTTGGATTGGAGCAGCTTTCATAGTGTATGCCACGTTCATATCGTGGTATTTATTCATAGGTGCGGATACATCCATTCCAGTCCAATATCAAGGAACAGCAGCAGATCCATCTGTATTCATGAATGAGCGGCAATTGGAATTAAGCCATGATTTTTCACGAATCAAGCAATGGCTGTATTTCTTATCGGTACCGTTTGAATGGATGATCTATCTTGCCGTCCTTGGGATCGGATTATCCAAATGGTTCCGTAATCGAGCAATTGAAGTTACGAGATTCCCAATCATCCATAATGCAATTTACGTCGTACTATTGTCGCTGATCGCTTTTGTCTTAAGCTTTCCGATCGATTACTACAGTTACACGGTATCACTCGATTATGACATTTCCGTTCAGCCATTTTCGGGTTGGATGAAGGATAACATCATTTCTTTTTGGATCAATGCATTGTTCTTGTTCGTGATTGTGCAGGCACTGTATTGGCTGATGAAAAAGTCTGAAAAGCGTTGGTGGTTCTATGGATGGTTGTTGTCGATCCCGTTCACGTTGTTCATCTACTTCATCCAGCCGATCTGGATCGACCCATTGTATAACGATTTCTATCGTTTAGAAGACAAGGTGCTTGAAGAGAAGATCCTTGCGCTGGCTGATCGAGCGGATATTACAGCGGATCGTGTCTATGAAGTGAACATGTCGGAAAAAACGAATGCATTGAACGCCTATGTCAATGGTATCGGCTCTAATTTACGAATAGTCCTATGGGATACGACCCTTAAGAACTTGAGCGATAAAGAAGTGCTTTTCGTCATGGCGCATGAAATGGGGCATTTCGTTAAACATCATCTCTTCTGGAATTTGATTGGCTCGATCGCTGCCACTTTCTTCGGGTTGTGGATTGGTTCGAAGTTGTATGCGGCAATGATCAAGCGATGGGGAGAACAATGGGGGGTTAAAAAACCTACAGATGTTGCTGCGCTTCCAGCGTTGTTACTGGTGTTCTCAGTGTTATCGTTCGCAGCGAGCCCTGTGGAAAATGCAGTCTCCCGGCAAGCGGAACGGTCTGCAGATGAATATGCGATTGAGATGACACAGGATCCAGAGGCTGCCGTCGGTTCCTTCCAACAACTTGCGGTGTCTGGTTTGAGTGAAGTCCATCCGCCCCTACTGGTCAAATTTTTCTTATATGGGCATCCGACAATGCTCGAGCGGATCACTTTCCTCGATAATTGGGAACGGACGGATCCGATCAATAATGAATCTGAAAAAGAGAAAAAGTAGCCCAGAATATCAGGGAATGATAGCCAAAACCTGTAATGTTTCCATCGGAAAAAAGAGGGGTAAACACTCTGTAACAACTTATATTGACCTTTAGACTTGAGTCAAAATGTTGAGAGGAGTGATCCCCATGGATCGTCATGATGATTTGGATGTACGTGAAAGGAAAGTAGAAAAGAAAAAGGATTCCAGTATGGTAGCTTCAACATTCATCAAGTACGCAGCATATCTTATCATCTTTTTCGGAATCCTATATTTCCTCATTAATTATATTTTGCCGATGTTTTAGAATGAACATAGGGAAAGGCACTCCTCCGGTGAGTGCCTTTTATTTGGGATTATAAAATATTATTTATCGGTGCAAATCCAAAAGTTATCGGTGCAAATCCAAAAAATAACGGTGCAAAGTTGAATTATATAGGTGCAAAATCGAAAGGTATCGGTGATTTAAACAAATTCTACTGGATTGATCTAATACGCTTTTGCCCAGTAAACCATTTGCTTCGCTTCTTTCTCGCAGCAGAAGCAGCTGTCCGATAACGCCTCTTGCTCGAACGGGATGCATCGTGATGTTGCGCCCGTTTGCTCTTTAATCTTTTCTTCACAGGCGGTTTCGCCGCACCACATCGCTTTGATAAATCCAGGTTGATCATTGAGTGTCGTTTTGAACTCATCAAAGCTTAAAGCGGTATATGTTCTTTCAGCTCGTAATGCCTTTGCTTTTTCAAAAAGATTCTTTTGAATATCAGCAAGAAGATTTTCAATCGTCATATCAAGATCCTTCAGAGGGACGAATTGCTTTTCTCCAGTATCCCGTCTCACCAAAACGACCTGTTCTTTTTCGATATCTTTAGGTCCGACCTCTAAACGGACCGGAATGCCTTTCATTTCGTATTCGTTGAACTTCCAACCAGGCTTTTTGTCACTCGCATCGATATCTACGCGTGCAGCAGCAGAGAGGTGTTTTTTCAGCTCATAAGCAAAATCGAGCACACCTTCTTTATGCTGGGCAATCGGCACGATCATCACCTGGGTAGGCGCAACTTTCGGTGGAATCACGAGCCCACGGTTGTCCCCATGTACCATGATCAATGCCCCGATGATACGTGTTGTAAGCCCCCACGACGTTTGGTGGACATGTTGAAGGTCACCGTTTTGGTCGGAGTATTGAATGCCGAAAGCTTTTGCAAATCCATCGCCAAGATAGTGGGAAGTCCCAGACTGAAGCGCCTTTCCATCATGCATGAGACTCTCGATCGTATAAGTGAAATCTGCCCCTGCGAACTTTTCCTTCTCTGTTTTCTTCCCTTTTAAAACCGGAATAGCAAGGATGTCTTCACAGAGCTCAGCATATACATTCAGCATTCTCGTCGTTTCCGCTTGGGCATCCTCAGCATCGGCATGACATGTGTGACCCTCTTGCCATAAAAATTCCAACGTACGCAAGAATGGCCGTGTCGTTTTTTCCCAGCGGACGACATTCGCCCATTGATTATAGAGCTTTGGCAGGTCACGGTAGGAATGGATGATATTTTTATAATGCTCGCAAAACAGTATCTCTGAAGTTGGACGGACACAAAGCCGTTCAGTAAGCTCTTCTTCACCCCCATGAGTGACCCATGCAACTTCAGGTGCAAATCCCTCGATATGATCCTTCTCTTTATTCAGGAGGCTTTCTGGTATGAACAAAGGCATATAGACGTTTTCGTGGCCGGTATCTTTAATCATACGGTCAAGTTCGTTTTTGATATTTTCCCATAGCGCATACCCGTAAGGACGGATGATCATCGAACCACGGACACTTGAATAGTCGATCAGATCCGCTTTCTTCACGACATCTGTATACCATTGCGCAAAATCTTCCTCCATCGCAGTAACATCTTGGACAAATCCTTTTCCCATTTCGATCACCTCTTATTTTTTCAAAAATGTAATGTTGGTTTTCCATGCATTAGCTTACTTCTGCAAGATTTACCGCTTGTTCTTGCTGAAACCAAGTTCATTTACTCATTAGCGGACACAGGAGACCTTAAACGTGGCTGCTGGAGCTTGAATGTTCGCTTTTCCTATAAGAATGTGCTTAGACCTGAAGTGTAAATCATCTCCATAACAAAAAGCCTTGACCCCAGAAGGGACCAAGACTTGGCGGTACCACCCTAATTCATAACGCACAATGAAGTGCAATATACACTCGATGTTGATAACGGATTGTTTATCCGCTGTATCTTAGTCGATTTCGATACAGAACTCAGAGGCAGGTTCAAGTGCTGGCCGATGGAAACCTTTCAGCAGATGGTTTCCTCTCTAGAAAAGGCATGTTTCACTTTACTGATCCTCGTCATTGTTTCAGGTTGTTTGAAAGTAATATAATCCGGTTGACTATTTTTGTCAAGAAGTAATATACAGGTTATCCACATTTAATAAAAAATATAAGAAATTTTCAATGCTTGTTCATTTTTTTACTGATTCCTACTTATAGTATAGTAAGGCACTTTGTAGGGGTGAGATAAATGCAACGACGGCTACAGTTTACCATTTTAGTTGGTGTGATCGTATTCCTGGGCTTAATGGCATGGAGAATCCCGGATACAGCTGAACAGTCGAAACAAACTGTGGAACATATCAAAGCTGAACAATCCAATAGAAACAGCGGAAATCCTGAATCGGTGGAAGTTGCAAATGTCCAGTCTGCTATTGCTGAAATCGGCAAGGAAGCACCGGATTTCACATTGCAGAATCTTGATGGGGAAGAAGTCTCTTTATCGGATTATCGCGGAAAAACAGTGATCCTCAATTTCTGGACGACATGGTGTACGTATTGTAAAAAAGAAATACCCGAATTGATCAATTTTCACCATCTTCATGAAAATGAAGAGGTTGTGATCCTTGCAGTGAACCTCAGTTCCGAGGAAGAAAATGTGGAGCAGGTGGCGATGTTCGCAAAAGAATTCGAAATCCCTTTTCAGGTTCCGCTTGATACAGAAGGAATGGTCGGGCAAGCGTATCAGATCATTGTCATACCGACAACTTTCATCATCGACCCGGACGGCCTCGTAAAAAACAAGATCATGGGTCCTGTAAACATGGATCAACTTGAACAGCAGTTGAAAGGAGGCTGATGATTCATCTCGAGGAAAATCCATCCGATAGTCGAATCTATACAAGTAAACTCATTATAAAGATGGTGTTGGGGATATGCGTGAATATAATAGCCTGATGAAGAATTCGATTTTTTTAACATTTGAAGAAAGTATTTATATCCGCATTCGATTTTTAATAAGATAATACGGGTTACGATTTATACGAATGAGATTAAAACAGAAAATGAACAAATCCCTTCAGGATTCGTCTCTCCTCTTCGGCCAGGAAAATGGGAAGAGAGTCTGCCTCACTCCGCAGCCAGTGAGGTTTTGAATTGACCTTTGATGATGATAAGATAAAAAACATTACAGATGGTTATCACAAACGTATGGTTCTTGGATGATTTACAAAAGCTGTTTCTCCTTCTGGTGGCCGGTGTGTCGCGCTAATACATCGAGTTTATAGTTCAAGTATTTGAAATCGAGGTGGATGAGGGCGGAGCGATCGATTCCTTCGACAATCGCTTTTGCAAACTCCCAAATCGAATCCTTCATAGGTACAGCGCTTTTTTCTGCAATCAATGTCAACGCTTCGAAGATTGCACCAATGACAGAGACATCCTGTTTCCCATAATGGCGGATCTGGTAGAAACTTTTATACAGGACCTGTGAAAATTCACCTGTGTTCAGGATGACACGCAGGTTTTTTTCACTGTCATAGATATAAGGTTCCTCCAGAGATGTTTGAGCCAGTCTAGAGAGGATTTTTCCGAGTCTCTGTATACAGGTGATGGCTGTGTAAGGGTCATTGACGGCTGGTGAAATGGCACGTAGCGCGATCTCTGTCAGCTTCTGAATACCATATTCGATATCTTGCTCCGTGGTTCTTTGCGTACCAACGCGTATATTTTGCAAATAATCCTCTATATTAAACGAACGATCATCCAAAGACCAATAAGAAAAAAGGATCGTACCTTCATCTACATAGTCTCCAATGTTCTTTTCGAAACGGATGAGTATATCATCCCTTGTTGCCAGTTCCACCATCTTGTCCAAATCGATGAATTGAAGATAGCCTGAGAATTCAGAGGATGCTGTTCGGCATTCCTTTGTTTTGTATTCTTCGTTTTCCCAGCTTGACCAGGGGGAGGAGGTAGATGAAACCAGATCGGACCTGTCATCTTTATGGGATGATAAAATGGAAATACAATTATCTGTGATATCCTGGATGAGGTTGTTGACCTGAATCCAAGTACCGACATGATGGATGAAATAGACGAAAAATCCAAGACATAATGCGGATAAGAAAACAGACAACGAAGGGATCACTAAAAAGCTCTGTTGATCTGAAATGTTCATCCATAGCAGGACAAGGACGAAATACAAAAATGATCCGATGAAAATCCCCAACACTCTTCGTGTCACCATATCACTCAAAAAGTTATCGAGTGTACGAGGCGAATATTGCGCTAGATAGGTAGATAAAAGTACCATGATTGATGAAAATGTGATGGCTGTCATCGTAAGGATCGAAGTCGCTAATGCGCTTAAAATCAATTGGGTGGTATTGCGATCAGTGATCATGAAGCCTGGAAAACGCATATGGAGCTGTCTCAAATCCATCCAAAAATCCACTTCTACGGATAGATAGGCAAGCAATACAGCAATCACACTATAAAATGCAGGGAGATACCAAAAGCTTTGATGGACCTTATGTAATGAATTCTTTAAATACACCTTCCGCTCACCTCACAACTCATCTCTCCTATTCTTTCTCAATATAAGAATTTTATGAAAGGCGAGAAGCAGGAAAAGGCGAGCCATGCAAGAACTCGCAGCGATTCACTGACCTACGTGACTAAACGAGTCGCTTCCTCTTTTCGTTTACCTGCGGGAAGGGAAGTGAATAGGTGTAAATCTACACTTCTTAATCCAATTTGACTTGCTTATATTCTTTTTCGCGTCCGATGGTTTTTGCAAGGCGCATGATTTTTTCATTGATGAACTGTTTATCCCATTCTAACAATACATCTGTTTCAATTCCTTCAATAAAATAGACAGCAAAATCCCAGACGATTTTATGGAGCGAACGATCAAGGATATTCCGTTCAACAATTCCATGGAGTACGGATATAGTTGATGCACACACTGAGACATCTTCTCGACCATAATGACGAAGCTGATAAAACGCTTTGTAGAGCAATTCCCGATAAGATTGGATATCCAGAATCACCCTTAAATTGTTATCTTCATCGTAATAATATGGCTTCGGAAACATGATTTCTCCCAATTCAGATAAAATCGTTCCGATCCGATTGATAGAATTGATCGCCGTATGTGGATCGTTAATACCTGGTGAAATAGCTCGAAGTGCAATCTCAACCAATTTTTGAATACCAAATTCAACATCCTGAACCGTATTTCTTTCAGTACCGATCAAAAAGCATTCTTCATATCGTGTTTCAGCTTCTTTCGTTATAGAATCCGTATCAATAAAGGAATACAGAGGTGTATCTTTAAAGACATAATCGCCGATCCTGCGTTCTACCTTGAGGATCTCATCGTTTTCTGTTGCCTTTTCCAATATTGGTCCTAGTTTGATCATTTGCAAATAGCCTGAGGTCGGAGCATTGATGGTAATCTTACGCTTATTTTCAAGTTCATTGATGTTTTCTTTTACGGATATCTGCTTTGATTGTGTCTGATCGACCCCTAAGTGGAAGCTGTTGCGGATCGTTTCTTGTGTCCGAGTCGTAATCTTGTCGATCAGATTGTTGACCTGCGTCCATGTTGCCACATGGTGGATGAAAAAGACGAAGAAGCCAAGGCAAACAATCGCCCAAATGACGGCAATACCTGGACCAAGGAATAGCTTCTTATCACTGAGATCCTTTAGAAAAAGCAATAAAAGCAAAGAGTAGATGAACCCCCCAGTAAAAACACCTAAGACCCGTTGTGTAACGACATCACTAATGAAATCCTGTAGTGTCCTTGGAGAGAACTGGGATGAATATGTAGTCAACACGACCATGATCGAGGAGAATGTGATGGTCGTCATGGTTAGTACCGATACAGCAATCGCATTCAAAATGGTTTGTCCGAGCTTGACATCGGTCATCAAGGCGTTCGGCACATATTTTGCGATTGATTTCGTAGGGACCGATTCTTCCAGATACATGCTCAACATCGCCATGAAAAGCGCTAGGACACCATAGAAGATAGGTAAGAACCAGAAGCTATGTCTGAATTTAAGCCAATAGTCATTAAGTTTCATTTGCTTCATCCTTCTTTCGTTACTCCTATTTATATCCAAAAAGAAGAAGCACCAACCGAATTGGCTGATGCTTTCTTTCTCTTTCATAATTTAATTAACCAGTGAATTCTTGAGAGAACATTTTACCATATTGGCCACCGTCAACGATTCCGATACCAATTTTTGTGTATTGGCTGCCAAGAATGTTTTTACGGTGTCCATCAGAGTTCATGAGGGAAGTATGTGCACCTTCTACTGAACTGTTCCCAGCAATGTTTTCACCTGCAGTGTTATATTCGATGCCGAATTGCTTCATCATATCGAATGGAGAACCATATGTTGGTGAATCATGGCTGAAGTAGTTGTTGTCGATCATATCTTTTGATTTTGCACGTGCCATTTTTGTCAATTCTGGATCGACTTCCAATGGTTTCAGTCCAGCTTTTTCACGTTCCTGGTTCACAAGGTCAACCATTTGCTGCTCATCAGCAGTAAGTTGGAATTCACCTTCTGCAGCAGGCTGTTCAGATTTTTGTTGTTCATTATTTGGCTGCTCTTGTGGAGTTGCCTTTTGCTCAGGAGCAGGAGCCGCTTCTTCTTTTGGAGCTGGCTCTTCAGCTTTAGGTTGCTCTTGTTTTGGAGCTTCCTGTTTTTGCTCACCTTGTTGGTTTTGTGCTTTCTTCAACGCTTCTTGGATTTTTTCTTGAAGTGCTGGGTCAAGCTCTTTACCCTTCAAGCAGTTTTGAATGTATTCTTGCACTTTGTTCTGATCGACCTGACCAAGAACAACTTGTTTTTTCACATGTACTTGAGGTTGTTCAGCACCTGTGGATGCTTGACCAATGCCTGCGTTAACCCCAAAAATGGATGCAGATAGTAAAGAAGTAATAAGAAGTTTTTTGAACAATTTTTCCTACCTCCTAAATTTTTTATAGTTACATAGACACATTTCGACTATGAAACTATTTGATGGGGGTTAGGAATTAATTGGAAATCATAAAAGGTTTAGGTTGCGGTCATATGGGCTATAATAATTGGTTGATGAAAACTTGGAACTTGATAGCGAAAACCGTGATTTGTTTTCGAATACTATGAGGGATGAGCGGGAAATTAAGGAGGAGTTCGTTTTGTATCCAGAATTAGAAAAGTATAACCAACTGAAAAAACAATATGAAGAACAATTACAACGTTTAAAGATAGAGCAGGATGACTTAGAGGAAGAAAAAGAGGAGATGCTTCAAAAGTATGAGGATCTGCTTGGGAATTTCGGAGGCAAGGGTACGGTTGATCGGTATAACAATGAAAACGTTTCCTCGTTACGTTCAGAAATTCAAGACCTGACAAAAGAGCTTGGTGATGTGCTTGAAGAGACATCTCACCTGTCACGCGAGCAAAAAGAAAGGCTGAACGAATGGATGGAACCTTTGAAAAAAGGTTTGGATCGTGAAGTGATGGCCGCAAAACAGCATTTGAAAATAAAAAAGGATGAGTTCCGGCGTTATCGTATTGAAATGTTGCTATTGATGCAACAGGTCTTTGAAATCGAAGAGTACATACACGACGTTCATCTTTCTTATACAGAAGCTTGTCAGGATTATTTGACGAATCAAGACCGGCAAACATTGCAGTTGCAAGCGATCGGTGTACGGCAGGATGTAAAACTGATGCTTGATGAATTACAGGAAGACCTCGACTATGTGAACAATTATGGAAAGATGCCAGAGTGGTTTCAGGAAGAAGTGAAATCAAAGGCGTGATTTTAAGCCAGTGAGTGATGGTGTATTTTTTTGAAAAAAAATAAGCCACAACAGGGGGGATGTTGTGGCTTTTACTCCGTACAAGATTGGAAGGGTAATAGTAATTACATAAAGCGTTCGTAATTAACTATTTAGGATTAGGGGAAGTACAATTAGGTTTAATATACAAACGCTGTACCTACAATAATTAGCAAGATGAACAATACTAAGATTATGGATAATCCAGTACCGTAAGAGTGACTCATGCTAATACCCCCTTCGAACACTGCTCCAGTGAGAGATTCCTCACACTAATACAATATGCTCGTTAACACACTTGGTATGGACAAGTGCATTAGGACAAATATGGAATTTTATGATTTCGAAGGATTTTTTTCGTTTTTTTTTTACGAAATTAATGTCAATAAGCTGGCCTGAGACATACGACCAGTCTGCTCTGAAAAATTGGATGGCGTGTCCGTATGAAAGCTTCATACGACCACTTAGGTGAGAAAGACTATGCTGAGTGTCCGTATGAACACTTCATACGACCAGTCTGGCACAAAAAACCGGATGTATTGTCCGTATAAAAACATAAAATATTATTGAAGGCTCTTTTCTAAAAGATTGTTGCTTTTGAGTCATTTTTTAAAAAACACCGTGTGCAAGTTGATTGGAGAGCAAGGTGCGAGACTCCTGCGGGATCAGTGGGACAGGTGAGACCATTCAGTGTCGCAATGCGACGAATGGGCTCACCGCACGCCCCGCGGAAAGCGAGCATCCTGGAGCGGAAATCAACGACTTTTAAAGAAAACTTGGCGAGACCAAGCCTTTTGTAGGTCGACCCTTAGTTGCGCTTATACTTTCTTTAAGTGCAAGAGCAACAAAGTTTGTGAAAACAGCCTTATTGAAAAATTAACACCAATGAAAAAAATTGGCAATAAAATCTCATGCGACTAAAGCGCTATATCAATATAACGAATAATAGGACTTTACACCCCTTTCGACAATAAATGTTTTGTTTTCAACTTAAAAGGATATAGTTGCTTATACCAACATATTTATTGCAAAGGGGAGCTTAACACATGAAACAAATTATAAGTGGTATCATACTGATTTTGGTCAGTGTAGTCGGTTTCAACTGGTGGGATACGCTTTTAAGTTCAACGAAGATCCATGAAGCTCAATCCACACTTTTCTTCTATTCGGTTCCATATATCCTTTCATTCATGCTTGCGATTATCGGTGTAAGTTCGATTACATATGGCATGGGTTCATATAAAAAAGAACGATCGGACTTTGAAGAAACAGCCTGAATATAGGCTGTTTTTATTTTTTGCAAAAAGAAGCAAGCTATACGTTCTAGACCCCTGAATTACCAAAAAATCATACGGTTTTTGTATATGAACTTGGTCAACCTAATCATACATCCCTAGAAAATGGGGTATGATAATGAGGAAATTCACCGCTGTGATCGCATGTGCAATGTTCGTTGCAGGGTGCGGCAATTCCGTTGCGATTTCAGAGCAACCGAAAAAGGCGACTTCCTCATTTAATGAAATTCTAACTGTTGAAGAAATCAAAAAAGAAAAGGTCCTGCTGCAGGTTCCTTTAATCAAACAGTTACCTGAATTACCAAGAGGATGTGAAGTCACCAGCCTTGCAATGTTATTACGACATGCAGGAGTAAATGTTGATAAAATGACCCTTGCAAAAGAGGTCAAAAAAGACCCTACACCATATCAAAGAAAAAATGGAATAACCTATTTCGGCAATCCAAATCAAGGTTTTGTCGGAAATATGTATGATATGAACAAACCAGGTTTAGGTGTATATTCAAAGCCGATCTCTGATTTAGCTAAACGATATCTCCCAGGGAGAGTAGTGGATCTTACAGGATCGGATTTTGAGGAAGTCATCCAGCATGTTGAACAAGAAAAGCCTGTATGGGTCATCAATAATACCTGGTTCTCCAAGGTGCCAGAAAAATATTGGGTCCAATGGCAGACTCCTCAAGGAACAATGAAAATCACCTATAAAGAACATTCGGTTTTGATCACTGGCTACGATGAACAAAATATCTATTTCAACGATCCTTTGGCTGGTATGAAAAACCGGAAAGTCCCAAAAGCCCAATTCCAAAAAGGATGGGAACAGATGGGACGCCATGCAATTTCCTATAAGTGACCTGAAGAGTGATTCTTCATGGTCACTTTTTGAAGCGTTCATGGGGGTGCCACCATCCCAGATACGTGCATATGTGCCATGGGAGATAATTTTATGTAGGCTGTTTTCGTAAACTGCCTTTTCAAGGAAGCATTTGTGCTCCTGCGTCTACAAGAAAGTCCTGTCGAAGCGAGCTTCCTCGTCGCATGCCTTGCGAGTAGATTATTCAGGTAGTAGGCACGCTGATTTCGCAGGACAAGGAAAGCTTCGGCAGCGTTACATCGCACGAAGAAAATGCGATTTTCATTTTCGAGGAGTCCCGCACCTCGCTCTCCAATCAACTTGCACAGAATTAATGACTTAAAAGCAACAACCTTTTAGAAAAGGGCAATTAAGTAAAAAACCGCCCTGAAAAGCATGGGCGGTTTTCGATAACTGCTATTTCATTCCTTTACTGGTTTGTCCACTATAGCGGCTTAATTTTTCCCTGATCGACTGTCGGAGTTCTTCTGATTTCGCCGCGGTATAAGAATCCAAAAGCTCGTTGATCTGGTCTTGGCGGATGCCATTGCTCCACATTACATATGACCGGTATTCAGTGCTCTTCAAATATTTTTTCAACATGTTATATTCAGGTCCGAAGTAGTAAGTGAGGTCGCAGTGGAACTCGATCATATCATTCAAATCGACAGCCAGAATCGTATCATCCAGTAAGTACAGGGATGCCTCTTTTTTCCTCATCAATACAGGGACGGCATAAAGCTCATGTTCTTCAAGGACACCATGTGAAGTAGGTAAAAATAAATACGGAGTGTTTTCACTATCAAAGCCTACAAAAAAGTCAGCGGCAGATTCTTGTAATGTCGGTTGACGAAGCATCGTACATTGGACGAGCACTCGTTGAGATTCGATCATTCCCGTTTCCCCCTCGGTTTTTCGTTTAAGTATCAACAGAATTTCCACATTACGGCTTTTTTATACATGGGATTGGAAGTTTAATAGAGTCTGAAGACAACTTGTCCATTTTCGACTTGTCATTGACAAAGGAACGAGAAACCGTTTACACTAAAAATATTATTATTGAATTACGAAAATTATGAAAGAAGTTGGCCAAAATGCGAGATTTAATTTTGCATCGGATTCAAATTCCAATAAAATCAATAGTATGCAGGAAGCCGTTGATCGATTGAAAAATCGGATCAGCGGCTTTTTTTGATTGGATTTTATCTCGCTAAATTGGTAGTGCAATAGGAAGGGGGAGATCGAATGATCACATTGACAGGGAATACGTTGACATTAAAAGAAATCTATCATGTGTTATTTGAAGAGGAACAGGTTCAAGCATCAGCCGAAAGTTTGGAGAATGTTAAAGTGAGCCGTAAATCCGTTGAAAAGATCGTGTCCAATAATGAAGTTGTGTATGGAATCACGACCGGCTTCGGAAAAATGAGTGATGTGTGGATCGATCAGTCGAAGGTTGAAGCGCTTCAGCTCAATTTGATCAGAAGTCATGCCTGTGGTGTGGGGGAGCCATTTCCAGAGGTCGTCAGCAGGGCGATGCTCCTTTTAAGGACGAACGCTTTATTGAAGGGTTATTCCGGGGTTCGTGTTGAAGTCATCAATTTATTGATTGACTGTATCAATAGGGGGATCCATCCAATCGTTCCACAGCAAGGCTCGCTGGGAGCAAGCGGCGATCTTGCGCCATTATCACATTTGGCGCTTGTACTCATCGGTGAAGGAGAAGCTTTTTATAGAGGAAAAAGAGTGAGTGGAGAAGAAGCATTACAATGTGAAAACCTGATTCCGCTCGTGCTGAGTGCGAAGGAAGGTCTCGCTTTGATCAATGGGACACAAGCGATGACTGCCATGGGAGTAGTCGCTTATCTGGAGGCGGAAAAACTGGCCTATCAAAGTGAACTGATTGCAGCAATGACATTAGAAGGGCTGAGAGGAATAACCGATGCGTTTGAGGAAGAAATCCATCAAGCGAGAGGATATCCCGAACAGGTCGGTGTGGCACAGCGGATCAGGATGTATATCAAACAAAGCAAGCTTTCGACAAAGCAAGGGGAAGTAAGGGTACAGGACGCTTATTCATTGAGATGTATCCCTCAAGTCCATGGCGCTACATGGCAGGCGTTGAACTATGTAAAAGAAAAGCTTGAGATTGAAATCAATGCTGCAACGGATAATCCTTTGATTTTCGATTACGGGAACAAAGTGATATCCGGAGGAAACTTCCACGGGCAACCGATTGCGATTGCCATGGATTTATTAAGCATAGCCATCGCTGAACTTGCGAACATTTCCGAGCGACGCATCGAGAGGATGGTCAATCCACAGCTGAATGATCTCCCGGCGTTCTTATCGGCGGATCCTGGAGTGGAATCCGGTGCGATGATCCTCCAATATTCGGCTGCTTCACTTGTTTCAGAAAACAAAACGCTGGCACACCCAGCAAGCGTGGACTCGATTCCTTCATCTGCGAATCAAGAAGATCACGTAAGCATGGGAACGATCGGTTCACGCCACGCTTACCAGGTCATCCAAAACACGCGGAATGTGCTTGCGATCGAATGGTTTTGCGCAATGCAAGCAGTAGAATATAGAGGAGTTGAAAGGATGGCGCAGCGGACGCGGAAAGGGTTTGACAGGGGAAGAGAAATCGCCCCGAGCATTACCGGAGACCGTGTATTCGCCAAAGACATCGAAAAGCTGTCACAGGATTTGAAGGAAGCTGATTGGCTGGGCATTTTAATCGAACAATAAATTCCGAAATGGAGGGTTTTTAAATGACAAAAATCAAAGCGCCTAGAGGAACGACACTGAATACGAAAGGGTGGGTCCAGGAAGCCGCTTTACGAATGCTGATGAACAATCTGGACCCTGACGTGGCAGAAAAACCAGAAGAACTCGTCGTTTATGGAGGGATCGGAAAAGCTGCACGAAATTGGGAAAGCTTTGATGCGATTGTGGAATCACTTAAGGATCTGGAAAACGACGAAACGTTGATGGTGCAATCCGGAAAGCCGATCGCAATATTCAAGTCACACGAAAACGCACCCCGCGTGTTGATTGCTAACTCCAACCTCGTACCAGCCTGGTCGAATTGGGAAACATTCCGGGATCTCGAGAAAAAAGGGCTGATGATGTATGGACAAATGACAGCCGGAAGCTGGATCTACATCGGAACTCAGGGTATTTTACAAGGAACGTATGAAACTTTCGCGGAGGCAGCAAGAAAGCATTTTGGCGGAACCCTCGCTGGCACTTTGACCGTAACTGCGGGACTAGGTGGAATGGGTGGCGCCCAGCCGCTTGCAGTCACAATGAATGATGGAGTCGTCATTGCGATCGAATGTGACCCGCATCGAATCCAACGCAGAATTGAAACGAGGTATTGTGATACGAAAGCGGAGACACTTGATGAAGCATTGAAATTGGCAAAAGAAGCAATGGCCAAAAAAGAACCGCTTTCGATTGCTCTGCTTGGAAATGCGGCAGACATTTTACCTGAGCTAGTTAGACGTGGCGAAATTCCAGATCTTGTGACCGACCAGACTTCTGCCCATGATGTTTTGAATGGATATCTGCCAATTGGATTCACTCTAGAAGAGGGCGAAGAATTACGGAAACGGGACCAGGAAACATATATCTCAAAATCAAAAGAAAGCATCAAGCAACATGTGGAAGCGATGGTTGACCTGCAAAAGGCAGGGGCGGTCGTTTTTGACTACGGAAACAATATCCGTCAAGTTGCAAAAGATGAAGGATACGAAAATGCATTCGATTTCCCAGGATTCGTACCAGCCTTCATCCGACCGATGTTCTGTGAAGGAAAAGGACCATTCCGTTGGGCAGCCCTCTCAGGTGATCCTGAAGACATCTATGCTATTGACGAAGTGATCCTCAAGGAATTCGCACATGATGAACATTTGTGCAAATGGATCAAAATGGCACAGGAGAAAGTCGCGTTCCAGGGGCTTCCGTCTCGTATCTGCTGGCTAGGTTACGGGGATCGTGCTAAACTTGGGAAAATCATCAATGACATGGTTGAAAGCGGTAAAGTGAGTGCTCCGATCGTCATCGGTCGTGATCACCTCGACTGTGGTTCAGTCGCCTCCCCGAACAGGGAAACGGAAGCGATGAAAGACGGCAGTGATGCCATCAGCGATTGGCCGATCTTGAATGCGTTGATCAATGGCGTCAACGGGGCAAGCTGGGTATCTGTCCATCATGGTGGTGGTGTAGGGATGGGATATTCACAGCATGCCGGGATGGTCATCGTTGCGGACGGTACGAAGGAAGCAGCTGAAAGACTGGAACGCGTCTTAACGTCTGACCCTGGTATGGGCGTGGTAAGACATGCAGATGCAGGTTATGATTTAGCAATCAAGACAGCAAAAGAGAAGGGTGTCCGAATCCCGATGCTGGATAAGCGTAATGTGAGCGGAAGGAGTGGGGTATAAACATGACATTGAATGCAGATTTACTTTTGAAGAATATCGGTCAATTATTGACGATGCAAGGAGAAGAAGGCATCCGTAAAGGTGAAGCGATGAAACAGATCGGGTTGATCGAAAAGGCTGTCGTAGCCGTGAAAGATGGGAAGTTCGTCTACGCTGGCCAAGCTGATCAGGCTCCATCTATTGAAGCAGCAGAAGAGATCGATTGTGAAGGGAAACTTGTAACACCAGGTTTAGTCGATCCACACACCCATCTTGTGTTCGGGGGATCACGCGAGCATGAACTCGCCCTTAAACAGCAGGGCGTACCCTACCTGGAAATCCTGAAACAGGGTGGAGGTATTTTATCGACTGTCAAGGCAACTCGTGAGACGGATGAGGAAACGCTTTATGAAAGAGCCGTCTTCCATTTGGAACGGATGCAAAGTTACGGAATTACGACGATGGAAGCGAAAAGCGGCTATGGGCTGGATGCAGAAACAGAGATCAAGCAGCTTCTGGTCCTCAAACGGCTCCAGGAAAGCCAGAAGACAGACATCGTATCGACATATCTAGGCGCGCATGCGATCCCGAATGAATATAAAGGGAAGTCTGAAGCGTTTCTGGATGAGATGATCAAAGTCATGGAAACCGTAAAAGAACAAGATCTGGCAAGCTTCGTTGATATTTTCTGTGAAACAGGCGTCTTTACTGTGGAAGAGTCTCGACAGTATCTTCGGAAAGCAAAGGAAATGGGCTTTGACGTCAAAATCCACGCTGATGAAATCGATCCTTTAGGCGGAACTGAAATGGCTTGCGAAGTAGGCGCGATATCAGCTGATCATTTAGTGGGGGCATCGGAAGAGGGAATACGTCAATTAGGGACATCAAACACGATTGCAGTGCTTTTACCAGGAACGACCTTTTACCTGAATAAAAATGAATTCGCAAAAGCGCGGGAGATGATCGAAGCGAACGCGGCTGTAGCGCTTGCGACAGATTTCAATCCTGGAAGCTCTCCGACCGAAAATCTCCAGTTCATCATGAATCTGGCGGCATTGAAATTGAAAATGACACCGGAAGAAATTTGGAATGCGGTAACGGTAAATGCAGCTTATGCCATCGGTCGTGGTGAACAGGCTGGGAAAATTGAAGAAGGACGTCATGCAGACATGGTGATCTGGGATGCTCCCAACTATCTCTATCTTCCTTATCATTATGGCGTGAATCATGTCAGGACAGTGTTGAAGAATGGGGAAACGCTCTTCGAAAGGGGAGAGCGAGTTGGCAAAGTTTCCGTATCTTAAAAAAGCTGGAGAAGCAGGATTTACAGATTCTCAAGTCATAAAAGCACATGAAATCGTCCGTGAATGGGATGGAGAAAGCCTGGTGAGCGGAATCGGTCTTTTAGGAGTTCCTTTATCGAAGCCTTCAATCAGTCTATCTGGAGCTTCCCAAACACCAGGTGTGATCCGGCAGATGTTTTCAGCACTATCGACCTATGCGATTGAGCAAGAAAAGGACCTGGCAGAGGAGACGATCACCGATTTTGGAGATATAGAAATGCATCTGACGGATATTCCTGCATCACATGATCGAATCTATCAAACTTTTTCCAGCATATTGACAGATCAGCCGACTATGTTTCCAATCGTATTAGGCGGCGATCATTCAATCAGTTATCCAAGCATCAGAGCGTTTTCCGCGAACTGGAAAAAAGCAGGGATCATCCAATTCGACGCACATCATGATCTTCGAAATCGTGAGGATGGAGGGACTGGTAACGGTACGCCATTCCGTGCGCTTATTGAAGAAGGGGTTATTAAAGGGGAGCACTTGGTACAGATCGGAATCCGCAACTTTTCAAATAGCCAGCCTTATCATGAATATGGCAAGGAACATAGTGTTACGATCCATACGATGAAAGATGTACGCGAAAAAAGCATGACGGAAATTTTACGCCAATCTATCAATCAACTAAAAGATAAAGTTGATGTCATCTATGTTTCACTGGATATGGATGTGCTTGATCAGGCCTTTGCACCGGGTTGTCCGGCAGTAGGGCCAGGTGGAATGACGAGTGATTGTTTACTAGAGGGGATCGAAATGCTTGCAAAAGAGCCGATAGTCCAGGGGATGGATATCGTCGAGATTGATCCAACGGTAGATTTCCGGAACATGACCAGTAAACTGGCAGCATTCATCATCCTGACTTTCATGCTTCATCGGGTATAAGAAAACAAAGCTATAACTGCCAACAGAAAAGAGCGTAGACAACATCCGTAGACTCCTACGGGAACAGCACGAGTCGAAGACCCCGGAAGAAAGCGGTCTGTGCTTTCTGAGGAGGCTGAGTCCGTGCCCGCGGAAAGCGAAGGATGTTGACGAAGCGGAACCTTCATATATTGCTCAATAAAGAAAACCCGGACAAATTGTCCGGGTTATTCTATTGATCAAAGTCGCTTTTGCCGTTGACTCGATCAATACAACTTCCCTTGTCGGAACAGTACCGTTGATAGCTTCATGACGGCCTGGATGTAGCAATTTTGCCTGAGAGGGAAAGGATCTCCGAAAAATTGAGGCAAAATGGTATCCATTGTTGATTGCATTTTTTCAAAGAGCATATCGAACACCTGCTGTTCACTATAGAACTGTGTTTCGCGGCCTTGAAGCCATTCGAAATAGGAAACAATCACTCCTCCAGCATTTGCAAGGATATCAGGGACGATGATGACACCATTGTTTGCTAAATATTCATCTGCTTCACCTGTAACAGGAGCGTTGGCACCTTCAACGACAATCTTTGCTTTGACCTGTTCTACATTGTCTTTATGGATCTGGTCTTCGAGTGCTGCAAGGACCAGGACATCAACATCCAGATAGAGTACCTTTTCACGGTCGAGGATATCCGCTTTCATTTCCAATCCATTCAACTCAGCTTCAGTAGTCGGCAGATCTCCCTCATTATTAGCGGTAAATTCGACAAGTGCAGGGATATCAAGACCTTGAGGATTATACAACGTGACGTTGCGATCACTGACGGCTACGATTTTGTTATTCAAATATGAGCATCGATGAGCCTCAAGAGCAGCAACTGAGCCGACATTTCCGAATCCCTGTACGGCCATCTTCAAAGGTTTCCCTTCCTGATCCAGTGCTGTATGTGCAAAAGGGTTCTCCTGGGCATCAAGCCATTCCCTGTTTTCTTTCATGAAATCCGACAACATGTAACGGAAGGTGAAATAAACCCCTTTACCCGTAGCTTCTCTTCTTCCGAGGGAACCACCATTGATGATACTTTTTCCAGTAAAACTTCCCCTGTAGGTCGCACCAGGGCGGATGCTCTTATATTCAGCCATCATCCAATCCATTTCACGATCACCCGTCCCCATGTCTGGTGCTGGGATATCTTTATCTGGACCTAAAATGTCGCTGAAATAATGCACATATTTTTTACAGATTTGATGCAGTTCTTTGACTGAATAATTTCTTGGGTTAAGGATGACCCCGCCTTTTCCGCCGCCGAAGGGGACTTCATGAAGGGCGTTCTTCAATGTCATGAGTGAAGCAAGGTTCGTGACTTCATCTTCATTGACAGACTCATGGAAACGGATCCCGCCTTTATAAGGACCTAACGTATTGTTGTGTTGGACCCGAAATGATGGGATCCGTACCACTTTCCCGTTCTCTAATGCAATACGTAGAAACGACTTATGTATATGGTTCGGTGTTGAAAGAATCGCAGTAAGAGAAGTGAAAGCTTGTTCTCTATCCTGTTCCTTCAAATCTGGTAAAAAGGTCTCGTCTTCCAGTAATGCATCTAATGAGTGTTGGACAATTGATCCGGTCTGGCTTGCCATATAGAAAACCTCCTATCAAATGTTTGGCTATATAAAGTATATCAATCTTTTCCCATCATATAAAAAGATAAACACTTCCCTGAAAAGGTGGGTCATACCTGTTCTTAAAACAGGGGAATTGAAATAAATCCTACATTTTACATAGTTTTGAAAATCAGTTAAACCCCCCTTATTCCTCATTATATCCTAGGTCGAATGTAATACGATTAAACTACAGAAAAATCAAAATAGTTCTAAAATGCAACAAAAATTGAGGGAGGAAAGGGAATGAAAAAGAAGCATGTGGTCGCATCAGCAGTATTAGCAACAAGTATGTTATTTACATCCTTAGGAGGCGCAAGCGGAGCAGAAGCAGATAAAAAGCTCCAACAAGCGAAAAATCCTGACTTTGCACCTGCAATGGTCAACAAAAACCAAAACAAACTCTTCGACAATCTAGAGACGATGCTTACAGAAAAGAAGGCTTCAGATAAGGTTGAGGTCATCATCCAATTTGATAATTCGATGACTAACCAAAAGGCTCATGAAGCAATCATGAAGAAAGTCGGAAATTTCGATACGACATTCAAATTCGATAAAACGATCAACGGAGTAGCAGCAACTTTGACGAAAAAGCAAATCGAAAAATTGGAAAACATTCCATTCGTCAAATCGATTGAATACGATGCTCCTGTCAAGGCGTTCAATGGAACGGCAAATACATGGTTTGGAACAGAAAAAGCAAGAGCAGATTACGGATTGACTGGAGATGGCGATGGAAATGTCAATTCATATTCAAAGGATGACCAGGTGGTAGCCGTCATCGATACAGGAATCGATGCAAGCCACGTCGATCTCGATGAAGGAAAAGTCATCGGATGGAAAGACCTTGTCAACAATCGTACAACCCCTTATGACGATCAAGGTCATGGCACGCATGTGGCGAGTACAGTAGCCGGTGATGGGGATGGAAACCCGACACATAAAGGTGTGGCACCAGGTGCTGCTTTAGTTGGTGTCAAAGTATTGGACAGCCAGGGAAGCGGAAGTATGAGTACAGTAACTGCTGGAATCGAATGGGCTGTTGAAAATAAAGATGTGTATGGTATCGAAGTATTGAGCTTGAGTCTAGGGACATCAGCAAGTTCGGACGGTACCGATTCTACCTCCCAGGCAGTCAATAATGCAGTGGATGCTGGACTGGCAGTAACAGTTGCTGCAGGAAATGCAGGACCTAGTAAAAAGACCGTAGGTTCACCAGGCGCTGCTGAAAAAGTCATCACAGTAGGTGCTGGTGCTGACCTTGGAGAAGGCGGCTATTTCCTGGCTTATTTTTCAAGCCGTGGAGAAACAGCAGATGGACGCATCAAGCCTGATGTCGTTGCACCAGGATATAACTTGACAGCGGCAGAGGCGAACAGCGGTAGTGGTTATGTAACCTATTCTGGAACAAGCATGGCGACTCCGTTCACTGCCGGTACGATCGCCTTGATGCTTGAAGCGAATCCTTCACTTACTCCGAACCAGGTGAAAAATATCATTGCCGATACGGCTGAAGATTGGGGTCCTGCAGGTAAAGATGTCGATTATGGACATGGTTTCCTGGATGGTTTTGCAGCAATCAGTGATGCTGGTAATCTATCAGGTACAAACATTGCGAAGCCGAATCATTTCGCTGAACAGAATTCTCTAGGAGGATCTGGTGCAGCAGATACGTATCAATTCAATGTGGATAATACGAACTATCCAGCGGCTGTAACATTGATCATTCCAGATTGGCAGCCAGGATTCTTATGGTGGGGAAGTGATCCGGATTTCGATGTCTATCTCTACAACCCATCAGGTCAGCAGGTAGCAAAGGCAGAAGGTACTGAACGACAAGAAACGCTTACATTCAAACCGACAACGACAGGAACTTACACGCTCAAAGTTTCCTCTTATTCTGGAGACGGATCCTACTACTTAGACTTGAGTGCAGGAACGAGTAGTCTGAACCTGACTTCCAATCAATAGATAATTATGAGAGATGACTTGTTTAGGCAGGTTATCTTTTTTATGTTTAGGCTCAAAAAACAATATCAGGTCTTCTTAGTGTCCTGGGACGAAGCGTATGATTTGACCGCCTGCAATTTTAAGAAGCTGCAAGCGAAATATGGAAAAGGTACACTCTCCGTAAGCAATGTGGTATGAATCTTCGGGTAGATACCCAGCACAAACAAAGTGGGGAAGGACACCATGAAATGACAGCGATGCTAGTAGTTGAATAATCATTAAAGAAAAAAGGGCGCCACTTTTAAAGTGGCGCCCTTTTTGTGTCGAAAAATCACAGTATTTCCCAGGTGATAGCGAGGATTTGTCGAAGCTAGGAAGCATCTGCCGTTTTTCGATCCATATATCGTTGAATCAAACTGGCTTTAAGTTCGATCATAGGTTGTGCCAGTGTAATGATCGGTTTTGAAGCCGTTATCAACGTCACGATAACCGCCAATATCAATAATGTGAAATAATTCCCAGAATCGCTGACCTTATCATAAAACGGTGTTAACTCGAACAGTTTGACGATGAATCCATGTAACAAATATACATATAAGGTTCTTGTTCCTAGATGTGTAAAGAACATCTTCCTTCTAGGAACGATCGCCATGAAACTGAATGTAGCAAGAGCCATAAGTCCATACATCAACATACGGATGAACCATGCTTGCCCTAGCTCCACACCTAAATCTTCATAAGAGGATGATGCCAGCAGCCAATCTTTCGCTTCTTGCGGGAAGAAGAAATAATAACTGACAAACATTCCAACTAAGATCAAGCCTGCTGCAATCCTTCTTTCAGGACGCAACATGGCGTAAAAGTGTTCCTTTTTCAACAGGTAACCGCCAAGGAAGACCGGGAAGAATACAAAAGTTCTGGATAGACTGAAATATGTGCCGATATCTTGGATGTAACCTGCAAATATACCGATTGTCATTGCTACGATCATCATGATTGCCGGATGCTTCATTTTGACGAATAGAAGCAGTAATACATTCCACAGAACCATGCTCAATAAGAACCATAATGTCCAATAAGGATCGAATAAAGTCAATGTTTCTTTACCATTCCAAATTCTATGGAGTACGAAATAGATAAGCTGGAAAATGAAATAAGGAATCAGGATCTTCTTGAATATCTTTTTCAAGTATCCAGGTTTTTTTATACTCTTTGAGAAAAAGCCTCCGATTAAAATGAATGCCGGCATATGGAAGGTATAAATAAAGGTATAGATGGTATATAATGCTTCACTATCTCCTTTGTGCGGACTGATGAAATGTCCGAATACAACGAGAAAAATCAATATGAACTTCGCATTGTCGAAATAGAATTCACGTGTTCCTTGTTTACTCATAACCAGGGCCTCCAAGGTGCAAAATATTTTTCTAGAATACATAATAAAAAGTAGTATGTGCTACGTCTAACATACCCTGCCGGTTTATGAATGAATCGTATGTCACCTAATTTATTCGAATTTGTCACATGTATATGTAGGTATGTAAATCTCTTTTAACAACTCCGAAAAAACTGTAACAATTGTAATGGAAAGGTCGGTAACAAATGGAAAAAACATATAATGAAATAATGATTAAAGGTCCTTTTTCGTTTCGCCATACCTTTAAAAGACATCATCGTACCACAGAAACATTAAAACCAATGGTGATCGACCAAGATGAGAATCGCTTCCTAAAATGGATCCATTTAGGTGAGAAACCATACTTGTTGGATGCGAAAATCGAACATCGCGAAAATGGAGTGTCCATTGTAACAAACACAAAAAAGAAGGATAAGGAAGAAGCTCAAGCTATAAGAGAATATTTATCAAGAATGTTCGGAGCAGGAAATTCGCTGGAGGAATTTTACGGTTCTTTCAAAGGTAATGAAAAAATCGAGATGTTGATCAGTGAATTTCATGGAATGAGGATCCTGTCCAACCCTGACTTGTTCGAGGTGATGGTCGATACGATCATTGGCCAACAAATCAACCTTACATTTGCTGCTACACTAAAGGAACGCTTCATTCGGTTTGCAGGTGATATCAGGCCATTGCATGGAGTCGATCTTTACCTTTTCCCTCGGCCAGAAGCTGTGGCTGAACTTGAATACGAACAGCTTCGCGAGCTCTCATTCAGTCAAAGGAAAGCAGAATACATTATTGATTTTGCCAGAAACGTTGTAACCGGAAGGATTGATCTCGAGCATTTATGGACAAGTTCGAATGAAGAAATCATCGAGGAATTACTTCCATTTAGAGGAATTGGAAGATGGACAATCGAATGTTTAATGTTATTCGGCTTAAACCGACCAGATGTATTACCAGCCGCAGATGTCGGTCTGCGAAATGCGGTAAGGTCGATTTATGAAGTGGATTTGCAGCCGCAGACAGAAGAAATACGTATGTTGGCGGAGGAGGAGAACTGGAATCCCTGGGAAAGTTATATCACTTTCTATATGTGGCAGTATCTGAAGACAGCTCCTTAAATTAAACTTGGTAAAGCCAAGCCTTAGGCGTAGGCTGAGCCATTAGTTGCGCTTATACTGAAGAAAGCATTTTTATACTTTCTTTAAGTGGAACAGAAAAAGAGTTGACCTGCATTCAGGTCAACTCTTCATCCATACTAATCCAAGATGGTGACTTCAACTTGTTGCTTTCCGAAGTTTGTTGCATCTTCTTCAGATTGCATGTATAAATCGATCTTGTTACCGTCGATCGCTCCACCTGTATCTCCTGCTACAGCACGACCGTATCCTTCAACGTAAACCTCAGTTCCAAGAGGGATGATGTCTGGATCAACAGCAACGACCTTTTGATTCGGGTTGGCATTCAAGTCGATTCCTGTAGCTGTTACACCAGAGCAACCATCACAGTTTGCTGTATAGGCTGTCGCTTCCATTGTGAGCGTTTTTTGTTCTTCATCGTCAGCAGACGCTTGTCCACTGTCATTTGTTTCAGAAGTTTCTTTTTCAGCAGCTGCAACTTCATTATCTGGTTGTGCGGCTTGTCTCAATTCAAATAAGGCTGTTTTTGTTTGAGGACCTGCAATACCGTCCACTTGAAGATCATTCTTTTCTTGATATTCTGTTACAGCTTTTTCAGTCAATGGTCCGAAGATGCCATCTACTTTATAGTCATATAGCTTCAATTCGGTCAGATGTTCTTGTAAATGTTCAACCGCTTTACCGCGATCACCGCGTTCGATCATTTCTGTTGCTTCTTTCAATACATCGGCAGTTTCTTGATCGATCGTTCCTGTAGGGTCAAGACCATACTCCTGCTGGAACCCTTTCACACCTTTATGCGTGATATCACCGTAGTAACCGGTTGTTTTATCATAGTCGAAAAAACCTAATTCTTTCAGGTCTTGTTGAACTGTGTGGATATCATCATGCCACATATTCTTCTTTAGTGGCGTTTCTACATCTGCCGCCTGTGTTGCTGCTGGTGCAAGTACAGCTGATCCTGCTACCGCAGCAGTCAATACTACCTTTTTGAACATATAGAAGTTTCCCTCCTTTGAAGTTAGAGACGTGTTTTTTGCGTCCCAATTGCACATTCTACAAGGACATTATGACATGACAATAATAGTGCAATTACAAAGGGGTTACGTTTAAAATACAAGTGTCTGATAGGATTGTCATATACACCAAATATAGGAAAATCCATTACGAAAGGGAGAGGTAAAATTCGAACGGGGAGGTTATCACGATGAGTGTAAGACGACCATCAAAGTTGGTTATGATCATATCAGTGTCAGTGATCTTCATAGTTGTAACTGGAGGATGGGCAGGTATTCAAATGTTTAAAAAGGCAAATGATGAGTCTATTACTCTAGCTGATGCGAAAGATAATGGGGAGGTCCGGGTCGTTTCTGAGGATACAATCTTTGTGAATGGGAAGGAAGAGGAGTTTTCGAGAGAAGTAGCAAAAATGCATGCTTATTTCAATGAATTGCTCGGGTGGGGAGGATGGAGGACGTTCGATCCGAAGAGCAAAGACGATGAACTTCATTCACAGCTCCAATACATCAATACCATCCTTTTACCTGAAACAACAGGTACATTAGCGAAGGATATGGAGCGCGCTGCAGAAGGAATAGAAGAAGCTTTAAAGACCAACTCCACCGAAGAACTGTTTATTTCCCACCGGATTTTCCATGATCTTGATGTGGTTATGAATGACAATACTGCAGAAGACTATTGGGGAGTAACCACAACATACGGGAAACAATGATTCTGTTTTGAAAACGTCAATATTTTACTGCTGTCACAATGTATTCTATGGTAAAGTGATAAGTGGAAGGACGGGATGTACAAGATGTTCAAAGTATTACTTGTCTCAATTCTTATCATCATCGTTGTTTTGGTTCTTTTCGTGGCAGCAATAACAAAGGGTTATTCTTATAAACATACAATTGATCCATTGGAAAACAACCCTAACATAGATGAAAAAGAGGAAGACGAAGAAAAACCGAATAATTAAATGACTAATTCCATGATTATCTTTGAAATCAGGTTGGCTGTATAATGCAGTCAACCTTTTTATTTTGGTCTGGACCTAAATAGATGTACAAGCAATCTCCATGAAATGGAATATATTGTTTGTGAGGGGTGATAATCTGTTGAAAGTGGTGAAAAATTGATGAGAATTGTTGTAGATCCGGGTCATGGAGGATCTGATACAGGTGCTGTTTATAAGCAGTACAGAGAAAAAGACTTTAACCTGAAAGTGTCACTTCTCGTAAGAGACCATCTTCTGAAGTCTTATGAAGCAGAAATCCTCATGACTAGAACAACTGACAAAACGATGGCTTTGAAAGAAAGGACAGACTTTGCAAATAATAAGAAAGCTGACTTTTTCTGTTCCATCCATCATAATGCTGCAGGTGGAAGAGGGTTCGAAAGCTATATTTTCAATGGTACTGTCCCTGACAGTACAAAACAAATCCAGACTGTCGTCCACAAAGAGTTCATGTTTGCTGCAAAAAAATATGGTGTCAACGATCGTGGGCAGAAAAGGGCGAATTTCTTTGTGTTGCGGAACACAAGGATGAATGCATTGTTGTTGGAGGTTTTGTTCGTGGACAATGAACATGATCTTAAACTGATCCTAAATGATCAGTTTGTCCGTGATGTTTCCAAAGCGATTGCAATAGGTATCGCCAAAGCCTTGAACCTCAAGGAAAAACCTGCACCAGCCCCGGACCCTGCCACTTTATATAAGGTCATTGCTGGCTCTTTTAAAGAGGAAGAAAATGCGAAAGACCGGGCTCAGTTCCTTTTGAACAATAAAATTGAAGCTTATATTTATCCGATTACGATCGATGGCACTAAATTTTATCGTGTACAAGCTGGGGCATTTTCAGAAAAAAAGAATGCTGAAGGCAGAGTTGCAGCCTTGAAACGTATAGGGATCCAAGATGCTTTTATCGTAACGGAAGGAAAAAGCGATCCGGAAGAGCCGTCACAACCAGATCCGATCAAAGGTTTTACTATTCAAGGCTCAAGTGTCCTGGTAGCTTCCAATCTGCAGGCATTTGTGAAACGGATCAATCCGAATGCTCCGAACCTTGCATCCCTTTACATTGAAATTGGAAAGAAATACGGGCTTCGAGGAGACGCAGCATATGCTCAAGCGGTGCATGAAACGAATTATTTCAGATATACAGGTGTCGTGAAACCAGAACAGAACAACTATGCGGGAATCGGAGCAACAGGACCAGATGAACCAGGTGCTTCTTTCGCTACGCCACGAGAAGGAGTGGCTGCGCATATCCAACACTTGTATGCGTATGCTTCAAAAGCTGGGTTGCCAGATGGAGAGACTCTAGTAGATCCCCGGTTCAATCTCGTAGCGCGCGGATCGGCACCGACATGGGTCGCTTTAAATGGAAAATGGGCTGTACCGGGTACCAATTATGGACAACTTATTCTTGGTATCTATGATAAGATGTTAGATTACGAAGTCAGCAAACTCAATGAACAGCTTGACTTGTTAGAAAAGACAAAGCAACAGTTAGATTAGGAGCTGCCTTTTTGGACAGCTCTTTTTTTCGTTTTTATCAACATTTGATTTTCCGGTAAATTTCTAACACTATTGCTTGAGGTAATATCGTTTTAGGGAATGATACAAGCGAATGGGCTGATGGATTGCAGCCCTGAGTGGAGGGCTACACCGTAAAATACCTGTACCATGAGCAGGAAAGTAAGATGATAATACATACAATGGTACAATTGAATGAGGATATTCTCTTCAAAATAGACTGGGATGAACAACTATGAAGAATTGGCGGAAAAGTGCACGTTTCTTGTGGCTTTGTAATTTCATAATCGTTGCAGCAATGACGATGATATTGCCCTTTTTGCCACTTTATCTCGAAGAATTGGGTGTAACAGGAAGTAAGGCTCTTAGTAATTGGACTGGAGCTGTTTTTTCTGCAGCATTTTTGTCTGGAGCTATCATGGCACCGATATGGGGGATATTTGCAGATAAATATGGTCAAAAAGCGAACTTGATCCGTGCCGGAATCGGTATGGGGATTTTGACATTTTCGATGTCGTTCGCAACTGGTCCATGGATGTTATTAGCATTACGGTTTTTCATGGGCTTCTTTTCAGGTTTCATTACAGTCTCTTTTTCATACTTATCCAGAATCACACCGAAGGAACATACCGGCAGTGCCCTTGGTTTTTTACAAACAGGAGGTATATCAGGTGGAATCATCGGTCCGCTTTTTGGCGGAGCTTTATCAGACTGGTTCGGATTCCGTCCAGTGTTTGCAGTAACAGGAGTCAGCATTCTCATGACATTGATGCTTGTCATCTTTTTCATTCCAAAAGATGAGCCTATGAAAGCTGTGAAAGGGAAGCCAGGGACGTTTCTGGATGTATTACGCAATAAGCAGCTTCTTATTTTATTCATTGCTACGTTTCTCTTACAAGCTGCGATGTTAAGTACGAACTCGATGATGACGATTTTCGTGAAAACCTTCGTGCATAACCCGGAAAATTTAGCCCTTCTTGCTGGGTTAGCTGCATCAATCCTTGGTATTGCCACGATTATTGGATCACCCTATCTCGGAAAATTAGGAGATCGGATTGGACATATCAAGATGCTTCCAGTAGTCATGTTGTTAAGCGGGTTGTTATTTTTTCCCCAATTATGGACGGATAATATCTATGAGCTTTATATATGGCGATTTCTGCAAGGTTTGATATTAGGTGGCGTCTGGCCGGCAATTCAGACTTTGATCCATAAAAAAACCCCAGAAGATATTCAGGGACGTGCATTCGGTGTCACTGCCAGCTGTCGATTCCTGGGAAACTTGACAGGACCGATCATCGGCGGATGGATATCAGGGAGTTTTATGACAGCCTATGTATTCGGGTTTGCGGGAGTCATATTGGTGATGGGTAGTGTACTCGTGAAATGGGGCGTGGAACGGGGCGTGGAACGGGATTGAGGACAACGAACAAATAAGAATTTTCGTTGTAGTGATAATTTTGGAGTTGTAGAGATAATTTTAGAGTGGTAGAGATAATTTCGAGTTTGTAGCGTTCAGGTGTAAAGTTGTAGAGATAATTTGATTGGCTTAACTCAAGTCCTCCACACCGACAAGGAAAAAACCACTTCCAACTCAAAAGTGGATGAAGAGGCTGGGACAAAACTATAACTGCCAACAGAAAAGAAGAACAATAAAATAGATTGGAGAAAATGAAAGACGAAAAGCGAAGGATGTTGACGAAGCGGAACCTTCATTTATTACCAGTGAAGAAAACCCGGACAAATTGTTCGGGTTTTCTATTGAACAAAGTTCATTTGTCCAAGCCTCTTCATTAACATACGAGGCAACTTAAGCTCAGCCTACGACAAAGGTCTGGCTTTGCAAAGTTTGCTTTATTCAATCGTGTGTGTAAATGATGTCTCAATTGGCGGTTTGGATGTGACCTTGAACCTAACTTTATAAGTACCGGGATCTAGTTTTGGAATATCCACTTCAAATGTATGTTTCTGACCTGGTTCTATCGTGATCGTCTTCAAAGCTTGAGTGAACATTTTACCTTCTGCCCAATGGAAGACTTCTTTGCCATCTTGATCTGTAATCCACATATCATATTGCTGACCACTGGAAAATTGAAGCTCTTTAGAACTTTGCGTCTGATTTTGGAGCTCGATCACCGCTTTATTATCAGTGAATGAAACAACGTTAAGCTGTAATTCATCTGACACGCTATCATTCCCTTCCGAACTTTTCTCTTTATTATCTTCACCTGCTTCTCCATTTGTCGGCTGGGATTCTGGTTCTTCAGGTTGGTTGCTTGTCCCACATGCAGTCAGAAGAAGGACTAGAAAAATCGTTGCAAGTCGATACATGGTGATTCCTCCTTTTCCGGACATCCCATCTATTCTTCGATGCCCTGAAATCGTATTTGTAGTATAGACGTAACGATCTCAGGCTATGTTTCACCGTTTAATAAATTAAGCAGTTATTATTACATATATAGTAAACCAGAAGACACATTATCGCAATTATTGCTATTAAAAACAGGGGCTGACACGTTGGTCAACCCCTGTGGATGTTCATTCGATTATTTTGCATGTAAACGGCGGATACGTTCGTCTAGATCTGGGTGAGTCGAGAACAACATTTTCTTCTTCTTACCACCGCTGATTTTCATGGTTGCTAGTGATTCCTGACGAGTATCGACGCGGTTTACGTGAGCCCGTAAGGATTCAAGTGCATGGATCATCTTATCTTTCCCAGCTAGATCTGCACCGCCACGGTCCGCATGGAATTCACGGTATCTTGAGTAAGCCATGACAACAATCGCACCAAGAATTGAAAATGCGATTTGGAAAACAATGATGGCAAGGAAGTGGACCAATGCCGCTTTGTCTTCATCAACAAGTTGCGCGACTGCCCATGCTGCGATACGTGATAAGAATACAACAAATGTATTGATGACACCCTGCAGTAAGGTCATCGTCACCATATCCCCATTAGAGATGTGAGCAACTTCGTGCGCTAATACACCTTCAACTGCATCGTCATCCATGTTTTGCAGTAATCCGCTTGAAACAGCGACGAGTGAACGACGTTTCGATGGACCAGTTGCGAAAGCATTGACTTCTGGAGAGTCATAGATTCCGACTTCTGGCATCTTCGTCAATCCAGCTGCACGTGATAAACGATGAACACGTTCTACAAGATCTCGCTCATATGCTGAACTTGGTCTGTCAGGGTCAATGACCTTGACACCCATCATTTTTTTAGCCATCCAACGGGAAATCGCAAGCGATATGAATGAACCGCTGAAACCGACGACCGCACTGAAGACCAATAATTGGCCGAACATGATGTTGCCATCAGCACCGATGTAATTGTTTACACCTAACAACGATAAGACAATCATGATAGTAGTAAGGACAAGAATGTTTGTCAGGATAAACAGAAAAATTCTCTTTGCCATTTTCCATACCTCATTTCAAGTTCATTTGAACTTAATTTATGAGAATAGTATAAATTACCCTTAAGGAATTTTCAAGATAAGAGTTTCAGATTTTAATGAAAATTTGACAAACAATTGACGTTCCCCTCGTTTATTTCGTATGATAAGGTCAAATGACCATATTTGATGAGGTGAAACTATGCCTTCCTTTAAACTTACCCGTAAACAAATGGCAAAACTGCTCTTATCTCTACATCCTGAGCAAGACCAAACAACCTTAGATGTGCTGAAGAAAGCCTGGCTTGAAACGAATGGCCAATCAAAAGGGTTTGATGAGAACGGAATTCCAGAATCTTCATTACCTGCCATTTTTGAAAAGATCATAAAAGGACCGAAACAGGACAAGGGGTTCTCAATCAACGAAATTGTTTCTCTCGGGAACCAGATCGAGTATAGCAGTTTTTCAACTAGTGCCGTTCAAAACTGGGTGAAGAGGGACGTGCGAAATTTGATCGGATCACCTCAGAAGGGAAAGAAATATTCTCTTGAACAAGCAGCGATTCTGTTTATTGTGGAAGATCTCAAGAGTACGCTTGATTTCCTATCGATAAGAAATCTGCTTACACTCATCTTCAATAATATAGAAGACCGACATGATGACCTTATCGATCCACTTGATTTCTATTATACATATGCAGCTATTTTTGAAGAGCTGGATCTGAACAATGACCAGGTTGTTGATGTTGATTTCCGTGTGAAAAATGGTACTAAAGCTGAAACGCTTATTTTTAAGAAAGCTGAAAATAAAATCCAGTACCTTGAAAACTTGGATAGTAAAGAACAATCCATTGTGAAAAATGGGTTGGTGATAGCGACATTATCCATACAAACTTCGTACTTTCAAACTGTATCCCGGCAATTTTTAAACAAAACTTTATTTATTTGAAGACTTCTTCCAAAAGTGTCTGAGTCTCTCCGAAATTAACAAACAAGTTGTGGTTATACAAAATGTTATGTCGGAGGTGTCAGACACTTTTTTTTGTTGGGCTTTGTTCGTTTTTATTGTTGTCTTCTACGAACCTCAGGACACTCCTGCGGAAAAAGCGAGGCAAGGGAGAATTACCCAATTAGGACAAGCATCAATTTTTGTATATCCAAAAGTACGAAAATAGTGTAAAATTACACTATTAAATCGTATGTATTTTATAACTGTTTTTTTTGAAGACCACATAAATTATTAAGGAGAGGGGGAGCCGAGATGAACGAAAGAAAATGGTTGAAAAAAGAAGGTCCGAAATGGATGGAAAAAGGACTGATTGAAAAAGAACAGTTTGACGGCATCTTATCGTTATATGAAAAAAAGAACAACAATCTTCTGCCGATCTTAGCAAGTATTTTAATAGGCCTGGGCGTTCTTACTTTTGTAGCTTCCAATTGGGGGAACATGAGTGATTTGTTCAGGTTAGTCATTATTTGTGGGGCACTGATTGGTTTCCAGCTGAGTGGATACCGTCTCGTTGAAAAAGGATCCGAAACACTGGGAATTGCTCTCGTAGGAATCGGAGTGATTACTTTCGGAGCTGGAATATTTCTCACTGCCCAAATGTTCCATATCGTTTCATATACTTCAACAGCCTTTATATTATGGATGATGGTCGCTTTATTAACGTATGCAATGCTGCCGAACAGCTATATTTATCTCTTGTCTTTAGTGATCGGTGTTGCAGGCTTGATTTATAGTGCCATCTCTTTTCAAGGCTTCAGTTTTATATTAGCTTTCCTTATTCTGATTGTAGCAGGATACTTGACGTTTAAAGAGGACCATCCACTCTTTTATTATTTCTATTCAATCGCTTATTCAATTACAGGAATAACATTGTTAGTGGCATACGATTCAATCTATTTATGGATGACCATCATCTTCTTCATCCTTTATGGAATCAGTGAAGTGATTCCAAGTGAAAAGGCTCAGCTTGCATTCAGGAATTTGAGTATCATCGGTAGCTTAGCAGTTATCTTCATCCATGTCTTCTTTTTGGAAGAGCTTGTCCGTTATGAAGAGAATGTAATCGGAAGCGGAGCGTTATATTTTATCATGTTGTTCGTGCTCGGTGCTTTGATTGCATGGAATAAATTCCGTCAGAACAAACAGTCCAACTGGCTAGATCTCGCTTTATTTTTACCGTTGTTCTTAATTAGTGAAGTTGGAGACCTGCTTTATTTACTGCTTGCCTTCAGCTATTCCTTATTCATATTGATCCAGGGGTACCAATTGGAAGAATCGGAACGGATCAATCGAGGGACCTTTTTGTTCCTGATCAGTACTCTAGTCGCTTATATTCAACTGGCATGGGACTTTCTGCCGAAGTCGATGTTCTTCTTGGCTGGAGGGGTATTGCTCTTCATCCTAAGCTGGCTGCTTGAACGGAGAAGAAGAGAATGGGTGCACCAGGCAAAGGGAGGGCGATCATGATGAGGAAAAAATGGATCTATTTCTTGATCGTGCTTCAAGTGTTGATTCTGTCAGGCATTGCTGTATCACATTATTTGACGTTGAAAATCGGTGAACAGGTTGTACTTAAAACAGAACCGATCGATCCCCGCGATCTCTTTTATGGGGATTACGTGACATTGAATTACGAAATTTCAACTTTATCTCAGAATTTATTAGAAAATGAGGATATCGAACAGAGGGAAACGGTATATGTCGTCCTTCAGAAAGCAGGCGATGTTCATGAAGCGAAAAGTGTTCACCATAGTAAGCCTGATGTTACAAATGATGAAATTGTCTTAAAAGGTAAGGTCCGTTGGGTTGATGAATATTCTAATATTTTGACGGTTGATTATGGAATTGAACGATTTTATGTAGAAGAAGGCACTGGAAAGACTATTGAAGATGAGCGGCCTGATAAAATAGTCGTGCGGATTGCCCCGTGGGGAAATGTTGTAATAGAAGAACTTTTGTCGAATGATAGCTGATTTCATAATCGTTTTGGGGTTATGGAATTAAGTGTGTTATACTTGTCTTAACCCAGCGGGAAGGAGACAAATATTGTCAAAAATTAATGTGTTTTTAGACGATGTCCGTCCATGTCCCGAGAATTATATTTTAGCTTCAGACATTGAAGAATGTATTAAATTGTTGAAGGAAAAGGATATTCAACATCTTTCATTAGACCATGATTTAGAAAACAAGTATCGTAATGGATATATGCTTGTCGAGTATATGGTGAAACACAAATTATTCGCAGACACCATCACGGTTCATTCCGCTAATTCAGGTGCTGGGAAGCGAATGTTTCTGTTTTTGAAAGATGCACAAGAAGATTTTCTCATTCCAAGAGACGTAAAGATTATTTATAATCCATTACCGTTGAAAATAATAAATAGAGTTCATTAGCATTTGAATGATGATACTTCAGGCTGTCGGGGGAACTTCTCGGCAGCCTTTGTTGTTGTACCGGAAATTTGATGTCTCCTTTACAATGGAAGTGGAATCAGATAAAATGGAAGTAATAACCAACGAAAGGGTGTTTACTGCGAGATGATGAATCGATCTGTTGTGCTTTTAATTGTATTGGCTTGATGACGGGAGAAGTATGCCCATTTTTATAAAAAGCCATCACAAGACAACAGATCAACATCCTCGTATCCCCTTTACCGGCATAGAAGAATCGGAAAGACATTTTCCTGTCTTCATGATCAGGAAAAAGTAGCAGGGTGTTCGTTCACTCTGCTTTTTTATATTTGAAGGAAGTATAAATACTTCCTTCAATATAACGGCATCTGAGGCTCAGCCTGCGCTAAAGCTTGACTTTGCCAAGTTTTCTTTATTTCACTTAAAGAAAGGATGAGGCCTTGTTCTGCTGTCTTGTGTGATGGTCCAAACTACAAGGAAAGAAGGAACAATCGATGAGTATATTACATGTTAGTGGACTGACACATGGTTTTGGTGACCGGACTTTATTCAATCAAATCGAATTCAGGCTTTTGAAAGGTGAGCATGTCGGGCTTGTAGGCGCTAATGGTAGCGGGAAATCTACATTATTGAAACTGCTTATAGGAGAGTTAGTTCTTGATGGCGGCGATATTCACCGTCATCCAGGCATTGAAATCGGTTATCTAGAGCAGCATCCTGATTTTAAAAAAGGAGAAACCATCAAAACTTACTTGCAAGGTGCATTTGCTCATCTTTATGAACTAGAAAGTGAGATGGGGAGCATCACTGAACGACTATCAGACCCGAAGAATACCAAATTAGAAAAAGATCTCGATAGACTCGGGAAAATACAGGATACGTTGGATGCTCATCAGTTTTACACGATCGATGCAACAATAGAAGAAGTAGCAGCAGGCTTAGGGATTACAGCTCTAGGGATGACTACGGAGACGGAACAATTAAGCGGGGGGCAGCGGACCAAGTTGATGCTTGCGAAACTGTTATTGAGCCGACCCGATATCTTATTGATGGATGAACCTACGAACTACTTGGACGATGTTCATATCACCTGGCTTCAGAAATATTTATCGGATTACCCGAATGCGTTTATTTTGATCTCTCATGACACATCATTCATGAACGCAGTGGTGACGGTGATCCACCATTTGGAGCATAAAACGTTGACTCGATATGTGGGAGATTACAATGCTTTTACCGAAGCCTATGAATTACGGAAAAGACAAACGTATCAGGCTTTTGTGCGACAGCAAAGGGAAATCGACAAGCTGGAGGATTACATCCGCCGTAATAAAGCGAGGGCATCGACAGCCAAGCAGGCGAAAAGCCGTGAAAAAAAGCTGGAGAAAATTGAACGCATTGAAAAGCCGTCAAACTTACCTGTCCCACGTTTCAATTTTGATGTATGTCGTGAACCGAATCAAGAAGTGGTAATAGCGAACGAACTGCAGGTTGGTTATGAGAGACCATTGTTTAGCGGCATCGATTTGACGATCAAGAAGAATAGGAAGATTGCGATCACAGGATACAACGGAATCGGAAAATCAACAACAATCAAATCCTTACTAGGGATCATTGATCCGCTTGGAGGAGAAGTGAAGATTGGGAGCTTCGTGAGACCAGTTTATTTTGAGCAGGAAATCATGCTGCCTATTAAAGAATCTGCTCTTCAATATGTATGGTCCAGATTTCCGCTCATGCAAGAAAAGGATGTACGGAAACGTCTAGCGAGAAGCGGTTTGAAAAACGAACACATTTATCAGCCGATGAACACCCTGAGTGGAGGAGAGCAGACAAAGGTAAGACTTTGTGTGTTGATGATGCAGGAAAGTAACTTTCTTGTCCTGGATGAACCGACAAATCATCTAGATGTGCGGGCGAAAGAAGCTTTGAAGGAAGCGCTCAGGAAATACAAGGGTACCCTCCTGATCGTCTCCCACGAACCTGAATTTTACGAGGAGTGGGTCACAGATATCTGGAATGTTGAAGATTGGGTGGATTAAGCTAAGAAAGACTTCGGTTAACAGCCGAAGTCTTTTATTGATGGGAGCTTTATTGGGCTTCACTTTTGCGTTTGCTATTAGTTTTTACAAATATAGCTACGTGCATTTCCGTTTTGTAAGATGAAAAATGTCCAGGTCATGCGCGAGTTCCGTGTTCGTAAAAACGCGGACAGCACTTTCAAGTAACTCTTCCGATTGGTCATGGTATCTTGAACTGATATGGTTAAGGATCAGTCGTTTGGCATTCGCCTTTTTCGCAATGTCAGCGGCTTGTATCGTAGTCGAGTGATAGTAGTCGATCGCCTGATTCTCCATCCCCTCAGCAAACGTTGCCTCATGAATGAGCAGGTCAGCATTTCGAGCAAGCTGGACCGTTTTTTCAGATGGACGAGTATCACCGCAAACCGTAACGACTCTGCCTGGTTGTTCCTCACCGACAAAGTCTGTCCCGTTCAAGATCCGTCCATCTTCCAGGGTGACTCTCTTACCATCTTTCAGCTTTTTATAGATGGGTCCTGGTGGAACATCGAATTCCTTAAGCTTTTCAACAAGCAACTGACCAGGCTGTGAAGGTTCTGTCACTCGGATGCCGAAAGATGGGATCACATGCTCCAGTAACGATACTTCAATTTTATAACCGTCATCATTTTCAACATATCCATCTTCATATTCAACGAGCTCCAAAGGATATTTCAAGTAGGTCCTGCTCGTTTCCAATGCAGCAGTCACAAATTCTTGGATTCCAATCGGTCCGTACACTGTCAAAGGATTTTCTGCTCCCTGGAACGAGCGGCTCCCTAAAACTCCGGGAAGGCCGTAAAGGTGATCGCCATGCATATGTGTGATGAAGATTTTCGATATTTGCCATAGCTTCAAGTTCGTATGGAGTATCTGGTGTTGCGTAGATTCACCGCAATCGAACAACCATACATCCCCTTCACGATTTGTCATGAAACGCAGAGCAAGTGACGAAACGTTCCTGCCTTTAGAAGGAACACCTGCCCCTGTTCCGAGAAAATGAAATTCCATACTATTCATCCTTTCACTGATAGTATATACCATCCATTCTCCATCCTAAAACGAATAACACACTTCAGTCCTAAGACTGATGTGAAACCAACCTCTTGCCTGTTTTATGGAAATACCTTGATCGATTAAACTTTAGATAACGTTAAACAAGGAGCGATCAGATATGTTCATAAAAGAAAGAACGATGAAAACACAGACCATTAATCGGAAAAATGAAACAGAATTGGATGTAAAGTTGCAATTAGGGACTGGAAAACTTGATCTGCACGATGGAACAATGGAAATCATGGAGGGGAGGTTTACGGTCTACGGGGAATCTCCTGAACCCGAAATTGTATATGATATTTCTGAAAGTGGTATCGGAAAACTTGTCGTACCTCAGAAATCTATAACCACATGGAGTATGGAAAAGGCTAAACAAGAGTGGGAAATCGCATTGAATGGAGATCTGCCTCTCGCACTGAAAGTAGAGCTGGGTGCAGGAAAGTCGAAGCTAGGCCTTTCTAAGTTGAATTTAATGGATTTACATATTGAATCGGGGGTAGGGGAAACAGAAATCGACCTGACAGGAGAATGGAAAAATAGTTTCAGAGTCAAAATTGACGCAGGTGTCGGGAAAATGAAAATCCGTGTGCCGAAACATACAGGTATGAAGGTTGATGTTGATAAAGGGATTGGAAAAGTCAAAGCAGATCATTTCATTGTTGTCGGAGACAGTTATCAAAACCAATCGTATGAAACGGCTGAGGTGAAGATTGACATTGACCTGGATGTCGGAGTAGGAGAAGTGATCCTGGAACAAGCTTAAAGTTAACCCGGAACCAGGAACGAGGGTGAGACTCTGTATGCGTAATGGTAAAAAAATAAAGTCAATGGCAAAAAGACCCACAGAATTAATTGGGTCTTTTTACTGATGACACCATTCTTTGTTTCAAAATAATGAAGTGAAACAGCATTTAGTTACCATTTAATGTAATTACGGAAGGCACTTATTACCATAATCCATTTCTTATTTTTTCAAATATATACAAAAATATGTCTATTTTCCCCTTTTTCTTTATTATTAAACATAATATTTACAATTTTTCGTCAAATTGATACTATTACTACAAAAGTATTAGAATATTATATTTTAATAGTTTAGGGGAGGGCATTATCAGGTGAAAAAGAAGAAGATAGCATCCACGGCACTAGCAGTCATGATGGGGATCAGTACGCTTACATACGGTGCATTTTCATCACCTCAGCACGCAGAAGCAGAGCATATCAAAGAAAGCGTTTCAAAGTCTTATGCGGGAGCACCGATCGATCTCGGGATTGCGAATGATGAGAGATTGATAGAAATGCTGAAAGAAGGCGGAAAGATTTCAAAGAATGCGACACCTGCAGAAGCAGAAAAGGCATTAAATAAGTATTTGAAAGAAAGAGCAGCGAATGGAAAACATTCGCATGAGGGAGATTTGCAAGAAGAAATAAAGGAATCAAAAGAAAGACTACAGGAACAAATGAAAGAAAATGGCCTGGTTTCTGGTAAAGGGAAAAAGAAGGGCCAGACTAAAGGGAATACTGTCGATGGCGTTACAGAGGAAGCATGGAATGGCGGAACACGTACAGACAAAGTACTTGCTTTGCTGATCGAATATCCAGATTACCCAGCTTCTAATATTGCAGCTGGCGATACGGATATGTACTATGAAGATTATGTGAAAGAGCATTATACAGATATGCTGTTCAGCGACGATGGCTATGTAGGACCGAATGGCGAAAACCTCGTATCCGTCAAGCAATTCTATGAAGAGCAATCAGGCGGAAGCTACTCAATCGAAGGGGAAGTAGCAGGATGGTACAAAGCGAAGAATCCAGCAGCGTACTACGGTGGGAATAATGCTAGCGATAATGATTCCAATCCGCGTGCTTTAGTAAGAGAAGCACTTTTGGCAGCTGCTGCGGATCCAGACCTTGATTTAAGCCAATATGATCAAGAAGACCGTTATGACCTTGATGGCGACGGAAACTACCGTGAGCCAGATGGTTTGATCGACCACCTGATGATCGTCCATTCTTCTGTCGGTGAAGAAGCAGGCGGCGGCGGCCTTGGTGCAGATGCAGTCTGGTCACATCGTTGGTCCCTTGGCGGAGTATTCCCGATCACTGGATCCCCTGAACCAGAAGTGGATTATTGGGGAGTAGGCACAATGTATGCTTTCGATTACACCATTGAGCCTGCAGACGGTGCAGCTGGGGTTTTCGCACATGAATATGGACATGACCTAGGATTACCGGATGAATACGACACAATCTATTCTGGTGCTGGAGAAGCCGTCGCTTATTGGTCAATCATGTCAAGCGGAAGCTGGGCTGGAGACATACCTGGTACTGAACCTACAGGATTCAGCGCATGGTCGAAAGAATTCTTGCATTCTTCAATGCCTGGAAGCAATTGGTTGACCGGTACAACGATTCATGCGGATGATGTAACAAGCAAAGGAACTGAAGTGTTACTTGATGAAGCTGTAACAAAAGGTACGAACAATGATGCAGTACGTATCGACCTTCCAGATAAAGAAACTGTGGTAAACACACCTGCAAGCGGTGACTATGAGTACTATGGTGGAACAGGAGATGAAATCGACCATACGATGGTGACAGAGGTCGATCTTACGAATACAACGAACGCAACATTAGACTACGATGTGTGGTATAACATCGAATCGAATTGGGACTTTGGAATGGTCCAAGTATCAACTGATAATGGTGCTACATGGAAGTCTTTATCAACACCAAACACTTCCTCTGATATTGTTTCAGATGGATACCCGGCAATCAAAGAAAATATGCCTGGCTATACTGGATCAAGTAATGGATGGATTCACGAAACAATCGATTTAAGTGAATACGCTGGACAAACGATCCAATTACAATACCGTTACATGACTGACTGGGGTTCGACTCTTGACGGAATGTATGTAGATAATGTCAATGTAACTGCGGACGGTAGTGAGGTTGTATCTGACGGAGCTGAATCAGAATCAGATGCAGCATTTGATCTACACGGATTCAAGCGGGATACTGGTAAATTCACCTCAGAACACTACTATCTCCTTGAATGGAGATCCCATAACGGTGTTGATGAAGGACTCTCACATATCCGTCGTGGAAACAGCCTGATGAATTATGATGCTGGACTTCTTGTATGGTATGTGGATGATTCGTATGACAACAACTGGACAGGTGTCCATCCTGGTGAAGGATTCCTTGGGGTAGTAGACGCTGACCAAATTGTAAACCGTTGGAGCGATGGTGCACTAGGATCGACTCGATATCAAATGCATGATGCAGCATTCGGTTTAGGCAAATCTGAGAAGATGTTCCTTGATTACAGTGATACGTTAGGTATTACGATGAAGGATAATGCAACTGAAAGAACACCGCTCTTTGATGATTCAAAGAAATATATGACTCCAGTACTTCCAGACGCAGGACGTAACGTCCCTACATACGGATTGAAATTCCGTGTGCTAGCTGAGAGTGGAGATGGAACAGTCGGAAAAGTGAAAATCTATAAATAAGGGTTATAAAGACAGCCAGTCTTGAAATCAATTCAAGACTGGCTTTTTTACGTATAAGGAAAACTCATGGGTTAAGATGATTTTTTGGGTCAGTTGGATTTTCCGTTAACAGTCTCCCAAAACAGCTTTATCAAGAAGTCTTTAAAAGTCCCTTCCTTTTTTCTCCTAATCTGGTATGATAGGAAAATATTACAAACGTGAAAGGAAGTGAGAGAGGCTATGATAATTCCAAACAAACTCCAGGCTGGCGATGAGGTGAGGGTGGTTGCCCCTTCTACCAGCATGAGTATCAACCAGGAGGAAAACGCACGTCATTCCATTGAGAGATTAGAAGAAATGGGGCTGCGCGTCACGTTAGGAAAGCATGTCAATGAATCCGATGAATTCACATCTTCAAGTATCCAATCGCGTGTAGCGGATCTCCACGATGCTTTCCAGGATGCAAATGTGAAAGCGATCCTGACATTCCTTGGTGGTTATAATGTGAACCAAATACTCCGTTATCTGGATTATGATTTGATCCGTAACAATCCGAAAATTCTTTGTGGTTACTCGGATATAACTGCACTAGGTACGGCAATCTATACCAAATCCGATCTAGTCACCTATTCAGGTCCGCATTTTTCGACATTCGGTATGAAAAAAGGTCTGGAGTACACCGAAGATCAATTCAAAAAATGTTTGTTTACAGAAGAGCCGTTTGAAATATATCCGGCAGATTATTGGAGTGACGATCCGTGGTTCAGAGATCAGGAGAACCGTACATTCAATGAGCAAGGTCCATTTGATGTGCTGCAGGAGGGTGAAGCGGAAGGGACGATCATTGGCGGAAACCTTTGTACGTTGAATCTATTGCAGGGAACGGAGTACATGCCTCCTTTAAAAGATAAAATTCTTTTCATAGAAGATGATTATTTGACTGAGGATTTGATTTTCGATCGTGATCTACAGTCATTGCTGCATTTACCTGATGCGGATAAAATCAAAGCTCTCGTCATTGGCAGGTTCCAGCCTCAATCTGATATTTCGGATGAAACACTGCGTCTGATCATCGGACGTAAAGCTGAATTGAAGGGCATCCCGATCATTTCGAATGTGAACTTCGGTCATACTCAGCCTACTTCAATTTTTCCTATTGGTGGGAAAGCTAGAATCATAGCAAACGGCCAAGAGTCTAAAATCGAAATACTGGAGCACTGATCGATGGATATTCGTATTTTTGCAAGTATGCCTGATGAAAAAACACTTGATCAATTATGTGCGTTACACAATCTGGTGTTCAGCTCGACAAATGGCTTTTACGATGAACTGCAATCAAAGCATCGTCCCTGCATTTTGGCGGTTTATGACAAGGAAACAGCTATCGGGTATAAAATCGGGTACGAACGGAAGACGAACCATTTTTACAGCTGGTTAGGAGGAATCCATCCTGATCATAGAGGTAAAGGTGTAGGGGAGGAACTTCTCATCTGTCAACATGACTGGTGTCGGAAGAACGGATATAAGTCAATCCGGACACATACGAAGAATCAGTGGCGGAGCATGCTGATTCTGAATATCAAAAACGGATTTGATGTGATTGGTACGTTTACGGATGGGAAAGGTGAACCGAAAATCATCCTGGAAAAACAGTTGTAAGAAAAGCTGGGGCTGATATATGAACAGCCCCAGCTTTTTTAAATGTAAGTTGAAAAATCAGGCTGCGATCTGAAATGAAAGTTGAAACAAACCTTTAACGGACACCAGCGCTTATTTGCCTGAATTAGCCGGAAAAGTATGCCCATTTAGCTAAATAGCGTCTCTCATGTCCGCTAAATTGCAAAAATATCCTATTTTGTGCCGAATAACGTCTCGTGTGTCCGTTAGAGTGGAGCCTCTATCAGAATCAGTAAAAACCTTCTCTGTATTCGGAGGTTTTACTTCTGAAGATCGTCCAACTGATACACGGCCGAAGGGATAAATAAAGCTCAGCATGCGCCAAAGGATTGGCTTTGCCAAGTTTTCTTCACATATTCGCTTTTTTAACGGTGAAGTCTTCTTCTGGATAATAGGCGTTTTTTACAAGGATGTTAGGTCCGAGGCATTGTACGGCTGGGCAGTGGCAATTGACGGTTTGAGCCAACCTGCTTTTCATCCAACGATCATAAATATCCTGTAAGCGATCTTTCTGAATATTTCCGAGGGGAGGTGCATCACCAAAATCAGTGACGATGACACTTCCGTCGAAAATGTTGACATTCAGACGGGAGCGTCCATCCGGATCATTCCTGACAGTCACATTCTTCTCATTGTATAGCCGTTTCAACAGAATCAAGTCCTCTTCCTTATCACTGCACGCGTAAAAAGGGAGGGTTCCGAACAGCATCCACGTGTATCGATCGCGAGAATCCAGCAAACGATGGATACCTTCCCTGATCTCAGGGAGCGATGCCGCCTCTAAACCGCTTGCGAAATCACTAGGGTACATAGGATGGACTTCGTGCCGCTGACAGCCCATGTCAACGATCTGTTCATGAATCGCTTCGAGATGGGGTAAAGTCCGTTTGTTCAGCATTGTTTCCGCAGAGACAACCACCCCTTCACTTGTGAGAGCTTTCGCGTTTTCCACCATCAGATGGAAGTACTTCTCCCGTTGAGCATCAGTAGGCTTTTTCTCCATCATTGCAAATCCAATTTCGTTAAAATCCTCAATAGATCCATAGTTATGAGATATATGTAGAACATCTAAATAAGGTGTAATCAGTTCATATCGATTCAAATCAAGCGTGAGGTTCGAATTGATCTGGGTCCTGACGCCTCTTTCATACGCATAACGGAGTAATGGAACGACATGGTTTCTAACGGATTTCATGGAGAGCATCGGTTCGCCGCCCGTAATGCTGATCGAACGAAGGTGAGGGATTTCTTCAAGGCGACGTATCATCAAATCGACTGGAAGTGCATCGGGGTCTTTCGGTTGTAATGTATAGCCTACGGCGCAATGTTCACAACGCATGTTGCAGATCGTGGTCGTCGTGAATTCTATATTGCTCAATACCATCTGCCCGTGTTCAGTGACATCCAGATAAGCTTCCCACGGATCATTTTCGGGTGTGATTTTTGGTGAATGTGTTTCTTTTATCATGAAAAGAACTCCTTTGGTGACGTAATTCTCTACACACTATACCATGAAATGGCGGTTGCGCAATATTCTCATAATTTCTTTGTCATGACAATGCTGTTTTTTTCGTAACCGACTTTTTTGTATAGCGCAATGGCTCCAGTATTTTGACCGAATACGTGAAGTCCGACTTTATTTGCTCCTAGATCCTTCGCTTTATTATGTAGTTCATCTAATGTTTGAGTTCCATAACCCTTCCCGCGCTTACCGGGATCCATCCAAATTTCATAGATGAAGACCTGGCGATCCTGTTCCTTGTAGTTATACCAGATCACCCCGACCTTTTCATTTGTCTCGTCATCCACGACATGGAAGAGATATTGATTTTCCGTATTTAATCCATCCTTTAATAACTCATCGAATTGTTTCGTTGCATTTTCAGTTGCCTTCTCGATCGGCATATCGTAATTCTTGCTCATGTTGTCGATATACTCATTGAGCGAACGGTCGCGAAAGACTTGGAACTCCTGATCTGTCATCTGTTGAAATCGAATCATGGCGTAACCCCCTTTTTTACCATGTTACCATATAATGTGAATTCGAGAGTGGCTCCTGAAGCGTCTTATTCGTGTAACACGGTTGAATTGTGCAATAATAATGATAAAAGGAGGAGGATATAGAATGAAAGCGATCGTACATACGAATCCAAAAGGCATGGAAGGTTTGAAGGTACAGTCATTCGAGTCTCCCGTTTTAAAAGATGACGAGGTGAAAGTCCAGTTGAAAGCTGCTGGATTGAACCATCGGGATCTGTTCGTCCTACATCGACATGGAGAAGATGAAGGACCATTTGTCGTAGGGTCAGATGGAGCAGGAATCGTAACGGAAACCGCTGCTGGTGTGACAGGAATTTCCGTAGGAGATGAAGTTGTCATAAACCCTGGGCTTGGCTGGCAGAAAAATTCAGCAGCTCCACCAGAGGGGTTCGGCATTCTAGGCTATCCTTCGAATGGGACGTTTGCCGAAGAAGTTGCAGTTCCAGCAAACCAGGTAGAGCCTAAGCCTGGACATCTGAGCTGGGAAGAAGCGGGGGTATTGCCGCTAGCTGCCTTAACGGCTTACCGTGCGCTCTTTACAAGAGGAAATCTCCAGGAAGGAGACCATCTCTTGCTTCCAGGAGTCGGAAGTGGTGTCATCACGTTCATTTTACAATATGCTAAAGCCGTCGGGGTGAAAGTCACTGTCACTTCCAGAAGCGAAGAAAAGCGGAACCAGGCTTTAACACTGGGGGCTGATCGTGCCATAGACAGTGAGTCAGACTGGAATGAAGCGATGAATGGTGAAAAAGCAGATCTGGTGATTGAAAGTGTAGGTGCTGCCACGTTCCAGAAGTCGCTTGATCAAGTGAAACCGGGTGGTACCGTTGTCACATTTGGGGCTTCGGCTGGAGACGAGATAACGATCAACATCCGCAATTTCTTTTACGGTCAATATAATTTACTAGGGTCTACAATGGGAAGCCATGAAGAATTCAAAGAAATGCTGTCTTTTATCGAAAAATACAATATCAAACCTGTAATGGATCGAACATTTTCATTAGATGAGGCACACGAAGCATTCAAAAGATTGGAAGATGCGAAACAGTTCGGAAAAATAGGTTTCACAATTTGAACATGAAAAAAGGATTGAACAAGGCCAACCAACAGCCACGTTCAATCCTTTCTTTCTTTTTGGCTCTATTCAGGAAAACAGCCTTCTTTTTAACCCGTATCCTATGAAAGCTGATTCCAGAATGAAAGGGCAACAAAGATAAAAGCAAGGACAGCGATAGTTCCAGCAAGTAACGGACGAAAGAGATCCATGAAAGTGTTCATATGTAATCTACCCCTTTAAAAAGTTTATTTGTCTATATAGACGAATAAACTGCGAACAGGTTTCAGATTTATTACGAATATTACACAAATGTTACGAAAGAACTAGAATCTCTTTTAAATACTAGTCAAAAAAAACTATAAAATTTTTAGTTTTTTAAGTTTAAAAAGTTATGGACGGGGTATCCTTATACTAACAACCTTTTATCCCCCTAACCCCTAAACCCTAAGAGAAAACCTCTTCCGAAATCGGAGGAGGTTTTTTCGTGCTTCACCAAGGTTTTTGTGTTTTGCAGATAAATCAGAATTCCAAACACTCTTGTATTTTTGGACTATTCTAGAATTAATGGATATATAGACTATTTTGATCGCATTTCCTCAATTAAGAGGGAAAGCTTTTCATTCAACTCATGATCACTTGCTTGCTTCTGTTTCATGAATTTGATGAAAGTGACCAACGCATAAATACATAACCCGAATAGACCGACTATGAAAATAATATAAAGCAGACCAAAAATACTTGTAACAAGTGTCATCAATTATCTTCCTCCTAAAGTAGTTGCTTATAACAGAAATTACCATATTTAATGCTGAAAAAAGATGAACAGCAAGGTGCTCATCGTTTCGCATTTATACATATTTTGTCATGACACGAAGCATCAAGACGGAAGATAATGAGATCAGAACACCTAAGATGATCCAGGCATAGATCCCGATCAACTGTGCCAGGAGAGCTGCCAGGAAAATCATCACTCCGATGGCCATCACATACAGCCCAGCCGCTTTTGCCAATCCTTTTTTATCCGCGATTGAACTTTCATCATAATGTTTGATGAGGAATATGGATTTTTTTAACCAAAATCCGGCTCCTAACAGGAACAAGCTGCCCCCAATTAAAAAAACCGCAACGAGTTGTTTTGTAACCATTCTTTGACCACCCTTTAACGTTATCTGTTTACTACTTTACATAAGGAAATGCGTGGTGTAAACGATTTTCCAAAACAAAACGATCTGTGGGTTATCAACCTGAAGGAAAGGGTATGAAAGGTATAAAGGAGGTGTCGGGTGATGTGGATGATGGTTCTGATTCCGCTTTTAATTGTCCTGTTTGTTGCTATCTATTATGAGTATACGAACAAAAAGAAAGCTGATCTCCATTTGAACTCACGTGAACACCAGGAACGACCATCTCAAGCAAAAATGGATGAAACACAACATCGTCATTCAGGCGGGGAAGGAAGTGAACCTCCGCCAACATAGTCAATATGAAATAGATTTTTAGCCAAACACTCACATTCACAACCTTGACGGTTGAACGTTGTGAGCCGTTTGGCTTTTCGTTTGCCGCCATCTATTTTATACTGATATACATATTTTCCCTACGAAATACTTTGTATTTTGATAAACTAAAGTGAGATACGTGGTACAAGGGGTGTTGTATTGAAATGGACCAAACAGGGCTTGTGTTAGAAGGTGGAGGCATGCGCGGTGTTTATACTGCTGGTGTCTTGGAATATTTTATGGAACAGGATTTCTATCTTCCATATGTGATCGGTGTATCTGCCGGTGCCTGTAATGCTGCTTCTTATCTGTCCCGCCAATATGGGCGTAATAAGAAGGTTACGATCGGTTTTTCCAAGCATCCTGAATATATTTCATTGAAAAATCTATGGAAGAAACGCCAGTTATTCGGTATGGATCTGATTTTTGATGAAATCCCGAATAAGCTTGTACCGTTCGACTACGACAAATTCCATGAGGCGAAGGAACGATTCGTCATCGGAACGACAGATTGTATGACGGGAGAACCTGTATATTTTGAGAAATCGGAATACAAGGATCAAATTTTACCGATCCTGCGAGCATCAAGCTCATTGCCATTCATGGCACCGGTCATCGAAATGGAGAAACGCTGCTTGATGGATGGAGGGATATCGGACCCGATCCCGATCCGAAAATCAGAACGGGACGGAAACATGAAGAATATATTGATCCTTACACGGAATGATGGTTATATTAAACAGCAATCAAGAATGAACTGGTTGACAAGGAAGTTCTATCCGACATATGAAGGGCTCGTCAACAAAATGGAGAAAAGATTTCAAGTCTACAATGAAACGATGGCTTATATAAAAGAGAAAGAAAAGGCTGGTGATGTTTATGTCATCCGTCCGACTGATCCACTGAAAGTGAGCCGGATCGAAAGGAATCCAGTCAAACTGACGGCGCTTTATGATCAGGGGTATCAAGATGCCGCCAAACACTTCAATGCATTGAAAGAATGGGTCGGTACAAGAGATCAAACGTTGGAAGTAACAAGTTGCCCCCATAAATAATTTTTGAAAATAATGTTTAATTCGTCGAAATAAGGGTATGGGAATATGTTAAACATTTTATCGAGGGGGTTGGAAATGAATATCCTAGCACTAGCCGAAAAAATTTTAGCCGAAAAAGAAGTCATAGCCGAGAAGACCCGCACGATTTTTTCTGAACAAACAGGACATCATTTGAACGAACAAGTGACCAATGATCACGTTTTGCTCGCAGAGTTTGTTGCAAATGGATTAACAGCCGAAGATACAACAAAGACAGATGCATTGATGACAGAATGGGCAGAGAAATCCAGTGTGAATTCACTTCATGAAAACAAACCATTTGAACATTCATTTGAACGTTTTCAGATTTTTAAAGATCAGATTTGGACCATCATTGAAAACCAATTGGTTGGAGAATCGTTTACTAGTAAAGAACTATTCCATATCTTTCGTAAGGTAGAGCTTATTATTGATAAAGCTGGATTTGAGTATGTCCGGGCATTGGTCAAAAACTTCGAAACCAAGATGAATGATTTCAAAAAGACGATGAGGAAGGACAAGCAACTGATAGCAGACTTATCTGTACCAATCATTCCATCAATTGTGCCTAACACCATTTTGGTACCGATTGTCGGAATGCTTACGAATGAACGTTTTGAAATATTGAGGCAGAAGTTATTGAACAACGTTCCTGATCAAAATGCTGAGTCGATTGTTTGTGACTTTACAGGAGCAGTCATCCCGGAAAACGGAGAGTTCCAAATGGATGATCTTGCTCATCAGATTGAACAGATTACGAAGGCGTTATCCTTGATGGGTGTAGAAATCATTTATGTCGGTTTTTCCTCAAGACTCGTACAAGAAATCGTACGATCCGGCGTCACGATTGATGCTGAAACATTTTCGACGTTCAGAACAGGCTTGAAATATCTTGCGAATCAAAAGAAATGGCAACTTGACGAACAGCATTTAGATGAGATTGAAGAGGACGAAATTGAAAAAACAGAAGAAACACGACCCCACGCACCAACAACAACTTGAACAATATATCTTGTAAAGCCTCCTGATAGTAAGGAGGTTTTTATTTTTTCATTGAGACTCCAGCGGGAACCGCCTTTGAGAACGTTGATTTTTTAAAAAGTAAGTATGAACGAAAATTTGTTCAATACCCATTCATTGACATCATGAGAGGAATTGATAAAAATAGAGTTAGTACATAATAGGAGGAAACATAATGGCTAAGAAAAAGAAATCCGTATACAAGCCACCTAAAAGTAGCAATAAAGGATTCATCATCGTTATTGCCAGTATCTTCGTAATAGTAGCTGCCCTGTTGATTATCATCAGTAATCAGGAAGGAAAGCAGCCAGAGACCGGAAGCGATGGAAATAATCAAGAAATTGATGTCACCTATGAAGGGCAGCCCACTGTTGGGGAAGAGGATGCTCCAGTCAAGATCGTCGAGTTCTTCGATTTCAAATGCCCACACTGTGCAGAGTTCGCAGAACAGGTGTATCCGCAAATCAAAGCAGATTACCTTGATACAGGAAAAGCACAAATGGTATTCATCAATAAACCGTTCATGGGAGCCGATTCCTTTACTGCAGCTTTAGTTGGGGAAGCCGTATTTGCTCAAAAGCCGGATGCGTACATGCAGTATTACGACCTTGTTCTTGAAAATCAGGGCGATCCAAACGAGGCATGGGCAAGTGAGGAATTTCTCGTTGGTTTGGTTGAAAAGAATATGGAAGACATCGATATCGAACAGTTGAAGACGGATATGGAAGACCAGGATATCCGTGAAAAAGTGGAACAGGATCGTCAAGAGAGCAGTGCAGTTGAAAGTACTCCGACTATCCTCGTGAATGGAAAAATGGTCGATCTAGATTACGAAAATGGAATAAAGCCAGCGATTGAAGCGGCTTTGGAAGAAGCAAATGAGTAACAAGCGAGTCGGGATCGCGTGGATCATTTCTTTGATAGCATTTCTCGGGAGCCTCTATTTTAGTGAAATAGCTGGCTTCGTCCCATGTGAATTTTGCTGGTATCAAAGGATTTTGATGTATCCTTCAGCGATCATCCTCGGAATCGGTTGGTACATTGAGGACATGAAACTTCCATATTATGTCCTCCCATTCAGTGTCATCGGTGTAGGGGTATCAACCTTCCATTACCTGCATCAAAAAACTGAATGGTTTACCCAGGCTGTTGTTTGTACACAGGGCGTCCCTTGCTCTGGAATGTATATCAACTGGCTTGGATTCATCACGATCCCGTTCCTTGCGCTGATTGCTTTCTTATCGATATCAGTCATCATGATCACAATGCTGAAAAAGAATTAATTTAGAAGGAGAGCCGTTTGATGGCTCTTCTTTTCTTTAATTCCCTTTCCGCGGGCGATCCGTAAGCCTCCTCACTCGTTCCTCATTGCGGGGTTTTGCATGGCCCGCTTTTCCTCAGGTGTCGCGAATTTCGCTTTATGTAATTTTTTAAAGCCAGAATGTTTGTTCAAGTCATGACGGTTGGATACGATAAAGGTAGTAAACAATTATCGAAGTTAGGGTGAATGGAATGAATGAAACAATCAACACGATATTGAATCATCGGAGCATCCGTGCATTTAAAGATGAACCGCTGACTGATGAACAAATCTCTCTAATCGTCCAAAGCGCTCAAGCGGCAGCAACCTCAAGTTATCTTCAGGTCTATTCGATCATCGGCGTTAAGGATCCTGCTAAGAAAAAGAAGCTGGCTGAGCTGGCAGGGAACCAAGAGTACGTCGAAAAGAACGGCCATTTCTTCGTGTTTTGTGCAGACTTGCATCGTCATAAACTAGCGGTCGAGATGGAAGGCTTATCGGAAAATGATATTGAAGAAACCGTAGAATCCACCGAAAAATTCATGGTTGGTACGATTGATGCATCCCTTGCTGCTCAAAATGCTGTTCTTGCCGCAGAATCGATGGGACTCGGCATCTGTTACATCGGAGGTCTCCGTAACCGACTGGATGAAGTGGTCAAAGTGTTGAACACACCAGACAGAGTCATACCTTTGTTTGGCCTTTGTGTCGGGGTTCCTGATCAGAATCCTGGTAAAAAGCAACGCCTTCCGATGGAGAACATGTATCACGTAAATGAATACCAACAAGATGATGAACTATTCAAAAAACAACTAGCTTCATACAATGAAGATATCTCTGCTTATTATCACGAGCGTACACAGGGGAAGCGAACACATACCTGGACAGGAATCATCGCGGGTAAAATGACGAAGCCTATGAGGATGTATATGAAAGAATTTTTGAAGAGCATTAAAATCCCTCTGAAATGATTCTTGCGAATACGTAACCAAGAGTCAGCAAAAACTACCTCTATAACGTAAAAAGATGGAGGTTTCAATATGACGAAACGTAAGCAGCAAAAGGATAAAACAACACACCATAATCAAACACCGAAGGAAAGCCTTCCGGATTTTGAAATTGCTGAAGAAATGGCGAAGGGACCGAACAAACTTCGGAAAGAGGATCTGCCAAAACGGGAAGAACAAGAATTTTAAGCTAAAAGGCAACATTGTAAGGTGGAGGACTAGAGGACAACTGTTCCGCTATTTGGGTGAAATGACTCTGAATTTTTCTAGTTTTAGGCGAATAAGGTCTTGGTGTCCTCTAATGTAATACGTGAATAAGTTTCTTACTGTACGGAAGGCTCAGCCATCGCCATGGCTGAGCCTAGTTTTTGTCATCTTTTATATCCTCAATAACTCATTCAGTTCACCGGCTTGCATCAATGCCTGGCTGTCTTCCATCACCTCGCCTGGTTTATTCGCTTGACCGATGATATAGCCTGCAAATTCCAATGATACAAACTCAAAGATGTAGTTGAACTGTTGGATGAGTGGCAATGCTTTGATCTTCGGGTTATCTCCGCCGCAGCAGATTACATAAGCTTTCTTTTTGCTTAAACTACTTTTGAAATCATATCTTGTATCCCGCATGTTTTGAGAAAAACGATCGATCAGATCCTTCATCATTCCAGTCATCCCATACCAATAAACTGGAGTAGAAAAGACTAGGATATCGTGCTCAAGCATCAATTTGACGATATGATCGTTGTCATCCTCAATAGGTTGAAATCCGCCTGGCTCATGACGAAGATCATCAATTGGCTGGATTGTGAAATCACGCAGATGGATATGAGTGACATCTAACCCGTCAAGGGCTTTTCTCGTCAACTGTTCTGTATTCCCATCAGGTCTTGAACTGCCATGAATCGCAAGTATTTTCATTTAGATATACCTCCTATTTCACACTTTGCTTTTTACAGCATAGCTAAGTGGCTAATGAATTGCGAGCATTCAGCATTCGTATTGATAATCGAAACAAGTTCATTGCATCCTCTCGATTCATCTGTTAACCTCGGAGACCAATTGAATAGTTAGGAAAAATTAAAAAACAAAATACTTGAAAGTCAAATAAGGTCAAACTATAATATAGTTAAAGGTCAAAGATAGTCAAAGTCAACTTTGATCAAAAAAAGACTCTGGTTGATCTCTTAAAATCAACCAGACAAATAAAAAAGAGCCGAATACTTTAAAGGAGGTCATTGATATGCGTTGTCAAAAATGTCAAGTTAACGAAGCCAATGTAAGAATGACTCTTCACATTAATGGGGTAACGAAACAATTGCGTCTCTGCCCTTCATGCTATAAAGAAATCCAAAACGAAATGAAGCAGCCAAGCGGTTTTGGTGGTTTCGACAACAGTACGATGGGCTTCAATATGGAAGATTTCATGGCACAAAAAGAACAACATGCAGGACATGGAACTGGATCCAAAAGCGGTCAAGGCGGTCTGCTTGATGACCTTGGTCGAAACCTGACCGATGCGGCTAAAGCTGGGTTGATCGATCCAGTCATCGGCCGGGATAAAGAAGTGAAACGGGTCATCGAAATCTTGAACCGTCGGAATAAAAACAATCCTGTGTTGATCGGCGAGCCAGGTGTAGGTAAGACAGCGATCGCAGAAGGTCTTGCATTGAAGATTGCTGAACAAGATGCACCGAAGAAGCTTCTCAACAAGCAGGTTTATCTGTTGGACGTTTCATCACTTGTCGCGAATACAGGAATCCGAGGTCAGTTCGAAGAACGGATGAAACAGTTGATTTCTGAAGTTCAACAACGGAAAAATGTCATCCTGTTCGTCGATGAAATCCACCTGTTAGTAGGAGCAGGCTCAGCTGAAGGGTCCATGGATGCAGGGAACATCCTGAAACCAGCTCTGGCCCGCGGTGAACTCCAGCTAGTCGGTGCGACGACGTTGAAAGAGTATCGTCAAATCGAAAAGGATGCTGCACTTGAACGTCGTTTCCAGCCAGTCATGGTGAAGGAACCGACTGTCGAGGAAGCAGTCGAAATTTTAAAAGGATTGAAGGAAAAGTACGAGCAATACCACGATATCCGTTATACAGATGAAGCGTTGAAAGCATGTGTAACCCTGTCCCAGCGCTACATCCAGGATCGATTCTTACCAGATAAAGCGATCGACCTTATGGATGAATCGGGGTCTAAGATGAACTTGAAATTCGCAGGAACGACTTCATCAGATGATATCGCAGAACGGCTTGAGGCGATTGCTAAAGAAAAAGAAGAAGCGACTCATAAAGAAGATTACGAGCGTGCCGCTAAGCTACGTGATGAGGAGTTGAAGCTGCAAGAACAGACAGCGACATCAACAGAAGAGAAACCAGAGGTCAAGCTTGAAGATGTACAATGGATTGTTGAAGAAAAGACTGGTATTCCAGTACGTAAGCTTCAAGATGAAGAACAGAACAAGCTGAAGAACTTTGCAGAACGTCTTGGTTCAAGTGTCATCGGACAGGAAGAAGCGGTACAGAAGGTTGCTAAAGCAATCCGTCGCAGCCGTGCAGGTTTGAAGTCGAAAGTCCGTCCGATCGGTTCATTCTTATTCGTAGGGCCTACTGGGGTAGGTAAGACGGAATTGACGAAAACACTTGCGAATGAATTGTTCGGTTCGAAGGATGCTATGCTCCGTCTTGACATGAGTGAGTACATGGAAAAACACTCAGTGTCCAAGTTGATCGGTTCACCTCCAGGCTATGTCGGACATGAAGAAGCGGGACAGCTGACAGAGCGCGTACGAAGAAATCCTTACAGCATCATTTTATTAGATGAGATTGAAAAAGCGCACCCAGATGTCCAGCACATGTTCTTGCAAATCATGGAAGATGGCCGGCTCACTGACAGCCAGGGCCGCACAATCAGTTTTAAAGATACAGTCATCATCATGACAAGTAATGCGGGTACTGGTGATAAGAGAATCAAAGTCGGTTTCGAAAACCAGGGCACTGAAGCGATTTCCATCCTTGAAAATCTTGGGGATTACTTCAAGCCGGAATTCTTGAACCGCTTTGATGCGATCATCCAATTCAACGAATTGAATGAAGAACATCTTGTACAAATCGTTGATCTGATGCTGGATGATATACGTGACATGGTGAAGGAAGATGGACGTGAAATCGAGGTTACAGATGAAGCGAAGAAACAAATCGTCCATCTAGGATATGATCCTCGATTCGGTGCCCGACCAATCCGAAGAGTCCTTCAAGAAAAAGTGGAAGATGGCATTGCGGACCTACTGCTGGATGATGAAGAGATTACAAAAATCAAAGTCGATTATATCGATGACGAAATCGTTGTCCAAAAAGGTTGAAAAGATGAAGGAAGAGCTGAATCGCTCTTCCTTTTTCTTATACCTGAAGAAAGTTTAAAAATACTTCCTTCAGTATATTTGTAACTGATGGATCACCCTACGCCTTTGGCTTGGCTTTGCCAGGTTTTCTTCTTACATATTCTCAGGTCCGTGTGTTACTATTGGCCGCTCCAGCGGAAGAATCGGGATGCAAGAAACAAGGATACGACTGCTATTCCCAGCAACACTCCGGCTTCAAGCCCATAATCGGAGATCGGTGCGGTATTCCATGTTCCTCTCAATAGCTGGATTGTATAGTATAGCGGAAGTGCTTTAGCTACATACTGCAAAATCTCAGGCATCATTTCCAATGGGAAGGTGGCCCCGGAAAGGAACAGCATTAGGTTAAGGAATAGCGAACTGATTGCGGCAGCTGCCTGCGTGTTTTTTGCAAGGGAGGTCAAAAACAAAGCAAATGGGAAAAACGCAAGGATACTCACGAGCAAAGCAAGCAAAGTACTTCCGATATACTGCGGCAAGGTAAGGTCATACATCAGCATGCCAAAAACCATCAATAGGATGGCAGATATCATGAAAATGACGGTTCCCTGGAACGTGTGGGCGGCTAAAATTTTCCACGGTTGCAACGGGGTGGATTGATAGCGTCGCAGCACACCTGTTTCACGATAATTTGCTAGAACGGTACCTAATGTGAAAAAGGAAGTCGTCACGATGTTGACCCCGATCCATGAAGGAACATAGAGCTCCGCAAATGACATCTCGCCCATCTCTTGTCCCTGGAACATCGAACCGAACAGCCAGATCATCAACACAGGGAATAGAAAGGTCCAAAATACACTTAGACGATCACGGAAAAACATCTTTGTTTCCAGGTTTGCTAATTTGAGCATTGCAGTCATGCCGGCTGTTCCTCCTTTTCTAAATAGTGGACGAATAGATCATCAAGGGTCCCTTTTTCAAATTTGAAGTTTTCAATGGCAATATCCTTCTCATGACAGTGGGCAAAAATATGGTAAGTAGTCTCCTGTAAGGATTCACTATAAACTTTGAAGGTATCATGTTCGTTTTCAATACGGATGACACCAGGTAAGGAGAGGACATGATCGTATTCCAATCCATTACTTTGGAAGGAAAGGTAATTGACTGCCATTTCTTCAAGAAGTTCTTGGGGGGTGTTCAAGGCTTTCAACTGACCGCCATAAATCATCGCAACACGATCGCATAGTCGTTCAGCTTCTTCCATGTAGTGCGTAGTGATGACGATTGTACATCCTTGTTCTTTCAAGAGCTTGATCATCGACCACATTTCGCGCCGGGCATGTGGATCCAGTCCCATACTCGGTTCATCTAAGAAAAGGATTTCAGGCTGGTGTAGTGTAGCGAGTGCGAGAGTGACCCGTTGTTTCCAACCGCCGGATAGATCTTCAAATCGTACACTCAACTTCTCATTCAAACCAAGCAGATCGATCAGGTAATCCTTCTGGGTGTTCGTTTTATAAAAGGAGGAAAACAGGTCGAGAGCTTCTCTGACTTTCATTTTTTTCTGAATCGAAGTCGCCTGGAACTGAACTCCGATCCGCTTGTTCAATTCCCTTAATTGACGATGGGGTTGTAATCCTAAAACATCGATCGATCCTTGATCAGGTTTTCGAATCCCTTCTAGCATTTCAATGGTTGTCGTTTTACCAGCACCATTCGGACCGATGATCCCGAAAATTTCACCTTTCTGTACAGTAAATGAGATATTCTGTACAGCATGGGTATCGCCGTAGGATTTTGATAAGTTTTCTACGGTTATGACATGTTCCATGAAACGTCCTCCTCTAAAATTGCAGTTCGGTGTTAACCACAATTTCAAATGTATGGTAATAGTTACGGATTTAGGAGTGATTGGTTTCAAAGTATCTGATTTAATAACAGGATAATTTTCAAGTTTGCACCGATAAATTGAAAGTTTGCACCGATATATTCCGAGTTTGCACCGATAAAATTCAGGTTGGTACCGATAAGTTGAGGGTTTGCATGAAAAAAGCACCGTCCGTTATTGGACAGTGCTGTCTGCTTTCCTGCGTCGCTCTTCTGGTGTTAGAAGCGGTTGAGGCGGAGATGCTTTCTGTGTCATTTCAGATACGATAAAGATCGTAATGAATCCGGTTATCATCGCGAGGGTCCGGAATGGGAAAAGGACAATCCCATCTTCAACCAACGGATAAGGTAAAAACTTCGGCAGTCCGATGATCGGTTCCCCGCCGCCGAGCCTTAAGAAGAAGGAGACGATGATTCCTGCAATCGATCCGTATTTGGTCGCTCGTTTATAAAACAACGCCATCGTCAACTGAGGAAACAGGATGACGTAGACGAGATCCGCAGCCAAATACCAGAGCGCGTACACACTTTTAATACTCAAGGCGATGATGGTCGCCGCGACACCCACAAGGATGATGGTTCGCTTTATCACCTTTTTAAGTTCCTCGCCAGATGCTTTTGGTTTTATCAAGGGTCGATAAATGTTCCAGGACGCCATGGATGATGCAGATAGGATGGATGAATCCATCGATGACATGACGGCCGCAGCCAATGCCCCTAGTCCGATTGCCGCTACGAATGGTGGTGTCAAGTACCGTAAAACATAAGGGAGGATCATCGCAGGGTTTTCAGGTTCTGAAACACCGAGGCTCGCCCAATCTACTGCAAATCCCGCCATACCGATAAGCACAGCTGGAATCGCTGCAATGATACAAATGAAACCAGCTGCAATTGATAACCACATGGCGGTTCGAGGTGTATTCGCTGATAACACACGTTGGAAGTACACCTGCCATGGGATTCCCCCGAAAATCAATAACAGAGCATAGTCCCACCAGTTCCAGTAGTAATTGCCCCAATCCGGGTGCTCCCAACCATTCAATGGTGGGAACAAATTCGCAAGGGAACCCATTTCTCCGGTATACATGGTCCAGGCAGAGCCGAAACCACCGACATTATCCAAAGCAAAAGGTATGACAAGAAATAATCCGAGGATGACGATGCTCATTTGGATGACATCAGTGAACGCGACCGACCACATGCCCCCAACTACTGTGTATGCAATTGCAATCGCAGCCGAAATAATGATCGATGTTTTAAAATCAAGGCCAAGGATCGTCCCGAAAGTGGTTCCAAGTGCTGTCAAAATCGCACCACTCCAGAAAATTTCCCCTAATAGTGCTGGAATGTATAAAACACCAGCTACTTTTTTACCGAAACGCATCTCAAGCGGATCGATCATCGTCATGAATTCATAGCGTCTCATTTTTCGTGCGTAGAAAATACCACCGATGATCAAGCTGAGGGCATACCCCCACGGTGCCTGAGCCCAGGCGATACCGGATGAGTAGGTATACTCTGCAGTACCAGCTATGTATCCACCTCCCACCCATGTCGCTGCCATCGTGAACATGGCGATCCATAAAGGAAGGGACCTTTTTGCTACCATCATATCGGAAACAGTATCCGATTTCTTGGCGGCCGAATACGCACCGATATAATAGATGATTGCATAAAAAATGATCATGGAAATGAAGCCGCCCCAATGAATATCCGGATTAGTCAGTGCGAGATATAAGAAAACAAGTGCGACAAGAATCGCAAAAATACCTTGTTTGAAAAAACGATTCTTTGTTATATTTGCCACAATATAACCTCCATTCTACTAGTCATTGATCCTACCGGTAGTTTGTCTTAAAGGAAGATAAACATACAGTAGCTAAGACTAGTCCATGAATAATCCTCTTACCAGTTGGAGGTTGAAATTAATTTCGAACAAATGTGTAAACGAACTTTTATAAAAGGACTTTTCATGCTTATATCGAAATTGTGAGGATGCAGAGATTGAAGTAAGGAGAGACATCTATGAAAAAGTGGGCGTATGTATTGATAGCAATTGGTGCAGCTTTATGGGGGCTTATTGCGATATTTGTTGAAGGGTTATATGAGTATGGATTCACTGCAATTCAGGTGGTCGCAATCCGTGTAATCGTCGCGGCATTGATCCTCGTCGTTTTTGTTCTAATAAAAAACCCGAGTCTACTTAAAATGGATTGGCGTGACAGCATATATTTCATCGGGACGGGAATATTCAGCATCGTTTTCTTCAACTGGTGCCTGTTCACCGCGATACAAGAGACATCGATTGCCGTGGCAGCCATTTTACTATATACCGCACCCGCTATCGTGACGATTCTTTCAAGGTTTTTATTTCAAGAGTGGTTTACGAAACGAAAGATGATCGCGTTATTCATGACGTTGTTCGGGTGCACTTTTGTAATTGGATTGATACCAGGTGGCTCAAGCTCAGTTTCATTATTCGGGGTCATTGTCGGTCTTGGATCTGGTCTAGGATACGCTCTTTATAGTATTTTTGGAAAATATGCACTCGCAAAGTATTCATCACTGACCGTCACGACATATACGTTCATCTTTGCTTCTGTAGCCATGATTCCTACAACTGGATTATGGATGAAATCTAGTCAGCTTCAAGAACCAGTTGTCTTACTGAATGCAGTTGGGATCGGTTTTTTATCGACAGTGTTAGCCTATATGCTTTATACGGTTGGTCTGCAATTCGTTGAGTCAAGTCGTGCATCGATTACGGCGACGGTTGAACCGGTTGTCGCGACACTCGTAAGCGTGATGCTCTTCCATGAACAACTTACGGTTTGGCAACTGCTCGGAATCTTCCTGGTTCTTAGTGCTGTCATGATCGTGCAAGAATCGAAAAAGGTAAGAATGAAGCAATCATTAGCACAATGAGGGGGGCAAACATGAATCGAATCGCTTTGGTTACAGGTGCGAGTCGTTTGAAAGGGATCGGAGCGGCAGCATGCAGGGCACTCGCGGAGTCCGGGAATGATATCTTTTTTACGTACTGGACGGATTATGATCAAAAGATGGACTGGGGAATCGCTGTTGATGAACCTGCGCGCCTACAAGCCGATATTGAAAGCAAAGGGGTACGGTGTGAACGGATCGAATTGGATTTGTCGCAAGCATCTAACCTACCTCGGTTATTGGAACAAGTCGAAACGACGTTAGGGTATCCGGATATCCTCGTCAACAATGCTTGTTATTCTGTTAACGATACCTACGATACGATTGATGAGGAAAACTTGGACCTGCATTATGCAATCAATGTGAAGGCAGTGACTTTATTGACTTCCTATTTTGCAAAAGGTTTTAAAAAAGGAAAAGGGGGTCGTGTGATTTCAATGACTTCTGGCCAGTCTCTTGAACCGATGCGGTACGAACTTTCTTATGCAATTACGAAAGGCGCGGTGGAACATCTGACAAAAACCCTGGTTCCTGATCTTGCGGAAAAAGGAATCACAATCAACGCTGTCAATCCCGGGCCGAATGATACAGGTTGGGTAGATGAACATTTGGAGAAAGTACTTCTGCCTAAGTTTCCGATGGGGAGGCTCGGAACCCCAGAAGATGCAGCGCAGTTGATCCGCTTCCTAGCAAGTGAAGAAGCAGGATGGATTACGGGTCAGGTCATCCACTCAGAAGGAGGTTTTCAACGCACAACGTAGAGGGGGTCTTCGAGTGAAACTGTTTAAGTTAAAATCTTATAAGAGAAACCTTATGAGTTATTGCATTGGCTTAGGACATAGTCGGAGAACAAATTCAATCTAGAGGCGGAAGAAAATCCAATCTGCTGACGGGTTAATAAACAAGGAGAAATCCGTAAACTGAGAGTAACAAAACAAACTCGAAAGGGAGCGGATTCCATGTTTAACTTTTACGAAATCGAAAAGATCATCATTGAGATGACAAGAGAGAATAAGAGACGATAGGACGGATTGACGTTCACCTGCAGTAGGAGAAGGTGGGCTTTTTTATGTAATGATCTAGCGGAATCGGACGGGAATCTCGCCAAATGGAGGAAGAATCTCGCGGAATCGAGGGATAATCTCGCCAAACTAAGGAGGTATCTCGCCCAACAGTAAGAAAGCCCCATCTCGAAATCACGCCGAGATTATTTTTCTTCCAGTCTATCCTCCAACGCTTCTACTTTTTTCCGTAGTTGGATCAATTCTTCTTTTTGTTCATTACCAGCCGTTGATATTCGATTACCGATCATGAAGAATATCGACACTATGAATATCACAGATACAGCCATAACGGTAATTACAAGAAAATAGATTTCCATAAAATCCCCCTTTTTCCCGATTGTAACATAAAAAGGAGGATTTTATGGTATGATTTACCATAAAGCCGAGTGATCAGCTGCCAGATTCGATATCTTCAATTGAAAGGAAATCTTTGACCCATTCAATTTGAGAATCCCGATAGTACCCTGCATACAGCCGTTTGGCTAGGCTTAGCGGTCCACCGAAGAAATATTGCTCATAAAGTGATTGACGCGTGCCGAATGCACTCATAGATAAGTCCCATGCCAGGCGGAAAATTTTAACGCGGTCTTCTGCATTCGCATGTGCCGCTTGAAGATACTCATCGAGGTCACCACGAATCGGTGAGTGGAAATCCTTTTCATTCGGTATCGTGACAAGACCACTTGCTCCAAGATTTTGGATGATTTCACTGAAGGTCGGATAAATTTTCGCATAATAACATAATGCAGCATGAAGAGGCTCGCGAGCAGGTGTCATTGTCCCCCACCGGTCTGGTTTTGCTTGAATTTCAGAGGACAGGACGAATGCCTTCATTGCTTCCAAAGCGATGATCACATCTGCAACCTTATCCTGAACTAGATCATAATCACCTATGTTAATGGTATGGATCATCAATTGAATGGTTCCTAAGATAAATTCTGTTTTTATGATACAGCGGCTGACCACCTGGTGGACTGTCTGTGGAAAAAAACTAGTTTGTGAATATACTTCACCCGAGAGCTGTTTACTTTCATAAAAGAACACGTTTTCCCAAGGTACGAGTACATCATCGAATACGATGACAGAATCGAGTTCATCAAAACGGGAGCCTAAAGGATGGTCGAAATTCGATTTTCCATAATCAAACGATTCCCGAGCAATGAACCGTAAGCCAGGTGTATTTGCAGGCAGTGAAAACCCATTTGCCATACAGGACTCACTTATCCCACCTTGAGGGAAAACGATCAACTCATCGGTTAGTCCACCTTGTGTCGCCAACAGGCGAGCGCCTTTTATGATAAGCCCATCCTTCGTTTTTTCTTTAATGTGTGCGGCCACTGGATCATCTGAGACATCAAAATAATACTTGCCGCGATTCACTTGAGGGTGGACGAAAGTGTGCGTGAAGGATAGATCCTCACGAGTAGCTCTTTCATAAAGATTCCTCATGTTTTCACAAAACTTCGGATCTTGTGATTGGAAGAGTTCAGCAGCTTGGGTAAAAGTCATCAAAATCGTATTCAAGTAATCCGGCGAGCGCCCGAGTAACCCCCCAGTAGATTTTGCCCATTCCTGGAAAGAAAGACGTCTTTTCTCCAAATCCTCTTTCGTCTTAGGAGGGAAGAATGCCATACCGGCACACTCGCCATTTTCCAGTTTGAATGACATTTTATCAAGCTTATCTTCCTTCAATTGCAAGTCATATAAGTTCGCTTTACTTTTCATGATCCCTTTCAAAGCTGGATGTTCTGAAAGCTTGCCTTTTACTTGTTCACCATCGATCCATATTTCTGGATGTAAATTGTTGATTCGGTCGATGTATTGTTGACCAGATATAAGTCCCATAGATCTAACTCCTTTGCCAACCAATCATACATATACGATATGCAAAAGAGGGCGCAAGGGTACGAAAGAAAGCAGGTGATGATCATGATGATATTTCTGACCATAGTCGTATTGATGGGGATTCTTGGCATACAAAGTCACTTAAGAAAAATTATGAAACAAAACGACAGGGTGATCGAACTATTAGAGGATATCAATCGTAGAGAATAAGAAGGGAGGGGTTTGGATGAAGAGTGACAAACAAAAGTTGATAACCCTTGGTGTCATCATTGCAATCATCCTTGTATTCTGGAGTACACAGATGGATTTGCCGGAGGATGGACAACCGGCGTTCGGACCTCCTTTTTTAGCGGAGGATGAAAACCAATTATCCTTATTTGTGGTCGGTGATTCTGATTTCGAAATGGAAATGTTGCGAGAAGAGGGGCTTTATTATTCTTCAGCTAGTATGCAGAAGGTGGACTCTTTAGAGGATGCGCAACTCGACCACCCGGGGCTCGAAATCGAATCTGCACCAGCATACCTCGTATTCAACACCCGTGAGCTTGAATACAAAACATATGATGTGGATGATTTGATGAAGTATTTGAAAAAAAGTAAAGAGAAGCAATAGGATTGTGTCAATTGAGCTTCTCTTCAAGTTTCTTTTTCACATTCGGCCATTCTGATTCAAGAACGCTGAAATAGACAGTATCCCGTACATATCCTGTGTAAGTCATTCGGCTCTTACGTAGGACTCCTTCCCGAATCCCGCCGATTCGCTCAATCGCAGCCTGGGACCGTTTATTTCGACCGTCCGTTTTCAGTTGTACCCGTATCGTTTCAAGCTCTTCAAAACAATGACGTAACAATAGATATTTGCATTCGGTATTTACAGATGAACGCCAAACGGATGGAGTCAGCCATGTCCAGCCAATTTCAAGGTGTTTATCTTTTTCCGAAATATCCAGGAAACGTGTGCTTCCTACAAGCTTCTGTTGTACCTGGTCATAGATGACAAATGGGAACTCAGTACCTTTTTCTTTTGCCGTTAGCGCTTGCTGGACAAGCTTCTTCATTTCCTCAATAGATGTGATTTTCATTGGCATGTAATCCCATATCCCTTCATACCGAGCTGCTTCATATAACTCATCTATATCTTTCATTTCCAATGGACGGATTGTGACATGACTGCCATTCAACGTTACAGGTTTGATCCACATTGGTCATCAGCTCCCTCTTTTCTGACTGTTTCTATATTCTATCAAAGAAAAGGAAGTCCTTTAATAAAAGTTGCTTCATAAAAGGAACCTTCGGACAGGAGGAAAAGAAAACCAGGAGCATCTTCCGAACATGAGCCGCCTTCGGACAGGAAGAGAAGAAAACCGGAACCCGCTGTCCGAACATGAGCCGCCTTCGGACAGGAAGAGAAGAAAACCGGAACCGGCTGTCCGAACATGAGCAGACTTCAGACAGGAAGAGAAGAAAACCGGAAGCAACAGTCCAAAACATTGATGGAGCTAATCATCTAAATGAAGACTTGGTTAAACTTCGTTATTTTAAAGGAAATCACGACACTCCTGTTGGTACAATTCCAAAGTAATATACATCATTCTTTAACAAAGCCTAAATTAAAAAAGATGGACTAAGTAGCCCATCTTTCACACAAGTTATTTTTTCATGATCGATTTTATATCTGACCACACTTTTATCATCTCAGCATGCATTTGTGCATCGCTGACATTGAAATGTTTCATCATTTCTTCTCTTGAATGACCTTCTTTTTTATACTGGATGACTTCCTTCAGATCTTTATTGCTCAGTTTTGCTACGATTGCCGCTTTTACGAGCTGTGGCATACGGATATCCTGTTTCAAGTACCCTTTCAGTTCAGCTACATCCTTATTGGAATAATCAGCGACATAACTGAGAATTTCACCTTTGTGCTGTTGGAATTTCTTTTTATGTGCTTTCCATTTGGCTTTTTGTTCAGCTAACTTTTCAGGACTGACACCGTAATGCTCAGCCGTTTTCTCCCATGATTTAGATCGGTTATAGTGACTCAGAACTTCCTCAATTGATTTTTCAGAGAGCTTTGCGATATGTGCAGCCTGGAAGACATTTTCTTTCGAATGGCCTTTTTCCAAAAGTGAACGGATCTCTTTCTTATCAAACTTATGATGTGTCGCTGGTGCAAGGCTGAGTCGCCCTTTATGACCTTCATCCTCTTTAACCTCTTCGGATGACTTCATCATGACAGTCCCATCAAAATCCATATTAGATGCGTCTGCATATTGCGGTAAAACCATTCCCATAACGGATATTCCTAATAAAGCAAGCCCAAAATTCTTCAGCTTCATAACTCCTTCACTCCTTTTTACATTTAAAGAAATAATAAAAATCCATTCTTCAATATAAGACTCATCCAGCTAAGGCTTTGATGAGCCTAGCTTTCTTTACATTTAAAGAAAGTATAAAATCCTTTCTTCAATATAAGTGCAGCTAAAGCTCAACCTGCACCATAGGTTTGGCTTTGCCAAGCTTTCTTTAAGTATTTGCTACTATGTAAAAACCATTCATAATTTGGGAGACTTCACATAATTGACTTATTAAAAAAGGCTTTTTCAAAAAGATTGCTTTTAAGTCATTTTTAAAAAAACACCTTGTGCAAGTTGATTGGAGAACAAGGTGCGAGACTCCTGCGGGATCAGCGGGACAGGTGAGACCATTCCATGTCGCAAGGCGACCAGTGGGCTCACCGCACGCCCCGTGGAAAGCGAGCATCCTGGAAGCGGAAATCAACGACTTTCAAGAGCAACAACGTTTGCGCAAACAGCCTTAAAAAAGAGCTGATATCATCAGCCCTCGTGTTTGCTATCGAAATGGAACGAAAGGATAGCCAATGTATTGAATTTTGAGTGTTCCATCTTCATAGCTTACCGGTCCAATAATGTTTCCAACAATCGTAATTGGATTCGAATTTGAATTTGAACGATGATCATTAAAGAGCGGGTTTTGTAGAATAATGATCAAAAGAAGGTAAAGAAGCAACAAAATAAGTAAGATACGATCCAACACGGCGATTCCCCCACAATAGATACTTATATAGTATATGTCTAGTGAAAGCGACTGTTTCATAAAGAATCATAATAACAATGTAGATTTCTATGGGGTTTGGATCGTCAGAATACTCTTATAATTTTATTGTAGATTATGGTACAGTAGGGAGTAGAAAAAGTGGAGAGGGCGGAAAACGTTGCTGCAGACAGATTTCAGTTTCAAAGATAAAAGCATTCTGGAAGCCATTATCGATAATGCCTTTGAATGGGTGGTCGTCGTCGATATGGAAGGTAAAGTAAGGTTCATGAATAAAAACTATTGTGAATTCCTCGAGGTTGATCCGAAGGTAGTCATTGGCATGCACGTGACAGATGTGATTGAAAACACGAGAATGCATATCGTCGCCCAGACTGGAAAGGCGGAAATCGCTGACCTCCAATACATCAAAGGGAACTACATGATCGCCAACCGGATTCCGATTTTCCATGAGAATGAAGTTGTAGCTGCACTCGGTACGGTCATATTCCGAGACACTGAACAATGGAAGAAGATGAACAGCCATGTGAAAAGTCTGTTTTCAGAACTCGAATTTTACCGTAAAGAGTGGAGTGCGAATAATGGTGCAAAATATTCCTTGAATGATCTTGTTGGCGTTTCAGATTCAATTAAAGAGTTGAAAGATCAGGTGAAGAAGATTTCAAGCGGGGATATTTCCGTTTTGATACGCGGAGAAAGCGGAACGGGCAAAGAATTGTTGGCTCATAGTATCCACCAATTGAGTGAAAGGAGTACGGCTCCCTTCGTAAAAGTGAATTGCGCGGCAATACCGGACAACCTTCTCGAATCCGAGCTTTTCGGATACGTCGAAGGAGCTTTTACAGGGGCGAAAAAAGGCGGTAAAGTCGGAAAGTTCATCCTGGCAAATGAGGGCACGTTGTTTTTAGATGAAATTGGGGACATGCCATTACGGATGCAGGCAAAGTTGTTACGCGTCTTACAGGAAAAAGAAATCGAGCCGATCGGTGCCAATGAAACGGAGAAGGTAAATGTCCGTGTCATTGCAGCAACGAATCGTCCACTTGAAAAAATGGTCCAGGAAAAGCTGTTCCGGGAAGACCTATTCTATCGGATCAACGGTTTCCAGCTTCACATCCCAGCATTACGTGAACGAAAGGATGACATTAAACCTTTGGTGGAACATTTTCTAGAAAAAGTGACGAGACGAACAGGAAAACGGATACAAAGCATAGATGAAGAGGTAAACAAAATCTTGTTCCACCATAATTGGCCTGGTAACATACGTGAGCTAGAAAATGTAATCGAAGCAGCTGTCCACTTGACGTATGATGAAACAATCGACAAAACCTCCCTCCCCGAATATCTAAAGGAAAATGAAAGTCTCAAAATCGGAAGTAAATCATTGAAGGAGCTGGTTGAAGAGACGGAGAGGAATGCAATTAAAGAGGCTCTTGCCCAAAATGGCGGCAACAAGCTTGCAGCTGCTAAAACTCTCGGTATCGGTAAATCCAGTTTTTACGAAAAAATGAAAAGATATGATCTGTTGTGAAACAAATTCCAGAATTCCGGAATCCTTCCGGTTTTCTGGAATTTTTAATGATGGCACGGGTCAGGGTTGTTTTACTTTCATTATTTTCCGACTTTTCGGAAAAATACATCAGAAAATAATTATGAAACCTTGATATAGCTATATTTCTTACTTGGCATGGAACTTGCATTTAATAGTGATTGGATTGGAAATTGCTTTCACAATAATAGATAAATTTGAAAGCGATTCCAATAAATCGAAGAGTTAAGGGAGGATATAGGATGTTAAGCATGATCGGTTTAATCGGTGGTCTTATTTTATTAATTGTCTTGACGATGAGAGGCATGAACCTGCTTGTGGTTGCACCACTTTGTGCATTGTTCACTGCAGTCTTGAGTGGTCTGCCACTTTTTCCACAGCTTGCAGAGGAGGGAGGAGCGAATCTCGTCGGGGACTATATGGCTGGTTTTTCAAGCTTCGTCACAGCATGGTTCCTTATGTTTTTACTAGGTGCAATCTTTGGGAAAGTCATGGAAGACAGTGGCGCTGCGGACAGTGTTTCGAAGTGGATTGTTGAAAAACTCGGAATGAAACAGGCAGTGCTTGCGATTGTACTCGCTTGTGCTGTTTTGACATATGGCGGGGTCAGCTTATTCGTTGTAGCTTTCTCAGTTTATCCGATGGCACTCAGCTTATTTAAACAAGCGGATCTACCGCGGCGCTTCATTCCAGCAGCACTTGCGTTCGGTTCAGTAACCTTTACGATGACATCTGCTGGTTCCCCGGAAATCCAAAACTGGATCCCGATTGAATATTTAGGAACATCACCGTATGCGGGTTGGGAAGTCAGCTTACTCGTCGCAATCTTCATGGCAGTGTTCGGGTACTGGTGGTTGAAGAGAATGCTTGCAAAAGCAGTCGCGAATGGAGAACGTTTTGAAGCACGGGAAGACGATCCTGATGTGGTAGAAAAAGAGCTTCCTCATCCACTCACAGGGCTCATCCCATTGGTTGTCGTATTGATCATCTCCTTCATTTTTCATGATTCCTTACAACAATCTGCGTTGATTGTGGCGTTATTAGGGGGCGTGATTTCAGCTTACTTCTTGAACAGAAAGTATTTCACAGATTTCTGGGAAGCTGTTTCTGCAGGTACATTAGGTGCCTTGATTGCAATTGGGAACACAGCCGCGGTGGTTGGATTCGGTGGCGTTGCAAAAGCTGTTCCTGCCTTTGATATGGCAGTAAGTGCGATGACGAACATTCCCGGAAGCCCATTGATCGGCGGAGCGATTGCGGTCAGTGTGATTGCAGGGATGACCGGATCGGCTTCAGGTGGTCAAGCGATTGCATTACCGATATTAGCTCCACATTATATGGACATGGGTGTCAATGCAGAAGCCTTACACCGTACAGTAGCGATCTCATCTGGTGCTCTTGATTCACTTCCGCATAACGGTTATGTCGTCACGACGGTCCGGGCGATCTGCGGAGAATCTCATAGTGCGGCGTATGGAGCTGTAGGAGCATTGACGGTCATCGTGCCGTTGATAGGATTGGCGCTAGCGGTTATCCTATTCTCACTAGGAGTCGGAATCTAATCTGAAAAAGGGGGAGCATTCGTGGTTAGTGATAAAGTTGTTTATATCACTGGAGCAGCGAGTGGGATCGGCTATGAACTTGCCCTCTCATTCGCCGAACAGGGCGCAAAGGTTGCCCTTGTCGACTTAAATGAAGATGGTGTAAAAGAAGCTGCCCAGAAACTGACCGATGAAGGACATCAAGCACTTGGGTTAAGATGTGATGTCACAATGGAAAATGAAGTGAAACAGTCGATTGATAAAACCGTCGAACATTTCGGCAGTCTGGATATTTTAATCAATAATGCAGGATTACAGCATGTTGCTTCTGTTGAAGAATTCCCGACAGAGAAATTCGAATTGCTGACGCGTGTTATGCTTGTCGCGCCTTTTATAGCGACGAAACATGCCCTTCCCATTATGAAAAAACAGGGTTTCGGACGGATTCTGAACATGTCATCAATCAACGGACTTGTCGGATTCGCAGGAAAAGCTGCATACAATAGCGCAAAGCATGGCGTCATCGGATTGACGAAAGTGACAGCTTTGGAATCAGCAGAACATGGAGTTACGGTGAATGCGATCTGTCCAGGATACATCGATACACCGCTCGTACAGAATCAGCTCGAAGATCTTGCGGAAAATCGAGGGGTTTCAAAAGAGCAGGTGATGGAGGAAGTCATTTATCCACTAGTCCCACAGAAACGATTGTTATCGGTAAAAGAAGTCGCAGATTACACCTTGTTCCTCGCTAGTGAAAAAGCAAAGGGCATTACAGGGCAAGCGGTTGTAATCGACGGAGGATATACAGCACAATAATTGTGAAGAGGAGGAGAGTTTGAGAATTGCACGCAACTCTTTCCATATATGATTGTGTGGAAGTCATTCTAGATGTTGGATGAGCGATTTCGGGGGTATCTTGAGCAAAATTTCGAAAGCATCTTGAACAATTTCAGTGGCATCTTGAGCAAATTAGTAAAATAGCCCCGCTCTCCAACGTGCAAGTCTAGCCTAAACGCGTCATCAGCCCCCCATTTTTCACCCCTCGTACAACTCTAACGCTTAAGTATTACACATAAGCATACTGACAGTCTTTGTCTGTATGCTTTTTGTGTTGAAAAAAGAAGAATTACGCGCAATTCTTTCCATTAAAGTTTTATTTTCCAAATATCAAAAAGAAACCTCTATCTGACGAGCACCAAAACATTTGAGGGAAATAAAGAGGACTGCCCTTTGAAACAGTTGGACAGCCCCGGTTTTTCAATCATTGATGATCATATCATTTTGCAGATCCAAAATCCGGGCCATGACACGTTGGATTTCTTCACGCTGTTGAGGTGTGGCACTATGCGATACTTTTTGCAGATCCAGATACGCTTCTTCAAGCTGTTGTTGCGCACCAGAGTAGACCGCAGCATCAATCTGTGGTTCCTGATGGTTATAGAGTTCATTCTGTTTTGATGCATACTCGATCACTTGCTCTGCGCGAGTAAGAAATGTTCTTAAAGATTCATGTTCTGTCATTTTGGGCTTCCTCCTCTAGAAAGTTGTACATATAGTGTGTTATAGCATGTCGAATAATATGTGTGTGTTTATAGACATACGCATAATTTTACAGACCTCCATATTTGTCCCTATCATGTGTGTTTTTTTCAACATAATGTAGTAGTGACTAGATAAAAAGGAGGCTGAAAACATGAGCGATGGAAAAAGAAAAGGCGGTAAAGGTTTCACTTTAATCGTTGTTTTGTTCATCCTACTGATTATTGTAGGAGCTTCTTATGGCGGCGGTGGCGGATATGGCTACGGCGGCTGTGGTTGTGACGGATATGGATATGGCGGCGGCTACGGCTGGTAATTTGTCATTAAAAAGCAGTGGAGGGCTTTGTCCACCATTTTCATATTGACTAGAAAAAAGGGTCGGCCCATCATGGTCACCCTTTTCGTGTATAAAACGAAGGAAATGCAGGTGAAATTCACTCCATTCATCCCCGGTCTTCAGGGTGCTATAATAGAAGCATCTCCATGACAGATAGGAGGACCAAGACATGGATTTACATAAAATTACCCTTGTTGCAGAGTGGTTGAAGGCATCAGAAAGTACGGTGATACTGACAGGCGCAGGTATGTCGACAGAAAGCGGGATTCCGGATTTCCGTTCCAGAGAAGGCTGGTGGAAGAAAATCGATCCTATGACCGTCTCTACTATTGAAGCGCTTGAAAATGAGTACGAACTTTTCCATGGTTTTTATAGTTTAAGGTTGACGGACTTGAAAACGTGCCATCCCCATAAAGGACATCATCTTTTAGCTGAATGGGAAAAACACGGCCTAGTGAAAGGAATCGTCACCCAAAATGTCGATGGCTTTCATCAGGAAGCTGGCAATAAAAATGTTCATGAACTTCACGGATCGTTACGGTCGATTTTTTGTTCGGATTGCGGTCAAGCTTCTGAGGAAGGATCTTTTTTGAATCATGCTGTTTGTGCAATGTGTGGCGGCCATTTACGGCCAGAGATCATTTTGTTTGGTGAAATGCTCCCTCAAGATACGTGGGGAAAAGCGATTCGGCTGATTGAAGACTCAGACCTGCTGATCGTCATCGGCTCAAGCTTACAGGTTTCTCCAGCGAATGAATTACCATTTCTAACGAATGGAAAAAAGGTGATCATCAATAACGAAGCAACGCTGTTGAGCGAGCAATTTGACTTGCAGCTCGAAGGAAAAGCGGGTGACATTCTCGAAGCTATTGATGAGAAACAGAAGGGTGGAGATTTTTCATGATGACATTGAAAATACCGAAAGAAGAACGCGAACAGCTCGTCCGGAATATCCAGGGCTATTTCATCGATGAGCGGGGAGAAGAAATCGGGGATTTGGCGGCAGGGCTCATGCTGGATTTCTTTTTAAAAGAAGCGGGTCCTTATGTTTACAACCAGGGTGTACGTGATGCGAAAAAGCTTCTCCAAGACAAAATCATGAACGTAGAAGAAGATATGGACGCCCTTCAGCGCCCGATCGAATTGAATAAGCGTTATTAATCTAAGAAATCAATTGAATAGACCATGCCATTATCAAGCTTATTTTCGTATGGAATCATGAAATTCAATAAGCCGATTACTTTAATGGTGCGGTCTTTTTCATTTATGTATGTTTCTGCTGTCATGAAGAACAGTCCACCTGTATGTATAGCTGAGCCTGATTCCTTTACTTGATCGATGTTTGCTTTGGTATAACCAGCTGAAGTTACATCGGATGACACCGTAAAACATTTTTCATAATTACAATTTAAAATATTGTTCTCTGAAAGCCATTCCTGATAGTCATCTGCCGTTGGACAACTGATCAATAGAAGAGCTGTTACACAAACGATTGCGAATAACGACATTTTTAATTTTCTATTCATTTGATCCCCCTTGAAATCCCATTATATTACTTTTAGTATACGGTACAATGAGGTATTAGAAAAGCTGATCCCGTCCAGGACCAGCTTATCTTCACTTATGGGAAACTTTTTGCTCGGTAAATTCTCGTTCTTCCCCAAAATTCAGCAGAATCACTTCTGTTTTTTTGTAATCTCGTAATAGTTCGAATAATTCTTTATCCTTTTCCATCATGGTTTCGATCACTGGGAAGTTTTGTAACATGTTTTCAAGGACTTCTGGTCTAGGAGATGTTTCTTTGGTTGGAAAGTGATGATTAGGGATGACATACTTTACGTCGAGGAGATTTTTTGTGACATAAGCAGCTTCTCTAGGTCCCATGACGAATTGTCCTGAAGATGAAAGGATAGCCAAATCAGGCTGGTAGAACTCCTGAATCAGTTTCATATCCATCGTCATGGTTGTGTCCCCAGAATGGTATAGTGTGACGTCATTCATGAAATCGTAGACATATCCCGCAGGCTGTCCAGCATATAGTGGAGTGTTCTCGGTTTCTTTGAAGGAAGATGTATGCATGGCCTGGACCATGGTTACTTTCACATCATCAAACTCGACTGACCCACCATAATTGAGAAGATGTACATTTTGATAACCATTTTGAAGTAGGATCAACCCCATTTCATACTGACAAACAATCAATACTTCGGGGTTGGCATCAACTAATTCCTCTAGGCCTGCCGTGTGATCAAAGTGTCCATGTGTCAGGTAAACTGTATCGATTGTTTTAAGAAATTCAGGTTTTGTGTACACTTCGGGACACCCGGGGTTCACACTTAAAAAAGGATCGATCAAATGTTTTTTGCCATACCTACTTGTAAGCAAGTATGAAGCATGACCAAGACGCATAATTTTCATACACATGCCTCCTCAATAATTGTTTTCAATATAGACTTTTCTTCGTTTTCAAGGGTATACCTTCCAAAAATGTAATTAAAGTAAAAAAAGGATAAGCGATCCCCTGTTGACATCGCATTTCTACCGGTCTATAATTGCAGAAAATTTCATATAAAACATGATAGAAGAATGTGAGAAACAAATCATCCTGGCATCGGTCAGTCAGTAGGAATAGCCAATATGAATGAAAGGGTCATAGGTAGACGGGGAAAGCTTTAAGGAGGAATTTCGATGGTAAAAAGAAACTCTGAAACTCCAAGACATAGCCGTGACCAGGAAGAAATCCGAGCCATGACAGATAAGGAAATTGAAGCTTTTCACAGAAAAACGTATGAGAAATTCATGCGATATACGAGAGGTCGAAATCGAATCCGCAGAAAATAGAGGTAGAAGTATGAATACAGAGAGAGGCCATTTAGTGTTTGTGTATGGAACACTCCGGAAAAATGAATGCAATGCTCATGTGCTGGGAAATGCAAAGTGCATATCAGAACATGCCTGGGTTCAAGGAACACTGTTTGACACAGGTTTCGGTTACCCAGCAATGACTCTTCTGGACACAAGGAGAGTTTTCGGAGAGATATACGAAGTCGATGCTGATGGTCTTAAGAAACTGGATCACCTTGAAGGATACAAAGAGTCCAGCAATGAAAACCTATATGAACGAAAAATTCATCCGGTCTGGACGGAAGATGGACCAGTAGATGTGATCATTTACACGGTCGATCATAATCCTTCCCTTTGTAAGAGAGTGATCAAATGCGGGGATTGGCTTAAACGCTAGATTCAATCAACCATCCGGAAGCGGGTGGTTTTTATTTTGACAAAATTGCAGAATCATTGGGTAAGACTCTGGATTATCTGGCCAAAACTCAGTATAAAATCTCAACATACATAGTGATGGAACCAATCAATCTGAATTGATGGCGTACACATCAATAGAGCGGTCCCATTTATGAATTTGAGTTTCTTTCCGCATCCCGATCCTTTTTGCAACAGTGGCTGAGGGTCTGTTTTCTGGAGCAATCAGTGAAATGAGTTTAGGATATTTGCATTTTTCGAACCCATAGTTGAGACAAGCTTGGGCGGCTTCCGTTGCATAACCCTTTCTCCAATGTTCTCTGACGAACAAATAACCGATTTCCATCAAGACTTCACCATTGATTTTCTGCGGGGCGATACCGCATTGCCCTATAAATTCCCCAGTTTCCAGCGATTCCACCGCCCATAAGCCGACATTATAGGCATTGTAGTTATTGTGCGTCCATTCGATCCACTCTTCTGCTTGCTGCTCCGTTTTTGTAGATGGATAATGCTCCATCGCAATCGGATCCGAAAATATCTTCATCAAATTCGGAACATCGCTATTTTTGATAGGACGTAACCTCAAACGTTCAGTCCGCAATTCAAACATGATTTTACCCCCTGTGAAACCCCATCTAGTCACTAGTTTATTATCACCAACAGTATACTATACGTGCCTGGTACCATTTGGAACCTCAACAGCCCCAAGGCTTCCGTGACTGTGCCAGGCACTATCTCAGAGTCCTTGGGGCTGTAGGATTGAATTTTTGTACCTGGCACCGATTCAGGTACCGATTCATTGATCAGCCTCTTAGCGTGAGGAAGGAGAGGAACCAGACAGCGTGGTTTTGTTCATCAGCTGAAGCACGTTTGAAAACATGTCTGATGTATGGCGTTCGAGCTTTATCAGCGATGTCCAGGTAGAAGTCTGTAGTCTCTTGTTCATCGATGAAGGAAGCACGGACACCTTTTCTGTAATCATCCGGGCATTCTTCTGTAATTTCAGGTTTGTGCTGCTGACCTGTCAAGCTGACATAAATTTGCGAGAACATTTGGAAGTGGGTGATTTCATCCTTACGGATTTCAAGGATTCGTTCTTTTTCCGCTTTAGTTGGCGCATTTTCAGCTAATTTCTCATAACAATGGATCGCACTATACTCTCCATTGATCGCCTTACGTAAATCTTCAATTAGACTTTGTGACTCCATTGGCTGTCGATACATCTGCATTTCAAGCATACACCTCCGAATTTTCTTCGGTATCATATGCCCAGAAAAAGACAATTGTGACAACCGACGATTCAAGGTAAAAAACACTCATGTTCCCTACACTTTTCCCATAAGTTAGATTATGCAAAAGTACTAGCAGGGAGGGAACGCATTGAAGAGTGAAGAAGCACGATTACGCGATATTCAAGCTATGGCCTTTCATGTGATGGACGACATTCATTTAAACAAAACACAAAGGAACGAAAAAGATTTGAAAAACGCTGTGGATCATTTGTCCAGGGCGGTGGGAATGTTTGCAGACCCTAGCAAATGTATCTCACTGGATTATGTAGAAGAAAAAGTAGAGAAGGCCTATCAACTCATTGTAAAGAAAAAACGCGTCCAAAAGACGCTGAAAGTAAAATGATAACGTGCACGATCAAAAAAGAGCTCTAGAACCAATCTAGAGCTCTTTTGTATTTTTTCGCTAAAAGCGGCACCACCAATGACTCCAGAAAAAAATATGGACCGGCTCACGGGAGCCAGTCCATGTCAAAGGGGAGGTAGGATAATTTGTCAGGGGGAACCTGAAGCTTTTTTAAAGTTCAAAGGAACCTCCTACTTATATAGACGCATGACTTGAAAATAAGTTGCAGGAATTTTCAACTTAATTAGCGAAATATGTAAATGACTTAAAATACGAACAAAAGTTCTGTGTAATGAAGGAGGTAAAAATGAAAGAAGTGTTGCTTGTCATTGATGTCCAAGATGCTGTCATGGAGAATACTTACCAAAAAGAAGAGGTGATCAACCGAATATCAAGTTTGATCCGAAATGCTCGGACTAATGATGTTCCCGTCATATACGTTCAACATGAGTACCCTGCCGGACCGATGAAACGAGGTGAACCTGGCTGGGAGTTACATTCTTTATTGGAAAAGCCATTAGAAAAGGAAACCATCATAAATAAAACACTGCCTAATTCGTTTGCAGATACGAATCTGAAAGAAGTCCTTGATAAGTTAGGAATGAAACACCTTTATATATGTGGGGCACAAACGGATTATTGCGTCGATTCCACTTGTCGGGGAGCATTCGATGCACATTATGATGTCACGTTGGTCACGGACGCCCATACGACTATGGATAATGACCATTTGACAGCTAAACAAATCATCGATCATACACACAATACGTTAGGAAACTTCTGGAGTCCTGATTCAACCATTACACTCGAAAATACCGAGGACGTTTTTTGGATGAAAGAGAAAATAAAATAAAAAAAGTACGAAAAGCACGTAAGGTTTTCTCGGTAGATTACGTTATATAGGGTGAAGAGGGGAAAGGAGGTCAATCATAATGCTGACGGATACGATGAAAAACATTGTAGAGGATACCAGATCCCTACATAATCAATTTGAAGAAGAAATCGTACCATACAAGCAGGACTTATGGAATTATTGCCGTTATGTCACAGGTTCCCCCTGGGAAGGCGAAGATCTGTTCCAGGAAACGTTGTTAAAAGCATTTGCAATGCTCCCCCAAATTTGGCAACCGCTCAATACGAAAGCGTACCTTTTTCGAATTGCCACCAATCGCTGGATTGATGAATGCAGAAAACGGAAACGAGCTGTTGAAGATGAATCAGACAAATATGAGCCTGACCTACAAGCTTCGCAAGCGTTCAACATACGGGAGGCATTAGAGGTGCTTGTTCATCATCTTACGCCGAAACAGGTGACAACGTTGCTGTTGATGGATGTATTTCAATTCAAGGCTGCAGAAATTGCGAATATGGTCCACTCGACAGAAGGGGCAGTCTACGGAATCGTTCACCGAGCCCGCAGAAAGCTGCAAACAGTCGGCACATACGAAAAAGCGCATCATACAACAGAAGATATATCACCACACTCGGAAGTCGTCGATGCGTATTTGGATGCATTCAATCGACGTGATATAGAGCAAATGCTCCAATTGACGAGTGATACCATCCATATGGAGGTATCACCAGGTTTTCAAGAATTCTCGAAAGGCGATGTCGAAAAAGGATCCATGCAAGCAGGGATCATGGGGAAGCAGGCTTTACGGAAAAACTTGTGGGGGAAAGAAATCATCATTGTTCTTGCAAAAACAGAGCATGGTCTCCAGTTGCATGATGTACAATTTCAGGATGTAGTGGATGGCAAAATCGTCCGCCACAAAAGTTATTTCTTCTGTCGGGAACTATTGACCGCCATTGCTGATAAACTCGAGATCCAACTTCAACGGAACAAACCCCCAGTCAACTGGGAATGATTTTAGGAGGTAATACGATGAAAATTACAAAAAGCCCGATTAATCGTGTTGGTACTACCTTTGTACATGTCCAAGATTTGAAGAAAACAGCCCGATGGTATGCTGAATTACTCGGTAAAGAAACGCCGCAAGTAGACCCGGATAGTCCTGTCCATTATGTCGATTTAGGGAACGGCGGCTTTTTACTTGATGATGATCGGAACAATGAACCTGGCACTGAAGCGAATCTCATGCTTCACACTGATGATATTGATGAAGCATATGCCTTCGTCAAAGAAAAAGGAGGAATCATCGTCCGGGAGATTGAGAGATTCCCTGATGTATCTTTTTTCAATTTCAAAGATCCAGATGGAAATGTCCTTATGATCTGTGAGGAGCATCACCAAGGAGATCGATCATGACGCATCAAATTCAAAGTGTACCTTGTACACATTTACCTGTGACTGATCTTGATATAGCGGTCAATTTTTGGATCGAGCATTTCGGCTGTGTTTTTGGTGATGATTATGAGCGTGAGTCGAAGACCGCCTCATTAAGAGTAGAAGATGGTCATTGGTTATTCCTGTATGAAACCGATGATATGCCTCGAAAGGCGACATGGAAGAGCGGGGTGTTACGAAATTCAGATGATGCTCAGATTTTCACAGCTACATTGAATGTAAAAGATCCCCAGCATCTGTATGAACATTTGAAGGGGCATGGCGTACAGGTAGGTGAATTCCGGGAAGTGTGGACGGGGTATGCATTTGATTGTTTTGATCCTGATGGAAACAAATTCAACATTTGGGGCGGGGAATGGAAAGAGGATTAATCTTAAGGGAATTGTCACAACGGCAATTCCCTTTTTCTCTTAAATTGTGGTAGTATTTGATAAGAAAAAACATAGAAAGCAGGGATGATGAAATTAATAAGAAATTAATCCTCATTTTTGCCAGTGCGTTTGTCTCCGGCATCATTCTTATTTTAATGATTTCGTATTTGATCGTTACACCAGAAGAAACGGCGAAAAATTTTATAGATGATCTAGAAGCAGGCAAGGTAAACGATGAATCCGTTCTTGATAAGAAATCTGAACTGGAAGAATTCATGCAATTCGGCGAGGAAAAGGATCTCGATAACACAAGGATGGTCATTAAATCCGCTGAAAATGTGGACCAGGCCTATGAGGTTGAAGCACAATTCCAAGCTTACGAATATAAAGAGGAAGGTACTGAAGTCATTGAATCGTATGATGGAAGCTTACTGATCCGTATGAAGAAAGTCGGCTTCCGTGAATGGGATATCCTTGATGTCACGATTAATCCGTACCAGTAAAGACTAGGGGGGCAATAGATGTTTATTTTTCCAATTGATGAAGATCTATCTCTGAAACTATTAGAAAAAAGGGATATACCAGAATTGTTCATCCTTGTTGATCAATCACGGGACTATTTGAGAGAATGGCTCCCATGGGTGGACGGCATGGAAAAGGAAGAAGATTATGAGCCTGTCATCGAGATGTGGCTAAAGCAATTTGCTGAAGGTGATGGCTTCCAGGTTGGCATTGTACATAAAGGGAACCTGGTGGGAATGATCGGTTATCATCAAATTGACCGCAGAAATCTGAAAACATCCATTGGGTACTGGCTTGCTGAGGGACATCAAGGGAAAGGCATCATGACAAAAGCGACGAAAGCACTTGTTGATCATGCTTTCCACACACTTCATTTGAATCGTGTCGAAATCCAATGTGGATTGAAGAATACAAAGAGTCAAGCGATTCCCGAGCGATTAGGTTTTGTAAAAGAAGGCGTATTGAGAGATGCAGAATATCTTTACGACCATTTCCACGACTGTGTATTATACAGCATGCTTAAACGGGAGTATAAATAATGAAAGAGCGTTATCACTCTACAGGTTGAGAGAATGATAGCGCTCTTTTTCATCTCGCGCCAAGGCTTGATTTCGCCAAGTTTTCTTTATCAGTTGAAAATGCCAAGATCTTGATAAACATAAGGAGTTTCTGGACTATCAATCCGTTCCACATCAGTAACTTCTATCAAAGGGATGGTAGAATCATTGTAGTTCATTTTTGAAATGGATCCTTTCACTCTTACCCATTGATCATCTTCAAACGTATGCAGTTCGGTACCTTTTGCCATCGTGCCGATTACAGTAGTATCCGCTGAACAACAAGTCATCATGAACCGTGCAATAACCATTTCATCCTTTTTCATATCACTTTCCCGATAAACAAATCCTTCGATTTCGATTGTTTTGCCCTGGAACTCATTTAGAAATACACTGAGGGTATCTACCAGGGTTGCATAGTTATCTTCAGTTACGATGATTTTATCTTTATTTTTATATTCATCCGCTATATCAGCATAATACTCATTGTATTCATATATTCCATCATCGTTCGTAGGAGCGGTGGAAGTTTCGGAAACTTCATCTTCCAACTCTTCCATATATCCTTCTGGATCTTCAAGGAATTCGTCAGCATTAGGGGTGGAACTTTCAGAGTTTGCCTGAGGGGCTTTTTGGTCTTTAGACTTTACACTGCCGTTAAGGGAAACCCCTTTTTTCTGAGCCATCGAACTATCCAAGACTTTCTCAGGGAATACGAATCCAGTCATGAGAGGTAAGATGAATAGTGAATAGACGATGAAGCGCATGAATGGATGCTTTGTTTCTTGATGGTCATGTCCGCAAAGACAATGCTCTTCTGAATCCTCTGAACGGAACAATTGGATGATCCCTAGAACAAAGAACGTCACTGTCGCAAAATACATGAACTTCATCATTTGTGGAGCGATATAATACTGGATTTGTCCTGTATAGATAAGAGCGCTCATCAAGAATGCAAAACCAAATAGAATGATCGACCTGAGATTAACGTAAAATTGTTTGTTCACGGTATCCACCCCCTACAAGAATAATAGTTGGAACGACAGGATTGAAAGAAACACGGTTACAGTAATGACTGCCATAAGAGTGAGAACGAATTTCTTTTTGAAATAAGCCAAAAGCATCAACGTGTTTTTAATATCAAGCATCGGACCATAAACCAGGAACGCGACAATTGAAGCTGTGCTGAAAGTTGATTGGAATGAAACGGCAACAAATGCGTCTGCCTCTGAACAGAGTGATACCAGGTAAGCAAAAGCCATCATGATCAAACTTGAGGACCATGCTTCTGTTCCGATCGATGCGATGAACTCACGACTGACGAATGCCTGGAACGCACTAGCGAGCAAAGCACCAAATAATAAAAATTTACCAGTATCAAAGAATTCATCAGACATATGGTACATCGTAAGTTTCCATTTTGAGACATTTTCATGACCATGCGAATGTGTATGAACATGAGTTTCAGTCTCTTTCAGCATATTTTTATTCTTGAAAATCGTATAAACAATGCCGCCGATGATGATCGCTAAAATGAATCCTAGACCCATACGTGCATAAACGACAGTCATATCTGATCGGAATGCATAAAAGGTTGATAAGAAAACGACAGGATTCAAAATTGGAGCGGCTACAAGGAAGACGACACCGATATGTAATGGCATCCCTTTCTTGATCAGCCGTCTGACGACAGGGATGATGGCACATTCACAAACGGGAAAAAGGGCAGCCATCACTGTTGCCGGTACCAGCGCAATGTATCCCTTTTTCGGGGTGAAACGCTTGATCGTTTCCTCAGACACGAACGATTGGATAAGGGCAGAGACGAATACACCTAAAAGCAGGAAAGGGAAAGCTTCCAGAACGATGCTTAAAAAGATCGTATTCAAGTCTATCAGACTACCAGGAATCTCGAGAGGAACGGCCGAGTTCTTGATTTCCTCCATAAACATGAAGCCAAAAAGGAAAAGAAAGAATAATAGAAAGATCAATATGTTTTCGCGGGTAGATTGTTGAAACATGAATCAGTCACATCACTTTATTGAATTTTAGTTCTGCAGGGCTTTTTCCAATGTTTTGATATTCCGTTCCATCAGAGAAAAGTAATCTTCATTGTTTTCAATGTCCTCTTCAGTCAATACGGAAAGATTATGGAGATAAAGAATGTCTAAGTCAAGTTGGTTTTTTATTGCATTTGCCGGCTTCGTATTCACGTTCTGCTCAAATAGAATGTATCGGATACCATGCGCTTTGGATTCTTCCAATAACTTCTTGGTTTGTTTTTGAGTAGGTTCGTTCGTCGGTGATAAACCTGATACACTCAGTTGCTCAATGCCATATCGGTTTTCCCAGTAACCATAAGCCGCATGGGAAACAAGGATTTCTTTTTTATCAGCAGCTTCAATGGTCTTTTGGAATGATTGATCCAATTCGATCAGATCAGCATGCAATTTTTCAAAATTTTTCTCGAATTCTTCTTTCTTCTCAGGTTTCAACTCGATAAGCTGTTTCTTGATGTTTTCAGCAAGTTCGATCGCTAATATTGGATCGAGCCAGACATGGTGGTCGATATCCCCATGTTCATGATCATCCTCTTTATTTTCTTTCCCTTCTGGGTGTTCTCCTTCTGATTCACTGTGCTCATGCTCTGAGTTTTCTTTGCTTTCATGACTTTCGTGATCGTCCTTTGGATGGTGATCCTCGTTATGTTCATTTTCATGGTCGTGATCTTCATGGTTGAAAGCTTGGAGGTCGATTCCGCTGCTTGCTTCAAGGGTTTTTACGTCATCATCTTTCAATGATTTCACCGCTGAATCTGCAAATCCTTCTAAACCAGCTCCATTATAAATAAAGAGGTCACTTTCAGCTAGTTTAATCATCGTTTTCGGGGTCGGTTCAAATGTATGTGCATCAGCTCCTGGAGGCAAAACACTTTCGACTTGTACATGCTCCCCGCCGATTTTTTCAGTAAAATCTTTTAATGGAAATAATGTGGTCATAACTTGTAATTTTTCTTCTTCAGCACCATCTTGTGATGTCTGTGCACTTTGACCACAAGCAGTCAATAGTAGAACAGTGAATAATACTGGTATGATTTTCTTCATGGTCTTCCTCCTCACAATTGTACAAAAAACATTATATCGTAATGGTTACGATTTGCAAACCGAAATTATTACGATTAATTAAAAATAGTTCTATTAAATCACACTCATTTGACTAAGCGAAATTTACGACACTCCTGTGGGAGAAAAGATCCAGGTGTGCCAACCAAGTTTAAGGATCATCTAGTACAACCAGCACGTCCTAAAAAATTAACAGAGCAAAAAAATTAATAAAATATAAATTCTACTATTAAAACATAAGATTTTAGGGAAAAGGTTATATAACAACAAATGATGGAGGAGAATGATGACTAAAACAGAGATTATCCAGAGATATGTACGATTCAATCAGTGGGTACAGAGTCTTGATTCTCTGAGTGATGAGGAATGGTTGAGCCCGATCAAGCCCGGAAAATGGTCGATTGCAGAAATTATTACTCATCTTACTTATTGGGATCGTTACTTTTTAAAAGAAAGATACCCAAAAATAAAAGCAGGAGCGAGGTTGCCGCGGTCCATCGATGTTAACGTCATGAATCAAAGAGCTTCCCTGTATGCAAAAAATGGTGTATCCAAAAACGAGGTCATCAAAGAATTCCTGGAAACGAGAGAATTGATGATAAAAGCCATCAATGCACGTACAGAGGAAGAACTCGATGCCACCTTCTATGATAGGGGGCACCCGGAAACCCTGAGGAAATGCCTGATCAATTTCTGTGAACATGATCGCCACCACAAGCATCAAATTGAAGATTCCCTACAAAAAACACCTGAAGTAGAAGAAATGAATTAAGAGAAACTCCGGCTGAATGTGGCCGGGGTTTCTTTGCATTTACACGTAAAGAAAGTATTCTTCAGTATAAGCGCAACTATGGCAAAAGCCTACGCTAAGGCTTGTTTGCCAAGTTTTGTTTATGTTTGAAACTTTTATTGAAAAATGGCGTAGAACTAGATAAATAGAATTTCAGGGAGGGATAATCGATTCATAAACAGACAATTGTGACCGTCGTCCTTTGTGCAATATTATTATTATCGGGTTGCAACCGGGATCAATTGAACTCGAAGCATCTTCGGAAACAGGGCGAGGAAAATGGAATAACGACATATGCACCTATCCCTAAATCAGAAGCATTGGATCTTGTACCCTATGAAATGAAAATGCCTGACTATAACCCTATAAAGAATAGCGAAGAATCAGCGGTTACATTATCTAAGTGGGAAGATAACCTTCGCTATAAATGGAGCCAATACCAATATAAAAGGTTGCAAAAAGGTTTAAGGTCCTCTCCAGCATAAAGTACATTTCATCAACTAATGAGAGAGAGGAGATCGAGTACATAACAGCGAATTTTGATCGTTTTTATAGCCGGATCAAACAATATTCCAGCTATGAAAGAATTGAATTGGACATTGGCCAGACAGCTTTCTTTAAGGAAACGGATTTCCCGGCTGCCGAACTCCATTGGATGGAAGGAGGAGTTGAATACAACCTCCATTATAGAATGTTTACAACAGAGATTGAGAAGGTAAGGGAGGAACTGGTGAAAATGGCTAATTCCATCGAATGATCCAGTTTGACAGAGTTGATTGGTTTTGCCATAATGGAATGAATTTCAAAGCAAACATTGGTTTCTAGGGTTCCGCATCACAATGGTCTGGTCCGAGAGAAACCGCACAAGCGATTTGTGTACACGGAGGGAGAAAAGCCCGGGAGGATATCATTTGGATATTTTCTCGGTTTTTTTATTGGGCTTGATCTTCAGTTTCACTTCGGAAAAAGCGAGCAACTGTAAAAACCGTAGAAATAACTAATAAAACGTAATATATCTTTAATAGGAGGAATGAGCGATGGCATGGATTTATCTGCTTATTGCAGGGGTATTTGAGGTGGTCTGGGCAATCGGTTTGAAGTATACAGAAGGTTTCAGCCGTTTGGTACCCTCGATCATAACAGTCATCGGTATGATCATAAGCTTTTATTTTCTATCGATTGCGATCAAAGCACTGCCAATCGGCACCGCCTATGCGGTTTGGACAGGAATCGGGGCACTCGGAACAGTATTACTGGGGATCCTACTTTTTAACGAGCCGAAAGATTTCATGAGAATTCTCTTTTTAGGATTGATTTTGGTCGGGATCATCGGCTTGAAATTCACATCATCTTAACCAAATTCACGATATTACTGCAGTTCGTCTGCGGAAAGTGGATATCTTTGCAATCAAGACAAGAAGGAATCTTTGAATTTATAATTCAGGCGATCTGAGGGAAATATCACCTTTCAGGTCGCTCTTTTTAGTTTCAGGGGGCGAACGATGGGAAATATATACATTGATGATTTCGACAATTCAGATTATAATGAGTGAAAACGTTATTTTCGGAACGGATATTCCGAATAACGGAACGTCAGGTGTTTTTTGGGGTGCAAAATGAAAGAAAAGAATACAACAGTCATCAAAGCGATGGAAATATTGAGCCTTTTTAAAACCAACAAATCACTCTCTCTTCCACAATTGAACAAACTTACCTCGATGCCGAAAACGACCGTCTATCGTATGGTTCTATCATTAGAAGAAACAGGATTCCTCAAAAAAAATCATCATGGAGAATATGAATTAGGTTTAGGTTTTCTCCAATATGGACAATTAGTCAAAGAGCGCTTGGATATTCGTAAGGCCGCAATCCCGATCATGAGGCAGCTGAAGGACGAGCTTGGTGAAGCCGTCAATTTGATTGTTCGAGAACATCATGAAGCCATCTATATTGAAAAGATCGAGACAGATAAACCGGTCAGGGTTTTTACCGGAATCGGACGCAGTGCCCCGTTATATGCAGGCGCATGCCCACGAGTCCTATTGGCTTTTTTACCTGAAGAGGTAAGAGATCACTATATCGAAACGACAACATTACAGCCTATCGCGTCAGGAACGATTACAGACAAAAAGGTGTTAAGGAAAATGTTAGCTGAGACGAGGTCTAAAGGTTATACAGTGAGCCATTCAGAATTGCATGATGATTCCTCAGCGATTGCAGCACCGATATTCGGTCATGATGATCAGATTTTTGCTGGCCTTAGTATTGTGGGACCTGAAAATCGTTTTCGAAATCCTGACAAGATTACACATTTGAAAGAGCGAGTGAAGCAAGCAACGGATGAAATTTCAAAATCGATCGGATGGAATGGCTGATCAGATGGAGGTGCTGATTTGAAGTATGAACTTCATCCTCTAGGGGATTCGGCGGTCATTATAAATCTTGATGATAAAATTACTGAAGAAACCCATATCCTTGTTCGGAATATCTCGATTTTCCTAGAGGAACAACCACTGCCTGGAATGGTTGAATTCGTTCCAGCTTTTACAAGTGTCACGGTCTTTTATGATCCACTCAACGTACTCCACGAAAGTAAAGCGCAAAAAACGAAATCTCCATATGAATTGATATGTCATACAATTGAACAAGCAATGACTCGGATTGGAGCAGAAAACGAAGGCGAAACCAGGACTGTAGAAATACCAGTTTGTTATGGTGGAGAATTTGGTCCAGATTTGGAATATGTTGCAAAATATAACAGCCTCACCAAAGAGGAAGTCATAGACATCCACACGGAAACAGATTATTTGGTGTATATGATAGGTTTCGCGCCAGGGTTCCCATATTTAGGAGGTATGTCTGAAAAAATTGCAGCACCTCGGAAGGAGTCCCCTCGTTTGAAAATACCTGAGGGGTCTGTCGGTATTGCAGGTTCTCAGACAGGAATCTATCCGATCGAAACCCCCGGTGGCTGGCAATTGATCGGACAAACACCTCGGAAACTGTTTGATATTGAACAAGACCCGCCGACATTATTACGAGCCGGGGATAAAATACGTTTTCATCCAATCTCATCAGAGGAATTCGAGAAATTGAAGGGGGAACAGGGATGAAGATTGTTAAACCGGGACTGCAGACAACCGTTCAAGATGCTGGACGCTATGGCTATCAACGTTACGGCGTGATTGTAGGTGGCACGATGGACCAGCTTGCCTATCGAATCGGGAATCTTTTAGTAGGAAACAATGACAACGAAGCTGCAATCGAAATGACAATGAAAGGACCTGAAATCGAGTTCCAGGAAGATACAGTGATTACAATGACGGGGGGAGACTTCTCCCCAAAGATAAATGGAGAGCCAGTGAAGATGTGGCGTCCGATCTATGTCAAAGCAGGTACTGTTTTGAAGTTTGGAGCATGTGCGGCCGGGTGTCGCTCATACCTGGCAGTTGCTGGGGGAATTGATGTGCCAGTGATCATGAACAGCCGTTCCACTTATATCCGCGCTGAAATTGGCGGTTTTGAAGGCAGGGCATTGGATGCTGGAGACTGTTTGAAAATAGGCGATCGAAGTGAGAAGGCGAATCATATTTTCCAACAGCTTTCAGATTCTGACCAGGCTTATGTGGAATCGGATTGGTTTTCAGCTGCAGAATGGAGTATGGAAGCGGAGAAGCACGACATCCTCCGTGTCATACCAGGCCGGGAATGGCACAATTTTACAAAAGAAAGCCAGGCGAAGCTTACAAGTACTGAATTTGAATTGACACCTCAATCCGATCGGATGGGCTTCCGGTTCAAGGGTGAACGGTTAGAACTTTCAGATCAGGCAGAGATGATTTCGGAAGCGGTTACGTTCGGTACGATCCAGGTACCATCAGAAGGGAATTTGATCGCACTATTAGCAGATCGCCAAACCACAGGCGGTTATCCGAAAATTGCCCAGATCGCTTCAGTTGACTTTTCAAAAGTGGCACAGTTGAAACCAGGGGAGAAAGTCAGATTCAAGCTCATTACTCATCGTGAGGCTGAAGAATTGTATCTAGAACAGGAACGACATCTGCAACAGCTTGAACAAGGAATTTCTTTGAAGCTGAGAGAAGGAGGACTCAACTAATGAATACAGTAGATTTGAATTGTGATTTAGGAGAAAGCTTTGGAACCTATGAAAAGGGATCTGATGAAGCAATCCTTGATTATGTAACCTCAGCCAATATCGCGTGTGGATTTCATGCTGGTGATCCTTCAGTCATGCGGAAGACCGTCAAAATGGCAATGGAGAAGAACGTTGCGATCGGAGCGCATCCTGGACTACAGGACCTTGTTGGATTCGGAAGGCGTGAGATGCAGATTTCTCCAGAAGAAGCTTATGACCTGGTCACCTATCAGATCGGTGCTCTATATGGGTTTGTTCAATCTGAAGGTGGTGTCATGCAACATGTTAAACCGCATGGGGCACTCTACAATATGGCTGCAAAAGACCCAGAGCTTGCTGAGGCAATTGCTGAAGCGGTTTATGACGTTGATCCAGAATTGATACTCTTCGGATTATCTGGAAGTGAGCTGATCAAAGCTGGTAAAAAAACAGGTACCCGGACAGCCAGTGAGGTTTTTTCTGATAGGACCTATCAAGAGGACGGAACGCTGACTTCCCGGAAACTTGTCAATGCATTGATTGAAGAGGAGGAAAAATCCCTTCAGCAAGTGGTCAGGATGGTGAAGGAAGGTAAGGTAATGTGCTTGCAGGGAATTGATATCCCAATCGAGGCAGACACTATTTGTATCCACGGAGATGGGGCAAGTGCCCTCTCATTTGCCCGAAACATCCGGACTGGATTGAAAGAAGCAGGAATCACCATAGAAAAGGTTGGAATGACCAACAAATAGGAGGCATGTGATGAAGCAATCAAACAGGAGTATTTTGTTGGGTGCGGCGTTCCTGATGGCAACGTCTGCTATCGGACCAGGATTTCTTACACAAACTACCTACTTTACAGAAACATTGTTAGCAAGTTTCGGATTCGTCATTTTAGTATCGATCATCATTGATATTGGAGCACAACTGAATATCTGGCGGATCATTGCCGTTTCAGAGAGAAGGACACAAGACATTGCGAACATGATTTTACCGGGACTCGGTTATTTCGTAGCGTTGTTGATCGTCATTGGAGGACTGGCTTTCAATATCGGAAACATCGCTGGAGCAGGATTAGGTTCCAACGTTTTGCTGGGCATTTCACCTGAAATAGGTGCATTATTGAGTGGAATCATCGCTATAGGGATTTTTCTTTTACGTGAAGCGAATAGGGCAATGGACCGCTTCACACAGGTATTGGGCTTCATCATGATCGCTCTTACCGTTTATGTCATGTTCTCTGCATCTCCGCCTGTAGGGGAAGCAGCCGTCAAGACATTCGTTCCTGATAAAATCGATTTCATCGCAATCGTGACACTAGTCGGGGGAACAGTTGGAGGATATATCACATTTTCAGGCGGACATCGATTGCTGGATGCAGGTGTAAAAGGCGTCGATAATCTACCTGAAGTGACGAAGAGTTCTGTCTCTGCAATCGGAATCGCATCCATTATGCGTATATTCCTCTTCCTTGCTACATTAGGTGTGGTATCACAAGGTTTTTCCCTGGATCCATCAAATCCGCCAGCCTCCGTATTCCAATTGGCTGCAGGCGATATCGGATACAAAATCTTCGGGGTCATCATGTGGGCGGCAGCCATTACATCGGTCATCGGTGCTGCTTATACGTCGGTGTCGTTTATCCGAACCTTCAACCCGAAGCTGGAAAAATACCATAAGTGGTTGATTGTCGCATTCATTTCCGTATCCACACTTGTTTTTGTATCAATCGGAAAACCAGTAAGTGTATTGATCCTTGCTGGGGCTTTGAATGGATTGATTTTGCCGATTTCACTTGGTGTAATGCTGATTGCAGCATATAACCGGAAAATTGTCGGGGATTACAAACATCCTTTATGGTTGACTGTTTTTGGTGGAGTCATCGTAATTGCCATGTCTTACATGGGGATCATCACGATGATCGATCAACTTCCGCAATTATTCCAATAAACTCGGAGGAGGGGTTTAGAGATGAGGGGATATCGTGATATAAGTCCAGCTGAGGCGAGACAATTATGTCGCTCGAATGAGTGGATCAAGCCGACATCCGGCATGGCACAAGGCTATACACAGGCAAACCTTGTTGTATTACCAAAAGACCTTGCTTTTGATTTCTTGTTGTTTTGCCAACGGAATCCAAAGCCGTGTCCGGTTCTTGATGTGACCGATCTCGGTTCGCCCGTTCCAAAAATGGCCGCTCCAGATGCAGACTTACGGGTGGATATACCGAAGTATAATGTGTATGAAAATGGGGTTCTTACCCGGGAAGTGACGGATATCGCTTCGGTATGGGATGAAGAGATGGTCGGTTTCCTTTTAGGATGCAGTTTTACTTTTGAGAATGCATTGTTGGAAAAAGGGATTCCTGTGCGGCATATTGAAGAAGGTTGTAATGTACCGATGTACAAGACCAATTTGAATTGTGCCGGAGCAGGAGCTTTTGAGGGAAACATGGTCGTCAGTATGAGACCGATTCCGGCTCGTCATGTAGCCGATGCTGTCCGGATTACTTCGAGATTTCCTTCTGTCCACGGGGCACCTGTGCATATCGGACACCCAGAACAAATCGGAATCCATGATTTGGCTCATCCAGACTTCGGAGAACCGGTAACGATACGAGAAGGGGAAATACCAGTGTTCTGGGCATGTGGGGTAACGCCTCAAAACATCGCAATGACCATTAAACCTGAGTTGATGATCACACACTCGCCAGGGCATATGTTCATTACGGACTGGACCGATGAAGAGTTTGAGGTCCTATAAGTGAAGGGGTTACTAGCATCGCTTCAGTGGTTTGTTTTCATTCTCGCCGGTAGTGTTGTTGCACCGTTGACGATCGGTGCTGCCTTTGGTATGTCAGTATTGGAAATTTCAACATTTGTTCAGCGAACATTTTTCGTGATTGGAATCGTATCACTTCTACAAGCCTTCTTCGGTCATAAAAAACCGATTGTCGAAGGTCCTGCGGTTTTATGGTGGGGAGTCTTCCTTTTGTTTGCTGGGCTTGGTTCTACGATTTCCGCTGATGTCTCTGAAGTTTTAAGGAGTATTGAAATGGGCATGCTCGTCAGCGGGGCCTTGTTCATATTGTTGAGTGTGTTCAGGGTGATTGAACAGGTAAAACGGATATTTACGCCAATTGTCACGGGAACGTATTTCATCCTTTTGGTCACCCAGATAAGCGGACCATTCATCAAAGGAATCCTAGGAGTCGGTTATTTTACAGATGAAGTTCACGGGACTGTAGCGGTCCTCGGGATAGTGACAGCGCTTGTGACGATTCTGTTCGCAACAAGCCGATGGTTTTATTTGAAGAGTTATTCCGTATTGTTCGGAATTGCTGTAGGGTGGCTATTATTCATCTTGTTCGATATCGAGAAGAGAATCCCGTTCAATGGACAAAGCCTGGTCTCGTTTCCTGAGGTCTTTGTTTGGGGAGCGCCGGTGTTTGACCTGGGGATTGTAGTTACATCAGCTGTCGTCACCCTTTTGTTGTTGATCAATTTTGTCGCCAGTATCGATGTGGTCGGGGAAGTTTTGGAGGATACCTCTGATTCACGCTACAACCAGTCTGGAATTGTAATGGGAATCAGTCAAATCCTTTCCGGCGTGTTTTCTGCAATCGGCATGGTTCCTCTATCGTATACAGCAGGGTTCATTTTATCCACCCGGATGAAAGAGAGGCTTCCATTCGTCATGGGAAGCTTGCTGTTGTTGATATTGAGCTTTTTTCCCGCTATTACAATGTTCTTTGCTTCAATCCCGGTTCCAGTCGGATACGCGAGTATGTTGCTCGCTTTTTCGAATATGCTGGTCATTGGATTGCAAGCTTATATGAAAGCGGAGAGAGATCAGCACAACCTCTTTATCATCAGCCTCTCCCTTATGATCGGAATAGGTGTGATGTTTTTGACACCAGCTTCACTAGCAGGTATCCATCCAGCATTAGCTTCAGTCTTGAATAATGGAATGATCGTCGGCGTACTCATCTGCATTATCTTAGAACAAGCAATCAGAAGAAAGAACAAAACGAAAGATCAAAAAGAAAAAACAATCGGCGCCTGACTATTTATTCGGTGCCTGGGACCAATTCAGAACCCTTGCTGTGCAATGGTTCTTTTTGTGTGCCTGGCACCGTTTCAGAGTCCTTGCGGGGCAAGGGTTTTGTTTATGTGTCAGGCACGCGTTCTTTTGGGGAGGCGGTAGATGGCGAAGAGCATGATATAAGACAGAGCGACTATGGAGGCGACCCACATCCAGGCCATCTCCATGTTCCCGGAGTCCATGGCAAGATAAATAGCAGTCGGGACAGTCTGGGTTTTGCCTGGAATGTTTCCAGCGAACATCAATGTAGCACCGAATTCGCCGAGCGCACGCGTGAAGCTTAATACACCTCCCGTTATGAGAGCTTGCAAGGCGAGTGGTATCGTCACTTTTAGAAATACCTGGATCTTACCAGCGCCGTCGATCTTTGCTGCATCTTCAATTTCATAATCCACTGATTCAAACCCGGTTTTCGCAGATTGATACATAAGTGGAAACGAAACGACAACCGCTGCAATGACTGCCGCCCACCATGTAAATATCAACGAGTGCCCCAAAAATTGACTAATGATTTGGCCGATAGGACTATTGATTCCAAAAATGACGATAAGTAAAAAACCGACAACCGTCGGTGGTAAAACAAGAGGCAGCATGAGGAATGTTTCGATCATTGTTTTACCAGTGAACGATTTCCTCGCCATCAAACGGCCACACAAAATACCAAGAATGGCAACGATAATACCTGCCGTAACTGCGATGGTAATTGATAGATATATTGGAGACCAAAAGGACTGGACCATGATAAAAACCTCAATCTATAGGCTTGAAGCCGAATTCTATAAAAGTTTCCATAGTTTGCTTATTACTTAGAAACTCATAAAACTGTTTTGCTTCTTCAAGATGTTGGGTGTTCTTCAGTACACCGGCTGGATAAAGGATCGGTGAATGTAAATCACTCTCGATTATTGACTGGATTTCAACCTTGGACGATGTTTTGGCATCGGACTTATATACAAACCCTGCATCGACATTTCCAGTTTCGATATAAGAAAGAACCTGTTGAACGTCTTTAGCATAGATGATATTATTTTCAATCTGCTTCCAAAGTTTCAGTTTTTCCAGAGTTTCTTTTGCGTATTTTCCTGCAGGGACCGATTCAGGTGCACCAATCGAGATACGGTTAATTCCATCACTTGTAAGATCATCGGGTTTTTGGATCTCGGCATGAAGTGATTTATTCGTTACTAAAGCCAATTCATTGGATAAGATCGTTTTCGAATAGTCAGGATGGATGAGCTCTTTATTACGCAGACGATCAAATTCCACTTCGGATGCGGAAATGAAAACGTCTGCTGGTGCACCTTGTTCAATTTGACGCTGCAACGTGCCGGAAGAGGCGAAACTCGTGATCAAGTCGATTTCTGGATGAGTATCCTCAAACTCTTTTTCCACTTGTTTCATAGCATTGTTCAGACTTGCAGCAGCTAAAACGTACACTTCCACTTTTTGATTTTTTTCATTCGACTGTCCCTGGCACCCAACCAGCACTATCAATAAAGCAAAGAATAGAATTATGTATTTTCTCACACCTGTCACATCCAATAACACAATAGACTCTCCGTCTACTATATCAAAAATGAGAACGAACTGCGCTAAAAACAAAACAGGGCAAGTACATTTTACTGAGTTTCGCGATTTTGGAACAAAGTTACTCAATTGCAGATAATGTTCCACAACAAACCACGGAAATTGCCCAACCATACTTAATCGGTGCCAGGCACCACCTGAGAGTCGTTGGGGGAGAAGGGCTCCAAATCGGTGCCAGGCACCATCAGAGAGTCGTTGGGGGAGAAGGGCTCCAAATCGGTGCCAGGCACCACCTGAGAGTTGTTGGGGGAGAAGGGCTTCAAAATAGTGCTAGGCACTCACTTAGGCACTCACTTAAGAACTCGTTCACCAAATAAAAACGACGCGATAAGGGAATTGCCTTTTCGCGTCGTTCATTGAATTATAGATCGTATAATTTTGTGAATTTTTGTTCGAGGTAGTCGGTGAGGTACTTGGCATCAAGATCTTCTCCGGTCACCTTTTTGATCAGTTCACCAGGAGTATAGAGCTTTCCGTATTGGTGTACATTTTCCCGAAGCCATTCACGAATCTTCATGAACTCCCCGTTTTGAATCAAGTCGTAGAAATCCGGTATTTCCTGTAACACTTTATTCAAGATCTGCGCACCGTATAAGTTTCCGAGTGAATAAGATGGGAAGTAGCCGACACCGCCGTGCGACCAATGAACATCCTGCAGTACTCCTAAACGATTGGAAGGCGGAATTACACCTAAATAATCCATCATTTTTTCATTCCAAATCTCCGGCAGATCCTTCACCTCGATATCTCCAGCGATCAAACCTTTCTCAATTTCATAACGGAGCATGATATGCAGATTATACGTCAGTTCATCCGCTTCAACCCGGATAAGCGATGGTTCGACACAGTTCACTGCACGATAAAATTCATCGAGAGACACACCGCTTAATTGGTGGGGAAAATGCGCTTTGATATCATCGTAGAAGTATGTCCAGAACTCTTTTGTACGACCGACGAAGTTTTCCAGGAATCGGGATTGGGACTCGTGGATTCCAAATGATGCCCCCCGCCTGATCACACGGCCTTCATAATCAGAGTTCACGCCTTGCTCATAAAGGGCATGACCTGTTTCATGTATTGTACCAAACACAGCCATTCGAGGATTTTCATGCTCATAGCGCGTGGTAATTCGAACATCCCCCGTATTGATACCCATCGCAAAAGGGTGGGTCGTTTCATCAAGACGTCCAGCATCAAGATCATACCCAAGCTTGCCGATGATGAATTGTGCGAACTCCTTTTGCTTTTCCACATCATAATTTTGATTGAAAATATCAGTACGAGGCTTTCTGGATGACTGTTGAATACGGTCCAACAATTCGATACTCTTTTTCCGCAAATCAGAAAAAAGCGGGTCGAGCTTTTCCACAGTCAAACCTGGTTCGAATTCATCCAGCAAGGCATCGTAAGGATGTTTTTCGTATCCGAAATACTCTGCAAATCGGCGTTTCATATCGATCATTTTTTCTAAATAGGGCTGAAAGTGGGAAAAATCATCTTTCTCACGAGCCTCTTCCCATGCATCATTTGCATTAGAAGCTAGAATGACATATTCGTTATATACATCAGAAGGGATTTGCTTTGACTTGTCATATTCCTTCTTCCGTTCCCTGACACAAGCCCTGGTTTCAGGTTCTAGTTGCTCAAAAACATCAGGCTGTGAAAGCGTGTCTAAACATTCACCCATTTGCTTAGAAACAGACAGTTTAAAGGTCTCTGTCGAAAGTGTTCCTTTTGCTTTTGCAAAGATCGGTTTTCCTTTCTTAGGGGCATAAGTCCGCGCATCCCATCCAAGCAGCCCTAATATATTAGTGAAATGACAGATCTTCTCATCCATTTCCGTGAACTGCTTGATTGCCTGTTGTACTGTTTCGTCTAATACTTGTTGTGCCATCCAAAAAACCCTCCCACGAGTAAATTATTTTTCCTACTAATGGTATTCTTTCTCCAAGGGTTGAAATCCTTCGAGTGACGAAACATATTTTTTAAAAAAGCTGTTTTCGCAGACCTTGTAGTTCTTGCACTTAAAGAAAGTATAAAATACTTTCTTCAGTATAAGGGCAACTAAGGCTAGACCTACAAAAGGCTTGGTCTCGCCAAGTTTTCTTTAAAAGTCGTTGATTTCCGATCCAGGATGCTCGCTTTCTCCGGGGCGTGCGGCGTCTCCTAACGACCTCAGGAGTCTCCTTTTCAAGGAAGCATTTGTGCTCCTGCGTCTACAAGAATGTCCTGTCGAAGCGAGCTCCCTCGTCGCATGCCTTGCGAGGAGATTATTCAGGTAGTAGGCACGCTGATCCGCAGGACAAGGAAAGCTTCGGCAACGTTACATCGCACGAAGAAAAGGCGATTTTCATTTTCGAGGAGTCCCGCACCTTGATCTCCAATCACCTTGCACAAGGTGAATTTTTAAAAATGACTTAAAAGGCAACAATCTTTTAGAAAATAGCCTTTAAAAAAACGTCCAACATAAAAAAAGAGCCTGACATACAGGTCAGTCTCTTGCTGTTCACTGTTTATTCAATTGATCTTTTGCGCGTTGTATCAACTCGTGAACCATGGTTCCCCCGATTTGTCCGCCAATACGCCCTGCATCATGAGAACTCAGGTCCTGATTGCCTTTTTCTTTTAATGGTATACCAAGCCCTTTCGCGACCTCAAATTTGGTCTGGTCCGGGTCCTCGATCTGATACCCTTTCTTTTTCATGACTTCGACTTTAAGCTGGTCGAGTTCTTCCCTGGCTTCAGGAACAAGGGGTCTACGTCTTCTCGCCATTAGATTCGCCTCCTTTTCACTTGAGAAAGGAAAAATAAAATGGTCGCTTCCTCACATTCATGAAAATGAATGGACATGCAACGAACGCATATTCCAATCCAATTCCGTTACACATAGTATGTGCATGAATAGGCAGAATTAATGACGAAATTGGCCTTGATGCAGGTTGTTTTCTAAAAGATTGATGCCAGTGGTCCAGCGTCAGTCGGGTACAATACCATCCTATACAAGTGAGTTAAGGAGGCTTGCATATTTTCAGCGAAGGACTTCAGCTTTAGACATATTCTTTCAAACCATTCTCAAGTGATTCTTGATTTTTGTACTGATAGCCATACAAGGCTTCTTGCAGGCCAAATGTTCCGGCATAAAACCTTGCTCTAGGAAGTAAGTTTTCCAGGTTTGGATAGAATTCAGACAACGTATCGACGAATTGTTGGCCATACTGTTTCAACAAACCTGCAATATCAATCGCAGGATCTCCTACATGGCTGCTTCCGAAATCCACAATACCGCTTATGCGCTTTCCTTCATCGTCATAAAGGATATTGGAAATGCCAAAGTCCCCATGAATGATCGCCGGAGTAAATTCAAAGTTCAATCGATCATTCAAAAATGTTTCAAAATGGCGCGAAATTTGCTGCTGCTTATCCAGCCTGATATATGAAAACAAAGATTGTCTGACCTTCTCATACAATTTAAGCCAATAGTCATAAGCTCTCTCATTGGTTATAGTCTTGCCAGGAGCATCTTTTGTAGGAATCGCATGAAGTTCACACAAGAATTGAGCTAAATTTTGAGCAATACGTTCTTGAATGGGTGGAGATGATCCATCCAAGGTTTCTGCGTAAAGCGGCTCACCAGGGATCAACGGGTATCCGAAAAATGCCTGACCCAAAATGTTCGTATCTGTATTTACGAAAACGGGTTCAGGAGTTGGAAGGGTGATGTATGGCCGTACATAAGTCAACTGCTCACACTCTGTCTGTAGAGATTTCAATGCTTTATCATGCTTAGGAAACCGGAACACCCACTGGTTATTCAGGAAAAGAATATCGTTGTTTTCTCCAAAATGATTCCAATGGATCGTATGGATTTCAAGCGAAGGATAAAATGACGTGATACATTTCAGATATGGTTCCAAATACATAAAAAATCCCTCCCTGAATCATTGATTCGACTAGGAGGGATCACATTCCTTTTATTTAGAGGTTAAGAATTGGAAACATTTACTGGATGTTACGTTTTTTATGTCTTAGATTCGGTTCTTTCCTGACCACTTTGATGATGGACAGACACATGATGATCAGTATGACTGTAAATGGCAAAGCTGCAATTAAGGATGCGGTCTGTAATCCTTGTAATCCACTGCTGATTATTAAGACTACTGCAATCGCCGCCATCAGAACTCCCCAGATGAACTTGACGAATCTTCCAGGGTTCAAGTCGCCATCCGTTGTCATAATACCTAGAACGAAGGTCGCTGAGTCTGCAGAAGTGATCAAAAATGTAAAGATCAACAGGATTGAAAGCAACGAGAACAAGAATGAAAATGGCAGCTGTTCATACGTAACGAACAATGCTGTCGTTACATCCTGATTTACCAGCCCCGCAATATCAGTACCTTGCAAGAGATCGAGATGCAGTGCTGTTCCTCCAAAAATTGCAATCCAAACAATTGCTAGAAACGGCGGTACGATCAATACGCCAAAAACAAATTCTCTAATTGTTCGGCCCCGGGAGACACGTGCTACGAATGAACCGACGAATGGAGACCAGGCGATGACCCAAGCCCAATAAAAGACTGTCCAATCCCTGACCCATGTTCCGCCCGTGTATGGAGTCAACCGGAAACTCATTTCAAAAAACTTGGATATATAGTCGCCGATCCCTAAAGTCATACTGTTCAAGATGAAAACAGTGGGACCCATGATCAGCATTGCTACCATCAGAAATAAAGCCAGTCCTAAATTCAGGTTACTGAGCCATTTGATTCCCTTATCAATCCCAGTCATCGCTGATGTCAGATACATAACGAGTAATATTGCGGTGATGATCAATTGCATGACTGCGTTATTCGGCAGGTCAAATACGGTTTTAAGCCCTCCATTGATTTGTAAGATACCAAATCCAAGTGAGGTTGCTACACCAGTGATTGTTGCGATTACTGCGAGGATATCCACAGTTCTTCTTAGAGGTGTTTTTCCAGTTTTACCGATGAGCGGATTGAACGTTGTACTGATCAATCCTTTTTCCTGTCTACGGTATTGGAAGAACCCTAACGCTAAACCAACCACAGTGAACACTGACCATTGATGGATTCCCCAGTGGAAGAAGGAATAGCGCATTGAAACTCTTGCTGCTTGTTCTGATTGACCTTCAATGCCCATAGGCGGTTCGAAAAAGTGGCTCATTGGTTCAGCCACACCCCAGAACACCAATCCAACTCCGAATCCAGCGCTGAAAAGCATACCGATCCAAGTGAAGAAAGGATATTCTGGTCTTGATTCATCTCCGCCTAAACGTATTTTACCGTATCGGCTGATCGCTAAAACCAAACAGAATATCGTAAAGAAAAAAACTGCAATCAAGTAAAACCAGCCAAATGCATATGTAGTGAAATCAAACACTGACCCTGCATTATCCCCTAGGCTTTTAGGTGAAATGGCCCCCCATAAGACAAACAAGAAAACGATAATGGATGAGACCCAGAATACTACATTCTTGTGAGGAGCTTTTCCTCTCAACTTCTCCAATTTGTTTTCCTCCTTTTTAGACGATTGCTGTGACTATAAGTGCATATACTATTAGCTATACCCATTAAGAAAAATTATTAACTTAAATTAAAAATTTAATGTATAAAATTATCGGCATTATCTTAGAATTATAAAATGGGGCATGAATCAAGAGCATAAGAAAGGACATAACCGTTGAAATAAAATTGATTGTAGTCATTTTATATAAAAAAGCGTACAATGGATTTAAAATATTATACATTTCTGAAAAATTTTTTATTATGAAACATTTCCAGGATTACCTCGTACAATATATTAAGATATCTCCTGAATAGGGATAAGAGAGAAATACATAATTGGGCAAAAAACATGATAATTATGGTGAAAGGGTGATTCGATTGGAATTGACCGCAAAGATCACAATTGACTTCATGGTGGAGGGCAGTAAAGAATTTTATGTAGAATTACTGGATATACCTGAAGAGGTATCCGCAGGGGAATTGCAGGAGTTAGTGGATAAGCGTGCTCGAAAAGTGAAAGAAATCAAATCTGCAGAAATTCTCGGTTCATCAATAAAAATTGATAGGACGAATTCCATAAAACAATAGGCTTATGACGTGAAAAGGCTTCAATGGACCAGTGCCATTGAAGTCTTTTTCATTTGGCTTATTGGGACAGCGTTAAGCATTCTTCTCAGGTACCCTGTCCCAATCTCCTTGTTTCCTCTATAGTCGTTTCAGAAAACAGGACATTCCTCTAACCGACTTGATAAGTGCTTAGCTATCCGCGGTCAGATTCCCGGTTTTCAGTTAAAGTGAAAGGCATTATTTTTTCTTCTTTAATTTTCGATTGAGTCCGAAGGTGATGAGGGTGCTGATGAAAACGATCGAGGCCCAGGTCACCGCACCGAAGTGTTTGATGAATTTAAACATAGTATGACCTCCATTAGAAATCAAAGTATTGCTTTCCAAATTATAGACCGAAACATATCTGTTTGTAAATAATTCCAAAAACAAAAGAAGGGTGAATCACCAATAATTCACCCTTCAAAAGATTGTGCACTAGCCTAGAGGAGAGGGAAGAGAACATTTTAGCATCGGTCGGTTGTTCCAAATGTTCCAACAATATTTAGGGGAGGTCCTCTCCATCTGAGGTTAGCCATGCAGCTTTTATTTTTACTTTTATCGAGTGGTTTATCCACTCACCATACTATTCTAAAATGAACTTCCATTCGTGGGGGCTCATTTTTTGTCGAATTTGTGAAATTAGCGCTTTACTGTGTTAAACCGATTCTGCAAGTTTGTTCCTACACCCTTCTTTATACAGACCTTTCTTTAAGCTCGACTCTTTCCTCACTCTCATCAGAGGATTCATTATTATTGGTCCGCAAAGGAATCTCTTTTAAAAAGAAGGTCAAGATGGCAGCTGATGCGATCACGATACAACCAGTAAAGAAGACAAGACTTAATGAGTGACTCAATGCTGTTCTTAAAATTCCAAGGATTTGGTCGAAAATACCTAAGAAATTATCTGGTAAAGTGGACCGTACTTGTTCTAATGCCTCAGGGTCCATGAGAGCTTGGGGATCTTGAAGCATTTCAAATTTTGCTGCAGCTTCTGGATTCTGAGCAAACGCTTGACTAGTATTGCCGTCTGCAGCTTTCTCCATTTCATTTTTCATGGAAATCGACATGACCGTTCCCATGATCGAAACACCAATCGTTCCTCCGATTTGTCTGAATAACTGGGCAGAGGAGGTAGCAACTCCAAGGAATTTATGGCTGACAGCATTCTGGATCGTCAATGTAAACACTGGGAAACTCAATCCCAGACCTAGACCGACGATAATCATGTTGGTTACAGCGATCCAGTTAGAAGTACTTTCATCCATCTGAGCTAATGAAAACATACCAGCACTCATGATGAGCAGTCCGCTAATCGCGAGCTTTTTATATTTCCCTGTCTTGGTTATGATTTGTCCGCCAATGGCAGATGCCGTTACCATCGATAATGTCATCGGCATCATGATGAATCCCGATTTCGTAGCTGAGGTCCCCATAACACCTTGAATAAAGAAAGGGGTATACATGATGGCTCCGAACATGCCCATACCTAAAATGAATCCGATAATATTCGATAATGAAAAGATGCTATTTTTAAACAAACTCAACGGTAAAACAGGACTCTTGGCTTTTCGTTCGATTTGTATGAATAAAATCAACGAAACCACAGTGGCGATGAATAAACCGATGATTTGTGGTGAGCCCCACGCATACGTCTCTCCAGCCCATGAAAACGCCAAGAGCAACGGGAGGATGGTCAACGTAAGGAAAATGGACCCGAGATAATCTACTTTCTCAGATGGGTTTCTTTCAGTTGTAGGGAATAACTTCCATATAAGCACGAATGCGAGAATTCCAATCGGTAGAAAGACCCAAAAGATCCAGTGCCAATCGAAATTATCGACGATATAGCCGCCAAGTGTCGGTCCGAAAACACTTGCAAGTCCAAAAACACCACCCATGATCCCTTGCCAGCGACCACGTTCACGAGGGGAGAACAGATCTCCGACTGCTGTGAAAGAGGTAGACATGATCATCCCTGCACCTAATCCTTGAATACCCCGGTAAACAATAAGATGGATGATCGTATCTGATAGCCCGCATAAGAAAGTCCCAAGCATGAAGACACCGATACCAATCAAAATAAATGGTTTTCTGCCATAGATATCTGATAGTTTACCGACAAGAATAGCTGTGACGCTTGAAGCTAGCATGAAGACGGTGAATACCCAGCTGAAATATTGCATTCCTCCGAGGTCAGCGATGATTCTTGGCAGCGCCGTACCCACAATCGTCTGGTTTAATGCAGCAAATAACATTGCTGCCATGATGGCGATCATAATTGTAATTTTGGATTTCTGATCTAAATGTTCCATGTTTACACTCCTATTCTTTCGTTAGTAGAAATATTCATGAAGTTAATTAAAATGCAATAAAAAATCTTCAACGCAATTTTGTAAATAGGCACATCATTTTTTGGATCTCTTCATCTTTCAAATCTTCGAATCGTTGCTTGTAATAAGCACTGCGCTTTTTCCTGAATCTATCTAAAACCGCTGAACCTTCATATGTGATCTGCAGCTCGACAATCCTTCTGTCACTCCTGTTCCTACGCCTGGTAATGAATTTTTTCGAGGCGAGTTTATCTGTAACATTTGTCACATGGCTTAAATTCACTTTGAATTCTGCAGCTAGGTCTGACACTCTGGAAGGGCCAAATTCATTTAAAAATTGAAGGAACATGAACTCACTGGCAGTAACCTCTTTCCCTAGAATGCCAGCCATCTGTTTTCGGTGTGACCGAAACAATTTCCGAAAGGATTTTTCCATTGAGTCGATCAGCTCTTCTCTGCTTTGCATTTACTTCACCACACATATATTTAACTTCATTAACTATTAACCCAATTCATTATACGCCGATTTTCATAAAAGTCAATCCTTATTTATTTTGTTACAGCCATATGGATCTTTTAAAGTATCGGTAAAGTTTTTAAAGATAAGCGAAACAGTCTTCCGCTCGATCTACTGTTTGGATAGGCTGGTTACGACGAGCTCGTTCATTGCAATATAAAATAAGGAGGTAAGTTTATGCGTATAGTCGCCGTATCTATTACAGCAATAGTCTTATTCACGATGGTCTCAACTGTTTTGGCATCGCCGGACGAAAGCAAATTATCAGATGGATTATCTGAAGAAGTCAGTAATCTGACCAGAGATACTGAATGGAAGAAGGTTGAAGAACTTGATTTGAATTTTAACATCCATCATCCTCAGGGAATGACAAAAGTCGGTGACCTTTTTTACATTTCCTCCGTCGAAATCATTGAAAAACCCGAAAAGTACGAGGAATCGAAGGATGGATATGATCGTTCAGCAGGTAAAGGAATCGGGCATCTTTTTATTGTAGATGAAAAAGGCAACTTGATTGAAGATTTAGAGCTGGGAGAAGGCGATATGTATCATCCTGGCGGCATTGCTTTTGATGGAAAATCGATTTGGGTCCCTGTCGCAGAATATAGACCTGATAGCCGATCTCTTATTTATAAAATAAATCCTGAATCGAAAAAAATCGAGAAAGCCTTTGAAGTAGAAGATCATATTGGTGGAATTGTAAGTGACGGAAAGAAACAAAAACTATACGGCGTCAATTGGGGTTCAAGAGAATTTTATGAATGGAATGAAAAAGGTGAACAAAAAGCTACCAAAGAAAATGCCAGTCATTTCATAGATTATCAGGACTGTGAAGGTGTGGATGAGAATAATATGTTATGTAGCGGTATAGCTGAATTGCCAAGTGGTGATGATGTTTATGAACTAGGTGGGTTGGCACTGTTGGATCGAAAATCGAAGGAAATCAAACATGAGATACCGATTACAGAACGATCACCACAAAATCATACAATTACGCGAAATCCAGTATTTGTGGAAAAAACAAAAGACAGCTTGAAATTATCCGCAGTACCAGATGATGATCACACGTCATTATTGATATATGAAGCAAAGTTGAAATGAGTAAAAAAGGGCTGCCAGCAATGGCGCCCTGTTTTTACATATAAAGAAAGTATAAATACTTTCTACATTATAAGCGCAACTAAGGCTCAGCCTGCGCCAAAGGCTTGGCTTTGCCAGGTTTTCTTTAAGTGTTTTTTACAGCCGATTTAGCAGAAAGAAGGGGCAGGATGATCCGTATCGTCGTTCCTTGCTTGTACTCAGATTCGATGGATAGCCTTCCTCCGTGCTCACGTACAATCTTTCGGCTCATCATCAGGCCAAGCCCGATTCCTTTTTCTTTCGTTGAATAAAAAGGTTCCCCGATATATTTCAAACGTTCTTTTTCAATCCCTTTACCCGAATCGATGAAGAGGAGTTCTACATATGGATCCCGTGCGTGAATTTTGATATTCAATTCTCCGCCTTTTTCCATCGCTTCCATTGCATTTTTCATGATATTGATAAAGACTCGTTTAAGGGAATTCTTTTGACAGTTCAGGAGTATTTGCTGTTCATTTATGTATTCAACATCCATGTTGATTCCTTGTAAAAATGCAGTTCCTTCGAATAATCGTACACAGCTGTCCACGATCTCATGTAATTCAGTTTCTTCAAGGCTGATGACATGTGGCTTTGCAAGGTCCATGAATTCATCAGCGATCCGTTCGATACTATCAAGTTCACCACCAATGATATCGAGATAACTTGTCAGAAGGGAATCGTCTATTTCGTCCTTAATCATGCGGATGAACCCTTTCACACTTGTCAACGGATTCCGCAGCTCATGCGCAATACCGGCAGCAAGCTGACCGACAGTCGACATCTTCTCCAATTGCATTGAAATATGTTCATCTTCAAGTCGTTTCGTTATATCTCTGGCGATGAGCAGAATCATATCTTCGGAATACTTCGTGTACTCATTGGAAATCAACGGAGTAAGGACTGCGTCAAAGGTATATGTCGATCCATCTTTTTCAATTGTAAAAGCGATCTGGTCAGCTTCTTTTGTTTTGAATACATGATGGATAACGTCATACAATAAGCCGCGTTCATCTTTCAGAACATAATCGTCCATGAACCGATACATATTTGATAGGTCAGGATTTTTCAGCCAACTTTGCAAAGAAGGAGATACAAAATGGACTTCTCCAAACTGGTTGAAGGTGACCACAAAATCTGAGGTCTTTTCGAGAATCAAACGGTACTTCATTTCACTTTCACGTAAAGCTTCCTCTGAATGCTTCCGTTCGGTAATATCACGTCCGACGATTACAAATTTTTCATAGGGTGCTTGGTTTTCATACAAAGGAGAAGCAATCAATTCAATCCATATGTACCCTTTGCTGGCGTGCTTATATCGAATTTGAGCTTTTGCAGATCGACCTGCTTCAATCAATTGTTGGATCTGCTTAAAGACATGTCTTCTGTCATGAGGATGGATATATCTGAAAACATTCATGTTCAAATAAGATTCAGAAGATAAACCTGTGATATCGAGATGAGAAGGTGAAGTATAGACAAACTTCCCTGATAAATCGACGATAGCCACTAGATCCTTCATATTTTCAGTGATCAACTGATAAGAATTCCGTTGCTCAAGATATTTCTCATGAAAGAGGATCTGTTTAGAAATATCGATATATAACCGTGCAACCGCAATCCTTTCCCTACGGTGATTGTATATGTTCATATAACAGATCGACACATCTTTTATGGTCCCGTTTTTGTGTACACGCTTGGTATTTGGCACTAAGTAAGTATCGTTCTTCCGTAGCTGCCGGACGATTTCTTCATACTCATTTTCATATCCAGATGGAAATAGGGAAACCGAATTTCCAATCAACTCATAATCCTTCCATCCGAACATCTCCGTGAAAGCAGGGTTGATGTTGTATGTTTCACCATCTACATTCTGGATCAAGATCGCATTTGGCGTAGAGAGAAAAATAGATTGCAGCATGCGATCATCGGTCATCATTTTCGTGGCTTTATAGGGAGTATCCAATATCACACCACAGTAGTTTATACCGCTTTTGGGGCTTAATGGTACTATTTTCACCGCTTCGAACATCAGATCTTGGTGCGAAATCGAAAAGTGTTCGAGAATAACGAGATGCCGGTGTTCTATTGCTTCGTTGCATGCCTCCATTAATTTTTTTGAATTGAGGAACACATCTTCAAGAAAATGTCCGATACAGCTTTTATCCAGTTGTAGAGCTTCTCTTGCTGCCTCGTTGAGATAATTGATGTGCCCAGGCTGGTCATCAGGAAACACTAAAAGTATATAGGGCTCCGGATAACTATCCAATATCGAATGTTCAAATGGTTTCAAGTAATTACACCCCCTGACCGGACCCTCGACAAAAGTCATCATAATATAGCATTCTTCTAATGTAAGACATTTCCTTCCTCAATCTTACATTTAATACTTTCTTTAAACTTAAAGGCTCTTTACTAAAAGATTGTTGCTTTTGAGTCATTTAAAAAAATCACCTTATGCAAGTTGATTGGAGGGCATGGTGCGAGATTCCTCGAAAATGAAAATCGCATTTTCTTCGGGCGATGTAACGCTCCCGATGCTTTCCTTGTCCTGCGGGATCAGCGTGCCTACTACCTGAATAATCTCCTCGCAAGGCATGCGACGAGGAAGCTCGCTTCGACAGGACTTTCTTGTAGACGCAGGAGCACAAATGCTTCCTTGAAAAGGGTCGCAAGGCGACGAGTGGGCTCACCGCACGCCCCGTGGAAAGCGAGCATCCTGTAGCGGAAATCAACGACTTTTAAAGAAAACTTGGCGAGACCAAGCCTTTTGTAGGTCAAGCCTTAGTTGCCCTTATACTTTCTTTAAGTGCAAGGACAACAACGTTTGCTAAAACAGCTATTATAAAAAAGAGATCGACCAAAACTACGGTCAACCTCTTAAAAATCAATTTTCACGTTCAGGAATCCAGCCTTGACAAGGGATTTAATGATAATGACCAGTGCTGGTCCGATGATCAAACCGACAATGCCAAGCAAGGCGAATCCAATGTAAAGACTGGCCAACGCTGATAATGCACTGATTCCGAGACTCGATCCAAGAATCTTCGGTTCGATGATCCTTCTGAAGATCGTAATCAACAAGAAAAGGACGAGCAATCCAATAGCTAATCGTTGTTCACCGACATATAGATTGTACAAAGCCCATGGTACGAGAAACGAACCTGTCCCTAATATCGGGAGGATATCTACAAGCACAATCAACAGTGAAAGGAGCAAGGCGTATTTTACATCGAGGATCAGAAGCCCGACCCACGCGATGATGAAAGTTAGAAAACTCAGGATTACCTGGGCTCTGAGAAAACCGACAAACGCGAATGAAAGCTGTTTAAGTACAAGCTGCACCTTTTCTTTCGCCTCATCTGAAAACATATTGAGAAACCCTGCGTGAAGTTTTGGGAGATCCAGGCTGATTAAGAACAAACTTACCAAATAGATAAGAAGCTTGATGAGCAGAACTGGAACAGCTGTTAGAAAACCAACTAACCCATTTGCAATATTGGATAGGAAATCGACTGAAAATTGACGAAGGTCATTCAATGCATCCTGGATTGTCGAAACATATTCAGGTGGAATCTCCTGATAATATTGTTGCAATTGGAAAATAAGCGCTTCAACATTTTCAAAGATATATTGCGCATATTCTGGTAGCTGTTCAGTAAAATCGATAATTTGGACAACCAGGGTCGTAACAGCCCAATAACAACCAAGTGCCATCAATGCAAGGAAGAGGGTGAATGTGATCGCCACACTCCACACACGCTTGAGGGAAAACGAACGTATCAACAGCTTCACAAAAGGTTCTAACAATACAGCAGTCAAAAGAGCCAATACAAGCGGGATACTATAAGGAATAAGGAAAATAATGAGTCCGATAAGTAATAGGAACGGGATGTATTTCTTCAATTCCAACTTCGTGTCTCCTTAAAGACAAAAACCAGCGAGGTTTCTGTCGAATATAAATTATTATCATTATACCGTGTATAAGCGAAAAGAACATCTATTCTGAAAAAATAATAATACAAAAAACGTTTTAATTTTATATGGGTATTTTATAGTAATATAGTTATGTAATAGGGCTGGAATCCATTTTCTAATGGATAGAAAGGTCTGTTTCTATAACACTATTTCTTTAGTTTGATGGGATTTTTGTCAATTTATACAATAATTTCGCCTCGATTTCTGTTATTCTAAAAGTATAGCAAGAAGGGGGGAGAATGTTGAACATTGGTTTAGAACGTTTTGCTCAAAGGAACAAAACATTGTTGGAAAGCGAAAGCAAAACCTATATTCAATCATTCGAAGATTTATGTTCACAAGTAAGTGAAGGAAGAACTGTATATTTTACGACAGACAAGATGTACGGGACGATTGAAAGCAATGGAGACGCAAGGGTTACGATCACGGTCGCAACAGAAAAAGAACTCGATCGGATCGAAGGAACAACCTTGAAACTCCAGAATGTGTACTTTTATTTGAAAAGGGCCTTGTTTTTATTATCTGAACAACCAAATAGAACTTGCTAAAGAAAACTTGGCAAAGCCAAGCCTTAGGCGTAGGCTGAGCCATCAGTTCCACTTATACTTTTTTAAGTGTAAAAGATAAACCTCTTTGAAAGCTTTCAAAGAGGCTTTTTTAATAGATGGCTTTGTTCGTTATTATTGATGTATTCCCCGAAATTCACTTCCTTTCCGCGGGCTCCCGCATAATTAGATGTCAAACAATGTGTCGACCACTGGATGAAAGCTCCATACGGCCACTCAAGGAGAAAAATCGTGTATGTTTGTCCGTATGAAGGCTCCATACGGCCATTCAAGGGGCAAAAACGTGTATGTTTGTCCGTATGAAAGCTCCATACGACCATTCAAGGAGTAAAATCGTGTATGTTTGTCTGTATGAAGTTTGATCCAAGAGACTGGTCGCTGAGCTAGACATCCCTTCCATGCATAAGCCGTAAATCCGTAGGCCTCGTCACTTGCGAAGGATCTCCACACAAAAATGCAATCATTTTCGTGGCTCCATGAAAATTCTTAGAAGCTTTACTTATGCTTGCTTCTTCGACGACCATCAAACAACCATCAAACGTCCATCAAACACCTACCAATCATAATTCTTTTCATAGCCTAATCGAATCAGCAGATCGCCTGCTACTGCTTTGAATTGTGCTTTCATTTCCTCATCAAACACTTGCTGCCAATTCCCTGCTTGTCCTTTTCGGAAAGTAGGTGATTTTGCTGGATCGACATTCGCTTGCATCTTTCTTGCAATTTCATCGAGTTTCATCGGTCTTTTTTCAATATCCAAGAATCGAAGCACTTTTTTCAGTTCATTTCGTTGGGATTCTGCTGAATGGACAAGACTTTCATAAGAGACGAGATGGATATTTTCCTCAGACATCCAGCCCAGAAACCGCTCATAGAACTGCTTGATGTTCGACCGATGTGCATAAGAGTTGTTGAATCCATTGATCAGTAACAGACATCTACTCCTGACACTCATCTTATTCTCTCTGAAAAACCGCTCGTACGGATGCCCACTGAATTTCATGAAAAAATAAGCATAGGAAACCACGATGTCTCTTGGGTCACGGTATAAGAAAATCTGTTTCATATCCAGCTGTTTGAACATTTGGGCATATTGAGGAGAGTAATGGAGGTGGCCATTCGCAAAATGATTGGCAGGCATTGAAGATAGGATATTCCTGTGCTCGTCAAGTTGTTGTATGAGACCAGGATAAATGAAAGCCTGATGCTTTATGGATGGGATACCTTCTAATAATGGTCTTAATAAATGTGTGCCACTTTTTGCGATGGAATTCGCAAAGAAAGGTTGGATTGGAGAATCAGGTTGGTGGGTCATTTCATCATTCCCTTCTTCCGAAGAATTATCATATATATCTTATGTAGTAGTTTGTGAACGGTTTGGACAACCATCTATGAGATAAGGCCTAACTTTACAAAAACTTCATGGAATCCGGTTGTACCCTTTATTGTTTTTGTATTTAATAGAATCGTAATCTTTTAATACAAAAATTATTGAAATGGGGCAACGAGCGATGAAAAGATGGCTACAACTAGTTTTAATGACAGCGCTTACGGCTAGTTTCCTGAATCCGATTTCGGAAGGGCAAAAAGCATCGGCTGCATCTGCAGGTGATGTCGTGATCAGTGAAATCGCCTGGATGGGGACAACGGGAAGTTACAATGATGAGTGGATTGAACTGTACAACCCTACTACGAATGCTATCTCACTGGAAGGATGGACGCTTGATGCTGCTGACGGTACGCCTTCCATTTCTTTATCCGGCACGATTCCTGCGAATGGGTACTATCTCTTGGAAAGGACAGATGACAGTACTGTCTCAGATGTTGAAGCGGACTTGATTTACAGTGGTGCCCTCGGCAACAGCAATGAGATACTGTCTTTAAAGGATGATACCGGCACATCAGTAGATTCTGTAGATGATTGGTATGCAGGGAATAATGATACGAAAGCGACGATGGAACGGGTTGACGAATCCGTAAGCGGGACAACAGCTTCCAACTGGACTACTGCAACTTCTACATACAGTGGAGGATATGGCACACCAGCTTCTGGAGTTGAAAATGGCTCTTCGACTTGTGACTCGACCACCGAGCAACTGAATAATGTTTCGGAAACAATTGGCTCGATCAATGTTTATTTCAACAAGTGCGCGTTATCAGGGTATGCAAGCTCAGGAAATGAAGCTAATTATAACGTAAATCTGGAGGACCGGTTGATCAACCGGATAAACCAGGCTACAACCAGTATTGACTTTGCTACATATGAAATCAATCTACCGAATGTAGTGGACGCTCTGACCAACAAGGCAGCTGAAGGAGTTGATGTACGGGTCGTGGCAGACGCGAAGGATGCAACAGATCCGCATTATGCTGAACGCTTTGAAACAATGCGTCTTTACTTGGAAAAAATGGCTCGCGGTAATGATATGCAAATAGGTACGGCGGATGATATCACGATTTTCGCAGACTCGCCTATGTTTGCCGTTGAGGATCAAGCGAGGCGAAGTGAGTACGGATTACCTGCCTCACCAGAAGATTATCCTTTTGTCACGACGACAGTAGGATCAACTGAAACATCTGGCCATTTATTTGTCGATGCTGAACAGAAGACAGACGGAACATACTATTCTCCTGGAAATCAAATGCATAATAAATTCGCGGTCATCGATGACAGTTGGGTTTTCACAGGCAGTTGGAACTTTACCGTGACTGGGCTTTATGGTTCTGAAGAAAACATGGCTAACGATGTTCTTGACGGAAATCAGCAACATGTCGTCGAAACCCATTCACCGGAATTGGCTTCTATCTATGAAATTGAATTCAATGAGATGTGGGGAAGTACAACAATGATCCCTTCTCCTCAAGAATCTAATCTTGGTCCTCGTAAAACGGATAATACACCACATGCAGTCACGATAGGCGGAAAAACGGTGGAAGTTTATTTTTCTTCAGGAGATGATGCGATCGGCAATATGAGTGATATTGTGAAAAATGAAGCGGATGACAGTGCATATTTCACGATTTTCGCCTGGTCGGACCAAACGTTGGTCGATGAACTGAAGTACAAGTGGGAAGGTTCTTACAACGATCTTGACGGAACTTTGACAGGCTTTGCTGTCAAAGGTGTCTTTGACAGCAGCTTCTGGAACCAGTGGTGGTCTGCAAGCGTTGAGATGACCGGACGGACAGCTTCGCAAACAAGTGAGAACAATCCGAATATCCGGTGGGCGAATCCAGCTCCGGTCTATGTAGACGCTGAAACCCGCAAGCTTCATAGTAAAACGATGTTGATCGATGCAAATTCTTCAAGTGATCCGACTGTCGTTGTGGGTTCGACAAACTGGAGCACGAACGGCAATGACATCAATGACGAAAATATGCTTATCATACATGATGCCTTGATTGCGAATCAGTTCCTGCAAGAATTCTACGCACGCTATTCACAAGCTGGCGGAACAATTCCGTTACAATGAAAATAAAGTTGTATTCGGAGGATAGTACATTTTCTGGAAAACCTTTCATTTCTAATATACCTTAAAAAAATTAGAGGACACCTGTTCCGCTATTTGGGTAAAAGCAGCCATTTTCCCCAGGTTTTTAGTAAATAAGGTTCCTGGTGTCCTCTAATTTTCAAAAAATAAGGGAATTGGGGCGAATAAGGTCTCTCGTGTCCTCTAAAATTGCTGGAATTAGATTTAGAGAGTCTCAGACCGTTTTCATGCTCGTAACAATCCCTTCAAGCGCAGCAACCAATGCTTCCACATCTTGTTCCGTTGTCTCTTTTCCAAACGATACCCGCACGAGTTCACGTGCCTCATCTGGATTCCGCCCTATAGCAAGCATCGTTTTCGAAGGTGATTGTTTCCCGACAGAACATGCTGAACCCGTCGAGACGGCAAATCCCTTCCGGTTAAGTTCAAGCATGAGATATTGTCCTTCAATTCCTTTTATCCGAAAGCCGATGATTGAAGGAAGATGCGTATTTGGATGGCCCTCAATCGTGATCCGATCATCAGATTTTGCGAAGTCCACGAATTTTTCCCGTAACATACGGTAGTGTCCTTCATATCCAGACATTTCCGATATTATTTCTTCAAGGGCGGCAACGAACGCAGCATTCCCAGGAACATTCACTGTTCCAGCACGGAACCCTTTTTCATGCGTAGAGCCTGGAATGGAGGGCCGCCATAATACTCCAGGAGCAATATAACATGCACCGACTCCTTTTGGACCGTACACTTTATGACTGGATACAGACAAGCTGTCCAATCCAATTGTTTTTATATCAAACGGAACTTTTCCGAAGGTTTGTACACAATCACTATGAAACAAGACCCCGTTCGATTTTAAAAGTTGCCCGATTTCCTTCAGCGGTTGGATTGTTCCGATTTCACTGTTTGCGTGACCTATGCTCGCCAGGATTGTATTTTCCGTCAATGCTTCGCGAATTTCAGCAACATCGACAAGTCCAGTAGGATCGACAGGTATTTTCGTTATCCGGAACCCCTCGTTCTCTAGAAGTGCAAAGGTATTAGCGACTGAGGCATGTTCCGTTTCAGTCGTAATCAGATGGTTCCCTTTTGTGGCATTCGCTCTCGCCATGGAAACGATCGCAAGGTGATTGCTTTCGGATCCGCCACTTGTAAAATAAATCCCTTCTGGACTTCCGTTGAAGTAGTTTGCAAGTTGATTACGGCATTCCTCTAACAGAAATTGAGCATCACTACCTACGTCATGCAAGCTCGATGAATTTCCGTAAAATCGTGTTGAAACGTCACAATAAACACGTAATGCTGCTTCAGACATAGGTGTCGTTGCGGCATGGTCCATATAAATCATAATCACCCTCCTAAGAAAACCTCTTGCTATAAGTTTAATTTTATGTAAATATAGGTGTCAAGACACATGTAAACTTTTACGATGTCCAAAATCAGGAGGTCCTTTTATGAAAATGCGTCAGACGGATGTCCTTATCATCGGAAGCGGACTCTCTGGATTAATGATTGCAGAGCTCCTTTCTTTACACAAGAATGTGATAGTTTTCACAAAGGATAGATTAGAAGATAGCAATTCTTATTTAGCACAGGGCGGGATAGCCGCTGCCGTACAAGAGAAGGATGATTGGTATGATCATTTTCTTGATACCTTGCAGGCGGGGTGCTTCCATAACAAGATGATTGCGACGAAACACCTTGTTACTGAAGGCCCTGAAATGATCCGAAAACTGGTGGAACTGGGTGTCGAATTCGATCGGAAATCAGATGGGACATATGAATTTGGAAAAGAAGGTGCACACAATTGTGCTCGAATTCTTCATATTGGCGGTGATGCAACAGGTCGTCATCTCATCGACACGGTGAAAAAGAGAATCATAGAAAAGAATCTCGTAGTCGAAGGGGAAACGGCTATTAGATTGATCGTGGAAAACAACAGGTGTTGTGGAGTATGGAGCATGGATGTGAATGGTGAAATCGCAGCCACTTATGCCAATGCTGTCATTCTCGCCACAGGGGGCTTATCTGGACTGTATCCTGTTAATTCGAATGCTTCGACGATAACTGGAGATGGTATTGCGCTCGCTTATGATGCTGGTGCGGAATTGTCTGATTTGGAATTCATCCAGTTCCATCCGACATTGTTGGTGAATGAAGGAAAGAGTGTTGGACTTGTAACAGAAGCTGTCCGCGGTGCAGGAGGTTTTTTAGTGGATGAGAAAGGAAACAGGTTGATGGAAAACGAGCATCCTTCAAAAGATTTAGCACCACGTGATGTCGTCTCCCGAGTCTTATTTCGGGCACAAAGGAATGGAAAGAAGACTTTTCTTGATATCCGAGGCATCACAAATTTTCAGAAAAAGTTCCCGACAGTCACCGGATTATGTAGGAAAAATGGGTATTCAATCGGAGAAGGCTTGATCCCGGTCGCACCTGGTGCTCATTTCACAATGGGCGGTGTCGAAACAGATACATCTGGACGTACCTCAGTTGATGGTCTATTTGCAGTCGGTGAGGTAGCGAACACAGGGGTGCATGGGGCAAATCGTCTTGCGAGCAATTCGCTGCTCGAAGGGGTCGTATTCGCAAACAGGTTGGCCGATACGATTCGTTCCGAACGATCGTCTCCTTCAAATGGAAGAGTCAAATGGCAAGGGGTAGAGGTATTAACTGACGCAACATCGTATGAACATATACGTGAAATAATGAACAAGTATATCAGCATTGAACGGAATGAAGATGGATTGAAGACAGCGATCCAACATTTTAAACGATATCTAGGAACCACACGAATTTGCGAGTTTCCAAGTTTAGAAGAAATTCAGAAATATAATCAAGTACTAGTCGGGCAGTTAGTGGCGGAATCAGCCTTACAACGGACAGAAAGCCGCGGGGGCCATTATCGGACTGATTATCCTGATCAGCATGAAAAATGGAAGCAACGCAGAGTGAAGAGGAGGAAGGAATGTTATGAACCGGTTGAAACTACGGCAGGAACTTGAACGGTTTTTCATTGAAGATATTGCTACAGACGATCTTACAAGCCAGCTCTTGTTCAAACCTGATCAAATGGGTACAGGGCGGTTATTGATGAAAGAAGATGGTATTTTCGCAGGGGAGCAGATCATCCGTGAAGGCTTCAATATGATCTCTGAAGAAATAAAGGTAGAATTTCATGCGCGTGATGGTGCGGCATTGGTAAAAGGGGAAACGATCGCCACTTTGGACGGTCCTGTTGTTTCAATTTTAGAAGGGGAACGTGTCATTCTTAATTTGATTCAGCGCATGTCGGGAATCGCGACAATGGCTCATCACGCAACCGAACGCGTAAAGGGGTCGGAGATCAAAATTTGTGATACCCGTAAGACCACACCAGGTTTACGGATGTTTGAAAAGTATGCCGTACGATGCGGTGGCGGAGTGAATCACAGGATGACCCTTGATGGCGGTGTCATGATCAAAGATAACCATATTGCCATGTTCGGCAGTATACAGAATGCCGTACAGCATGTTCGACAGGCGCTGGGTCCGATGACAAAAATCGAAATCGAAACGGAATCTGCTGAACAAGTGAAGGCTGCTGTGGAAGCGAAAGCGGACATCATCATGTTCGATAACCGCTCACCAGCTGAGGTCAAAGAAATGGTGGAGCTTGTTCCGGATCATATCTTAACGGAAGCATCAGGTGGTATTACTCTTGATACATTAGCGGATTATAAAGATTGCGGAGTTCAGTTCATTTCATTAGGGGCGTTGACGCATTCGGCAAAAGGCTTGGACATCAGTCTCGAATTGGAGGTCGATTAAAAGATGGGCGTATTGGATATTTTGAAGACGAAGACAACTGGATTACCAGAACGTTATCAGCAAATGAACGAGTCAGAAATGGAATCGCGGATTGAGGCTATCAAGCGGCAAATGGGAGGGCGATTGTACCTTCCAGGGCATCATTATCAAAAGGATGAAGTGATCCAGTTTGCGGATGATACGGGTGATTCTTTGAAGCTTGCGCAACTTTCAGCTGAAAATGAACAGGCGAAATACATCGTCTTTTGCGGCGTCCATTTCATGGCTGAAACAGCAGATATTTTATCGAGTGACGAACAGATAGTAGTGCTTCCAGACATGAGAGCCGGCTGTTCCATGGCAGACATGGCGGACATCCACCAGACTGAAAAGGCATGGGAAATGCTTCAGGACACGTTCGGGGACACGATCATCCCGCTCACTTATGTCAATTCAACCGCAAGCATCAAAAGCTTTGTAGGGAAAAATAGCGGTGCAACTGTGACGTCTTCCAATGCAAAAGCGATGGTCGAATGGGCGTTGACCCAAAAGGAACGCATCCTGTTTTTACCGGACCAGCATCTTGGACGGAATACCGCATATGATCTGGGTGTTCCTCTTGATCAGATGGCAGTCTGGGACCCGATTTCGAATGTTCTGGAACACGAAGGGGCGGACAAGGACGTTCGTGTCATTCTCTGGAAGGGACATTGCTCCGTCCATGAAAAATTCACAATGGAAAATATCCGACAAGTACGTGAGGAAATGCCAGGGGTCACAGTGCTCGTTCATCCGGAATGTACTTTTGATGTCGTGCAAGCGTCGGATATCAACGGCTCTACGAAGAAAATCATCGATACGATCGAAAATGCGCCACCTGGTTCATCTTGGGCAATCGGCACCGAAATGAACCTCGTCAACCGTTTGATCCAGACATATCCGGATAAAAACATCGTGTCGCTGAATCCGAATATGTGCCCATGTCTGACGATGAACCGGATCGATCTCCCACATTTATTATGGGCATTGGAATCAATTGCGGATGGAGAAGTGATCAATCAAATCAGCGTTGACAACGAAACGGCGAAATTTGCCAAAATTGCCCTCGAACGAATGCTGGAAAGATCCATATAATGTAATAAGGCTGATCCTTTTATGAAATGCTGTTACGTGGCCACTACAACATAAGCTCATTAATCATTCAGTTTATACTCATGTTGTGTGACCCGGCAGCATTTCGGATCAGCTTTTTTCATTTTATATCAGGTTATATCAATGCAAATACAGACTTTAACGGAGCAAACTTGATTTTTATCGGTGCAAATCCAAAATATATCGATGCAAACTCAAATTAATTAGGTGATTTCTATTTTTACTCCCCATCCATTTCCTCAATCGGCACAAAATAGTGGTTTTTACGATAGGCCAGTGCTTCCATTGTCGCGATCAATTCCCCATCACTTTCTACCCGGATGTTGTACCAGGACGTGCGGTGGTTCCGTTTTTCCTCCGTTGCTGTTGCTCTTAGTTTAGAGCCCGGTTGACCAGCAGCCATGAAATTGACGGTCGTCGACAGTCCAACAGATGTTTTCCCATATGAATTGCATGCCGCAGCGAATACATAGTCGGCAAGTGCGAATGTGATCGCGCCATGAACTGTATTGTGGGTATTCAACATATGCTCCTTTACGTCGACCTCAGCTGTTGCCGTACCTTCCCCAAGCTCCACAAGTTGAATGCCGAGGAATCTGGCGTAAGGTTCTGCTTTCATCGTTTCGAAAATTTCGTTGTAAAACTGCTTATGTACCTCACGATCATCGATATGCTTTTTCATATACAGCCCCCTTTTATATTTGTTATTACTAATCATATAGAAAGAAAGAGTGTATTGAAAAGAATAATAGCTTGGAAAACCAATCACAAAGCTTGTCTGTATTCATTTTCCTCTAGTAAAATATAAAAATAGGACATCATGGAAAAGGAGGGGAGATCTGTGAAAGAAACCCTTGAGAACATAAGCTTTTTTATCATCGGTCTTTTCATCATGACACTTGGGATCAGTGCAACCATCGTTTCGGGATTGGGAGCTTCTCCATTAGATGCATTGAACGTAGGATTGACTCATCATTTCGGTTTGACGGTTGGAAGCTGGGAAGTTATCGGAGGAATCATCCTCGTATTCCTCAATGCTATGATCCAAAAAACAAAACCATCTTACTTTGCGATTGTCACAGCCATGATAACAGGAATCTTCATCGATTTTTGGCTATTTACCCTTTGGAGTGTTTGGGAGCCAGGCGGATTTATGCTAAAAGCTATCGTTCTTGGTTCAGGTCTCTTGCTGCTTGGATTAGGAATTTCGATCTATCTGCATTCGAAACTGGCACTTATTCCCGTTGATGGAACGATGATTGCCCTTCACAAGCGTTTCGGTTTCAGGCTTTCTGTCGCCAAAACGATTGCCGGTATATTCATACTGATGCTTGCCTTGATCGCAGGCGGGCCGGTAGGGATAGGGACGTTGATCGTCGTATTATGTGTAGGACCAGTCATCGGCTTTTTCCATAAACATATAGACTCTCTAAAAAGGAAAATCGACTGTCGGCTGTATAAGTCACGATTGACGTAAAGGAAGCTGGGAAAATATAGATATGAATTAATGTTGATTGTTTTGGAGCAAGGGTTGCAGCTGGGGATTTTTGGTATTAACGGACAGGAGAGCCGTTATCTATGACGAAAACGCTAATTTCAGAATGCTAAAGGACATCAGAGACGCTATTCGTTAAAAAGTAGATTGTTTTTGATGATCTAGGAGCAAATAAGCTCTCCTGTGTCCGTTACATTTTATGAATGAGTCATTGTTCGCTCTTTTTCATTTCTTCCTTTATGAAACTGTCTGTGAAAATTATGTGATTCGCCTTACGATTTAAACTGCGAATTCCAATTTTGAACCTCAGAACGGAACCCATTAAACAATTTCAGTCCCTTTCATATATGTAATCCATTACCATTATTCAGAACTCCCACCTGATTTGTTGGTTAATATATTAATATTCCTGTTCAATTCCTCCAACTCCATTTTAATTTCCCATAGTGCGCTATCATCTGAACTGTCATCCGGTACATAACTCGTATTATTCGAGTTTGAGCTTGCAATTGTGCAAGAGCAAAGTAATACACAAAATCTAAGAAAAATGATAGCGCTCCTCAATCTTTCTATTTCAAACATCATTTCATACTTCTCCTTAAGAGTTCTGAACGGCCATATTTTTACCACTCTGTTTTGTTTAGCGATAGATGAATCCGGCTAATTGAAAGAAGGAGAACTTTCATTCATAACGAAACCTTAACACAGAACATATTTTCGTTTGGAGGAGGATTCGATGAAACGTTTAGATGAACAAGCGTTTAACCGTGCAAAAGAATTTCTATTGAATAACGGCAGGGAACTCGAAAAAGCTCTGTTCCGATATCACTTCGAGGATGGTTCGGAAGGCGATGTATTGCGGGCGTTAAAAAACTATCAAAATATGGACGGCGGATTTGGAAGGCGATTGGAGCCAGACTTCCAATTGGATAAGTCATCACCGATGTCTACATCAATTGCATTTCAAATTTTCAAAGAGCTGGAGGTACCAGCAGACCATGCTTTAGTTCGGGACGCAATGAATTATCTGGTGGAGAATTATGATCATAATACAGGTCGATGGCATGCTGTCCCTCCTGAAGTCAATGATGTGCCTCACGCACCGTGGTGGCATTATGACCATGAAAATGAGCGAGTGATGGTGGAAGAGGCATGGGGAAATCCGAATGCAGAGCTTGCTGGCTATTTTTTACGCTATAAGGAATGCTCACCGGAAGAAGTACGTGAAAATCTAAAATCACGCTCCATCACATATTTTATGGAGCTCGATACACTTGGAAGTATGCACGAAACCTTTTGTTACCTAAGATTTGCTGAGGAATTAAGTACATCCGACCGAGAAAGGATCGTTGAAAAAGTTAGAGAACATATTCCTGAATTAGTCGATCTGAGACGTGAACAGTGGTCGAATTACGGAATGCAGCCGGTCCAGTTAGCCGTAAGCCCAGATGCACCTTTTTATATGGATATGAAGGAAGAGGTCGAGGATAATCTTGACTACATCATCGAGCAACAACAATCTGACGGTTCATGGCATCCGAATTGGGAATGGGGACAGTACGAACAGGATTGGCCAAAAGCAAAGGATGAATGGAAAGGCATCCTGACCTATCAGAATTTAAAACTCCTAAGAAACTACGGTCGGGTTGAAAAACAAGCAGTCCAATCATGACGTTTTCCAGATGGTCCAAAACATCGGACCATCTTATACATATGTATTTTATATACACCTTAGATTTTAAAAAATCAAATGGAGGTGTAAGGAATGAATATCTTGGTGATTGGCGGGACGAAGTTTGTTGGAAGACATATCGTTGAAGCAGCCATGAATAAGGGCCACAATGTAACACTTTTCAATCGGGGTACGAATCGGGAGGTTTTTCCTGAGCTTGAATGGATCCAGGGGGACAGATTGAATGATAGTCACTTGATCAGTGGCAGGAAATGGGATGCACTCATCGATACTTGCGGCTATCATCCAGAAACAGTACGTAAATCGGTACAAACAGTTGTAGATAATACGGAAATCTATACATTCATCTCGACCGCTTCCGTCTATAAGAATTTCATTAATGAAGATCATGTTGACGAAGAAGGAGCGGTTTTGACATTATCATCCGAGAAAGTAAAAACCATCAGCGAGACGGATGAGGTAACCAGTGAAAAATATGGCCCCTTGAAGTACCACTGTGAACAGGTCGTTCATGAAGAAATGGAAAGGCGCGGTCTCGTCATACGGCCAGGACTGATCGTAGGTCCGTATGATCCTACTGACCGTTTCACTTACTGGGCGAAAAGATTGGCCGAAAATCGTGAAATTCTCGCACCTGGGCGACCTGACAGGAAGATTCAATTCATTGATGTCCGGGATCTTGCGGAATGGACGATCCACATGGTTGAACAGCAGATCGTCGGAACTTATAACGCCGTCGGACCGGAAGTGAAATTGATGATGGAAACCTTTCTTGAAAAAGGCAAAATCCTGTTCAATAATAAAGCAGACATCACATGGGTATCTGAATCCTTTTTGAAACGCTGTAATGTAGCTCCATGGGTGGAACTGCCTTTATGGATTCCTGAAACATATCCGATATCCGAAGACCTTCCAGCTCCAAATGGGGATATCGGACTCAACAATTTTAAAGCGATAAAAGAGGGATTGACCTTCAGACCATTTGAGCAAACGATCAAGGACACACACGATTGGTACATGAAAGAAAACAGAACACTTTCAGATGCATGTCTCGCTGATTCGAAAGAAAAGACGATCTTAAAAAAATGGATGCAAGCTGCAAGCGTGTAAGAATGGTATTCATATAAGGCTTTCTTAATATTCGTAAAAAGAAAGAGGACAACTTAAGCATAAGTTGTCCTTTTTGATTTCCTATTCAATTTCTCCATCAAGAAATAATTCATAAGGATGATCAGATAGAATATAAAGTATTTTATATAAGAAAGGTGCAAGCCCCAGTTATCATGATGGACAAGACCAATCTGCAAAGCGATCCATTCGCAAAAAACGATCAAAAGTGACCAACAAAACAGGTATCCTATTTGCATCCAAAGTTTTTTATCCATTGGGAAGAACGCGAGGAAAAGCAGAGCTGAAATTGGATAAAAGCTGATCCGGATAAGAAAATCAGACCAGTGCACCTCTGGTTTGATGTAATGGTAAAATTTATATTTCCCTTTTAAAATCGCATCTATGACAAGTGACCAATATAACGTGAAAAACACAGTTCCATATACGTCTATTTTTAACATACGACTGTTAAGGACCATTACTGGACTTTCAATAAAATGTCTAATAAAAAAGAAATTCATAAGTAGTATACCGTATAGGATAGGGTATATTGGAACGGAATAAATCGTTTCCCAGCCGGTATAATTGAACATCTGGCTATGGTATGATGCAAACCATTCATAAGCGATTGCAAAAATTGACCAGCCGACTATGTAAATCACTTTTTTTGAAAGTGGTTTTTTAAATGGAAAAAGATTAAGAAATATAATATAGATCGCTGGATAGGTAACGAAAGCAACGAGAAAATCGATGTAATGGACCCCTGGCTTGAAATAGGCATATAATTCATATCTGCCACCAAGTACAGAATCTGCCAATAAAGCAAAATATAGAGCGAACCAGGATCCTACATACATTTCAATACTCAACATCTTCTTCGGGATCAGGAATGCTGCTGCAGTAAAAATCAAAAATGTCAAAAGTAATAAGATCATAATGACTCCAATTTAAAGGATTTTACCATTAGTATTATCCAAAAGAATCAAAGAATTAACAATAAAATTGAAATAGTAATCAAGCCCCTATTTAATAAGGTGAATTTGAATTTGTGTATATTATATTGAAATATGTTAATAAATGGTAATGTTTGTTAGGAAAAGAGTGTTGTATATGCTGATATTTATAATGTATTTTATCATCTATATCGTTGCGGCATGGAAATGGGGGGATTGGAAGAATTGGAGAGTCTATTATCCCACTATACTTTTCTTTATTGTTGGCGATTTGTTGTATCAGTTTCTATTCCATGACTATTCAATGTGGGAATATGAATCATTCCATATGGAAAACGGGATGAATTTTACACACACCCACATCTCTTTATTCGTTATGGCAATTAAATATCCAGCAACGATCTTGATTTATCTGGGGAATTTCCCTGAAAAGAAAATTTATAAATTTCTCAACATATTGTTGTGGGTAATGATTTATTGCATCAATGAAATGATCACTTTATGGGTAGATGGAATTTCGTTTCATAATAGCTGGCATTATGGATGGTCGATCCTCTTCAACTTCATCATGTTCATCATCCTCTACATTCATCATAGGAGACCTCTTACTGCATGGGGAATATCAATTCTGTTCATCATTATTCTATGGAATCTTCACGAGGTACCGACGGACATATTGAAATGAGAATGGAAGTAAAGTCCTCTAAGTATTTTCTTGGGATTTCCACCTTGATTTTGGTAGAAATGTTCAGTACCAGACTTCGAGGTGAAAGCTATGAACAATGTCTTTAATTACATACAATCACGATTTTCCTTTATGTTTAAATACATGTAAAAAGAGGATGCTCCATATAGAAGTCATCCCCTTTTTGCATTTAAAGAAAGTATAAAACACTTTCTTCAATATAAGTGCAGCTAAGGTTCAGCCTGAGTTTTGTGTATCAGGATCGTCTTTCTGCCATCAATATGCTTTTATTCTCTTGCTCCCACATCTTTGTGTATGGGCTGAACAGGTTTTCAAGTTTATCGACGAGACCGAGTGTCAGTAAGCCATTTCCGACAGCTTTTTTTGAATAATCAAGTGGGGTTGTCCGTTTCACAAGCTGTGCGTACAGCTCAGGTTCAGTCAACTCACGACCGAATTCTTTCGTTGTCAGATTGCTCAATAAGGCTAACGCCCCAGAGACATGCGGTGTGGACATCGATGTTCCTGATAACCTCGCATATCGATTATCTGGAAAAGTCGATAAAATATTGATGCCTGGAGCGACCAGGTCAATTTCATCATTCGTGTTCGTAAATCGTGCAAGATTACGTTGGAAATCTACCGCTCCTACCTGAATGACTTCATTATAAGCACCCGGATAAGAATATTCGTCAGTATCCTCCTGGTTGTCGCCTTCATTACCAGCAGCGCAAACGACGCATATCTGGTTGTCGACAGCATCTTTGATTGACTGGTGTAATTCATCTGTACCTTGTGGACCGCCAAGTGACATGGAGATGGCTTTCACTTTTTCCCCATCCGGTCCTGTCCAATCAGTTGCGTAACGGATGGCATCCACAATCCACTCCATTCTGCCGCTGCCTTGTTTCGTCAACACTTTTAATATGAGCAGGCTGCATTCAGGAGCGACACCTGCGATACTATTATCTTTCCCGATAGCAGCAATGGTGCCGGCAACATGAGTGCCGTGTCCATTGTTGTCTAGGTAATTGTCTGGATCACTATTGTAATCAGTCGTGAAGTTACGCCCGTCAATCACCCGTCCTTCCAAGTCAGGATGGTTGGTCTGACAACCTGTATCAATAATCGCGACGACATTCCCTTTCCCTTTATCAGCCCTCTCCCATAATTCTGGTGCTTCAATCATTTCTACACCTTGAGGAACATTCGTCAAATCTTCGATGATTTCTTCTACTTGATAAGGAATCAATCGGACATCAGTCATTTTTCATCCTCCTTTTTAAATAATCATCGAACGCGGGAATAGTATTCTGAATAATCAAAATATAAAGGAAAACCTTATAAAATTCAATAGTGTGAAATACCTGATTATCTGTAAAAAATAGTTGCCGAACTACAAAATACAAGCAAATCCGATGTCTAAGTCAAATTCAAATAGTTTCATTGCTATGAATAATCTATCAATCATACAAATATGGTAAAATGTGTAGATGTTTGGTCTTTTAGGGGGGTATCAATATGAGGGAAAGTCACTTCTGGATTGCAATCATGCTTGTAGTCATTCTCTGGACAGGTAATTATACATATCTGCTATCAAAGCAACTGGATGAACCTATTTTTCTAAAACATTATTATGAAGTTTGGTTGGAAGATAGAATGCCTTTGGAATTCTATTATCTTACGAATAAGAGTGACCATGGTACGGTGAATAGCATCAGTATCAATGGAATCCACCTTTATACAACACAAGATGGATTCATGTTCTATTCAGAAGGTCCACAGTTTAAAGAAGAATACATACATCAACATTTAAAATCATTTAAGGTGGATTTCCCGGAGGAACAGATTCCGGTGAAGAAGCGCAGCGAAGATGAGTGGATTTTCACTGAATTCATTCCATCCTTTAACAACGGTGGTGCTTTCAATCATCCAGTAGAGATCGGTTATGTAAATTTCCGTGGAGATGGGCAACAAGAATCACCATTCAAATTTCAGATGAGCGGAAGCAGCAGCTACCACCGTTCCCAGTATAATATGTCAGCGGAAGAAACACTGCTCATCGAGGAAATCAAAGTTCCTCTGCTTGATCGATTTCCAGGAGTGGTAGAAGTGAAGATTCAAGATTCGAAAGTAAAACTGCCTGAAAAAGAGGAACAAGAAATCTCGGATACCATAAATGTAAGCTGGGATAAGGTACCTGGTACAACACTACAGGAGCTTGAACTTCCGCTAGAATTAAAGAGTGGTGACTGGATCAGCATTCATACGATGGTAGATGAAAGGAATACCATGTTTTTAAGGTTCAATATCTGGCTTAAAGGAAAGTCTTCAGGTGGAAAAACATTTGAAATTCCGATTCAAATACAGGATGAGCCTAATCTCGATCAGTACGACATAAATGATATCATTAGCAGACAGGAAGGAGGGGGTACCCGTTGAGGGAGGCATTTACAAAACTGTTTTGGGGTTTTCTACTTGTATTCATTGAGATACATATCGTAGCTTTCGACATTCTTCCAGACCCATTAGGGTACTTTCTCATTTACCTGGGACTCGAGAAGATAGGGTCGGCGTATAAGATAAAGAACGAATCACGACTTTTTGCAACGGTAATGTGCGCTTTTTCGCTGCCAACCGTTTTCATCCAACAGACGAATAACGAAATCACCGGATTGACTGTCAATTACGGGTGGCCGATCTACATGAGTGCACTTGGAATAGGGAAATTAATCCTTGTCTTCTATGTTTTCAAGGTCATGATCCATCTAGCGCGACACTATGGTGATGAGGCAATTCTTAAGAGGACAGAGATGACTTTCAAAATCTATATCATTGCTATATTGATCGTGACAGGTATAGAGCCTTTCCTTATGAATTCAGGCAGGGATATCGGAACAGGGATGGGCATTCTTCTGATCGTGGTCAGTTTGATAATGGAAATCGTTTTTCTGGTCTTACTTCACAAATTCCGTAACATAGAGCCTGAACGTCTGGAGGGACAACAAATCGATTTACAGACTTGAACTTCCAAGTCAGCATTAGGAAGATTTAAATGAAATGATTTCATTTTTGTGTTGAGATCCTGTGCAGATGAGTAAATTCGAAGAAATCAGCAATAAATACTTACTGAGTCATTTAATCTATATAAAAACTGCCTTTAGAATTTTTATACTTATAAGCTAAAAAAGTGCCGATCCTTAAATGGGGGCACTTTTCTCACTTCATCACTATTTGTCTACTTCACATACTTTACGTCTTTTTCGTGAACAAGGTATGTTCTGAAGTCTCCCTTTATTTCAAGGTAACCCGAATCATATCTCCATATCACTAAATACGTCTTGCCCCGATAAACTACTTTATTACCTCTGTCCACAGGTTGATTCCTCCTTCAAAGTGAACGAATCAACTCATTACGGGAATTTCCGTGCTTATGAGCCTCATATCTTTTTTCAACATCATTTGGTTTGCGAGCAGTAAAGATTGGAATGCGTTATTATGATCATTCAGACGTTCATAACAAATGGCTTTTTCCGATAACACAAGTGCAGACCAAGATTCATTCTTCTGTAATTGGAAAATTGACTCTGATTTTTTGATTTCATTCAATGCTTGTTTATAGTCTCCACGTTTCATCAGTACTTTGGCAAGGACGTAGTGGCATTGGCCATGTAAATGGGACCTCGGTTCGACTAATGCCAATCCGCATTTTGCATAATACTCGGCTTGCTTGATATCCTCGATATGCAGATACGATAGGGCAAGCTCGTAATAATTATTGACGGTGATATATGGTATGTCTGCTTTCAATGCTTCATTCAAACACTCATGCAGTTCTTTTAATGAGTCTTGTATGTCGTTGTGTTTCCTTAAAATGATCCCTAGATTGATTTTGGAGCCTAAATACCTTTCTGGATGGGTTTTGACATCAAGGTATTCGATCGCTCCTCTTGTCGATACGATTCCTTCAGCGAATTTGTTCATATACAATTCTGCGAGACCTTTCAGCATATAGAAATGGCCGTTTGAATATGTAACTTCGTTTGCTTCCATGATCCCGATTGCGCGATTGATGACATCAAGTCCTTTTTGGAACTCTTCGACACGGCAATAGCAGAGTGCGAGATTATAGAGAAGTTTGATTTGAAGAAGGTTGTCTACTTTGGTGTGATAGGATTCGATGAGTACAGCAGCATTGAGTGCAGCTGCAATCCCATCTTTATAATGTCCAAGCTTCCGGTTCGATAGAGTCTTATAATAATAGACTTCTACAATTTCATTTGAATCTGTAGAAGATAGATAGTAAAGGGACTCAGTGAAATGAACCAGAGCTTTTTCATCTTCATCCAGCTTCTCATATATTTGACCGAGCAGTTTGTGTGCCAGCCATTTTTCCGGGAAGGAAACGTGTTCAATTTTGATCAGTTCTTTCAGTCGATTTTCCGCTTCCTTGAATTTTTCGACTTTAAAAAGGGTTGTACAGATATTGAGTGATTTTTTGATATCTTCTGAGGTGGCTGAAGTAATGGATGTGTCTTTGATTTCCCCTAGTAAATCACCAACGGAAACACCTAGTTTGTGGGATAAATATTCAATCGTCCGGAGGGAGGGGGTGGTCAGATCTCGTTCAATGAGGCTTAACATGGCGCGGCTCAATTGATCCCCAGCTAAATCTCCCTGGGTAAGTCCCAAATCTTTTCTTAACCTTTTAATCCTTAGTCCTACACTACTTTCCAAATATATCGCCTCCCACTATCATTTTACCACAATGTAAATTTATTGAAAGAATTTTTAAATAATTAAATATATTATTCAAAAAATCATTGACAATCTAAAATGTTAAATTTAAGATAAAAATGTAAAAATATTCAATTTTTGGAGGTGCTTTATGACAAAATGGTTTCAAAATGTAATCTGTTTAGCAAGTACAGGAGTATTTGCACTATGTGTTCTAGTAGTTGGAGGACAAGCTTATGACGATGGCGAAAAAGGTAATGTAGAGAATCCGTCAATAGCTGAGTCCGATCCGGTATGGCCAGATGGACCTGGTCCCGAAGGTGATGATCCGATATGGCCTGACAGTCCAGTACTTGTAGATGCAGATCCTGTTTGGCCTGATTCCCCCGAAATGCCTCTTTAAAGACCACAAAAAACACCCCTTTTAAGGATGTACTTTGCTTCAGCCTTGAAACGTTTTTAAACACTTGATTCTTTAGAAACGGGTTCAAGAATCGCTGTTGAGTTGGATTCTTGTTTCCATAGCCATTTGCCAAGGATCCCCCCGATAATTCCGATGCCACCGACGGCAAATCCAATTGCTTGTATGACAGCCGAGGGGCCAAGCGTTTGAACGAGAATACCACCAGTAATCGGCGCGATGATCACAACCGCACTGAACAGGGAGTTCGTAATCCCGAAGACCCTCCCGATCATTTCTTTAGGAGATTCTTTTTGTAAAGCAAAGTTGAAGGCAACCATCCATATACCATTTCCTAAACCGACAAGCAGTCCGAAAAGGGCGGGAATGAATAATGACATGCCTTCTGCAATGAAACCAACACCCGCAAATCCGAAACCGATCAAGCTCATCCCACCGCCGATCGCCCAACCATACTTGATTTTTTTGAAACGGTTCATCCAGGTGATTGTAAGGATCGAACCTATTCCGGTCATACTCATCAGCATACCGAATACAACTGGATCTTCCATATTGACGGAACGAAGAAGGACTGGAAACTGAAAGTCGACAAGCTGGATCCCCATCATACCGATCAGGGAGAAGAGGATGGAATTGAAAATCACCCGTTGCTTCAATACGAAAGTCCATCCTTCTTTCCAGGATTCCTTGAAACTAGGCTTTGCTTCGCTTTCATTTTCAGCGGTCGCGTCATTTTCTTTGATATTACGAATGGTCAGGAGGATGAGGCCAGATATGATGCTGCTGAATGCATTGATCAAGATACAAATTTTCGGAGATATCAAGGCGAGAATAACAGCCCCTAATAACGGGCCGACGATTTTTCCAGAATTGTTGACGATCTGGTTGTAGGAGGTTGCCTTCAATAGTTGATCTTCCTGAACGATATGTCGGGTCAAGGACTGTGCTGCAGGTGCACTGATCAGACCCATAGTAGAACGTAAAAACAAGAGAGGAAGAATCCAATAGATGTGATTGGCTAAAACGAGAAGTCCAGTCAAAATCGCACTGATGAAATCAGAAGCCATCATCAAGTTGACTTTCCTATAGCGGTCGGCGAGAACTCCGGCGAATGATCCGAAAAGGATCCCCGGTAACGCGAAACAAACTGGAATAAGCCCGATCAATACAGGGTCCGTATTCCATCCATAGGCCACCAGGACTGAAATGGCAAGGATATCGAACCAGTCACCGTAGATTGATATGGATGAAGCAAGAAACAATTTGACATACGTTTTATTTTTAAAAAGGGATAATGGTTTCGTCTGTTCCATTGGAAAAATCCTCCCGTCACCTAATCTGTTTTAATCATAATGAAAAGGGAGAGGATGCTTAACGAGCGTCAGAATGAACTTTACTCAGTCTGAAGGCGGAGTTTGATTGGAATAAAAAGAAAAGGATAAAGGTGGAGTTGACTCGAAACTAATGAAAGGGTCAACTTCATTTTTTGTTTAGTAAAGGCTCTTTTCAAAAAGATTGTTGCTTTTGGGTCGTTTTAAAAAACTCACCTTGTGCAAGTTGATTGGAGAGTAGACAGGTGAGACCATTCAATGTCGCAAGGCGACGAGTGGGCACACCGCACACCCCGCGGAAAGCGAGCATCCTCGAGTGGAAATCAACGACTTTTAAAGAAAACTTGGCGAGACCAAGCCTTTTGTAGGTCGAGCACCAGTTGCCCTTATACTGAAGAAAGTAAAGTGCAAGAGCAACTACGTTTGCGAAAACAGCCTTATAAACTTTGTGGAAAATTTCTGTTTTGAAAGTGTGTGAATCATGATGTATTAGTCGCATTTATCGGATGAATTTCAAAGGATGACCTGAGATGATTGTCACATTTATCCATCACAACTACCTTATACCAATTTAGATGGGCGAACACTCTTGAAACAGCTAGATGGCAGCCTAATGAAAAAATGTGACATCGGAGTTGAACCATATGGAAAGTCATGTTGTAAGTATTAGAATTAAGATTAGAAGCAAACTGGAAACCATTCATCAATCATTGCAGGACTTCATTAAGAAACATCCTGGTGTTCTAAGAGTCTATGCCATTTTTGCTTGGCTTTCATTGTGCGCCTTCATCTTAAGCTTGATATTTCTGGAAGACTCTCGTAGGATGTTCGTGCAGTTTCTTTGGTCCTTTTATGTGATATTGCAATTTTGGTTATTATGCAGAAGTAAAACTCTTACATGGAAAAAGTACACGTATTTCTTTTTAGCGGGAGCATGGTTGATGACGCCTATCAATACAATCATCGTCAGTTCCTTTACCACGTTGTTCGGCGGTAGAGAAGCGGATGTCTGGAGTATGGCGATCTTGACTCCTATTGTAGAAGAAATCGTAAAGCTCATTCCGCTTGGAGCTTATCTCTATTTCTCTCGACGCGCGACATCATTAAGTTTAAGTGATTTTGCCCTTATTGGAGCTGCGACAGGTGCAGGTTTTCAATTTTTAGAGGAAACATTTCGCAGATTTGTTACCGGTGACCATTATGGAGTGACCTTGTTACAAGGAAAAGTCCTTCATTGGGAGTTTTTCACCCTATTTCCCGGATATTTTGAGGAGGGGTTCCTTCCTGACAAAATGACTGCCGGACATTCCTTGCTGACTGCAATGGTTGCACTTGGAATCGGATTAGCGATCAGATATAGGGAGCGATTCAAGCAATTTACATATATATTCCCGTCATTCCTTTTGGCTTGGGCAATCTTTGATCATGCAATCTGGAATTCGTTCTATAGCGCTCCTGGCTGGATTACTGCAATCCATGATTTATTAGGTAGCGGATATGCTGCAAAACCACTGTTCTTGATCATGCTTGCGATCTCAATCTTTTTAGATTATAAGTCTTTGAATCGAGTCGGTGGGAAACTGCTCTTGTTGAATGGAGAACATGTCATCAATCCCTTTTCTGAAATGTGGAACCTGGTGATATCTATAACAACGGATCGTAAACGATTTGGTTATTTTCTGATGTTTTATCGAGAGCGTAGAGAACTCGGCTTTACATTACTGCATGGAAATTCTGAAGCAGAAAGTCTGGTACCTCGAATACAAAAGAACATCCAGCAATATTATAAGGCTTTGGCTGTGATTGCACTGGCACTTTTTGCAGCACTATTTTTAAAGGAATGGATTGATTCTCACCATACACCCCAAGGCTGTATCGCTTGTCTGTTCGATCAGCTACAAAATTGGTGGGATCGTTTATCAGGCCTGGAGAAAGCGATCATCATAGGTGGAGCATTCGCTTTGACCTTCCCGCTATTAGGTTTTTGGGCATCAATTGGTGCGGTTACGACAGGGATTGGTGTCGCTGCAGGCGGCCAGGGTATAGCGGATATCATCCGGAACCCGAAGAAATTGCTTACACCTGAAACTGCATTGGCGGTTGGGGTTTCTGCCATATTAAGCAGAATTCCTTTTGCAAATGCATTGAAAAAATTCGGCGATCCCATTGCTTCAAAGTTGAAAAAATATTGGGATGATCTTATTGGCAAAAAAGGGAATGATCCTGATCCTCCAGACAAGACGGTAGCTCCTAATCCTAAAGTAGGTGACTTTACCAACGTTAAAAATATAGAAGACTTCCGGGCAAGAATACCTGAAGATGCCGAACAGCTTCCCTGGAAAGAGATCCCAGGCGGTGCAGCCGAAGGAGAGAAGTATCGTTGGACCGATCAGAGCGGGAATGTGTGGAATACCAGAGCGCATGGACCGGATCCGTCAGCACCAGAGGGATCAAATGCTGCAAATGGCTGGATCTATCGGGTAGAAGTGAAGACACCATCAGGTAAATGGACGATGGATTCGCATGGTAATTTTCATAAAAAGAATGTCTTTAATCCCAAAAGTCCACATTATAGCGAAAGTATTGCCAATGATTCGCATATTCCATTCAAAGACTGAAAAAAATTGTAAAGGATGTTCACAATGGATGTAAGAGAAATTGAACAGATTTTAAAAGGAAAAGACGAACAAGAAAAGATTGAAACTGTCTCCCATCTGTCTGATGTTTTCGAGTCATATAATAAAAACATAGAAAACTTCGAAGAACTGATCGAGGTTTTATTGAACTATGCCCTTGAAGAGCAAAACCTTGAGGTCAAAGAAGAAATGTTCGATGCTTTGGCAAATGCGGTAACCTATCAAAATACGGAAGACATAAATTGGGATTCTCTAGAACGGCATCTATCTCAATTATCTTTACCCTGTTTGATCACAGCAATCAATATATTAGGTTTGACGCATGATCAGAAATATCTGCCGACAATCAAAACGTACACAGAACATGAAAATGGAGCTGTAAAAGGCGAGGCATATCTTGCACTGAAGGAGATGCAACAGAACAGAAGTTGAATGACTTTTACCATCAACTGCTGTTTTCTACAAAAAGGTGGGCAGGAACGACAAAAATACGATATTTTCTACAAAAATATGAAATTAACTCAAAAAATGAAAAAATAACTACAAAAATGCAAAATTAACTACAAAAACAGGAAAAAGACTGCCCTCGACGGCAGTCTTTACTTCTTCTCATAGAGTATGTACCGTGGTGGTTCAGATTCTTCATGTTCTATGAATATTTCATCTGTCTTTGGATTCTGGTAAACGCGCCCGCCATCCAAACTCCCATATTCTTCGCCTTCCACTATAAATCCAGTAGGCAGGAATTCAGGCTTAGGACGTAAAGCTTCCGTTTGTATGAAAAAGTCTTTACTTACATATGTATCGTGATGAAACGTAATCCTTTCTGGGATTACTGTATCAGATGCCAGAAAGATTTCGTCCACATAGTATAAAATACCGAAAAGACAGAACACAAAAGCAATCAAAAAAGTGATTTTTCGAATCACCAAATCCCCCCTCGTTTAATTACCATATTTTTACCATACGAAATTCAACAAATTTTTTCAATCGAATTTGTACTTTCTTTTGAACAGGAGGGCGTTGATGGTTCCACCTATGATCAAGGTCAGGGCGGTCAAATATAGCCAAATCATGAGGATGATGATGGTTTTGACATTGCCGTAAATGATTGAATATTGACTGTATCGGACATAAACCGAAAAGCCTAACGAAATTAGCTGCCAGATGATTGTTGCGAAAATGGCTCCAGGTAATACTTCAATGAACTTCAGTCTGGCTTTTGGAACAAAGTGATATAGGACATAAAAGAAACCGAATAAAACAAAACTCCCGACAATCCACTTCAATGGATTCCAAAAAGTGATGATGAAAGAAAACAACCATGCGTCTTCATCAATATAACTGAGGACTAGGCGCTCAGCTACAGGAACAAGGACAGATATGACGACAACACTGATAAAAGCGATCGTCAGCAATAGTCCTTCCACTAATTGTATAAAGAAAGAGCGTTTGGTCCTTTGTGGATAACTTTCGTTCAAAATCCGTGAAAATGATTGGATTGCAATGGATGACAACCAGATGGACGAGAGGAATCCGATTGTAAGTAAGTTCTGTTCCTGATTGGCGAAAATCCCTTCCAGTGTATGCCTTAGAAAATGAATCGTCTTCTCAGGGGCATAGGGCTCAACAATATCCAATACGGAACCAGTATCGAGCGGCAGATGTCCGACTAAAGTGATGACGACAATGAGAAATGGAAAGAGGGACAATAAAAAATAATACGACATTTGAGCTGCAAGGTCGTACATTTTCCGATCTAAAAATTCTATGTATAGTGATTTCAAAAGCCATTTCATTGTTTTCATCGAAGATCCCTCATTTTCATCACTACAATTGGTATAACCAACCTGCTGAATTTCATTCGATGAAAGAGGATTTAGGCATTGGACATCTAAGTATAGAGTTATAGGATCAATTGGATAATGGGAGGATGAATATGAACGAAGATCAGATTTTCGAGCAATTCAGAATGTGGAGGAGTTGGACAGTTGGTTCAGTGGAGGGATTGACAGAAGAAATTATTGATCTTATCCCTGAACATCACCGAAACAATATCCGCTGGAATATAGGGCACATATTGGCAGGATGGGACCACACAGTCTCTCAAACACTTGATATAGAAAGAATGCTGCCGCAACAGTACCATGTGATGTTCCCACGTGAAAGCAGTCCAGCTGATTGGAATGAACAACCGCCATCTTATGAGGAGTTGCTACAACAATTAAAAGAGCAGCCTGATAAAATGATTGAGGTTTGCAGAGGTAAACTGGATCAGCCGCTAAAGGGTGAGTTCTTTCATATGAAGACATTAGGAGAAATGTTTCTTTTCCATATGAATCACGAAGCACTGCATATGTCGACGATCAACATCATCAAACGGGCGGCAAAACACCAACTAGTGAAGTAAAGAGGAAAGGGCTGTCCGAAATGGACAGCCCTGATTGATTTTATACAAGGGTATTTATGATCTGTTCACTTTAAGATGAGCTAGAAATTGTAACTGTTCGTTCGATATCAAGCGCTGTTGCGATGTGTTCTCCAATTGGAAAACACGCTGTAGCCGCAGGGGACGGAGCATTGCACACGTGTGTGCTTCGTTTACTATGAACAAGAAAGAAATCGTCCACAAGAGATCCATCCGACTTCAAAGCCTGGGCACGGATTCCAGCAGGGGCAGGCTTCAGGTCATCCGCCTCGATCGACGGTACCAACCGTTGTAAACTGCGTACGAATGCTCCTTTGTTAAAGGAGCGGACCATCTCCTCGAGGCCTTCCTTCCAATAACTCGAGGCAAGTTTCCAGAACCCAGGATACATCAATGTCTCGGACAAATCCTTCAATGAGATATCCCGTTTCCTGTAACCTTCCCGTTTGAAACCAAGTACTGCATTCGGTCCAGCTTCAACACCGCCTCCGATCATCCTTGTGAAATGAACACCGAGGAAAGGGAAGTCAGGGTTCGGGACGGGATAGATCAAATTTCGAACAAGATATTCCTTTTCATGCTTCAGTTCAAAATACTCACCACGGAATGGAACAATCTTCAAATCTGGGTTCTGGCCGCTGCGTTTGGCTACTCTGTCACTCTGGAGACCGCAGCAGTTAACCAGGTGTTTCGTCCTGTAAGTGCTGGAAGCAGTTTCAACCGTAACATTGTTTGCCTCTTCCTTTATATCCTTCGCTTCCGTTCCTAAGAATAGATCTACTCCCCGATTTTCCAAAACCGTCACGATTGCTGCACATATGCCAACATAATCGATGATGCCAGCTTGAGGTACTTTGATCGCTTTGATCCCGTTCACAAATGGTTCTTCCTCTTTCAGTTCTACTTGATCCAAAAGCCGGAGGTCCAAACCGTTTTGCAACCCTCGTTCGTATAGATTGTGCATGGCAGTCAATTCGTTTTCATCAGTGGCCACAATCACTTTTCCGCACTGTTCATAGGAAATCCCATACTCATCACAGAATGCTGCGAGTTTACGCCCGCCTTCTTTTGCAAAGCGTGCTTTCAGACTGCCTGGTTTATAATAGATGCCGGAGTGGATGACGCCACTGTTATGCCCGGTCTGATGTTTTGCCCAGCTGTCCTCTTTTTCAAGCACAGCAATTCTCAATGTCGGATTCTGTTCGGTCAGGGCATAGGCAGTAGAAAGTCCGACGATTCCACCGCCGATGATCATGACATCATACATAATCGATCCTCCGTTTCCTTAAACTTTTTTAAAATACCCCCGTTGACGTAATAGCTCACGATGCAAGGCTGGGTGCTTTTCGAAAGCTGCTCTACCATGGAGCCAGAATGTGTTGTTCAAAACGACGAGATCGCCTACAGGGAGATTCAGCTCTACGACTGCTGTACTGTTTTCCATTGATTCAGACATCGATTTCAAATACTCCGCTTGCTCTATTGTATCAGGGTAGGCAAACTGATCGATGAACTGGATGCACGGCTTGCCGTTATGTTCGAAAAAGGTATCATTGTACTCTGTTTGACTGACATTTTTACTTGCAGGAGATTTGTATGGAATCTTTGTTGATGCGATTGGATGATTAGCGTAATAATCAAGTTCATCCCAGTCATCCAAATGCAAGAGACGTGATTCACCGCCGGTGGCATTTTCTTCTGCAAACTTCATCATCAATAGCCAGTCGCATGGTTCGTTAACGAATGTTCCATCGGTATGGAGAGTGAACAGCCGATAAGCCTGGCGTAGGTAAGAGTCACTGTTATCAGTGTCTTTAACGGTGAACCGAGCGTAATACTTTCCGGACATCGCATCGAAATTAACACCACCGATCAAATGGGTGATTGCTGTCGAGAATTTTACATAATCTTCATCCGAGGAGGAAAGCTTTCCGATTCCAAGGGTGAATCCGCCGAACTCACGGTCATGAAGTACCTTATTGATTACCTTTGAAAAGTCCTCTCCGAGAACCTGTTTCAAATCATTTGCGATCACATAGCGCATGTACGGGATATACTCTAATTGCTGGGAAATCGTATTGCGATGTTTTTCCAAAAAGGCTGTGACAGCTTCGTCCTTCAATTCGATGTGATAGAGACGCTTAGACTGCGGGTGTTGCACTACGCTGAAATTCTCATAAGACTTCACTAATTCGGTGTTAACCATGTTCATTGTAATTCCTCCTTCAATTTTGCGGCGGAAAACGCCGTGGTTGGGGCCTTAGCATTAAAAAAGCCAGCAATATCTCCAAGAGGAAGATATCACTGGCTTTATCTACGTATGGCTTCCGGAAGAGAAGTCCAATAGATTTTACAGTGTCGTATTCATGTGTATTTGTCAGTAATGTCGAACGGGAAAGGGGACGCCTTTCTCCAGGTGATTTATTCAATATCTTACAACCATAACAGAATAATGTCAACAAATTATTTGATTTATTTAAATTATGAGACTATTTTACGACATGTGGTGTCTGATACTGCTTGTAGGCATCACGTACTGCAGCCAATAGCGCTGGTTTCGCTTTTCCGTAATAGTGGTTTTCGATCTCTTTTTCAATCAGTTGAAGTCCATCACGTAAGCTGAAACCTTTCAACAAATTACCGAGGTAGGACTGTGCATGATCGGTGGCTAGCGTACAATCCGCCCAAACAATCACACCATACGTATGATCGACCTCAATCGTAACCGTCAAAGTTTCGTGCAAATCACTGACCGCCATTCCATTTGGCAAGCGGGCATGTCCTGCGAGCATCTTCGTATTCGGCATCTTCTTCTCCTCCTATTGATTCCGTATTCGATCGATTTCATCGACCAACTCTTTCCCAAGTATCGGTTCTAGGTTGGAATAGATGGGATCGAGCGTTTCCATCCAGGCTCTGCGTTCATCTTTCGTCAACAGATGTATATGAATCGATTCATCACGCTTAAGCTGACGAATCTGTCTGTCATTGATTTCAATGGCGTGGCGGCTGATCCAAGCAGTCGTCTCACTCATCGTTTCCTTCATTTTTTCTTGGATCTCAGGAGGTAATTCATCCAAAAGATCCTTATTGATCAGGATGATATTGCTCATGATCGCGTGGTTGCTTACAGTGAGGTAGTCTTGTACTTGGTAAAGCTTTCTCGTGTATATATTAGACACCGTGTTTTCTTGTCCTTCTATAAAATTCACTTCCAGATCCCGGTAAATCCTGTTAAAGTTCACAACGCTTGTACTAGCGCCTAATAAGTTGAATTGTCCTTTGATGAGCGGACTATCCATGATCCCGAAATGCATCCTTTTAAAATCGGATGGATGTTTGACGAATTTCTTATCAGACGTCACCTGTTTATAGCCCCCGAACCAGAAATCCAGCCCTTTCGTATGCTCATCCTCAATATCCTTTAAGAGACGGGAACCGATCTTTCCCTCATATGCTTCTTTTACAAGATCATGAGTCGTAAAAACAAATGGCAGGTCGAGTATTTGGAACCTCGGGTATTCTTCGGCGAGCTCTGAGATGGAGGGCGCAATCATCTGCACATTCCCTTCCTGTAATGCACGTAATTGCTCTTCCTCATTGTAAAGGACAGCGTTCGGATAGAGTTCTACTTCGACTTGATGATCGGTCCTTTCTTCGAGACGTTTGGCAAAATATCTTGCAGCCTGTCCTTGTGGGGAGTTTTCCGAATAGATATGGCTGAACTTGATTGTGATTTGATCTTTCAAACCGCTCTGTTCATCGTCAAATTCATTTGTACCCGCAGACGTGGAAAAATCGAAGCCGACGAAGACGGCTGTCACTATTCCGACTGTGATCAACAAAGCAACCCAAATAACGGTCTTCATCAAGCTTCACCTCCGGGCAATCCTTTACAATAGTGTATCATAATCGCTTTCTCATGGTACAATATTGATAATTTACAAGGGAGGATGAGGGCTGATGTCATTACAACGTTTACCAATCCGTTGGAAGATTACAATTCTATCATTCGGCATCGTCTTATTTTCCCTGCTTATCGGCGGAATCATTTTGACTGGTAACATCTATGAAATGAAAGAACGGGATCTTAGTCATCGCTCTCTATTGACTGCAAGGACGGTAGCAAATTTGCCTGAAGTGCAATCTGGTGTGACCGAGTCGAGAGGATGGGTCGAGATCAACCCGATTGTCGAGCGGATCCGCACGATCAATAATGCTGACTATATCGTCGTCCTTGATATGAACCGGATCCGTTATTCACATCCGAACGAAGACATGATCGGCACCGTGTCTTCTGGAAAGGATGAAGGACCTGCATTCGCAGAACATAGCTATACATCCAAAGCCGAAGGGGAACTCGGTACGGCTGTAAGGGCATTCGTACCAATCATGAATGAACAGAAAGAACAGATCGGAACTGTAGTCGTCGGTATCATTCAGCCGACTTTGTGGGAAGTCCTTGGCGAGTTGAAACATCAGATGGCCCTCATTGCTGTATTGACCTTATTGTTCGGTATCATCGGTTCATGGCTGTTAGCAAGACATTTGAAACAGGAGACCTTCCAACTCGAACCTTACGAGATTGTGAGACTATTAAAAGAACGGACAGCAACGTTGCAGGCGATGAACGAAGGGATCATAGCCATTGATAGAGACGGAGGCATCACGGTTTTCAACGATAAAGCGAAAAAGATCCTTAACCTGGAAGAAGAGGTAGCTGGTGTCCACATCGATGAAATCATTCCAGAATCCAAGCTGAACGAGGTGTTGTCAAATGGAAAGAGTATATATAGAGAAGAGATCAGGCTAAATGAAAAAATTATCATGAGCAGTCGTGTACCGATCCTGGTTGATGGTGAAATTGTCGGAGCGGTAGAAGTGTTCCAGGATCGGACCGAAGTGACCTCAATGGCGGAAGAGCTCACAGGGGTCAAGGCATTTGTCGATGCTCTCCGTGTGCAGAACCACGAGCATATGAACCGGCTTCACACCATTGCTGGGCTCATCCAGTTGAACGAAAAGGATAAAGCTCTCGAATTCTTGTTTGAAAATCAAGAAAAGCAGCAAACACTTACAAGATTTTTATCGAAGCAGGTAAAGGATGAAAGTATCGCGGGTCTCTTGCTGAGTAAAATAAGCAGGGCCAAAGAGCTCGATATTGAGTTGACGATCTCTCCGGAAAGCCGCTTGAAATCATTTCCTGGACTTTTAGACAGGCACGATTTCGTATTGGTTTTGGGAAATCTGATCGAAAATGCCTTTGACGCGTTCACTGGGTTTGAACGGGATACGAAACTAGTTGAAGTCCATCTTTCACAAACCGAGGATCAATTGTATTTGTCAGTGGAGGACAACGGGAAAGGAATGACGGACGAGGCCCAGGCGAGCATGTTTACGAAAGGGTATACGACCAAAGGAAACAAGGGATCAGGAATTGGCCTTTACCTTGTCAAAAATGTGATTGAGAAGGGTGAAGGTTCTGCCCGGGTGAAAAGTATCCATGGAGAAGGAACAAGTATTGAACTGATATTTCCGATGAAACCAGGAGGAATTGCACATGAACAAGTATCCGGACATTAATGTTTTGTTGATTGAAGATGATCCTATGGTCCAAGAGGTTAACAAGCAATTCATTGAACGCGTCCATGGGTTCAAGGTGATCGCGACTTCTGGTAATGGAAAAGATGGGTTGGAACTCGCAAAATCATTACAGCCCAATTTGATTGTCCTCGATATTTTCATGCCGGAAAAAGATGGTCTTGATTTGATGAAAGAGCTTCGTGCCCAACAGATGAACATCGATGTCCTTGTCATAACGGCTGCCAATGACAAGGATACGATTCGGACGATGTTGCTGAATGGAGCCATCGACTATATCATCAAGCCCTTCAAATTCGAGCGTATCAAGAAGGCACTCGAAAAATACCACTTGATGCACAGTGAATTATCTGAAGCTGGAGAGATTGTCCAGGAGGATCTTGACCGGTTGATCCAGATTACAGATGATCTTCCCATTCCAGATGTGAAATCAGATGAAGAGCTGCCGAAAGGACTCAATCACCAGACATTGAAGCAAATTTTGCAGTATTTAAATAAGCAAGAAACCTCTCTCTCGGCAGAAGAAACAGCAGATGGAGTAGGGATTGCAAGAGTCACAGCCCGGCGATATTTGGATTACCTGGGCAAAACGGGGAAAGTCGAACTTGATGTCCAGTACGGCGGGGTCGGACGCCCGATCAACCGCTACAAGCTAGTGGAAAAAGTGAGGTATTGACATGGGGGTTACGTACAATGAACTATATGAAACAATCAAAGCGATTTCCACTCGTTTTCCGCAAGTGGAAGAGCATGTGGATGGATTCGGCCACACATCTTTCAGAGTAAAGGACAAACCTTTCGTCATCTTAGGAGAAGATAAAGAGCATCCTTCCCTTTCAATCAAAACCTTGAAGTCGACACAGGAATTGCTGATCCAACAGCCCGGATACCGTAAATCAGCATATATCGGGCAACATGGATGGACGACCTTCCCCCTCGAGGAACTGGATTGGGATGAAGTAGCTGACTATATCCTTGAAGCTTATTATCGAACAGCTCCGAAAAAGTTACATGAACAAGTGCAAATCAATCGAAAATGAGTAGGTCTTTCTAGTATCATAGTGTGAAAGTAAATGAGGCGGTGGATATTTATGAAATTCGGAACAGTAGGGACGAGCTGGATTACAGAATCGTTCATTGAAGCGGCTGAAAAAAGCGGGAAAATGACGTTGAATGCCGTGTATTCACGATCACATGAAAATGCTAAGAAAATGGCTGATACCTATCATGCTCCATATGCTTATGATGACCTCGAGGAGATGGCAGCCAATGAAGATATCGAAGCGATCTATATTGCATCTCCAAACTCCCATCATTATGAACATGCCAAGCTCTTTTTGAAGCACAAAAAGCATGTTATTTGTGAAAAGCCGATTTTCTCTAATACCTCTGAATTAAAAGATGCCTATCAGATTGCGGAAGAAAAAGGTGTGTTCTTGTTCGAGGCAATGAGGAACATTCACTCACCGAACGCGAAAATCCTTAAACAGCAGGTAGAGAAGGCTGGAACTCTCCGTAGTGCAATGTTCCATTATCTTCAATACTCTTCACGCTATGATCTGTTTTTAAAAGGGGAAAGTCCCAATATCTTTTCACCTGAATTTTCTGGTGGTACTCTAGTGGATCTTGGTGTATATCCGATCAGTCTAGCAGTCTATCTATTCGGTGAACCTGAAGACGTTTCTTATCATTCGGTCATGTTGGAAAGCGGAGTTGATGGGAGCGGCACACTGGTCATGGATTATGATGGATTCGTATGTACAATCCTGTGTTCAAAAATTTCACATTCGTTCATTTCATCGGAAATACATGGGGAAGATGTATCGCTCGTCCTTGATCATGTAGCTCCAGTCAACAAGATTTCGTTGGTTGATCGGAAGACAAAGGAAAGCGAAAGACTAGGGGAATCCCTTCATGATAATGACATGATCTATGAAATAGTGGAATTCACAAGAATCATTGAATCGAATGATAAAGAAGAATATCGGCAACTGATGGATCTAAGCCGAGGAGTGTTGAGGATTACGGAAAGCGCAAGAAAACAGAATAACATCGTGTTCGGAACGGAAAAATGATCAATTCTATGAAGCATATTTTTATCCTCAGCTTCCGGAGTTGTAGATATAATTTCAAAGTTGTAGCGATTAGGTCCTGAGTTTTAGAGATAATGGATAATATGAAAGACGAAGCGGAACCTTCATATTGCCACTAAAGGAAACCCGGACAAATTGTCCGGGTTTTCTATTGAACAAAGTTTATTTGTCCCAACCACTTCATTGTAATATTCTTTTTTTCGGATTGTCCCCTTTTTGAAAAGTACTTATATTGTTTTTCCTTAGCATCTTTAAAGTTCATATATTGGATTTGTTTCAGGGTTCTTTTGTGATTTTCTTGTATCATCGAACAGAGTCCTCAAAGCATGTAAATGAAACGTTTCAACTGATCAGTTTTTATCCAACAAAAAAGTAATCTACATTCATTATTGGTATATCAGTATTATCTTTATTTTCGAAAAATTGCTACAAAAGTAATGTTTACGCTTACATACAATGAATGTATAATTTTTATCGAAACGTTTCACCAAGATGACATTCAAATTCAAGAACTTATTTTAAAAGGAGAGTGCGTATGAAGAAACTATTGTCAGTCATCGTAACAACCGTGTTATTAACAAGTTTGTGCATTCCATGGGGTTCACAGACGGAAGCATCTCCAGAAGGTACCGAAGTTGCACGTGATCAAGAACTGAATGCAATTGCCAAACAGACTTATCGTTATTTCGAAGACTTCACAGACAAATCCACAGGATTACCTTTTGACGCTGTTCGCGTTGAGGGAGAAGTTGATACGAAGGAGTACACTTCACCAACAAACATCGGGATGTATTATATGAGTACGATCGCAGCAGATGAACTTGGAATCATTTCTGAAGAAGAAGCAGTTGCGAAAATCGAAAAATCACTTCAAACATTGAAGACGCTCGAAAAATGGAACGGCCTTTATTATAACTGGTATTTCACTGAAGATGGATCGCTGATGAAGGATTGGGGACAATTCATCTCGACAGTGGATAATGGCTGGCTTTCGGCAGGATTAGTCGCGGTCGGACAAGCCTACCCAGAACTAAATGATCAGACTAGCAAACTAGTAGAAGAAATGGACTACACGCAATTATACGATCCTGAAGTCGGGCAGATGTGGGGCGGATATGACGTAGCGAAAGGTGAAATGACTGCTCATCATTATGGCACATTCTATACCGAACCGCGGGTTGCAAGCTATGTTGCCATTGGTAAAGGCGACGCACCGAAAACACACTGGTGGAAGATGGAACGGACACCGCCAGCAGAATACGACTGGCAATCCCAAACGCCAGAGGGACATACAGAAACCTATGACGGGGTTGAAGTATTTGAAGGGCACTACACGTATAATGGTGAAAAATACGTTCCGAGCTGGGGAGGAAGTATGTTTGAAGGCTTGATGCCGTCACTCGTTTTAAAAGAAAAAGAGCTCGGTAAAAATGCACTCGGTTTGAACAACAAGCGCCACGTTGAGCTCCAAATCGAATACGCAAAAGAACAAGGCTATGACGTTTGGGGGATGTCCCCAGCAGCTACACCAGATGGTTACTCAGAATTTGCGGCAACACCTTTGGGCGTAATGGGCTATGAAAAGGACCATGTCGTCACTCCGCATGCCACCTTCTTAGGATTGGAATATGCGACAGATGAAGCGATGAAAAACATCCATAAACTGAAGGATATGGATGCGTACAGTAAATATGGATTCCTTGATTCCGTCAACGCTGAAACAGGGGAAGTTACTCAAGCGTACCTAGCACTTGACCAGGGAATGATCATGGTGTCGATCGCCAACTTCCTGAAGGATGGTGTAGTGCGGGACTATTTCCACAGTGATGAAATCGGCAAGAAACCAGAAGAATTGTTGATCAAGGAAGAGTTTTCAATCAAGTAAACCACGTAATAAAATTGGGGCTGACACATTTAAGGTCAGCCCCTTCCTCTTTATTATTCGAAAGTTCCTTTGACGATCGCTTTCTGGTCCTCCACCATCAATTTCCCTTTCGCAAAGACAGTTTCGATATCAAGAGTTTCTTTATCCAAAAGGACAAGGTCAGCATCAAATCCAGGTTCGATTCTTCCTTTACGATGCAATTTAAGGATGCGGGCAGGATTTGAAGTGATCACTCTCAGCGCAGTCTGTAATGGTACGTCTTCTTTCTGGACCGCCTCTTTAACCGCAGCAAACAAACTTGAAACTTTTCCGACTTTAAGGCCTTTCAGCTCTCCGTCAGGACTGAAGTCAGGTAAACTCCCCTGGGCATCGGACGTGAAAGTGATCTGTTCGATCGGCACGCCTGCTTCAAGCATACGTTTCAGGCCTTTACTGCATCGGATTTCTCCTTCCTTATGAAATTGTGGGATCGTGCTTGTTGTAAAATCCACATAACCGCCTTTTTTGGCATAGTCGATTCCGGCCTTGAATAGATGTTTATTCCGATTGATATGGGTAGGGTAAAACTGTTTGATTGGAAGCTCCGTCGTCTCAATCACTTTTTCAAGGATTTTCAGACAATCATGGCTATCACCGACATGGACGTTGACGATGCCTGCTTTCCCTGATAAAATTCCGCCGTTCCTCGCTTGAGAGGCGATCCGGGCTAATTCCTCAACAGTAGGTTGTGATGAACGATGATCTGAAATCGCGATTTCACCGGCCCCGATGATTTTATCAACGAGGATGATGTCGTCTTCGATTTTTCCAGTCAATGTTTTGACGGGGACTTGATATGACCCGGTCTGAACGTAACAGCTGAGTCCTTCTTCATCAAGAGCTCTTGCCTTCGCGACCAGGCTGGCCATCGTACGCGTCGTCCCGTCCGTCCCGATCACCCCGATCAATGTTGTTATTCCAGCCAGGGTTGCATCAGTCAACTTGATTTCAGGGGTCCGTGTTTTATAGCTTCCTTCACCACCGCCGCCGATGATATGGACGTGGGAATCGATGAATCCAGGAACGACAATCTTTCCTTCAGCATCGATTACCGTCGTATTTTGTGAAAAAAAGCCATCCGGTACTTCAATTTGGTCGTTAATGAACCCGATTCTTTCATCGACAATCAAAAGATCCTTTTTTCCGAGATAGTCTGGAGCGTAAACCTCCCCGTTCTGGATCAACGTCAACATCATGCCAGCCCCTTTCTTATGTAACGATTTACCATTATTATAGCTTATCAAAAACATACATGCTTTACTCAGGTAAAAACTCCTTCGATAAGTTTTTCCGATTAAATGAAGTCCGCCCTAGGATAATCTACAAAAAATCAAGGGTCGAATAAAAAGAAAACAAAATCTGCTCCCGAGCACGTTGTGACCAAAATGACCAAAATGTCCAATATGTTCTAAATATTCAAAAATGTTTGTGAAAACGCTACCATTAGGACAATGAACTTATGGGAGGGAAAACATTTGAAAAGAAAACTCATTTTTACACTCATACTAGCCTTATCCATGTTGATAGCAGCATGCAGCAACGATTCCGGAGGGGATGGTGGATCCGACGGTGGTTCGGGTGATGCTCAATCAATCGTCTTTGGAACTGGTGGTACTTCTGGTGTCTATTACCCGATCGGTGGAGCCTTGAAGCCGATCTTTGAAGAAAGCGACAATGTGGCCAACGTCACAGTCGAATCGACAGGTGCATCGGTAGCAAACATCCAGAATATCCAGGATGGACTTAACCAGATGTCAATCGTCATGAGTGATGTAGCTTATGATGCGATCAATGGGGAAGGGCAATTCGATGGGAATAAGGTCGAAATCACTGCAATGGCTGGCATGTACCAGAACGTCGTCCAGGTGGTTGCTTTGAAAGGAAGCAACATTGAATCGATAGAGGACCTTAAAGGTAAAAAGGTCGGTGTTGGTCAGGTCGGTTCGGGTGTTGAACAAAGTGCGAAGAAAGTGCTTGAAGCCGCAGGGCTGACATACGATGACCTTTCGAAGGTGACACATACAGGTTATGCGGACAGCGTTCAGGAGATGAAGAACGGAAGCCTTGATGCAGCTTTCTTTACATCGGGAGTTCCGAACAGCAACATTACGGATCTTATGCAGCAGACAGACGTGAATTTTGTCGAGATAAAAGACGATCTCGCATCCAAACTTATGGAAAAATATCCGTTCTATAAAGAATATACAATTGAAGCCGGTGATGAAGCAGCATATGGTCTGGAAGAAGAAGTGAATACAGTCGGGATCCAGAACATGATCATCGTTCCACCGGATTTGAGTGAAGACGTCGTTTATGATTTGACGAAACGCTATTATGAATATCTCGGTACCGATGGAGTTGCAGTTGGTGCATTGAAGCAGCTAGACCGGGATGAAATTGCGAAAGGGTTGATCATCGACCTTCACCCTGGAGCGAAGAAATTCTATGAAGAACAAGGCATCACTGAATAGGACGGGAAGAAAGGGCATCAAAGAGGTGCCCTTTTTTAACAATGAGGATTCGATCCTTTCTGATGGCGGCGATTATCATCGGAATCGCCTTGTCATGTACGCCCAAGACATACCTGATCCTCAAAACAGATACCGATATCAAAGCAATACTGCCAGCTGCAGCAGAAAGCTCGTTTACGATCAGATGGCAGCACTCGGTTGAAAAGGAAATGTGGGAAGAATTTTTTAAAGTGAAAGAAGATGAAATTTACATTGATGGAACTCGATTCAAAACCTTCGGCGCTGGAGTTCCCAGCAGCGCAGGCAATGATACGTATATAAAAGATGGGTGGGTGCATATGGTCGGCATCGATCGTAAAATCGGCGACGAACTTCGGGTACGTACCGGAAAAACGACAGCACATAAGTTCCTCGCAGGTGAAAAAAGCATCGACATGGCTGAACCCGGTGCATCCTACATCATTGAAACAAGAACCATGCCGGTTGTACAAGCATGGTCACAAAAACTTTTACTCGTTGTGAGGTGAGATCATGGCAGAAGAAATGAAAGATGTCGTAGAAAAATACGATCGGGAAAGCAACATCAGGACCTCTATCGCAAAACCGGTGTTATGGTTCATTACAATAGCAGCCGCTACACTTTCCATTTTCCATTTGTACACGTCCTACGCAGGTGCACTTGTTGACGTAAAACAACGTAGCATCCATCTTTATACATTGATGACCATCGGGTTCCTCTTATATCCGATCTTGAAGAAGAAAGGAAAAGGAACCGTTCCGATTTTTGATTATATTACGGCTGGCCTTTCTATGTTTGTCGGAATCTATATGATCATGACAGCAGAACGGATCATCCAGACCGGCGGCCGCATCAATGATACCGATTTTTATGTCGGGGTATTGGCGCTCATCCTATTGCTGGAGTTGACGCGCCGTGTGACTGGATGGGGACTCGTCATATTAGGACTTGGCTTCCTGGCCTATGGATTCCACGTCAAGCTGTCGATCTATCCAGAGCTGACCAGTCCTGTCGTTTTGAGCGTGTCCAAACAGATCATCGCCCAACTCGTCTATATTACCGAGGGTGTGTTAGGAACTGCAATCGGCGTCTCGGCTTCTTATATCATTCTTTTCATCTTGTTCGGCGCTTTCCTTGGAAAGTCTGGAATGGGTCAGCTGTTCAACGACCTCGCCTTAGCTGTAGCGGGTCACACGAAGGGCGGGCCGGCGAAAGTGGCTGTCCTTGCGAGCGGATTCCTCGGGTCAATCAATGGCTCAGCAATTGCGAACGTGGTGACGACCGGAACGTTTACCATTCCGCTCATGAAAAAAATCGGGTATAAAAGAGAGTTTGCCGGGGCTGTGGAAGCAGCTGCCAGTGTCGGTGGACAAATCCTTCCACCGATCATGGGGGCTGCAGCTTTCATCATGGCTGAAAACCTCAACATCCCTTATACGAAGGTCATCCTGGCTGGGATCATCCCTGCGTTGCTTTATTACATCGGTATTCTGTTGCAAGTCCATTTCCGAGCTTCGAAAAGGGGATTGAAAGGAATCCCGAAGGCAGAACTCCCACGTGTGAAAGAAGTCCTGGTTGAACGTGGGCATCTCTTGATTCCGATGTTCATTCTCTTATACCTGCTATTCTCAGGAAAGACTCCATTTTTCGCAGCATTCTGGTCGATCATCGCCACTGTCATCATCGCTGGATCTTCACGGATGCTTGCAGTCATGTCAGCTGTTTCTCTCGGATTGATTTTCGGTCCTGCGTTATCGGGAGGATCGTTGCGCGGCGACTGGTGGGAACTTGTGCTCATCATTGCGATTCCTGCTGCGATCAACGTGTGGCGGAAGTTTTTGAAAATCAAAGCAGACGAAGTCGGAATCAAGGATTGTGTCGAAGCGCTTGAAAATGGGGCAAGGACGACAATCCCGGTTGCACTTGCATGTGGTGCTGTCGGGATCGTAGTCGGAATCGCTTCGTTAACAGGTGTTGCACTTGAAATCGCAAACAGCATCGTCAGCATTGGGGCAGCAGTCAATAGTCCGCTTATCCAGTTGCTGATCACGCTCGCCTTGACAATGGTCACATCGATCATCTTAGGAATGGGATTGCCGAGTATCCCGACGTATATCATCACAAGTACGATGGCGGCACCGATCCTTTTGCAATTACCGCTATTCCAGGAATTGACCGGAAACACTGCGAATGCTGTATTCGTTGCGCATATGTTCGTGTTCTATTTCGGAATTTTTGCGAATATCACACCTCCTGTTGCGCTCGCCGCATTTGCCGGTGCTGGCATCAGTGGAGGGAATCCGAACAAGACAGGTGTACAAGCGATGGTCCTTGCGATTGCAGGCTTCATCGTACCGTTCATGTTCGTCTTTTCACCGGAAATGTTGATGATAGAAGCAAATATCACAACCGTTCTACTCATTACAGTCACATCGTTACTCGGTGTATTCCTGTTATCGGTCACAGTAGAAGGGTACATCAATGAACGAGTACCCGGATGGCTGCGGATCATTACATGTGTCGGAGCATTGCTGTTGATCTATCCTGGTGTGGTCACCGACCTGATTGGACTTGGTGTCCTGATCCTGCTCATCGTCAATGTCTTTTTGAAAAAAACGACTTCGTCTGAATCGCCGCTTTCAGCAAAATGAACAGGAGGTGGAAAAATGCGTTTGGCAACAATCTTGCTAGGGGATAAAGAAAGGGCTGCCGTCATCGTAGATGATAAGGTGATCGTATTATCAGACATCAACCGTTACCTGAATCTTGATCATCCTGAAACCTTGTTTGAATTGATCCAGCCAGAACCACTGGCGACATTCGGTAACTGGTGGGGTTCCGTCGATGTAGAGCGGCTGGCTGCTGATCTCGGTCATCCGATCGAGGGCGTGGAGTTTGGTCCGCTTTACCGTCACCCGCGAAAGATCTGGGGAATCGGACTCAACTATGTCGAACATGCTTCAGACCTTCATGAAAAAGCACCTTCGTCAGAGCCGGCCAGTTTTATGAAGCCTGATACGACGATTATCGGTCCTCGGGATCTTATTGAAATTCCGAAGCAATCCGAGCGGACGACAGCAGAAGCGGAGTTGGGCGTCATCATCGGTAAAACGTGCAAAGATGTATCTGAGGATGAGGCGGAGCCCTATATCGCCGGCTATACAACCATCATCGACATGACAGCGGAAGATATTTTACAGGTAAACCCGAGGTACTTGACCCGTTCGAAAAGCTTCGATACGTTTTTCAGTTTCGGACCTGAGTTCGTCACCGCTGATGAAATTGAGGAACTGTCTGAGTTGGAAGTATCGACGGTGATCAATGGAAATCTCCACCGTAAAAACAAGGTGAAGAACATGACGTTCAACCCGCTTCAACTTGTCAGTTTCCATTCGAATGTGATGACTCTCCTTCCAGGAGATATCATTTCAACCGGAACCCCTGGAGCGGTCGTCATCCAGGATGGAGATATCGTCGAATGCCATATCGAGGGTTTCCGGCCGCTCATCAATCCAGTCAAAGACTTAAAAGGAAGAAAGGAAGAAAGCGAACATGGATCTACAATTGAAAGGTAAAAGTGTGATCGTAACCGCCGGAAGCAAGGGATTGGGTAAAGCAACGGCGTTGGAATATGCTAGAGAAGGGGCACATGTCCTCATCGCAAGTCGGAATGAAGAACAGCTCCAACTGGCGAAGAAAGAAATTTTCCAGGAAACACGCAATGAAAATGTCGATTATGCCATTTGTGATATCACGGATTATGATCAGATCAAAAATCTAGTGAATACCGCTGTTGAAAAGAATGGGACGGTGGATATACTGATCAACAACGCCGGCGGTCCACCGGCAGGCCGTTTTGAAGACATGCGGGATGAAGACTGGCAGAAATCGTTCGAGCTCAACCTGTTAAGTTTCATCCGGCTGATCCGGGAGGTGCTTCCGTACATGCAAAAGCAACATAGCGGTCGCATCATCAATTTTGCTTCATCATCCATTAAACAGCCGCTTGATAACTTGATCCTCTCGAACACGTTCCGAGCGGGGATCGTTGGGCTTGCAAAAAGTCTTTCACAAGAGCTTGCTGAGCATCAGATCCTCATCAATACGGTGGGACCTGGACGTATCGGTACGGATCGGGTCGCTGAGCTTGACAAAATCCGGGCGGGACAGCTTGAGATTCCATACGAGGAGCATGTGGAGAATACGGAAAAGAAAATCCCGCTTCAACGCTATGGAACTCCAGAAGAATTTGCGAGGATGGTCGTCTTTCTAGGGTCCGGCGCCAACACCTACGTCACAGGCCAATCCTTCCTCGTCGACGGCGGCATGGTAAAAGCGTTGTAAAATGATAGAGTGGAAGACAATTTTGAAAATTGTCTTCCTTTTTTGTGCTGTAAGACGAATGGAAAGCCGTTGAATCGTGGATTTTTTGGGATTATGAGGACCAACAACGTCATTTCAGCCCTCTCGGCACCAATAACTACAAAAATGAAGAGAAAAAGTGAAAAATTTGAAAATAACTACAAAAACAAGGAAATAACTACAAAAATGAAAAAATAACTACAAAAACAGAAAAAAAGGAGAAAGTGACCTTTAGTCAAGGTCACTTAAACTACTTTTTCTTCATTATTTTTCACTCGAATAGTTTTCTTTATGCTAATCACGACCATACCACTCCCGAAATAGAGCACGGAACTCATATAAAAGATGATATTGATGGTCAGGTAGTCTGCAAGATAACCGCCAGCGATGATGGCAAATGCTGAGAAGATCGACGTCCAGAAATGGTAGTTTCCGATCTTCACCCCGCGTTCAGTTCCATCAGTGAACTCCGCGATCATGATTTTCTCACCGTGTTTTTGGAGGGCACCGCACATCCCGAGAAAGAGCTGGATGACATAAACCTGACCGATACTGGAGACGTGCGGGAAAAACAAGAGAACGGTTGCCATCCCCCAGGCATTCACGAGTAAAAACAAGCGGTGATCGATCCGTGAGGACAGTTTGCCGATGACAGGATGAAGAAGGGCGGAGCTTAACCCGAACAGCCCGTATGAAAGTCCAAATTGGGCAAAGCTCGATCCGACATTTTTAATGAAAAGGATATAGAACGGGAAAATCAGACTGCTCGCAAAAAACACGCTGCTCTGTGAAATGACCAACCCTTTTAATTTCTCTTCATTCATTGTTCATACTCCTCGTAGAAAAAGTTGGTGAACCTTTCATCTGGATCGTACTGTTTTTTCTTCTCAAAAAATTCTTCTGTACGTGGGTATGCACGGAGCATTTGCGCTTTTGTCGGATACGGCATGTAAGGCAAGTAGTAGCTTCCCTCATGCCCCAACGTCACATCGATCATCTTCTGCACAATCGCTTCCGTTTTCATCTGATCCTCTTTAGATAATCCCTGGTTGATCAGCAGGACGAGCGCGAACATCTCCTCATCGGAATAAGACAATACCGGTCCTTCATCATGGTTCACATACCGTATTGTTATGTTCAAAAGGTTGAGCTCTTCCTCAGACAAAACGCTTCGCAAATCATCGATGTAATCTGCAAATGCATCGACTGGGACGAAATATTCCTGAAGAACGTCATTGTCGTTTTCATCCTCATATTCAAGAAACTTCGATTCGCTTCGCATCACGTTGTTCCGTGAAATCAATTCACCATCGGTTTGTAAAAAATAGTTCTTCTGCAGCTTCCAGAACGTGTTCTTCGCCCAATCAAAATCGCGCGCCATTCCTAAAGCGAATTTCGAAACAGCAGTCAAACGTTCATCTTTCAATTCATTATATTCTTGTAAGGATGCTACACCAGATGCACGTTCATAGTTTGTTACGTACATCTCGGTCAAAAAGGAATCCGGAGCCGTCGAAATCCGAGCAAGATGCATTTTTACATTCGGATCGTGGATGACGTTCTCCTTGAAGTAATCGTTATATTCCTTGTAATCCAGTGTTTCTGTATTCATTTCATATAGCTCGTCGTCAGTCAATTGGAGCTCGACATCCAAAATCACACCGAACAATCCATATCCGCCGAGCGCCAGGTAAAAAAGCTCTTTGTTTTTCTCGCGGCTCACGTTTATGATATCTCCATCCGCATTCAAGAGCCGGAATGAATTGACCGTACTGATCAGCGATCCCTCCCGTATGTCACGTCCATGGGCATTGACGCTGATAGAACCGCCGACTGTAAAAATGTTTTGCGATTGCATCACTTTGATTGCAAGCCCATGTTTGTTTATGTATTGCTGGATATCGTCCCAGGTAGCTCCGCTCTGGACAGTGATCGTCTTTTGTTCCTTATCGAAATCGAGAATCTTATTGTAACCCGTCATATCAAGTACAACCGAGTCATGGTAATATGTGTGTCCACCCATGCTATGGCGTTTTCCGGCAATCGAAATTTTAAGATCCTTTTTGGCGGCTTCCTCAATCACTTCCTGGATACTTGATAATGCTGTACCTTTCACGACCTTCTTCACTTTGACAGGCATCAATTTCCCTACGTCTGTCATATATTCTTCCGACACACCGGATGATGGTTTATGCACAGAGAATAGTAAAAGTGAAGCATAAACACACAGAGATAATAAGACAATAACCATTTTTTTCATCTTCTCCCCCCAAGCTACCAAAAGAGTAAATAATTACATATAGTGTAATTTTACACTTTTTAAAGGGGATTACAAGATGAAAATGGAAATAAATATGCAACGTTCTGTGGAAAGACCTCTACAGTAATTGATTATCGGCGGTGGAAAATGAATAAGAATAATAAGCCTCTAGTGAAACTATACTCGAATGAATATCAGAACCAGTTATAGAACTGAGCCTAGGTTTTATAGGTATGTAGTAGAAAAAGAAACCAGGAAGGAAAGAGCGGATGGAAGAGATATATGAATTGAAGGAAAGGCAGGATTTGTTCAACAAAGCGGTGGAGATCTTTTGGAAGCAATGGGGTACGCAAGGAAACTACAAGTTCTATTATGAAAGCATGATCCATTCCTGTGATACAGAAAGTGAACTGCCACGGTTCTATATAGCGGTGAAGAACGAAAAGATCATCGGGTTCTATGCGCTATTACGGAATGATTTAGTCAGTCGGCAGGATTTGACCCCATGGTTCGCCTGCCTATTTGTCGCACCAGAATCAAGAGGAAGCGGGCTCGGCTCCAGAATGTTGGAGCATGCGGCTGAAGAAGCCAGGGAAAAAGGATATACATCCCTTTATCTTTCCACCGACCTTGAAGGGTACTATGAGAAATATGGGTGGGAATTATTGACGGAAGGTTACAGTGTTACAGGTGAACCGACCAACATTTATATGAAGTCGGCGAATGACTGATGGGGCTCACTCCCTCATTGAAACTTTTCCGCTCGTGAAACGTAAGTAATGGCAAACGAAAATAGGGGGATCACATGATTGATGAGCTGAATGAACAACTTATTGAGATTAAAGGAGAACTGAGAAAGAAACGGAAATGGGAACAACAACTGGCTGATTATAAGCAAGAACTGACAGAAACACAGGGTAAAATTTATGACCTGAAGGAGAAACTGGCATCCGAGCAGTCCGATGTCGATAAGCTGGAAGGATTCAGCGTTACGAAATGGTTCCTAACCATGAAAGGGACGGTGGCAGAGCGTCTGGACAAGGAAAAACAAGAGGTAGCGGCTGTTCAATTGAAATTAGAAGAGGCAACAAGATCAAAGGATGAAATAGACGAATCCATAAACGACCTGAACAAAAGGTTAGGGCGACTTAGAAATATTAAAAGGGATTATCACGACACTCTCGCCAAGAAGGAAATGTACATCAAAGCCAACCATTTACCAACTTCCATCCAACTTGATAAACTTACCGAATTAGAAGGAGATATGAAAGCTTTTCTTAATGAGTTGGAGGAAGCAGTTTCTGCGGGGAACGCAGTGAATCAAGCCCTTGAGCGAGCAATCGATTACCTCGAAAAAGCTGAAGGATGGGGTACGTTGGATATGTTTGGTGGTGGTGTCATTTCAGGTGCAATTAAACATAATCATATCGACCAAGCTACCGAGTATATCCATCAAGCGCAAACCCGTATGCGACAATTTCAAAAGGAACTAGCAGATATCAACGACGAAGTGGACATGCATATCGATATTCCGGGTCTATTGAAATTCGCTGATTTCTTCTTCGATGGTCTCATCGCTGATTGGATGGTACAAGGACGAATCAATGACTCCTTGCAACAGACACAGACCCAGCACCGAAAAATATCCAGTCTGCTATCTGATCTGAAGAGACAGGCAGAGCTAAAACGGCATGAGCTCGAAAAGATTAAAGGAGAGAGAAAGATCCTTATCGAAAGTGTATAGGAAATCGGGGCTGGACCAAAAAGAACGTATCAGAAAAGTCCACCTCAACATGTTGGGAAGAGGACGGGGTACAGACAGTCGGATCAGCCTCTTTTTCATGAGGAGGATGAAGATTTTCAAACAGACGATCTCGCGTATACTACTGCTCTTTCTCGTTGCCTGCAGTTCATCTAGTTTGATATATAGCAAAGAGTTGGAAGAAGCAATTGAAGCTAAATTGGCCGACTGCAGCGACAGAAATCAATCTTCAAACACTAACCAACTTCAATTGGGAAAAAGCATACATATTCTATCCGTATAGTTCTCACAACATGATTGAGGAGCAAGTGGGCTTTTCCCTTGATAATGCAAGGAATATGAGTCATAGGGACGATATTAATTTACTCGTGCTTGTCGATGAAGATCAAACAGTTTATTATGCGGAAATTTCCCGTCAAAATGGTGATCTGTTAAACGATGAAGAGGACGGGTATACACCTATAGACGCAACAATCAAGATTCAACGAAATGAGGGAGGCTGAATGAATGACTCAAATTGAACTTGTCATCGATGCAAAGGCAACTTTGGGTGAAGGACCGTCATGGGATCATGAAAAACAAGTATTATACTGGGTCGATATTTTAGAAAAGCAAATTTTCATTTATGACCCCGAGTCCAAATATAACCGGACAATCCAACTGGATCATATGCCCGGAGCAGTGGTACCCCGTGAAGGCGGTGGTCTCGTCGCCGCACTTGATAACGGATTTCATTTTATCGATCTTGACACGGAAAAAAATCATCTGATCCACGATCCAGAAGAACAAATACCAACTAACCGTTTCAATGATGGGAAATGTGATCCCGCGGGCAGGTTCTGGGCTGGGACAATTGATGAAAGCAGAGACAAGAATGCTGCTCTATATTGTTTGGATACTGACTTAAGCGTCAATGAGAAAATCGACGATGTCACTAATTCCAATGGACTTATCTGGTCATTTGATCACGACTACTTTTACTACATTGATACTCCGACACAGAAAGTTGTACGCTATGATTATGAGATGAAAACGGGTGCAATCAAGAATCCAATGGATATCATCGTAGTCCCGGATGAGCAAGGGAAACCTGATGGCATGACGATCGACGCAGACGGCATGCTTTGGATAGCCCACTGGGGAGGATCGAAAGTGTCAAGATGGAATCCGTCGACTGGTGATCAGATACGAGAGATTGCCGTTCCTGCACTCAATATCACCTCATGTGCCTTTGGAGGAAAAGATCTGAATGACCTTTATATCACGACAGCCAGAAAGGGCATGAATGAAGAACAATTGTCAGATTTCCCAATGGCAGGAGGATTATTCAAAGTCACTATGGAGGATGTAAAAGGAATCCCATCTTCAAGCTACAGGGGTTAAAACAATCAGTAGGATAAAAAAAGGAATCCCGAACACGATCCGGAAAGTATCTAGAAAAACCATGAAAGGAGCCATCCTTATGGCCTCGATCAGAAAGGCAATACCTGAAGAAGCACAGCTTTTAAGCGATCTTGCCTTACTTTCAAAAGCCCAGTGGGACTATTCGGAAGAGTTCATTCTAGCCTGTCGCGATGCACTGACGTTAAGTGAAAAATATATCGAAAAGAACGAGGTATACGTGCTTGAGGACGACAGCAAGGTTCTGGGATTCTTTGCTTTTGTCATCAAAAATGGACAGGCTGCCCTGGATTTCATGTATCTCAATCCTGGATTCATAGGAGAAGGGTATGGGAAGCAGCTTTGGGCTCATGTCGTCCACCGAGCGAATGAATTGGACATCAGGAGCTTCACGATTGACAGCGACCCTCATGCAATTGGATTTTATGAAAAAATGGGTGCCGTCAAAATCGGAGAAACGCCTTCAACCGTTTTTGCTGACAGAAAGCTTCCATTGATGAAGTACGAAGTTTCGTAACACAAAGATTACAAACATTACAAATCATGGGTACTTTAGTAAATGACTTGCGTATTTATGTACAAACTGCTATTATTAAAAACAGTTATTTTTGTTCGATCATTGGATAGTTAAAAGTGTTACACTTTACGTCTGGTTCTGAGCAAGAATATGAAAAACATTGTGCAATGAGCACTAGGAGGCAACAAACATGGAACATGGTAAAGTAAAATGGTTTAACGCAGAAAAAGGTTTTGGATTCATCGAGCGTGAAGGTGCAGACGACGTATTCGTTCACTTTTCAGCTATCCAAGCAGACGGATTCAAATCTTTAGACGAAGGTCAAGAAGTTACTTTTGAAGTTGAAGAAGGCCAACGTGGACCTCAAGCTTCAAACGTACAAAAAGTCTAAATAAAAAGTTGAACTCAAAACAGATCCTTAACAGGGTCTGTTTTTTTGTACTTTTAAGGATTTGTTTTGAAGTATATGGAATTTACGAAATTCACTGGGGGTATCGCAAGCCTCTTCATCCGGGCCATCCGTTAACGGAAACAGAAGACCTTATTCGTCCAAAACAATGTGATTTTATAAACTTAACGGACACCAGGGGTCTTATTTCGCAATTATCATGGTGAATCAGCTTTTTTGTTCCCAAATTACGGCTGTGGTTCCGTTGAAATTCAGAAACACTGATATTGTCCACATAAACGGCTCTCATGTCCGTCAGGTAAAAACATGGTCCGCCCGGTTCGCTATTCCCCCGGAAGTGTCGCGACTTTCGTTTAAACCTTCTCCTTTTTCAAAAGTTGTTATCGTTCATATATGTGAAACACAAATAAAAGGGGCTGACACAATTGTGCCAGCCCGTATGTTCAGGAAAAATTAAATGGTAAATTCATTATAGCATAGATCAAATGCCGGTCAGAGAAAAAATGTTGAACTTCCTGTTAACTTATCGAACAGGACGAAGGGAGCGCTCAATGCCTTACCGCTATGTTATAATAGAAATGAAGGGAAGTGACCGTTTGAAACATTCAAACAATCTGTTCAAAACTGGTGAAGTTGTCAAAGTCCAAAAGACTGGCGAAACCGTGACCATAAGAAAATGGCAATATGTGAAAAACATGAAGAGATTCTCCTATATTGTTGAGGAACATCCAAGCACTTTTTATTTTGAAGAAGAGTTTGAAAAAGTAAAAAGCAGTTGTAAATAATCCGCCGGCAGTCACTAAGATTGCCGGTATTTTTTTGCAAGCACTTTATTATTATTTGATCGAATTTTCAATTATCATAAAAGGATATAAATAAGATAGGGGGAATGCTGGATGAAAACTGTGGAATTCAATCTTCCGACGAAAATCCAGGCTGGTAATGGCGTCTTTTCTGATACAGGGGCATACTTGAAAGGTACACTGAAAGGGAAAAGGCTTTTCATCGTCACCGATCCTGGTATCGAACAAGTCGGTTTTGTTGAGAAGCTTGAACAGATTTTAAGTGTAGAAGGTTATGAAACCAAGGTCTTCACCCAGGTGAAACCGAACCCGAAGGATGCGGATTGTATCGTTGGCGGTAAAGCTGCAATGGATTTCCGGGCTGATGCAATTTTAGCTATAGGCGGCGGTTCAGTCATCGATTCAGCCAAAGCGATTGCGATTCTTAAAACCCATGGAGGGAGCCCGCAGGAGTATGCAGGACGCGATAACGTTCCAGATGGGGTAACACCGCTTATCGTCATCCCGACTACTGCTGGAACAGGAGCGGAAGTGACGCGTTCTTCTGTCATAACTGATACGAATCGTAAAATAAAATTCACCATCAAGTCAGTGCAAATCGCACCAGTATTGGCGATTGTCGATCCTGAACTTACATATAAACTACCGCCGCATTTGACAGCTTCGACTGGAATGGATGCTCTCGTACATGCTATCGAGGCATATACATGTAAGCTTTCGAATCCGATTGCTGATGGACTTGCCCAACAAGCAATGAAGCATATCTATCCTTATTTACGACGGGCTGTGGAAAATGGAGAGGACCAGGAAGCAAGATATAACATGATGATTGGATCTACAATTGCTGGGATGGCGTTTTCACATGCGGATGTGGCCTCCGTCCATTGTATGGCTGAAGCAATCGGCGGATTATACGATACACCCCATGGGGTGGCAAATTCGATGTTCCTCCCTTATATTGTTGAGTATAATGCAGAAGCGGAAATCGAGAAACATGCAACGATTGCAAGAATAATCGGTATTGCCGAAGAATCTGATCCAGATCAAGCAGCGGCAGATCTATTGGTGAAGGAGATGAAACAGCTGGCTGAGGATATTTCCATTCCTTCCTTCGCATCACTATCTGAAGTGAACGAAGAAGACTTCGATTACTTAGCTGAATCAGCGTATAACAATGGATCTACACCGAGCAATGCAAGGGAAATCAGCAAAGAAAATTACTTGCAGCTTTTCCAAAAAGCCTATTCGGACAATTGATACGAAAGGGCGTCATCCGACAAGAGATGACGTTCTTTTTATTTCAAAAGGAAAGGAAAATCCTTTCAGAAATCGAATAATTCAAAGGGGCGACGATTTTTTCAAAAAAATTACCATAGTTATGCCGAAATGCTTTCAGTCTCTCCGAATTACTATAAGGAGGCGAAAAAGCAGAGATTACATCCTGCCTCTTATCCTATTTATCAAATCGTCGATTACGTGTAAGTTTTTTAATATCAAAGGGGAGGTTTTTGACTATGGATGGACAAGCTACATCGATTATAAAAATAAAACGGGGAAGTGAAATCCCATACAGTGACTTGAAAGGCGGACCTAAGCTGACGAAAGGTCATTTTGAAATGAGCTATGAAGGCGATCTTCAAGGCGAAGGTATTTTGGAAGAATTGAAATGTTATTTTACTGAAACATCTGCCACAGTTTATGGACTAGAGCGCTTCACAGGTAGTATCGGGAATAGAATTGGCAGCTTTGTATTAGAACATGATGGCACCTTTGAAGATGGCGTCCTCACTTCTACCCAGAAAGTGATTCCGCAATCAGGAACTGGCGACCTTAAAGGGATCGATGGTGTCATCAATGTGGAATCAAGTGAATCGGATGCATTTTCAATCACCTTCAACTACTCCTTTGATGAAGAGATGGCTATTTTCTTAAGGGAAAAAGAAGAAGAGGAAGATAAATATATCGAAGAAGAAATCAATGTCGCTGATAAATGGATTGATCTATGCAATGAGCAAGATGTCGATGCACTATTGGAAATGACATCACCAACAATTGAAATATCAGGGCCTAGAGGTTCTGGTTATGGAAAAGTCCTGTTGGTGGAATGGTTGGAGCGAACAGGTCTGAATCTTGAAACATTATCGATCTATGGAAGAAAGGGTTCTTTAGTTTATGAACAACTTGCGACATGGAAAGGGCAAGAAGGACGAAGTGCGGGTGAGGCAAATGTTGCTTCAGTCATTAAAGTGAAAGATGGTAAAGTAGTATATATTTCCCGCTTTGATGACCTTGAAAAAGCTTTGAAAGCATCAGGTCTGCAAGAAACAGATAAAGTTTTATAAGCATTGATTTTTGACGATTTCAAAAGTGTTGTTGTTTTAATTAAGGCTGTTTTCACAAACGTTGTTGCTCTTGAAGTTAAAGCGTATGTGAAATTCGGCTTCATCTAGAATAGAGGGTGGGTAGCTTCCGGTTGAAAAAAAAATTTAACAGAAGGACGTGACAATGTGTCTTTGTTGAATTCCAAAACGTTATCCATATCGATCGATTGCAGTGTTAACAAAGCTTATGATTTCATTTCGAACCCTGAAAATTTACCACAGTGGTCTTTTTTCAAATCGGTGAAAAAAGTGAATGACCAGTGGATTGCTGAAACGGGTGATGGACCAGTGAATATCAGGTTTGTCGATCAGAATGAATTCGGTATCGTTGATCACTTTGTCACGCCTTCTCCAGACGAATCGATCATGATGCCGATGCGCGTCATCCCGAACAGTACAGGGTGTGAAGTCATATTCACTGTCTTCCAGCAACCAATGATGTCTGAAGGGCAATTCAATGAGGATCTCGATCAAGTTCAACAAGATCTTGAGACACTTAAACAATTACTAGAACGGATGACATAAAGGATGGTGTGTTTTGTCTAGAAAAACCACAAAATTCAGCAATGGAATAGTGATTGGAACAGTCATCGGTGTGGTAATCGGTGTGATTTTCGATAATATTGCGATTGGTATCGGAATCGGCATAGCGCTTGGACTCGCATTTGAAGCAGCTCAAAAAAAGAAATGACCCACAATGGAAAACGGCAGCCAGATGACTGCCGTTTCATTGCTTGCATTTTTAGAAATATTTTCTTCAATATCAGGGCAACTAAGGCTCAGCCTGCGATTAGGCTTGCCTTTGCCAGGTTTTCTTATTACTTTTTCGATTGGATGATCTCATCAATGATCCCGTACTCTTTGGATTCTTCAGCACTTAAGAAATAGTCCCGGTCTGTATCGATAGCGACTTTTTCAACTGGTTGACCGGTACGTTCAGCAATGATGTGATTCATATGTTCACGTAATTTCAAAATTCGTTTAGCTGAAATTTCGATATCGGTGGCTTGACCGCGTGCACCTCCAAGCGGTTGATGGAGCATGATTTCACTGTTCGGTAGGGCATATCTTTTTCCTTTCGTACCTGCTAACAAGAGCATTGCGCCGAATGATGCTGCCATTCCGGTACAGATCGTGCTGATGTCGGGCTTGATATATTGCATTGTATCGAAGATCGCAAACCCCGCTGAAGTGGAGCCGCCGGGACTGTTGATGTAAAGCGAAATATCTTTATCTGAATCATCAGCGGCAAGAAACAACAATTGGGCGACGATGCTGTTCGCCATATGATCATTGATTTCATCACTTACCATGATGATCCGGTCTTTCAGTAATCGTGAATAGATATCGTAGGAACGTTCTCCGTGATTTGATTGTTCAATGACATAAGGAATGGTTGCCATACTTTTTTCCTCCTTCGTCTAAAGCTTAAGCTGCCATCGAGAGGGAGCTTGAAGGAGAGGTGAAGTTCATCAGCTTCAACTTCGGTTGTGTCTGTGCAGGGAAGAGTGCCGGTATGATACGGATCAGTACAGTAGGATCGTCAGACTGAATTGCTTCGGTAAGTGTGGTCCTCAACATTTCTCTCTCATTATCGTCACCATGTTCGTGGATAGGATGCAGGTCCTCTTCCGGAGCCAGCTTTGCGAGTCTTTTTCTGGCTCGATTCAATGCCGCTTTGACTGCTGTTTCTGTCATTCCGAAAATTTCAGCGATCTCAGTGATTTGATAGCGGAATGCGTCTTTTAAAGTAAATATGACCGCTTGCTTTGGTGTAAGCCCAGAGATCAAATGCTCTATTAGGTCTATAGTTCTTTCCTTGAACATGTTCTCTTCATCGGTGTCTTCAGGTGTGAAACCAATCACTTCACGATTCCGTTTCCGCAGTTGATCCGTCCACAAATTGTGGGCTATCTTTTTCAATAACGCTACATTCAGTTCAATTTTCTGCTTACCATAATGGTGTAGTGCTTTGAACAGCGTTTCCTGTGCAAGATCCTCGCCATCCCACTTGTTTTGGGAAAGGAAATGACAATAGCGGTTCAGTTTCGAATATAGTTCTTGCAGCTCTTCCGATTGCAAATTTTCACTTTGTACATGAATGCCAGGCCTGGCGTACATTTTCCTCACTCCTTCAGCTCCTCTCTACACTTTTAACGATTAAAGAAGGTAAAAAGATACGGGTGTTTAAATTTATTTAATAAAGCTTTCAACTGGGTCCCAAGTCTTAAGAAAAAATACAAGAATAGTACAATTCTAAATCGAATTGGATCCTATATAATGATGTTCCAGCTTATCTTTTCGAGGGAGAGGAATCAGTTGATTGAACTAAAACAAAAATTATCTGTTGAAATCTTTATGCACCTGATAATGGGGGTACTGATCACGTATCTGCTAATCAGCACCATGCCTACTATGCTCTCCGTATATAAATGGAGTCTTATAAGTATATTGCTGATGCTTCTCTTGTTTGATGCATTGATTGTTTTATTGAAAAGATGGCAGTTGTTGAAGATTACAAAGGTTGCGTTGATTTCTTTGAGTTCTTTTGTATTCATTTTACTGCTAATTTATCATTTGACAAAATTTGCTGCGTTGACGGATGCTCATGGTATTGAAAATGTACTGAGGGCGCATGAATCGTCTGCTAAACTGATTTTCTTCTTGATCTGTCTGGTACAACCGATCGTTCTCCCGATTCCGGAAGCGGTTACCATTGGAGCCGGAAGTGCTGTCTTCGGTCTGTTTTCTGCTGCAATTCTAGGTTTCCTTGGTACAATCATTGGACTCATCGCTATGTTCTCCATCGTACGATATGGAGGACAAAAGGTCATTTCTAAATTGGTGAAAGAAAAACATCTGGACAAATACAGGGCATATGTCGGAAAAAATGAAACGGCAATATTAGTCCTCCTTTTCATTATTCCCATCCTGCCCGATGAGATTATCTGTGTCGGGGCTGCAATCGGAGCTGTCAGCTTCAAAAAGTTCTTCGTCATCGCTTCCATTGCCAAGTTCTTCACTTCCTCACTCCTAGCTTATTCAGTTCATTTAGCACAGTTGCTACCCCTGACAGGTCCGCAATTGGTTTTAACATGCTCTGTACTTCTAGGAACGCTGTTCATAATATCTTTGTTCGTTAAGAAGTTCCTGAAAAAAACAAAAACATTGGAAAGTTGATTTAAACCTGATATTTCTTCAGTGAAAATGAAGGGAATATCAGTAAATTATTGAACTACATACTGATGAAAAGATAAAGGAGTTAACGTATGGGAATTTTGACTGGGGTTACCTTTCAAGTCAGAGTAACTGATTTTGAAAAAGGTATGAAATGGTATGGCGTATTATTCAACCGGCAGCCGGACTTCATACCGCATGAAGGTTTTGCAGAATGGGAATTGCTTCAAGGTACATGGATTCAAGTAGCTGAAGGAAATCCAGCAATCGGAAATGGACCGATTCGACTTGGTGTAACGGATATAAAAGCAGAAAGACAACGACTCATGGATGAATTAGCTATTGAACTTGAACAAGTCAATACGCGCGAAGGTGTTCCGGCAGCCTGGTTGACATTCGAGGACTCAGACGGAAATCTAATCGGGTTGTTTGAAGATCTAAGTGCAACTGGAAAGGAGTTTTAAAAATGAAAGAAAAACTATTACGGGTCGGTACCACCTATATCCCAGTAAGTAATGTAGCGAGAGCAGCAGAATGGTACGAACTGAAGCTTGGTGCAGAGACGAATTATCTTGATGAAAACAAGGCGATCATCAACCTGGCGAATCAGAGTTTCTTCCTAGTGAAATCAGATACCGACCAGTCTGCCAATTTTAAAGATGCAGAGGGGAATGAACGCTTTTCCCTGACATTCGAAGTGAACGGGCTGCATGCACTGGAAGAACTCCATGGAGAGTTTCTGAAACAGGATGTGAGAGTGGGAGAAATCGAGGACCGAGGGCACTCCGGAAACAACTTCGTCTTTTATGATCTTGATGGCAACAAATTCGACGTATGGAGCGAGCTGAGCCCGGAATTCAAAGAGAAGTATCAGATTACATAGGGAAGGGGTACAATGGAGCAACACCGTCCGATCATAAAGATAGAAAAGACAAGATTTGAAAGGATATTAGATAACATGGGAATGTTTTTATCCGGATGGGTCATTGTGTATCTTTTGATGCAATGGTCCTCATTACCGGATAATGTTCCTGTTCATTTTAATTTTGCAGGCGAGCCGGATAATTGGGGGCATAAAGGCCTGATTTGGCTCCTGCTTTTTATTGGCATCAGCATGTGGATTGGTTTGTCCGTTCTGGAGAAATATCCACATGTGTATAACTATATCAATTTGACAGAAGAAAATGCTGAAAAACAATACAAGAATGCTAGTATGATGATCAACGTCATCAAAAATGAATTGTTGATTTTCTTTATTTTACTAACATGGCGGACTGTTCAGGTTGCAAAAGGTAGCCATGTAAACCTCCCATGGTGGGATTTACCTGTCACCCTGGGCATTCTGTTTTTGACATTAGCATTCCTCATCATCTGTTCGTTTCGATTATAAAGGGGATCTCAACATGGACGTCATTTCAACAAATATATTGGACAAAGAGAAAATAATAAACTTTTTCATAGAACAGTGGGGAAGCATGATGATGGTCCTGTCTACAGGCGTCTATCATTGTGATCAACTCGATGGTTTTGCGGTCATTGAGGATGATGGAGCACTTTTGGGACTAATTACATATATCATCGAAAATAACGAATGTGAAATCATATCATTGGATAGTCTCCAAGACAATCAAGGAATCGGAAGTACGTTATTACATAAGCTTGAGACTTACGCAAAAGAAAAAGATTGCGATCGTGTCAAACTCATCACAACGAATGATAATCTGCATGCATTAGGATTTTATCAGAAGAGGGGATACCGGCTCACAGAAATTTTTGTGAATGCAGTTGATGAATGCAGAAAAATCAAACCAGAAATATCGCTGTTTGCTGACAATGGGATTCCAATCAGGGATGAAATCTTGTTAAGTAAACCTATAAAAACACCCTATTGTGGAAGGAAAACGAATTGATGAAAGTCGCTAAAGAGTATACATTGTCAGAGCGGTTTGAAGTTGCATTCAATCAAATCCATGAGTCTCTGAAGAAAATGATCAAGATCAATACGGATAAATTTTCTGCCCTTGTCCGACATGGAAGTAAGCATAAAGTAATTTCAACATTCCATGAAGAGCTCTATCAATATAGCAAGCTCAGAAATGCTTTAGTACACGATAAAACAAAACTGGGATTCTACATTGCTGAGCCGCATCCGGAAGTCGTCGTACGGATTGAAAAGATTGCTGAGATCCTCTCAAAACCCAATTACGCCCTTACAATCGCAACAAAAAATGTCATCTGTTTTGATTATGAAGACAGCATTGAATATGTGGTCCAGCAGATGCGTGACTACTCCTACGCTCAATACCCTATCTATCATAACAAAGCATGCATTGGTCTTTTATCAGCAAGTGCACTTGTAAATTGGATGGCAGATCACGTGGTCAACAGCATTGTCGATCTCTCAAACTATCAGGTTAAAAACATTCTTGAATATGAAAAGAATCATCCAGTCGCCTTTGCACGGAAATCCATCAACATTTTTGAAATAGAAGATTTATATGAAAGTTACCATCAAAACGGAGATGACCTTGAAGCCGTGATTATAACAGAAAACGGTAAAAAGGATGAAACCCCGCTTGGTGTTGTGACAGCCTGGGATCTTATCGAAATCGATTATAAGGAAGACGGAAAATAGGGAGAAGGAAGATGGAAGATGATATAGAAACAATACTGGATAAGATTCCGCAGTACCCTGAAGGCCGTTACATCATCGGCATTGACGGCTTGAGCCGCTCAGGAAAGACAACCTTCGTAAAGAAACTTAACCAGTCATTAATCGATAGGAAAATTCCTCATCGGATCATACATATCGATGATCATATCACGGCACGTATGGATCGCTATGATACAGGAAATGAGGAATGGTATGAACATTATCAGCTTCAATGGGATGTGCAATGGTTGAAGGAGAACTTGTTCAATAAGATAAAAAGCTCTAACAGTTTGAAATTGCCGTTTTATCAAGATGAACAAGATCGTCACATCACCAAATGCATAAATCTGCCTGAGCAAGCTCTGATCATAATAGAAGGGGTTTTTCTGCAAAGAAATGAGTGGGTGAAGCACTTTGATTTTATCGCCTATTTGCATTGTTCAAGAAATGACCGGTTCCAGAGGGAAAGTGACACATCTCAAGAGAACATTGAAAAGTTCTACAATAGATATTGGAAAGCAGAAGATTTTTATTTAAGAACCGTCGTACCTCTTAAAAAAGCCGATTTCGTCATTGAAAGTTGAAGATATTCAAGAAAGGGGCATCATTTCTGGAATAATAACTTCCTATATCAATCCACAATAGGACCATTTAATTGAATAAGAAAGAATGATGACACGGCAATAGTGAGGGAATTATAAGCACTTGAGAAGAAGTCCTTTGTATGTATGTGGATAAACTTTGATTGTGTAAATGAACAATAGCGAGAGGGGATGATTACATGAATCAATATTTCAACACTTCTACGCGGCCACCAGTGGTCGACCGGGCCACCTGGCAGTCCAAACTGGATGAGTTGCGGATCCGGGAAAAGGTGCATACCCGAGAAGGTGACGCAATTGCGGCAGCCCGTCGGCGGCTGCCGATGGTCGAGGTGGACTCGTCCATCCTGCTGATCGGCCCGGATGGCCCGGTCACGCTGCTGGAGACTTTCGAGGGACGCCACCAGCTGATCGCCTACTTTCACATGTGGCACACAGGCAAACCCGCCGCGGAGCAGTGCGAGGGCTGCACCTTCTCCACGACTCATATCAACGAGCTGTCCTATCTGAACTCGCGGGACGTCAGCTACGCGACTTTCTGTCAGGGGCCGTATGAGGAGAGCTCGCGGTATCGCGATTTCATGGGCTGGACGGTTCCCTGGTACTCGGTGCCCCAGGACACCGCGGACCAGTTGATCGTTGACCGGCACTTCGGCATCCTGGTCAGTTATCTCCGGGATGGCGATAAGGTTTACGAGACCTACTGGACAACAGGCCGCGGCAACGAACGGATGGCACCGTCATACGGACTGCTCGACCTGACTATTTACGGCCGTCAGGAGTTTTGGGAGGATTCACCCGAGGGCTGGCCGCAGCGTTGGGGCTCAAAAGGTGGTCAGTTTCAGATGGACGGCCGCCCGACCGCCCAGTGGTCCCGCCTGGCTGCCGGACGGTCTGACGATCTCGGTACCTAGGCTACCTTCCTGCGTTACCAGGGTTCCTCCGGATGACTATAAAAAAGGGCATAGTGGGATGAAAGCTGACTGTTATGTTATTCATCATTGGAAATCAAGGGAGGTGTATTATGACTAAACATAAGATTTATACAATGAGTGTCGCAAGTGTCTATCCCCATTATATTGCGAAAGCAGAGAAAAAAGGGCGTACGAAATCAGAAGTCGATGAAATCACTCGTTGGTTGACTGGATATAGCCAGGAAGAGTTAGAAGTACAACTAGAAAAGCAGACAGACTTTGAGACCTTCTTTGCCGAAGCTCCGCAATTGAATCCCTCACGGGCTTTGATCAAAGGTGTAGTCTGCGGAGTCCGAGTAGAGGATATCGAAGAACCAACGATGCAGGAAATACGCTATTTGGATAAGCTGATCGATGAGTTAGCAAAGGGAAAAGCGATGGAGAAGATTTTGAGGAAATAATAAATATAAACGAAGAAACACTGTTTACATTTTTATTATTAAATAATTGGACGCCATTCAAGAAGATCGGATAGCGTTCATTGTTCGTTAAAGGGGCATGTCCGGAATAGGATATGTCTCTTTATTATAAAATGACAATGATGGGTTGATCAGATTTGATCATTTGAAATAAAAGGCAGTCATTTGAAGAGAGTTGTACATTCGTTTAACAGCAGGAAAAGACTAATTTCAACAAAAGATAGTTAGCCTACGCTATATTTTGTTTGAAATTGGTACGGAGAGAAATTGTTGAAGGTCTTGATAAGAAGGGAAAAGTGTGGTAATTTAATATAGATGCACATTCATATTATGAATAAGTGCATAGTATCCCTATTTTAATTTTACACCATAGGAAATCTCCCGTCAACCCCGATTACTAATTTTTTCAGGTTCAAGTGAAATTACCCGCAATCCAACAACGAAGTTGAATTTCCAGAAAATCAACATCAGTCTTTAACCAAGCCATTGTAAAAGGAGTGCTTATATGAACAAAGGACTACAGAAGGAACAAGAAAGATTGGCAAGTGTCATGGAGACGATTACGGAACAGATCGGTGGGCTTGAAGATGAAAAAGCCCAGCGTCAGGAAGAAGTGATCGATATTCGGAAGCACTTCTGGGAAGACGTAAAGGTTAATACCGATACGTTTGATGATTATCTCGAAACGATCATCAGCTTAAGGCAGCAAGCCCAGAACCTGTCTGTCAGGCAAAGCACTCATAAACAAGCAGTAAAGCGATTATCTTCATTGCGCCGCATGAAGGAGACACCATACTTCGGTAGAATTGATTTCACTGAAGAAGGCATTTCTGATACAGAACATATATATATTGGTGTTTCCACCCTAACGGATAAAAGTGGTGAAAACTTCCTGGTTTACGATTGGAGAGCCCCGATTTCAAGTGTGTACTATGATTTCCCGCCTGGTCCTGCGGTATACGATACACCGGGAGGGAAAATCAAAGGTATGCTAGAGAGGAAATGGCAGTATATCATCCGTGATGGAGTCATAGATTCGATGTTTGATACCAGTCTCACGATTGGGGATGAGATTTTACAGCAAGTCCTTGGCAAAGGCACTGACAAATATATGCACAGCATAGTGGCTACCATTCAACAAGAACAAAACAAGATCATCCGGCATGATCTTGGGAGGCTTCTGATCGTTCAGGGTGCAGCGGGGAGTGGCAAGACATCAGCCGCTTTGCAGCGAATCGCCTATTTACTTTATAAATATCGTGAGTGGCTGAAAGCTGATCAAATCGTCCTGTTTTCACCTAATGCGATGTTTAATAACTATGTATCCACAGTCTTGCCGGAACTTGGCGAAGAAAATATGCAGCAGGTCACTTTCCAGGAATATCTTGATTACAGGTTAAGCCGTACATTTCAAGTCGAGGATCCTTACGAACAGCTTGAATATGTATTGACAGAGGCAGAATCCCCTTCTTATCAATCTAGAATGGAAAACATCCGTTTTAAGGCATCTACTCATTTTTTCGAAATGCTCAAGGCATACAGACAGTCACTTGAATCATCCGGAATGGTTTTCATAGGAATTGACTTCAGAGGTAGAAGATTGATCTCTGCCGAAGAAATAACAGAACGGTTTTATAGTGTCGATACCTCACTCCGGTTTCACAATAGAGTGGAAAAGTTGACAGAGTGGATGATGAAGAAGGTGGAGCAAGCGGAAAAGCTCGAACGGAAAAAGCCATGGGTGGAAGATGAAATTGAATTGCTTAGTAACGATGAATATCAAAAAGTTTACAATCAGTTACAGGAAAAAGATGGATTTGAGTTTGATGACTATGATATGGAGAGAAAAGCACTTGGAAAAATGATTATCCGAAAGAAATTCAAGCCTCTTAAGAAACGGATCCGAAGTCTGGGTTATATCGACATCATTGAAATCTATAAACGGCTTTTCAGCGAGCATACAAGCAGCAAACTGGGGATTCAGGAGGTCATACCTGATGAATGGGCGGATATTTGTTCATTGACTGTAAAGATGCTGGATGAACGTAAATTGTTTTATGAAGATGCAACCCCATTTTTGCTTTTGAAAGAACTGATTCAAGGCTTCCAGACGAACAGTTCGATTAAACATGTGCTGGTCGACGAAGCACAAGACTATTCACCATTTCAATTCGAATTTTTGAAACGATTGTTTCCTTTTGCAAGGATGACAGTGCTCGGAGACTTCAATCAGGCGATATTCGCGCATGCTAGTGAAAGAGTCGATTTCAACACGCTCACCAGTTTATATGGACCAGAAGAAACAGATTCAATCAACCTGACTCGCAGTTACCGATCCACAAAACCGATCGTAGAATTCACAAGAGAACTTATCCCGAATGGTGAACAGGTTCATGCTTTTGAACGTGATGGTGAAAAGCCGCAGTTGACCAGACTGCCGGATCACGTTGAGTTGCACCATGATATCGTTTCAAAAGTTGATGACTTGCAGCGGCGTCAATACAATACCATCGCGATTATATGCAAGTCTGCTTCAGAATGCGATACAGCCTTTGATGCCCTTAGCAGTATAAAGGGTCTCAAACTGGTGAAAAGCGGGTCGATTGAATATGAACAAGGTGTCGTTGTCATTCCAGCGTATTTAGCTAAAGGCATCGAATTCGATGCTGTCATCATTTATGACGCTTCAAAGCATGTATACGGAGAGGAAAGTCTGCGCAGATTGTTCTATACGGCTTGTACGCGGGCTATGCATGAACTGCATTTATACACAGTAGGCGCTCCAAGCCCCTTTTTACACAACGTTTCACCTGAGAGACTAAAGCAGGGCAATAGTAAGGAAGTTCAGTAAAAATATATCCATCCGAGAAAAGGCGCAAATTATTGACTTTGCGTCTTTTTAAATCCTTTACTTGGAAAATACCTGTCAGCAGCACTGAGTTTACGATTGCTGAACATGGAACACCCATATAACATAATAAAAGACGGATGGAAAGTGGAGGAAGATATACGACTGACGAAGTTATGTGAAAGGATGAGGGGATGAATAAGGTTATAATCTTTATTACTGGGTTGTCTGGAACAGGAAAATCTACTATTTTGGCGCAATTATCTAATAGAGGATATCACACAATTGATACTGATTATAATCAATTATCAATAGAAGTATTTAATCATGAACGACTGGAAACTGAATGGATCTGGGATGAGGATAAGATGAAAAAAGTAGTAAATGAACATAATGAAGGAATCCTATTCGTTTCTGGAACGGTTTCTAATCAAGGAAAGTTTTATCCATATTTTAATGAAATCATATTCTTATCAGCGCCTTTAGATATTCTTTTAGAAAGAATTCGAAAAAGAACGACAAATGAATACGGTAAGTCTGATTCCGAAAGAAAAGAAATCATTGATGATTATGAACAGTTCGGAGATATCATTGAGGCAAGTTCTACAAGAACGATTGATACTACCAAGGATATTAGTAGTATCGTAGACGAGATTGAATCACTAGCTCTGGAATTGATAAAGTGATTCTAATTTTATTCTGTTCATGCCGACTCAGTGATAAAGAAGGCTGAAGCCCTATCGCTTCAGCCTATTCCTTACTTTAGATCTATTTTTAGTGGGTCCAGAGTGACTGGTTTGTCGTTCAGACTCAAAGTAGGGAACGGAACGAGCAGAGAGTATTCCCGGATATCGGTATTCTCACCAATATGGAAGGTTGATTGGTAACGCATATCATCTTTATTACGGACTTTGATATTATAGCTACGGATTTCATACTTTAACATTTTTTCGATGTCGAGTTTACCGTCCTTGTTTTTAAGGACCTGTTCTGTTGGAATCAGTTGAACAAATTCAGCAAAATTCAATAGGAGATCATCGCGGATCTGGCCATTTTCAAGATTATCGATCTTGAAATCTATTGTTACTTCACCATTTTCTTGTTTGAAATTTTCTACAGTAATTTGATAATCAAATCGATTGCTCTTTATTTTTATCGGCGCATTCATATCTAATGTCTGGTGGACCTCCTGATCATAAAGTTCAGTTTCAGCATAGATGATCAGAGAATCAGCATTTTCGTCTATCTTATTAGGAAATAACTCACGTACTGTTTTCTGGACGAACACATCTTTTTCTTCTACACGAAGAACATCAGCATGGGACTTACCTAATCTTTTTTCATTATTATCAAACACTGACACATTCAAAGTATCCTCTTTTTCAGGAACCGTATAGGTATACTCAATCATCGTGGTTGCTTTTCCCTTTATGATCGATTCCACATGGAGTTGGAACACACCATCCTCTGAACGAATGCTTTTGTTCACCTGGATTTCCTCAGTAGGAATACGCTCGACTGGGATATCAAATCGCCATTTACCGTTTACATCACCTAAATGAGTGAATGTGAGCGGGAGAGTAAAATTATCAGCAATACGTTCTTCAGGGTTGTAGAACTCAATCGATCCGACAAAGTGATCGCCATCCTTTTGAAGTCCCGAGCTGCCTGATCCCCATTGGTTCAGTTCTTTCCCATCAAATGTTTCGTAAGCAAGGCCGCCGACAGGACGGTTTCCTTCATCCATATGTTCAGTGGTCAATTGGTCACCCTGTGCCTCGAACGTTACTCCGATGATGTTGCCATCATAGTAAGCGCTTGTAATGGTTACATCAACACCATTATCGGACGCTTTCTGATTGAGCTCTGTGACGAGATTACTATTGAACAGTTCATTTCCGACTGATGGGGCATGTTCATAGACAGCACTTAAGAAGGGCACCTTAGCGAGAACTTCCGTCACCGGTGCAAAAAGAAATCCTGATGCAAGTACAATAGAAGCAGCGGTACTAGATAAAATTGCACTGGCTTTGATGGATTTTTTACGTTTGTGAAGCCGTTTTTCCTTTTTCCCATCACCGATTCCTTTAGAAATGGCAGCATGAACCTCATCTTTTGGTACGTCTATTTTCTTTGTCTCTTTTTCAAACCAATCTTTGTTCATGAATGGGTACTCCTTTCAAGGCCTTATTCAGCTCGAATTTTGCGCGATGAAGGTAGGTTTTGATCGTACCTTCCGGGCGGTCCATGATTTTCGCGATATCGTGGATGGACCGATCTTGATAATAAAATAGGATGATGACAGATTGATAGTCTTCCTTTAGTTCTGAGATTGCTTTGACCAGGTCGATATGATCTTCAACATTGGATGGACTTTGATTAGCTATAGCCTCAAAAAACGCATCACCGGTCAGGAGGATCCTCTTTTTCTTATTTAAGAATTCGTAAGCGGTATTCATTAGGATTTTGGTGATCCAGGTGCTGAAATACTCCGGATTCTTGAGTTTGTTGATTGCCACGTAAGCTTTGCAAACTGTTTCCTGAAGGAGATCAAGTGCATCCTCCTTGTTTCGTACATAAAGGAAAGCTGTCCGATAGAGTTTATCGCTATCTTGCTGGATCAGAGACTCAAAGGCTTTATCATCGCCTTTTATCGCTTTTTTTACGAGTTGGATATGTAGCATGTGCTGCCTCCTTTCACCACATTAGAGCGGGCAGGGGTGAAATAAGTTTCAAAAAGTTTATGATCATGTGCATTGTTTTGTTAATAAGCATAAGAAAACGGCTGCCTGGGACAGCCGCTACATTCATTTTATACCGTTTTTGATGAGAATGATCTTTTTTTGTATTTTTTAGAGATCGTAGCAATTATTGGTGTCCCGATGATCGTAGGGAGGAACCAGAACGTAAGAGTAGGCAGTCCATTCAAGAGAGGGATTCTGCTCACGTTCACCACAAGCACAGCTGTCACAATACCAATATATGAACCTAACATGCCACCGATATGGATCATCAGCCAATTGCGCCATCGCCTTTTTCTTGAAATATAGCCGATGAAGGCAAATGAATAGGAGAAGATGGCGATGTAAAAAAGGTAAGCACTGGCTTCCCAATGCATGATGGACAAGACGATCGCTGTAATGAATACACCAACATAAGACCAGTGATAAACCTCGCCTGTTAGAGTATGCAGCCCTTTTCTCTTTCTAGCTAAACCAGATATCAGGCCCAGAATCAGGCAAATAATCCCCGATATGATATGTAAAATTAAAAACGTTTCAAACACCTTATCCCTCCTTGATCAATCCATTTTTTAAGGTACTTCCTATTGGATTACGGCTAACAAACATAGGAGTTCTTATTTGGTCGATAAGAGTGGGATTTAAATATGCCGCAGGATTTTCCTTGCAACAAAAACACCTGGAGATCCGGGCTAAAGAAAAAACGTGCATCTAGTTGTCTCCGCCGCCAAGTCCACCACCGCTGCCGCTGGAGTAACGGTTATCCCCCATGACGTAGTTCGAACTCTCACCCGATTTTGCATGTGGATTCATTGAATGCTGCGATGTATTTTTATTTTTCTTCCGTCTCCAATCTATGATACCCGCAAAGGCAAGCAAAGCAGCAAGAAAACCAAAAAACCAACCCATGAGTTTCTCCCTCCCTACAAAGTCATATATTTTCATACACGCAAATAAAATATGTTGCAGTTTATCTACTATTATATTAACATTAAATTCCATTATTGTCGTAACTTACTGGGGTGAAGGAGGTCGTACAAGTGAAAAGAATTGCGATTGTTGGCTGTGGTGGTGCCGGAAAATCAACGTTATCGAGAAAGGTCGGGGAAATCCTTTCTATTGAAGTCATCCATTTGGATCGCTTGAATTGGCAGCCAGGGTGGGTTGAAACACCTCGAGAAGAGCTGAAGAAAAAGCAGGAACAACTTGTGAAAAAGGATCGCTGGATTTTTGACGGAAATTACGGGGCGACGATGGATGTACGGCTTCAGGCGGCAGACACGATTGTGTTTCTGGATATGCCTCGGGTGACATGCTTTTATCGGGTCATAAAAAGAAGAATCATAAATCACAAGAAAACGAGAGTGGATATGGGTGAGGGGTGCCCTGAGAAACTGGACCTGGAATTCTTACGGTATGTTTGGAATTTCACAAGGTCACGCCGACCACAATTGTTAAAAAAGCTTGAGAGATGTGAACGTGAGAAACAAGTGATCATCCTCAGGACGAAAAAGGACGTAGAATTGTTCATCGAATTAGTCCAGCAGCAGAAGATGATGCAGGACGAAATCTGTACGAGTTCTAGTAAACAATAAATCTACTTCAACAACTTGTTTAAAATGATTCGCTCCAATGTTTTCCACGGCATGATCGTCTTAATAAACAGATTGATTTTCACACCTTTACCAATTGGATATCGGAGTTTCGGTGTTTTCTTTTGGCTTGCGAGACGTGAAACCAGCTCAGCGACTTCAAGCGGATTTCCGTGTGCATCCTTATCGTGGTTGATGTTCTCCATGATCGCTTCCAAATACGAATGATAGGGAGATCCTGGATCTAGCGGTATGTTATCGAGTGCTGCCCAAATATTCGTTTTATAGGAGCCAGGTTCAATGAGCACGACATCGATGCCGTTGGGCTTCAGTTCAAGACGCAGACTTTCGCTGAATCCTTCGAGAGCATGCTTTGATGATGTATAAGGGGAAAGGCCAGGAAAGCCGAATCTTCCGCTGATGCTGCTGATATTGATGATACGTCCGCTCTGGTTTTTCCGCATAGTAGGCAGTACCGCTTGTATGACCTCGATCAAACCGAAGACGTTCGTTTCAAACTGCAATCGATAGTCCTCTATGGACAGTTCTTCACAAAAACCGCCTGCTGCAAATCCAGCATTATTCACCAGTACATCGATACACTCAAACGTTGAAAGTGAATCTTTGAATCGGCGGATGGATTCAGCAGATGTGACATCAAGTTGGCTTGCATGAATCAAATCCGCCACTTGATGATCCGCTGCCAATTTTAAAAGAGGTTCAGCTTTCTCTAAATTTCTCATTGTACTTATGACCGCGAAGCCAGCCTTTGCCAGTTCGATTGCAATCAGCATGCCGAACCCGCTTGAGGTCCCTGTGACGATAGCGTGTTTTCGTTTCATGATCGATCTCCTATCTGAGTCTTATGTATGAGTGGGATACAACCTCAATATAGACTTCTCGTCGGAGGAATCCAACTCCTTTCCTACAAATTGTTATTCTGATGTAATTTTTTTAAAATCGCTGTGTCATATTCAACTGGTAATATTGGTCAAGTACGAAACTTGAATTAAGGGAGATGTAAGGTTGAAAAAATTAGCAGCAGGGTTAACATTGGCAGGAGTTGTGGCATTCAATCCGATTGTCGGACATGCAGCACTTGGAGACCAGACATTGAAACCTACAATGGAGCATTCAGACGTACAAGAACTTCAGGAAATTTTGGATGAAAAAGGGTACTTTGATTACAGTAAAACAACGGAGTATTATGGCGATTACACGACAGAAGCCGTGAAGGAGTTCCAAAGCGAAAAGGGACTTGCGGCTGATGGGATCACTGGAAAAGAGACGTACAAAGCTCTGGGGCTCTTCAGTAAAGAAGCAATTGTCGATACAGCGAAAAAATATGAAGGTACATCTTATGAGTGGGGCGGCGAATCACCGGATGGATTCGACTGCAGCGGTTATCTTCAATACATCTTTGACGAGGGTGTAGGTGTCGAACTCGACCGTACCGTCGCTCAAATGTATGAGGATGGAAAAGAAGTCAGTACTCCAGCCATTGGCGATATCGTGTTCTTTGAGCTGGAAGGCGATGGACCGAGCCATGCAGGCGTCTACATCGGTAATGATAAATTCATGCACGCTTCATCATCGGAAGGTGTAACAGAAAGTGATCTTGACAACTCTTACTGGCAGTACCGTTACATAGGCGTTAAGCGATATCGTTAAGTTTGAAAGATGATCCTCAGTGGGTCATCTTTTTTGTTTTGTAGATGATTTTTCCTCACTATTTGAATAAATGATTGTAAATGAAGCACCAGTTCTCAGTTGGAGGCTGGTGCTTTTCATCAGCAGTAAAAACTTGGATGGGATGGTAGTTTTGATAATTTGATGAACTACAACAATTATCGATCGATTTCGACTATAATGGATGAATATGCAGAAATAGAAGGGGACTAGGGCTATTGCTAGAATATAAACTTTTCAAGAAGGCGGGAGCAGAGCATGTAGTATTGATCCATGGCATCGGCGGGAACTCCAATGTCTTCTATAAACAGCTTAAGGATTACCGGAAACGTTATAACGTGGTTGCGATCCACTTACCTGGACACGGGAATTCACCTGATGTCCATGAATATGAACCAGAATTGTCATTCGACCTCATTACGGATGAAATCTTTAAAGTGATGGACCATTTACATATTAAAAAGGCGCATTTTGTAGGGGTGTCCCTAGGGGCGATCATCATCCATCACCTTATGAAAAAGAACCCGAAACGGATGAGCAGTGCCGTTTTAGCTGGAGCGATCACACGTTTCAATTTCATGTCAAAGCTATTGATTACAACAGGGGAAATCATAAAAGGGTTCATTCCACACATGTGGCTGTATACGCTATTTGCAAAAATTCTCATGCCCCATAAGAACCACAAACAGTCGCGCTCGATTTTCATAAATGAGGCGAAAAAGATGACCAGGAAAAATCTGCTGGCGTACTTTGCATTGAACGATAAGGTCGGCCACTCGTATCAGTTCGTACAACAAATCGCAAAGGATGTGCCAAAGCTTTATATTTCTGGAGAGGAAGATTACTTTTTCATCAACTTTTTACGTAAAGATATCGCTGGCGATCGGAATGCCTCGTTATCCATCATCGATCATTGCGGGCATGTGTGTAATATAGAAAAACCGAAAGAATTCAACAAGCTGTCTTTGGATTTTCTCGATAAAAACATGGACAAGGCAGCATCGATGTAAGTGAACCAACATAGGAGTGAGATTGATTGAACATATTTTTAACTGGTTCGACAGGCTTTTTAGGGGGAAAACTTATCCGTAACTTGATTGAAGACACGGATCATCATCTTTATCTGTTATTTCGAAACATGAAGAGAGCTGAAAAAGTTACAGCAGGCTTTACGAAGGGACAAAGGAAAAGGATCCACCTTGTACAAGGAGACATCACCACACCTGCATGTGGGCTGGCTGCAAAGGATATAGAGTCTTTGTCGGGTAAAATGGATGTCGTCTATCATCTTGCAGCTCTCGTCAAGTTCGAAGAGGAGTTAAGGGATGACTTGTTTAAAATCAATTATGAAGGCACGAAGAACATTCTCGATCTAGCTGTCAAAATGGGAGCGAGAAAGTTTCTCTATGTAAGTACCGCTTATACAGTAGGGAAAAGAACGCTCGGAATAGAAGCGCTTTATGATTCTAATGATGAGTACAATAACCCGTATGAAGAAAGTAAAGTCCTATCCGAGCATCTCGTAAACTCGTATAGGGACCGGATGGATGTTTCGATTTTCAGGCCAGCGATCATCGTTGGGGACTCGAAGACAGGTGAAGCGGACTCTGCTTTTACACTGTATGGTTTCATGCGTGCGCTTGAAATTTTTAAAAGAAGGACGATCCGTGCAGGACGGAGCAATCAACTTTACAGACTCGTAGGAGCGATGGAAGGTACTTCGAACTTCGTCCCGGTGGATTATGTAGCGGATCTTTTAGGTCACGCACTTGATACGGCGGAGCCCGATAAAGTCTATAACATAACCAATCCGGATCCACCGACGAATGCAGCGATTTTGACCTGGATTCAGCAGGCATTAGAAATCAATAATCTATCGATCGTAGACGGAGATGAGGAGCATGATCTTAGCGAAGAAGAACTGCGTCTCAATGGCATGATCGAAGTTTTTGCAGCATACTTGAAGAGTTCGATTACCTTTGAAGATGAAAATACACAAAAGTTGATTGCAGGTTCTGATATCGAACACTTGAATCTATCAGATGAGGCAATCAAGATGATCATCAATGCCTATTTCGAAACAAAAGCTGTACCTGCTTGATTGCAAATCTCCAGAGGTGGCGCCGCATTAGTCTGATGTAGCCTGCCTCTTTTTTTAACTGCAAGAGCAACAAAGTTTGCGAAAACAGCCTAAAAAAACAAAAAAAGCCCCTTGTGGGTCAGACAAGGGGAGGGGGAGGTCATCATACTATACGATGCTTTGAGTGAAGCATTTTCTCTATCTTTGAACTGCTTTGATTCATATGTACCCAGACAATCTACCAGTCAAACCAAGTAAATTCTTCCATATATCAAATGTACTAGTTGGATTTATATCCTTGGTTGAATTGGTTATGTGCATCGGATTTGAGATAATGGGTCATACCGAATCCCTTATTGGTGGGATAGGACCCGGAATTGGTTAGTGGAATACCATTTTACTAGTTCCGGGTATTTTAATGGATTCTTATTGTCCAGACTTGTAAAAAAATGGTTATTCTTTATTGTTTGATAGTTTCAATGTAAAATAAAAAGTGACAGAAAATTACGATAAACGAGGGGGGGATGAGATGGGGATCGATTCACAGCTTCAAAAAAAGGAAACATATGCGAATCTGTTCATGTCATTCATTTCGATTCTTGGTCTGGCTGCAATCGGATTCTCCTTCTATACGGCTGAACTGCCGGAGAATTTTATGGTCTTACTGCTATTCGTGCTGTTCCTCTTTCTAACAGAATTCTTTCCAATGGCTGTTTGGAAAGGGCATAGCTCCCTTAGCTTTCCACTCATCTTCACATTTTTTCTCGTGTATGGCTTGCCAACACTCGTAATCACCTATGCACTAATCGTAATGATAGTGAATTTCGTCCAAAAACGACCAATGAGGATTTTGTTTTTCAACCCTTCCCAGTTGGTATTGAGCTTCATAGGAGCGATATATTTATCCCGTTTCATACATGGAACTTTCATCTCGGACGAACCGTTCATACCCTTTGCTTTGCTTTCAATGGTAATGATCACCGTTCTCTATTTTGTCATCAACAATATTCTAGTAGATCTCGTTTTGCTCATCAGACCACAAGTATATCCTTTCCGATTATGGATGAAGAAGTTCAAATCAGAGTCGATCAGTGCGGTCATCTCGCTCAGTTATATCGGTGTAATGCTATATCTCGGAAATCAGAACCGGGGTAGTGTAGTCGATATCTATTCCTATTTCTTCTTTTTCTCACCTCTGATCGGTCTTGCTCTGCTAAGCTCGTTCATCGCCCGGATTCAATCGGAACGGAATCGCTTGAGTGCACTATTCAACATTTCAACCGAATTGAACCGGTTACTGCCATCCAAGGAATGGGTCGAATCCATCAGGACAAGCTTGAATGAGTTTGTGGAAGCGGATGCGAGCATTTTATGGGTAAAAGAAGATGGACAATGGAAAGTCCGATTTCAACACGGACAAGTAGCCAAAGGGAAGACAGATTGTACAGAGGAAGTCCGCCATTTTGATGGCGTTAAAGAACCAATGGTTTTTCAAAATCGGAAAAAAGATCCTGGGCTGACTCCAGCTTGTTTCGATCATGCAATAAAAGCAATCGTTTATGCACCGATTGTCCTTGAAGGTAATTTGCTCGGTATGCTTGCTGTTGGCAGGACCCGAAACAACAGCTTCCGTAAAGAGGATGTCCAATCGATCGCGACTCTGGCAAACCAGCTTGCAGTTGTCATAAAAACGAGAATGCTGATCATGGAACAAGAAAAGCGGACAGTCTTGGAGGAGCGGAACCGGATAGCACGCGAAATCCATGACGGAGTTGCACAATCCCTTGCAGGAGCTGTCATGAAGCTCGAAACGGCTGATCGGAAATTCTTACAGAAACCACCTGAATCCCACCATCTTGTCAAAGATAGTCTCAGCAAGCTGCGGCATAGCCTCAAAGAAATCCGGCAATCGATTTACGCGCTGAGACCCTATGAAACTGAAAGGGTCGGGTTGACGCAAGCGGTTTTGAAAAGGATCGATGTCATCAAACAGGAGACTGGGCTTGATATCACCTATGAAGAAAGAGGGAACCCGATTTATCTTAGTCCAATGGTGGAAAAGGTCATGTTCGATATCTTCCAGGAGAGTCTCCAGAATATCATCAAACATGCAAAGGCTACCAGAGTCAATGTGCTGCTCAGTTATCAGAAGGAACACGTACTCTTGAAAGTGACAGATAATGGAGTCGGTTTTTCATTGCTCGATGCGATGGTGAAGGCGAAAAACGACCCGCATTTCGGAATTCTGAGCATGAACCAGCAGGCGGATAAAATCGAAGCTGTTTTACAGATTGATAGTAAAGAAGGAAAAGGTACAGAAATCAATTTAACGATCCCGAAGCTCGGGTTCGAAGGAGGAATGGAAGATGATCAACGTCATGCTAGTGGATGATCACGCCGTTTTACGGGATGGCTTGAAAAATATTTTCGAAATGGAAGATGATATCCAGGTCGTCGGGGAAGCGGTCAACGGTAGCGAAGCCCTTGAAGTGCTAAAGGATAAGAAACCGGATGTCGTACTGCTCGACATCAATCTTCCAGATAAGAACGGTGTAGAACTGACTGCGATTTTTAAAAGAAATTATCCCAATATCAAAGTATTGATTCTGACGATGCACAGTATGGACGAATATTTCATGGCCGCGATCCGTGAAGGGGCTGATGGCTACTTGTTGAAGGACGCACCTTCTGTCCAAGTCGTCGAGGCGATCCGGACGGTAGCGAAAGGTGAATCCATCATCGATCCGTCTTTAACGAAAAAGCTCCTCGGCTATTACAACCAGAAAAGTGAGTCAACTGATAAATCCGAGCTGACAGAACGGGAAAAAGAAGTGTTGATGTGCCTTGTTGATGGTTTAAGCAACAAAGAGATTGGAGAGAGGTTGTTCATCAGCGACAAAACTGTGAAAATCCATGTCAGCAAGATTTTCAAAAAAATCAACGTAAAAAGCAGGTCCCAGGCCGTCATCTATGCTGTCCAAAACCAACTAGTACCATTACCTTGAGTGGAGGCTTCTCTTTTTAGTGAAAGAGAAGCTTTTTAAGTTGAATCGGCGATGTGTGTTGATAGTTTGTGGTGGTGAAATAAGTGTCTATTCGTGTAAAAATGTATCCTTCCGCCGGATTATGCTCTAAACCCGCCGGATTACTATCGGTTTTGGCCGGAATCGTCGTAAAAGTGGCCGGATTAATTACGACAAGCGGAAGTTTCTGTTAAACTCGTTGATAAGGAGTGAAGACTTTGCGAAGTATCAGTAAGATTTTACTCGTTTTGATCATTATTTCCGGGTGCAGCGGACCTGGGGACAAAACTGAAGTTGAAGTGGGCGACCCGAATGCACCGCCTCCTGAGCAGGAAATGAAAGGGGACGACTAGTCTTATGAAAAATCTATATCTCGTAAGACATTGCAAAGCTGAAGGACAGCCACCTGAATCGCCATTAACGGAAGAAGGGTGCAACCAGGCAGAGGAACTAGCGGAATTCTTCTCAACGATCCAGATTGACCGGATCATCTCCAGTCCTTTTACACGAGCGCAACAATCTATTGAACCGACAGCAAATGCCTTGAAGATACGAGTGGAAACGGATGACCGTCTATCTGAGCGGATTTTGAGCACAGAAAATCATGAGGATTGGCTTGAAAAATTACGCCATTCTTTTGATGATTTGTCACTGAAATTGACTGGAGGGGAATCGAGTCAAGAGGAGAAGAATCGGGCAGAAAGTTTGATCGCTGAACTGAAAGAACGGCCAGAACAAAATATCATCCTCGTCACGCACGGGAATCTGATGACTTTGCTTCTGAATGATTTCGATGATACATACGGTTTTGAGGAATGGAAACAGCTCAGCAACCCAGATGTATACCTAGTTTCATTTGAAGAAAATGACCACAAGCTGGACCGTCTATGGGAATAAGTAAAATCCACAAACGGACCAGATTGTGGAATGAACTTCTTATATTGGATTCCTTAATCGGAAGGAAACATAGGAGAATAATCCGTAAAAATAATTGACTATTCTGAATTAATCGTTTATAGTATAGCTACTAAAAGACGGAAGGGTGAAGAAAGCACATGATTCAATAATCCTGACTTAAAGAAAAATCGATACTAATCTATATTTGCTCAGAAAGGGCTTATTTGCCAATCTGATCAAAAATATTCGTTTTATCGATTGTTTTCTGGGATAGGATTATTGTAATGTGCTTTATTAAGACTAAAAATAGCCTTGAATTAGCAAGCTTTTTTAAGTCTGTCCTATAAATCACACTACCTCCTATCTCGGAAAATGAGTATAGGAGTTTTTTGTGTTCGAAATTATTAGGAGGATTGTAAGCTAAACATTGTATGGATGTTTCAGCATTCCCATTCAATCTTTTCGAAATTGGGATTGGAAGTGAGACTTGTCAATCATGCATAGCATAAAAATTGAAAAACAAATGAAAGGATGGCATTACATTCATGATAACAGGAAACAAAGTCGAGCTACGACCTGTGTCGCTCGAAGATTTTAAAAGAACTTACGAATGGATCAACGATGAGGAAACCTCAATATGGGGCGTAGGATCTGGCTTATTTCGTCATAGTCACATTCCACTAGAAAAGCTGGAAGATGATTATGAAAATATAAAAAAGATCGATAAACGTGAAGCAGGGGTATTTTCCATTTATACTCGCGGGGAAAATCCCAAGCATATTGGTACTATTAATTACAGTGAACTAGACATTGTCTCCCGGCGTTGTACGGTAGGCATAGGAATTGGGAAAGACTACTGGGACAACGGCTATGGATCGGATGCTATGAAGGCGTTTATCCACTACTTGTTTCAAACGATGAATCTGAACCGTATACAACTCTATACTTGGAGCGGAAATGTACGTGCTATTCGCTCCTATGAAAAAAATGGTTTTGTTGTTGAAGGTCGGATGCGTAACGATGAATATATAGACGGAAAGTATTATGATAGCGTTGTGATGGGGTTGTTAAAAGAAGAATATCAACCTGAGTGTTAGGCAAAGATTCATGTGTTTAAAGACCATAGGCAAGCTTAAAAACAAAAAATCATCTTAAAAAGGAAAAAGCGGTCCGAAGAGTTCATTCTTCGGAAGCCGCTTTTTTCAACGCTTTTAGTACGGGCTTGTGGCTGTAAAAGTGAATGGTACGTTCATACCGCTCCAGAGCCCTGCATAGACGTACTTTGTGCCCCCAGGTATGACGCCGCTTTCGTTAGCTGCTGAAGTTGCGACTCCACCGATCACTTCGAAGTCTTTATTGTAGAAATATACATCAAAATCGTAATCACTCTCACTTGATCCTTCCAGCATGAAATTGTGGATGCCATCGCCATATTCCTCTGGTAGTGTGACGACATAACCGTCTGCTCCTTGGGAGGCAGGTTCAGGATTCTGAGTAGCCACGAATTCATTTTCTGTAACAGCCAAGGTCGCAGGAACACCTGCAAGGTTTCCGATTCCTGTCCCGGCATTACCAGCCTGGACCGTTCCTTCTGCCACAAATGGTTCTGTCGGTTCTCCGACGATCGGCTCGAGTTTCGCTTTACCTTCTGAAAATGCTTGAAGCTCTGCTACCTGGACATATCCTTTGGAAATATCCTGAGCACTATGAGCCACGAACTTAAGGTATTTAGCTTGGACTGGTTCTTCAAGATCGAATCCCCGGTAATGAAGGTCTGCGATGGTCGGTCTCGGTTTTTGCGCGTCAAATTCATCCCGTACGACAGTTATCCAGTTTTCACCGTCAAGGGAGGTCTGGATGCTGAAGTTTTTAAGCGTCGCAAAACGGTTTGCAGAGACATCCTTAGCAGCGCTCACCTGAATATGAGAAACGTCTACGGCTTTATCTCCTGCTAAATCGACCACGAACTCCGAACCTTTGAAACCATTTTCTTGTGTGTCGGACGCATAGACACTTGCTTCTGTATCGTCGATTGCAAGTTTGACAGGATTGCTGTCGGATTCGCCAGATACGCTCTCGATGACAGCGCCATTGAAGGAAGAAGCGACATTCGGCGATAATTTGAACGCTAAGCGGTTCTTTTTGCCTGGTTTGATTTCTACATCTCGGATTGTACGGGAACCGAATCCTTTTGCCTGGATCGTGATGTCATAGGTCCCTTCCACCATATAGGTTGCGAATCCTCCTTTTCCACCTGTGACGGAAACAGGAGTCGTACGTGCCTCGAACTCCCCGATCATGATACGGGCGTCTGAGATTGGTTGATTCGTAGATTCATTGATCACTTTCCCGACAAGTTGTCCGTTTCGCTCGCCATCAGGATGATTGAAGGCCGGTACCGGATCTGTGTCATCTCCGCTGTTCGAATAGGCATTAGCACCTAATCCGCGTTGGGCGAAAGATGTCCACAATGCATCATAATGCTCACCGCCATACCGTTCGAATTCTGCCGCGATGATCGCTGTCCTCATGTCTTCCATCGATGGATCAGGCACTGAAATCGGCATTGCATCGATTACGAGATGTTCCGCGACCTTTTCCCCTTTCTCTTTTCCAAATCGTTCAATCAATTCTTCTCTCATATGCCATAATATCGCTGCCCAAATGTCCCCGTCAGAGTGGACCTCAGGACCGACGATGTCGTACCCGACATCTCCGTAATTGTAAGGAGCTTCGTCAAGGGAGTAGCTGCGGATCCCGCGCTTATCGTTGCCAGTCACATAAGCGCCGACAACAGGTTTCTCTTGCAAGCCATTTTTGACGAGATAGTGCATGCCGTACCAGTCGCCCCAGCCTTCACCCATGGACCCGGATTGATGGCTTCCGAGTGCTTCACCACCTGCCACCAGTCGGTTAGATAATGCGTGGGAGTATTCGTGATAGATGATCCCTGCATCAAAGTCCCCATCGGCATATTCGCCTTCAAAAGCTCCCGCAATCGGTTCCCATAGGAACATTCCGCTCCAAGCTGGAATGCCATCAGGCAATGTCAGCATATAAGCATTGTCACGTCCGGTATAAGTCGGTGCACCGCCAGAGGCAGCCCCAGCCTGCACGAGTCCGAGGATTGCATCTCCGTCAAGACCGCCTTTTCCAAAGTTCGATAGCTGCAAGTTACCTGCTTCTTCAACCCAGCCTAAGTTGTAGTAGTAATCATGGAACAGATTGTGATGGTAAAACAGGTTGGTCGCTGCACTGTTGATATCGTCAGCATAAGATGGCGGTACCGTCTGTCCCTCGGTTTCCTGCCAAGAGTTTTTAAACAAATAACTGAATTCGCCAGTAGGTGCAACAGGTCTTACAGCTTGATCAGCCGGGACTAAGAAGTTGCTCCAGTTCGCATATGAATTTGCGTTATTTCCGAAGGTTGTCACCCCTAAATCAGTCCCTGGTAAAAGCCACCCTTGCGGTGAAGCATCAGGATCGCCTTTGAAAGACCTGGCTGTTTGGCTCCCGCCCTTCGCAGCGCCAGGATAATTTTCGAATATCAACCCTTCTGGCTCGAGTAAATCATCTACGAGTGAACGTTTATATAACTCTTTGCCTGTTTCCGCATCAATCACAAGTTCATACCCTTCATTCAGCTCTTCAATGAAAAGGACACGGTATGCTGGACGGACACCGTTTTCAGTTATGAAAGTAGCCTTTTTCACACGTTGCTCTGCCGGTAACACATCCCCGCCATCGAAAACGTCCCAGCCATGTTGAGTGCCAAGAGATTCAGGTGTGTATTCGAGATCTCCGGCTTCAAGTTGAACTGCTTTATTCAATGCATCTGCAGCAGAAAGAATGAAGTCTCCCGCAACCGATTTCGAGCGGCTCGCATTGCCTGTGACCGATAAAATTTTCCCGTCTTTATTGACAGCGACGATGATCCGTCCGCCATAAACCGATTCGATTCCGTCAAACGTCTGCTGGAATGTCACCGGGTGGAGGCCGGTTCCTTTCATCGCGTAGTCACGGATCACATTCAGCGTATCAATTTCTTCTGCAGATAGACCGAAAAGCGTGGCATTTTCTTTCAGCCAGTTGCGTGCTACGGTTTCTGCATCCTCGTTCGAACCCTCCGTGAGATAGCCCTTCTCTTTTATGATGGTAGAAGGAGTCCCGAAGAGGCTATTCCATTCGATCTTCGTTCCGGCACCGGCATCTTCAACGAGAGTATCAGCAGCATCGAGCTGGACATCCGTTGGTAGAACCCGGTCCGCAGCATCACGGACATCTTCCACTATCGAATGTTGATGATCATCTGTTTCATTTATCGAGCCAGTGGATTGTGCTGCATTTCCACCACTTGTCACAAGGACCTGTCCTGCGAGTAATGTTAGACATAACGCAGTTAGTAGACTTCGCTTTTTCAAAATGAATCCTCCCCTGAAAATTGTATTTACAGGGTTTTTCTCCAGTGAATCATGGTCTCCTTTACAAATACCTGCAAATACTGACAACAGCCTATCAGTTTTATTTGAAGGACCTACAGTGGTGTACTACTAATGGAATAGGAGAGCTTTATCACAATTGTATTTTTCCGTTCCAATGTCTAAAATGGAAACATCTAAAAAAGGGGTGGAACGCATGGCGATCAATCAAAAAATCCTTCCTGCAATCCGGAATATGAAGGATTTTGAGAAATTATTGGAAAGCAATTATGAATATCTTGTGTTGCTGGACAGTCACATCGGGCAGTTGAAGAGTCTCTCTTCGACTGCTAAGAATCATGGAAAGAAGCTGCTTGTCCATGTCGATCTGATCCAGGGTCTGAAAAATGACGACCATGCTGCTGAATTCCTTGCCCAGGAATTCAAAGTCGACGGGCTCATTTCTACAAGGGCGAGTGTCATTCTGGCGGCGAAGAAAAAAGGGCTTCTCGCGATCCAAAGGTTGTTTCTACTCGACTCAAGTGCCTTGAAGAAGAGCTATTCATTGCTTGAAAAAACAAAGCCGGACTATATCGAAGTCCTTCCGGGAATCATGCCTCCAATCATAACGGAGGTACATGAAAATACAGGAATCCCCATTTTTGCAGGTGGCTTGATCCGGACGATCGATGATGTGGAAAGGGCTCTGGATGCTGGTGCGACAGCGGTCACGACCTCAAGGGCGGAACTTTGGAAGCATTTTGTAAGGTAATTGTAATGAAAACAATGATTGACAGCGTTTTCAGCATCGTGTAACCTAGGGTACAAGTTAATAGTCATGTGACGGAGAATAGGAGATCCACACGTATCACCCATTTCATGAATGGGGAGATTCGTGTGGATTTTTTCTTTACACTGATAAAAAGTGTAAAGGAGGTCATGTATTTCTCCTTTCCATGACGAAACATATGAAGATCATTCTGCGCAGATGATCCCGATCAACATAATGATTTTTTCTTTGTGTTTAAAATGTTTTCAACACAACCATAGGAGGAATGAGTATGTCAACATTCATGGCAGAAATCATAGGTACGATGATTTTGATCATTTTAGGAGGTGGCGTAGTTGGTGGTGTCGTATTAAAGAAGACAAAGGCACAAGATTCAGGATGGATCGTCATTACAATGGGATGGGGACTTGCGGTGGCAGTTGCCGTCTACGCTGTTGGTGGCATCAGCGGCGCACATATCAACCCTGCAGTTACACTCGGTCTTGCATCAATCGGGGAGTTTCCATGGGATCAAGTACCGATATACATCACAGCCCAGATGATCGGAGCCTTCCTTGGAGCGGTAATCGTTTACTTCCATTACCTGCCGCATTGGAGAGAAACGGATGAACCTGAATTGAAACGGGCAGTCTTTTCAACAGATCCTGCAATCAGGCATACTTTTTCGAATCTATTAAGTGAGATCATCGGGACTTTTGTCCTTTTGCTAGGATTGCTCGCGATCGGAGCGAATGAATTCACTGAAGGTCTGAACCCGCTGATTGTCGGATTTTTGATCGTCGCGATCGGAATGTCACTAGGGGGTACCACGGGTTATGCAATCAATCCAGCTCGTGACTTAGGACCGAGAATCGCACACTTTGTATTACCGATTGTCGGGAAAGGGTCCTCAGATTGGGGGTATGCATGGATCCCAGTCGTCGGTCCGATCTTAGGAGGGGTGTTCGGAGCCCTGTTTTATAAAAAGATGTTCCTGGGTATCGATTCGCCAGCCTTCTGGATCGTAGGGACACTGATTTTATTAGTCTTATCCGCTGCTTATGTAACAAGTGAAAAAGAAGTACCAGTGAAAGAGAAAGCGTCTCCAGCAAGACTTAAAGAAACCATTCAATAAGGGGAGGAAAGATGACATGGAAAAATACATTCTATCACTAGACCAGGGAACGACAAGTACACGTGCCATCCTTTTCAACAAAGAAGGCGAAATCGTCCACACTTCTCAAAAAGAATTCACACAGCACTTTCCAAAGTCCGGCTGGGTGGAACATAATGCTAACGAAATATGGGGATCGGTCCTCGCTGTCATCGCACAACTTTTATCCGAAACCGATATGAAGCCTGAACAGATTGCGGGCATCGGTATCACGAACCAACGGGAAACGACAGTCGTTTGGGATAGAAACACAGAAAAACCGATCTACAACGCAATCGTCTGGCAATCCCGCCAGACCGCTGGCATTTGTGATGAATTGAAATCAAAAGGCTACAATGAGACATTCAGAAAAAAGACAGGCCTCTTGATCGACGCCTATTTTTCCGGAACTAAGGTGAAGTGGATCCTTGATAACGTTGAAGGTGCACGTGAAAAAGCGGAAGCCGGCGACTTGATGTTCGGGACGATCGATTCATGGTTGATCTGGAAAATGACAGGCGGTAAAGCACATGTGACGGATTATTCCAATGCATCGCGGACCTTGATGTTCAACATCCACGAACTGAAATGGGATGACGAATTGCTCGACATTCTTGAAGTGCCGAAGTCGATGCTTCCAGAAGTCAAGCCTTCGTCTGAAATTTACGGCCATACGGTGGAACATCATTTCTTCGGTCAATCGATTCCGATTGCAGGGGTTGCAGGAGATCAGCAAGCGGCGTTATTCGGACAAGCCTGTTATGAAGAAGGAATGGCCAAGAACACTTACGGTACAGGGTGTTTCATGCTGATGAATACTGGGGAACAAGCTGTCACATCTGATCACGGGCTGCTTACGACGATCGCTTGGGGAATCGATGGGAAGGTCGAATATGCGCTTGAAGGTAGTATTTTTGTTGCCGGATCAGCCGTCCAATGGCTCCGTGATGGGTTGAGGATGTTCAAGGACGCGGCTGACAGTGAGAAATATGCTGACCGAGTGGAATCAACAGATGGCGTCTATGTCGTTCCTGCCTTCGTCGGACTTGGCACACCGTATTGGGACAGCGATGTAAGAGGCGCTGTCTTCGGTATCACTCGAGGGACGTCTAAAGAGCATTTTGTCAGAGCTACGCTTGAATCCCTTGCGTATCAGACAAAGGATGTACTGACCGCGATGGAAGCTGATTCGAGTATTTCGTTGAAGGCATTACGCGTAGACGGCGGCGCTGTAAAGAACAATTTCCTTGCCCAATTCCAAAGCGATGTATTGGGTGTCCCTGTTGAACGTCCAGTCGTGAACGAAACGACAGCTCTCGGAGCGGCATATCTGGCAGGACTTGCAGTCGGGTATTGGAAGGATCGTTCTGAGATCGCGAAACAATGGAAAGTGGATCGCACCTTCACGAATAAAATGGGTGAAGAAGAACGTGACTCGCTTTATGAAGGCTGGAAAAAAGCAGTCCACGCGACTATGGCATTCAAGTGAAAAATATGATACGATGAAAACAAGTTAATATTTCTGGTCGGAGAAATGGAGAGACCGCAACACCTTATAAGCCAAAATCATGGTACTTATAGGGGAGTTGTGGTCTCTTTTTGTTTCACTTAAAGAAAATACTTTCTTCAGTATAAGGGCAAGTAGTACTTAGTCTGCGCCTTCGGTTGTACTTCGTTAAGTTTTCTTTATACCTCCTGGCATAAGTGCAACTAGAACTTAGTCTGCGCCTTCTGCTGGACTTCGTTAAGTTTTCTTTAAATGAAAACCAGAAAACGTCAATACCTATAATAAAGATGGAATTCGAGATTTGAATCGTCCTGAGGATTGTGAAGTTCACCCTTTTTCCGTGGACGGTCCACAGGAGTATCGTGAATTTTTATACTTGAAGAAAGTATGAAATTCTTTCTTCAGTATTCGAGAGCCGGCGCCAAAGGCTTGGCTATGCCAAGTTTTCTTTATAAAAGATCATCAGACCTGACTAAAAAGGAGTGCAGAGGATGAAACCCTTATTTTCAAGCAGCAACCGGATAGAGAAACTGGAAGCCATGGAACAAGAAGAATATGATGTGTTCATTGTCGGAGGAGGTATTACAGGTGCCGGTGTAGCTCTGGACGCTGCAACGCGGGGCATGAAAACAGCCCTTGTCGATATGCAGGATTTTGCCGCGGGAACGTCAAGCCGCTCAACAAAATTGGTTCACGGTGGGCTTCGGTATCTAAAGCAATTTGAAATCAAGATGGTGGCTGAAGTCGGTAAAGAACGTGCAATCGTCTATGAGAACGGACCACATGTGACAACACCGGAATGGATGCTGCTGCCGATTTATAAAGGCGGGACGTTCGGAAAATTCAGCACCTCGCTCGGCCTGCGTGTATATGATTTTTTGGCAGGAGTGAAACGAAGTGAACGAAGGAAAATGCTGAGTGCTGCAGAAACGCTTGAGAAAGAACCGACTTTGAAAAAGGAAGGCTTGAAGGGCGGCGGCTACTACGTCGAATACCGGACCGACGATGCCCGTCTTACAATCGAAGTTCATAAAAAAGCTGTAGAACATGGTGTAAACGCAGCCAATTATGTAAAAGTGGAAGATTTCATCTATGAAAACGGTCGAGCCGTGGGGGTTGTTTTGAAGGATCAACTGGGTGGGGGAACGTACAAGGTCCGTACGAAAAAAATCATCAATGCTGCTGGCCCCTGGGTGGATACTTTGAGAGATCGTGACAAGTCGAAGGAAGGGAAAACGTTGCATTTGACGAAAGGAATTCATCTCGTCTTTGATCAGGAGCGTTTCCCTTTGCGGCAGGCGATCTATTTTGATACACCGGATGGACGGATGGTTTTCGCGATTCCGAGAGATAGGAAGACGTATGTAGGAACGACCGATACGACGTACGATGAAGATATCGCCAAACCAAGAATGACAAATGAAGACCGCGAGTATGTGTTAAGCGCGATCGACTTCATGTTCCCTGACTTGAAAATAACCGCTGATGATGTGGAATCGAGCTGGGCAGGATTGCGACCACTTATCCATGAGGAAGGGAAAGACCCGTCAGAGATTTCACGTAAAGATGAAATCTTCATTTCAAATTCCGGTTTGATCACGATTGCCGGCGGGAAATTGACAGGATATCGAAAAATGGCCGACAGCATCGTCAACCTTGTTGCAGAACAGTTAAGTGAAGAGGGAGTCGGTACTTATCCCGAATGCAAAACGAAACACTTACCGATTTCAGGTGGTGATGTCGGCGGTTCAACTGGATTTGAAATATTTAAAAAAGAGAAGGTTGAACAAGGTGTGAATCTGGGATTGAAGGAAAACCTGGCTGAAATCCTCGTACAACGCTATGGCTCGAACATTGATCCTATTTATGAAATCTACAAAGGTTTGGAAGATGGAGATGGAATGCCGAAGTATTTACGGGCTGTTTTGCAATACAGCATAGATGAAGAAATGGCGACAAAACCGATCGACTTCTTCATCCGCAGGACCGGAGCACTCTTTTTCGATATTGAGTGGGTCTTCAAGTGGAAAACACCAGTCATCGAATCAATGGCAGCACAATTGGACTGGACTGATGATGAGAGACAGATTTATGAAGTCGAACTTGAAGAACACCTGACCCACTCCACGACACCGATGGACATGGAAGAACCTGAAAAGGCGATTTGATTGTTGTGTTGGTGCGGTGAATTTGTTGAGAGGTGGAGCTATTGCTCGTAGTAAGATCGTACCGAATTGCTCAAGATGGCATCGAAATTGTTCAAATTGACTCCAATTTTGCTCAAACCACTTCTAAAACACACACAAACACCCAAATAAATGAAAAAAGCTGGCCGAGATGGCCAGCTTCCTTATTGAAAACACTATTGTCTGTACTGATTTGGTTGCATATTTTGAGCGGGCGCATAGCTTTGGAGCATTTGTGACATATCTTGTTGTGCAAGCTGCGGAACTTGGTAGTAGTGATGTTTGTTCTGATACAGGAAGATTTCATAGGACATTTCAATAAAATTCGGAACGCTGTCCGCAATCACTCTTCTTAATACAGGGTTCGTCATTTCCAGAGCAGTCATTGCTAATAAAGAAGAGGTAGACTTCGCCAGACCGAGCATGTATCCTGAAACGCTTTCATCATTAACCTGATTTGCTGAAGTGAAGGGCTTTTTCGGTTGGCCCGGACTCAGACCATACATCGTGTCATTGTTTTGCTGCATTTTATAAACACGAGTAGAGTGAGTCGGTTTTTGTCCGGTCGAAAAGGCTTCAACGATGGTGTTGTACAGGTCCGTGATGAAACTATGCTGACGATATAAAATAGTTCGCAGCTCTTGATCTTTAACGAATTGATCATAAATAAGATACTGATCCAACATCCCGATGATAGAAGAAAGAACTTCATGGCTGTCGAACATTTCATGGCCGCCATGATTCATACTCGGCGCCATCCGATTCTGCTGTTGAGCTGGATTCTGCTGCATTGATTGAGGCGGGGTTTGGTTTTGTGGCATGTTCCCAGCAGGTGGTGCAAATGGCTTAACATTCTGCTGCATTTTTGTGTTTCCCTGCTGTTGCTGGAAACCATTTGGATTCATCTGATTTTGCACAATCTATTCCTCCCGAATGTGTAGTTTACGTAGTTAGTGTTTCTACTGTACCCTCAAAACATGTATTCAAAAGTCTTCTTTATTTACGAAATTCTCAGACTTTGGTAAGATAAAAATTATTATAGTGATACATATATTCAATCCTTTTTACACATCACTATGCTTGGTATATAAAACAGACTTCTCTCATTGGAAAGGGTGATTGGTTTGAGTTTGGTTTTACAAGAAGGAAAGGAAATTACAGAATTCCTTGAGAAACATAAAGAAGAAGTCGAGGAAAACTTACTCACGGAAGCCGATAAAGTAAGAGATAAGATTGCAGAGATCCAGGTGATCGGGAACATCAATCTTGTGGAAAATGCTCATAGACTCATCGGGTATGTCGTCAATCAAGAAACTGAAGAATTAATTGCTTTTGCGGAACAAGAAGGTATCGTATGGGCCAAATATTCGATGACTTTGACGTTCAAATTGGACTGGGTCCATGCAATCCGTAGAACATTGTGGAGTTTCCTCTATCAATATGACAAATCTCTAAATAAATCGGAAAATCGAGAAGAATTCTATTCCACGGAAAGAACGGTCAATGAACATATCGATCTTTTCCTGAACAATTTCTTTATCAGCTATTCTACGTTCAAAGATAAATTGCTTGAAAGAGAAAAGAGTCTTGTTGAAAATCTCTCTGTCCAAATCATCCCGATCAACATTTCCACCGCTATTTTTCCATTGATTGGCGCAATTGATGATTCCCGTTCGGAAACGATAGAAGATAAGGTTTTGGAAGAAGTAAGCAGAGGGCGAATCGAGACATTGATCATCGATCTTTCTGGGGTTGCGCAGATGGAAGCTGATGTGACTCACCATCTTCTTAAAGTCATTGATGGTATTTCATTGATGGGATGTAAGGCGATCATTACAGGAATGCGGGCTGAAATTGCCAGCAAGATGGTGAAAGAAGGACTATCGTTCAGAGATAAAGCAGAAGTGAGAGGAAACCTGCAACAAGCAATCAGTGCAAACCTCGTCGGTGAAAATTAAAACGTAATAAAAAAGGAAGCTTACCCAAAAAGCCTCGTAAAGGAGTGCTTTTGAGTAAGCTTCTTTTCTGTTATTGTAATCCCTTTAAATGCTCAGGCGAAATTCCTAGAAACAATAAGCAAATTTTGTCGTAACCACAATGTTTATGTGACTGAAGTAATTCTGACACAACATGTATATCATCTGACATCTTCATCTTACTTACTTCCTGGTGGAAGAGATTCATTACAGATTCACTAGCAAAATTCGGATAATGCTCAGTTGCATCTTCATTAGTCAATAAGCATGCTAAATAGGAGTAGCGGAATTGCAATTGTCTTGTCAAACTGGTCAAATGAACCATCCTGTTGTATAAATCGGGTATCTCTTTTTTGAATTGTTCAATTCTAGTCTTGATATTTTGCAAGTCTTGAAGGCTTGATAAAGAAATCATATCTTCAGCCCCTCACTTTCTATCGACTCGATGTCCTCATCCCAGGGTTTTTTTACAGAGATGGACGCAGCTAACTCTTTACTTTTCTTTCTTCTTATTTTTCGGACTTCAGCACGATCAGCTCCAGTCTCAAATAATGTCTTCTCTTCTTCCGTCTCAGGAATAACCCCTGGAACTTCCATCGGTTTTTTGTTTTCATCCAAAGCCACGAATGTCAAGAAAGCTGTCGCTGCTATACGGCGATCACCAGTCATCATGTCCTCTGCGATTACTTTACAAAAAATCTCCATCGATGTTTTTCCAGTAAAAGAAACATAAGATTCAATACATACCGAATCACTTTGATGGATCGGTGCCAAAAAATCGATTGAATCAATTGAAGCTGTTACACATTCTTTAGCTCTGGAATGACGGCGAGCGGAAATTGTCGCGACTCCATCCAATTTCTTCATCAATACCCCGCCAAATAGTGTATTGTAGTTATTCAAATCACAAGTCATCACTTGATCTGTATTTATGATCCGGCTATGTCGTGCTTTTTTCATTTCCATATCCAATCACCTTTCTGAATTTTATCAATACAGGAATTCCTGGTTTGTTCTATAAAATTCTTACAGAAGTGATTGTAAGCCTCATTATTCGTGAAGTAAAATTGATTATTTCCATAGGTGGTATAGATATCGGCTATGAAAATGCTTACAGCTATAAATAGAACCAATGAAAAAATCCACTCCTAATGTGAAGTGGATTCCTCCTTTCAAGCTTTCAATTTTTCTATTGTAAAGTCCAACCATTCTCTCGCAGCAAAAGAAAGGTACGCCTTTTTACGCCAAATGATGGCGAGCTCCCAGCTAATACTTGGATCAATCACATCGAGAATGGCGACATCACTATGCACAGCTTTACAAATGCTCTCTGGCATAAACGCAATACCTAATTTGGAAGCAACCATTTTTCCGATAAAATCCCACTGGGAACTTTCAGAAACAATGGATGGTTTAAACCCAGCAACAGCACACGATGATATGATCCGGTTATGTAGAGCAAAATCTTCAGTGAAAAGAATGAAGTTTTCATCCTTCAATTTGGCCAGTTCGATCTTTTCACTTTTTGAAAAAGGATGATCAGGTGGAATGACAAGTTTCAGTTTCTCACGTTCAAAAGAATAGAATTCAAACAGGTTTTCATTCACCGGTAGAACGACAACCCCAAGATCGAGATCGCCTTTATCGATATCTTCCTCAATCCTTTTTGATCCTTTTTCAACCAATTGAATCGAAATTTCAGGGTATCGTTCTTGGAATCGACCGATTATATTTGGAAAATGAAGAGACCCGATCATAGGAGGCAAACCGATACGGATATGCCCTTTTTTTAATTCTTGCAAGTTATCCAATTGGTATTGCAGATCTTTGAAAGCTTTATCAATAACGAGCGCCTGTTCATAAATCACTTTTCCGGCATCGGTCAATTCCACCTTTTTGCTTTTTCGATCGAAAAGATGGACACCGAGTTCGTTTTCCAGGTTTTTCAGCATTTTACTGATGGTCGGTTGAGTGACATACATATGCTCAGCAGCTTTGCTGAAACTACGCAAACGGGTCACTTCAATGAAATATTGTAAATGTTTTATATCCATTATGGTTTCACCTGCTTATAGGTATCACCTTAAATCTAAAACTTATTCCTCCTTTATGTAAAGGAAGTTGCATATCATAAATCTCTTTCATTGCTTTTCATCTCCACTGGTGATACCTTCGAGTTAAAGAGGGATATTTACATATGTTAGGGGGAGGGGCATGAACGCAAAAGCATTCATGATGGCACTTACAACTGTCGTCATCTGGGGATCGACGTTCGCTGCGATTCGTGCAAGTCTACATGGTGGCTATACAGCCGGACATCTAGTGTTCACACGTTATTTTATTGCATCAATGATCTTCCTCATCCTGGCTCTTTTACCAGGAATCCGGATTCGTGTCCCAGATAAAAGAGATCTGGTCAAAATCATGCTGCTCGGATTCGTAGGCATCACCCTTTACAATATTGGTGTAACATTCGGGGAATTGACTGTATCTGCAGGAACGGCTGGAATGCTGATCGGATCGACGCCAGTATTCACCGCATTGATAGCCGTCCTTGTTTTAAAAGAACGTCCCGGAGCCGCTGGATGGATAGGACTCAGCATCGGCTTCCTCGGCATCGTTTTAATTACTTTAGGTACTTCAGGATCCTCCTTCAGTATTTCCCAGGGCGCTTTATTGGTGTTGATGGCAGCTGTTGCGACATCTGTTTTTTTCGTTTTTCAAAAGTCTCTTCACTACAGATATACACCGCTTGAATTGACTGCTTATTTTACATGGACAGGGACTTTGCCGTTTGTCATTTTCACACCAGGTCTTTTCGAATCGATTCAACAGGCGACGCTCGAAGCAAACTTATCAGCGCTTTATACAGGAATATTTCCTGCAGCTATTGCGTATATCACATGGGCGACTGCACTTTCATTAGGACGCGCAAGCACTGTGACGAGTATGCTTTATGTTGAGCCTGTGATCGCGATTTTCGTTGCATGGCTCTGGCTGAACGAATGGCCGAGCACACTATCCTTGATCGGTGGTCTCGTTGCAATTTCTGGTGTCATCGTCGTGAATGGGTTAGGTAAGAAACATAGGAACATATCGAAAAAGGCAGCTTGATGAAGCTTGTCAAAAAAAGTGTCAGAGGCTCTCCGAACTAAACAACATTATGAGAAAAATCGGTTTTTGTCCAAAATGTAGTGTTGGAGGCGTCTGATACTTTTCTCCCTTTTTATGGTGGAACTTGTTATAATGAAACTAATTATTAAAAAAGGTGGTTGAGATCATGTCAGAAGAAAAATTGGACAAACTTCTCAGCGTCATGCTTGGTATGAAAGATGACTTATCCGATTTAGGTAAAGGGGTTGGCGGATTAAGGAAGGATTTTGAAGACTTCAGAAAAGAAACGAACGAGAAGTTGGATAAGATCGAAAGTAACATTGACCTTTTAGCCTCTAAAACATGGAATAATGAAAAGGACATCAACAGGCTCAAAACGTTAATGGGAATTAAATAAACCTTCATCTCACCCCCAATGAATCCCCCCTACAAACAACTTCAAGACCCGTCAAAATTCTCAACATAGTAACATTGAATCATATAACTGAAACTTGTTTTGTGATGACTCCAGTAGGGTACGTCACTTATATGTAATGATTATTACATAATAAACGTCCTAAGGAGGAATCGCGAGATGAGTGAGGAAAACAAAAAGAATCGACAGCTTGAAAAAGACCGTTTTGATGATAAAGATAAAAAAATGACGACCAATCAAGGTGTCAAAGTTTCAGAGGATGAATTCTCACTGAAAGCAGGTGAACGTGGTCCGACTTTGATGGAGGACTTCCATTTCCGCGAAAAGATGACGCACTTTGATCATGAGCGCATCCCGGAACGAATTGTCCATGCGCGCGGATTTGCCGCACACGGTGAATTTCAGGTGTATGAATCGATGAAGGAATATACGAAAGCAGGTTTCTTGCAGGATCCATCCAAGAAAACGCCTGTATTCGTGCGTTTTTCAACCGTTGCTGGATCCAAGGGTTCAGCTGAGACCGTGCGTGATGCACGTGGCTTTGCAACGAAATTTTATACAGATGAAGGAAACTTCGATCTCGTAGGGAACAATATCCCGGTTTTCTTCATTCAGGACGCAATGAAATTCCCTGATCTCGTACATGCCCTGAAACCAGAACCCCATAATGAAATGCCGCAAGCAGCTTCTGCCCATGATACGTTTTGGGATTTCGTCGCGAATAACCAGGAATCCGCTCATATGGTGATGTGGGCGATGTCTGGCCGTGCAATTCCACGGAGTTTCCGTATGATGGAAGGATTCGGTGTCCATACATTCAGATTCGTTAACGAAAAAGGTGAGGCACATTTCATCAAGTTCCACTGGAAGCCCGTACTCGGAACACACGCACTTGTATGGGATGAAGCACAAAAAATCTCAGGTAAGGATGCAGATTTCCACCGCGGAGACCTATATGAATCGATTGAAAATGGAGACTTCCCTGAATACGAATTAGGCGTTCAAATCATTAAAGAAGAAGACGAGTTCAAGTTCGATTTCGACGTCCTGGATCCAACTAAAATCTGGCCTGAAGAAGATGTGCCAGTGAAGTTGATTGGTAAAATGACATTGAACCGCAATGTGGATAATGTATTTGCAGAAACGGAGCAGGTAGCTTTCCATCCCGGACATGTCGTTCCAGGAATTGATTTTTCAAACGATCCGTTACTGCAAGGACGTTTATTCTCATATACCGATACACAGTTGATCCGTTTAGGCGGACCGAATTTCCATGAGCTGCCTATCAATAAACCTGTCTGTCCATTCCATAACAACCAGCGTGATGGATACGGACGTCATACGATCAACAAAGGACAAGTGAGCTATCATAAAAATTCCCTTGCTCAAAATACTCCGGAACCATCGAGTGAAGAAGAAGGCGGCTTCAAACACTACCAGGAAAAAGTCGAAGGGCACAAAATCCGCGCTAGAAGTGACAGCTTCAAGGACCACTTCTCACAAGCAACCTTGTTCTGGAACAGCATGAGCAATCACGAAAAAGAGGATATCAAGCAAGCGTTCAGTTTTGAATTGGGAAAAGTAGAAAGTAAATCGGTCCAACAGCAAGTGGTTGATATGTTCGCAAATGTCAGTATGGAACTTGCCACTGAGGTAGCAGAAGCAATCGGTGCGGAAAAACCTCAAGGAGAGGATTCTAATGTCACGAAATCGTCTCCTGCACTAAGCATGGATAATACCGTGAAAAAACCTGATACACGTAAAGTTGCTGTCATTGTTGCCGATGAGTTTGACGGGAAAGAAATTAAGTCAGTACTGGATGGATTGAAGGATAACGGCGCGCAGCCTGAAATCATCAGTGCAAAGCTTGGTGAGGTGAAAGGGTCGGATGGTTCTACGCTTGAAGTTGACCACACGTTCCTGACGGCTGACTCTGTCTTGTTCGATGCGGTTTATGCAGTAGGTGGGAAAAATGAAAGTAAGAAATTCTATAATGACGCAGCCTACTTCATCAACGAAGCATTCATGCATTTCAAACCGATCGGTGCGACCCATGAAGGAACGAAGTGGCTTAAGAAAATGGAGTTTGACAAGAGTCCAGGTGTCGTACTCGGTAAAGACATCAGCGAATTTACAAACGAATTCCTTGGAGCGATTGCTGAACATCGCCACTGGGAACGTGAAGTAGTATAAAATGATTTACGATGAACTGCTACAAATGTGGCAGTTTTTTCTTTTTGAGAGGGTGTGAGTAGGTTTAATATCGGAGCAAATCCGATATTTATCGGTGCAAAGTTCAAATATATCAGAGCAAAATCAAGATTTATCAGTGCAAAGTTTAAAAATATCGGTGCAATTTCCAAAATTATCGGTGATTTAGGTGGACAACTGGTAAATTTATTGCAAAACACGAACAATTGTTCTTGTTTTATTCATGTTTAGGCATTATAATGTGATTGGTGGTAAAAAATTGATAATTTCAGGAGAGTGATTGCGTTGAAACACCTTACACCTTATTTTACGTTCGACGGGGATGGAAAATCAGCACTGGATTTCTATACGGATGTGTTTGGAGGAGAAGTAGTTGAATCGATGACGTTCGGAGATGCTGAGTTCGAGACTCCGCCTGAAGCGGATGATCGGATTATGCATGCTTACTTCAAAAAAGGAGATATGGTCTTCATGGTGTCTGACACTTTCCCAGGACAAAGTGTTCCAAAGGAAAGCAACGTATCAGTAGTCATCGAACCTGAAAATGAAGATGAACTTCAACGTCTATATGATCGTTTAAAGGAAAATGGGACGATTTTGATGGAATTGCAGGATACATTCTGGGGAGCGAGATATGCACTTGTCAAGGACGCTTTCGGAATTACCTGGAACCTTAATTATCAGAAATAAGATGCGTGACATGGTATAAGCCGATACCTTATAAGGTGCTGGCTGTTTTTTTGCTTGGACATAAGCTGGACCAATGGAAAGGGGGTGTCCGAAGTCTCGTTTCGGACACCCCCACTTGAATCTTAGGTATGCTACTTTCATCAGGATGTTTGGAGACAGAGATCCTTCAACTCCTCATGTTCAGAAAGATCAACCCAAATGACAGCGCCTTTTGGGTGATCATACGGAAGGGGTGTTTCAAAAAGACAGGGGTTACGGAGCACCCAGGCATGGGTATTCCGATATGGCTCCTCATTGCACTGTTCATTTGGAACACAGTGGAACTCTTCTCCTTGTTGGTACTCTTCTAAGCTGAGTTTCAGGCAGTCATTAAGTTCGACTGTACCGAAGATCTTTCCTGAACCGCTTTTAATCAAGGCGATCGTCCCTCTTATTTTTGTGTTCGACCCTCTGATCTCCCATGTTTTCTTTCCCTCAAAAATGTAATCGATCCAGGGGGACTTGATCAATAACCCTTTCATGGCATGCTCCTTATCTACTTTTTCGTATTGGTTATGACATTCTATCATGATTTAGAAGAAAGCTGTGTGAAATCTGTCACATTAACAGTCCGGGCAGGACGTTTAGTATTTGTTCGGGTTCTTTTTCGATGTGATGCACTTCGGCTCAACTCTCGTTCAAAGCCTGTCAACGTCATCTTCCCTGCTAAAATGGTCAAAGTAAAGGCCAGGACAGGGATGAAGGTAATCCAAGGATAACCAGTCCAAATGAATTCCCACCATAGACCGAGCAATCCCGACCATTCATTCGAGAGGGAGTATTCCCTGGGCGTTCTGAACATATCTTCTTTTACATCCATACCTCCAACGAAAATCCTCAATATCCCCAGGTGCGCCATGATCAACAGGACCTGGATCAGTTCTCTCATATAGATCATGATCAGCTGCGGAATCAAGAAAGGGATCAGATGTTTCTTAAGGATATGTCTTTTGCCCGCACCGAGGACGGTCACGCCTTCCATGAATTCCTTTTTCAAAAAACGATCCGTTTCATTAAGGACAAGTAATGAATTCGTAGGAATGGCGATCGCGGTAAGCACCAACACAATAATAAGCCCTTGTTCAGCAAAACTTAAAGAATATTCCCCTACATATAACTTTTCATAAAATAAAACCCAAATAAGTAAGAAGAATGCGAGAAGGGTGGCAGGAAAATAATTCCCTGCATCGACCAACCATGCAAACAGCTTCTTCGTTTTAGAGACAAACATTCCTACGAACACCCCGATTACAGAGGAGATGAACACTCTTAAAAAAGCGGTCACGAATGCAATGCCTAGTGTATATTTCGCCCCGATCACCATGATTGTCAGAAGATCCCGCCCAAAATGTTCGGTCCCGAATGGTGGGTGGTCTGTCGGTGAATATGGATGGGGAACCAGCTCTCCATCATCATCATGCAGAAGACCGATGACAGGGATCGAATCATCCTTCAAGACATGATACACGAGACTTGATACAAATAAACCGATGATGAAAAGTGCTCCTATCAGAAACATTGGATTTCGTAATAACCTGACCATCATCAAATCATCACCTCTTTTCCTGTGCTCCGTTGTATCACAAGCTTAGAAATCAATAGGATCAGGAAAATCGGTATGTAGAACATGATCAGGCTGAACGCGATGATCTCGATCTGCTTATAATTCAAGATATATCTCGTCAAGCCGTATATGTTGAAGATCCTTTCTAAAATGATCAGATTCGAGAGCATCAACCAGATGATTGCTTTCGAGTGGCTCGTAATCCCGATCACAGCGTTACGGAAGATATGTTTTAAGAACAATAGATTCGGACGAACACCTTTGCTGATAGCAAATTCCGCATAGTGTTTCTCGTATTCTTCCATTGTCATGAACAACGATACTTTATAGAAAAATAGAGTTGGAAGAAGCGAAAGCACAATAATCGGGACGAAATAGACCTTTTCGAATGCACCTGCAATCGGGAATAACAGGATTTCGGTTTTTTTATAAAACCAGATGATGAAGAACTGCACGACGAAAATGACGAATATATCAGGCAGGGCTTCTAAGAACGAAAGGATCCTTGACAAGACTTGGACCACCCGTTTAGGCAGGAAGGCAGTGAAATAGGTCAGGAATATTCCAGCAAACATCGCAGTCACTAAAGCGGCCATGAAGATTTTGATCGAATAAAGATAGTATTCCCAAAACATAGGAAAAAGGGGATAGTTCTTTTCAATAGGACTTGGATAAGGACTTGGGTACTTTATGCTGTAAATATCCTTATAAACGATGATTTCACTTGGATTCACAAGTAAGATTACTAGTTTCTTAAGGTTCTGGAAATAACTCATGAAACTGATATCGATTTTATACATGGTCATCCCGAGAAAGGCAGAAATCATGACGATACCTATCACCACAAAAAGAAAACGCACAACACTGTTAGTTATCGATTTTACCAATCCAATCACCTACAAATTAAACATTAAAATCTCCTTATACATATAGACGAAGCAAAAGGGATTTGGTAGAAAATTACTTTTTGGAATTGAAACCTTTCAAATGTTGTGAACGTAAATGAGATAAGCAGATTGATAGGGAGCGGTTCAAATGAAAAAATGTTTTGTATTGCTCGCTCTGGTTTTGACGATATGTCTTCTTAGCGGGTGCAATGATAAAAAAGATAAACCCGAAATGGCAGAACAATTGACCGGAACGTGGAATGGAACGATCGATGTACCGGGGCGACCGTTGAATATCATCGTAAAATTTAAGCAAAAGGATGAGTTGGCGGGTACGATCAGCATCCCTGTCCAAAATGTAGCGGATTTCAGTTTATCGGAAATCAAGCTGAATGACGATAAAGTCAATTTTAAAATGCCGCTGCAAGGACAGGAAATAAAATTTTATGGGACAATCGACAAAAATAAGATAAATGGAACATTCACACAATCCGACCAAAGCTTCCCATTTGAACTTGAAAAAGGAGATGCAGCCGCTGGCGAACCAGAAGAGGAGGAAGATTTCCTGACAATCGAAACATCAGCTGGGAGACTATATGGATCATTACTCACTCCAGAAACAGAGGAGCCATCACCGATCGCACTCATCATCCCTGGATCTGGCCCGACTGACCGGAACGGAAATTCCCAAGCTGGAAGAAACGACAGCTTGAAACTTTTAGCAGAAGGTTTTGCGGAGAATGGAATCGCAAGTCTCCGTTACGACAAACGTGGAGCAGGTAAAAACCAAGAGAAGGTCATAAAAGAAGAAGATATACGGTTTGACCGTTTCGTAAAGGATGCTGAAAAATGGATCGAATTGCTTGAACAAGATGAACGCTTTACAGATATCATCATTATTGGACATAGTCAGGGATCACTTGTCGGGATGATGGCTGCAGAAGGTTCGGCAGCCGATGTGTTCATTTCGATAGCTGGTGCCGGCCGGACGATTGATGAAGTTTTGGCAGAACAGCTGGAAACATTACCTGATGAACTAAATGATGAAAGTGAAAGCATCCTTGAAGAACTGAGACGAGGGAAAAGAGTGGAAGAGGTAGATCCTCGGTTGATGAGTATCTTCAAACCAAGTGTGCAGCCCTTCCTCATGTCATGGATGGACTATAATCCGACAGAAGAAATCCGGCAAATCAGCATTCCGACACTCATCATCAACGGAAAGAATGATATCCAGGTCTCCGTGGCAGACGCTGAAAATCTTGCTGCTGCAAAGCCGGATGCCGAACTATTGTTGATCGATAAGATGAACCACGTGTTAAAAGAAGCACCAGAGAACAGGGATGAAAACCTGGCGACCTATTCTGATCCAACTCTGCCGTTAGCAAACGGACTGATGGAAGGAATCAAAGAGTTCTTGCAAAATCAGATAACAAACAGAGAATGATGAAGATCTGCACTGCTCCTGATTAGAGGGGCAGTTCTTTTTTATATGATCAAGCCTATTTTCACACTGACCTGGACCTTGCCGTGACCTTAATCTATCAAGTTGCGTAAACTAGTAATGAACTAATAGAAAGGTGTGATTTCAAACTAGATGGACTTTTCTCCCCATAGGATCCTCATCCGTTTCCGCGATAAAACCCCGCCTGATAGATGTCTTCACATTCATCAACAAGCAAGAGCGAAAGTAACCCGGATCATAAAAGAACTGAACGTTGAAATCGTAGAAGTTCCACCAGAACAAATAGAGGATTGTCTTCATTGTTATTTGCGCTGCAGTGAAGTTGAATTTGCCGAAAGGGATGCACTCGTGAAGGCTGAACTTGTTCCGAATGATCCGCTTCTCCCACAGCAATGGGGCCTTCTGAAAGTAGTTGCTACGAGGGCATGGAACATAACACGAGGTTCTACAAAAGTCCCGATCGCCATCCTCGATACAGGTCTTGATATGACCCATCCTGATCTCCAAGATAAAATCATTTTGAACGCTAATTTTTCAGGTGCATCAACAGCACAGGATTTCAATGGACATGGAACGCATGTGGCTGGCATAGCAGCAGCTGTCACGAAAAATGGAAGAGGGGTTGCAGGACTTGCGATCAATCCAACATTGATGAACATCAAAGTACTTGATGACGGTGGGACAGGCTCTTTGAGTGGTGTCGTGCAAGGTATCGTTCATGCTGTAGATAACGGGGCTAAAGTCATTAACATGAGTCTAGGTACAACATTCTTCAGTTCAACTCTCCATGATGCCGTCAAATATGCACAACGGAATGGGGTGCTGTCAGTTGCGGCAGCAGGTAATGATGGGGTCAATCAACATAACTACCCCGCTGCATTTGCCCAATGTATCAGTGTTGCGGCTGTTAACCAGGAAGACGAGAAAGCTTCCTTTTCGAACTTCGGATCTTCATGGGTGGATCTCGCTGCCCCTGGCGTTCAACTATTATCGACCATGCCGACCTATCCGAATGTCATCGGTCCACAAAACTACGGGTACCTATCAGGCACATCCCAAGCAACCCCATTAGTTAGTGGGTTGGCCGCTTTATTGCTTTCCCTTAATCCAAACACAGGAGTCGTAAGACAAACCATTGAATCAACCACTGTTCCAATTGTTGGGGTAGGTACCCTGTATGAATATGGACGGATCAATGCTTATAATGCCCTGTTGAAACTTCCTCGATAATACGAGACGATTTGATATGTGGTTAACTCTGCATTTTAACGGACATCACTGCCGTTATTTGTAACAAAAAGCGATGATTTGAAATATTAACGGACACCAGAAGCGTTATCTGTCTCAAAATCCTTTGATTGTGAAAGGATTTTCTTAAATAAGGCCGCTGGTGTCCGCTTTTTTTGTAAAACAGTATATTTGATGGAAAATAAGGTCACTCATGTCCGTTAACGACTGTTCAAATCAGCAACAGTGTTCCTGTTAATCAATTCAAAGGGCATTTCCTTATGCTGGGGCCCATCTGCATTCAAGACAGCATCGAGCAGCTTTTGCCCCATTTTTTCCAGAGGAAGATCGATTGTCGTGAGTTGCAGATATTCAGAAATTGGATGGTTATCGAAACCGATAACTGATAATTGATCAGGTGTCTGTATGTCTTCTTTGGTACATTGCATTAGAATTCCAGCAGCCACCTGATCACTTGTCACTAGCATAGCAGTCGGCTTGTCCGCAAGACGCAAAAGGTTATGGACAACTTTTTCTCCATCTTCAATCGTATAAGAATGGTCGAATATCCATTCGTCACGCACAGGTTCCCCGATCTTTTTTAACGTGTCGAAGTAGGCGGTTTCCCTCTGTTTGCTGTTCGTCCCTGTCCGTCTGCCGATACAATAACCGATTTTTCGATGCCCATGACTAACAAGTATATCCAGTCCCTTTTTAAAAGCCTGGTAATGATTGATATAGGCGGATTTCACGTTATGATCATGCCCGTCCTCACATACGACGATAGGTCCGTAAGCCTCATAAGACTCGATAATGCTCCAATTACACTCTCTTGAGCATATGATGAGACCATCAATTTGCTTCATCCGCAACATTTCCAATGCTTCAACTTCTCTGTCCAGATCATAATCTGTCTGAAAGAGAATCAATTTATAATCTTTTTTCAATGCCTCTTTTGCAATTCCATCTAAAATCGAGCTGAAGTAAGGATGGTTGATGAATGGAAGGACCACCCCGACGAGTTTTGTGACACCTTTCGTCAGGTGTACCGCATTGATGTTGATGTGATAATTCAACTCTTCAATCGCCTTCATCACAAGATTCCGTTTTTTCTCACTTACATAAGGATGCTTATTCAAAACCCTCGAAACGGTCGTTACTGAAACACCAGCAGCTTTTGCCACATCACGGATATTCGCCACTGAACTTCACCTCTTTATATCCTACTTAGTTACGTTGGTCAGATGATTACTTACTTAAACGAAATTTACGACACCCCAGCAGGAAAAGGGAGCCAGTTGAGAGCACGCATGTCTCCCGCGGAAAGGAAGTGGATTCATATAAAGCTTTTTATGAAAAACACTTGCTATGAAACGCGTTTCACATATTATAGTCAAATCAATTAAACCATATAAAGGATGTGTTATGCATGTTGAGCGGTTTGATCATAGTGATTGTATTGTGTTTTGTCGAATTGGCAGGGGCTCATTTCGTATTGTGTTCAATGGAGGATGAGCCTGGGAAACTATATGAACGATATGAAGATTTCTTTTATGAGGAATGAGATGTGAATGATGATAGGCGTTTGTTTTGAAAAAGAAGGACCCACCGATCATTCCAGGGTGGGTCTTATCATGCTTTCATAGGCTGAATGGCGGGATATAACGTCCATCAAGATCTGTAAACTGATATTCTTTTGCTAAATCACCTGCTCGGATGACCTGACCTGTTTTAGCCATGATATCGGGGTCACTTGCAAGTGCTTTAATACCTCGGCCAATATAATGAGGCGTTTCAGTCCGTTGTAAATCCTCTGCTTCGTGCCAGTGCTCTTCATCTGATCCATGGAATTTCAAGACAAGTTCTGTCCTCATGAAACCAGGTGAGACAGCCAGGACGGCGATATTATCTGGTTTCAAGTCGATCGAAAGCCCATACGCCATCCGGACCAGGGCGTTCTTTGCGAGATCGTAATAGAAGTGTCCTGTATACTTGCCATCATCCCAAAAAGTAGTGTGAAAAATCACTCCTTTTTTATTTTCCCGCAACAACGGAACAGCATAATGGTTGGTTGCAAGTTGTGCCCGGACACCTGCTGTAAACATCGTATCCCAATGTTCCAGTGGCAATTCATAGAAACGTCCTGCCTCTATACCTGAATCATGTGCCCCCCAAACGTTATTGACGAGTATGTCCATTTTTCCTTGTTCTTCACGGATTTGGGTGATGACCGCTTCTGTTTCTGAATCCTTGGTATGATCGCAGTGTACAGCGATTCCTTTCCCACCCGATGCTTCGATTTGGTCCACAGTCTCATCAATCGTACCCGGCCAATCATTCGTAGAGTTTCCTTTTGTGCTCCGTCCGGTTACATAGACTGTGGCACCGGCTTTCCCGAGTTCGATCGCAATTCCACGGCCGGCACCTCTGCTTCCACCTGTTACTAGAGCGACTTTTCCATCCAATGGTTTCATAACAATCCATCCTTTCAGAGGAGATGCTTTTATTTTACTGTGGAAATCTTGACATCCTTTGTCATATTTCTTTAAATGAAAGTATCAAATTCAGGAAAAAGGTGAAGGCGATGAGAGGCGATCGATTGGTTTCTATTGTACTGTTATTACAAACGCATGGACGAATGACAGCTGCAGAACTGTCAGAAAAACTGGAAGTATCCGAGCGGACGATCTATCGGGATTTGGAAGCGTTGAGCGGTACAGGGATCCCGGTCATAGCTGAACGTGGAAGGCACGGGGGATGGTCCTTGCTGGAAAACTATCGGACCACGTTGACTGGCCTTAAAGAATCTGAAATCCGTACATTATTTCTTTCACCTTCCACACAATTGCTCGAGGATCTAGGGTTGGCTCGTACCTCTGAAGAAGCTAGGAATAAATTGATCGCATCGTTGCCATCCGAATATCATGGAAAAGCAAAAGATGTATGGAATCGCATTCATGTGGACACGAGCACATGGCGAGATAAAAAGGAAAAAATCGTGACATTCGATGTCTTGAAAGATGCGATATGGAGTGATTGCAAAATAAAGATCAATTATCAAACAGCCGAAGGGAAAGCGACGGAACGTGTGGTTGAGCCATTAGGGCTGGTCGCCAAAGGGAGCCGGTGGTATTTGATCGCTTGCAAGGAGGATGGGGAATTTCGGAATTACCGCGCTTCACGGATTGAATACGCCGAACTTACAGATGAACCATTCGAGAGACCGGTGGATTTTGATCTTGCTTCATACTGGAAATCATCAACGAAATCATTCATCCAGAAATTGCCGACCTATTCCGTATGGGTGGAGGCAGCACCTTCAATATTGCCAAGGATGACATTCACCGGACGCTTTGTCCAAAAGATCGAGACTGGAAGTGAAACCGTGGAAGGCTGGACACCTATCAGACTTTCTTTTGATACAAAAGAGGAGGCGATAAGCTACATACTAGGGTTTGCTGCTCAGATGAAGGTGATCGAACCGGAGGAATTGAAAACAGAAATCCTTTCCGCAGCTGAAGCGACGGTTCTTTTTTATAAAAAGTAAAACAGAATGGATGCTGAAGGACTTTGAAAGGATATTTAACAAAGATATCGAACAAAGGATATAGGACTGGATTATTGAATTGAAATTGATTGGAGGATATGACATGAAAAAGAAATTTGTAAAGTTATAACGTATAACACATGAATCTTATGCTCGGCCTCCACCTTTACTAAGGATAGAACATATTTAATAAAATTTAAACTTACTGGAGGTTCGATATGAGAACGGAAAAAGAAATGATGGATTTGATTTTGGAAAAAGCAGAGAACGACGAAAGAATAAGAGCTGTCGTGTTGAATGGATCGCGTGCAAACCCGAATGTCAGGAAAGATATCTTCCAGGATTATGATATCGTCTATCTCGTAAATGATGTCCAGTCTTTTACGAAGGATCACAGCTGGGTGGATTATTTTGGAGAGCGGATCATGATGCAGATGCCAGAAGATAAGGTGATGCCTCCGGCTGAGAATGACGGGAAATTCGCCTATCTTATGCAGTTCATGGACGGGAACCGCATCGACCTGACGTTGATTCCTGTCAATAAGATGGAGGAGTTAGTCAACTGGGACAGCCTCAGCATCAAACTTTTGGATAAAGATGATATTGTCGGGAAGTTACCTCCTTCTGATGATAGAGATTACCATATTAAAAAACCTTCTGAAAAAGAATTTGCAGATACTTGCAATGAATTCTGGTGGATCTGCATGAATATCAGCAAGGGCTTATGGCGCGAAGAATTATCGTATGTGATGTTCATGTACGAACAGATCAATCGGAATGTCTTGATGCGGATGATCGAGTGGGAAATCGGCATACGGACGGATTTCAGCAAAAGTGCAGGTAAACTAGGCAAATACTTTCACAAATTCCTTAGTGAAAAGGACTGGGCGAAATTCGTCGCCACTTTTACGGGTCCCGATTATGAACAAATTTGGCGTTCGCTCTTCGTCATGTGTGATTTATTCAGGAGGAAAGCGATCCTCGTAGCTGAGCATTTCAATTATGCATATCCATATGAAGATGACAAGAGAGTCTCTGACTATCTGAAAAAAGTCAAAGATCTTCCAGGGGATGCCCCATCGTTCGAAGGGATCGCAGTAAATGATCAAAGCCGCTGAGATTGAGGATTTAGAAGGGGTCTTAGAAATCGATAGAGAGGTGATTGGGCATTCGGAGCGAAGTGCCTCACTTGAAAAAGCCATCAGGGAAGGTGGATGTTTCATCGCCAAATCGGACCGTGGGATAGCAGGGTTCTTGATCTACGATACATCATTTTTCGAGTGCAGCTTCATCTCTCTGGTAATTGTTCACCCATCCGAAAGACGAAAAGGCGTTGCAAGCAGGTTGATTGAAAACTTTGAACAGACGACATCGACCGAAAAGGTGTTTTCATCCACGAATGAATCCAATCTGCCAATGGCTGAAGTCTTTTCCACATTGGGGTATAGAAAGAGCGGTTATATCGACAATCTGGATGAGGGCGATCCGGAAATCATCTACTTTAAAAAACTGAATCGATAACATTTGGAGCTGTCCGAAATGAAAGGTGCCAGACACTTTTTGGGGACAGCTCTTTTTGGTTTCAAGGACTTTCTTGAAATCGTAACGGACACCAGAGCCGTTATTTGCGACAAAACACGGTGTTTCAGAATTTTAACGGACACCAGAGCCGTTATCTGTGAACAAAAGAGCTGAATGATTAAGATTTTTACGAAATAAGAGCGCTGGTGTCCGTTAGCTTTATAAAAACGTGTTGTTTGGGTCAAATAAGGTCTCCTGTGTCCGTTAGCTGTTGGTTTCATATGCAGAAAAATCCAATCAGTTGTCACAAGCAAGTCAATCAAGTAAACTAGCAACAACTAATCTCGAACGGGAGACGATGACATGCGGTCCATCCTATCTAAACTCCAAGAACTTCCATATTTGTTGCTGGTCATCGCGACCTTCTTCTGGGGGACGAACTTTGTCATCAGTCGTTTGCTGGTGAATGAAATTCCGCCGCTCCAGTTGTCTTTTATCCGATGGTCGATTGCCTTCCTTGTATTTTTTCCGTTCATCATCAAGGATTTGAAACAGAATCGAACAATTATCCGCAAGAACTGGAAAGTGCTTTTAGCCATGGCTTTGACGGGGGTCGCCGGGTTTAATACGCTTCTATATATTGCTGTCCAATATACAACTTCAATCAATGCGTCATTGGTCAATTCACTTGCGCCACTGTTGATGGTATTGCTTTCGGTGATCTTTTTGAAGGAAAAACTCTTTAAAATCCAATATATTGGAGTGATTCTTTCCTTTGTGGGAGTTTTCACCGTCATAACAGACGGACATTTAGGAACACTCCTGGCATTAAAGGTCAATCCGGGGGATCTGTTGGTATTCGCTGCTGTCGTCCTTTTTTCTATCTACTCGGTACTGATGAAAAAGTTTGGCGTGGATCTACCGAAGAAAACGACGTTCATCGTAACGATTTTCATAGCGGTCGTCAGCTTGATCCCATTCGCTCTGTGGGAGAGTTCGTACCGGACCATCTCACTGGCCGAACTGCCTTTCGAAGCGATCCTGGCAACTGTTTATCTAGGGGTTTTCCCAAGCATCGTCTCTTTCATCTGCTGGAACGAGGGGGTTATGAAAGTTGGACCGGCGAAAGCTTCGAATTACCTGCACCTGATCGTGTTTTTTACGACGATCTTAGCCGTAGCTTTTGCAGACGAAAGATTGGTGGTTGCACAGGTCATTGGTGGTTTATTCATCTTGACCGGTGTTATTCTAGCATCCAATCCACAATTCATTCTGAAAAAAACAACTTCTGTCATGGATCGATAAGTTAGGCGTCTTCTTATTTAAGAAGACGTCTTTTTTGCAGGAAAAAATAGATGTTGAAGAGAAATGGAAAAGACACGCTCAATTCAGGGAGGTAACTTTGAAAAAGGGATTCGTCTTTCTATTGTTATGTGCGATCATAGGAATCTTCATTTACAATGTTTCGATCATTAATCGTTCTTGCGCTATCGATTCCCAGGCATACTCAGGAAAGAGCAACAACTGGAAAGCTGGAATAACTTTTGAAACAAATGACGGCAATCAATCCGAGTTCACTTTGTGTTATACAGGGTCAAATATGAAAAACGTTAATTTGATCGATTTCGATGTGGATGGCGGGAGTTTCGGATTTCATCTAAAGGATGGAGAACTGGATAAAGAAGGGCTTCTAAGATTTGAAGCAAATATACCACTCGATAAAATAAAGACTCTTGAAGGAACAGTTCATTGGAACGATCATACCGAATCAATGACATTATTAAAGAATGAATGACGTAGATTGCTGTATAGGAGTTGGCATTATGGATTTCACAATCGTGATAGACAATATGAAACCAGATGATTGGGATCAAGTTCGTAAAATCTATAAAGAAGGTATTGATACCGGTCATGCAACTTTTGAAACCGAAGTACCTCCCTATGAAAAGTGGGAGCATACACATAGGAGAGAATGCAGATTTGTAGCCCGCTCAGGTAAAGACGTCCTAGGATGGGCTGCCCTCAGTCCCGTTTCCGGCAGATGCGTCTATAGCGGAGTAGCTGAAGTCAGTGTGTATGTGTGCCAGAAGAATAAAGGTAAAGGGATCGGTCATCAATTGCTCGATACACTCGTGAAGTGCAGTGAAAATCATGGCATCTGGACATTACAGGCTGGAATTTTTCCTGAAAACATGGCAAGTATAACCTTACATAAGAAAGCAGGGTTCCGTGAAGTCGGTCGAAGGGAACGTCTCGGTAAAATGGCTGGTAAATGGCGTGATGTTATATTGCTAGAACGAAGAAGTGAAGCTGTAGGAATTGAATAGATGGGGAAGGAACGTTCTCATTAAAGAATATTAACTAGAAACCTGTACAAGCGAAAAACGGAAAGAAAGTGGGTCATGGACCTCATGAGGTATTTTGAATGAAGTACTCTAAAGTATAGCATGAACTGGTCTGACTGAAGGGAGAAATTTATGGGTTACAAACAAGCTTTAGAAGCATACATAGCTGCAACCAACACACACGACTTCAATCAAGTGGAAAAAGTATTGGCCGAGAATGCAATCTATTGGTTTACAGATAAATCTTGCACGACTCGAAACGAAATCAAAGCGTATTTCGAGAATGCCTGGGGGACAATCCGAGATGAGGTCTATCGTGCTACAGATGTCCAATGGATCACTGTCAACCAACAATCTGCTGTATGCCTCTATACATTCAGGTGGGAAGGATTCTATAAAGGGGAGTCCGCCTCTGGCTCTGGACGGGCAACAAATGTATTCATGAAAGAAGCTGACGGACATTGGAAACTTAAGCACGAGCATCTGAGTAGTTGAGTTGATTACTCAAGACAAAGACAACTCAAGAGTTTACTTTTTATCTTCAGAGGGGGAATACCCTTTTCTTTATTGATTTGGAAAGAAAGAGAACACTCTTTTATTATGAATTGTTCACGGGTAATCATTCATGAAAAATCTGTAATATTACACCATTAGAAAAAGGAGCATACCTTATACTGGATTGGGGACACTTTGAATGTTGTAAACAAATATCAAGGAGTGTCTTAGATTGGACTCAAGAAAAAAGGATTTTAAAGATAGCAGTAAAATTGCAGAGAAGAATTACCAACCATCTGATTATGAAAAAAACTCAGATTTAAGCTCTGGTCTTGCAATAACGCATGAACAAACGAGTGATACCATGGTAGAAGGAACGATTGATGGAGATATTGATAATGAGAAGAACGAAAAAATCCCGAGAAAGGGTTATGATGTCAAGTAGTATATAAATGCCTATGCTGGGGTGGATAATATGCCAGGTAAAATCATGCTAGTTGGGGGACATGAGGATAAACAAGGGAGTAAAGAAATTCTTAATGTATTCGCAGAAATGTGCGATTATCGGAATATTGGAATCATAACAACAGCCAGCAGTGTTCCAAAGGACGTTTTTAAAGACTATAAGAAAGCATTCCATGACTTGAAGGTTAAAGATGTCATTCATTTTGATATCCAAAAAAACACTGACGAAAAGAAGTTCATTGAACGATTGAATGACCTTGATGGATTGTTTTTTTCAGGTGGAGACCAACAAAAATTATGTGATGTTCTATGTGACAGCAATTTTTTAACTGCACTTAAGGAAAAATGGAACCATGGTTTAGTATTAGGAGGAACAAGCGCTGGTGCTTCAATATGGGGAAGCAAGATGATTGTGGAAGCAGAAGAAGAAAATCACGAAATTAAAGATATAAATATGATGAATGGGTTTGGCTTCATTTCCAACTTGATCATTGATCAGCATTTTTCTCAAAGGGAACGGTTCAGAAGACTGATTTATGAGGTGGGTTCAACCAAAGGTATTGGTATTGGAATTGATGAAAATACGGCTGCAGTCTACGAGAAGAACCAATTGAAAGCTGTAGGCGAAAATATGGTGACCATCATGGAGGGAAGGAACATCACATATTATGCTGAAGATAAAAAGAATGAAGGCGCGGTTTCTGGGATCGTTCTTCATCTAATGACTGCTAAAAACGTATTCTGTTTAGAAACCGGGAAACTACAAGTAGTAAAAGAAGAGGACTGAACGAATCCGATTGGATTTCAGCCCTCATTTTTTTATATTTGTCCATGCCCGAGGAAAGCGAAGGATGTATACAGCGGAACCTTTATTTATTCCACTAAAGAGTACACGGACAGATTGTGTGGATTTTTTATTGAACAAAGTTTTATTTGTCCCAGCCTCCTTTTGGGTATGTCTTCACTTCACTTTTTTCCAATAAACCGACTCTTTGCTAGAGCGTAATGGAGGGAACGTTTCTCCACTTTCCAATGAAATCTGTCTTTCATCCTCAGTAGGGTTACTATTCTTTCTGCCGTCAGTCAAACCATCGAATTCATAGGTCCCATTTTCGGGGGCTTTTTCTCCAGTTTTGTAACGATCAGCCATGTTTAATCCACTCCTTTGATTTTTGAATTCAATGACTATGTAACCAGGACAAGCAGGTAATAAACGTCAATCTGGAAAATCAGTACAAAAGTTCAGAATAAGAATCAACCTTATTAAAGGGTTAGTATAATCGAAGTCATTCTTCAGACCTGAATCTTTTTGAATTCTTCTCTATAGTCTTCTGAATGGACTAATTTAAATTTCATGGTACGGCACAACCCCGTGTCTTTTTTGTCTTCTAAAAAAGGAATATGTAGAAAGTTATAGAAATTTGTTAAACTGAGGAAGAACTTCCATACATAGGAGGCAAAATGAAAAAATTAAAAATCATACATACGAATGATCTTCATAGCTATTTTGATCAATTTGCAAAAGCATCCACGTTAATCAAGGAACATATAGATGAAGAGACACTTCTCTTAGATGCTGGCGATTTCGCTGATTTCAGAAGCATTGAACTCAGAGGGACGAGAGGGCTCGCTGCGATAGAACTGCTTGAGTACCTGGGATATGATGCCTTGACGATTGGGAACAATGAAATGTTTGATGGCGCAGAAACACTGGAATTCATGGCTCAGAACAGTTCCTTTCCGTTCATCAGTAACAACCTTTTTAAAAAAGATGGAACTCCATTTAACGGTGTCGTTCCTAGCAAAATTCTCATCAAGAACGGTCTTCGAATCCTTATAACCGGGTCTTCACCAGATATGGGGGAGTTCAGTGAGGGGCTTGGTGTCCATTTTACTCCTTACAAAGAGGGGATTGCTAGAGAAATCGAAAGACATCAAGGTACATACGATTTGTGCGTTGTTCTGAACCATGTTGGAACAATTGCTGATGAAGATTTAGCAAGATCCATCGACGGCATTGATGTCATCATTTCTTCGCATGACCACCAGCTTTTTTCAGAAGCGAAAATCGTCAATGGAACGATCATCAACAGTGCCGGATGTTATGGCAATCATATCGGGTTAATAGAATTGAAAGTTAATAGAGATAAGATTGAACTAGTGCGATCAGCGACCATATCAACTGAAAGTTCGAAGAGTGATGCTGGAGTGATCTCGATTTTACATAAGAATAAAGAAAGAGCGATCGAAGCCCTCAGCCGTCCCCTATATAATCTTGAACATCCGTTATGGCATGATGTCATTGAGGAAAATCGGATCACGAACTTGATAGCTGACGGATTGAAAGATATGCTCGGATGTGAGCTTGGACTGATCAATAGCGGAATCGTCAATGCCGGGTTTTTTGACTACATTTCCAACAAGAAATTGATTGAAATCTGTCCTTCTCCCTTAAACCCAACTTCATTTGAAATCAAGGGCATGGATATTAAATCGGCCATCGAACAATCACTAGATGCTCAGGTTTGTCTTTCAGATGGAAAAGGTCCAGGATTCAGAGGGAAATTCGTCGGTCGATTGCATGTTTCAGGTGCCACAGTTGTCCATGATGGGAAAGAAATAATCGCGATGTTTATTGGCGAAGAACCTATTCAAGATGATAAGTGGTATACGGTCGCGAGTTCTGATTACATACAACGCGGCTCTGGTTATGAGTCACTCGCAAACAATCGGAATGCAAAATATCGTGCAGAAGAAATCCGTGACGTGATCCGCGAATATGCGAAAGACCCGATGTTCCTTGAAAATGCGAAAAGACCAAGGTGGACCGAGCGTACGAAAGTGATTAATTGAAATGAAAGGTGTGCTATAAAATGAAAGCATTGATTTTCGACTTTGATGGAACGTTAGCAAACACGTTACCTGTCTGTTTTCATGCATTCCAGGCCGTTTTCAATCGATTTGACGAAAGAGACCTGACGGATGATGAAATAAAAGAGATGTTCGGACCGTCGGAAACCGGGATCATAAGAGAGAACCTCTCCCACACCGAAAAGGATCAAGCCATTGAACTGTTCTATGAAAAATATTCAGATAGTCATAGACGACTAGTCGATACGAATGAAGAAATCATTGAATTACTTACATTTGTTAAAGATAAAGGGATGAAATTGGGGATTTTCACAGGGAAAGCAAGACGAAGCCTAGATATCTCCCTTCAAGAGCTTCAAATGGATGGAATGTTCGATGTAATCATCACAGGAGATGACGTCACCAATCCGAAACCACATCCAGAAGGACTGCAGAAAGCATTATCGCAGTTAGGAATCAACGAAAAGGAAGCGATGTTCATCGGGGACAGTAATGCAGATATTGAAGCGGGTCTTGCAGCAAATGTTCATACAGCCGCTGTCCAATGGCTTCCGGATTATCAAACCTCACAATTCGACTCTAATCCGGATTCCATCTATAAGAGTGTAAAGCAATTCCTTGAGTCACTTGACTATTGGACTTCAAAAACGTCAAATGAAAAAACATGATCGGCATAGCTTTCTGAGAATAAGCATAACTTGGAATAAATGATATCGTATATAAAAAAATTTGATGGAAAACACAATAGTTGCCCGTAAATTAAACGGATGTACAAGCTAAATCGTTTTCTTACCATAGACTATTAGAGATAGTCAAAAATAAAAAAAAGGTGAGGAAATGAAAAGAGACGATTATTTGAGATGGTCAGAGGTGCCTTATGGAGGAGAAAGAAAACCACCTTCTGACCCGGTTGATCCTTTAGCCGGTTCATGGCCAACTTATTTTATAAAACGAAAAGGAGACCACTTTGTAGGACCTGATGGGGTCATTCATTTTGACCTGCGACATCCGAGCCATATTGATTGGGATGAAGAATTGAAAGTTGTACAACGAACATTAGCGAATATAACTCCCGAACAAATCCAGATAGCCGAATATTGGGGCGCAGGGGTTGCAACAAAACAATGGACACCGATCATCGATAGATTGATTGACACATACGGATTGACGCCACCTTACGCTGCAAGGGTCTTAGCAGCTGTACAAGCAGGAATAAACGATGCTTTCGTTGTGACCTGGTATTTCAAATATCTGTGTGATGTTGCCCGGCCGATACAATATGATCAGACACTGAAACCTATTCTATGTACACCTCGTTTTCCTACTTATGTATCTGGTCATTCTGCAATTTCGGGGTGTGCAGAAGTCATTTTGAGCTACTTTTTCCCAGGTGAAGCTAAACGGCTTCGTAATCTTGCTGAAGAAGACTCGATATCAAGGCTATACGGAGGTATTCACTTTCCTGTGGACCTTGAACAAGGATTGAAACTTGGAAGACGTATTGGACAAGTTGTCGTTTCGCAATTGAGTCATCAAAAGGATTCAAGCGGTGAACCTGTGGATACCCCGTTCTTAGAAGACCTGGATGCTGATCTGCCCCCGCCGCCTTATAGACAATCGATCCCATATACTTTCAACGAAAATTGTTCATCCAACACCAAATTTTCTAAACCTAAAAAGAATACACCATTATTTTATTTTCCGAAAAGAAATAAAAATAATGTAAACAATATATTTAATTGGGATTAATATGCAGTTTACAATCGGCTGTTAGTATTTGAAATAAGAGGAAAGGATAAGCGTATTCATTCCTTTTACAAGATTACTGACCAGCCGATTAACATAGACTACGGAAGTGTTTTTACACATTTTAAAAGAGGAGTGGGTTCAAATGGCAAACATTTTAGTTACAGGAACAGGTAATGTGGCAATGCGCTCAGGACTTGAATTGGTTCGACTCGGACACACGGTTACATGTCTACAAGAACAAGCAGGTGCAAAGGCGTCGCTTCTTTCCCGAAACCTGAATATCGAATTGACCACTGACAACAAAACAGCATATGAAGACTCCTCAATCATTTTCCTGGATGTCGATATACCGATTCTAGCGGATGACCACGTAGATATGTCAGAGGTTGAAGAGATTTTAGCTGAAATCTCTGAATATGTAAATGACGATTTCATGCTGGTGATCAATAGTACAGTTCCAGTCGGGACGAACAGATGGATTCAAGAACAACTTCAAGAAAAATTAAGCAATACATCGATCAAGTTCGATGTTGTTTCGAAGACAGACATTGATGATATCAACGGAAAAATCGTCATCGGAGCACGTTGTGAAAAGTCAGCCGATACACTGGATGCACTTTATAAGCCATACTGGCACAAAATCATGCACACAACGCCAGAAAACGCAGAATTCTTCAATTATGATCTAGCAGATGCTAATTAAATGATAATAAGAAAAGTGGTCGATCTTTAACGGATCGGCCACTTTTTGTTGTAGGATGAACCAGGGATAAAGCGCTGATTTATTAGGATTATCGGTGGAATTTCTGGAATTACACAAAACTTGGATGTATCGGATACATTTACATCTTTCCGAGTGCTTTCTTTGTGGCTGGCCCTACAATGCCATCAACTTTCAGCTTTTTCGCTTTCTGAAACTTACGAACGGCGGTATCGGTGTTCTTACCGAATATCCCATCGATTCCTTTGGTGCTGTACCCTAATTCTGTGAGTCTTTGCTGCAAGTTCTTCACTTCAGCACCGCGGCTTCCTTTTTTCAAAATGCTCGTGGAAACGGGGACGACGGCAATGCTCTCAACATTGAAACCATTTGCTGAAGCAAGGGCAGTAAACGATTTTCCTGACGTCGTGATGATGACTGGTGTGTTCACTGGGACTTTACTGAAAAGCCATTGCACCTCATCATTATACAATCGAATACAACCAGCACTTACATACTGACCAATCGATCGAGCGTTATTGTTCCCATGGATTGCATAAGTGGTTCCCCATGTACCTCGGGCATTCAAGCCAAGCCACCTGTTTCCGAGCGGATTCCGCGGATCTCCCCCAGGTATTTTTCCCGTATAATAGGGGCGGTTGACGATTTTGTTGACGATCTTGAATTGGCCCTCAGGTGTATAAGACGGCTGTTTACCCGTAGCCACCTTGAACACTTTCGTCAGTTTATTGTTTTCAAAGTAAGCGAGCTGGTTATTAGACTTATTGATGATGATGAACGATCCAGGTGATGCTGACGCAGGTTGTTGCATAAAGAAAAACATGAAACAAACCACTAACAGACCGACAATGACTTTCTTCAAACCTATCTTCATCTCTCTCCGTCCATTTCTTTAAAGAATTTCAAAGCCTCTTATTCTATGCTGGACGGAATACACTCTATTACATTTCTTGTAAAAATTTTTAATAGAGAATTCATGAATATTTTTACAATAGAACCATATAAATAATAGAGGTTTATGCTTTATGAAATAATTATTTCATGTTAATATGTATTTTGAAATCAATATGACTTATATGGAGGTCCTACTGTTGACACAAATACGATCGAATACGAAGCAATCTGCAGAGTCATTCGAGAAAGCGAAAAAGGTAATTCCGGGAGGTGTCACGGCGAATATCAAGCATATCGCACCACATCCGATTTTCATGGATAAGGGGAAGGGCAGTAAACTGTATGATGTTGATGGGAACGAATACATCGATTATCTGCTCTGTTACGGTGCATTGATTCTAGGGCACGGTCATCCGACGGTAATCGAAGCGGCAATGAATCAAATGAAGGATGCTGGTACTACCATCTTCGGTACGCCTCATAGGCTAGAGACGACCATGGCTGAAAAATTGATTTCACTTTATCCAGGAATCGAAATGGCCCGCTTTACGAACTCCGGGTTGGAAGCGACGTTGCTTGCGATCAGGATAGCGATGGCTTACACCGGAAAACCGAAGCTAGCCAAATTTGAAGGTCACTATCACGGTGGCTACGATCAGGTTTTATTAAGCGTGAACCCTGAAGAACAGCGTGCAGGAAATCGCGAACAACCGAATACAGTGCCTGAATCACGCGGAATTCCAGACTACTATTTAGAAAATACAATCATTCTTCCATTCAACGACCTGAACGCGACAGAAAAGATTTTACGAGCTAGAGCACATGAAATTTCTTCAGTTATCATGGAACCCGTGCAGGGTGGTTTCATTCCGGCTGACCAGGACTTCATAGAAGGTCTTCGGAAGCTGACCGAAGAACTCGGCATCCTGCTTATTTTTGATGAAGTGAAAACGGGATTCAGATTGGCACTTGGCGGTGCGCAGGAAATCTACGGGATAAAGCCTGATCTCACGGCGCTCGGTAAAGTTCTGGGAGGTGGATTCCCTGTCGGCGCAATCGGCGGTAAGAAAGAGTTCATGGAAATCAGTGCGCCGGATGGCGGGAGGGACATCCTGACGGCTGGGGCGGAAAATGCGGACAAACAAGATGCGCTGTTCCATAGCGGCACCTATAACGGGCACCCCACTGTACTGGCATCAGGTCTTGCGACAATCGATGTGTTGGAGCAGGAAGGTATCCTTGAAGACCTTTCTGCAAATACGAAATTGCTGAGAACTGAGCTTGAAAAGTTGTATGGACAATACGGCATCCCGATGCAGACGGTTGGACTGGGGAGTATTTTCAACATCATCCTTTCTGAAGGCAGCATCAGGAACTATCGCGATATGAATAAGGCTGATACTGCTTTGCGAAAAGAATTGGACTATGAATTGCTTGAACACGGGGTATACACGAAACCGCTCAACCGTTACTCCATGTCAGTAGCGCACACGGAGGAAGACATAGGAAGGACGATCGATGCGCATGAAATCGCGATAAAGACTGCTTTGCAAAAGCATCAACCGTCCTGTGTAATCTGAAGCAGAATACGTTAAGCTGAAGATAAAGAATTTTAGTTGAAAGAGGTTCGTCATGGATATTAATGTGTACAAGGTCATCTCTGAAAAAATGCCATCAATGAGCAAATCCCAATTGAAGATCGCCCAATACATCCTGAAAAATCCGAATCAGATTCCATTTTTGAATGTGGGGAAATTGGCGAAAGTGGCTGATGTCAGTGATGCTACAGTAGTGCGGTTCGCGACTTTTCTTGGTTTCTCAGGATATCCTGAATTCCAACAGCATATTCAATCCTCTGTCCAGCAGCAACTGACGACGACAGAACGCTTGAAAATGTCCCAGGAGGTTTATGGAGAGAAGGATGAAGAAATCACTGACATTCTCAAGGGTGACTTGGATAACATTCAGATGACGATGAAAAATTTGAATCTGAAAAGCTTCCGACAAGCTGTGGAGTACTTGTTGAAAGCACGGAAAGTTTATATCGTGGCGAACCGAAGTGCAGAAGCCTTAGGTACATTCATGCACTATTATTTGAACATGATCCTCGATAATGTAGAGATACTCCATTCGATCGAAAAGGATTCAGACCGGTTATACGAATTGGATGAGAACGATCTGGTAGTCGGAATCAGCTATTCGAGATATACGAAAAGCACGGTGGAATTCTTTTCATACGCCAAACAAAAAGGCGCTATGACCTTCGCCTTGACGGACAATCTGTTATCACCGCTTATCCCACATGCGGATGTATCATTGACTGGATCGAGCCAAATGCCTTCGTTCATCGATTCGTTCGTTGCGCCGATGAGCGTGATCAACGCCCTGATCATCTATACAGCGAAAGCGAAACAGCAAGGGTTTGAAGAACGGTTCGATGCCTTGGAAAAAGTATGGGAAAGATTCGATGTCTTTTATTGATCTGATACGGAAATGCCTCAAAGGATTTTACGCCTATTGGGGCATTTTCTTCTATACTCTGGCAAAAAAGTTTTAAAAGGCAAGTTTAACTCCGGATAAAGCTTATCGCTTCTATAAAAGGACCGGTCCAGGGTTGTGGAAAACTCTCTGAAAGCAAGCGCTTACAAGGATTATGTGCGATCCAAACAATTTGACTATCTGAAAAATTCTGATAACATGATTAAAAAATGAACGAGGTTAGCATGATTATTCGAAATAGAAAATATAGGAAGGTGAAAGTGTGACTACTCAAGAACTCAAACATGAATCCAAAAACGACCCTACGACACCTTTACGACGTGATGTGAACCTGCTCGGCAATATGCTCGGTGAAATTCTGGTCCACCACGGTGGGGAAGAACTATTGAACAAGGTTGAGACCATCCGGAACCTGACGAAAGAGCTTAGAAACAATCGTGAAAATGCGACGTATGAGAAGTTGAAAAGTGAAATAAAATCACTGCAACCCCCAATGCGTGCACAAGTGATCCGCGCATTCTCCATTTATTTTCACCTCGTGAATATTGCAGAACAAAATCATCGTATTCGTCGTCGCCGCGAATATCAACTTTTTGAAGATCAAGGTGTACAGCCATACTCGATCGAAAGTGCTGTTTTGTCGTTGAAAGATCACAACATCGAAGAGAAAGTCATCCAGGACGTGCTTGATGAACTGTCATTGGAATTGATCATCACCGCACACCCTACGGAAGCGACGAAGCGTACAGTGCTCGAAATTCAGAAACGTATTGCTACGATCTTGAAACAGCTCGATCATCCTCAACTGACAGCGAACGAACGTGAACGGATCATGGAAAGTCTGTTCAATGAGGTTACCGTCTTATGGCAAACCGATGAACTGAGACATCGCAAGCCGACTGTCATGGATGAAGTACGTAATGGACTCTACTATTTTGATCAGACTCTATTCGATGTTCTTCCTGATATCCACCAGGAGTTGGAGGACCGTCTGGAGGAAAGCTATCCCGAAGCAAAATGGAATGTGCCGAACTTTCTTCGATTCGGATCATGGATCGGCGGAGACCGTGACGGCAATCCGAACGTGACACCGGAAATCACGTGGGAAACGTTGAACAGACAGAGAAATCTCGTATTGAAAAAGTATGAGGAAGTCCTTGTCGAATTGATGAAACGATTCAGTCATTCGATGAATCGGGTAAAAGTGAGTGAAGAACTCAAAGCAGCTGTGGAAAGTGGGGAAGCACTCGTACCAAAAGAGAAGAGATGGCCGGTGAAAGAAGAATTGTATCGCCGTAAATTCGCTGTCATTCTGGAACGTCTGCGTCAAGTAGGTAGTGCTGAAACGGGGTATCAGTCTGCAGATGAATTACTTGCTGACCTTCAATTGATCCAGGCCAGTGTGAAAAACCATCAGCCATCAAAACGCGAACTGAAAATGCTGCGTAAATTGGTGCGCCAGGTGAAGCTATTCGGCTTCCACCTTGCCACCCTGGATATCCGGAATCACAGCGGTGAGCATGAATCCGCAATAACAGAGCTGTTCCAAAAAGTTGGACTCCACAGCGATTATAAGAATCTCTCAGAACCTGAAAAGGTACAGCTTTTGGAAGAGGTGTTGAAAGACCCTCGTCCGATTACGCTGTTGAATGACGACTATAGCGAAGAAACACAGAAGATGCTGGAAGTCTTTCAATTGATTCGTAATGCACATAAGGAGTTTGGAAAAAACTCGATCGAAGTGTATCTCATCAGTATGACAGAATCTGCAAGCGATCTTTTGGAAGTATTGGTACTAGCAAAAGAAGCGGGTATATACCGACTCCATGCTGATGGAACTGTAGAAAGCAACCTGAATGTGGCACCGTTACTTGAAACAGTTGATGATCTTGTAGCTGGCCCGGAAATCTTGAAAACATTGTTTGAAATGGATGTCTACAAGAAACACCTCGACAACCGTAAAAACCATCAAGAAATCATGTTGGGGTACTCCGATGGAAGTAAGGACGGTGGAACGCTGACAGCGAACTGGAAGCTTTATAAAGCACAGCAGGAAATCCACGATATGGCTAAAGCATACAACGTCCGTTTGAAATTTTTCCATGGACGTGGAGGTTCCCTTGGCCGCGGTGGTGGACCGTTGAACCGAAGCATTCTTTCACAGCCAGCTGAAACATTAGGTGATGGTGTGAAGATTACAGAGCAAGGCGAAGTCCTATCTTCTCGCTACCTATTGAGTGATATTGCGTACAGAAGCCTTGAACAAGGTGTTTCCACTTTAGTCGAAGGGGCAGCCCATGTGTCGAAGGAAACAGAACCGGTTGACAACCGCGACAGTGAACAGTGGGATCAAGCGATGGAAGAAATCGCGAATGTCTCTCTTGAAAAATATCAATCTCTCGTGTTTGCAGATAAAGACTTCCTGACGTATTTCAATGAAGCAACACCACTTCAAGAGCTCGGGGAATTGAACATCGGTTCCCGTCCGATGAAGCGGAAAGACAGCACGAAGTTCGAAAACTTACGAGCGATCCCGTGGGTGTTCGCCTGGACGCAAAATCGCCAGTTGATTCCAGCATGGTACGCCTCCGGTACAGGATTGACAGACTATGCTTCAAGAAGTGAGGACCACTTGAAGCAATTGCAGCAAATGTATGAGAACTGGCCTTTCTTCAAGTCCACGATCGATAACTTGCAGATGGCATTGACAAAAGCGGATGTGCATACGGCAAAAGAATATATAGCACTCGTCGGTGACCAGGTACTTGGTGAACGGATTTTCAACGATATCGTTGAGGAATATGAGAAAACGAAACAGGTGCTGTTACAAATCACGGGTGATCGTGAACTATTGGACCAGCAGCCGACGATCCAAGAATCAGTCAAGCTGCGTAATCCATACGTAGACCCGCTGAACTTCCTGCAAGTCGAACTCATCAAGGAACTGCGAGAAAAAGATTCAGAGAACGAAGAAACGCTCACAGAAGTGCTGCTCACCATCAGTGGAATCGCAGCTGGATTGCGTAACACAGGTTGATTCATACGATAGGAAAATAGCAGGTGATTTCCATAAGGGGATCATTCTGCTATTTTTTATGCATTAATTTGTCAGAAAAGATAGATAATTAGTAATTTGTGTTAAAATAAGTTATATTTATTAATAGCTAATTCAATTCCTATTCTGCCAGTATTTACAGTTTTATTTATAGGAAAAATGGATTATGGTATTTTTTATTCTTAAGACTAATAGACTATGTTTTTACAATTTAATTTCTAGTATAGTTAAATGGTGCATAAATTCTCAATATATGTCGAAAAATCTAAGTTTTTACTTACATAGATGAGTTGGTAAACTACATACGGGGGTAAAAAAATTGAAAAGAAAAGTGATAGCAGTTTTAGCATCTGCTAGTTTGTTGTTTGCTGGAGCCAATCATGCAGGGGTAGACGTTGTTCACGCAGAGTCTTTGAAAGATAAGATTAATAGTGTGAAAGAGAAGCGCGAGGAAAATAAATCGACCCAGGATAAAGTGAAAGAAGAGATTGAAAAGATAAAGCATAATCAAGATCTGCTTGATGCTGAAATTAAAAAGCTCGATCAACAGATGGCGGATACTCAGGGGAAAATCGAATCCAAGGAAAAAGAAATTTCCAATACTAAAGAAGAAATAGAAAAGCTTAAAGAAGAAATCAAGGAATTGGAAAAAAGAATTGCAGAGCGCGATAAAATGCTCAAGGATCGTGTAACCGCGATGTATGAAAATGGTGGTTCTGTACAATACATAGAAGTATTATTAGGCTCAAGAAGTTTTGGGGACTTTCTTGATCGTGTTTTCGCATTGAATGAAATTGCAGAACAAGACAAAGAGATCCTTGAAGCACATAAGGCAGATAAGAAGTTACTTGAAGAAACAAAGCAGAAGGTTGAACAAAAGCTTGAAACCTTGAAAAAGCAGATGAAAGAACTCGAAAGTTTGAAGGCAAGCTTGAAACAGAAAGTAGATCGTAAGAATGCCCTGTTAAGTGAATTGGAAAAAGAAGAAGAGCATATGCATGAGGAACTCGGTAATTTGGAAGATGAGGCCGACTTGCTTCAAAAGCAGCAATCAGCGTTCGAAGCTGAAAAACGTCGCCAGGAAGAAGAAGCACGACGCCTGGCTGCAAAACGTGCCGCAGAAAAGAAGGCAGCTGAAGAGGCCGCAAAACGCGCAGCAGCAAATAAAAACAATAAGAAATCATCCAGCCAATCTAGTAATAGCAGCACACCAGCTCCAACGCCATCAGTCAGTGGTGGATTATTCATGAAACCATCAGCCGGCTATTTTACATCAGGTTTTGGACCGCGATGGGGAAGTATGCATGCAGGGATTGATATCGCACGAGGTGGAACGATACCTGTCGTAGCATCTGCGTCTGGAACAGTTATTAAATCTTATTATTCCAGCAGTTATGGAAATGTAATCTTTATTGCCCACTATCTCAATGGACAAACCTATACAACGGTCTATGCTCACTTAAGAGAGCGTAATGTTGGCACTGGTTCATCTGTTCAAAAAGGACAGCGGATTGGAATTATGGGGAATACAGGTCGATCGACTGGCCAGCATTTACACTTTGAAATTCACAAAGGACAATGGAATTCAAGCAAATCGAATGCCATCAATCCAAGACAATTCTTTTAGGCTGACCAGGTCTAATCATTAAATAATGAACTTCAAGTTATGATGGAGCTTATCCGCAATAGGGTAAGCTCTATTTTTGTCTAATACTATAAGTGCGCTTAAGGTATTGGTTGGACTAGCCTTGTGGGATTATCGGGACAGGAGGAAGAGTAAACGGTGATGCGCTGTCCCTAAACAAGGTGTTAAGGGACAGGAACAGATGAAAATGGCGAGAAGCTGTCCCTAAACAAGGCGTTAAGGGACAGGAGCAGATGAAAATGGCGAGAAGCTGTCCCTAAACAAGGTGTTAAGGGACAGGAACAGATGAAAATGGCGAGAAGCTGTCCCAAAACAAGGTGTTAAGGGACAGGAGCAGATGAAAATGGCGAGAAACTGTCCCAAAACAAGGTGTTAAGGGACAGGAACAGATGAAAATGACGAGAAGCTGTCCCAAAACAAGGCGTTAAGGGACAGGAACAGATGAAAATAGCGAGAAGCTGTCCCAAAACAAGGCGTTAAGGGACAGGAACAGATGAAAATGGCGAGAAACTGTCCCAAAACTGTGCGATTGGAACAGTAGTAGAGAAAGTCTGCCCCCCTGTTTAACCAAAATCTCTGGCCTTTTGAATTTAATCATTGAGTTAGCACCCATAATTTGAAATAATTGGTACATTAGACTAGATTGCAAAATTCAGGTGCAGATGTCTTTGGAGGTAAGGGGATGCGAATGAGTATTTTGGCCGATAAAAACATAATGAATGAAAGTGAACTGAAAAAAATATTGAAGGAAATCAAATCTGGACAAAAAAACTGGGATGATGAGAATAAAAGATTGATAGTGAGATCCATGATCAATCATATTGGATCAACGGATGGTGAACTCAGAGACCAGCTGATCTACACAACTTTTTTCAAGTTGATAATTGAGAAAAATCTACTTGAAACCGAACTTTTGAAAGAGCTATTAGATTGTAGTGTAAACCACTTAATGTTCAAAGGAATCGGTGAAACAGGGACAGACACGGTATTTACGCGATCTTTTTCGACACTCCTAATAGCACTTATATTATATAAAGATAATGCAGAGAATTTTCTAACCGGAGATACAACCGTTTACATAAAACAGAAGTTGATTCAATATATAACACTTGAAAAAGATTTGAGAGGTTTCGTTTCTGATAAAGGTTGGGCTCATAGTATTGCTCATGTTGCTGATACTTTTGATGAATTAATAAAAAACCCTGAAATAAGTGAAGAAGACTATGTGGAAATTCTACAACAATTATTGAATAAGATACTCGTTTCTGAGAGCGTTTATGTTCACGATGAGGATGAAAGGATCCTGACACCTATCCTTGAAATGTTGGATAACGGATTAGACGTAAAGGTAATTGAAGAATGGTTACAAGAATTACCGATGAAATTAGAAGGCAATAAAAGACACCTCGATTGTGAAAAGTATTGGTTCTTAGTCTTTAACATCAAGACATTCTTGAAAACTTTCTACATTAAGATCAACAGTGATAAGCATTATGAATCTTTACAAAATAGTATAAGACATTGTCTCACAAAGATAAGGTAATGTTGGAGGAGGTTCATGTGAACATATTATCATTGTTCGGAAAATTGAATTTATGGACTGGAGCCATATTTTTTATACTAGGTGTTTATCTATTGGTGATGGACTTAAAAAACAACACTTTTATCTTCACGAATTCACTCGCAATCGCTTTTATTTCGCTAGGGATTTGTATAGCTTTGATTTCAGCGTTTTCAACAAGAAAAGGCAAGTGTTGATGAAAATTTGTTACGGAGGTTGGGTTTGAGAAGACTCATTGAAAAAATGCTTTATTATTCTGTTCACTTTTTATATTCATTGCGCTTTGGAAAGGCGTAGGATGGATCTGGAATAGCGTTGTCCCTTTTAATTACAAAACGGATCTGATCGGTTTTTTTATCGTTTTCCCTTTGATGATTGGTGCTTCATTTCTCCTTTCCAGTCTTGTATTCAAACGCATAAGGGAAACCAAGGAAAGTTAAAAAGTTCCATTTCGTTTATTGATAATTATAAAAACCATGCTATACTCGATATAACTTATACAGAACGGAGGGTTTCTCGTGGCATTTTGCAGACTAAGATTCCAGGGTATGAACCACTAATTGAATAGTGTTCATCAGCTCTGCCTGTGAGCAGGGGAACGGGATTGGTCTGCCTTTTTACAGAAACCTCATATAGCTATTTGATGCTAACCAAAGAGGGGCAAATCTGCTTCTATTTTGCATTGTCCCTAAGTTTTCTTTATTGTCTTCAAATTGATTTCTCCCGTTTCCAGTACGCATAGGCTGGGTTGCAACTTAAGCAGAACGGGGGATTTTTTAATGATGCAGAAAAACGAACATGAAATCTTGACTCTTGCCGAAAATCATGGACTACACTTGAGACCGGAGACATTAAAAATCAATGAATCTGGTATGGACTTTCGAGTCGGGTTTGCGGAAGATGAAAATGGACAGTCATGGGTGCTTAGAAAGCCGAGACGTCCGGATGTTTTGAAGCGAGCGGAGTACGAGGGGAGAGCACTTGGACTTTTGAAAAAGGAACTTCGAGTGGCTGTTCCTGATTGGCAGGTGAATTCGAAAGATCTCATCGCATACCCGAGAGTGGTAGGAACGCCTTTAGCAGTGATCGATCTCGAAATCATGAACTATGTGTGGCATGTGGAGCCAGAATCCATCAAGGATGTTTATGTGCGTTCGTTAGCTGAAGTGATGGCAGATCTTCATAGAGTTGATAAAATACAAGCCGATGAAGCTGGAATCGAAGTGCTCAGTCCGAGTGAAGCAAGGAACTCAATGTTGGAAAAAATGGAGCGGACGAAACGGGAAATCGGAGTTTCCGAGGAGTTGTGGGTACGTTGGCAAAAGTGGATAGAAGAGGATTCTTATTGGCCAGAGCATTCTACCTTGATCCATGGCGATCTCCATCCAGCACACATCCTGATTGATGATGCCCAACAAGTGACGGGGCTGTTGGATTGGACTGAAGTGAAGGTGACGGATCCAGCAACGGACTTCATTGTGCATTACATGATTTTTGAACAAAGTGGGACAGAAACGCTTTTGAAGCATTATGAAAACGCGGGTGGTCGTGTGTGGCCAAGGATGATTGAGCATATTATAGAGCATCAAGCTGCCTATCCGGTTTCCGTTGCGATGTTTGCCTTACAGACCGGGGAGGTTGGTCATATGGAGATGGCCCGAAACGCCCTTGGATTGAACAAATAATCGGTTTCAACAACGGGATCTGCGGGAACGGATGAGTAAACCAAAAATATCAGGAGGGAGCTGGAATGAAACAATATAGTGTAGTACCAGACCGTGATGTGAACGGCTGGTTTGTAAAAATCGAGGATACTGCGCCTGCAGATCATTATGAAATGAAATCAGCAGCGATTGAATACGCAGAAAAAATCGCAAAGGAAAACAAACCAAGCAAACTGTCCATTCTCGATAAAAACCTTGAAGTAGAAGAAGAACGGACATATTAATTGCAAAACTCACAGGGCGGACGAAAACATCGCTTTAATTGGATGTACGGCCGCCCTTTCCTACTGTTTAATTTCTTGAATGTGCCTTTTGATTATTATCTTGCTGATTATCTCTACAACTTTACAGTAGAACGCTACAAATTTGAAATTATCACTACAACTCAAAAACTATCTCTACAACTTCATTTTTACATCGCTTTTTTCGACTTGGATGTCCTTAGCCCCATTGAACCTAGCGAATTTTTCCAGAGCTTCTCGCAATGAACTCCGCAGTTCTGTGGTTTTCTCCACCCAGGGTTCGAGCTGAAGCAAGCGAACGATCAGGACCTCATTTTTACGATCGATTTGCGGATCCATCCTACCGATCAACCGATCCTCACATAAAATCGGCATCGCATACGGTCCATATTTACGTTTCGCTCGAGGTGTATAGATTTCCCACTTATAGTCGAAGTCGAATAAATCCTTTATACGATCGCGGCTCCATAACAAATTATCTAGCGGTGGTAGAAAGATAATCCCGCCTGGATTCTCGGTGTCTCCGTAACTATCACCATGCACGAATTTTTCCAGCTCCTCCAAGTCTTCAGTCAACATATAATACTGACGTTTCACCCCATCGATTTGAAGTGGAGTGACCGAACCAGAAGCAACGCGGTTTTCAATTTCTTCCCGCCGTTCTGCAGCGGTCAGTTTTTGCCATCCGAATCGTGCGTCACGTGGATCGAACACACGATAGGCACGTAAGTATTTTTCGATCAATAATGCACGAGCAGTCGCTTCATCCATTGCTTTCGTCTTTTTCAATACATCGGTACTGAGTGTTCGTTCTGTAATGTCGAAATAGCGTTCTGTGCGGTTGCGCCTGACTACTCGGATCACACCGGAATCCAGCAACAGATTCAGAGCGAGAGACGTTTCTTTCGTTTTCGGCGTCTTGTTATCCCAATAGCCATGCACACGTTTTTCGGACTGGAAAGCACGAGAAGGAAGCGGACCCTCGGATTTCAATTGTTCGATCACCGCATCGACCACGAGCCCTAATTGTTCTAATGATTCAGCGACCTTACTTTGAATCCGTACTCTGGTCGGCTCGAACATCGGGAAATCCTCGATCGGGATGACACAGGCGGCATTCGCAAAATACTCGAAGACTGTTCCTTCAGCCAAAAGGTCGTCCAGCTGCTTCGGATCATATCCAGGAATCCGTGCGGCTAACACCAGGTGCTGGTTCCGCTCAACGACCGAAACGGGATCCAACTGGACACACTCGAGTTTTCTAACCATATGTAGCGGGTCTGGAACAGGAGGCTGCTCCATCCCCAGAAGTGCTTGCTTGGATAAAAGGAACCTGCGGAGATCGATCTTCGTCACAGAATAAGTCCTATTCGTCATAACCTTCCCCCTTAAAAATAACGGTTTTGAACATCTTCTATCAGTTGATGCGGATTGCTGAAAACCTGACGAAATCCATAGCCGACATACAACGGTGTTGTCGCATAACGAGGTATGACTTTGATGTAGATCTTCCCGCTCCAATGATAGAAAAAGAGATTATAGCTCGAGCAGCCGCGGCCATTGAAATGATTCACGACATAATGGACCGTTTTCTGTATATAGTCAGCAGCCTGATCGATCTTTTCCATATCATCCAATGCAATATTGAATTCTGTAAAACCGATCCGCGGATGCGTCGAGAGATTCAAATGGACACCATTGGAGGAGTGGATTTCATGCCCCTCAAAAGAATCATCGCTCAGGTTATCCCGATAATCGACGTTATTGAAGCCGATGATCTGCATGTGGGGATGGCGGACGGATCCCCCGGACAATGGGCCGTGATTTTTAAAGAACGCAACGGATCGGTGACGGCCTTGTTCCTCGATCTCCAGCCATTTCTCCACTCCAAATCGGATCAATTTATAGAGATGCGGCTTGGAATACTCGGATAGTTCAGATTCGCAATCATCCGTTTCGATCAACACGGTTTGGAAGGCATCCTCGATCACTGGATATTTGTTTTTCACAAGAATGATCGAGTCGCGGGTGTCTAATATATCTGAAAGACCTTCCGTCACACAGAACGGGCAAGGCTTCTTCTGGTGGACATTGTTCGGTTTTTTACGAGCAATCGAACTGTTGAACTTAAGAATTGTATCTTTATCCATAGGATCACCATCGTTTTATCAGTCTTTGTTGGTTGAAAGCATGTAGATAAGGTAGGTAATTTCAGTTATCATATCCGCAGTTTCCCATTTTGCTCACTTCATGAAGCGTTCATGAGCATACCTAATCCACTGTTTCCCATTTTGCTCACTTCATGAAGCGTTCATGAGCATACCTAATCCACTGTTTCCCATTTTGCTCACTTCATGAAGCGTTCATGAGCATACCTAATCCACTGTTTCCCATTTTGCTCACTTCATGAAGCGTTCATGAGCATACCTAATCCGTAGTTTCCCATTTTGATCACTTCATGAAGCGTTCATGAGCATACCTAATCCGTAGTTTCCCATTTCGCTCACTTCATGAAGCGTTCATGAGCATACCTAATCCACTGTTCCCCATTTTGATCACTTCATGAAGCATTCATGAGCATACGAGTATTCTCTTTTTCCTAATTATACGACTTATCAATCATGTTCGTCTATTTTAGCGCTATTATGAAGGCACTTCATTGACTTTGTTATACTTGAACTAATAATGAAGGATAGAAGGAGTTGAATGAGGATGAAGAAGAACACCATCGCTTATACAGTGGACAAAGTTAGAAAAGAAAAGCCGTTGGTGCATAATATCACGAATGTGGTCGTCACGAATTTTACAGCAAATGGCTTACTAGCGTTGGGGGCGTCACCAATCATGGCGTATGCGAAAGAGGAAGTGGCAGACATGGCAAAGGTGGCAGGAGCACTTGTCCTCAATATCGGGACGCTTGATGAAACAGTCGTTGAATCGATGATCATTGCTGGTAAGGCAGCGAATGAGCAAGGCGTCCCAGTCCTCCTTGACCCGGTAGGAGCTGGTGCCACAGCATACCGTACCGATTCTGCCCGGAAACTTTTAAAAGAGGTCAGGGTCTCCGTCTTGAGAGGAAATGCTGCAGAAGTCGCCAACGTAATCGGGGAGGAGTGGGAGATCAAAGGCGTAGACGCCGGAGAGAAAAACCGTGACTCTATTGAACTGGCCCAATCAGCCGCACAACAGCTCGGGCTTGTAGCTGTGGTTACGGGAGTGGATGATGTCGTCTCTGATGGGATGGAGACATATATGGTCCGTAACGGGCATGCGTTACTGACAAGTGTGACAGGGACCGGATGTCTATTAAGCTCTGTCATTGGTGCCTTTTCAGCGGTGGAAAAAGAGCTGGTAATGGCTTCGGTGGCTGCTGTCGCAAGCTATGGTGTCGCTGCAGAAATGGCAGCGGAACGAGTCGGGAAAGAAGGACCCGGAAGCTTCCAGGTCGAATTCTTAAATACCTTGTCCCAGGTTTCTGCTGAGGAGATTGATGAGCTTGTGGTGGTTAAGGAAGTCCCATCAACGGGAGAATAAGAGCCTACTATTTTGAGAGGTTATTAGGTGGAAAGAATGAAAAGACACCCGTTTTATTTCAGTCCGATTTTATTCTATTCAGTTTTCATATTGAGCACGATCGTAACAACTGTGATCGTGTATAAGGATTTTGGACATCCCTTAACTGTTAAATTCATAGTTGGCTATGTGATTTTTCTACTTGTCTCTCTTTTCTATTTTACTATTGCAGCCACAAGCAAAATCAGGAAATTGAAATGGATACAAATAAGAACACGTGTATACACCTTCATCATTTCTTGTACCTTGTTAAGCAGCTCAAGTATTGTTCTGAATTATTTTTTGAACCCAGGGGTCATGGATTATTATAAAATCTTTTCTATTGCATTGGGTATTTCTCTGGGGATCGCCTTTTTTGATCTATACTTTCGAAGGGAAAGCGATTGATTCCGAACACATCTGTTAAGGAGAAATGAAGTTTTTGTAAGTGGCCGTAATGAGTTAGAATCAGGCGATTAGAACGAATGTGTACAGGAACCAATACCTAATTCGATAACAAAAACAGGGCAATGAAATCTCGTTTACTAGATGATGGTTCATTTCGCACGCGTCGAACGTAGTGGTTTCTATGAAGTTTTCTCGTAGTTTATTTAAAAGAAGTTTATCAGGATTTCATATGGAATTTACCAAAGATGCTTATAATCACAATTGTACGTACGATTAACATAAGCTGAAGGGAGATTTTCTGATGAACCGAAATGAGAAGCACAGCCATTTGCTCCATGATCCTGAAACGTTATTGCACCGTTCGATGAACCGTAAAGACTTTTTGAACAAGGTGAGTAAAATTGCCGTTGTCGGGTTGGGGATGACGCTGACACAACCGTTGAACAATCTCAGAGTTGAAGCAGCTCCGCAGTTCACGAGCTATCCATTTACACTCGGCGTCGCTTCTGGTGACCCGTTGGCCGACAGTGTCGTTTTATGGACAAGGCTTGCTCCTGAACCATTGAATGGCGGTGGTATGCCGAATTACAATGTGCCTGTCCAATGGGAGCTGGCTGAAGACGGAGATTTCCGAAGAATCATCCAGCAGGGTACTGAGCTGGCAACTCCTGAACTAGGGCACTCGGTGCATGTTGAAGTCGGTGATATGGAACCGAACAAACCTTACTTCTATCGTTTCAAAGCAGGGAACGAAATCAGTCCAGTCGGAAAGACCAAAGCCCTGCCAGCGCCGGGTCAACAGTTATCAAAGCTGACGTTCGCCTTTGCCTCCTGTCAACAGTTCGAGCACGGCTATTACACCGCATTCCGCCATATGTCAGAAGAGAAGCTCGATCTGATCTTCCATCTCGGTGACTATATTTATGAGTACGGACCAAACGAATATATCTCGAAGACTGGCAATGTACGGACCCATCATGGACCGGAAATCATCACCCTTGAAGATTACCGTAACAGACTCGCACAATATAAAAGCGACAAAGACCTGAGAGCCGCACATGCAGCATGCCCTTGGATCGTAACATGGGACGACCATGAAGTCGAAAACAACTATGCCGATGAGATTCCTGAGAAAGGTCAATCTGTGGAAGAATTCATCCAGCGCCGTGCGAATGCTTATCAAGCTTATTACGAGCATATGCCGTTGCGGAAATCATCCATCCCTCAGGGGCCAGATATGAATCTGTATCGCCGCTTTACATACGGTGATCTCGTGGAATTCAATGTGCTCGATACCCGTCAATATCGCGACGATCAAGCGAATGATGATGGAATCAAACCGCCGAATGAAGCATCCACGGATCCAAACCGGACGTTGATCGGTGGGGACCAGGAACGTTGGCTTCTAGAAGGACTAGGCCGCTCGCAAGCTCGATGGAATGTCCTCGCCCAGCAGATTTTCTTCAACCAATTGAACTTCAGTACGAAAGATGCCCCGAAATACAATATGGATGCCTGGGATGGATATGCTGCGAACCGTGATCGTATCCTTGATTTTATCAGTGAAAACAAAATCGGGAACTTCGTTGTTTTGACAGGGGATGTCCATGCAAATTGGGCAGGTGACATCAAGAAGGATTATCATGATCCGAATTCAGAAACACTCGGCTCTGAGTTCGTCGGGACCTCGATCACCTCTGGAGGAGACGGAGCAGAGAAGCGGAAGGACACAGCTCAGTTTTTAGCTGAAAATCCTCACATCAAATTTTTCAATGATTATCGGGGATATGTACGGTGCACGATCACCCCCGAGAAGTGGACTGCTGATTACCGTGTGGTGCCTTATGTGAGCCAGCCCGGAGCCCCGATCGCCACAAGAGCGACATTCGAAATCAAGCATGATGAACCTGATCTGAAGTTGAAAATTGATAAGCCCTTATCCAATACAAAATTCCAATCTACTGAAGTTGAAGATGACCGGATCAAAGCACAAGAAAAAGCACACGAAAAACAAATGGAGAAGCTTGGTCGGATGAAGATCGGAAGCCCTAAGTAAAGATTGATAGCGGGAACTGAGTTGACGAGTTTTTTCAGAGGTGCAATCAAGCAAAGATCAATACAGAACGCACTGGATTTTCACAATGAAAATTACAGTGCGTTTTTTATTTCTATATCAAGAATAATAGGCAATGAATTCACAAGCCTGAGATATTTATTATACAGTAGGAGGATCAGTTGTAATTAACGAAGGATGATGGATAAATATGTTAAAATATAGAGATGAAACATTGATGATCGTTATACAAGAAAAGGGTAGGATTGTTGAATAAGGATTGCAGATGTGCCTAACGGACAGGAGAGCCTTTATTTGTGACAAAAACACTAATTTCGGGATGCTAACGGACACCAGAGACGCTATTCGTTAAAAAGTAGGTTGTTTTTGATGATTTAGGAGCAAATAAGGTCTCCTGTGTCCGTTAGAGTTTGGAAACACATGTATTTCATAAAAATAAGGTTCTCTGTGTCCGTTAGGTTTTATAAAGGAGTCATTCTTCCTCAATAGGGGGCACTTCTGGAATAAAGAGGTGTCCGTTTTCCATATTAGGGCTAGATTATGGAATAAGAAGTTATTTCTAACCGTCACATTGACATGTTCAAAGGGGGGGATCTAAATTGGATCCAAACATGATTAAGTTTCGAAGGCTTATATTAGAAGATTTACCACATATGTATGACTGGATTAGAAATGACCGTATTGTCAACCGTTTTTGGGCTTACAACAAAAAAGAACCTTTTGAAAAGGTAACCAAGGAGTTTTCTGATTATATCAATAGGGTTGAGCAAACTGATCCGTACCTGATACTTTATAATGATACTCCCATTGGTTATATACAAACATTCAATTGGAGTGATTATCCTGAATTTGAAAAGTACGTTGATCTAACTGATTCAGCCAGTCTAGACTTATTCATCGGAGAAGAGGAGTATAGAAATAAAGGACTTGGCACAAGAATTCTGACACGTTTCCTAAGTCAGTTTGTTTTTTCCGACGAGAGTATAGAGAGGTGTATTATTAATCCAGAGGTTAACAACAGTATAGCTATACGAGCCTATGAAAAAGTTGGGTTTCAGATTATCAAAATGGTCCCAGATATCCCAGAAGAACCAGGACCTGTTTATTTCATGAGGTTAGATCGTCAAGATTTCCAAGAAGAAAAAAGTCTTAATAAATAAAAGAAATAGTAAGCAACCACACGAATCTTAATTGGTTCTTATTGAGCTGAGTGCTTTTCTGTTAATCTGGCACAGGTATTGTAAAACGATCTTTCGTTATCGCGCGTAATTATCCTGAAGTATTGGATTACGTTCATTTTTCCATTATAGGGACGTTTATCAAAAACATAAGGGTCCTTTTTGCTTAAAGAACAGAAAGTAACTGATTATTCCACAAAAGTGGGCGATATTGATGTGATACAGTATGAGATTTTTATTTCTTTTTTGTACTGTAAAAAAACAATGCAGCCACAATTAAAAAACCTATCATTATAGAGATAGGATCAGTTATAAAAAATAGGTCATCATAAATCTTTTCCAATGGTTCATAATCTAGCACCTTAGCAGCTACATATAAAAGGATGAGTATTATTACTATGTTTCTCATTTGATATCACCCTAAACACCTACTTATCTAACCATATTTTAACAGATAATCCAAAAATGTCACACTTCAAAACTCTAAAAAGGTTATAGGTGTGGGGCTGTCCAAAAGTCAGATAAAAATGACTTTTGGACAGCCCCTTTTTAATTTTTCTAAAATAGCGCAAAAAAAAATCGCCCAATCCTCTAAAAAGTTAGATTGCACGGCTTGCCCATTGAAAGCGAAATGTACGAAGGCCAAAGGTAATCGTCAGGTACATTGGAATCCTGTTTATGAAGAAATGAAGTCAAAGGCATGTGAAGACAAACTTACCATCTGTGCTCGACGTAAGGTTGAGGTAGAGAGCGCTTTTGGTCACATCAAGGGCAATCGGTCGTTCTGCTTGATAAAGTCCATATCGATTTTGGGATTGTGGCAATTGCCCACAATCTATTGAAAGTGACGGAGATCCGTTCCGCCACCCCTGATGATTCTGATTCAACGAAAAAAGCAACGAAGGAAAACGAACACCATTTTCCTCGTTGCTTTTTCAAAATGCCTTATTCATAAATATTAATATAAAGTTTGGAGTGAAGAGGAACATTTTAGCTTCTTTATCGTATTATAGGTGAGCTTTTGAAAAGACATTTTGAGATCATTTAGAAAGAGGGGGAAAGTATGACAATAAACGCATTAGAAGTACGATCGTTAACGAAAGTCATTGGGAAGAAGAGGATCGTAGATGATGTAAGTTTTAGTATTGATAAGGGGGAAATCTTTGGGCTTTTGGGTCCAAATGGGGCAGGGAAGACGACTATCATCCGTATGATTGTTAGCCTGATCAATCGGACAGACGGAGCCGTTATTATTAATGGGAATAACCTTGATGAACAATATAAAGAGACGATGAGTGAAATGGGTGCCATTGTGGAAAACCCGGAATTTTACAAGTATATGAGCGGATACAAAAATTTAAAGCATTATGCAAATATGGCACTGAAAGAAGTAACAGACGAACGTATTAAAGAGGTTGCCAGATTAGTAAAATTGGAAGATGTAATGCATCAAAAGGTGAAGACATATTCCCTTGGAATGAGGCAAAGGCTGGGAGTGGCTCAAGCATTATTACATAACCCGTCACTGCTTATTCTCGATGAGCCTACGAATGGATTGGATCCTCAAGGAATCAGGGAATTTAGAGATTACTTACATTCTCTTGCGCGTGAAGGAATGTCAGTCCTGGTTTCCTCCCATCTTTTGTCGGAGATGCAGCTGATGTGTGATCGTTTCGCCGTACTCGAAAAAGGTAAGCTGATACATATTTCTTCAATGAAAGAAACGATGGAAGTCGATGATACGAAAGAAGTCATTTTTGAAGTAAACAGCGCTCAAGAAGCGGTAGATGTAGTGAAAGAACAATTTGCAGATTCAAGTATCAAAATACTTTCAGACCACCAGTTCTCAGTTCATGTAAATAAAACGTCCGTTAATACAATCAATAGGCTATTGGTCTCAAGTGATATAGCTGTCTATGGCATTAACAGAGTAGAAGCTACTCTTGAAGACCGATTTTTTGAAATAACAAACAGAGGCGTAAAGGAGGAAGTGAAGTGATTTCCTTAATTCGTAATGAACTCATGAAAATGTTCCAAAAAAAATCGAGCTGGATTTATCTCATAATCATCGTCATAGCGGTTATTGCTGGGGGTATTATTTACAATATTGCTTCAGGTGAACCAGATGAGAATTGGCGAGCTAGTTTACAGGCAGAGATAGAACAATTACAGCAACATGCAGATGAGACATCAGAAGGAGAACAACAATATATCAATGAACAAATTCAACAAAAGCAGAAATATCTGGATCAAGACGTGAACCCGGATGCAGTAAGTAATTGGCATTTTATGAATGATGTTGTATACGGTATAACGATGCTTGTGACGCTGCTTTCTGTAATTGTGGCAAGTGCAAGTGTGTCTTCTGAATTTACCGATGGAACGATTAAACAGCTGTTAATCAGGCCACATCAGAGGTGGGCGATTCTCCTTTCTAAATATTTATCAATAATCATTTATTCACTTATTCTTGTATTTACACTTATTGTTTCTGGATATCTTGTAGGATTAATCACATTTGGTAACGGGGAATTTACAGCAAAAATCTTTGAGATGGCTATAGATGGAGAGAAGGAAGCAGCCGTGGGCCCACAGTTCTTCCTGAAGATCGCCTACTTCCTTCCTAGTCTGTTGGTCATTACTGCCATTGCCTTCATGCTCTCCACTTTATTTAAGAGTCAAGCATTGGCGGTTGGCATTGGAATTTTTGTCCTGTTCCTATCTTCCACACTAGGCGGATTGATTGTCTTTTTGGCAGAAAAATACGAATGGGCAAAGTATTTAATTTTTCCGCATCTTGATTTAACGATCTACGCGCTACAGGATAAGATTTTAGGCGACGTTACTCTTCCAATCTCATTGTTAATCTTAAGCGTGTACTATGCGGTATTCATGATTCTTACTTTTGTTTTTTTCCAGAAACGGGATATTAGTATATAAGAGAAAAAATTCGCTCTTTTAGTCTTAGGGCTCAATGTATTACAAAACGATAAAAACGCATGTATCGGGTTACCCGCCATAAACTGATAAAAGGTAGCATGAATCAGTTGGGAGGTGAACGTATGGTTATGAAACCGCCGATGCTGCGGAAGGGGGACACAATCGGAGTCGTAACATTGGGGAGCCCGTTAGAGAAAGAAGTGATCGATACACATATCAATACGCTCAAAGGTATGGGGTTCAATGTGATCGTCGGCGAACATGTTTATGCTTATGAGGGCTTTATTGCGGGATCTCCAAAGGACCGTGCCGCCGATTTGATGAACATGTTCCGGAATCCGCAGGTCAAATTGATTTTACCGACTCGAGGAGGAGTTGGTGTATCAGGAATTCTCCCATACCTCGACTACAAAGTCATCAAACAAAACCCAAAAATAATAACTGGTTACAGTGACATTACGATCTTATTGAATGTCCTTTATCAAGTCAGTGATTTACTTACATTCCACAGCCTTATGCTCGAAGATTTTGCACCGGATACACCGCCTTACAACATCAATCAATTTTACGAAATGACATCGACTTTTTTACCAGTGAGGCAAATCAAGAATCCTCCTGAGATGTCTCTGACCATGAAAGTGCCGGGGATCGTTTCAGGACGGATTGTTGGAGGGAATCTGACTTCATTCGTCGGTTCACTAGGAACACCTGTAGAGATTGATACAAAAGGAAAAATCCTGGTCCTTGAAGACACTCATGAACCGATCAATACAATGTACCGGTATCTTGAACATTTGAGGCTTGCCGGTAAATTCAACGATTGTGCCGGAATCATCATGGGTGAATGCACCGAATGTCCAGAATCCTACGGCAAGACATATGAAGATCTGATCAACGATTTTCTGGTCCCGCTTGGGAAACCTCTAATGACGAATTTAGCCACTGGTCACGGTACGTATAAAGCTGCCATACCGATCGGGGCGATGGCACTCATGGATACGATCAACCGCACATTGATCGTGACAGAACCGACCGTGTCACCGAGAATCACTTGAAATATGCAAGTATGTTTGAAAAAGAATAGGGAAGAATGGGAGGTAACAAAATAAGGGAGGAATAAAATGGAAGTAAGTATGAGCGTTGATGAAGTTGTCCAGCAAATTTCTGATTTAGCAAAAAAGGAAGGAGAGCCGCTTCGAAAGAAACAGGTCAAGAAATCCAACCCAGAGCTAATGAAAAACGCATTGTATTACTTTCCGAATTGGGATGCTGCTCTTGAGCAGTGTAAAGAGAACCAAGCCTGAACGTCCCTTTTGACACGAAGAAAAAAGGAGCTGATCCTTCATGGGTCGGCTCCTTAGCTTTTCTTTAATTAAGATGATTTGTTCAATTGCTTCTTCTCAAGCTTTTTCTCGATCTTTTCCATCTCTTGTGGATTATTGATCAAGTTGTTTCTATTTTCTATGACTAATTCTTTAAATGAGGTTTTACGCTTACGCATTGTTATCAACTCCTTCAATGCTAGTGTACCACTTATTCCTATTTAATAATCATAATAATTTTTAAAATTATGTGACAATTCCGTCATTCATGAAAAGTCGCTCTCTTTTTTCTGGATCCGCTGCACTTTATAATGCCTTCTGTTTTCCAATGCTCCTGTTCCCAAAATAACTCCGGAAACGATAAAAATGAACCCGAATAACTGGGCGGCGACAATCGTTTCATTCAAAAAAAGATAAGACCCGGTCAACGAGAAGAACGGTGTCAGATTGATGAAAATCGCCGTTTCTCCTGCCCCGAGATCGTGGATCGCCCGGTTGTAGAACATGTGACCGAGCCCTGTCGCAAGGATGGCAGAAGCAGCGAACACAGACCATATCCATGGTTTTCCCGTCGAAAGGCTTTCCAGTCCTTGTGGTTCCATCTTCAGGCTGATAAGGAACAAGAAGGCTGATCCGATGATTTGCATCCAGAATGTGATCAGTCTCGCATTCATTGTTTCTGTCGCTTTTTTAATAGAAATGAAGCTGACAGCCTGGGCAATGACACAAAGGAATATATAGAAGTCTCCGCGAGATATGCCCGAAAGCTCTCCCGAACCATTCAATACGATAAAAGAAACCCCGATAAGTCCGAGGAATATGCCGATCAAACGTAAAAGCGTCAACCGATCTCCGAGGAACACGATCGCCAGGAGAGAGGTCATCAACGGGACCAGTGCGATGATCAGTCCTGTATTCGAAGCTGTCGTCATCGTCAATCCCATCGAGAGGAAGTAGTGATGACCTGTGATCCCTGTCAATGCACCGATTGTGACATAGACAAGCTGCTGGCGTGTCATTTTACGGAATTCATTTTTTGCTGTCAAAACGATCAGGACGACAATCCCAGCCGTCAAAATACGGAAAGCGGTGATGGTGATTGGATCGAAGTAATCTACAACCAACTTGATGGCTATGACGTTGAATCCCCAGACCATCATCAACAAGAGTAATAGAATATAAGTTAGCGGTTTGGACATAGCCCTCATCTCTTTCCTGTCTGTAAAATGATAAGTGTATCTTACTCCTATCAAATAATAGAGTCAAAAGAAATGTTTCGTGTTCCGAACAATACCAATTCTCCTTTTTCATTCAGAAAAAGCAATTCCTGTCTATTTTGTGGGACGATGATTGGGTATTGCTTGCTGAATAAATTAGGTTTTCATGACCACGTATCAGCGTGTTTAACTTTTAACATAGTATAATATCATTATTTCAAGATAACATTAAAGGGAATTGTAGAATCTTGTAGAATCCCCTCCTAACACCTAGAAACTTTATAGGTCAATACATATGGGGAGTGATTCTATGTTAAAGCGTGTTGGGACATTCGTTGCATCCTTATCGCTGGTTATTGGGATGGCAGCACCAGTATCAGCAGCAGGTTCAAGTGAAAAGGAACCGACCTTCAAACCGATTACGGAGCAGTCGGCACCACAGGAAGTGATCGTCCATTTTGAAGAGTCGATCACATCATCAATTACAGATGAAGTCTTAGCCGAAGTAAAGGGGGAAATCACTGAGAAGACCGAAGAATTTTTGGTCGTAGAAGTGGAGGGGAATGTTTCGGAAGCAGTCGAGTCATTGGAATCGATTGATGCCGTATCGTATGCTGAACCGAACGTGACACTTCACGCAAATTATATGCCGAATGATCCTGCGTATCATTCGTTACAATATGCACCTCAAAAAATTGGAGCAGAAGCAGCATGGGATGTCACGCTTAGTGATCCATCCGTTAAAATTGCAGTCGTCGATACAGGCGTCGATTATAATCACCCGGACCTGGACGGAAAAGTCCTGGAAGGCTATGATTTCGTCGATGAAGACAATGACGCGATTGATGAAAATGAACATGGCACACACGTAGCTGGAATAGCAGCAGCCAATACGAATAATGGCGAAGGAATTGCAGGTTTGGCTCCGGAAGCATCCATCCTTCCTGTCCGTGTACTAGATGCAGATGGGAGCGGTTCACTTGATGATGTTGCTCAGGGAATCCGTTATGCAGCAGATCAAGGTGCCCAAGTCATCAACCTTAGTCTTGGGGGAGCAGTCGGTACCCAAACGTTAGAAGATGCGGTCAACTACGCATGGGAGCAAGGATCTGTTGTCGTAGCAGCTGCAGGGAACTCAAGCTCGCCATTGCCAAGCTATCCGGCATTTTACGATAATGCGATCGCGGTAGCCGCAACAGACCAGAATGATACGATTGCATACTTCTCCAACTACGGAACATGGGTAGATATCGCAGCACCTGGCGTTGACATCTACTCGACGATTCCGAATGGCGGATATGCAAGTTACTCAGGAACATCGATGGCATCTCCAGTTGTTGCAGGTGTCGCTGGATTGCTTGCCGCTCAAGGCAAAAGTGCTGAGCAAATCCGTACAGCCCTGGAAGAAACAGCAGATGACGTTAGAGGCACAGGAACCCTCTTCCAAAACGGGCGCGTCAACGCAGCAAACGCAGTACAACACTAAAAAACAGGTAAGCAACCCCCCCAGGATGCAGATACATCCTGGGGGGTTTACTGTGTTTATCGAGAGTGAACAGATTATCTTGAGAAGTGAACAGATTATTCCGAGAAGTGAACAGATTAATGAAAAGTGCAGAGATTCCGCAAAGAAGTCATTCCAAATAAAATATGAAGCGATTTTATGAAAATCGCCACCACTTTATTTTATGCTGCAACCTGTTTATTCAGCATTTTCGCTTGAACCACCCGTTTTCTCATGGTGATTCCGATCCGCTTACAAGGAAGGTCTTGATGAGACTCACCACGAGAAACGGATAAACACCGGTAGCAAGAGCTTGCGACCTTACATCTCCAGGACGAACTTAAGATTTTTTTGACGGACATCGAAGGATTCTCGATTGTCCTTAAACCGGGACCGGCAATCTCGCAAATAGAGACAAGGCGGACTGTAACAACTCCCAGGCCATCTTCATACTGTGTTGAAGAGAGTTTTAGTTTTCAATCATGTAATCATTTTACAGTCAAATTGATTACTGAAGGATAGGGGGAAATGCAGTGAAGGAATTTCGACAGGATCTCCAGGGGCTTGATATTGGGGATTTCGATGTAAATGAGTTTGTGCCTAGTGAACAACATATGGATCATGAAGAAGAATCCCGTTTATGCGTGTTCATAGGGCCATGTGGTGCTTGTTTTGGTCCGTGTGGTGCATGCTTCGGTCCATGTGGCCGATGTTTCGGGCCGTGTGGTCGATGCTTCGGTCCATGTGGACGGTGCTTCGGTCCTTGCGGTGGTCGATGTGGTGGTCCATGCGGCGGACGGTGTGGATAAACGTAAACCTATAGTGATATGCTGAGACATAATTAACACTGCCCATTAGGTGAGAATTTTCATGCCTATTGAATAATTAGGGAAAGCCCGTTAACGGACACAGGAGACCTTATTTTCCAAAAAATCGTTCATTTATAAAAATAACGGACATCAGGGCTCTTATTTCGTCAAAATCCATGTGAATCATTGCTTTTGATCACATATAACGGCTCTGGTGTCCGTTAAAATTCTGAAAAAGTCTAATTTATCTTAAATACCGTCCCTGATGTCCGTTAAGATTTCAGGATCATCTATGTACACCATAATGACTGACCCGAACATTGATAAAAGTGATGTTTTGGGTCATTTCCATTTTTCATGACCATCCATGATAGAACTCATGTTGGTCTTATCCTATACTGCGTCTGTAGACAAGCATATACAGGTAGGACTGGAGGTGTTTGCTGATAACTTTTTCCTTTTATGAGAAAGTTAACTGTCCACCTCGCGTAGTCATATTATAGAAGTCGAATATGGATCGAGGGGGGAAGCCGGTGAATGGGTTTCGTCAAGGTATCCAGGGTCTTGATATGGGTGATTATTATGCAAATCACTTCGTACCGAGCGAACAGCATATGGAATACGAAGCACAATCCCGTCTATGTGTTATCGTAGGTCAGTGTGGCGGTCAACAATGCGGAGGTCCGCCATGTAGTGGGCAATGCGGAGGTCCACAGTGCGGTGGGCAATGTGGAGGGCAATGCGGAGGACCACGATGTGGAGGTCAATGTGGGGGACCAACATGTGGCGGGCAATGCGGAGGTCCACGATGTGGGGGCCAATGTGGAGGACCGCCATGCGGAGGCCAATGTGGGGGTCCACGATGCGGAGCTCAATGTGGGATACCACTTTGCATAGGACCGCTATGTGGTGGTCAATGTGGAGGTCCAAGATGCGGCGGGCAATGTGGAGGACCACCATGCAGCGGTCATTGTAGTGGCCCGCCATGTGGCGGCCCACGGTGTGGTCTTTGCTCACCAGGTGGTTTAGGAGCAGAACAAGACGATTAGAAGTGGATACCCCGAGTTTTTATTGACGAATATCGTGCCCGAAGGACCCCAGTCTCGATCAGGGGTTCTTTATTAGGCTTTGTTAAATATCGATGTTGATTTTTTGGCTTAGTTCCAGTGCAGCGACATTTGCGATCCTCCTGGGGGAAGTATCACAAAGCCTTTTTTAAAAGGCTACCTCGAAAAAAGCGGACGACGTGCATAAAAGACAAAATGACTTACATACAATCAAAGGAAGAAAAAAGCTCTTGGTTAAGGAGGAGCACATGATGAAATTGAGCCCTTCCATGCGGTTGAAAGTGAACAGGGATACGTTCTTTCTGCCCGATGGAAAAGATAGTGTTTACTTCCGTAACAATGCAGGTTCTTTCCGGATGGGCGGTAAAGCGATCCAACAGTGGGTCGAAAAACTGATCCCGATGTACAGCGGGGAATTCACTTTGAAAGATTTGACTGAAGGTCTGCCTGGTCCATATCGGGACAGGGTTTATGAAATTTCCGAAACCTTGTACAAGAATGGATTTTTACGGGATCTTAGTGAAGAAAATCCTCACGATCTTCCGGAGAACATATGTAAAAAATATGCTTCACAGATTGAGTTTCTCAATAGCTTTGGGAATTCAGGTGCCTATCGGTTTCAAGAATTCCGGAAGTCAAAGGTGCTGTTGGTCGGTGCTGGCAGCATTTTTCTTTCAGCGGTTAATGCGCTGCTCGAATCGGGACTTCCTAAATTCCACACGTTGATCACCGATTCAATGCCGACGAATCGCAAACGGTTATCCGAACTTACCGTCCAGGCGCGGAAAACGGATCCAGATGTTGCAATCAGCATGGTCACCATAGCAGAACGTAATCACTCATGGCGCGAAATCGTCAACGCTTTCGATTGTGTCGTATATGTATCACAACAAGGAGAATTGGAAGAATTACAGACGATCGAGTCGGCCTGTAGAAAGGTAGACACGTTGTTCATGTGTGCGGTGTGTGTAGAGGGGTTCGGCATGGCAGGACCGCTTGTGCAACCAGGTTCAGCCGGGGATTGGACAGCTGCCTGGACCAGCTTGCATACCACCGTCTTTGAAGAGGAAAAACCGAATCAACCGTATTCATCCACTGCTGGTGCGATGCTCGTAAACGTTTGTGCGTTCGAGTTGTTCAAGAAAATGACAGAGGCGACAACTTCAACAGCCCATCAAAAGTTTTATCTATTGAATCTTTTTACGATGGAAGGGAAGTGGCATTTCTTTCAGCCGAAACCGTCTGTTCTCCAATCCTTCAAGCAAGTCGATGTCCGTAAACTTTCTGAAGCAAAAAGGGATACAACACAACTGCTGCTAGCATTCAGCCACCTGACTTCTGAGGTTTCTGGGGTTTTTCATAAGTGGGAGGAAGGGGATCTCTCTCAAATCCCTCTTTCACAATGCTGGATTCAAACCGTCGACCCGCTTTCTGAAGGACCTGCAGAACTTTTATCAGCAGAGATTTGCAGTGGTCTCACTCACCATGAAGTACGGCGAGAGGCAGGTCTGGTCGGGTTGGAGCGCTATAGTGAAAAACTGATCACAAAGCTGGATGTTAAGGACGTAGCCTGCATCGGTGCCGGTGAATCCAGCATTGAATCAGTGAGCCGAGGACTGCAAAAATGTCTGCTTGATGAACTGCAGATACAAACAGAAAAACGGAAAATGACCGCAACCATGGTGAAGTTGAAAGAGATACAAGATAAGCACTGCCGATTCTATCTGCAAGCGCTGAGAACGATGGGAAGAGAACCTCAGATCGGTCTTGGAAAGGAAATCAGCGGATTACCGGTCGTATGGGTAAAAGACAAGGAGCGTGCATATGGGAGCCCGGGGCTTACGATGACAGATGCCCTTCGTAACGCCCTCCATCACTTCGTCACAAAACATCAGAATAAATCCGGTAAGCTTTCAACACAGGCGATCGAGGCTCAGAATGTCATGTTTCAAGAGAAAGAGCCGATGGAGATTGACGTCCAGACCACTGATACCGTAAAAAGTCTCCAGGCTGCCTTGCAGATCCTAGAAAACAACCGCCGATATGTCGAGGTGTTCGATTTAGCGATGGATCCTTTATTGAAAAAAGAACAAACAGTAGTTGTCGGTGTCGTTCTGAGGAAGGAGGATCCATTACTGTGAGTGCTTCGATACTCATTGTCGGATATGGAAGACTAGCTGACAAAGTCTATGAAAAACTGGTTGGCAGCTATAAACTCAACCGCCGGCATATGGTTGAAGAAAACCTTCCAGAATTGACTGAATTGGTACTCGTTTTGCATGATACGTGGGTGCCGGCTGATCATCTGCAAGCAGAAGATGTTTACCGCCGGCATCGTATTCCGTGGCTTAGAGGTTTTTTTACTTTCGGTGAGGGGATGATCGGTCCGTTCGTCCAACCTGACAAACAAGGTTGCTCTTACTGTGCTGATACACGTCTCTTGATGGCGGGACGGGATAAAAAAGAAATGTGGGGGTTGAAGGAACAGCAGGTCGCGCAGCAAGAAGAACGACAACCGGATGCCTGGTTGTCTGATACTGCCATTTCACAAATGGTCCAACTGATCGTTTCGGAAGTCAAGAGGTTTTTCGAAGGAATACCTCCACAATCAGCAGAACATCTGTATCTCTTGAATCTCAAAACCATGGATGGCGCCTGGCGGTTCATTTTACCTGAGTCTGCCTGTCCATCATGTAGCAGAATGCTGGATGATACGGAATCTGATGCAAGGATCACACTCCAATCCAGCCCGAAAGTTTCTGCGGACAGTTACCGATGCCGGCCAATGGATGACTTGAAGACATTTTTGGAGAAAGATTATTTATCGAGCAGGTCCGGTATGATGAACGGAAAGATGTATGACACGGTGACCCCATTTGCCGATGTTATCGTTACACTACCTCTCTTCAGCGGAAATGAAGGCACTGCCGGACGGACGCATTCTTATGTACTTAGTGAACAGACTGCAATTTTAGAGGCATTGGAGCGATCCTGCGGAACGGGTCCAAGAGCGAAGAGGACAGTCGTCAGGGATACGTATGAGAATCTTGCTGACAAGGCGGTTCATCCACTTCGATTCGGTGTCCATGAAGATGATCACTATGCTGAAGACGGTTTTCCATATAAGAAATTCGACCCTGCACGTGAATTGAACTGGGTGTGGGGCCATTCATTCTTACAAGAGCGGCCAGTCCTTGTCCCTGAACTTCTTGCCTACTACAGTGTCGGATGTGGAGAGGGGCTCGTATATGAAACATCGAATGGCTGTGCATTAGGCGGTAGTTTGGAAGAGGCGATTTTCTATGGGATCATGGAGGTCATCGAGCGCGATGCATTCCTTATGACCTGGTATGGCCAGTTGAGACTGCCGCGGATTGATCCTTTTTCTGCTCGGGATATGGAACTTAACCATATGATTGAACGGATGCGCGAGATCAGTGGCTATGATTTTCATCTTTACAACGCGACGATGGAGCATGGGGTTCCTGCTGTATGGGCCTTTGTCAAAAATCGTAAGGATAAAGGCATGAATCTCCTTTGTGCGGCTGGTGCCCACTTGGACCCTGTAAAAGCAACGAAAAGCGCGATCTACGAACTGGCAGGCATGGTCGTTTCCCTTGAGGAAAGCTTCGAATCGGGTAAAGGTGAATATAGAGAACTGCTAGAGGATCCTTACAAGATCAGGACGATGGATGACCACGGCAGGTTGTATGGATTGAAGGAAGCGGAAGAGCGGCTTGGATTTTTAATGGATGAAAACCGTCCGACACAGACTTTTGCTGAAGCTTTTCCACCGCCATCCCGGAACCTTGATTTGACGGAGGATCTGAAGGGAATCCTCGACACGTTCAAAAGGTTGGATATGGAGGTCATCGTTGTGGATCAGACGACTTCCGAAATCAGGAGGAACGGTCTGCATTGCGTAAAAGTGCTGATCCCTGGAATGATGCCGATGACATTCGGTCATAAACTCATCCGCATCAATGGGCTGGACCGGGTGTTGAACGTCCCAATGGAGCTCGGTTATGAAGAACGCCCTTTGACACGGGAAGAACTCAATCCACACCCGCACCCATTCCCATAGGTGAAAGGAGGAAACAGGGTGGACCTGGATGAATTTCTTTACAATCTCCACTACGACATCGATCGGATAAAACCGCCGGATTTGGAAATCGACTGGGATGATGCCCCGCTTCCCTATAAGCTGTATCAAGATCGCCCTATCATACAATTGTCATCGGACATCCCGCACTCGTTCGAGGAGCTGGATTCGGCTCTGACACTGGAAAACATGAGCGCTTTTCTCTGGTACGTTTACGGTCTGGCCCAATTTTCGGAAGATACAATGAATCTTGCACGCTCGCGACGGTTTGCCCCTTCAGGCGGTGGACTGTATCCGAATGAACTGTACCTCTATCTGAAAATCGAAGACCTGGCAGAAGGCATCTACCATTACGACGTTGCCCATCACCGTCTCGTCTTATTGCGGGAAGGCAATTTTGATGCGTATCTTAATTACGCTCTGGGCGGGCGCTGTGAATTGTCGGGTTGTTTCGGGGCTGCGCTTATTTCGACGATGTTCTGGAAGAACTTTTTCAAATACAATAATTTCGCTTACCGATTACAGGGTCTTGATGCCGGCGCATTGATCGGCCAGTTGAGTGAAGTGAGCAAACGATTTGGATATTCACACCATGTCTGCTTCCAGTTCCTCGACCGTGTTGCCAATCACTTGCTAGGGTTGGATGAACCGGAAGAGAGTGTGTATGCCATCGTTCCGTTAGCGAAATCGGAAGTTGTATGGTCGAACGAGGGCAATGACAGCAAGTCGAACGGATTGATCACTACTCTTCCTAAACTGGACAGCAACCATTTTGTCCGCTCGGAAAAAGTGTTGGACTATTCTATGCTCGTCAAAATGAATGAAGCCTCGATGATGGAATCGATGGAAACAACCAATTGGGTACGAGAAGATGAAAAAGGTAAAGGAGAAGGTGAAGGGTTGCTGATCTGGCTGCCGACTCCAGAACAGAGGGATGTTGATTTTTCAGAAGCTTGTCTAAACCGATACTCTCCAGAAATGGATTTTACTTTAGAAAAGATCACACAGCAGCAGTTAGCCGTTTTACTAAAGGAAGCGACAAAGATCTCCGAAAGCGGGATTAAGATTTATGGGTGTTTTTACAATGTGGAGGAGGTGCCACATGGTGCATATCGGTATGACCCTTCTTCCCATACCTTGAGACTCATCCAACCTGGAGATATGCGTGTGCATCTTCAGTCTGCAATGACCATGCATAATGTGAACCTCTATCAGGTGCCGCTTTGTTTTCATCTGGTCGGAGTTTCTGATCCTCATAAAAAAGGGCTCAGGTTTAGGGGCTACCGAATCCAACAGATGGAAGCAGGCATGATGATGCAGCGTCTCCTGTTGGCAAGTTCAGCACTCGGTTTAGGCGGTCATCCATTACTTGGGTTCGATGTCGCAAGTGCAGATGACATCTACCGGCTTGAGCACGAGTCGTGCCTCATCCAAATACCGATCGGACCTTATCAACCGCGCCCATGGTTGAAGGGAAGGCTGATTTGAGACATATTTGTCGGACATAGAATAATAGAATGGAATGATTGAAGTTAAAAATGAGGGAGGTCAAAGGATGCCGTATCTAGAGGTTGAAGATCATGTGGTATTGTACTATGAGGATGTGGGTGAAGGAGCCCCGGTCATTTTCATTCATGGGGTTTGGATGAGCAGCCGCTTTTTCAAAAAACAAACCGAACATTTCAGGAAAGACCATCGGGTAATATTACTTGATTTACGTGGACATGGGCAGTCAGAGAAGGTTCAGCACGGGCACACCGTTGCAAATTATGCTCGTGATCTGCATACTTTTCTCGAAAAAATGGAACTGAAGGATGTTGTCCTGGTTGGCTGGTCGATGGGTGCGTTCGTGGTTTGGGACTATCTGCAACAATTCGGCGAAGACAATGTGAAGGGTACGGTAATCGTGGATGAATTGGCTTCTGACTTCAAATGGGATGATTTCCCGAGCGGTGCCTTCGACCTCCCTACACTCATCCATCTGATGCGGGAAGTTCAGAATAATCGTGTTGGTTTCCTTAGCGAATTCATCCCGCTTATGTTCAAGGAGGAGCTTCCACAGAAAGAATTTGATTGGATGCTGGAGGAAACGACGAAGCTTCCGGAATCTGTAGCAAGCGCGATCTTATTCGATCAGACTGTCGTTGACTACCGGAACCAGTTCAAAAACATAAAAGTACCGACACTGCTCTGTTTCGGAAGAGCGGAGAAACTTATTCCTGTCGAAGCAGGCGAGTACTTGAATAAACACCTCGTGAATTCCCATCTGGTCGTATTCGAAGATAGCTGCCACTGTCCATTCCTTGAGGAACCTGAAACTTTCAATGAAGTCGTCACGGAGTTCGTGCAATCGCTGTAGATGTAGAAAAGATCCTGGGGCAAAAGCTGCCGCCAGGATCTTTCGGATGGGACATAAGTACCAAATTGCACAAGCTGACCTTTGTACAAGGTGCCCTCGAAATTGTTCATGATCGGAACAAATTTGCTCAAGCTTGGGCTGAATGTTGCTTAACTTGAAGCACTTGGATAAATTTTACGCGAGTCAAACCTCGATCACAGCACCGTCGATCCGTTTGAACCCACGCAATGCCGCTAACTCTCCGACTAGACGCAATGCTGCTTTATCCTTTGATTTGGCCTCGATCATGATATCGGCATCCTCACCGAAAGCGATGAGATCTTTGATGAACGGTAGGGCGAATTGCAGGTCAACATAATCTGCATGGGAGCGATATTCCTTATCTGATTTTGGTGAGGAAAGGTGGAATTTCGGCTGTTGCTTCTTGTTTTTCCAGGTCGAGTAGATTTCAGGAAGCAATTCCCCTACCGATTCATTTCCGGGGTTTGCCCAGTGATGGTGGTAATCAAAGACCATCGGCAATGCATGCTCCTTACATACGGCCAGCGTTTCTTGAGCTGTATAAGTTTTATCATCGTTTTCAAGTGTGACCTGCTTTTTTATATGGCTGTCCAATTTTTCAATATTATCATGAAAACGACTGATGGCTTTTTCCTTGTTCCCATAAGCTCCACCAACATGGATGTTCATCGTTGCCTGGGCATGTAATCCCATCAATTCAAGCATTTTATAATGATAGTCCATATCCGTGATTGCGTTTTGGGTCACATGTTCTTTATCGCTTGTGAACAGGGTGAACTGATTCGGGTGGAAGCTTACACGCATTGCGTGTTTTTTGACAATCTCACCGATCTCTTGGAACTGCTCCCGAAACGATGTCATATAATCCCACTTCACCTCTGGATGGGTCGCAAGCGGCACGAGGGAAGAAGACATCCGGTAAAGGTGGATGCCCTGAGCGATGTTATAATACATAGCCCGTTTCGTATTGTTGAGATTCTGAGCCGTCGCATGAAAAAGTTTTTCCTTGCGCTTGTTCGTATCTAGCTTCTTCCAATTCGTAAAAGTCAATGTCCTTGAAGGGGATGATTCCCACAGATGAAGTGCTGTCGAAACATACCCGAATCGAAGTATCATAATCTAAATCTCCTTTAAGGAACAATCTGTGCTTTATTTTACCTTAATCAAAACCTATTAGTAAAATATGTTAGTTGTGGATTTATTGAGTCATATGCAGAAGAACCGGCAAAGCTCAGATAGCAGAAAATATTAGCGCAACTGGAAATTCCATGGAACTTTTCAGGGGCGATTCCCGTATAAATTGTATCAAGTATTTTCAGGAAAGGGTGGTTTGATGAAGTTTCTCCTGGTCATTGCCACGATCATGTTCAATACGGGATTATCCTGGTTGTTTTCTAGATTAGTAGGTTGGAGTTTTATGGAGTCGATGTTTTTATGCGGCCTGCTTGTTTTCATTGTTGTGTGGATGGGGATGCTTAATGGAAAAATGTCCAACAACCAGGTGAATGCAAGCATTAAAGGGACGACAGGTGTGAATGCAGGGGAAATCAAACCATTCAGCCTCAGCTTCAACCCCTTCATCATCGGTACACTTATTTATCTCGTGACGAGTGGGATCATCACGGTGGTGTATTATTTACCGTATTTTACGACATAAACCAAACAACCAAGAATCAGGTGATTACATGATAAAAAGATTGAATATCGTGTTTACCATTATTTATGTACCGTTGATCGTCGGTGCCATTCAAATGAATTTTGATGAAGATCCTTTCAATGATCATATTGGCAGCATGTTTTTAATCGCCTTGATGATGTCTCAAGGTATACATATTTTGATTAGAGATTTACTGGGCGGTAAAAAGAAGACGCTTTTCTTCAATGTGCTGTTTATTGCGACAGCAGGCGGACTTCTTGTGTGGACCATTTACCACAATCTTTCTTCTATATAACATGATAAGGAGCGGGACATATATGGAAAACAACACAGAAAAGCAGATCCTCGAGGAATTGAAAAGCATCAATCAGTCGTTAAAAAGCCTAAAAGCAGAAGCAACCGAAGTAAAACAACCGCCGCTGATAGTAGATATCTTGAAATCTTTGTTCATCGGAGTTTGCGTAGTTGCTCCGGCCATTGCGATTCTTTATGGACTTTTTCAAATATTGGGAAGTTGGATTTAATAAAGGAGGGGGCAAAATTGAAAAAAAGGTTGTCTATGGTTTTCGTAGTTTTATTGGTTCTGGCAGGGTGCAGCACGAGTGGAAATTTATATGATTATGATGATACGAAGTTAAAAGAAGGGCTTGAAGAGAGGGCTTTCCAACCCAGGGTACCTACAAAACTTCCATTTGATGATGGTCAGGCAGACTTGAATCCCCCTATCGAACTCGGTGAGGGACAAGATGACACTGTCATCATGATCGATTTTACGAGTTCCGGAGAAGGGAATCGAAACCTCATGGGACTTGAGATTGTGAAAGATATAGATGTTCATTCAGATATGGAGTACGAAACAGTTGACATAGGTGAACTTAAAGGACAATTTGCCGAAACCGAGGCCGGAAATATGGTCCTGAATTGGAAAGAAGACAATATGAACTATACGTTATCTTATTATAAGGAACAGTCAGATACAGAGATCACGAAGGAAGACCTGATCGAAACTGCAAAATCTTTTGAGTGATGAAGTAAACAACGGACTTGAAATTTCAAGCCCGTTGTTTTTACTACCTATTGAAGTTGTTGCAAATATTCGTCGAATCGTTCGTATTGGGATGTGAAGCCTTCTACAACACCCATATCTTTGACTTGCTTGAGGGCTTCTTCCGTAGCGAATTCAGAATTGGAAATCACTTTCGTCTTTCCGTCATTATCGAGGAAAGTCATTGTAATGAGGGTCTCGGGCATCCCATCCGCTTTATTTCCCTCTGCATCCGAGAACGCGTCGGTGTAGATGATTTTTTCAGACTCGACAATTTCTTTATATTCGGATAACCCCCAGGATTCCATGCCGTAAAAGTCTCCCTGGTTTTTGTCTACGCAACGCATGCAATAGTGCCATACCCCGCCTGGTTTGAATTCAAATTGATGGACAGTTGTGTTCCATCCTTTAGGTCCCCACCAATTTTCCAAATGTTCCTTTTGTGAAAAGGCCTTGAATACGAGATCCCTTGGTGCATCGAAAACTCTTTCAATGATCAGGTTACGACCCTCTGTACGTGTTACTAGATTGCTTGTCAATTTGCTTTCAGACATTTTAACGCCTCCTAATTAAAATATCATTTCCAGTACAAAAAAACAGCGGTCCTCCATTCGTGAAAAATTTCCCATGCTCATTCCTTACCTTGTTCCTTTTCCTTCAGTTCCTGCAAATACTCATCCAATTGGTCGAATCGTTCATTCCACACGTTTCGGAAAGAATCCAGCCAATCATCAAGATCCATGAACGGTTCTTGACGAAGCTTATAAATTCTACGGTTGGCGATCGGATTCACCTCAACGAGTCCTGCATCACTGAGTACACGTAGGTGTTTGGAAGCTTGAGGCTGACGGATCCCAAGTTGATCGGCGATTTCCCCGACAGTATGAGGTTCATCACGCAAAAGTTCGATGATTTTCAAGCGGTTAGATTCTGCAAGTGCACTCAATATTTTTTCCATGTATTAAATATACTCTAATTGGAATATTCTTGTCAAGGAATAATCATAAATATTTTCCAGATTGGTAGGATGGAGTTTATGGAATAGATCTTTTTATAAGAACTTCTGGATGGCAAAAAAGGATCAGCTCTAAAGAATCTGTGCGTTGTGGTGGCTTTGGGAGGGGGCTCGTTGAGAAATATGGAAGAATTGAAATCAATCAAATGTATTTCTCCTGCATCTTCATCAATGCCATCGGTCAAATTTCTGACGTGTTAGGGTGTTATATTGTTGACATCATTCGTAAGATGTAATATATTGATGTCAGTGAACACTGACATTATTAGGTGAGGGTATTGAGATGAATCGAACTAAAAAGATGGATACTTCTGAAAAGATTATGATGGCAGCAATCGATCTAATGGCAGAACATGGCTACAACGGGGTGTCTACACAAGAAATCGCAGCCAGGGCCGGATTCAGTGAAAAAACACTGTTTCGTCATTTTCAAAGTAAACAGAACTTATTGGAGTCCGCTTTCAATCATTATCATTATGCTGAAGAGATGAAAGACCTGTTTCATGAAAAAATCGTTTGGGATCTTCATGCGGACCTGCTTTTGATTTGCCGAAGCTATCACAGAATCATGTACCAAAATCGAAAATTGATCAAAATAAGTGCTAAGGTAGGCGATAAACTCCCAGGATTTCGTGAACGAACACACCGTCATCCTCAACAGTTAAAAGATTTCCTAACAGGATACTTTGAAGAAATGTATAAAAAGGGAAAGGTCATTGAAATGGATTTTGAAAGCAAAGCAATCGCTTTTTTGTACATGAATTATGGTACAGCGATGGGCAGGATGAACAATGATCCCATTCTAACTGATATCCCTTTCGAATCGTTTGTTGAAGAGAGTGTTTCCATTTTTACTAGGGCATTGAGACCCTAGTACCTTTTTTAATCTAAAATGTCAGTCAGTAGTGACAGACAAATGAATGGAGGAGGTGATATTTGCCTTTTAGATTTATTAAGAAAGGAGAATGATTATGGAGTTTGGTGTTGAGCAGCATACTGGTGAGAAATTGATGAGGGTTGTAATGTTCACTCTAGCCCTTTCAGCAATGAGCGTATTGATGTTCAATTTTGTTCTTCCTCAAATAAGCGAAGAGTTTGGCCTTACGAATGCCCAGGTAAGTTGGGTCACATCATCATATGCCTTGATTTACGGCATAGGTACGATCATTTATGGGAAACTCGCAGACCGTTACAAACTTAAGGATCTTCTGACTTTCGGATTGTTATTTTTTGCGGTGGGTTCATTGATCGGCCTTACTTCCCAGACCTTTTGGATGGTCCTTGTAGGCAGATGCATGCAGGCAATGGGAGCAGCAGCGATTCCTGCAACAGCGATGCTTATTCCCATCCGGTATTTTTCACCTGAACGGCGTGGATCAGCTTTGGGGATGGCATTTGTCGGGCTTGCGCTTGGAAGTGCACTGGGCCCGGTCATATCCGCCTTGATATTAAGTGTTGCGCATTGGCGCTGGTTATTCTGCCTTCCCTTTTTCATTTTGATTACTCTACCTTTCTATCGAAGATATTTAGGGGATGAACGTGGTCATTACAGGAAGCTCGATTGGATCGGCGGGGGTATGCTTGCTGTTGCAGTGACTCTACTGCTGCTGAGCGTTACGGTTGGGGGAGGATTGTTTACTATTGGAGGATTGTTGTCTGTGGTTTTCTTCATTGTACGAATTCGATCTGTCACCGAGCCGTTCATACAACCGGATCTATTTACCATCAAGAGCTACACCATTGGGCTGGTCATCACTTTTCTGATAAGCGGAATCGGTTTTTCCCTTTATTACCTTAGCCCATTGCTTTTGGCAGATATCCATCATCTCCCGGCCAGCTGGATCGGTTTGGCCCTTGTTCCAGGTGCCGCAGCCTCAGCTATCCTGGGGAGGAGTGGTGGAAGACTGGCGGATTTGAAAGGCAATTCGTTTTTGTTCTTCATAGCCTCCATGTTGCTTGTAGCTTGTTTTATCTTACTATCCACATTTACAGGGATATCGCCTATATTCATTGCGATTTTTTTGATACTTGGTAATGTTGGGCAAACGTTCATGATGATCGCGATGTCCAATTCAGTATCGATGACATTATCGAAAGAACAGGCTGGAGTCGGGATGGGACTATTGACAATGTTGAATTTCATCGCAGGTGGGATGGCCACGGGGATTTATGGAAAAATGGTTGACATGGGTTCTGCAGGTCATTGGAATCCGGCACATTCCTATTCGAACGGTGCTATTTACAGCAATATCTTTCTGATTCTTGCTGCTCTACATGTAGCAGTGCTATCGCTTTACGTAATCCAGTTCAACAAGGGTATATTTTTTCAATCTAAAACTGTCGGGGATAACCAGACCATCAATGAAAAGTAATCGTAAATCAATAATTCGTCAAAGTAGATCAGTGTGGTTTTTTGAAATATCAAAATAAAATCAGGGAGGAATAGATTATGACAAAAATAGCGATCATCATCGGAAGCACAAGACCAGGACGAAATGGTGAGGCAGTCGCCCGATGGGTGCACAGAATAGCGAAGGAGCGTACGGATGCCGAATTTGAGATTGTCGATATTGCAGATTATAATCTTCCACTGCTGGATGAACCGATGTCTCCGGCAACAGGTCAATACACGAAGGCGCACACCAAGAAATGGTCCGGAAAAATCGCTTCATTCGATGGTTATATCTTCGTGACGCCTGAGTATAATCATGCTACTTCTGGTGCGCTTAAGAATGCAATTGATTATTTATATAATGAATGGAACAATAAGGCTGCTGGTTTTGTAGGATATGGAGCTGCAGGAGGGATCAGTGCTGTTGAGAATCTCCGGCTGATTATGGGTGAACTTCAGGTTGCTGACGTAAGGGCTCAAGTCCGGCTTTCGCTCTTTACCGACTTTGAAAATTTCAGTGAGTTTAAACCTGCATCTTATCAAGTATCTTCAGTTGAAGCGATGATTGACCAGGTAATTGCCTGGAGCGATGCATTAAGTGTGCTGCGACAGAATTGAATTTGAGATTGGGAGCGTTTATTTTTAGATAAGATGCTCCATATCTATCAAATGATGAATGTACTATAAAAAGAGGCTGCTCACCTTTCATTTTACATGATAGGTAAGTAGCCTTTTTTCGGCGAAAAACCAAGGCTCAGCCTGTGCCACGGGCTTGTATATGCTGAGTTTTCTTGTATACTTGATTCATGCCAAATTTTACTATTTTAGGAGTGTGTAATATGAAACTAGGAGCGTTTTCTGTAAGTTTAAGTGTAAAGGACATCCACAAATCAAAAGCATTCTACGAGAATCTGGGGTTTGAAGATTTAGGCGGAGACATCGACCAGAACTGGCTCATCATGAAGAATGAAAGCTGCGTCATCGGTCTTTTCAAGGGAATGTTTGAAAAGAACATCCTGACGTTTAATCCAGGTTGGAATCAAAATGCTGAAAACCTCGATTCATTCACAGACGTAAGGGACCTTCAAAAACACCTTAAGGAAAAAGGGGTCAAACTTCTGACTGAAGCTGATGAAACGGGAGAGGGACCAGCAAGTTTAACAATTGAAGATCCTGATGGAAATCCGATTCTTATCGATCAACACAGATAATTGAAAGGGATCATTAAAAGGGCTCAGCATACCCGAGAAGGGAGCTGAGCCCTAGTTTCCTTTGTTTATACCTGAAATTCAAATTGTTTGGAATAAAGCTGTGCATAGGTACCGCCGCGAGCGATCAATTCGTCGTGTGTACCTTGTTCGGCGATTCCGTCCCTGGTCATTACGACGATCCGCTGGGCATTGCGGATCGTGGAAAGTCGATGGGCAATGACGATGGTCGTCCGTCCCTTGGCCAGCAGTTCCAGCGAATCTTTTACGATGCTTTCGCTCTCATTATCCAGTGCACTCGTCGCTTCATCGAGTATCAATACCGGTGGATTCTTCAAAAAGACACGAGCGATACTGAGTCGTTGCTTTTGACCACCGGACAGGCGGACGCCTCTTTGCCCGATTTCGGAATGATAACCGTCCGGCAGGCTCATGATGAACTCATGGGCATTGGCATGTTTAGCAGCCATGATGATGTCTTCGTCTGCGGCATCAGGTTTTCCGTAACGGATGTTTTCCATCACCGTGCCGGCGAAAAGATAGACATCCTGTTGGACGATCCCGATATTTTTCCTCAAAGAAGACAAGTCGATATTTCGAACGTTTTCCCCGTCAATCAAGATTTCCCCATCTGTCACATCATAAAATCGAGGGATGAGAGAGCATAACGTCGTTTTTCCTACACCCGATGGACCGACTAGGGCAACGTATTCCCCAGGTTGAATATGCAGGGTCAAATTTTCAAAGACAAGGTCTAGATCAACATCATAGCGGTATGTGACCTTCCTGAATTCAATTTCACCGCTCACGTTATCAAGACTGATCGGATTTTTGTTATTCTCAATTGCCGGATTCAGATTCATGATTTCCATAAAGCGCTGGAAACCGGTAATGCCTTCTTGAAATTGTGTGCTCATGAAGGTCAATCGTTGAATCGGCTCAACCATGAACCCGATATACAGCAAGAATGTGATCAGATCTGCTAAATCGAGTGTTTGATGGACGATTCTAGTACTGCCGATGATCACGACGGTGACGGTGATCAATTGGATCAGTGTCTCTGAAATATTGTAGAAGACTGCTTCAGTCCAATAGGTTCTTCTGCGACTTTCAAGGAAACGGTCATTTTCCCGATTGAACTTTTCGATTTCGATTCCTTCATTGGCGAACGATTTTACGACCCGGATTCCGCCAAGGCTATCCTCAACCTGGGCATTCACATCCGCTATCCGTTCTTTATTACCTTTTAATGCTGTGTTCAAAAGTTTATTGTAGTACACAGACATTATGACAAGGACGAATAAGATACAAAAGACGGCGATCGTCAAGGGCGCGTTGATGAAAAACAGGATGACGAAGCCACCTATGAAGCGGACCAGGTACTTGGTATAGTCTTCCGGACCGTGATGGTACAGCTCGGAAAGGAGTAGTAAGTCATTTGAAATCCTCGACATCAGCTGACCTGTCTTTTCCTTGTCATAAAAGCTGAAGGAAAGCTTTTGCATATGTGCAAACAACTCGCTCCTCAAGTCCCTTTCCATCATCGCTCCGATTTCGTGTCCTTTGTAATCGACAATGTAGTTTCCGGTATTTTGGAACGCAACCAGGAGCAGCATAAGTGCGCCGATCCAGTATACATCATTCAGTGCAGTGGAAAGGTCACCTGCCAGCACATCCTTTGTCACATATCGTACGAGCAAAGGAAACACGAGAATCAGAGTGGATGTAAAGAACGCACACCCCAACACAGTTAAAAACATTCTTAAATACGGTCTATAATAAGACAAAAACTTTTTGATTGGAAATTGCATGTAATACCCCTTTTAGTGTTCATTCGCAAAACACATATAAGGGGGTACACCGTTTACAACTTACGTGAGTGTTCCTCCCTTATATAAATGGACTTTTCGACTTTTCATGTTTCTCATGTAAAAGACCTCCTCAATATTAGTACTTCCATTGTAAACTATTTTCTGGAAAAAGGAACAGGTCATTTTGACGCAAAAAAAGAGGATTCAATGTGACGTGTGGAGAATTCGGTATTGCATTTGACATTTCGATGGGGTGAATGAAGTGGCAGTGAAAAAGAATGAGAAGGCTGTGCTCAGGACTGCTTGTGTAGAAGATGCCGCGGTGGTTTTAGAGATACAACAAGAAGTGATTGGAGAGGGTGACTATTTTATAAATGTACCCGAAGACTTCGAAAAAACACGTGAACAGCAGTGGGAATGGATAGAAAGGATATCAGAGAATCCACGTGATATCATGATCGTGGCAGAAATCGACGGAAAAGTGGTCGGCTGGATCGTGTTCATCTCACAAGAGCGGAAGAGAATGGCGCATACCGGTTCTTTCGGGGTGATGGTCCAAAAAGAATATAGAGGTTCAGGGATCGGGAAGCAGTTACTGGAAGAGATGTTAGCCTGGGCAAAAGAAAACCCATTGATTGAAAAAGTTAGTTTAGGCGTATTCTCAACCAACCACCGGGCAATCGCTATATATGAAAGCTTGGGGTTTGTAGAGGAAGGACGGAAAGTCAAAGAATTCAAGTTCGGCGATAACGAATACGTGGATGATGTTCTGATGTATAAAATGGTTTAGCTAATAGAGATGACAAGGGGCCGAAACGATCGTTCGGCCCGAATTCTTAGTTCATAAATGTATTTTGGTCATGTACCAAATACCATGAGTCAGCTATTTTGCGAAATACCAATGACAGATAATACTGTTTGTTGTAGGGTTTGCCATACTGATCCAAATCATCATAATTGACTTTTACCATTGTATAGCCCATATCGCTGGTGATTTCTTCTTTCACCAGGGTATATTGGAAGGTCCAGTCAGGATCTTGAAACCAATCTTTATGGAAATCGATCACCTTTTGATATCCTTCAACCAAATGTCCATTTGGCATGACAACGCTGACATCTGCATTTTTGGATAATGTCCCAGAATAGGACGCTAAATCCTTCTGTTGGATGGCTTGTAAATGTTTTTTAACAACTGCTTGATAATTCATTTTCATCCTCCTGATAGTGTGAGGATCATTGACACGCTAGGGTAGAATGACCCTCACTCGTTCTTTTATATTCAGACCTGGGAAAGATTTTGTAGAACATCAGCCATCACTCCTTCAATCGTTTTTGGGTCATTTAAGTTTATTCTCCAACACAGACGCAATCCCTTTTTTTAACAAGAATAAAAAATATACCTTGAGCCTTACGTGACGTAATGGTTTATAGTTGAATCACCGGTAAATCCAGCGCGCGAAATGAGGGGATGATCATTGAAGATAACGTTGTTTGGAAAGTAGGGGAGCTGGCAGAGTTAACAGGGATAACGGTGAGGACCTTGCGATACTATGATCAGATCGGTTTGCTCTCGCCTTTCCATTATTCAGATTCAGGATATAGGTTGTATGACGAAAGAGATCTGTCTCGTCTCCAGCAGATACTGTCGTTGAAGGATGTGGGCTTGTCGCTTGAGGAGATTAAAGGCATTCTTTCCGATACGAACTATGACCCAGCCGAAGTCGTCTCCCTTCAAATCGACCGTCTCAAAGAAAATATCAGAATCCAACAGAAGTTGTTGAAGGAATTACAAAATGTTTCAGTGCTCATGCAAACGAAAGAACCATTGACTGTCGGAAATTTTACGGAACTGTTCGGTATGATGAAAAAGAGTCATGAAAGATTTTTCACGGGTCGAAAAAATAACATGGAAACCCACTTGGATCGTCTTGATGATTTTCTGATGAAAAATCAAAGTCAAGGGAGGAAAAATCATGAGTGAACGTTATGCTTCACATGATACCTTTGTTATTGAGAAGAATTACGATGCCACACCTGCACAGGTTTTCGCAGCGTGGGCAGATCCTGCTTTCAAAGCAAAATGGTTTGCAGGAGCGGATGAGTTCGATTTTAGAGTTGGAGGAGTGGAGAGCAACGTGGGCGGGCCACCCGGGGGGCCTGTCTATACTTTTAAGGCGCAATATGAGGAAATTGTTCAAGATGAGCGGATCGTCTACTCCTACACAATGGATCTAGAAAAGACGAGGATTTCTGTATCAGTATCAACGGTCGAGTTCAAGCCTGTTGGAGCCGGTACTCAACTGATTTACACCGAGCAGGGGGTGTTCTTGGATGGACACGATTCTGCAACAGCTCGTGAACACGGAACAGCGATCATGCTTGACAATCTTGGTAAGGAGCTCCGGAAAGTGGAGGAGGCAGATCGGGAAATCGTGAATACAAGGATTTTCGATATGCCGCGTAAAAAATTGTTCCAAGCATTCAACAACTCGGATCATTTGGCAAAGTGGTGGGGACCAAAAGGTTTTACGAACACGTTCCATGAGTTTGATCAATGCCCTGATGGCGTTTGGCGTTATACCATGCACGGCCCTGATGGCGTTGACTATGAAAATAAGAGTGTTTTTGTCGATGTCGTGGAACCTGAACGAATCGTCCTCAGGCATCTGGAGCCTAATCACGAGTTTTTACTGAGCGTGACTTTAGAGGAATTGGACGGAAAAACGCAGCTGAACTGGCGGATGCTGTTCGATTCAGTTAAAGAATGTGAAAAGATCAGGGAATTTTGCTATAAGGCAAATGAAGAGAACCTCGATCGTCTTGAAGCCCAGCTTGAACGAATGGTTGGACAAACATAATAAGGGCACATATAAACGAAAGTGTAATCACAGAAAAAGGTTTGCTGATGGTGTTTTCCAGCAAACCTTTTTTAATATTGCGTGTCCTACTATACCAATTTTACGCCATGTCGATGGAAAGCTGCTGCTTCAAGTTCTGAAATACCGCTTCGTTTTGCAATCTCGGACATTTCGGGGGACAGTTGCGGTGCGAAATTCCTTGGTGGAGCGGCATGTCCCATTTGTCGTTGGCGTCCAGCATTTCTGCTGCCGAACGGGCCCCAAATGGCGAAAGTGAGCCCAGGAGATTGGATATTCAGGAAAAGGGTTTTTCCATCTGGTGAGAAGGTCGGACCACAAAACTCTGAGTCGCTTATTCGATTATAAGCCAAATCATATACTTCGCCTTCAGGTGTAATTCCCATCACCCGGTTCCCGTCAGGCCCATCCTCTGCAAATATGAGGTCACCCCAGGGAGCGATGACAATATTGTCAGGGCTTTCCATTTTATTGACATCAGTGCCTTCATAAAACAATTCCAACGTTTCCGTAGCAGGGATATACCGGTAGATCTGTCCAAGCCGCTTTTCTCCTCCAGCCGTGTCATCGAACCAGAAAACCCCGCCTGCAAAAGAGGCGCCTTCCAAACGATTGAACCGCACACATCCTTTATTGAGCGCGTCATCATGGGGCTCCTCTTTATTGACATCTTTCCAGATTACGCCGAATTTTTGCCCAGGATTCATGAAGTCAGCATCTGGATTCGTCTTTTCTTCGATCGCCATTGCCTGCAATTTCCCGCCTTTTTGCAAGGCGCCTGGCTTTTGGCTTCGATCCTTAGGGATATAGCGGTATAGAAAACTGGAGCGTTCGTCATTCGCTGGATCGTCCGGGTCGATCGTTCCGCGGAAATCATCCTCTGTAAGGTAAACGATACCTGTTGCCGGATCGATCGCTGTCGCTTCATGAGAAAAGAAGCCCATTTCTCGGATCGGGGTTTTTGATAATTTGTTTTCCGGATCGTCAGGCATGACTTCAAATACATACCCATGACCATCCGTTCGTGTCTCTTCACATGTCAACCATGTTCCCCAGGGAGTTGGACCTCCAGCACAGTTCTGCATCGTACCAGATGAGGTGACATACTCTTTATGTACTTTGCGATCTGGTCCGATAATAAGTGCAGTTGTGCCACCTGGTGCTAGACGATTGTAAGGGTTTTTACCTGGTACCGCAGACTCTGTTCCGCTCAATTCATGATTCCGTACAAGGATGGTAGAGCTTTGTGGACCTTGAAAGGAGGCCATTCCGTCAAAATCACCTGGAATCGGTGCACCGTTCGTCATCGGTTTCCCTTCCTCAGAGAGGATCCGGTATTGAAATCCTTTCGGCAGGTCGATCACCCCTCCAGGATCTTTGACTAAAGGACCGAAACCGTTGAATGAGTATGGTGATTTGGGTGCCCCTTTCGTATTTGCGAGGACGGTAGTAGCGTTTCCTGGCATACCTGTAGAACCAAGTGCCAATGCAGCCATCCCCATGCCGCTTATCTTAAGAAAGTCTTTCCTATCCATAAGCGTTCGTTCTCTTCGATCGCCCATTTGTAACTCCTCCTTCGGTAATTTTTCTTTCATCGGATACGCTACAAACGTAGCAAATGAGTATAAAGCCAATGTTAGAAAATTGTAAAAATTAGAAGAAGAGTGTAGAAAGCCAAAGAAAAGGGAGATAGTCTGCGAATTGATTTCAGATTTAATAGATGATGCCGAAAATATTCTTGACGTATTCTTTGAAGGCTGTTTCCGTTATATTTTCTTTATGTTGCTTTCCATCGATCCAGCGTGTAAGCGTCTTATCTGTCAATGATACGGTTCCGTTGTCTGTGAATTTCATGAGGATCGGGCCTTTGTTGAAGGGGGATCTCTCATTTTCGATGAGCACTTTTTGAATTTCATTGAATTCACTCAAATTCGTAACAGGCTTTTTGGAGTCGATGACGTGTCCAATCCTCCAGTCTTTGTCTTTATCGGCAAGTTTCAACATAAGAACATAATCGCCATACTCATTCTCAGAGGCTTCGACTTTGAATTGGCCATTGGATGAAGTCACCACCTCGCCTTTCATCGGTACAGGCTTTAAGGGGAGATTTCCCCCGAATCCGGTATCGACAATATAATCCTGGCCTTCGTGATGGAGGATGATCGCCACATGAGTCCTTCCGAGCTTCGTCCATTCACCAATTTCGTTATTGAATACGTCTCCCCGCACCAGTGTCACATCGAACCCATTTTCAAGAAGAAATAGATACAGAAGTCCATTCAATTCGTAACACAGTCCGCCTTCATTTCTGGCCAGCATTTTATCGATTAAAGATTCATTCGTGATATCAAATGTCTCCTGATTCATGATCCGCATGTTTTCAAAAGGGATCGTCCTTGCAGTTTTTTCGAGTATTTCATCAAGTTTTTCGAAAGTGACCGGTTCATCTTCAGGCAACCCAATCCTTTTTCGGAATAACGCTTCCACTTCGATTCCTCCAATCATTTCATTCAAGTTTCCTTGATTCCACTTTATAAAAAAATGGTAATAAATAAAAGATAATCGCTTTATAATTTTGGATCAGTATAGAAAAAGTAACCGTATTGCCGAGATGTTTTCTAATAGATTTGTATTCCCATATTCAAATTTCGAGGGTCCTTTATTATAAAGCCAATTTGACTGACTTTTTGGATTTTCCATTATGGTATGTCGGGCACTCCACTGCGGAGCATTTCCCAGCTTTCGAATCAGCATAAAGGGTATAGTTTTAAGAAGGGAAGGGTCATCCGCCTCAAGTTTCCGTTTTTGGAGTTTCCATTTTTCAATTTGGAATTGTATAATGTGGTTTAATTAGGAGGTGGTAAACAATGGCGAACAGCATTATTCATTTGCCAGAATTTGCGGCGTCTCATGCAAAGCCTGTTATGGGAAAGGCGATACTTTGTATGGGGTGGACCATGAACTAATCGCCTGAGTTCTGATAACATGGTTTTGCACCTTATTTTATAAACGGATTGAAAAATAAGGAGCTGAACTGAAATGAACGAAAAAAATATAGAGCCATTCATGAGACCTGATCAATTCAACTTTATAAAGGCACAAGTCCGGTATTTAGTGGAGGCGCATGCATCTGTTAAAGACCAGGATGTCCTGAAGGCTTTGAAATATGGCTCATTAGAAAAGTCATTGAACCTTTTTTCTTCGATTGATAAAAAAGTGGAGCCACTCCTCAACCGAATGCTGGAAATCGAAAAAGCAACAGAAGCCGAGGAGTTTCTAGACGAACTAAGTGCCTACGTGATTCCATTTCGTAATATTACGGAAAAAACGGTTCAGAAGTTGTTCCCGAAGGCAAAAAAACTGAAGATGCCATCGCTTGAGGAAATCGATTTTAAAGAGATATCCTATATAGGCTGGTATGATATTCATTCCAACCGGAAGTATCTTGTTGTTGAGCTTGATGGGAGACTGAAAGGGCTGTCTGGAACATTCCAGGAGAGCCATCGGAAAAGCATATGCACATTGTGTGGCGAGTATGAAGAAGTCGGCCTGTTCATGTGTAAAGTGAGAAGCGGAAAAGAAACCTATCTTAGCAGAGGCAACTACATCTGTCAGGATAGCCACACTTGCAACCACAACCTCACGAACAAAAAAAGACTAGATGACTTTGTGGAACTGCTGAAAAACTGAGGGGAGAAGTCCTCTCGGTTTTTTTGATGAGGGTGTATTCATGAAGCACTATAATGGGTAAAACTCGAGTTAAATGACTCATATATGCTTCATTAAGTGATTAAAATGGGAAAGAGCGGATTAGGTATGCTCATGAAGGCTCCATGAAGTGATCAAAACCAGAAACAGCGGATTAGGTATGCTCATGAAGGCTCCATGAAGTGATAAAAACAGGAAACAGCGGAATAGGTATGCTCATGAAGGCTCCATGAAGTGATCAAAACAGGAAACAGCGGAATAGGTATGCTCATGAAAGCTCCATGAAGTGATCAAAACAGGAAACAGCGGATTAGGTATGCTCATGAAGGCTCCATGAAGTGATCAAAACCAGAAACAGCGGATTAGGTATGCTCATGAAGGCTCCATTAAGTGATCAAAACAGGAAACATGGGTATTGGCGTGCTCGAGAAAGAATGTTATTCATCAAAATAAGAGTATTTTCCATGTCCGTTTAGCTTATAGTTGTTATGTAGTATCTTCCTCATGGTTTGTTTAGAATAAATACCAAAACACCACTCATACATTCGATTCGTCGTAATCTTCTCTTCGGGAAAAAGGAGCTTGAACTCTTTTACAGTTCTTAGAACCGCAGTTTCATAATCTTCTTTTTCCACACATCTTTTACAAAATAAGTAGAGCCTAGTATTCTGTTGTTCATAAAACCTAAAACACTTCGGACAATAAATCCCTTTCTTCAGTTCATCATATTGGTATTCGGGTAATCGGAAATTCGGGGGATCGGTCACATGAAGAGACAACAGTTGTTCAGCAAGCGCGGAGTAGGCATTCTTCACATTAGAGGGTTGTTTCTTGATTTTGTCCAAAAAACGATTAAGTTGAGCAGGAAAAATGATTTGCGAATCAAGGGGTGCCTGGGAGAGGTGGAATTCGGGGTTAATGAAAACAAGATAAGCTTCAACAGGCATATTGCAACCCAGTGCTTTTAAAAGCTGTCGTAACAACGATTCATTCCGTTTCAATTGAAACAGCGGATTCTTTATTTCAGTTCCGCCAGTAGAACACCATCTGTCCCCATCCACATAAAAGTCACCTTCGAAGTTTTTCACTTCAAAAAGATAATTCTTACCTGAAGAGAGCAATAAGGAATCGTTTTGAAAAAGCGTGTTTCGGTGCTCCAATAATAAATCATTCAGGGCCAGCCGTCCTGGCAAAAGTTCCTCGAGCCGTTCATCAAACTTCAGCTCTCCTTCATAGCCCTTTTCAAGATTGTAACAATATAGTTCATCTTCAGCTGATAGATGCATTCGACTCCGAAGGAATCTCATAATCTTCAATTCCAGTGATTCTTCGCGTTGCTTTAAGATCAATACACATCTCCCCTTTCTTCTTTTACATAATAGTATCATAATGTCACAAATCAAACCCTTTTTCCGTCATGTTCATGAATAGGATAGGAGGGTTCAAATGGAAAGCTATGATGTTGCGATTATAGGAGGCGGTGTTGCAGGATTGACGGCGGCGATCATGCTCGCCAATGAAGGTCAGCGTGTAATTTTGTTCGAAAAATCCCCTGAATTTGGAGGGCGATCTCAAACCATCAACAAAAATGGCGTGTACATGAATCTCGGTGCCCATGCCCTCTATAAAGGTGGAGAGGCAATGCGGATTTTCAATGAACTGGGCATCACGATAAAAGGGGCGCAACCTACAACAGATTCAGCACAGGCGATTTGGAAAAATCACGTCTATCACGTTCCGATGAGTTTTCGCACAATATTTTCAAAGCAATTCTTGAACGGAATCGAAAAAATCCAATTAGTACAAATGATGGCACAACTCAGTAGAATGAATGTGGAAGCAGTGGAAAAAGAAAGCATCCAAGATTGGGCGGAACGGGAAATCCGCAACCCGATGATCCGTCATTTCTTTTACGCATTCTGCAGAACAGCAACCCAAACCCATGCCCCCAGTCTTCAGTTGGCGCGTCCGGTATTAAGGCAAATGCAGCGGGCGTTCAAAGAAGGTGTGCTCTATATTGATAAGGGCTGGGCGACCATCGTGACAGAACTGAGGTCAACGGCTGAAAAAGCTGGGGTTGAACTTCTCAACGCCATGAAGGTTGAGAAAATTGAACATGAGGGGCAAGTCCAACGTGTAATCGGCTCAAATAAAGTAGCGTACGAAGTCGAAAATGTGATCATCACCACACCGCCGAATGAAGCGTGCCGCCTAGTACCACATGTTGAAAATACATCCCTGGATCAGTGGCGAAAAGAAGCGATCCCAGCCACCGCTTCCTGCTATGATCTTGGTTTAAGGACGCTTCCAGACAAAAATCATCAGTTTGTCATCGGGCTTGATATTCCCATCCTTTTTACCAATCAATCCCGGACCGCAAAGCTAAGTGAGGATAACACGACGGTCGTCTCCCTGGTCAACTATCATGACCTGACAAAAGACCGTAAAACGTGTATCCAGACGAGCAAATCCTTAATGGAAAAAAGCATGGACTTGATCCAGCCCGGATGGCGTGGAGAAGTGAAAGAGCAACAGTACTTGCCGGACATTGCGGTCACCCACAACTTCCCGCATATAAATCGAAGCGTAGTACCAGGTCCCGATGTTTCGGAGATAAAGGGCTTGTATGTGGCAGGAGATTGGGTGGGAGATGAGGAATTATTGGTCGATGCATCTCTAGCAAGTGCGAAACGTGCAGCTTCCCATATTTTAAAAAGAAACAGGGTGTTGATATGAACGAGATTGAACAGCTTTATCAAGAATATAAGCCATTACTCTTTTCACTCGCCTACAGGATGTTGGGCAGTGTGATGGATGCAGAAGATATCGTCCAGGATACGTTCATTACATTTGAAAAACACCAGGATCGCGAATCCATCACCAACGTGAAATCCTATCTCTGTAAAATGACAACCAACCGTTGTATCGATCAATTGCGATCTTCTGTTCATCAAAAAGAAACGTATGTTGGTCCATGGCTGCCAGAACCGATTGTGGAAGACTATGGAGCCGATCCAGCAGGTTCGTATTTTATGAAAGAGTCGATATCGACTGCTTATATGATGCTTTTGGAACAATTGTCAGAGGTGGAGCGTGCCGTCTTCCTTCTTAGAGAAGTTTTCCAGTATGAATACGATGAAATCTCAGACATTGTAGATAAAAACAGTACCAACTGCCGACAGATCTTTCACAGGGCGAAAAAAAGTCTCGGGCATGAACCGGAATCATTCCAGAAAGACTCGAAACAACTGGGAAATATCGTTGAAAGATTCTTGCAGGCATTGAATACTGGCAATATTTCCGAGATGCTGCAAGTGCTGAAAAAGGATGCCACCTTCTATTCTGATGGCGGAGGCAAAGTGAAGGCAGCTGTTAAGCCAATCTACACTGCCGAGAGGATCACTCAGTTTTTCTTCGGTATTATGCAGAAGTTTCCTGGGGATTATGTTTTTCATCATAAAATGATCAATGGATTCCCAGGGATCATCGTAACGCTTGAAGGTCAAGTGCTAAATGTCGTTTCCTTTACATTTGAGGAAGGAAAGATCAATGATATCTACCTTGTGGCAAATCCTGATAAACTCAGGTCTTTAAACGAACATATGCAATTGAAATAACGTATGCCAGGGCATTGCCGAAATAAGGCAATGTCTTTTTTTCATTTAAAAATTTTCTTCAATCTAAGCGTACAAGCTAGTAGCTTCGGAAGCAATACACCGCACGAAGGAAAAGCGATTGCTTTTTCGAGGAACTAAGGCTCAGCGTGCGCTACCAAGTTTTCTTTTGCCCATTTTCAATCTCCCTCAATTCCGCCGTTTCATCACCTGAACCTGTCTCATATACTGCTGTAAGACAAGTTAAAGGAGAGAGAGGATGGCCACTGAATTGACGGGGCGGGTTGTGGTGCCGGGGGATCCGGATTATCCAGAAGCCCGCACAAATCTTAATCTATATAGATCCAAGTTTCCCGGGGCGATCATTTTTTGCCAGGAAGAGAATGATGTCCTGAATGCGCTGAGATTTGCACGGGAAAAAGAAATCCCTTTCCGTGTAAGGAGCGGAAGACATAGTTATCAAAATTTTTCGATCCAGAATAAAGGGATTGTCATCGATTTAAGCAAAATGACCAAAATCTCGGTCAATGCATTAAGAAAAACTGCAGTCATTGCAGGAGGCGCTGATCTAGGGCATGTATACAAAACCCTTTGGGAGCACGGCCTTGCAATCCCTGCTGGCACGGAATACAGTGTCGGCGCTGCAGGATTGACATTAGGCGGAGGCATCGGATATTTGACCCGGATTTTCGGGTTGACCTGTGATAATCTGATTGGGGTCCGAATCGTCGTTCCAAAAGGAGACCGCAGTGCCCAAATTGTAGAGGCGACCAGATGGAAAAACAGAGAGCTGTTTTGGGCTTGTTGCGGCGGCGGTGGCGGGAACTTCGGGATCGTCACTCAATTCAAGTTCCGTGCACATCCGATTAGCGACGTTTCCATTTTCCGCATCGAATGGGACTTCGAACAGTTGGAAGAAGCGTATGACAAATGGCAGCACTGGGCTCCTTATACCGATGAAAAATTAACGTCGTCGATCGAGCTGCACGCAAAAGAACAGAACCTGATCCTTGCTGAGGGGCAATATGTGGGCTCAAAAGACGAACTCAAAAAGCTGATCAAACCGTTGGTCCTAAATACAAACCCAAGGAAGGTGCAAATCGCATCTGTCCCATTCAACAAAGCATTCGACTATTTCAATTATCCTGCAGGTAACGTCCCTTCGTATTTCAAACGCTCGGGGTCCTTTGCCTATCAACCGATTACTGAAAAAGGCATCAAAGTCATGAAGCATTTTCTCGAACATGCACCCAATGAAGAGGCAGCAATCTGGCAACAGGCTCTGACCGGTGCGGTGCAAAAAGTGCGTCCAACAGAAACTGCTTTTTATCACAGGAAGGCGCTTATCGCACAGGAATATAATACAACCTGGAAAACAGAAGGCGAGGCAAGTAAGAATGTTCAATGGGTCAAGGCCTTGCGCAAAAGCCTTGCGCCATATACGGACGGGGATTACGTGAATTGGCCGGATTTATCAATTGACGATTGGCCGAACGCTTATTATGGAGAAAATTTCGAACGCTTAAGAAAAGTGAAAACGAAGGTGGACCCGACGAATGTCTTTCGCTTCCAGCAAAGTATCCCACCGTTCAAAAAGTAATATCGAGGTTCTCTCTCCTGAGAGAGAACCTTTATTTATGCGCAATACCTCTGTCAAAGGAATTTCTAATCTTTTTATTGAATTATCTAATAGATGATGAGAACAGAAGAAGCGTACGTCTATTTTAAAGGGAGGGCAAGCCAAATGAATTTTGATTTACAGGAAGCGATTGAAGTGTTGGAGCGGACGCCACAAACATTGGCGCATTTTTTAACCGGATTATCTGATGGATGGCTGCATTGCAATGAAGGTGAGGGCACCTGGAATGCTTCTGAAGTGATCGAGCACCTTATTGAGGGGGAGAAGAACAATTGGATACCGAGGCTGGAATTCATTCTTGAAGAAGGGGAGAGTAAACCATTTCCCGAATTTGACCGATTCTCACACCTCAGTTTAGAATCCGAAAGAACGTTGGAAAAGAAATTTGAAGAGTTCAAAACGATTCGAATCGAAAATATAACAAGGCTCAAAAAACTGATCGACACTGAGTCGAAGCTGGAAGTCACAGGATCTCATCCAGCATTCGGTGTCGTGAAGGTAAGGGAATTGATTTCCACATGGGTTGTCCATGATCTGACGCACATCTCCCAAATCGTTCGAGTGATGGCAAAGCGATATGGGGAAGACGCCGGTCCGTGGGAAGAATATTTGGGAATCCTGAAATAATCGGAGGAAATGGAATCGTGAACTTACATATTTTAGCAGGTACAAAAGGCTGATGATCGTACATCAGTCTTTTTTTATTTAAAGAAAGCTAAAATACTTTCTTCGAGTGCTACTAAGGCACAGCTATCTCCAAGGCTTGGTTTTGTAAAGTTTTCTATACATTCTGGGTTTACATGCAAGGATGAATATGGTAAATTACATATATCAAAAAGATATATAGCAAAAAGATATATAGGAGGTGTACGATGGCAAAGGAAAACAATACGCAATATGCGGTTCTCGGTCTGCTGAGGACTGGATTCCACACCGGTTATTCCATCAAACAGATGATTGACAAGAGTTTGAATCATTTTTGGAAAATAAGCTATGGGCAAATTTACCCTGCTTTGAAAAAGTTAGTGGAAGAAGGATATGCTTCAGTCCAGTTCATTCCTCAAGAAGGTAAACCGGACAAAAAAGAATACCACATCACATCTGAAGGAGAAAAGACCCTGAAGAATTGGCTTCAAAACCCCATCAAAGAACTTCCGGTTGAAAAAAACGAACTCCTGCTCAAACTCTTTTTCAGCCGCCATCAAGAATTCAGCACCACCATCCATCAATTAGAAACCTACCAGGAAAAACTGATCAATCGTTACAACACTTTTGAAGGAATCAAAGAAATGATCAGCACCCGTCTCAAGGATGAAGCGGATGCACCATACTGGATCATCACGTTGGATTATGGTCTGCGTACGACCCAAGCGGAAATCGAGTGGTGTGTGGATACGAAGGAAAAATTATTGAAGGAGGAATGAAAATGGGAAAGGAGATCTTTCCAGGCCGGTATACGATCGGCCAACAGGAGAACATCGTAGTATTCATCATCGGAATGCGTGTGAACAAATGGTGGGCGATCCACAAATGGTGGCCAGTATTCATGGCCATGCCGCCTATGATCAAGGAACTTTACACCAACAAAGATCTAGGCTGCTTATCAATCGAAAACTTTTTCAGCTTAAAAACAACCATGATGATCCAATATTGGCGCTCTGAAAAAGATCTACTAGCTTATGCCAGAGGACAAAAGCACTTGAAAGCCTGGAACGATTTCAACAAAAAGGTCGGTAACAACGATGCGGTCGGTATTTATCATGAAACCTATACTCTGAAGAAGGGGCAATTCGAATCGATTTACGGAAACATGCCGAAATTCGGTATGGCAAAAGCGCTTGGGCATCAGCCTGTCAGAACGTCTACCAATACGGCGAGCAAGCGTCTTAGCGGCCAAAACTGAGAGCCATCCAATTTATTGAAAAGGAGCGGGAAATATGATTTATGTGGTAAGGCACGGGGAAACGGACTTGAATAAGGAAGCAAGAATACAAGGGAGATCAGGACTTCCTCTAAACGAAAATGGGAGAAATGAAGCTGAAAGTTTAAGAGATAAGCTCAAACAAATCAAGTTTGATCTTGTGTTTTCATCTCCACAGGAAAGGGCGGTCGAGACGGCTGAAATCGCAACCGGTATCGAGGTGAAGACTGATCCGAGATTGGACGTTTTCGATTTAGGAGAAGCGGACCGAATGAAAAAGGATGAAGTCAAAATGATAGGAGCAATCCCAGATCCCAGTGTGTATGATGGGGTAGAAGAGATTCCTGGCTTCATAGGAAGGATTTTCGACTTCATGAAAGAGATTGAAAGCAAATACGCCAACAAAGAACTGAACATCCTGATCTCCGGTCATCGATGTACAACAGGATGTGTAGGAGCGTATTTTGAAGGGATACCAGAAGATCGGAACATTATCAGATTTTCCTCTGGCAATGGAGAATTCAAGGTATATGAATTCAATCAAAATAAAGTTTCCAAGTCGTGATCATTCCATCACGACTCTTTTTTTTGGAGAGGGTTCGGGACTTTATGCATAAACATTTGAACAATGAAAAACCTGATAGGATAGCATTTTTTCGTATATTACATCTTCCAAAAGTTGGATTTTTATAAAGGGATATTAGAAAGAGGACCATGAATAATTAGGTAATATATACCTTTACGGGAATATTCTATTTCGAGTATATTTATGTTAATTCATGAAATAGAAAACTGAAGGAGGAAGGTGCTTTAATGAAAAAAGTAGTGATCACCTACTGGATTTTTACTGGTCTTTTGTCTGCATTAATGCTTTTTGGAGCTATTCCTGATATCATGTCTGATCCTGCAGCTGTCGCGGTGTTCGATCATTTAGGGTATCCAGCTTATATTTTGCCATTTATCGGCGTGGCTAAATTGTTAGGTGTCATAGCACTCCTTATCCCTGGTTTCCCACGGGTCAAAGAATGGGCGTATGCAGGCTTTGTAATTGATTTGACTGGAGCCATGTATTCCCACTTAGCAGTAGGTGATCCTCCTAGTGGGCTGGTGGTTTTCCTTATTGGATATGTATTGATAGCAGGTTCCTATATATTTCACCATAAGAAAAACAGAATGGTTTCCTCCGCGGATACGACCAATCATGACAGCAGTAAAGCAATTGTTTAAAGTCAAAACTGGTTGCTGGGACAAATGAACTTTGTTCAATAGAAAACCCGAACAATTTGTCCGGGTTTTCTTTAGTGGTAATAAATGAAGGTTCCGCTTCGTCAACATCCTTCGCTTTCCCCGGGCACGGCCTCAGACTCCTCAGAAAGCGCAGACCGCATTCTTGCGGGGGCTACGACTTGTGCTGTTCCCGCAGGAGTCTATGGATGTTGCCTCCCCTTCTCGTCTTTCATTTTATCCATTCTATTCTATTGTTCATATTTTCTGTTAGCAGTTATCGTTTCGTCCCACCCTCTTTTTGGATTAAAGAAAGGAGAATCCAACTAGTAGGAGAAGTACATATCATGAATTTCAAAAATGAAGGGAGGTTTGAATGTTGAAGACTTCAGGAGGGCTCATCGTCCTATGCCCGGAGGAGTGTGGAAACTCCCCTAAAAAGGAGTTTCTGAAGAAGTTCAATATCGCCTTTGCAGAAAATGATAGAGCGTTCATTCTAGAGAATATTGCAGACGATTTTCACTGGAACAAAATCGGTGATCGCCAGCTCAAAGGGAAAGAAGCTGTTGAAAAAACACTGTATCAAATGGCTGACGCAAACATCACGGAATTGCATATCTTTAACATCATCACACATGGTCGTTCAGCTTCTGTCAATGGTGAGCTTGTATTTGAAAATAAGAAAAGAGTCGCTTTTTGTGACGTTTGCATGTTCAACGGCGCAGGCAAAAATTCAAAAATAAGAGAAATAACGTCATACGTGATCAATATGGACTGAGGTTTGGAGTTGATCCGATTTTTCTTGAAAGGGTTGAAACGAATCTGAAGAAAGGGTGTTCATTGTGCTTAATCTGATAAAAATGAAAATAGAAAAGCCAGCTTATGAAGTATTCGAAGCCTTTGTTGATCCCGACAAAATCGGAAACTTCTGGTTTTCATCAAGTTCTGCTAGATGGGAAACAGGGGAGACGATTACCCTGAAATATGATCTTTTTAACGCTGAGGGTGAAATAGAAGTCATTGAAACCGTAGAAAACCAAAAGATCCAGTTCAACTGGGGACTAGCTGAGGAGTTACACACCGTCACAATTATTCTAAACGAAATAGATCAATCCACGACGGTCGTTGAAGTCAGGGAAGAAGGCTTTAAAGATCATGATGAAGAGCTGATTAATAAAATGCTGGATAATAAAGAGGGATGGGTCTTCATGCTGACTTGTCTCAAAGGTTATTTAGAATTTGGAGTCAATAAGTTGAGAGAAGGGCTAGTTAAATGACGAGTGTATGAAGTTTATGTCCGATATGAATCTACCCCTGAGGAGGAGCGAAAGAATCATCACTCAGGGGGTCGATGGGTTCATTGCAGGAGATGACCAGCCGTTTGTCCATAGTTGGCTTAATACTTAATCAAATTCTAGATTGAATAATTTATTAAGCTCTCTTTTCCCTGTCGGGGTGATTTCCACGGCGCGTATGGTCGGGACACGTTCAACCCAATTACGCTCAAACAGTTGATCTGTCAACGCTTTACCTAAAGCCCCTGCAAGATGGTGCTTTCGTTCGCTCCAATCCAAACATACTCGCGAGAATGAACGGCGTTTTTTTCTCAATTCAGTAAGGTTGAGGCCGAAATCTACGTAGAATTCTTCACCTTTTGGCGTTACCACAAATTCTTTTTCCTCTTTATCCAGATAGCCTGATTCAATCATGGATTCCGTCAACGATACACCTAATTGTCCTGCTAAATGATCATAGCAAGTCCGGGCTTTTCGAAGCATCTTGGATTGGGAGGACTGTTTGAATGAACGCACCTCTTTAGGTTGAGAGATTGATAAAAACGATTCCAGGATGCGTGCAACTTCCTTGTTGGCAAGCTGATAATATCGATGACGTCCACTTTTTTCAGCAGCAACTAAACTAGCTTGAACCATCTTGGCAAGATGAAAGCTAGCTGTTTGCGGTTTTATTGCAGCGGCATAAGCTAGTTCACTGGCAGTATGATAGCGGCCATCCAACAACGTCATAAGGATCTCGGCTCTTGATGGGTCTGCAAGGAGAGCAGCAACCTCAGCCATATTTGGATTTGCACTCATTTTCAGCACCTCCATGTGTGTATTCCATACTTCGATGTTAATCGAATTGTTGACGGATTACAATTGAAAGAAAGGAGGAAAAATGATGAGCATGAATAAAGAAAAAAGATTTCGTCACCTACACGAAGACTCTTCAACATTTGTCCTGCCAAATGCCTGGGATGTAATCAGTGCAAAAATGTTTGAGGAAGGCGGCTTTAAAGCGATCGGTACGACTAGCGCTGGGATCGCAGCTTCATTGGGGTATCCAGATGGACAACAGCTTCCAATCGATAAAATGATTGAAGTTGTAGAACGAATCGTTGATGCTGTGGATGTCCCAGTCAGTGCAGATATCGAAGCCGGTTACGGTGAAACAGCAGAAGAGGTTGTTCGAACAGTACAGAAAATCCTTGAAGCGGGGGCAGTTGGAATAAACATTGAAGATGGAACCGGAGATCTTCAGCATCCTATCAATGATCTTTCATCCCAAACAGAAATGATTTCCGCTATCAAAGAATATTGCAGAGAAAATGATGAGGAATTGTTTATCAATGCACGTACTGATCTTTATTGGTTGAAAATCGGTGATCCTTCGACACGTCTTCAAAGGGCTATGGAGCGTGTAAAAGCTTACGAAGTAGCTGGAGCGGATTGTATTTTTGTACCTGGACTTTATGATAAAGAAACAATTCAAAAACTAAGGGCTGAAGTATCTTGCCCGATCAACCTGTTGATTCATCCATGTTTGCCCTCGCTTAAAGAACTTTCAGAGATAGGGATTGAAAGGGTAAGTACCGGATCCTCACCATTCCGGGCAACCGTGACATTATTGAAAAAAATGAGTGAAGAGATTCACAATAATCAGACATTCCATGAAATGACAAGTGGTGTCCTTACTTATGGAGAAGTAGCAGAGCTCGCTGATCGGACAACTTAAGGAAAGTAGCAAATCTATGAATCTATTGAATTAGCAGGTCATTCGTACAAACATTCCCTTTTGATGGAGCATAGTCTGTCACAAGGGAGTGATATTGTGAAAAAGATAAGAACGAGTCATTTTACTGACTCATCAAAGTGCCCTTGTGAAGTGATCTTGAAGATTCTGAATACCCCTATTGAAATTCAGCAATCTGGAAGAAAAATAGGTTATGGTTTCCTTACTCTGACTGGGAAGTTATGTCCGTCATGTAAAAAAAGCGAAAGTTTTTTCAATGTCAGGGTCCATGGTGATCTTGGATACCGATATAAAACAGAGAACCTCAAAGGTATCACATGTCAGTATAACTATGTTGAAGCATTTGGTGAAGGTCATGTCGCTTCTATGGATGCCCCTTATAATCTGCTATTGGTTGAAAATCAGAGAGGTGAAATAATGACTTCCCTCACCATACGCGGAAAAACCTGCGACTTCAATTTCAGCGGAGTTACTTCAAAACGAAATGTGATCAGGCGTAATTGCACTTCATAAAATTAATTTTAAAATTCCATTGACAATAAGAACATTTGTTCGTATACTTAAAACAGGCGCTTAACCTCCGCCTAAATCTTGGAACTTTGTTCTATATCTTGGGCTACTCGCAGATTGATTGTTGCAGCGATCGAACAGCGGGTAGCCAACTTTTTTGGAAATGGGTGCTATTATTTACCACTACACCTTCCATTACCCTCCCCTTAGAATAAAAGATAGGGAGTCTACTAGGGGAGAGATACTGTTTTGAAGCGGAAAACATGGAGTCATGTAAATCATATACCTTTTATCATTTCACTTATTTTTCTAGTATTCATAGGAACGATTACCTTGACTGGGAATAGTTTGTCAGTGTCGGGTGCAGCTGAAAAATCAAATGAAGAACGGAGAGGTAATCACAAAAAATCCGAATGGACAAAGGAAAAAAAGAAGGTGCGCACGGCTGAAGTTGAAAACCAGTATAAAAGAGTCGGCTATTATGCGGGTTGGGCGGCATATTCCGGATTCCAGGTATCTGACATCGATGCCAGTAAGCTGACGCATATCAACTATGCTTTTTCAAATATCTCTAATGACGGAAAAATAACAATTGGTGACCCGGAGGTGGATGGCGAGAATTTCAATCAGTTGAAAAAACTGAAGGAACAGCATCCCCATTTAAAAACTTTGATTTCTGTAGGTGGGTGGACATGGTCGGAGAATTTTTCTGATGTAGCCCTTACGGAAGAGTCTCGGACCATATTCGCCGAAAGTGTTTTGGAATTTATACAGAAGTATGGTTTCGATGGTGTTGATCTGGATTGGGAATACCCTGTTAACGGTGGGCAGCCAGGCAACATCAATCGTCCGGAAGACAAACAGAACTATACATTGCTATTGAAAAAAGTCAGAGAGACGTTGGATGCCCAAAGTAAGAAGGATGGACAGGAGTATCTTTTGACAATAGCAGCAGGAGCGAGTATTAACCACGCTAATAATCTAGAGTTGGACAAGCTCCATCAATATGTCGATCATGTTCAATTGATGACCTACGATATCCATGGGGAGTGGGATGAACTTACTGGAATGAATGCACCATTAAAGCAAGATCCAGAGAGCGGCTATCATAATGATTTGAGCGTCGAGATCGCAGTTGAAACATTCATTAATAATGGAGTCCCAGCTGATAAGCTTGTAATGGGTCTGCCATTCTATGGTAGGATGTTCAAGCAAGTCAACAATGCAAATAATGGTCTGTACCAGCCCTTCACTGGTGGAGGCAATTCAATCAGTTACGCTGCAATAGAAGCAGAATACATCGGCAAAAATGGATACACTCGATATCAGGAAGAGGATTCGCAAGTCCCCTGGCTATTCAATGGTTCCACCTTCATCAGCTATGATGACGCAATATCCATTGGCCATAAAACCGACTATCTCAAGTCGAAGGGATTGGGTGGTGCAATGATGTGGGAACTGAGCCACGATCCTGATGAAGTACTTTTGACGAAAGTATATGAGGAATTGAACTAAAAGGCTTGAATCTTTGGCTTAAATATTATGGACATTTTCTATTATAAAGAAAGTGTCCATTTAAATTTCCTGAACTTTTTTACGAAAGAGTGCTAAAGGATTTAGAAGGATTCTTCTCGAATAATGGAAGGATAAATACTTTTATATATAAGGGATTTTGTTCTTTAAAGGAGGTTTTGTCAGGATGTCTTTCTCAATAGATCACAATGATGCTGAATGGTTCAAAAAGATCATCCAAGCTGTAAATGATGGAATACTCGTAATTGATGCTTATGGAGTGGTCCAGATCATTAATAAAGAATACACGAACATTACTGGCGTTACAGAAAGTGAGATTGTGGGTAAGCGTTTAAGAGATGTTAGGCCTGGCGCAGAGTTACCCGAAGTTTTACTTGATGGCAAGGGGAGGGCCGGAGTGTTTCGTAAAGAAGGAAAGAACAATTATATCGTTGACATGGCTCCGATCTATGATGGAACTGAAATTATCGGTGCAGTTTCTGTCTGTAAAAGTTTAAAAGAAGTTCATCATCTTACACAAGAGCTCAAGAAGAGCAAACAACGATTAAGGGAGCTTGAAGAAATGGTGGGGAGTTTTCATCGGACGACCTATTCATTTGAAGATGTTGTCGGCCAAAATAAAGGATTGGTCGATGCAATCCATTCTGCCAAAAAAGCAGCGGGAACAGATCTTAATATCCTTATTTTAGGGGAAAGTGGTACCGGTAAAGAATTGTTTGCCCAGGCTGTCCACCAATCTAGCAGTCGGCACAGCCAACCATTTGTACCGGTCAATTGTGCAGCTATACCTTCCACATTGTTAGAAAGTGAATTATTTGGTTACGAAGAAGGTGCCTTTACCAGCTCAAAAAAGGGTGGAAAATCGGGATTGATCGACCTGGCGGACAATGGAACGCTTTTTTTAGATGAAATAGGGGATATGCCGCTTGAAATGCAAGCAAAGTTATTAAGGGTGATGCAGGACGGGGTAATACGGAAAGTGGGAAGTCTTTATGAAAGAAAAGTGAATGTGCGAGTGATCGCTGCAACCAATAAAAACCTCGAAAAAATGATTTCAAAAGAACGGTTTCGAGCAGATCTTTATTACAGAGTGAATGCATTCCAAATCGAGATCCCTTCTTTAAAATCCCGGAAGGACGACATCCCTCTTTTGGTGGACTATTTTTTACAGAATGCAGATCTGCGTTCACTTTCCCCTGATGAATCATTTCTTGACTTGTTGATGAGCTATGATTGGCCTGGTAATATCAGAGAGCTGAAAAACACAATCCACTATGCGATGAATATGACAGAGTCTACTCAACTGAAAGTGAAGGATCTCCCTGATACGGTCATCAGAAAAAGACAGAGGTCGGATGAAAAGACGTTAGAACAGATAATAGAAGAGACCGAGAGAGTGGCCATTTCGGATGTACTTGAAAAAACAGGAACTGACTTGAAAGGGAAAAAGCTCGCAGCAAAAATGCTGGACATTTCTTTAGCAACCTTGTATAACAAAATTTCCAAACTTGATCTTCCAATGTGATTCTAATATGTTGGAATTCATTCTAAATTATTAGAAACCCTCTCAGTTGGCATCCAGACATAAATCATCATGGTTGATGCATTTTGAAAGTTCTAACTCTTTAGAAAATATGAATGTGGAATACAGTTGAAACCCTCATACATGAGGGTTTTTAAATTGGCATATTTCTTGCATCATTATAGAGTGAATCCATTTATAAAAAAGGAGGAGCAGTATCCAATCAGTGAAATTGTAAGCGTTATCAATAAAAGATGGGTTAGGAGGAAGATGTATGATTGCGTTACTTGGGTTTTTAACGATTTTCATTTTTTTAGCACTGATTTTGACAAAAAGAGTCTCAGTCATTGTTGCACTGATCCTTGTTCCTATGATATTCGCCTTAATCGGTGGGTTTGGTGCAGAGTTGGGAACCTTGATGCTAGAAGGAATCACAGGTGTGGCACCAACAGGGATCATGCTGGGATTTGCCATTCTCTATTTTGGTGTGATGAACAATGCAGGATTATTTGACCCGGTGATCCGTAATGTCCTTAAACTTGTCAAAGGCGATCCCCTGAAAATAGTCATAGGGACAGCAGTCATTGCAATGCTGACGCATTTAGATGGATCTGGGGCTTCAACCTTTTTGATCACGATTCCAGCTCTATTGCCTTTATATGACAAAATGGGTATGAGTAGGCTGGTTTTAGCAGGTATGGTGGCATTAGGAGCTGGGACAATGAACATGGTTCCGTGGGGTGGTCCGACTGCACGTGCAGCAAGTGCATTGGAGTTGACCCCGGAAGAAATTTTCAACCCTCTTATACCAGCGATGATCGCAGGCTTGCTCTGGGTCCTTTTCGCAGCTTATATGATGGGTAAAAAGGAGAGGAAACGTGTAGGTATCAAGGATATCCAATATGATTTCCATCATGAACTGACAGATGAAGAGAAAGGGATGAGAAGGCCGAAATTATTCTGGTTCAACCTGGTACTGACCATTATTACCATTATTGCCCTTATTAAAGTATGGCTACCTTTACCGATTGTCTTCATGGTAGCATTCGCAGTTGCTCTCCTGGTGAATTATCCGAAGCCTGATGATCAGCAAAACCAAATAAAGACGCAAGCATTTGGGATGATTACTGTTGTTTCGATCATCTTTGCGGCTGGAATATTCACTGGAATTTTAAATGGTACTGGGATGATCGAAGAAATGGCGAATTCACTTGTTGCCCTTATCCCTCAAAGTATGGGTAATATCATGGGTGTGATTGTCGCAATCACAAGTATGCCATTCAGTTTGTTATTCACACCAGACGCATTTTATTTCGGTGTATTACCAGTCCTTAGTGAAACCGCAAGTGCGTATGGGGTTGCCCCAGTAGAAATCGCCAGGGCGGGGATATTGGGCCAAATGACTACAGGATTTCCATTAAGTCCTTTAACTGCATCAACATTTTTATTGGTCGGTCTAGCTAATGTTGAATTAGGTGATCATCAAAAGTTCATCTTCAAATGGGCGTTCGGAACTACGATTGTCATGACGGTCGTTGCTTTGATCATAAGAGTTATCTGACATAAAGGGTGTGGATAGGATGAAGAAGATAAGAATTGGTGGAGGGGCAGGTTATAGTGGAGATCGAATTGAACCAGCTTTAGATATAATGCAAAAAGGTGACATCGATTACATCATTTTCGAATGTCTGGCTGAGAGGACCATTGCACTCGCGCAACAACAAAAGTTAGTGGATCCTGATAAAGGTTTCAATGAATTACTTGAGTACCGCATGGAAAAAGTCCTGCCGATCTGTACTGAAAAACAGGTGAAAGTAATTACGAATATGGGTGCAGCAAATCCATTATCAGCAGCAAGATTGGTTAAAGATCTAGCAGTACGTCTAGGGATAACGGATTTAAAAATCGCAGCTGTTTTAGGAGATGATATTTTTACAGACATTGATGAGTATGAAAATTTCACCACATTAGAATATGGAAATAAACTATCGGAAATACACGGAGAGATCATTTCCGCCAATGTCTATTTAGGAGCTGAGGGGATCCAACAAGCTCTTCAGAATGGGGCAGATATCGTCATTACAGGAAGAGTGACAGATCCCTCATTAGTCATCGGCCCTTTATTATATGAGTTTGGATGGGAAACAGACGATTATGACATGCTCGGAAAAGCGACATTAGCAGGTCATTTGCTTGAATGCGGGGCTCAAGTAACAGGAGGATATTTCGCTGAACCAGGGTATAAAGACGTACCGGACCTATGGAACGTTGGATTCCCGATCGGTGAAGTATTTGGGAATGGCGACATCATCATTACAAAGCTTACAGGAACAGGTGGCAAAGTTACCACAGAAACTGTCAAAGAACAAATTCTATACGAAATACACGATCCTTCAAATTATATGACACCTGATGTCAATGCAGATTTTTCACAGGTCACTGTAAAAGAAATCGAGCCTGACAAGGTGTTGATCACTGGAGCGACAGGCAAAGAAAAAAGCGGATATTATAAAACAAGCATAGGGTATAAGGATTGTTATATCGTTGAAGCAGAAATAAGTTACGGAGGATCTGGAGCACTTGAAAGAGCCCGATTAGCAGGGGATATCGTCAAAAAGAGGATCCAACATACCGACTTATCTTTTCAAGAATTGAAAATCGATCATATTGGGGTCAATTCGCTTTTCCACACGAATGTCTCGGACTTATCTGGAAAGGAACCCAGTTATAATGAAGTCCGGTTACGGGTTGCTGGCAGAACAACGTTGAAAGAAGAGGCTATTAAAATCGGGAATGAAGTAGAAGCTTTATATACGAATGGTCCTGCTGGTGGTGGTGGCGTACGGATAAGTGTAAATGAAATCGTTTCAATTGCTTCGATCCTTATACCAGCAGAGAATATCGAAACCAAAATAACCTATGAGGAGGTATAGCATTGAAATTACGGGAAGTAGCCCATTCGAGAACTGGTGATAAGGGGAATATATCAAATATTTCGGTGATTGTTTACAATATGGATGACTTTGAATTGGTGAAAGAACAAATCACAGCAAGTAAAGTAAAAGAGTGGTTTCAATGTATCGTGAAAGGTGAAGTCATACGTTATGAAATACCTAGCTTAGGAGCATTGAACTTTGTTTTGACCAACGCGCTAGGTGGCGGTGTGACCCGCTCCCTATCACTTGATCGGCATGGGAAAAGTTTAAGTTCCTTTCTTCTTGAAATGGAAGTGACGACTTGAAATGATGAAATGTATATGGAACTGACTCTTCTCAGTCAGTTCCTTTCTTTTGGTTCAACATGAACTCTCTCAAATAGTCTACATAATGCTCATCGCGTGCGAGCCAGGCGGAATGTTGCCTTTTGACATATCTTTCTGCTTTTTCAAAATCCGGAAACCGATACTGGATTCGTTCACCATTGAGTTCTACGATCCAGTTTGCCGGCTCTTCTTCATAAACGAACAGGCGATCTTCATTACGGTTTTCAAACAAGCTGCCTTGGGTTGTTTCTTTCAGATTATAATGATTCCGGAACGCGTCTTGCCTCATCGGTTCTATGATGAAAGCAGATCTGGCGTACAGGTCGTAGGATTCTTCGTTCATAGAACATCCAGCCGCTTTCGCATGGCCACCCCCGCCGAAAAGACCTGCAACTGCTGAGACATCGACATCCTCATGGATTGTCCGGAAACTGATTTTCTTGCCACCCATGTTCAGGATCGTAATATAATCCAGATGACGATTTGCCATACCTAGTTCGTTACCGAGCTCCGAGTGATAGGATTCAGCATGGACGATGCCTGTACAATAATCACCGACGAACGTTTGGACGAGTTCCCGTTTTTTTCTTCTGATATAGCGTTCAATCTTATCTTCTTCCATTTCGAGAAGCTTATGCTCGAATTCATCGTATTCAAAATGGTCCATATGCTGAAGTCTTGGTACCATCTTCTCGACGAACTCATCGATCGACACCATGAAGAACAGATCATTCAGCTGTTTTGCTTTAATGTTATCATTCTGATCCCATTCCCACGTATCATATTGCCGGACCAACTCGACAAATTCATCTAGAGCAGCGGAGGGTTCCAGAAGTTGATGATGTACGAGAAAGCCATATAGAAGGGAAGTGGCACATGCCAGTCGGCCGTCGTCATATTCCACTTTCACATGGCCCCAGTCGTAATCATTGAAATGGAGGGCTGTCTTATGATGATCGATCAGTTGTACTTTACCGCCTTCTTTTACATAAGCCTCAAGCGCTTCTTCGTTTTTTTTATTGACAGATAGGTCTGTGATGAATACAGTTGTGCCTTTATTCTGTTTCTCATCTTTCCGTTCTAAAAATCGCTCCACCTGGAAGTCGAGCCCCATCACTGAATTATAACGGACATCCACACCATCCCCGAATGCGATTTTGGCAACGATGCCACAGCCTACACCATCCAAATCATTATGAGTGAACACTTTGTACATGATAATCTCCCCTGAGTGACGAAAATTTCTAAGCTGTTTTAGTGTTGTTGAAAAAGGAGCGGACTATTCATGAAAAAGTAGTCAACATACCCTTTCTGTATCGACCACCAAATCACTGATCCTTGCAAGGTCGACGTTTCCGCCGGATATCACCGTCACGACATTCTTTCCTTCAAGGGGGAGCTTTTTGTTCAGTAAAGCAGCGACTGTCACCGCGCTCGATGGTTCGATGGTCTGTTTCATCCGTTCCATCACAAAGCTGAACGCAAGGCGGATTTCCTCATCGGTTACTAAAACAAGATCGTCCAAGTATTTCTGCATGATAGGGAACGTCATGTCTCCCGGTTGGGTGGCACGGAGTCCGTCCGCAATTGTAGAAGTTGGATTGATTGAAGTGATCTGCCCGTTTTTCAACGATAAAAAGGTATCATTCGCGCTTTCTGGTTCAACACCATATACCTTGATGTTCGGGTTGGTCTCCTTGATGGAGGTCAATATACCAGAGATAAGCCCACCACCTCCGATCGGGATGACGACTGCATCCACATCCTGTACTTGTTCCAGGATTTCAAGGCCGGTTGTTCCCTGTCCAGCCATGATATAAGGATCATCATAGGGAGGAATGAATACGCCTTTTTGTTCTTCTGCAATCTCAACAGCTCTGGGGAGCCGTTCTGCAGAGGTGGTCCCGCATTTCACGATGTTTCCGTCATACGCTTCAATGGCATTCATTTTACATGGATTCACATCTGTCGGAACCACGATTGTCGCTGGGACACCAAGCTTTTTGGCGATAAAAGACACCGCCTGTCCGTGGTTTCCTGAAGAGGCAGCCGTGACTAATTCCGCCCCTTCCTTCATCACCTGCTTCACTTTGTTTGTCGCACCCCGGATTTTGAAAGAGCCTGTTTTTTGGAGGTGTTCACACTTTAAAAAGACCTGGTTACCGCATAGCTGCGAAAGCTGTCCGGATTGAAGGATGGGGGTGGTATTGATGGTATCCTGAATGTTTTCTTGTGCCTTTCGTATATCCTGGATCGTAATCATTTTATCTGCTCCTTTTTTTAAAAAGTACCTGCTTTACCTTTTCTAGAAAAACATTGGCTATACCTTTGTGATCGATATGAAATTGGAAATAAGGTTTAATGGAGGGGGATGTTGGTAAAGAAGAATTATGTAATGCTGATTTATAAAGGTAAGAAGGGGGTCATCGTATATATCCCTACATATTGTTAGTATTCGTCGTCATCTTTTTTTCAGGGAACATCCTTGTCGGTAAAGCGATCAATGAACTGCCGCCCTTTACGATTGCCTTTTTTCGATTGTTGATAGCTTTTGTAGTGCTACTACCGATCGGGTTACGAGGAGCGTGGGAATTTCGCAGTGAATATTGGAAATATAGAAAGCCTTTTTTGGTGATGACCTTAACGGGGATCACGTTTTTTAATACCTTCATTTATGGGGCGTTACAATTCACTACATCTACGAATGTATCCGTACTTGAAACGGTGATTCCAGTGGTGACGATCGTAATGAGTACTTTCATATTGAAAGAAAGGTTGAGGAGGATTCAGTGGATAGGGGTTGTCATGTCATTGATCGGTGCAATATGGGTCGTGATGGATGGTAGGCTGTTACAAATCGCGAAAATGGCTTGGAATGTTAGAGACGCGATTATGATTGCAGCTATCGGGTCCTGGGCACTCTATTCCATCAAGGTGAAGCAATATATGCACCTTTTCCCGACCTATGGCACATTGCTTATGATGTCAGTGATATCTGTCATTATTTTATTGCCTATTGTGATTGCAGAATGGTTCATTGCCGGACTTCCGTTATTGGATGTTCCTAATGTGTCTGGCCTTTTGTATTTAGGGATCTTCCCATCTTTTATTGCGTTGATGTTTTATAATCAAGCGGTTCATCTACTAAGTGCCTCACAAGCATCAGTGTTCTTGAATTTCCTTCCGGTCGTGACGATGATCGGGGCTTATCTATGGTTGGATGAAGACCCCACAGCTATGCAGATCATCGGTGCTCTTGCTGTCATTGGAGGCGTGATGTTAACCACCCAATCCGTAGAGAAACAAAAGGAGTGAACCCAATTCTGCACTGGTTTCACTCTTTTTTCGATTAATTATGTACTTGAAGCTTGTTGCCGCTTGGATCAAAGAAATGGAAATAAGAATGGCCATTATCCTCGTGGATTTCATCAACCTTAATGCCCTGGTCAGCCAAGTCATTGTGCAATGCTTGAATATCTGCAGTCGTAAATCCGACTGAAAATTCCGCCTGTCCATTGATTGTGAAATGCCCTCTGGAATCTCGATCTGCTTGCACCAGTACGAATAGCGGACCGGATTGCAAAGCCATTACGGCCAATTCACCATTATTATGTCTCAAGGTGAATCCGAGCCGTTCGGTATACCATGCGACAGACTCCGACAAATCGTTGACAGGGATCCTGAAATAATGGATTTCACTGAGTAAGGATTGACTCATTTTATATCTTCCTCCTTAAAATTGACTGAAGCAACACTTCGATAAAAGGTGGAAGTAGTCCTCCAAGATTCGAGAAAATCGTAAACTGGGTCGATCAGCACAGAGTTGTCACCATAACAAATTACTGGATAATCAGCATATCGATCCATCATGATTCTTCACGATCGTGTAAATCAGTCACCAATTTAAGTTGCCCTTCATTTTGGATGACCATTAAATTGGGATAGCAAACGTTCTTATATAAAGAAGCACCTGGGTCCCAGGTGCTCTTAAAATCAACGGTTATTGATCTTTCTTTCCTTCTTCGGTACATAGTCAAAGATTTCATGTGTTTCAAACAATTCAATTACACCACTGACCCAGGAAAGATAGTCCAAACCATCGTAAAGCTTCTCGAGGTCCTTCTGAATAAAATCTTTCGTTTCTTCATCAAGACCGTCTTCTTCGGCCAATTGCTTCAATTCCCTGATCGACCTTGTCATGGAGCTGGTCTTTGGGGTTATCTGTTTCCGCCAATTGTAACAGAAGAACTTGATGAAACTTTCATAATTATCTTCTTCAACCTTGTAAATATCTTTACGTTCGCCTTTTATCCAAACCTTCTTAACCAGACCGATTTCAATCAGTTCCCTGACGGCATTGCTCATGCTTGCTTTACTCATTCCCAGAAGTGCTGCCATATCATCCAATGTCATCGGTTTTTCATAATAGTACATAATGGACATTAAACGCTTGAGGGTATTATGCATGCTGTATAATGTTTGACTTTCTGAATTTTGCTCAATGATCCGATCTCTTATCTCTTTAAACTTTTCATTCAAGTGAAACACACCTTTGATTTTCAAACTGGATTTGGTCTTTTACTCTATTTTAGACCAAAGAGGATGTAAAGTATATTATGACTGATTCAATACCGCTGAAATGAAAACCTTGCCAATAAGGAGCATGGATTCTTCATCCACATCGAATTTCGGGTGATGATGCGGGTACACGGCATCGATCTCAGAATTTCCGCCACCGACCCAAAAGAATGTACCTGGGACAGCATCGACGTAATAGGCAAAATCTTCGCCACCCATATCTGGTGGTTTGACCAAAACTTTCTCTTCTCCGACAATTTCAGTTGAAAGCTTTTTAATGTAGGCGGTCGGATCAGGATGGTTGTACAAAGAGATATAGCCTCTATCATAGGTGACATCGATTGTCACACCGTGTTTCTCGCCGGTTTTTTCACAAATGAGTTTCAGCTCGTTCTCGACTTGTTTTCGTATCTCCTGATCATAGGTTCTGACGGTTCCCTTCAAGTAAGCTTTGTCCGGAATGACGTTATGAGCATCTCCGCTGTTGAAAGCACCTACCGTCACAAGTGCAGGATGGAGGGGGTCGACACGTCGGCTGACGATGTTTTGGAGGTCCACGACAAGGTGGCTGCCGATTGCGACAGGGTCTTTTGAACGATGGGGTTCAGCTGCATGGCCGCCTTTCCCGTTGATCGTGATATCGAATGCGTCGGATGACGCCTGGACATATCCATCATTGACGGCCACGGTTCCAATCGGAAAGTTGACCTCAACATGGGCACCGTACACTTCGTCAACGCCATCGAGGCAACCATCCTCTACCATCGATTTTGCGCCACCAGGAGCCATTTCCTCAGCATGCTGATGGAGGAAGACGACTTCGCCAGGAAGTTCCTTCTTCACATCACTCAATACTTTTGCGACACCAAGCAATGCTCCTGTATGGATGTCGTGGCCGCATGCATGACTGACACCGGGTACCCTGGATTTATAAGAAACATCCTTTTCATCTGGGACGAGTAAAGCATCGAAATCAGCCCGGAGTGCAATGGTCTTCCCGGGTCTTCCACCTTTTAAACGGCCGACGACCCCATTGCCACCGACTTTCGTTTTCACTTCCAACCCTAAGTCTTCCAGATATTTCGCAATAAGTTTTGCTGTACGTTTTTCCTGAAAAGAGATTTCGGGATGCATATGCAGATCTCTACGGATGTCGATCATTTCAGGATAAATTTTTTTTAATTGATCAAATGCCTTTTGTAACAACAAGATAACGCCTCCAAAATTAAAGTTAGACTAGATGACTGTTCATTTACTCGAAGGAAATCTTCGTCGTGATGATCCGTCCGGTTGGATGTGGATCGAAGCCTTTCAAGTCAGCTCTTCCCGCCAGGGCTGGTGTGGCATGGACCAAAGGAACGATCGGCGGATCTTCATGCATGATTTCCTGAACACGTCCATACAGCTCATTGCGCTTTTCTTGATCGGTAATTTTCCGCGCTTCGCTTAACAGACTGTTCACTTCATCATTTGCATAGCGTGTTGAATTCAAGCTGCCAATATTATCTTCATGCCATAAGTTGTAAATGAAATCATCGGCATCACCATTTGTTCCTGTCCAACCGAGAATAAATGAATCTGCTTCGCCTTTTGTGACTTTGTCTAGATAGGTAGCCCATTCGTAAGATACGATCTCCGCCTCGACACCGACTTTTGCAAGGTCGGATTGGATGGATTCAGCTACTTTATTCGCATCAGGCATATAAGGACGTGCTACAGGCATTGCCCATAATTCCATTTTAAAACCGTCAGGATGACCTGCTTTTTCCAGTAGTTCCTTTGCTTTTTCAGGGTCATATTCGTATTCTGCAATTTCATCGTTATAACCCTGGACGACAGGAGGGATCGGATTCTTTGCAGGCTCTGCTTGACCGGCGAAGAAGCCTTTGATGATCGCTTCCTTATCAACAGCATGATTCAATGCTTGACGAACCAGTTTATCGTCGAAGGGTTCTCTCTCGACGTTGAATCCTAAATAACCGATATTAAGTGAAGGTCTTGAAAAGACTTTGAAGTTTTCATCGTTTTCGATCTCTTCGATATTTTCAGGTGCAAGCCCATCCATCAAGTGGATTTCACCGCTTTTCAGTGCATTGAGGCGGTTGCTGTTATCCGGAATGATACGGAAAATGACCTGGTTCACTTTCGGATAACCATCGACCCAATACTCTTCATTTTTGTTCAGGACCACCCTGTTCTTCCGTTTCCATTCTTCAAACGTGAACGGTCCGGTACCGACTGGATTGCTTCCATAGTTATCTCCGTGTTCTTCGATTGCATCAGGGCTTGAGATCGAGAAGGGGGTCAAGGCAAGATCCTTCAAGAACGTAGGTTTTGGATACTTCAATTTGAATTCAACCGTATGTTCATCAACGGCTTTGACAGATTCGATGGCATGGTTTTCATCACCCTTGTAACCACCGAAGACGGACCCATACATGAAGAACTTGTCCTCATTTGCATTCATCCAGCGTTCAAAGTTATAAACAACTGCCTCTGCGTTGAATGGAGTGTCATCATGGAATTGCACACCTTTTTCAAGTGTGAGTGTATACGTCAATCCATCATCGGACTCTTTCCATTCTTTTGCTAGAAGAGGTTTCACTTCCGTTTCCCCTTCTGCGAATGTAACCAACGTTTCTAAGATGCTTTGTGATACGTTTTCTGAGACTGAATCCGTGACTTCAGCCGGGTCAAGGGAAACGGCATCACCGCCAAGACCGATCACTAACGAGTCTTGTTTTTGATTCTTTGCTTCACCATCACCATTCGAGCATCCCACTAATGCAAGCATCAAACACATCAGTGGGATCAGAAAGCTTCTCCTAAACATTCCTTAACCAACTCCTACATGGATTTATTATCACTGTCACTTCATTCTTTTAAATGAGGTAACAAAATGACCGATGTTCACCGTATACAATACATACAGTTTGTTTAGTATGTATTAAACAAAATGTATAAACATTATATAGTAGTAGTCTTTGTATGTAAATTGTGAATTTTCGGTTTATTACTAAAATAATTAAAGTCATGTTTCTAAAGAAGGTGAAGGAGGAGAGAATTTGATGAATTTTGAATCCTATTACTCCTGTAAACGTCTAACTTTATGTAATAAATATTGGGACAAGGGGAAGGTGCTATGGATCCTGTCATCTTGATTGAATATGTATTGTTATCCTTAGCTTTTGTTCTTTATCAGATCTGGACATTTATAAACCAGAAATCCTTGAAAGTAAAATTGATTCCGATGTTCATCGCCTGTGGGCTTGGAATCCTCCTATCTTTCTTCGTTCCCTGGTACATTTTCATGTTTGCCGTTGTACTGATCGAGACGACACTTTACGTTACGATGGCAGTCATCTTAGTCGAAATCATCCTCGAAGCCAAGAATCCTAAGAATAGCTCCCGTATCATTAAACTGATCGTCCTCGAAATCCTGTTCATTTTCATTTTTTTATGGTTAAGGAGAATCATGTAATCCACAATCATGAAACCTTTCATCTCCCGTTTTCGTAGATTTAAGCGAAAGCAGGTGTTGAAAATGTTCAAACGTTTCATTCCTATAATGATCTTCATCGTTTCGTTGCTTCTGTTTCCTACCGAGGCGTTTGCGGTGGATTATTCGATAACCCGTACACAAATCGATGCTTACCTGCAGAAAAATGGAAACGTAATCGTTGAAGAGAAGCACACCTATGAATTTGAAGGAAAATTCAACGGAATAACGAGGGAATTGATACCGAAAAAAGGAACATCAATCGCCGATTTTCAGGCGAGTGAAAATGGACAACAATTGGAAATCGAAAAAGATGAAACAGTCTTTAAAGTCCATCGGAAAGGGAAAGACGAAACGGTCACAGTCGATCTCACGTACACGATCGAAGGAGGAGTCGAGGTCTTTACCGATGTGGGGGAATTCTACTGGCCGTTTTTTGACAAAAACAATGAATCAACGTATGAAAATCTCACGGTAACGATCCATCCGCCTGGTGAGACCGATGATGTCATCGCTTTCGGATATGATGAAGCTTTTGATAAAGCAGCGGTCAAGACTGACGGCACTGTCGTGTATAAGTTCGGAAAGGTTCCCGATGGCAAAAATGGTGACATCCGTGTCGCCTATGATCAGAGTCTTTTTCCAGCGGCAACCGATATAACTGACAAAAAAATGAAAGGTGAAATCTATAAAGCACAGCAACAATTGTACAATGATCATGCTGCAAAAGCCGAAATGCGAAATAAAATCGAAATGATCGGTTCCATCGTCATTCCGATCTTCGGACTCATGATCCTTGGACTGATGTTGAGGACCTTGATCCAGAGTCTCAACCAGAAAAGAGCTATAGAAAGAGAAGAGAACCTTTCTGATCGAATTCCCGCAATGCGGATGAGCATGCCAGCAACGATCCATTTTACAAATTATAAACTGCTTCCGCCTGAAGTGATGTCAGCGGCATTAATGGATCTTGTCCGGCAAGGCTATGTAGAGAATGTTTCTGAAGAGAAGTTTCGAATCCTCAAACGTGACGGTGCTTTGCAACACGAAAGGATCCTCATGGAATGGCTGTTCGATGAAATCGGCGAAAACGATGAATTCAGCTTAGATGACTTGACCAACTATGCGAAAAAGAAAAACAATCACGAAGCCTATCAAAAATTTGAGACTAGATGGAAGCAAGCCGTAGCAGCAGAAACGAAGGAACACAACCTCTATGAGGAAAAGACGAAGTACCGCGCAGGCATAGGGATCTTGAGCATCCTGTTGCTTCCGCTCGTCATACTTTTTCCAATCTATGAACTGTTTGCGTGGATGTTGTTGGCTCTCTTGTTGATGGCGGTCACCATCACGTACGCATTAGCTTATAAACCGAAGACGGATAAAGGTCTTAAGATCCTATTCGAATGGAAGGCATTCAGGGAAACATTTCTACGCCTCTCTGAAGACGATTGGCAGTCCTGGTCAGAGGATGATCGGATGCGCGCCTTTATTTACGGACTCGGCACCAGGAATAAGAAGATCATCAAGAAAAATGAAGAGTATGCGAAAGCCTTCTATAATACGAATACCTGGAGTCCAGAGGTCGCTTATTCGATGGATATGAGCACGTTGATCATTGCCTCGTCCTTTGCATCCACAAGCTTCCAATCGGCACATCGATCATCGGCTATTTCAAGCGGTTATTCTGGTGGCGGAGGAAGTGGAGCAGGTGGGGGCGGCGGAGGATCCGGAGCTTTCTAAGTTCTGCCTATAGTAAAAAAATCGATATTCGGTATAAAAAAATGGCTCGTGAATGGATACGGGCCGTTTTCCTTTCATAATAGATTGCAAGGGGAGGGGATTTTTTGTATGAGATTGAACCATGATTTTGGTTAAAATTAATTCTGCTTCTACTCATAATGACGTTATTGATAGTAGCGTTTAATGCCTTGATGAGAAAGTGGCTAAAGGTTGAAAAGAAAACTTTTTCAGCATTAACCCCTGTAAATGAACGACATAGAAAAATAGATTGGGTAATTCGGTTTTGCTTTATTGGCGTTTTGTTTTTCGGTGCATTCACTAACGTAACGCGTGATCCTATGGACAGAATTTGGTTCTTGAAACTCATATTCTTGTTTTTGGATTAATAATTGTGTCTGAATCGGTTCGTGCAATTATGGAGAAGAGACATGCGGCCAATAGGAATGATCATATTTATACGATCATTCAATTAGTATTTCTTTCAATCCTAACCCTTCCGTTGATTGCTACCAATTTCTTTGGATGGTTGTGAAAAGAGGTATATAAGATAAAACTGCACAATAAACACACAAAATAACTGCTCTGTGTAGGGCAGTTATTTTGTGTTCAGCTTTTAACTGGATCTCATGATAGGGGAAGAATCAGGTCGTTTGCATTCAAGATGAATAGTGAGACGACTAATACAAGAAATACGATAGCAGGTGCGGTTTTGTTGAATGGATCTTTTACCCTGAGATGAGCAAGGCATGCCAGCAACATTGTAATGCCCAGCCAAATGCCTGCCCATACGATGAGCCATCCATACCAGTACCCAATGACTAATGCAGCTGCACCGATTAACTGGACGAAACCGGTAATAGCGCGAAACCATTGGGGCAGCCTAAGCTCATCGAAAATATCGGCCCAGTATTTTGCACCAATCACTTTAGCACTACCTGAAAATAAAAAATATGCCGCCAACAAACTTTGAAGAATGATGGAAATCACAGCCATTTGATTCTCCTCCTTAATTTAATTGAAATCTTGCTAACAGCGTTTCAAGTTCATCACCCATTCTTACCCATCCGTATTTCGCACCATTGTATGAAAGGCTTTCGCTCTGGAATCCTGTATGTTCAAGATGTAGAAGGGTACTATTTTCCATCTTTTTCAATGTCCACGTAACTGTTGTGTTTTCACCCGCAGTAACCCAGGTGTAGGATAATCTGTAAGGTTCCTCTACAAGGAGCACTTCAGAATCGACAATTCCATTCCAATGCTTCGTCGGCTCAGCTCGAAACTGGAATTTGTGACCGACGATCGGTTTGAAGTTGTTATCCATTACCCATTTCGCCAGAATAGTTGAGTCAGTTAACGCACGCCATACTTTCTCGATCGGACTCTCAAATTGGAAATCCAGTGAAATTTCAGGATTCATCCTTTTCCTCCTCTAATAATTTACGTAAAAGTTCCGCTCTTTCATTCCAGAATTTCGTATAGAAGGATACCCAGTCTTCAATTTCTTTGAGAGGTTCAGCATTAAGTCGATAGCGGGTTTCCCGGCCGACTTTTTTCTCTTTTACCAAATCTGTATCCTTCAGGATTGCCAAGTGTTTTGAAACAGCTGTACGTCCCATTTGGAAATGCGGAGTCAACTTATGGAGGGGGGACTCGCCTGTTTCAGCCAATAACCGAAGCAATTTGCGTCGTGTAGGATCGGCAACAGCGCTATAGACATCTCTCGTTTCGCTTTTCTTATTCAATTCCACCCTTCTCCTATCAATATCTAGATTGGACACTAAATGGTGTCATATTTATACAACTATAATACGACACTAATTGGTGTCCTGTCAATGATTGGTAACAACTTTTTTCCGTTCACCTATTTTGTTAATTAAAACGGAATAAATGATCGACACCATAAGGCTGATTAGGACAAAAGCCCGAGAAAACTTGCGAGAAGCTGTCCCATAACGAGGCGATTCGGGACAGGAGCCTGAGAAAAAAACGAGAAGGTGTCCCATAACGAGACGATTCGGGACAGGAGCCCGAGAAAACAGCGAGGAGCTGTCCCATAACGAAGCGATTCGGGACAGGAGCGGAAGAAAACAGCGAGAAGCTGTCCCATAACGAGGCGATTCGGGACAGGAGCGGAAGAAAACAGCGAGAAGCTGTCCCATAACGAAGCGATTCGGGACAGGAGCGGAAGAAAACAGCGAGAAGCTGTCCCATAACGAGGCGATTCGGGACAGGAGCGGAAGAAAACAGCGAGAAGCTGTCCCATAACGAAGCGATTCGGGACAGGAGCGGAAGAAAACAGCGAGAAGCTGTCCCATAACGAGGCGATTCGAGACAAGAGCCCGGAAAAACCCGCAAGCATTTTTAGAAAACAGCTAATGAGAAAAGGCGTACACCTAAGTTAATGGGGTATGCCTTTTAGTAAATTAATAGATAATTATCGGCTAATCAACTACAATGTATGCGATCATAGGACCATCATGTTCAATATCAGGATGTGTTTTGCAAATGAGCCGGTAAATTCCTTCTTTTTTAAAATGCAGCTTTACAATGGTTTCTTCACCTTTTTTCACTGTTCCTTCAATATCGGTACCTTCAATATAAAATGGATGCTCTTTTCCGTTGACTCCAAATATGCTCAGTTCAACTGGTTTATCATGCGGGATATAGATGGTTCCAGGATCCCAACGGTAAGCTTCGATTTCCTTCCCGTCATCCATTGCCGCTTTAAATTCTCCGGTCACCATATTGATGACTTTCTTTTTTGCAGATGCTGTCCCAGTAGTCTCCACAACTTCGGACTTTACCATGTACCATGATCCAATACCGAATAAGATACAGATGGCGAAAAATAAACCCCATTTCTTGGGAATGAATAAGACTTTCATACAACTCCTCCTCAATCAGCTTGTCTCGTATAAATGTATGTTGGAAGTGGAGTGGAATTGTCTATTATTTTTAATGCGAAAAATACTATGCTACGTCATTCCGGCGGATTTGGAAGTTAATCCGGCCAGTTTGAAGCGTAATTCGGCGGGAATCCAGCGTAATCCGGCCACTTTTGAACCTGATCCGGCCAAAGGTTACTTTTTACACCATACGTACAGCATCCACTTAAATTCAACATGATCTCTGGGAGAGCCTTTGAGAAAATCCCCAATATACGTTATATTTAAAAATAAATAATATTCAGAAATGAATAATAATAGATTTATCCTGCTATGAAAGCTATGAACTTGATAATCTATTCAAAAATGAATAATAAAAACTACCTCTTGAAAGGAGTAATCGTCCGCTTATGAAAGAAAATCAAAAAAATTTCGATGAAAATGAAGTCATGCTCCATTCTTTGAAAGATGACATTCTCGTTACCAATTTGGATGGCACGATTTTAAAAGTGACCGATACCACCAGCAGCATTTATGATATCGAGCCCGATGATCTGCTTGGCCGTTCCGTCTATGATCTCGAACAGGAAGGGGTTTTTACACCGATCATCACTCCGCTGGTTTTAAAAACCAAAGAGAAACAGACAATCGTACAATCGACCCATAATGGCAAAAAGCTACTGGTCACCGGTGTCCCAGTATGTGATCAGGATGGGAAGCTCTGGCGTGTAGTCAGCTATTCTCACGATATTACGGAATTGATGAAGATGAAGAGCTATTTCCTAGAAATGCAAGATGAGATGGACAGAGTGAAAAACGAGCTGAAACGATTGCGTAATCAAAACTTCAACAACGATGGAATCATTACGAAAGACCGGGAAATGGAGAGATGCCTGATGGTCGCAAGTCAGGTGGCAGAAGTGGATGTGAACGTTCTTCTCCTTGGTGAGTCAGGCGTCGGGAAAACACAGCTTGCGAAGTATATCCATAACCAGAGCCCCAGGAAAAACAAGCCTTTCATCGAGGTGAATTGTGGCGCGATTCCACACTCGCTTTTTGAGGCTGAGTTTTTCGGTTATGAAGGCGGCTCATTCTCCGGGGCAAGCAGCAACGGGAAAATGGGGCTGGTTGAACTTGCAGAAGGAGGAACGTTATTTCTTGATGAGATCGGTGAACTGCCGCTCGAACACCAGGTAAAAGTATTGAAATTCATACAGGAGAAGTCCTTCTACCGAGTCGGGGGTACGAAGGTGAGAAAAGTTGATTTCCGCTTGATTTCCGCGACGAACCAACCACTTGAGGCACTGGTTGATGAGAAGCGGTTCAGAAAAGATCTCTATTACCGGTTGAACGTCATTCCGATCACGATCCCGCCACTTCGAGAAAGATCAGTGGATATCATGCTGTTGATCAAGCATTTCCTCGATCTATTCTCTCGAAAACATAACCGGGAGAGGGAACTGGATGAAGCGGTGATGCAGCAATTGCTGAACAACGAGTGGAAGGGGAACGTTCGTGAGCTGATGAATTTGATTGAACGTATTGTTGTGACATCCCCGTCTCCCATCATTTCGATCCAAGATTTACCGGACGCCTATGTCAATGAAACAAATGGGCATGCTCCAACCAACCACGGCAAGCAGCCATTGAAAGAGACTTTGAAACAGGTAGAAAAACGGTTATTGATAGAAGCGAAGCAAAACTATAGAACGACGACGGAAGTTGCGAAACATCTAGGAATCAGTCAACCTTCTGTCGTCAGAAAATTTAAAGAATACGGAATTAAGTGAAATTTGGCATGAAACTTGCATTAATACTTGGTAAAACCAAATTCGTGATCCAAATCAGAAAGGATGAATATTGTGAGAGCTGAAAGAAAAGTGGTGTTTGAACAAGACGTCACAGAACAGCCTGTTTCTTATTCGTCAAGGGACAAGCTGAAATTCATCATTCCATCGCTGCTGGGACTCTTCTTGTTTTTAGTGCCTATCCCATATCAGGGAAAGTGGACGATCGGTGTCGGGGTTTTAGCAGAGAGCCTGCAGGCAGTCTTCAACCCTTATTTACCTTTATTTATGACTGCGGTCTTGATTTTATCGGTTGTGCTTTCATTTGTAGGAAGGTTCATGCAACCCGATTGGATCGTACGTTCACGTTTTCTCGATGATTTGTTCAATGTGAGTGGTTTTTGGATAACGATGCGCGTACTTGGATCGGTCTTTGCAATCATGACATTGAACCAGCTCGGTCCAGAATTCATCTGGTCCGACTTTACCGGGGGCACAGTCTTAAACTCACTCGTCCCGGTACTGACGACATGGTTTCTATTTGCCGGACTCTTGATGCCGCTATTGCTCGATTTCGGACTTATGGAATACATCGGAACCGTGGTACGGAAAATCATGCGTCCGTTGTTCAAGCTTCCAGGACGTTCATCCATCGATGCGATGGCTTCCTGGATGGGAAGCGGCACAGTTGGCGTCTTGATCACAACAAAGCAATATGAAGAAGGATATTACTCGAAGCGGGAAGCTGCGGTCATCGCGACGAACTTCTCTGTCGCATCCATCGCCTTCAGTCTCGTCGTCATCAGTTTCATCGGCCTGGATCATATGTTTGTTCCATTTTATCTGACGGTAGTGGTATCAGGGTTGATTGCAGCGGTCATCTGTCCACGGATTCCACCGTTATCGAGAAAAGAAGAAACGTACTATGAACCGGTCGGAAAACAGATTTCAGAGGACGTACCAGATGGTGTCTCCCGTTCTCAGTGGGCCGTTGATAAAGCTGTCGGAAAAGCGAGTGAAGTGAAAAGTGCGAAAAATGTGGTCGTCAGCGGGTTCCAGAATGTGCTTGATATCTGGTTCGGTTTGATTCCGCTTGTGATGGCACTTGGAACGATTGCGCTTGTGTTGGCTGAATTCACACCTGTATTCGATTACCTGGCTTATCCGTTCGTTCCGATTCTGGAGCTTATGCAGCTGCCGGAAGCTAAAGCGGCTGCACCGGCGATGCTTGTCGGGTTTGCGGATATGTTCCTACCAGCTGTGGTAGGGAAATCGATTGAAAGTGAGCTGACGAGGTTTGTCATCGCCGGAATCTCATTGACACAGTTGATCTACATGTCTGAAGTCGGCATCCTGCTGCTCAAATCAAAGATTCCTTTGAATCTATTTGAACTGGTGGTCATCTTCTTACAACGAACGATCATCACTTTGCCGATCATCGTCGTCATGGCACACTTGTTTTTCTTTTGATTGATTTCACCGGTTTAAGACTATAACTAATTTCATGTAGGAGAGATAGATATGACACAACAATGGGATGGACGCTTGGATCGATTATCCTCGCGTCTTGCACCGAGCATGGCGAAGGATCACCCGAATCTACCAGTGGTAAAAGAAGAAGGATGTTACTACTGGGGGCTGGATGGGAAAAAATATCTTGATTTTACATCAGGCATTGCGGTCACGAATGTGGGGCATCGCCATCCGAAGGTAGTTGAAGCGATCAAAAACGGCGCTGATCAATTACTTCATGGACCTTCCGGGGTGATCATGTATGATTCCATTTTAAAATTAGCGGATGAACTGGCAGAAATCGCACCTGGTGACATTGATTGTTTTTTCTTCGGAAACAGCGGTACTGAAGCGGTTGAAGGTGCGTTGAAGTTAGCCAAGCATGTGACGAAGCGCCCTTATGTTTTATCATTCAGAGGATGTTTTCACGGCCGGACGCTCGGATCGCTCGGCGTAAGTACATCGAAAAGCAAATACCGAAAATATCTGCAGCCGAACGGCTTGACCTATCAGCTTTCGTATTACAACCCTGAGGAAACAGAACAGGAAGCGATCGCCAAACTTGAAAGGGAATTTACCGAATTATTTCAGCATGTAGTCCCGTCAGATGAAGTGGCGGCTGTCATTCTGGAACCAGTTCTCGGAGAAGGCGGGTACATCGTTCCACCTAAAAGCTGGGTGAAGAAAATCCGGGAATTGTGCGACCATCATGAGATCCTGCTTATTTTTGATGAAGTCCAGACAGGCTTTGGCAGGACAGGGAACTGGTTTGCTGCAAATACGTTTGAGGTAGAGCCGGATATCATGGCGATGGCAAAAGGAATCGCATCCGGACTTCCGATTGGTGTCACAGCAGCATCACAGCATTTGATGAAACAGTGGCCGCTCGGGAGCCATGCAACCACATTTGGTGGGAACCCTTTAGCTTGTGAAGCGGCATTGGCTACGATTGATGTCATCAGGGAAGAAAATCTCCTTGAAAACACTAGATTCATCAGTTCTTACGCAACACAAAAATTAGAACAACTTAAGGAAAAACATGAGGTGATCGGCAAAATCCGTTCTCTTGGTCTTATGATCGGTATTGAAATCAGAGACCCGGAAAGCGGACAGCCTGATGGGGAAGCAGTGCTCGAAATCCTTGATCTCGCGTTACAGGAAGGGGTCTTGTTTTACCTATGTGGAAATAAAGGTGAAGTAATCAGGATGATTCCGCCATTAAGTGTAACGAAGGAACAAATCGATGACGGAATCGCTATGCTTGATGGAGCCCTGGAGAAATTCTCAGCTAAAAACCGTCAAAAACAGCATGCATGACTGATGTTGAGAGAACCTGGTTTTATAAATAGAAATAAAGAGATATAGATTAGGAGTGATTCCATGTATCAACCGAAAGATTCTTCTAAATCGCCACGTTTTACAGGTGTGAGAACCTTTATGAGATTGGAAAACATACAGACAACGGAGGACGTGGATTTTGTCATCGTCGGCGTCCCATTTGATACAGCAGCTTCGAACCGAGTCGGTACTCGTTACGGTCCTCAGCATGTACGGAACTTCTCCGTACTCCTCCGTCCTTACAACCCGGATCAAGAGATTAATATTTTTGAGTATTGTTCTGGCGTTGATTATGGAGATATCGATATCGTACCGGGTAACATCCATCGATCTTATGACAATATCATAGAAGGGTTGACCCCTATCCTCAAGAACGATATTACCCCGATCATAATCGGCGGGGACCATTCGATCTCACTCGGGAACCTCAGGGCTTTTTATAAAAAACATGGCCCGATTTCACTTGTGCATTTTGATTCTCATGGGGACACCTGGGACAATTATTACGGTGAAAAATATATGCACGGAACGCCGTTCAGAAGAGCGGTTGAAGAAGGATTGATCGACGTCGATCATTCCATTCAAGTCGGAATGCGTGGACCGCTTTATGGTCCCGAAGACATTGAAGATGCACGTGATCTAGGATTCGAAGTCATCCCGATGAAGGATGTCAGGAAACTCGGTCAAGAAGAAGTGCTGCGTCGTATCCACCAACGTGTAGCAGACGATCGCCCGGTATTTGTCACCTATGATATCGATTTCGTCGATCCAGCGTATGCACCAGGAACTGGGACACCAGAGGTAGCTGGGCCAACCAGTCATGAAGCCCTTGAATATGTACGTGGTCTTGATGGGCTTAACATTGTCGGCTTTGATCTGGTAGAAGTACTTCCGGCTTATGACCATGGGGAAATAACAGCAGCGCTTGCTTCAGCCATTGCATTTGAAATGATCAGCCTCGTTGCACTGAAGAAACGAAGAGAGAAGTCACCTGAATTATCCAGTCAATATACAAGTTTCTAGTTTAATTGAAAAAGAAGTTTACACAGTATGATTTGCATAACGCATGGGGTTCCAGCTATGACACCTCATGCGTTTTTGATTTATACCTTTTTTGTTAGATCTTATGTAAAACAGAGGACACTAGGGATTTATGTTGAACTATAGGTTAAATCAATAATTAATATAGTAAGAGTATCAGAAATGTGGTGGGATGAAAAAAGTGAAGTCTAATTTAGAAAAAGCTGTTTTAAATAATATAGCCTGGTGTGAAATTGTATGTGAAACTCTTCATAAGGAATACACTTCAAATGGACAAGTATGGAGATTACTCTCTGAAGCGCCTCCGTTTTATCCGGATATTATTACATCAACTAAGAAAGTAACGACTAGTGAAGTAGTTGATTTTATGGGGGATAGGGAAATTCTTTCTATCAAAGATAGTTATGCTAATTTAGAATTGCAACCAGCGGGATTTAATCGACTATTTCAGGCAGAGTGGATCTTTCATCCTTCTGTTGCTACTCCTGAACCTGTTGATGCTTACTGGCGTGTCATAGAAAAAGAAGAAGACTTTAAAAAGTGGACCTCTGCTCACGGATCAGAACAGGTAATGAAGAATACACTCCTAGGTCGGAATGATGTAAAAATCTTCATTCATGAAAACGAAGATGGAATATCAGGATTTATAGCTAATTCAGGTGCTGATGCAGTGGGCATATCAAATGTGTTTTCAAATGGATACACAGAAGGAGATCTGTGGTCAGATATCGTTCACCTCGTTTCGACTGTATTTGCTGATTTACCAATGGTCGGATATGAAACCGGTGATGACCTCATAGCTGCACGATCTTCTGGATGGAAAACACTAGGTCCATTAAATGTTTGGGTGAAATCATGATTATTAAAATAAACTTTTTAAGAATAGGAGTCTATTCGCAACTAGAGTGCCAAATATATAAAGACGACCAGGGCTAGTTTATGATAATATGTCATGGGAATTAGATAAATAAATGAATTACTCGGGGAAAGGTAGTGAAACATAGATGCTTTATATATGGGATATCGAAAGGATCATTGAAAATGAATTGCGCGAGCTGAAATTAGATATAGAGTGTGAGTTTGATAATAAGCTGAATGTACCTATGAGCTATAACGTATCCACAAATACGATAAAGTTCAATTACCTACAAGTCAACGGTTATAAAAGTAAAATAAAAGTCAAAGAGACAGAAGAAAACTTTGTTAAAATCACTCTGTATCATATGGTGGGTTACTATTTAGACTTCAGGAATACCTTCCGTGATTTAAGGATACTGATGTATGGTGATGATAAAGAGAAAGAAGAACTCCGTGCGAAAATAGAAGCTAGTTCCTGGGAGCTTGGGCGCACGGTAGTACCGGAACATCTATTGGAATCCTATGATCGAGTCCGTGAGTTGGATCAGCAGCTCATCAAGCACTGAATATTTCCACCTCACTTGGTAGTTTAGTATCTTCATATAAGCATAGGTAATGATCCTGAATGATTTTGATGTAATGTTCCTTATCCAGAAGCCTGAATACTTGTATCGCTTTGTGGAAGGATTCCTTTGAAAGGTCGGACTCATTCAACTTATAATAGCTACGACCGACTTCGAAATGAAGTTCACCGAACATATACAAACTTTCATTTTCTAGACAAGATTGGATTCCTTCTTTTGCAATGCTGATTGCTTTGTTATATTCATTCAAATTTGCTAACAATTTTGAGTAGTTATAACAAAGACGGGGAAAGATTTTTTTCTCATTTTTATAAGGCAGTCGTTTATATTGTTCGATCGCCTTCTGGAAGGTATCATGCGCCGAATCCAACTGTTTTGTTTCAATGTATATGACACCAATGCTATTTAAGATTTCTAATTCACGTTCCACGAAATAGTCTTTGTGATGATTCGTTAATTCAAGGGATTCGTTCAGTTGATTGATAGCTGTCGTTGCATCTTCATCCACATGATACGAGCAAATACCTTCATGCCATTTCAACAACTGTTTCATCGCCAGGTTCTTTTGAAATAACGGGTTGTTCTTTTCTGTTTGTACCATACGTTGTAAATTCAGATAATCTTTTTTCCTTACTGCTTCTCTTAAAAAATAAAACAATTCATCTATGTATTCGTAATTGGTGCTTTCACTTCTTTCAAAAAAATAATCGGTTTTCACGCCAAGTCTCTTTGCTATATGATATAAGGTATTCGCAAGAGGAGCAGTCTGGTTGTTTTCGATTTTACTGATTTCGGCTTGTGTGCAGATCCCTTCACATAGCTCTTTTTGTGAAATCCCCATAGTCTTCCGTAATCTCTTAACTTCTTCGCCAACCATGATGAATGGCATGTTCAATCCCCCCTGAAATATTCTTATAATTATATATTTTACCAAATGACAGAGAGTTTTTTAGAAAAATAAGGAAAAATCTTTCGAACGCACTAAAGAACGGGATCAGCATGTTTCCAATAACCTGTATAATTTTAACAAATGATAGATAACAGGAGGGAAAACATGACTGAAACGGCTGATGCAGAAATCATTACGGAAAATGAAGAAAATAAGGATAGTTTCAAGAACCTTATGGCGATTAAAGATTATCGTTTATTGATTGGCGGTCAGTTTGTATCCGCATTGGGGGATGGGGTGTATGCCCTGTCCCTGATCTGGGCTATGAAACTACTGACTGGATCATCCTTGTACATGTCACTTGTATTGGCGGCAGAAGTCGTTCCAACCATACTGTTCGGTATCATTTCTGGGGTGCTCGTAGATCGAGGAAACCAAAAGGTGTATATGCTTTTTGCGGATATTTTCCGTGGGATTGTGGTAGTCGGATTGGTCCTTCTTTTTTGGTTCAACATGTTACAGCCATGGATGCTGATTGTGGCAGCTGTCCTTGTCTCCACGTTTGATGCATTCTTCCTGCCTGCAAAGACAGTCGCGATCAAAACCATTGTGCCCGATCATCTAATGACTCGTGCGCAAAGTATTTCAGCTACCATCCAGACTGTCGTCGGACTGGCAGCACCTGCTCTTGCCGGGGTCTTGTTGTTATACAGCCTTTCAACTGCATTCCTTTTCAATGCAGCGACGTTCTTCATTTCGTTCCTATTCATTTTATTCATAAAAGAAAGAGCATTATCGGAAAAGGCTACTGAAAAGTTGAATCTGAAAATATTCGGAAAAGATCTGAAAACGGGTTTCAAAACGATCATAAAAGTGCCAATCTTAAGAGGGATGATCATTTACTTAGTGCTGATCAATTTCATGTTGGCGCCAGTGGCTGTATTATTTCCGTTGTTCGTAGACAATGTATCACAGCTGGCGATTGTTGAAATCGCATTTTTCATCGGGATTCTCGTAGGCTCGATTTCAATCAACTTCATGAATAGATTCCCTAAAATCGTCCCAATGGTGACAGGGTTAATCCTTATGTTAGGGGCGTTCGGATCTTTAGCGTTTTCGAACAACTTCACCTTGACGACAATATTGGTAGCTATTGCGGGGATCGGCAGCCCTTTAGCAAGCATTGCCTTACAATCTTTGTTCATGGTGAAAGTGCCGAGGGAAGTATTGGGAAGATCGCAAAGTACAATGAGAGTATTATTGGAATCAAGTAAACCGATCTCACTCCTTCTAACAGGTGCACTATTGGTGCATTTCAGCATCAGTTCATTCTTCATGGGCATTGCCATATTCGGTGGAATCGTCGTATTCATGATGATTTTGAACCCAGTGATCAGAAAAGCGGAATAAACTTAAGCGTATTTTCAAAATAATCTATGTATTGATATAGGGTTTTCATATTATGTAAGGAAATATAGGGAGTCGCATCTCTCTGGATCCCATGAATGTGGTAAATAAGGATATTAGTATAGTTATTTGTTCGATTAAAGGGCAGGATTGTGGAGTAAGACTTTGAATATATATGAATTTAGGAGGTAAAAAAATGATTTGGTTATTTTTTATAGTGCCAATATTAATACTTCTCGGAATTGGGATTTATATAGACAAGAAGAATAAAGGTTTAAATAGTCCTCCTGATGTAAATAAAGGAAATCACAATATTGAAACGGAGACGACAAAACAACAGTTTTACAATAATGGTGGCGGAAATGATGGAGGGGGCTTTAGTTAGTTTGTATTTGGAATGTAGTACGTTCTTAATGGATGTGTTTACCTAAGAAGGATTACGACTCTATTTGTTTGATATGTAATAGAGCTTAATTACAAATACTTTTAATATGGGGGTTTTAATGAAAACTTGGATATCTTCATTAGTCGGAATAGCAACTGGATGTCTTGTCTTTTATTACACACTTATTTATAGGGGGATGTCGTTAGAAAGTAGTAAGACTAGCGGAATTACTGTTAATGGAAACCTTGTATTGAACCTATTATTAATAATTGGTGTGGCAATAATTATTGGGCTAATTATTTATAGTATATTAACATTGTTTGAAAAGAAATTATACGCAAAATGGTTACTTGGTTTGTCGGTTATGGTTATTTTACTTACTATATTTATCTTTGGAAGTTTCACATTAGACTCAATTGCTCATTCAAGTCAACAATCCTATATAGCTACTGAAATAATTAATGTTGCAAAAAACAAGAGCAATGTTTCAGAAGAGATAGAAAGTTTAATTCAACAATCCAATCATATTTCAGACGTAAAAATTAACAACATCAAAAACCTTGATACAAGTATTTCTAAATATGTAGACAATGCTACTCCAACTTATCAATACCATAGGGAATTATTTACTCCAAAGTGGACTTTTGCTGAGCTTTCTACTTATGGCGTTGGTGATGAAAATTGGTATATTGAAATGAATACTAAAAACTATGAACAATTGTCCAATTATATTTTAGTTAGTGGGATAGCTATTTATTGGTTCCTGTTCGTTGTCTGGGCAATCCTTAATGTTAAACATCAAAGGGAACTAAATTTTGGATGGGTTATAATATTTATAGTTTTTAATGTTCTGGGTTACTTATTATACAAGTTTGAACAAGTTTCAGGCAAAGTTAACACATCATTTAAGTAAGTGCATTGAGGGGAAATAAAAGGTAAAACCTTATTCAATATAAGGGGGCATTTCTTAAAAAGCTTACAGTAAAACCTATTACAAAGAGTTTGATTTGAGGGAGGTTTGGCATGAAAGAGACAAATTACTCTATAATTGCGAATAAGTATGATAAAAATCAATATAGAATTCAAGAGTTAAAGAAGGATTACGACTTAGAAGAATATATAAATCAACATAATTATGGCTCATATAATGTACTCGATCTATCATGTGGCACTGGTTTATACCTTGCAAAACAAATGCCGCTGTTTTCAAATGTAAATATCGTTTGGAACGGCTTAGATGCTTCAAGGGATATGCTAAAGAAGGCTAGCGAGAAAGTTAATAATGTGAATTTAGTACATGGTTACGCTGAAAATTTACCATTTGAAACTAACGCTTTGGACTACATATCAAACAACTATGCATTTCATCATTACGAAAACAAAGACATTGCGTTAGATGAAATAGCTCGTGTTTTGAAGAATGATGGAGTATATAAATTACATAATATTGCTATCCATAAAATGCCTGAATGGTGGGTTTATAAGTATTTTCCATCAGCCTATGAAGAAGATTTACAAAGGTTTTGGGATGATGAATTAATCTACCAGGAACTTTTGAAGAGAGGATTTAAAGTTAGTAAAAGAATTGAATATCGTAAGGAGGAGATATTAGTTGCTGATTACATACAATATGCTCAAAACAGAGATATTTCTGTTCTGACTTTAATAAGTGATACAGACTATGAGTATGGTTTGGAGAAAATGAAAAAGGATTTACGATTGGATCCTCTTAAGGAAATCACTAATGATTTCGCAGAACTTTTCATTATCTCTAAAAAAATATAGGAATCCTTACTTTTTTAGTATTATTCCTGAAAAGGGGGCTTATCCGCAAAAAGGGTAAGCCCTTTACTAATTTAAAATAATTGTTGAGTTAGATCAGGTAATTTGAAATAATTGGTATGAACAGGTAGTTCAGTAAGAAAACAAAGTCAGTATTAATAATTGAAAAGGAGTGTTTTTTATTGGATCTTTTCAATGAATTGATTGTTTGGTTGCTATTAGCTTTGGTAGTTATATTTTTAACTATAATAATATTATTTAGGGGGATTTCCCAAAGATTTAATGAACCCAATAAGGAATTGAAAGAACGTGTTTTTAATTTAGAAAAACAGGTTAATGAACTCGAAAATAATAAAAAATAGTATTCCACAATCGGGAGCAATTACGGAAAAATGAGTTGGAAAAGGATATGTGTATCACTCATCGAATATAGGGAGTAAACCAATATTTATAAGGAGTGTGTTTTGAATGTGTGGGATTTGTAAATAAACACGAATACAGGAATTCAGAGTTACCGAACTATCGAAAGGCTTTGCTAAGATCGATTGAAAAAGATTTGCAGAATGATGATAATGTAATAGCCTTTTTTTATGGTGGTTCTATTGGGAATGAAAATATGGATTATTACTCCGATATTGATCTTAGAGTTGTGGTAAAACCTCAGGTTATAAAGGAATACATAAGGAATAAGAAAAAACGACCTAATAAGTGGGGAAATGTTCTCTTTTATGAAGACATTAATCCATTTTCTAACTATACGGTTGTTCACTATGATTGTTTTGTTAAAGTGGATTCCTTTTATTTTAAGCCTGATGATATCAAACCTTCTGTTTGGTTAAAAAATATAAAAATCGTTAAAGACTCGAATCACATGATGGCTAGTATTTTAGGTGAATCAACTACTTTAAATTATAAACCAACTTTTAACGAATTTGAGTTATGGAGAACAAAATTTTTACCCTATCTCCATGAAGCATATAGAAGAGCAATGAGAAAAGAGTATTATTATGCTTTGAATTGTATTGATGGGCTACGGTTATCCATGTGTACTGCATGGCATATGAAAGCTGAAATTCAACCAAATGCCTTTGGTGATTGGGCAAAGTACGAAGGTGTAAGGAGTAAGCTCACTGATTGGCAGCGTTCCCTTCTCGAAAGTTGGGAATGTGGGAGAAGTACCGAAGAAATTATAAGCGTAATGAGAAGTATAGTTCATGAGTTTAGAGAAGTTCATAGGTCTCTTTGCAACAAATTAGAGGTTGAAGAAGATCCTGATTGGGTCAAGAAAGCTGTTGATATGGTTTTATGAAGATAGTTTTTATATTATGAGATCTTTTATAAAGGGGGCGTTGATCTAAGAAGGATTGAGCCCCCATTTGTTTGTTTTGTAACAAATGACTATTTTAAGAGGTGTAATAGTTGGGATCAAATAAGGTATTTTTAAGTAAAAGTCTTCTATTAAGAGAAATGGTGGAACAAGATTGGTTTGATGTACATAAGTACGCATCACAAGAAATCGTTTGTCAATACCAACCTTGGGGACCTAATACAGAGGAAGATTCAAAAGGATTTGTTAATCAAGTAATTAAAGATGCAACTCAAAAACCAAGAACAAGGTTTGTTTTTGCAATCGTTTATAATGCAGAAATGATAGGAGCCGGGGAACTAAACATAAGAGACTTGACTAACAAGGTTGGAGAAATCGCTTATATTGTCAATCCAAGCTATTGGGGAAAAGGGATAGCCACTAATGCTGCTAAGCTATTGATTGATTATGGTTTTGAAGAACTTAAACTTCATCGTATATATGCTACTTGTGATCCTAGAAACATTGGTTCATCAAAAGTGTTGGAAAAAGTCGGAATGACAAAAGAAGGAAGGATACGTGAAGATTTGTTAATAAAAGATGGTTGGCGGGACTCTTTGCTATACAGTGTTTTAGAACACGAATGGAACAAATAAATTAACGAATCTTCTCCCATATAAGTGGGGGCATTTCCGAAATAGGGAAAGCTTTATCAAAGGTAGGTGTTATAAAATGAGAAAAGTAGAGGTTTGTCCTTATGATGAGGAATGGCCAAAGATGTTTCACTATGAGATGAATAAACTACAAGGCATTTACGGATCTCAAATAGTAACAATACATCATATTGGCAGCACATCAATAGAAGGGCTAAAGGCAAAACCGATCATTGACATAATGCCAGTGGTTAAAAATATAAAAGAAGTAGACAAATTTGATGACCAAATGAGAGCAATTGGATATGAACCACGAGGTGAAAATGGAATACCAGGACGGAGGTATTTCCAAAAAGGCGGGGATTCCAGAACTCATCATGTTCATATATACCAACAAGGTGACATGCAGATTAAACGCCACTTAGCTTTTAGAGATTATCTGAGAATGAACAGTGAACTGAAGATAAAATATGGGAATTTAAAAGAAAAATTATCAAAACAATTTCCTCATGATATAGCAGCTTACATAAAAGGTAAAGAGCAGCTGATATCTGAAATAGAGAAAAAAGCTGTAAATTGGAATCGATTAAATAATCAATAACATAAGTTTACACAAGAAAAGAGAGCTTATCTGCTATAATCCGTGGAGTCAAGGTTCAATACAAAAATGGTAAGGTGATGAATATTAAAGTTGGATTTTTTGATCGGGATGGAACTATTATTAAAGATTATCCTGACAGCATGTGGTCTGATATTAATGAACCTATTTTTCTTCTAGGTTCAATTCAAACCTTAAAAGAGGTACAACAAAAAGGATATGAAATAATAATGATTACAAATCAATACATAATAAACGAGGGGTTTATATCGTTTGACCAATACTTGAGAATTAATGAAAAGATGTGTGAATACCTCTCCTGTAACGATGTGGAAATTCTGGATATATTTTATTGTCCTCATGGTAGGAATGAAGGGTGTAAGTGTATAAAACCTCAACCTGGAATGATTAAGGATGCAATAATGAAATATCCTAGCATTAAAATCAATGAGTCGTTTATGATTGGTGATTCTGAAGTTGATATAGAATTAGCTATCAGTATGAAAATGCAAGGTTTTGGTTTAGGAATAGACTCTTCTCACCCTAAAATTAAAAAACTCAATAACGTAAACGATCTTATTCAATATATATAAAATGGTTTTGTATCTAAATCTTCAAGTATAGGGGGAATTCTTTAATTAATAGTGATACGAAGGGAGTCCATTAATAAGTGGTAAAACCAAAGGTGATTTCCATAGCAGCGGTTTCAGGTGGTGGAAAAACTACTATAACAAAGAAATTAAGTGAGAAGTTAAAATTCTCTAAAGCATTGTTCTTTGATATGTATGATTTTGAAGGTTCACCAGATGATTTAATTAAATGGGTAGAAGAAGGACCTGATTACGACCAGTGGAATTTAAAACCTCTTATATCGGATTTACAGTCCTTATTATCCGCCGAAGAGCCTTCTCCATATATATTACTGGATTACCCATTCGCTTATAAAAATAATAGCATAAAGAGCTTTATTGATTTATCCATTTACATAGACACACCACTAGACATAGCAATGGTTAGGCGACTACTAAGGGATCACACAAACAGCTCAACTTTTGATATCCAAAATGATTTGGATTTTTATTTGAATTATGGTAGGACGGCTTATTTAGAGATGGAAAATACAATAAAACCAAACTCCGATCTCATAATTGATGGAACATTATCACTTAATGAAATTGTAGATACTATCGAAAATGAGGTTAGAATTTTATAAAATGGTATTCCATAATAGGGGGGCGAGAGTTGAAGATCTATAGGTCATCGCCATCAAATAAGTATAAAGTTTTCCTCTATAAATATGTGCTATAATTAGACTATAATTAATTTTATTATAGGGTGTGTTGTAATGGAAAATGAACAACTACTAAAACTCATATTAGAACGATTTGATAATGTTGATGAACAATTTAATAAAGTGTTAAAAAGACTTGATAACATAGAACAGAGTCAACAAGAGGATATAAAAGGAGCACTTAATCTTATTAGTAAAAAAGTTGATAGTATTACCTATGATGTAGACTATTTAAGCGAAAAAACTGGAAAACATGACACAAAAATAAATAGTCTTGAGAAGAGGATCCAGTCATAAGGAAAAGGGCTGGATTATTTTTGGCTCTACAATATTTGTTGGGGTATAAGAAAAATTCACGTAAAAAAACACACTAGCTCCTATAACCTGTACACTTGAATTGACGAGAAACAAGAGTGGGGATAGGAGTTGTGTGTACGTGCATTTTAACATGGTTTTACCAGGATTAGAAGGTGTAAAGGTAACACGAGCTGAGGAGGTA
>NZ_CAMGYZ010000001.1 GCF_946151055.1 Bacillus sp. Marseille-Q3570 | reverse complement strand
TGCTTTTTAACATCTTCAATTACATCAATTTTCTTCTGACCCATTATTTCTCCCCCCTCTCCCAGACCTAATTCAAGTTTACTTTGAACTCATTATGGTGTCTAAATGAATAAGGGGGCTTAAAAGATTTCCTAAATAATCTGTTCACTTTAACATATAATCTGTTCATTTCTCCAATTATTTTGTTCATTTTCAGGATTAATCTGATCACTCTTTTCCACTTTAAATAAAGGGGACTAGTAATGCCTTCTATTTATTCCATCTTCATAATGGATACCTTTTGTGTAAAGCCCAGTTTGAACTGCACGATTAAAAGCAATACGATAAAGTTGCTAACAAAAGCTAATCCTTATATACTGAGGTAACAATTCCTTAACAGGAGGCTGCAAGATGGATCGTAAAGGTGAACGTTTTTATCTGGTACAAGAGGATGTCCTTTCCGAAGCGATGACGAAAACGCTGGAAGCGAAAGCGCTTTTGGAATCTGGGAAAGTGAGTACAATCAATGAAGCAGTTAAAGCAGTAGATTTAAGCAGAAGTGCGTTTTATAAATACCGGGATCGGATTTTCCCTTTTGAAACCATGGTCCAAAAGCAAATCGTGTCTATTTCTATCCATTTGGAAGACCGTTCAGGATCATTGTCGTCCTTACTTAGGATTCTTGCCGGATTAGGATGTAATATCTTGACGATTCACCAAACGATTCCCCTGCAAGGAAAAGCAAATGTTACGTTATCGATCGAGACGGCATCTTCCAAAGAAGACATCAACGGTATTCTAAAAGCACTTGAAAAGTTGGAGCATGTCAGACAAGTGAACATAATAGGATCCGGCGCATAGCCAGTATTGAAAGATATCGGTAAATCACCAAATTACACCGAATTATTTTAGAATTACTGATAAAACCAGAGGTGCACCGATAAAATTAGAATTTGCTTCAATATAGGAAATCAGCAACTTCTAAAGAGCTAATTAAAAAAGTTATGATCGTGGCAACAAGTATCCTTTCTCTTCTAATGCTCTGCATGCTTGGTCCAACTGATTTTCTGAATCTGCTTCTAATGTGTGGAGGTGCACACCGTCCGTCAATTCAAGCAGATAAGCTGCATTGGTTTCCCTTACTTTATTGATGAATTGTTCAACATCATGACGACTTTGAATCATGATCACCCCAGTCAAGTCTCCATAGACAGGATGTTCAATCGTAACATCTTTTACCGTAACGCCATAATCGACAATTGTATTGAGTTCATCCATTGTTTCATCAGAAGCATGCTGGCAGGCAATGATTCTTTTGTATTTCTGTTTTGAAGATACGGGCTGGAAGTATAAGTATCCATTGGACGTAGCCATAATGGGTTCATTACGAGCTTTCAACAACGAAATATCTTGAACAATCACCTGCCGGCTCACATTGGTCTGTTTTGCAAGATAACTTCCCGTCAGTGGACTCTCACTTTGCTTCAGCCATTGAAGAAGAAGATCTCTCCGTTCTTCCCCTAAGACCTTATCTCCTTTATCTTTCATTACATTTTCCTCCTAAAACAACAGTTTCTTTCATTTAAGAATACCATATTTCCAATCGGAATAACGAGCTCTTCACACCCATAAAGAATATGTGTTTCAACAGGTTCATATATTGATTATAGTGAACAGACCGTTTTTTTAAAAGTGTAGCAAGATGCCCAATCTCTCATATACTGTGTAATGAATTAGGCAGGGAGGAGATCGTTTTGAAAATACACATTGTCAAAAAAGGGGATACACTTTGGAAAATTTCTAAAATGTACGGTGTAGAATTACAAGATGTTATCAAAGCTAATCCCCAAATACAGAATCCGGATACCATCTATCCAGGTGCCAAAGTAAAAGTACCAACCAGCAATCCGAACGGAAAACCAAATAACCCGAGTAATCTGAAAAACAAAGTTATGCCACATATGAATATGAAAATGAAGGAGAAACCAATACCAAAGGAAAAACCAATGCCTAAACCGAAAAAAGAAATGCCGATCCAAGCACCTAAGAAAAAAGAGATGCCAATCAAGAAAGAAATGCCGATCAAAAAAGAGCTGCCGATAAAAGAAAAGCCGATAAAGGAAAAACCGATTGTGAAAGAAAAACCTATTGTTAAAAAACCTAAAGCACCAATAACAGAAGAAGAATTCCATATTACATTAGGCTTACAAAAAGAAGAAAAGACCACCACATATGAAATGCCTAAGCCAAAACCTGTTAAACCTTGTCCGCCAGTTGAATGTATTCCATATGATGATTGCTGTATGCCTGATCCTTGTGCAGGACCGTGGGGGCAATACGGTTCTTATCAAATGATGGATCCATGCTATGGACCGATGATGCAACCGTATGGCTATCACCATCAAATGGGAGGTTATCCTATGTATGGTCATATGGACCAATATGGAGATATCCCAAATGGTTATGCGTCGCCACTCGAAATGTATGGAATGGAAGAAATGGATTATGATGACTATCAGTGGATGGGGCAAGAACATGGCGGGGGACAAATGATGCCATGGATGGGTCAAGATTACGGCGGCGGACAAATGATGCCATGGATGGGTCAAGATCAAGGCGGCGGACAAATGCCATGGATGGGTCAAGATCAAGGCGGCGGACAAATGCCATGGATGGGTCAAGATCAAGGCGGTGGACAAATGCCATGGATGGGTCAAGATCAAGGCGGTGGACAAATGCCATGGATGGGTCAAGATCAAGGCGGCGGACAAATGCCATGGATGGGTCAAGATCAAAGCGGAGGGCAAATGCCATGGATGAGCCAAGATCAAAGCGGCGGTCAGATGATGCAGCAAGGTCAGAATAATGAATCTCTTAATCCTTGGGCGAGCCAGGACCAAGGAGGAATGATGGGTCAGCTCCCAATGATGCAAGGCCAGCAGGGCAGCGGCCAAATGCCAGGCATGCAACAGGATCAAGGAGGAATGATGGGTCAGCTCCCAATGATGCAAGGCCAGCAGGGCGGCGGTCAATTACCTTGGATGCAACAGGATCAAGGAGGAATGATGGGTCAGCTCCCGATGATGCAAGGCCAGCAGGGCGGCGGTCAATTACCTTGGATGCAACAGGATCAGGGAGGAATGATGGGTCAGCTCCCGATGATGCAAGGCCAGCAGGGCGGCGGTCAATTACCTTGGATGCAACAGGATCAAGGAGGAATGATGGGTCAGCTCCCGATGATGCAAGGCCAGCAGGGCGGTGGACAAATGCCTTGGATGCAACAGGATCAAGGAGGAATGATGGGTCAGCTCCCGATGATGCAAGGCCAACAAGGCGGCGGTCAGCTGCCATGGATGCAACAGAATCAAGGAGAAATGATGGGTCAGACTCCAGGTAGGGATCCATATTGGGACATTGACATTCAGATGCAGCCAAGGAAACAAAAGAAAAAAGACACCAAAAAAGAATAGGGAACTATTTCCGTCTCAAATCGGATTAAATTAAACCTCTGATTGCCATTCTAAATGGTGAAAGGAGGTTTATAAATGAAAAAATTAATGGTATTGACTTCAGCTTTAATGCTGACCGGTGCATTGACGGCATGTAATGCAGATGGTAACGGTGCGATGGAAACACGTTATGATAATGACACTCGCCCTATTGGTTACTATACGAATGACGAGGCAAATGAGGGACCTTTTACTCAGATAGCAGATCGTGATCGAAGAGACCTTGACAGGGCAGAAGTCAATTATGCAGATGATTACAACGGTGGAGACCTTGCTGCTCGAATTTCCAAGCGGGTCAAGGAAATGAAAAACGTTGATGATGCACGTGTCGTTGTCAACGGTGATACAGTTTTAGTCGGTGTAGATACAAATGATCAAAACGATCAGGATATCCGAAAGAACGTAAAGGAAGCTGTGCAGCAAATGACTGATAAAAACGTTCGGGTAACAACGGACGAAGAAATGTTTACAAGAATCAGAAATGTCGATGACGATTTGAGAGATGGGAATGGTTTCACAGAAGTTCGTTCAGATGTGAATGCAATTATGAACGATATCGGGAATGCAGTGCAACGACCTTTCCAAAACAATCGTTAACGAAGTTTTAAGCTGGAGGTGACACCTTTTGTGTCAGCTCCATTTTCTTTTTTATGGATGTAGTTATGTGCTATATTGAAAAAAGAAGTGTAAGAAAAGGGGAGAAACAATATGGCAGGACATTCCAAGTGGAAAAATATACAACGCAGAAAAAATGCCCAGGATGCTAAGCGTGGAAAAGTGTTCATGAAACTCGCTAAAGAAATTTTTATAGCTGCAAAAGAAGGTGGTGGGGATCCCGAGACAAATCCATCACTCCGTTTAGCTGTGGATAAAGCCAAATCTGCCAACATGCCGAATGAAAATATTGATCGTGCTATTAAGAAGGCGACTGGAAATCTAGAAGGCGTCAACTATGAAGAAATCGTCTATGAAGGGTATGGAGCTGGTGGTACAGCTGTGATGGTTGAAGTCCTGACGGATAATAAAAATCGCACGGCTGCTGAAGTGAGACATGCGTTTTCGAAAAATGGAGGGAACTTAGGCGAATCTGGATGTGTTGCTTTCATGTTTGACCGTAAAGGTGTGATTGTCATTGATCAAGACGATGTTTCACTTTCTGAAGATGAATTCATGTTGGAAATCATTGAATCTGGTGCGGAAGAGTATGAAGTGAATGAAGGAACGTATGAGATCTATACCGATGCCGATCAATTTTCAAATGTTAAGAATGATTTATTATCAAAAGGTTATACACCTTCAACTGCAGAAATCACGATGATCCCTCAGACGCTGACAAAGCTTGAAAGGGAGGATGAACAAAGAATGTTCAATCTCATCGATGCCTTGGAAGAGCTTGATGATGTTCAGGAAGTATACCATAACCTAGAAATTGCCGAAGAATAATTGCGATTCATTTTAGATGGATAAATTCCCCTGATTCGGTAAAACTATTACTGAATGTATTTTGTCTGAAGAAGACAAACGTGAGGTGATAGTCAGGTGAAAACCTTCCCTGTAAAAGCAGCTTGGATTTTTCCTATAGTTGTATCTGTATTAGGGGCAGTTTATGTGCTGTTGTTTCATTCGTTTGAGGATGAGGTGAAAGCAAACCTACCTTCTCAAGGTCATACACTAGAGCAGGAAGCACAGACCGTTTCTGGTCCACTCACTGTCGAGGTTCTTCTACAGCGAACTTATTTAGACGGGGAAAGCAGTCAAGAAGTTATTTATGAAACAATCTGGTCGATGGAAGATTTTTGGGCAGCTTATGCTGATTGGCAAATGATCGACCAAGATTTGAAACGAGTCATATTCGAGCAAGAAATTGATGATATTTCACCACTCTCAAAAGTGAATGGGTTTTTCGGTCTTACGGATGATGGCATCCTAACGATTTTCAATGGTAGACCTCATGAAGACCAAGTCATACAGTCCTTCTTTCAAATCGATGTTAAGAAACTCGAGAGTAATCTTCTTGAAAAATTGAAAGAAGGGATACGGATCGAAACCAAATCCGACTACCAGGAAGTACTCAATCAGTATGAACCATATGCTATCAAAAAATGAAAAATTCAACGGCCTGCTACTACTTTTCCCAGCAGGTCGTTTTGATTTCACCTAGCGAAAACAGCTTTAAGAAATAATAAAGTTGATTTCTCCACTGATTTAGCGAAATTCGAATGTTGCAAAAGTAGATTGATACTAGCGAATGAACCTCCATCAGCTCTTATATTCTTTCGACTTTTCTTCAATAGATGTGCTACAATGAAAAAATAAGAAGAAACGTTCGTATTTTTATGAATTAACATAATCCGGCCAGTTTCAAAAATATTCCGGCCGCTTCCAACAGTAATCCGGCCGCTTTCACGGTCATTCCGGCCAAAAGTGTAAAAGGAAACTAAAAAAGAAAAAGCGCTATACTTTTAAAACAGAACTTTTCTATAAAGAGATCAGATTCACTACAAATAGGGGGGAAGGTTACAAACATTGATTGATTATATTACAGGATTAGTGAAATACATACATACAGATCATGTCGTACTCGAATGCGGCAATATCGGATATAAAATTAACTGCCCGAATCCTTTCATATATCAAAAACAAATCGGTAACACAACGACCATTTTCACGTATCAGCATGTACGTGAAGATATTTTGGCGTTGTATGGATTTGAAAACCTTGATGAACGTGATTTGTTCATGAAATTGATCCAAGTTTCTGGAATTGGTCCTAAGGGAGCTCTGGCCATTCTTGCTTCTGGGAAGCCGGATCAGGTCGTTACTGCTATTGAAAATGAAGATGAGAAGTTTCTGACCCGTTTTCCTGGGGTCGGAAAGAAGACGGCCAGGCAGATGATTTTGGATCTCAAAGGGAAATTGACGAACTGGACTGAAGTGAAAATCGAAGAGAAACCAAAAGTTGAAATGCCGGAAGATGGTCTTCAAGATGCATTTGAAGCACTTGAAGCTCTTGGATATGGTCAGAAAGAAATCAAGAAAGTTGCACCTCAGCTAGAAGGTGAAGGTGGATTGTCAACGGATCAATACATAAAGAAAGCTTTACAATTATTATTGAATTGACCTGAGGTGGGTATGAATGGAAGAACGGATAATTTCGAATGAACTCAATCAGGAAGATGAAACGCTTGAATTTAGTCTGCGGCCACAGTACCTCCAACAATATATCGGACAACGTAAGGTAAAAGAAAATCTTCAAGTCTTCATTGAAGCTGCGAAGATGCGAAGCGAACCACTTGATCACGTACTCTTATATGGCCCTCCTGGTTTAGGAAAGACGACTCTTTCCTGTATCATCGCTAATGAAATGGGTGTAAACATTCGGACTACAAGTGGTCCGGCAATCGAGCGTCCTGGTGATCTAGCAGCAATTTTAACTGCACTTGAACCAGGGGATGTCCTCTTCATCGATGAAATCCATCGGCTGCATCGATCAGTAGAAGAGGTCTTATATCCGGCGATGGAGGACTTTTGCCTTGATATCGTTATTGGAAAAGGGGAAACAGCTAGATCTGTACGTTTGGATCTACCACCTTTCACATTAGTAGGGGCGACAACCCGAGCAGGTTTGTTATCTGCTCCGTTACGTGACCGTTTTGGTGTCCATAGCAGGCTTGATTACTATGAATTAGATGATTTGACGGAAATCGTCATCCGTACAGGTGATTTTTTTGAGATAAAAGTTCAACCGGATGCTGCTGAAGAATTAGGGCGGAGAGCTCGCGGGACACCTCGTATCGTAAACAGATTACTGAAAAGGGTTCGTGATTTTGCCCAGGTACAAGGAGATGGAATCATAACAAAGGATATTGCGGTGCAAGCACTTGAAAGACTTCAGGTGGACCGTTTAGGATTGGACAATATTGACTATAAATTGTTAAGAGGGATTATTGAAAATTACAAAGGCGGTCCTGTAGGTTTGAATACCATCGCAGCAACGATTGGTGAAGAACCTCAAACGATCGAAGACGTCTACGAACCTTACTTGCTACAGATTGGATTCATCCAAAGGACACCAAGGGGGCGTATGACAACGGGACTTGCCTACAAGCATTTTGACTTGGAGGAACCGAAAAGGCCATGAGCAAAATTTTCATTGTAATCGGAATCGTATTTATTCTATTTGGAATCATCGGCAGTTTCATCGGAAAATTACCAGGCGATATCGTTTTCAAAAAAGGTAATACGACCTTTTATTTTCCGATTGTCACATCTATTGTCGTGAGTATCGTCCTATCGTTGATTTTTTATTTGATCGGACGATTCAGATAGAGCCATCTCTTAACAACAATGAACATACAAAAAAGCAGATAAATAGGTGAATGGATAATGAAAGTAAATGAATTCGATTTTAATTTGCCAGAATATTTGATTGCGCAAACACCACTGAAGGATCGTACAAAATCGCGTATGCTCGTGGTCGATCCTGAATCAGGTGGTATTGAACATAATGCATTCAGTGAAATCCCAAAATACTTAAAACCGGGCGATTGCCTGGTATTGAATGATACTCGTGTGTTACCTGCACGATTATACGGTATAAAATCTGAGACCGGGGCGAAAATTGAAGTCTTGCTTTTGAAAGAAGAAGCGGACAATACGTGGAAGACCCTTGTCAAGCCAGCAAAGCGTGTAAAAAAGGGGACAACACTTTCCTTCGGCGAAGGCAGGCTGAAAGCGAATTGTATAGAAGAAGGAGATCAGGGAGAGCGATTATTGAGCTTTACCTATGAGGGAGTCACATTCCTCGAAATTCTCGATCAACTGGGAGAGATGCCTCTCCCTCCATATATAAGGGAACAATTGAACGATAAGGAACGGTATCAGACCGTCTTTTCAAAGCATATTGGTTCAGTTGCAGCTCCGACAGCGGGTCTTCATTTTACAGAGGAATTGATTGAAAAGCTTCAAAACAAGGGAGTCCATGTAGCTTATATTACCTTACATGTGGGACTGGGGACATTCAGGCCTGTATCGGTGGAGAATGTTGAAGAACATGAGATGCATGGAGAATATTATCAGATTTCTAAGGGTACCGCGAACTTATTGAACCAAGTGAGGAAAGACGGAGGGCGGATCATTGCGGTCGGTACGACATCTGCACGTACGCTTGAAACTGTTGCACAAAACAGCCCGAAAGAATTCGATGAGCAATCGGGTTGGACAGATATTTTCATTTTTCCCGGCTATGAATTTAAAGGGATTGATGGACTGATAACTAACTTCCACCTTCCACAATCTACATTGATCATGTTAGTAAGTGCATTTGCAGGAAAAGATTTGATCATGAAGTCTTATGAAGAGGCTGTGAATGCAGAGTATCGATTCTTCAGCTTCGGAGATTCGATGCTTATTTTAGAAGGGAGTATCAGTCATCAATGAGTGCAATACGATATGAACATATCAAAACCTGTAAGCAGTCAGGCGCACGTCTTGGAAAAGTCCATACGCCGCATGGCATATTTGAAACACCAGTCTTCATGCCGGTAGGGACTCTAGCGACTGTCAAAACGATGAGTCCTGAGGAGCTTGTACAGATGGGGGCAGGTATCATCCTCAGCAATACGTATCATCTATGGCTTCGACCGGGCCATGATATCGTAAAAGAAGCTGGAGGGCTCCATACGTTTATGAATTGGGACGGTGCAATTCTGACGGACTCAGGGGGATTCCAGGTTTTCAGCTTAAGTGATCTACGGAAAATTACCGAAGAAGGTGTCCACTTCAGAAACCATCTTAGTGGCGAAAAATTGTTCTTAACGCCAGAAGGTGCAATGGAGATTCAGAATGCTTTAGGATCTGACATCATGATGGCGTTTGATGAATGCCCGCCATATCCAGCAGAGTATTCTTATATGAGGCAATCAGTAGAACGGACAAGCCGGTGGGCGGAACGATGCTTGGAAGCTCATCAAAGGCCGGAAGATCAGGGCCTGTTTGGAATCGTACAGGGTGGAGAGTATGAAGAACTTCGAAAACAAAGTGCTCAGGATCTTGTATCACTCGACTTCCCTGGTTATGCAGTTGGCGGTTTGTCCGTAGGGGAACCGAAGGACGTTATGAACCGTGTTCTCGAATTTACGACACCCTGGCTCCCTGATGATAAACCAAGATATCTTATGGGTGTAGGATCACCTGACTCACTTATCGATGGGGCGATCCGGGGCATCGACATGTTCGATTGTGTTCTTCCTACAAGGATTGCCCGCAATGGGACGTGTATGACGAGCGAAGGTAGATTAGTCGTCCGAAATGCGAAGTTCAGCAAGGATTTCCGACCACTTGATGAAAATTGTGATTGTTATACATGCCGCAATTACTCAAGAGCATATATCCGACACCTCGTTAAAAGCAGTGAAACGTTCGGCTTCCGGTTAACGACTTATCATAATCTTTATTTTCTGTTAAAATTGATGGAGCGGGTCAGACAGGCGATACGAGAGGATCGATTGCTTGATTTCCGGGGAGAGTTTTTTGAACAGTATGGTTTCAATAAACCGAATGCAAAAAACTTTTAACATACATTATGATTTGAAAGGGGTGAACAACAAATGGAAGGTTTAGGTGGATTAATACCAATTATCCTTATGTTCGTGATTTTCTACTTCATCTTGATCAGACCTCAACAGAAGCGTCAGAAGAAGACGGCTCAAATGCAGTCTAATCTAGAAAAAGGAAATCGCGTCATTACGATTGGCGGTTTTCACGCAACGATCGAAGCGATTGATGAGGAGAACAACTCAGTCGTCCTTCGTGCAGGAGATGGATCGAAACTTACATACGATCGCTCTGCAATTCGTGAAGTGATCGATAACAATCAATAATAACCGCAAAAAAAGAGGCTGAAACAGTCCGTGCATCTGAATGCAGATTACACGGTGGATCAGTCTCTTTTTCGTTGGCTGTGAATAAGTGTAAGCGACCTTCCTAGTCACTTGTTTAGGTCACTGAAAATTGACGAGGAGATGTAGCCGCCTCTGGAAGTTTGAAGAGAATCAAATTGGCTGGTCGCTGAGCTGGGCATCACTTCCTGATCTTTAACGGACACAGGAGACCTTATTTGACCAAAATAATGGAATTTCTCAACCTTAACGGACACCAGGGACCTTATTTTGTAAAATATCATAGGAAATCACTGCTTTTTTCACAAATAACGGTTGTGGTGTCCGTTAAAGTTTCAGAAACAGCGGTTTTACCACAAATAACGGCTCTGATGTCCGTTAATTTTTAATCATGGCTTCTAGGTCTCCTCTGGCTCACTTTCTCCACAGAGCCTCTTAATTAACCTTTAATTCGTTGTCATTCCTAGTGTTTATGTGAGGAGAAGTTGACCCCCATCATCCCCCCTAAAGCTGAGGCAAGTAAATAACCAAGGTGATAGATATACTGGTGCGGATCAAATTTCACCTGATAACCAAGGTATTGGACAAGAAAGACCACCAATGTGAATAGCAATCCCGTTCCTGCTCCTAGCAACCATCCTTTTTCCTTTCCTTTTCTTCCTGATACGATCCCTCCAATGAACAGCGCTATGACTGACAAACCAAGGATGACCCAGGTTAAAGATTGTTCAGTCAGATTTGAGAATCGGAGGATAAGTGATAGTAAGAAGCTGGTGGTCATGATGATCGCCAATACGACAACTAGTCCGAACCCCATTGCGGACATCATACGTCTAGACATATTCCCTCACCCCTTATAGGCATGTATATTCTTTAGTACAACTTATTCAGGACAAAGATAAATTAGAAGTCGAACATGTTTACCTATTCTCTGACATACGATGTACTATTACGGACAAGTAGAGGATGGGAAATGTGAACGTAACCTTAGCGTTTATCATTTTTTTAGCCAGTTACATCGGAATCATGACTGAAAAAATCAATCGTGCACTTGTGGCATGCTGCGGTGGAGTCATCATGATCATGATAGGCCTACTGGAGGTAGAGCAAGCTTTCTTCGAGCATGTCGATTGGAATACGATTGCTTTGTTATTTTCAATGATGGTACTCGTTTCGATTACGAGTCAAAATGGGGTATTTGAATACATAGCGATCCTTTTGGCTCAACAGGTCAAAGGAAAACCGATACCTTTATTGATCGTCATGTCCACGATTACAGCGGTTGGATCAGCTTTTTTGGATAACGTCACTACAGTACTGTTGTTGGTCCCGATCATCATAACCCTGACGAATATGTTAAAGGTAACTAGCACACCATTCTTAATATGTTCGATTATTTTTGCGAATATCGGAGGGACTGCAACGTTGATTGGTGATCCTCCGAACATCATGATCGGCCAGGCTGTCGATCATCTTAGTTTCAATGATTTCATCCTGAACCTCGGACCAGTTGTGTTACTCATCTATTTTGTGGTCATTGGGGGTTTATCTTTCTTTTACCGTCGCAGTTTATTCATTTCAAGTGAAAAAAGATTGCAATTGATGCAGCTTGATCCAAAAGAATACTTGAAAAAAGGACCGATGCTTTATAAATCTGTAACGATTCTTCTCATGACGATTTGTGGTTTCCTTCTTCATCCAATCCTTCATTTGGATTTGACTACAGTCGCAATGAGTGGTGCTTTGTTGTTATTATTGTTAACCACGAAAGAACAGGAGATTGAAGAAGTTTTCCGTTCAATCGAATGGGTGACGCTGTTTTTCTTCATTGGTTTGTTCATTTTGGTCGGTGGGTTGATTGAAGTGGGAATCATTGATGAAATGGCTAGAGGGATATTGTCTTGGACAGAAGGAGATATACCTAAGACTGCGGTCATCATTTTATGGGGATCAGGGTTATTGTCTGGGTTCGTAGATAATATCCCGTTTGTAGCTGCCATGATTCCAGTCATCATGGAATTCGAGGAATACGGTATTCAAAACCTCGATCCGCTCTGGTGGGCTCTTGCTTTAGGTTCGTGTTTAGGAGGGAATGCAACCTTGATTGGTGCTTCAGCAAATGTCATCGTGGCAGGATTAGCGTCAAAATCAAAACAAACCTTCAGTTTTATACAATTCTTATTGATCGGATTCCCTGTTGTCATAGTTTCACTGATCATTTCAACCATTTATCTGGTTTTACGTTATTTATTAGCGTACTACTAAAATTTTACCATCCAGATCTTTTCATATCTTCTCCTTAGTCGGTGAGACTATGTAAGGAAAGGAGAAGACTTCCATGGAAATCGGGATTATACTGTTTCGGACCCTTTTCATATACTTTATCATCATCATCGTGTTCCGATTAATGGGGAAGCGGGAAATCGGTCAACTATCGATTGTAGACTTTGTTGTGTCAATCATGATTGCAGAAATGGCAGTCATATCGATTGAAAGTCCTGAAAAACCGATGATGCAATCGTTGCTCGGTATCGGTGTTCTACTGATGTTGCAAGTGTTTTTTGCCTATGTCTCTTTAAAAAGTGAAAAAATGAGACATATTATTGACGGTAAGCCCTCGGTGATCATTGACCGAGGTCAAATAGATGAAACGCAAATGAAAAAGCAACGCTATAACTTCGACGATTTATTGATTCAATTACGTGAAAATGGGATAAATAAAATCTCGGATGTCGAGTTTGCGATTCTTGAACCGACAGGGAGACTTTCTGTAATTAAAAAAGAAGAAGAAGAAAATGAGGATGATCCTGGGAGTAATCTTTTTCCTTTGCCATTGGTTTTAGACGGAAAAATCCAAGAAGAGCATCTGAAACGGTTAGGTAAAACGGAGCTTTGGTTACGGCAGGAGTTGAAAAAGCTGGGCTTTAGGGATTTGAAAAAGATTTCTTTTTGTTCTTTAGAGTCAGATGGAATCTTTTTCATCGATCTGACAGAAGACGATTAAAAATCAACCCACTAAAATGTGCGGGTTGATTTTTTATTGGTTTTGTTTCAATTAAAGAAAGTTTCTTCAATATCAGGGCAACTAAGGCTTTTTCAAATCTGGATACTAAGGTCATAGTACTAAAGTAATGAATTGTTCAGATAGGGCCATAATTGTTCAAGCTAGGACCGAAATTGTTCAAGCAGGGGCTAAAATTGTTCAAGACAGAGGAAAAGTTGTTCTGTTCCAAGTCGATTTTGTTCACCCTCTCAATAAAATGCCTCATCTATCCTCTGCTTTTATCAAAGGGCGAAGCTTCATTATAAGTTTGCTTAATTCAGTTCACTAAAGTCTATCCAGTACATATGGCTAGGCGCTTTCCGAATGTATTCGTAAGATTTCACCGTACGATCTTTTTCAAGAATGGGATGTACTGGACGTCTTCTTTTTTAATTAATTTTAGACCAATGACCAGTAGCAGATACAATAGCAGCGTAAACCCGATAGAAAACAATGTCCGAGGGAGGAGTTGCAGATCCACTATATGATGGAAACCTGTAACTGCTACTGCTGTCATTGCGATTGCCAGGATGCCTTTTAAATAGTCTTTGACGACGATCGTGTAACTGATGGCCTTTACAATCGTGGCAAAATGCAGCATGGTGACAAGTACGACATTGATGACAATTGCAAGGGCTACACCCATGATCCCGAGATCCGGTCTTGAAGCGAGCAAAAAGATCGCGATGATTTTGACGATAGCCCCGATGATACTGTTGATCATTGCGGCTTTAGCAAGGTCAAGAGCCTGCAGCACAGCTTGAAGAGGACCCTGGAAATACAAGAAGAAGAAAAATGGCGCCATCAATTTTACATAAACCGCAACTTCCGGTGTGTTATACATCAAATCCATTAAAGGTGCTGCCAGGACATAAGTGATGACAACCGAGACCCCTCCGGAAAGCATTGAAATCCTCAGAGCTTGATTCAGCCTGTATTCCACGACATGATGCTTTTTTTGTGCAGCTGCTTCGCTGATGGCTGGTACAAGTGAGACCGATAATGAGTAGGTGATGAACATCGGTAATGTCAGGAAAGGGATGACGTAACCTGCGAGAGCACCGTATTGTTGAGTTGCGAGTGGTATTGCAATTCCCGCGAGAAGTAGGCTTTGTGTGACGACAATCGGTTCGAAAAAATATGAAACCGATCCGACCAATTGACTGGCTGTGGTCGGTAATGATATTCGCATCAATTGATTGAACGTTTCTTTTCCTTTTGTCACATAATTGAAAAATCCTCTTCGAATTCTGATACGTTTTTGGAGTTTGAACGCCGAAAACATATAGAGGAGAGATGCAAGTTCACCGATTACAACTGAAATCATCGCTCCTGCAGCCGCATATTCAACACCGTAAGGAAGAAGTGCACTTGTCAGCACTGCCACAAGTATAATGCGTACAACTTGTTCGATTACCTGGGAATAGGCAGAGGGCTTCATGTTCTGCCTTCCCTGGAAGTAACCACGTATAACTGAAGACAGTGCGACAATCGGAACGACTGGTGCAATCGCAATGAGCGGGTAATAAGTTCTGTGGTCAGTTAATAATGTTCGTGATAAAATAGGTGCAAGTGCAATCAGTGCAATTGTAAAAATAATACTTAGAATTCCTGTTATTGTTAACGAAACGACAAGGATTTGTTTGATTTTTCTCGGATTGTTTTGGGCGTCAGCCTCTGCTACCAATTTGGAGATCGCTACCGGCAGACCGAGACGCGTCAATGCAATCGTAAGCAATAAGGTCGGGACAGCCATCATATATAATCCTACACCTTCAGGACCCATGATCCGGGCAATGACGATTCGATTGATGAACCCTAACACTTTTGTGATCAATCCAGCAACAATCAAAATCATTGTGCCTTGTATGAACGTTTGTTTTGACATGAATTCGTCCCTGCCTTCTTTTACTGCATACTTTGTACATAACGGTTCTTTGTGAAGGATACGTGCTTTCTTTTTCATGTATATGCAGAAAAGTGGGCCAAGCATGACAAGTATAAAATTTTTGAGGTGTAGACATTGAAAGAAGATATCAAGCAGTTTTTGGTAGAAAATCTCAGTTTTCTGCCGAATGAAGTAATCGTAGTAATTGTTTCTGCAATGCCGATATTAGAATTACGTGGAGGCATCCCACTTGGATATGGTTTTGGATTTGATTTTTGGCCGGCAGTAGGACTTGCGATTCTTGGCAATTTACTACCGATCGTTCCATTGTTGATCCTTTTTCGTCCATTAAGTACATTTCTGATGCGATATCGCTGGTATAAGCGTTTTTATGACTGGTTATATGAACGTACATTAAAGAACAGTAAAAACGTTGAGCGGTTCGGTGCAATCGGCTTGATCTTGTTCACAGCCGTACCACTTCCTACAACTGGTGCATACAGCGCCTGTGTAGCAGCGGCTTTATTCAACATCCGTTTTCATTATGCTTTCCTTGCTATCGTAACTGGCGTTTTAATTGCAGGGTTAGGAGTCGGAATTGCAATGTACTCGATTTTCTAAAATGTAGATTGTTGAACGAATCATTTTTAAGAAGGAGGAAGACGATTCATGTGTGAAGCAACTAGTGAAACGATGGTGCTTGAAGACTGGTTTCCTAAGGTACTGCCTGCTTTGGTCAGTAAAAAGGAAGAAATGCACTTCATGGGGTATGAAAGTGTGACAGAAGAAGAAATCTGGAAATGCATTCTCTCTCGTGCAAAAAAGACGAAAGATGAAGATTGGATGATCCACCAAGTCGTTAATAAAATACTGACCCTATCGACGAATGATTTCATGAATTGGTTGACCGTACAAGCGGTTACTGATGATAACTGGTACGAATTAGACACACTGAAGGAAAATTGACACACAATTCATCCGATGGATATAATAGGATGTATTGTCATTACATAACATAAGGACGGACATCCAGAATTGTCGGCGTAAGGGGAGGAATATACATATGGTAAAAAGAGGACGGATCGTCGCCTTTTTCCTGCTTGTCATCTTGATAGCTGGAACAATCGGGGGGACGACCAAAGACATCGTCCAGGAAATTAAACTCGGTCTTGATCTGCAAGGTGGATTCGAGGTTCTGTATGATGTTGAACCTACAAATGAAGGTCAAAAGGTAGATAAGGAATTACTGAATAATACAGTTAGTGCTCTTAATGAAAGGGTAAACGTACTCGGTGTCTCTGAGCCTAACATCCAGATTGAAGGCGAGCGAATCAGGGTACAGCTAGCTGGGGTCGATGATCAAAATAAAGCACGTGAACTATTATCTACACAAGCGGAACTGACATTCCGTGATGTTGATGATAAAGTCATGTTGAATGGCTCTGATCTTAAAGAAGGTGGAGCAAAGGTAGAGTTTGCTCAACAATCGAATCAACCTATCGTAGCTCTGGGACTGAAAGACGGGGATAAATTCGGACAAGTTACCAGAGAAATCATGCAGAAGGGACCGCCCGACAATCGTCTTGCTATTTGGCTTGATTTTGAAGAAGGGAAGGATTCCTTCAAGGAAGAAGTGAAAAAAGAAGGAAACGCTTCTGGTGAACCGAAATATATCTCAGCTCCACAGGTAACGGAAGTCATCAATTCAAAACAAGCAACCATTACAGGAATAGACTCTGTTGAAGAAGCACAGAATTTGGTGGATCTTTTGAACGCTGGATCCCTACCGGTAAAATTGAAAGAAGTCTATTCGACTTCAGTCGGTGCGAAGTTTGGTCAAGATTCCCTTGATAAAACGGTGACCGCTGGATTAATCGGGATCGCTTTCATCTTCTTGTTCATGATCTTGTATTATCGTGTTCCTGGAACCATCGCAGTTGTCACTTTAACTACGTACATTTATTTAATCTTGCTCATTTTCGAGTGGATGGAAGGTGTGTTGACACTCCCAGGAATTGCTGCCCTTATTCTAGGGGTTGGTATGGCTGTCGATGCTAACATCATCACTTATGAACGGATAAAGGAAGAGCTTCGTGCAGGGAAGTCGGTCATGTCTGCCTTTAAAGCCGGAAATAAACGCTCTTTATCAACGATTCTTGATGCGAACATTACGACTATACTTGCTGCAACGGTCTTGTTCATATTCGGTACTAGTGCGATAAAAGGATTCGCCCTTGTATTGATCATAAGTATTTTGACAAGCTTTTTGACAGCTGTGTATGGATCAAGGTTATTACTCGGCTTATGGGTGAACAGCCGAATCCTGAACAAGAAGTTCGGGTTATTCGGTGTCAAAAAAGATCAAATCAGTGGGTTGGATGATACAGATCGTCTTGATATCTCCAAAAATAAGTTCAAAAACATCGACTTTGTAAAGCATCGCAAGAAGTTTTTCACATTATCTGGTGTTCTGATTGGTCTCGGACTCTTGTCGTTAGTAATATTCCAATTGAACTTGGGTATCGATTTTGAGAGTGGGAGTCGTGTGGAAATCACAGCTGATGAAAAACTTGACCAGGGAACGGTTGAAGATGAACTTGAATCCCTGGGTAAGGAAGCAGAAGAAGTGATCATTTCTGGTGAAAACCAAAATATTGCTGTTGCCCGTTATGTAGGCGTTCTGGGCCAAAGTGATATTGCTGAGTTGAAATCTTTCTATGATGAAAAATACGGAAGTGAGCCGAATGTAAGTACTGTCGATCCTACAGTGGGACGGGAACTTGCAAAGAATGCCTTATATGCCATTGCGATCGCATCAATTGGAATCATCATCTATGTAACGATCCGATTCGAGTGGTTGATGGCCCTGTCCTCCATTATCGCTTTATTACATGATGCGTTCTTTATCGTAGCACTCTTCAGTTTGTTGCGGCTTGAGGTGGATCTGCCATTCATAGCAGCTGTACTGACGATTGTCGGGTACTCGATCAACGATACGATCGTCACGTTCGATAGGATCAGGGAAAACATGAAGTATGGCAAGGTGAAAACATTCGATGATCTGTCAAGGATTGTAAATGTCAGTCTTGTTCAAACCTTCGGGCGTTCGATCAATACAGTACTAAGTACGGTCTTTGCAGCTTTAGCATTGATGATTTTTGGAAGCCCTGCAATTACGAATTTCTCATTTGCATTGCTGATCGGATTAGTCGCAGGTACGTATTCTTCTCTTTTCATCGCAGCACAGATATGGCTGGTTTTGAAAGGAAAACAACTTCAAAAAAAACGTGTAAAACCTGCTCAATCAGCAGATTAATTGGATAAAAGGTTGACCTATTGCCGGTCAACCTTTTCTTTCTTTTTAAGTTCTGAAGCGAAGCTTTCGACACTTCCTTGGGAAAAGCGAGCCAGGCGGCACCAAGTAGCCATGATTTATATTAATGGACACCAGAGCTGTTATTTGTGACAAAACCGCTGATTTCCTATGATATTTGCGAAATAAGGTCTCCTGTGTCCGTTAACGGGTTCGCGAGGATAGAGTGCAAAGGTAAGTTATAGCAGGAAGTGAGGTCCAGCATAGTGACCAGTCACTTCAAACTTCTTGCGGTGGTCGACATCTTATGTATAAAACCGGGTCGCTTCCACTTTTCGTTCGAGTGGATTTTGTAGAAATAAACAATAAAAACGAATATGGTCTAATGATTAAAAACAAAGACTGTAGCGTAAGTTATTATGGAGATTGTTAGTTTGGAGTGGTTTTGTTGGACAACCAGAACGAAGAACGGTTCAAACAAGGGGAATTCGCAGCATGGGTAGGCATCATTGGAAATCTCGTACTTGCTATTATTAAGGGCGTGGTCGGATTCATTTCGAACAGCCGTGCTTTGATTGCTGATGCTGTACATTCGGCTTCTGATGTTGCTGGCTCATTTGCAGTGCTGTTAGGCTTAAGGGCTGCAAAGCTTCCTCCTGACCGTGATCATCCCTATGGTCATGGTAAGGCAGAATCAATTGCAGCGATTATCGTGGCGGTCCTTTTATTCATTGTTGGACTTGAGATCGGTTACTCATCTGTAGAGTCATTCTTTCATCCGATAGAAGCGCCCAAGATCTGGGCTGTCTATGCTGTCGTTTTCTCCATCATTGCAAAAGAGCTGATGTTTCAATATAAGTATCGTTTGGGTAAAAGAATTAAAAGTGATGCGGTTATAACAAATGCATATGAGCATCGGTCCGATGTCTATTCTTCAATAGCAGCGTTGATTGGTATAGGTGCGGCTGTCCTTGGTGGAAAGCTAGGGATTGATTGGCTTGAGTATGCAGATCCGATTGCAGGCTTGGTAGTCTCCCTTCTTGTCTTACGGATTGCATGGAAGCTCGGCGCAGAGTCCATCCATAATACGATGGATCACGTTCTCCATGAGGAAGACACAGTGGAAATGAAAGAAATCGTTGAAAGCGTTGAAGGAGTCATGAACCTTGATGAGTTCTTTGCCAGGGAACATGGATATTATGTCATCATTGATATTAAAATTGCAGTAGATCCAAAGATTTCTGTCCAACATGGCCATGACATTGGAAAAGAAGTGAAGAGGCGGTTAATAGAACAATCCATGGTGCGAGACGTATTCGTTCACATAAATCCTTACAATAATGAGAAGGATGGTGAGTAAACTTGAGAAGAGAATGGAGCTTCATCATCGGGTTGCTCTTTGCAATCATCATCGCGGTTTTCGCTGTTATCAATGTAGAGGCAGTAGAAGTGGATTATTTATTCGGAACGGCACAATGGCCACTTGTTCTTGTTATACTAGGCTCAACAATGTTTGGAGCACTTGCAGTTGGTGTTGCAGGTGCAGCGAGGTTCTTCTCTATGAAAAAAGAATTAAGAGCATTACTTAAAGAGACTCGCCAGTTGAAGGATAATCATAAAAGTTCGATCGGAAATGCTGAAAATGATCCTCTATCAAGCAAGAATACTGCCAATTCAACAAATGCTTCCGATCACTCTACTTCATAGTATAAATTACAATTTGCCACCTCTTGAAACACTCTTGTATAATGAGTGAGTTAAGAGGTGGTTTTATGTTGAATTCGAGGACACGATGGAGTGTCATGGAAGTAGACCAATCAAAAAGGGATGAATTGGTGAACGTCCTAGGTCTATCACCGCTTGTAGCGGGTTTGCTGGTGAATAGAGGTAAGAAAGAAATAGAAGAAGTTACGAACTTTTTACATACTGAAAATGTTGATTTCCATGACCCATTCCTATTGGATGGAATGGATTCAGCTGTCGATCGAATCAAAAAAGCGGTCGCAGGAGAAGAAAAAATCTTGATATTTGGGGATTATGACGCTGATGGAGTCAGCAGTACCTCTGTCATGATCTATACATTACGTGAACTTGGTGCAGATTTCGACTATTATATTCCCAATCGGTTCACAGAAGGCTATGGTCCGAACGAAGCTGCATTCAGATGGGCGAAAGAGCAAGGTTATACGTTAATTGTAACAGTAGATACAGGAATATCAGCGATCCACGAAGCTGAGGTTGCAAAGGAAATAGGCCTTGATCTTATCATAACGGATCATCATGAGCCTCAACCGGAGCTTCCTGATGCCTTTGCGACGATCAACCCGAAAAAACCTGGATGCCCATATCCTTTTAAAGGACTAGCAGGAGTGGGTGTTGCGATCAAAGTCTCCCATGCACTTCTAGGTGAAACACCGACACATTTGCTTGACATTGCTTGTATCGGGACAATAGCCGACCTTGTCCCCCTCGTGGATGAAAACCGTCTGCTTGTCAAACTTGGGATCAAGAAACTTGAAACAACCCCCAAGCCAGGGCTGCAAGCTTTGTTGAAGGTCTGTGGATTAGAAGGGAAGCAACTTACATCCGAACACATTGGATTCGGTGTTGGTCCACGCGTCAATGCAGCTGGCCGCTTGGACACTGCTGATCCTGCCGTTGATCTGTTCACGATTTCAGATATTGACCAAGCTGAAATGATCGCTAAGGAAATCGATGCAATGAATAAGGAAAGACAAAATCTTGTCAATGGCATTACAAAAGAAGCGGTTGAGATCGTTGAAACCCAATACCCACCTGAAGATAATTCGGTTCTGGTCATCGCGAAAGAAGGTTGGAATCCTGGTGTAATCGGCATTGTTGCTTCTCGTATTGTGGAGAAATTTTATCGCCCCACCATTATTTTGAGTATTGATCCAGAAAAAGGGGTTGCAAAAGGATCGGCACGAAGTATTGTGGGCTTTGATATGTTTGAAAACCTATCAGAATGCCGTGATATTCTACCACACTTTGGTGGACATCCAATGGCAGCAGGGATGACACTTCAGCTTGAATACCTTGATGAGTTAAGGGAACGCTTGGATCGACAGGCAAAAGAAAAGCTTAAAGAAGAAGACTTTTCACCAATAACATCAGTCGACCTTCAATGTTCAGTGGATGAAATCTCCCTTGATGTTATCGAAGAACTGGAAGCATTAGAGCCTTTTGGTGTGGAAAATCCAAAACCGAAGTTCCTTATCGAGCAGTGCCAATTAAAAGAAATTCGTAGAATAGGCAGTGATTCTAAGCACTTGAAGCTAGCACTCAAGGGAAATCATACAAATTTGGATGCGATTGGCTTTCATTTCGGAGAGGTTTTTGAAGAAATCACGCCGAATGCTTCGATTTCAGTTGTAGGTGAACTTTCAATCAATGAATGGAATGGCTTCCGAAAACCGCAATTGATGCTTCAGGATATTGCAGTAAAAGAAAAGCAGCTATTCGATTATCGTGGTATAAAGAATCTTACGAGTCGATTGAAAATGCTTGACCGAACCAAAATCCAGCTGCTTTCTTTTAAAGATAAGACAATAGAATCATTGCGTTTAGATGAATGGAAGGATCAAATTGTCCGAATTACCGAGGGTATGACTCTTGATAACGTTGAACTGAATGGGAAATATCTGATCATTCTCGATCTGCCTTCACATAAGCAACAATTGGATCAATTGATGTCCCTTGGTTCTTCAGCAGAACGCGTCTATACGGTTTTTCATAATGAGGAAGACCATTATTTCAACCCTATTCCGACACGAGAATCTTTCAAGTGGTATTATGCCTTTTTGAAGAAACAAGGAAGGTTCGACTATAAAAAGCGTGCAAAGGAATTGGCAGCCCATAAAGGCTGGACTGTAGAGTCTGTCTATTTTATGTCAGAGGTGTTTTTTGAACTCGATTTTGTTACAATAGACAATGGTGTTATTACAGTATCAGACCAACCAATGAAACGACCGCTTACAGAATCGGTGACGTATAGGAGAAAACAAGAGCAGGAAAGCCTGGAGAATGACTTATGTTACTCCTCCTATCGTGATTTAAAGCGATGGTTTTTTGAGAACGAAAAAGATGTTGTTCGATTTGAGGAGGCTTACTAGAAAGATGGATTACAAACAATATATTGAAGTTGTTGAAGATTTCCCGCAGCAGGGTATCCGTTTTAAAGATATCACGACCCTGATGCAGGAAGGTGAAATCTACAAAAAAGCGATGGACGATATCGTTACATATGCAAAAGAAAAGCAGATCGATGTTGTTGTAGGACCTGAGGCACGTGGATTCATTGTCGGATGTCCCGTTGCTTATGCAATGGAAGTCGGTTTCGTACCGATTCGAAAAGAAGGAAAACTCCCCCGTGAAGTGGTAAAAGTAGACTACGGGAAAGAATATGGAAAAGATGTGTTGACCATTCATAAGGATGCGATCAAACCTGGCCAACGTGTTCTGATCACGGATGATCTCCTTGCAACTGGCGGAACGATCGATGCAACGATCCAATTGGTTGAAAAGCTAGGAGGAAAAGTGGTTGGAATCGCATTCATGATCGAATTGACATACCTGAACGGTCGAGATAAATTGGACGGGTATGACATTTTTACACTGATGCAATATTAGGATGAAGAATATAGAACGGGCTCGTTATCGGGCTCGTTTTTTGTACATTTCTTTCTGAATAAACTAAAAATCGTGTAATTATGGCGCTTAATCGAACAACTTGCAAAAACGTGCAACTTTGTACGATTTTACTGCGAAAATCTTCTCATTTTAGTTTCGGGAGAGTGCGAATCCGTGTTTAGGTCGATTCACGCGACTCAAGAAGGACAACGTGTGGTAAAAGTAGATGTAGTGATAGAAGAAATTGACATAAGAAATGATTCGACAAATTTCTCTTTTCGCTTTACAGGAAGTTAAATTTTAACGATAATAGAATTTATATACCAATCAACATATGATAGGTGATTGCATGGCCATACAAGATGTATTGAATAAAGCGGCAACCTATTTGCCGAAAGAAGATATAGATTTTCTACAAAGGGCGTACGAATTTGCAAGAGATGCACATGAAGGACAATTTCGCAAATCGGGTGACCCTTATATTGATCATCCTGTTGAAGTAGCAGACATCCTCGTCAATCTGGAAATGGATGCCCCTACGATTGCAGCAGGGTTTCTTCATGATGTCGTCGAAGATACAGACGTCACATTGGATGAACTGACTGAAGCTTTTACTGAAGAAGTCGCCATGTTGGTCGATGGAGTCACTAAGCTGAAGAAAATCAAATTTAAATCAAAAGAAGAACAACAAGCTGAAAATCACCGCAAGATGTTTGTAGCGATGGCTCAGGATATCCGTTGTATCCTCATCAAACTAGCTGATCGTCTTCATAATATGCGTACACTTAAACATATGCCCAAAGAAAAACAAATTCAAAAGGCGAATGAAACGCTTGAAATATTCGCTCCGCTGGCTCACCGGCTTGGTATTTCTACAATCAAATGGGAGCTTGAAGATGTTGCTTTACGTTATTTGAATCCACAGCAATACTATCGAATCGTGAACTTGATGAAACAGAAGCGGAACGAACGTGAGCAGTATGTACAAGAAGTCATTGATGATATTCAATCCAAATTGAGTGAAGTGAATATTGAAGCAGATATATGGGGAAGACCGAAACATATTTACAGCATCTATCGTAAAATGACGAAACAGAATAAGCAGTTCAACGAGATCTATGACTTACTTGCTGTACGTGTCATTGTCGATAGCATCCGTGATTGTTATGCCGTCCTTGGCATCATCCATACGTGCTGGAAACCGATGCCTGGAAGATTCAAAGACTATGTTGCAATGCCTAAAGCGAATATGTACCAATCCTTGCATACGACGGTCATCGGTCCTAAAGGTGATCCTTTGGAAGTACAGATCCGGACCGAGGAAATGCACCGAGTTGCAGAATACGGGATTGCTGCGCACTGGGCCTATAAAGAAGGAATGAATAATCGAACCAATACGTTTGAAGAAAAATTGACATGGTTTCGTGAAATACTTGAGTGGCAGAATGATGCGACAGATGCAGAAGAATTCATGGAATCTTTGAAAGTCGATCTATTTTCTGATATGGTATTCGTTTTCACGCCTAAAGGAGATGTCATCGAACTTCCATCTGGTTCGGTCCCGCTGGATTTCGCCTATAGGATCCATACTGAAATCGGAAATAAATGTATCGGCGCAAAAATCAATGGCAAGATGGTTCCGCTTGATTATAGGCTGAAAACCGGTGATATCGTCGAGGTATTGACTTCGAAACATTCCTATGGACCAAGTCAGGACTGGCTGAAGTTGACACAAAGTTCCCATGCGAAAAATAAAATCCGCCAATGGTTCAAAAAGGAAAAAAGAGATGAAAACGTAGCTAAAGGAAAAGAATTGGTCGAAAAAGAAATCAAAAACGATGGCTACGAATTGAGAGATGTCCTTACCCAGGAAAATCTGAACAGGGTTGCACAGAAATACAATTTTTCTAATATTGAAGATATGTATGCAGCAGTCGGATATAGCGGAATCACTGCTTCACAGATTGCAACTCGTCTTGCAGACAAAGTCCGGAAGAAGAAAGATCAAGAGGCGGAAAGTCTTCTTCAATCAATCAATGAAACGAAGAGCCCTCAACCCAGGAAGAAAACAGAAATTGGTGTCCAGGTAAAAGGAATCGACAATCTGTTGATCAGGCTTTCCAAGTGCTGCAACCCCGTCCCCGGTGATGACATTGTTGGTTATATCACAAAAGGCCGTGGTGTTTCGATCCATCGCAAGGATTGTCCGAACATCCGGATGGAAGAAGACGAGAGTCGATTTTTACCTGTAGAATGGGAAGGTAGCACGAACCAGTCGAAAAATTATAGTGTGGATATCGAGATCAATGGCTTCGATAGAAGAGGTTTATTGAACGAAGTCCTTCAAGCAGTTGCTGAAACGAAGACAAATATCAGTGCTGTTTCCGGTCGCTCTGATAAGAATAAGATGGCAACCATCAATATGACGATCTCAATTCATAATGTCAGTCATCTTCAGAAGGTTGTCGAGCGGATCAAACGTATTCCAGACGTTTATGCTGTTCGCAGAGTCATGCAGTAGGAGGGAAGTGTAATGAAGGTTGTCGTACAAAGGGTTTCCAGTGGTGAGGTCCTTGTGAAAGACCGAACAGTTGGAAAAATCGGTCAAGGTCTTGTCGTGCTAGTTGGAGTAACCCATGAAGATACGATAGAGGATGTAGAATTCCTAGCTGAAAAAATACCGAATCTCAGGATCTTTGAAGATGGAGAAGGTAAGATGAACAGATCCCTTTTAGATATTGAGGGTACGATTCTTTCCGTATCGCAATTTACATTGTATGGAGATTGCAGGAAAGGGAGACGACCGAATTTCATGAATGCCGCTAAACCGGATATTGCTGAAGATTTATATGAAAAATTCAATTCAAAAGTACGTGAAAAAGGGATTCAAGTTGAAACAGGAGAATTTGGTGCAATGATGGACGTTCGAATTTATAATGATGGACCAGTCACCTTGATCCTGGATACAGATGAAATGAAAAAGTAAAAGTTGAAGAGCCTATCACCCATAAGCCGAAAAGAATCTTATAGGTGAAGGCTCTTTTCCAAAAGATTGTTGCTTTTGAGTCATTTTTTAAAAAACACCTTTTGCAAGTTGATTGGAGAGCAAGAGAGCAAGATGCGAGACTCCTCAAAAATGAAAATCGCATTTTCTTCGTGCGATGTAACGCTGCCGGAGCTTTCCTTGTCCTGCGGGATCAGCGTGCCTGCTACCTGAATAATTTCCTTGCAAGGCATGCGACGAGGAAGCTCGCTTCGACAGGACTTTCTTGTAGACGCAGGAGCAGAAATGCTTCCTTGAAAAGGAGACTCTTGAGGCCGCAAGGCGACGAGTGGGCTCACCGTACGCCCCGCGGAAAGCGAGCATGCTGGAGCGGAATTCAACGGCTTTTTAAAGAAAACTTGGCGAGACCAAGCCTTTTGTAGGTCGAGCCTTAGTTGCAAACTTATACTGAAGAAAGTATTTTATACTTTCTTTAAGTGCAAGAGCAACAAAGTTTGCGAAAATAAACTTGGTGAAAAACGTATAGACGAAAAACAGAAGGGGCTGTCCTAAAAGTATTTGAGTCTCTCCGATTTGAATAACATTTTGAGAAAATCGTGGTTTTGATCCAAAATGGAATTGGAGGTTTGTGAAACTTTACTTCAGGACAGTCTTTTTTGTATTTGTTAAACGTTTTAACGTATTAGATGCTGACTCGATACTACTTTATAAAAAATTATGGGGGAGTCTAATGGACATACATAATATACTCGTAGCAGGAAACTATGAAGAGCAATTCCAAGAACAGTTACCAGCTAAAACACCTCTGAGCTTTCTCTTTAAACGGATTGATGAAATAACAGAAGAGGATTTAGCATGGGCAGATGCTTATGTAGGTTTTAAGCCATGTCCAGGTTTCAACATCACGGAAATCAAATGGGTGCATTCTTTTAATGCCGGTGTAAACAACTATTTGGAAATTGATGGATGGGAGGAACATGATATCCTTCTGACCCGAACTGTTTGTTCGTTCGGACAAAGAATAAGCGAGTATTGTTTAAGCTATGTGTTAAGGGATCTTCAATATCATCACTACTTTGAAGGAAAACAAACGGAGAAGAAGTGGACTCCAAAAACTCCACGAATGATGAAGGATCAGACGATCGTTATCTTTGGTACAGGGGAGATCGGACAGGAGGCTGCCAAAGTATTCTCAAACTTTGGAGCCACCGTTTATGGCATCTCGCAGAGCGGCAAGCAAAAGCAATATTTTCAGAAGGTGGGGGAAACCAGCTCTGCTGACATGTTGGTTGCACAGGCAGATTGGATTATCAGCACATTACCTCTGACAATAGAAACGACTAAGCTCTTTGACCGTACATTTTTCAGTAATTTAAACGGCGCAGCCTTTATCAATGTCGGCAGAGGGGACACGGTAGACGAGCAAGCACTCAATGAAGCCCTGAATTCACGAAGGGTCCGGTACGCTGTTTTAGATGTTCTTGAAAAAGAACCGCTGCCAACGTCTTCCGAACTATGGGAAAGAGACGATATCGTCATTACTCCTCATATTTCAGCTGTGACAGAGCTGGATGAAGCAATAGCATGCTTTTTGGATACGTTGAAGAGAGTTGAAAATAATGAAGTTTTACCTAATAGGGTGGATTTTTTGAAGGGGTATTAAAGTATAACGACGGTTCCGTAAAACCTGGCAAAACGCCAGGTTTTACAGCCCAAGAACGACTTCCATGTTAAAACTATAGGCACTAGACTAGATTGCCTTAAAGATTTTGCCAATTGAATTAGGCCGACTATTCAGATTTTGTATCTATAAATAGAAACTGATAGTCAATTAACGAGTCTCATATAAATTCAAGACATCACTTTGTTGAAAAATACTTTGCAAGCCCGCGATAGATGGCATGTCCTGCCTTATCCTTATACGATGCTGTACGAAGATAATGCTCTTCCTGTGAGTTTGAGAGAAAGCCGAGTTCCAACAGTGCGGCAGGCTGATGGTTGGTCCGTAATACTTGGAAATTTCCGTATGCGACACCGCGATTTGATAATCCAGTTTGTCTTACGAGTTCATCCTGTAAGAAACTCGCAAGCGCAGCATCTTTCAATTTGGAATAATAAAAAGAATGAATTCCTTTTGCACTCGGAAAAATTGATGAATTGAAATGCAGGCTGATGAAGGCATCTGCTTGATTCGAATGAGCTAAGTATACCCTGTAAGGTAGACTGATATATTGATTGTCATCTCTTGTCATGACTACTTTTGCTCCTGCAGCCTGTAATTTTGATGATACCGTTTTGGCAACACTTAAATTCAAGTCTTTTTCAAGTGTTCCATAGGTGATCCCTATTGCACCGCTGTCATGACCGCCATGCCCCGCATCGACCACGATGGTTTTTCCTTTCAAATGGTCACCGACAGTCGGATGTGCAACTTCAGGGAGAGAAGCCCCGCTTAAAGATGCGATCCATCCAGCGACATAAGCTTCTTGTTGATTGGAAAGCTTTATTTTATACCAATCACCTTGCTTTGATAGCACCGGAAATTGATCCCCTTTGTTTCCTCTAGCAACGACTGTATGGTTTGTTGAAGGACCGCTTCTAAGATTAGTTCCGTTATAAAGCAATGTAATCGAAGGTTCTTTTGATAAATCTTCATTCTTATTTGGAGTAGTAGTCTTTTTATTTTTCTCTAAATACCAGGATGCTGCCCAGCCCTTCATTTTTCCATACTCGATGTAGGACCAGTCGTTCTGTTCCTTTAAAACAGCAACTTCTGCATTCTTCTTCAACTGACCGATGATTTTTCCATTCAGAGAACCTTTATCTCTAAGGTTCAATATCGAAGCACTGACTTTTGCTTTAGCAGAAGAGGTTGAAGGTGGGGTAGATGGAGTGCCTGAAGTAGTATCTGCCTCTGTCGACTTGGTTACATATTTGCCAGCAACCCATCCATTGCCTTTGTTGAATTTGATCTTATACCAGCCATTTTGAATATCCAATATTTCAACAACATCGCCTTTGCTGACTGAACCAATTACGTTGGATGTCGTTCCAGGTCCATTACGTACGTTAAGACTTGCTACATTAACAACCGATTGGTCGGTGGTCGACGGGGTTTCTGTACGTGTTGGATGACTGGTTGATTGGATCAGCCACGAAGCCAACCAACCGTTGTTGCTCTTATAATTGATTTTTGTCCATGAGCCTTTGGTTTCAATGGTTTGGAACTTTTCGTGGGGATAAATTTGACCTAGTACTGTAAATGAAGTATCAGGACCAGACCGTACATTCAACCCATCCACATTTGAAGAGACCCATTTACCTGATGATGAATTGATGTTATCACTTTGATCAGTTGAGAATTTATTGGTTTTTTTCGCAAACCAACCGGCAATCCAGCCTTTTATACTTCCTGTCTGGATTTGTATCCAATCTCCGCTTTCAGATAGAATTGGGTATTCCTTATTCTTATGTACTTGTGCCACAATCGGGTTGCCGAGTCCTGGGCCAGACCGAACATTCAGTGTATCCACAGTAATCCTCGCATTTCCATGATTTGCTGCAGACACGGAATTTCCTAAGTCGGGTAATAGGGTCCCAGTGACCAACATGCTGACGAAGAAGATATACCAATACTTTCTCACCTATACACCTCCAAAACTGGTTTGTATCTCTAATATCGGTACGAAAAGTCCAAAGCTTTATTTATTGGGTTCTTCAATTTCGTGAAAAAACCTTTCTAACATGTAAAAAAATACGACTAAAAGGTAATGATAGGTACTAATATGAAAAGTTCAGGTGGTTGTGAAAATGAGAAAAAGCCTAAAACATGATGCTATGAATCATCGATCAAATGCTTTGTTCGGGATGGATTTCCATAAGTTCATCGAAAAGGAACATATGATGAGCAATTATGAATTAGCAGAAGAATTCGGTGTCAGTCTTGAAGCTGTGAAGAAATTAAAACAACGGTTGATGCGCTGATCTTTGTTGTTGATTTAAACGAAATTCACGACACTCCTTCGGGAAGAGCGAGACAGGTAATACCCCAAAACAGTCTTGTAATTATTTTGAATGAAAAATAGGCTTGACATCAGGGGTAAAGGCCCGTATGATAGTAATCAATTCAAATGATACGTAAACAACCAGTGATGGAGAAAAGTACTTCAGAAACTCATGTTCAGAGATGGGATGCCAATGGCTGGAAGCATTCCTACAAAGAGCCTGGAAGAAAGACACTCCGAAGGTTTTGTCCCGAACCAGACATATTTGCAGTAGGGATTAAACGTAGGCAGGCGTTAACTGCAGCTTGAGTGGAAGCATTTATTATTGCTTCAACTAGGGTGGTACCACGGGTATATTCTCTCGTCCCTTCTTTTGATAGGGGCGGGAGTTTTTTTATACTTAAATACTTTCTTCAGTAGAAGTGCACAAGCTGGTGGCTTCGGAAGCAATACACCGCACGAAGGAAAAGCAATTGCTTTTTCGAGGAACTATGGTTCAGCCTTCGCTAAAGCTGGACTTTACCTAGTTTTCTTTATTTGCTTCGCTTTGTTAAACCATTATTGATGATATATGTAAACAACAGTAAGGTTATCTATAGTGGAAAGCTGATAGATCGTTTGAAAAAAGGTGAGGAGTGAAACAGGATGAGTTTTCAAATTCCTAGAGGAACCCAGGATATTTTACCAGGAGAAGTTGAGAAATGGCAGTTGATTGAAGAAAAAGCGAAAGAACTTTGCCGGAAATACAATTATCACGAAATTCGCACGCCGATTTTTGAATACACCGAGTTGTTCCAACGTGGTGTCGGTGATACGACAGATATCGTACAAAAGGAAATGTACACGTTCAAGGATCGCGGCGATCGCAGCTTGACGCTTCGCCCAGAGGGCACCGCTTCGGTTGTACGTTCATTTGTACAACATAAACTGTTCGGTGAAGCGCAACAGCCGACCAAGCTTTATTACATTGGACCGATGTTCCGTTATGAGCGCCCGCAAAAGGGTCGTACGAGGCAATTTGTACAGTTCGGTATCGAGGCGTTGGGCAGCAATGATCCGGCAATTGACGCAGAGGTGATGGCTCTAGCGATGGAACTCTATCAAAAGCTCGGTTTGAAACATTTGAAGCTGATCATCAACTCCCTCGGTGATAACGACAGTCGTACAGCTCACCGAGAAGCGTTAGTCGATCACTTCAAACCTGTTGTCAATGAACTTTGCGAAGTTTGCCAGAACCGGATCCATACAAACCCGTTAAGGATCCTTGATTGTAAAAAGGATCGTAACCATCCGAAAATGCATTCTGCGCCTTCGATTCTTGATTATCTGAATGATTCCTCTAGGACGTATTTTGAAAATGTCAAGGCGTACCTAGATGAACTCAATGTCGCTTATGAAGTGGATCCGACATTAGTTAGAGGATTGGATTACTATAACCACACGGCATTTGAAATCATGAGCGAAGCACCTGGGTTCGGTGCGATCACCACGTTAAGTGGTGGTGGTCGGTACAATGGTCTGGTCGAAGAAATCGGCGGGCCGGAAACACCTGGGATCGGTTTTGCAATGAGCCTTGAACGTTTTCTAGTCGCATTGGAGGCAGAACAAATCGATTTGCCTGTGCAAAGGGGAATCGATTGCTATCTTGTTTCGTTAGGGGAAGAACCGAAAAAACGCAGTATGTCCATTTTACACGATCTCCGCAACGCTGGATTGACTGCTGACAGAGATTTCTTAGATAAGAAAATGAAGGCGCAATTTAAAGCAGCTGATCGTTTGAGTGCTAAATATGTGCTTGTTCTTGGGGAAGATGAGTTAGATAAAGGAATCATCAATGTCAAGGACATGGGTACAGGTGAACAGGTAGAGGTACAGATTGGGGAAGCAACAAAATATATCGTTGAACAACTTGAGGGAGGATCACATTCATGATCGGAAGAACACATCATTGCGGAAAACTAACAGAAAAAGAAATTGGATCAGCAGTTCAATTGAAAGGATGGGTCCAGAAGCGAAGAGACTTAGGTGGTCTTATATTCATTGATTTACGTGATCGTTCTGGTATCGTGCAGGTTGTATTCAATCCTGAAACATCCAGGGAAGCAACGGAACTGGCAGAACGTGTCCGTAACGAGTACGTCCTTGACGTAAAAGGGACGGTGGTTGAACGTGATGAAGCGACCATCAATGAGAATATTGCAACTGGTAAGATTGAGATTCGTGCAGAGCAAGTTGAAATTTTGAATGCTGCGAAAACACCGCCTTTCGTTATTTCAGATAAAGAGGAAATCACGGAAGATGTGCGATTAAAATATCGTTACTTAGATCTTCGTCGTCCGATCATGCAAGAGACATTCAAGACCAGAAGCAAAGTGACGAAAGAAATCCGTAACTTCCTCGATAGTTATGAGTTCCTTGAATTGGAAACACCAATGCTTACAAAAAGTACACCTGAGGGAGCACGTGATTATCTAGTACCAAGCAGGGTCCATCCGGGTCAATTTTTTGCACTGCCGCAATCGCCACAGATTTTCAAACAGTTATTGATGGTATCTGGTTTCGAGCGGTACTATCAAATTGTCCGCTGCTTCCGTGACGAAGACCTTCGGGCAGACCGCCAGCCAGAATTTACACAGGTCGATATTGAGACTTCGTTCATGGATCAAGAAGACCTCTTCAAGATGACAGAGGAAATGATGAGCAGGATCATGAAAGAAACAAAGGGTATTTCTTTAGAAACCCCGATTCCAAGAATGACATATGCGGAAGCGATGGATCGTTACGGTTCTGATAAACCTGATACTCGTTTCGGCATGGAGCTTGTGGATGTTTCAGCTCTTGTGGAAGGATCCGACTTCAAGGTATTTGCTTCTACTGTCCAAAGCGGCGGCTCTGTAAAAGGGCTCAACGTAAGCGGTCAATCAGATCGATTTTCGAGAAAAGATATCGATCAATTGACTGACTTTGTAAAAGTTTATGGCGCAAAAGGACTTGCATGGCTGAAAGTTGAGGAAGATGGTCTCAAAGGACCGATTGCAAAATTTTTTGATGAAGCAATGCAACAAGGATTGACCGACGCGTTCGATGCCAAAGCCGGAGACTTGCTATTGTTTGTGGCAGATAAGCCAAAGGTAGTGGCAGAAAGCTTAGGTGCATTACGTATGAAGCTAGGGAAAGAATTGGACTTGATCGACAAAGAGAAGTTCAACTTCCTTTGGGTCGTTGACTTCCCGTTGTTGGAATTTGATGAAGATGCAGACCGATATGTGGCGGCACATCATCCATTCACAATGCCGAAAGTGGAAGACCTTGATAAGCTTGAAAAGGATCCGGTGAAAGTCCGTGCCCAAGCGTATGACCTCGTGTTAAACGGCTACGAAATCGGCGGGGGATCACAACGTATCTATCAAAAGGATGTTCAAGAACGGATGTTCAAAGCACTTGGCTTCTCATTAGAACAAGCCTATGATGAGTTCGGATTTTTGTTAGAAGCCTTTGAATACGGGACACCTCCACATGGTGGAATCGCTCTTGGACTCGATCGGCTCGTCATGCTGATCGCTGGACGCAGCAATCTGAGAGATACGATCGCATTCCCGAAAACAGCAAGCGCAAGCTGTTTACTGACGAATGCACCAAGTGCAGTTAGTGGATCTCAACTTGATGAACTTCACCTTAAAATTCAAGAAAAAGACAGTAAATAACAATTAATGAGCCATTGGTCACCTTCTATTTGGAAGGTGGCCACTTTTAATGGACTGTTATATTAGAGTTCAGTCATAAGGCTACTGATTGGAGTTACAAAAGTCGACCCAAGAGAGTCCTTTAACACATTAGTGAACTGATTAGTAAAGAAGTCTGATTTTTATGAAAACACTGACGAATCATTGAAAGCGCTTAAAGTTTATGCTATTCTTTAAATACAATATCAAAGAGTCCTGGGGTGTACGTTTCTGCCGAACGTTTGAGCCAACACTTTACAAATGGGAGTCTGAGTTTATGATTTGCGTGCAAGCCTTCAGTGAAAGGACGCATAAGAATTGTAACAAGACACCCACCTTTTCAGGCAGGTTCAACACAGAAGGATTTCGACGGCACATATGGGACTCTTACATGTTCAAACCACTGAAGCAATCAGGTCAATCTGGTTGCTTTTAAATTTGTACTTGAATAGAGCAATTAAGGCTCAGTCTGTGCCAAGGCTTGGCTTTGCCGAATTTTCTTTAGTCAACTTCTGTAATGTAGAGATTCTTTTTATTGGTTGTTGCATTCAAGGTGTTCCTTCATATATGCTATTATGGACATTTGATTGGAGCACGGGAGGAATTCACAAGATGTTACATCAGTTTTCACGAAATGAATTAGCAATTGGAAAAGAAGGATTGAAAGCACTCGAAGGTTGCACAGTAGCAGTGCTGGGAATCGGAGGTGTTGGGTCATTTTCTGCTGAAGCACTTGCCCGTTCTGGGGTTGGCAGGCTTATTCTTGTTGATAAAGACGATGTCGATATTACAAACGTCAATCGACAGCTACATGCATTATTGTCGACGGTCGGACAGCCTAAGGTCGATTTGATGAAAGAGCGGATCGCTGACATTAATCCTGAATGTAAAGTCGAAGCTTTGAAGATGTTCTATACAGAAGAAACATATGAAGAGTTCTTCAGTTATCCACTTGATTTTGTCGTGGATGCGTCCGATACGATTTCTTATAAAATCCATTTGATGAAGGAATGTTTGCGCAGGAATATTCCGATCATCTCTAGCATGGGGGTGGCCAACAAAATGGATCCGACAAGATTACGTATTGAAGATATCTCGAAAACAAGCTATGATCCAATAGCAAAAGTCATCCGTACGCGGTTGCGCAAAGAAGGGGTCCATAAAGGAATCAATGTCGTATTCTCTGATGAAAAACCTGTCCAAATACGCGAAGAGATACGTAAGAGCATCGTGCCGGATGACAATGCGAAGATTCGTAAAGCGAAAATGCCACCTTCATCGAACGCTTTCGTTCCATCGATTTCTGGCCTTATGATGGCAGGACACGTCATCAATAAGCTGTTGGAAAGCAACGATATAAAAGTGGATCGAATCAGATAGCCCTATTAAAAGGAAGGCTAACTCTCCATCTTATCGGGATGTAGAAGTTAGCCTTTTTTTAATTTACAGAAGTATCAAATTCTTTCTTCAAGCGCAAATGAAGCTTAGCCTGTGCTAAAGGTTTGGCTTTAGTTTTCTTTATTTCATTCCTGGATTGGTTCGATATTCCGAAATAGGAATGTCGAGAGCAGTAGATAGTTTGAACAACATATCACGATCAGGAATAAGTTCATTGTTTTCGATCCTCTTCAAAGTATGAATCGACAATCTGGAATTCAAAGCAAGCTGCTCAATGGAAATGTTCAATTCCTCACGGTGACGTCTGATTGTATCGCCTAATTGCAAGTTGTTCGCCTCCCATCCAGTAGATTTTTAATGCCCCTGTCAATGCTTAATGTTGATTCATACAGAAAGAATCTTTAAGTGAAACTTACAAATCTCTGCGGTAAACGGAGTGAATTTACTCAGGATAAATGGTTTATATTCATATATATGATTCTATTCCCTTATATCATAACGACTTTGGAAGATTTAAGCTGTGACAATCCTCACACATACAAAAGCGGAGCTGTCCCAAAAGTGTCTGACACTTTTTAGGACAGCTCCGTTCAGATATTTACATTTTGAGACAAAACTATAACTGCCAACAGAAAAGACGAACAATAAAATAGATTGGAGAAAATGAAAGACGGAAAAGCGTAGACAACATCCGTAGACTCCTGCGGGAACAGCACGAGTCGAAGACCCCGCAAGAAAGCGATTTGTGCTTTCTGAGGAGGCTGTGGCCGTGCCCGCGGAAAGCGAAGGATGTTGACGAAGCGGAACCTTCATTTATTACCACTGAAGAAAACCCGGACAAATTGTTCGGGTTTTCTATTGAACAAAGTTCATTTGTCCCAGTCCCATGTTTTCTTTATTTCGCTACTTTTTCTAAATTACCATTTTTGTCCATTTTGAACTTTGAAGCGGAAATCTCTTCTTGGTCTTGGAGCAGGACCATACGTCTTGCACGATCCATGATTTGAAGTAATGCTTGATAATCATCCTTTAAGGATGCGAAATTATCTTTCAGTTCTTTCAATTCTTCTTCATACTCGTTATTTTGCTTTTTGAGCATTTCACATTCTTGTTCAAGACGCTCGTTTCTTTCTTTGACAGACTGGGAACCTGTGTTGTCGTTTTTCAACTGACTTAAGAAATGGATGACAGTATCCAAGTCCATTGATTGCTTTGCAACCTCTTGTCTTTGAACAGGTTCTTCTTCTAGTTGTACCTGATTTGTTTCGGATTTCTCTTCAGTTGTATAAGTTCTATACTTCGGTTCAGAAAGAGGATGATAGTTTTCAAAATCCATAGTGTCATCAAAGCGAGTTTGATAAGCAGTGGATTTCTCTGGTTGCTTCGGTTTGTTTGATGCAGCAGCTCGTTTACGTTCTTTTCGTTGACGGCGTGCAATCTTCAGGGCTTGCTCGTATTTTTTGCGTACGATGGCATTCCATCTGAATCCTACGGCTGCAGAGGTTCGATCCAATTTGTCACCTACCTCTTCAAAAGCTTGAAGCTGTGTACTCCCTTCACGAACGTGTCTTAGCACTGTTTCGGCTAATAGTAGATCATCTTCTTCTGACCATGCATCTTGTCTATGATTTGACATGAAAAATTCTCTCCTTTTTATCCCAGAAGGTTTTTAGCCTTATCTTGGACAAAAATGAGAGAAACTATACAAGATTACTATATTATTTTTCGACTAAAAGATTGATTGATAGGTTATTCTCCTTTTTCAATCCGCTCTTTAAAATAATCAAGCCTTCGCGTTACCGTTTTTTCATAACCTCGTTCACTCGGCTGATAGAAGGATTTATGCTTCAGATGCTCAGGAAGATATTGTTGGGGAACATATCCATCCTTATGATCATGTGGGTATTTATAGCCGACTCCAGAACCTAATTCCTTTGCGCCGCTGTAGTGGGCATCTCTTAAGTGGGTCGGCACTTGACCGGTTTTTTCATTTTTGACGGTGTTCAAAGCCCTATCAATCCCAGTGATGACCGCATTGCTCTTTGGAGCGGTTGCGATATATAACGCTGCTTCTGCAAGCGGAATACGTGCTTCTGGCATTCCAATGAAATCGACTGCCTGAGCTGCAGCTTGAGCGATCAACAATGCATTCGGATCAGCAAGTCCCACATCTTCAGCAGCATGGACATACAACCTCCGTGCGATGAACTTCGGGTCTTCTCCTGCATAGATCATTTTTGCAAGCCAATAAAGGGTCGCATCAGGATCAGAACCACGGATGCTTTTGATGAAAGCGGAGATCGTGTCATAATGGTTGTCACCTTGCTTATCGTATTGTAGTACACGCTGTTGGATCGATTCTTCAGCGATTTCTATAGTTATTTGGATGATGCCATCTGAATCAGGCGGAGTGGTAAGCACAGCTAGTTCGAGTGCATTCAAGGCTGTACGTGCATCTCCACCGGCTACATCAACCAAGTGTTCAAGCGCTTTTTCCTCAGCACGGATGTTATGGTTCCCAAACCCTCTTTCAGGATCCTTGATTGCTGATTCCAACACTTCCTTCGTATGTTGATCAGTCAGTAGTTCGAATCGGAACAGCCTTGATCTAGATAAAAGAGCTCTGTTGATTTCGAACATCGGACTTTCTGTAGTCGCTCCAATCAAAATGATCGTTCCATCTTCAACATACGGTAAAAGGGCATCCTGTTGACTTTTGTTAAACCGATGTATTTCATCTATGAACAAAAGTGTTTTCTGATTATCCATCTTCAAACGTTCCCGTGCCTGGGTCGTAATTGTACGAATATCTGCCACACCAGATGTGACTGCGTTGATTTGTTCAAAATGCGCAGATGTCGTATTCGCGATGATTTTTGAAAGAGTCGTTTTACCCGTTCCAGGAGGTCCAAAGAAGATCATGGCTGAGAGCTGATCTGCTTCAATCGCGCGACGGAGAAGCTTTCCTTTGCCGACAATATGTTCCTGGCCAATGAACTCATCCAAATTCCTGGGCCGCATCCGGTCTGCCAGCGGTTTGCCCTTCGGACCCTCTTCCATCTGCATATCGAATAAATCCATATGTTCACGTCCTTTCATGGACAATCTTCAATAATAATCAGGTTTTATGACAATTCAACTGAACGATACTATAGGACTTGATTCAATGCAAGAAGAACCCTTTTCGTGCTATAATGTCATAGGAAAAAAATTCAGATTCAAACTAAAAGAAGAATTACATCACAACTTGAATTATAGACAAGCGGCCTAAAGAATAACAATATGGGAAATAACTAGTTTTACAGGTGTATTTGAGTTGTCAATTGAGGAGGATACTATGAAAATTTCGACAAAGGGACGTTACGGATTGACCATAATGATGGCACTGGCGAAGAAACATGGTGAAGGACCTATTTCACTGAAATCAATCGCAAAGGACCACGAACTATCGGAACATTATCTTGAACAATTAGTAGGTCCGCTCCGTAATGCTGGTTTAGTCAAAAGTGTACGGGGGGCATATGGAGGGTATACTTTGACCCGTGATCCGGAAACCATAACAGCAGGAGATATCATCCGCGTACTTGAAGGACCAATCACCCCGGTTGAAATCATGGATGACGAAGAACCCGCAAAAAGAGACCTTTGGATCAAAATCCGGGATGCGGTCAAGGAAGTGCTCGACAGCACTACTCTAGAGGAGTTGGCTTCTTATAGTGGTGGGGATGAGGATCAAGAGTCTTACATGTTCTACATTTAATTGTTACTTCAAAATAAAACGAATGATAAACTGCGAATTTCTGCGTTGTTCGGTTTTTCCGGTCCTCACGTATTACAAAATACGCTTTGGTCCTCAAAACTGTCACGCCTTGAACTTCTTGTTTCTAATTCGTCCATTTTGAACCTTGATTGAAACTGTTACTTCAAAATAAAACGAATGATAAATTGCGAATTTCCTAAGCGCATAGTAAATCCTGTACCTGCGTCTACAAGTGTACCATTGAAGAAAGCTTCCTTGGTACAACTCGCAGTTGTCTTGCATGTTTTGCTCGTTGCTAGTACTGTCGTTGTCAAAGGGCGTTATGGTTTTAGGCTTTTCCAACAAAATAAAGTTTTGTTCAACCCGGGTTGAACAAATCAATATAGGTGATATTTTATGAATGCGATTTACTTGGACCATGCTGCGACTTCTCCTACCCGTGAAGAAGTGGTCGAGGTGATGGTTCCTTATTTTACATCTCAATACGGGAATCCTTCGAGCATCCATCAGTTCGGTAGGAATACAAGGCAAGCCCTCGATGAAGCTAGAAGAGTGATCGCCGGTAGCATCAATGCAAATTTCAACGAGATCATTTTTACAAGCGGTGGTACCGAATCGGATAATATGGCAATTATCGGAACTGCTTCCGCGCTTCAGGAGCAAGGAAAGCATATCATCACGACGAAGGTTGAGCATCATGCAGTTTTACATGCTGTTGAATACCTTGAAAAGAGTGGATTTGAAGTGACATACCTTCCTGTTGATGAAGAAGGGCTCGTCGATTCACAGCAAGTAGAGGATGCAATACGTGAAGATACGATTCTAGTGACAATCATGTATGGGAATAATGAGGTCGGTACGGTTCAACCGATTCAAGAGATCGGAAGAATAACGAGTGAAAAGGAAGTCCTTTTCCATACCGATGCGGTTCAAGCGTATGGAAGTGTGATCATGGATGTGAAGCATATGGGTATCGACCTATTGTCTGTCTCTGCTCATAAAATCAATGGTCCGAAAGGGAATGGGTTCTTGTATGTCCGCGAAGGGATTTGGCTGGAACCACGTGCATTCGGCGGTGAACAAGAGCGTAAGAGGAGAGCCGGAACAGAGAACGTTCCTGGAATAATGGGCATGAAAAAAGCAGTGGAATTGATTCAAGATGAAAAGATCAATCGCCATGGTGAGCTTCTTCAAATGAAAAAAAGAATGCTTGAAATTTTTGATGATGCTAGCATCGAGTATGTGTTGAATGGATCAATCACCAATTCGCTGCCACATGTTTTGAATGTCAGCTTTCCTGGAACAAATGTAGAATCAATGCTTGTCAATCTGGATCTGTCAGGTATCGCAGCATCCAGCGGATCAGCTTGTACAGCTGGATCGATCGAGCCGTCACATGTGCTGGCGGCCATGTTCGATGATCATGAGCGGATGACTTCTGCAATCCGTTTCAGCTTTGGTTTTGGAAACACAGTAGAAGAGATTGAACGGGCAGCGAACGAAACAGTCCGTATCGTCAATAGATTGACATCAATGTGAATGGAGGTGAGGAATATGGAAAAACGACCTGAAGATACAAGAGTCATTGTTGGAATGTCTGGAGGGGTAGACTCTTCAGTAGCTGCATTGCTTTTAAAAGAACAAGGGTATGATGTGATCGGGATATTCATGAAAAATTGGGATGACACGGATGAAAACGGCTTTTGTACAGCAACTGAAGACTATGAAGACGTCATCCGTGTCTGTAACCAACTTGGTATTCCTTACTATGCAGTGAATTTCGAAAAACAATACTGGGACAAAGTGTTTTCCTATTTCCTAGAAGAATATAAAGCAGGAAGAACACCAAACCCTGATGTAATGTGTAACAAAGAGATCAAATTCAAGGCTTTCCTCGATCATGCGATGAGTCTTGGAGCAGATTATGTAGCAACTGGACACTATGCGCGAATCGGTGAACGTAACGGCGAGAAGGTCATGCTCCGGGGTGTCGATGAAAACAAGGATCAGACCTATTTCTTGAACCAGCTAAGTCAGGAACAGATTTCGAAAGTGTTGTTCCCGATCGGGGAATACAAGAAGCCTGAAATCAGGGAGATGGCAGAAAAAGCGAACCTGGCGACTGCGAAGAAAAAAGACAGTACAGGTATTTGTTTTATCGGTGAACGGAACTTCAAAGAATTCCTTAGCCAATACCTCCCTGCACAGCCTGGTGATATGCAGACCTTGTCAGGTGAGGTGAAAGGGCACCATGATGGACTCATGTATTATACGATCGGCCAACGTCATGGATTAGGAATCGGTGGCGACGGGGATCCATGGTTCGTTGTTGGAAAAGATTTAGAAAAGAATGTCCTTTTCGTTGAACAAGGATTTCATAATGAGCTGCTTTATTCGGATAAGCTTAACGCCACGAAGGTCAGTTGGATGACTGGGAAAAGAATGCCGGATGAATTCAAGTGCACGGCGAAGTTCCGTTACCGCCAGCCAGACCGATCTGTGACTGTCCGAAAATTGGAAAATGACACGCTTGATGTTATCTTTGATGAACCGCAGCGTGCGATCACCCCAGGACAAGCAGTCGTCTTTTATGATGGTGATGTATGTCTTGGCGGGGGTACGATCGATAAAGTCTATAAAAAAGAGGAAGCAATTTCTTATTTGTAGATTGATGATGGAACAGAGTGGGGGCTGTCCCAAAGTGTCTGACACTTTTTTAAGGACAGTCCCCACTTCCATTTTTTATAAACGGGTTTTGTTAACGCATGATGTTGATTTTTTCAGAAGGAGGCAGATGATGTCTGATAACAATAAACGCGGAATCGAATTGATGAAAGAAGGAAAATACGAAGAAGCAGCGAAGGCATTTCATAGTGCTCTTGAAGAAAGTCCTGACGACCCAGTCATTTATGTGAACTTCGGAAACCTTTTAGAACTGGTAGGGGAATATGAGAAAGCGATGGGCTTTTTCGATAAAGCCATTTCCATGGATGAAACAATGGCGCCAGCCTATTATGGTGCAGGCGTTGTCTTTTATAAACTCGAGCAGTATGATGATGCGCTTGACCTTTTTCAAGAGGCGATCAAACGTGGGCTCTCAGATGGTGATTCACACTTCATGCTAGGGATGAGTTTTTCACAATTGGGCGATATCGCACGGGCTCTTCCGCATTTCCAATCTGCCGCTGAAAAGAATCCCGCGGATGTAGAAGCATGGTTCCAATACGGAATGACACTCGGAAAGCTGAATTTATTTAAACAAGCCATCAAAGCTTTAGAAAACGTGATCGAGCTCGCTCCAGACCATGCAGACGCTTACTATAACCTTGGCGTAGCATATTTGTACACAGAAAACATCCATAAAGCGAAAGAGATGTTTACGAAAGCAATCGAAAATCAGAACGATCATCTGTTGGCACATAACGGAATCAAGAAAATCAATGAGATTCAAGAGTCTACTGAAACTAATGATTAGTGGGGCGAAACGATGGAGTTACAAAGCCAATTCGATTTAGGATCAGACGAAAAACAGTTTGTGAAAGGTACGATTATTCATGTGATCTATCAAAATAAAGAGACTTTCTATTCCGTTTTGAAAGTGTCTGTGAAAGAATCCAATTTAGCGGAAATGGATAAAGATATGATTGTGGTGGGTACTTTCCCAGTGTTGATGGAAGAAGAGACGTACATTTTCTGGGGAGATGTGAAAGACCATCCAAAGTACGGGAAACAATTTGTGGTTGAGTTTTACAGAAAAGATCTTCCCAGGACAGAAGATGGGATGGTCCAGTATCTTTCAAGTGATTTGTTCAGTGGAATCGGAAAGAAGACCGCAGAAAAAGTCATACATACACTCGGGAATAACGCATTTTCCAAAATCATCGAAGATCCGGAAGTATTGAACGAAGTTAAGGATTTGTCCGAAGAACGTGCAAAGATCATTTATGAAACCTTGATGGAACACCAGGGTTTAGAGCAGCTTCTCAGTACATTGCATCGCTACGGGATCGGACCCTCTATTGCGATGAAAATCTATCAATCTTACAAGAGTGACGCAATTTCCGTCATTCAGACCAATCCTTATCAGTTGATTTATGACATTGATGGAATCGGTTTTCGTAGAGCGGATGAAATCGGAAATGCTTTAGGAATCGAAGAAACTTCTTCAGAACGTGTACAAGCTGGCCTTCTTTATAATTTGAAGGAGCTTTGTAATCAGCAAGGACATACATACATTGAAGTAGATGATTTAATAGAAGAAACCAAAAAACTGCTTTTTACAAAGCCTGTTGACTCTGATGTTGATTTCTACAGCGAGATTGTTGCTTTACATGGTGAAGGGAAAGTATTGATCGAGGATGAAAATGCCTATCTTCCATCGCTGTATTTTGCTGAATACGGCTTACTTCAAAAAATGGAACGCTTATTGAAACAGGAAGAATATGATCGTATCGAGCTTTCGGACTTTTATAATGCTTTAGGTGCTCTTGAAGAATCACATGGAATCGAATATGCGGATGCTCAGAAAGATGCCATTTATAAAGCACTGACTTCCCCGATGATGATTTTGACCGGTGGTCCTGGAACAGGAAAGACCACCGTCATCAAAGGAATCATCGAAACGTATTCTGAAATCCATGGACTTTCACTCGAACTTCAGGACTATAAGGATGAAGATTTTCCATTTTTACTCGTAGCACCAACTGGACGTGCCGCTAAACGTATGAGTGAATCCACAGGCATTCCTGCTGTGACGATCCATCGGCTTCTAGGTTGGAAAGGAGGCAGCGGATTTGAACATCACGGTGAAAATCCAATTGCAGGTCGACTTCTCATCATTGATGAAATGTCGATGGTAGATGTCCGTCTTGCCTACAGGCTTTTCGACGCATTACCTGAAGAAATCCAGGTGATCATGGTGGGAGATGAGGATCAGCTTCCATCAGTAAGTCCTGGACAAGTATTGAAGGATTTCATTTCATCTGAAGTCATCCCAACAGTAAAGCTTGATGAGATTTATCGACAAGCGAAGGGTTCGACCATTGTTCAATTAGCTCATGAAATGAAAAAAGGAGAGTTGCCTGGGGACCTGAGTTCTCCTCAACATGACAGGCGGTTCTTCCCGTGTTCACAGGAACAAGTGACCACAGCAGTCCTCCAGGTTTGTAAAAGCGCCATGACAAAAGGGTTTACAGCGCGAGATGTACAAGTATTAGCACCAATGTATAGAGGCCGAGCTGGAATTGATGAGATGAACAAAGAATTACAAGAAATGTTCAATCCTCAGACTGGACAAAAAAGGGAAATCGAGTATTTTCAATCCATCTATCGTGTGGGTGATAAGGTTCTCCAACTCGTCAATGTTCCCGAGGAGCAAATCTTTAATGGAGATATCGGGGAAATCGTCTCGATCATCTTCTCAAAAGAAACAACGGATAAAGAAGATCAGATCATCATATCATTTGATGGCATTGAGGTGACGTTCAAAAAGACGGACCTGAACCAAATTACGCATGCCTATTGTTGTTCAATTCATAAATCACAGGGAAGCGAGTTTCCGATCGTCGTCTTACCGATTGTTAAAGGCTATTTTCGGATGCTTCGGCGGAATCTGATTTATACAGCGGTTACCCGGAGTAAAGAGTATCTCATCTTATGTGGTGAAATGGATGCATTAAAAAGAGCGGTACAGCAAAACGACTCAGGCACTCGCAACTCACATTTAAGTATGAAATTGAAAAAAAGGATCGAAAGCTCAAACGATAGCGGGACAAAAAGAGAAAGCGTATAAATCCCGAAAATACGGGACATCCTATTCGTAGCACTTTTTTTGATTTATCAGGAGGAGGAACGAACAATGAGATGTCCCAACTGCCAATGCAAAGACCTTGGCAAAATCGGGGTGGACCAGTATTACTGCTGGGGATGTTTCATCGAACTGACTGCTGTTGAAGGCAAATTGACTCTTAATCAAGTAGAGGAAGATGGCAGTTTGACTTCTTTAGATGATTTGTTCGATGATGACGATCTAAGTATTTCGATGTAACTTCATACTGGGATGGTGTTTAATGTGAACCGTACAATCATGACTATAGCAACGACCTGTGCCGGTGCGTATCTGATTAAATCTTTATATGGAAGAAATATGAAGGTGAATGGCATGCTATCAACGAAGAAAATGAAGCGGATCCGTAAAAGGATTGCAAAAGCGATTTATTGAAAAAGGGCTGACGTTCAGATGAATGTCAGTTTTTTTTGACCCTATAATACTTCCTGGATATTAAAATTCGTAGTGTAATTCGCTGCCTTCCCCTGCGATTCGCAAGCAATACCTTTAAAGAAAGTATCCACTTCCACCTTGTAGTTTTCTTTCGCCATGCATAGGGTGTTCAATTAAGCGCACGTTAAAGATACAAGAATACTGTGAAAAGATCCGGTGGCGCTTATGAAAAAACTGTTTACAATTGAAGCACTGGTAAGGCTCGGGATGGTCTTATTAGCTTTACTCTGTGCATTTGTCTTTATGAAATTGAAACCGTTTTGGGATCCGATCTTTGATATGATTTTGGCCGTCTTCATGCCATTTTTCGTCGCTATCTTCATCACTTATCTATTACACCCAATTGTAGAATGGATTCATCGGCGGGGCATCCCCCGATCTCTTGCAATCCTTGTGATTTATCTTGCCTTTTTCGGTGGCATCGGGTTTTTGATCTTTAAAAGTGTGCCCTATCTGATATCACAGCTCAAAGACCTGAGTGAACAATTACCTATATTATCAGAAACTTATCGAAACTGGATTAGGGAATTTTACGAGCATACTGATAATCTGCCGGAAACGGTCCATAATGAATTTGAAAAAACGTTGAATGCAGTAGAGCAATATTTAACAACATTAATAAGCGGCGTTCTTATTGCAATCAAAGGATTTTGGCGTAACATTTTTGCGTGGATCGTCATTCCTTTTCTCGTGTTCTATATGCTGAAAGACTTTAAGGTTATTACACGTATGATTTGGAACCTGACCCCTAAAAAGTGGAGAGGACCGGGAAAGAAAATCATCCATGATATCGATGTTTCACTTGGTAATTATATACGCGGGCAATTGACAGTAGCATGTGCACTTGCAGTTCTCGCAATTGGCGCGTTCTGGATAGCTGGTGTGCCTTACCCAGTGATTCTAGGTATCATCATTGGTGTCACTGATTTCATCCCCTATTTCGGACCGGTCCTCGGGGCAGTGCCAGTCGCGTTGATCGCAGCGACAATATCGATAAATAAACTGTTGATCGTAATTGGAATTGTCATCATTCTTCAATTCATCGAGGGGAATATTCTCGGTCCGCTTATTGTCGGAAAAACATTGCACATCCATCCGATAGGAATCATATTAGCATTGTTGATTGGCGGGGAAATCGGTGGAGTTGTCGGCTTACTCCTTGCCGTACCTTTCTTTGCAATAGGAAAAGTCATTTTCCAACATGCAAGAGAGCATTTCAGAAATGTTGACAATGCAGAAAAGTAAAGTCTATAATTAACGACAGCAGAACATGAATATAAAAAATTGATGATGGAATGAGTAGGTCAAAACCCTTCCTTGCAGAGAAGAACCTCCCAGGCTGAAAGAGGTTCTGGATGAAGATTGACTGAACGCTGATCCGGAATGCAGGCAAACCCTGCCGGCGCACACCGTTAATGTGTCGAGGTGATGAATACAGAAGATGTTTTCATAACCAGGGTGGTACCGCGTGATAACTCTCGTCCCTGTTTTAGGACGTGGGTTTTTTTATTGTCTAAAAAAGACAAACTCATAAATAGGAGGGAATCAATGATGAAAACGCTCACTTCAGCTGAGGTAAGACAGATGTTTTTGGATTTTTTCAAAGAAAAAGGACATAAGGTTGAATCTAGTGCCTCTCTTGTACCGCACGAAGACCCGTCCTTATTGTGGATCAACAGTGGCGTTGCAACCTTGAAAAAGTATTTTGATGGTCGTGTCGTTCCGGAGAATCCTCGTATCGTAAATGCTCAAAAATCAATCCGTACAAATGATATTGAAAATGTCGGTAAAACTGCTCGACATCATACGTTCTTCGAGATGCTTGGAAACTTCTCAATCGGGGACTACTTTAAAAAAGAAGCGATTCTTTGGGCTTGGGAATTCTTGACGGATGAAAAATGGTTAGGAATTGACCCTGAAAAGCTAGCAGTTACGATTCATCCTGAAGATGATGATGCGCATGGCATTTGGCATAATGAAATCGGCCTTCCAAAGGAGAAGATCATCCGTCTCGAAGAGAACTTTTGGGATATCGGTGAAGGCCCGAGTGGACCGAATACGGAAATCTTTTTTGATCGCGGGGAGAAGTATGGGAACGACCCGAACGATCCAGAGTTGTTCCCAGGTGGAGAAAACGAGCGTCACCTTGAAATCTGGAACCTTGTGTTTTCTCAATACAACCATAACCCTGATGGCTCGTATACACCGTTGCCGAAAAAGAATATTGATACAGGGATGGGGCTTGAACGTGTCGTTTGTGCGTTACAGGATGCTCCGACAAACTATGAAACCGATCTGTTCATGCCAATGATCGAAGCAACAGAAAAAATATCTGGTACTGAATATGGCAAGAATCCAGAATTCGATACTGCTTTCAAGGTTATCGCTGATCATATTCGGACAGTTACTTTTGCAGTTGCAGACGGTGCGTTGCCATCCAATGAAGGTAGAGGCTATGTATTACGTCGCCTCATCCGCAGAGCAATCCGTTTTGCTAAACAATTGAACATCAGCAAACCTTTTATGTTTGAGCTTGTGCCAGTGGTTGCAGATGTCATGAAAGACTTCTATCCAAATGTCCTTGAAAACACTGATTTTATCCAAAAAGTTGTTAAGAATGAGGAAGAACGATTCCACGAAACCATCAACGAAGGTCTTGCGATTTTATCTGAAATGATGAAACAAGCGAGAGAAAATGGGAAAAATCAACTTTCTGGCTCAGATGCTTTCAAGTTGTATGATACGTATGGGTTTCCTTTTGAACTGACTGAAGAGTATGTGGAAGAAGAAGGTTTGACTGTGAACCGGGAACAATTCGAAGTGGAAATGGAAGCACAGCGTGAACGGGCACGTTCAGCACGTCAGGACACAGGTTCTATGCAGGTTCAGACTGGCGTCCTGAGTGATATCAAAACATCGAGTGAATTCATCGGTTATGATCAACTGTATACCTCTTCTAAGGTCAGCGTGATGGTAAAGGGTGCTGATACGGTCAATGAAGCAAATGCTGGTGAAGAAGTCCTAGTGATCCTTGATCAAACACCTTTTTATGCAGAAAGCGGCGGTCAGATTGCTGACAAAGGGACACTTGAAAATGACAATGTTTTTGCTGTCGTAAAAGACGTCCAAAAAGCACCGAATGGCCAAAATCTCCATACTGTCCATGTTGAAAAAGGGACATTGAAAGTCGATGAAACCCTTACGGCAACCGTCAACGAGATCAGTCGTGCTGGTATCATTAAGAACCATACTGCAACACACTTGCTTCACCAAGCACTTAAAGATGTACTTGGAAAACATGTCAATCAAGCAGGTTCTCTAGTAACTTCTGATCGCTTGCGTTTCGACTTCTCCCACTTCAATCAGATCACTCCGGAGGAATTGGAGAAGATTGAATCGATCGTAAACGAAAAGATTTGGAACACGATTCCTGTTGAAAAGATGGTCAAGCCGATTGAAGAAGCAAAAGCGATGGGAGCAATGGCATTATTCGGTGAAAAATACGGAAGTGAAGTTCGTGTCGTAAAAGTCGGAGATTACAGCCTTGAGCTTTGCGGTGGCTGTCATGTTACAAATACTGCAGAAATCGGGTTGTTCAAGACCATAGCTGAATCGGGTATCGGTGCGGGCACACGCAGGATTGAAGCAGTTACAAGTGAGGGAGCCTATCGCCATCTCACTGGTCAAGTCCAAATCCTTAAAGATACAGCAGACGCTTTGAAATCTAACTTGAATGATGTACCTGCAAAGGTCGGTACTATACAATTACAAATCAAAGAGCTTCAGCGTGAAAATGAATCGCTGAAAGGGAAGCTTGCGAATATTGAAGCTGGTTCCTTGATGGATCATGCTGAAGAAATCAATGGTGTAAAAGTATTAGCTAGAAAAGTTTCTGCCAGTGATATGAATAATTTACGCTCAATCGTAGATGATTTGAAGAACAAGATCGGAAGCGGAGTAGTCGTTCTTGGTTCTGCACAAAATGAAAAAGTGAATATTGTTGCAGGAGTTACAGATAATTTAACGAAAGAAGGCTATCATGCAGGCAAAATTGTAAAGGAAGTCGCAACCCGATGTGGAGGCGGCGGAGGAGGGCGCCCAGATATGGCTCAAGCTGGCGGAAAACAACCTGAAAAACTGGATGACGCATTAAATTATGTTTACGAATTCGTCAAATCCATTTCCTAAACCTGTATGTGTATTGTACAATAAAGGTAGAAAAAGCGGGGATTTCCCAATCTAACGCTAAAGAGAGGTGTCAAGATGAGCTCATTTGACAAGACGGTGAAGTTCAATTTTCAAGACGACTCGATGGATGCCAACGTCAAGAGTGTATTGTTGTCAGTATACGAGTCTTTGCAAGAGAAAGGATACAATCCAATCAACCAGATCGTAGGGTACCTCCTGTCTGGCGATCCAGCTTATATTCCTCGTCATAATGATGCTAGAAGCAAGATCCGCAAGCTTGAACGCGATGAATTGATTGAGGAACTCGTAAAATCGTATTTAGTACAGCATCAGGAAAGTGAGAGATAATTTCTGCATATGCGAAAATTAGGGTTAGACGTCGGTACAAAAACAATTGGTATTGCACTTAGCGATGCGTTAGGATGGACGGCACAAGGGATTGAAACATACCGACGTAAGGGAGATATCGACCAGGAAATGCAGTATTTGAAGCAACTGATTGATAAGCATGAAGTTGACACAATCGTGGTCGGTCTACCGAAAAATATGAATGGAACAATCGGCCCTAGTGGAGAAATGTGTCAAGAATTTGCAAAGCATATTGAGGACACATTAAAAATATCCACTGTGCTGTGGGATGAACGCTTGACCACGGCCGCGGCAGAACGTATGCTCATTGAAGCTGATGTCAGTCGCAAGAAGCGCAAAGGGGTCATTGACAAAATGGCAGCTGTGCTCATCTTACAGAGCTATCTAGACAGCCCAGCCGCCAACTAAAAAAGAGGTGCTAAAATGACTGAGGAAGAAAAAGAGCGGATCATCATCCCTGATGAAAATGGTGAGGAACATTTATTTGAAGTACTATTTACGTTCGATGTAGATGCAACTGAACGTTCGTACATGGTCCTTGTTCCTGTTGAAAATGGAGAAGATGAAGAAGATGTTGAAGTGTTCGCTTTCCGTTACGAAGATAAAGGCGAAAAAGAGGATGATATCGAACTTTTCCCAATTGAAACAGATCAAGAATGGGATATGGTCGAAGAAATGTTGAACACTTTCCAAGAATCAGAAGAACTCTAAACAAAGATGATGAAGGACTGATCACAAATGTGTGGTCAGTCTTTTTTTTTGTGACAAAAAATCAGGTTGCGATTTGAGATGAAAATTGAGACAAACATCTAACGGACACCAGAGCCCTTATTTACCTGAATGAGCTGAAAAAACATACTCGTTTGGCAAAATAACGTCTCTCATGTCCGCTAAATTGTGAAATTGCCTTATTTTGCTCAGAATAAGGTCTCCTGTGTCCGTTAGCGTGGCGACCTTAGCAGATTTAATGAAAGAAGCTGGCCAAGGCTAGACTTGCCAAGTTTTTATTTTTGCTCACTTTGATTGAAGCGATATTTGCAAAATTCCAACAGGAAATGCCATCCAGCCAAGACAGTGAGGAACGAGTGATAAGGCTCTCTTTAAGGGAGGAGGTGAATAGCTGACGAAATCAACTTTTCAATATAATAGCCCTTCTTTTACAAAAATAGAACTTAACAGCAATTCATATCCTGATTTTGACAAAATCTAAAAAAATTGACGAATTTAGGCCGAATCAATACTGAATTATAGTATAATGGAACAGATGTATTAGAGGGGGGATATTTCGGTGCTTCAACCAAATCTAGATCAAGAAACGATCATGCGCCGTAATCAGGAAGCAAAGATTGTAAGACGAGTCGTTTTTACCGTACTTACACTCCTGGTTTTTTCGATCGTAGGCCTTGGAATCGGTGGCTACGTATATATTAAAGGTGCATTCGAGCCTGTTGATACTTCCAATAAAGAACCGATAGAAGTGGAAATACCAATTGGCACATCAACCAGTACAATAGCGAAAAAATTAGAAGAAAGCGGTGTCATTAAAAGCGCACTTGTATTCAAGTACTATGTCAAATATAAAAATGAAGATGATTTCCAAGCAGGAAACTATGAACTAACCCGATCTATGGAGATGAAAGACATCATCCATTCTCTGAAAGACGGTAAAGTATATAAAGAAGCGGAAATGACCGTCCGTATTCCAGAAGGACTCCGCATCAATGAGGTAGTATCCAAAATTGCAGAACAAACGGATTACACAGAAGAAGAAGTCCAGGGAAAAATGAAAGATAAGAAGTTCATTGAATCATTGATGGCACAATATCCGCTACTGGATGAAAAAATCTTGGATGAAAAAGTGATCTGGCCGCTCGAAGGTTATCTTTTTCCAGCGACTTATGAATTTTACGTGAAAGATCCGAGTTTGGAATCCATCATTGAATCCATGGTTAAAAAGATGAGTACAGTGGTGAAGAAATATGAAGCAGGATTACAAGAATCGAGCTATTCGACTCATGAGATCCTCACATTAGCTTCCATCATCGAAGAAGAGGCGAAAGAAAAGGAAGACCGATTCAAAGTTTCTGGTGTATTTTATAATCGTCTTCAAAAAGGGATGCCTCTCCAATCAGATGTGACGGTCACCTACGCCCAGCAACAGTCGAAAATTACAGTAACGTATAAGGACACGGAAATCGAATCACCGTATAATACCTACCATGAGTCCGGTTTACCGATCGGACCGATTTCCGCTCCCGGGGAATCAGCCATCGATGCTGCTGTAAATCCTGAGCCGAACGAGAATTATTATTTCTTCGCACGTCCGAACGGGGAAGTCCTATATGCGAAAACATTGGATGAGCATAATAAGATCAAGGAAAAATACATCCAAGAGTGGCGTGACCTTGCAAATAAAGACAAAGAATAATATTGGAAACAAGAGGGGATGAGGGAGACTCGCATTCCCTCTTTTCTTATGTTAAAATAGACCGGGTTAAGAGGAGGCTTCCACATGATTTCAGATGAGTTGAAATATTATATTGAAGGATTGATCCCAGATAGGCAGCAAGAAATTTTACAGATGGAAGAAGATGCGCGGGTCGAAAATGTCCCGATTATGGATCTGATAGGAATGGAAGCTCTGTTACAACTTATTCGTCTCCATAAACCGAAGCGTATTTTGGAAATCGGAACTGCAATTGGTTATTCCGCAATCCGGATGGTACAAGCCGCTCCAGAAAGTCGTGTTGTATCCATCGAGCGCGATTCAGAGCGTTATAATCAAGCAATTACCAATATTTCGAAACTTGAACTACAAAATTCAATTCACGTAATTGAAGGGGATGCGCTAGAGAAAATTTCACAGATTGAAGAAGAAGGACCTTATGACTTCATTTTCATAGATGCTGCAAAAGGGCAGTACCAGCGTTTCTTTCAGGAATTTGAAAACATGCTCTTACCAGGCGGAGTTATTGTAAGTGATAATGTCTTGTTCAGAGGATTCGTAGCAAAAGGGAACGAAGAAATCGAAACAAGGAGATTTCGGAAGCTGACGGATAAAATTCGGAATTACAATGAATTTTTGATCAGACAAACCAGGTTCGATACAACGATACTTCCTGTTGGTGACGGAATGGCTATTAGTATTTTGAAAGATAAAGTAAAGGAATAAAGGGGAAGGAAGCATGGGTAAGAAACCAGTTGTAATTGGTGTTGCCGGAGGTTCAGGATCCGGAAAAACGACAGTAGCGAAAGAAATCTTCAGGCAGTTTGCCGATCAATCGATTTTAATTCTTGAACAGGATGCATACTATAAGGACCAATCCGAAAAATCGATGGATGAGAGATTAGAAACGAACTATGATCATCCTCTCGCATTCGATAATGATTTGTTGATTGAACATATCGAAAAGCTCAGAAACAAAGAGGGCATTGAAAAACCGGTTTATGACTATACAGCACACACAAGAAGTGATAAAATAATTCCAATTGAACCAAAAGATGTTATCATATTAGAAGGTATTCTTATTTTAGAGGACGAACGATTGCGTGATCTGATGGATATCAAATTATTCGTTGATACTGATGCAGACGTCAGGATCATAAGACGTCTCCTTCGTGATATCAACGAACGTGGCCGTTCAATCGACTCCGTGATCGATCAATACACTACAGTCGTGCGTCCGATGCATAATCAATTTATTGAGCCGACGAAACGATATGCTGATATCATTATCCCTGAAGGTGGCCAAAACCGAGTGGCAATCGACCTGATGGTGACGAAAATCAATACAATCTTAGAAACTAAAGAAATATTGAAATCATAACAGGGGGTACGATCACCTCTGTTTTCAATATGAGATGAATGTCTTATATTTCAAGTAGTGTACAATGGGTACGCTTACATTTTTTTATTAATACGTCTTTAGTTCCAATGCATATACTAGTCGGTAACGAGAAGGTTTTAGAGGAGTGAAGGATAATGGCAGAAGAAAAGAAACACTATATGACTGAAGAGGGTAAACAGAAACTCGAAAACGAATTGGAATACTTGAAAACGGAAAAACGTAAAGAAGTCGTTGAACGTATCAAGGTTGCTAGAAGTTTCGGAGATCTATCTGAGAACTCTGAGTACGATGCTGCGAAAGATGAACAGGCATTTGTAGAAGCACGTATCCAACAGCTTGAAAAGATGATCCGTAATGCAGAAATCATCGAAGAGCAGGATCAGAATCCACATGTTGTGTCCATCGGTAAATCAGTGAAATTCATCGAATTACCAGATGGAGATGAGGAATCCTATACAATTGTCGGTAGCGCTGAAGCAGATCCGTTCGAAGGTAAGATTTCAAATGACTCACCTATGGCTAAAAGCCTGATGGGCCGTACCGTCGGTGATGAAGTTGCTGTCCAGACACCAGGTGGGGAAATGAACGTACGCATCGTAGAAGTAGGCTGAATAGATGGATGAAAGGACTGTCCTAGAAGAAGAGTGTCTCACTCGGAGGACAGTCCTTTTTTACGCATGAAGAAAGTATAGATACTTTTTTCAGTATAAGAGCAACTAAGGCTCAGCCTGCGCTAAAGGATTGGCTTGGCCAAGTTTTATTTAGGCTAGGTAGCCCAGAATTACATATAAGGTGACCAATGGTTTCTCTTAATTACGGTCTTCCTCTGAATTTTTATGAATAAATACCAACTATGATGCGATAATTATTTCAGTTTTAACATCGTTTGAAAAGGTTCAAGTTTTGCAGGCCATTGCGTTCTCGTATCCAATTGAATAAATGGTGAGAATCCCATCTGAATGGATAAGGATTTTGTAATAATCAACAATAAATAAACACGAAAGTATTGTTTTAAATAAGCTGTTTCGGGCGAGAATGTTGATGAGGTGGGGCTCACATGAATAATCCGAAACGGCTTTATTATATGTTAATCATATTCAGTATCGTATTGAGCGTGTTGATCGGCAGACTAGCGCATATCCAATTGGTCGATACAAGATCGTTTTCAAAACACCAGGTAAATTTAGTTGAAGAAAGTGTCAAACAACGAATACACTCGATCGCTTTAGATGATGGGAGAGGGAAGATGCAGGATCGCTATGGTGAACTCTTAGCGGAAGTGCATGAACCTTCTGTCATCCTTTTTCCGTTTTTAAAAGAAGATGAAGAAGCACTTGAAAAATTATCTCCTATGGTGAGCCATTCGACGTTTGAATTGAAGAGTAAATTAGAGGGCAGGAAAGATCCTCTTGTAATCAAAAATGAATACATCACACGTGACACAGTTGAACATGTAAATGATCTGATGATTCAGGGTGCATTCGGCCAAATGCTCTCAATAAATGAAGAAAACACCTTTGCAACACATTTCATAGGTTCCGTAGGTGAAAACCCTGGGGTGTTACGCGAAAAATACCCTGAACGTATTGACAAAGGTCTGATAAGCATATCAACCAAAACAGGGATCAATGGGATACAGGCAGCTTTCGATCCTTTTTTGATTTCAGAAGGAGAATCGAAACTTATTTATCATGTTGAACAGTCCGGAAAGCCGCTTTTCGGATTTGATGTCAAATATACAGCACCATCTAACCCGTTCTATCCTGTGACACTACGGACAACATTGGATCCAAAAGCTCAACGCATCGTAGAGGACGCAATAGATCAATTCAAGATCACAATGGGTGGTGCGGTCCTATTGGATGTGAATTCAAGTGATGTACTTGCGATGGCCAGCCGTCCATTGCCTCCACATTCCAATCCTTTAGCTGAAGGTACAGCCAATAAAATGTTAGAGACACATTTCCCCGGTTCTGTTTTTAAAATTGTCACAGCGGCAGCTGCTATCGAAGAAGATCATCTCTCGACTGACCCTGATCGCGTGTTTGATTGCAGTAGAAACACGTATAATGAGGGGCAGGAGCAACGTGATTTAGGCAATTTAACTTTTAAAGAAAGCTTTTATCAGAGTTGTAACAATACCTTTGCGACTTTACTTAACGAAATGATGGAAAATGATAAAGAGATCACTGATGAATATGCTGCAAAATTAGGACTTACTGCATTTTCAGGATGGACAGGAGATGTGTTTCATTTTGAGGATTTCGAGCACTATCCAGGGGAACACCCGAACACGATATGGAATGATGAACAGGATAAAAATGTTTCTCGTGCAATTGCCCAAACGGCAATTGGTCAGTTGAATGTACGTGTATCCCCACTTTCGGTGGCTAATATGATGGCCACGATTGCAAGAGGCGGCACAAAAAAACAAGTGCGCGCAGCCCATTCTGTTTTATATAAGAACGGAACGACACTTGCAGATTTCAAGGAAAAAGAAATACCTGGTGATACTTTATCTCGCTATTCGATCAAAGAGCTCCAGAAATTATTGAAGGGAGTTGTCTCTGATCCAAATGGGACTGGACATAGTTCTTTCAGTCAATTGCCCTGGGCTGTGGCAGGAAAATCAGGTACCGCTGAAAAAGGAGAAAAGGGTCAGAAAGTGTACAATAAATGGTTTGCGGGCTACTTTCCTGCTTATGATCCAAAATACGCGCTGGTCGTTGTTGACCTGGATGCAGCAGAAACAGAAACTGCTACAAACAAAACATTTGCGCAGATTGTTCAACAGTTGTATGAAACACAACAACAACCAGACTGAGCGAGTGTATGTTATGCTTTGGGTTGTACGACTTTCACTTCGTGGTTGGGGAGCAAGTGGTCCTGAAGGTGCTGTTCTTTGTAAGGCGCCAGGATGAATTCAAAGAGCCTCTGTTCAGAAACATCGAACACTTCTAGAGTCGAACCATCATGTAAACAGACATGTAACGTTTGCGTGTCTTTTTGATAGCCAATTGTATGAAACGTTTTCAGATTCCATTCTTCTGAATGAAAAGTTGTAAACTGCATACATATCACCCCTCCTTATCCATACTATTAGCCATAGTATAGAGAAAATCCTTTTTAACGACAAAACTAGTTTAAAAATTACAAATATTCACACTATTGATTATACAATATTTTCTTGTACGGTACAAAAAATAATCCTTCATCGAAACAATGTAGAGTGGTAGAATAATATGTAGAATTGGAGGGGAGACCATGAGAGATGATTTTTCAACAAACTCGAGATATCAACGCACACAAAAAAGTAAAAAGCAAACACTTATATTGAATATATTGATCGGTGTTGTCTTCATTGGGATCCTTGCCGTAGGAGCAAGTATGCTTTTAGGTGACGATGAATCCGCAACTGAAAAACAACAGAATCAAGATAATACAGCATCTGTACCTGATACCGATGAGAACACAGATGAATCGAGCAATAGTGATTCTTCAAATGAGCAAGCTGCCGAAGAAGAAAATAAGGAAAATGAAAACAACACGGACAGCGAGTCTAAGGAAGAAGATGATACATCTGTAAAGAAAGAGGAAGAAGAGGCATCTGAGGGAAGCAGTGAAGACAGTGAAGGATATAAAACCCATTCTGATGAAACTGCTGGACCTGATGGAGAATGGGAACCAGTCGGTACGGTACAGGAAGGCTCACATCAATCAAGCTTCGATAAAGGTACCACAGATTGGAAGGAAAAAGAAAAAGCACTACAATATGCAACAGGACTATCACCTGATGAGATCGAGTACTGGTGGATCGGAAACGGCGGATCTGCAACTACAGCTAAAGGTATTGTTAGTAAAGCCGAAAATAAAGATAACCCTTATGTCGTCATGCTTGAATGGGTAGATGGTGAAGGTTGGAAGCCAACATCTGTCGAACGTGTTCCAGGTGCAGCTAATCAATAAGAAATGAGAGAATGAAAATGACCCGAAGGATGATTGAATCCTTTCGGGTCATTTTTTCCATCATTCATTTCGGGGTATAAAAGATATTGCTCCATTTTCGTTATGCAAACCGAACACCTGACACTCCTGAAACTAAACCGATGATGATGCCGACTGTACAGAGAATTATCCAGATCCGTCTGTTTCGTGGCTTGTTCATGTAAAACCACCCAAGGAAGCCAAATAATATTCCCTCAATCATAAACCATGGCTCGAATAACAAAAGATCCCATAATACAAAAGAATGCTCATTTATATTGAATGGTACAGATTCCAACTCGACTACACCTGTCATTTGAAATATCCGATAGAAGATCCCATAAATGCCATGGGAAGTCGCTATCGAACATCCAAATAAGGCTATTCCGAGCAGTAACCAGCTAACGACTTTTTGTTTCCTAATATAGATGAACGCAATTCCTACGCATCCGGCAGCTGTCAGGAATCCTGATGCTATCCAGTTTATCCTTTCCCAAAAAGCTGCTTCTGCTACAGATTCCTTCAGTAAGGACAAACCGATTGTGCCCCCTAAAGCCCAATAAAGGTGAGGCAGCATATAAGCTATCGACCAAATGAATACTGCATATCCCGTAAAAACTAAATAATGTCGATGTTGTGGCTGCGGATGAATCGAATTAAGGATGTCTGCTTTACTTTCGTTCATTAAAACCCTCCTAACCCAACAAACTATTAGAACACACCTTTAATGAATTTTAAGATGCCCACTGGATACGGAGAGGGCTATATGGTGATCTCCAGATCCATGAGTCCCTTCTATCCTTTTCCGATCAGAAGTTTCATTTTCCAATGGGAAATCACAATCGATATGTCCGCTGCCCACTTTTCCTTTTAACTTGAATCCAGCATCTGTTGGTAGGTCTAATTCGGCTGATCCGGAACTTATCTCAACATCAATGTCTCCAGTCAGTTCATCCATCTGAACGTCTAATTTACCTGAAGATAAATCGGCAGCCAATGCCCCCGTATAATTCATGATTTTTACATTCCCGGAACTGATATTGAATGTTCCTTCGTCTGTTTTCAGATTATTTACATCTACATTCCCTGATGATGCATCATGGGTGAACTTCCTTGCATGAATATTTTTCAGCTTGAGGTTTCCAGAATTAATATCGACCTTTAAGGATGTCAATTTCATTTGGTCTGATGGACCATAAAAAGTTAAATTACCTGATCCATTTTGCAGTTCAAGTTCTTGATCGTAATCCTCAGGGATGTGTATGGTCAGCTTGGTTCGATCGAATCCAAACCAGCTGAACCACCCTTTTCTCGCTTTTACATGGATGTCATCACCGCGGCGATTGAGATCTACATCGCCTTTACCATTCAACTCTATTCTCAGATCGTTTCGTTTTTCAGGAATGATCTCCGTATTCATACCGGATACATCAATGTTGATCCGATCTGCATCTTTTACCCCTTCAGAAAGATCCTTGCTATTTCCAAATAAAGACCAGGTTGGTTTCGCTTCAGAAAAGAGGAGATATCCCCCGATCAGAATGATTAATATTGCAAAAAACATTTTCATAATGGTTACCCACTTTCGCTTTACTTTATTTACTTCGTTGTATTCAGATTAGGATACTTTCAGAATTGGAACAACGCACTCAAGCATGATTTAAAATTAAGGCTTGAGACGTAGAAAAAAGGAGCCGTTCTGCTAAAACGACTCCTTTGTCTCATTCATCCTTTGTATTTGAAATGTACGACTGCTGAATAGATATGTTTTCCATTGGAGGGGTCGATGTTCACCTGGTGAGAAACATGATGGACCCGAAGTAATAAGGCCTGGTTTTGTTCCACTTTTTCTTGAACTGCCGCTTCTAGTTTTGAAAGATCACCTGCTTCGAAAAACTCTATTTTATCCTCAATAAAATCAAGATGAAGCTTCATTCTTTCACACTCCTAAAATTCACTTTGTTTACAGGGGATTTTATCCAAATCCTCCTATGCTGAATAAGATTTTACCATGAAGGGACTGCACATGGATAGACGAAACCTGCCAACTCGCGGTTTTACCCGGTTTGCAATATTGCCAGATTCTCTCGATTATGATATGTTGTATCCATATTAAAATTAAATCATACTATATTGATAGGAATAATAAATTTTAAAATTTAGGAGTGTGGACAGGGTGGGTAGAGAGTTTATCGATCTCTTTAACCAATGGGCAGAATCTTATGATGAGACTGTTTCAAGTAAAGATAATGAATATCATGAGGTTTTTGAACAATATGAAGAAATCCTTGAACGAGTCGCTAGCAAATCTTCTGGGACCGTTCTTGAGTTCGGTGTAGGAACGGGTAATTTGACGAACGTCTTGATCACTAACAAATTGGATGTGGTGGGGGTAGAGCCGTCACCTGTCATGCGGGAGAAAACGTTAGAACGATTTCCAGACTTAAAAGTCGTCGATGGTGATTTTCTATCTTTTCCTGAGCCCGAAGAAAACATTGACACCATTGTAAGTACGTATGCGTTCCATCATTTGACAGACGATGAAAAAGCACATGCTATTCGTAATTATGGAAACCTTCTTGGTAACAATGGTAAAATTGTATTTGCAGATACTGTGTTTGAACATGAAGAAGCGAGAAAAGAAATTCATGATCGAGTAAAGAGCCAGGGTTACAAAAACTTGCTTCATGATCTACAGACGGAATACTACACTACAATCGGTGTTCTATCAGAAATTTTTCAAAATAATGGCTTTGAAGTTAGCTTTGAACGACTGAATAGGTATGTGTGGTTGATTCATGCAGTAAAAAAAGATTTGTAAAGGAATGTGAATATGAAAGTCGCTATTATTGGAGCAATGGACGAAGAAGTCATTTTAATGCAAGAATTGATTGAGGATTGTAAAACAGAAACGATCGCAGGGTGTATCTTCTATACAGGGAAACTATACGATCAAGATGTCATTTTGCTGAAATCAGGGATCGGTAAAGTGAACGCAGCGATTGCAACAACGTTATTGAATCAATTATATAAACCTGATTATGTGATCAACACGGGCTCTGCAGGGGGATTCAATCCTGACTTGAATGTGGGGGACGTGGTCATTTCAACGGAAATACGACACCATGACGTAGACGTTACGGCTTTCGGTTATGAGTACGGTCAAGTACCGCAATTGCCTGCTTTTTATATGCCTGATCCATTGCTGGTGGAAATTGCAGAAGAAAGTGCAAAGGACGTCACTGACATGCAGATCGTCAAAGGGTTGATTGCATCGGGTGATTCATTCATGAACGATGCATCACGGGTAAAAGACATCCGTGGAAAGTTCCCTGAATTATTTGCAGCCGAAATGGAGGCTGCGGCAATCGCCCAGGTTTGTCATCAATTCAAAATCCCGTTTGTCGTGATTCGTTCTTTATCGGATATCGCGGGTAAAGATGCACCGATGTCATTCGATCAATTTTTGAAAGTAGCGGCGAAAAATTCCGCAGATTTAATTCTGAAAATGGTAAAGGAGCTGAAGAAACATGGCTAAAAAAATGAATGTGGAAAGTTTCAATCTCGATCATACGAAAGTTCGTGCACCGTATGTCCGTCTCGTAGGGGTTACGAAAGGTCAACATGGCGACGAGATTTCAAAGTATGATATCCGTTTCAAACAACCGAACAAAGCACATATGGATATGCCAGGACTTCATTCCCTTGAACATTTGATGGCGGAAAATATCCGTAACCATCATGATCGCGTCATTGATATCGGACCGATGGGTTGTCAGACTGGGTTCTACCTTTCTGTATTGAATCATTCGGATCAAGAGGAAATCATGGACGTTCTGGAGAAGACGTTGAACGATGTCCTCAATGCAGATGAAGTTCCAGCTTGTAATGAAGTGCAATGCGGCTGGGCTGCCAACCACAGCCTTGAGGGTGCGAAGGTAATCGCCACGGAAATGCTTGAAAAACGAAGCGAATGGAAAGATGTATTTGGAGAGGAATAACATGCATGAGGTATTTTAAAAACGTTCAAGAGCTGATTGGTCATACACCACTGGTGGAGATCGCCAACTTTGATCTTCCCAATGGTGTACGGCTTTTCGCTAAACTTGAGTTTTACAATCCAGGTGGAAGCATCAAAGATCGACTTGGAAAAGAACTACTTGAGGAAGCTTTCATCAACGGAAAACTCAAGGCTGGCGGGACGGTGATCGAGCCTACTGCCGGAAATACTGGTATCGGCCTTGCCTTAGCGGCGGTGAACAAGGGAATCGAAGTGGTCTTCGTCGTTCCTGAAAAGTTCAGTGTTGAAAAACAGGAATTGATGCGGGCGTTAGGTGCAAAGATTGTCAATACCGAAAATGAAAAGGGGATGCGTGGTGCTATAGAAAAGGCGAAGGAGCTTGAGAAAGAAATCGAGAATGCCTATTATCCTGCTCAATTTGCAAATCCCGTAAATCCGAATACGTATTATAAAACACTGGGACCTGAGATCTGGGAAGCGCTTGATGGAAACGTCGACGTATTCTTAGCTGGAGCAGGAACTGGTGGTACTTTCATGGGCACTGCCCGCTATTTGAAAGAACAACGCAAAGACATCAAAACGGTCATTGTTGAACCAGAAGGATCGATCTTGAACGGAGGAGAGCCGGGGCCACACAAGTCTGAAGGAATCGGCATGGAATTCCTCCCGGAGTATATGGATACAGGTTATTTCGATGCAATCCATACAATTGAAGATGTGGATGCTTTTAACCGGGTGAAAGAATTAGCCTTGAAGGAAGGACTACTTGTCGGCAGTTCATCAGGAGCAGTTTTACATGCAGCATTGATCGAAGCTCAACAAGCAAAGCCCGGCAGCCATATCGTCACGGTCTTTCCAGACAGCAGTGAGCGTTACTTAAGTAAAAAGATCTACCAGGGAGGCATATAAATGAAGCCGAAAACGAAAATGATCCATGCTGGTATTTTCGGTGACGAGCATACAGGTGCCGTTTCTACTCCGATTTATCAGGTAAGTACGTATAAACAGGAAAGTGTCGGTAACTTCAAAGGATACGAGTATTCTCGTACAGGAAATCCGACACGTTTTGCACTAGAAGAATTGATCAAGGATTTAGAAGAAGGGGAAGCTGGATTCGCATTCGGTTCAGGAATGGCCGCCATTAATTCGATCATGATGATGTTCAATACTGGAGACCATGTTGTTTTTACCGATGACGTCTATGGAGGGACATATCGTCTAGTTTCGAAGGTGTTGAACCGACTAGGTTTGGAATCGACATTCGTAGACACGAGCAACCTTGAAAATATTGAAGCGGTGATAAAAGACAATACGAAAGCTGTATATGTTGAAACGCCTACAAATCCCCTGTTGAAAGTGACCGATATCGCAGGAGCTTCTAAGATTGCGAAAAAGCATGACCTGTTACTGATTGTCGATAATACATTCAACACTCCATATTGGCAGGTACCAATCAATCATGGAGCAGATATCGTTTTGCACAGTGCTACGAAATATATCGGAGGACATAGTGATGTAGTCGCAGGTCTAGCTGTAGTTAATTCAAAAGAATTAGCTGATGAACTGCACTTCATCCAAAACTCAGCTGGAGCAGTACTCGGACCACAGGATTCATGGCTGTTGATTCGAGGGATCAAAACACTTGGCCTCCGAATGGAAGCGACTGAGAGCAATACGAAGAAAATTGCGGAATTCCTTGAGAAGCACCCTGCTGTGGAAAAAATCTTTTATCCTGGATTGGAATCACACCCAGGTCATGAGCTGTCGAAGCGCCAGGCAGGCGGTTTCGGTGGTATGATCTCGTTTGATGTTGGAAGCCAGGAAAGAGCTGATCAGGTCTTGAGCAAAACGAGGTTCTTCACACTTGCGGAAAGTCTTGGAGCGGTTGAGAGCTTGATTTCTGCTCCTGCACGTATGACACATGCTTCCATTCCGAAAGACCGACGTGATGAACTAGGAATCACCGATGGGTTGTTACGGATATCAGTTGGAATTGAAGACGCAGAAGACTTGATTGAAGACCTTGAACAAGCGTTGGAAAGCTGAGCGCTTTAATACAGTTCAGTTGAAAGAGAAGGGTCCGCTAACGGCAAAGGGAATCTATGCCGGCGGGCTTTTTGCCTTTATAAGTAGCAATAGACCAAGCTAGTGCCGAAAGCCATGTCTGGTAACTTCAGGAATTGTCAGATAATCTCTTACTCTACTATCTGAATCATGTTACGATGATACCAGTAAAGGGGTGGGAGTATTGTCAAAGGAAATGGTCAAAGACACCAAAGATAAAATTGCAGATTTCAAACGTTTCAGCTTTGTACTCCTATCGTTGAGTGCATTTCTGTATATCGGGAGTATCGTCCCGTTTGATGGGAAAGAAACAGCAGATCAACTCGTGCTGTTGAGTACAAGCTATGTCTCAATTGCAATCGCATTGTTCTTTTATCGGAAAATCTCATTATGGAAAAAACAACTTAAAGAAGAATCATAGATACGGAAAGGACTGCGACAGTCCTTTCTTTTTTGTTGTTTTTGTAGTTTTAGGAGACCTTTTTGTCGTTAATGGCTTCATTTTTGTCGTTTATTTCAAATTTTTGAACAAAATCCTGAATTTTTGTAGTTATTGGCACTGCCGGCGGTTTTTTCGTAATGCGAACGCCGAAAAGAAGATGAAAATCATTAAAATAGCAGGATTTCATACTTGAAAAGCTAAACTAAAGAGGTAAATACGTAAAAAGGAGACGCATCCGGCTATGTTTTTCACTCAGTATCTTTTCCAGAATGACAATCCTTTTAAGACGACAATCCGTAATTACACTGATTCTGACTTCGAAGAGCTAATAGAGATTCAAAAGGAATGCTTTCCACCACCGTTCCCTTCTGATCTTTGGTGGACGAAGGAGCAGCTCGAAAACCATGTTCGACTTTTTCCACAAGGCGCGATTTGTGCAGAAGTGGACCGTGAGCTAGCTGGTTCGATCACGACACTGATCGTAAATAATCACGGAGAAGATCATACCTGGGAAGAAATCACTGATAACGGATCCATCGGTACACACGACCCTGAAGGAAATGCATTATATGTTGTCGATATCAGTGTCCGCCCCAGGTATCGGAAAACAGGTTTAGGAAAATTACTCATGCAATCACTCTATCATCTTGTTGTTGAATTAAAGCTTGAATCCGTACTTGGAGGAAGTCGTATGCCTGGTTTTGATAAAGTGAAAGATCAAATGGATCCACAAGATTATTTAGATCGGGTCATCCGGGGCGAATCCGAAGACCCTGTCGTATCGTTTTTGATGAAAGCTGGTCGTACACCTGTAAAGCTTATGCCAAATTATTTGGACGATCCTGAATCGGGGAATTATGGGGTGTTGATGCAGTGGAAAAACCCATTTTTTTAATAAATCAAATAAATTTTAAAAAAGAGGTTTACTTTTTATAACGAAGTGGATATAATTTACTCTGCAGGTTAAAAATTACCAAAGGAGGTCGAGCAAAATGATTTTATACGTAACTGGAATAGTAGCTCAATTGAATAGTCAAATCGTTCGACCGGTGAAACAAGCGTAATTTAACCGTTACTCAAACACGTTAATGACGCCACAGGTCGACGACTGCCTGTGGCTTTTCTATGCCTTTAGACGGGAGAAGAATGTCTAAATGTCATTGCGCCACAGGGAGTTATTCCTGTGGTGTTTTTTAATGGAGTAAATGAAAGGAGGCTGAATGGAATGTTGTATGAAAAAGTAGAAAGAAATTATTGGCTCAAGTGGGGTGTGACCCTGAAGTAAATCATAGAAAGGAGGGAATCCGCTATGATGCCGATCCATTTATTTTTATTGACGATCGTACAAAAAACATTGAAATTTGAAATGACATATGAAGAAATCAACAAAAAGAAGCATAATGAAGATTTGTATGAGCAAATGCGTGAGAAAGCATTCTATTACATTTCCATGATGTGAAAAAATAAGGAGGTTGAAGACAATGATAAGAGGCAAGGTTTTTCTTGATTGGATAGTTACGGAGAAAGATACGACCTGAAAGGAATTTCGCAAGGATAGGAGGGATACGGTATGATGCCATTTCAATTATTCATTTTAACGATCATTAAAAAAGTACGGAATCATGAGACTGATACACATATGATCGAACACAATGCACGCGTCCAGTCTTTGATGGATGCTGCCCATGATAAATCAGCACAATACATGGATATGATGTAGAACTAAAAAAAGCAAGCGGGGATCGCCACCGCTTGCTTTTTTAATATGAATGAGCGAACAAGTCGTACTCTTTATCAGAATTAATCATTACTATAGTCACGCTTTCCCTGTTATTTTTAAAACATTTGTAGCAGAGGGATTTGTTGAATGAAGTCGAATGAATTATTATCAGAAAATTATGAACAATAAGGGTGTTTTAAAACTTAAGGTTACAGTCTTTCCCAGATTAGTGAAGGTACAAATCAACGTAGGTGTTTAAAAAAGGAGTGTGAAGCAATGGAACAGAAAATCGAAAAGAATTATGAGGAATCGTATTCAGTGACTGCACCAACCACCACCAGATCAAAATTGAAGTTGATAGGTCCCGGTATTGTAGTTGCTGCTACTGGTGTAGGAGCAGGCGATTTTGTTATGGCAACGATTGCAGGCGCTAATTTCGGTTTGACGTTATTATGGGTTATCATTGCTGGGGCCTTGATTAAATTCTTCCTGACAGAAGGAATCGGGCGTTGGTATTTAGCTTCAGGAAAAACGATTTTAGAAGGATGGCACTCATTAGGATGGTGGGCAACCACTTATTTAGGAATCTATACCATAATATTTGGAATCATATACGGAGCTGCAATAACAGGTACATTTGCGCTAATCATGACGGCTATGTTTCCTGGTACACCTTTTTCACTTTGGGCCATTAGTTCAGGTGTAGCTGGTTTCCTATTGGTATGGTTTGGAAGGTACCGGTTATTAGAACGTTTCATGATGGTGTTGATCGGAATCATGTTCATTACAATCATCGGATCTGCGATTATTATTATCGCTAATTCCGGCAGTGTTGACTATAGTATAGCTCCTTCAATACCAGAAGGATCATTTTTTCAAATTTTAGGGATTTTAGGCGGGGTAGGTGGCTCTATTACTATTACAAGTTACTCATATTGGCTTAATGCTAAAGGGTGGAGAGGCAAACAATGGGTACCTACTATGAAAATTGATTCAACAGTTGCATATACGATTACAGGGTTGTTCGCCATAGCCATGATGATCATTGCTGCAGAATTATTGTTTGGATCAGGGACAACGATTAATGGGAATGAGGGTCTTGTAGGCCTTGCAGACTCTTATGAGGAGAGGTTTGGAAGTGTTGCACGCTGGGCCTTATTAATAGGTGTATGGGGAGCTGTTTTCACCTCCATTCTTGGTCCCTGGCATGGTATATCATATTTATTTGCAGATTTTATAAGGGTATTAAGAAAAAAAGGAAAGAAATCCTCACTCACAAATGATTCGATTACAGAAAAAGATCCCGCATACCGCGCTTATCTTATATGGATTACATTCCCGCCAATGTTGTTGCTGTTATTTGACCAACCAGTAGCCATTGTGCTTATGTATGGAGTACTGGGATCGATTTTTATGCCTGTCCTTGCTGCCGTTCTACTGTATTTGTTAAATTCGAAACAAGTTAACCATATCTATCAAAATAGTAAAGTTGGTAATACCATTTTTGGACTGATTATTTTATTGTATGTTTACTTAGGCGGAAGTGAGCTTTATAACATGTTCTTTGGATAAATTTCACCAGTCCCAATAAAAAATCTTCTGGTATGATTATGAGGAGGAACAATGAAATATCTAGCTGCAGTCTTACCGATGAAAGATCAGGAAAAAAGTGCTCAATATCGTCCACAACATTTGGAGTATCTTGAAGAACAAATGAAGAAAGGGAGGATTTTTGCAAAAGGGCGTTTTTCAGATGGAACAGGTGGGTTGGTTATATACATGGCTCCATCACTGGAAGAAGTGATGAAGATAGCAGAAAATGATCCATATGTTCTCAAAGGAGCAAGAGAATTAGAGATGCATGAATGGGAAATGGATAGTCCTTTTAATCATGAATAATGGTATGAAAGACTTTTGTAATTGGAAAGAATGCAAAACCATAATCACCTGACTGAAAAATATGGAAGCTGCATTTACACGCTTAATAAGAATAAGGATGTGTATAAAGATAAGAAGGAGCTGCTGGCCTCCTTCTTATCTTTTTTGCAAAGAATGAAAAGTGTAGTTCTGTTATGGGAGGGCGCTTACGAAATGCTGTTGTGCTGTCACCATGAGAAAGTCTCGGAAAGGCTTGCTAAAATATAGTTATGTTCCATCCAATTGTTCTTTTAACCTTTTAGTAAATCCCCACCGCATCAAATCCAGATTGAACTGCTGCCTCTTCATCACTATCCTCACCATAAATATCTGTTGCCGATTGAACGACGGCTGTACGTGCGTCGCTAAATTGAGAAGTTGGTGTTAAATAAACGGTCAGTGCACGATAGAATATTTTTCCTAGTTTTTCCCTGCCAATTTCTTGACCGATCAAGTATGCGGCATGGTTCGTAATAGAGGAGTTAACATGAACACCACCATTATCAACAGAACGTGGCATGTCATAATACTCATCCATATGGGCCGGATAGACTCCGCTTCCATACGCCGCTCTTTGCTCATTGCTGACTACAACACTGTTCGGATCACTTAAGCTGCGCAATCTCGTTTCACCATCAGCTATAGCAGCCGGCGCCATAATATCCTCACCGATTTCCCAATCACTATCATCGACGAGTGCACCAAAGATGTCAGCAAACGATTCGTTCAGTGCGCCGGATTGAAAACGGTACTGCAAATTTGCCGAATGAGAGATGACACCATGAGTCATTTCGTGAGCTGCAACATCAAGACCAGCTGAAAGTGAAATAAAGAATTCACCGTCACCATCTCCATATGTCATATAAGCTCCATTCCAAAATGCGTTGTTATAATTGTTGCCAAAGTGAACTTTAGAGATGATTGACATTCCTTCACCATCAAGGGAATTGCGGTCATGCTCATTCAGGTAATACTTATATACCTCTTCGGAATTATAATGTGCATCAACGGCAGCTCGATCATAATCGTCGATGAAGGCAGCATCATTCCCACTAAAGAGTTTATCATTACTGGAACTCCAGTCATTTTTTGCATCATAGGTAACAATACCTCCGAGATTTGCATGAGAGTAATCCGCTAATGCAAACTGAGTCCCGGATTTCTCTTCTCTTTGTTGGGAAATGTGTAATTCTCTGTGATCGCCGTGGACTCCTAATCCGAATCCCTTTTGAGTTTTCATTTCATCAGCATGCATCAAGCCATTATACTGATCGATGACTTTCCCAGTATTTGCATCCACATACACAAACCAGTTACCAGGCTTGTCTCCCATGAAGTTGATATTCGCTTTATAAGCTGTGAAATTTTCCCCTTCGAAAGGATATACAACAAGATCAACAGTCGGTTCGTATGTAAACTCTTCAGGAGCATCTATAGAGGATTGAGCAACTTGAAGGGCCTCTTCTTCACTAACAGAAGGTGTCGTATCCACTGCATCATCGACAACAGTCTGATTAACCCTTCCGTTTACGGCTACCACTTCATTATCCTTATTAAAATGAACAATGATTTCATACCCTTCTATTGGAACTCCATTTTTCGTCTGGTTAAAACGAACGTGAGTCATGCCCAATTCGTCTTTTTGGACATTTTTTACCTTCAAATTTTTATCCGGGCTATTGATTCCGGTTTTACCTTCATTTTTCTTGAGATAATTTAATGCATTGGAAGAGTTGCTGGCTGAGAATTTCTCTGCAAACCGCTCCTTCACGAAGACAGGAACATTAGCCTTTTCATTCCATTCCTTTTGAGCTTGTACACTACTTACCAAACTCGAATCATCATACTTCGCAAACACACTGTTCATTTGGATAGAACCCAACAATAATGCTGAAGACAGGGCAACAGGAACAATAATCTTTTTTTTCAATATTTCGACCTCCTAAATAAATTGGATGGATTAAATTATAAATTAAAAAAAGAAACAACTCTACAAATTATTGGAAAATTAGCAAAATTTCCCTAATTAATTATCCCATTATAGGAAAAATGTCCCGCAAAAGAACAAAATTTCTGAATGCACAAAGTGTCATATCGTCGAGAAAACTATATGAAAATATGAGAATCTCAAACGTTTGTTATTACATGAAAGGACAGGCAGGTTAGGAATACACGTTTAAAAATTTCGTAAAATAGATTAATAACCAAAAAGGAGGAAAACGATGAATACATTTCTTATCTTCGTGAACATCGCGGTTTTATTATTGCTTATGTTTGGTTTGTTCTTCATGCAAAAGAAGCAGGTCTCATTTTCGAAACGCGTATTCACAGGATTAGGTCTAGGAATTATTTTCGGTTATATCATTCACGTAATCTATGGAACTGGGCATGAAGTTACAGTTGGATCAATTGACTGGTTCAGCATTGTCGGCAGCGGTTATGTAAAACTTCTGCAGATGATTGTAATGCCGCTGATCTTCATTTCAATTGTCGGAGCGTTTACGAAATTGAAATTGACTAAGAATATCGGGAAAATCAGTTTCCTTGTCATTGGATTACTTCTTGGGACGACTGCTATTTCGGCAGCAATTGGAATTGGTTCCGCATTAGGATTTGGTCTCGATGGCGTAGAGTTGACTGCTGGTGAAGCAGAGAACGCTCGGAATGAGCAATTACAGGGACGGGTCGGAACTGTAGAAAATATGACGCTTCCTCAACAAATCCTTGAGTTGATTCCAAGCAATCCATTTCTAGACTTAACAGGTGCCCGAGCAACCTCTACAATCGCAGTCGTATTTTTTGCTGCAATTGTCGGGCTTGGCTACCTTGGAGTAAAACGTAAAGATCCGGAGCATGCTGAATTTTTTGCGAAGATCATCGACAGTCTATACAGTGTCATCATGAGAGTGGTAACGTTGATTCTCCGTCTGACACCATATGGTATCCTGGCGATCATTGCAAAAGTTGCTGCTACAAGTAATTATGATGCGATCATGCAATTAGGCACGTTTGTTGTGGCTTCTTATGTGGCATTGATTTTGGTGTTTATCATGCATTTACTGTTGTTATCATTCGCAAAACTAAACCCTGTGAATTATGTGAAAAAAGGGTTGCCGACTTTAACGTTTGCCTTTACGTCACGTACAAGTGCTGGAACACTGCCGATGACAATCAAGTCACAAACAAAGGATTTTGGTGTTTCGGATGGGATTGCAAACTTTGCAGGTTCCTTTGGACTTTCAATAGGACAGAATGGATGTGCTGGTGTTTATCCGGCAATGTTAGCCGTCATGGTAGCCCCAGCCGTGGGTATTGACCCTCTCAGTCCATCATTCATCATCTCTCTGATTTTAGTAGTGGCAATCAGTTCATTTGGCGTTGCAGGTGTCGGGGGAGGAGCAACCTTTGCAGCTCTCATCGTACTATCGGTCATGGATCTTCCGATTGCGATCGTCGGGCTGCTAATCTCAGTTGAACCTCTAATTGACATGGGCCGTACAGCGGTAAACGTCAGTGGAGCAATGACATCTGGAATCCTGACAAGCAAAGCCACAGGAGAATTCGAAAACGAAGTGTATCAGCAGAAAAATGTTGTAGAAGTGTAAATTAAAGTGGTGTCAAGTACCATTCGTGTATGAGTGATACATTTCTTCTGATTTCCTTAAAAGATTAAGTTGATCATTATCTAAAAGACCTTATTTGGATTACACCAGATAAGGTCTTAAGTTTGAACAAGGAAGATTTTTAATATAATAAAAATGTTTGTATACACGTTTAGACGTGGGTCGTTGTCGTACTGTCGTTTAACCATAAAAAATAAAAAGAGGCAGTGATAAGGGGGATCACTACCTGGCGAAAAAGTGAATTAAATAATGTGTTGCTTTAAAGCATAATAGTATTAAAGGAAAAAGTAAATAATACGAAAGTAGTATGCTTGATTAGAAAATTAAGTTAACAGCAATTTCATTTAAAGCAGCTATATAATCTGCTGAAAATAATATGAATATTCTTGCTTCTACAGGTATCAGCATTACAGGTGTTTTTGGTATTTTTCCGGATCGCTTATTTATTCGTTTAAATAAGAAAATGAATAAAAGTGGTACAGACACAACCAAGCCCAGCGTTACATAGGATGAAGTATGTGTGATAGCTGCCTATGGAGGTGAGGATGTGTCAAGCATCATCGCAGCACTGGCTTATTTTTTCAAAGAAGTCATGTTCTTCGTATCTTATGTGAAGAACAATGCGTTTCCACAACCATTGTCACCGAAAGAAGAAACCAGATACTTGAAAGAAATGGCGGAAGGGAATGAAGAAGCCCGGAATCGCTTGATTGAACATAATTTGAGACTCGTCGCACATATTTGCAAGAAATTCGAAAATACTGGAGAAGACACAGAGGATTTGATCTCCATCGGTACCATAGGTTTGATCAAAGCGATCGAGAGTTACTCAAGGGGGAAAGGGACGAAACTCGCGACTTATGCTGCCCGTTGTATAGAAAATGAAATCCTCATGCATTTGAGGGCGATTAAAAAGACGAAGAAGGACGTCTCCTTACATGACCCGATCGGAACGGATAAAGAGGGAAATGAAATCACACTGATCGATGTCCTCAAAGCCGATCTTGATGACATTGTCGATACCATTCAATTGAAGATGGAAAAGAAACAGATCTACGAACATATCCATATCCTCGATGATCGTGAAAAGGAAGTCATTATCGGCCGTTTTGGACTCGATCTAGAAAAAGAACGGACTCAACGAGAGATTGCAAAAGACCTGGGAATCTCAAGAAGCTATGTCTCTCGGATCGAAAAGCGTGCTCTGATGAAATTGTTTCATGAATTCTACAGACAAAGGAACGACAAGGAAAAAGGGTGAAAGCAACAGCTCTGGTGAACGATGCCAGGGCTGTTTTTTTATAAGTACAGGTAATATTGTCAAATGGATTAAATAAAGTTGCATTTAAATAATAACAACTAACTTATAAATTTATGTTACCATTTAATCTAACAAAATGGACGGGAGTGGTCATGATGTCAAAAGGGCTCGAGGGTAAGCATATCGTACTTACAGGATCAAGAAAGACTGAAGAAATGAGTACTTTAGTAGAAAAACAGGGAGGAATCCCCATAGTAAGGCCTGCTCAAGGTACAGTATTTTTGGATGAGAAAGAGGTAGCACCAGAGATAATACGAATCGTGGATGAAGGTGTTGATTGGATCGTTTTTACAACGGGGATAGGGACAGAAACACTTTTTAAAAGTGCTCGAAATTTGGGTGTATATGAACGTTTTCTTACTACAATCCAAAATTCAAATGTAGCTTCCAGGGGATATAAAACACGTTCAGTATTGAAAAAATTAGGAATTGAGCCGATCGCTATTGATGATGACGGAACAACCCAGGGACTTATCCGTAACCTTGAGGAATTTGATTTTAATGGTCAGAGAGTGATGATTCAGCTCCATGGTGATTCTGCACCAAATCTTATTCGATTTTTAGAGGGAAGAGGAGCTGTCTACTCGCAAATTCTCCCTTATAAACATCTGACCCCTGATCCTCAAGTTTTAAAAAGTTTGTGTGATGAAATCTCTAGTGGAAAAGTAGATGCGGTATGCTTCACAACAGCACTGCAGGTCCGTTTTCTTTTTGACTATGCACGAGATACTCAGTATTTATCTCAAATCAAAAATATGTTCAAAGACAAAGTGATGGCTGCAGCCGTGGGTAAAATAACAGCAGAAGCATTGCATGAAGAAGGGATAGAAAACATACTCCAACCTGAAAAACAGCGGATGGGTGCAATGATCATGAAATTGTCCCGATATTATTTAGAGAATGAAAGAAATACTGATCCTTATTAAAAAAGTAAGTTCTCTCTTTTTGAAAGATGATCGAATATTGAAAATCCAGTGCCCTCACTGTTTTTCTATACGCTATACCTCTTCTGTTTCAATGATTCTATTTTTGAAAGCGTTTACCATTCTAATCCTCCCATGACGGGCAATACTACACAGCTCTTGCGGTATTATGTGTTAATTTCCCTCATATTGATTACCTCAATAGTCTCTCTTCCGGTGCGAAAAAGGATAACTCCATTTTAATGAAAGTAATAACCGGGGACTCCAAAATGAAAGTCTGGCTGTATATTTGTCCCAAAATGCCAGCAATATGATTGTCATTACCGTGACTTGAGGAGAGAACAAAACATAATCAAATACCCCGGTTAACAGGATGACAGGCAACGAAAGTAAGAAAGCGTCCAGGTATTTGTTTTTTTGTTCAGTGAAGTAAAGATAAAGTACCTTATATACATTGATGATAACCACGATCAGAAAAGCCATTCCACCTAAAGTTCCGAACTCTGTGAACATAGCTAGAACCATGTTATGGGCGTGGGGGATTTTTTCATTGAAATGATATGAATATTCTTCTTTGAAACCTAAGGAAGTCATTCCGAATAAAGACTGTTCCTTCCAAAGATAGAATGAATTTTTCCATATACCCATTCTCGTTTCTATCGATTGTAAAATATGCTCATTCCTTGGCATCCATTGCAATAGCCAATTTACATTCATGCTCATGATTAAGATTAAAATGAAAGTGAATCCTTTCTTCAATCTGAATAAGAACAGGATGAAGATGACTACCATGGTTGAAAAGCCAGCCTTTGATCCCGTTAAAAGAATGGCATGGATGAATATCCAAGTAATGACTATTTGAGATCCTGCCAGAAAATAAGCCCCTTTTTTCAAGTTATTCAAGCATTCAGCAAGCAGAAAGGCTAAGCCTAACAGCAGTATAGTGACTGAAAAGTTTGGGTTGTAAGCAGCTCCAATCAATCGTTTGTAATCCTGCAGACTGGCATCACCAACTAAAACTGTGCCATAGATATAGTTCTGTAGACTAGGGAAGATCAATCTCCCTTGAAAAGGATACAAGCAGTAAAAATAAACACCTCCGAATATCATGATCCACTTGTATGTTGTAAACGTCTTCTTGACGCCTTCCTTCGTAATTTTCATATAAATACCGAAATAAGCCAGGATTAAAGAAGATACAAGAAAGTACGATTGGTCGTCCATTACGATCGAGGCACCAATGGATGAAACGAACAAACACCCAAACAAGAATAGACCAGTGGTCAGCCTCGCGAATTTTCCATACCTCCAGGTTTGATGCAATTCCCAGATTCCAATGATCAAAAGCATGATTACACCGATCGGCGGTAAAATGAAACAGAGCAATAGGCCAATTTCCAAGAGATATTTCTTAATGAATTGTTGAGCAGTTATATTCATAAGTAACCTCTTTAAGAATTGATTTAAAAATAATGTATCATACAGAATCTTGAATTTTTGATTTTTTACATTAATAAAATGAAATCTTTACGGTTGATCATTCGTTTAGTATGCCCCCAGTAGGTGGTTGGATTTAAAGGGGAAAGTCAGAACCCAGGCAAAGATGTGATGAAGGGATTTTTTATCTTATTAATCAAACACGTTATATGTTGCCTCTTCAAGGGTATGAAGGGAAGATAGAGAGGAGGCTAGAGGGGTGTTACAATCTAAACTGTTTCGCGCACTCATATGGATACTATTATTGTTCATCATTGTTTGGATCGGGACGGAAATATCCTTTCTATTCAAACCGATCGGAATCCTGATCACAACTTTATTCTTTCCAATTGTCGTTTCAGGTGTTTTTTTCTATTTATTCCGTCCAGTGGTCAAGTGGATACGGAAGTTGAAGATCCCTAAAATGTTGGCGATTTTGATCGTCTATCTTGCTTTTGCAGGGGTTGCCACAGGTGTTTTCTGGACATTTGGACCTGTTCTACAAGAGCAAATGAAAGGGTTAGTGGACGGTGCTCCTGAATTAGCAGAAGACTTCAAGGGAAAAATGGAGGATTGGAAACAACATCCTGCAGTATCTCGATTATTAGGCAGTGAAATGGTCAAAGAGGGGAATCTTACAGAACGGATATCCGGCTCTATTGGAAATATATCTTCTTCTATAAGCAGTCATATTCTTTCATTCTTGAATATACTGACGAACATCATCATCGTGATCATCCTGCTTCCGTTTATCCTTTTCTATATGCTTAAGGATGGAGAGAAGCTTCCAGGCTCCATTCTTCGTTTTTTACCTGAGAAACACCGTGAGGAGGGATTACGGATTCTAAAGGACATGGATGAAGCGTTGAGCGGCTTCATTCAAGGTCAATTGATCGTAAGTGTCTTTATCGGGACCTTCGTGTATATCTGGTATCTTATTATCGGTTTGGATTATGCTTTGATCCTTGCGTTGATTGCACTGGTATTGAATGTTGTGCCATTCATCGGCCCGATCATCGGAACTGCACCAGGCGTGATCGTTGGGTTGATCCAATCTCCTATGACGGCTTTATATGTCATCCTTGGTGTCATTGTCATCCAGCAGATTGAAAGTAACCTGATATCGCCACAAGTGATGGGGAAACGATTAGATGTCCACCCATTGACGATCATCTTGCTATTACTTGTCGCAAGCGCGATAGGCGGTATTTTAGGTTTGATCCTCGCTATTCCGACTTATGCTGTAGCAAAGGTCATCGTCATCCATACGAAACGACTAATCAAGCTTTATGGGAATAGTACATGAACCAATAATGGGGATGACCGGCTTGGTCACCCCCATTTTCATGTTTTCTTCTATTTCACTGTAGATATAAAACAAGCTTCATCTATTCTTATTGTTAAAAATCAATCAAATCCATCAACGCTTCTTTCGTAATCAGATTATTCCATGAAATTTCAGGGAAAGAGGCGAGCCAATCATTTCCTGTCATTTTCCCGGTAATGATCATCATACCGAAAAACACGATGATGATTGAGGAAATGATTACAATACCTTCAAAAAGATCTTTATTATTTTTCATTTTTTATCTCTCCTATTATCCTTTGTATGGATGGGCAAACTATTTTTCCAACACAAAATCACTCTTGTCTGATTTAAAAACAGAAAGAGCCAGTGGTTATGATCCAATTTCTTGGAAACTAAACAGTTTTTTAGGAGAGATAATTCGAGTGGTACATGACTGCATAAATGAAACTGATGGCATCAGATATGCGATGAGATCCACTTGTGAAGTCGTAAGGAACACATTCTAAAGGTTCTTCAACAAACAAGGACTGAAGGTTGGAGAGTGATTTAGAAGAACCTTTCGGATTGGTGGTAGGCGATGATAGGGTGACACTTTCTGCCGACACAAGATATCCGTAAGTCGAGATGACCTTTTCCTCATCAGGTTCCAGTGTCAGTTGATCGATTTGTTGAATAGGTGTGATGAAGGCTGATGAAATTGAAAGAACAAGTAATAACCCTAAAATAAACATTCTTCTCATGTTGAACGCCTCCCCTACAACCCCATATTACAATAAAACCTTCAAAATGAATATCATTAAAAAATTCACAAAAATCCCAACCATCCTTTGACGATAGCTGGGATTGCATTTCACGTCTTCAACTGATTTTCTTTAAATCTTCATACATGATGCATTCTTTCTCTTGAGGTGAGAGCAATGTAACAGCCAAGATTACCAATAAGGACACAGGAAGCCCGATGAAAACGGGATGTAGTCCAAACGGATGTCCGGCAATCTGCCAGATTACAGCTACGATCAATCCTGACCACATCGATATGATGCCTGCTGTTTTAGTGGTCCGTTTCCAAAACAATCCAAACAGCACGGGAGCCAGCAACCCTGATACGAGCATAGCTGATCCTGTGATCCATAAAGTGATCAATTGTGGAATATAGAGTGCTAATAAAAGAGCTACGCCGGATACAACTGCAACCGATAAGCGACTGTATAGCAGCATTTTCCGATTATCGATATCGCCCATCCTCGGTTTGATAATATCGTTGACGATTGAGGATGAAGCTGCGACAAAGAAAGAGTCTGCACAGGATATTACAGTAGCTAACAGGGCGAGCAACATCACGATCACCATTGGAAACGGAAGTACTGCACCAATTACCTCATAATAGATCAGTGCGGGATCAATATCTGTCATCAATAATCCGAATTTCGTGAAAACGCCAATTGCGACCACAATTGCAGCAGTGAGAAACCCAAGTACGATGGCTGCCCAATAGCCTGATTGTGCAGTCTTTATATCCTTAGCAGCCCAAAAACGCTGCCAGAGATCTTGCCTGATAAATTGATAAGCGCCGATCGTCAACATATAGACCAAAAACTCGGAAGTGGAGATATTGAAAATACTCAACATATTACCGTTTTCGGTATTCGTTGCCCTTGCTGAAATACTGTTCCAATCACCCATCGTAAACAAAATCACAGCAAAAAGAATGAATATCCCTACCGTTTGGATCGTCCCGTGGATAGCATCTTGCCAAATGACGGACTTCAGCCCACCGAAATAGGTTTTCAAAGTTAAAAGAACCCAGCTGATCAAGATTCCGACCGTCATGCTCATTCCAATCGTCAAATTCAAAATCGTAGCGATCGAAACGAATTGCATTCCTGTTATGGCACAATAAGCGACCATTATACAGATGACTGTGGGTATTCTTGCACCTTCTCCATAACGAAGAGCGGTAAAGTCACCGAGTGTGACCATATTGTATTTTTCACCAAGTAATCGGATCCGCTTCAATAAAAATATCGCCATTACAATCGACGTCAAGGTAAAGCCTATAGCCAGCCACTGCTGTCCCATGCCAAAGCGGTAGCCATTGGTCATATATCCAAGTAAAATCGAGCCGCCAATCGCTGTTCCGACAAAAGTGAGGATAAGGGGGACAAGAGAGACCGAGCGGCTTGCTACATTGTAATCATCATACGTTTTGATCCTTCGATTGATAAATAGAGATAAACCAAATAAAAAGAGAAAGTAGACGGCCACCACCGATATAAGAATCAATTGCTGCTGTTCACTAAACATCACATTCTCCTTTCCAGAACTTCATAATGAGTAGATTCGTGAATCATTTTTCCTTCAAGAAATGTTTTTTCAACCTTGATATCTTTCAATTTTTCTACATCTACATGCATTGGATCTCCTGAAGTGACTATAAGATCGGCTTTTGCTTTTGGCTTGATGACTCCGATCGTTTCCTCTTCAAATGAACTGTAGGCTGCATCAGTCGTATAAGCTTTTAATGCATCCCATACGGATATGTTTTGTGATTCATCAAGCACCTGTCCGCTGGATGATTTTCTTGTCACTGCTCCGTAAATACCCATCCATGGATTTACATCTGTAACTGGCGAATCCGAATTTCCTGGAGCGATAATTCCGAATTCCTTGAAAGATTTATGAGGTAAAAGATCCTTCATCCGTTCTTTTCCTAACTTATTTAAATAATTATCTCCGATATGGAAGAGAAATCCGATAGATGAAGCAGCAATCAATTCAAGCTCTTTCATACGTGAAAGGTGATTCCGGGTTGGTAAGGCACAATGCTCGATTCGGTTCCGCATACCAGCGACTTCATTCGTTTCATTGATCTTTTCAAATGCACTGAGAGCGACTTCAATCGCTCGATCTCCAATAGCATGAATGGCAATTCGTAAGCCTGATTCAATCCCTTTCTTCATTAATGGGAATATTTCGTCGGTGTCGTTATAGAGAATGCCGGTTTCCTGCGTTCCTAAGAATGGTTCAGTAACGGCTGCAGTCTTGCCGCCGACACTACCATCCAACATGAATTTCAACCCCTGGATTTTCAACATGTCGTTTCCAAAACCACTTCTTAATCCCACTTTAAGCACTTCCTCCATCGATCCATCAAAGCCATTCTGATCGATGGCCCAAATCCATGGCCGAACCCTCACTTTGAGCGCATCCTTTTGTAATAGATACTGGTAAAGTTGGAGATCTGATGTTTGAGTTGCCATGTCATGAACCGTTGTAATCCCTAATTGTGCGAAATACTCTTGGGCAAGTTCCATCCCTCTGATCATGTCCGCCAGCTCATACTTTGGATCAGCCAGCAACCCTTGAGCTTTTTCTTGCAATAAGCCAGTCAATCTCCCATTCTCGTCCCGTTCGATGTTACCACCAGTTGGATTGGGTGTATCTTCAGTTATTCCGCTCAATTCCAGAGCTTTTGTATTAACTACCGCCATGTGTGCACATGATCTTTTTAATAAAACAGGGTAATCAGGTGCGATTTCATCTAGTTCCCAACGAGTCGGATTTCGTTTTTCAGCAAGTTTGCTATCATCCCATCCCCAGCCTTTAATCCATTCACCTTTTGGGGTTTTGGCTGCTTGAGCGTCAACTTTCTGTAAAAGATGGGGGATGGATGGAGTGGTAGTTGGCTTGCAATCCACTTCTAATAAAGTCAATCCAAAAATGGAAGGGTGAATATGACTCTCGATGAAACCAGGCATTAACGTTTTACCGTCTAAGTCAATGACTTCAGTATCTTCATTTAAGAAGGACAAAGCACCAGGATGATCCCCCACGTATTGTATGACTCCATTTTTCACTGTTACAGCATCAGCTGAAGGGAAGGCGTCATCCATCGTAATCACCTTACCATTTAAGAAAATCATATCTGCATTTTCCAAAAAAACGCTGCCTCCTTAGTTCTTTTCTATGTATTGCAGTTAATAATAAAAGCCAGAAATATGAACAGCACAGGTAAATAGACATACTTACCCCCTGTACATATAACTGGCTTAAGCATCTAATGGATCGCTCTACTTTTGTATCAGTAAAGTCGGATTAGATGGTCAGTTATTCTACCATATAGTATTTGAATATATTAATAACCTATCAAGTATGAGGAACAAGGTCAATATAATTATTTGATAATTCAAACAAAATAGATAATTAGTGACCATTGTATCATAGACGAAATTCGTAATACAATAGGTGATAAGTGATGAGATTGGATTAAGGAGGAATTTATGAATATATTGTGGGATTTTGATGGAACGCTTGTGGATAGCTATCGTCTTTTTGTGAAGCTGTTCAAACAAGTTCTTGGGGATGACACCACGGAAGAAGAAATCTTAAGTCATATAAAAGTTTCGTTCACTCATGCATTTGAGTATTATGGATTTTCAGAAAAGTTGAAAGAGGAATTCCGAGCACTGGAGGATGAACTGGAACCTTCTGAATTTATCCCATTCGAATATTTGGAGAAAGTATTAGAGATTGCGGACCATAATTTCATTGTCACCCACAACTCGAAGAAAGTTGTAAAAAGTGTAATGGATCACCACGGGTTAACAGGGTATTTCACGAAAATCATTGGCTACGAGGATGAATTTCCGAGGAAACCAGACCCTGCAGCCTATAAATACATACTGAGAGATTATTCAATTGATCTCGTCGTCGGAGATAGAGAATTGGATTTGCTTCCTGCAAAAGAGCTTGGAATCGCCACATGCAGCTTCCAAAATGATGCGATTGAAGGAATGGATTATTACGTACATACTTACGAAGAACTTTATGCCATTATAAAAAAGAACGTCTTTTAAAAATTCCAAGAGGAAAAGGATAGGAAAAGAAGGTTAATCAGCGTGGGTTTGTGGAAATATACATAATACAATGGCAAAAGAGGGGTGAGGTTGAACGTATGGAAATCATTTTCAATGTATCCTTGATCCTGATGCTGGTCTACTTCATGTATGCATGTGCATTTGATTAAAAAACAGACACCCCGAGTGTCTGTTTTTTAAGTGGTGCTCCCAGCATGAGCACACACTCTGGAGTTCGAGGACCAACGTTGAAGATTGTTGTTGCCGTTAATGGAAAGGTGCGATTCTGGATACAGTATGGAGTCAGTGGCCACCAGGTTTGGACAGCGTAACACTTTTTTCTTGTTTTCTGTCCGAAGTTGTCCCGAGTTCGGACAGCATAACATTTTTTGCTCGAATAAATCGCATCTCTCAAAAAAGGGGAACAATTATGTCGAATGCATTCTCTTTTTTATTTTCACAATCTTCTTTATAATAAAGGTATTACATATTTTTAGGGAGGATGTCTATGAAATTAACACAGTTACCCCAAAAGTGGAATTTAGAAAATATTTTTCCAGGTGGTAGTTCATCTCAAGAATTAAAGGCATACATACAATCCATTGAGGAACAGATCGTAGAAGCGAAAAATACAATCGAGGATTGCAATCCGCAAAATCATGAAGATCTTGCCAAAGTAGTCGAAGAAATGAGTCGCCTATCTTCTCGTCTTCATGAGAGCGGTGCGTTTGTGGGATGCCTGGTTGCACAGGATGTAAAAGATAAAGAAGCAGTCGCTATCCGAGGGAAGCTGGATCAGATCGGTGCGAAATACCATTCTTTATGGACGCAGTTCGATGTGAAACTGACTCAACTAACTGAGAATGAATTGAAAACGCTTCTTCAATACGATGATCTTTACCCATACACGTTTGTATTGAGTGAACGTCAAAAAAATGCAGTAGAGAAACTCGGCTTTGAACAGGAATCGCTCATCAACGACCTGGCGGTTGACGGCTATCATGCATGGTCCAACCTTTATGATCTTGTAGTCGGTAAGATGAGCATTCCATTTGAAGAAGATGGTGAGAAAAAAGAGTTATCAGTCGGTCAATTGGATAATAAACTATCCAGTCAGAATCCAGAAATCCGTCATCGTGCTTTTGAAGCCTATGAAAAGGCGTGGGAAGAACAAGAAGATTTCTGTTCTGAAGCATTGAATCACCTTGCAGGGTTCAGATTGAACACGTATCAACACCGTAAATGGGATTCAGTCCTGAAAGAGCCGCTCAAGATCAATCGCATGAGTCAAGAGACATTGGATATGATGTGGAAGGTCATCGAACAACACAAAAATACTTTTGTGAAATATTTGGATCGCAAGGCAGAAATGCTTGATCTGGAGAAGCTTGGCTGGACTGATGTGGATGCACCAGTAGGCAAAGCCGATACAAAGGTCTCCTATGATGAAGCGGCTAATTTCATAATTGAGCAATTCAATCGGTACAATCCTAAAATGAGCGAGTTTTCACGTAAAGCATTTGAAAAAGCATGGATTGAGGCTGAAGATCGTACTGGAAAACGTCCAGGAGGGTTCTGTACCAGTTTTCCGAATGCAAAAGAAACACGAATCTTCATGACATTTTCGGGGACAGCAAGCAATGTCTCGACACTAGCACATGAGCTTGGACATGCTTATCACCAGCATGTTATGGATGAACTCCCATATTTGAATCAGAATTACGCAATGAACGTAGCGGAAACAGCTTCCACCTATGCGGAGATGCTTGTGTCAGATGCTGCTGTAGAAGCAGCGAAGACAGAAGAGGAGCGTATCGTTCTTCTTGAAGATAAGATCCAAAGGTCTGTCGCGTTCTTCATGAATATCCATGCACGTTACTTGTTCGAGACACGTTTCTACAGTGAAAGAGAAAAGGGGCTTGTGTCTGTACCTAGATTGAAAGAATTGATGGAGGAAGCACAAAGAGAAGCTTACCGTGATGCATTAGGAGAGTACCATCCATATTTCTGGGCTTCCAAGTTACATTTCTATATAACGGATGTGCCATTCTATAACTTCCCGTATACGTTCGGATATATGTTCAGTGCAGGAATTTATGCGATTGCAAGAAAGCAAGGGGCTGCATTTGAGGATAAATATATCGCTTTGCTACAAGATACTGGAACAATGTCGGTAGAAGAATTAGCAGAGAAACACCTTGGAGAGGATTTGACAAAGCCGAACTTCTGGAATAATGCGATTCAACTCGCAGTACAAGATGTGGAAGAGTTTTTGAAACTGACAAAATAAGAACATTAAAAAGGGACTGACTCATATAGGGTCAGTCCCTTTTTGTACTTAAAGAAAATATGAAAATACGTTCTCCAGTATAAGCGCAACTAAGGCTCAGCCTGCGCAAAGGCTTTGCTGAGACATTTTTATGTGCTACCGTTTTTTCACACTTACATTACTGATCATTAAAAAGGAAAATATAAGTACGAGGAACATGAAGATGTAATTCGGAACCATGTTCACTGTCAAAAAAGATAGGGCTATGATGCATCCGGCAGCTGTGATCGGTAAACCCCTGAAGTGGCCATCAAATTCAGTAATGTTGAATCTTGCCAACCGTATTGCACCACATATGATAAAAATAATGATAAAGACGATTCCTGGAATACCGAATTCATGAAGTACCGCCTGGTAGATCAAGAAGGCTGGAGCGACTCCGAAAGAAATCAAGTCACACAAGGAATCAAGTTGTTTACCAAACTCTGATTCTATTTGCAACTTCCTCGCAATCATTCCATCAAACCGGTCAAACAAAGCGCAAAGGAAGATGAACCAAAAGCTCAATTCCAATTGGCCTTTCAGGATACAGACGATTGCAATCGCACCTAATGTCAGGTTCAACAAAGTCATTGCATTGGCAGTCTGACTCTTCATCCGTTTAAGTGTATGGTCAACCCGTTCCAAAAAGTACATGATATAAGTCACTCCTTATTGGTTTTTCATGAAAATGAAAAATGAAAAATCCAATTTCTTTGAGTTTTTAAAACTATTATATGCCACAACCTCATAATAAGAAAGTCTTATTTAACAATTACTTAACATTTCAAATGATTACATCTAAAAACGTTCACATTTGTTTGTTAACGATATCAAATTTAGTCCAATTCCGTGGTTGATCACACGTTAATCCGGCGAGAATCTTACATAATCCGGCCAGTTTGAGGAATAATCCGGCGGGAATCACGCGTAATCCGGCCACTTTTGAACATAAACCGGCCAAAGGTTACTTTTTACACCAAATCCGAAGGGAAAGCCTTCTTTTGCTTAACTTTCACAGAAAAATAGAAGCTGGCAGATTATTTGCCTGCCAGCTTTCCGTTATCTGTTTCATGAAGATTCATCGTTATATTTTTTCTGTAATTCGTCTTTAATCGTCCGTTCAGAGAGTGGTACGCCTGTACGATATGCTGCCCTTGAAATCATGTGGCCAGATACAGGAGCAGTCATCAATACGAAAAGGATACCAAGGATCAACTTTCCACTGACCATGCTTTCCTCGACGATAAAGAAGATGAATGCTGCTATCAAGACACCAGATACTCCAAGTGTCGCACTTTTGGTTGCCGCATGAAGCCTGGAATAAACATCAGGAAATCTTAGGATTCCAAGCGAACTCGAGAAAACGAAAAATGTACCGAGTAAGACAAGGACACTAATCACGACTTCGATCAATGATAACACCCTTTTCTAAGAATTTCGCAATAGCGACCGTTGCGATGAATGTCAAAATTCCAATCAATAATATTACATCATTCAGTCTGATTGTGCTTAATTGAATTGCAACCAATCCAGTCATGGAAATGAGGTTGATGCCAATTGTATCGATGGCAACAGCTCTATCTGGATTAGATGGTCCTTTGATGGCACGATAGAGCAGAAAGATGATGGATATCGAATTGATGACCATACATAGCCAGACGACATTGTGTAGTAATGAGCTCATCGTGTCACATCCTTTATCGCATTCTCAAACGTTCCTTTGATCTGATTGATCGTTTCATCGACATCCGGCAAATCCATCGCATGGATGTAAAGGAATTTGTTATCAGCGGATACATCTACAGACAATGTCCCCGGTGTCAAAGTGATGAGGTTAGCCAGCAGGGTGATTTCCCAATTGGTTTTCAAATCGATCGGGAGTGCTATTATTCCTGGTTGCATATCCATTTTCGGTTTATAAACCATTTTCAATACATCGATATTTGCGATGAGAAGTTCCTTTGCAAATAAAAGGATAAGCTTCCAAATTGCAATCACATATCTCAAATAAAAGGTATCTGGTATAAAACGGTTTAACAAAAACAGCAGGAAAATCCCGATGATGAATCCAATCAAAAATGTAACAAAGGTATAGGATTCCATCAAAAACATCCAAATCAGACCGATTGCAAGATTGATTATTAGTTGAAATGCCATATCAAACTACTCCTTTAAGACTGCGTCGATATAAACAGAAGGCTCTGTCAAATCAACACCGATTTGTTGGATATGTGGTAAAAACCATTCTGCTCCAACTCCAAGTACAATCGAGAAAATCAATAGAAAGGAAATTGGAAAATACAGTGGTCTGATCGAGCGTTTTTCCTGTGGTAATTCCATTCCTTCACCCCAAAAGCCGAGGATGAAGATCCGCATGACTGAGATTAGAATCAATAAACTTGTCATCAACGCGATGATTGCAATTACATAGTGGCCATTTGCAAATGCACCTTGCAACAATTGTAGTTTGCCAATGAACCCGCTGAACGGAGGTAACCCTGCTAACACAATCGCAGCAATGAAGAACATCCAGCCAAGCAGAGGATAGTCCTTGATCAAACCGCTGATTTTTCGTATATCAGAGGTACCAGCTACGATAGCAATTGCTCCAACCAATAAAAACAACGCTGCTTTGATTACCATATCATGAACCAAGTAATAGACGGACCCAGATAGAGATACATCACTGAAAATACCAACTCCCATGATCATGAAACCGACAGCTGGGATGATGTTATACGCTATGATCAGTTTGATATTATTCGTCGATAAAGCCCCAGCGACCCCGAAAATCAATGTAAACCCAGCTAATACAATGAAAAATGTATGCGTATAATCGATATTTCCGTTAAAAATCAAGGTGAAAATCCGAATGATCGAATAAACGCCTACCTTTGTCAATAACGCACCAAACAGGGCTGATATCACTGCTGGTGGTTTTGTATATGAATGAGGCATCCAGAAATATAAGGGAAACAAAGCACCTTTCGTCGCGAAGACGATAAAGAATAATATCCCGATTGTTGTCAAAATTCCTGACTGATTGACCTGGTCCACACGTTGGGATAATTGAGCCATGTTGACTGTACCAGTTACCGAATAAAGAAATGCTACTGTTGTGACAAATAAGATTGAAGAAAAAAGGTTCAATAGGACATATTTGATTGATTCCCGAAGCTGTTGTCTTGTCCCTCCAAGAACAATCAACCCATATGAAGCCATTAACAATACTTCAAAAAAGACAAAGAGGTTGAAAATGTCCCCTGTCAAGAATGCACCACTGACCCCTCCGATGAGCATAAGGAAGAACGAGTAAAAATAAAATTCTTCACGGCCCTTATCTAAAGAAAAGGGTGCGTAGAATGCAGCAGCTACTGCAACGACATTCGTAGTCAGGAGCAGTGATAACGAAAGCCCATCACCGACTAGGATAATTCCGTAGGGGGCAATCCATCCACCAGTTTCAAGGACGATGGTACCATGTTGTATTACATGAAATGTGGCATATGCTGTGACAGCCAGATTGATAATGGTGGCAATTTGTGTTCCTGTACGGACCAGAGGCAGTCTTTTTCTGAAAAAGACGAACATGGTGCCGGCGATGAGTGGTATCAAAATTGGTAATATGATTAGATTAGTCATGATCAGATCCCCTTAGTTGCTCCATGTTGTCTGATTTATTGGTTTTATAAGCTCTATAGGCCAACACGAGTAAAAATGATGTTACACCAAAGCTGATGACAATCGAAGTCAAAATCAGAGCCTGTGGAAGAGGATCCGTATACACATCGATCCCTTCTTCCAGAATAGGAGGCGCGCCTCTGTTAAGCTTTCCCATCGTCAAGATGAGCAAATGGGCGCCATGAGATAATATTGCTGTTCCGAATATGATTTTCAGTAATTGTCTTTGAAGTAATAGGTAGACCCCAGCTGAAAAAAGAATGCCAGCCAGGATCGACATGATGATTTCCATGATTAATCGATCTCCTCCTTGTCGCGGAGTCGGATCATTGCGTAGATCCCTAATGCAGCTATACCGAGAACTGTGATTTCAAACAACGTATCCAGTCCACGCATGTCAACAAGAATTACGTTTACCACGTTATTTCCACCGCCAAGATGGTGTGATTCTTTAATGAAATAGTGAGCGATCGTTTCAAAGCTCTTTGAACTATGCGATGCGATCGCAATCAAAGTAACTAGCACGCCAACTGACGCTGAAATGATGATATTAACCGTTTTGGCTCCAGGTGTTGTTTTTCCCGTATCAAGCTTCGGCAAGTGGTAAAAGCACAGTAGAAATAATGCAACCGTCACTGTTTCGACAATCAATTGTGTCAAAGCAAGGTCAGGTGCACGGAAAAACACGAAAAGTAGAGATAATCCATAACCTACCACACCAAGAACGAGAATTGCAGCAATACGGTTTTTCATCATTATCGTTGCAAATGCAGCAACCGCCATAACGAGACCGACCGCGACTTCTGGCCAGGAAATTGGTGCTAAGTCACCAGTCTCAATTACGAATCCGTCTGTCACAAACAGGGTTACTCCAACTGCCCCAATTATGAAAATAAGGATGTATAACACATAATGTCTGATTGATCCTGTCATATAAGTCCGGGTTGTTTTCTCAGCAATACGGAATTTCATATTATAGATGGAATCATAAGCTTTATTTGCACTTAACACCCCAGGTATCCAATTATAGACAGCCTGCCATTTTGCTCTTGTCAAATAAAGGATGACCCCTAAAGCGACTACGATCAATGACATGTAGAGGGGGAGTTTAAAGCCGTGCCAAAAGACGATATGTTTACTAGGAATCTCACCGAAAATTGCCGCTGTAGCTGGTGTCAAAATTGGACCGTTGATCAAATTCGGTAATAATCCGATCACGACGACAAACATGACCAGCACGATAGGCGATATTAACATGCCTATTGGTGCCTCATGTGGTTTGACCTTCAATTCGCCACGTGTTTTCCCCGTAAACGTATGGAAGAAAAAGTACATTGAATAGACGAAAGTGAAAATGCTTCCTAATACAGCAATGGCTGGGACGAATGGTGCAAGGCTAGCGACAAGTGGTGATGTCGTATCCAAATCCAGGGACGTTTGGAAGAACATTTCCTTACTTAAGAATCCGTTGAAAATCGGTAAGGGAAAACCAGCCATTGAAAAGGCACCGAAAAATGCTAATGTTGCCGATATCGGCATCAGTGTCATTAAGCCACCCAGTTTTCTAATGTCGCGCGTTCCTGTTTCATGATCGACAATTCCAGCAACCATGAACAGACTTCCTTTAAAAGTCGCATGGTTGAAAATATGGAAAACAGCTGCGAAAACAGCCTCTTTCGTACCAAAGCCCAGCATTGTCATGATCATTCCCAGCTGACTGATCGTGGAAAACGCAAGGATCGCTTTTAAATCTGTTTGACGGACAGCCATGTATGATCCCCAACAGAGCGTCAATAAACCAAAGCCTGTTACTAAAACGAAAAAGATATCTGTACCGCCGAACAATAAGAAAAGGCGCGCAGTCAGATAGATCCCTGCTTTCACCATCGTTGCAGAGTGAAGGAAGGCACTGACCGGAGTCGGTGCTTCCATCGCATCTGGTAGCCAGATATGGAACGGGAATTGTGCAGATTTCGTGAAAGCACCTAACAGGATCAATAGTAAAATACCTGTAAAATAAGGACTCTCTAGTACGCTATCGCTAGCTGCAATCATCTCCCGTATACTTGTCGTTTCTGTAACGATGGTAAGGAGGATGAGTCCGCCGAGCATGGCAAGACCGCCTAATACAGTGATGATCATCGATTTCAGCGCACCATAACGTGATGCTTGCCGTTCATACCAATATCCGATCAAGAGGAAAGAAGATAAACTTGTCAACTCCCAGAAAAGATATAACGCATAAACGTTATCTGAAAGAACGACACCAAGCATTGCGCCCATGAAAATGAACAAGAAAACATAAAAATTATGCAACTTTTCGTTTTTATTCAAATAAAAAATGGAATACAAAACTACAAGAGTTCCTATTCCGCTTATTAATAATGAAAAGAGTAAACTGAGTCCATCTAAATAAAAACTGAAGTCCATTCCAAGCGAAGGCACCCATTGGACAAGCGAGTGAACATTTGCGCCTTCTGAAATTGTAGTAATTTGTGATAAAAAATACGCAAAGATCCCAAAAGGAATTGGGAGGATTAACCATCCTGTGTGGATTGCCCGTATGTATCGAAAGAAAAACGGCACAAATAATGCCGTAATGAACGGAGCAAGGACTGCATATTGCAACATAAAAAAGATCCTCCTATCAAGATTTCCGTATCAGTTATGTACTGTACCATTCCCATTGTAATCACAATAACTATGGATTATCAACAATTTTAACGTCAAATGACCTTAAAAATTCAACGATGTTACAATCTACTGACGATTTATCTTATTCTATTATCACCCAAGTTTGGAACTTTAATAGTTGTTAATGCTCAGGCTTTTAGATTTCTGTGAAATTCACTTCCATTCCGTTGGCGATTCAAGCCTCCTCATGAAATACCTCAATGTGGGGTCTCACCTGGCTCGTCTTTCCCGAAGGAGTGTGGGGAGTATCGCTTGTAAGTCGATAAAGTCATTGAACAGAACGAATGCAAAAAAAAAGAACCAACAAAAAATGTTGGTCGGGTTATAAGTGCGTAGAAATTAAGTTAGTAGTCAAATGCCGTCGGTCAATCTCTTTTTTGATCAAAGTGATGAATTCGTGGCTCAGTTTCAACTCTCTCGCTTTGTGATAGGACTCAATCAAGAGCTCATCAGATAGATTTTCCATAAGCACAGCCGAAAATGGGCTTCGCACCTCCAGACTCATTTAGAAATTAGTAGGATCGTTCTTTTGTAAAAAGTTCTGTTTTTAATGAAAGTATAAGTTCGAATATGATCAACATAGAGGAAAGCGTTGAGGCTCGTCATAAAAGATTTTTATAAGTCATATTGAATTCGAAGCTTGCATAAACTTTTATGTTATGATGTAAACCTAGCTTACCATGAAATGGAATGAGGAACAATCGTTCTCTTATCCACAAAACGAAGTGGATAACTTGTGGGTAAAATGTTCATAAAGTAAATGATTGGTTAATTTTCAATGTGTATATTGTGAGTAAAGTTATCCACAAATTCTGAATAAATCGAAATTTGTCGAAAAGTTTTTGTTTTTTTGTTTTGAGGAGTTTATCTTTTGTTTTAGAAGTTAGTGGCTTGGAATAGGATAGAGCGTTTTCCTCTGTCTATTCATTTTAAATTTGACACGTTTTTCAAAATGGATCTGTCTACAAGAAATGGTGAAAAAACATTGTCGATGGGTAAATTATTGATACAATAAAGGTTGGATTGAAGAAGAATTGGATATGAGGTGTATTGGTAGTGTTTAAACAATTATTGCCTAATGAACATGTTCCTTCTATTTATGATATAGATGCGAATGAGTTATTGGAAAGAGGAATCAAAGGAATCATTACAGATCTTGATAATACATTGGTCGAATGGGACCGTCCTGAAGCTACCCCTGAATTGATCAAATGGTTTGCGATGTTGAAGGATAAAGGTTTACAAGTGACCATCGTTTCAAATAATAATGAGGATCGGGTACGTAGTTTTTCTTATCCCTTGAATATCCCGTTTATTTTCCGAGCTCGTAAACCGATGACCAAAGCTTTCAAACGAGCAGCGAAAAATATGAAACTTCAGCATAATGAAGTGGTTGTCGTAGGAGATCAGATTTTTACAGATGTTCTTGGAGGCAACAGGCTCGGGTTATATACCATCCTTGTCGTTCCTGTGGCAAAAAGTGATGGAATCGCTACAAAGCTCAATCGTTATATGGAACGCCATGTTTTGCAGTGGATGAAACGTAAAGGGTTAATTAATTGGGAGGAATGATCTTTGGGTAATTCGATATTTTGTGAGGGCTGTGGAGTGGCCATCCAAACGGAAAATAAAAAAGAGTTAGGGTATGCTCCTCCATCAGCATTGGAAAGAGAACAAGTGATTTGCCAACGCTGTTTCCGTCTGAAGCATTATAATGAAATACAAGATGTATCACTTACAGACGATGACTACCGTAAAATCTTGTCAGGGATCGGTTCACAAGATGCATTGATTGTGAAGATTGTTGACATTTTTGATTTCAGTGGAAGCTGGTTGACAGGTATCCACCGCTTTGTCGGAAAGAATCCGATTCTGCTTATAGGCAATAAGCTTGACCTCCTGCCTAAATCAGTCAAACCGAATAAAATAAAAAATTGGATGAAGTATGAAGCCAAACAATTAGGCGTAAAAGTAATCGATGTCGAATTGATGAGTGCTGAAAAAGGTATGAGGGTAAAAGAAGTTGCTGCGACGATAGATGAGTATCGGAATGATAAAGATGTATACATAGTCGGTGCAACGAATGTAGGTAAGTCCACGTTCATCAATCAATTGATCAAAGAATTCAGTGAAGAGACATCAACATTAATTACAACATCACATTATCCCGGAACGACGCTTGATCTCATAGAAATTCCTTTAGATGAGAAGCGTTCACTTTATGATACACCGGGGATTATTAATCACCATCAGATTGCGCACTATATTAATAAGAAAGACCTTAAAAAAATCACACCGAAAAAAGAGATAAAGCCTAAGGTTTACCAGTTGAATGACGGACAAACCCTATTCATGGGCGGTCTTGCACGTTTTGACTTCGAATCTGGACCGAAGCAGTCGTTCATATGTTACTTGTCTAACGAGCTGCCCATTCATCGGACAAAGCTCGAAAAAGCATCAGACCTTTATGAAAAACAGGCAGGAGAACTGCTGAGCCCGCCTGATTCAGATGATGTGAGTCAATTGCCACCATTAGCAAAGCATGAATTTTCCATTAAAGAGGATAAGGTAGATATCGTGTTTTCTGGACTTGGATGGATCACGGTAACCTCTGCTCCTGCAAGAGTAGCAGCTTATGCTCCTAAGGGAGTGGGTGTCTATGTACGACAAGCGCTTATCTGAATATGCTGTGATTGGTGACCCGATTATACAATCGATGTCTCCGGAAATCCATAATGCATGCTTCAAACAACTGGGAATCGATGCAAAATACGAAGCAGTTCATGTGAGAAAAGAGGAACTGGTACAAAAGGTGCAAGCCCTTATTGAATCCGGCTACAAGGGCTTCAATGTTACCATTCCTCATAAGCTGGATATCATCAACCTTCTGGATGAAATGGACCCTTTCGCTAAGGCCATAGGAGCTGTCAATACGGTCATTGTGGAAGGATCTAAACTGAAAGGTTACAATACAGATGGTCCTGGATTTTATCAGTCTTTGCTTGAGGTTCATCCTCTCAATTTGAAGGAATCGAATATTCTTATTATCGGTGCTGGGGGAGCTGCCCGTGCTATTGTAAAGGCATTTCTTTTGAATGGAGTAGAACAGGTGACAGTCACAAACAGGACTGAAGAAAAAGCTGTTCAACTTCTTGAAGGGAGCAATGGACAAACCCTTCCACTAGAGGAAGCTGCATCGAGATTAGCCCAATATGATATTGTCATCAACACGACACCGATCGGGATGGTCCAAAATATCAACGGAACACCAATTTCCTTGGATTATCTGGAACCCCACACAGTCTTAGTTGATATCATTTATAACCCGTTGATGACGAAGTTTTTGAAAACAGGACTGGAAAAAGGATGTACGGTCCAAAATGGAGTGCCGATGTTCATACATCAAGCAGCACTTTCATTTGAACTTTGGACGGGGAGAAAGCCTGATCTAGGTTTGATGAAGTGGACTGTCGAACAAAAGCTTGGAGGGAAATGAACATGTTAACAGGAAAACAAAAGCGGTTTTTGAGGTCGAAAGCCCATCACCTGGATCCGATTTTTCAGGTTGGAAAAGGCGGTACAAATGAAAATATGTATTCACAAATCAATGACGCACTTGAAGCTCGTGAGTTGATTAAAGTCAGTGTACTGCAAAATTGTGAAGAAGATAAGGACACTGTGGCTGATACTTTGACAGAAAAAACTGGAGCTGAGCTTGTACAGGTAATAGGGAATACCATCGTTTTATATAAAGAATCGAAAGAGAAAAAAACAATCGAGCTGCCGTCCTGATCCAATGAAAAAGAAAAAAGTTGGCATTCTAGGAGGTACCTTTGATCCACCTCATATCGGTCATCTCATCATGGCACAGGAGGCGCTTGAGCAATGTAACCTGGACAAGATATGGTTTATGCCCAGCGCATCACCACCACATAAAAAGATTGATGGCGTCTCGTCTGGAAATGATCGCGTGAAAATGGTGGATAAAATGATTGAAGAAGTGGAAGAATTTGAACTTTCTCTTATTGAGTTTGAACGGGAAGGCCCGTCTTTTACAGTCGATACGATGAAAGAGATGAAAATGAAGCATCCTGATTATGATTTCTATTTCATCATCGGGGGAGATAGTATAGCAGCATTGCATACCTGGGAAAGGATCGATGAATTGATAGAGGACGTCACCTTCATCGGCATTGAACGACCGGGACATGAGTTCAAGAGCCCTTATCTTGGTAGTATCATCGCTATTGAAACCCCTTTGATCGGAATTTCTTCCACAATGTTAAGGGAACGTTTCCGACAAAAGAAAAACACAAAGTATTATGTGACTGAAACAGTCAAGGATTACATTGAGGTGAATCGGTTATATGACGAAGGATGAAGCGCTGAAAATCGTGAGAGAACAGCTTACGGAGCACCGATACCAGCATACGATCGGTGTCATGGATACAGCGGTAGAATTAGCTGAGAGATTCGGGGCAGATTCTGAAAAAGCGAGGATGGCTGCGATATTCCATGATTATGCCAAATTTCGTTCTAAAGAAGAAATGAAAAGAATCATTAAGGAACAGAATCTTGGAGAAGATCTGTTACGCTATGGTTCAGAGCTATGGCACGCTCCAGTTGGTGCTTACCTTGTCGAAAAAGAAGCGGGGATGGAGGACGAAGAGATCCTTCAAGCGATAAGTAGTCATACTTCCGGCAGAGTCGGGATGTCCATGTTAGAAAAAATCATTTTTCTAGCAGATTATATAGAACCAGGAAGACATTTCCCGGGAGTAGAGGACGTCAGAGAAGCAGCCAAAGAGAATTTAAATGAAGCTGTGAAGCAGTCTCTAATGAATACCATCACATTTCTTATGAAGAGAAATCAACTCGTTTTCCCTGAAACGCTATACACTTATAACGATATCGTTCGACAACAAGGAGGAAAAAATGAATGACATCAAATGAATTGGTTGAATTATCAGTACGAGCTCTTGATGATAAGAGAGCTGAAAACATAGTCGTCTTGGATGTGCAAGGGATTTCACTTGTGGCAGATTACTTCATAATATGTCATGGAAACTCGGAAAAACAAGTTGAAGCGATTGCCCGTGAAGTAAAAGACCGAGCCCAAGAAAACGAATACCCTGTCAAACGTTTGGAAGGATTGGATCAATCGCGGTGGGTCCTCATCGATCTTGGAGATGTCATCGTTCACATCTTCCATAAGGATGATCGCATGTATTATAACCTCGAGAAATTATGGGGCGATGCGCCAACGTTGAACATTGAATCTATGCTGACATAATGGAGTGAAATCATGAGTTATCAACATTTTGCAGGATTATATGATCGGTTGATGGAGGATGCACCTTACGATATGTGGGTCAGTTTCGTCAATAGAGCGATTGACACATACTGCAGCGGTCCTGCAAGCTCTTTACTTGATATCGGGTGTGGAACAGGTGAGATATCGTTACGCTTGTCGGAGAAAGGCTATAACGTACAAGGAATCGATCTTTCAGAAGAAATGTTGACTGTTGCAAGGGAAAAGGCTGAACATAAAGGTTTGCATGTTCCATACTATCAACAGGATATGAGAGATCTTGATGGTTTCAAAGAGCAAGACGTGGCGCTGATCTTTTGTGATTCTCTCAACTATCTTCGTACCCCAAACGATGTGAAAACGGCATTCCAATCCATATCTAAATCATTGAAGGTTGAGGGATTGCTCTTGTTCGATGTGCATACATTATACAAGATAGAAACTGTTTTTTCTGACCACATATTCACGTTGAATGATGAGGAAATCAGCTATATTTGGGAATGTCATCCTGGGGAAGAAGAAGGAAGCATCCATCATGATTTGTCCTTCTTCGTACATACTGGAAATGATGTATACAAAAGGTATGATGAGAGTCACTATCAAAGAACTTATTCGTTAGAAACATATCAATCATTACTTGATGAAGCAGGGTTTGAACTTCTCACTGTAACAGGGGATTTTACAGATCATCATCCGAATGATACATCAGAGCGTCTGTTTTTTACAGCAAGAAAAAGAGCTAGACTATGATTGATAAATGTAGGTAATCAAAAACCCGAAAATGACCTTTGAGAGTCATTTATTCGGGTTTTTTATTGTCGATAAGTGAAATCCACCATAATCCTGTGGGAAAATGCTACAATTTCCATCAACAAGGTAGAGCGTCTATTTAATTAAAGTAAAAAAAGGAAAAAGGTGATTTGTGTCGAAACATACCTTAATCCTAATATTGCTTTGTAAATTGTTGTTCGACGGCTTCGCAGTCTTCTTCGTATTTTGCGTGAGTTCTCTTGATCACATTGTTGAAAAGAGGACCAAGTTCTGCATCAAACACTTTTAAAGCCTCTCCGGTGACCCCGCCTTTGACACATACTTTTTCCAGCAAGGTAGGTAACGTATAAATCTCCTTCTCTATCAATTTACCCATCCCGATGATCATTTCACTTGCAAGCTGGGTAGCCTGTTCCTTAGAAATTTCCGTCTCCTCAACAGCGCTTTCGATGTAAGCTTGGAGTAAATAACTGAAAAATGCAGGACCTACACTTGATAAATCGGAAGCGACCCTCGTAATGGATTGATCGATTTCAACAGGTGAGGAAATCTTACTCATCAAGTTCTTCAAATTTCTCTTATGGGTTGGTGTACAACGTTTTCCGAATGTTATGAGGGACGCGCCGGAAAGCGCACGGTTCGTGATACTTGGTATCACTCTGGCGACACAGCAAGGGCTCACTTCTTCCAATTGTTCAACGGATATCGGACTAGTAATCGAAACGATCAGCTTTTCATTGGTTAAACATGGTGCGATCTTTTCTATCAATGCATGATACTCAAGTGGTTTAACGCAGATGAAGAGTATATCCGCAAAGGAAGCGACTTCACTGTTCGTTTTACCGACATTCAGGCCAGGATATTGTAGTTTCAATGCTTCTGCTTTTCGAGCAGTTCGATTGATGATCATTAAATCGGACGGCCTGACAGCTAACGATTCCATAAAAGCAGAGATCAATATTGTTCCCATGTTCCCTGTACCTATAACGCCCACTTTCATATATAAACCCTCCTCTTGACCGTCTTCTATCTTCAAATGTATGTGCCACTGACACCATTTATGAATAAAAACAAACCGTGGTAGGTTCTAAAGGATTAATGAATGGAAAGGAGGTGATCGTTTTGAATTGGGATTCCTTTTCAAAGCGGGAACGTATTTTAATTTTATTGATCATACTACTTGTCGGTGGCTTCTTTTGGATGTACCAGGGGGTTACGACAGGACCTGATGTCTCAGGAATACCCTCTACACTTGGAGAAGATGAAGAGGAAGGAGCTTTACCGAGCCAAGTAAATAATCAAAAAACAGAAGCGAGAGTTGAAAATCGTTTAATCGTTGATGTTAAAGGGGCTGTACGTTCACCAGGTATTTTTGAAATGAAATCTGGACAGCGGGTGAATGATGCTGTTCAGCTAGCCGGTGGATTTAATGAAGATGCTGACCAAAATAGTATCAATCTAGCGCAAATACTCGTTGATGAAATGGTCATCTATGTGGCTGCAATCGGAGAAACAGCGCCTCCTGTTGCTTCTGCGGAAAAAGAAGATGGAAAGATTGATATCAACCATGCAGAAGCATCAGCATTAGAAACAATACCAGGAATAGGTCCATCGAAGGCAGGAGCGATCATTTCCTATCGGGAGGAGAATGGAGGGTTTGCATCGATCGATGATTTGATGAATGTGCCAGGGATAGGGCAAAAAACATTTGAACAATTGAAAGAATATATTACAGCTTCGAAATAAGATTGCACAGGGGACAATCTATCGATAAACTTAAGGGAACAAGGGAAGGGGGCTTACGATTTTGGGTCGTATTTCATGGAACCAATATTTCATGGCACAAAGTTCGTTGCTCGCATTACGGAGTACATGTGAACGATTGGCTGTGGGAGCAACGATTGTAAGAGATAAAAGGATCATAGCAGGAGGTTATAACGGTTCGATCTCCGGTGGTGTCCATTGCAGGGATGAAGGATGTTATGTGATTGATGGGCATTGTGTCCGCACGATTCACGCCGAAATGAATGCACTTCTCCAATGTGCCAAGTTCGGTGTACCGACGGAGGGCGCTGAGATATATGTGACACATTTTCCGTGCCTTCAATGTTGTAAGGCGATCATCCAAAGCGGTATCAAGAAGGTTTATTATGCTGCTGATTATAAAAATCATCCGTACGCGATCGACTTATTCGAACAATCAGGTGTCGAAACAGAACTTGTGGAATTGCAAGACCAGTATGATCTGACCTCTAATGCCAAAAGGGATTTCACTTCTGAATTACTTGAACAACTTTCAAAACATTTGGATGACGAAAAAGCTGTTGATCGTCTGAATGAAAAGTTTGCACTACTTTACGAACGTGATGGACATTCTTGAAAAATGAAGATGCAATTTATTGCCATAACAGCCATCCTCGGGATTCTCACGACTACAACCCGATGGTGGCTGTGTGCTATCCTGATTAGTTACCTCATCATTAACTTCTATCTGAAAAGGTTATCCTTACTGGTATGTATAGTGATGACAGGTACCTATCTCTTTTTTGTCCTCTATACGCCTTTTTATAATGATCTCCATGCAACACAACTGTCTCTGGATCAAACATCCCTCACAGGCACGATCATTTCCACGCCGAATATCGATGGAGATCGTATCACTTTCCACTTAAAGCTTCCTAATAAAGAAAAGATTCTTGTCAAGCATAAAATCCAGACAGAAAAGGAACAAGATGACCTTAAAAACCTATATTACGGAGATGTTTGCAGGTTTTCAGGAGAATTGGAACAACCGGATGCGAACCGGAACTTCTACGGATTCAATTATCGTATGTATCTTAAAAACACTTTCAACATCCATTGGGTTTTTAGCACAACCAAGCTTTCTATAACAAATTGTGCAACAGGAGAAGGGATTCTTACTTCTTTACATCGTTTTCGTCAAGATCGTATCGCAATGATAAATGAAGACTTCCCGGAAGACCTGCGGGGGATGATGAATACCCTGGTATTTGGTGATCGGACCGGAATTGATGAAGATTTACAAGAACGTTATCAAAGCCTCGGATTGATTCACCTTCTAGCGGTTTCGGGTTTACACGTAGGGACGATTCTGGGCATTTTCTATTTTCTTCTCATTCGTGCAGGTGTCGTGAAAGAAACTGCCTTGTGGACCCTACTACTGTTCATTCCCTTTATTATTTTACTGACTGGTGGAGCACCGTCTGTCATACGTGCAGGGTTGATGGCTGCACTGGTGTGTCTTATCTTGCTGCTACGGATCAAAATGACGACTTTCAATCAATTGTGTATGATCCTGCTCGGACTGTTGCTCTTTAAACCAATTTTTGTTTACTCCATCGGTTTTCAGCTCTCCTTTCTAATTACCGCTTCGCTCATTTTATCAAGCAAAACGATTTTGCGTGATCTCCCACCATACAAACAGCTACTGTACGGGTCCTTCATCGCGCAAACTGCTGCCTTGCCGATTGTCTTATGGAACTTTTATGAGTATTCCATTTGGTCTCTTCCTTTGAACATGATTTTCACCCCTTTCATGACTATTGTTCTTCTCCCGTGTATCTTACTTACTTTTTCCATGTTCCTTTTGATTCCATTTCCCGTGTGGGAGTTGCCGAGTGCATTACTAAGTTTTAGTTTCAAGTATATTCATCTTGTCATGCAATGGGTGGACAACCTTCCGTTTGGGCTTCTGACTCTTGGAAGACCGAATGTGATCCTGCTTTTTGGGATAGTGATATGTTTTTATTTCCTGTTGGTGTCATGGGAAATAAATTTTAAGCGTTTGCTTTTACCGTTTATCAGCATCGTATTGCTGTTAAGTGCCCAGTTTATCCATCCAAAATTCAATGCAAATGCATATGTGACTTTCCTTGATGTCGGTCAAGGGGATGCAATCGTCATTGAATTACCGTTCAGAAAAGCAGTCTATGTGATCGACACAGGGGGAATCATCCGTTTCAACCAGGAAAAATGGATGGAAAGGAGGAACGAGTTCGACACAGGAGATGATATCGTTGCAGATTTTTTAAAAGCGCGTGGAATACGTAAGGTGGATGCCTTGATCCTTTCACATGGAGACTTCGATCATATTGGCGGTACAAACGGATTGTTGGAAAAAGTGAGGATAGAGCAGGTAGTGTATGGAAAATCAGATCATCTAGAGGCTTCAGAATTGGAATTTTTAAAAGGACTTGGGGCACCAATTCAATTGTTAGAGGAGAATGTATCGTGGAAAATCGGCTCCTCTTCATTCAAGACCCTGAATCCAGACCGAACACGTGAAAGCCGTAATAACAGATCGCTGGTTTTATATGCGGATATTCATGATAATGCTTTTTTATTCACAGGAGATATCGATCACAAAATTGAGGAGAGGATCTTAAACGAATATCCAACGTTAGAGGTGGATTACGTGAAGATTGCTCACCACGGGAGTGATACTTCTACATCACAATCATTTATAAACAAATTAACTCCTAAAGCTTCTTTTATTTCTGTAGGTGCAGATAACCGATATAATCATCCATCATCTTCGGTCATCGAAAGGTTGGAGAATCACAACATTGACATTTTTCGCACCGATGAACATGGTGCGATTATGGTAATTATTTCACCTGATCAAACACGTATAAAAACCGTTTCTCCATAAGATGATAAAGGAAAATCTATAGTCCTCTCCTATAATATTGTTAAAGTATTACAAACCGAAAATAAAAAAAGCGACAGGAAAAATCCCCTCGCTTTTCTAAAAAACGTATATGTACCCAACGAATTTCGGGTTTCTTTAAAGCGCAACAGCTTTAATGATCACTGCCGTAAAGAAAATGACGGTGAAGAACAAGAAAGAATAGAGAAAACCAAGTCCAGAATCAACTACATCATTGGTTTTAGCCTGTACATCTTTTTCAAAGTCATTCATTTCCGCAACCCTCCTGTTTCAACTCAAGTATACGGTATCTATCGCAAAAAATCCATATCTCTATTTTTTACGATTAGGTGAAACTTATGCGATTCATGTCATTCTTTAAACACCTAAAATCTTGCCCATATTGCTAAGAGTTGACACCTATACTTTCACCCTGCATAGGATAACATAACAATAAGCTTACGGGGAAGAGTTTTATCGTTAGTGGTGAAGCTTCCCGGGTCTTGACCGCTAACGTTTATATAAATGGAGGTTTGACTTTAGGGGTCGGACCTCCTTTACCCTGTACCTTGGCAATTTTATCATATATGCTTAAGATATTATAGTGGGGTGATGAAATTGTCTATAAAAGATTTGAATAAGAAACTGAAGAATGAAGCTTACTCTTCACTTTATTTATTATACGGAAAAGAAAAATACATACTGGAATATACGCAAAAAATGATTGTACAAGCTGCTCTGGATGAAGAAACTGCTGATTTCAACCTATCTGCTTTCGATATGGAAGAGCAGTCGATTGATACTGCGATTGAAGATGCAGAAACCCTTCCATTCATGGGGGAACGCAGGGTTGTCATCATACAGAATCCGTATTTTCTGACAGGCGCAAAAACCAAAAGTAAGGTCGAACATGATTTGAAGCACCTAGAATCGTATCTGAAAGATCCGGTCGAGCAAGCGATTGTCATTTTTGTCGCACCATATGAAAAGTTGGATGAACGGAAAAAGATCGTCAAGACGTTGAAAAAGCAAGCGGAAGTGATTGTAGCAGATAAAATGAATGTCCGGCTGCAAAAGGAGTGGATAGAACATGCAGCAAAAGAAGCCAATGTCACAATCTCAAACGAGGCCGCAGAAAGACTGATACAACTTCAAGGTGAAAATTTGGCTTTACTCATCAGTGAAGTCAAAAAAATGGCACTTTACGTAGGCGAAGGCGAGCAGATCGATCCTCGTACTGTCGACGAATTGATTTCGCGTTCTCTCGAAAGCAACGTGTTCACGATGGTGGAGCATGTTGCAAACCGGCGGATTGATTCAGCTTTACGAATCTGCTATGACCTATTGAAACAGAATGAGGAACCGATCAAATTGATGGCTTTACTTTCAAGGCAGTTTCGAATCATACTCCAAGTCAAACAATTGCGAGCACAAGGCTATACTGAAAAGAATATTGCATCAACTCTGTCTTTACACCCTTATGCGGTAAAGATTGCTGCAAAACAAAGTGTTTCTTTTCAGGAGGATGAGTTGAAAGCGTTACTGATGAAAGCAGCCGATGCCGATTTTGAGATGAAAACCGGCCAACGGGACAAAACGCTGACTCTGGAACTTTTCTTGACTAGCCTCGCCCGGCAGCCACAATCGAATTAAGTTAGCAGTAGAGACTGACTCCTCTCGTGATGGAAGAGTCAGTTTTTGTTATATATATCTACCCCTATTACCCTCACGACAAGCTGAGGTCTTAACGCGTTTTTCGTAAGTGGGGGAGCTGTTGGAATTAGAGGACAACTGTTCCGCTATCTGTGCCAAAAAGTGTTGATTTCAAAAATTAGAGGACAACTGGTACGTTATTTGGGTAAATTGACTCTGATTTTCTTTGGTTTTAGACGAATAAGGTCTCTGGTGTCCTCTAATTTTTGATATAGGAGGATTTGGGTCAAATAAGGGCTCTGATGTCCACTAATTATCGGTCGGGAAATGTTCTTGCTTAGAAACAGTGGTTTCCAAGCAAGTGAGCTTTGTGGATCATCAGTGGAATTTTAAACGAAAATAAAAACGACCTGTTATGTAGGTCGTTTCAGATTCCAGTATTTCATTCACTTATGAATTAAGCGCTAAGGCCGTTTAATTGCTTAGCAAGACGAGATTTCTGTCTAGCTGCAGCGTTCTTGTGAAGGATTCCTTTACCAGCGGCTTTATCAAGCTTTTTGGTTGCAACCAAGAATGCATTTTTAGCACCTTCAGCATCGTTGTTAGCTACTTTCGTTTCAAAGTTCTTGATAGCAGTACGCATGGATGATTTCATCGCTGCATTATGTGCACGACGCTTATCGTTTGTTTTAACACGTTTAATAGCAGATTTAATATTTGCCAATTCCGTTCACCTCCCTTGAATGCAACCGAAATTGCGGAAAATACAACACAAGATATTCTATCAAACCGTCCGTATAATTGCAATCTCTTTTGTACAAAGATAATCAGTTGACTGCTCTTTTTTAAAGAGAAATCTGAATCGAAAGAATGAAAAAAGTAGGAGAAGGCTATGCTATTTGATAATGCTATCAATAATCAGGGGTGAGCTGCCAATGGATAAAGATCTAGAATTATATAACGTCAGAACCGATTTGGCGATTGAATCCAATGAGATGATTACAAAAGAACAGGAAGAAGAATCGAAGCACAAGATCGATGGCGTCATCGTCAAAGAACGTGATATGGATGGAATTAAACTCACTAGGGTTGAAATAGAAGAAGCTGGACAAAAAGCGACTGGGAAAAAACCAGGAATTTATTTGACTATGGAAATGCAAGGTATTCGACAAAAGGATTCTGCTTTACAGCAGCGGGTTCAGGACGTCTTTGCCCATGAGTTCGCTAATTTCCTTCAGGAGCTTCAGATTGCGAAAGATGCAAGCTGTCTTGTAGTGGGTCTTGGAAATCTGAATGTCACACCGGATGCTCTTGGACCTCGTACGACAAATAACCTTCTCGTCACGAAGCACTTGTTTGAATTGGCACCAGAAAACGTAGAGGAAGGGTTCCGTCCAGTCAGTGCTCTTTCCCCCGGGGTCATGGGGACAACTGGAATCGAAACGAGTGATATCATCGTAGGTGTCATTGAAAAATCTAAACCTGATTTCGTGATTGCAATTGATTCCTTAGCATCCAGGGCAGTGGAACGGGTGAATACGACGATTCAAATCTCGGATACTGGCATCCATCCAGGTTCAGGTGTGGGAAATAAGCGTAAAGAATTGAGTCGGGAAACATTAGGAATTCCGGTCATCGCAATCGGTGTTCCTACAGTTGTTGACGCGGTCACAATTACAAGTGACACGATTGATTACATTTTAAAACATTTCGGTCGTGAGATGCGTGAAAAGGATGATCCTACAAAAGCACTGACACCAGCAGGAATGACATTCGGTGAGCGTAAAAATCTATCAGATGAGGATATGCCGGATGAAGAAAACCGGCAGGCATTTCTAGGAATGATCGGAACACTTGAAGATACGCAAAAAAGACAATTGATCAAGGAAGTCTTAGCGCCGCTGGGACACAACCTGATGGTTACGCCTAAAGAAGTGGATGTTTTCATTGAAGATATGGCGAATGTGATTGCTGGTGGATTGAATACAGCATTGCATGGTCAGGTCGATCAACAAAACAGCGGATCCTATACACATTGAGTTCTAATAGTTCTACAGCTTGCATAGGCTTGTACCAACACAAATTTCACATGGATTCAGTAGGAGGAAGTCGGATGGTCCGGTTCATGATGAAGAGTTTCATACTGATATCTGTCCTTTTGTTCGGCATTCTGATCGGAATGCAACAGGTCGGAGTTCAAATGGACAAGATGAAGGGTTCGGAAGGTAACAGCGCATTGGAATGGAAAGTTAATGATAGCGGTGATATTGAAGCGGAAGTACTCGGTTCGCAAATCACGAGCCATGACATAAAAGAAAAACAAAAGAAGCTTGAAGAAGTAGAAGCGTTCAATTTGTTTTCCAAGTTAGGAAAAATGGTTTCATCATTGATCAGTGAAATCCTGACAATCATCATGACGGTAATCGGCACAATACTGGACAAGATCTTGCACTTTCTGTTCACTTGAATTGAAGAAGGATGGGCTCATAACGTATCAGTTCATCACGATACGATAGGGCCGATTCTTTTTTTATTTGGCTTTTTTTAAAATGGCTTTTACGCAACCTTGTTTTGGGCAAATAAGCATTCCTGTGTCCGTTAACGGGTTCGTGCATCCTGGTTTAAGTGAAGGATAGAGTACGGAAGTCGGGTTTCCAGGGACCTCGCGGGCAACTTCCGCTTTTCTTTAGCCCACGGAGTAAATTTCAAAAAACAATAACCTATACGAAAAACAGACTTCAATAACCCATGCCTAGTCGCTAGTGGATGGAGAACGAAACATATAAAAATCAGAAATTTCTCACAATACTGGGCACATGCAGATAAATGCAGAAACAATTGAATAAAAAGAGTGCTATTGCTATAATCAATGCTAGCTTAGTTGTACGACCTTAGGAGTGAAGAGAATGAGTAATGATAAAAAATTGGAACGCCAATCGAGAATCCGTAACTTCTCGATCATAGCCCATATCGATCATGGGAAATCTACGTTGGCAGACCGGATTCTTGAACAAACCAGTGCTCTGACGCACCGTGAAATGAAAGAACAAATGCTTGATGCCATGGATCTGGAACGTGAACGTGGGATTACAATCAAATTGAATGCTGTTCAATTGACATATAAAGCAAAAGATGGAGAAGAGTATATTTTCCACCTAATTGATACACCTGGCCACGTCGATTTTACATATGAAGTTTCACGAAGCTTAGCTGCTTGTGAAGGTGCTTTATTGATTGTCGATGCTGCCCAGGGAATCGAAGCACAGACTTTAGCGAATGTTTATCTGGCACTGGAGAATGATCTTGAAATTTTGCCGGTTATCAATAAAATCGATTTACCGAGCGCAGAACCAGAGCGTGTCCGTCAAGAGGTTGAGGATGTAATTGGACTGGATGCTTCTGATGCTGTATTGGCTTCAGCGAAAAACGGCATCGGAATTGAAGATATCCTTGAGCAGATCGTTGAAAAAGTACCTGCACCTCAAGGAGATCCGGAAGCACCACTTAAAGCATTGATCTTCGATTCGCTTTATGACAGTTACCGTGGTGTCGTCGCTTACATTCGAATTACAGAAGGTACCGTCAAGGTTGGTCAAAAAATCAAAATGATGGCTACTGGTAAAGAATTCGAAGTCAATGAATTAGGTGTATTCACACCGAAACCAGTCATGAAAGACGAACTGACAGTGGGGGATGTCGGATTCCTGACTGCATCAATCAAAAACGTCGGAGATACCCGAGTCGGTGACACGATTACGTCTGCTAAAAACGGGGCAGATACACCGTTGCCCGGTTACCGTAAAATGAACCCGATGGTCTTCTGCGGATTGTATCCGGTTGATTCGAGTAACTATAACGATCTTCGTGAAGCTCTTGAACGGTTAGAATTGAACGATTCATCCCTTCAATATGAAGCAGAGACCTCTCAGGCACTAGGATTCGGTTTCCGTTGTGGGTTCTTAGGACTTCTACACATGGAAATCATCCAGGAACGAATTGAAAGGGAATTCGGGATCGACCTGATCACCACTGCACCTAGTGTCATCTATAATGTCCATTTGACAAACGGTGAAGAATTGGTGGTCGACAATCCAGCCAATATGCCTGATGCGCAAACAATCGATCGTGTAGAAGAACCCTATGTAAAGGCATCGATCATGACGCCAAACGACTATGTTGGCGCAGTCATGGAAATCTGCCAGAAGAAACGAGGGAACTTCATTACGATGGAGTACTTGGATGATATCCGCGTCAATGTGATCTATGAAATCCCATTATCGGAGATCGTGTACGATTTCTTTGATCAATTGAAATCAAGTACCAAAGGTTATGCTTCTCTTGATTACGAATTGATCGGTTACAGACAATCCAAACTTGTCAAGATGGATATCTTATTGAACGGTGAGAAAATCGATGCTCTCTCTGTCATCGTCCACCGGGATTTTGCTTACGAACGCGGAAAAGCTGTAGTAGAGAAATTGAAAGAACTGATTCCGCGTCACCAATTCGAAATCCCTGTCCAGGCAGCAATTGGGCAAAAGATTGTCGCACGTACAAATATCCGTGCTTTACGTAAAAATGTACTTGCCAAGTGTTACGGAGGCGACATCTCCCGTAAACGTAAGCTGTTAGAGAAGCAAAAAGAAGGTAAGAAACGGATGAAAACCGTCGGGAATGTCGAAGTTCCACAAGAAGCCTTCATGTCTGTACTACGTATGGATTCTGACGATTGATAATATGCTGGTAAGGACTGGCCGACGCCAGTCCTTCATTTATATACTGAAAGTGTGATGAAGATGGTAAAAGCTGCATATATCCACATACCGTTTTGCGAACAAATCTGCCATTATTGTGATTTCAATAAATTCTTGATCGAAGGACAACCGGTCGATGATTACTTGGATGCTATGGAACATGAAATCAAAAAAATGTTGAAAGAGTTTCCTGCAGTTCCGATCGAAACGATATATATCGGCGGAGGGACCCCGACGGCTCTTGATGATACTCAGCTAAAGCGGATGCTCGACATTGTAAACATTAATCTTAAGCCGGGTGTCGATACGGAATTTACAGTGGAAGCTAATCCGTCTGTAACCGAAAGACAAAAACTTCAAATTTTAAAAGAAGCGGGAGTCAATCGGCTTAGTATCGGGGTACAAGCATTCCAGGATACTCTCCTTACTGCACTCAACCGCAACCATCGAAGGAACGATGTTGCCAGAATGATCAATGATGCTCAGACGATTGGATTTGAAAACATCTCCATCGATTTGATGTTCGGATTACCCGGCCAGACAATTGAAATGTTCAAAGAATCTGTAAGTCTTGCACTTCAATTGAATGTGCCGCATATTTCTGCTTATTCCCTTCAAGTAGAAAAACAGACGGTATTTGGAATACGTGATAGGAAGGGACAGCTGTCGCTCCCTGGGGAAGAACAGGAATCGGATATGTTCGAATACCTGATTGATACACTGAAACAAAACGGTTTCACCCAATATGAAATCAGCAATTTTGCAAGACCAGGATATGAAAGCAGGCATAACCAGATGTACTGGAAGAACGAACGCTACTATGGGATCGGTGCTGGGGCTCATGGATATGTGAATGACATCCGATACGAAAATGTCAAACCACTCCCGCATTATATACGTAAAATCAATGAAGGGGTATTACCCCAAAGAATCGTGACTAGACTAGAAAAGAAAGACCGTATGGAAGAAGAAGTTTTTCTTGGACTCCGAAAAATGGATGGGGTCGATAAAGCTCGCTTTTATGAAAAATATAATCTTGAAATCGAGGAAGTTTTTTCTGAACAGATTGATAAATTGACTGCGGATGGACTCCTGATCAATGATCGAAAAAGCATTCGTCTCACGGATAAAGGACTTTTTCTAGGTAATGACGTTTTTCAAGAATTCATTGGTGTAATAAAATATTGACAAAGTATTTTCTCATTTGGTAATTTATAAATTAGAATTAGCACTCAAACAGATCGAGTGCTAACAAAGGGGATGAGATTCGATGTTAACGGATCGTCAGCTGTTGATTCTCCAAATACTTATTGATGAATATATACAGAATGCTGAGCCTCTCGGATCAAGGAGTATCTCTAAGCGGCAGGACATTTCGTTCAGTTCTGCAACGATTCGAAATGAGCTTGCTGATCTTGAAGATATGGGTTTTATCGAAAAGACACACAGTTCTTCAGGGCGGATCCCTTCTGAAAAAGGGTACCGTTTCTATGTGGATAATCTATTGTCACCTGTAGAAATGCGAAACAAGGATATGAAGCGGATTCATTCTTTGTTCCATGAAAAGATGCTGGAGCTAGAGATGTTGATTGAACATTCAGCGAATCTACTCTCTGAAATCACCAACTATACATCCATCATCTTAGGACCTGAAGTTTATGAAACGAAGCTGAAGCATTTGCAGATCGTTCCTATTTCTAAAGGTACTGCGATATTTGTATTGATTACAGATACCGGACACGTAGAAAAATATACGGTCGAATTGCCGGATGAAATGGATGCAACTGACCTTGAGCGGACGGTCAACATTTTAAATGAACGTTTGAAGGGTGTCCCGTTTTCACATCTGAAGATGAAGTTGCATCAAGAAGTTCAAGGTTTATTGAAAACACATCTTCATAATTATGAGAAGACACTTGATTTCCTGGCACAACTCTTCAAAAACGAAAAATCCGACAAAATCTATTATGGCGGTAAAACGAACATTCTCAATCAGCCTGAATTCCAGGATGTCGAAAAAGTGAAAGCTCTTTATAATGCGATCGAGAAGCAAGATTTGATCCATCAGCTTCTACATCAAGGGAATACTGATAAGATCAATGTCAAAATCGGCGCTGAAAACACCATCCAGGAGATGAAGAATTGCAGCCTGATCACGGCAAGTTACTCTATAGGCGGACAGCATATGGGGACTCTTGCCATCCTGGGACCGACCCGAATGGAATACCCACGAGTGATCGGATTGCTTGATCTGCTTTCAAAAGATTTGACGAGAGTACTTACGCAACGGTATTATTCAAACTGATTGTGGTAATACCTTTATAAGGACGAAAACTTATTCAACACATTTAAAGGGTGGGAGAACTCTTTATCTCCCATTCTTCAGTATGTTTTTTATACTGAAGAAAGTGCAAAAATACTTTCTTCAGTATAAGCGCAACTAATGGCTCAGCCTGTGCCATTGGTTTGGCTTTACCAAGTTTTCTTTAACGGAATTAAGATTGATGATAGAATCATTGATCAGGTCAGGGAGGTGAGTGTAGTGGAAGAAAACAAACAACAGCGTGTTCAAGATAATGAAGAATCCATCGAAGAATCAAAAGAGGAAAATCGAGATGAAGAAACGGTAGAGGAGTCTGCCGATAACACGATTGAGCTTGGAAATGAAGAAGATAACCGAGTGACTGAATTAGAAAAGGAACTCGAAGAAATAAAAAATCGTATGATCCGAGTGCAAGCTGACTATGATAATTTCCGTCGCCGTACGCGAGAAGAAAAAGAAGCGGCTGCGAAATATAGAGCACAAGGAATTGTAGAAGGGCTGCTTCCAGTCATCGATAACTTTGAACGTGCCTTGAATGTACAAACTGATGTTGAACAAGCTGATTCTTTACATCAAGGAATGAAGATGGTTTATAATCAGTTGATTGAGGTATTGAAGAATGAAGGTGTGGAGGAAGTGCCGGGAGCAGGAGAGGTGTTTGATCCTCATCAGCACCAGGCAGTCATGCAAGTACAGGAAGATGATTACGAAGACAATACGATCGTAGAGGTCCTACAAAAGGGCTACAAATTGAAAGACCGTGTTGTACGTCCTGCAATGGTGAAAGTGAATTCAAAGTGATTATCAATTCACTAATTGATCACCTTTAATTGGTAGTGTTGAAAATACGCGACACTCTTCCGGAAAACGTGCCATGAAAGACTTCAGCATCACGCACATCCATGTGTAAGCCAGAAAGCTTGCACATGGACAAGGAAATAGAGTGTATTTCACTTAAGTGAACAAACTCACGTTCAGCACAAATCAAAACGTTACATATTAAATATAGGAGGAATTGTCATGAGTAAAGTAATTGGTATTGACTTAGGAACAACAAACTCTTGTGTTGCCGTAATGGAGGGTGGGGAAGCAACAGTAATCCCGAACCCCGAAGGTAACCGCACGACACCATCTGTCGTCGCATTCAAAGATGGAGAGCGTTTAGTCGGAGAAGTCGCAAAACGTCAAGCTGTTACGAATCCGAATACGATCATTTCTATCAAACGTCATATGGGTACTAACTATAAAGTAGAAGCTGAAGGAAAAGAATACACACCACAGGAAGTTTCAGCTATCATCCTACAAAAGCTTAAAGCTGATGCTGAGGCATACCTTGGTGAAAAAGTAACTAAGGCTGTCATCACAGTGCCGGCTTACTTCAATGATTCTCAGCGCCAAGCAACGAAAGACGCTGGAAAAGTTGCAGGGTTGGAAGTTGAACGTATCATCAACGAACCTACAGCAGCTGCGCTAGCATATGGTCTTGAAAAAGAAGATGATCAAACAATTCTTGTATATGACCTTGGTGGAGGAACATTCGACGTTTCCCTGCTTGAACTTGGAGATGGATTCTTCGAAGTTAAAGCAACATCCGGCGATAATGAACTTGGTGGAGATGATTTTGACCAAGCGATCATCGACTATCTCGTGAGCGAATTCAAAAAAGAGAATGGAATTGACCTTTCTCAAGATAAAATGGCCCTTCAACGTTTGAAGGATGCTGCAGAGAAAGCGAAGAAGGACCTTTCTGGTGTAACGCAAACTCAAATTTCGTTGCCATTCATCACTGCTGATTCATCTGGTCCAAAACACTTGGAAGTGAACTTATCACGCGCCAAATTCGACGAAATGACTTCAGGACTAGTTGAACGTACCATGGGACCAACCCGTCAAGCGATCAAAGATGCTGGCCTTACGCCATCTGAGATTGACAAGGTTGTTCTTGTCGGGGGGTCAACTCGTATTCCTGCTGTACAAGAAGCAATCAAGAAAGTCACTGGTAAAGATCCGCACAAAGGTGTCAACCCTGATGAAGTGGTTGCACTTGGTGCAGCAATCCAAGCAGGTGTTCTTACAGGTGACGTAAAGGATGTGGTCTTATTAGACGTAACACCACTTTCTCTTGGAATCGAAACGATGGGTGGAGTGAATACGAAGCTTATCGAGCGTAATACGACGATCCCGACTAGTAAGTCACAGGTTTTCTCGACTGCTGCAGATAATCAGCCGTCTGTCGATATCCACGTCCTTCAAGGTGAGCGTGAAATGGCTGCAGACAACAAGACCCTTGGACGTTTCCAATTGACTGACATCCCACCAGCACCACGTGGGGTACCACAAATCGAAGTCTCATTCGATATTGATGCGAACGGTATCGTAAATGTTAAGGCGAAAGATCTTGGAACAAACAAAGAACAATCCATCACAATCACTTCTTCTTCCGGTCTTTCAGAAGAAGAGATCGAAAAGATGGTAAAAGATGCAGAAGAAAATGCAGAAGAAGACAAAAAGCGTCGTGAAGCGATAGACCTTCGCAACGAAGCAGATCAGCTTGTATTCACAACTGAAAAGACTTTGAAAGATCTTGAAGGTAACGTCGACGAAGCTGATGTGACAAAAGCGAATGAAGCAAAGGATAAAGTGAAAAAAGCTCTAGAAGGAGACGACCTTGAAGAGATCCGAACAGCAAAAGACGAATTGCAACAGGTCGTTCAAGAGCTATCAACAAAACTATATGAACAAGCTGCTCAGCAAGCTCAAGCTGCACAAGAAGGCGGAGAAAATCAAAACGCCCAAAATGATGATGTAGTGGATGCTGATTATGAGGAAGTAAACGACGATAACGAGAAGAAGTAACCACAATAAGGAAAAGTCAAAGTCAGTCTTCAAGGCTTTGGCTTTTTCTATGCTAGGGCAATTTAATGGCAACATGTTGCAGAATTGTAGACTATAGTGATATGATAATCGTTATGTAAAAGAACCGGGAGTGAGAGTGTTGAGTAAGCGTGATTACTATGAAGTCCTTGGCGTTGACAAGAACGCTTCGACTGATGAAATAAAAAAAGCTTATCGAAAACTCGCCAGGAAATTTCATCCGGATGTCAATAAAGAATCGGATGCTGAGGAGAAATTCAAGGAAGTCAAGGAAGCCTATGATGTCTTGAGTGATTCTCAGAAGAAAGCCCACTATGATCAGTTTGGACATTCAGATCCTAACCAGGGATTTGGTGCAGGTGGAGCAGACTTCGGAGGTTTCGGTGATATTTTCGATATGTTCTTTGGCGGTGGTGGTGGACGTAGAAATCCGAATGCTCCCCGTCAAGGTGCAGATCTGCAATATACGATGACTCTTAAATTTGAAGAAGCTGTATTCGGTAAAGAGACAGATATTCAAATCCCTAAGGAAGAAGAATGTGATACATGCTTTGGTTCTGGAGCGAAACCTGGAACAAAGCCTGAAACATGTTCACATTGCGGCGGCAGCGGTCAATTGAATGTCGAACAGAATACACCATTCGGCCGTGTAGTAAACCGCAGGGTTTGCCACCACTGTAACGGAACAGGCAAATTCATCAAGGATAAGTGTCATACTTGTGGTGGAAAAGGCAAAGTACGCAAGCAGAAGAAAATCCATGTGAAAATTCCGGCTGGTATTGATCACGGTCAACAAATTCGTGTAGCCGGAAAAGGGGAAGCTGGGGAGAATGGCGGACCTCCTGGAGATCTTTATGTGGTAGTTCGTGTATCTCCGCATGAGCTTTATAAGCGCGATGGAGATGATATATTCATTGATATGCCGCTTACATTTTCTCAAGTAACACTAGGGGATGAGATTGAAGTTCCGACACTACATGGCAAAGTGAAGCTTAAGATTCCAGCGGGGACCCAATCAGGAACGAACTTCCGTCTTCGCGGAAAAGGTGTTCAGAACGTTCGCGGTTACGGTCAAGGGGACCAGCATGTCAAAGTGAAAGTGGTTACACCGAAAAACCTGAACGAACGACAAAAACAACTTCTTCGTGAGTTTGCTGATATCAGTGGAGAAACAGTAGATGAACAGCATGACAATTTGTTCAGTAAAGTAAAAAGAGCTTTTAAAGGCGAATAACAACTGAAATAAAGTACCCGGACGATCCTGATGAATGAAAAATGAAAGGAAGATGGTAGATCTCATGAAATGGTCTGAAATCAGCATTCTTACAACACAGGAAGCAATTGAACCGATTTCGAATATCCTGCACGAATCTGGAGCTAGTGGAGTTGTAATTGAAGATCCGCAAGACTTGGTGAAAGTGTGGGATACCTCTATGGGAGAGATCTACCAGCTGAATCCGGACGATTACCCTGAGGAAGGTGTGGTCGTAAAAGCTTATTTGCCAGTTAACAGCTTTTTAGGTGAGACTGTCGAAGAGATAAAAGAAGCGGTCAATGGACTGTTGCTTCATAATATCGATATCGGCCATAATAAAATCACAATTAGTGAAGTACATGAGGAAGAATGGGCGACAGCTTGGAAAAAGTATTATAAGCCTGTGAAAATTTCTAAACGAATCACGATCATACCAACGTGGGAAGAGTATGAAAAAGTAAGTACGGATGAACTGATCGTAGAACTTGATCCAGGAATGGCTTTTGGAACAGGAACTCACCCTACGACTGTCATGTGTATCCAGGCAATAGAGAAAACTGTGGAACCTGACGATGAAGTGATTGATGTCGGAACAGGATCAGGAGTTCTAAGTATTGCTGCAGCGAAACTTGGGGCAAAGCATGTAACTGCATTGGATTTGGATGAAATCGCAGTGAAAAGTGCTCGATTGAACATCAAGCTAAATAAATCCCAGGATCAGATCACAGTAAGTCAAAACAACCTTCTGGATAACGTCAGCGGCGAATATGACATGATCGTAGCGAACATATTAGCAGAAATCATCCTCCGCTTTGATGAGGATGCTTTCAAATTACTTAAACCTGATGGGAAGTTCATTGTTTCAGGGATCATTAAAGGAAAAAAGGATGAAGTGAAACAAGCACTTCTTGAGCATGGATTCGTCATAGATGAAACGTTACTTATGGAAGACTGGGTCGCTTTCATTGCGAGAAAACCTTTACAAAAACAGGGGACACAATAATGCAACGGTACTTCGTCCAGCCTGATCAAATGACTGATAACTTGGTTACGATTGAAGGGGAAGATGTAAAGCATATCTCGAAAGTTATGAGGATGTCTCCTGGCGATCAAGTGATTTGCAGCGACAATCAAGGTCGTGTGGCCAATTGTACGATTCTTGAGTTGACAGATTCATCTGTGGAACTTTCGGTAGCCGAATGGATAGAAAACGAAACAGAACTGCCAATTTCTGTAACGGTTGCGCAAGGTCTCCCAAAGCATGATAAACTAGAGATGATTGTCCAGAAAGGTACCGAACTCGGTGCTGAGCGATTCATTCCTTTTCAAGCAAACAGGTCGATTGTGAAATGGGACTCTAAAAAGTCCAAAAAGAAAACAGATCGATTGCAAAAGATCATTAAAGAAGCCGCTGAACAATCGCATCGAAACAAAATGCCTGAATGTATCGAACCGGTTTCTTTCAAGGAATTGATTTCTCTAAGTGAATCGTATACGATGAAAATCGTTGCATATGAAGAACAAGCGAAACAGAACGAAACGTCCCGACTGGCAAAGCTTCTTAGCAGAGCGGATATCGGAAATGAGAATATCATCATTGTCATAGGACCAGAAGGTGGTTTGACAGTAGATGAAGTCCAACATCTTCAGGCTGCCGGTTTTATCGCCTGTGGTTTTGGACCGCGTATTCTTCGGACAGAGACTGCTTCATTATATGTACTCTCTGCTATTTCTTATCATTTAGAATTATTGAGGTGACCATAAATGCCTTCTGTAGCGTTTCATACATTAGGATGTAAAGTGAATCATTACGAAACTGAAGCGATCTGGCAGCTATTCCAGAGTCAAGATTACGAGCGTACAGATTTCGAAAAGCGTGCGGATGTGTATGTGATCAACACTTGTACCGTAACGAATACTGGGGATAAAAAAAGTCGTCAGGTAATTCGCCGTGCCATCCGGAAAAATCCCGATGCCGTCATATGTGTAACAGGATGTTACGCACAAACCTCACCTGCCGAGGTAATGGCGATTCCAGGTGTGGACGTCGTCGTAGGAACACAAGACAGAGTGAAGATGCTCGAATACATCGAGCAATATAAACGTGAACGTCAGCCGATCAATGGAGTAGGAAATATCATGAAAGCACGGGTCTATGAAGAGCTTGAGGTTCCTGCTTTCACCGATCGTACACGTGCTTCATTAAAGATCCAAGAAGGTTGCAACAATTTCTGTACCTTCTGTATCATTCCCTGGGCGCGTGGACTTTTACGCTCAAGAAAACCAGAGCATGTCATCGAACAAGCTCAGCAGCTTGTGGATGCTGGCTATCAAGAAATCGTTCTAACAGGAATCCATACAGCTGGCTATGGCGAGGACATGAAAGATTATAATTTCGCCCAGCTTTTATCAGATATTGATAAACAGGTCAAAGGCTTGAAACGTTTACGGATTTCTTCTATCGAGGCGAGCCAGGTGACCGATGAAGTGATCGACGTATTGGATCGTTCTGATATTGTTGTCCCTCATCTCCACATACCATTGCAATCTGGATCTGATACGGTGCTAAAGCGTATGAGGAGAAAGTACAGTATGGAAATGTTTGCGGATCGACTGAACAAATTGAAAAAAGCGCTACCAGGGCTTGCGATAACATCAGATGTGATCGTCGGCTTTCCGGGAGAAACAGAGGAAGAATTCATGGAAACATATGATTTCATTAAAGATCACAAGTTTTCTGAACTTCATGTATTCCCGTTCAGTCGCAGAACAGGAACACCTGCAGCCAATATGGAAGATCAAGTTCCTGAGGATGTGAAAAATGAACGCGTCCATCGGTTGATTGAGCTTTCGAATCAATTAGCAAAGGAATATGCCTCTCAATATGAAGGAGAAGTCCTTGACATCATCCCGGAGGAACTTGATAAAGAGAATCCGGACGGAGATCTGTACATCGGTTATACAGCGAATTATATGAAAGTCCGTATTCCTGCGACTGAAGACATGATTGGCAAGCTCGTTCGTGTAAAGATTACCCAAGCAGGATACCCTGTAAACGAAGGACAATTTGTCAGAGTCATGGATTCAGAGCAGACAACCGCGTCGGCTTAAAAAAACAAGATGTTAAAGTTAAGACATGTTGTTGATAACAACACGCGTGATTAAAAGGGCAAAAGTTAATGATTAAAGAGGAGATGCGAGTATGAACATTGCCAAAATGATCGACCACACAGCATTAAAGCCGGAATTGACAAAAGAAGACATTGTAAAGCTTGCTGAAGAAGCAAAAGAATATTCATTTGCTTCTGTTTGTGTTAATCCAACATGGGTTGGAACAGCATTCGAAATCCTGAAAGATACAGACGTGAAAGTATGTACAGTAATCGGTTTCCCGTTAGGTGCATCAACTCCTGAAACAAAAGCGTTCGAAACCAAAAATGCGATTGAAAACGGAGCGACAGAAGTGGATATGGTCATCAACATCGGTGCACTTAAAAGTAAAAACTACGATTTAGTGAAGGAAGATATCAAAGCGGTTGTTGATGCCGCAAAAGGGAAAGCTCTTACGAAAGTGATCATTGAAACATGTCTTCTTACTGACGAAGAAAAGAAACAGGCATGTGAACTTTCAGTGAATGCTGGAGCGGATTTCGTAAAAACATCTACTGGTTTTTCAACAGGTGGAGCAACTCCGGAAGACGTGGCATTGATGCGTAAGGTCGTAGGACCAGAAATCGGTGTAAAAGCGAGCGGCGGAGTAAGAGGACCAGAATCCGCAAAAGAAATGATCGATGCTGGAGCAACACGAATCGGTGCAAGTTCAGGAATCGCTATCGTTAAAGGTGAAACTTCACAATCAGATTATTAATACGAATGCAAAAAGGAGCTGTCCAAATGTGTCTGACACATTTGGACAGCTTCTTTTTTAGATAAGATTTGTTAATCTACTCTGTTGGTTTCAAACTTAAAACTATATTGCTCTTTCCCCATGAAGCTTCGTAATCAAAGCCGCAAGTAAACCTGCACATGGCAGCAGCAATAAGGATGAAATGACATTGAACAACACACTGGCATGTGCAATTTGCACGTCTGGAAGGTGGGTCAACAAAATGACGAACTCCGAAAAGATTTTCAAAAACGGAAGAAATAGGAACACACCGATGATATTGATCCAAATATGGGCAAAAGCGACGAGCTTCGCTTCACGTGTCGTACCAAGGGATGCAATCACTGCCGTGACACAAGTCCCGACATTAGCACCTAACATGATAGCGATGCCTGATGTTAATGTAAGGATGTTCTCGTGCATGAGCGACATGATGATAGCTGTAGTGGCTGTACTGGACTGGATGACCGCTGTCATTGTCGTTCCCAGGCCTAATCCGAATAATATATGTTCATTTGTCCTTTGAAGGAAATGCTGAACCCATGAGAGCTCAGTTATTGGACCTGCTAAAGCTTCAAAACCGTTCATTGCTACAAACATGCATCCTAACCCGAATAGGGCTGATCCGGAGCAAAACGACCATTTACTCGGATAAAGAATCATTATGAACCCGATGATCAGAAACGGTATGATCATCTGATTAAGTTCAAGTGTTATGATCTCAGTAGAAACGGTTGTCCCGATATTCGCTCCAAGTATGATTCCAATCGATTGCCGGAAACTCATGAGACCAGCCGCAACAAGACCGATGACGATCACCATGACAGCAGAACTGCTTTGTACGACGGCAGTAAGCAACGCGCCTAATAAAAAACCTTTCCAGGTCTTATCTGTATAACGAAGAAGTAAATCCTTGAATTTTTCTTGAGAAGCAGTATTCAAACCTAGACGCATCACAGTCATTCCGAAAATGAATATCGTCAAAAAAACTGCGAATAATGAGATTATCTGTGTCATCTGATCTTCACCTCTAGTCTATTTTATGGACGAGGTGTTTAGGACATGACGAAATAATTACACGAATAAAGGAAATAAAGTTGACGAAAAAAATAGGCATATATTATAATGTTTAAAGATATGGTTTTTCGCTCCTTTTCTATTTTTTTGAAGGAGCTTGGAGGGAGGGAAATATATGTCTATTAGAACAAGTGTTCGTAAGAACGAATCTATAGAAGATGCACTTCGTCGTTTTAAGCGCAACGTTTCTAAAGAAGGAACATTGGCTGAGGTACGTAAGCGTAAGCATTACGAAAAGCCTAGCGTAAAGCGTAAGAAGAAGTCTGAAGCAGCTCGTAAGCGTAAGTACTAAGAGAGGGTGTTCTAATTGAGTCTTCTTGACCGTTTGAATCAAGATATGAAACAAGCGATGAAAAATAAAGAAAAACAACGACTGACGGTCATTCGTATGGTGAAGTCTTCTCTTCAGAACGAGTCGATCAAGTTAGGACACGAATTGAATGAAGAAGAGGAATTAACGGTTCTTTCACGTGAAGTTAAACAACGGAAAGACTCCCTCCAGGAATTCGAAAAGGCTGGTCGTGAAGACTTAGTCGAAAACTTACGTCAAGAGATTGAAATACTCAATGAGTATCTCCCTGAACAATTATCCGAAGAAGAAGTCAATCAACTTGTCAAAGAAACGATTGAACAAGTAGGAGCAACTTCAAAACAGGATATGGGTAAAGTGATGGGAGCCATCATGCCTAAAGTGAAAGGCAAGGCAGATGGTGGTCTTGTGAACCGTTTAGTACAACAGAACTTATCATAATAAATGAGCTGAAAACGTCTTGCATATGCAAGGCGTTTTTTTACGCTTTAGAGAGTTGTGTGGATATGGTTCGGATTTTATAGACAAAATTTCGGATTATCTTACCAAAACTCCGGAGTATTTGGATAACTCTCAACTCATATTTTCGATGTTTGCTCTTACAAAAATATTTCCTTTTAAAAATGTGAAACTTAAATGTATTATTATACGTAGAAAGTGTAGATAGTAAAGGGGGTGGGTTTTATGAAATTGTTAACAAGAAATATGAAGATCACATTCTATATGCTCTTGATTTTATTACCAATGATTCTTGTACAAATAAATCCTTCACAAGCTGAAGACGGGAAGCCGGTTGTTTATGTTGCCCCTGTTCAGGACGCGGTGGAAAGAGGCTTAGAATCTTTTATTAAACGTTCCATCAAAACCGCTGAAGATAACAATGCAGACTACTTGGTCCTGGAGTTGGATACACCGGGTGGACTGGTCGATGCAGCTGGAAACATTGCAAAGATCATGAGGGAGTCTGAGGTGCCGATCGTTGCATATGTTACGAAACACGCTTTATCTGCCGGAGCGTACATTGCTTTAAATGCGGATCAGATCGTGATGAAACCATCGACTACGATGGGATCTGCTGGAGTCATCGATTCCCAGGGTAATGCAGCAGGGAAAAAAGCTGAATCAGCATGGATCGCCACAATGGAAGCTTCCGCAGAGTTAAACGATCGTGACCCGAAATATGCTAGAGCAATGGCAGATCCTGATGTTGAGATTGAAGAATTGGGTGTATCGAAGGGGGAATTCCTGACGCTGAATGCGACACAAGCGAAAGAAGTCGGTTATGCAGAAGCGATTGTCAGTAATCGCAATGAACTATTGAGCTATCTTGAAGTACCTGATGCTGAAATCAAGGAGATTGAAGTATCTTTTGCTGAAACAATCGCCCGTTATGTAACACATCCAGTCGTCGTTCCGATCTTATTATCCATTGGGAGTATCGGACTGGTGCTTGAACTTTATTCACCAGGATTTGGTATTCCAGGTGCATTCGGACTAGGTGCTTTACTTTTATTCTTCTTTGGCCATATGATCGCTGGACTTGCAGGTTGGGAATCTCTCATCTTGTTTGTATTGGGGATTGGATTGATTATAGCTGAGGTATTCGTGCCAGGTGGCATCCTCGGGGTTGGAGGAATTATCGCAGTGTTAGTGGGTATCGTGCTTGCTGGTGGATCTCTCGGAAATATCTTGCTTTCAATCTTGATTGCTTTAGTTGCTACAATCATTGTGTCAATCCTTTTCTTAAGATATTTTGGATATAATGGTCCATTAAAGAAAATCATACTCTTCGACTCCACTTCCAATGATAAAGGATACATTTCGAATATTACGAAGAGTGAGTTGATCGGTATGACTGGAACGACGATGACTCCTCTACGACCATCGGGTACAGCAATTATCGGAGAAGATCGTTATGATGTCGTCACCGAAGGCAGTTACATTGGAATAAATCGTCCAATAAAAATCATAAAAACGGAAGGTTCTCGAATCATCGTTAGAGAAATAGTAGAAGTAGAAAATCAAGGGGGTAACTAATTAAATGGATCCTAACATCTTAACCATGGTCATTCTAATAGGGGCAGTCATCATCGCCCTGGCCGTATTATTCACGTTCGTACCTGTAGCCCTGTGGATTTCCGCACTTGCTGCAGGAGTAAGAGTAAGTATTTTCACACTGATCGGAATGCGCTTGAGACGTGTTATTCCATCACGCGTCATCAATCCGTTGATCAAGGCGGTAAAAGCTGGACTTGAACTTAGTACAAACCAGTTGGAAAGTCACTACTTAGCAGGTGGTAACGTAGACCGGGTCGTAAATGCACTGATTGCGGCTCACAGAGCAAACATTGAATTGAGCTTCGAACGCTGTGCAGCGATTGATCTTGCTGGACGTGACGTTTTGGAAGCTGTTCAAATGAGTGTCAATCCGAAAGTAATCGAGACACCTTTTATCGCTGGTGTGGCGATGGATGGTATCGAAGTGAAAGCGAAAGCTAGAATCACAGTACGTGCAAACATCGAGCGCCTTGTCGGTGGTGCGGGTGAAGACACTGTCATCGCCCGTGTAGGGGAAGGAATCGTATCAACGATCGGTTCATCGGATAATCATAAAAAAGTCCTTGAGAACCCGGATTTGATCTCTCAAACAGTACTTACAAAAGGTCTTGATGCTGGTACAGCGTTCGAAATTCTGTCGATTGATATTGCCGACGTTGATATCGGTAAAAACATCGGGGCAGAATTACAAACCGAGCAAGCTGAAGCAGATAAGAATATCGCTCAAGCGAAAGCGGAAGAACGCCGTGCAATGGCAGTAGCACAAGAACAAGAAATGAAAGCGCGTGTTGAGGAAATGCGTGCCAAGGTTGTGGAAGCTGAAGCCGAAGTTCCAATGGCAATGGCAGAAGCGTTACGTTCAGGAAATATCGGGGTCATGGATTATATGAACTATAATAACGTAAAAGCCGATACTGATATGAGAGGATCGATCGGTAAAGCGACAGACCCTAAGGATGAAGACGACAATCCAGGAGGAGGCACTTACTAGTGCTAGAAGCAATCTTTGAACTGCTGATGCAAAACATCTTCTTCGTGATTTTGGTCATTGGCGGGATTCTCAGCTTCTTCAAGCGTCAAATCGAAAAACAAAATGAACAGCAGCAACCTAAACGTAGACCACAACAAAATCAACAACAGCCGCGTCCAGTTGAAACAAGACCTGCTCGTGCTGAGGAGAAGCCACGATCAGAACGGCAGTGGAAGGAACGCGGTGAAAAGCTTTCTACAGATTTGCAAGAAATGTACGAAACAAAACGGGAGGAAATAGGGCAATCGGTTCAAAAACAATTATCACGAGACTATGTACCAAGAGAATCGAGACTGCCTCGCCCCCAACCTAAGACAAGACCGAAACCTACCCAGAGTCAACTTCTGCCTAATCCAGACAATGTTGCTCAGGGGGTCATCTGGGCAGAGGTGCTTGGTCCGCCCCGTTCCAGAAAACCGCATTCTGTATCCGCTCGTTTAAGACAAAGGTAAAAATGATAAAGCCATGTACGCAATTTTTGTGTACATGGTTTTTTATTGCTTAAGTAAAGTATAAAATACTTTATTCAATATAAGGGCAACAAAAGCTCAGCCTGCGCCAAAGGCTTGCTTTACCAAGTTTTCTATACGCTCTATATTCATCATCGTTGATTACCAAATTTCTTTTCCTCACGGCGATCCACCAACCTCCTCACTTGAACAGATCTCAATGCAAAATGAAATCATTCTCCGTTTCTGAATGTTTCCTTATGAGCCCCTCTCTTTGGACATTTTCTGCTGATGGAAGCGGATATAATCTTTTCCGCATGAATTCAAATATGAAAAATATAATGGTGAAAGTATGGATAACGGTGATAGTTATTGCTTTTCATTCATAAAAATGAGATGAGAGGGGGTTCGTTTATGGCGCGTTTGAAACAGAAAGTGAAAAAGTGGATGACCCGTTCTTTGGAGTTGCCAGCTGATGTCGTCATGGACCTGCCCAGGATCACGATGATTGGACATTTGCACCTATATATTGAAAACCATAAGGGGGTTAAGAAATTCACTAATGAAGAACTCCGTCTTAACCTTCAACAAGGGGAGGTCTTGATTACAGGTGAGGATTTTGTGTTGAAAACGATCCTCCCTGAGGAAATTTTAGTAGAGGGTAAAATTCTTGATGTGCGTTACATAAACATTTCTTAAAATCAATAGGGGGAGGAGCCATGAAAAAATTTTGGACAAAGTACCTCAAAGGAACTGTTATTGTAAAAATTGAAGGAGAACATGCAGAAACCTTCCTCAATTATTGTTTGAATCATAATATTCACCTTTGGGATATAAGACGACGGAATGAATCACAGCTGGAATTTCATATGTTCACCGATGATGCTCTACACATGAGGAAAGGATTAAGGGAATCCGGATGCAGATTTACAGTGGTTCGAAAACAGGGAGCACCATTCATCGTTAAAAGGATGATATCTAGAGGCGGATTCATTATAGGGCTGCTTTCCTTTTTCGTTATTGTCTTCCTCTTATCCAACATGGTTTGGAAAATTGAAGTGAGCGGGGCCGATCCCAAAACTGAACATCACCTCAGAAAAGTGGTTGATGAGTTAGGGATCAAGAAAGGAAAGCTTTTATTCAGATTACCGGACCCGCGTGAAGTCCAATATTATGTTACCGAAAAAATGGACGAGGTCACGTGGGTCGGGGTCACGTTGGACGGGACGACCTTCAAGTTTAAAGTCGTGCAAAAGGAATTGCCTGAAAAGGTGAAGGTGACAGGACCACAAAACCTCATCGCTAAAAAGAAAGCCTTCATTACAGATATGTTCATCGAGCAAGGTCAGCCGAAAGTGGAAAGAAATCAATTGGTCCAAAAGGGAGAATTATTAGTTTCAGGGTATATTGGAAAAGATAAAAATACGCGTACCGTTGCTGCGAAAGGCAAAGTGTTCGGTGAGGTTTGGTATCGAGGAGATGTGACGCTGCCGCTGCAGTCGAGCTTCGAAACCTACACAGGTAACAATATTCACAAACATTACTTAAGCGTATTTGGTAAAAATATTCCGATATGGGGATTCAGCGATGTCACCTATGAGAATTATGAAGTATTGGAGGAAGAAAAGTCGTTTCGAATGTTCATTTGGGAATTACCGATCTCTTATTTAAGAAAAGATGTACAGGAATCAGAACGTGTCGTTCGCAAATATACAGAGAACGAAGCCATTGAAAAAGCAAAAGAAATGGCTGGCGAAGATCTGAAAAGCAAACTGGATGATGAAGCGACAATCAAGAGCGGAAAAATTTTGCACCATACAATTGACAATGGTAAAGTAAAAGTATCGATGTACTATAAAGTCATCGAAAATATTGTAAGTGAACAACCAATAATTGGAGGAGATTGAGCCATATTGTCAGAACACTTGAATTTAAAGAGTTTACAAATAGACAATCCTTCGGAAGGCATTGCCTTATTCGGTCCTAATGATTCACACCTGAAAACACTTGAACAGACGTTGGATGTAGAGATCGTTACGCGTGGCGGCGGAGTAGCTGTGACTGGGGAGGAGGATACAGCCCAACTGGTTGAAGATGTCCTTAACGCCCTTCTCTCATTGATCCGTAAAGGTGTCAATATCACTGACCGGGATGTCATCTATGCCGTACAGCTCTCGAATGAAGGCATACTCGAAGAACTTGATCAATTATTCGAAGAAGAAATCACAACAAATATCAAAGGTAGACCGATTCGTTCAAAAACACTCGGTCAACGCCATTACATCAATGCGATCAAAAAAAATGATCTCGTCTTTGGTATTGGTCCTGCAGGTACAGGAAAGACATTTTTAGCTGTTGTCATGGCAGTTAAAGCTTTGAAGGAAGGGAAGGTCAAAAGGATCATCTTGACGCGCCCTGCAGTGGAAGCAGGAGAAAGCCTTGGATTCCTGCCGGGTGATTTGAAGGAAAAAGTTGATCCATATCTAAGACCTTTATATGATGCACTACATGATCTTTTCGGAGTGGAACATACGGAAAGACTTATTGAGCGTGGGACGATTGAGATCGCGCCTCTGGCATATATGAGAGGACGTACATTGGACGAGGCATTCGTCATTCTTGATGAAGCCCAGAACACAACTCCTGAACAAATGAAAATGTTTTTGACGAGACTTGGTTTCGGATCCAAAATGATCATTACCGGTGACATCACCCAAATCGATTTACCACGTGGAAAAGCATCAGGACTTCGTAAAGCACAGACAATTTTCAAAGACATTCAAGGAATCAAGATTATGCATATGCAACAATCCGATGTAGTACGCCATCCTCTTGTACAAAAAATCATAAATGCTTATGAAGTCGAAGATAATGATTAAGACCAATCCCGCTTCAAGTCAGAACCTCTCATTTTTAAAATCGAGTTAACTGACTGGAAGTGTGGGATGGTCTTTTTTCTTGGCTGTTTTCGCAAATTTCGTTGCACTTGCACTTAAAGAAAGTAAAAAATACTTTCTTCAGTATAAGGGCAACTAAGGCTCGACCTACAAAAGGCTTGGTCTCGCCAAGTTTTCTTTAAAAGTCGTTGATTTCCGCTCCAGGATGCTCGCCTTCCGAAGCGTGCCCGCTCGTTGCCTTGCGACCCTTTTCAAGGAAGCATTTGTGCTCCTGCGTCTACACGAAAGTCCAATCGAAGCGAGCTTCCTCGTCGCATGCCTTTCGAGGAGATTATTCAGGTAGTAGGCACGCTGATCCCGCAGGACAAGGGAAGTTCGGCAGCGTTGCATCGCACGAAGAAAATGCGAATTTCATTTTCGAGGAGTCTCGCCCCTTGCTCTCCAATCAACTTGCACACAAGGTGTTTTTTAAAAAATGACTCAGAAGCAACAATCTTTTAGAAAAGTTGCGTTGAAAAAATCCTTCCCTTACCGCAGTTGCTTAAATATGAAGTTATTTTTGAAACTTTTTACGTTCATGAAAGGTAATAGAAGTATGCCTTCTTTACACTTAAAGAAAGACCAAAATAATTTCTCCAATATTAGCGCAACTAAGGCTCGCCTGCGCCAAAGGCTTGGCTTTGCCGAGTTTTCTTTTACAAAATTTTCTTAACCCTTGTCCCTATGGGTCGAAATACGTGATAAAATGATAACATGAGAGAATTTTTGATTTTAATCTTTATCTGACAAACCAGTGCACCACCAAAAGGAGTGGGATTGAATGTCTCCCAAGGTAATTAATCAACTGAAAACGAAATGGAATCAAATTGAAAATAGTAAAATAAGCAGATTCCTTCTTTATTTGGCGCTCGCTTTTGTAATGGTGGTTACGATGATAAGCAACGTCATTCCTGAAAAGCTGGATGTCAGTTTGAATTCGATTGCTGAAGATGATATTCAATCCCCTTACCGTATTCAAAATCAAAGGGAAACGAATGCTAAAGAAGCGGAAGCAGCTGCTTCTGTTCCGGATGAATATGTGGAAAAGGAAAATGTTGTCCTTGACCAGGTCGTTTATATAGAAAAATTGTTCACTCAGATCCAGGAGATTCAAGCAGAGACTTCCAAAGAAAACGATAAAACGGATCCTAAAAAAGAGGAAGATACACCTGAAACAAATGCTGACAAAATCACTACAACCAAACAAAACATCAGTTTGATCCGTGACAACCTTCCTGAATTCATTTCCAAAGACATTAAGGATGATTCATTGATCACTTTTTTGAATGCTTCTAAAGCGGATGTTTCAATGGCTAAAGATGTTGCGACCTCGACGATAAAAACGATCATGAAGGATAAAATCACCGTTGAGCAGATTAATGAAAAGAAGAAGGAAGTTGAACCTTTCATCGGAAATGCGTTCATATCTGACAGTGTTAAACCAGCTTTAAGCGAGATAACAGCAAGTGCGATTACATCGACTTATACATTTGATGCAGAAGAGACAAAAAGATTACGTGAAGAGGCGATAGCGAATGTAGAGCCAGTCTTCATCCGAGAAGGTGAAATCATAGTTGAACAAGGAAGCCGTATCACCAGTGATGTCCTCTATAAACTGGAGATTGTCGGCTTATTAAAAGAGGACTTTTCTCCTTATCCATACATCGGCCTAGGATTATTGGTCCTCTTAATGACCGCTTTCTTGATCTATTACTTACGTGATCTGATTGGTGATAAGAAAAAAGAAAACATCAAATTGATCATATATGTGTTATTGTTTTCGATCACTCTTATATTGATGAAAATTACCAGCTTGCTCAGTATCTATTATCCTAGTGTGGCATTCATCGTACCAGTCGCTTTTGGAACCATGATGATCAAAATGTTGATCGATGAACAGAGTGCAATCATTTCAAGTATCGTTTTCGCAATTTGTGGAAGTTTAATTTTTAACGAGAATACGGCAAGTCCATTCAATTTCACGATAGGAACGTATGTCCTGATCAGTTCTCTTTCAGGTATCCTTTTCCTTGGAAAAAGGAACGTCAAATCTAAAATTCTGAAAGCCGGATTCTTTGTATCTGTCATCAATTCGATTGTTGTGTTGCTCATTTTGGCATTGACGAATGGCCAATTTGGACTGACCGATATCTCCTGGCAAGTTGGATATGCCCTATTCTCGGGGTTCATATCCGCTGTATTGACCCTTGGGCTTTTACCATTCTTTGAAGCAGGTTTCGGTATATTGACTTCCATGAAGCTGATTGAACTTTCTAATCCGAACCATCCATTACTCAGGAAATTGCTCATGGAAACTCCAGGAACGTATCATCATAGTGTTGTTGTCGCTAATTTGTCTGAGGCTGCATGCGAAGCGATCGGGGCAAATGGTCTTCTGGCAAGAGTGGGATCTTACTACCATGATCTTGGAAAGACGAAGCGTCCTCACTTTTTCATTGAGAACCAGATGAATATTGAAAATCCACACGATAAAATATCACCACAGCTCAGTAAAACGATCATCATAGCACATCCGTATGATGGAGCAGAAATGCTGAGGGAATATAATCTCCCGACAGAGATTGTTGATATCGCAGAGCAACATCATGGCACCACGTTATTGAAATATTTTCACCATAAAGCGATGCAGCAATCGGATAAACAGGTCACCGAATCCGATTTCCGTTATCCGGGGCCGAAACCGCAAACAAAAGAAATTGCAATCGTGTCGATTTCAGATTCTGTAGAGGCTGCTGTCCGTTCTATTGCAAAGCCTACACCGACTAAGATAGAATCATTAGTACGGAAAATCATTGCCGAACGATTGGAGGATGGACAGTTCAACGAATGTTCGATTACATTAAAGGAACTCGAAACCGTTACGATAAGCATTTGCGAAACGTTGAATGGCATGTTCCATTCCCGTATTGAATATCCTGAGGAAATTCATAAGAAGAAAGTGAGCCAAGCATAATGTTATCTATAGATTTATTTGATGAAACCGAACAATTGGATGAATCCTTTATAAGTGAAGTAGAAAGTCTGCTTCAGCATGCTGCGAAGGAAGAATCGATCAAACAAGGAACAGAACTCTCTGTGACGTTTGTGACGAATGAACGTATCCAAGAGATCAATTCCGAATATAGAGGGATCGACAGGCCGACTGATGTCATTTCCTTTGCCCTTGAAGACGAAGTAGAGGGTGAATTGAAGATTGTTGAGGACGATCATCCGATTTTGCTTGGAGACATCATCATTTCAATTGAAAAGGCGGCCGAACAAGCCGAAGAATATGGTCATTCATTCATGCGAGAGACTGGTTTTCTAGCTGTCCATGGGTTCCTGCACTTATTAGGATATGATCATATGGGCGATGAAGATGAAAAGCAAATGTTAGAGAGACAAGACGCTATACTCAATTCCTATGGATTGAAACGGTCATGATCAAGGGGGTTGCGAGAAGTTTTCGCTTTGCGTTTGAAGGAGTATTACAGGGCTGGCGAGAGGAACGTAATTTTCGCATCCATTGTGTTTTTGCTGTTTTCACCATTATTTTTGCTTTCTTGCTCGATTTTTCATTTGTGAAGTGGTCGATTCTCTTGCTAACGATTGGAATCGTGATGGGACTGGAATTGATGAATTCGTCAATTGAACGAGTTGTCGACCTGCTGACAGATGAATATCACCCAATCGCGAAAAAAGCAAAGGACTTTGCTGCTGGTTCAGTCTTTATTTTCAGTATCATTGCTGTTATAATAGGATTCCTTCTATTTGCTGGACCAATAATTGAAATCGTTTTATAGAGGTGAATATACTTGACAAAAGATGAATTGATACAAGAAGCAATTGAAGCAAGGAAGTATGCATATACACCATATTCTAAATTCCAGGTCGGAGCAGCATTATTGACTGAGGAAGGTAAAGTCTATCGTGGAGCTAACATTGAAAACGCTGCCTACAGTCTATGTAATTGTGCTGAACGGACTGCCTTGTTCAAGGCATACTCAGAAGGGGACAAGACGTTCCAGGCTCTGGCAGTCGTCGCAGATACAAAACGACCAGTTCCACCTTGTGGAGCATGCAGACAAGTGATCTCAGAGCTATGTACACCTACCATGCCTGTTTATCTGACCAATCTGAAAGGCGACATCCAAGAGCTGAAAGTCAGTGATTTACTGCCAGGCGCTTTCTCACCGGAGGATTTAAATGAGTAGAGAAGGATTCAAATCAGGATTCGTTTCCATCATTGGACGTCCGAATGTTGGAAAATCGACGCTTTTGAACCATGTACTTGGACAAAAGATCGCCATCATGAGTGACAAGCCTCAGACAACTCGAAACAAAATCCATGGTGTCTATACAACGAATGAGGAACAGGTGGTTTTCATCGACACACCTGGGATTCATAAACCGAAACATAAACTTGGTGACTTCATGACAAAAATTGCGCAAGAGACGTTGAATGAAGTTGACATCATCTTGTTTTTGATCAATGCCGAAGAAGGTTATGGACGTGGGGATCAGTTTATCATTGATCGCCTGCAAAATATCAAAAGTCCTATTTTCTTAGTGATCAATAAGATAGATAAAGTGCATCCTGATGAGTTGCTGCCGATCATAGAGCAATATCGTGAAAAACTGGATTTTGCGGAAATTGTACCTATTTCAGCGCTGAATGGGAACAATATCAACACGTTGATGGAACAGATCACAAAATATCTTGAAGAAGGTCCGCAATATTATCCTGAGGACCAGGTGACGGATCATCCGGAACGTTTTGTCGTCGCTGAACTGATCCGTGAAAAAGTGTTGCATCTCACACATGAAGAAGTACCTCATTCCGTTGCAGTTGTCATTGATGAAATGAAACGCCGGGAGAGTGGGAACATGGTCGATATCACTGCAACGATCGTTGTCGAACGTTCTTCACAAAAAGGGATATTGATCGGAAAACAGGGCGGTATGCTGAAAAAAATCGGCTCCCTTGCGCGTCAGGATATCGAGCACCTCTTGGGTTCTAAAGTTTATTTGGAACTGTGGGTGAAAGTGCAGAAGGATTGGCGGAACCGTCCGTTCAATTTGAGAGATCTAGGATTCAGTGAGGACTCATACTGATTAAGCGGAATCGAATCGCCAGCTGGTGTAGATTCACCTTCATCACTAGGAATGTGTAAAGTGAAATTGTCAAAAATTCCATAACATGAAATTTGTAATCAAGGTCACTCTAATGATAAGGATTGCTTATTTTCTTTCGAAAGGTGGAGATATTCCATGAGGGACTTTACCTGGAAATTGTTTTGCGAGACAGGTAATATTGATACGTATCTCTTGTTAAAGGAACTAGAGAGTGAAAACGAACGATCATCTGACCTGTTGGAAATTGAAGAAAGGAAAGGCGATTTTTTAGAAACAGAACTTTGATTGCATCACATTGATAGTAGGCGGTGATGGTGATGTTGATCAAATCAGAAGCAATCGTGATCCGTACGTCGGATTACGGGGAATCCAACAAAGTAGTAACCGTTTATACAAAGGATTTTGGCAAAATGGGGATGATGGCAAGAGGGGCGAAAAAGACGAAAAGTCGCCTCTCTTCTGTTTCCCAGTTATTTACTCATGCTCACTTCCTAATACAAAAGGGTGGCGGGTTAGGCAGTTTAAGCCAGGGAGAAATCATCAATACGTTCCGGGCGATCAAACAGGATATTTTTAAAACAGCGTATGCTGCCTATATGGTCGAACTTCTGGATAAAACGACTGAAGATAACGAAGCCTCACCCGCTTTGTTCGAGTTTTTAAAGCTATCTCTGACCTATTTGGATGAGGGTGTTGACCCGGATATTTTGAAAGCGATCTTCGAAATGAAAATGCTTCGCCTTTCTGGGGTAAGTCCCCAGGTCGATCGGTGTGTCCTCTGTGGCAGAAGGGAAGCAATCTTTTCTTTTTCAATTGGTGAAGGAGGGTTCCTCTGTAATCAATGCAAGCATTCCGATCCTAATGCGCTTGTCCTGACAATGCAGACTGCAAAGCTTTTGAACCTTATTTACCATATTGATCTATCAAGGTTAGGAAAGGTTTCTGTAAAAGAGGAAACGAAAAAGACCTTGAACAAAGTTTTGACTACATACATCGATGAATATACAGGAGTCCGACTGAAGTCGAAACGGTTCCTTGATCAATTACAACAATTTGAATAAGATTTGACAAACTTATCAAAAACGATTATGATACTTTCAACAAAATTTAAATTGATGCGTTGAAGGAGAGGAGTACTTACTACTTCAATTCCAAGCGACTCTAGGATGGTGAAAGCTAGAGATTGAAAGGTAAGGAAGGGCGCTCTGGAGCATTTTAATAAAGCGGGGGCTGATGGATTAATCGAACACTTCACACTTGATCATCCTGTAGATGATCGTATGTATGAAGTCAGTCGATTAGGGACTCAACCCCAAATAGGGTGGAACCGCGGGTGAACTCTCGTCCCTATGTCAAGCCAGACATAGGGATGAGAGTTTTTTCATTTGCACTTGAAGAAAGTACAATAATACTTTCTTCAGTATAATGGCAACTAAGGTTTCAGCTTGCGACAAAGGCAGGGCTTCACCAAGGTTACTTTATACGACTTACCTGTGTCAGGTTCGAAAAGAAAAAACAAAACATTGAACGTGGAGGTGCGTTATGAATTTACAAGATATGATTCTTACACTGCAGCGTTTCTGGGCAGAACAGGGATGTTTCGTCATGCAAGCGTATGATGTGGAAAAAGGTGCAGGAACGATGAATCCTATGACATTTTTACGAAGCATTGGACCTGAGCCATGGAACGTGGCTTATGTTGAGCCCTCAAGACGACCTGTAGACGGCCGATATGGAGAAAACCCAAACCGCCTTTACCAGCATCATCAGTTCCAGGTAGTCATGAAGCCATCACCTGATAACATCCAGGAACTATATTTGGAAAGCCTTAAGGAAATCGGAATCGATTCAACAGAGCATGATATCCGCTTTGTAGAAGATAACTGGGAGGCACCGACTTTGTCTGCCTCTGGATTAGGTTGGGAAGTGTGGCTCGATGGCATGGAAATTACACAATTCACTTATTTTCAACAAGTAGGCGGTTTAGATGCAAAACCTGTTTCCGCTGAAATCACTTATGGAATCGAGCGTCTTGCTTCTTACATACAGGACAAAGAAAATGTATTCGATTTGGAATGGCATTCAGGAATTACGTATCACGATCTTTATTATCAATCTGAATACGAACACTCGAAATATACGTTTGAAGTATCAGATACAGAGATGATGTTCAACCTTTTCAATATCTATGAAAAAGAGGCGACGCGGGCAATCGAAGATCGGCTGGTATTCCCGGGTTATGATTATGTATTGAAATGTTCCCATGTCTTCAATCAACTTGACGCAAAAGGAGCAATTTCTGTTACAGAACGAACGGGATATATCGGACGTGTCAGAAATCTCGCAAGGAAATGTGCCAGAGCTTATTATGAACAAAGAGAACAATTAGGTTTTCCGATGTTGAAGGGGGCGAAAGTCGATGAGTAAACAGGATCTCTTATTAGAAATCGGTTTAGAGGAAATGCCTGCACGTTTTGTGACAGATGCAATGTACCAGCTATCTGATAAAGTTGCAGGTTGGCTCACGGAAAACCGGATTCCTTTCGGTGAGGTACTGCCTTACTCCACACCTAGACGACTCGCTGTGAAAATAACAGATGTTGCAGAGAAGCAAGAGGACCAAGAAGAAGAACTTAGAGGTCCTGCGAAGAAAATCGCTCTTGATGAAAATGGAAACTGGTCAAAGGCTGCGTTAGGCTTTGCCAGAGGACAAGGAGTAGATCCTGAAAACCTCTACTTTAAAGAAGTGAAGAATAATGAATATGTATTTGCGAATAAGTACACAACGGGTGTATCTACCATGGATCTATTACCTCAATTGGATAAAGTGATCCAAAACCTCCATTTTCCAAAGAATATGAGGTGGGGGGATCAAGAATTCAAATTCGTCCGCCCGATCAAATGGATTCTTTTCCTATTCGGTAGTGAAATCCCGAGATTAGAGGTTGCTGGGGTGCAAGCAGATCGAAAAACGTTTGGTCATCGTTTCCTTGGTGAAGAGATTGAAATAGAATCACCTGAACAATATCCTACGGATCTTCTTGGGCAATTTGTCATTGCAGATCCGAAAGAACGGAAAGAAGCAATCCAACATCAATTGGAAAACATCCAGGAGGAAGAAGGATGGAAGATTCCAATTGACGATGGACTATTGGAGGAAGTAAACAATCTTGTCGAGTACCCGACTGCTTTACATGGGAAATTCGATGATGAGTTTCTGGAACTTCCATCTGAAGTACTGATTACTTCGATGAAAGAGCACCAACGTTATTTTCCTGTCCAGAACCATGATGGAGAGCTTCAACCATATTTCGTAACAGTGCGGAATGGTGATCATAATCACCTTGGAAATGTCGTCAAAGGTAATGAAAAGGTCTTACGGGCGCGCTTGAAGGATGCTCAATTCTTCCACAACGAAGATAAACGAAAGTCAATCGATCATTACCTGGCTAAACTTGAATCCATTGTGTTTCATGAAGAGTTAGGGACTGTCGCGGATAAAGTTGAACGTATCAAGATTCATGCTTCTTCTACATGCGGTTTGCTCCAGTTGGATAATGAGTCGGAAATATTCATTCAGCGTGCTGCTTCTATCTGTAAATTTGATCTTGTCACCCAGATGGTTTATGAGTTTCCAGAACTGCAAGGCGTGATGGGTGAAAAATACGCAAAACTATTCGGAGAAGATGAGTTGATAGCTGCTGCAGTGAACGAACATTATCAACCACGGTTTGCAGGGGATTCTCTCCCAGGAACTGTCGTTGGTTCTGTTTTGAGTGTCTCTGATAAATTGGATACGATCGTCGGCTGCTTCGGTATCGGTATAATACCGACGGGTTCGCAGGATCCTTATGCACTGAGAAGACAAGCGGCTGGCATATTGCAAATCATGATTCAGAAGGCATGGCCGGTTGAGCTTGAACAACTCTTGAATGCTGCTTTAGATGTATATGAGGAAAAACAATTATTGAAAAATGATCGCCAAGAAGTTTTTAATCAGTTGATCGAATTTTTCAATATCCGCTTAAAAACGATTCTCCAGGATCAAGATGTCCGATATGATGTAATCGACGCAGTCTTGACCGGCAGATTAGGTCGGGTAGACTTACTGATCAAAAGAGCCGAAATTCTAGGTGCAAATATGAAACAGGAAACATTCAAAGATGCAAATATCTCCTTGACTCGTGTACTCAATATCTCTAAAAATCTGGATGAATCATTAAGTCATATAGACTCAGCATTATTCGAAAATGAAGAAGAAAAGGCATTATATGACCTCTATTTAAGTTGTAAAAAACAAAGCGAGGATTTACAACAACCAGAGGATGTCAATGGATTTTATATTCGTTTGATGCAATTGCCTGAAGTTATCGATCGGTACTTTGATAACACGATGGTCAACGCGGATGATGAGTCGATCAGAGAAAACCGCCAGTCACAGATGAAAAACTTATCAAAAGTGATTCTTTCATTTGCTGATTTCAATCAATTAGTGCTTTAAGGATAGTCTTTGATACAGAGTTTGTTGCATATGAAAAGAAGACCTTATGACAATGGTCTTCTTTTTCCATTGACTCTGCGAAAGGGAGTTGATTTAAAATCACTTTCTTTTTGTCTAGCTCTAGAAACCAGTATCTTTTCTTATTATGCTTTACTATTTAGGTATTAAGGTTACGTTTATTCGGAAATACTTCCTATTTCCATCCGGAGTAGGATATAATGTATCCAAAAGAGTATAGCATATACTGGGCAGTAAGGTGGTGTTACCAATCGAACTGAATGATAGACAAGAACGCATTGTAGAAATCGTCAAAGATTTAGGTCCTATAACAGGAGAACAAATTGCAGATAAATTAGATTTGACAAGAGCTACGCTTCGCCCGGATCTTGCCATTTTGACAATGGCAGGTTATTTGGATGCACGACCACGTGTCGGTTATTTTTATACAGGAAAAACAAGTGCACAGCTATTAACCGAGAAGATTCGGCAAATCAAAGTGAAGGAATACTTATCACTTCCAGTAGTCGTACAGGAGTCTTCGAATGTGTATGATGCTATTTGTACAATGTTTCTAGAAGATGTAGGTACACTTTTCGTGGTCAATAAAGAGTCTAGATTAGCAGGAGTTTTATCTCGTAAAGATCTCTTAAGGGCAAGTATGGGAAATCAAGAGCTGACATCAATCCCTGTAAATATCATAATGACTCGCATGCCGAATATAACGATGTGTACGAAAGAAGATTTATTGATCGAGGTAGCGGAAAAATTGATTGATAAACAAATCGATGCTGTACCTGTTATTAAAGATACATCAGGGGAAGATGCCTATGAAGTAATCGGGCGGATTACCAAGACGAACATAACGAAAGCATTAGTAGATTTCTCAAGTGATGCAATTCTATAAGAATTACATTAGTGTCGATAAAGGAGGTACCAATGTCAGACAAAATAGAACGACCAATCGTGTATGTCGTGTCAGATTCAGTAGGGGAAACGGCTGAATTAGTTGTCAAAGCAGCGGCGAGTCAGTTCAACTCTACCAATATTGAAATCAGACGGTTTCCATATGTGGAGGATGAACAAACTGTAAGAGAGGTTGTTGCATTAGCAAAAGATAATCATGCAATCATCGGATTCACCCTCGTAGTGCCAGAAATTAAAGACTATTTAGTAGAACTCGCGGCTAGTGAAGGTGTAGCTGCCATCGATATTGTGGGGCCGATGATCAATCAAATGGCAACGGTTTTTCAAAAAAGTCCTCGTAATGAACCTGGACTTGTCCATAAGCTTGATGAAGAATATTTCAGGAAAGTGGAAGCGATCGAATTTGCAGTCAAGTATGATGATGGGAGAGATCCAAGAGGGATATTGAAAGCGGACATCGTATTAGTCGGTGTATCACGGACTTCAAAAACACCACTTTCCCAGTATTTAGCGTTAAAACGGTTCAAAGTTGCGAACGTACCGATTGTTCCAGAAGTAGAACCACCCGAAGAGTTATTCAAGGTATCGACTTCAAAGTGCTATGGGCTCCGTATCAGTCCTGAAAAATTGAACGATATCCGCAGAGAACGTTTGAAAGCTCTCGGGTTGGATGATCATGCAAATTACGCCAACATGAGCCGGATCAAGGATGAACTGGAGTACTTCGATAAGGTTGTCGACCGCCTCGGCTGCAGAGTTGTGGATGTTTCAAACAAAGCAGTAGAGGAAACGGCAAACTACATTCTTAACATCCATAAAAACAAGAACCGGTAAGGAATAATCAGAATAGAAATTGAATAGGATGAAGGGGTTGACAAAAAGTGATCTGTCAGCCCCCTTCTTTTTTATATTGGAAGACGAATGGTATTACGGTATTAGGTAAATCAAGTGAATATAGAAAAAGGTTTTTAGAAATAGGTGAAAGAATTCCAAAATAAAAAAGGGTATTTGCATTTTTTGTCGAAATGTAAGGACAAAGAAATCTTTATGATAGTCAACAAAAGGAAAATGCGTTATAATACTCTATTGTGTGGATTTTGCACAAGTTATGAATAAACCATATTTTGGTTATACTATAAAAGCAGAATTCGACAATATTCTGAAATATAAAACATTGACCTGTTGGCAGGAATTCTTGAGAGGATGTAGAAATACAAGTACATGAAGAAAACTCGAAATGTGTTGGTTGATGCTGATGCTTGTCCGAATCAAATAAAGAAGGCAATCCTTGAAATCTCGAATTTCTATGAGTACAAGGTTTTTTTTATTGCCTCTTACAGTCATGCTACAGATCAACATCGAAGTGCCGAATGGATCATGGTAGACTCAGAACCAGAATCTGTGGACATGTATATCGTCAATCATTCTATAGAAGGGAATGTTGTCATCACTCAGGACCATGGCCTTGCAAGTTTATTGGTTTCCAAAGGTGTTAACGTCATATCACCCCGCGGGAAACGTTTTACAGAGGATGAAATGCCCTCATTATTACAATCTCGCTATTACTCAAGTAAACTGAGACGCTCGGGACACCGTACAAAGGGCCCGCCCCCATTTACAGAAGATGATGCTCAAAGGTTCAGTGAGAACTTCACAAAAATCTTTTCTGAAGGGACTAAATGAAACACTTTTTGTTTTCTTGTTTTAAACAAGGACAGAACAGTAAAGAATGGTGATAGCATGGGATCTCGGATTCCTGAAGAAACAATCGAACAAATACAAAAGTCGAATGACATCCTCGATGTTGTTGGTGAGTATGTTCAACTTAAAAAACAAGGCCGCAACTACTTTGGTCTTTGTCCGTTCCATAATGAAAACACACCTTCATTTTCTGTCTCAGGTGATAAACAGATCTTCAGGTGCTTTGGCTGTGGTAAAGGGGGAAACGTCTTCTCATTTTTAATGGAAGTAGAAGGTTTCACTTTCATTGAAACGGTCAAAAACCTCGCAGACCGCGTCGGTATCGAATTACCAGAGTTAGCTTCCTTCAATCAAAATGACAAAGTCAGCAAAGAAAAAGAAATCATGAAGGATGGCCATGGCTTACTTGCCCGTCTTTATCACCATTGTTTAACAAATACCGATTACGGGCAAAAAGCAAAAGAGTACTTGTATAATCGAGGCTTTACCGACGAAATGATCGAACACTTCCAAATCGGTTATGCCCCGGACTCCTGGGAATTCGTTAGCTCTTTCTTGCAGAAAAGGAATTATTCGCTTCCCATGATGCAGGAAGCAGGATTGGTTGGAAAGCGGGAATTCGATGGGAAATTTTTCGATCGGTTCAGGGACCGGATCATGTTCCCGATCTGGGATACCCAGGGGAAGAACATCGCTTTCGGGGGCAGGATACTTGGTGATGGAGAACCGAAATACTTGAACAGTCCAGAAACGAAAATCTTCAATAAAGGGAAGATTCTGTATGGGTATCATCTAGCTCGTCCAGCTATGCGGAAAGAGGATAAAGTGATCTTGTTCGAGGGCTATGTGGATGTCATTGCTGCATGGAAAGCTGATGTTACAAATTGTGTTGCAACATTAGGGACCTCATTGACACAAGATCAGGCAAAATTGCTAAGTCGGAATGTCTCGACAGTCATCATTTGTTATGACTCTGATAATGCTGGGATAACAGCAGCATTTCGTGCTACAGAACTTCTGGAAAAAGTGGATTGCAATGTGAAGATTGCACAGATGCCTCAAGGTTTAGACCCTGATGACTATATCCAGAAACACGGTGGAGATCGTTTTAAACAGGATGTAATAGGGGCAAGTTTAACAGTAATGGCATTCAAAATGCAGTTCATGCGTAGAGGAAAAAATCTCCAAGATGAAGGAGAACGCATGAGGTATATCGAAGAGATACTACATGAAATTGCAAAACTTCCTAAAGCTGTTGAAAGAGATCACTATTTACGGCAAATTGCCGAAGAATTCAACCTTTCTTTAGACGCAGTGAAGCAACAACAATATCAAGCATTTTTAAGTATTAAAAGGAAAAAGGATAATGATGGTCGAAATAGGGAGAATAACCATAAGAAATATATCGGGCAATCCTCACGGCTATTACCTGCTTTCCATAATGCGGAAAGAATATTGTTGGCGCATATGCTGAAAGATGTAAGTCTTGCTGAGAAAGTTGAAGAACTACTGGGTGGTTCATTTAACATCGAGGAATATAGTGCAATTGCGGCTTATTTATACGCATTTTACGCAGAAGGTCACACACCGGATATCGGCTTGTTCTTAGAGAGAGTCGATGATCAACGCCTGAAGCAAGTCGTTACTGAATTGGCGATGCTTACAATTAATGAGGATATATCGGATCAGGAATTATATGATTATGTTAATCAAATTAAAAAATATCCTAAATTAATTCAGATACAAGAGAAAGAAAAAGACAAGAAACGTGCAGAACGCGAACAGAACATGGTTGAAGCTGCACAAATCGCGATGGAAATCGTCGAGCTGAAAAGAGCATTGAAAGTCAATAACAGAAGTTAGAAGTATGGAAGGAGGGGATCGTATGGCTGAGAAACCTAATCGCCAAGAAGCGGAGGGTGAATTAACCATCGATCAAGTAAAGGAACAATTAGTTGAACTCGGAAAGAAAAGAGGCGTCCTCACTTATAATGAAGTAACCAATAAACTCGCCCCATTTGAGCAGGATTCAGAGCAAATGGATGTTTTCTATGAGTATTTGGGTGATCAAGGTATTGAGATAGTGGATGAAGAGGACGGCGATGACCCAAATATTCAAGAGGTAGTGAAAAGCGGGGATGACGAGTTCGACTTGAATGATTTAAGCGTACCTCCTGGAGTGAAAATAAACGACCCGGTCAGGATGTATCTGAAAGAAATCGGTCGTGTGGATCTATTATCTGCAGACGATGAAATCAGTCTAGCGCAACGGATCGAACAAGGCGATGAAGAAGCGAAGCGCCGATTAGCAGAAGCGAACCTTCGACTCGTCGTAAGTATTGCAAAACGATATGTAGGAAGAGGAATGTTATTCTTGGACTTGATCCAAGAAGGGAATATGGGCTTGATCAAAGCCGTTGAAAAGTTCGACTATCGTAAAGGTTATAAATTCAGCACCTATGCAACCTGGTGGATTCGTCAAGCGATTACTCGTGCTATTGCAGACCAGGCGCGTACTATCCGTATTCCTGTCCATATGGTCGAAACGATCAACAAGCTGATCCGGGTACAACGACAACTCTTACAGGACATCGGACGTGAACCGACCCCAGAAGAGATCGGGAAAGAAATGGAGCTTACCCCTGATAAAGTCAGAGAAATTTTGAAAATCGCTCAAGAACCGGTTTCACTTGAGACACCAATCGGTGAAGAAGATGACTCACACCTGGGTGATTTCATTGAAGACCAGGATGCTCTTGCTCCTTCGGATGCTGCTGCATACGAACTATTGAAAGAGCAGCTGGAAGACGTCTTAGATACTTTGACAGACCGGGAAGAAAACGTCTTGCGACTCCGATTCGGTTTGGATGATGGACGCACGAGAACACTTGAGGAAGTTGGTAAAGTGTTTGGTGTTACTCGTGAACGAATCCGTCAAATAGAAGCAAAAGCCTTGCGTAAGCTTCGTCATCCTAGCAGAAGTAAACGGTTGAAAGACTTTTTAGAATAAGAGTTCGATAATGAACGGATCATCCCGCAATTGGGATGGTTCGTTTTTTTATTGCTTCTTTGTCCTTTATTTTACTTATTTTCAACTCCATTTGCAAACCTTGTTCGGAAATTTTTGGTATATACGATTACTATTTTACACTATTTTCGGACTTTTTTTAACTGTTGAAAAATTACTGTATTTATACGTATAATTGATGTAAGCGTATACAAAGAGAATACAATTGAAACAGTCAGGAGTGGAGAAAATGAACTTCGATTTAACAGATGAACAGAAAATGATTTACAAAATGATCAGGGAATTTGCTGAGGAGGAAGTGGCACCTGGAGCAGAGCAGCGTGATAAAGAGAAAAGATTCCCTGTTGAGATTTTCAAAAAACTGGGAGACTTAGGGATGATGGGTCTTCCATTCCCTGAAGAATATGGCGGTGGTGGCGCTGATACTGTCAGTTTCGCAATTGTAGTAGAAGAATTGAGCAGGGCATGCGGTTCGGCAGGGATTACATATTCTGCCCATATTTCATTAGGTGGCGCGCCATTACACATGTTCGGTACAGAAGAACAGAAAAAGAAATACCTTACCCCAATATGTACTGGAGAATCACTTGGTGCTTTTGGTCTCACTGAACCGAACGCTGGCTCAGATGCAGGCGGAACTGAAACGACTGCGGTTCAACAAGGGGACGAGTGGATCATCAACGGAAGCAAATGCTTCATCACAAATGCAAGCTACGCGAAAAATTTAGCGTTGACAGCAGTAACTGGTCGCAAGGATGGGGAAAAGGAAATTACAGCATTCATCGCAAGTACGGACTCACCTGGTTTCAAAGTCATCGATAATTATGAAAAGTTGGGTCTGAACTCATCTAATACAACTGAATTGATCATGGAAGATATCCGTGTACCTGAAGAGAATATGCTAGGCCAGAGAGGTAACGGGTTCAGACAATTCCTGATGACACTTGATGGCGGAAGAATTGGTATTGGTGCTATGGGAGTGGGCATTGCTCAAGCTGCATATGAAAAAGCACTTGCTTATGCCCAAGAAAGAAAGCAATTTGGAAAGACACTTTCAAAATTCCAGGCTACCCAATTCAAGCTTGCTGATATGGCTATGAAGATTGAATTGGCAAGGACGATGGTCTATAAAGCTGCTTGGTTGAAAGATCAAGGCCGCAAGTTCGCGAAAGAAGCATCAATGGCAAAGCTTTATGCATCTGAGATCTGCATGGAAGTATGTACACAGGCCATCCAGATCCACGGCGGTTACGGATACATGAAAGATTATCATGTTGAAAGATTTTATCGTGATGGAAGACTTCTTGAAATCGGAGAAGGAACTTCTGAGGTCCAACGTATGGTCATAGCAAGAGAATTAGGCTGTTGATTACTGCTCATATTATTTTAGGGTGACCCTTTGAAGATCAAGTGTTTCCGATCATGGGAGCGGATCTTGATGGATAGGGCCAGCCCTTCTTTAAATAAGTCTGATAATTTTGATTATTCACACTTTAAAAAACGGAGGTGCTCGGATGTATTTGAATAAAACGATTGGTCAATTATTGAAGGAGAACGCAGAGCGGTTACCAGAGCATGACGCAGTGGTCTACAGTAAAGAGGGAATCAGACATACGTATGAAGAATTCTATAAATTGACTGGTCAAGTTGCTAAAGCCTTGATGGCATTAGGGGTCAATAAAGGAGATCATATTGCTGCATGGTCGACGAACCGTTTCGAGTGGTTATTGCTTCAATTCGGCTCAGCACGGATGGGAGCTGTACTAGTTACAGTCAACACCAATTACCAGAAGAGTGAATTGGACTATTTGTTGAAACAATCGGATACGACGACCCTATTCATGATGGACAAGTTCCGAGATACATCTTACGTTGAAATTGTTCAATCAATTGTCGGTACGACAGGTAATAATGGTAGGGTGAAATCAAATGATCTCCCTAAGTTGAAGCAACTTGTTTTCATGGAAGAGCAAGAAACTGATGGATTAATTTCCTGGAAAAGCTTTTTGAAAATGGCTGCTTCGACTTCGGATGAAGAATTGAAGAAGCGCGAAGCAGAACTAGACCCGCATGATGTCATCAACATGCAGTATACAAGTGGTACAACGGGTTTTCCGAAGGGGGTCATGCTGACCCACCATAATATCGTCAATAACGGCTACCAGGTAGCAAATGCAATGAATCTATCAGAAAAGGACAGACTATGCATCCCAGTTCCCTTTTTCCATTGTTTCGGCTGTGTACTCGGTGTACTAGCCTGTGTATCCGTTGGTGCCACTATGGTTCCTGTCGTACAATTTGATCCCGAACTTGTTTTACAGACAGTTGAAAAAGAAAAATGCACAGGGCTGCACGGAGTACCAACAATGTTCATAGCAGAATTGAACCTTGAAAGTTTCAATGAATATGATCTTTCAACGCTAAGAACTGGAATCATGGCGGGCTCTCCATGTCCAATCGAGGTTATGAAGAAAGTCATCAATTTGATGGGAATGGATGAAATCACAATTGCTTATGGTCAGACAGAATCTTCCCCTGTTATCACACAAACACGCACAGATGATCCAATTGAAAGACGGGTCGAAACAGTCGGGAAGAAACATCCAATTGTAGAAGTCAAAATAATTGATCCAGTGACAGGAGAAGAAGTTCCGACTGGTGATCAAGGAGAACTCTGTACAAGAGGATACCTCGTGATGAAAGGGTATTACAATATGCCTGAAGCAACAGCACAGGCCATTGATTCAGATGGATGGCTTCATACAGGAGACCTTGCTACGAAGGATGAGGATGGTTATGTGAAGATCACAGGGAGACTGAAAGATATGATCATTCGTGGTGGAGAGAACATCTACCCACGTGAAATCGAAGAGTTTTTGTATACCAATCCAGCAATCATCGATGTCCAAGTGATCGGGGTTCCGGATGAAAAATATGGAGAAAAGGTTGCGGCTTGTGTGCAAGTGAAAGAAGGGGAGGGCGTTACAGAAGAAGAGATCCGCTCTTATTGTGAAGGGAAAATCGCACACTATAAGATTCCAGAATATATCTTTTTCGTAGATGAATATCCGATGACCGCTTCTGGAAAAATACAAAAATATAAACTGCGAAAAATGGCAGAAGAATTAAAAGATAATTCTATGAAAACTGTTTGATATTCACCAAGACCAGCAGTTAAAGGCGGGGGAATCGTGTCCAAATCATGACAAATGTCTCGTCCCTCCAGTTAAGACTTTCCTTCCTATGAATTTTAAAGTAAAATAGTAAATGGCTTGTTTACTATTACATAGGTAGGAAACACTAACAACAGTATCAACCTGCATCAAAAGGAGGATAAGAGATGAAAAGAAATCCATTGATTCCATTCGCCATTACTGCTGTTTTCGGCATTGCTATTATGATTGTTTTATCTGCTGTAGGTGTTAACGAAGCGAAAGAAAAGGCAGCTGGCGGCGGAGAAGAAGTGAAACCAGAGCAAATTGTACAACAAACCTGTACATCCTGCCATGGTCAAAACCTAGAAGGTGGTATGGGACCTGCTCTTACAGATGTCGGTTCTAAGTATAAACCAGAAGAGATAGCTGATATCATCCAAAATGGTAAAGGCCAAATGCCTGCTCAGTCTTTGAGTGCTGAAGAAGCCAAAGCAGTCGCTGAATTCCTGGTAAATGGCGGAAAAGAAGGCGGCGGAGAAGGCGAAAAGTAAAAAGAATAGTAAGATCATCTGTAAAGGTTGACTCTATGTTAATGTTTGGCGTACAAACATCAAGGGTCGCCTTTTTTATACTTAAAGAAAGTATAAAATACTTTCTTCAGTATAAGTGCAACTAAAGGCTCAGCCTGCGCCTAAGGCTTGGCTTTGTCAAGTTTTCTTTATTAAGCATATTTGATAGATACGAATAAAAACGGCTATAGTAGGACTGTATTTCAAAAGAATAGGTGAAAATATATGATAACCATTTCAAACCGATTAGAAAAAGTAACGACATACATACCGAAAGGTTCCATACTGGCTGATATCGGTTCAGATCATGCCTTCCTGCCTTGTTTTGCTGTGCAAAAAGGTATTATCAGCAAAGCAATCGCAGGAGAAGTGAACGCAGGGCCTTTCCGTTCAGCCTATAATCAAGTGAAAGCACTCGACTTAGATGAGAAAATCGAGGTAAGACTAGGAGACGGCTTAGAAGTGATCGACCCACATGAGGTTTCGGCCGTAGTGATCGCAGGTATGGGCGGCCAGTTGATCAGCAACATTTTAGAACGAGGAAAAGAACGTCTTCAGGGTGTTGAACGTCTTATTCTTCAACCGAATATGGGGGCTCGTTTCATACGGGACTGGTTGGAAAGAAATAATTGGAAATTGATTGGAGAATCGATTCTTGAAGAGGATGATAAAATTTATGAAATCCTCGTGGCAGAACCGTCCGATGTACAGGTTATCTTCAATGATACGGAAAAGTTGTTAGGTCCATTTTTAATGAATGAATGCAATAGTACGTTCGAAAAGAAGTGGAAACGGGAAAAGGAGAACTGGGAGAGAATTCTTATTCAACTGGAAAAAGCTCTACCTACCGAAGACATCCGTGAACGCAAAGCACTTTTAAAACAGAAAATCAATGCTGTAACGGAGGCGATAAAGTGAGTAAACAACATGCACACGCTCAAGAAATCATACAAAGGATTGATAAGCTTGCCCCAAAATGGATGGCAATGGAAGGAGATCCGATCGGCCTACAAGTCGGTTCCTTGCAAAAACGCGTAAAAAAAATCATGGTGACGCTGGATGTCATTGAAACTGTTATCGATGAAGCAATCCGTGAAAATGTTGATTTGATTGTTGCTCATCATCCTCTCATCTTCAAACCATTAAAGAAGATCGATCTTGATACTTCATACGGGCGCACGATCCAAAAGCTGATGAAGAATGATATAACAGTTTATGCCGCCCATACCAACCTGGATGTTGCAACGGGTGGTGTCAATGATCTGCTTGCGGATGCAATTGGTATGACAGATACAGTGGTGCTAGTGGATACGCTTGAAGATAAGCTTAAAAAGCTAGTCGTGTTTGTGCCGGAAACGAATGCAGATGACGTGAGAAACGCATTAGGAAAGGCTGGAGCAGGTTTTATCGGAAACTACAGCCATTGTACATTTAATACACCAGGGACGGGGACATTTTTACCGCACAAGGGAACCAATCCACATATCGGTGAACAAGGTAAAATGGAATTCGTCGACGAGGTGAAAATCGAGACACTCTACCCAGCAAGTATTGAAAAGGAAGTATTGGAAGCACTACGAAAATCCCATCCATATGAAGAAGTGGCATATGACCTTCTTCCACTTGAGAACCAGGGTGAATCACTCGGGATTGGACGAATAGGAAAGCCCAAAGATTCCATGACAGTCGGCGAACTTGCCGAAAAGCTTAAGGAAACATTCAATTTGAGCGGTGTCCGGGTAGTCGGTGATCTTCAAAAGCAAGTGAACAAAATTGCTGTATCCGGTGGGGAAGGAAATGACTTCATAAGTAAGGCGATGTTTAAAGGTGCTGATGTATTCATCACCGGAGACATCAAGTATCATTATGCACATGATGCATGGATGGAAGGCATGGCGATCATCGACCCCGGACATAATATCGAAAAAGTGATGATTGACGGGGTGGCCGACATATTGGACCGCTGGCTGACCGAAAAGAACTCTGGAACTGAAGTATATAGAAGTAAAGAACATACCGATCCATTCAAGTTTATCTAGCTGTGATTTTCTTACGTTGAAATCAAATTGTGCAAGATTAAGTTTTTTAACGTTTTGGAGCGGCAAAACATCCCAGAAAATTCAAGGTCAAAGACTGAAATAATTATAAAACCACTCAATAAAGTCTAAAGGCATACAAAAGAAGGGGCTGTCCCAAAACAATCGTGGGACAGCCCTGATGTATTATTTTTTTGCAGCTTTAACCTTCGGCAGGATTTTGCTGGATTTTACTTTTGGCTCTCTTTTCCAGGTTGTTTCATCCTCATGATCATATTGATCAAGGAACATGATGACTTCTTTCGTGATAGGTGTCGGCGTAGAAGCTCCTGCTGTAACAGCAACCGTTTCGACGTTGTCCAACCACTCGAGCTTAATTTCTGTGACATCTGCAATCCTGTGTGATGGAGTACCTGCAATCTCCCATGAAACTTGGGCGAGGCGGTTTGAGTTGTTACTGCGAGGGTCTCCGACGACAAGCAACAGATCAGCCTCAACTGCTTGAACCGCAACAGCTTCCTGACGGACCTGAGTAGCCTTGCAAATTTCTTCATGTACTTCGGCTTGTGGGTATTTTTCCTGGATCTGTTCAATAAGATGTTGGACATCCCACTGACTCATGGTGGTCTGATTCGTAATTAAAATTTTATCTGCTTTGATATCGAGATTTTCAACATCATTTTTATTTTCTATCAAATGGACGATATCAGGTGCGATCCCCATAGCTCCTTCGGGTTCAGGATGCCCTTTTTTTCCGATATAAGCGACATGATAGCCTTCTTCTTTCTTTTCTTTGATCAGATCGTGAGTGACTGTCACATCCGGGCAAGTCGCATCTATTGTATGAAGACCTTTTTCACGCGCAATCCTTCGGACCTCAGGTGAGACACCATGAGCTGTGAAAATAACGGTTCCTTCATTTACTTGTTTCAGTATTTCAAGACGGTTTGGACCATCCAAAGTAATGATGCCTTCTTCTTCAAAAGCATCGGTGACATGTTTATTATGAACAATCATACCCAGGATATAGATTGGCCTAGGTATTTCGGGGTCACTTGCAGCTTGTCTGGCGATGACCATTGCATCCACAACGCCATAACAATACCCGCGAGGTGAGACTTTGATTACCTTCATATAAAAGGTCCTCCTTTAATAACAAGCACTTCTCGCTTTATTATAAAGGAGGACCGATACCGTTGACAAATATATATCGTCTAAATATACAATTTTGGTACCGAATCGCGTTTAAGTGCTTGAGGCGCAGGTTTAACATGCTTCACATTCGGAATGGATTTTTTCTTCAGTGGCTTCGTCGAAGCTTTCTTTCCACTACTTGCTGACGTTTTCTTTTTTTTACTGCTTGTTGATGTTTTCTTTTTACCAGTGCTTGCGGCTTTCTTTTTACCAGTAGTGGTAGATGTTTTTTTCTTACTAGATGACGATTTTTTATTTTTGTCTACGGCATTTTTCATTTCATCTTTTTTATCTTCTTTCTCTTCTTCTGTTGAGTCAGAATTGGAAGAATAACTTTGGTATTCTTTCAATAGCTCCAGCATAGATGGTATGTTCTTCACCATCGGACCATACTGTTGTATGAATGGCCTGACAGTATCAGCCATTTTCATTACCTTTTGTGCGTTTTCAACCATACTTACGAGATTGAGTCCACCGCCTGGATTGGGTGAAAGAAACCGAGTCAAAAACCCGGCTGATCGTGCAGCGGGAAATCCCCCTCTGAATGGCATCATTTGTCCGAATGGCGACATGGGCCCAATCCCATAGGGTCCAAATCCGGGAGGCATACGGTACATTAAGATGCTCCTTTCTCCTACTATCGATAACTTTACAGAAAAGTGGTTATTCTGATAAACAAGATATGCGAAAAATGAATGATTGGTGTCCATCCAACAAAAGAATGGGTATATCCCCAAAAACATGGAGATTTTTCTCTGTATCCTCTATAATACTTAAAGTGGGAAATACAACTGAAGGTGATAATAGATATGAAAAATAATGTGTTTGAACAACGTTTCAAATTAAAACCGTTTTTATTTGAGGCACTAAGAAAACAGAACTTCGAACGTCCGACTGAGATACAAGAACGGCTTATTCCGAGCATCATCAAAGGGAATGATGTAATCGGTCAGTCACAGACTGGCTCTGGAAAGACACTTGCCTTTTTGCTGCCTATTTTAGAAAAAATCAATCCCGAGGTCCAAAAGGTTCAAGCCGTGATTACAGCACCAACAAGAGAACTAGCGAGACAAGTATATAATGAAGCTGTGAAACTAGTTGAAGATTCATCCATCGTTGTAAAGACTGTGGTGGGCGGAACAGACAGGAAGCGTATGGTCGATCAATTGAAATATGAACCACATGTGATAGTAGGAACACCTGGGCGTATAAAAGATGTCGTTGTCGAAGAAGGGATATCCATTTTCAATGCGGATATGCTCGTCGTCGATGAAGCTGACCAAATGCTCGATATGGGCTTTATAGAGGACGTAGATCAGATTGCTTCACGTATGGCACATGAATTACAGATGATGGTATTTTCAGCAACGATTCCTGAAAGCCTGAATCCATTTTTACGTAAATATATGAACAACCCGAAGCATGTTCATGTGAAACCTGAGGAAACGTCTCCGGCAGAAATTGAACATATTGCAGTTCCTGTACGACATCGTGATCGGATTCAATTGACAATTGATATTGCGAAAAAGTTCAATCCTTATTTAGCGATCGTGTTTGCGAATACGAAAAAAGATGCTGATGAAGTGGCAGATGCAATGATACAAGAAGGGTTGAATGTAGATAGGCTTCATGGGGATCTTCCTCCACGGACACGTAAGCATGTGATGAAACGGGTTGCGAATGCGGAGTGTCAGTATTTGGTCGCAACTGATTTAGCGGCTAGAGGAATCGACGTAAAGGGAGTAAGCCATATTATCCATTATCAAATCCCGACCGACCTCGACTATTACATCCATCGATCTGGACGTACGGGTCGTGCAGGTATGAGTGGTATAGCTGCTGTCTTATATGAACGAGATGAAATTGAAAAACTCGAGAAGCTCGAGAAAAAAGGTATTACCTTCGAACACAAAGATCTTAAGGATGAGGAATGGGGAACTGTGAACGTCCAGCGTACCCGGCCAAAAAAGAAATCTAAGGATCCAAACGATTTCTTAATGCCGAAGCCTAAGAAGGTCAAACCAGGCTATAAAAAGAAATTCCAAGAAAAAAAGAAGCAATTGAACCGTAAAAGAAAGAAATAGAGGGGGAGCAATACATGATTAAATTAGGATCACATGTTTCAATGAGCGGAAAGAAAATGTTGTTGGGTGCAAGTGAAGAGGCGATCTCCTATGGTGGGAACACATTCATGATTTATACTGGAGCACCTCAAAACACACGCCGTAAAGCAATTGAAGAACTGAATATCGAAAATGGCGTTGCACATATGAAGGAAAACGGAATAGAGGAAATCGTCGTACACGCTCCTTATATCATCAATATCGGGAATACGACGAAACCACAAACCTTCCAGCTGGGAGTAGATTTCTTGCGATCCGAAATTGAACGGACAGAAGCGATTGGTGCCAAACAGATTGTATTGCACCCTGGAGCCCATGTCGGTGCAGGCACGGAAGCAGGCATAAAAAAAATCATCGAAGGGTTGAACGAAGTCATAACTCCTGAACAGAATGTCCAGATTGCATTAGAAACGATGGCAGGAAAGGGCTCTGAATGCGGGAGGACATTCGAAGAATTGGCAGCGATCATTGATGGCGTAACTCACAATGAAAAACTCTCAGTGTGTTTTGATACATGTCATACACATGATGCCGGGTACGACCTTATTAATGACTTTGATGGCGTATTAAATGAATTTGATAAAATTATCGGGCTTGATCGGATCAAAGTCCTTCACATCAATGATAGTAAAAACGAGTGCGGAGCAGGTAAAGACCGTCATGAAAATGTTGGCTTTGGAAAGATCGGATTCGATACATTGAATTACGTTGTTCACCATTCACAGCTTGAGGAAATTCCGAAAATCCTTGAAACCCCTTATGTACCTGTTAATGGAGACAAGAAAAACAAGAAACCTCCGTATAAGTTTGAAATCGAGATGCTGCACGGGAAAAAATATGATGCAGAACTACTTGAAAAAATCGTCCAAGCATAAAGTTGATTTTTTTTTACTGAAATGACTTTATTAATTTCTGTTTAATTTTGAATGTAGCGAAATTTGCGCCATTACTGCAGGAAAATCGGGCAAAGCGAGACAATAAAGTATAACAAAGCTGTTGAATTGAAATAGAGAAATAAAATAAAAGGCTGACTCTGAAAAGTATACCTGTTAAACCGAGCCTATGTAATGGCGGGTTTTATCAGAAACTATGGAGTCAGCTTTTTCTTGCATTTTCATCGTACGATCGATTGAAACATAACCTTTACAGTCTGAGCAGTATGTGGGCCAACGACAGCCTCAATTTGTCTGATGATTCGTTCCCTTTGCTGAAGATCTGCCACATCAATCTTCTCTTTTCTCAGAATTCGAATGATCTGAACTGCTTGTGTGTCAGTTAACTGGATGTTGTATTGTGATGCTAATGCAGTCAATTCCTCAGCAGACAGATTGTTCAGTTTATGGTTGATCATTTGTTGTAGAAAAGGATTCATCCTCCGTTCCCCTCCTCTTTGCATAATGTATGAGGCTGGCAGAATTTGTGTGCTTGTATGTAGAGGTGAATATTGAATGTGAAAATGTTGATTTTTGCCGAGATATGTCTAGGGATTTATTGGTTGTTGCACTAGGTATTGGAAGGCATATTTAGTATAATAAATATACTATGTCAATTATAATCGGGGGCGTGCTATGCAATATTGTCAATCTGACAACACTTTTGCAGCCTTTCAACATATTATGAATGATCTTACGGACGATATATATCTACTAATCAAGCCGAATGGTTCGATTATTGAATCGAACAGTATTGCCCAAGAGTCTATTCTGAGCGTATCGAATACAAATTTCTATGACCTTTTCATAAAAGAAGATCAGCCTGCTGTTTTCAAGTTTATTGAAAATCTCAGCTCCAAGAATGCCTCTGAAGGGGTTTTTGATCATTATTCAAATGAGGAGAAGATGAAAATCAAGTATCTTGGAAAAATGGTCGATGATGAAATTGTACTTCTCGGGAAGTTTCTTGATAATCCAAACAAAAAGAAAGAGCATCATGAAATTGATTACAAAGAAATGTACGAAAAAGAACACGAGTTCCGTAAGTTCATGTTCCGCGAGCTCGAGATTGGAATTTTGACGATCAATGCTACAAATGAAATTGATTGCTGTAACGAACGGATGAAATTGTTCGTGGACTTAGATTCAGTCAATCAGTTGATCGGAAAAAATCTTTTTCAACTGGATCATAAGCATCCTCTTTTATCGCAAATGCGCGAGATGACCAGGGAAATAAGGAGTACAGAAATCGTCAATGAACGCTTCTATTATGAAGACGATTGCCTTTATCAAGTGAAAGGGATGTATTTTGATTCCGATGAGAGCATAAGGTTCGTTCTATATGATCGTTCACATCAACAGCGTTTTGAAAATCTTCTGATGTATAAAAAACAGATGGAATCTGTATCCCATCTGGCCGCTGGTGTTGCTCATGAATTGCGCAATCCATTATCTGTAATACAAGGATTCATACAATTGTCAGCTGTCACGAAGGATTTCACCAAATACTATGATACCGTATTGTCGGAACTATCCCGTATGAATGAAATAATTGAGGATTTTCTGTCTGTCTCAAGACGTAAGATGCAGAAGCAAAAGCAAAGGCCTGATCTTATTATCAAATCTCTGATCCACATCATTCAATCAGAATGCCTATTACATAATATTGTATTTGAATGGGATGTGGAAGAAGCTGATGGATATATAATGGTTAATGAATCAATGATCAAGCAGGTTGTTTTGAATTTACTTCGAAATTCGATCGAAGCATATACCAAACAACAAAAGAATCGACTGATCCAGCTCTATGGAAAGGGAAGAGATCATCATTATGAAATCACATTCAAAGATCAAGGGCCTGGTATGGAGCAGGCGGTATTGGAACAACTCGGGAAACCGTTCTTTACGACAAAAGAAAAAGGGAATGGAATAGGGATCCCTCTATGTAAAAAGATCATTGAAGATCACGGTGGGACATTTCATATTGACAGTAAGCTTGGGGAAGGGACTATGATAACTTTCCAACTGCCTTTCTTACCTGAAAAAAACAACTGACTCCGTTGGCTGTTTTTTCTTAAAACCCACCACTGATTTTTTACCAGGGGTGTCGAGAAACTTAGGGAAAGCCAGCCGTAAAATCAGAAAAAACGCAAGTGATTCCAAGATAGGAATTTACTTGCGTTTTTAGTTTATTTACCAGTTCACATGTAAAAATGGAAGACGAAATTCAATATGAATAACGATGCCATTACATACATGGTTCTTGGTACTTGTTTAAATTGTCCGACTGCCATTTTGATGATCGGGTAAACGATAAATCCGAAAGCTAGTCCGTCAACAATACTATAGGTCAACGGAATCAAGGCAATGATCATGAAAGCTGGAAAACTTTCTGTGAAATCATCCAGCGGAATGTATCGGATCGATTGCATCATGACACCACCGATAATGATCAGAATTGGTGCAATGGCAGCGTCTGGTATCCCAGTAAGGACGGGTATGACGAATATTGAAAAGATGAATAACAAACCTGCTACTACTGCTGTCAAACCGGTACGCCCGCCTTCAGCAATACCTGAAGCACTTTCTGCTGTTGATATTGTCGGACTTGTTCCGAAGAATCCAGATAAAACACTTGAAAATGCACTTGATTGGAACGAACGATCAAATTTTTCTGTATCTGGCAACATTCCATATAACAACCCCATATTTTCTACGATCAATATGAGTGCAAGAGAAAATGATGCAATCCAGAACTTTGTTGTCATCCAACTCGAAAGATCTGCGTTGAAAATCAAAAACACCGATTCTTCACCATAAGCTTTTGATTCCGGGGTCAGCCCGAAAACATAAGCTGCTATGGTGATGATGATGATTGAAAGGATGAATCCTCCTTTAATTCTCTTGACAAACAATGTCAAGCAGATCAACAGTCCTGCCAATGCCAACAGAGTAGATGGTTCACTCAGATCGCCCAGTTTTACAAATGTATCCGGACTTTTCTCGACAATACCAGCTTTTTGTAAACCGATAAATGCGAGGAACAACCCGATACCGACTGTAATTCCATGCTTTAGTGAGTCCGGTACTGAACGTGACAATAATGACTTGATCGGGGTGAATGCTGCGATACAGAAAAGTAAACCTGCCATTACAACTGCGCCAAGTCCTTCCTGCCAGCTCAATCCCATACCTTCAACAATCGTGTAGGTGAAAAAGGCATTAACACCCATTCCTGGGGACAATATTATTGGTGCATTTGCATATAACCCAATGAAAATGCACGAAATGATACTGACGAGTATTGTTGCCATTAAAGCTCCATAATAGGGGATTCCAGCATCAGCCAGAATTAATGGATTGACGATAATAATATAACTTATCGTAAAAAAAGAGGTGATCCCCGCAATCAGTTCCTTTTGTATCGTTGTACCGTGGTTAGACAACTGGAACCAATTTTCAATAAGTTGTTTCATCAATAACCTTTCTTTCTGAAATGATCCCTCTCCCACCCATGACATAATAGATATGCCACGATTGTTAATTATAGCGGATTTTTTAAGAGTTTCAAGTAAACATGATATAATAATTCTTGGATATACCATGAACTAACTGTTAAGGGGTGACCAATGGAACAAGTTAAACAACACAAAAAAGAAAGTATCCCACACTTAATTTATCGATTTGGCATGATCATTCTTGGGGCTGGTCTTGCAGCACTTTCAATCGAATTATTTTTGATCCCGAACCAAATCATTGACGGAGGCATCATTGGCGTCTCGTTGATTTTGGATTACCTGACTCCGTTGAACTTCGCCATATTAGTCATCGTTTTAAACCTTCCATTCATGTATTCAGGTTATAAACAGATTGGGAAGACATTTGCCATATCTTCCCTTGTAGGAATTGTGTTCTTAGCAATATTTGAGACGCAACTGCACCATTTTGAGCCTTTTACGAATGAGCTGATCCTTGCTACGGTATTTGGAGGATTGACCCTTGGAGTTGGAGTAGGCCTTGTCATTCGTCACGGGGGTTCTTTAGACGGAACGGAGATTTTTTCAATACTGATTACAAAGAAAATCCCTTTTTCAATTGGTGAAATCGTCATGTTCTTGAATATTTTCGTATTTGCCTGGGCAGGTTTCGTTTTCGGTCCTGAACGCGCAATGTATTCGATCCTTACATACTATATTGCCTTTAAAACGATTGACACGGTAATCCAGGGTCTTGATGAAACAAAAGCGGTCTTGATCGTCTCAGACCACTATGAGGAAATCTCAAGCGCAATCCTGGACCGTTTAGGACGAGGTACAACGAAGTTGATGGGGAAAGGCGGTTATACAGACGCCCAAAAAGAAGTCATCTATGCAGTTATAACAAGGTTGGAAGTGACCAAGCTTAAGAACATAGTATATGATATTGATAAACAAGCTTTCATAACAATCATGAATACCCAGGAAACGAAAGGGGCTAAATTCAAGTCTCCAATCCATTAACGATCGAACTGTAAAATAATGTATAAAACACTTTAGCTGCTTGTTTTCTATACCCTCATCGTCTATGATGAAAGGCGTGTGCCAAAATATCTAGACGGTGAGGTGTTTTTATGTTTAAGAATAAATGCTTTTTATCTATCTCAGCAGTGATATTATCGCTCATCTTAGCGATTTCTTATACACTTGTACAAAATCATGAACTGAAACGAGACTTGAAAAAAGAAAAAGAACAATCTCAAATGTTTGAGGCTGAACAAGATTATAAACAGATGGTTTCTTTTTATAAGCAAAAAAGCCAAGGCGGAAAACCTAAAGCAAGCGGTTATGAAATGATGATAGAGTCCAAAAAGCTTGCAAAGCAATTTACAAAAGCAAGTGATGGAAGATTCAAGGAAGAGTGGGGACGCTTCCTTGTAAGGGAATCGATGAAGAAAGATATCGATCCTTATATCGTGTATGAATTATTACGTGTAGAGACCGGGAACCAATTCGATCCTAAAGCAGTGGGGCCGGAAACGAAATATGGACGAGCTTATGGGATGGCTCAGTTCATGGAAAACACAGCACCCTGGATTTCAAAGATGGCTGGACTTGAATACAAAAGTAAAGAGCAGTTATTTGATCCACTTTACTCGATTCAGCTTGCAATCGTCTATCTGGATTATTTGCATTCCAAATATGATGATTGGGATAAAGCACTGACAGCATATCACCGAGGCATATATGGAATGGAAAAATACATTCAGGAAAAAGGACATGCAAAAAGTTGGTATGCTGAAGAAATACAACAAAAAGCGAAAGAACAGGAATTATTAGCTGTTACAAATTGATGATATTGGAAAGGCTGACTATAACCGTCAGTCTCTTTTTTTAGCTCCCATATTGTATTTGATTTGACCAAGTTTCTTTACAAATGAGATATTTTAGATATACTTAATAAAGTAAATCGGAATCATTCCTAATTTCATTCCATTATGTTTTTGAAAGGGGATTGCGATGAAATCATCTATCGTATCCATAAAAAACGTTACATTCAACTATCAAGAGCGTAAAGTTCTTGAAAATATAAATCTGGATGTTCCTGAGGGATCTTTCCTTGCCTTGCTCGGACCGAACGGCTCTGGTAAATCAACACTTATCAAGATGATCCTTGGGCTGCTACCATTACAACAAGGTTCGATCTTCTTATTTGGCCAGAATGTGAAGAAATTCAAGAAATGGCCAAAAATCGGCTATGTTTCCCAAAAAGCAAACAGCTTCAACAGTGGTTTTCCAGCCACCGTTTTTGAAGTTGTCTCAATGGGTCTTTTCGGGAAAGTAGGGATGTTTAAATTTTTGAAAAAACATCATAAGAAACGGGTTCATGAAGCAATTGAAATCGTCGGATTGCAAGATTATACGGATCAAAATATCGGCGAACTATCCGGAGGCCAGCAGCAACGTGCCTTCATCGCAAGAGCTTTGGTAAGTGACCCGCAGCTTTTGATTTTAGACGAACCGACTGTTGGTGTAGATGCTACCTCAGTAGAAAGCTTTTATGAATTGTTAAGAGAATTGAATCAGCAAAAAGGAATTACGTTGATTCTTGTTACACACGATATCGGACCTGTCACAAACCTTGTTACGCATGTCGCGTGTTTGAATAAACAATTGCATTTTCATGGTGATACCCATGAATATGAAGATTTTGATAACCGTCAACTTTCATCCTTCTATGGTCACCCCGTCCATATGATGGATCACAAGCATTAGAGGAGTGCACTTATATGATCCAAGATTTTTTACAATATGACTTTATACGAAATGCCGCTTTGGTCGGTCTGATGATCGGTTTTCTTGCGCCTTTGCTTGGTGTATTCATCGTCGTGCGAAGACAAGCATTGATTGCAGACGCATTGTCACACATTACACTGGCAGGGATAGCTGCCAGCTTATTGTTGAGTAAACAAGTCATTGCTTTTAAAATGTTGAACCCTGTATACATCGGAATGGCTTTTTCAGTAGCAGGGTCAATTTTGATCGAGCGGCTGAGGAAAGAATATAAGCACTATCAAGAGCTTGCGATTCCCATCATTCTCTCTGTAGGAATCGGTTTGAGTGTCATTTTCATCTCATTAGCGAATGGCTTTAATACAGACTTATTCAACTATTTGTTCGGAAGTATCATTGCAGTTGGAACCTCGGATGTGTGGATGGTCTTAACCATATTGATAATCGTCGTGATTTTGGTTTTCGTTTTTTATAAAGAGCTATTTTTACTTTCTTTTGATGAAGATCAAGCACAAGTATCCGGAATCCGCTCACGTTCCATCCATTTCATGTTCATGGTGATGGTGGCATTGGTTATTGCAGCTTCGATGAGAATTGTCGGCATTTTACTTGTTTCATCCCTTATCACGTTACCTGTCGCCGCAAGCATCCGGATTTCGAGAGGGTTCAAACAGACGATATTCATTGCAATTCTTTTTGGGGAAACCTCTGTAATAGCGGGACTTGTGTCAGCTTACTATTTTGATTTAGCTCCTGGTGGTACAATAGTAATATTAGCGGCATTGATTCTTGTACTCGTGATTCTCTGGAAAAAATTCAGATTTTCATCTGGAACGAATAGAAAAGTGGGGGAAGAAGCATGAATGTAAGTGAAGCTCTCAAGATCCTCAAAGAAAATGGTTATAAATATACGAGTAAGCGTGAGATGTTTTTAGAGCTTTTTTCAAATGAAAGACGTTACTTGACGGCGAAAGATGTACTTGAGTACATGAAACCATCTTTTCCTGGACTCAGCTTTGATACGATTTATCGAAATCTTTCCGTTTTTACTGAATTAGGAATTGTTGAAGAGACAGAACTGGACGGAGAAAAACATTTCAGGTTTTCTTGCGCGACAAAAGGACATCATCATCATATTATTTGTCTTCAATGTGGTAAAACAAATGCAATCGAAGCATGTCCGATGAATGATATAACACCTGATGGTTTTGTCATTACGGATCATAAATTTGAAATATACGGTTACTGTCAGCAATGTCAATAAAATCTTTCATGTTTTGATGGAAAATGTGGCATTCTAACCTCTAAGGAGGAGATTAGAATGCCAGAAGTAAAATGTAACGTAGCAAACTGTGTATATTGGGCTGAAGGAAACAACTGCCATGCGGATGCTATTTTGGTTGAAGTGGACCAACATGCGAATGAAAATTACGATATGTCCGCATCAGGAAATTTCGTCGATGACGCTTTACACAAAGACAAAGCGGAACATGTTGCAGAAACTTGCTGCCATACGTTCCGTCCTAAGCATTAATCTTTTTTGAAATCCATCCAACTGTTTTGGATGGATTTCTAATTTTGCGGACCAGAGTACGATTCAAACCACTGGAATGTGTCGAAAACCATCAAATGTTAATAAAAGTGAAAATATGAACATTTATAATGGGAAATGTTCAATATATGCCGGGAAATGTACATAACCAAAACCTTTCTTCAAAAAACTTTTCGTATTTTATCAAATCTTCCCAAAACTGAATATGCTGTACAAAAATTCCCAACCGTTGATGTTATTAAGGTTAACAATCATTGACATCATGAAAGCCTCAAGTATGACCAATAATAAGAAGGCTCCTCCACTTTTGAAGAAAGAGAGGGATCCTGATGGAAAATCGATACGATCGTGAAAACGAAAATCACCGAGAGTATGAAGAGGATTTCATGGAAGAAACAGCAGCAGAGGTTCTCCCTCTACCTGAGCAAGAACGCGTAATGGATAAAGGACGCGAAGATCAAGATTTGTACAACGAAGTTGAAAATGGAGAAAATACTGAGGGGCGTGGCATGGGGATATTCGCCATTGCTTTATCGATTCTCTCCTTATTCTTCCTTCCTGTTTTATTAGGTGCCGCAGGCATCATTGTAGGATTTTTTGCAAGAAGACGAGGAGCACGTACGCTTGGGAACTGGGCAATCGGACTTGGTATCGCTTCAATAGTGATCAGTCTGATATTTGCTCCATTCTTTTAGTGTCGAAACGAAGGCAGTTCACCCTGCCTTCGTTTTTACATTTTAGTGCAAGAGCAACAACGTTTGCGAAAACAGCCAAATTTTATTGTTGATAAGAATCATTTTGTTAATAAAAGAAATCATTTGGATTCATGTATCTTCTTCTTATAAAATAAATACATATGATAATGATAATCAATTTGAGGTGATCCTTATGGATATAATCGAAGCGATCAGAACAAGACGGACGATAGGAAAGGTTACGGATCAGGTTCCTGATAAAGAATTGATCAAGACAATTCTTGAAGCAGGGACATGGGCACCTAATCATTATCGGACGGAGCCATGGAATTTTATCGTTCTGAGTGGTCAAGGTAGGGATATTCTAGGAAGGATATATGGAGAAATCGCAGTTGAGGAGTTGACCGATCCAACAGAAAAGGAAATTGAAATAGCCAAAGAAAAAGGGATGAAGAAAGCAAGGAGAGCACCTGTAATCATTGTCATGGTAATGGAACCCAGCGACCAAGAAAAGGTTGTATGGGTTGAGGAAATAGCTGCTTGTGCGTGTGCTGCACAGAATATGATGCTTGCTGCTCATTCATTGGGGCTTGGATCAATTTGGCGGACGGGGCAGCCAACTTACACCCAGAAAATGAAAGAAGCATTCAGGGTCTCGGAAAAAGGGCAGATTATGGGGTTTTTATATATTGGATATCCAGCTGCGAAACCGAAATCTTCTCGGCGAAAATCAATTTCAGAGAAAACGCAATGGTGGGATGGAAAATAACTAGTACTAAAAAAAGAGCCGTTTGAGACGGCTCTTTTCATGTCTTGTTTATACTTGTTGTTCTGCTTCTTCTTTTGCTTTTTTCTCGTGATATTCCTTTGCTAACTTATCGACTTCTTTTTTCAATTCATCAACCATCGTATCTTCTGGAATTTTCCGGATGATTTCTCCGTGGCGGAAAAGAAGACCTTCACCGCGTGCCCCGGCAATGCCGATATCCGCTTCCCGTGCTTCACCTGGACCGTTGACTGCACATCCCAGAACAGCGACTTTAAGTGGTGCTTTGATTTTCGAAATATACTCTTCGACTTCATTTGCAATCGAAATCAGATCAATTTCAATACGGCCGCAAGTAGGGCAAGAAATCAAGGTTGCTGCATTTGATGCTAAACCGAAAGTTTTCAACAATTCGCGAGCGACCTTCACTTCTTCAACCGGATCTGCACTTAAGGAGATACGCACTGTATTTCCGATTCCTTTGTGCAGTATAATGCCAAGTCCTGCAGCACTTTTCACTGTTCCCGCAAACAAAGTACCCGATTCGGTGATTCCTAAATGCAACGGATAATCAAATGCTTTTGAAGCTTTTTCATACGCCTCGACAGCTAGATTGACATCAGATGCTTTCATCGAAACAATGATGTCGTGGAAATCCAAATCCTCAAGGATTTTAATATGGCTTAAGGCACTTTCAACCATTCCGTCTGCAGTGGGATAGCCGTATTTTTCTAGGATTTTACGTTCTAATGATCCAGCGTTGACACCAATACGGATTGGAATTCCTTTTTCTTTCGCTGCCTTCACGACAGCTTCCACCTTTTCTTTTCGTCCGATATTACCCGGATTGATCCGGATTTTATCTGCTCCACCTTCGATCGCTTTTAGTGCGAGCTTATAATCGAAGTGGATATCAACTACCAAAGGAATGTTTATTTGTTTTTTGATGTCAGCAATTGCTTCCGCTGCTTTCATATCAGGACAAGCAACACGAACGATCTGGCAGCCTGCTTCTTCTAAACGGTGAATTTCTTTGACTGTTGCTTCTATATCATGTGTTTTTGTTGTCGTCATACTCTGGACAACGACTTCATTATTTCCGCCGATAGTCAGGTTTCCGACTCTTACAGGTCTTGTATTCGTACGGTGAGTAATTTCACTCATGTATATATCGCTCCTTTAAGGACGTAGATTACATATGGTACCGTCTTTCATTTTAGCAATGGTTTGAAGGTTTTGGCAAGGAAATGTGTCCTAGTCGAAGAAAGGGAAGCGATACGTTTGATTTGCTTGGATTGAATGTGCCGATGTATCAGGATTCAAACGTTCGAATTCAGATACTGCTTTTTCAATCGACACGGGGATACTGCCATTATGAATTCGCTCCAGGATCGTCAATACAGTCTCCCCAGGCTGGACCTGGATTTCTTTGTATACTAACTCATCGGCCGGAACCGAATTTGCTACTTGTACTTCGGCATCATCTTTGGCGGATGTCGGTAATGTCCCGACTTTCAAATCGAAATATGCACTATAGAAGAATAGAATGATCAGACTTGTGATTATGAATTTTTTCATGATCGATTCCTCCTGCGTCAGATATCGAATCTAGCAATCGTTCTAGTAAATGTATATGCCTGTCCAACTGCAGTATTCATGTTATTTTCACTTATAAAATGAAACCAAACTTCTATAAAAGCGTCTATTATCAGTAGAGTTATCTTAAAAAAGCCTGGAAATAAAGATAGCCAAGTCCTGTCATGCGTTGTAAAATATAGCCAGTACCTACAAAAAAACAGATTTTAAACGTATGGTATAGAGAATTCTTTCATAAAAAGGAGAGAAAACATGAGATTTAACAAATGGATTGCAATCATGATTTTAGTTGCATGTATGATTCCGGGAGTTGCTTTAGCAGATGCAGCACCTGGTGATATCATCGTCACATTGGGGGAAGACTTAACGGATAGTCAGAAACAAGATCTGATGGAAGAAATGGATGTACCAGCAGATGTTGAAACTGTCACCGTGACAAATGAAGAAGAACATCAATACTTAGGTGAATATATATCTAAAGCACAAATCGGATCTAAAGCGATATCCTCTACTAAAATTACAGTTGGTGAAAAGGATTCCGGACTGAATGTAGAAACGAACAACATCAATTGGGTAACCGAAGAGATGTACGCAAACGCACTTACAACTGCGGGTGTTACTGATGCGGATATCTATGTGACAGCCCCATTCGAAGTCTCTGGAACAGCTGCACTAACAGGTATTTTAAAGGCTTATGAAGTTAAAGCTGAAGTTGAAATCCCAGAAGAGAAGAAACAGGTAGCGAATGAAGAAATGGTGAAAACGGTCAAGCTTGGTGATCGTGTCGGTGCGGAAAAAGCGACTGAACTGATGACGAAAATCAAGCAGGAGTTAGCCGAAAACCCAGTTGAGACAGAAGAAGACCTCCGAGCATTGATTCAACGTGTTGCAGAGGATGTGGGCATCACCTTAACGGATGAAGAACTGAACGGGCTTGTATCCTTGTTCAACAAGATGAAAGATTTGAACATTGATTGGGACCAAGTGAAAAATAATCTTGAAAATGTGCGGAACAACCTGAGTGAATTTCTTAATAAAGAAGAAACGCAGGGATTCATCAGAACAATTCATGATTTCCTGATCCAATTGATCGAATCGTTGAAAAACCTTTTCAAATAATATGTGAAAAAAAGAGGGTGACATGTTGTCATCCTCTTTTGGTGTGTAAGCATTATCATTCAGTTTCTGTTGTCTTAGGTAATGGCACAAATTTAATGACTTGTGAGAGGAAAAAGATCGCGACAACCCAATAAAGTAGGAATTGTCCTGGGATGACGATGTTTAAAGCTTCTGTAATCGCAAAAAAGATTGTTGGAAGAGTCACTGTATAAGCAGAGAGAATCCATAATTGTCCGTAAGAAAGCTTTCTTTTCATCGTATTTTTGAGAATCAGCCCGATCAGTGCAAGGACTGTAATTCCAATAAACTTTAGTGCAGTCATGAAAATATACGAAACAAGGATTATCACACTAATGATCAAGGGTAATAAAGTATTAGCTGAATCTAAGAAATTGACGATATCGCTTTTTTGAAAACTGACATCCTGCATCATCGCATAGTCGAATGAGTCTGCCTGGCCAGCAGAAACAACTATAAGGCGATCGTCCAAAATTGCTACGACATCAGAATATTGATCAAGGTCATCTCTTGTGGTCTCTCCAGTCGTATCAAAAATGAAAGTTTGTTTTCCATCCTGACGGATAATCGGTTCAGAAATATCCGATGTCAACTGTCCATCCTGGAATTGAAAGGAAGGGATATCCTCTTCAAGAGCGCTTTCGAATTCATTGACAACATTCGTGATTGATAATGCAATATTCGTGCCTACGAATATGAAACTGATCAACATCATGACAAAAACATAACCGATCGTCTTGCCGATTTTTTGAAAACGGAACATGGCCACCGTTTTAGGTGAGTACAGGCTCATTACAAACTGTTTGAATATATTCATCGTGTTCCCCCTTTTATTCTCTAAAATCATTGTATCTTTACTGAACAGTACGGACAAGATAAAAAATGCCGTTAAGGGAAAAAATGCCATTGTTATAATGTATTGTTTTACAAAAAAATTAAATACCCTTAAAAGACTTTACAAACAAAACGAAGTTAGTTAATAATGAATGGGGCAATTTATGTCGAATATATGCGTAGGAGTTGAAAAAACTTGGATTTAGATATTCAGAAATTGATATTTGAATTTCTTGGTGGACTTGGTATCTTCTTATTCGGAATCAAGTACATGGGAGAAGGACTTCAAAACTCTGCAGGTGATCGTTTAAGGGATATCCTTGATCGCTTCACATCAAATCCTTTCATGGGAGTACTTGCTGGTATCATCGTTACGATATTGATTCAATCAAGTTCCGGTACGACAGTATTGACGGTTGGACTAGTCAATGCCGGTTTCATGACCCTCCGCCAGGCAATCGGCGTCATTATGGGTGCAAATATCGGTACAACGGTGACTGCTTTCATCATCGGTATTGATATCGGAGCATATGCCTTACCGATCATCGCTGCTGGTACCTTGATCATATTCTTCTTCAGTTCTAAAAAGTTAAGGAATTATGGACAAATCATCTTTGGGTTTGGTGCTTTATTCTACGGACTTGAACTGATGGGGGATGGAATGAAGCCTTTACGAGGTCTTCAATCATTCCAGGACTTGACTGTAGACATGAGTGAAAATGGATTGCTGGGAGTAGTGATTGGTACTTTATTTACGGTAATCGTTCAAAGCTCCAGTGCAACAATCGGTATCCTTCAAGAATTGTATTCACAAGGGTCATTAGAGTTGGATGCAGCTTTACCTGTTCTATTTGGGGATAATATCGGGACAACGATTACAGCTGTTCTTGCAGCCATTGGCGCAAGTGTGGCAGCGAGAAGGGCAGCTTTGACCCATGTTATTTTCAACTTATTGGGAACAACTGTCTTCCTTCTATTGATTGTTCCATTTACAGCTTATGTTGAATTTTTGACAAGCTGGTTAGACCTTGAACCGAAAATGCAAATCGCTTTTGCCCATGGATCATTCAATATTATCAACACATTGATTCAAGTCTGGTTCATAGGAGTGCTAGCTTACATCGTTACCAAGCTCGTCCCTGGAGATGACGGTGTGATCGAATATAAAGCGAAACATCTCGATCCGATCTTCTTAGAGCGTTCTCCTGCCGTCGCTTTAGGACAAGCGAAGATGGAAGTCATGCGAATGGCGGAGTATGCTAAGAACGGATTGACTGAATCGTTTGAATATCTAAACTCAAATCATAAAAAGAACGCTGAAAAAGCATATCAATATGAAGAAGCAATCAATAATTTAGATCAACGTATTACAGAGTACTTAGTTAAACTATCATCGTATACGTTATCTGCTCATGATTCTGAACAACATTCAATTCTAATGGACTCTGTACGTGATATTGAGCGGATCGGAGACCATATGGAAAACATCATTGAATTAGTTGAATATCAATTGACCCATAAAGTCGTCATCTCTGAAAAAGCAAAAGCTGATTTAGAGGAAATGTTCCAATTGACGATGTCAACGATCGATGAAGCTTTCCATGCGATTGAAGAAAACGACAAGGAAAAAGCACGTAAAGTCGTTAAAATGGAAGATGCAATCGATAAAATGGAAAGAACATTGCGTAAGCAGCATATTTTACGCTTGAATGAAGGTAAATGCAGTGGCGCTGCTGGTATCGTCTTCGTTGATATCATCAGTAACCTTGAACGTATCGGAGACCATGCAGTGAATATCGCTGAGTATGTTTTAGGAGAAGATCAATAGCATGGCGACCATTGCCTGGCTGGTAATCGGAGCTTTATTTGTCCTTTCATTCATAGGACTTATATATCCGGTTTTACCAGCCTCTCTTTTTCTTATTACTGGTTTTCTTGTCTATGGATGGATGTTCAGTTTTGATCCATTAGGGTTATGGTTCTGGATCATTCAGGGAATACTGGTTCTTCTTTTATATGCCACTGATTATGCAAGTAACTATTTTGGTGTAAAGAAGAGGGGCGGAAGTAAGCATGCGATTTGGGGAAGTACGATCGGTATTATCGTCGGTCCATTCATCATTCCCATAATAGGGATCTTGATCGGTCCCTTTGTCGGTGCGATCGTAGGAGAGTTGATTCACCAAAAAGGTGATCTTAAACAAGCGATTCGTGTGGGTATTGGCTCTCTATTAGGATTTATCGGGGGGACAACAGTAAAGTTTATCATCCAACTCGGTATGGTCATCTATTTCTTTTTCCGTGTCTTATAAATTCGTATTGCATACAGGGACAGAACATGATATATTATTTCTTGTCCCTGTTTTGCTTTACTTGAAGAACGTCAAAAAAACATTGACAAACAGGGTGAAAAATGTTATTCTAAATCTTGTCGTTAAATTATTATTCCACAGTAGCTCAGTGGTAGAGCTATCGGCTGTTAACCGATCGGTCGCAGGTTCGAGTCCTGCCTGTGGAGCCATGGCGGTGTAGCTCAGCTGGCTAGAGCGTACGGTTCATACCCGTGAGGTCGGGGGTTCGATCCCCTCCGCCGCTACCATTTAATAAATTCGCATGGCGGTTGTGGCGAAGTGGTTAACGCACCGGATTGTGGTTCCGGCATTCGTGGGTTCAATTCCCATCAGCCGCCCCATCAACCCATCTTTACAAGTACATAATCCTTTGGACCCTTAGCTCAGTTGGTCAGAGCAGTCGGCTCATAACCGATTGGTCGTAGGTTCGAGTCCTACAGGGTCCACCACTTAACCAACGGAGGTATACCCAAGTCTGGCTGAAGGGAGCGGTCTTGAAAACCGCCAGGGGTGTAACAGCCCGCGGGGGTTCGAATCCCTCTACCTCCTCCATTTTTATTTTATAACATAGAATATCTTTTATCGTCGCGGGGTGGAGCACGTAGGAATAAGCTGCGTAGCATACGCTTCAGCGAACCGATCGAGTAACAGCTTGTAAAGTCTAACTGAGATCGGGTTGAGGAACGCTTTGAGTTGTCCCGACGCAGCTAGGATCGTCAGTGTAAGCTAGTAGAGGAAGGGACATGTAGGAACAACGTTTTTTAAACTTCAGCATCATTTTGGACAAACATCCGTCCATATACTTTTTATCGTCGCGGGGTGGAGCAGTCTGGTAGCTCGTCGGGCTCATAACCCGAAGGTCGTAGGTTCAAATCCTATCCCCGCAACCAAATTAAGTTCATTGCACAACGTCGATTAATCATACTTTCTGAACATATGGAGTGCCTGGAGGGTGCAAACAAATTAAGTTCATTGCACAACGTCGAAAAAGTAACGAAACCGATGGACAACATAACTACATATGGCTCGATAGCTCAGTCGGTAGAGCAGAGGACTGAAAATCCTCGTGTCGGCGGTTCGATTCCGTCTCGAGCCACCATCTTTAAACTTCTTGTGATTAAGGAGTTTTTTTATTTTTGTAGTTATTTTTGTATTTCTGTAGTTATTTATTTGTTTTTGTAGTTCTTCCCTTCATTTTTGTCGTTAATTTCAAATTTTTGAAATTTTCCTCTGATTTTTGTAGTTTTTGAAAATTACTACCTCAAAAAGTCTCGCCTAGAATGGTTTTTGACGTTGAAATAGCCTATCCCATCCTATACAGTGTTTTAAAATTGAATCCACTGGGTAATTTTGATATTGTAAGTATAAAGGCACAGTAAACGTGCTTGGGACTACATATTACTTAAAGGAGGAGATTCAATTGGCAAAACACGAACTACCTGCACTACCATATGAGTTCAATGCTTTAGAACCACACATCGACGAAGAAACAATGAAAATCCACCACGGTAAACACCACAACACTTACGTTACTAAGCTGAATGCTGCACTTGAAGAACATGCAGATCTTCAAGACAAAGGCATCAATGCTCTTGTCAGCAACTTGGACGCTGTACCAGAAAACATCCGTACAGCTGTACGTAACAATGGTGGAGGACACGCCAACCACACAATGTTCTGGCAAATGTTAAGCCCGAACGGTGGGGGAGCTCCTAAAGGCGAAGTAGCGGATGCGATCAATTCTAAATTCGGAAGCTTCGAAAAGTTCCAAGAAGAATTTGCAGCTGCTGCAGCTGGCCGTTTTGGATCAGGCTGGGCATGGCTAGTAGTAAATAACGGTGAGCTTGAAGTAACAAGTACTCCAAATCAGGACACTCCTTTAATGGATGGAAAAACTCCTGTACTGGGTCTTGATGTTTGGGAGCATGCTTACTACCTTAACTATCAAAACCGTCGTCCAGACTACATTTCAGCCTTCTGGAATGTTGTTAACTGGGACGAAGTTGAAAAACGTTACCAAGAAGCTAAGTAAATTTTCATTAAAAAGCACCCCGTTCTGGGCAATTAACCAGACGGGGTGTTTACATTTCATTTAAACAGGCTGGGACAAACTATAACTGCCAACAGAAAAGACGAAAAATAAAATAGATTGGAGAAAATGAAAGACGAAAAGCGTAGACAACATCCGTAGACTCCTGCGGGAACAGCACGAGTCGAAGACCCCGCAAGAAAGCGATTTGTGCTTTCTGAGGAGGCTGAGGTCGTGCCCGCGGAAAGCGAAGGATGTTGACGAAGCGGAACCTTCATTTATTACCACTGAAGAAAACCCGGACAAATTGTTCGGGTTTTCTATTGAACAAAGTTCATTTGTCCCAGCATCTTCATTATAAGCGCAACTATAGCTCACCCTCCGCCAAAGGCTTGGCTTTGCCAGATTTTCATTATTTCACTAATCTCTTCTCAACGTAAAACATTGGACAAATGAACGAGTTTGATCTGATGATTCTTCTTCAAAAACCCTTCAATAACGGAATCCAACAATCCATTCCCATCTTCATAATCCTCATTTGTTGTAACTACAAATTGACTACCGGTATTGAAAACCACAATTGTTTCATTTCCGACCTGGTACACAACTTCCCGCACTGATTGTTGTTCAGATAAATCACAGTTTATCTTTCCACTATAGTCTCTAACTATTTCCGTTATCATTTGCTGTAGATCTTCTAAATGATCATATCCATTTGAACCGAAAATCAAATATTCGTATATTTTTCTCCACTCCTTTTCACTCATTTTTTCCAGTGATCCAGACGATTACACGGAGCTTTTCCGAATTAACCCAAATACTTTATTGAGAATAACGTGATGGGTTTAAGGAAAACTAGGGTTGTGAGTAAAGGGGAGTCGTTTCTTATGAAGGCATTGCAAAAAATGATCGGAAACATTGAAGTAACAAAAGACCTGATGATCCTCTTGATCATCGGAGGATTATATGCACTGAGCATCGCTTTATCCAATACATTCGTCAATGTTTTCTTATGGAAACAATCAGGTGAATTCATCGATATTGCGATCTACAATTTATCCATTGTCATATTCCAACCCATCACATTCATATTCGCTGGACGGTTAGCTAAGCGGATCGATCGTGTCATTGTGTTACGATTAGGAGTTATCAGTTTGTCGATATTTTACTTAACCGTCTTGTTATTGGGTGCACAGGCAGAACAATTGCTCGTTCTTCTTGGCGGTTTGCTCGGGATTGGGATGGGGTTTTATTGGCTTGCGTTCAATGTTCTGACTTTCGAAATCACAGAGCCTGATACAAGAGATTTTTTTAATGGATTTTTAGGGCTCCTTACATCCTTTGCGGGAATGGTAGGACCATTTTTAGCCGGTTGGATCATTACAAAGATGGATAAATTGATTGGTTATAAAACAATCTTCGCGATCTCGTTGATTTTGTTTTTTGCTGCAGTCATAATGAGTTTCATGCTGAACCGTCGAACAGCAAAAGGAATTTTCTCCTTCGTAAGGATCATCAAAGAACGTAAAAAAAATCCGAACTGGAATCGGATATTATACGCTCATTTTTTTCAGGGATTACGGGAAGGGACCTTTATATTTGTAATCGTTGTCTGGGTATTCATTGCCACGAACAGCGAACTGGCCCTGGGTACCTATGGGTTGATCAACTCTGCCGTATCATTTATAGCTTATTATGTAGCTACCCGCTATATAAAAACAGCGCAACGAAAAAAAGCGATGTTAGTAGGCGGTATCATCTTGTATGCCGCATTAGTTTTGATCGTATTCGAATTGACCTTTGCGAAGCTGTTGATGTATGGTGTGATCATATCAATTGCGTATCCCATACTCCTTGTACCGTATGTATCTTTGACATATGATGTGATAGGTAGAAGTTGGAACGCAAGAGAAATGCGCATCGAGTATATTGTTGTTCGAGAGCTTTATCTAAATTACGGAAGGATCACTTCCATCGTGTTATTCATACTTGCGATTACACTGTTTGATGAGCAAAAAAGCATACCATATTTACTGCCGATCATCGGAATCGGCCATACACTCATCTATTTCTGTGTCCGGAAAGTCAGATTGGCTCCTGTTCCAGAGGAAACAGTCGTACTATCGAACGAAAACGGTTCGAATGTATAAGTTATTCTTTTTTTTAAAATAGAACTGCGATACAATATAATGGCGATTAATGTCATAAAAAGGCACCTTATCCAGGTGTCTATTTTACATATTAAAGGAGAGAGGATATGGAGGCGAAGAAGAAAAAGAGAAGCCACGTTCCTTTTCGCTTGAACATATTGTTTTTAGCGGTTTTTTTATTGTTCACAGCCTTGATACTAAGATTAGGGGTCGTACAGATCGTCCATGGTGATTCGTTCAAAGCCGAAGCAGAAAGGCAAGAGAATGTAACTGCAAAACTGGATGCACCTCGTGGGAAGATGTATGATCGATACGGACGTGTAGTAGTAGATAATAAACCTGTGTTTTCGATCACGTTCACACGGACAAGTAATATGAAACCAGATGAAATATATGAAATAGCAAAAAAATTATCTAAATATATCGATAAGGATACAGAGAAATTAACAGAACGGGATAAAAAAGATTTCTATCTTTCTTATAAAGCAGACTCCTTAAAGATCTATGAAAAGTTATTGACGAAGAAAGAAATGGATCAATTGAATGATAAAGAACAATATCGTCTCGTTATCGATCGTCTAAAAGCTGATCAGTTGAATCTTACAGATGAGGAAGAGGAAATCGCGGCAATCTGGCGAGAAATGATAAGGGGATATGCTCTTACACCTCAACGTGTCAAGGTAGATGTTCCTCAAAAAGAAATCGCAGTAATCAGTGAGCACCTTGATGATTTCAATGGAACAATCGATATCAAGCCTGATGCTCAAAGAGACTATCCCTACGATCAAACCCTTAAATCGATTTTTGGTAAGGTAGGTCAAATTCCTAGTGAGTTGATAGATGGGTATGTGTTGGAAGGTAGCGATCGTAACGACTTGGTTGGGACCAGTTTTCTTGAGGAACAATATGAAACAGTTCTCAAAGGCACGAAGACAAAAATCAACTATGTTACAGATAAGTCTGGGAATCCGATTGGCAGACCTATTGAAGACACAGGGTCTAGAGGACATGATCTCACGCTGACGATTGATATGGAGCTTCAAAAAAGAGTCGAAGAAATAGTTGAAAAAGAAATTCTCGATGCTCGAAACAAATATACATCCAATAATCGATTGAACAGCTCATACGTTGTAATGGCCAACCCTCAAACGGGTGAAATTTACTCAATGGTGGGTAAGGTTTTAGAAGATGGAAAGTTTAAAGATGCTCCATTTGGTAATGTATACAATCAATATCCAATGGGTTCCACAGTTAAAGCAGCTACGGTTTTAACTGGATATAAGACAGGTGTCATCCAACCGGGAACAGTATTGTATGATACGCCATTGAAACTTCCGGGTACACCTATCAAGAAGTCGTATCGGAATATGGGATATGTAAATGATCTTGAAGCGCTTCAGCAATCTTCTAACGTTTACATGTTCCGCATCGCAATGAGAATTTCAGGTTACGATTACGATAATAAAAGAGGATTCAATAACCGTACGAAAGCATTCAATACGATGCGCTATAACTTCAACCAATTCGGACTTGGGGTACCAACAGGAATTGATCTCCCGTACGAGGATGATGGTTACAATGGGGGAGCCCAGGCTCTTGGTAACCTGATGGATATGGGTATTGGGCAATTCGATACTTATACACCTATGCAAATGGTCCAGTATATCTCTACAATAGCTAATGGAGGATACAGGATGCAGCCCCACCTATTGAAAGAGATAAACAAACCAACTGCAAGCTCAGATCGACCAGGTGATACGGTTTATGAATTTCAACCTAAAATATTGAACCGTGTCGATTATAAACAAGATTGGATTGAAAGGGTTCAACAAGGTTTATATATGGTCATGAATACCCCTAAAGGGACGGCAAGTTCTTACTTTAAAAATACGAAAGGATATGAAGCTGCTGGGAAAACAGGGACAGCACAATACGATGGTGATTCTTACTTATTATCACTTGTCGGATATGCCCCCCATGATAATCCAGAAGTAGCGTTCGTCGTTGTCAGCCCTTATGCTGAAGAGGGTGGCATCAATAACAAAATAGGCCGGCAAATATTAGATGCTTACTTTGAACTAAAACAAGAAGGGCACAAGGAAAATCTGATTGAAAAAACAGAGGATAACCCATCTGAATAACAATAGAAAAAAACAATAAATTGATATTTTTAATAAAGGATCGTTCAACATTCTTTAATCTCAGTTCTATAAAACATGAACAGAGGTTTGCGGAATATTATGAACGATCTTTTCCTTTTATCTCAAGGTTTCAACTTATTCCGACACACCTTTACAAAATCTTAACATTCAATTTATATATCCTTAATAGGCAGGAGATACTATATGCAATGTAGGGCAAATGCCCAAGGGTTTTATGAGAAATCATACTTTTTTCTTAAAAAACCTTACCCATAAAACAAAAACAGGGGGATTTCAAAAATGAAAGCATTCAAAAAAAGCTCATTCTTCATGATGCTTGCAGCATTGCTTGTCGTTGCTACAGCTTGCGGAAACGGAGGCGAAGGGAGCGGCAGTGAAATGGAAGGAAGCGTTGTTGTCGATGGATCTGGAACAGTATATCCATTGATGGCTAAATTAGCTGAAAATTATATGGTTAATGAACAAGAAAACGTTTCTGTAGAAGTAGGAAGAGCCGGTTCAAGTGCTGGATTTAAAAAGTTCCTTGCTGAAGGCGGCGGAACTGACTTGAGTAATGCTTCACGTAAAATCAAGGATGAAGAAGTAGCTCAAGCTGAAAAAGCTGGAATCAACTATAAAGAATTGAAGCTTGCATTGGATGGAATCACCATCGTAGTGAATAAAGAAAATGATTGGATCGATGATCTGACTCAAGAAGAAGTTATTGATATTTTCCTCGCTAGCGGAAATAAAGAAAAATGGTCAGATGTCCGCAAGGATTTTCCAGATCAACCAATTAAAGCTTATGGACCAAATGAAAACCACGGAACTTATGAATTCTTCTACGAAAAAATTCTTGGAGAAAAACCTATGAGAGATGATGTAAGTCTTCAACAAGAATACTCTACTCTTGTAGACATGGTATCAAAAGATAAAAATGCAATTGCATACTTTGGTTATGGTTATTATGAAAGCAACAGTGATAAAGTGAAGGCGGTAAAAATCGATTTTGGTGATGGACCGGTTGAACCTTCTGTTAAAACAATCAAAGAAGAAGGTCCTTATGGACCGTTCACTCGTCCAGTATTCACATACTTGAACGTCGATCAAGCTAAAGAAAAGCCGCAAGTATTAGACTTTGCGATCTACGCAATGGAGAATGCTGGTAAAACTGCCAAGGAAACTGGATTTGCTCCATTAAGTGATGAAGAGTATAAAAAAGCAGTTGATGATCTTAAGAAATTGAAAAAATAAATTTTTATCACTTATACAGGAGAATCCTGGGAGATGAGGGGTCGTTTGTACTTCTCATCTTCTTGGATTGTTTTTTGTGTGATTAGTTGAAATTCCCTGTTAAATAGAGATGTTCAGAGTGAAAGGGGTCCGAAATGGAAAAGAAATTGAATATAAACGAAATGATTAAAGAAAATCGACAGTCAATGAGTTTTACGAGAATTTGGGAAAAGCTTATTCCGAAAATGTTATTATCAATTGCAATCATATCCATTCTTACTACCATAGGTATTGTATCAACATTATTGATTGAAACGATCGCTTTTTTCAAAGAAGTACCGTTTCTTGATTTCTTTACTGGAACGAAGTTGAAACCATTAGGGGCAGATGCCCAATTCGGTGTCTTGCCATTATTGACTGGAACACTCATATCAACAATCATTGCGATGTTTGTCGCTATACCAATCGGCTTGATGACAGCCGTATTCTTGAGTGAATATGCATCAGATAAAGTCAGAAGAACATTAAAACCGTTGTTGGAAATTCTTGCAGGGATACCGACAATCGTATATGGTTTCTTTGCATTCACATTTGTTACACCTTTATTAAGATCAATTATTCCTGGATTAGAGCCTACAAACATCCTTAGTCCGGGTCTTGTCATGGGAGTAATGATCATTCCTATGGTCGCATCATTATCAGAAGATGCCATGAGTTCTGTACCATCTGAAATGAGGCAAGGGGCACTTGCGCTTGGAGCTACAAGACTTGAGGTTACATGGAAAATCGTCATCCCTGCTGCGATCTCCGGTATCGTTGCATCTTTCGTCCTCGCCATTTCACGTGCGATTGGGGAGACGATGATCGTAACGATTGCAAGTGGTAGTTCGAAAAATTTCACATTTGATATCACCCAATCCATGCAGACGATGACAGCTTATATCGTAGAAGTTACAGGTGGCGAAGCACCAGCAGGGTCGACTTTATATTACAGTTTATATGCTGTTGCGATGACGTTGTTTGTCTTCACGTTGATCATGAACTTGATTGCACAGTATATTTCTCGTAGGTTCAGGGAGGAATATTGATTATGAAATACGTTGACACGAAGCAAGTACAGAATCGGATGAACTTCAGACTTGCTACTAATAAATTATTCAAATCGTTGTTCTTCCTTTCAACAATGTTCGGTCTTGTAGTACTGGTTGTTTTAATTTATCGAGTGTTTTCACAAGGGATTCAAGCGATCGATTTGCAGTTTTTAACAGGCAAATTGTCAACCTTCGCTGAAAATGCCGGAGTGATGGGACCACTTTTAGGTTCATTCTGGTTAATGTTGGTGGTTGCCCCATTAACCATGTTCCTTGGCGTCGGAACCGCAATTTATTTAGAAGAATACGCCAAAAAAGGACGTATTCAATCACTCATACAAACGAATATTGCGAATTTGGCTGGAGTTCCTTCGATTGTATTCGGTCTTTTAGGCCTCACTGTCTTTGTTAAGGGCTTTGATTTAGGAAGTATAGTCTTAGCAGGTGGCCTTACGATGTCACTTCTAGTCCTACCGATCGTCGTAGTTGCAAGTCAGGAGTCAATCCGTGCTGTCCCACAATATTTAAGAGAGGCTTCATACGGTATGGGGGCCACCAAATGGCAAACAGTGAAAAATGTTGTTTTACCTGCATCACTGCCGGGAATTTTAACAGGGGTAATCTTATCTCTTTCCCGTGCCATAGGAGAGACAGCTCCACTTGTTGTGTTAGGAATACCAGCACTACTTATTCCTTTCCCAGACAGTGTTTTCGATAAGTTCACTGTTATGCCGTTGCAAATATATTATTGGACGATCGATTCTGCGCTTGTCGATGAATATGCGAATTTAGCCGCAGGAGCTATTGTTGTACTATTGATGCTCCTATTCTTAATGAATTCGATCGCGATCATCATTCGGAACAAATTTCAAAGACGATTATAATTTGGAGGTATTGAACTATGGCTAGTATTACTGTTGAACAGAAAAAAAATGCCCGTAAATCCCAAAAGGATAATTTAACTGATTCTTCAATGATGAATAAAAAGACAGTTTTTGAAACGAAAGATCTGAATCTCTGGTATGGTGATGATCATGCATTAAAAGAAATCAATCTTTCAATACCTGAAAATGAAGTGACTGCAATCATAGGACCTTCTGGCTGTGGTAAGTCTACATTCATCAAAACATTGAATCGAATGGTTGAAATGGTTCCTATCGTCAAAATATCCGGAGCGATCAAGTATCGTGAAAAGAATATTTTTGAACCAAAATACCGGGTAGAAGAATTGCGGACCCAGGTCGGGATGGTTTTCCAAAAGCCGAACCCATTTCCGAAATCCATTTATGACAATATCGCTTATGGACCTCGTATCCATGGAATCCGTAACAAGAAAGTTCTTGATCAGATTGTCGAGAAAAGTTTACGTGGTGCTGCAATCTGGGATGAAGTCAAGGACCGTCTGAATGAAAATGCGTATGGTCTTTCTGGTGGGCAACAGCAGCGTATCTGTATTGCACGTTGTCTAGCGATTGAACCGGATGTCATCTTGATGGACGAACCTACATCTGCACTCGATCCGATTTCAACTTTGAAAGTAGAGGAATTGGTACAAGAGTTGAAGAAGGATTACAGTATCGTCATCGTTACACACAATATGCAGCAAGCAGCGAGGATTTCAGATAAGACCGCCTTTTTCTTGAACGGTGAAGTTGTTGAATTCTCAGATACAGATGCATTATTTTCAAATCCAGAAGATAAAAGAACCGAAGACTATATCACTGGTCGTTTCGGATAGGGGAGTGTAGTGAATGGTTGTGAGGGAAAGTTTCCAAACTCAATTGGACGAATTAAGAGAAATGTTGGTCGAATTAGGGCAACTTGCAGAGAACGCTCTTGAGGAAGCGATCGATGCTTTGAAAAATCAAGATGTCGACAAGGCGTTGCGTATTATTGATAATGACTATCGCATCAATGATTTAGAAGAAGAAATCAATGATAAGGCGATTCTTCTGATTGCGAAGCAAGCTCCTGTCGCAAGTGATTTGCGCCGCATCATCGTATCAATTAAAATTTCTTCCGATATTGAGCGGATTGCAGATTTTGCTGTAAACATTGCAAAATCAGTCATCCGTATTGGAAAAGAAGAATTGATCAAACCTTTGGAGGACATTCCAGCATTGGCCGAAACAGCGAAGACTATGCTGACTGAAGCAATTCAAGCTTATGAGGACGAAGATATCGTTCTTGCGAAGAAAATGGCAGATAAAGATGATTATGTAGATGAGAAGTATGGAGAGTTGATCCAGGAGATTCTTGGTATGATGAAGCAATATCCAGATTCAACGAACCAGATCATCCAGCTGAGCTTCGTCTGCCGTTATATCGAGCGTACTGCAGACCATGCAACAAATATTGCTGAAAGTATCGTATACCTTGTAAAAGGAAAACATTACGATTTGAATGAATAGAATTTCTTATATAAAGAGGCTGTCTCCAAAGTTGAGCTTTGGTTGCGGCCTCTTTTTTTGTAAAGTACCTCCTGAAATTAGAGGACAACTGTTCCGTTATCTGTGACAAAATGGGTAGATCTCAAAAAATAGAGGACAACTGTTCCGCTATTCGCGTAAAAATGGACCTTGTTTCAATGTTTTTGGGCCATTAATGTCGCTGGTGTCCTCTAAATTTTTAAAAACGGGGATTTGGGATGAATAAGGTCTCTCATGTCCACTAATAAATACATACAATGAAGCTCGGTCGTTCATAGATCACCATCATTCTTTAATCAAGCCAATCAAAAAAACAGGTGATTCCCTGTATGAAATCACCTGTTTATCTTCTTGTTATGGAGAAGTGATGACCTTTGCGATTTCAGCAATGGTCATTTTGCTGTTCACTTCGTAATTTCCGAACCTCACTTTATTTTCCATGTTGTTGGCACGGAGATATTTTAATAGCTCATCGCTGTTCTTTATGATTTTTTGACTTTCTAAATAATCTGTTACTTGACCAGTTGAAGTTCCTTTTGAAATCACTACTGTTGTTTTTATAACAGGTTCTTCTTCAGGTTTTTCCTCTTTTGGTTCTTCTGTCGCACTTTTATCATCCGTATTCTGTTTACCTTCCAGTTGATCCAACTTGGCTTGATCGACTGCTACAAGACCTTCATTTTCAAGATATTCGTTCACTTCTTCATATGTAATTTCTTCACTGTTTTCTGCCTTCGCTTCAGAGTCGATATTATCTGATCCAAGGAAATGTACAACTGCCAGGATGCCGGATGCAGCTATGAGTCCAGCACCAAAACCTCTTAAACCACTATTAAACATGCTGATGACTCCTTTATTTGATCTCTCTTTTGTCTGTAATCAACATTTCTTCTTCTAGTACCTTGACTTTCTTATTGATTTGGTACAGTTCTTTCATTAGTTGGATCGAAACATTCTCAAGCTGAGTTTCAATTTGTTGAGTCCTGTTCTGCTTGAAGAACGATAGAATGATTAAAACGATGCCGGTAACCAATAGTGCCAATATTGTAAATTCCATACTGCTCCCCCTAAAAAATGATCTCACTTACTTTTATATCACAGACTTTGTCGAGGGGGTAGCACTTTTATAAAATCTAATCCTAAATTCCTATTAAAATTCGACAAATTCAACCGAATATTTCAAGTTTGGGATTAGTTCGAGGGCTAAAAAGAGAAGAAAATGGCGGACTATGTTATGCATGCGTTTACAAAAATAAAATAATCCCCCTTAGAAATTGATACGATTAGGAACCGCAAAATTCTACATTTTACGCTTATTGATGCGGATTTCAAGCGGTGATACGATGTTGAAAACTATTAAAAAAGCTGTGGTAGGAGGCAAACATGGTGGAAAAAATATTAGCCTTGAAGAAAAAAGGATATACCATCAAACAAATCGCACAAGAAATGGACAGTACCGTTGGGAAGGTCCAATACCGTTTGCGAAAATTACAATCACAACAACACACTTCTGTACTAAAAAAAGAAAAGGAATTTGAGGCTAATCAAGTTCGTCCAATCTCGGATATCCCCTTTTCATATGAATTGGATCGTATTGTCCTTCTGCCTCAGGGGCCAGAAGCCCTCTACATTTATTGGGATCTTCAGTCCTCTACTCGACATATGGTCTCCCACCATTTTAGAAAACCATGGTCAGAGTTGGATAAAAAATTGAGAGTGTACGATGTAACTGATTTGATTTTCAATGGCCATAACAGTCACTCGAACATGGATATCATTCTGCCTGAAATGACAGACAACTGGTTTCTCAATGATTTGGAAGCGAATCGTACGTTCATCGTCGATTTCGGCATCCAACCACATTCTAGTGATTTCTTTACGGTATTGCGATCGGCACCAATAGAAACACCTAGAACTGAAAGTGATTCTAAAAGACAAGATGCTGTTGAAAAGTGGAAAACAGGAGATTGTCGATCACCTGAGTGGTTTGAACAATTTTCAACTTATTCGATTTACAGTTTATTAAAGTGAGGGGAATAGACTTGAACAGTTATTTTTCATTGGTATTACATGCACATTTACCATTCGTATTACATAGAGAACCGCACCGTATTGAGGAAAGATGGCTTTATGAAGCCGTATCCGAAAGTTATATCCCTCTTATTTGGGGATTGGAATCATGTTCCCCTGGATCGGAATATACGATTTCCTTTTCACCCCCCTTGCTAGAGATGCTGGCAAACAGCACCTTCCAGGATCGGTATTTAACACATTTACGCACCACTCAAGAGCTTTTGATAAAAGAAAGAGAACGTGCTACAACATTTGAAGAAATCAGAATCGTAGAATTTTATATCTCACGGTTCAAAAATATCAAAGAGACATTCCTTGAATGGAATAGTGACCTTATTTCCGCCTTCGGATATTTCATGAAAGAAAATAAAGTAGAATGCATCACCACATCTGCCACACACGCGATTCTTCCTTATATTCAAACTGAACAAGGCCTACGTTCTCAAATCCGAAGTGGATTGGATTGCTTTGAGCGTCATTTTGGTTTTAAACCAGATGGCTTCTGGCTGCCGGAATGTGCATTTTCCCCAGGAATTGATAAGGTGCTGTATGAAGAAGGGGTACGTTATACATTCGTGGAGGAGGAAACGATCAGAAAGCTCGATCCTGAAGTGCAAGGCATCGATGTTCCAGTCTTTTCGCCACATGGAATCGTCTTATTCCCACGGAGCAGCAGTATTTCTAAAAAAGTATGGGATGCAAAACTTGGATACCCTGGTGATCATGATTATCGCGAATTTTATCGGGATGTCGCTTATGATCGTGATCTTGAGTATATTGCCCCCTATATCCATCCCGATCGGATACGGATTGACACTGGACTGAAATACCATCGTATTACAGGAGAAACAGACTGTAAGGATTATTATGACCGAAAAAATGCTATGGCTAAGGCGAAACTTCATTCTGAAGATTTCATCCAGGATGTTTCTGAAAATATAAATCGATACAAAGGGCATAAGGCTACAATTGCGCTAGCAGCGTTTGATGCGGAGTTATTCGGTCATTGGTGGTTTGAAGGTCCGGAATGGCTTGAAATGGTGATGAAAGAAGAGAATACAACTATTCATTGGATTACGCCGAAAGAATTCATCCTACGCCATTATAAAGAATTGACTACACATCATGCATGTTTTTCAACATGGGGACGGAACGGGTTTGGTGAGGTATGGCTTAATGAATCCAATGCGTGGATCTATAGACATCTTCATGCGATGGAACATGAACTGATCAAACAAATGACGATTCATAAAGAACCGGACTCTCTAATACGACGGGCTTTGAATCAATTGAATCGCGAATGGCTTCTCGCAACGGCTAGTGATTGGGCTTTTATTATGGATCAGCAAAGTGCCTCTGAATATGCTGTCTCTAGAATGAAAGAACATGTTTCGGCTTTCCATGAAATCGTTGAAAGAATGAGAGAAAAGCGATTATCCGAAAGTTTTCTACAAGAAATGGAAGAGCGATACCCCTTTTATCAGTGGCAGCAGGCGCAACAATTGACCTCTCCACATGATGAGTACATCTTGACGAAATCATCTTCAAAAAAGGAGGATCATGACCTTAACATTCTGATGTTGTCATGGGAATACCCGCCGATGGTGGTCGGAGGCTTGGCGCGGCATGTCTTTGATCTATCGAGGACACTTGTTAAACAAGGACATCAGGTTTGTGTAATCACCTGTGGGGTTGAAGGATACCCGGAATATGAAATCAATCAAGGCGTGCATGTCTATCGTGTGAATGGCGCACAGCCTCAACATGATGACTTTTATCATTGGGCAGGAAGTCTAAATCTGGCAATAGCTAAATTAGGGGTGCAATTAGCTGAAAAAATTCCATTTGATTGCGTCCATGCTCATGATTGGATTGTCAGTGTAGCCGCGAAAGGATTGAAACAACAACTGGGTATTCCGTTATACACGACAATCCATGCAACGGAACATGGCAGGAATAAAGGCATCCATAATGATCAACAAGCTGAAATTCATCATAAAGAATGGGAATTAATGTACGAGTCGGAGCATATTATTGTTTGCAGTGCATATATGAAACATGAATTGCGAGCTGTGTTTAAAGTCCCTGATCATAAGCTTACAATCATTCCGAACGGTGTGGAAAATAGTTTGATCGAAACGAAATCCCAGTTAGAAAATTGGAAAGATAGATTTGGAGGGGAATCATGCTTTTACGTTTTTTCGCTTGGAAGGATGGTGCCGGAAAAAGGCTATCAGACGATTATTGAAGCAGCAGCTTTATTGAAAAATGAATATCCCCAAATCAAATTTATCATCGCTGGAAAGGGACCGATGCTTGAAGAATACCAACGGAGAGTCGTCCATGAAGGGTTATCTGATCAAGTCCATCTAGTCGGCTTCGTCTCCGATGAACAGCGAAATCAATATTTACAGGAAGCGGATGCCCTCATTTTTCCGAGTCTCTATGAGCCTTTTGGAATTGTAGCACTTGAAGGTATGGCAGCAGGGACTCCCGTTATAGTCAGTGACACCGGAGGATTGAGTGACATCATTCAACATGGGGAAAACGGCTTGAAGGTTTATCCTGGAAATCCGCAGAGCATCTATGATCAAATCATCCGTCTATACAACGAGACGGATCTTGCACATCGAATTGTCCTTAAAGCTCAAAAAGATATCGTAACGAAATATAGCTGGGAGGAAATCACAAAAAATACTGTTGATGTTTTGAGTAATACCAATAAGAAACTGATGATGGCAGGAGTGAAGTGAATTGAAGGCAGTCATTATGGCAGGCGGTAAAGGTACCCGGTTACGCCCTTTAACATGCAATTTACCAAAACCGATGGTTCCGATCCTTGAAAAACCAGTAATGGAATATACCATTGAGCTTCTTAAGAAATATGGAATAACTGAGATTGCAGTGACTGTACAATATCTGCCCGAACATATCAAACAGTATTTTGGAGATGGCAGACGTTTTGGTGTAGATCTACACTATTTTGAGGAAACCATCCCTTTAGGGACAGCAGGGAGCATCAAAAACGCTGAAAGCTTTTTAGATGAGCGATTCATCGTCATAAGCGGTGATGCTTTGACAGATTTCAATCTGCAAGATGGAATCGAGTTTCATAACCAGAAAGAAGCTCTGGTGACGATTTTCATGAAGCAGGTTGAAAATCCATTGGAATACGGGGTCATCCTTACTGATGAAAATCAACAGATCATCCGTTTTTTTGAAAAGCCTCGTTGGAATGAAGTATTCAGTGATACTGTCAATACCGGTATTTATGTGCTGGAACCTGAAATTTTCGACTACCTTGCCCCTAGTGTGCCAACAGACTTCAGTAAAGAGCTATTTCCATTATTGATGAGCAAGGAAGTTCCATTATTCGGTTATTCTGCTGAGGGTTATTGGTCTGATATTGGTAGTCTAACACAATACCGAAAAAGCCATGAAGACTTTCTGGATGGTAAGATCAATTTCCCGATTCCAGGTAAGGAAATCATCTCTGGACTCTGGGTGGGTGAGAATGTACGGATCGAGCCTCAAGCATCGATCAATACTCCGGCTTATATCGGAGGTGGAACAACTGTCCGCCAACATGCGAAAATTCATCCCTATACCGTGATCGGGTCCCATAGTACGATATCATCTCGAGCTTCTTTGGAGGATTCGATAATATGGGAGGGTGTATACGTGGGTGTAAATGCTGAATTGCAAGGATCAACAATTGCAAACGGAACATTCATCGATGAAGGATCAAGTGTATTAGAGCATAGTGTAATAGGAAACCAGGTCCGAATTGGTAAAAGGGTAACGATTAATCCTGAAGTTAAAATTTGGCCGAAGAATCGTGTTGTGGATCATTCAACAATTGATACTTCCTTGAGAGAATTCAGTAAAGTCTCATTAGATAATAGGATGAGCAAGCGAGAAACGATTTTACTTTCTGCTACCAAGAGCCCTGTTTATCATAAGGAAATTTGAACCGGAAATTAATGAGATCATGCTGATTACTTTACCGCATTTGCCACTCCGATTATCTCTTGATTGATTTGAAGAATTTTGATATGATACTAAAGTGTCATTTAGTGTTTAAAATTAAACATGTTTAGCGCTCGGTCATCTCTTCGATGATCGTTTCATACGCGTGAACATTGAAGATGGTTTGGAGGGAAACGAAAATGCGCGTACAAGTAACATTGGCTTGCACAGAAACTGGTGACCGTAACTACATCACTTCTAAAAACAAACGTACAAACCCAGATCGTATGGAGCTTAAGAAATACAGCCCACGATTGAAGCGCCACACTCTACATCGTGAAACGAAGTAAAACAGCAGGACATCATCCTGCTGTTTTTTCTATATTTGCTCTTTTAAATTCAAATGGTGGATTAGGTGATTTGAGATGAATACAGAAAAGAAAGAACGAAGGAAATCGACTCAGAAAAAGTTAGCAGGACTCTCAAAATCCTCAAAACACAGTGATGAAGAAAAATTAAGGCAACAATTATTCGAACTTGATGTTTGGGAAAGATCGAAAACGGTAGGGTTGACCGTTTCAAGGGGAAATGAGATCGATACCTATCCGATCATAGAAAAAGCTTGGCAACAAGGGAAAACAGTTGTCGTCCCAAAATGTAAGGCTGCAGATCACTCAATGGATTTCAGGAAGCTGACGTCGTTTGATGAACTTGAAACGGTATACTTTGGACTTAAAGAGCCGATCGTTTCAAAAACGGAAGTGGTTGAACCTAGCAGAATCGATTTATTAGTAGTACCTGGCCTTTTATATGACCAAGAAGGCTTTCGAATTGGTTTTGGCGGTGGGTATTATGATCGGTATCTCAAACGTTATACAGGGGTGACCCTATCACTTTTACATACTGTCCAATTGACTGACAGAGTTCCAAGAGAATCATTCGATCAACCAGTTGAAATCCTAGTGCTCCCTGATAAATTGATTGATACTAAATCATAGTGGAACAATTGGAGAAAAAGGGGGGAGAGGATGAAATCTTCGTTCGCCGGAATCGTACTAGCAGGTGGAGAGTCAAGACGGTACGGTACACCAAAAGCATTGGAAGAAATTGAGGGAAGGCCATTTTATAAAATTGCATTGGAAATACTTCAGCCCCTTGTAGACCATATTGTTATGGTCGCTCATCCTTCCCTTCAGTCCTCCATTGATGAACAGGAAGGCGTAACAGTGATATTGGATGACCCTGAATTCAGAGGGCAAGGACCGCTTGCTGGAATCTATTCTGGAATGAATGCTTATGAAGCTACGAATTATCTAGTACTTGCTTGTGATATGCCATTGATGAAGCAACAGGTCTTTCATCAATTGGTCAGTCTTCATTTTTTATTAAAAAACGATTGCTCCATAGTACCGGTTACAAGAAATCGGCTTCAGCCTTTAGCAGCGCTATATCCCGCAGCAGTCAAGCCTGTTCTCTTCGACCTGTTGATCAGTGAAAAAAGACGATTGACCGATTTGTTACAGCGTGTAGAGTGTGCTTATATTTCATATGATTCACCTGAAATGACCAGGTGCTTCCGGAATATAAATACACCTGCCGATTACAAAGGAATGTTTGATTGAACACTTTTTCAGTCCAACTGAAAAAGTGTTTTTTACAATTTGAGAAAGTATAATTAGCGAGCATCCTGGAGCGGAAATCATCGACTTTTAAAGAAAACTTGGCGAGACCAAGCCTTTTGTAGGTCAAGCCTTAGTTGCCCTTATACTGAAGAAAGCATTTTATACTTTCTTTAAGTGCAAGAGCAATAAAGTTTTCGATGAAAACAGCCTTTGAAAAATTCCTTGACGGCTGGTAGAAAAGGTTTTATAGTAGAAATACATTCATACTTGAACGCACAAAAGCATAAAAGTGTCGAAGCGGAATTAGTAGTCAGTCCTCTTCAAACATCAGAGACTTGGCGGTGGGTGAAAGCTAAGGAAAGGGACAAGAACGAAATTACATTCGTGGAGCTCATAGGTGACATGACCTTTATCAATGAAGAGTTGATGCTGTTGAACACGTCAAGCAGGGTGGTACCGCGATGATTTCGCCCCTGTGGACTGGGTCGGCAGCTTTTTTCTTTGATTAATGGTTACTATAAATATAAGGGCAGAAAAAGGGAAGGACATCCATATGACAACCAAGAATAACGTAATGTTTTCATTCATTTCATTGATTTTACTGGTAGGGATCATTTTATACTCGATGCTTATTTTAAAAACAGAACCACATATCCCTTTACTCCTTTCTCTCGTGTCAATTGCGTTCCTTGCAAAAGGTTTCGGATACAAGTGGGAGCAGATGGAGAAAGGGTTGATAGACGGAATTATTGTTGGAATCAAACCTGTACTCATATTGATGGTTATCGGCATGCTGATCGGAACTTGGATGATGAGCGGGACAGTACCAACGATGTTGTATTACGGCATCGACTTCATTAAACCACACTGGTTCACGATCAGTGCACTGCTTGTTACGATCATCGTTTCCAGCTTTACCGGGAGTTCTTTTACAACCATTGGAACAGTAGGGGTAGCCCTGATGGGGTTATCGGCAAGCTTAGGTATCCATCCGGGGCTAGCTGCAGGTTCTATTATCTGTGGTGCATGTTTCGGTGATAAGATGTCCCCTCTTTCTGATACCACGAACTTTGCACCAGCCGTAGCAGGAGTTGGGTTATTCAATCACATCAAACATATGATGTGGACGACAATACCAGCACTGCTTATAACGATTGTCATATTTCTAAGTATGGGTACCGGTGCAGACGGAGTCGATGGATTGAACTCGATTAAGCAGGTACAGGAAAATTTGACTCAATCATTTAATATCAGTGGTTGGACATTACTTTCACCACTGGTCGTCATCGTTTTAGCGCTGATGCGTTTTCCGACGATTCCGGCGCTGATCGTTGGGGTCATTACAGGAATTATTACTATACTGTTTGTCCAAGGGCAATCATCAGGTGCAGCGATTTTTACCATGCTGCAAAATGGAGTTGAAATGGAAACTGGTGGAAAGACGGTTGATGAAATAGTCAATCGTGGTGGAATCCAATCGATGATGTGGTCTGTATCACTCATTTGGATTGCATTGGCGCTAGGCGGATTGGTCCGGGCTCTAGGGATACTTGAGACATTTGTAAGGTTAATGGAAAGAAAAATTAAAAGTCGGGGAAACATCATTGCTACGACTGCTGTTTCCTCAATAGGAGTCAATGTATTTACGGGAGAACAATATTTATCGATATTGATTCCAGGACAATCTTTCAAACCTCATTTCGAAAAACAACAACTAGACTTAAGGAATTTGTCACGTACATTAGAGGATGCAGGAACCCTCGTGAATCCTTTGATCCCATGGGGAGTGAGCGGTGCATTTTTCGCATCCACTCTTGGGGTTGATGTAATCAGTTACTTGCCTTATGTATTTTTCTTATTCCTATCCCCGTTATTTACAATTCTGCTTGGTTACACTGGAATCGGTATTGGAAAGAAAACGGCTTAAGGATTGGAGCAACATTGACAGCTGCCTGGAATGCATATCCAGGCAGCTTTTATGTTTTTATTCATCGATTTATTAAGTTGATAGGACTCTGAGAGTAATACTTTATATCATCGCTTTCATAAAATCAGATTAAGACATAATGTGTTGGACCTTACTAAAGAGAGGGCTGATTTTATGGAAATTCTATTCGGTTTTCTGTTGTACATTGTGCCGCTTCTTATTGTTTTGTATGTTTTATATAGTTTATCTTTAATTAAATCAAAATTGGACTCGATCATGAAGCACTTTGAAATCGAAGAATTTCAAGAAGAAACGGTTTCTGATGAAGAAATCGAAAAGGTACTTGAAGAGCATACGGATGAAGAGTCAAGCAGGTAATACGAAGATGGATTTAATCACGTCAATGTTTTAAATCCTGCTGAAAAGTGAACAACCTATTAAGGATGAAAAAGGAGGAATAGACATGAGATTGATCAGCAGCTTGATTCGCTTAATCACATTTATTCCGCGCTCACTTTTCAGAGGTTTACTACCGAGACGCAGACATCGTTTATGAATCATACAATTTGAAAACGTAACTTTTGGGACACCTTCTTTAAACTTTGTATGGAACATTGCATCGTTATAGGGGTGTCTTTTACTTTGATTAATAGCTTTACCAAGTTTTCTTTATTGACTAACATCCGCTAGAAAGGTATGTTTCCAATAGAATACTATTTAAAGGTTGTGGTCTACAATGGAACAGCGATTAGAACAATTCTCCAAATGGTTGCAGGATACAGAGCAAACTTTTGCATTTGTCCATTCTTCTGCAAACGTATTTTATCTTTCGAATTTCAACTGTGAACCCCATGAGAGATTGTTAGGGATTTTTATTTTCCCAGATCATGAGCCGTTCCTGGTTTGTCCGGGAATGGAAGTGTCTCAAGCAAGGGATGCAGGATGGAATTATGAAATCATTGGTCATGGAGATGCAGATGATCCATGGAAAATGATTCAATCAGCACTAACAGATCGAGGTATCACCAATGCTGATCATGCCGCTATAGAAAAAGAAACACTCTCTTATGCACGGGCGGAACAAATCATGAACATATTCCCTTCTGTCTCATTAAATAGTGCAGAAGATAAACTTCACCAACTTCGTCTTATAAAAGATGAAAAGGAATTAGCAATACTGAGAAAAGCAGCTGAACTAGCTGATTTTGGGGTTGAAACAGGAGTAAACGCATTACGGGAAGGTTGCACAGAAATGGAAGTCCTTGCGACGATCGAATATGAATTGAAGAAGAAGGGAATTCGGGAAATGTCCTTCTCTACAATGGTCTTATTCGGTGAAAAATCTGGGCAGCCTCATGGAAACCCAGGGAATCGGAAGCTTAAAAAAGGTGATTTGGTCTTGTTCGACCTTGGTGTCGTGTTAGACGGGTATTGTTCAGATATTACAAGAACAGTTGCGTTTCAGGAGGTCAATGATAAACAAAAAGAAATCTACGATATTGTCTTGAAAGCGCAACTCGAAACACTTGAATTGTCAAAACCGGGAATCCGCTTGGGTGATCTGGATAAAAAGGCGAGGGATATTATCACCAATGCAGGTTATGGTGAATTCTTCCCTCACCGGATCGGCCACGGCATCGGAATTGATGTGCATGAATATCCTTCTATGAGTGAAAACAATGACAATCTCTTAAAAGAAGGTATGACCTACACGATCGAACCAGGGGTCTATTTACCAGATGTAGGCGGGGTCCGTATCGAAGATGATATTCTCGTTACCTCAGATGGGTATGAAACCTTGACCAAATTTCCTAAAGAACTTCAAATCATCAGATAAAGGTACGAGGCTGGGACAAAACCATAACTGCCAACAGAAAAGACGAACAATAAAATAGATTGGAGAAAATGAAAGACGAAAAGCGTAGACAACATCCGCGTAGACTCATGCGGGAACAGCACGAGTCGAAGACCCCGCAAGAAAGCGAAGGTTGTTGACGAAGCGGAACCTTCATTTATTACCACTGAAGAAAACCCGGACAAATTGTTCGGGTTTTCTATTGAACAAAATTCATTTGTCCCAGCCTCGTCTTAATCATCCTTAAAAATTTTGCATAAATTTGCCTCAGTTATCAGATAGTATAGATGAAAGGTGGTTTGGATGATGAGATATGGTTTAGTGAAATGGGTTTTACTGATTCTTGGTGCATTTTTAATGTATCAAAATCGATACAAGCTGTTAAATTTGATTCTTGGTATGAAACTTTTACGTACGATTGCTATCCGCGGATTTTTAAGAATTCCTGGTATCCGTGATAAAATGGTTCAAGATATGTTTTAAACGAGAGGGAAACGAGTTTCTTCTTATTTAATAGCCGTTATGAGATTCCTTATGGATTGATGTATTGAATAAGCTGGACATTCTGACCTGATTTTGTTTCTGTCAACACCATCAAATGTGTCAAATCTTTACTGATCAGAATAAGAGGCAAACTGCTGCCGATCGGAGATTCAATTTCTCCATCTGGGGATTTGACGCCAAGAAAATAATTCTTATAAATGCCTTCCCATAAACCGCCGATCACTTGGTCGGTTTTTTCTTTTGATAGACCTGGAAGGGGAAGTTTTGAATAATCATAGAGTTTTGTCAATGGAAGGACATAGTAATTTTCAATGGAAACATTGTAGTGACGTATTAAATTATGCCATACGACTTTAAGCTGTTGGTTTGTTGCATGATCTAGCATTTTTTTATTGTTGAGATCTTCTTCGTTTTCTGGAGTTTTGAATGACTCCAATGGTTGGAGAGGAGTATCGATGACATAGAGTTGATCATAACTCATGGTTTGTGCACTTTTTATGATATCATTCGGGTAATGTAATTCTGCATGGTGGAAACTGATCGCCTCGAAATGACCACTATCTTCGTTCGTGACAACTTTTTTCTGTTGGAGAGTATCGGTGTTTTCTACCCATTTAGACATAATATCTTTCAACATCCCATCCTCATATAACAACGATATATCTTGTCTCAAGTACGCCTCTTTCCCGAGAGTTGAATTCACCTTCCACTGGATTTCATATTCATCCTCATCCTTTTCTTCCAGTAAAATGACTTCCGTATCTGCAGATGTGAAGGTAACGGAAGGATCAATCGGAAAATAGATAATACTTTCTTTTACTTTGGATGTTTGGTTATTATACATATAGAGGGACGTTGCGGTAACTGTCACTAATATGAGGAAGATCAAGATTTGTTTTTTCATATCCGTTTAAACCTCCATGGACATCCTATCCATATAAAATATGAACCTGTCCGGAAGTTTAGAAGGAAATAGTTTTGAGGGGGAAAAGAAATTATGAATCAGAAAGTCAACACAAAGGAGATCATGGAATTAATCGAAGGCCTTGTCTCAATTCCAAGCCCATCTGGAAATACCAATCAAGTCATCACGCATGTAGAGGACTTTTTCACTAAACTCGGGTTGGAAACAATCCGGAATCATAAGGGTGGTTTGCTCGTTACTCTGCCTGGGGTAAATGCTGATCGTCATCGATTTTTGACTGCACACGTCGATACTCTCGGCGCAATGGTCAAAGAGATCAAACCTAATGGAAGATTGAAACTCTCGATGATTGGTGGGTTCAGGTGGAATCATGTTGAAGGTGAGTATTGTCAAATTGAAACAGCGGATAACAAGCGTTTTTCAGGTACGATCCTTATGCATCAAACATCTGTACACGTGTATAAAGAAGCAGGTGATGCAAAACGTGATGAAAAAAATATCGAAGTCCGTATCGATGAACGTGTCAATTCGGAAAAGGATGTAAGAGAATTAGGTATTTCAGTAGGTGATTTTGTTTCCTTTGATCCACGTGTCGAAATCACAGATAGTGGGTTCATCAAATCCCGTCATCTTGACGACAAAGCTAGTGTAGCTTTGTTGATGCATGTCATCAAGCTCATAAAAGAAGAGGGATTGCAGCTGCCATACACGACCCATTTTTTGATCTCCAACAATGAAGAAATCGGATATGGTGGAAACTCTAATATCCCTGAAGCAACAGAAGAATATTTAGCCGTGGACATGGGCGCGATTGGGGACGGTCAGGCTACAGATGAATTCACGGTGTCAATTTGTGCAAAAGACTCCAGTGGACCTTATCATCTTGGTCTGAGAAAACACCTTGAAAACCTTGCAAAAGAAAACCGAATCGAATACCAGATGGATATCTATCCTTACTATGGATCAGATGCTTCAGCAGCTATTAGAGCTGGTTTCGATGTGAAACATGGTTTGATCGGTCCTGGTATTGATTCATCTCATGCATTTGAACGGACCCACGAAACATCCTTGTTACATACAGCACAATTGATTTATTACTACCTGAAATCTGATATGAATGCTTGATTGATGATAAAGAGGCTGGGACAAAATCATAACTGCCAACAGAAAAGACGAACAATGAAATAGATTGGAGAAAATGAAAGACGAAAGCGTCGACAACATCCGTAGACTCCTGCGGGAACAGCACGAGTCGAAGACCCCGCAGAAAGCGATTTGTGCTTTCTGAGGAGGCTGAGGCCGTGCCCGCGGAAAGCGAAGGATGTTGACGAAGCGGAACCTTCAATTATTACCACTGAAGAAAACCCGGACAAATCGTTCGGGTTTTCTATTGAACAAAGTTCATTTGTCCCAGTCTCTTTTTTGTGCCCTGCTATGCTAGAGAGTTCATGTTGTACTCCACGACACTCCTGCGGGTAGCCCGCAGAGGGTAAGTGATTTTCACGATATTCAATAATTCAAACCCTGTCCTAGTATGTAATACTTGAAATTGGTTAATGATGGTAATTGAAAGGATGGGAAAAATGTCTCGACATAAAGAAACACCACCAATCAAAGATTATGACTCGACAATTACTTATATAAAAGATGAATTGGGAATCGACAAGAGCTTTGACCAGATCCATCTAGAGCTGGAGTATGCTGGCCGGCGCATGAGCCTTTTTATGATTGATGGGTTTGTTAAAGACGATATCATGCACTATTTGATGAAATTATTATCAAGACTTGACCCAGAAGACCTTGACCCCGATCCCTTAACAAAATTGATGCGGACTCATCTTCCATATATGGAAATAGAAGAACAGGAAGATTTAGAAAAGGCGATTGATTTCTCATTAGGTGGTCCAAGTCTGCTGATCGTTGAAGGGATCGACACTGTAATTGTGATCGATGCTAGGACCTATCCTGTTCGCGGTCCATCAGAGCCTGATCTGGAAAGGGTTGTGCGAGGATCACGGGATGGGTTTGTAGAAACGATCATCTTCAATACATCCCTTACAAGAAGACGGGTACGAGATCGTTCCCTACGCATGGAATATATGAAAATCGGCAGGCGGTCACAGACGGATATTTGTATCTCATATATAGAGGATATTGCAGATACGAAAATAGTCGAAAAGATTAAAGATTCATTATCAAAGATTGATACGGATGGACTTCCGATGGCTGAAAAGACAATCGAAGAATTCATTTGCGGTCAACATTGGAATCCTTATCCTTTGGTCAGGTATACAGAACGTCCTGATACTGCTGCAGTACATCTTTATGAAGGACATATACTCGTCTTTGTCGATGGATCCCCAAGTGTCTTGATTACACCTGCAACCTTCTGGCATCATCTGCAGCATATGGAGGAATATCGACAAAAACCTGTAGTAGGCGCTTATCTTCGTTTTGTACGTTTTTTTGCTGTATTACTGTCGATTTTTTCGCTTCCTCTCTGGTATCTGTTCGCTATCAGTCCAGAGATGATGCCTGCTCAACTCACTTTCATCGGACCTGAAAAAATTGGGGATGTGCCATTGTTCATCCAACTCATACTGATCGAAATCGGATTGGATATAATGAGAATGGCGACTGTCCATATACCATCCTCGTTAGCAACTGCATTAGGGTTAGTTGCAGCGATATTGATTGGTCAAGTAGCTGTGGATGTTGGTCTATTCATTAATGAGGTCATATTGTACATTTCGATTGCAGCAATAGGATCATTTGCTACTCCAACTTATGAATTAAGCCTGGCAAACCGTTTGACACGATTGATGCTTCTGATTTTGACAGGACTATTCGCCTTGCCAGGATATATAATCGGAACGACTTTATGGATTATCTTGCTATCAAGGCTTAAATCCTTCCATATTCCTTACCTTTGGCCATTCATTCCATTTTCATATAAAGGATTCAGGGACGTACTCATCCGTTCACCGATTCCACTCAAGAATAGAAGACCAACCGTATTACATCCCAAAGACCCTGATCGTTAGAGGAGCGACTATGCTTCTCTATTTTTTTACATGTAAAGAAAGTAAAATACTTTCTTTAATATAAGCACAACTACTACTAAGCCTGCCGCCAAAGTCTTGGCTGTGCAAAGCTTTCTTTATCATGCCGCTGACTTTCATCAGGATTTGACCCACTTTTTAAATTGAATAATAATGATATAATACGGTTGGGTGAAAACAACGGATTGCTGTGAAGTGAACAGATTATCCAGGGAAGTGAGCATATAATGAAGACAGTCTTGGATGTACAACAATTTTTAAAACGCTTTGGCACATTTATTTATACAGGGAACCGGATGGCGGATTTAGAACTTTATCATTCTGAAATACAAGAATTGTACCAGAATGGCATGATCAGTAACGAAGAATATCGTAATGCAATTCTAATCATAAAAAGTGAACAAAATAAATTGAATTAAAGGATGATACATATTATGGACAAACTTTCGATAGGAATCGACCTGGGCGGAACAACCATTAAAATGGCCATTGTAGATCCAAAGGGGAATATTGTAGAGAAATGGGAGATCCCAACTGATACGAGCAACAACGGCAGGAATATATCCCAAGACATTGCAGATTCACTGAAAATGAAGTTGGAAAATGCAAACTTGGAATTGAAAGATATAGAGGGCATTGGAATAGGTGCACCTGGCTTTATCAATATGGAAAACGGTTTTGTCTATCATGCAGTGAATGTTGGATGGGAGAACTATCCACTGAAGGATGACTTGGAATCGAAGACGGGTCTTGAGGTCATTGTAGATAATGACGCGAATATCGCTGCACTTGGCGAAATGTGGAAAGGCGCTGGAAAACAAGCATCTGATCTGATTTGCATCACTTTAGGAACTGGTATCGGGGGTGGAATCATTTCAAACGGTACCATCCTTCATGGAACGAATGGGATGGCCGGAGAAATCGGCCATATTACGTCGATTGTTGATGGTGGCGCTGATTGCAATTGTGGCAAGAAGGGTTGTCTAGAAACAATCGCATCCGCAACAGGCATTTCCAGGATTGCCATGGAAGGTCTTGATCAAAATCCAACTAGCGTGCTTAATAAAACCCTTGGTAAGGGGATGAAGGTATCAGCTGAGGATGTATTTAACGCAGCCGGTAAAGGGGATGCATGGGCTATTGAAGTGATTGATAGCATCACCCATCACCTGGGACTTGCAATCGCAAACATGGCAAATGTGATTAATCCCTCGAGAATCGTCATTGGTGGCGGTGTATCCCGTGCAGGTGATCTATTGATGGTTCCTTTGAAAAATGAATTCAGCAAGTATGCACTTCCTAGAGTACAGGACGGTGCTGATTTTGCAATTGCAAGTTTAGGAAATGACGCTGGGGTCATCGGTTCTGCCAGACTTCTGTCTTTAAAAAGCCAGAACTGACATCAATATCCACCTAAACAAGAATAGAAAAACGAATACTATACAAATTCAGAAAAGGGTCATCAGTGACTCTTTTTTTTCATATAATGGCTTGGCCGGAAAAGTAGCGGGCGTTAACGATAGTAAAAAAGTCATGACCCAAACCCCTTTTAGTCCGATGTAACCAGTGGTTGTACATAAAAATATGAACAAAGTGTGAAGTTACTGTAAATTCCTTATTAAAGTAAAACTTTTTTCTTATTTGATCGTCTATAGGTTTAGCGGTTATTACAACAGGGGATAGTTAATTTAGCGTGAGAATCGACATTTTACAAATTCTTGAAAAAGGTTAAATTTCACTTGAAAAATGAACAAAAAGGGAGTAATATAACAATCATGTGAAAAACGAGTGAAGATAAAACATGTTAGAAAACAATAATAATTACGAGAATGATAACAAAACAAAAAGATAAGTTCATCTTGTCGAGGAGGTAGCTGTACGATGCTGAAAAACACCCTATCAAAATATCAGATTATCATCATCACAGGTGTTTTACTCTGGTTGAAATCGTATCTGGTTTATAAAATTTCGTTTGATCTAAAAATAGAAAATGCAGTACAAGAAATTATTCTCTTGATCAACCCATTAAGTTCAGTGGTATTCATCATGGCTTTTGCCTTATTCTTTTCTGGCAAAGCTCGAAATATCGCTATATTGTTCTTGAATTTAATTGCGTCATTCATATTATTCGCCAACATGGTATATTACCGGTTCTTTAATGACTTCATTACAATACCGGTATTGTTCCAGACAAGCAATATGGGTGACTTGGGCAGCAGTATCACTTCATTAATTTATCCGTATGATCTTTTATTATTCGCGGATATCATTATTCTTGCTGTATATATGAAAATGCGTAAGATTGAGGCACCAAAAATGTCGTCTAAAAAAATCGGCCTCGTTTTCGCATCGAGTTTGATCATTTTCATCGTGAACGTGGGTATCGCTGAAACAGAACGTCCTCAATTGTTGACACGTTCTTTCGACCGTGAAATGTTGATCAAAAATATCGGTGCATATAACTACCACGCATATGATGCGATTATACAATCCAAGGCTAAAGCACAACGTGCAATGGCTGACGGAAGTGAAATTGCTGATATTGAGAACTATGTTAAAGCTGATTATAAGAGCCCGGATCCGGAAATGTTCGGAGCTGCAAAAGGTAAAAATGTCGTTGTCATTACTCTTGAGTCAATGCAGAATTTTGTGATTGATAACAATCTGGAAGGGAAAGAAATCACGCCTTTCCTTAATGAATTGAAAGAAGATGAAGACACGTACTATTTCCCTAACTTCTATCATCAGACAGGGCAAGGGAAAACGTCCGATTCTGAGTTCTTATTAGACAACTCAATGTATCCTTTACCAAGTGGAGCCGTATTCTTCACTCATTCACAAAATGAATATCAGGCTACACCAGAATTGTTAAATGAGGAAGGATACCATACAGCGAACTTCCATGCGAACAACAAAAGTTTCTGGAACCGTGATATCATGTACAGTTCGCTTGGTTATGATGAGTTCTACTCAGCATCGAAATATGATATAAAACCTGAAGAATCAGTTGGTTGGGGAATGAAAGATGAGTTCTTCTTCCAGCAATCAGTGGATCATATGAAAGAATTACCTGAACCTTATTATACGAAGTTCATCACACTGACAAACCACTTCCCATTCACTTTAGAACAGGAAGATGAATTCATTCCTGAGTGGACGTCTAACGATGGAACTGTAAATCGTTATTTCACAACAGTCAGATATACGGACGAAGCTGTCAAGATGTTCTTCGATAGCTTGAAAAATGAAGGTATGTATGAAGATACAGTATTCGTGCTATACGGAGACCATTACGGTATATCAGAAAACCATAACAAAGCTATGGGAGAGTACCTTGGAAAAGAAATAACGCCATTCGAATCGACACAATTGCAACGTGTGCCAATGTATATCCACATCCCAGGTGATGGTAATGGTAAAGAAATGGATACTGTTGGTGGTCAGGTCGACCTTAGACCGACAATCATGCATCTGCTAGGAAAAGATACGAAAAACACAATCCAATTTGGATCTGACTTGTTCTCTAAAGAACGTCAAGACTTTACAGTACTACGTGACGGAAGCTTTATCACAAAAGATCACGTATTCACAGATAACACATGTTATGATAAAGAAACTGGGGAAAAGACAGAGAAAACAGCGTGTGAACCATATATGGAAAAGGCGAAAAAAGAGCTTGATTACTCTGACCGCATCATCTATGGCGACTTGCTCCGTTTCTTCGATCCAAAGACAGGAACAATTAAAGAAGAATAGATGCTGATAAACCGTGTCAACTAATGTTGGCACGGTTTTGTTTTTCTAATAGATTGTTGCTTTTGAATTATTTTTAAAAACTCTCCTTGTACAAGTTGATTGGAGAGCAAGGCTACGGGATCAAGCGGGACAGGTGAGACCATTCAATATCGTAAGGCTAGGCTACGAGTGGGCTCACCACACGCTCCTCTGAAAGCGAGCAACCTGGAGCGGAAATCAACGACTTTTAAAGAAAACCAGACGAGACCAAGCCTTTTGTAGGTCGAGCCCTAGTTGCCCTTACGAATACAGCCTTACATAAAGAAAGTATAAGTATAACTAATGGCTCAGCCTACGACCTAAGGCTTGTCTTTGCCAATTTTTCTTGAACTATACTGCGTTTGATCTCTACCACAGTTTTTAAACTGTGGTAGTTTTGTTTAAAGCGATGCTTGGCACAAAAAGAACATAAATGATTCATAACTGAGAATTGTTGCCATATATATGGTGGGAGAATGGTTAAATGGAGGGAAAAGAAATGAAGGTGAGAATACGAAAAGGAGATACATTTTGGTATCTTGCCAAATTGTTCAATGTGCCCCTCCGGCTTGTACTCGATTCAAACCGTGCAACCGATCCTTCAAGTTTACAAGTCGGAACAGAAGTTGTAATACCAGCATACAAGACGGAACAATATACGATACAAAAAGGAGACACCTTTTATAAAATAGCCCAGAGAAGGAAATTGGCGCTTGATGCTCTCACTATCATGAATCCTAATACATCTCCAAGTAACCTTCAAATTGGACAAATCATCACAATTCCCTTAAGAGTAGTTACACCTTATGTAAACCCGGAAATGAATTATGATTGGTCAACCATGATGAAAAATCTGTATTCATTAAGAGCAGTCTATCCTTTTATAAAAGTGAAATCCATCGGGAGATCAGTGTTGGGTAAATCCATTCCTGAGATACAAATCGGAAATGGAGAGAAGAAAGTACACATGAATGGAGCTTTTCATGCCCAAGAATGGATCACAACATCTGTAATAATGAATTTTCTGAATGACTACTTATTAGCCTTGACCAACCAATGGACAATTCGAGGATTGAAAATGTCCCCTTTTTATGATGGTGGTACTTTGTCAATTGTTCCGATGGTTAATCCGGACGGTGTCGATCTAGTATTGAATGGTCCTCCTGATAGTGACTATTATCGGGATTTCGTATTAGAGCTTAATGATGGGAAAAAAGATTTTTCAGGATGGAAAGCGAATATAAGAGGGGTAGACTTGAATAATCAGTTCCCTTCAAAATGGGAAGTTGAAAAGCCACGGAAGCCACAAGCACCTGCACCTAGAGATTACCCTGGAGACAAACCATTAAGTGAACCTGAAACGATCGCTATGGCAGAATTGACACGTAAGGGGGATTTCGATCGTGTCGTTGCTTTCCATACACAGGGAGAAGAAATCTATTGGGGGTATGAGGGGTTAGAGCCGCCTTATGCAGAAACGATCGTCAATGAATTTGAACGAGTCAGTGGTTATAAACCTGTGCGGTATATCGACAGTTATGCAGGTTATAAAGACTGGTATATCAAAGAATGGAAACGGCCTGGATACACAGTTGAATTAGGGGAAGGTGTCAATCCATTGCCGCTATCCCAATATGATGAAATTTATCAAGAAACTTTAGGAATCATGCTCGCAAGTTTATATATGTAATCCAGTAAGGACTGTTCAACCATTGAGTTCCTCGATTCAGTGGGTACAGTCCTTTCATGTTTTTAAAATTTCTTCCATGTTGATTTTTAACAAAATCAAATTTTTATGGAAAAACATGTTAAAATTATCATGGAGGAGTGAGGGGGAGGATTTTTTTGATTCAAGTAAGGAAAGCAGTTGAAAACGATCTTGAAATCATTTCTTCATTCATCGCAGATAGGAATAGATTCAAAGAACACCATATTGGTTATTGCGGGGTTGATGTTGCTGAAATCAAATATTCTTTGAAGCATGATTTTGATGACATTCCTTTTGAAGACAGCTTTGTCGTAGCGAGTAAAGGACAAGAAGTTGTAGGTATTATAGGAATGGATATTGATTTACAAGAAAAACATGGTGAGGTATGGGGTCCTTTTATAAAGATGCAAAAGAAAGAATGGCAAGCAGTTGCAGAGGACATGTGGAACTACCTTATGAGGCAGACAGGAAAACATGTTAAGAAAATCAGTCATTTCAGCAACGTAGAAAATGAATTGAATTTTGCTTTTGCTGAAAGTCTTGGATTTAAAAAACGAGGTGAACATACAGTTCTGAGGATTTCACCTGATCAAATTAGGAAAGATATTGAAAACACATCAATTACAGAAATGACCAGGGATTATATTGACGAAATGGTAAAGTTGCATGAGAGTTATTTTCCGAATGCGTATATTGATGGAAAACAAATTATTGGGATCCTGAATGCAAACAATAAGGTGTTCATATGCGCAGAACAGAACACTTTAAAGGGCTACATATTTGTTGAAACAAACCCTGAAGTCCAAGAAGGGTCTATTGAATTTTTTGCCGTTGGTAATGAATACAGAAAAAATGGGATTGGAAGGAGTTTATTACTCCATGCTTTGAAATGGATGTTTATGAACGCGGGGATGGCACATATACAATTATGCGTTAACAGTGAGAGTAGCGGCGCGATAAATCTTTACAGATCCATAGGCTTTGAAGTAGATGATGAACTAAACTACTTTGATAAATTTCTATAGAAATGTCAGTTCACTGTTCTATCTATGTGATAGATGAAACATTTCCTTACATCAAACGTAATGAAAGAAGGAAGGAAGGGTGATACATCATGGACGATATTTGGATTCTTTTGATTGTCATTTCCGTATTCGCATTGCCGATATTGTGGGGAATGATCCGATCGAGATTCAATACGAATAAGTTTTACGGGGATGAATTGAATAAAAAGAATTTCAAACGGAAGCCAGAAGACGCAGCTTACGAAAAATCATCTTCAGCTTCACTTGGTCAGAATAATAATCAGAACAACCCATAATGGAAGACGTCATTTATCAAGAAGGAGACAGAAGAAATGACACAGGATTTTATTGTGATGAAGTATTAAGTGGGAAAACCGATGTGAAGAAAGTTTATGAGACAGAGAATGTATTAGCCTATCATCATACGCGACCTGCCTACCAAATGCATATTGTGTGCATACCTAAAAAACATATTCTTTCGTTGACCGCCGTGGAAGAAAGCGACACAAAAATTTTTACAGAATTGATGAATGGTGTTAAAGTGGTTGCATCTTCAGTTGAACAAGAATTTGGTGCATGCAGGGTGATCACCAATCTTGGGGATTATCAGGATTCGAAACATTTGCATTGGCATATCGTTTCAGGAGAACGGATTGAATTGGAATGAATCTGCAAACCGAGAAAAATTCTGGCGGATTCGTCGCGCTTGCATTTGCAAAAAAATAACTTTGACCATCTCAGGCATCATATCCGACAAACCCGATAACTGGGCTGAATTACACATAGGAGATGTAGCGCATCAAAAAGCAATGTTAAATTTGTTGGGAGGGGTAAAGCAAATGAAGTTTCCAAGTATCAACAAATGAATCCAAATGTCCATATCAGTGTCATACCTTTTGCCTCCCATCTTGTCCATACACAGAAAAAAGAAATATATATTCAGTTTCTTGATGAATCTTTAACCAGCACAAAATAGAAAAACGGCGTGCATCTGCTGTAATTTCAGCATGAGCACACCATTTTTTTAAAAAGAATCAAGGTCGACTTAATGACTTTTTCAATTTCTTCAGTTTAAGTTGTTCTACTTCAGCTTTGTCTTTCCTAATCGCCTTGAAGAATGCGTATATCATGAGCAACATGATCAATGAAAATGGGAATGCAGCTGAAATCAATGCGTTCTGTAATGCTTGAAGACCCCCTGTATACAGGAGTACAGCGGCGATTCCTGATTGAGCGATCCCCCATACAAATTTCACCCTTTTAGAAGGGTTCAAGGCACCGTTCGTTGTCTGCATGCCTAGAACAAATGTAGCAGAGTCCGCCGAGGTGATGAAGAAAGTCCCAATCAACAACATCGCGAGGATCGACAAAATGACCCCGAATGAAAACTGGTCGAACACACCGAATAAGACTTGTTCATCTGGTAGTGATGCAATATCTGCACCGTTTTTCTGAGTATCAATAGCTGTCATCCCAAAGGCAGAAAACCACAAGAAACTAACAAGTGAAGGGACAAGTAAGACCCCTGATAAAAACTCGCGGATTGAACGTCCCCGAGATACACGGGCGATGAAAATCCCTACAAAAGGAGACCAAGCAATCCACCATGCCCAGAAGAAGACGGTCCAATCCATCACCCATTGTTGTTCTTCGCCGTTTTCTGGTGATAGCCTGAAGCTTTCTGTTGCAATCGTCTGAAGGTAAGTCCCCATCGTATTCGTAAATGTATTCAAAATATAGAGCGTTGGCCCGATTATCAAAATGACGATGAATAACAGAACTGCCAGCCCCATATTAAGGTTACTTAAGTATTTGATTCCTCTGCTTAGGCCTGTATAAGCTGAAATCATGAACAGAATGGTCACGACTATGATAATAACCAACTGGATCCAAAATTCTTGCTCAAGGCCAAGCAGGTACGTAAGTCCCCCGTTAATTTGAGCAGCACCGAACCCTAAAGTGGTGGCGACACCCACAATTGTGGCAAATACTGCAATAACATCAATCGCAGTCCCCAGTCCGCCTTTCATCTTATCACCAAAAATAGGCTCAAGCGTCGCACTGATCAATCCCGGTTTTCCATGACGGAATTTGAAATAAGCAAGGATAAGGGCGACTATCGCATAAATCCCCCAAGCGTGCACTCCATAATGGAAAAACGATATCCTCATAGCATCCTGAATGGCTGCGGCTGTACCAGGCTCCGCTGCCGGAGGAGTTTTCATATAATGCGAAATGGGTGCAGCTGCTCCATAAAACACAAGTCCTATCCCCATACCAGCACTGAAAAGCATGGCAAACCAGGTTGAATAGCTATAATCCGGCTTCTCGTTAGGTTTTCCTAGCTTAATCTTACCGTATGGACTAAAGATCATATATAAACAGAAGATAACGAATAATGAAACGATCAATAAATAATACCAACCAAAATGAACGGAAATATACGTTTGAATCGCTCCGGTAATTTTCTCCAAATTTTTAGGCGCAAACGAACCCCAAATGGATGCGAATAGTGTAATGGCTAATGTAATCCAAAATACTGATGTAACTTTCTTCATGAATTTCTCCTTCCAATATCTTTTGTTTTTTAGGCAGTTTTCGCAAACTTTGCTGCTCTTGCACTTAAAGAAAGTAATTTCTTCAGTATAAGGGCAACTAAGGCTCGACCTATAAAAGGCTTGGTCTCGCCAAGTTTTCTTTAAAAGTCGTTGATTTCCGCTCCAAGTGCTCGCTTTCCGCGGGGCGTGCGGTGAGCCCCCTCCTCATCTTGCGGCCTCAGGAGACTCCTTTTCAAGGAAGCATTTGTGCTCCTGCGTCTACAAGAAAGTCCTGTCGAAGCGAGCTTCCTCGTCGCATGCCTTACGAGGAGATTATTCAGGTAGTAGGCACGCTGATCCCGCAGGACGAGGAAAGCTTCGGCAGCGTTACATCGCGCGAAGAAAATGCGAATTTCATTTTCGAGGAGTCTCGCATTTTGCTCTCTAATCAACTTGCACAAGGTGTTATTTAAAAAATGACTCAAAAGCAACAATCTTTTACAAAAGAGCATTTTTAAAAAAGTAGCCGGAATTACTCAGTATATAAGACTTATACCCACTAGTCCAATAAACAATGTGGTGTTTTCAACATAAAATCAAAAAAATTGTCATGTTTCGTCGATAAATAAGGGGTTTTAGTAGTTTGTGCTGAATCCGGGAGAACTATCCTTGAGAGTATGTTTCAGGGCTTTTCTTATCTTTTGATTCCACTGAGTTTTTTGTTTACATTTAAAGAAAGCATAAATACTTTCTTCGATATAAGGACAACTAAGGCACAGCCTGAGCTAAAGTTTGGCTGTGCCAAGTTTTCTTTTTGGTTTGTAAAGAAACAGTTTCAGGTAAAGACTAGTAGAGATTAAAGAAAATGGAGTCGAAGGCATATGGATAGGAATCAGGAGATCATAAGGTGTGAAGTGGTATCAACCGACCATTTGAAAGATCTTTCATTCGGACTCGAAATGCAACAAATTACAACAGTGGTTGGACCATCTGGAGCAGGAAAAAGCAGTTTGTTATTCTTATTGAACCGATTAGAAGAACCTGCTTCAGGTGACATTTATTACAAAGGACAGAACATTAAAGCATTACCTGTGACCAAGTTACGATGTGAGGTAGGGATGGTTTTCCAGTCTGCCTATCTTTTTGATGGAACCACAGAAGAGAATATTCAATATGGACCGAAACTGCAAGGGGAACTACAAGATTGTGATGTTGACCGATTGCTTGATCTGGTTGACTTGCCCCGATCATTCAAGACTCGTCACGTCACCTCATTATCAGGAGGAGAACAGCAGCGGGTAGCTATTGCAAGGACTTTTGCCAATAAACCATCCGTCTTACTGCTTGATGAAGCGACCAGCGCATTAGACATCAAAACAGCCGAGCATATCGAAGAACTCTTATTCCGATTGCGCGATGAAAAAGGGGTTACGATCATGATGGTTACCCACAATCTAAAGCAAGCAGAAAGAATGGGAGAACAGACCTTATATCTTGAGGATGGACGACTTGTTGAAAAAGGCATTACCCTTGAAATGTTTGAACATCCTGAAACACAACAATTCGGTCAGTTTTTAAAGGAGTAGGGTACTATGGAAGGCTCAGAAATTTCAAATCTATCACTATTGTTCATCATCATATTCGTCATCATTCCAGTATCCCTTTCCTACTGGTTTTCACTTGATTTATCGAAAACAATCATATGGTCATCCATCCGAGGAGTTGCTCAGCTTTTCATCATCGGGTATGTATTGACCTTCTTATTTGATCTACCTAGTTGGCAGGGAATCGGTTTATGGGTCGCCGTCATGGTTGTTGTTGCTACTATTAACGCAGCGAGAAAAGGGAGGAACATCCCCCGAGTGTATCCAGTTGTATTCACGATCATTGCCCTGACAGAAATAATCATTTTGTCATTATGGTTATTGTTCGGATACATACCCTTTTCAGCCGAAAAAGTGATTCCCATTAGTGGGATGGTGATCGGCAACAGTATGATTGCTATAGGCCTTGCTTTGGAGCGGCTGCAACATCAGTTCAGAGAAGAAAAGGGCCGTGTTTTAGCAGCTTTATCTTTAGGCGCGACTCCGAAACAATCGTCTCTACCGATTGTCCGGAAGACATTGAAGGCGGCTATGATCCCGAATATCGACGGGCTGAAAACAATTGGTCTCGTCCAGCTCCCAGGGATGATGACAGGTTTGATTTTAGGCGGTGTTTCCCCTTTAGATGCAGTCCGATATCAGATTGTCATTTCGCTTAGTATCTTCGTTTCAGTAGCGGTTTGTGCGATGATGGTGACCATATTGCTTTACAGATATTATTTTAATGATAAAATGCAACTGATCGATATTAATTCTTAGAGGAGGGTTACAATGGCAATCGTGGATGTAACAGTTGTACCGCTAGGAACGAAAACTCCGAGTATGAGTGACTATGTTGCCGAAGTCCAGAAAGTCCTTGATGAGAATAGTGACAAGATCAGTTATCAGTTGACCCCGATGAGTACTTTGATTGAAGGAGATCTCGGTGATTTATTCGATGTAATCCAACAAATTCACGAAGTACCGTTCAAAAATGGCATCGAACGGGTTTCAACCAATATCCGTTTAGATGATAGACGGGACAAGCAAGTGAAGATGGAAGACAAATTAAAATCAGTCGAAGAAAAAACGTGAAGAAAGAAAAAAAGATTGACCGAATTCCGGTCAATCTTTTTTCGAGTAGACGGTTTAGTGTCCGCCGCCCCAACCACCAGTGTGGAAGATATCGATTACAGTCATCACCGTAAACCATCCGAACACTGCTGCAGTCAAGAAGGCAAAACCTAACGCAATGATATTTTTCCTTTTAAGTTCTCTAAATAACGCCCAGAGTGCGAAAAGGGTTACCAGGCCAAAGATGATTGCCAATGCCATAACTTTCCCCCCTTATGTTGTTGTTTGTTAATATTACTATAACCTGTTTTTCCGATAACAATCTATGTAATAGAATGATTGCCTATCTTATTGTACCTGTTTTTTTTTTGATTGTCGAGATTGCATTACTTACAAAAGTGTGACGGAAACATCGTAAGCAGAAGCGATTTGCTTGACCAGGTCATCTTGTTGACGATCGGCAAAATAAATGATTGGATTGACTGAATCATCGAGAGCGACAATATGTTCCTCTAATTGAAGCATCGCCATTTTAGTCTGCTCCCCATTACCTTCATCCATACGGAAGGGGACCGCCATTTCTTTATACAGATATGCGTGATTCGAAGAGGATACGAACCCGTAATCTTTATTGAATGTTGTTGTAGGTGATTGTAGAGGATAGAGGGCATACGCTTCTTCAAAAAGATCATCTTCCTTAAAAAGAGCTTGAAGCGCTTCATATTCGGATTCAGATTGTACGATGCATAAGCGATCATCCCGATCAACAATATTGGCTGTACTCGCAATTTTGTGAACGAATTGGCTTATGAAACCAGGGGGATGCCCCCTTAACTCCCGATGCTCAACACCATAAACGATTTGCATAGTCCCCTCACTTTCCATACACCAATAAAATTGGTATTGTATGAATGGAATATTACTTTAGATATGAATTTCCTTTAGTGTAGAATAAAATAAGAAGATTGGCAATGGAGGCGATACATATGGAATGGAAACAACTTACTGTAGGTCCTGTACAAGCAAACTGTTACCTATTATGGAATGGGGAAAAGGAAGCATTGATCATCGATCCAGGAAGTGAAGGGGATCGCATAAATCAAGAGATAGAAACACTTGGTTTAAAGCCATCTGCTATTCTGCTTACTCATGCCCATTTCGATCATATCGGCGCATTGGATGAGGTTCGTTCAAAGTGGAATATCCCGGTATATCTTCATCAAGAAGAACTTGATTGGTTAGGGGACCCTGACCTCAATGGTTCTAGTTTCTTCCCTATGGTCCAATCAGTTGTCATGAATGAAGCAGACCATGTCTTGAAGGGGGGACAAAATCTAGAGATAGATGGTTTTTCATGCAAGGTCCTTTATACCCCGGGGCATTCACCTGGAAGTGTTTCGTTTTATTTTAAAGAGAGTGATTTGGTGGTAAGTGGCGATACCTTATTCATGGGGAGTATCGGCCGTACCGATTTACCAGGCGGTGACCACAAACTTCTGTTGAAAAGTATCCACAATCAGTTGCTGACATTGGATGAAGAGACCCAGGTTCTTTCTGGACATGGTCCATCAACGACGATCGGGGAAGAAATGGATTCGAATCCATTTTTGAATGGCTTTTCATTATGACAAATGATCAGATGTCGATTGAAGAATTTCTTTACGAGAAAATTCAATCAACAAAGCATAACAGGATCAGTTATGCTCGTTTTATGGAGACAGTCCTATATCATAAAACGGGATATTATCAAAAGGAAGAAACAAAAATCGGAAAGGATGGCGATTTCTATACGTCAAGTTCCATCCATCCCGTGTTTGCATGGGTATTTGCCGATTATTTTGATGCTTATTGTAAAGAAAAGAATCTCCCTATTCATATATGTGAAGTAGGAGGAGGGGATGGTTCTTTTTCCAAACAGGTACTGGATTATTTGAAAAAGACCAAACCAGAACGATATTGTGACATGTTCTATTCTTTCATTGATGTAAGTGATGATCATTTGAATAAAGCTAAAATGAACCTAGCCCTGCATGAAAGTGTCGAATTTCATTCATCACTTGAAAAATTCAAACAACATAACGAGGCTTTTAAAGGAATCATTTTCTCCAATGAACTTCTGGATGCATTTCCTGTCCATGTTGTAGAGCAGCGAGAAGGGAAACTTCATGAGGTCATGCTTACGATGGATGAGAATCGAGTGATGAAGGAATTGGTGATACCAACGGAGTGCGAAGAGATATTGAAATGGTTCGAATGGAGCGGGATAGTCCTACCTGAAAACCATCGTTTCGAGGTACCATTAAAAATGATGGAATGGCTTTCTGAAATAGCCGGGGTACTTTCAGAAGGGTTATTGATTACTGTTGATTATGGCTACAAAAACGAAGAATTGTTGGATCCTGCTCTTCGAAACGGGAGCTTGAGGGGGTACCTTGATCATCAACTTATCGAGGATCCACTTTTACACCCGGGAAAGATGGATTTGACAACTCATATCCAACTCGATTCGTTAGTTGAAAGAGGAGAGGAAATGGGGTTGTGTAAGCATTATCTAGGTAAACAGAAAAATTTCCTATTGGAAAATGGATTATTCGATCATTTAGTCGAGCACAATAACCACGACCCATTTTCTGATGAAAACAGGCTGAATCGGGCAATCCGATCCTTTGTGACCCCAGGGGGCATCAGTGATGCGTTCCATGTATTAATTCAAGAGAAATGTAATTCAAAAAAAGCTGACTGATAAGTACTGTACAGAGGGAGTCTTAAGAATCCTTGTTTGAAAAGATTCGGAAGTTATTTTCCGGAAAATCGTTCATTTATAAAAATAACGGACACCAGAGCTTTTATTAATCTCAGTAAAACAGCTCTTTTGTTCCCAGATAACGTCTCGGGTGTCCGTTAGCAATTCAAAAAAGCGCAATAAAAAAAGATGGACTGGATTGTCCATCTTTTTTATGTGCAGATTAATGTCCGCCTGAACCAGGTGTCATCATGAAAGTGGTCCAGTACGTGAAACCGATAAAGAAGACTGTTAAGTAGGCACCAAAAATATAAATATACATTCTTTCAGATAAGTTAAGGTATCCAAGTGCAACAAACATTACCGTTTGTCCTACGAACAGAAGGGAAAACGCCTGCATGTCACCAACATAAGCCATTACAGCGATGACTGCCGTCCAGAATCCCATCATGCGGTACATTCTTGCCATATGTAATCCTCCTTTGCAGCAATGATCATTACGAATAGATAAGTACAATTAACGATTTTCCATCCAAAATAAAATGGACTCTTTTAGTATTATAAATCAAATGAATGAAAAAAGTAAATTACAATTGCTATGGCAATTTTGTGTCGATGCTATAAATTATACCAAGCTACATATAGTATAATGGCAATTTGAAAAAATATACAGGTTTTTGAATTTAAAAAGAGGATACTTATTTATAATGTCGAACTAGTCATATACTTCCCGAAAGAAGGTGGTTTTATAGAAATAAACGTCGAAACAAAGAGTGAAAAATTAGTATTACAAGCTATTTCAATGCGTGCGACCGATTTACATGTTATTCCGAAGCGTCGGTCAGCTACCATTCAAGCTAGAATCGACCAACGATTATTCACCCTCGAAGAAGTGCCGTTGAATCAAAGTGAACGCCTCATATCCCACTTCAAGTACTTAGCAGGAATGGATATCGGTGAAAGGCGAAAGCCCCAGAACGGCTCAATTCATCATTATCTCCCCGTAAATGGTAATATCCATTTAAGGCTTTCTACTTTACCATCAGCTTACAATGAAGCTCTAGCTATCCGAATCCTGCCTCAGAATGATGCAAACATCTACTCAAATCTCTCAATTTTCCCAAATACACTCAGAAACATTTACACCCTTCTCACCCAACCACAAGGGTTGATTTTATTTGCAGGTCCAACTGGGTCTGGAAAAACAACACTCCTCTACTCTTTATTGAAAGAATCCCAACACCAGATGAAACGACAGGTCATCACACTGGAAGATCCGATTGAAAAAAGAATGGAAAGCTTGTTGCAAATTGAAATCAATGAACCAGCAGGGGTAACCTATTTAGATGGGTTCAAGTCGATTTTACGTCACGATCCAGATGTCATCATGATAGGAGAGATACGAGATGAAGCCACGGCTCATTTAGCGATAAGAGCCTCACTTACAGGTCATCTCGTATTATCGACACTTCACGCCAAAGACACAATTGGATGTCTCTATCGTCTACTGGAATTTGGATTGAAATTTGAGGATTTGAAGCAAACGTTACTTGGAATCGTTTCACAAAGGTTATGTGATATTACTTGTCAATATTGTAGTGGTGAATGTTCTTTTTATTGCATGCTGAGGAGGAAGAACCGCCGGATGGGAATCTATGAAACCTTATATGGAGACATGCTAGAAGAAACAATGGCAGCCATTGAAAACAAGAAGGATCAACTTAAACATTTTCCTCAACTGCAAGATTATCAAATTCGTGCGATGGCAATGGGATTTACACCAATGCAGCCATTTAGCATTAAGAAAGTAAGCCGTTATGAAAAGGTTTAAATGGAATAGCACCCAGCAAGCAGTATTTCTGAAAAATCTCGGAACCTTACTTGTTAAAGGGTATTCGATTTCCGAATCACTGACGTTACTTAGCCTTCAAAATAAACGTGTTGTATCCGTTACGGTCAAAGCGATCAAAGAAGACCTTGTAAAAGGAAAACCGTTATTCGAGTCCCTTGAAAGGCAACGGATTCCGTCAGATATATTAGGTTACCTTTATTTTGCATCTGAACAAGGAAATCTTTCATTCGGATTACTTGAAGGAAGTTCAATTCTTCAAAAACGTGAAGAGTTGAAGAAATCACTCCTGCAAACAATCCGTTATCCTGCAGTCCTTCTCGGAACTTTGAGTGTAATGATGTTTTTCATGCTAAAATTCTTGTTTCCCCAGTTTTCGAAGCTTTTTCAATCAGTAAATCTAACCCTCCCTGCCTACACCCTTTTTTTGATTACTTTTCTAGAATTCATCCCAGTCCTCATCTTTCTGACTCTCACATTGTTCATGCTGCTGTTTATCATCATCCATTTTCGCTACAAACATAAGAGCGCGCATGAAAAAATGTGCTTCTGGTTACGGTTTCCTTTCGTTCGTAACGTTTTGAAGATTGTTTTGACACAATATTTTTCTTTTCAATTAGGTCATTTGTTGAAAGGTGGATTGTCTTTGACGAACGCGCTGCAACTGTTTGAACAACAAAGTTTTTCGATATTCTTCCAGGAAGAAGGCACGATTCTTAAAGTCGATTTGAGAAAAGGAAAATCTTTGAGTGAAGCTTTTGAGGAAAAACCTTACTTTTTACCTGAGCTTGCCCAGGTGACATTCTTTGGCCAATCGAATGGGAAATTAGGTGAAGAATTGGTTCTCTATAGCGAAATGTTACTTGAGAATGCTGAGGAACGGTTGAAAGGGTTATTAACGCTCATTCAGCCTGTCATGTTTACATTGATCGGATCGATTGTGTTGATGCTTTTCCTGTCGGTGATGATTCCTGTTTTTCAACTCTTTCAATCACTTTGAGAAAGAAGGGAGTAGTACTATGGTTGGTCAAAGTTCGAATGAAAATGGATTTACATTGATCGAAATGTTGATCGTCATACTGATCATTTCGATCCTGTTGTTGATTGCCGTCCCGAACATGGCGAAGAACAATGATGTCGTAAAAGATAAAAGCTGTGAGGCTACCGTTCAATTGGTCCAGAGTCAGGTGGCAGCTTATCAAGTCGAAAATGAGGAATTGCCAACAAATCTTGAAGATTTGGCACAATATATTGATTCTGATCAAATTACATGTCCAGGAGATTCAGAGGTCTTAAATTATGATCCAGAAACCGGAAAAGTCAGCAGACCATAATGAAAAAGGTTATACAATGATCGAGCTTTTGATGGTTCTGTCGATACTTGTTGTCATGACAGGGGTAGTTATCATCAACATGATTCCGATGAAAGATAGCAGAGAGGTTGAACAGTTCATCCAACTGCTGACGTCTGATCTGCATTACGCTCAACAATATGCTTTAACAGAACAAGTCAAAGTACAGATCAAATTCAATAATGCCAGTGAACAATACACACTGGATATCGACTCCAGGCATAAGGAAAAAATCAAAACTATCCAGTTTCCGGAAGGTGTTTATTTTGAAGATTTGACCTCAAGTTTAGAACTGGAGTATGGAGTGAATGGGACGATCCAAAAAGGAGGTACGATGTTGTTACGTACCAAAAAAGATACCTATAAAATCGTCTTTCTTCTCGGAAAGGGCCGCTTTTATATTGAAAAGTTGTAATGGTTTCACCCTTATTGATGCCATGCTTGGGATGAGTATATTTATGGTTACGGTATTTTGGATTGCTCCTCAACTTACCGGGGTTTATTCAGAAAGGGTTTCCATCAAACAGGAGGAGTTTGCGATTGAAAAATGCCATACTTTACTACAGGAATGGAAACTTAAGAAGTCAGAGCCCAAAGAATCAGTAGTAGAAATTAATGGGATAGAATATAGCGTCACCTCGAACAAGTTGTCGTCAGACCATATTGAAATATGTTTAGATTGGACTGGAGCGAATGGACGAGAAAAGTCAATTTGTGGTCAAGCATGAAGGTGGTTATACACTTTTGGAAATGATTATTTCTTTATCCATTTTTCTCACATTGGCAGCGTTGACTCCTTTGATGTTTTCTGCGATATTTTCAACAAGTGGACAACCTTTGCATCATCAGGAAATCAGTTTGTTTTTTGAACAAGCCGATAAAGAATTGCAAGGATCAATCAGTGCTGAAAAGCGTTGGAATCGGTTAAATTTGATGCAGCCTGATGGAAACGAAATTTCCTATGAGAAAAATGGTGATCGTATTGTTCGTAAGGTAAATGGGGCTGGGTTTGAGATCATCTTACAGGACATCCAGAGTTTTAGGACTGAGAATGATCCGTATTCGGTGGAACTGATTGTCCAGACCAGTGACGATTTTTTCACACATAAAGCAACTCTCATTGAACCTTTCCTCAATCAAAGGAGGACCCCATGAAACAGGAAGGTGGTTACATGACTGCTTTCTCTATCATCATCTCTTTGATCCTTATATCGGTAACGATTTATAATATCAAAATCTTGGAGAGCGAAAGACAGTTTCATGTAAAACGTCTCATTTGGTTTAAAGCTGATGTTACATTAGAATTAGCAAGAGATGAAGTTTTCAACGACCTTCTTTCCGGAAACATACAGGCAGACGATCAGGGTTCATTAAGTTTTGACTATGGAATAGTGGATTACAATGTCACCCTAATGCCTGACGATATTTATGCAGTACGTTTTGATTTACGTTTACACAACAGTGGAAGAAAGACAGGTTTATTGTATTATAATTATGTTAACCGAGAAGTTGTACAATGGAAGGTGGTATAGTGAAAGCAATCTATTTAACAGGATTCATGGCATCAGGAAAAACATCAGTAGGAAAAGAATTAGCGGAAAAAATGAATGTCCAGGTCATTGATTTGGACAACTATATTGAAGAGAAATTAGCCTGGGCGATTCCTTCTATTTTTGAACGTAAAGGAGAAGTCTATTTTCGAGATGAAGAGCAGCGTGCACTTCAAGAATTGCCTACATCTGATGTCATCATCACTACAGGTGGGGGAGCGGTTTTAAGGAAAGAAAATCGAACGCATATGAAGAGAAATGGATATGTCATCTATTTAGAAGCAGGAGTCGATACGATTTATGAGAGGCTTTCACAACAAGAAGGACGCCCCCTCGCAAAAGGAAAAACTAAAAATGAAATTCAACAGTTGGCTGAGAAAAGACAACCATATTATGAGGGCGCTGATTTGACGATTCAAACAGATGGAAAGTCAGTCGTCGAGATTGCAGAAGAAATTGTTGCATGGATAAAAACACTCTAAATTGTCTAAAATGAGTAATAAAAACGGGTGATTTCGGTGTCGACGAATGATTTCGTAAAATTCCTGACGCAACAATTTGTACGGTATGTAGATCAACCCAAGAAAGACCGGGTAGAGCAGAGAAAAACACGTAAAGAGCATAAACCGCCCCTTTCCGTAAAATGGTTCGGTTTATTACCGATGGCGATTACAATGTTCATAAAACGAAAATGAAAAAATGAGGGATTGGCCATCTTGGTCTCTCCCTCATTTGCATTGTCGAATTCTTTTGCGTTATTTGCCAGCAATTACCGCCATGTTCAAGCAACTAATCGTACCGAAAGAGCTCTAATTCATCATCGTACTATTAGACAGATAGAACATGCCGCCGTTGATGATTTGTACGACTGCTTTAGGTTCATAAAGGTCTTTCAGCGCTTGTTTTTCCACGTGATAACTTTCTGGTAGTTCTTCAGCATCCTGATAAAAGTGATCCAACAGTTCTTCATCTTCCTGCCACCGTTTTCTGGCATCGATTGACCATTGTGGATCATCGGATTCAATGACGTGGTCGATGTATTGTTCGATTCGTTTGATTCCACTTACAGGTTTGATCAATGAACTCATCGTGTAACAATAGTCTGGAATTTTCGGGGTCAGAGGTTTAGATTCCAGTAATCCCTGAAATTCACTGACCATCATTCCGTTGATCAGATTTAAACCGATCGAATGGAGAAAATCCTTCTTTCGATCACATTGATAAGAGACCTTTATATTCAAACCTAGCCAAGGTACCAATGGGACATAAGAACTTTCATTCTGTAAGACGTTTTCGAAAAGCCGGATATATGAACCGAGCTGACGAGTCGATTGGAAAATCTGATGCAACCTCGGTGACCCGAAGTGGATGAATTCACCGTCTGTATCCTCTTCTGATTGTTCTGTTTTCAGCATCAGTTTCATCGGATTCGGCTCTGCCCCTGTCAACTCTTGATAATGCCAATAAAAAGGACGGTTCATCAATAGCTTATCCAGTTCAATCGTCAGCTGAACATGAAGCATGTGATTGTCTCTGCGTTCAATGATTTCACATTCATTTGCTGTGAAATAACGATCCAAAAATTCATGAATGTCCTTCTGAAGCATAAGCATCCCCCTCATCATTGGAATAGGTCAATAGTGATGTCAAATTATCCATTTTAATCTTGATTTCACCCTCTGTGTCAGATTCATAAAAGATATCACGTATGTGTTGTTCAATGTTTTTCATCCCGACACGTGAGAGGATTTCATCCAAGTCTCCGATTACATTTTCAAATAGATTGATTTTTTCATATAAAAGTCTGAGGATATGTTCTTCAATTGTATTTTCAGTTGCAAAATTGTAAATATAGACATCATGTTCTTGACCGATCCTATGGATACGACCGATCCTTTGCTCGATACGCATCGGGTTCCATGGCAGGTCGTAGTTGATTATATGCTGGCAAAATTGCAGATTGATCCCTTCACCACCTGCTTCAGTCGCAATAAGAACCTTAGCATGGTTTTTAAAAAGATGAGTCATCCAATCCTTTTTGTTCCGTTTGAAGCCTCCTCGAAATGGAACAGAACTGATGCCATGTTGTTGGAGGTACCATTGTAAATATAATTGCGTTGCTCGGTATTCTGTAAAGATGATCACTTTATCATCAATGGACTGGATGATTTCGAGTGCTTTCTCGGCTTTTGAATTGCGATCGACATTCTCGATTTCATGCATCAATGAGATCGCGGTCTGTCTAGCATTTTCACTGATCCCCTCTTTTTCGGACATCGCCTTCAATGTCAGAAAAACCGCTTCACGACTACTGCAGACTTCCCGCTGTAAGGTGATTGTGGAAAACGCATGTTGTTGTTCATATGCTGTATTCGCTCGAGCTTCAGTGATGGATTCATAGAGTTTACGCTCGGTCGGTGAGAGTGTTATAGGAATTGTTTTGACAATACGTTTCGGCCATTTCAAGCCAGTATCTTCACGTCTGTTCCGTACCATGACTTTATTGATCAGCTGCTTGAGTTTCACCTCATTTTGAACATCGTATCTTCCAGATCTGTATGCTTCATCAAAGTACTCTTCATTTCCAAGGTGGCCCGGCTTCAATAATGAAACAAGATTAAAAACTTCCTCGATACGGTTCTGAATCGGTGTTGCAGTCAAAAGAAGACAATACTTCTTTTTTAAGTGCTGAACGAATTCATAGTTTTTCGTCTTCTTATTTTTCAGCTTATGAGCTTCATCTATGATGATCAGATCATAGTCCTGATCCAAAACGATTTCACGATGCGGGCTTCTCTTTGCAGTATCGATCGAGGAGACCACCACATCATATTGCTCCCACACATACGATTTCTTTTGAGGGACAGCAGGAATGAGGAACTTCGTATTCAATTCATGTGTCCATTGCAGAACGAGTGAAGCTGGAACGAGGATCAAGATTTTCTTCGCTAACCCACGAATCATATATTCTTTTGTGATCAAGCCGGCTTCAATCGTCTTCCCAAGACCGACCTCATCTGCCAGGATTCCTTTTCCATTCATATCTTCTATGACTTTTCGTGCAACCTCCAATTGATGAGGAAGTATTTGGACATGGGGAATATGCTTGGGCGCTTGCAGCCCAAGAAAATCATCGATCACTAAACTTTTTTCCGCTTCTAAAGCAAGTTTATAAAGCTCCCAATTTGCCCATGGACCATCTTCGTCCAAGCGTTTAAGGAAATCTGTGCTCCAGGATTGATCATGCTCGATATTAAAAGTCATACACGAAAACCCTTTCCGAATGTTAAATTAGGTTGATTATCGAACGAATCATAATGCTTTTGTATGTATTGTTCGTTTATTTTAAAAATAGAACGCTTTCATGGAAAAGATAATTGCGATTATACGTTCTTCGATGATAAGATATAACTAGATTCATACTTAGTATGAACAAGCGAACCGAGAAATATAATAGCTGTTATAGATTTCGTCTTTATAGAGTGTGAAATTCTTAAGTTCAAACACATATTTGCGAGTGAGGACAAGGGGAGAGACTACCTTTATGGTAGCGCCGAAGGAGCAAGCTTAACGTGAATCTCTCAGGCAAACGGACTCTTGTTTGACGCAGCTCTGGAGAGTGCTTCAATTGTGAAGCCACCAAAGGGGAAAGTCGCGGAACGTTCTTCTGCGATCAAACTTTCAGGTACGAGGACAGAGAGGGCTTGTTAAAAAGTCTTCTTTGTCCTCTCTTTTTTTCATTTGAAGAAAGTATGAATACTTTGAAAGCGTCATTTTTAACAGGTTGTAAATGTTTGACTTATTGAATGAGAAAGCAAAGGGATAAATCTATCAGCTGAATGACAAATTTTATAATAGAAGGAGAGATGCTCATGTCATCCCTACAGCGAACACCACTGTTTGAGCTGTATAAAGAATATGGAGCGAAAGTAATTGATTTCGGTGGTTGGGAATTGCCTGTCCAATTCTCAAGCATCAAGGAAGAACACGAAGCAGTACGGACTAAAGCTGGATTGTTTGATGTCTCCCATATGGGTGAAATCACAGTTAAGGGTGAGGACGCTGAAGGTTTTCTACAATATGTAATGACCAATGATGTTTCGAAGTTGAAAGAAGGCGGCGCTCAATATACCGCAATGTGCTACGAAGATGGCGGTACAGTTGATGACCTTCTTGTATATAAGCGTAGGGAAGATGAATTCCTTTTAGTTGTTAATGCTGCAAACATTGAAAAAGACTATGACTGGCTTTTGAAGAACCAGAAAGGGAATGTTGAAATTCAGAACATTTCGAATGAAGTTGCTCAATTAGCATTACAAGGACCACTGGCAGAGGAAGTACTACAGAAGCTTACAGAATATGATTTATCTCAAATTGGTTTCTTCAAGTTTGCGGAAGACGTGGAAATCGACGGTACGAAAGCATTGGTATCCCGCACAGGCTACACAGGTGAAGATGGTTTTGAAATCTATTGTGACAGTGAAGATGCTGCCAAGCTATGGAAAACCATTTTAGAAGCAGGTAAAGAAGCTGGGGTTCTTCCAATCGGACTCGGTGCACGTGATACTTTACGATTTGAAGCTAGGCTTGCTTTATACGGTCAAGAGCTGACAGCTGAGATTTCACCTTTGGAAGCAGGGATCGGTTTCGCAGTCAAGCTGAAAAAAGAAGCTGATTTCATCGGTAAGGATGCGTTGATCAAGCAAAAAGAGGATGGACTTAAACGGAAATTGGTCGGAATCGAAATGATAGATAAAGGGATTCCACGAACACATTATGACGTTTTCAAAAATGATGAAAAGATCGGCGAAGTCACCACTGGTACGCAATCTCCTACACTAGGTAAAAACCTTGGGTTGGCTTTGATCGATTCGAAGTACACAGAGCTTGGAACAGAAGTCGAAGTCCAGGTCCGTAAACGACGCCTGAAAGCAGAAGTCGTAAAAGCACCTTTCTATAAACGTTAATCATGAGGGGGAATAAAAGGTGAAATTTCGTTACCTACCAATGACAGAGCAAGACGAAAAGGAAATGTTAGCAGAAATCGGAATTGATTCGATTGATGAACTGTTCAATGATATTCCTGAAAATGTACGGTTCAAAGGCGATCTGAACATCTCAGAGGCAATCCCTGAGAACGATTTGATGAAAAAGATGTCTGGACTAGCTGCTAAGAACGTAAATACAAAGGACTATGCTTCCTTCCTTGGAGCAGGGGTATATGATCACTACATCCCGTCGATCGTCAATCACGTGATTTCGCGTTCTGAATTCTATACGGCTTACACACCGTATCAACCTGAAATCTCACAAGGGGAACTTCAAGCGATCTTTGAATTCCAGACGATGATTTGCGAGCTGACCGGAATGGAAGTTGCCAATTCTTCTATGTACGATGGACAAACAGCCCTCGCAGAAGCAGCTTTCTTAAGTGCTGCTCATACGCGTAAAAAGAAGGTTGTCGTATCGAAAAGTGTCCATCCAGAAGCATTGAGTGTCCTTCATACGTACGCGAAAGGGCCCAACCTTGAAGTAGTGGAAGTTGAAGCTACGAATGGGACGACGGATTTGGAAGCACTAAAAGGTGTTATTGATGGAGATACAGCTTGTGTCATCGTCCAATATCCGAACTTTTACGGGCAAATCGAGCCTTTGAAGGAAATTGAAGAAATCGTTCATCAAGAAAAAGCAATGTTCGTCGTATCCAGTAATCCGCTATCATTGGGCGCACTTAAGCCGCCTGGAAAACTTGGTGCAGATATCGTCATTGGTGACGCTCAGCCATTCGGTATTCCAGCTGCATTTGGTGGACCGCATTGTGGTTATTTTGCGACAACAAAGAAATTGATGCGTAAAGTACCAGGACGTCTAGTCGGCCAAACGACCGACGAGGAAGGACAGCGTGGTTTCGTTCTTACGCTGCAAGCTCGTGAACAGCATATCCGTCGTGACAAAGCGACATCCAATATCTGTTCGAACCAGGCATTGAACGCGCTTGCTGCATCGGTTGCAATGACTGCTTTAGGTAAAAAAGGGATCAAGGAAATCGCTGTACAAAACCTTCAAAAAGCACATTATGCAAAGAAAAAGCTTGAAAAAGCGGGTATGGAAGTCCATTTTAAAGGTGCCTTTTTCAATGAACTTGTCATAAAAGTCTCCAAACCGGTCAAAGAAGTGAACAAAGCGCTTTTGGAAAAAGGATTTGTCGGGGGTTACAATCTCGGACAATATTACCCGGATCTTGATCAGCATATGTTGATCGCTGTTACGGAACAGCGTACGAAAGAAGAAATCGATACATTTGTAAAAGAATTGGGGGGAGTCCAATGAGCCACGAAAAGAATCAAGCACTCATTTTTGAACTGTCTAAACCAGGACGTGTAGGATATAGCTTATCTGCATTAGACGTGCCTGAAACTCCCATTGAAGAAATGATTGATTCAGAGTATCTACGGGATGAAGAGCCAGAACTGCCTGAAGTATCTGAACTTCAAATCATGCGCCATTACACAGCATTATCGAAGCGTAATCATGGTGTAGATTCCGGCTTCTATCCACTTGGATCTTGTACGATGAAATATAATCCGAAAATCAATGAAGATGTAGCTCGTTTTCCTGGATTTGCTCATATTCACCCTTATCAGGATGAAGACACAGTACAGGGTGCGATGGAAATGCTATATGACCTGCAAACTTCACTTGAAGAGATTACAGGGATGGATGAAGTCACCCTTCAACCAGCAGCTGGCGCTCATGGAGAATGGACCGGCTTGATGATGATCCGTGCTTATCATGAAAAAAATGGCGATCATCAACGGACAAAAGTCATCGTACCAGATTCAGCACATGGAACCAACCCAGCTTCCGCTACGGTTGCAGGATTTGATGCTGTAACGGTCAAGTCAGATGAAAACGGTCTAGTCGACCTGGAAGACTTGAAACGTGTGGTAGGCGATGACACTGCAGCGTTGATGCTCACAAACCCGAATACGCTCGGTCTTTTTGAAGAGCACATTCTAGATATGGCGCGGATTGTCCATGAGGCAGGCGGAAAGCTATATTATGATGGTGCGAATATGAATGCGATCATGGGCAGAACACGTCCAGGGGACATGGGCTTTGACGTTGTCCACTTGAACCTTCATAAGACGTTCACCGGCCCTCACGGCGGTGGCGGTCCTGGATCAGGTCCAGTCGGCGTAAAGGAAGATTTGATTCCATTCTTGCCTAAACCGATTTTAGCGAAGACTGAAGATGGCTATGTATTTGATTACAACCGTCCAGAGTCGATCGGACGTGTGAAGCCATTCTACGGGAACTTCGGGATCAATGTCCGTGCCTATACGTACATTCTGACGATGGGTCGCGAAGGATTGAAAAAGGTCAGTGATTATGCTGTTTTGAATGCGAATTATATGATGCGCAAACTTGCGCCGCATTTTGTCCTTCCATATGAACAGCATTGTAAGCATGAATTCGTCATTTCCGGTAAGCGTCAGAAAAAACTTGGTGTACGGACGTTGGATATGGCGAAACGCCTCCTGGACTTCGGTTATCATCCACCGACCATCTATTTCCCTCTCAATGTGGAGGAATGTATGATGATCGAGCCGACAGAAACCGAATCGAAGGAAACGTTGGATGAGTTCATCGATGCGATGATCCAAATTGCGAAAGAAGCTGAAGAATCTCCGGAGGTCGTGCAACAAGCGCCTCACAACACTGTCATCAAACGTATGGACGAAACCACCGCTGCACGGAAACCGATCCTACGATACGAAAAGCAATAATGAAAAAGGAACAGGCCTTCTCCGGTATGCTCGGAGCGGCTTGTTCCTTTTCTAATTTCCATTTAAAGAAAGAATTAATATTTACTTCAATATACGCGCCGATTTTAACTTATTCCGGCCGATTCAGAAGTTAATCCGGCGACTTTTATGTGTAATCCGGCGGAATGAGAGCATGATCCGGCTACTTTTCATCGGAATCCGGCCAAAGGTTACTTTTTACACTTTCTCACATCTAAGGTCTAAGTTATTTAATAAAAAAAGGCTGTCCTTAAAAGATTTTGGACAACCCTTAACCAATATTCTATCTTTGCAAATCTATTTTCCTTTTTTCACTTTACCGTTCCATTTTTTGAATCCGCCTTTAAGGTTATAAAGGTCCTTGATGCCTTTTTTTCTTAAAACAGTAGCAGCCCGGACGGTACGCATTCCGCTTTCGCAGTACATGTAGACAGGCTGATCATTACGGATTTCTTTATGACGCATACGGAGCTGTGACAACGGAATATTTCTCGCTCCGAGAATATGTCCATTTTCATATTCTTTCTGTTCCCGAACATCGATCAGCTGAGCTTTACGATATCCGCTGCGAAATTCCTCTTCTGTTAACGTCTTCAAATGTCTGCGTTGGTAAAGTCCAGCGACGATCATATATACGATGATAGCTGCTGGGAGTGCCCAAAAAATCCATTCCATTTCATCTTCCCCCTAGAAACTTGAACTTTCTACCATTCTCTAAAATGATACCATGTCCATTATATACAGGAATTTTCTTATTCGCAAAACTAAGTTTTAAAATTCAATGAATTGTATGTGCTCATAGGTTTCTGTTAAACTATGAAAGGTAAAAATGTATGATGAATGGATATGGAAAGAGGCGTACATAGCATGAAAGAACAATGGTATTTTATCGATTCTGGTGCATGTTCACCAGCTTATAATATGGCGCTGGATGAAGCGTTGCTGGACTGGCACAGTAAAGGGGAAATTCCACCGGTGGTCAGGTTTTACGAGTGGAATCCTGCAACACTTTCTGTCGGTTATTTCCAAAAGGTAGAAAAGGAAATCAACCTTGATGCAGTCCGTGAACACGGGTATGGTTTGGTGCGGAGGCCGACCGGAGGCAGAGCGGTCCTTCATGACAAAGAGCTGACCTATAGCGTCATTGTCTCGGAGGAACATCCAAAGATGCCGCAATCGGTCACGGAAGCATACCGGGTGATCTCGGAAGGTATTTTAGGTGGATTCCGCAACCTGGGTCTTGAAGCATATTTTGCGGTACCAAAAACAGAAGAGGAAAAAGCAGGACTGAAAAATCCTCGCTCAGCAGTCTGTTTCGATGCCCCATCCTGGTATGAACTCGTCGTTGAAGGCAGAAAGGTTGCTGGAAGTGCACAGACAAGGCAAAAGGGTGTAATCCTACAGCATGGGTCGATCCTACTTGATATTGATGAAGACAAATTGTTCGATTGCTTCAAGTTTGCAAATGACAGAGTAAGAGAGCGGATGCAGAAAGCTTTCGGTAAGAAGGCAGTCGCAATCAATGATCTTCGTGATGAAAGAGTGACGATCGAGGAATCCAAGAAAGCTTTCAAGACGGGATTCGAACAAGGGCTCGATGTGGAATTCATACCACTTGTCCTTTCGGAAGAACAAAATCAATATATTGATGAGATCATTGAAAAGCGCTATGCAAATGATGAATGGACATTTAGACGTTAACTGAAAACTGTGACCAAAAACTGGTCGCAGTTTTTAATTTTTTTATTGGAAAAAAGAAGGATTTTTGAAAAGTTCAACAGACATCAGAGGCTCAAAAAAGAATGAATCTCGCAACTGAGTAAATTTCTCTTTTTCGTATATCTGATATACCATATGGACATTTTTCGCTCGTTTTCTACATATTTTATATGTTTTTGATTTTGACAAGATTAAGATCATTCGTTCTCGTTCACACAATATATTGTATTATTTTAAAATAATGTACACTATATATTGATGTTTAGTGTTTTGCTGTGCTATGATTTGGGTAACCTAAAATTGAAACTACTTAAAAGAATAGAAATGAAAAATTATATCATGAGGAGGATCCTGGATGGCGATTGTAACAGGGGAGCAACGACATCATATCAACATTGATCGGTTGAATGAGGACATTGCTAAATTCGAGCAGGTGCATCCGATCACACCGGACATGCATACGACTCACAAAGGGGTATCAAGATTGGTGATGTTGGATCGGTATTCGTTCAAGGATACTGAGAAAAGAACATTACGTGAAGGCGACTTTGTCATCCTGACTGTGAAGGATGATCCGAAGTTTCCGGCAAGAGGTATAGGATACATCGTTTCCATCGATCGGGAACAAAAATCAGCAGAGGTTAAAGTGGATGAAGATTACCGCGGAGTTCTCGATAAGCCAGACGAAATGGAGACGGGAACCGTAAAAAGATCTCTTGATACGATTGATAAACCATTAGAAATCTATTATGAACAGATCGCTAAACGAAATGCGACAGGACTGGCTTCGGTAGAGAAAACGGAAGATAAGAAACAGGAATCATTCGAGAAGTTCTATCATGAACTTGTGAATTTGAACTTTGTTCCTGCGGGCCGTGTCTTATACGGGGCAGGAGCAGCTACGGACGTAACGTACTTCAACTGTTATGTGATGCCATTCGTCCAAGATTCAAGAGAAGGAATTTCAGACCACCGGAAGCAAGTGATGGAAATCATGAGCCGGGGTGGTGGAGTCGGAACGAACGGATCGACACTCAGACCGAGGAACACGCTCGCAAAAGGTGTGAACGGAAAGTCATCCGGATCGGTATCGTGGCTCGATGATATTGCAAAGCTAACTCATCTTGTTGAACAAGGTGGATCCCGTTAACCAGCTCCAAACGGCGGGATTAAAATCTCGTGAATTGCTGGAACACCCTAAAGCCTTGAAAGCTACAACGCGGCTGGCAACAGCGAACGTGAAAGCGTAAAAATTTCAAGGATGAAACAATGGGCAATCAGCAGCGAAGCGTCTTAGGAAACTGAGATGAACGTTCAGAGACTATTGAAAGCACCTAATTTCTCATTATTTTGAAAATATGGTGTAAGTAAATCGAAAGTTCGTGAAACGAGACTTTCGAAGCGCGGGACAAGGATTGTTAATACTTACCCTTGATGATATAGTCCGAACTTATGTGAGAGCATAAGAGTCAGGCAGAAATGACCTGGCCCCTCATGAATAGAGGAGTAACAATTAGCGTGGAGCACAAATGATCATGCTGAGCGACTGGCATCCAGACATTATCGAATTCATCATTTCGAAAATGCAGAACCCTAGAATCCTCAGGTTCCTTGTTGAAAATACAGAAGATGAAACAATCAAGCAGTTAGCGTTGGACAAACTTAAATTTACACCGTTAACTGAAACCGAACGAGATATGTATCAAAGCATCGTGAATTATAAGGCCATCCCTGGACACGGAGGTTTTACCGAAAAAGCCATTAAGGAAGCTGAAGAAAAGCTTCAAACCGGTGGCACGTACAGTGTGCATAACTCCGAATTTTTAACCGGGGCGAACATTTCGGTATGCGTAACAAAAGAATTCATGGAAGCTGTCGAAAATGATGCAGAGTACGAACTTCGATTCCCGGATGTGGAGAATTACACATTTGAAGAAATGCTCGAGTACAACAACACATGGCACGAATACGGAGATGTTCGAGAATGGGAAGCTGAAGGGTATGGCATTCGAGTTTATAAACGGATCAAAGCGAGAGAGCTCTGGAACCTTATCAATATTTGCGCAACTTACTCGGCTGAACCAGGAATCTTCTTTATCGACAATGCCAATGACATGACCAATGCAAAAGCGTACGGACAGAAAGTAGTAGCAACGAATCCGTGTGGTAGAGTAGCTTGATTTGCCTCACGTAAAAAATTGCGGAACGAAGCGGGAAGCCTGAGATGGTAATCCGAACCGAAGGCTGAATGTAAAAACTCAGTCAGGGGCAGAGCATAGATCGTGAACCTGCGGAAGCAGATTATAATCGATCCACGAGGCCGCAACAATTATGAAGATTCATTATTGAAAAGATATGCCGAACTGCACCGAAAATGAAGGTGTAGAACTACCGGATAAAAAGCCGGTAGGATAACAACATTGGAACAACCACTCGCACCATATTCCGTCTGTAACTTGGCTGCTGTAAACTTGGCTAATGTTGCAGACAAAGATCATAAACGTGTTGATTTTGATAAGTTGAAGCAAACGGTTAAAACCGGTGTCCGAATGCAGGATAATGTAATCGACGCTACCCCTTATTTCTTAGAAAAGAATCGTGAACAAGCTCTTGGAGAGCGACGTGTCGGACTAGGTGTCATGGGTCTTCACGATCTCCTCATCTATTGTGAAACGGTGTACGGATCAGAAGAAGGAAACAAACTGATTGATGAAATTTTCGAGACGATGGCGACAACCGCTTATCGCGAGTCGATCGAACTGGCAAAAGAAAAAGGAAGCTTTCCATTTTTAGTCGGAAAGACAGAAGAAGAAACGAAAGAATTACGGCAATCCTTCATCAATACAGGGTATATGAAGAAGATGCCAGAAGATATCCGCGAGGGTATTTTGGAACATGGCATTCGTAATTCACACTTGTTGACTGTTGCTCCTACTGGAAGCACTGGTACGATGGTCGGAGTCAGCACAGGATTAGAGCCTTATTTCTCATTCTCTTATTTCAGAAGTGGTCGACTAGGGAAGTTCATTGAGGTGAAGGCAGATATCGTGAACGAATACTTGTCACGAAATCCTGAAGCGGATCCTGAAAAGCTGCCGGATTGGTTCATTTCCGCGATGGATCTAAAGCCGGAAGCACATGCTGACACCCAATGTGTCATCCAAAACTGGATTGACAGTTCAATCAGTAAAACCGTCAATGCACCAAAAGGTTATGCAGTAGACCAAGTACAAGCAGTTTACGAGCGTCTGTATAATGGCGGGGCGAAAGGCGGTACTGTCTATGTTGATGGAAGCCGTGACTCGCAGGTCTTGACGTTGAAAGCTGAAGAAAATACGTTTGATGATGATTCTGTTGCGACAAAGACAGAAGAGAAGAAGAAAGTCGTACTTGTTGATACGATTTCTGATCTTCGCTCAACAGATGTCACGATTGGAAATGAAGTAGGAAACACATGTCCAGTCTGCCGTAAAGGGAAAGTAAAAGAAATCGGTGGATGTAACACATGTACCAACTGTAACGCACAATTGAAATGCGGAATCTAAATTCTAGTGAAGAACCGAGTGACGCAATACACTCGGTTCTTTTTTCAATCTTGAGGATTTTAAATGCTCAACACTTTGCTCCAGTCCCACCTTTCATAAAAGTCCTCTCCTAGGTCAATATCCGTAATCCATACCTTTGCATTCCTTCCGTTTCCATCAGCTATCCACACGTCGCTTTTTTCGCGGTTGGTACGTACCCATGCAAGTTGGTTTGACTTTGGTACATATTTTGGATTGAAATCACCATAACCGTCTTCAGGGCGAGTGATCTTTTTTTGTTCTTTGCTTTCCAGATCAATCTGATACAAAGTCGGCATTGGTCGTTCTGTGGGATTGTTTGACCATTCACTTTCCTTTGAACGGGCAACTGTAATCACAACATCATTGTGCCAGGTGAAATCCCTATCCACAAATCCATCTGGTGTCAGTGTGCCCAAACTCGCTGCAGGAAGCTCTTTTACTTTTAAGAACTTATTCATGATCGACATGCGATTGATTCCGCCGATATATGCTAACAGTTTACGATTTGGAGCCCATTGGAACCAGCTTGGCTCATTGAGCATTTGGTCGAGTTTGATCAAGTGTTTTCCATCAGCAGAGAGCACATACAAAAGATTGGAATCTGCTGATAATGAAGCTGTCGGATATTTTATGAAAGAAATCCATTTTCCATCTGGGGACCATTTGAAGATACTCGTCCCAATCCCAAAGTCTTCGCTTCCAAGTGAATAAGCAGGTAACGTGAATAGATGTGATTTTTTAATCTGACCGTCTTTTATTACGATTTCATGCAATTCAATATCCGTCCAGCCATCAGGGGTGAGTTCTGAATTGGTGGAAGTCAAGAAACTTTTCCCGTTCGGATGCCATGAGTAATTTCCGACATCAGATGATATCAATTTATGGCGCTCACTGAATACATTTTTCACATACAAGCGTTCATCTTCCTGAAAAGCGAGACTGTTCTGGTTAGAAGCCCACTGTATGTTAGAAGGGTTGCCTGTGAAAACTATTTCCTTTTTCTCAGAATGTAGATTGTACAACCAAACCTTTTTCTTATCTTGGTTCTCTTCGAAATAAGCTAGCCACTTTCCATCAGATGACCATCGAGGATTTGCTACTTTTCTCCCTTTTGTCACCTGTCTTTCATCATTGCCTTTCTTTATCCAAAGGTTCCCATCTCTAACAAATGCTGCTTTTAAAGAGGGGCTCATTTCTCCGAAGGCTACCAAAGGATTTATGAAACATACTAGTATACATAAGACAATTGCTAATAACCTTTTCAAGATGATTACCTCCTTCCTTGATGCTTTAATATAGTTTGTGGTGACGAATGGATACAAATGCTTGCATCATTTTTCCTGCTGATGGATTGCCATTTAATACATAAGTGGAAATCAAAGGTCTCGACCATAATAAGGGAGAGGTGATTTACTTGAAACCCTTCGTTCCGCAATTAGTGTATATCGAACCGAAAGCTCTCGAGTACGAACAAGGCCGGATTCTTAAGGATAAATTCGAGAAGATGGGGCTCGAGATCCGTGAGACCACTTCCCATAACCAGGTGCGAAATCTCCCTGGTGAAAACGAGCTGCAAAAATATCGGAATGCCAAGTCAACACTTGTCATCGGGATTCGGAAAACCCTGAAGTTCGATACGTCAAAACCATCAGCTGAATATGCGATTCCTCTTGCGACAGGTTGTATGGGTCATTGCCATTATTGCTACTTACAGACGACATTAGGGAGCAAGCCATATATCCGCACATACGTCAACCTGGATGAAATCTTTGAACAGGCACAAAAATATATCGATGAGCGTAAACCTGAAATAACCAGGTTTGAAGCGTCGTGTACATCAGACATCGTCGGTATCGATCACTTGACACATTCATTGAAAAAGACGATTCAATTCATTGGCGAGACGGAACTTGGACGACTAAGATTCACGACGAAATACCATCATGTCGATCATCTTCTAGATGCAGCCCATAACGGAAATACAAGGTTTCGTTTCAGTGTGAACAGCCAATGGGTTATCAAAAATTTTGAAATGGCAACCTCTTCATTAAAAGATCGGTTAGGAGCCGCAAAAAAAGTCGTTGAAGCGGGTTATCCTTTAGGTTTTGTCGTAGCTCCACTTTATCTTCACGAGGATTGGCAAGAAGGGTATAAGGAAATGTTTGATGAAATCAACAACACAATTCCCAGGAAGCATTTTTCAAACATCACGTTTGAATTGATCCAGCATCGTTTTACAAAACCAGCAAAGAAAGTCATCCAAAAGCGATATCCAAAAAGCAAACTGGAAATGGATGAAGAAAAACGAAAATACAAATGGGGGAGATATGGGATCGGTAAGTATGTATATCAAAAAGATGAGGCTCAAGAATTAAGAGAGACAATCGAAAATTACATCCATCAATACTTTCCAGAAGCCCGGATCGAGTACTTCACTTAAGACACCGAGAATGCTTGTCACTTGTAAATTATTATTGTATCCTTTTAGTATGCTTTGATTTTGTATAATACACAAAATCAGCGGTATTGGAGGGGAAGAACATGCCAACTCCAAGTATGGAGGATTATATTGAACGAATATACCAGTTGATTGATGAAAAAGGATACGCAAGAGTTTCAGATATTGCAGAAGCTTTGGAAGTTCACCCATCATCGGTTACGAAAATGGTACAGAAGCTGGATAAAGGCAAATATGTCGTTTATGAAAAATATCGTGGATTCGTACTTACACCGAATGGAAAGAAACTTGGGAAACGTCTTGTATATCGACATGAACTATTGGAAGATTTCCTGAAGGTCATCGGAGTGGATCAAGAAAACATTTATGAAGATGTTGAGGGAATTGAACATCACTTAAGCTGGAATGCGATCGACCGCATCGGCGACTTGGTCCAGTATTTTGATGAAGATACGTCTCGTATTGACGGATTACGGGAAGTACAACGAAAAAATGAAGAAGAACAGGAACAATCATAGCCTAGGTGTTGTGGTTGTTTTTTATATTGGCTGTTTTGCTCTTGCACTTAAAGAAAGTATAAAATACTTTCTTCAGTATAAGGGCAACTAAGGCTCGACCTACAAAAGGCTTGGTCTCGTCAAGTTTTCTTTAAAAGTCGTTGATTTCAGCTCCAGGATGCTCGCTTTCCGGGAGGCGTGCGGCGAGCCCACTCGTCCCGTTGCGACATTGAATGGTTTCACCTGTCCAGCTGATTCCGTAGGACAAGGTAAGCTTCAGCAGTGTTACATGGCACGAAGAAAATGCGATTTTCAATTTCGAGGGGTCTCGCACCTTCCCTCCCCAATTAACTTGCACAAGGTGAATTTTAAAAAAAGACTTAATAGCAATAATCTTTTAGAAAAGAGCCATTATATTTAGAGGTATTTTTCCTTCTAAAGGTAAATAAGACTGAGCCTGCGTTAAGGTTTGGCTATGCAAAGGTTTCCTTGGTCTAGATCATTGAATCAAGTTCCATAAAGATATAAAGGTTTCTGTATGAATGCCTTTTCTCATTCAGTCATATATAAAATGAGGAGGGGTGAAACGATGGATGTGGATGGCGTTTTCTCTGGTGGCGGTGTTAGAGCAATTGCATTTATTGGTGGTTTAAAAGCTGCAGAACAGAAGGGGATCACTTTCAAAAGGGCTGCAGGCACAAGTGCGGGTGCCATTTTTGCTGCTTTGGTTGCAGTTGGGTATAAATCAGATGAAATCAAAGATCTATTGCATAAAGTTGATTTAAGAGAATTTCTTGACCCCAGGAGGCTATCCGTCGCTTTTCCTTTCATGAAATGGCTCACATTGTATTGGAAATTAGGTCTTTATAAAGGGAAACGATTGGAGCAATGGGTTGAAGAAGTACTTGCTGCAAAAGGGATAAATACGTTTGGGGATTTACCAGAAGGCTCCCTGAAAATCATCGCATCGGATATCACAAATGGACGATTGATCGTCTTACCAGATGATCTTGAAAGGTACGGGATCTTACCGGAACGCTTCAAAATCGCTAAAGCAGTACGAATGAGTGCGAGTATCCCTTATTTTTTTGATCCGATGAAAATATATGATGCGACAGGAAAGAAGAATTTTATCGTCGATGGCGGTGTATTAAGTAATTTTCCGATTTGGTTGTTCCAGGATGGAAAAACAAAAATTAAACGGCCAACCCTCGGTTTCCAATTAAAGCCTTCCCAGTTCGAACAAAAACCGAATGATGTCAAAAATGCGATTTCCCTTTTCCATGGTCTGTTTGATACGATGATGGATGCGCATGATGCGCGTCATATATCAGAGGCCCACAGTGCCGACATCGTTTTCATCCCAGTAAAACAAATTTCAATGATCAATTTTGATCTTTCAGCAGAAGTGATAGATGAACTCACTGATTTTGGAATTGAAAGTACGGAGAAATTCTTAAGAAGCTGGCGACATTATCGTCCGCAAGCGCAAATTTCCACAAAAAAATCGAGCATCCTATAATGCTCGATTTTTCTTTTTCCCTTTTTTTCCTTCAATGACTTTGAAGTTATGATCGTTCGCACGTTTTTTCTTTTTAGAAACGGAGGATTTCGTCTGTGGATTTGGCTTTATCTTTGGCGGTTTTTTCATTACATTGCCTGGTTGGTTTTGATATTTCTTTGCGGAATAGCGAGCCGCTTGCTTGTACTTATTAACATCCTTACCGCCACCGCCTCCAAACCGCTTTGCGAGGAATCGTTTATATAAGAAGTAAAAGATTCCACCGACTGCAGCGATAATGAGTACCATCCGTACAAGGTACATTGGATTCGTAATGACGGTGTTAACAAAGCCAAATGCTGCAAGACCCAGTATCAACATGACTAATACGTTGAACTTTCGAAACAACAAGACTCACCTCCTTAAAAAATTAAACCACTTTGATCGTTTCTTCAGCTGTTGCCTTCTCGTATTCGCCGTCCCTTTTAAGCATTTCATTGAATGAGGCAATAGCGACTTCAGTCTGTTTATCAGTAGGTTCTTTGGTTGTCAGTAACTGTAACCATAAGCCAGGATAGCCGAGGTAACGTAATATTGGAACATTTCTTAACTTATTTGTACCCTGCAGCACTTCATAAGATACACCTAATACTACTGGTATCAGTGCTACTCTGGAAATCAATCTGAGCCATAATGGATCTGAAGGGACAAGTAAGTAAATGAAGACGCCGATGATTACAGTGAACAGTATGAAACTACTTCCACATCGATAGTGGAGCCTTGATTGGGCTTGAACATTTTCAACTGTCAAAGGTAATTTGTTTTCATAAGCGTTAATGACTTTATGCTCGGCGCCATGATACTGAAAAACCCGTTTGATCAAAGGTGTCATCGATATGAAATACAAGTATGAAAGCAATAAGGTTAATTTAAGGATGCCTTCAATAATATTCTGTCCAGCATGTCCTGAAAATATAGGAATCGGTCGAAATGCTTCAGCAGCAATCGCCGGCAGCAATGTGAACAGGAATTTACCTAAAAGGAACGATAGGACACCAATCACGGCAGTTCCGAGAATCAAAGTTAGTTTCGATGGTTTATTTTCTTGTAATACTTTTTCGTCATCTTCTGGTGCTACATCATATCTATCTGTAGAAAAATTCAAGTGCTTTACACCATTTGCACTTGCTTCAATGATTGCCACAAACCCTCGGATCAATGGTATTTTTTTTAGAGAGTTTAGAACGGGGCGATGTTTTTTTGGCACTTCGAAGTACTCGAGTGAATCGTCTTTTCTCCGAATTGCTGTTACATACGTGTGTTTTCCAGCGAACATGACACCTTCCATTACAGCCTGGCCGCCATATGCTGGAGCTTTTTGTTTAGACATTCATCCACCAACCTATCTATGCATTACCATTCTAACTCTATTCTACATGATAGTCTGGCAATCCGCTATACGTGTGGACTTCTTGTTATCCAATTTTCAAATTTCTGCAAGCTAATAACTTCCTGTAAAAAGGAACATATTAACAGAGAACCGCTGGAACTTGCCAACAAAAAATGGTTAAAAAGTATGAGCATTTTGATCATTCATTTATATTTTCCCTCTTCCCATTGATTTAACACTTTTAAACAGGTTTTTTTCAATTGTAAATTAACGAAAGTCGCATGAACAAACTCTGGAGGTGCGAAAATGGAGTCTGAACGAAACAAAAGAGAAGAAAAGGATCACAATGAACCCCTGGAACAGAATCAAAAAGAAAGGCAGGTATCATTTACAGGAAGGGTTTTGACCATCGGGTTCGTCGGCGGTTTATTTTGGAGTCTGATCGGTTATCTTTTATACGCCTTGAATTTCACGAAAATCAAACCTGCTCTCGTCCTTTCACCATGGGTAGTTGCTGAGTGGAAAGATAAAGCTTTAGGAAATTGGATCGGGATTCTTGTGATTGGATTTTTATCGATGTTGGTAGCGTTGGTTTATAAAATCCTTCTGGCAAAGTTCAAGCATATGATAACCGGTGTGATATATGGAATAGTGCTCTGGGGAATCGTCTTCTATTTATTGAGACCGATGTTTCCGACTCTAGAGCCTATTCAAGAATTAGGAAAAAATACATTAACCACCACTTTAAGCCTTTATGTGCTTTACGGATTGTTCATCGGCTTTTCAATTTCGTTCGAGTATGATGAGCTTACCAAAGCGCGTCAAGAAGGGCATTGAACTATCCAAAAACCACTAGCTATGATAGAATGTTCCGTGGAACATTCTATTTTTTCTTTTTAAAGAAAGCGTAATCAAAACAGCTGAATTTCTATCCACATTAAAGACTCCTATTCCGGTAAAGGAGAGAAGTTACATAATGAGAATAATGGTGTTGAACGGTCCAAACCTTAATCGTTTAGGCAAACGGGAACCAGAAATTTATGGACACAAGACCTTAGAGCAAATCATGAGTGATCTCCAATCGACAGCGAAGACAAACGGATGTGAAATTGACTATCGGCAATCCAATCATGAAGGGGATCTGATTGACTGGATTCATCAATCAGTTGACGAGTACAATGGGCTGATACTCAATCCAGGAGCATTTACACATTACAGTTATGCCATCAGGGATGCAATCGCGAGTGTCGACATACCAGCAGTGGAAGTTCACTTATCCAATATATATGCACGTGAATCTTTCAGACATACCTCTGTCATTGCAGAAGTTGCAATCGGACAGGTCTCTGGTTTCGGCAGTGGAGGGTATGAACTTGCATTAAAAGGACTTTTACAATATTTAGAGGGGGAAGAAAATTGAATCGAATTGAACGTTTAAGAGGATTATTCAGTGAATATGGAATTGACGGAATGTTGATTACAAGTGCAAGTAACCGCCGTTATATCAGCCAGTTTACGGGGTCTTCGGGTGTTGTGCTGATCTCTGATACGGAAGCGAAGTTGATTACAGATTTCAGGTACATCGATCAAGCGAACGAGCAAGCCAGAGGATATGAAATCGTCAAACATACTGCGATGATTCCTGATGAAGTTGCTGTTCAGGCGAAGAAAATGGGCATTACGAAGCTGGGATTCGAACAAGATCATCTTACATATGCAGTACACCAGGCTTATAATGACAAAGTGGAAGGCGAACTTGTACCTGTCTCAGGAATGGTAGAAAAATTACGTCTTGTAAAAGATGAAGACGAATTGAAAATAATAAAAGAAGCAGCTGAGCTTGCTGATAAGACTTTTGAACATATATTGACGTTTATAAAACCTGGCATGAAAGAAATTGACGTTTCGAATGAACTTGAATTTTTCATGAGAAAAAATGGAGCAACCTCATCTTCATTTGATATCATTGTAGCATCAGGTGTACGTTCATCTTTACCGCATGGTGTCGCCACTGAAAAAGTGATTGAAAAGGGTGATATGGTCACTCTGGACTTCGGAGCACTTTACAAAGGATACTGTTCTGACATCACTCGTACAATTGCTGTTGGAAAACCAAGTGATAAAATGAAAGAAATCCATCAGATCGTCCTTGACGCCCAATTGAGAGGATTAGAAGGCTTGAAACCGGGTATGACGGGTAGAGAAGCGGATGCACTGACGAGAGATTACATCAAGGAAAAAGGATATGGCGAAAATTTCGGCCATTCGACTGGACACGGAATCGGGTTGGATGTGCACGAAGGACCAGGACTTTCCTTTAAGGTTGATACAGTTCTTAAGCCAGGGATGGTCGTAACAGTAGAGCCAGGGATCTATGTATCTGGACATGGCGGAGTACGGATTGAAGACGATGTTGTCATTACCGAAACTGGCTGTGAAAAATTATCAACATCATCAAAAGAATTATTCATCATTGGTGAGTAAAAAACAGGAGGAAACGAAATGATTTCAGTTAATGATTTTAAAACCGGATTGACAATAGAAGTGGACGGAGGAATTTGGACTGTCCTTGACTTCCAACACGTAAAGCCTGGTAAAGGTGCTGCATTCGTACGTTCTAAGCTTCGTAACTTGCGTACTGGAGCCATTCAGGAGAAAACATTCCGAGGCGGTGAAAAGGTAGCAAAAGCCCATATCGACAATCGTCGCATGCAATACCTGTATTCTTCTGGGGATGTCCACACGTTCATGGACAATGAAACATATGAGCAGCTTGAACTTCAAACTTCTCAAATCGAAGAAGAGCTTAAGTATCTTCTTGAAAATATGACGGTCCAAGTGCAAATGTATCAAGGTGAAACAATTGGTGTAGAACTTCCGAACACAGTCGAGTTGGAAGTGACAGAAACAGAACCTGGAATCAAAGGGGATACAGCATCTGGTGGAACGAAGCCAGCTACCCTGCAAACAGGTCTTACTGTACAAGTGCCATTCTTCATTAATGAAGGTGACGTACTGATCATCGATACCCGTTCTGGAGATTATGTATCGAGAGCATAATCACAATATTCAATGAAAGATTGCGAAAAGAGACTGACCCACAAACCTGATCCGGTGGAGGGTCGGTCTTTTTTTATGATTGCGAAAATTTACGCCAACCTGTGGTAAAAGTGAGCCAGGCGAGACCCCGTATTAGTGATTAATGGATCTTTGACTATAATAATGACCTTCAACTAAATACCACCACGTTTTGTGAACATCGAATCCAACACCTCATGTTCAAGATAGTAAGGAAATTTGCGAATCGACGGCAAAAAGCAAGTGAAATTCACAGAAAATCAAATGGAAATATGATTTGGAGATGTCTTTCAGCTCTTTTTCTCAAAATAGTATCATCTTCTATAACGATTATCTCTCCCCAAAGGAATTATCTACAAAAACAAAGGTGTAACTTACAAAAATTTAAAATTATCTACAAAAACCCATCCCGGATCTACAAAAATTTAGAATTATCTACAAAAATAAAGAATAACCTGCAAATCGAACTCAATAGCCCTCCAATGACCTCAAGTCGCTTTCGAATCTCAATTTGGTTTAAAATCAGTCTATTCCTACACTTTCCAACATAGGTTGTACAAAAAAAGTGGAGGAAGCCATGAAGGAACTTTTAAATCATTTAAACTCTACTGTACTTAATATGGCTGGATTGCGGCTTTTGTCTGCAACCTTTGAACTTACGGCAGTTTTCTTGATGCTCCATTTCAATTCAATACAAAAGGCGGTCGTCATCAATGCTTCTCTCGCCTTTGTCGGGCCCGTCATTTTCATTTTTACGATGGCTTTAGGATTGATGGGGATTGCTGCGGATCTCTCGTTTAGTAAATTAGCGCTGATCGGGATCGGGGTAGGATTGATTTTGGTAGGGGTTTTGAAATGATCTCTTTGCTCCCACAATGTCATAAAACAGCTAGTTCAGCCATACATTGAGAACAAGCCCTAAAAGAAATGGGGATTTACCATGGAAGAAATTCTCGAGATGTTACCAGATTCATTACGAGATCTCCTCCGCACATATTTAGTTGACTCAAAAATGGCAGTGGAGGAAGTAAGAGTACGTCTGAACCGCCCGCTTGAAATCATTTGTGGAGGCCATCCTTCGTATCTCGAAAACAGTGGTGGTGGTCCCTATATCGTCACATTTCAGGACGGAATCCAGCTTATGAACAAGTTAAGTCAATTTTCCTTGTATGCCTTTGAGGAAGAATTGAAAAGGGGTTACATCACGATCAAAGGTGGTCACCGTGTCGGTCTTGCCGGAAAGGTCATTACTGAAAAAGGACAAGTCAAAGCGATCAAAGAAGTCAGTTCATTCAATATCCGTATTGCACGTCAAAAGATAGGGATTGCAGAACCAGTCGCACCTTTACTTTTTAATAAAAGGTGGCTGAATACACTGATCATCGGTCCCCCCCAATCTGGTAAGACAACTTTATTAAGGGATCTTGCCAGAGTAGCGAGCTATGGCCTGTCCAGCCAGAACATCCCCTCATCCAAGGTCGGAATAGTGGATGAACGTTCCGAAATTGCCGGGTGCATAAAAGGTGTGCCTCAACATAACCTCGGTCATAGGATTGATGTATTGGATTCGTGTCCAAAAGCAGAAGGGATCATGATGATGATCAGAAGTCTGAGTCCTGAGGTTATCATCGTTGACGAGATCGGCAGAGTGGAAGATTCAGAAGCGATTTTGGAAGCGATGAATGCGGGGGTGCAGATGATCATGACAGCCCATGGTTACAGCATCGAAAATGTGTTGAAGCGTCCTACGATCAAAAGGCTGTTAGATATTCAATTGTTTGATCGTTTTGTGGAAATGTCCCGCCATAGCGGTTCCAATCGAATAAAGAGGATTCGAGACAGCGAGTTCAAAGTGCTAGACTATCAAAAGGAGCAGGCACTCCCATGAATGTCATTGGGGCTGTCTGTATCATACTTGCAACTACCTGGGCTGGATTCGAATGGGCAAAACGTCTCCAAGAACGTCCAAAACAGTTGAGGCAATTGAAAGTCGCTCTCCAATCCCTTGAAGCTGAGATCGTTTATGGACTTACTCCCCTTTATGAAGCAAGTATAAATCTTTCAAAACAGATGAAAGCTCCACTTTCTCTGTTCTTCGATGAACTGGCGGAGCGATTGTACACAGGTCGGTGCACTGTTCAAGAAGCGTGGGAGGAAAGTCTTGAAATCATAAAAAAACATACTGCTTTTCAAACAGGTGAAATCGAAGTTTTGAAACAATTCGGATCAACGTTGGGCAGGCATGACCGTGATCACCAGCAAAAACAGATCCGCTTAACAATTGTTCATCTTGAGCGAGAAGAGAAAGAAGCAGAGGAGCTGCAGCGTCGGTATGAAAACATGGTCAAGAGCCTCGGGGTGTTGATTGGATTATTGATTGTCATATTGTTGATTTAGTTGGAGAGGAGAAAGCAGAATGCCTTACGATGTTAACACCATTTTTCAAATAGCTGGAATCGGTATTGTAATCGCCATGTTACATACCGTGTTGAAACAGATGGGAAAGGAGGACATTGCCCACTGGATCACATTGATCGGGTTTGTTCTCGTCCTTTTCATCGTCATCACCTTGCTCGATGATCTGTTCCAACAAATAAGAGGTGTGTTCCTGTTCCAGGGATGAGGAGGGGGTTCCAATCGAAATCATCCAGATTGTCGGGTTCTGCTTGATAGCTACATTTCTAACGATTGTCATAAAGGAACAGAAACCTGCCTTCTCTTTTCTACTTATTCTATTTGCCGGTGCAGCGGTCTTCTTGTTTTTGATCGGAAAAATACAAGCGGTCATCATTATGCTAGAACGGCTTGCTACGAACGCGAATCTGAATATGGTATATGTCGAAACAATCTTGAAAATCATCGGGATCGCCTACATTGCAGAATTCGGTGCACAAATCACTCGAGATGCTGGACAAGGAGCGATGGCGGCAAAAATTGAACTTGCTGGGAAGGTTTTGATTCTTGTAATGGCCATTCCAATCCTCACAGTTTTGATAGAAACAATTATTGATTTCCTGCCTAGTTAGGGGTGAATGACATGCCAAACAACAAACGGTTGAAACTATTAATGGTCATCATGATGGCGGTCATTTTTTTTATAGATTTTGGACAACCCTCCATCCAAGTCAGTGCCCAAACAACTGGCAAAGAACAGATTGAGAAAAGTCTGAAGGTTGAAGATGAACATCTTGATGACATTCGTGAATACTGGAACAAAATCCGCAGTGAATATGGCGGTTTCCTGCCAGAGAGCCAGAAAGGGAGCATCCTTGAATTTATCCAAAGTGATCAAGATTTTTCATTGAAAGATTGGGCTCTAGGACTCCTTAAATATTTATTTCATGAAATTCTGACCAATGGAAAACTACTTGGGATGCTGATCATGCTGACGGTATTCAGCATGCTGCTGCAGACGATGCAAAATGCATTTGAAAATCAAGCGGTTAGTAAAGTGGCTTATGGAATCGTTTATATGGTTTTGATTGTTATTGCATTGAACAGCTTTCACGTAGCAGCAGATTATACCATCGATGCGATCCGGAACATGAATTCGTTCATCATTGCACTTATTCCATTATTACTAGCTTTAATGGCTACGACCGGCAGTATTGCATCAGTTGCATTCTTTCATCCATTCATCATTTTCCTTGTAAATACAAGTGGGATGCTCATCCAGCATTTTGTTCTTCCGCTTCTGCTGCTTTCTGCGTTGCTTAGTATCGTCAGTACATTGACAGATCATTACAAAGTCACTCAGCTTGCCAATCTATTACGCGGTGTAGCGATCGGTGTCATGCTCGTATTTTTCACCGTATTTCTTGGCGTCATCAGTGTGCAGGGAGCGACTGCTGCTGTTGCGGATGGTGTCGCGATCCGGACAGCGAAATTCATCACAGGCAACTTCATCCCAATCATCGGCCGTATGTTTACAGATGCGACGGATACAGTTTTAAGTGCTTCATTATTACTGAAAAACACAGTCGGTATTGCTGGTGTCGTCATTTTAATCTTACTATGTGCATTTCCAGCTCTTAAGATATTGTCACTTGTATTGATCTATCAAATTGCCGCTGCTGTTCTGCAACCGCTTGGAGGCGGTCCGATCATCCAATGTTTAACGATCATCAGTAAAAATGTCATGTTCATTTTCGCGGCGCTTTCCATCGTATGTTTCATGTTCTTCCTGGCAGTAACGATGATGATTGCTGCTGGAAATCTCACATTGATGATGAGATGAGTGGGGAGGAGAGTCACGTGTCATTTATATATGAGTGGGTGACGAATATCATTCTGATCATCCTATTAGCGACAATCCTGGAATTATTGTTGCCATCAAATGCATTTCAAAAATACGTGAAAGTCGTAATCGGACTGCTCTTGATCATTGCGATCCTGAATCCTATGATCAAAATGTTCTCCATCGATCTCAATAAGGAGTTGGCTTCATTCGTCAATAAAGAGGCCTTTATGAAAGATGGTGAGATGAAAAATTTGATAGAAAACAAGAAAAGTGAAATACAAGCCTCACAAGATGCATATATTTTAGAACAAATGGCTGTCCTACTACATCAAAAGGTAGAAGATAAGCTCGCAGAACAATATCAGAAACGATTAAAGGATGTGGTGTTACAAGAAAAAACCCAAAATGGTACAGAAGAAAGTCAGTGGATCATCCATGCCACATTAGAAAATCAGTCGACAGATGAAGATGCAATCGAGGCGATCCAAGAGGTGACGATCGATACATCAACACAGATCGAACCCGCTGAAGAATCGGCTGACATGAAAGAAATCAAAGCATTCCTTTCAAAAGAGTGGGAGGTGTCTCCGGATCAGATCGTACTAGTAGAGGAAGGAGGATCGTAATGAAACATGTCTGATGAAAAGAAACAGAATGACTGGCTGAAATCGCTTCTGAAACCAGACAAACAAGGTAAAAAAATGAATCGCAAATCCCAATACATCCTGCTCATACTGGGTTTCGGGATAGCGATGATGCTGATCCAAAACTTGATCAGTACTCCAGATTCCACTCCAACTATGAATTCCGCTACAGAAGACGAGGAATCCAAGGCGACATTCTCTATAAAAAAATCAGACGATCCTTCATCAATAAGAGAGATGGAAGAGCATTACGGAAACCAACTGAAGGAAATCCTCGATGAAATGATGGGGGTCCAGGATACAAGCGTAATGGTCTTTCTAGACTCAACCTCTAAGACAATTTATGAAAAGGATATTACCAAAAAAGATTCCACTACTGATGAAACTGACCAGCATGGGGGTAAACGTAAAACCACAGACCTTCAAACGGATGAAAAAGTCATCATCATCCAGGGGGAAAAAGGGGAGCAACCGATTATCGTCACTACAGAAAAGCCGGAGGTGAGGGGCGTATTGATTTTAGCAGATGGAGCTCAGAACATCAAGGTTAAAACTTGGATTATCGAAGCGGTTTCCAGGGTGCTTGATGTACCCAGTCATAAAGTGAGTGTAGGACCGAAAAAGCAGAAGGGGGAATAATGAATGTTATTGAAAAAACAAACGGTTTGGTTATTAACGATGCTGAGCTTGATTATCGTGTTATCGGTGTATTACATCACCACACCGGAACAATCACCAACTGACTTTGCTGCACAGGATGAGGATAAAAAGGGAAGTGCAGAAGAAACCAATGGCAAGTCTGTTGTCACTGAGGTGGACAGTGATGAAATGTTCACAGAGCTTCGAATGAAAATCCAGGATAAGCGTTCAGAGCTACAAGCAAAATACAATGAAGTTCTAGCTTCCACAAGTGTATCCGCAGAGGTCCAGTCACAAGCTTTAAGTCAGTTGGAGGAATTACAGGAACTAGGTATGAAGGAAGATACCCTCGAAACATTGATCAAAAGTATGGGGTATGAAGATGTATTGGTGAATACAATGGATTCTGAAGTTCAGATCATCGTCCGCGCTGATGAAGAACTAAGTAAAAGTGAAGCGAACGCAATCATGAGAAAAGCCCAAGAACAACTTGGCGACAAGCATGTAGCTGTCCAATTCCAAGTAGCTAAAAAATGATGATAGCTTGATAGAAGAGGCAGTCCAAAAGGGCTGTCTTTTTATTAAGCTGTTTTCGTTGTTGCTCTTGCACTTAAAGAAAGTATAAAATACGTTAACTATTTTTATAAGGTTTTGATTTTAAGGGAATTCACCCCATTTCTGCGGGAAAACTGTGAGCCTTTTCACTCACTTGCAAAGTTCGTTGCAGGACCTCACCTCGCTAATCAAGAATATCTATATCTCCACTCATAATCCAAAAAAATCACCTATAAATTTTAATCGGTACCCTCCCCAAAAGGATTATGATATGATATAAACGAATTAGCACCAGCTCACATAGTAAGGTGATAAAGTTTTAGATGTGCTGAATTATGCTATAATGAATACAGAATAGTAGACACACTGAAGGAGTGGAAAGAATGCTCAAAATACAAGAAATTCGTGAATTGATCAAATTGATCGATCAATCATCAATCAATGAATTTGAATATGAAGAAGAAGGTGCGAAAATCACTTTGAAAAAAGGTGGGACAGAGCAGCCTGTCGTCCAACAAGCACCTCAAGCAGCACCTGCAGCACCAGCTCAAGAAGCAGCACCACAGCCAAATCCACAAGCGGTCGAAGAAAAGGCTGATACAAAAAATGAAACAGAAGCACCAGTCAAAGAAGTGGACGATGGATCCTTACATAAAATTGAATCTCCAATGGTCGGTACATTTTATGCGTCTCCATCTCCAGATGAAGATTCTTATGTGAAAGAAGGAGACAAGGTATCAAATGACTCGATCGTGTGTATTATCGAAGCGATGAAGCTGTTCAACGAAATCGAAGCTGAAGTGAATGGTGAAATCGTAGAAATACTCGTCGAGAATGGACAGCTCGTTGAGTATGGACAACCACTATTCCTTGTGAAAAAACAGTAAGGTGATTGAAATGATAAAAAAAGTACTCATTGCGAACCGAGGAGAAATTGCTGTCCGGATCATACGAGCTTGTAAAGAGATGAATATAGAAACTATCGCCGTATATTCAGAAGGCGATAAAGAATCTTTGCATGTGCGCCTAGCAGATGAAGCGTACTGCATCGGCCCTATCCTTGCAAAGGAAAGTTATTTGAATTTCACGAACATCATGAGCGTCGCTACCCTGACAGGAGCTGATGCAATTCATCCGGGCTATGGATTTTTAGCCGAAAATGCTGACTTTGCTGAAATCTGTGCTGAATGCAACATTACCTTCATTGGACCGAGCCCAGAAGCCATCAATCGTATGGGGACGAAAGATGTAGCAAGAACTACTATGAAAGAGGCTGGTGTACCAATTGTTCCAGGTTCTGAAGGAATCATCGAGTCCAAAGAAGAAGCGATTGAGTTAGCAGAGGAAATGGGATACCCTGTAATCATCAAAGCGACTGCGGGGGGCGGAGGAAAAGGAATCCGTGTCGCTCGCACTGAACAGGAGCTTGTAAAAGGAATCAATATGACTCAGCAAGAAGCTGCCTCAGCTTTCGGGAATCCTGGTGTATACATTGAAAAATACATTGAAGATTTCCGCCATGTAGAGATACAGGTACTGGGTGATAATCATGGGAATGTCATTCACTTAGGTGAACGTGATTGCTCGATCCAGCGTCGTTTACAAAAGCTTGTTGAAGAAACCCCTTCTCCGGCCCTGGATCCCGAAAAACGGGAAGAGATGGGAGAAGCCGCTGTGCGCGCAGCAAAAGCTGTAAATTATTCCGGAGCTGGAACCGTAGAGTTCATATTTGAACACAACACAGGTGACTTCTATTTCATGGAGATGAATACTCGGATCCAGGTTGAGCATCCTGTGACTGAAATGGTTACCGGTATCGACTTGATCAAGGAACAGATCAGGGTGGCTGGCGGTGAACGTTTATCTTACAGCCAAGAAGATATCAAGTTTGAAGGCTGGTCGATCGAATGCCGGATCAATGCTGAAAATCCGGATAAGAATTTCATGCCATCTGCCGGTAGGATCGAAATGTATCTCCCGCCGGGCGGGCTAGGCGTACGTGTCGATTCGGCTGCTTATCCAGGTTATTTCATCCCACCGTATTATGATTCGATGATTGCAAAGCTCATCACTTATGGAAAAACACGTGAAGAAGCAATTCGACGTATGAAGCGTGCATTAAGTGAATTTGTCATCGAAGGGGTCGATACGACGATTCCTTTCCATATGCGATTACTTGAACATGAAAAATTCAATAGCGGAGAATTCAATACTAAATTTTTAGAGAACTACGATTTGACATCAAAATCAACTTCAAATGGAGGTGAGTAGTAATGAACGAATATCAAACATTTGAAATGGAAGAAAAAGATGCAAACCTTGGGAAGGTTGAAATCTCACCAGAAGTGATTGAAGTGATCTCTAGTATAGCTGCTACTGAAGTGGAAGGAGTTTCTGCAATGCGTGGAAATTTCGCGACAGGAGTGGTTGAACGTTTCGGTAAGAAATCACTTGGTAAAGGTGTAAAAGTGGAACTTTCCGAAGAAGGGATCAACATCGATGTTTTCGTAACAATGAATTTTGGTGTATCGATTCCAGATACAGCTGAAAAGATCCAAGAGAATATCCGACTTACCTTACACACGATGACGGCTTTAGAGCCAAATCGTATTGATGTACACGTAGTAGGAGTCCAGTTTGAAGGAAAAGTGGACCCTGGAGTTGAAGAAGATCAGGAATTTTAAATGACGAACTGACTCAGAACATGTGTCAGACTTCTCTGAATGACGATTAAAACAAGAGAAGTTTGTCCGTTTTGGGTCAGTTTTTTATTGCGATTATTATAGTTTGAAAATGTGTATGCTGTAAAGGTAACGATCTCTATGCTATCATCAGATAGAGAAGATATGAAAGGAAGTATCATGAAATGAAAAGAAGGATTGCAAGAGAAAAGGCTTTACAGTCTTTGTTTCAAATAGATGTGAGTCAATTAGACCGTTCGGAAGCGATTGGGCATGTTCTGGAGGAAGGCGAAGAACGTGATGAATTTCTGATCCAGTTGGTCGAGGGGACGACGGATCACAAGGAAGAAATTGATGCTCGTATTAAAGAACACCTTGAAAACTGGAGTTTCGACCGGATTGGAAATGTAGACCGCTCTGTTTTAAGACTTGCTGTATACGAAATGTTGTATATAGAAGACATTCCGATCAAAGTTACTTTCAACGAAGCGATCGATCTGGCAAAAACATTCGGAGGAGATGAATCCGGTCGCTTTGTAAATGCTGTACTTTCTAAAATAAGTAAAACGATCCAATAGTGGAGGGGATAGAGATGGTTGCAGAGCTTATCAAGGGAAATGAAATTGCAGAAGCCAAAAGGAACGCAATGAAAGAAGAGGTAAATAAACTGAGAAATGAAGGGATCATTCCTGGATTAGTTGTCATCATCGTAGGGAATAACCCTGCTTCTTTATCTTATGTAAGAGGAAAAACGAAAGCGTGCAAACAGGTTGGAATTGACGGAAAGCTCATTGAGCTATCTGAAGACACCTCTGAAGCGAAACTGCTTGAAATCATTACACAATATAACCATGATGATGCATGTCATGGAATTCTCGTCCAGTTACCTTTACCTGAACATATCTCAGAAACAGCAATCATAGAAGCAATTTCACCAGAAAAGGATGTAGACGGTTTCCACCCAATCAATATCGGGAGGATGATGACTGGACAACGTGCGTTTTTACCATGTACACCCTTTGGAATCATTGAAATGATAAAAGCTAAAGACATATCAATTGAAGGTAAGCATGTGGTTGTAATTGGTAGAAGTAATATCGTTGGAAAACCTGTAGGTCAACTGTTCTTAAATGAAAATGCCACCGTTACATATTGTCACTCCAGGACAGCAAACATGAAAGAAATTACGAAACAAGCAGACATACTCGTTGTTGCTGTAGGTAAGATGCATTTTGTCGGGAAAGACTTCATCAAGCCTGGGGCTGTAGTGATTGATGTTGGAATCAACCGTAAGGACGATGGGAAATTGACAGGTGATGTCGATTTTGAAGAAGCAGAACAAGTCGCTTCTTATATCACTCCAGTTCCGAAGGGGGTAGGTCCGATGACCATCACAATGCTCTTACAAAACACAATCCTATCTGCGAAGTGGAGTCATCAAATAGAAGGTGTTCATTGATGCAACGAGATCCCTATATTAGTATTACCGAACTTACCCGCTATATAAAACGAAAATTTGATATGGACGGGAAATTACAAGACATATGGCTTCGCGGTGAGCTTTCGAATGTGAAACACCATAGTCGGGGCCATATGTATTTTACAGTAAAGGATCAAAACAGTAGGATTAACTCAGTCATGTTTGCCGGGAACAACCGTTTTTTGAAATTTCGTCCGGAAGAAGGAATGAAGGTTCTGATTCGTGGTGAAGTTTCCGTTTATGAACCACATGGGCAATATCAGCTTTATGTAAAAGAGATGCAGCCTGATGGAATCGGGAACTTGTTTCTTGCATTTGAAGAATTAAAGAAAAAGCTCGATCAAGAGGGTCTTTTTGCTCCTGAACGGAAAAGGCAAATTCCCGCAACCCCTAGGCGTATAGGAGTAATTACATCGCCGACAGGTGCTGCGATAAGAGATGTATTGACCACAATCAAACGGCGTTTTCCGATTGCGAAAGTGACTGTGATTCCTGTCCTCGTGCAAGGTCCCAATGCTGCTCCTAGTATTTCCAGAGCAATTGACTTTGCAAATGAACAGGCACAGTGGGATGTTTTGATCGTCGGTCGTGGCGGTGGTTCGATTGAAGAGTTGTGGGCTTTCAATGAAGAAATGGTCGCACGCAGCATCTTCAATTCAATCATCCCGATCATCTCTGCAGTCGGACATGAAACAGATTACACGATTGCAGATTTTGTGGCGGATATCCGTGCGGCGACTCCAACAGCAGCTGCTGAGCTTGCTGTACCTCATATTGATGAATTACAGGAGAGAGTCACCCAACGTCAGCTCAGACTTACTAGAGCTATTACGGAGCATGTGAAACGTTTACGTAATGAATTGGACAGACATCAAAAATCCTACGCTTTCAAATACCCAATGCAGCTAGTAAAACAAAAAGAACAGGATTTGGATCGGATAATGGATCGATTGCAAAAATCACGTTCAAGAACGTTTGAGCGAAAAGCGGAGGAAGTCAGTCAACTTAGAAGCCGATTGGATCGCAACCATCCTGATAAACTTTTCAGGCAATCAAAAGAGAAACATCAAGTTCTGGTCAGAATGTTGAAAAAGGAAATGAGCAACCAGATTGAGCAGAAAAATGCTGTTTTTCAAAACAAAGTCGGAAAATTGAATGCTCTTAGCCCGTTAAGTATCATGGAGCGTGGTTATAGCCTGGCGTATGACCAGAAAAGCGACAATCTCATCAAAAGTGTAAAACAAGTACAACCAGGTGATCAGGTTTCTGTAAGGTTGAAAGACGGAAAGCTGGATTGCCAAGTTTGGGGACTTGAGGAGAGTGAGAAATGATGGAAGAAAAAGAACAAAATATTGAACAAAGCTTTGAAGAAGCAATGCAGGAGCTTGAAGAAATCGTCGGAAAGTTAGAAGAAGGGGATGTCCCTCTTGAAAAGTCGATCCGCTTGTTTCAAGAAGGAATGAAGCTCTCTAAGCTTTGCCATGATAAATTACAGCATGTAGAAAAGCAAATGGATGAGTTATTGAAAGAAAATGGTGAAACAGAACCATTCACGATACAGGAGGAAGACTGAGGTTGGACAAGGACACATTTTTACAACTCCTTCAAAATAAGAAAAATATGATAGATGAAGCATTGCCAGCTAAAGTGGATCGTATCCAAGGACATGGTGGGCTGAAAGAAGCTATGCTTTATTCGATTTTAGCAGGGGGGAAAAGGCTTCGTCCCACGTTATTGCTTATGACGATTGAAGCATTCGAACAGGATAGTCAGGTTGGAATTGATGCCGCATGTGCTGTTGAAATGATCCATACGTATTCACTGATCCATGATGATTTACCAGCGATGGACGATGACGATTTTAGAAGAGGCAATCTCACTAATCATAAAATATATGGAGAAGCTATGGCGATTCTAGCTGGTGATGCATTGCTTACCTACGCTTTTGAAGTTATTTCCGGTTCACAACATTTGGATAATGACTTGAAAATCGATTTGATCACAAATCTTTCAAAGGCTGCTGGTCCTGAAGGGATGGTTAACGGACAGGCTGCCGACTTAGAAGGTGAAGGAAAGTCCCTCTCTCTTGGTGAATTGGAACAGATTCACCATAAGAAGACAGGTGCACTTCTTGGGTATTCGATATATGCAGGTGCACGTATTGCAGGGGGAACGAAGCAACAATTGGATCATCTTATTCAATTTGCTCACCATCTAGGCCTCGCATTTCAAATCCAGGATGACATTTTAGATGTTGAAGGCGATGAATCAAAGATCGGCAAGCCTATCGGCAGCGACGTTCAAAATAACAAAAGTACATACCCGCATTTATTGACAATTTCTGGTGCTAAAGACCAGTTGTTAAAGGAAGTGGACAGCGCAAAGCAGAACCTACACAGAGCGGGTATCAACCATGAATGGTTAGAGCATTTTACGGACTATATGATCAGCAGAGACCACTAGAATCGTTGAGGCATAAACATTTCTGTGGTATATTATAATTACATGAGGAGTGGTGCAGTATTCTAGTCAGTCTCCCATTTCTGAGGGCGGGCCTAAAAATCCGCCAAAGGGCACATCGATGAAGTTCCTTGTATAGGCTCGAAGCGCCCAGCTTTGGGTCTACACTGGGAGTTAAGGCAGAAGGGCGATCCACAATGGCATGTGGGCGTTGACCCTTCTGCCGCGGAGGACCTCAACTTTGCGATTTGCGTGCTAATACCTTATTGCGAACTGGGGTTATAAACCTGTTTCCACTGGTTTTTTCGGTCGCTAGAAACTACTGGTGAGCAGCGTAGCCTGCCTTGAGTGGAGTCTGAGGGGATTATGGATGAGGAAGAATCTCCGGTTGGCCGCTGGAAAGGATTCCATACCATATGAAATCGACTCTGCGAAAGAGGCTAGGGAATGGTAAAGACTGCCGAGGAAAACTCCTAGACTGTTCCATGTGACATTCAAAGAGGATTATAGTGCGGACTAAGTGGTAATCTAGTCTGGCGATTGGTGACAACGTCAAGGGAGGATTAAAGGGAAACCTCCAGTGTGGCAACGCACTGGTACCTCCCTGGGAAAACCTACTGGACCTAAGCCGCAGTGTTTACTCTTTGAATGACCACTCCACAATACATATATGAAAATTCCAAAGACAAAAGAGGATAAATTGTTGATTCATCGTCTTTAAAAATAACTAATGAATTAGATGTAATATACATAACTGATAGATTTTCAAAGGAGTACACATGAATAAAGTATTCAATAAATCCCTAAAATGGAGTACTGGAATCGCCGTTATCACGCTAGTGTTAGCGGCTATTTTTTCAGTCGTTTCAACCTTTTCCTTAGAAGGTGTCAATTGGGCAATTGGAATGATCATCGTATTTCTTATTGTGCTAATGGGCGTAATATTTGATATTATAGGAGTGGCTGCTACAGCATCAGATGAAGTTCCATTCCATGCGATGGCATCTGAGAAAGTAAAGGGTGCCCGGCAAGCGATTTCAATTTGCAGGAATGCTGATCGTGTAGCAAGTTTTTGTAATGATGTAATTGGAGATATTTCTGGTATAATAAGCGGTACCGCATCAGCAGTAGTCATCGTACAATTGACTCAAGCCTTCGGCGGGGATGATGCGACTGGATTTCAATATATTGTATCAATCGTTTTTACAAGTGTGGTTGCAGCACTTACTGTAGGTGGAAAAGCATTCGGCAAATCATTTGCCATCCATTTCTCCACTTCCATTATTTTTCAGGTAGGACGAGTAATCTATTTCTTTGAGGAAAGATTAAAGTTAAAGCAATTGGTCTCTCAGCCCGCCGGAAATAAACTTAAACGCAATACAAAAGGAAAGTGAGGATGTTCCATGAATTTGGAATCAATCAAAGATCCTAAATTTTTAAAGAAACTGGATGGGGAACAGCTAGAAGAGTTGGCATCGACCATCCGCACTTTTTTAATTGAAAAGATTTCTAAAACTGGCGGGCACCTAGGTCCGAATCTAGGAGTAGTTGAATTAACTTTAATCCTTCATAAATTGTTTGAAAGCCCAAAAGATAAATTCATCTGGGATGTAGGACATCAAGCGTATGTCCATAAGATATTGACCGGACGAGCTGGACAATTCGATACGCTTAAGAAATATAAAGGGTTGTGCGGTTTTCCGAAACGTTCAGAAAGTGACCATGATGTCTGGGAAACAGGACATAGTTCCACTTCACTTTCTGCTGCAATGGGAATGGCTACTGCCCGTGACCTGAAAGGGACTGATGAAGATATCATCGCTGTTATCGGTGACGGTGCCCTTACTGGTGGTATGGCTTTAGAGGCTTTAAACCATATCGGTCACGAACAAAAAGATCTGATTGTCATTTTAAATGATAACGAAATGTCCATTGCTCCAAACGTAGGTGCACTGCATAACGTTTTAGGAAGATTGAGGACTGCTGGAAAATATAAACGGGTTAAAGAAGAGTTTGAATCATTGATCAAAAAGGTTCCAGCAGGAGGGCGACTTGCTTCGACTGCAGAACGATTGAAAGATTGTCTCAAATACATGCTCGTATCAGGTATTTTCTTTGAAGAACTCGGATTTACGTACTTGGGGCCAGTTGATGGTCATAATCTTGATGATCTGACTGAAAATATCAAATATGCGAAAAAGACGAAAGGACCTGTACTTGTCCATGTCTTAACTCAAAAAGGTAAAGGATATAAACCTGCAGAAACGGATGCGATTGGCACATGGCATGGTCCGGGGCCATATAAGATTGAATCTGGAGACTTCATCAAACCTACTGTAGCAGGACCTGGGTACAGCAAGGTCGTATCTGAAACACTCAGAACCATTGCTCGAAAAGATGAAAGACTCGTGGTATTGACACCTGCAATGACAGTAGGCTCTAAACTGGAAGCGTTCGGAGAGGAATTTCCTGATCGTCTTTATGATGTTGGTATTGCTGAACAACACGCCACAACCATGGCGGGTGGACTGGCGACGCAAGGGATGAAACCGGTTCTTTCCATTTATTCGACTTTCTTGCAGCGTGCATATGATCAACTTGTACACGATGTTTGCAGACAAAATCTGAACGTCGTTTTTACAGTCGACCGTTCGGGCTTAGTAGGGTCAGATGGCGAAACGCATCAAGGGGTTTTTGATATCTCGTTCTTACGCCATTTACCAAATATGGTCGTTCTTAATCCAAAAGATGAAAATGAATTACAACATATGGTGTATACGGCTACAGAATATGATGAAGGACCAATTGCAGTACGTTTTCCGAGAGGGACAGGACTTGGTGTACCTATGGATGAAGAATTGAAAAAGATTGAAATCGGAACGTGGGAAGTCATGAAGGAAGGTAAAGATATTGCGATCCTAGCAGTGGGTACTATGATACCTGTTGCTATGAAGGCAGCTGAAAAGCTTAAAACACAAGGTATCTCTGCAATCGTCATCAATGCTAGATCCATCAAACCGCTGGATAATGGAATGATTACCGAACTTGTGACAAAGCGTATTCCTATACTGACGATGGAAGAAGGCATTCTTCAAGGCGGTTTCGGAAGCGCAGTTCTAGAATTCATTCATGACCTTGGTATACATGATGCAGTAATCGACCGGATGGGGATTCCGGATCGATTCATCGAACATGGCAGTGTCTCCGAATTACTAGAAGAAATCGAATTGACACCAGAAGGCGTCATAGAGCGTGTAACGCAAATGATTCCTAAGAAACAGCAAAGGGCTTATTGAGTATGAAAAAGAAAGAGCGGCTTGATGTCATTCTCGTCGATCGGGGATTGATTGAGACGAGAGAAAAAGCCAAAAGAGCAATCATGGCTGGACTTGTGTATTCCGAACAAGAACGAATGGACAAGCCGGGCCAAAAGGTAGATACATCCATCCCGATCGAACTGAAAGGGAATCCAATTCCTTATGTAAGCCGTGGCGGATTGAAATTGGAAAAAGCATTGCAATCCTTTCATTTTGATATGAAGGATAAAATCATGATCGATATCGGATCTTCAACAGGAGGATTTACAGACTGTGCTCTACAGAATGGTGCAGAGTTTGTCTATGCAGTTGATGTCGGATACAATCAATTAGCGTGGAAGCTTAGGAATGATAAACGCGTCAGGGTGATGGAGCGGACTAATTTCAGGTACTCAAAACCTGAGGATTTCGATAATGGTCTTCCACATGTCGCTACGATTGATGTTTCATTCATATCCTTAAAACTTATCCTTCCTGTATTGAAAGAAATTCTCGTCTATCGTGGGCAGGTGGTCGCGCTTGTCAAACCTCAGTTCGAAGCGGGGCGTGAAGAAGTGGGCAAAAAAGGGATCGTACGGGATCGAAAAATACATCAAGCCGTAATTGATCGGATGATCAAGTTCAGTCAAGAAATCGGATACCATGTCCTCGATTGCACATTTTCTCCAATACGTGGCGGGGAAGGGAACATCGAATTCTTACTGCACCTGGAGAAACCTGCACATGATGAGCCACCTGTCATTAAATGGGCAGGTAATACGGAAAGAGTCGTTGAAGAAGCACATGATTCAAAAGCAGTTTAAAGTAAAAGAGCTGACAAACATTAATGAAATTTGATGTGGGTTCAGCTCTTTTTTTATTTATTGGTATATTAAAGGACTTTGTTGATTTTATGGGAAATTTGCGACACTCTTGCGGGAACGACAAGTCAGGCGAAACCCCGTAAACTTTAAAAGGGTCTTCGACTAAAAGCCACCATGTCCTGTGCAAGTGAGGAGGCTTGTAGAAATAGGTAAATGCTTGGAGAGATGTCTAGCTCAGCGACCAGTCACCTGGTTTTCGTTTGGCCGCGGAAAGGGAGTGAATTTCGTAGAAATCAATATGTTAACTAGTTGAAAGCCTCAAAATAAAGCCTGCTTGCGAATGTTTATTTTAGGGGTTTTTATTCTACATATGGAAAAACTATTTACCAGAGTATATGTGAAAGTTTTTATTTGCACTTTTCGTTTGAAGAAGAACCCAAAGGGTATACAAAGCCAAAAGTTGTTAAGGAGCAAAAAGCCTGATGGATTTACAGTATTTAGTTCAAGACATAGTTGATGAAGATTTTTATGAAAGCCTGCCTTCTACTCAAATAACAAAAATAACCGATACTTCCCTGAACGTTGAAAAAGGGTTTTTATTTGTTGCGATCAAAGGTGAACAAACAGATGGTCATTCGTTTATTCACGATGCCATTAAAAAAGGGGCAGCAGCCATTATCGGGGAAGAAGTTATTACTGATTTACCCGTCCCTTATATAAAAGTGGAGAATAGCAGGAAAGCGCTTGGGGCAATTTCTAAAAAGTTTTACCAGGATCCTTCAAAAGATAAGATCGTGATCGGAATCACTGGGACTAACGGAAAAACAACTACAAGTTATCTTTTGAAACATCTGTTAGAGTCAAATGGAATTTCTTGCAGTTTATTCGGAACAATAAAGAATATCATAAATGGGATAGAAAGCGATACATGTAATACAACACCAAATATATTGAAACTCAATGAACTACTTCACCAGAGTAATGATCAAGTTGTGATTCTCGAAGTTTCTTCCCATGGTTTGTCTCAACATCGCTTAGAAGGAATCGAATTCGATTATAGTCTTTTTACGAATTTATCTCACGATCATTTAAATTATCATGGTACGATGGAGCGTTATTTCAAAACGAAATCCAAGCTATTCTATAAGATGAAAGAAGATGGCCTCGCAATTATCAATACTGATGATTCTTGGGGGAGCAAGCTTGTGGATGAATTACGTAAAAACGATATAGGAGCGTATACAATAGGACAGTCAACAAACGCGGACCTTCATATCGAAGGAATCAACAGTTCGACTTTGAAAGTATGTGAAAACGGTGCAAGTTTCGAGATTGCTTTCAATATGCCTGGTCTCCACAACCTATATAATGCAAGCATGGCTTATGCAACAGCTCTACAATTCAATATCAAAAAGGAAAATATCTTATCTGCACTGCCAACATTTGAAGGAGTTCCGGGAAGGTTCAATATCTATAAACACCAAAACGATGCTACCGTTGTGATCGATTATGCACATACAGCAAATGCGATCATGCATTGTTTAAAGGCGGCTAAAGACTATGGAGCAGAAAATATCATCCATGTTTTTGGTTTTCGTGGAGGTGCGGATACAGATAAAAGGGCAGATATGCTTCAAATCTCTTCTGAAAACAGCGATCAATTCATATTGACTCTGGATGATTTGAATGATGTGTCTGAAGATGAAATGATCAATACACTTGAAAAATTGAGAGAAACAGTTGGGAGTAAGAAAGGAATCATCATTCCAGACAGGACAGAAGCCATCAAATATGCGCTTGAAGTCACTGGAGCACGTGATTGGGTAGTGATAACAGGAAAAGGACATGAAACTTATCAACAAACATATTCCTTACCAACTGAATCGGATTTGGAGACAATTGAGTTTTTAATCAACCAATCAGTGGATTTAAAATGACAACAGGGGAGGACCTAAAAATGTGTGTTTGATTCAACATCAATGGATATTGGATGTTGTAGAGCAAAAATACTCATTTTGGTCGCCCTTTTTTATTTAGGCTCTTTCTAAAAGATTGTTGCTTTTGAGTCATTTTAAAAAACTCACTTTGTGCAAGTTGATTGGAGAGCAAGATGCGAGACTCCTCGAAAATGAAAATCGCATTTCCTTCGTGCGATGTAACGCTGCTGAAGCTTTCCTTGTCCTGTAGGATCAGCGTGCCTACTACCTGAATGATCTCCTCGCAAGGCATGCGACGAGGAAGCTCGCTTCGACAGGACTTTCTTGTAGACGCAGGAGCACAGATGCTTCCTTGAAAAGGAGACTCCTGAGGTCGCAAGTCGACGAGTGGGCTCACCGTACGCCCCGCGGAAAGCGAGCAACCTGGAGCGGAAATCCACGACTTTTAAAGAAAACTTGGCGAGACCAAGCCTTTTGTAGGTCGAGCCTTAGTTGCCCTTATACTGAAGAAAGTTTAAGTGCAAGATCAACAAAGTTTGCTAATACAGCCTTTATTTAAGGTTTTGTTAAAGAATGATGTTGATTTCCAAATTCACTACCTTTCCACGGGCGATCCAACACTTGGTTCAACCTGTGCTAAGGCTTGTTGTTTCTATGCAGATACGGAAAGCATATCATTTGAACTTTATGGGTACAACACAATATACAGCAATATTCATGTTTATTCACAAAAGATGTACAATTTTCACTTCTTCATATATGATAGGCATATACATGTGTGTATAAATTTGTGGAGTGATTCAGATGAATAAAGGACAAAGACATATAAAAATCAGAGAAATCATTACGAATTTCGATATCGATACACAAGATGAACTTGTAGAGAGATTGAAGAATGCAGGCTTTAATGTGACACAAGCTACTGTGTCACGCGACATTAAAGAATTGCATCTTGTGAAGGTTCCGATGCAGGATGGCAGGTATAAATACAGTCTGCCTGCTGATCAGCGGTTCAACCCGTTACAGAAATTGAAAAGGACCTTGACGGATAGTTTCATCAATATCGATCATACAGATCATCTCATCGTCATGAAAACATTACCCGGTAATGCCAATGCGGTAGGTGCACTTATCGATAACCTTGACTGGGAAGAAATAATGGGTACGATCTGCGGTGACGATACGATATTGATCATTTGTCGATCTCCTCAGGACAGCCCTGAAATTACACGTCAATTTTTAGATATGCTGTAATGTTAGGAGGAGGGGAAACATGCTTACCGAAATTTCAATTAGAAATTTTGCGATCATAGAAGAAGTTACAGTGCCGTTTGAAGACGGCTTGACTGTATTGACGGGGGAAACAGGTGCTGGTAAATCCATAATCATTGATGCAATTGGTCTATTGATTGGCGGGCGCGGTTCATCTGAGTACGTCCGCCATGGAACGGATCGTGCAGAGATTGAAGGGCTATTTTATATTCGGGAAGACCATCCTGTAATTGATAAAGCACTTGAGCTTGGGATTGAGGTAGCTGACGGGATGATTGTGCTTAAACGAGATATGACGAGTTCCGGTAAGAGTATTTGCCGTGTGAACGGTAAACTGGTCACATTAGCGATTCTTCGTGAAATTGGACAATCTCTCATTGATATTCACGGTCAACATGAACATCAGTTTTTAATGCAAAGTGATAAACATTTAGCTCTGTTGGACCAGTATCATTCGGCTGAATTGAAGCGCACTCTGACTGAGTATCACCTATTGTACAAGCGATACATAGATGTGCAGAAGCAATTGAAGCAGTTGACCGAAAATGAGCAGGAAATGGCTCATCGGATCGATTTGATCCAATATCAGCTTGAAGAGATCGATCAAGCAAAACTGCAGCCGAATGAGGATGGAGAATTACAAGAGGAACAACAAAGATTGAGCAACTTCGAACGGCTGTACCAATCTGTCAACGATGCTTATCAGGCATTATACGGTGAACAAAAGGGCATTGATATATTAGGTCTGGCAATGAGTCATCTTGAAGATGTTTCAGAGTATGATTCTGAATTAAAGCCGATTCAGGAATCTGTGACGAATGCTTATTATACGCTGGAAGACTCAGCACATCAACTCAGGAACTATGTCGATACGATGGAATTCGATCCTGGCCGTCTGGATGTCATTGAGGAACGTCTGCATGAAATCAATACCTTGAAACGTAAATATGGGAATTCAGTCGAGGAAATTTTGGAATATAGTTCACGTATTGAAGAAGAACTTGATACCTTCACCAATAAAGATGATCGTATTAAAGTTTTGAAAGAAGAGATGAACGAAATCGGAAAAGATTTATACTTAGAAGCAAAGCAATTATCCATACTAAGAAAAAAGACTGCAGAGAAATTGGAGAAGAAAATACATCAACAACTGAAAGATCTTTATATGGAAAAAACAACGTTCAAGGTATCCTTTAAGCCGACAACTAGCGCATCAAATATCACTACGGAAATCGATGGGAAGACTGTACATTTTACGAAAAGCGGAATGGATGAAGTCGAATTCCTTATCTCCACTAACCCTGGAGAACCGTTGAAACCACTTGCTAAAATTGCCTCAGGTGGAGAGTTGTCAAGGATTATCCTGGCATTAAAAGCGATATTCTCAAATCAACAGGAAATTGCGTCAATCATTTTTGATGAAGTAGATACTGGAGTGAGCGGAAGAGTTGCACAAGCGATTGCAGAAAAAATCCAGAAACTGTCGGCAGGTTCACAGGTTCTATGTATAACTCACCTGCCGCAGGTTGCTGCAATGGCAGACCGCCACCTTTATATTGAAAAAAACATCAAAAAGGATCGGACATTGACCATCGTAAAACCACTGTCGTTTGATGAAAAAGTAAAAGAAATCGCAAGGATGATTTCGGGAGTGGAAGTAACGGATTTGACCAAGCGTCATGCAAAGGAAATGATTCAATATGCAGACGACGCAAAAATCAGTTCATGAAAAGCTATCCATTTAAGGGTAGCTTTTTCTTATACGAATAGTTATAGAAACACTCTCTAAAGGTCAAATTATAAATGCAACCAAAAAAGTTGTAGGGTAAGGAATGAGGAGAGTGACTGAATGAAAAGAATTAAAATCAGACAAATAGTCGGCATTCTTCTCCTTGGATTCCTAATAAGCTTGGGTTTTATAAAGCCGATTCAGGACTATCTCAGTGTCCCAACTGATATAACCGTATTCCAGGGAGAGAGCTTAACGATAGATCAGAATCATTCAAATGCTACGGTTCAGACGTCAGATAAGAATGAATCGATTTTGTCGCTTGGAAGTGTTGAAAACAACCCTCACTCCTTTTCCATCGAGGCGAACGAAGATGGCGACGCTGAAGTTACCATGCAGGTTTCGAATATACCTGTCAAAAAGGTGAATGTGAGGGTGCTTCCTGAATTCAAAATCATTCCTGGCGGTCAGAATATAGGTGTTCGATTAAATACCGTAGGCGTACTGGTGGTAGGCCATCATTTAATCGACACTTCTAATGGAGATGTTTCACCTGGTGAAAAAGCTGGAATACAGGTCGGAGATATGATAACAGCAATCAACGGGAAATCCATTCAAAAATTAAGTGATGTAGGACCTTTCGTGAAAAGAAGCGGAGAGTCAGGACAATCGCTTGACCTCACCATCAAAAGAAATGAAGAAACACTTCATAAGAAATTAACGCCAGTGAAAGATGCCTCTGATGCGAGCTATAGAATTGGATTATACATTCGTGATTCAGCAGCTGGCGTAGGAACAATGACGTTTTATCATCCGGATAGCGGTAAATATGGTGCTCTTGGACATGTCATTTCAGATATGGATACAAAAAAACCGATTGTCGTCAATGATGGACAAATCATTGAATCAACAGTCACTTCCATCGAGAAAGGCAAAAACGGGAGACCGGGGGAAAAGCTTGCCCGCTTCAATAACGGAGAAAAAATACTCGGTTCAATATATAAAAATACGCAATATGGTATTTTTGGTAAACTGAAGAATCCGATTCGTAATGGAATAATGGATAAAGCAATGCCAATCAAATTATCCCATGAGGTAAAGGAAGGCCACGCTGAAATCCTGACTGTCGTGAAGGGAGAGGAAGTGAAGAAGTACGAGGTTGAAATCGTAAGTTCAGTTCCCCAGAAGTTCCCGGCAACAAAAGGGTTAGTCGTTAAAATAACAGATCCGGAATTATTAAATGCTACTGGTGGAATTGTGCAAGGAATGAGTGGGAGTCCAATCATACAGGATGGAAAAATAATTGGTGCGGTAACTCATGTATTTGTTAATGATCCGACTTCAGGGTACGGAGTGCATATCGAATGGATGTTACAAGAAGCCGGAATCAATATTTACCAAGAGAATAGGAATGGCGATAAAGTGGCGAGTTGATGACTCGCCTTTTTTACTTTTTTAGAGATAACCCAAACCTTTCAAATGACTAATTACAAAAAACAGTACAAATGCTGCGCTCAAATTGACCAAGTCAAAAAAATCACGTCAAAAGTCAAAAGCCTAAGTCAAAAACTTCATGGGTAAGACTAAAAAATCAAAAATATGTCTGATAATTTGCAAAAACGTCTAAAAACGTCATGAGGAAGTCTAAAAACATAAAAATGAGTTCGACGGACGATTCTTACATCGTCCAGATGGGAGTGAAATTTCCAAAAAGCTTCCTGAAACATGGAAATTCGCCAAATAAGCCGAGCGGATTTCTCAACATCCATCAAAGTGACGAAGGCTCTTCATTCTGGTGTTTTAAACTTGTTCTCGGAAAAATCAACGGCATCTGATATAATAAAATAAAGAAAATTCGACAAAGAACACTAAAAATCGTGGTGTCAAATGGGACTTAAGGTCGAAATTTAAAGGAAAATAGAGCATGATTAAGTATGGAATATTTTTCGATAAAAATTTAAAATTATTAAAGGAAATGTGGTTTGTGTGTGGAAATCATACATAAGACTTTAGAAGAGAAAAAGGAAAAAAATGATTTAGTTATGAGGAGGAACAGCGTAGTGCAAAAAATTAAAGTGTGTTTAGCGGATGATAATAGGGAACTTGTAGGTCTTCTTGATGAATACATTTCTGCCCAGGAAGATATGGAAGTGGTTGGAGTAGCGTATAACGGAAAAGAATGTCTGGAATTACTTGAAGATGAGACGCCTGACGTATTAGTGCTTGACATCATCATGCCCCATTTAGATGGATTAGCGGTCCTTGAAAATATGCATGATCTGAATTTAAGCACTAAACCGAATGTGATCATGCTGACTGCATTCGGACAGGAAGATGTAACTACAAAAGCGGTAGAACTTGGTGCATCCTATTTTATTTTGAAGCCGTTTGATATGGAAAATCTAACGAATCAAATCCGTCAAATCAGCGGATCCAAAAAGTCATTTGTCAAAAACACTTCCAATACAACTTCCAGATCATATACGAAAGAATATAAGCCGAAAAATCTTGATGCTAGCATTACGAGCATCATCCATGAAATCGGAGTGCCTGCCCATATTAAAGGGTATATGTACCTTCGTGAAGCTATTACAATGGTGTATAATGACATTGAATTACTTGGGTCGATCACAAAAGTCTTGTATCCGGATATCGCAAAAAAATTCAATACGACAGCTTCGCGTGTTGAACGTGCCATCCGGCATGCGATTGAAGTTGCTTGGAGCCGTGGGAATATCGACTCGATTTCGAATCTTTTCGGTTATACGGTGAGTATGTCCAAAGCGAAACCGACAAACAGTGAATTCATTGCAATGGTGGCTGATAAATTACGTATCGAGCATAAAGCTGGTTGAAAGAACGCTTAAATCGTAAAAAATTGAGCCAGCTAGTCTATCGTTTCTAGTAAACAGCACTAATACAATAAAGGGGATAGTCCAAAAAAGTGTCAGATACCTCCAATACAACATTTTTGTATCTATACCACGATTTTTTCAAAATGTTGTTAAGTTTGGAGAGGCTCAGATCCTTTTGGACATCCCCCTTTTTATATTTGCATTTAAAGAAAATATAAATACTTTCTTCAATATAAGTGCAACTAAAGCTCAGCCTACGCCAAAGGCTGAGTTTTCTTTAGAATGAAGATGGATCAACGACAATTCTGATAGGCTGTATTTAAGTTCCGTATTCGTTTTACCAGCTCGGAGTTTTTGTTGATGTTATCATTTATGATGGTGGATACCATTGAGACATAGTAACTGTTCATCGCCTGTTGTCTGGAAAATACGTCCTCATTTTGTTCAGCATATGTCTTAAAGTTTTCTTCAAAAAAAGCTACACTAAACTGCTCCATATTTAATTTCCTCCTTTATTCCGGAATTTTTGCTGGACTTTATTCCGTTTCCGGTCTCTATAAAAGATGAAACCACCCACAAAGCCGAATCCTATTATAAACATCAGAATCCCAGCGATCAGCTCAATAATGAAATTCGGAAAAACCGGATGTACGATTCCAAATAGGGAATCCCGTATTAATTTTATCCCTATCACACCTGCGATTCCAGGGACCACTAATATTAAAAGTGCGATTATTCTTGTCATACTGAATCATCCTTTTCTGTCGCTACTCATTTTACCGATTTTATCGTTTCCTGTCTATAAGTGTTTGCGTATGTATAAAACAAAGGGTAAAATAAAAGTGTGAAAAAAATTGCATGGTAAAAATAGGTGTAGCTAATGAAAAGTGTAATCATTATTGGAGCTGGAAAAGTCGGTATTGCTCTTATGAAAATCATCAACAAATCCCATGCCTTGAAATTGAAGGCAGTTATTGATCCTGACAATGAAGCGCCAGGGATTAAAATAGCGCAAGAATTGGAAATAGCAACAGGGACAAGGTGGGAACAATACATAGACCAGCCAGTAGATGTGGTGATTGAGACGACCGGAGATGAAAAAACGTTCACCTCCCTTAGGAAAGTAAAGGATCGACAATGGGTCATCATTCCTCCCTCAGTCGCAGTACTGGTTTCAAATTTAATTGAGGAACAAGAAAAACTGATCAATCAACTATCAAGTCAATCCAGACAACAGGATTTAGTGTTAAGCTCCTCCCACGATGGTGTAATAGCTATTGACCGTACCCGCAAAATCACCATCTTCAATAAAAGTGCCGAAGTGATGACAGGTCTTGAAAATACGCAGGTCATCGGTAAAGAAATCACGGATGCCATCCCTAACAGTGAATTACCACGAATCTTAAATCATGGAAAAACAGAAGTGAATAGAGAACAAGTTTTATACAATGGAAGGAAAATCATTACTACCAGAACTCCGATGATTGATGATGAAGGAAACATAATCGGAGCGTTCGCCGTTTTTAAGGATATCACTGAAGTTGTGGAAATGGCTGAAGAAGTAACGAGTCTGAAAAGTGTACAAACAATGCTTGAGGCGATCATCCATTCCTCACAAGAAGCGATATCGGTGGTGGATGAAGAAGGAAAAGGTCTTATGGTCAACCCGGCTTATACAAGATTGACAGGGTTGAAATCGGAAGATATCTATGGGAAACCAGCTACCACGGACATATCCGAAGGAGAAAGCATGCATATGCGGGTTTTGCGTACCCGTAAGCCTGTCCGGGGCGTACGGCTGAAAGTAGGGCCTAATCGAAGGGACGTAGTAGTAAACGTTGCTCCTGTCATCGTGGATGGTAAATTGAAAGGAAGTGTCGGGGTGATCCATGACATTTCTGAAATACAGTCGTTGACAGCGGAATTACAACGAGCCCGACAAATCATCCGCACATTGGAAGCCAAATATACGTTTTCAGATATCATCGGCGATTCCAGTGAAATGAAATTCGCAATCGAGCAAGCCAAATTGGGAGCATCCACACCTGCAACTGTTCTATTAAGAGGGGAATCAGGGACAGGGAAAGAATTGTTCGCCCATGCCATTCATAACAGCAGCAGTTTGAAGTATAACAAGTTCGTCCGTGTGAATTGTGCCGCCATTTCTGAATCACTGCTTGAAAGTGAATTGTTTGGCTATGAAGAGGGGGCATTTTCCGGTGCCAAAAAAGGCGGGAAAAGAGGATTGTTCGAAGAGGCGAATGGTGGAAGCATTTTTCTTGACGAGATTGGTGAATTATCAAGCGATACACAGGCAAAGCTCTTGAGGGTGCTTCAAGAAAACGAAATCATACGGGTTGGGGGGACTAAAGCAATCCCGATCAAGGTACGTGTAATTGCTGCAACCAATGTAAACCTTGAAAAAAGAATAATCGAAGGCTCTTTTCGGGAAGATTTATATTATCGGATCAATCGACTTCCGATTTTCATTCCTCCATTAAGAGAAAGGAAAGAAGATATCCGTAAACTATGCGATCATCTGATTCGTAAACTGAATCAGGATTACGGACGGAATATCGAAGGTGTCACCAAAGAAGGTATTTCCTATCTCAGCCAGTACCATTGGCCAGGTAATGTACGTGAATTGGAAAATATCCTGGGGAGGGCGATCATCCATCTTTCGTTCCATGAATCGTGGATAGATGTCACATCAATCCCTTCTTTAGATACTGAGGGCCAGTATAGGGCGGAAGTTTCCGTATCGCAAGAGACTGATGTTCCCTTACAGAAGCAAGTCGATCAATTTGAAAAAGACCTGATTCGTAAAACTTTGAATGAATGCAATGGGAATAAGACAAAAACAGCTAAAAAACTTGATGTCTCCTTAAGAAATCTCTATTACAAAATTGACAAATACAAAATTGAATAAATTAGCATGCAATATTTTTCGTGATATGAAGAAATTTGCACAGTTCGATTTGTGAAAACGCCACCATATCAAGGTGATAAAAGTTGGCATGAATCTTGCATTAATAAGACGATGGAAAAGATTAAGTAATAGAAAGGGTTGAAGTCAGGTTATGCATTTAGAAAAACTCATCCAAGAAGCAACCCGCTTGCCCAATAAAGTTGTAGCAGTTGCTGCTGCCGAAGATGAAGAGGTCATCGAAGCAGTGAAAATGGCTTTAGAAAAGGAAATCGCTTCTTTTCAATTGTTCGGTGAAGAAGGAAAGATCCTCTCTTTACTTCAAAATCAAGGGCTAGAGGCTTGTGATCGTTTGAAAGTCATTCCATGCAGCGATCCTGATGAGGCTGCGGCAATGGCGGTCCAAGCTGTGAGCGGCGGACAAGCAGATGTGTTGATGAAGGGGATGGTTCCTACAGCACGTATATTGAAAGCCGTATTGAATAAGGAATATGGTCTAAGAACCGGAAAAGTTCTATCTCATGTTGCAGCTTTTGAAGTGAGTGGTTATGATCGTCTCGTATTTGTAACTGATGCTGCCATGAATATTACACCGGATCTTCAGCAAAAGGCAGATATCATCCAAAATGCTGTAGACGTTGCTGTGAAAATCGGTATAGAAACACCAAGGGTTGCTCCGATAGCAGCAGTTGAAGTCGTAAATCCATCGATGGAAGCTACATTAGATGCTGCAGCCCTTACTCAGATGAATAACAGGGGTCAAATCAAGAATTGCGTTGTGGATGGACCACTAGCTCTTGATAATGCGGTTTCCATAGAGGCTGCAGAACATAAAGGAATCAGAGGCGAAGTAGCTGGAAGAGCTGATATCCTCCTCGTTCCAAATATTGAGACGGGAAATGCTTTATACAAATCCCTGATCTATTTTGCCCGCGCTAAAGTCGGTGCTGTCATCGCTGGAGCTAAAGCACCGATTGTACTTACTTCAAGAGCGGATTCGGCTGAGAGCAAATTGTATTCAATCGCATTAGCTGTACGCGCTGTTTGAAAATTACCAAAAGAGATCAAGTAGCCCCACAGCAGAAACGAGAAAAATTCTTCAAAAAAAATAGATAAGAATTCTTAAGGAGGAATATGAACATGGAAATTTTCAAGTATATGGAGACTTACGATTACGAGCAATTGGTGATTTGCCAGGATAAACAATCAGGATTGAAAGCGATCATCTGTATTCATGATACGACTTTAGGTCCTGCACTTGGCGGTACGAGAATGTGGACATATGAAACAGAAGACGCTGCGATTGAAGATGCGCTTCGACTTGCAAAAGGGATGACATATAAAAATGCTGCAGCAGGTTTGAACCTTGGAGGAGGAAAGACGGTTATCATCGGAGATCCAAGAACAGCTAAAAATGAAGAAATGTTCCGAGCGTTTGGACGTTACATCCAAGGTTTGAATGGTCGTTACATAACTGCAGAGGATGTGGGAACAACTGTCGCTGATATGGACCTGATTCGTCAAGAAACTGAATTCGTAACAGGTGTATCACCAGCATTCGGTTCTTCAGGGAATCCATCACCTGTAACGGCTTATGGTGTTTATCGTGGTATGAAGGCAGCTGCTAAAGAGGCATTCGGAACTGACTCGCTCGAAGGAAAAGTAGTTGCTGTCCAAGGTGTTGGGAACGTAGCTTACAATCTATGTAAACACCTGCACGAAGAAGGTGCACAGCTGATTGTCACCGATATCCATAAAGAGGCTGTTCAGCGTGCGGTAGACGATTTCGGAGCAAAAGCTGTTGACCCAGAAGAAATCTATTCTGTTGAATGTGACATCTATGCACCATGTGCACTTGGTGCAACGATAAACGATGAAACGATTCCACAATTGAAAGCAAAAGTTATTGCTGGAGCGGCAAACAACCAACTTAAAGATACGAAACATGGAGATACTATTCATGAAATGGGGATAGCTTACGCACCTGACTATGTCATCAACGCAGGCGGAGTCATCAATGTCGCAGATGAATTATACGGCTATAACCGTGAACGAGCTATGAAAAAAGTCGAAACGATCTATGACAACATTGCAAGTGTATTTGAAATTTCAAAGCGCGACAATATCCCTACTTATATGGCAGCTGATCGCCTTGCTGAAGAACGTATTGAGCGAAATAAGAATTCAAGAAGTCAATTCCTATTGAACAGCAGACACATTTTATCTCAACGCACAGGCCAATAATATTTAGCTTTGTGAAACGTTGATTGGTTAAGCGAAATTCACGATACTCCTGCGCTTTGCCTTTGGGATGAAGTGGATTACGCAAGATCAACATAACAAAACCTGATTTTTAAAAATCGTTTTTTGAGTCATCAATGGAGGGTTCCGTTTTGCAACAAAGAGAATATCGATTACTTGTAATTAATCCTGGATCAACATCTACTAAGATTGGAATATTTGATGATGAACATTCCGTGTTTGAGAAGACCATTCGTCATGAAAGCGAAAAAATCAATGAATTCGAACACATCATCGATCAATATGAATTCCGCAAAAATGTCATTCTGGAGACATTGGACCATGAAGGAATCAATGTTTCTAAGTTAAGTGCAGTGGTTGGACGTGGTGGTCTCCTTCGTCCAATTGAAGGTGGAACCTATAATGTGAATGATTTAATGCTAGAGGATCTCCGTAAAGGTTATTCCGGAGAACATGCTTCTAATTTAGGCGGGATCATCGCTTTTGAGATTGCGCGGGGGTTGAATATTCCTTCATTTATTGTCGATCCGGTAGTTGTTGACGAATTAGCGCCACTTGCAAGAGTTTCAGGAGTACCGGAAATAGAAAGAAAAAGCATATTCCATGCACTGAACCAAAAAGCAGTCGCACGAAGAGTGGCAAAGCAGTTAGGCCGTTCTTACGAAGAACTTCGTTTGATTGTTACGCATATGGGTGGAGGAATTACAGTCGGTGTACATCATGAAGGAAAAGTCATTGACGTAAATAATGGATTACATGGAGAAGGACCATTCTCTCCTGAAAGAGCTGGGACCGTCCCGGTAGGGGATCTCGTGTCTATGTGTTTTTCTGGAGAATATTATGCAGAAGAAATCATGAAAAAACTGGTTGGTAATGCAGGATTTGTCGGTTATCTCGGTACGAATGATGCTGTGGAAGTCGAAAAGCGGATTGATGCTGGTGATGAAAAGGCAAAGCTGGTTTATGAAGCGATGGCTTATCAAGTCGCCAAGGAAATTGGGGCAGCAAGTGCCGTGCTGCATGGCAAAGTCGATGCAATCGTACTGACAGGCGGACTTGCTTATGGTAAGGATTTTGTAAATGAAATCACTGAACGGATCGAATGGATCAGTGATGTGATCGTACATCCTGGGGAAAATGAACTTCAAGCATTGGCTGAAGGCGGGTTACGTGTACTACGTGAAGAAGAAGATGCGAAAGAATATCCAAATCAACCTATAGAACAAAGCATTTAACTGAAAGGGGAATGAATCATGGCTGAGAATTATGATCTCGTCATCCTCGGTGGAGGTACTGGCGGTTATGTAGCAGCAATTCGAGCTTCCCAGCTTGGATTATCTGTCGCCATCGTTGAGAAAGGAAAATTAGGAGGGACATGCCTTCATAGAGGTTGTATCCCGAGTAAAGCATTATTAAGGAGTGCAGAAGTTTTTGCAACGGCTAAGAAAGGTGAAGAATTCGGTGTCATCGCAAAAGATGTAGCCTTGAATTTCGAGCGTGTCCAACAGCGTAAACAAGGTATCGTCGATCAGCTTCATAAAGGTGTACAGCATCTTATGAAAAAAGGGAAGATCGATGTGTATGAAGGACATGGCCGGATATTAGGTCCCTCTATCTTCTCACCGATGCCTGGCGCGGTTTCGGTCGAGTATAACAATGGGGACGAGAATGTCATTCTGGTACCAAAAAACCTGCTCGTCTCAACCGGATCACGTCCAAGAACATTACCTGGCCTTGATATTGATGGTGAACTCGTCCTGACATCGGATGAAGCATTGGAACTTGAAGAGCTTCCATCATCAATCATCATTGTCGGAGGAGGCGTCATCGGAATTGAATGGGCTTCAATGTTCATTGACTTCGGGCTTGATGTAACCGTATTAGAATACGCTGATCGAATTGTTCCTACCGAGGACAAAGAAATTTCGAAAGAAGCGACACGCATTTTGAAAAAGAAAGGCGTAAAGATCGTCACTGGTGCAAAGGTTTTGCCTGAGACCCTTGAAAAAGGAGAAGAGGTGACGATCAAAGCTGAACATAAAGGCGAAGAGAAATCTTTCTCTGCAGATAAATTATTGGTTTCTGTAGGTCGCCAGCCGAATGTTGAAGACATCGGCCTTCAGAACACAGAAATCCAAGTAGAAAAGGGTGCAATCCAGACGAACGAATATTATCAAACCAAGGATTCGCACATTTATGCAATCGGAGATGTGATCGGTGGACTTCAATTGGCTCACGTCGCCTCTCATGAAGGTATCGTAGCGGTTGAACATATGGCTGATCAGAATCCGCATCCGATCGACTACACGATGATTTCCAAGTGTATCTACTCAAACCCTGAAATGGCAAGCGTAGGGTTGACCGAAGATGAAGCAAAGGAACAGGGCTATGATATTAAAATCGGCAAGTTTTCGTTTAAAGGAATCGGTAAAGCACTCGTTTATGGACAATCTGATGGTTTTGTAAAACTGATTGCTGATAAAGAGACAAATGATCTGCTTGGAGTCCATATGATTGGACCACACGTAACAGATATGATTTCTGAAGCAGGCCTTGCAAAGGTTCTGGATGCAACACCATGGGAAATCGCACATTCTGTCCATCCGCATCCGACATTGTCAGAGGTAATCGGAGAAGCGGCCTTAGCAGTAGATGGCAAAGCGATTCATAACTAGGATATTTTAAGGAGGGCAATATGATGGCCGAAAATCGTCATGAAAGATTAGGTTTATCTGATGAGCAAGTAATCAAGATGTATGAAACGATGTTGATGGCAAGAAAAATCGATGAAAGAATGTGGCTGTTGAACCGAGCAGGTAAGATTCCTTTCGTCATTTCGTGTCAGGGACAAGAAGCGGCTCAAGTAGGCGCAGCCATGGCACTCGACAAAGAAAAGGATTACGCACTTCCTTACTATCGGGATATGGGTGTGGTCCTTTGGTTCGGCATGACTGCATGTGATCTCATGTTATCCGGTTTTGCAAAAGCTGAAGACCCCAACTCAGGCGGACGCCAAATGCCTGGACACTTTGGACAAAAGAAAAACCACATCGTTACAGGTTCTTCACCAGTAACAACTCAAGTCGGACATGCAGTAGGAATTGCATTGGCAGGGAAAATGGAAGGGAAGGACCTTGTGACGCTCACTACTTTCGGTGAAGGATCATCCAACCAGGGTGATTTCCACGAGTCTGCAAACTTTGCGGGAGTACATAAGCTTCCAGTTATTTTCATGTGTGAGAACAATAAGTATGCCATTTCTGTTCCGATCTCTAAGCAGCTTGCTTGTGAAAAAGTATCCGATCGAGCAATCGGTTATGGTATGCCAGGCGTCACTGTAGATGGAAACGACCCACTGGCTGTTTATGAAGCGGTTAAGGAAGCTGCTGAACGCGGCCGTCGCGGTGAAGGTCCTTCCTTGATCGAAACCGTGTCTTACCGTTTGACACCTCACTCAAGTGATGATGATGACCGTGCATATCGTGAGCGTGAAGAAGTTGAAGAAGCAAAACAAAAAGATTCACTGATCACCTTCAAAAAGTACCTTGAAGAACTCGGAATCTTGACAGAAGAAAAAGCAAAAGAAATCACTGAACGCATTAATAAAGAAGTGGATGAAGCTACGGACTATGCTGAGGAAGCACCGTATGCAGAGGCTGAAAGTGCGCTCAAATACGTGTATGCGGAATAGGGGGACGAAAAAATGCCGGTAATTTCATATATAGAAGCTGTTACACAAGCATTGCGTGAAGAAATGGAACGTGATGAAAAAGTATTTGTACTTGGAGAAGACGTTGGGGTTCGTGGCGGTGTTTTCCGTGCAACTGCTGGTCTTTATGAGCAATTTGGAGAAGATCGTGTAATCGATACACCTTTGGCTGAATCTGCAATCGCAGGAGTAGGAATCGGCGCAGCAATGTATGGTATGCGTCCTGTTGCTGAGATGCAATTTGCTGATTTTATCATGCCTGCAGTCAACCAGATTGTTTCTGAGGCTGCTAAAATCCGTTATCGTTCAAACAACGATTGGCATTGTCCAATCACAATCCGTGCACCGTATGGCGGTGGAGTCCATGGAGCACTTTACCACTCCCAGTCTGTTGAAGCGCTTTTCGCGAATGTTCCAGGTCTAAAGATTGTCATGCCTTCGACTCCTTATGATGTAAAAGGACTATTGAAAGCAGCTATCCGTGACGAGGATCCAGTCCTTTTCTTCGAACATAAAAGGGCGTATCGACTGATCAAAGGTGAAGTACCTGAGGATGACTATACACTTCCAATCGGTAAAGCTGATGTGAAACGTGAAGGTGAAGATATCACAGTCATTACATACGGACTGTCCGTACACTTCGCTCTTCAAGCGGCTGAAAAGCTTGAAAAAGACGGAATTTCAGCGCATGTCCTTGATCTACGCACGGTTTATCCACTTGATAAAGAGGCAATCATAGAAGCAGCATCTAAAACAGGGAAAGTCTTGTTGGTGACTGAAGACAATAAAGAAGGAAGCATCATGAGTGAAGTTTCAGCGATCATCGGCGAACATTGTCTGTTCGATCTCGATGCTCCGATCCAGCGTCTTGCTGGGCCTGATGTGCCGGCAATGCCTTATGCACCGACAATGGAAAAATATTTCATGATCAACCCAGATAAAGTCGAAAAAGCGATGCGCGACTTAGCGGAATTTTAATCTCCAAGGAGGGAAACGAAATGGCAACAGAAAAAATATCCATGCCCCAGCTTGGTGAGAGTGTTACAGAAGGAACGATCAGTAAATGGCTCGTTCAAGTTGGAGACGAAGTAAAGAAATACGATCCGATTGCAGAAGTCATGACGGATAAAGTCAACGCTGAAATCCCATCATCTTATACAGGTACGATCAAAGAGCTGGTAGCTGATGAAGGAGATACCATCGAGGTAGGTGAGCTTGTCTGTTACATTGAGACAGAAGGCGGAGCTGGAGCTAAGGAGAAAGAAAACGTACCGACCGAAGTCGACCCTGTTGAAGATTCTTCAGCAGAAGAGCAACCTGCTGAAACTCCTCCTAAAAAGGAAAAACCGAAGCAGCCTAAAGAAGGTAAAGCGCGTTATTCTCCAGCTGTTCTACGATTAGCACAAGAAAATGATATCGACCTTGAGCAAGTCGAAGGAACTGGACGAGAAGGACGCATCACCCGTAAGGATCTTCAAAAGCTGATTGATTCCGGTGAAATCCCGAAAGCTGGAGACAAACCGAAAGAAGCAGCAGCTCCAGCACCTGAAAAAGCGCCGGAACCGAGACAAGAGCCTGCAGCTGTTACAACCAAAGCAGCATCCAAACCGATGAACATCCCTGTTGAAGAAGGCGATGTTGAAATTCCAGTAAGTGGTGTGCGCCGTGCGATTGCTGATAACATGGTACGGAGCAAACATGAAGCACCACATGCATGGATGATGATGGAAGTAGACGTAACGAACCTCGTTGAATATCGTAATAGTGTGAAAGGCGACTTCAAGCAAAAAGAAGGATACAACATCACTTTCCTTCCATTCTTTATCAAAGCAGTCGTCGAAGCACTCAAGGAATTCCCGATGATCAACTCGATGTGGGCAGGGGACAAAATCGTTCAGAAGAAAGCGATCAATATTTCCATCGCTGTCGCAACCGAAGATTCGCTTTTCGTCCCTGTCATCAAGAATGCAGATGAGAAGAGCCTGAAAGGTATTGCGAAGGACGTTAATGAACTTGCTTCTAAAGTCCGTAGCGGCAAGCTTTCCGGAGATGATATGAAAGGTGGAACTTTCACTGTCAACAACACAGGTTCATTCGGTTCGATCCAATCAACACCGATCATCAACTATCCTCAAGCCGCGATCCTCTCAGTAGAATCGATTGTGAAGCGTCCGGTTGTAATGGATAACGGTATGATCGCAGTCCGTGATATGGTCAACCTTTGTATGTCACTCGACCATCGTGTTCTGGATGGGTTGGTTTGCGGAAGATTCCTATCACGTGTCAAGGAAATAGTCGAAAACACAAGTAAAGAGAATACATCAATCTATTAAAATAAAGGGAAAACGTGCTGATTGCAGCACGTTTTCTTTTTCACATTTAAAGAAAGTATAAAATACTTTCTTCAATATAAGCGCAACTAATTCATGTAAGAATGAGAACGATACAGATTTTTTATACTATAAATAGAATAAAGATGTTGAAAATCGTAATGGTTACGATATAATAAATAGTGCTCTGAAAATAAATCGGAATCATTACGAAAGGAGCGGCAACAGTGCGGATACTTTCATTTTTACTCATGTTCGTTTTCATCATTTCAGGATGCGGTCAAAAGGAATCAAACATTGACGGCGAAAAAGGTACTGATTTTATCATTTATACATCCATATATCCTTTACAATATTTTGCGGAAAGAATTGGGGGGGATTCCGTAAAGGTCGAGTCAATCATCCCTCCAGGCTCAGATGGTCACACATATGAACCGACGACGAAAGAACTGCTCCATATTTCTAAAGCTGATTTGCTCATCTATAATGGTGCTGGTTTCGAGGGGTTCGTCGGAAAAGCGAAAAAATCTTTGGAAAGCCAGAATGTTGCCTTTTTGAATGCATCTGCTCATATTACCGAGAATGAATCAGACCATGAAAACAGTCATGAAGATGAGCACCACGAGCACAGTGATCATGAACATGGAGAAATCGATCCTCATCTATGGCTTGATCCTGTCTATGCAATCGAGATGGCTCATATGATAAAAGATGAGATGATCAAGCAACGACCTGACAACAAAGAAGAATACGAAGCAAACTTCAAGGCATTGAAAAGTGACCTGGAAGAACTTGATCATGAATTTGAGGAACTTGCCGAAAACGCACAGCGCAAAGAGTTCATCGTGGCACACAGTGCTTACGGAAATTGGGAAAAGAGATACGGTTTCAAGCAAATCTCTGTATCTGGTACATCACCTTCACATGAGCCATCACAAAAAGAAGCACAAGCAATAATCGATTTTGCTAAAGAAAACGATGTTCCTTATATCATATATGAAAAGAACATTACCTCAAGTGTTGCGAAGATGATTCAGAAAGAAGTGGACGCGGAGGCATTATACTTGAGCAATCTGGAGTCACTTACTGAAGAACAGATGGAGCAAAATGACGATTACATCAGCGTCATGGAAGAAAATTTATCTACGTTGAAAAAAGCTTTAAATAGCAAATAAAAATTTATGGAAAAAAGTTTTAAATTTTGGGAACGGGGTAAATAAATAGTACAACACCTCTATACCCCCTAACCCCCTTTCTAAAGTGAGCCTCGTGCTTGCTTTTTTTTTGCTGTTTTCGCAAACTTTGTTGCTCTTGCACTTAAAGAAAGTATAAAATACTTTCTACAGTAAATCTGTAAATTTGCGATACACCCTAACTTTCGAATAAAATAGTAAGTAACAGGTTACGAAAGGGTGTGGATGGTATTGAATATGAATTTCAACATGTTCATGAATGATGTGGTTGTGACTGCACGTAATGAAGCAAAAGAAGCAGGATTTGCTGAATTGACGAGCCCAGAAGAGGTAGAAGCGGCATTTGGTAAAGAAGGTACAACCCTGGTACTGGTGAACTCCGTCTGTGGTTGTGCAGGAGGAATCGCAAGACCTGCTGCTGGTTACGCCTTGCATAAAAGTGATGTTAGACCCGATCATGCAGTGACGGTATTCGCTGGCCAAGATAAGCCTGCGACTGAAAAAGCGAGATCTTACTTTACAGGATATCCTCCGTCATCTCCTTCATTTGCATTGCTGAAGGATGGAAAATTGATGGCTATGGTTGAGCGTCATGAAATTGAAGGATCTGAACCGATCGAAGTAGTCCACAAATTACAAGATGCATTCAAAGAACATTGTTAAGATACGTGTCACCGGCATTTGTCCGGTGGCATTTCGTATTGGTTAAAGACAATGGCTTGGCCAAGTCTTGACAGTGATGGCGATATGCCGTAAACTAAAGTCCTGTCCAAAAATGCGTCCATAGTGAAATGGATATCACACGAGATTTCGGCTCTCGTATTCTGGGTTCGAATCCTGGTGGGCGCGCCATACTACTAAACATTGCAAACCTGCGTAAGCGGGTTTTTTGTTTTTTTAGTAGGTGGGTGCCGGAGCTGTCGAAAATTGTCGTAATAAGCATATCTATGACGATTGGCCGATAGATGCTCGATTTTGGCCGTAGGAAGCACGGAAAACAATTACCACTTTATCTTGAGCAATTGTCAGCATTGGTTGGCAGGACACTCGAAAAACACCCTAATTTATTTACGAAAGCTTCCTCAAGAAAAATATTTTATTTTTCATCACATTAGGCTACCTTCTGGCAATAGTTATTTTCAAATGGATATTATACTTCTCTCCCGCCGTTTATTCCTTTTCTTAGAAGTAAAAAACATCTCTGGTACTCTTTTTTTTGAAGATAAATTCAATCAAATGACCCGTATTAATGAAGATGGGAAAGAAGAAAGATTCCCAGAATCCTCTGATTCAAGTATACAATCAAAAAGAACAGCTTCTTTCATGGCTTCGGAAAAATAACTTTTCAATCCCTCCAATTGAATCTCAAATCGTTATCAGTAATCCCCACACCATACTAAAAACCTCTTCTGAATATGTACGTGCTCCATTTATTATACATAGCGAAGAATTATTGAATCGAATCAAATATTTAGAGGACACTTTGACAGAAAAAGACAGAAATATTATCACGGATAGTTTATTATCAAAACACACTGAGTTTAGAGCAAATGTGCAAAACAATATGATATTTGTCCAGAAGAGTTACATCCAGGTGTAAAATGTCCGTATATCTTATGATGGAGAGGGTTTGGGGGAAATGGGTCTGTTTAAAATGTAACACCTCTTCGAAAAAAGCTTACTTATCTGGACTTCGAGATTACGCCCTACTGATCAACCCAGAATTTTTCGAATCGACAAATAAAAACCTTCCTTAACTTATCTTCTAATAGGGTTACAAAGAAATTGCTAACAAATGTTGATCTTTCTATCAGTGGTGAAAAAAGCAAACGGAAATACCACCTCGATCTGGATTCTTTCCTTCTTTAAATCTCCTGTCTGCTTCGATTTTCTCTACATAGGGTGTCTTTATTTCACGAAAACTAGGGGTATGGTTTACAATAGGATATGACTCTCTAACCAATAAAGCAGGTCTCCATACATCAACAACATCTACAGAACGAAAGGGGGTTATGCCGTGTCATTTCCGATTGGTTATCGTACGTTGAAAACTGCGATTGCTGCACCGCTAGCTATTTTAATCGCCCAGGCTTTCCAGCTTGAATTTTACATATCAGCGGGTATACTTGCGGTTCTCTGCATCAAAGTAACGAAAAAGAAATCGATTGTCAGTTCATGGGAACGATTTGCAGCATGTTTGATCGGCATTGGTTTTGCATTCCTCTTTTTTGAAGGAATCTCCTATCATCCGCTCGTGCTCGGACTGCTTCTGCTGGCTTTTATACCAACCCTTGTTGCGCTCAAATTGAAGGAAGGCGTGATAACAAGCGTGGTCATCATCCTCCATTTCCTCATGATCAAGGATTTTTCTGTATCGATCGTCCTTAATGAACTTGCGATCATCATAATCGGTATCGGAATGGCGCTTGTGATGAACTTGTATATGCCGAGTATGGAATCTCAATTGAAAAAGTACCAAGAGAACGTGGAAAATAACTTTGAAAAAATCCTCAAAGAATTCTCGAGGTTTTTGAGAGAAGGGGAAAGCGATTGGGATGGAAAAGAGATCGTGACTGTTGACAGGCTGATTAAAGAGGCGAAAAGTCTTGCATTCCGTGATGTCGAAAACCATCTGACAAGACATGAAAACCAATACTATAACTATTTTAAAATGAGGGAAAAGCAGTACGAGATTCTCGGTCGGGTGATGCCGGTCATTACATCACTGGATCATACCTACGTCCAAAGCTTCCGGATAGCAGATTTCCTTGATGATTTAGCTGACGCAATCCACCCTGGGAACACGGCACAAAGGTTCCTTGATGAGCTTGAGAGAATGAGGACGACCTTTCGCAACATGGATCTTCCTAAGGATCGGGATGAGTTTGAAACCAGGTCCTCACTACATTATTTTTTACTTGAAATGGAACAATATTTGATTTTAAAAAGATATTTCAAAGCTAGAGATCAGTGATTAATCCAGTCCCCCTCTTGGCAAACTAATGAAGAAAGTTTGATGAGGGAGGATCATGGTATGGGACAACTATCACTATTTCTAGCTTCTTTTATTTTCATGATTTCACCGATTTGGCCGCTGGGAGAAAACCCTTTGCCCGGGGACCCTTATGTTATCGTCAATAAAGCCAATAATACTTTTGCTTATATCAGCAAGGGAGAAATTGATAAGACGGGGCGTGTCGCTACAGGAAAATCCAAGGCGTTGACACCTGAAGGAGAATTCAACATCATCGTCAAGGCTGTCGATCCTTATTACCGCAAAAAGGACATTCCAGGCGGGGACCCTGATAATCCTCTAGGATCTAGGTGGATTGGGTTTGATGCAAAGGATACTGATGGAAGAACATATGGTCTTCATGGAACGAATACACCAAAAGCGATCGGCCATTTTATCACAGCTGGCTGCGTCCGTTTTTTTGAGGATGACATCCAATGGTTGTACGATCATGTCCCACTCGGTACCAAAGTCCTGATCGTCGATACGAAAAAACCATTTGAACAAATCGCAAAAGAACAGCTTATTTTGGAATAGAAATCATCCAACGTTAAACTTATTTCAGGTGGGTCTGGCATGAAAGCCGGAATCCTTGGTCGACTAACTTATCAAGCTTCTCCTTTTCCTGATCATTCGGTTCGGTCAGTATGGAGTTACCTTTTAACAACTGAACTTTACATCTGCCGCATGTCCCTTTTTTACATTTAAAATCAAGCTCATTGCCTTGTTGTAGTGCGGAGTCAAGTAGCGTCATATCTTTATCCGGTCGAACCGAATATGCTGTTCCATTTTGGATAAGATATATAATAGATTCCGGATGGTTTTCTTGAGGTTCCGACACATATTTTAAGGGAGCAACATTATGACTTGCTACGGCAGAGGTGGATTGTGACTTTAATGAACCAACGGTCAAAGGCTTTTTCATATTAAAGGGATCCTCCTTTTGGCTTTTTGTAGAATTCAGGCATGACACTCCTGTGAAAAGGGAGTAAATTTCACAGGGAGAAAAATTTATATATGCTATTGACTTGAGAATGATTTTCACTTAAAATGAGAATAAATATCGTTGAGAATGATTATCATGATTACTGATAGGAGGCTTTTCAAATGGGATACGATGTAAATGGCTTCACTGACATGCATACACTTTTGACGAACGAGCGAAAAATTGGTGGAGCAATTGAAGCAAGTCGTATACGTTTGAGTACTGGTGAAGAATTTACATATCCAGTCATTACGAACATTGATTTTTCTGGTTCCACATTCTATTCGATTGGATTCATTACCGATGACGGTGAAAAATATATCGTCAATGTAAAAGATATCAGTATGATGGCATCTTGCCGCCACTGTCCGATTCAAGAATTGAAAAACGATCACTATAAAGAGCTTAAAACTAGTCAACGGCTCGACTATCTGAAACGTTTATGCGAAATCAATGAAGGTGCTTGTACACCAATATTTGAAGAAGAGGTCGCTGCAATCATCAATGATATCGGTGAAGACGCAATCGAACATGAAACGGAACTGACACATTTGAAAAAGCAGCCACATAAAAATACATTCAAAATCGCTTAGTAAAGAAAATCGGCAAAGCCAAGCCTTTGGCGATGGCTAAGCCACAGTAGTACTTATACTTTAACAGTGTAAAAAAGTAGAATCCTATTCAGGATTCTACTTTTTTGTTGGTGCATCAAGTGTACAGATTGCTGACGGACGTTTGATCCGAAGAACTGAGCTTTCATACACACGGAATAAATAGTTCATATGTTCAGTATCCATGAAGGCTGAATCGAAATCTTCAGCAATTGCAAGGTCCAGGTTTTCACGGCCAGTAGCGACCAGGACACCAGAATCTTCTTTTATGACAGGTGATTGGTAAATCCCATCGGTTACAAGCTCCCGGATGTGTTCGATCTCGAGTACATGCGTCCCTTCATGCACACGGTGGATCAATGCATAGAGGGAAGGGGAGAGAACTAGAGCATATGGCCCGCTATGCCCCATTTTAAGAAGTTTGTTTCGGGCTTCCACGATATCCGTGAATGCATTTCCTGATTTCATCCAATCCTCACGAATATGAGTCAATCTTCCTTTTACATTCATCAATCCTTCTATATCAAACTTTTTCGCCCCATTGAAAATCATATCATCTTCTAGAAGGGCAGACTGGGCAGCAGCATTGGCGGCAGCAGAGAAATCGACTGGGATATCCAGTGTTTTCGCTTGTTCAATATCACGCCAGTAGAGGATAAAATCTTTATACAGTAAAGGAATGGTGAGGTTCACACGTTTCGTCGGCTCAGATAGCTGAAGGTTTTCACCATGATAGCCCATCGATCCAAGTTCTTTCTCTTCATATACATCGTTGGTGACTGTTTGCACACCTTGACCTAGTGGACCATAAATATCGATGAAACGCCTCCCGATCAGTTGTCTTTTGATACTGTCCATGATTGTGGAATCCAATTGCTGCCAATCACGATCACTTAATGGAGAATCTGCAAATACATCAACTTTGTTCATAATTATTTACCTCCCTTTAAGACTTCCGACTGTAAGTCCTTTTTTATAGCGTCTACCATTTTCAGGATCAGTTTCGGGTACTGGTTTTGGTGTAGGGTTTGAAATTTGATTCGATGTTTGGGATGTGTACATATCCACTTTCAAGTGGCCAGCTTTGCCTTCCTTTTCATCTGTTGGAATCGAGGCTGCGGTACTTACGACCCCTTCAAACTGATCATTCAAGTTATCCAACATTGCTTTGATGGTTTGGTAATCTTCGTTTGTCATATCCCGAAGGCTTTGCAGACTCGATTCGTGTTCTGTACCTTTGAACTGGAATAATGCGAGATCCAAATGCTCTAAGAAATTATGAAGCCCGAATTTTTCAAGGCTGATATCCTGCAGGACTCTTACGAATTCATGATTTGAAGGATGGGAAGTCTCAGGATTATTGATGAAATGATCAAGTTTTGGGTTCAACATTGTCAATCGATCCTGACGATGTTCTTCTTCTTCATAAATGTGATGGAAATAGAGCCTCTCATGCTCGTCTTTTGCATTTTCGATTGTTGGTTCAAGGATACCCATGAAAACGTTCAAAGCATCCTCGGTTCTGGAAAAAATGTTTTTCAATTCCTGGAATTGTTCTGACATCACATCACACGCTCCTTTCTGTCTGACTTCTCCGCTTTCAATCATCATTGCCGATTTGAACGACTTTTATCCTTTTTAAGCTTGGTAAGACTTGCTTAGCCTTCCAAGCGATCAAGGTTAAAACATGAATGCAACGTTTGCAAGAAGTGAAATGCACATGGCGATGATCATCAGATAGATCATGATTTTCATCCATTTGTTACGCATTGCTATTACCTCCTAAGATTCTTACATCTTATTGTACAGAGAAAAGGTTAGCGGGACAAGCACAAAGCGTGTCGAGTTTTTTCGAGAAAATGCAGGAGTTAACCGCTTTCATAGAGAAGTGAAGTAGGTGGTTAACATGTATGCAAAAGGAGGCTTCTAGAATGGAACATGAAAAAGGGTTTGAGCAAGCTTACAAAGAGTGGAAAGAAACGACAAAAACGTTGATGAATCGATTTCCAGAACGTAAAGAAGCGTTCAAGACTTCATCCAGTATCGATATTGAAAGACTTTACCTCCCTGAACAATTACATTCAACATATATGGAGAAACTCGGCCTTCCGGGTCAATATCCTTTTACAAGAGGGATCCAGCCAACGATGTACCGAGCAAGACACTGGACGATGCGTCAGTATGCGGGGTTCGGGTCTGCTGAAGAAACGAACAATCGGTTCCGTTACCTTCTGGATCAGGGACAGACTGGATTATCAGTTGCATTCGATCTTCCTACTCAGATCGGGTACGATTCGGATCATTCCATGTCAAGGGGAGAGGTGGGAAAAGTCGGGGTTGCTATCGACTCTCTAGAAGACATGGAAGCATTATTGAAGGATATTCCGTTGGATAAAGTAAGTACGTCAATGACAATCAACGCCCCGGCAGCTGTCCTATTGGCGATGTATATCGTGGTGGCTGAAAAACAAGGGATATCTCCGGACAAGATATCTGGAACAATACAAAATGATATTTTAAAAGAATACATTGCGAGAGGGACGTATATCTTTCCACCGAAGCCTTCAATGCGCTTGATTACAGATATTTTCGCATACTGTGCTGAAAATGTACCTCGATGGAACACTATCAGTATCTCGGGTTATCACATTCGTGAGGCTGGTGCAACAGCAGCGCAGGAATTAGCTTTCACGATTGCGAATGGAAAAGCATATGTTGAAGCGGCTCTGGAAGCTGGCCTGGATATCGATCAGTTTGCACCTCGTCTGGCCTTCTTCTTCAATGCGCATAATGAGTTTTTCGAAGAAATTGCTAAATTCAGAGCGGCACGGAGAATGTGGGCAAAAATCATGAAAGAAACGTATCTTGCAAAGAATCCGAAGAGCTGGCAGCTTCGGTTTCATACTCAAACTGGCGGTTCCACGTTAACTGCTCAGCAGCCAGATAACAATGTCGTCCGTGTAACAGTCCAAGCACTTTCTGCAATATTGGGTGGGACGCAAAGCCTGCATACGAATTCCCGTGACGAGGCACTCGCCCTTCCGACAGAAGAATCTGCTAGAATTGCGTTACGGACACAACAGATCCTTGCCAATGAAAGTGGTGTAGCGGATACCGTCGATCCACTTGCCGGTTCTTATTATGTAGAATCTTTGACAGATGAACTTGAAAACGAAGCGAATCTTTACCTGGAAAAAATCAATGAACTCGGTGGAGCTGTTTCCGCTGTCGAACAGGGTTACATGCAACGTGAAATTCATCATACCGCTTATGAAACGCAAAAAGCGATTGAAAAAGGGGAGCAGATCGTCGTAGGCATGAATGCTTATCAACTGGATGACGAGCCGAAACCTGAATTGCATCGATTGGATCCGGAATTGAGTGCGAACCAGGTAAGGAAACTTGGTGAAGTACGGGATAGTAGAGATCAACAACGAGCGAGCGCTCAGTTAGAAGAATTGCGTAAAGCAGCTCAAGATTCGGAAAATCTCATGCCTCTTATCGTTGAATGTGTTCGTTCCTATTGTACAATTGGAGAAATATGTGGCGTGCTGCGTGAAGAGTTCGGCGAATTTACGGGTATATGATTTTATGTTTGACCAGTCCTTTTATAAAGCTTAAAGAAATATACAACTGTGACTAAACCTGCCTAGCTGACTCTTAGCAGGTATACGGAGGTAGTGGAGATGAAAAAGAAAATACGAGTTTTGATTGCAAAACCAGGTCTTGATGGTCACGATCGCGGAGCATTGATCATATCTCAAGCGTTGCGTGATTATGGGATGGAGGTCATTTATACAGGTTTAAGACAGACTCCTGAACAAATCGTCGCCTCAGCGATACAAGAGGATGTTGATGCAATCGGTTTGTCATGTCTGTCCGGTGCACACAATGAGCTTTTTCCTGAAATTGTAAAGGGTTTGAAAGCCCAAGGAGCGGATGACATCATTGTCATTGGTGGAGGGGTGATACCGTGGGAAGACATTCCGTTCTTAGAAGAGCAAGGCATACAGAAAATCTTTACACCTGGCACCCCGTCCATCGAAACCGCAAAATATATTGAAAAAGTAGTATATCAGCGTGATGGGATTTCAGTGGAAACCCCCGTGGATATCGTCCGAAAAATCGATCACATTGGAATTGCAGTAAAATCTCTTGATGAATCATTGCCTTTCTATTTAGATATACTACAGCTTAAATTAGAAGGCATTGAAGAAGTGGCTACAGAAGCTGTGAAGGTAGCGTTTGTAAATGCTGGAAACGTCAAGCTCGAGCTGTTGGAACCGACTTCAGGCTCTAGCCCGATCCAATCGTTTTTAGAAAAGCGGGGATCAGGTATACATCACGTTGCATTAGGTGTTGAGAACATAAAAGACCGAATCCAGGAAATTAAACAGAAGGGGATCCAAATGATTCATGATACGCCTAAACCGGGATCAGGAGGCGCCTCAATTGCTTTTATGCATCCGAAATCAACAAATGGTGTACTTTATGAATTATGTGAGAAACCATCGAAGGAGCGTTTGTAGGAATGGACATCTATGATAAAATCAATGAACTTTATGATCGACGCCGTCAAGTTGAAATGGGTGGCGGTGATGAACGGATCGAAAAGCAGCATGAAAAAGGGAAGCTCACGGCAAGGGAACGAATCGATCTGCTTCTAGATAAAGACAGCTTTGTAGAAATCAATTCATTCATTGAACATCGAAGCTCTGATTTCGGTATGGATAAAAATCACGCACCTGGTGAGGGAGTAGTCACTGGATACGGGACCATCCATGGGAGACCCGTTTATTTGTTTGCTCAGGATTTCACTGTTTTCGGTGGGGCCTTGGGAGAAATGCATGCTCAAAAGATTGCAAAGGTGATGGATTTGGCAGCAGAAAATGGCGCCCCTTTCATCGGTCTAAATGATTCAGGTGGTGCGCGGATCCAGGAAGGCGTCGTTTCTCTTGATGGATACGGACAGATTTTCTATCGAAATTCGATATACTCCGGCGTAATCCCGCAGATTTCTGTCATTTTAGGTCCTTGTGCAGGCGGTGCTGTCTATTCACCGGCGATCACGGATTTCGTGTTCATGGTTGAGAAGACAAGCCAAATGTTCATTACTGGACCGAAAGTCATCGAGACCGTTACTGGTGAAAAAATCAGTTCAGAAGACTTGGGCGGGGCGAAGGTACATGGTACGAAAAGCGGGAATGCCCACTTTACAGCGCCGACAGAAGAGGAAGTGCTTCAGGAAGTCCGGCGACTGCTCGAATATTTACCGCAAAATAGTGAAGAACGTCCTGAACCGAAGCAAGTCGAGAATGAATCCGATTACAGGGAGAACCTTGCGGATGTCGTTCCATTTGAAACGATTCGCCCTTATGATGTAAGAAATGTTATCCTTGAGGTTGTGGATGAAGATTCATTCATGGAGGTCCACAAGGATTTTGCGAAGAATATCGTGGTCGGCTTCGGCCGGATAAACGGTGAGGCTATCGGATTGATCTGTAATCAGCCTAAAGTGATGGCTGGCGGTTTGGATATCGATTCATCTGATAAAGTTGCTCGCTTCATCCGGTTCTGTGATAGTTTCAATATCCCTTTGATTACATTTGAGGACGTTACAGGGTTTTTCCCTGGCATCAAACAGGAGCATGGGGGTATTATAAGACATGGCGCTAAAATCTTGTATGCTTATTCAGAAGCGACTGTCCCGAAGATCACAGTCATTACACGAAAAGCATACGGTGGAGCATATGTTGCACTCAACAGTAAGTCAATCGGAGCAGATCTCGTGTTTGCTTGGCCAAACGCGGAAATTGCCGTGATGGGACCTGAAGGAGCGGCTAATATCATTTTTGCACGTGAAATCAACAATAGTGAAAACCCAGAACAAACGAGACAGGAAAAGATTGCGGAATACCGTGAGAAGTTTGCGAACCCTTACGTTGCTGCAGCCAGAGGAATGGTCGATGATGTCATCGATCCTAGAGACACAAGAATCAAGCTTACTCAGGCATTACATATGCTGCGCAACAAAAAAGTGAACCGTCCTTATAAAAAGCACGGAAACATCCCACTTTAATACTATCTCTTTTGATAGATCGGCTAGATTAGAAAGGAGAATACAATGATCAATCAAGACAGAATTGTTGAAGAGTTTCTGGAATTGGTCCAAATCGACTCGGATACAAAACATGAAGAAGAAATCTCAAAAGTTCTCAAACAGAAATTTTCAGATTTAGGTTTAGAAGTATTTGAGGACGACGCTAAAGATAAAACAGACCATGGTGCAGGGAATCTCATTTGCACATTGCCGGCTACTAATGATAATGCTGATTCCATCTATTTCACTTCCCACATGGACACGGTCCTTCCAGGAAAGGGAGTTAAGCCATCCATTGAAGAGGGTTATATCAAAAGCGACGGGACGACAATTCTTGGGGCTGATGACAAGGCAGGATTGGCAGCGATGTTCGAGGCAATCAAAATCCTCAAAGAGGAAAGTATCCCTCATGGTAAAATCCAGTTTGTCATTACTGTAGGTGAGGAATCTGGTCTTGTCGGAGCTAAGGAGCTTGATCCAGAACAAATAGATGCACAGTATGGGTTTGCTCTTGATTCAGACGGTAAAGTGGGGAACATTATTGTAGCAGCACCGACTCAAGCGAAAATCAAGGCTGCGATCAAGGGAAAGACAGCGCATGCAGGGGTTGCACCTGAAAAAGGTGTTTCTGCAATCACGATTGCTGCGAAAGCTATCGCAAAAATGCCCCTCGGTCGAATTGATGAAGAAACAACTGCAAATATCGGTAGATTCGAGGGCGGTGCAGGAACAAATACAAACATCGTCATCGATCATGTCGATATTTTAGCTGAAGCACGGTCATTAGTCCCTGAAAAAATGGAAGCACAGGTACAGAAGATGAAGGAAGCTTTTGAAAGTACAGCTCAAACAATGGGCGGTAAAGCTGATGTTGAAATCAAAGTCATGTATCCAGGCTTCAAATTCGATCATGGGGACCATGTGGTGGAAGTCGCGAAACAAGCTGTTGAAAAGATCGGAAGAAAACCTGAGCTGCAACAAAGTGGTGGAGGCAGTGACGCCAATATCATTGCTGGATTCGGTATTCCAACAGTAAACTTAGCTGTTGGTTATGAAGAAATTCATACTACGAATGAACGGATGCCGATCGAAGAGCTTGTCAAAACTTCGGAACTTGTAGTGAGAATCATAGAAGAAGTTGGAACTGCCAAGTAATCTGTTTGATAAATGGTTGACCGGGTGAAGTTGGACTTCCTTTGGTCAACTTCTTTTTTGTACTTAAAGAAAGTATATTAATACTTTCTTCAGTATAAGCGCAACTAATGGCTCAGCCTACGCCTGCGGCTTGGCTTTGCCAAGTTTTCTTTATACTCATATAGGTACGCTTAATCATTTTTCGTAGATATTTGTGTAAAAAGTAACCTTTGGCCGGATTCCATGATAAAGTGGCCGGATTCTTCTGAAATTCCACCGGATTATTCACATGAATGGCCGGAATGCTTCAGTTTTCCGCCGGAATAGTTACAAGAAATCGGGTTTTTCAAACGGGAAATTACAATTGAATGTATCTTTCAAGTTTCTTTCTCCTAGTTAACTGCTTATTTTATATCCTTCCTTGGTTCTAGGCAAATACAGGACCTAGGTATCGAATTTTGTTAGATAAGCATTGAAAGGTGTCGACTCTTACAATATATGTTAATATAAAACTACCTTTTAATGCCTATTAAATAGAATAGAGAAAGCGAGGCGTTGGTAGTGAAATTAGCTAATCTACATATCATGATGAACTATCTGAGAGGAACCTACAAAGTACTGGAAGAAGAGTGGCAGAAATCAGCAAGAAGCATTGGGCTTACCCAGGCAGAACAGCACGTACTATGGATCGTACAACTTGAGAAAGAAGCGACGATAACGAAAATCGCTACGATTGGGTTGTGGGATGTTTCTACTGTCATGCAAGTCATTACACGTCTCAAGCAAAAAGGCCTCATCACCCTTATCAAAAAGAGTTCAGACCGCAGGGTATCATACGCTGTTTTGACAGATAAAGGAAAAGAGAAATATGAAGAATCCAAACAATTTTCCTATAAATTGTATGAGTATCTAGAAAACTTTGGGGAAAACTCAAATGAAAACAGACAGTTTGTAGAAAACTTGATGAAATTTCACCGGGAGTTGAATCAACATTTCCATGGGAGTGAGTTCATCGATTGGACAGAACAGACTGCTAAAACGATGAATAAAGGTAGTTAATGGCAACTGTGGAATATTCGGAGGTTTGCATCTTCGCTGTAAGAACAACTGAATTCCAATGATTCGATGATCAATTCTACAGAAACACCGATGTGTCTAGAAAGCTCAATAATCGTGGGGGAGCGCTGATTTATGCTTCTCAGTTGTTCTAAAGTGTCCAGGACCTTCAATTGAACAGCTGGATAAGGGGTACATGAATAATGTCGAATTCGATTGTACATGTAAATTACCTCCCTCCGTTATATAGCTTCATTTTATCACCTTTTAATAGAATATTCAAAATATTCTTAAAATAATATTTTTTGGCGATTATGTTCGAGGTGAAGGAGTTCATGTTGAAAAAGAACAAAACAGCAAGAATAATCTTCCATGTTGATATGAACAGTTTTTATGCTTCAGTCGAATGTGCACGTGATCCGAATTTACGTGGTAAACCACTTGCCATTGCTGGGAATGTTGAAGAACGGAGAGGGATCGTTGTCACAAGCAGCTATGAAGCGAGGGCAAAAGGTGTACGTACAACGATGCCTGTTTGGGAGGCAAGACAGAAGTGCCCGGAACTCATTGTCATGCCACCTTCCTTTGAACGCTATCGTACAGCTTCGCGAAAGATGTTCAATTTATTATCGGAATATACAGATCTAGTAGAACCTATCTCAATTGATGAAGGTTATATGGATATTACGGAAAGGTTTACTGAGTATTCACCAATAGAAATGGCAAAAGAAATTCAGCATCGTTTGATGGAAGAACAGCAATTACCGTGCAGTATTGGTATTGCACCAAATAAGTTTTTGGCGAAAATGGCTTCTGATATGAAAAAGCCGCTGGGAATCACCGTATTGAGAAAAAGGGAACTGGCAACAAAACTATGGCCATTACCCATTGAAGAAATGCATGGAGTAGGGAAGAAAACGATGGAGAAATTCCATGAGGTGAAGATTTACACCATTGGTGACTTAGCATCCAAAAGTCAGCATGAAGTGAAGCTTCATCTTGGCAGGAATGGCGAGAAACTGTGGAACCGTGCAAAAGGGATTGATGATCGACCAGTAGATCCAGAAGCATCTAGTGAATTCAAATCAGTAGGAACCTCTACGACATTACCCCGTGATATACTCCATTCTGATAACGCAGCTAAAGTACTGAGGGAACTTTCAGAGTCACTCGAACAACGATTGAAACGAAAGAAAGTCGTCACTACTTCCATCCAAATCACCATCCGTTATGCAAACCGCAAAACAATCACCCGGAGCCAGACGTTTTCAAATCCAGTTCAACAGAAGGACGAAATCTTTGATATTGCCTATCATCTTTTTAAAGAACATTGGGATGATCGACCGGTGCGGTTGTTGGGGGTCACTGCGACTCAAGTGATTGAGAAAAGCAGTGCAACCAGACAATTGGACTTGTTTTCATATAAAGAACATACAAAAGATGAACAACTTTTTGAAACGTTGGATCGTCTTAATCGTAAGTATGGGAATCAATCGATTCGAAGAGGTATAGAGAAAAAGGGGGATGTCAGTAATGGAAGTGAAGATGAAACTGAATGAAGTAAAAGAATCGATCGGCAAAGTTCTGATCGGTAAGGAAGAAAGTGTCGAGCTGATTCTGGTTGCATTGCTTGCAAAGGGGCATGTGTTGATGGAAGATGTGCCCGGCACAGGGAAGACGATGCTGGCGAAAAGTATCGCAAAATCCATCGCAGGTTCATTCGGGCGTATCCAATTCACACCGGATGTATTGCCATCAGATGTAACAGGGATCCAATATCTCAATCCGAAAACAAGGGAATTTGAAACGAGATTCGGGCCGGTGATGACGCATGTGCTTCTTGCTGATGAAATCAACCGTGCTACTCCGAGGACACAATCGAGTCTCCTGGAAGTGATGGAAGAGAGGCAGGTAACGATTGATGGTGCAACGAGTGCTCTGCCTAATCCGTTTATCGTACTGGCGACACAGAATCCGATTGAATCACATGGAACCTTTCCATTACCTGAAGCGCAAATGGATCGTTTTCTATTAAAATTGAACGTCGGCTATCCATCTTTACTCGAGGAGCAACAGATGATGAGAGCTTATCGTAAAGAAGAGCCGATAGAACATCTAGAGTCAATTTTTTCACCTGATGAAATCATTCAGATGCAGAAGATGATTAAAGAAGTCCACCTTTCTGATGAAATCGAGTCGTACCTATTGAGAATCATCATGGAGACGCGCCGATCAAAAAATATCGAAGTTGGTGTAAGTCCTCGTGGAACGTTAGCTTTCATGCGTGCATTACAAGCATATGCCTGGATCAATGGAAGGGAGTATGTAGTTCCGGAAGACTGTAAGAAGCTTGCACCATACGTTTTATCACATCGTCTTGTTCTTTCGATGGAAGGTGAATTGCGTAAAACGCAGAGACAAGTGATCCTGGATATTCTGGATGAAGTCGAGGTGCCAGTCGAGTCTGGAGCGGTCAACCAATGATCTGGCGCAGAATCCTGAATTCGGATAGAAGTATACGAATACTTCGTGTCCTAGCAATCTTTTTGATCATATTTGCGATTTATGGGAAATCCTATCTGATGTTTTTGGCTGGGGTTTTGATAGGGTTGAGCTCTTTCATGTCGATGTATTATATCCACAAAGTATCGCAAAAACTTTTTTATGCAAATGAAAAAGAGAAGGTCAGGTTATTTCCGGAAGATGAGACGACGTGGAACATGTCGTTGACCAATTACAGTAAATTACCTGTGTTCAATGCTAGACTCAGGTTACTCGTAAATAATAATATTACGTTCCAAAATATGAATCCAACTGAAGAACGAAAGAATGCAGATGAATATATTTTGCCGTTATCCTTTTTCCCTGGTGAAGAAAAGAATATGACTTTTGAAATCAAGGGGCTGAAACGAGGGGTCGCGAAAATCTCGAATTTAGAAGTTCATGTCTCTGACTTACTCAGTCTTGCAACTGTGAAAATGATCAACGATCGGCTCATACAAACGGAATTCATAGTTTACCCTACGATTCTACCTGTATCTGGAGTAGAAGATTTGATCAAGTTTAGTCAGGGGACACGCCCTGTTCAGAGCTCTTTGTATGAAGATCACACTGCAGTGGTGGGGACACGTGATTATCTTCCCGGGGATTCGTTCCAACGCATTCATTGGAAAGCATCTGCAAGAATGGAAGAAATGCAGACCAAGCTGCACGAAAAGACCGTCTTACAATCATGGACAATCCTCCTGAACGTCGTTATGGATCCAGAGGAAGTCGCGCATATAAGGGAATCTGAATTATTGGAAAAACAAATCAGCCATACGGCTTACTTATGCCAATACGCAGTACAGCATCATATTCCATTTGAAATTTTCGTGAATATCAAAACGATGGGGAGATTGCCATTCATGCATCTGGAAATGGGAGAAGGGAAATCTCATCTGGTCAAAGCGTTGGAGTTATTGGCAAGGTTGAACATCAATAGCATCAGGATGCCGATGTTCCGTGTACTGACCCTTTTCAACCGGCAACAGGTGGATGCAACAGTCGTCATCCTGGTCGGGGATGATAAATCAGATGCAGCGTATTATTATGAATGGCTCAGACAAGGAATTGATCTACATAAGGTTTACATCGATGCAGACAGTGCTAAGCTAGAGCACTATGCTCCCAGGAGGTCGATTTCATGAATAAATGGGCGTACATTCGCTCCAGGTGGTTGAATTATTCCCTGGATATCCTGCTCCTCTTGTTAATTACAACATGGTTGTACGCACCTTTCGAAACGAGCGTCATTGTCCCTACACTGATCGTGATGATTGGGGGAGGGATACTCTATGAAATGATTTTACCGCGAATGGAGCTGACAACCGGGAAAATCATTATAACGATACCACTTATCTGGGGAATCGGTCTCGTGGCTGGATTAGGTGAAGATTTGTTCTATCTTGCAGTATTAGGTGTGATTACTACAATCCGTTATTCCAGACATTATGCCGATGCTGATCTCCAACAAGAGTTTCCGATTTTGCTATCAACGACCATTGGCGCTATCTTCTTCTTTTTTCTGTACAATACCAATGATCAACTGGTATATGTTCTTTGGATTGCGATTTCTCAATTTTGCATGTTCGTATTTGTACGTTTAAATAGAATGATGGTGCAACAACCAGCTGATCCTGAATTAAAACGTTTTTTATACTACATGATTTCCGCATTTTTCGGTATTTCTGTCGTCATTGCCATTTTTCTTCCTGTCGTGAAGGCTGGCGCATTTTTCGTGTTGAAAATCGTTACAGCTGTTTTGTCGCTCATCTTTTTTCTTCCTTTGAACGCTTTTTTCAATTGGTTCGCAAACATATTTTCACCTGGAGAATTGCAACAAGAGGGTGACGATCAAGAAGGTACAGTAGAAGTAAGGCCTGAGGAGCTTGGTGAGTTCAATATCGAAGCTTCAGATACTCTATTGAATATCATACTTCTGATCGGATTGCTCCTATTGGTATGGTATGTCTATAAGTATTATAAAAATAAGATCAAGATAATGGATTATTCTACAGTTTCAGCTGGAATCGATTCAAGGAAAGCTGGTGGTACGAACCCTGAATCTCTATTTGGATTTAAACGGAGTAAACCACCTGAAAACAATATAAGGAAACAACTGTATAAATTAGAAAAAAGGATGGCGAAGATCACTTACGGCCGTTTTCAACATGAATCTGCCTCCGAATGGATGAACAGAGTTAATGCACCAGAGGAATTACAATGCGAAATTGATCGGATTTATAAGAGGGTACGATATGGCGAGGAAGAGGTCAATGAACAGGAAGCAGAACAATACCGGAAGTCGATTTCAGCATTGAACCATTGGGCGAAAAAGAAATACCGTTCAACGAAAAAAGATAAAGAATAGCAAAAGGAACTTGGTTTTCAAATGCACCTATAAATGTTGGCTAGTTAAGTTTTTTGTAAATCGGGGAGCTTTCAGTGATTGTAGAAATTTGTATCAACATAAAAACATTCAGGAGGTAAAAATGAAGGTCAAACGAATTGTTGCCAATGTTGAGACACAGAACATTACCAAAGCAAAGTACTTTTACGGGGAAGTACTCGGACTTGATCAACTGATGGACCTGGGATGGATTGCAACTTACGGCTCCGACGAGAAAATGACTACTCAAATCAGCTTCCTCTCACAAGGAGGCTCTGAGACGCCAGTGCCTGATTTGTCAATTGAAGTTGATGACCTCGAAGATGCACTAACTCGTATTAAAGATGCAGGGATTCCGATTGAGTATGGACCAGCTAACGAACCGTGGGGGGTTCGGCGATTTTTTGTAAAAGATCCATTCGGAAAGCTAATCAATATTCTTAGTCATCTGTGAATGAAATTAACATGATTTATAGAAATAATCTTCAACAATATGTAGCTTTTAAAGACAAAAATTCCACCGAAAAACAGAAATGGGTGTCCCCTTAATTTTTAATTAGAGGACGCCCTTATTCTTATTCTGATTAATACAAAGTGTTATAGATTTAAGACAAAAAGTTTATCACGTGTCATGGATTCAATACTACGACGGATGCCTTGAGAGCCAAGACCAGAGCTTTTGGCTCCAATGAACGGAAAGTGATCTGGTCCGCGCTCTGTTTTCGCATTCAGCTGGACAGATCCAACATTCAGCTTCGAACCCATAAAGAACGCTTTTTGAACGTTTTTGGTAAAAATGCTTGCTTGAAGTCCATATTCTGATTGGTTTGCAATTTTGATCATTTCTGCTTCTTCCTTGAAACGCAGGATTGGCAGGACAGGTCCGAATGGCTCTTCCCAGGCGATTCGCATATCAGTGGTGACATGATCGAGAAGAGCAGGGGAGATCAAGTTGTTTACTCTTTTATGATTCAAAACGGGAGCGGCCCCTTTTTCTAGTGCCTCTTCAATTAATTCCTCCACATAATCAGCTGCTTGAGTATTGATCAATGGTGTGATCGTTGCATTTTCTTCAGGTGATCCCACAGATAATTGTTCAACCAGTTCCTTGATTTTACCAATTAGTTCATCTGCGATCTTTTGATCCGCCAGTACACGTTTGATTGCGGTACAGCGTTGTCCAGAGTAAGAAAAAGCACCGCTGACAATCTGTTCGGCTGCTAACGATAAATCAGCATCCTCTAATACAAAGGCAGGATCCTTGCCGCCTAGTTCCAAAACGACAGGTTTCATTTTTGCTTTTTGAGAGATCGCTTGTCCCGTCGCTGAACTACCTGTAAAGGTAATCATGTCGATATCTGGATGGGTGACGAGCAAGTCTCCAATTTCAGATCCTTTCCCAGTCACTGTTTGGACCACTTCTTGAGGAATATCTGTTTGTAATAGAGCCTCTACCATAAGTAATCCGCTTAAAGCACCTTGGGAAGCTGGCTTGAAGACGACAGCATTACCACTGATTAGGGCAGGTGCGATCTTCGAAGCAGCAAGGTTAACGGGGTAGTTGAATGGGGAGATGGCAAGGACGACACCTAATGGAGCCTGCTCCACCATCGCCATTTTTGTTGCTTTTCCCCCTTTGAATGAATCACCTTTCAACAATTCACCATGCATTCTGCAACCTTCTTCAGCAACGTAGCGAATAAGGTCAGCGGTCCGAGTAACTTCTTTTTTGGCTGCGTTATACCCTTTTCCGACTTCTTTGGAAATCACCTCAGCAATGTTCGCCTGGTTCTTTAACAATTGATCTGCCCAATCATGAAGGATATCAGCTCTCTTGTATAATTCAATTTCCGCCCATTGCGGTTGAGCTTCTTTCGCTTTATGGATCGCTTTTTCTACTGACTCTTTTTCCATAATGGGGATGACGCCGATCCGTTCTTCTCCAGTGACAGAATAGATTTCCTTTTCTTTACTTAATAGTGTTGTACTAATCACTCATTCACTCCTTTGCATTATTCTGATTATTCATTCTATTAGACAAGACAATGTGTTCTTTTTCAATCCTTGTGTAAACGGTAACATTGTATGTTAAAACGCTGTCATAATGATTATCCTTTTAAATGATTGAAAATTCACAACATTACGGGCAGTTGGTATTAAATGTATAAAATGCAAAAGATCCTTATCGAAAGAAAAGTAAAATCCACAAAAAAAGAGAGTTTAGATTCCAAGCTCTCTTAAAATTAATGAAGGACTCTGTTTTTTTCCACTTTAACAGTGTGCAGGACCTTTTTTTAATAATAGAGGACAACTGTCCGCTATTTGGGAGAAACGCTCCTGATTTTTACTAGTTTCAGGTAAATAAGGTCCCCGGTGTCCTCTAATTTTCTAAAGATAGGGGATTTGGTGCTAATAAGGTTGCTGATGCCTCTAATTTAACCCGTGAAAATTTCCTTACTCTCTACAAAAGGCACAGTTTTCATTAAAGGCTTGGTTTTGTCTTTTATATTGGCAATACCGGACAGAATTACCATCCTCGTTCATATTGTTTCGGTGGTTGCAGTTCCGCGTTGAGCTCTTGGGCAGCTCTTCTTGGCCAGTACGGATCTCGTAACAATTCACGGGCTAGAAAAACCAAATCGGCACGTCCGTTCTGAAGTATTTCTTCAGCATGTAGTGGAGAGGTGATCATGCCGACAGCACCTGTGGCAATAGAAGCTGCTTTTCGAAGCTTTTCAGCATATTGCACTTGATAACCTGGATAAGGGTTGATTTTAGCAGGAACGACACCTCCAGAACTGCAATCGATGAGATCGACACCAAGGTCTTTCATCCACAGGGCATAGTCTATGTAATCCTCCACAGTATAGCCAGATGGATTGTAATCATTGGATGAGATCCGTACGAAGATCGGACCGACCCATTCTGATTTCACAGCAGTGATGATCTCTCGAAGGATGCGGAATCTTTTTTCTTTCGTTCCTCCGTATTGATCTGTTCGTTGATTGATCAATGGGGATAGGAATTGATTGATCAAGTAACCATGTGCCCCGTGAATTTCAATGACATCAAATCCAGCTTGGCGGCTCCGTCTCGCAGCTTGACGGAAATCTTCAACTGTCTGCTTTATTTGTTCCACTGTCATTTCGATGGGGACTTCCATATCCTTTTTAAAAGGAACTGGTGATGAAGAGTAGATCGGGCCATCGACGATCGCTTTCCGGCCGGCATGAGCAAGTTGGATTCCGATTTTAGAATCCTGTTCATGCACTAGATCGGCCAGCATTGATAATCCTTCGACTTGTTCATCGTTCCAGATTCCGAGATCCTCCATGGAAATCCGTCCTTGTGGATGAACAGCAGAAGCTTCGACAATGATCAAGCCGACTTGTCCGACCGCACGGCTTACATAATGTGTCTTATGCCAATTGGTCACTTCTCCATCCTGTGCAAAACATGAATACATACACATTGGTGACATGACGATCCGGTTTTTCAACGTCATATTTTGAAAAGTAATCGGTTCAAACAGTTTCATACTCATACTACACATCTCCCGTCTTTCTCTTTTACACGCAACTAGGACTCGCCTGCGCTAAAGCCTTGGCTTTGCCAAGTTTTCTTTATGAAATAGTTTATCATAATTATCCAATATACCTTTTGGAATTTGCTTTGAAAAACAAACGTAAAAATAACCCATGCATCGTGTTCGTTTCGATGATGGGTCATTCGCTTCAAAAGTAACTTTTGGGATTGATTTTATGGAAAACATTGCCGATCACAGTAGGTTTAACGAGCAATGAACCATCTAAAACTGCCCTGGCGGTATCTGGCACATCTGTAATGATCGCTTCCACTTTTTGATCACATAGCCATTTCATTTTTTTAGGGTCGTTTACAGTGTAGACTCTGACTTTTATATCATGATCCCTGAACCCATTCAGAATCGCAGGATGTAAGGTCCGCCAATGTGGATGCACGCAATCCGTGGATAGACTCTTCACATAATTCCAAGGTTCATAAAGACCTGATGAGTAGAGTGGTGCAATCTCCACAGTTGAATCGAGTTGTTTCAATTCCTGTAAACTATAATGATTGAACGAGGAATATATGATACGATCTTTCAACTTGTGTCGATCCACTAGATCATAAACGATTCTCTCCATACCATAATAGGGCATGATCGTATTTTTCAGTTCAATGTTCAATAACAGGTTTGTCTGTTTCATCCAGATGAGGAACTCTTCCAATGTCGGGATACGTTCGGAACTAAATTGTTTCGAAAACCATTTTCCTGCATCAAGTTTCTGCAATTGATCATATGTGAATTCGCTGACGAATCCTTTGCCATCTGTCGTACGTTTAACTGTTTCATCATGAATGATGACAGGTATTTTATCTTTCGTTAGCTGTACATCAAGTTCGATACCATCTGCTTTCATTTCTAAGGCTTTTTTAAAAGCGGACATCGTGTTTTCAGGGGCGTATTTACTTGCTCCTCGATGTGCAAATATATATGTCAAAAGAGATCGCTCCTTATCGACGACTTCAATTTTGGTTGATGTATAGTTTAACATAGCGTTATTTGTTAAGAGTATTTCGTGCCTTCTACGAAAGAATTACCATGCAAATGCTTTTCTCTGATAGGTTTTCTATATAGTATATACGATTCATTCATATTTTGCTTCCTGTTGGAGAATATCCTGAAGTTTTTTAATGTGTAAAAGGGTTTCGGACACAAACACCGAAATCTTCTTCTATAAGAATACCAAATTCGACAAATACTTTACGTAGTGTATGGGAGTGAGCATCTATGAAGAAATGGCAGGATAAAGAAAGTTTGAAGGAATTGCTTTGTCATTTAGTTGAGTTTCCAAGTATCACTGGGTCCGATGCGGAAATTGCGATCAGTGAATTCATCCATATGAAACTCAATGATCTCCAATATTTCAAGGATCATCCATTGGACTTACAGATTCATCCTACTAGTGATGGCCGTAAATTCGTCACAGGTTTGATAAGAAATGGGAACAGTTCAGAGACGGTGATTCTCATCAGTCATTTCGATGTAGTCGATGTTGAAGATTACGGGGAGTTCAAAAACCTTGCTTTCCGTCCGAAAGAACTGACAGCCGAATATATGGCAATCAAAAATGACCTTCCAGAAGCTGTACAGGATGACTTGAAAAACGGTGAATGGCTGTTCGGAAGAGGATCGATGGATATGAAGGCAGGTTTAGCGCTCCAAATGTCGATGATGGAAAAAGCCAGCCTAGGTGAATTCGATGGGAACATTTTACTGTTGACAGTCCCTGATGAGGAAGCGAACTCGACAGGTATGATGGAAGCGGTAGAAGTCCTTCTTGAGATGTCCCAAACACACGGACTACACTATAAAGCCTGTTTGAATTCTGAGCCGATTTTCACCCGTTATCCAGGGGATACGAACCAATACGTGTATACAGGTTCGATTGGAAAGCTATTGCCAGGTTTCTTGTGTTACGGAATGGAGACACATGTCGGAGAACCTTTTTCCGGAATCAACGCAAATTACATGGTATCCGAATTGACAAGGGAGCTGGAACTGAACACCGGTTTTTGTGAAGTGATTGATGGGGAAGTTACACCGCCACCAACCAATTTGATGCAAAAGGATTTGAAAGAGGAGTATTCTGTACAGATTCCCCATGTTGCGGTGACACTTTTCAATATGATGACGATGGAACGCTCCATCAATGATATCAATAAGGATTTGTTGGCGATCGCGGGTAAGGTCGCCAGAAGAATTGAGAACCAGTTGAATGAGAGAGCCATTTCCTTCAATCAGTGGGAATCGTTCGATCCGATTGATAGTAAAATTTCGGTCTTTACGTATCAGGAGCTGCTGGAAAAAGCGATTGAACAATACGGGGAAGCGGAGATCGTCAGACGGCAGGCCTATATTGCAGGTAGTTACAGGTTAATAGGGGACCGTGACCTTTCTACCCGTATCGTGTTCGACCTGGCATCACTTTGTAAGGAAGAAGGGCCGATGATCGTGTTGTTCTATAGTCCTCCGTTCTATCCAGCAGTCTCTTCACGTGAGAATCCTTTTATCAAACAAGTGGTAGGAGAGATGATCGAATATGCAAAGAACCAGCACAATGTCGTGCTGAAAAATCAGCATTATTTTGCAGGGTTATCTGATTTAAGTTTTACAAGCCTGACACAGCCAGTAGAAGGACTTATCCCGTTATTCAGAAATATGCCGCTGTATCAGAATGGTTATCACTTTCCGCTGGATGAACTACAGCAGCTTAAGATTCCAGTCATGAACCTGGGACCATTAGGACGAGATCCTCATCGATGGACGGAACGTTTGAATATCGACTATTCGTTCGGAGCTTTCCACGATATGCTCGGCACAGCGATCCATAAACTGTTGAAATAGAAAAAGAGCTCAAAAAGCTCTTTTTCTCACACTTGAAGAAAGTATAAATATACTTTCTTCAGCCTACGCCTAAGGCTTGGCTTTGCTAAGTTTTCTTTAACGGTTAGCTGTATTTTTCTTACAGATCGAAAAGTGCTGCTGCAGTTCTTTGGAGCGTTTTGCGGCATCAAGGATGCATTGTTTAAAGGCATCCTCAACATGCCTCTCCATTAAAGCATTCAATCCTGCTTCGGTTGTACCGCCTGGGCTTGTAATATTTATTCGAAGCTGATTCAAGTCGGTGCTGGATGCTTTCATCATTTGTCCTGCACCGATCATTGTCTCAGCAATCAATTCCCTGGCTTTATCATCATCCAACTCAAGATTCATGGCTGCTTGTTTCATGGCTTCTGCTATATAGTAAAGATAAGCTGGTCCGCTGCCAGCAAGGGCTGTAGTTGCATCCATATATTGCTCTTGGACCACGGTTACAGAACCGATTGCTTTGAACAGCTGTTCCACGATCAGGCACTGCTCAAGGGTTGTATTTTTTCCGATACATAATGTTGTCGTAGAGTGGCCGATCTCGGCTGAGGTGTTCGGCATCGTCCGGATGACTGGGCAATCAGATCCGAGGACGCTCTCAATGAATTCTGTGGTGATGCCGGCCATGACAGAAGTGATGATATGGGAGTCTTTCACATAAGGACGGATTCGTTCAAGACCTGATTGAGCATCTTTCGGTTTCATAGCGAGGATGATCAGATCCGTTTCCGTCAAAATACGTTCATCATCGTGGGAGATATGGATCCCGTATTTATCTTCAAGGTACTCCAACCGCTCCTCATCTGTACGGTTGGTGACCATGATGTTCGGAGAGGGAATCATTTTTCTTGAAACCAGACCTTTTATGATTGATTCCGCCATCGACCCTGCGCCGACGAAGGTGATTCGATTGATTGTTGTCATTTTAAATGATTCTCCCTTCTGCTAAAATGAAAGCACTCTACCTTTTCAGAGTACGATCAAGTATCATATAGTATTTCAATTTCAATACTGCTTGATTCAGTTCAACAATACGGAGGCGTTTTTGTTTTGGACCATACAACTGATATTCACTGCATTACGTTACCTACTCCCTTTGCAGTCGGTGATGTTAATGTATATCTTATAAATGATGAAAAACTGACACTGGTCGATACGGGACCGAAAACGAAGGAAGCGTGGGAAGCATTTCTTACCCAAATCAATAAACTAGGATTCAATGTAACTGATATCGACCAGGTAGTACTCACACATCATCATCCTGATCATGTAGGTCTCTCGGATTACTTGAAAGACAACGGAACGAGGTTCATAGGATTAGCTTACAATGAGCCCTGGCTCCAAAGAGATCCGCTATTTCTTGAACACCATGATGATTTTTACTTGAGAGTCTATCGAGAAATGGGTATTGAAAAATTCCATGAAAAAGCGATGCAACGGATCCGCGGATATTTGGATTATTCTTGCTCCATCAATATTCATAAAATTGTAAAAGAAGGCGATCGAATTGATGGCTTACAGGGATGGATCGTTATCGAGACACCAGGACATGCTCAGGGACATCTTTCCCTTTTTAGAGAGGAGGATGGTGTCATGATCGGTGGTGATCACCTCATTCAACACATTTCATCCAATGCCTTGATCGAGCCGCCGCCAATCGGTGTTCAGGAACGGCCGAAAACGTTGCTTCAATACCGTGACTCACTTAGAAAACTACTAGACTTGAATGTGAAGATCGTGTATGCAGGTCACGGAAAACCAGTTGTAAATCCCAAGGATCTGATCAGAAAACGTCTAGTGAAACAGGAAGAGCGTGCAGTTGATATCAGGAAGATGATCATCGATAAACCGAAAACAGGCTTCGAAATCTGTCAAAACCTGTTTCCGACAATCTTTCTAAAGGAACTAGGATTGACGATGTCCGAAACACTTGGACATCTTGATTTATTGAGCAGTAATGATCAGATCCAGATTACAGAACAAAATGGTGTCCTTTATTTTCAAGCGAAGGGGGCAATGTAGGTGAACGATACTAAAACCGTCGTCATCACAGGTGCTTCGAGCGGAATCGGAGCAGAAATGGCGAGAAAGGTTGCCTCGAAAGGTTGGACTCCTGTGTTGATGGCTCGATCCTTCGAAAAACTCGAACACCTTCGCAATGAAATTAAGAACGATTATAAAACGACTGCGTATAGTTTTCAACTGGATATTCAAGACAAAAAGAACATCGAAGCTGTTTTCAATCAGGTACAGCAAGAGATTGGAGCGATTGATGTTCTTATAAATAATGCAGGTTTCGGGGTTTTTGATTATTTTGAAGATGCGAAAATGGAAGATATCGAAGGGATGTTCAATACGAATGTCTTAGGCATGATGGCCTGCACGAAAGCTGTCTTACCCGGAATGATCGAGCAAAAGAGCGGGCATATCATCAACGTCGCTTCCCAGGCTGCAAAGCTGGCAACTGTGAAGGGCAGTGTATACGCAGCAACGAAACATGCTGTTCTCGGTTTTACGAACAGTTTACGTATGGAAGTGAAGGATTATGGCATCCATGTTACGACTGTGAATCCAGGTCCAATACAAACGAACTTTTTCACTATTGCAGACAAATCGGGTCAATATGAGAAGAACATCGCTAAATGGATGCTCAAGCCTGGTAAAGTGGCAACAAGGGTTGTCGCTGCGATCGACAAACCCGTCCGCGAAATCAATCTTCCGGGATGGATGGAAGCAGGCAGCAAGCTGTACCAGCTCATGCCGGTAATTGTGGAGAAACTGGGGAAAAGAGCATTCCGTCAGAAATAAGAGTAGACTGTTCCTGATGTGGGGTCGGGAGCAGTTTTTTATGACACTTAAAGAGGCTGGGACAAAACGATAACTGCCAACAGAAAAGACGAACAATAAAATATAATGGATAAAATGAAAGACGAAAAGTGTAGGTAACATCCGTAGACTCCTGCGGGAACAGCACGAGTCGAAGATCCCGCAAAAAAGCGGTCTGTGCTTTCTGAAGAGGCTGAGGCCGTGTCTGCGGAAAGCGAAGGATGTTGCCGAAGCGGAACCTTCATTTATTTGCCACTGAAGAAAACCCGGACGAATGTTCGGGTCTTCTATTGAACTATGTTCATTTGTCCCATGCTCTTTAGTATAAGCGCAACTAAGTCTCAGCCTGTCAAAGGCTTGGCTTTGCCAAGTTTGCCCTTTTAGAAATCACCGAAATAGTTTGAGTTTGCACCGATATTTTTGGAATGTGCACCGAAAAATCCGGAGCTAGTACCGATATTTTTGAAATGTGCACTGTTTCCGGAGTTTGTACCGATCTCGGTTAGCAGCTAATTTTTCTCACAATGCTACTGTCCTGATGAAAGGTAAGAATAAACCTTATCATGCACAATTGCAAAAACTTCTTCTGCCTGTTGGGTGTGTAAATCGATAGTTACTTGCTCGATCAATTCATCATATTCATCCTCTGTAAGGGGAGATAGTTCCAAATCTCCGAAATAATCAACTACACATCTGTCTATCATTTTTCTCAGCAGTTTTTTCTCCATCGTTCATGTCACCGTCCTTTATCCACCTTAGAATAGGGTACCTCTTCCGTCAACATTATTTTTTTGCGGCCCTTTCATTTGGAAGGAAATGAATTGCTCGGCTACGAATATAGTTATACAAGGTTAATAGAGGGGGAATAGAGGATGAGAATTAAAGTTGTGATGAATAGCGGTAAAGAATATGTCCTTCAAATGGATAAGTCCGATTTCCAGTCAATCGTCATGACTGATGATGATACTGTTCGCGATGAGATGATCGAGATCCACTCTTCACTTTACATCAATCCTTCCCACATTTCTTCATATGAAATTCTAGAATAGGTAATTTCCAGTTTTTTCTTGATTTTTCGTCACAATTGGTTCATAATGGGAATATAAAAAACTAACCAGTCAGTTTTATGTAAAAGGAGGAGAAATTCATGATAGAAATCAAGCGAGTATCATCTTGCCCGCTGACGGATGTAGTTGAGGCTTGGAATTCAGGATTCAAAGGGTATTTTACAGAAATGACAATGACGGTCGATCGTTTCATACAGCGCATGGTCCATGAAGGCCTCTCTGCTGAAGACTCGATTGTGGCATACGTGGATGGAGTGCCTGCTGGGATCGTGTTGAACGGATTCAGGATTGTTGATGGCAAAACAATCAGTTATAACGGGGGGACGGGGGTAGCTCCGGAATTCAGAAGAACGGGTATCGGAAAAAAAATGATGGAATCAACTATAGAAATTTACAAACGGAAAGCAGTCGATACTGCGACACTTGAAGCGATTAACGAAAACTCTGCTGCAATCAAACTTTATGAATCACTTGGATATGAAATCACGGACAGGGTGGACTTTTTACAACAAGATGGTCCATTGCAACCACACTTTGAAGACTTTGAAATATCGCCTGAATATGATTTTGAACATACGACACCTGAACAAGTCAGTAAGTTGAGTTTTTATCAAAAAGAGAGTCCATGGCAGACACAGTGGCAAAGTGCAGCGAATGGTGAAGCAGTGGTTGCTTCACAGGAAGGTAAGCAGGTAGGATATGCACTATATCGACGGAGTTTCAAACCAGATGGAAACGCAGCTGTCATCGTCCTTCATCAACTAGGTGTAGACGCAGATTTCAATAATCCGTACAATCTGATCGACGCTTTGCTGCATAAGGTTTTGGAGCCGAAACAATCCTGTAAACGTCTCATCATCAATCTCTCTAGGGAAGCGAAACCTCAATATGAAACCGTAATGAACAGAGGGTTCTCGACGATGATCAGTCAGGTATGTATGGAAAAAGTCATAAAGGAGCCGATCGAAAGCAATGCCAAAAGTATCGAAAAAGTATAAGGAAGAGAAAATAGCAGTCATTTTAGATGCCGCAGCTCAATGTTTTGCAGACAAAGGATTCAGTGAGACAACGGTGGATGACATCGCAAAGGCATCTGGAACGAGTAAAGGATCGATCTACTTATACTTTTCAAGCAAGGAGGAAATTTTCTATAGTTTGAATGAAAAAAGTGCTGAACAATTTCTCGAAATCAAAAAACAACTGGCAAAACAAGATAACGCCTCTGCCAAACTTAAATACATCTTTCAACACTTGATCAGTGGTTCAGTCGGTAATGAAGATTTCAATAAGATTTCGGTCCAGTTCGAGTTTTGGATATATATATCAAGAAACGATAAGGAAGCGCTGTTTACCGAAAGGGTAGAAATGTTCACCTCTTTGATCAAGGAAATCGTGGAGGAGGGGATCGAAAAAGGGGAATTCAAAGAAACCATCCAGGTAGATGATTTTTCGAAACTCTTCTGGTCTATATGGGATGGGATCTTAGTGCAATTACTCTTCCATAAGGACGATTCAGAACTTAAGAGCATGATGCGGTTGTATGAACAGATGGTGTATCAATATCTGAAAAAGTAAAACTCAGACTTGAGACGGAGATCAAAAACCGCCTTGAGACAGTGTGAAAGAGTAGAGGGTTAGAAGAAAATGGTAGTGAGGTTATAAGTTGGAGGCGATAGTATGGAAGCGGTTGTTGAAACACGGCCACAACAAGGGGAAACCTCCCCTGCGATATGGAAAAATCGAAATTTTTTATTGTTATGGATTGCCGGGCTTTGCTCTAGTTTCGGACTGGCGATCTTCATGTTCTCCCAAGCATGGTATGTTGTTGAAGTGATGAACCTGCAAGCTTCTCTAGGTTTGGTGTATATTGCGTCGAGTGTTCCGCGTGTACTCTTTATGGTATTAGGTGGTGCAGTAGCTGATCGTTTCAGCAAAAATGTCATCATGTTTTTATCAGATATTCTTCGGGCCTTTGTGGCAATAGCGCTCGTCGTATGGCTTCTGTTTGGGGAGGTATCAATCTGGTCGTTCGTTTCGTTTGCCCTTGTTTTCGGGATATTGGATGCGTTCTTTTGGCCAGCTAACGGAGGACTGTTACCTTCGTTGATTGATAAGCAACAATTGACTAGAGCGAATTCAGTCATCCAAATGACAAGCCAGTCTTCTTTCATAGTCGGCCCGATGCTTGCCGGTGCGATCATCGCATTAGGTACCTACGTACTCGCCTTTTCTCTCACTGCTGTTTTACTCATCATCGCAAGTATCTCGATACTCCTGATCCGAGTCAAAAAGAAGGAAGGTACTTCGGAAAATCAGTCACCATCAAACCTGCTCACTTCCATCAAAGAAGGAGTCACTTATGTAAAACAATCAGCATTCTTAAGTTCCCTTTTGTTGTTTGCTGTCTTTATCAATCTATTCATGGTCGGACCATTGCAGATGGGGTTGCCGCTTTTCGTTAAAAATGTGATAGGCGGGAATTCGCTGGACTTCAGTTATCTTGAAGGAACTTTTGCAGGCGGAATGCTTGTAGGCTCAATTATCGTCGGGATTTTGAATGTCCGGAAGAACAGAGGTCTTGTCGTCATATTCGCGGTAATGGGATCAGGATTGTTCTTCGCACTTTTCAGCTTCACAGAAGCTTTGTGGCAAAGCTTGATTCTAATCGCACTGTTAGGCAGTACCTTCTCAGTTATCAATATCCCGATCATTGCTGCTATTCAATCCGCAGTGAAAGAAGAAATGATGGGGCGTGTGATGAGCTTGTTATCCATGGCTTCCCTCGGACTCGTACCGGTATCGTTTGCGATTACTTCAGGTGTTCTTTCAATCGGAGCTGACATAACATCGATTATGCTGACTGGTGCGTTATTGATTGTCATCTTCGCCGTTATCATCTTCATGAAAGTTCCTGGGCTGCGGAATTTTGATTAAGTATATAGGGGAAAATAAGAGAGGTCTGCTGAGTATAAGCTCGGCAGGCTTTTTTTAGGCTCAGCCTTCGCTAAAACCCGGCTTTCTCCTATGCTGGTATAGACAACTGTACCAGCATTTTTATATACTGGATAATAGAGGTGAAGTGTATGACGATTCAGACGATTACTGGAGGCAAAGTCTTTATTGGTGAGCAAAGTTTCCAGTCAGCGACTATACATATTGAAAACGGTAAAATCAAAGCTTTAAGCGATCAAACGATAGGGTCTTCTGATATCGAACTGGAAGATGGTGACCTCGTTTTACCTGGCCGGATCGATGGCCATATTCATGGTGCAAACGGACATGATGTCATGGATGGAACGGTTGAATCGATCGATGAAATGGCAAAAGCTCTTGTGGCTGAAGGGACGACAAGTTTTTTGCCTACGACGATGACTGCCCCAGGTCATGAAATCGAACAAGCCCTTACTTCGGTCTTTGAGTACATGACAACGCATAACGAAAGAGGGAAATCGGATGTTATCGGCATTCACCTGGAGGGTCCATTCATTTCTGAAAAAAAGAGAGGTGCCCAAAATCCAAAATATATCCAGACACCGGACGTGGATGCCTTCAACCATTGGAACAGATTATCAGGCAGCAACATTAAAGTGGTAACGATTGCGCCAGAGATTGAGGGTGCACTTGATTTTATCAAGGAAATCACCAGTCTGGGGATTGTGGCGTCGATCGGCCATAGTGATGGGACCTATGCAGAAATCCACAGGGCTTTAGAGGCAGGGGCGAAACAGTTCACCCATCTTTATAACGGTATGCGCTCTATGCATCACCGAGAGCCCGGTGTCGTTGGCGCTGCTTTTCTAACTTCTGGAGCTTTAGCTGAAATCATTGCTGATGGACTCCATTGTGCTCCTGAAATGATTCGGCTTGCTTATGAGATTAAAGGAAAACGGGGACTTTTGATGATCACGGATGCAATGAGAGCCAAGTGTTTAGGGAATGGCAGTTATGATTTAGGTGGCCAGGAGGTCTATGTGGAAGACGGTAAAGCGACCCTGCAGGATGGTACTTTAGCAGGCAGCGTATTGACGATGCAGAAAGCTTTCGAAAATATATCAACTTTCACAAAGGCTGATATTGAGGCTATAATTTTCATGTCATCAATCAATCCTGCAAAACAGTACGGCGTCTACGATCGAAAAGGGTCCATTGATATAGGGAAAGATGCCGACCTGATTGTACTTGATGAAAATCTAGAGTTGAAAATGACGATTTGCCGCGGAGAAATTGCTTATACGAGGGGTTGATGATATGAATGTGATTACGGTTAATGATGAGCGGGAGATGAGCGTAAGGGCTTCTTTGATCTTATTTGATGAGATAAAAAGGAATCCGGATCTAGTATTAGGAGTAGCAACCGGAGGGACACCGGCAAGAACATATGAGCACCTGGTTGATAAAGTCCTCAATGAAACCCTTGACTTATCAAAGATAACGACCGTGAATTTAGATGAGTATGTCGGTTTGGCTCGTGATCATGAAGAAAGCTATTGGCGCTATATTTATGAACACCTATATGAACCACTCAACCTATCTATTGACAATGCTCTCGTTCCAGACGGCCTGAGCGCGAATCTTCAAGCAGAGTGTCTCAGATATGAAAAGGTGATTGAACAAGTGGGCGGAGTAGACCTTCAGATCTTAGGAGTCGGGAGAAATGGACATATCGGGTTCAATGAGCCAGGAACATCGTTCGAATCGAAGACGCATGTAGTGGAACTGACGGAAAGTACGAGAAAGGCGAATGCAAGATTTTTTGATCGAAAGGAGGAAGTTCCTTCTCAGGCGATTACAGTCGGGATATCAACGATCATGAAAAGCAGATCGATTCTCTTATTAGCCTCAAGTCCGGAAAAATCTGAGGCAGTTCACGCATTGTTGAGTGGAACCATCGATCAGGACTGGCCGGTTACCGTCTTGAATGAACATCCATCCGTCACATTGATCGTTACAAAAGATGCACTCGAAAAAGGAGAGGAGGATCCCGATGATCAATAAACACTCCACTTTACCGCTATATACCCAGGTTGAACAATACTTGAAAACAGAAATAAAAAAAGGAGGTTATCATACAGGTGATCTTATTCCATCTGAACGTGAGCTATCAGAGAAATTTCAAATCAGCAGGATGACAGTGAGGCAGGCAATCAACAATCTGGTGAATAAAGGAGTCTTGTATCGGGAGAGGGGAAAAGGCACGTTTGTTTCTGCACCGAAAATCGGTTATCAGCTGAAAGGGATCGCAAGTTTTTCAGAAGACATGAGACGGCGAGGAATCGAACCATCCACAAAAGTGATCTCTTTCAAAACGCTTATAAATCCACCGGAACATATCCTCAAAAAACTGGAATGCGAAACCGACAAAAAAGTGATCGAGCTGGAGCGGATCAGGTTTGCTAATGAAGAGCCTGTTGCAATTGAGACAGCTTATCTTCCTATCAAACTTTTTTCCAACCTTACTGAGAAGGATACAGGAGGGTCTATCTACGATTTTGTCAGGAATGAATTGAAATTGGAGATTCATAGAGCGGTACAGCAAATCGAAGCTTCACTTGTTGGCGAAAGGGATGGTTTCCTGTTGGATATCGGACCTGGAAGTCCAGTATTGATTGTCAATAGGACGACTTATCTGAGCAGTGGTGAACCATTCGAGACGGTAAAGACGGTGTTCCGAGCAGACCGTTATCATTTTTCGATCGAAATGGAGCAGGAGGGTGACTATGTACTATCTGGGGATTGATGGGGGAGGATCCAAGACTGCAGTTGCGCTGGTAGACGATAGAGGTGAACTTATTGCCTGTCATCATGGAGGACCGAGTAACCCGGTATCCGTCACGTTGAAGGAAATCGAAAAGACGATGGATGATCTTTTTGGACAGCTGAAACAAAATCATCAGGAACAGTTTTCGCAAATCAAAAGTGTATGTGCAGGAGTCGCAGGCACAGAGAACAGCCACTCGAAAGATGAATTACGGCTGTTATTGAAATCGAAATTCCCAGAAGGAACAACTGTACAACTCTGTCATGACGCGTTAACAGCTCTCTATTCGGGTACGGACGGTGAACCTGGCATTGTCAATATTGCCGGAACAGGATCCATCACATTCGGGGTCACAGCCGATAAAAACGTGGTACGATCAGGTGGATGGGGCTATTTATTGGATCATACTGGAAGCGGGTTCGGCATCGGAAGGCTTGCGCTCCAGAAAGTATTCGAAGCTTATGATGGATTCATACAACCGACGATGCTGGCAGAGTTCGTCCTCAAAAGGTTCAGAATCTCATCACCACCAGAACTCATCCCTGTTATCTATGGGACGAGCGAAAGCAGGAGCAGGATCGCCTCTGTTTGTGAAGATGTCTTTGCAGCAGCACGATTAGATGATAAAGAGGCAGTAGATATCGTCAAACAGGCTGCTGATGAAATCGCGAAAAGCATTTCTCATATCATTCACAACCATTTTAAAGGTTTAGATCAAATGAATGTCGTCTTGACGGGCAGTGTTTTTAAAAGCAGTGACATTCTATTGCCATTGTTACAAAAGGATCTTCCTGAGGGTGTCAAGTTGATTCTGCCCAAATCTCCCCCTGTTGTCGGTTCCGTTATCGAAAGTTATCAGGTATTACATGGTACTTGTCCAGAGGATTTCGTGAAAACTCTGCATGATTCATTTGCGAGGGGTGACTAGAATGGTGCATACGGGCTTGATGGTACTCATGAAAAATCATGAGGATTACAGAGGGTTGAACATCGGTCTCATCATCAACCACACTTCAGTTACTGCAGATTTACAAATGAGTATCGATGCTTTGCTGGCATGCGGATTGAATGTCACAGCGATCTTTTCTCCGGAACATGGTCTGCGGGGGCAGGTGAAAGAGGGGGAGCATATCGATCACCAAACGGATGAACGATCCGGACTTCCTGTTTATAGCTTGTATGGGAAGAATAAAACTCCTAAAGAAGAATGGCTGGAAACGATTGACTTGCTGGTATTCGATATCCAGGATCTCGGCGTTCGTTTTTATACATATATTTATACTCTGGCTAATACGATGAAACTTGCAGGTCAACTCGGTAAGAAGTACATCGTCTGTGATCGTCCCAATCCGATTTCTGGAAACCGCATCGAAGGGAATCGATTAGACATGCAATACGCCTCATTCATCGGCAATTATCAACTGCCGATCAGGCACGGAATGACAGTTGGAGAATTGGCAAAATACTTCAATGATGAATTCAACTTCAATACAGATCTCACAGTCATCCCGATGAAAAATTGGAAGCGAGTGATGTGGTTTGAGGACACAGGTTTGACATGGATCCCCCCATCACCGAATGCCCCTTCTGTTGAGATGGCACAAGTCTATCCTGGCACATGCTTTTTCGAAGGAACCAACGTCTCAGAAGGCAGAGGGACGACAAAACCGTTTGAATGGGTGGGTGCACCATGGATCGACCCATATAAATGGATGCAGCAATTGGATGGTTATGATTTAGAAGGTGTCCTTTTCCGAGAAGTGGTCTTCCAGCCCGCGATTTCCAAATATAAGGGGGAGACCTGCCAGGGTCTTCACATACATGTGTTTGACCGTGATCTCTTTAAACCGGTTGAAACAGCATCTGCCATGATCGAAACCTTGAAGTCTACTCATCCTGATTCATTTGAATGGATTCAAATCAAAGACTCCCGATACATGATCGATTTGATTCTCGGAACAGATCAATTTCGGTTGAACCTGCAAGAAAAGAAGCCGATCCTAGAGTGGTTACATCTTCAAGAATCTTTACTCGATGAATTTATTGAAAAACGCGGGAATGTTTTGTTGTACCGTTGAAAAGGAGCGGATCGTATGAACTTTGTAAGATGGGATGAGACGGTATTGCCGTTGGAGGAATTATGTGGACTGTGGAACGAAGAAATCGGAGGTGATTTCCCAATTACGGAAAGATTATTCCGACAAAACAGCCTGAATTGCCCTTTTGTGTTATCAGAAGGATCCTGGTATGTGATGGAAGGGAATAATGTCATCGGCTTCATCATAACGAAGTTTACGAAAGACAACGAAGATCATTTGCCGTCCAATATTGGTTGGATACAGGCATTGCTTGTGAAAGATGATTCCCGTAACAACGGTATCGGAAATCAATTATTGATAAAAGCAGAACAAGCCTTGGCGTCCGTCGGTGTTACTAAAATCATACTCGGAAGGGATTTCCATCATTACTTTCCTGGTATTCCCTCCACCGTCTCGAACATACACCTGTGGTTTGAAAATCGTGGGTATGTTGAGGTGAATAAGGTGAAAGACTTTTATCGTGTGGCTCCTGATCATGCTGAAGAGATAGATACAACAGAAATTACAATGTCGGAATTGGAGCCGAGCGAGAAGATGCAATTCCTGTCATTCATGGAAGAGTCGTTTCCTGGACGTTGGGAATACGAGGCTCGGGAGTATTTTAAAAAGGGTGGAGATGGTTCTCATTTTATCGTTGCAAAGTATGGAGAAGAAATCATAGGGTTTGTTCGAGTGAATGGTTTGGATAGCCCTGTCATCGGTCCCAATATATATTGGCACTACTTGTTTGAAGAGAAGGTCGGCGGTATCGGTCCTTTAGGAATCAAAAAGTCACACAGGAAAAAAGGATATGGTAAAGCAATCGTTCAAAAAGCAATCAACATAGCGGTTGAACGCGGCTGCCGACACCTCATCATCGACTGGACCGAGTTGGATGAATTTTATCAGTCCTTCGGTTTCAAGGCATGGAAGGAATATGAACAGTATGAAAAATCGATGAGAAAAATCTAGCTCATATTGCTAAAGTACCTTCCGTTGGATGAAGGTGCTTTGTCTTTTGATGGATCGGTTACCAAAAAAATCTAATCTATTTTAAGAACATAAAGTGGTTGAAACTTATTCGGATATGAGTTTTTTCCTAAGGTTCTAACATGACGTAGCAGTATTTTGTCGAGGATCCTTAATAGCTACGTAGTTTTGTTTTGCTTGATTTCCCCCAGGTGTATCATGAAGCACGCTTAAAGAATTTACAAAACCTACAAAAACGATATATTTTTCCGAATGGAAAAAAATTTATATTAAATCTTTATGATTTTGGGTATTTAAAAGAGATAGGTGAACGAAAGGTATAAAGTAGTTTTATGGAGGAGGACATCATGAACATTTCAAGCCCACTCAGTTTATCAGCAATAATATTAATAGGAATAGATTGTATTTTGATATTATTTGCCGTATTCAGCTATGCTTTATCAAGAGAAATGATTCTACTTGTCAGTCTTATTGCTCTTCTCTTAGCTCTTTTTGGAAAAACAAGAGGGGAGAATGGTTATATAGCTATGATTGGACTATGGGGTACAGCGTCATTTTGTATTCTTGTACTCTTATATGCTTTCATTCCATTCTTGTTGATCTGAACTTTTTGTATTTCACTTTTCCCTAATTACTAGTAAACTGGAAATATTAAACGATTCGTTAAGGGGAAAGTCATGAATAAAAAACCAGTCATCATCATTGCTCTGATTACGGCAGTTTGTGTCCTGGGAGATGCAATGATGTTCATCGTTTTACCGCTTTATTGGAAAGAGTTCGGATTAACTTCCCTCTGGCAAGTCGGAATACTTCTCTCAATCAATCGTTTCATCCGCCTTCCGATCAACCCGTTGGTCGGTTGGTGTTATTTACGGTTGAATAAACGTACAGGTGTCCTTCTGGCTGTCATTTTAGCCATGTTGACAACTTTCTCATATGGATGGCTGGAAAGCTTTTGGCTCTTATTCTTCATGAGGGCTTTGTGGGGTGTCGCCTGGGCATTCCTACGGTTAGGAGGTTATCTTACCGTAATCGATACCTCGACAGACCGGACAAGAGGAAATCTTGTCGGATTATACAATGGGCTGTGGGGGTTAGGTGGTTTAGTCGGAATGGCAGCAGGGGGCATACTTGCTGATTTAGTCAGTATTCAAACCGTCACCAATACATTCGGTTTCATGGCTTTAATCACCATTCCTCTAGTACTGAAGTACGTTCCTGCAGTTCCTGCCGAGTCTGAGGATACTTCTATGAAAAAAGACAAACAATCCATTGAAGTTACTAATGGAAAGCAAATATTCAAAAAGCCACAGGTTTTGACTATCCTTTGTTCAGGGTTACTCATTCCGTTGATCATTTTTGGGATATTCGCTTCAACGTTGAGTGCGATGATCGATTTCCGATTATCTGAATCATTCCTATTCCTGGGGATGACAATCGGGGCAGCTTCCTTTGCAGGGATCATTCAAGCGATCCGCTGGGGGTGGGATCCATTTATAGCACCATACATCGGGAAAATTTCAGATTTGAGATGGGGAAGGAAGCCATTATTGATTCTAGCTCTCTTCGGTGGTGCTGCGTTTTTTGCGCTAATCCCATTTGGTGCTTCCGTTTACTGCTTGTTATTCCTTTTAATCGGATTCCAGGTCATGTCTACCATGATGGTTACACTTAATGATTCGATCGCTTCTGATGTAGCTTCCAAAACGTCCAAGGTCAAAGTGATCACGGCATATACCGTAGCAGTGGATCTAGGATCGGCAACGGGACCATTATTGAGTTTCCTGATCATTGGATGGGTGGGAATCGATGTGCTGTACTGGCTCACGAGTGGATTATTATGTTTAATAGGTTTGTTTTGGCTCAATCAGTTTAAAAATGAAAGCAACTTAATAAGCCCATAGAGAAAACTGATCGTCACGATGGAAAGGACGGTTGATACGGAAGATCCTACTGAGGCAAAGTAGGGATCTCCACCATATTTCCGGGCATACAATGCAATCGTTGGTGCGGAAGGTGTGGCAGCGATTAGGACAGCAACGAGTAACAGAGTTTGATTGACAGGAAGGAAGATGATTGGCACAAGACAAAGTGGAATGACTAACAGCCTTGTAATGATTGCCGACCATAAGTATGTGTTACAAAGGTAATTCCGAACCTCCGTTACATTCAAATTGGCTAGCAAGATTCCAATGATCATCATCGAAAGTGGCACGGTTGGGAGTCCAACCGTTTTAAAAAGGTTATGAAAAGACACGGGCCATTGGTTGGGCAGTAAAAACATGATGAAGCCAACTGTAGTTGCAATGACTCCTGGATTAAGAAAAAGCCAACTCCAAGAAAATGAAGCATTCATGCGACCGACTACATAAATTCCATAAGACCAAATCAATATGATATAAAGAAAATTGAACACTGCAGTATATAGAATCCCGATTTCTCCAAGCAGGATATAAATGATCGCATAACCGATGAATCCTTGATTCCCGAATACGATCAAACCTTCATAAACACCCTTCTGATCATCTGGGAGGGTGGCTTTTTTACGTAATAAGATTCCAACAACGCATGCTATGAAAAGGGCAATAAGGGATAAGCAGATCAGCAAGCCAAACTCGTGCAAATACTTTGGGTTATACGGAAAATCCATCGAGTATAAGATGAGGGCAGGCAAGGTGATGTAAAGGACAAGCTGTGTGATGACATAATCCGAAGAGACAGGAAGGATTTTTGTTTTGCGCGCAACATAACCGACGATTGCAATCAAATAAAGCATCACCATCTCTCCGAGCAAAGAAAGCATCGCGCCCATAAAATCCCCCCAATGCAGGATATGAGGTTCATTACACATTAGTGAATGGTATGCTTTTTTCCAATTAAATCAGCTCTTCTATAATAAACAAAGTTAATGGAGGGGAAAATGAATAGATAGGGCTATGATCCATGAAAAAGTTCTTTCTGTCAGCGGAAACGAAGGTCAAAATACCCATGTGCAAGTCCGATCCATCGAAAAAGGAAAAATCGGGTCCAGCACTGTTGACGAATCGTGTACCAAGTTGCAATTGACATTTATACTATTTTAAAGTTGTTTAATTGTGTTATAATCATTCTGGTAACTGGTACTATAACTAGCTACTAAGTGTTATTTACTACATTGTTTCATTGGAGGACATCATGGAGGATTTACTCAAACTGAAAGATAAGAATATCGTGATCATGGGAGTTGCAAATGAACGAAGCCTTGCATGGGGCGTTGCAAAATCTCTCTATAAAGCAGGAGCGAACCTGATTTTTACATACAGGAAAGAACGTTCTCTTGGAAAACTGAACAAAATCCTTGAAAAAGATAATCATGATGCAAAGCTGATCGTTGAATGTGACGTGAACAATGACGAAAGCATCCAGGCAGCTTTTGCAAAGATTGGAGAGGAAGTAGGTACAATTCACGGCGTGCTGCACTCGATAGCTTTTGCCCATGCAGAAGACCTGAAAGGTGATTTCATCGATACGTCGAGGGAGGGCTATGCTTTCGCTCAAGATACGAGTGCTTATTCTCTGATTGCTGTTTCAAAAGCAGCCCAGCCTCATATGACCGAGGGTGGATCGATTATTGCAATGAGCTATTTAGGCGCTGAGCGAGTTGTTGAAGGGTATAACGTAATGGGTGTTGCAAAAGCGGCACTTGAAGCTTCTGTAAGATATTTAGCATCAGATCTTGGCAAACATAACATCAGGGTCAATGCAATTTCAGCAGGAGCGGTTCGGACTCTTGCTGCAAAAGGGATCCCGTCATTCAATCAGATTCTTCACGAGATAGAGGAAAATTCCCCATTGAAAAGGAATGTGACCCAGGAAGAAGTTGGCGACATGACGCTTGCACTAATCAGCCATCTTTCACGTGGCGTCACCGGGGAGATTGTGTACGTAGATTCAGGCTATAATATCATGGGATAGATTTTTAGCGCTGCTTCTCGATAGAGCAGTGCTTTTTTGAAATTATTAATAAAGGCTGTTTTCGTAAACTTTGTTGCTCTTGCACTTAAAGGGGCTGTCCAAAAAGAATAGTGTCAGACACCTCCAACACAACATTTTGAATCAAAACCATGATTTTTCGTAAAATGTTGTTAAATTCGGAGAGAGTCAGACACTTTTTGGACAGCCTCACTTAGATAAAGAGGAGAAAGTAGGTTGATGAAGCTATTTTGACCTGCCAAATACGTTTATCTCTACAACTCGGACCAAAACGCTGCAATTTTACAATTATCTCTACAACTCTGAATTTATCTCTAAAACTCCGGAATTATCTCTACAACTCCTAATTTATCTCTGAATTGATGAACGAGTAGCCAGGGGGAATCGGTCGTGCCTGATTCAACGAAAAAGCAACGAAGGAAAACGGACACCATTTTCCTCGTTGCTTTTTCATTTTAGGAACCTATTGGACAGCCCCTTCAGTATAAGGTCAACTAAGACTCGACCTACAAAAGGTTTGGTCTAGCCAAGTTTTCTTTTTTAATACTGCTTTTCTAACGTGATGTCTTGGTAGAAATGTTTGAGGATTTCTTCGTATGTTGCACCTTTCGTTGCCATGCCGACTGCACCGGTTTGGGAAAGCCCCACGCCATGTCCCCAGCCTCCGCCATAGGCCTTGAAGCTTGGGGTTTCAGCTTTCTTATCGATTGGTTCAACAAAGAACAACGTGCTGAGCAATACACTTTTTCCACCGCTTGCGTTGATATACTTCAAGGACCAACGGATTTGATCTTTTTGCTCATAGAATGTACCCCCGTCAGTGACGTACTCGATCTCGAGAACACGCCCTGAGTTGGAACGCTCCAATACATTTACTCCGTAAACTTCTGTGATATCAGCAGCAAAGTATTCACTTAAAACCTCGGCCAGTTCTTCATTCGTCCATTCGAATGTCCAGCGGTGATACTTCGACCAATCAGACTCATAATCGCCTGCTCTGACAGCACGGAGAGAGGTTGGGTTAGCATGACTTTTGAATACTTCGAGCGTTGGAACATGTTCAAATGCTTTTCCTTTATTAGAATCCGGTACGCCTCTCAAATAATTGACTGCACCTGAATTCCAGATATCTTCATTGTTGGCAGTGTAGCCGCCTGTAGTAGAGTGATAGACGGCTGTGATGAGTCGTCCATCATGCATTGCAACCATTCCTTCAGATTCTTGAACAGCCTGGGTGGAGATCGGATGTTCTGCTTCAAATCCACCATATACTTGATCAGATGGTGTCGGCAATAGATCGTAACCGTCTGAACTTCTCTTGCCAAGGTTCGCTAACGTATAGGTGCGCGCTGCGACTGCCTGGGATTTTTGTGCTTCCATTTCTCCGTAAGGGACTGGTGGAAGTTCACGCGGAACAACCCCATACAAATACTGTTCGATCGGCAGTTCATTGACGCCAGCTAAAGTCCCCTGACTGTTATAAATGACTTCCCCGACACCCCTGTATTTATTACCATCAATTTCGATCAACCCATCTGTTGAAGTGATTTTCACAGGTTTGTCGGTTACATACTCGTCACCTTGATATGTAACTTTCATCGTTGAAATACCAGTTGAATATGTTACGACCTTCCAGAATGAATCACTTCCAGCTAAGCCATTTGCGATCATTTCATTTCGGAATGCATTACGCACACTCCAGCTTGCGTCTGCTGGGAACTTCCCGATAAAAAGCCTGTACCCGCCGTTATAGTCCTCGACATAAGTTTCATATCCACCTATTTCCGCACGGTGAAGCCAATCATCTACGTATGGTTCACTCGTCGTCCAGGCTACTTGCAACCGATAAGATGTGTCGACTGTCCCTGTGCTTTCAAGAGCTACAGTTGCTTCGCCATTTTCCCCTTCAATCAGAGTTTCTCCACCGAGCTCGGCAATCGTAAATGAATCATCACTTCCTAAGGTGATCGTCTCAGCTGTAGGAATGACCCCGACGCGGATAGCCTGGCCATCATCTGCTTTCGCAGGTTGAATACCAGAAAACGAGAAAGCGCTTACACAAAAACATAACAACGCAATGAACAAACTTCTTCTGAGCATGGTAAAACCTCCTCTATGATTTTGATTATTTTGGGTACGAAGACAAAATTCGTCAACTAACTGAAATATCCTTTTAAAATAAATTTAAAAAATATAAAAAAAAATTTTAAATAAGAAGGAATCTAGGCAAATAGACCGAAATATTATTTTATGAAATACTGAAATCTACTAAAACAAGTGATCAAAAAGGGGGATGGAAGGGGGATCACATTTAAAATTTTTTACAATGAGGTGTCCTATGGAGTTAGATTTGACGTCATTAATGACAGAACAACGCAACTTGCAAACAAACAGCATCGACACCCTCGGTACACTGGACATTTTGACGGTGATCAATCAAGAGGACCAAGGTGTATCTCTCGCAGTGAAGAAAGTTCTGCCCCAGATAGCAATAGCTGTGGATCTCATTTCACAAGCATTTGAAAACGGCGGAAAATTATTTTACATAGGAGCCGGGACGAGCGGGCGGTTAGGGGTGATTGATGCTGCTGAGTGTCCTCCGACATTCAGCACACCATCTGAACAAGTACAGGCTATCATAGCCGGTGGAGCTGAGGCGATGTTTGATGCGATTGAAGGAGCTGAGGATGACACCCTGCAAGGAAGGGCTGATCTTACAATGCGAAATTTGACTAGTGATGACGTTGTTGTAGGTATCACGGCAAGCGGGAGAACACCATATGTCATTGGAGCACTTGAAGCGGCGAAAGAACTAGGTCTGAAAACGATCAGCTTAAGCTGTAATCCTGATTCGGTCATCTCGAAGATTGTCGATCAAAGCATCGAAGTGGTCGTAGGTCCGGAAATATTGACAGGATCCACAAGGCTGAAAGCAGCTACCGCCCAAAAAATGGTGTTGAACATGCTCACGACAGCATCAATGATCAAAATGGGTAAGGTGTATGAAAACCTCATGGTCGATGTCAATGCAACGAATCTGAAATTGATGGAAAGAGCGAAGAACATTGTCATGAACATAACAGGAATTACCTATGAGGATGCTGAAAAATTACTTCAGAAGACGGGTTATGAAGTGAAAACAGCGATTGTCATGCATAAAGCTGATGTCCCGCACGTTGTAGCAAAAGAAAGCATCAAAAAATCAAATGGGTTCGTCAAAAAGGCGATTGAAGCTGCCAAACGCTTCAAGTGACAAAAATTTGGTAAGGGGGATTCATGAAATGAAGAAATGGTTGATGGGGTTCATCTCATTGATGCTGATTCTTGGGATTTTTGCAGGTTGTTCAAATGATGACGCGTCAAAGGAGGCGGATTCGGAAGATTGGAAGGACTGGGAAGGCACGATCACGATGTGGGAAGGACCACGTTGGGCTGATAAGGATGATAACAAGTACCACTGGATCGAGGATAAGATTTCTGAATTCCAAAAGGATTATCCAAATGTGAAGATCAAACTCGTCAAGACACCTTGGGCTGAAATGAATGATAAACTCAGCGTCGCGATTGCTGGACGTGCTTGGCCTGACATCGCACCTGTTGATATCAGTGGAGGTTCTGTAAACCAGAACCACATCAAGCAAGGGGTCATCGCTCCATTAGACGATTATTTTACAGATGAAGATAAAAGTGATTTCTATGAAAACGCATTGGAAGCTTATACGACAGATGGAAAACTTTACGGCGTTCCGACATCCATCAGTGTACATGCAATGCTTTTGAACCTCGATATTTTTGAAGAAAAAGGCGTTGAACCTCCAAAGGATGGTAAATGGACTTATGATGAGTTCGTCGAAAAAATGAAAGCGCTGACAGGTGACGGGGTCGATGGATTCTCTACGTATATCCTTCCAGGTTACTATGAAGCATGGCCGTTCTTGTTGATGGATGGTGGTTATCCATTAAATGAAGATACGACGGAATATACGTTTGATTCAGAAGAAGCAATAAGCGGTTTGCAAAAACTTGTCGATCTTAAGTTCAAGCATGATGTAACACCAGAAAGTATGGGTGGTCAGGATGTCGGCGGTACATGGAAAGCATGGGCTGCATCAGATCAACGTACTGTAGCTGTAGAGCCTTGGGCTACTTGGGCGATTGCATCCGCACAAACAGAAGATTTCAAAACGAATTTCATGGTTGCTGAATATCCGACAGGTGAAACGGGTGAACCCGTCACAATCGGAGGAGTTGGCGGTTATGTCATGTTCAATTCTAAAGATGATGCGAAAAAACGTATGACTGCTGAATTCATCAAGCATATCACGAACACAGATGAGCAGGTGACGATGGCTAAGAATTACGGTACATTCCCTGCCAGGATTTCTGCAGCAGAACAGGAACCATTTGCAGATAACCCACAAATGGCGAGAGCACAAGAACTTTCTCAACACGCTGTACCAGTTCCTCGCCATGAAAACTGGGCACGTATTGATGAAGCGATCCAAAAAGAACTTCAGTTAGCTCTTAATGGTGAAAAAGAACCTGCAGAGGCATTGAAAGCTGCCGGGGAATCTGTAGAAAGTATCTTAAGCGAATAATCTTATCCCATGGGGTTGGCTCATTTGACAGTTGACACTTCACCACTTGATGGAGTGGGGTACCGGCTGTCGAGTCAATCCCTACAATTTTACATACACAATCAAGTCCTTGGTTTAGAAGGGAAGTGGGCAACCTTGGAAACAAAACCTGTAACCACAAATAAAGTTGGACAAACAGCCGTCCGTAGTACACGATCAAACTCGTTGTTGAAACGTATGTACAAAAACAGAGTCTCATACTTTTTTTTGATGCCGAAATTATTATTTTTCTTCCTATTCATGCTGGTACCGATCGTATGGGCTTTCATTCTATCCTTTCAGGAATTCAATATCATGGGTTCAACATGGGTAGGATTTGATAATTATATAGCTGCCTTTCAGAGCAAAGTCTTCAAAATTTCTTTGTGGAACACATTCTTGTATACGATCGTCACCGTTCCGGCATTTGTGATCACGGCGTTGGTCATTGCTTCACTCGTCCAGCCTCTAGGCAAGCTCTCACAATCCTTTTTCAGAGCAGCGTTTTACTTGCCGACCGTTACATCAATGGTCATCATCGCAATGGTTTGGAGATGGATGTATAACTACCGTTTCGGTATATTCAACCATATCATCGGGTGGTTCGGCATTGAACCTGTCAACTGGCTTGGACAAAGTGATTCTGCACTTCCAGCCTTGATGATCATGTCGATCCTGATTCCTCCTGGGGCAGGTATCATCATCTATTTAGCAGCCATGAACGATATTGATCAATCATTATATGAAGCTGCTAAAATTGATGGGGCGAATGCATTACAACGATGGTTGAAAATCACAATTCCGATGTTGAAGCCGACAACGTTATATTTGGTCATACTAAGTACGATCGGTTCGTTCCAAGTTTTTACGCAGATCATCATGATGACCGGTGGAGGTCCTGGCAATGCGACAGAGACGATCGTCCATGTCATTTATAAAACCGCATTCCGAGACTTCAAATTCGGTCTGGCATCTGCACAATCTGTAATCTTGTTCTTCATCATCATGGTGTTTGCAATCTTCCAATACCGCTCGTTACGAGATCATCATTAAGGTAGGAGGTAATTATGAAACCAAAACAAGTCAATCAAAAGGTCGGAAAATTATTGATCTATGTCACGCTTATTTTCATGGCGATCGTTTCATTGCTTCCTCTTTATTGGGTGTTTGCAACATCGCTGCAATTACCGAGCTATCAGAATGAAACCATGGAGCAACCGGTAAACTATGTAGAATCCACACCACCTAAATTGTATCCTGTAGGTGTGAAGGAATATTTTCATCAATGGCAAGAACGCGAAGCGGCAAAAGATGCTGGTGATTCAAGCCAAGCTGCCTACCATGATGAAAAGATGAAGGAAGTCGTCACAAAGACATTCGAAGGATTCGTCATCTTATTCGAACGGACGAAAATCATGAAGTGGCTGTTGAACAGTCTTTATATATCCATCGTCACAACCGTCGCCATCGTTTTGATTGATACAATGTCAGGCTATGTCCTGGCGAAGAAGACCTTCCCAGGAAAGATGCTCATCTTCTGGTCGATCATCGCTACGATGATGATTCCAGAGCAAGTCACGCTGGTGCCGACGTTCATGATGGTCCAGAAATTACAACTGTTCGATACGCATTGGGCTTTGATCTTCCCAAGCCTTGCACTTGCTTTCGGGGTATTTTTGATGCGTCAGTTCCTGCTTGCGATTCCTGATGAGCTGATCGAGGCAGCGAAAATCGACGGGGCTTCGGAATGGAAAATTTTCTGGACGGTCATTGTACCACTTGCGAAACCAGCGATGGCTGTACTTAGCATTTTTACGTTCGTATTGATGTGGAATTCTTTCCTCTGGCCGATCATCGTGTTGAATGATGAAAATCTCCTCACGTTGCCGGCTGGGTTGAAGACACTGCAGGATGCAAACCTTGCTAGCTTCAAATTGCTGATGACCGGTGCAACGGTTGCAGCGATTCCGATGATTGTATTCTTCCTCTTATTCCAACGTTATTTCGTAAAAGGATTATCTATGGGCGGGGTGAAACAATAATGGATTTAAAGCAGAAAATAGGTCAATTGATGGTGTTCGGCTTCAAAGCGGAACATCCATCTCAACTATCTGATGAAATCAAAGATTTGATCGAAAATCATCATATCGGCGGCATCATTCTTTTCGGGCGAAATATTGGAACACCTGAAGAAATCCAGGAACTGACGACTACCCTACAAACTACTGCGAAAAACGCAGACCAGGATCAACCATTGTTCATCTGTATCGATCAGGAGAATGGCGTCGTCCGTCGATTGGGAGAAGGGACAACTGTTTTTCCTGGAGCAATGCTGCTTGGGGCGACTGGTGAACCGGAACTTGCTTTTGAAATTGGGAGAGCCTCAGGGCAGGAATTGCTTGATTTGGGCATCAATTGGAACCTTTCTCCTGTAGTAGATGTAAATAATAACCCCCACAATCCTGTCATCGATGTGCGTTCATTTGGTGAAAAACCGGAAATGGTCGCTGAATTCGGAAAGCAGTTGATGAAAGGGATGCAAGCTTCAGGGATCATCACCACCTTGAAGCACTTCCCTGGACATGGAGATACGACAGTGGACTCCCATCTTGCATTACCTGTCATCCCGCATGAACTAGAGCGATTACGGAAAGTCGAACTGCTGCCGTTTAAAGAAAGCATCGATAGTGGTGCGGATACTGTAATGTCTTCCCATGTCTATTTTCCGGCGATCGAGCCTGAAGAGAATCGTCCTGCAACGATGTCGAAGGCAGTCATGACTGGACTTTTACGGGAAGAGCTCGGGTTTGACGGCGTCATCACAACCGACTGTATGGAAATGAAGGCGATTGCGGACGGTATCGGAACGGCTCAAGGAGCAGTAGAAGCAATAAAAGCTGGGGTCGATCTGATCATGATTTCCCACTTGCCATCCTTGCAGCATGAAGCAGTTGAACGCGTCTATCAGGCTGTCCTCGCTGGTGAAATCGAGGAAAAGAGGATTGATGAAGCTTGTGATCGTGTGATGAAGTTGAAGATGAATTCTTTGAAGTGGAATGATTCTCTAAAAGCGTTTACAGCTAAAGATACCCATAAAGTCATTGCAGAGGATGTCATGAAGAAAGGGATTACGTTGCAGGAAAATAAAAAAGGGCTCCTTCCCTTACCGAAAGAAACAAACTATCGGATTCTCGTCATTTATCCAGAGAATAGTTATTTGACGCAGGTTGAGGATGAACGTTTTGCAGAAAATGCGCTCGGTGATTTGGTTAAAGAATTGAATCCAGCAGCAAAAGTAGTTTCCGTTTCACAGTTCCCTGATCAAAGTGAGATCGATTTCGTGAAAGTTCTCGCAAATAGTGCAGATACGATCCTCGTCGGAACGCTTTCCGCTACACGTTCCGAAGGACAGCAGAGGTTGATGAAGGATATGTTGAACCTTAATAAACCTGTTATCCATATCGCGATGAGGAGTCCGTATGATCTTGGACTTTTTCCTGAAACGGATGTATCTGTTGCAACTTATGAGTTTACTACCCCTGCATTACGATTGGCTGTCAGGGCGTTATTCGGACTAGAAAAGGTGACCGGCACATTACCCGTGACGGTCAAGGAGCTGAAATGATAAATAAAAGGTTATTGCTATTGACACCTTGATTGATAAAGAGGTCTTAACTAAAGGTTGTTTACGCTCTTGAAAGTCGTTGATTTCCGCTCCAGGATGCTCGCTTTCCGCGGGGCGTACGGTGAGCCCACTCGTCGCCTTGCGCCATGGAAGGGTCTCACCTGTCCCGCTGTAAGAGCCTAACTATAAGAGTATAGAGAGAAAAGCAGGTGAACAGTAGATGACGAATACAACAGGTGGTCTTGTCATGTTGAAGGAAATGCACGAGAAATTGCCACCCTCAGAGAAAAAGATTGCATCATATATCTTGAACAATCCAAGAGCCTCGATTTCTTGTACGACAAGTGAACTCGCCGAATTGAGCCAGACGAGCAGTGCTGCGGTGATCAGGCTCTGTAAATCATTGGGGCTGAAGGGATTCCAAGAACTGAAACTGAAAGTCGTAGGTGACCTGCAAAAGAATGTCCAGGAAGGGTACCGCGATATTCAGCCTAACGAAACACACGCCTCAGTAATGGAAAAAATGACGAACAACAGCATCCAATCGTTGAAGGAAACGACTGAAGTATTGCACTTAAGTGAACTGTCCAAATCCGTCGAGGCATTGGAGAAAGCCGAAACGATCCACTTTTTCGGAGTAGGAGCTTCAGGGATCATTGCAAAAGATGCCCAGCAAAAATTCCTTCGTATCAATAAGAAATCAACGGCATTCTCAGACCTCCATATGGTTGCGATGCTTGTCGGAAATGTGAAGCCCGAAGACGTTGTCGTTGGGATTTCGTTCTCTGGTGAAACGACGGAAGTTGCCCAAATTCTTGAACTCGCCAATAAAAGAGGCGCTACGACAATAAGTCTGACAAAATACGGATCTTCTAAAGTTTCCGATCAAGCGAGGATCAGACTTTATACATCTGCATCGAAGGAAGCGACCTTCCGAAGTGGTGCGACCTCTTCACGTCTGGCACAGCTCCATGTCCTGGACATTTTATTCATGTGTGTTGCATCAACGCAGTATAATGAATCGATCCAATATCTGGACGAGAGCCGGAATGCGATCCAATATATCCAGCAAAAGCAAAGGAAATAGGTGGTTCGATGTTAAAAAGATTATCCAAGGTCGTGAACGAAGAACGAAAACTTGCTGTCGGACTGATGTCCGGGACCTCCCTTGATGGAATTGATGCCGCTCTGGTTGAAATTACAGGATTCGGTCCTGGAACAAAGGTCCGATTAATAGACTTCGAGTCAACACCTTATTCAGTTGAAGAACGGCGACAATTGATCGAGCTCTGTGATCCTGCTACATCTACAGTCGAGAAAATTTGCAAGATGAACATCATCCTTGGTGACCGTTTCGCTGAAGCAGCCCTTGCAGTCATAAAGAAGGCCGGTTTGAAACCAGAGGCTGTCAGTTTCATCAGTTCCCACGGCCAGACGATCTATCATTGGCCAGAAGAACTAGCAACTTTACAAATTGGTGAACTAGCAAATATCGCAGCAAAAACAGATATTCTCACTGTTGGAGATTTCCGTCCGAGTGATATGGCTTATCAGGGAGAAGGGGCACCACTTGTTCCCTTTGTCGATGCGCTGTTATTTTCCCATACAACCAAAAACAGGGTGCTGTTGAATATCGGCGGTATCAGTAATTTGACGGTGGTACCTGCAGAAACCTCATCTGCAAAAGAAATCATCGCATTCGATGTTGGACCTGGAAACGTCCTTATCGACGGGGCCGTCCGCCATTTGACTGCAAACCAACAAACGTATGATCTAGATGGAAAAATTGCATGTAAAGGGAACGTCCATTCCGATTTGCTTATGATGCTCATCGAAGAGGATGGTTTTTTAGCTGTAAAGCCGCCGAAAAGTACGGGAAGAGAGTTTTATACCGAACAACGATTAGCGACTATTCTCAAGAAAGCTGAAGACCAATCTCTTTCAATTGAGGATATTGTTGCAACGATCACGGCTTATACAGTCGAGATGATTGCTCAAAGTCTGGCATTATATGTACATAAGGAACAAGTGATCCATGAATTGATTGTTTCGGGGGGAGGCGCACATAACCAGGCGATCATGGATGGCTTACGTCAAGCCTTACCTTACAAAGTATCAAATATGGATGACGTTGCATTCACTGGAGACGCAAAGGAGGCCATTGCGTTCACAGTCCTTGGGAACCAGTTCCTGCATGGGGAAACAAACAATCTTCCATCGGCAACGGGAGCCTCCCGGAATGTTCTAATGGGTAAGCTCGTTTTGCCGTCGTAGTTTTCAGCCATAGGAGGTGTTGTAATGAAGCTGTCGATTCGATGGACTTTTATAGCTTTGGCAGTCCTCTTACTGGTGATTCTTTTAAAAATAACTTTCTTTTCAAGCGACAGCGTTTCGGAATGGGGGGATGTCCGTTCCAAAGCTGAAATCGAAGCCTTTATGAATCAAATGACAATGGAAGAAAAAGTCGGTCAAATATTGATGCCGGCGATCCGTGAATTTGATGAAGTACCTGTGACAGAAACGAACGACGAACTAAAGGAATTGCTTGATACCTATCAGCCTGGGGGGATCATCCTGTTTCGTGAGAATGTACGGTCGCGTCAACAAGTTAAACAATTAAACGGAGCACTTCAACAAGAGAGTGAAGTGCCCTTACTCATTTCAATCGATCAGGAAGGCGGTTTGGTGACACGGTTATCTTATTTCCCCGAACTTGCTGGAAACATGGCGTTAGGGGCAACGCAAAACCCCGGGCTTGCAAGGGAAACAGGGGAAGTATTGGGTGCTGAACTCAAACAACTCGGGATCCACATCGACTTTGCACCTTCTGTAGATGTGAACTCCAACCCTCATAATCCAGTCATCGGTATTAGGGCATACGGGGATGATCCCGATCGTGTCGGGGAAATGGGTGTGTCGTTCATGAGCGGCTTACAGGAGGCTGGGGTAATGGCAGTTGCGAAACATTTTCCAGGTCACGGTGGATTGGATCTGGATTCGCATTACGTCTTACCCGTCAGTGACCAATCACTTGAGGAACTGCATCAGACGGATCTCCCCCCTTTCCAAATGATGCTTGATGAGGGTGTAGGAGGGGTGATGACTGCTCATATTACCTTTCCGAATATCGATCAATCCGAATTCGTTTCCCAGAAAGACGGTTTTCCAATCAAGGTGCCTGCGACTATATCCAAGAAAATCGTAAAGCAATTGCTTAGGGATGAAATGAAGTTCGACGGTCTTGTCTTTACAGATTCCATGGAGATGAAGGCGATTGCTGATCACTTCGGACCTGGGGAGGCTGCTGTTCAAGCTGTTCTCGCTGGTGTGGATGTGATTGTCATGCCGGATCATCTGAAGGTTGCGTATGATGCCTTACATAAAGCGGTGGAAGAAGGCCGGATATCTGAACAGCGTCTGGATGAATCAGTCCGACGTATATTGGAAGCCAAAGTGAAATGGATTGATGAAGATACGAAAGAACTTGATCTCTCTGTCACACAACGTGCACTGGATCTAGAGAAGAAAGTTACAGAGCAATCGATCACGCTAATAAAGAATGCTGGGAACATAGTGCCATTATCGCTTTCTTTGGATGGCGCCATTACGGTCGTATCAAGTGATGCCGGTAACCTGGAATCGATGAAAAATGCGCTATGGAAACACCATAAGAAACTGAACCTCATCCAACTGAAAAACAGTGCTTTGACATCAGAAGAAAAAGAAAAGCTTGGAAATGGGGACGTAACGATCATGATAACGGAGTCGACAACGGTCCTTGGTGATGGGCAGTCCGAATGGGAGAAATCTGTATTGAATGAAGCGATGACTCATTCAAAACAGACCATCCTAGTCATGGCCAGGAATCCATATGATGCTGCAGTCCTCACAGATGCTGATGCTGTAATTGCGCAATACTCAGACCATCATGCATCTTTTCAAGCGACAGCAGATGTGATTTTTGGAGAAAAAGAAGCTGGAGGTAAGCTTCCGGTCAATTTAGAAGGTATAAAGTGAGGGGAATTCAATAGGGATGAATGAAGAATTGGATACTATTTTAAATGAAGCAGAAGAGGTACCCGGATGCGTGTTGAAGGTGTTGAAGAATGGTCAACAGGTTTATGCAAAAGCTGCCGGATTCAGACAGACTGTCCCCCTCCGCTTGCCGATGACGATGGATACCGTTTTCGATATTGCCTCCCTCACCAAAATTGTGACATCCACGATGATTCTTCGTCTGATCAGTAAAGGTGACTTTCAATTGCATACCCACTTGGATGAACTTTTTCAGGAGCAAAATGCCGTTTTGCAAACACATTTTAAAGAGATTTCTATTTTTCAGCTTCTGACCCATTCATCAGGTCTGCTGAATTGGCACCCTTTCTATACAGATCGACAGGATTTATTTTCACAACTGACGAAGTTCAAGTCGCACGTGTTTCGTAAAGAGAATGTCGGTTACAGTGATCTGAACTTCATCTTGCTTGGTAAGGTGATTGAAAAAACGACGGGTGAACCTTTGAGAGCAGCCTTCAATCGTTTGATCAAAGAACCGTTGAATTTAAAAACAATGACCTATGGACCTGTTGATCAGGAGAATATTGCGGCCACGGAATTTGGCAATCAGATCGAAATGAATATGTGTGAGGAGCGGAGGCTGTCTTTCAATGGTTGGCGGAACAGTAAGGATCCTATCTGCGGAGAGGTCAACGATGGGAACACGCATTACTTTTTTAACGGTGTATCTGGACATGCTGGCCTTTTTGCGGATATTGAGGATGTTTGTAAAATCGGTCGGGTCTACACGGAGCCTGATTTAGCAGAAAAAGCAGGTATCGATGAAAAATTCATTAAAGCTGCGGGAACGAACCTTGTTGGGAACCGCAGTCTCGGCTACGAATTCTCATCTGTCTTTCCAGAAGGATTCGGACACACTGGCTTTACAGGGACATCGATGTTCATCCATCCCCCAACAAAGTCTGTTGCCATACTGCTTACAAACCGTTTGCATCAAACAAAACCAGAAAATATCAACGCATTGCGCACAGCTGTCAATGAAACGGTGTGCCGCTATCAAATGACAACCTAGGAGAAAATTATGCTGGAGCCTTCTTTTGTAGAACGATTGATTGAAATCATCGGTAAAGAATACGTCCATTCAGATCGTGTTTCGCTGTTGTCTTACTCATATGATGCAACTCCTGATTATCAATCGCTTCCAGAGCTGATCGTCGAACCGGGATCTACTGAAGAAATCAGTAAAATGTTGAAACTCTGTGCCGAGTTCAGAGTGCCAATCGTGCCACGAGGATCAGGGACCAATTTGTGTGCTGGTACCGTACCTTCCGAAGGTGGTATCGTCCTGCTCTTCAATCGGATGGTATCGATCCTGGAAATCGATGATGAAAATCTGACCGCTACAGTCCAGCCAGGTGTGATCACCCAATCCCTTTCCGAGGAAGTAGAAAGGCAGAATTTATTTTACCCGCCTGATCCAGGCAGTATGAAAATTTCAACGATCGGCGGAAACATAAGCGAGTGTTCTGGGGGATTACGTGGTTTGAAATATGGTGTCACAAAGGATTATGTTCTTGGGTTGACTGCGGTTATGGCGAATGGTGAAATCATACAAACTGGAGGAAAGCTGGCGAAGGATGTAGCGGGCTATGATCTGACAAAGTTGCTGATCGGTTCTGAAGGTACGCTCGCTGTGATTACCGAAGCGATTTTAAAACTCGTCCCGAAACCGGAGACGAAGAAGACGATGCTTGCCCTTTTCGAAGATATCGAACGGGCGGCACAAACCGTCTCGGATATCATCGCTGCAAGAATCATCCCTGCGACACTCGAATTTCTCGATCAAGGAACGTTGAGAGCGGTTGAAGATTTTACACAAGTCGGGCTCCCGACGAATATGGAAGCGGTGTTGTTGATTGAACAAGATGGCCATGCGGAAAGCGTCCGTCAAGACATCAAGCGTATTCAGCAGATTTGTGAAAGGAATGGCGCAAGCTCGATTCAGGTTGCTGCCACTGATCAAGAAGCAGAACAATTGATGACTGCAAGAAGATCAGCGCTCACTGCCTTGTCAAGGCTGAAGCCGACGACCATCCTGGAGGATGCGACTGTTCCACGATCACGCGTCGCAGAAATGGTACGTCATATCACCGAGGTAGCAGAGAAATATGATTTGATGATCTGTACGTTCGGACATGCCGGAGATGGGAACTTGCACCCGACATGTGTGACCGATATTCGTAATGAACAAGAGATGGAGCGGGTTGAGCAAGCATTTGAAGAAATCTTCGCAAAAGCGATCGACCTCGGCGGTACGATCACCGGCGAACATGGAGTGGGAATGATGAAGGCGCCTTATCTAGCATGGAAAATCGGAGAAAGCGGAATCAATGTCATGAAGGGAATCAAACAGGCCCTCGACCCACATAACTTATTGAATCCAGGTAAAATGTTTACGGAGAATGCAAGGAAACGGATCGTGATCAAATCATGACGAAAACGTCCACATTACAAAAAGAATTCCAAGAACGCATGGATTATGATGAATTGTTGAATTGCACCCGTTGCGGCTTTTGTCAGCCGACTTGTCCGACTTTCATCGAATCGAACCGTAAAGAATCTTCTTCTCCACGTGGAAGGATTGCTTTGATGAAAGCAGTCGTGGATGGTGTGCTGGAACCGGATGAAGGTTTCGAGCGGGAATTGAGCCTCTGTTTAGGATGCCGGGCATGTGAAACAGCCTGTCCGTCTGGTGTCAAATACGGACAATTGCTGGAAGATGCGAGAGCAATCGTCGCTGAACAGAAACAGCTTCCTTTTTTCAAGCGGGTGATGCAGCGGTTACTCTTACATACGTTGATTCCGAACCGATTTCTTTTGAAAGGCGGCGTCTTTTTCTTATGGGTGTATCAGAAGTCAGGCTTGCAACGGATTGCCCGTAAGACTAAGTTGTTGAAGCTGTTTTCTGCATCGCTGTTCGAGATGGAAGGTGCTTTGCCACAAGCCCCTTTTCCATTCAGGCAGTTGAAATCCTCAGATCGTGATGACGATCAGGTCGTTGCTCTTTTCCGTGGTTGTATCATGGATGCTTTGTTTTTGGAAACAAATCAGCATACCGTCGATTTGCTGGAAGGGACAGGGCATTCAGTGGAGATTCCGGCTGGGCAGACATGCTGTGGGGCGTTGCACGCACATGCTGGAGATCGTGGAAAAGCTATAGAGTTGGCCAAAGAAAACATCCATGCATTCGAATCAGGAGAATTCGAGCAGATTGCGACAAATGCAGGAGGCTGCGGTGCCTTTTTAGCCCAGTATCCGCATCTGTTGAAGGATGAACCGGGATGGAAAGAAAGAGCAACCGCCTTTTCTGCTAAAATCAAAGACATTTCAACCTTGGTGGCAGCCGTAGAGACCGGTAACGCCTATAAAATACCGGAGCAGAAGGTGACATATCAAGATTCGTGCCATTTGAAGCATGGCATGCAGGTACACACTGACCCGCGTTCACTGCTCCGAAATATCGATGGAGTGGATTATGTCGAGCTTCGTAATGCTGGTATGTGCTGTGGCTCTGCGGGCATCTATAATCTGATTGAAGAGGAGATGTCGATGCAGATTCTCGACCATAAAATGGAGGACGTCCAGGAGACCGGCTCGACTGTCATTGTTACCTCGAATCCAGGCTGCCTTATCCAGATGCGTCTCGGAATCCAGCGAGCTGGCTTGGAGGACCGTCTGGAAGCCGTGCATCTCGTCGAACTTTTGCATGAAGCCCGTCAATGAATGCTGAAAGCTGTATCGGACTCACCGGTACGGCTTTTTTATTTTTTCTTGCGGTGCAAAGCGGGGAATTATCAGTGCAAGTTTCAACTTTATCGGTGCAAACTCGGAATTTATCGTAGCAAATTCATTTTTTATCGGTGAAAACTGAAAATATGGCGGTGATTTATAGGTCTGTGAGCCTACTCAACGTCGGTCATTTGCAAAAAAATAGGTCCTCGGTGAAAATTTCCAGTGGAAAGCGAACGTATATTCGCTTACAATAAGACATAAGATATAGAACAAATGTTCTTATTGGGAGTGACTGAGGATGGAGATTGATTATTCGACCTTTGAAAAACGAACGATCCTTTGTATTGATATGAAAAGCTTTTTCGCAAGCTGCAGTGCGGTAGAAATGGGGCTTGATCCCCTCACCTGCTACCTTGTCGTCGTAGGCGATACACAACGGCAGGGAAGTGTCGTACTAGCAGCCTCCCCGATGATGAAGAAGGAATTCGGGATTCGGACAGGAAGCCGCTTGTTCGAGGTACCTGATGATCCGCGCATTCATGTCGTCAATGCACAGATGCGTTTATACCTAAGACGTTCGACTGATCTGACACGTTTGTTCAACCGATACGTACCGAAAGATTCCATCCATACGTACAGTGTTGACGAAAGCTTTCTTCAGGTGGATGGAACCGAACGCCTTTGGGGAGACGGGTGGGAGGTTGCGCGCCGGATCCGGGAAGAGATCTGGGAAAAATATGGCTTGCCGTGTGCCATCGGAATCGGACCGAACATGCTGCTCTCGAAAATCTGCCTTGATCTTGAAGCGAAGAAAAAAGGGATTGCCGAGTGGACCTATGACGACGTGGAACGGAGGCTGTGGAAGGTTTCTCCGCTAAGTAATATGTGGGGAATCGGGCCGCGTTTAGAGCGAACGTTGAACCGGATGGGTATCATGTCTGTCGGGCAGCTTGCGCACTATCCCTTGAGGATGCTTGAAAAGAAGTTCGGCGTTATGGGGAACCAGCTTTACTATCATGCATGGGGTGTGGATCTCTCAGAAATCGGTGCTCCCATCATGCAAGGGCAGATCAGCTATGGAAAAGGACAGATCCTGCTTCGTGACTATAAAGACCGGAAAGAAGTACAGCACGTCATCCTAGAAATGTGTGAAGAAGTCGGTAGACGTGCAAGGACAGCACGCAAGGCGGGCCGTACGATCAGCCTCGGTGTCGGCTACAGTAAAGATGAAGCCGGTGGCGGATTCCATCGGTCACGGACGATTGCAGAGCCGACGAACATCACGATGGATATCTATCGCGTCTGCCTTGAGTTGTTCGATGAATTTTATACAGGGGAAACCGTCCGTAAGCTTTCAATCACCCTTTCGAATGTCTGTCCGGATGATGAAATGCAGCTTTCCCTGTTCGAGCTCGACCGTCCGAAAAAACGGATCCTCGGCTACACGATGGACCAGATCCGCGAAAAGTACGGCGGAGACTCCCTTTTACGCGCAGTATCGTACACACCAGCTGGAACCGCAAGACATCGCAGCCGTCTTGTTGGTGGACATAAAGCGTAGAAAGGAGTGTCAGCTATATGGGAATCCGTGATCGCGGCAACATCAAATGGACAGCGATGATGCTTCCGGAGCATGTGAAGCTGCTCAGGGATTGGAAGGAAGAAGATCGCGTAAAGAAGAAACCAGAGCTCGATGAACAGAAACTTGAAGAAATGAATGAAATCATCCACGAGGCGATGGCGTATAGCCAGACGTTATCCTTCGTCTATTTTGACAATTATGAATACCATATTCTCGTCGGCAACATCCATTATGCCGACCCCGTCAGGAAAGAATTGCGGATTGTCGATGAATTCGGTGACCGGCATGACCTCAAACTGCAAGATATCCTCGACATCCGTTATTTATAAATGAAGGCTCTATTATAAAGATTGTTGCTTTTGAGTCATTTTAAAAAAATCACCTTGTGCAAGTTGATTGGACAGCAAGGTGGGAGACTCCTCGAAAATGAAATTCGCCTTTTCTTCGTGCGATGTAACGCTGCCGAAGCTTTCCTTGTCCTACGGGATCAGTGTGCCTACTACCTGAATAATCTCCTCGCAAGGATGAAAAAACGGTGGTTAAGATCGTGAAGTACGTTCTCTGGGCATATTGCATAGGATATTTAAAAATCTGTGAGGGAATGAGTTAAATGTACTATGCTCCAAATACGCACCCGTATCCATATATGAACACCCAGATGAATAACCCTTCCTTGATGCAAAGAACCCCTCAAGGGAATGGTCGGCAAATTGTAGAAGCGATCCATGCTGGTATAAAAGGAAAAGCTGAAACGGTTGATCTTTATAGCCGATTAGCAAATGTTGCTCCGGATCAAAACGATAAAAATGTCATTTTTCATTCTTTGGAAGATGAAAAAGCGCACCTGAACCAATTAACGAATCTGTATAACATGCTGACTGGCAAACAGCCTGAATATGAAATCGACCAGGTTCCGTTCAGTACTTATGGAGAGGGATTACAAAAGGCATACGAAGCAGAGTTTAAGAATCATGAAGAAGGCCGTAAGAATTATATACTTACTCAATATTCACCCTTTCAGAATGTATTTTACAGGGTTTGTCATGACGAGATGGAACATGTAAGACGTATTGGCTTTCTTTCAAAAAAGAAAAACCGCATTCAGTTAAAGGATTATGGAACAAAACCGTTTGTGGTGGATATTGAAGATGCTACACAGCAAAACAATACCTTTCGTACCGCTTTATGGACTGGGAATAATTTTCAAGTTACCTTGATGAGTATCGGTGTTGGAGAAGACATCGGTTTAGAAGTTCATCCTACGGTCGATCAATTTTTACGTATTGAAGAAGGGCAAGGGCTGGTTCAAATGGGCGATAGGGAAGACCAATTGGATTTTGAAGAGAGGGTTTATGAAGATTATGCCATCATGGTCCCTGCTGGTAAATGGCATAATTTAACGAATACAGGAAGAAAACCACTTAAATTATATACGATCTATGCGCCGCCTGAGCATCCATTTGGTACGGTCCATGTAACGAAAGCAGACGCAATGGCAGCTGAAGAAAACCACTAGGTAATACTCAATAGAAAGAAATGAAGCTGGGGATTCGCTCTCCAGCTTATTTCATAGGAAGAGTAAATAAGGTTGTAGTTGAATGAATTCAAAAAACACAAGAAAAAGATTGAGTAAACACCATTTATTTGAAATAATTGGAATTGAAGGTTGTGTATGAATCCTTAGAGGTGAGGTTATGAAAGAAAATTTGAAACTGGCATGGGTGGCGTCATGGTGTGCACTTGTAGGGCAGTTAGCTTTTTTTGTTGGAGTAGCCTTTTAGAAAGTATTTATACTTTCTTTAAATGCAAATAATTATAAGAAAGCTAATATTCGAAAGGAGTGTTATTTGTGATTGAAAGAATTGATACGGTTTGTTTGTTAGTTAATGATGTTGAGATATCAAGTAAATGGTACCAAGATGTATTAGGATTTAAAGAGGTATTTATGGAAGAGGGTTACCGAGTTTTAAGTGTAGGAACTGGGAGTGTCCCTTTAACAATAGAAGAGGGGGACCCAAACCCGACTCCAAACCAGAACTATCCTATTTTTTTTACAAAGGATATTAAACAAACTTATGAAAAGCTTAAGGAACATGGTGTGAAAGTCGGCGAAATACATAATGACGATGTCAACAATTTTTTCGATTTCTATGACTTAGACAATAATAAATTGCAAGTTTGTTTCTTTGAATGATTCAACCTGTAACCAAAGTGATCAGCCTAAATCAATTTATAAAGCAGGTGTCAGTATGCTACCACCGGAAGAGATTCTTTCTACCTGGAGGAAATTCGATCGTTTTCCAATGGAAACGTTAACGAAAATATGGCTTTACAATAATACGGAAGGTAAAAAGAAGCAACGGGATGTTTCTCAGATGAAAGAGCATAGGGAACAATATGGGATCACAGGGAATTGTTTTGATCTTGCCATCTGGTTATTAGATGAATTTAAAAGGGATGGAATCGAGGCATACCCTATTGGTCATGATCTAGGAACCGAAGATGCTCATGTAGCAGTGATGGCTTTGGACAAATTCGGAAATCGGTTTTTGTGTGATCTAGGAGACCAATGGTTGAAACCGATTTTAATTGATACTAGATCTGAGGATTATACAGATGTGAAGCTTAATGGCTTTTTTCCAGCTGCAGAAATCCAGGTTAGACCGAATGGCAAGAAGATGGAAATTCTATACCATAGACCGAATGGCAAAGTTTCTAATCAAGTTTATGACATCACACCGATTGAAATGGATTATTTTATGCAAGCAGCTGAAGTCTCACAAAACGTGATTAACCCAAAACCATTATTGGAATGCAGGGTTCCTTATAAAGCCGAAACAGCCCATTGGGAATTTTACGACTGGGAGAGCTTTCTAAGTACCAGTGAAGGTTTATTCAACGATCCAAAATTAAACACCATTGAAGAATGGGTTGCAAGGTTAAACGAAAAAACGGGTTATGACATTCGTTTTTTAGAAAATGCATTGAGGCAATATGATAGATTTCCAAATTCATAATCAAATGGAGAAGTGATGAAATGAAGTATGCAGTGGAATTATTTTTTGATGAAAAGACAGAAGGTTATGTGAAAAGTATTTGGGAGGGGTTGAAAGACAAAGGGATTACATCCAAAATGGCAGACATTCAAGAAATAAGACCTCACATTACTTTAGCTGTTTACCATGCAGGAATACCAATCGAACAATACATAGGAACATTTAAAAATGCAGTGGATAAGTTATCCTCCTTTCAGGTCAAGTTTGAAAGTATATCAGTGTTTCCACCGTCGGGAGATTTTCCTACATCTGTTGTATTTGCACCGCCAACGATGACCACTCAATTATTCAATATACATCAACATTTTTATAAGGATTTACACGAGTATATCTCCTATGCAAATGGCTTATATCTTCCGGAAAGTTGGACGCCTCACTGCACATATGCAATCGGACTTGACGATGATGCAGTGATCAAGACGCTAAACTATTGCCATGGCCGTTTTGAACCAAAAGATTGTACAATCACAGAGATAGGAGTCGTTGAAATAAGAATGGAAGACCAACCTCCTAGTAGTAAGACGATTTTTTCAAAACAATTAACGTAGAGGATCGGCATGATAAATCTACCCTAAAAGATATCTTGCATAACTAACGGTTTAAGTATTGGTCGATAAATTCATTTGATCTTATATAGGGAGGACAAAGCAATGTATGTGAATGCGCGAGCCATCATAGAAAGAAAAAGAGAATCGGAAATGGAAATCCTAGTCCAAATGCGGGATAAACCGAATCAACCGAAAGCGTTGGAATTACCAGGAGGAAGAATCGAAGAATATGAATCGATTCATGATGCGCTGCATAGAGAGGTATTCGAAGAAACGGGATTGAAAATTATGAAGATCAAACAAGGGACGAACCAAATGATCTATTCTAATAATGGTACGACAATTGAAGGATTGACCCCATTTTTTGTGTATCAGACGATTCAGGGTCCTGTGGATTCCATCGGTTTTATTTTCAGATGTGCGGTTGAAGAAGGGGAATTGACTGCTAATGATGAGGCTACAGGACATCAATGGATGTGTATTGATGATGTTCAGCGGTTATTTGAACACGCACCCGATTCATTCGATTTCTTAACACAAGGGTTATTAAACTATTACCTTGAATGGATTAGACTCAATCGCAACGAGATCAAGGTTTAAGGGATATTAAGGGAACAGCAAAGTGCGTTTTATGGGGGATACATAGATGAAGTTTAAGAAAATACTGAAGTGGATCGGTAGCATCATTGTTTTATTGGCGATATTCATGTATCTGAATAATAGCTCGCTTTTTACCAAAGAACGAAATGGTGATCCACTTCTCCTGGCACATCGTGGACTCAGTCAAACGTTCAGTATGGAAGGAATCAAGGGGGACACATGTACGGCTGAACGGATCTTTGAACCGGAGCATCCATACCTGGAAAATACCATACCATCCATGGAAGCAGCGTTCGATGCAGGAGCAGATATAGTGGAATTTGATATAAGGCCAACAAAGGATGGCCAGTTCGCGGTTTTCCATGACTGGACGCTGGATTGTCGAACGAATACTACTGGAGAGCCGAAAGCGTATACGATGGATGAATTGAAAAAGATTGATATTGGATATGGCTACACAGCAGATGATGGTAAGACCTACCCATTCCGGGGTAAAGGGATCGGCTTGATGCCATCTTTGAAGGAGGTTCTTTCGCACTTTCCCGATAAATCGTTTTTAATTCATATAAAGAGTAACGATCGGGAAGAAGGAGTTCAATTGGCACAACTTCTCTCCAATCTTTCAGGGAATCAACAGAATCAGATTGCGGTATATGGAGGGGATGAACCGATTGCAGCCCTCAAGGGAAAACTTCATAATATCAGGGTCATGTCAAAATCTACCTTGAAGAGTTGTCTGATTCCTTATATTGCTGTGGGGTGGACAAGCCATGTTCCTGAAGCTTGTCGTGAGACACAGATCCATATTCCGGAAAAAATCGCACCGTGGTTATGGGGATGGCCAGATAAGTTCCTAAACCGGCTTGAAGAGGTCGATACTCGAGTCATTGTGGTCGCAGGAGATGGAAGTTGGTCGGAAGGTTTTGATGCAGTGGAGGATTTGGATCGTTTACCAGAAGGCTATAGCGGTGGAATATGGACGAACAGAATCGATAAAATCGCACCAGTATTCCATCATAAAAAATCCAGGTAACTTCAATATGAGACGTGTTCCCAAGCGCGTCCTTTTTGTATTGTCAAACTGGGTAAGCCACCCAAATAATTGTGAGAGAATTAGGCAACCTAGAAACATCCCTGTTCAGAAAGGTTTTCGTTCGATATGAAGAAGAAATTTCTTATGGTGTTCATAGTGATTGTTGTTGTAATGACTTTTTTTACACCTTCTTATGCAAAAAATACCGTCGAATTTCCTGAAGAAGATTCAACAGAGCTGCAGTATCAGGATATGATCATGTTGTTTCTAGGATCACACATTGATCAAGCTATCTCGGATCATTATTCATTTTATTTGAAAAAGGATCCGATCGTTTACCCATACCAGATTGAAGTTAAGAAAGTAAAGCGGATCAATGAATTTCGTGAATTTCATTTTGTCATCATTTTAGAAGTCACCCCGGTGGTCGGTCCTCATATCACTGTCGGAAAAGATAAATTGATCTTTGAAGTTTCTCCTACAATTCCGGGAAAAGTTAAACTTCTAAAGTTCGAACATTTAGAAACACATGAACTCCCTCCGGTCTGGATGCATCTTCTAAAGAAAAAGCCAAGCTTGTAAAACCGGTATCCGGGAAACTGACACATTCTTTCATCATCGTTACATGAAAAGGTGCTTCCACGACCATACTAATGGCGGGAGGTAATGCTTGCTATGATACATATATTGATGGCTGCTCTTTTGTTAGTGGGTCAACAGGATGAACAGCGTGAAAGCTTGACGTTGACACAACAAGAAGAAACCATTACTACCGTTGAGCGTGAAAATTTTTCGTTGCGAATACCAGATACACGTTTACTTGACGTTAATGAATACAATAAATTCATCAAAAAACTTGATCAACTGGTTTATCAAGCTCCTGTAAATGCAAGGCTAGATGATTTGGGAAATATTATACCTGGACAAGTAGGTTTTCAGCTTGATCGGCAGAGGTTCAATAACCAGTTTTTCGAATATTACTATGGACATGGTCCATTTAAGGTAGAAGTTCCAGAGATGGACATTTATCCGAGGGTGGATAGTGAATTGCTTGCTCATATCAGGGTACAGCAGATTGGCCAGTATGTAACATATTTCAATTCAAACAATGAAAACCGCACACATAATATTTCTCTTGCTGCAGAAGCGATGGATAATACAGTCATTTTCCCTGGTGAGACGTTTTCTTTTAACAAAGTGGTCGGCAGGAGAACAAAGAAAAAAGGATATTTGCCAGCTCCTGTCATCGTAAGAGGGGAAGTGTCTGAAGGGATTGGAGGAGGGATTTGCCAGGTATCCTCAACATTGTTCAATGCGGTTGACCGTGCAGGACTCCAAATCATTGAACGATACTCTCATAGTAAGCGTGTCCCATACGTACCGCCTGGTCGTGATGCGACAGTAAGCTGGTATGGCGCTGACTTTCAATTTCTCAATAAATATAATCAGCCGATACTGATCAGGGCTAAGCGGTATGGAGGAAGCATGGTAGTAAAACTCTATTCCTCTGAGGTGATCAACTTCGAACCCCAGAAGGTTCCCAAAGCGCCATCTGAATTACCTAAAGAAATTAAAATAAAAAATGAAAATTGAAATAAAAAACGGGACTGGTTCGTTCAGTAATCCCGTTTTTTATTGCATTCCATTTACTCTTAGAATCGGCATTGTACAACAGCGAAAGGAACCTCCTGATTTGATGATTTCAGAAATATCGATTTCTATTACTTCGAACCCTTTTTTTCTCAATTGTGCATTAACTTCCGTATTGATCGGGAGGCTGATAATTTTCTTGTGTCCTATTGATAAAACATTCGTCCCAAGTGTGAATTGTTCTTCTTCTGATACTTCAATCAATTCATAACGTGAAGAAAAAAGATCCAGTTCTCTCTTGTCCAAAGCAGGCGGGAAAATCAATGCAACTTCAGGAGAAACGACATTGAATACACAATCCAAATGTAAATATTTTTCATTAAAAGGGATTCCCATTACCTTGTAGGTTGTTAAAATACTTTGAAGATGATCCACAGCCTTTTGGTCGGTACGATAACTTAAACCCACAAAAATCGTATCCTGATCGATGAGTACATCCCCGCCTTCTATTTTTTCCTCAGAAAGATTGAAATACGACATTTCTTCATCATCAAGCCATTGTTTTACAATCCCTACCTCTCCTTTACGTACATCACTCCCCATTTTAGAGATGAAAACGGTTTGGCCCAGGGTAAAGCCGATATCTCGAGTAAACACCTGTTCAGGGAATTTTTCATGGTAAGGAAGCAGGATTACTTCCGCCCCGTTTTCCCTGAGTATTTTGATGAACTGGTTATGTTGTTCAACTGCCAGATCGATATTTATGCCCTCATCTTTGAACTTTTTTTGCGTTTCATTGATGATCTCGCGGATCGTCATGTAATGTGGTTCACACAAAATGACTCTCTTCAATTCATCGTATTCACAGTTACAGTAAGTTTTGTGGTTGTTTTGATGCAAATTCGCTTCCATATGTAAGCCTCCTGAGTAGCTGATCATATCTCTACAGATAGTATGGACAGATGCTTGAACAAGTATTTTGTGTTCAGTTTTCTTTTACTATCATTGTTGATTTTGCGAAAAACATTTCCTTTACACGATTATTTTGTAAATTTCTTCTTCCCAATATGGAAAAATTCGTATATAATAACAACTGTACTAATAATGATAATACAGTTAGTACGGTTAATACAGTTCATACAGTTCGAGGCCAGATGGGAGGGTAGCCATGTTTGATCTCGATGTTCGAAGTCGTAAACCAATTTATGAGCAACTAGTCGATAAATTTAAAGTGCTTATTATCAATGATGTCATGAAAACAGATGAACAGCTTCCGTCTGTCAGGGTGCTTGCCCAACAATTGACGATCAATCCGAACACGATTCAAAAGGCGTACCGGGAATTAGAATCACAAGGATATATCTATTCGATCAAAGGAAAAGGAAGTTTTGTAAGTGAGACCGAACATGCTGTTAACTCAGAAAAGTTAGCAAAGGTAAAGACGGCGTTCAAAGAGCTCGTCTCAGAAGCACTTTACCTTGGTATGACCGCAGAAGAACTGCAAAAATACATTACAGAAATAGAGAAATCGATAGGGGGAGGGGAACAAGATGATTCGGGTCAATGATGTAGCGAAGAAGCTAGATGATGTCGAGGCATTATCTAACGTTTCCTTTACAGTCAAGAAAGGATCCATTTACGGGTTGTTAGGTTCAAATGGAGCAGGAAAGACGACGCTGCTAAGGATCCTAGCCGGGGTATTAAGAGAGAGTTCTGGAAGCGTCACAATCAATAATGAACCTGTTTTCGAGAATACGAAAATGAAAGACCGGATGATTTTTATTCCTGATACGCTGTATTTCTTTTCGCAATACACAATCCAGCAAATGGCGAATTTTTACAAGAGCATGTATTCGAATTGGAATGAAGAACGGTATCAGCAAATGAAAGAAGTCTTTAAGATCGATGTAAATAAAAAGATCCACAAGTTTTCAAAAGGGATGCAGCGTCAGGTGGCTTTTTGGATATCACTCTCTACAATGCCTGATGTGTTGATTTTGGATGAACCGATTGATGGACTTGATCCAGTCATGAGGAAAAAGGTGAAGAACCTGATTTTACAAGATGTAGCGGAACGTGAAATGACCGTTCTCATCTCTTCTCATAATTTGAGGGAAATTGAAGACATTTGCGATCATATCGGGATATTACATAAGGGAAAGCTTTTACTGGAAAAGGAACTGGATGTATTAAAGTCGGACATCCATAAAATCCAGATTGCCTTTAAGAGGGAAGTTCCAGATGAGCTTTTCTCAGATGTGGACTTGTTGTACAAAGAAAAACGCGGAAGTGTCATGCTCTGTATCGTCAGAGGGCAAGCAGATGAAGTTTCGGAAAACTTTGAACGATTCAACCCGGTTGTTTATGACCTATTACCGCTCACACTCGAAGAAATCTTCATATATGAGATGGGGGATGTTGGCTATGCAATCACAAACGTCCTGGATTAATAAAGAGATGTGGATCCAAAGCTTCCGTAGTGTGGGATGGATAGCACTCATTTATCTGTTTGGTTTATTCCTTGCACTTCCCATGCAGATATTGATGATTTGGAGCAGTGAAGACTCTTCAAGTCAATTCAACTATTATGATGGTTTGTTTTCCTTTAACGGTGAGATCCAACTCTTATTAGTGTTTTCAGTACCTATCCTATTTGCGATTTTCTTATTCAGATATTTACATGTAAAAAATGCGTCAGATTTCATGCATAGTTTGCCTATAAAAAGATCAACCCTTTATAACAATTATGCTTTGCTGGGTGTCATCTATTTATTGCTTCCTGTACTCATTACAGGGATCGTTCTGATGATAATGAATGGCACGATGAATCTGGAAAACTTCTATACAATGAGAGACGTTTGGGTATGGATGTGCCTGCTTTTCGTGATCACGGTATTGCTGTTCATCGCGGGAATATTCATTGGATCGATGACCGGATTATCCGCGGTGCAAGGAGTACTTACCTATATCCTATTGCTGTTACCAGTCGGGATCACCATTTTGATTGTCATGAACATGACCTATTTCTTATATGGGTTTTCAGCAAATTATTATATGAGCAGTCAATTGAACAAATATTCACCCATTACAGCATTAGCGACCTATATGATTGATCAAGAGAAAGAAATTTTCACATGGGCAGAAGTTGTCCTCTATCTGGCAATGACTCTTGTACTGTATATAGGAGGCATGAAACTTTATGAAAGAAGAAATCTGGAAGGCGTATCCCAGGCGTTTGTATTTCAGCCATTGAAACCATTTTTCAAATATAGTGTAACGCTTTGTGTAATGTTGTTGGGTGGTATGTACTTCAGCGAAACGCAGCATTCATTCACCTGGTTGCTCGTTGGTTATATCCTGGGTAGTATTTTCGGATATTTAATAGCAGAAATGCTTTTACAAAAAACGTGGCGGGTTTTCGCTAATTTAAAGGGCTATATTATCTTTGCCGTAATCGTAGCCGTGGCAATTATTGCATTCCGTTTTGATTTGACAGGTTACGAAAATAGAGTGCCGGAATTGAATGAAGTCGATCAAGTCTTCATAGGGAACGGGGCATGGAACTTTGAACACAAGGATGAACTCGATTCATTGGATGGACCGGAATATTATAATCCAACCTTGGACAGCAAAGAAAATATCCAATCCGTAATAAGCTTGCATGAGTACCTTATCGACAATAAAAAGTCATATTTACCTTCATATCATAATACACAAACATTCTTCATTGCTTATGAAATGAAGAATGGAGGAGAGATGATCAGGGAATACCGTGTACCGGTCACGGAAGATCTAATGACATATTTGAAGCCGGTCTATGAAGCCAATGAATATAAAGAAAAGACGAATCGGATATTCCATATTTCCAGTGAAGAAGTGACGAGAATTACGGTGGAATCCAAAAAAGGGGAAGCAATTGTACATGAACCTGAAAAAATCGAAGCTGCAATAGAAGCATTGAAGCTGGATGTAAAAGAGGCTCCTTATGATGGAGGAAGAGACCAAAACGCATTTGAACCTTCTATCAGGATCCACCTTTCAAGTGGTGAGCATAATGAAGTTTATCTGGAATTTGAATCATCGTTCGAGAGGTTCGAAGAGTGGATGAAAGCAGAAAGTCTCTCGAATAGGGTTTTAACAACAATAGAAGATATCGAATATGCAGTCATCGCGCCATCTGTGAACATTGAATTCAATGGACAAGAAATGGGAGTAGCCGAACAGCTTACACAATTATCAGAGGCCTGGAAGATTACGAAGAAGAGTGAAATTCAAGATAGTATCAAGGCTTCCACATGGGGAAATCCAGATAATAAATATTTCATCGTGTTCAAGTACAAAGATACTGATCAAATGGAACTGTTAAGTTTTCCTGATCATAATATCCCTGATTTTGTAAAAGAACATTTTGAATAAAGGTGAGGTGATAATAGATGCAATCAACACATCTTCAAGAACATAAACAAGAAATCGATTTAAATCTTATATATGAAACATTCTGGCATAAAGTATTCAAGGTTGCAGTGATGATCACCCATGATAGATATCTTGCAGAAGATATCGTTCAAGAAACCTTCATCAAGGCATTCAAGAAAATCGACTCCATATTGGATATCGATAAAATCGGTTCGTGGCTTTCGACCATTGCCTCACGAACTGCGATTGACCTCATCCGTAAAGAAAAGAAATCCGGCGCAATCCTGGTGGAGGATGTCATCTATACAGCAAACGAATACAACCAGGAAAAGAATGATGTTGAACAAATCGTCGAGGCTTTATGGATGGAAAAAGAAATTGAACACGAAGTAAGTGGACTAAAACCGGTTTTGCGTGAAGTCTTTCTACTTAAATATGATGATGGATTGAAAGAAGAAGAAATTGCTGATCGATTACAGCTCCCATTAGGAACTGTGAAATCACGCCTCTACCGGGCTAGGCAGCAAATCAAATGTGGATTAAATAAGCAAATTAGTGCCTAATAAAGAGAACGCTCCTTTTTCAGGGGGCGTTTTTCGCTTGATAAAGATGGTATCTCTGTAGGGCGACGTCATGTGATACGATAGGGAAAAACCGAGTGCTTTGTGACATCATTAATCGTGCGATAGTGCCAAAAAGATGCCAGGATACGTTTTTGCAAAACGCAAAACGAGGCAGGTATCAAAAGAATTTGACCCGTGAGTTTTTTATCTTCGGAAACAAAAAGGACACTTTAGAATGCAGGGGATGCTACATTCTAAGTGTCCTTCCATGATAACTTTTAAGGGGGTTGTGCTAATAGGTTTCGGGTTTTCGGATTTACCTGTGGGGGTCTTCTAAAAAACATTATTGATTAGAATATAATTAGCTCAAATTGACGATGAGGAAAATGATGGAATCGTGGTATAATAATAAGAGTGCAATAGAGGATACTCGAGGGTGGAAGGCTGATCCCCGTCTCAAGCAGTCAAGGAAGGGGGTGCAGCCATTGACAGCGTTCGAAGCGATCAGTCTGATGATCACATTTGGATTGTTAATCGTGACGTTGTTGTCTTTTCCTGATAAAAGGAAATAACCACCCTTGAGCTTGGCGGCATTAGGGTGGTCATCCATCGGAATAGCCTTCCCCCTTTGAGGGAAATCTATTGTGCTATCTCTCCGCAGGTGTTGCAGCACCTGCGGTTTTTATTAGTATATGTTGTCCTACCATTAGAATACCACAGTTTTACATAATCGTAACCTAATATACGCTTCTTTCAGAGTATATGGTCACTCACCAGGAATGTGTACGACTTTTTTCTGTTTTTTTACATTTAAAGAGGCTGGGACAAAACGATAACTGCCAACAGAAAAGACGATCAATAAAATAGATTAGAGAAAATGAAAGACGAAAAGCGTAGACAACATCCGTAGACTCCTGCGGGAACAGCACGAGTCGAAGACCCCGCAAGAAAGCGATTTGTGCTTTCTGAGGAGGCTGAGGCCGTGCCCGCGGAAAGCGAAGGATGTTGACGAAGCGGAACCTTCATTTATTACCACTGAAGAAAACCCGGACAATTTGTCCGGGTTTTCTATTGAACAAAGTTCATTTGTCCCAGCCTCTTCAATATAAGAGCACTAGCTGGTGGCTTACGGAAGCAATACACCGCACGAAGGAGTGCAATTGCTTTTTTCGAGGAACTAAGGCTCAGCCTACGTTAAGGCTTGACCTCGCCAAGTTTTCTTTATAATCCGTCTTACTCATGTTCGAAAAAGGTAAAGGCGTTTTTGTGCTTGAAAGGGATGAAAATATATACGTTTCGTTGGACATAATTTAAGGGAAACGTTTTTATTAAGACGAAGTGGATCTGTTAAGGTAAGATCCTTATAAAAAGAGGGCGGGACATGGACAAACAGAAATGGATACGTAAGATTGTGATCATCGTTATCATAGTAGGGTTATTTATCTGGTTGAATCAGGCATTCTTAGAAATTCCCCCAAGGAAAATTCGGGATTGGGTGATGGCGTTTGGCTGGATCGCACCGGGGATATATTTGATCATGTTCACGATACGTCCCCTCGTTTTGTTCCCGGCTTCTTTATTAGCGATTGTAGGAGGTCTTGCATTCGGGTTCTGGTTTGGAGTTCTTCTAACCATCATCGGAGCGTGTGTTGGAGCGATCCTATCGTTCCTGGCGATACGGAAGCTAGGGATTACATTCGGGGGGATACCGGATTCTGCAAAATACGAAACCTTGCGACAACAAATAGACAAGAAAGGTTTCATCATCTTATTGATTCTGCGTCTGTTACCATTTTTACATTTCGAACTGGTTACATATCTCAGTGCAGTATCGACTATTCGTTTTTCACATTATTTTTTTGCGACATTATTGGGACTAGTCCCCGGAGCCCTGATTTATTGCGGCATCGGAAGCAGTACTTATTCTGGGGGGAACGAATTGATCATCATGTCGATTGCTTCCCTGGTGATCCTTACTGCATTACCAATCCTGTTCAGGAAAAAGCTTTCGCGAATGTTAGCTGTCCGGCTTGATCAGGAATAAAAATGAACACGAGGTGAGTTTGGTGTACAGTAATACAAAAGCGATCGTGTTTGATGTATATGGAACATTGTTTGATGTACATTCAGTGATAGAAGAGTGCGAAATCCACTTTCCACAAAAAGGAGAAGAAATCAGCAAGGTGTGGAGGCAAAAACAGCTTGAATATTCTTTCCTTCGAGGATTGATGGGAAATTATCGCCCCTTTTGGTCAATAACAAAAGATGCGTTAAAATATGCCTGTAAGAGTGAAGGTGTGGAACTGAGTGATTCAATTGAAAAGGCATTATTATCAGCCTATCTACAGTTGAAACCGTATCCGGAAGTGGAAGAAGTACTTGAAAGGTTGAGCGGATTTCAATTAGCTGTTTTTTCGAATGGTTCAGAGGATATGCTTCATCCTTTGATTGAACACAATCGTCTGCAGTCCCATTTTTCCAATTTGATTTCAGTGAATGGCATCAAGCGGTTCAAACCACATCCAGATTCTTATCTATACGCATTGGAACAACTTGGTGTGGAGCGGCACGAAGTCTTGTTTTTATCGTCGAACACATGGGACATTGCGGGTGCAAAGACATTCGGCTTTCAAGTAGCCTGGGTCAATCGCACTGGTGGTGTTATGGATGAACTTGGTGTTGTACCGCATCATGTCTTACAGGACCTTACTGAATTGATAGATTAAGGAGCAATTATGTCTAAAAAACTGTTGTTAATCGGAGGTGGCCGTGCCCACCTTTCTTTGTTGAAAAAATTGAAAAATGAAACTTCAATGGATTGTGAAATCACGTTACTCAGCCCTTCTTCAATAACCTTTCATGCGGATATGCTTCCTGGGTTTGTTGAGGAAATCTATCGGCTGGAAGATCTTGAAATCAATTTAGCTGATTTGACTGAAAAAGCCGGAATTCGGTTTGTTCAAGGAACGGCGTTGTCTATTGATGTGAAGCAGAGAATGGTGCTCACGGAAAATGGGGATATCTTATCTTTCGATGTTTTATCTTTAGACACGGATAGGAGACGTAAGGGGGCAGAAATCCTGCCAGGTCGAGAAAATATTTTTGACCTTACTGAAAGAGACCATATTGAACGTCTCAAGGAGTATGATCATAAAAAAGGGCCACTCGTCATCGTTGGAGACGGAGCAGAAGCCATTGAAATGAGTTTTTCAATGAAAGCTTTGAAACAGACATATCATGATCATGCAAAAGTAATTTTGATGCAGCCACCGGCGATGTATAGAGAGCCTCGAGATTTCACTTTAAAGAGCTTGGAAGATGAACTCGGGAATCAGGGAATAGAAGTGTATAGGATTGAAAACATGGTCGAGATTCACGATAACTTGATCAAGACTGGAAATGAGTCGGTTCCATTTGATACTTTACTCTGGATGACGGTGTTTAAGCCACCTGGAGTATATAAGAGTTCAGAGCTGCCAACCGATGAAGTAGGACGTTTGTTGGTGGAAGATACAATGCAAGTCAAAAAATATCCCTTCATCTTTGGAGCTGGAAATGGAGTGACGATCCGAAACCATCCGGATCTTCCTGTTAATGGGTCCATAGTAGACAAGCAAGGAGAGGTGCTGTTTGAAAACCTCAAAGGGTATCTTGAAACGGGAGAGGGGTACCATTTCCATCCACCTAAACGATGGTTATCGGTCATTTCGGTCGGCCATAAACAGGCTTATCTAAAATATGCGGCCTTTTCTACAAAAGGAAAACTTGCATGGAAATTAAAAGATAAATTAGATCGTGGTTACGTCTCTTCATTCCGATAGCAAAGGCTCTTATATTTAAGAATGTTGCGTTTGAGTCATTTTTTAAAAACACCTTGTGCAAGTTGATTGGAGGGTAAGGTGTGAGATTCCTAGAAAATGAAAATCGCATTTTCTTCGTGCGATGTAACACTGCTGAAGCTTTCCTTGTCCTGCGGGCTCACCGCACACGCCCCGCGGAAAGCGAGCACCCTGGAGCGGAAATCAACGCCTTTTAAAGAAAACTTGGCGAGAACAAGCCTTTTGTAGGTCGAGCCTTAGTTGCCCATATACTGAAGAAAGTATTTTATAATTTCTTTAAGTGCAAGAACAAAAAAGTTTGCGAAAGCAGCCTTAAAAAAGGACTGTCCTGACAATCTCAGGTACAGTCCTTTTTCATCTTTAATTCGTTTAATCTGTAACTTCAGCTGTCCGCTGTTCCTTCCTTGCTTGCTTGAAGAAGAATAACTCATAGATGACGGGGACGATGATGAGCGTCAGGAAGGTTGATGTGGTCAATCCTCCGATGACGACGATCGCCAAACCTTTGGAAATCAACGTACCGCTTGATGTGGTAAAGGCTAGTGGAAGCAGAGCAGCAATCGTTGCAAAAGCGGTCATCAAAATCGGGCGTAGACGGGTTTTTCCTGCCTCTAATAACGCTTCTCGTATTGTCATACTCTTTTCAAAGCGATTCTGGCCGATTCGGTCGACCAATACAATCGCATTGGTTGTTACGATTCCTATCAGCATCAGGACACCGATCATCGCACTGATTGACAATGGTTCATTCATCAGCCATAGCCCCCCGATGGAACCGATCGGAACAAATAACAAGGAAGATAAGATGATGAACGGGATACGTGCTTTGCCAAATGTAATCAGCATCGTCAGATAGACAAGTCCGATTGCAACCAGCATCGCCAATCCAAGCTGCTGGAAGGTTTCTTGTGTTTCGTCGCTTCCGCTACCACCTTCGAGTGAGACCCCTTCAGGCAGTTCAACATCAGCTTTTACGCCATTTATGACATCACTGGATACCTTCTGGATGTTTTGTCCTTGGATCTTTGCTGATACACGCGCAAAGACTTTACCATCAAGCTTTTGAATTGATGAAACATCCTCAATCCGTTTCACGTCAGCGATATCGGATAATTCAACAATACCCTTTCCTGTAGGAACCTGTAATTCCTCTAGCTCTTCAAGTGAACTCAGCTTTTCGTCATATTGCAACGTCACAGACTGATCCTTTTCATTGATCGGCATTGTTCCTACATCGACCGGCTTCGTCTGATCACTGATCATCCCAAGGATCATGAAACCAGAAACGCCATACTCGGAGGCGGTTTCAGGATCAATATCGACTGTCCATTGCGGCTGAGTTTCTGAAAAATTATTGCTGATATATTCAAGTTTATCTTGTTCTTTCATATAAGCTTCAACGTCTGCAGCAGCTTCCTGGAGTTTTTCCAGGTCATTGCTATACAGGTCGATATTCACTTCATTGTTCGTAGGAGGCCCGCCAGCTTCCAGTTCTTGTACACTGACAGCAGCATTTTCACTTTCTTCTTTCAACATTTCTTTTAAGTCAGATTCTAATGTGGAAATGACTTCAGAAACATTGGCAGATTCCTTTAGATTGATAAAGTAATTGGCAACGTTCTCGCGTTTAAGTCCACTTTGGAAATCACGGCTGCCGACTGCTGCAGTCACATCCTTTATGCCATCCACGTCACTTAAGTATTCCTCGACTTTCAAGGAGACATCATTGGTACTTTCTAACGTGGTCGATGCTGGCATTTCAACAGATGCAGACAACGTTTTCTGTTCTTCATTTGGTAAAAACACGAAACCTAACTTGGATGTCAGGAAGAAAGAGCCTCCTAACAATGCTAACGATACAAGGATGACTGGTAATTTATGATTCAATGAACCTTTAATCATCTTTACATAAAATCGTTGCAGCCATGTCGTTTTCTCTTCGTGTTTGACCTTCTTGAAGGATATCTTTGCGAGAATAGGCACGAGCGTCACAGCAACTACTAATGAAGCGAGTAATGCAAATACAATCGTCAAAGCGAAAGGTAAGAAGAACTCTCCGGTTATCCCGCCGACAAAACCTAAAGGTAAGAAGACGACAACAGTCGTCAAGGTCGAGGAGACAATTGCTTTCAAGATCTCTTTTGTCGATTGTAAAATCAATTCATCTCTGTCTTCAGTTCCATCACTTTTACGTGTTCTCCGGAATATATTTTCGATGACGACGATGCTGTCATCGACGACGCGCCCTACCGCAACCGCCATACCGCCAAGTGTCATGACGTTCAATGTGATGCCGAGACGCGACATGAAGATGGCACTGATCAGGAGCGACAGTGGGATAGAGATGATCGCGATGATTGTAGCTCTGATATTACGTAGAAACAGCAATACGGCTAAGGATGCGAACAGAGCTCCGTAAAGACCTTCTTTCACAAGTTTTTCAACAGATTGCTTGATCCCGGAAGCTTGATCAAATCCGATTGCGTAATCGACTCTGTCATCATATTTTTCTAGTGTCGAGATGACTCGTTCGGATACTTCGACCGTATTTGCACCTTGTTTTTTCGTAATAGCAGCAGACAGGGCCCTTTGTAAATTGTAACGCGTGATCTCATCACTTTCACTTGCTTCTTCGATTTTGGCGATGTCCCCTAAAGTAACGGTTTGTGGACCATAAACCCCAGGTTGTGGTTGCTCGTTATTTTCAGTAGGAGGACCTTCGGGATTTCCACGCGGAGGACCTTGCTCGCCACCCTGCCCGGGAGCTGTAGTCCCTGCGTTCAATTGAAGGGACTCTAGTTGTTTGATCGTTTCGACCTTCTCTTTGACACGGACAGGAATCGATAATGTATCATTTTCTACAGTTCCGGCAGGGAAAGACATGTAATGCTGATTGATCGATTCTTTGATTTGATTTAGTGTATACCCGTTCTGTCGAGCTTTCTCTTTATCAACAGTAATTGTCAATGATTCATCTTCCAACCCGCCGACAGAGATGTTATTGACCCCGGGAATTTTCTTTACCTCTGGAATCAGATCGTCTTCAACGAATGACTTGAAGTTCTCTGTATCATCTTTTGGGAACAATGAAATATTATAGATTGGAATCGTCCCGAACGAAAACCGGTTGATTTCGGTTTTTGCATTTTCTGGAAGGTCTGCGTCCTCTATGAGATTTTCAATCTCTTGTTCTACGTCTTCAAGGTTTGTTGAGAATGGAAATTCCAAATTGATGACGGAGAGGCTTTCGAATGATTGGCTTTGCATTTTTTTTACATCATTTAGCGCTTTCAATCTTTCCTCTACTTTTTCTGTTACCTTTTCATTGACATCCTGGGTAGATGCACCAGGATAGACAATTTGAACCGACATTTGCGGGAATTCGATATCTGGAAGGAGATCGACTTTCAGATTACTGAAAGAGTATAAACCTCCTAACACAAGCAATAAGCTTATGATTATGACAGCGATAGGGTTCTTCAAACTAAAGCGTGTCAACCAACTCAAATTTATGTGCCCCCTTTCATATGTGTAAATTCACATATATGTTAGTTACAAGTATAATGGAAAACGGTAGAAGAGCAACTATTATACATCTGATAATTTGTATATTTTGTGATAAGATTGATTCAGTTTCAGTTGAAGGATTGATGAAGATGGCATTAAGATATGCTTTATTGGGTTTATTGACGAAGAAACCGGCTACGGGTTATGAGTTGACACAACAGTTCAAGGAAACCATGATCCATTTCTGGTCGGCACATCATACACAGATCTACCGGGAGTTGATCAAGCTTGAGGAAGAGGGATTGGTCAGATCTGTCCATTACCCGCAAGAAGACGCACCGGATAAAAAAGTCTATTCGATTGAAGAGTCCGGACAAGAAGCACTTTTGAAATGGTTGCTGGACTATCAAGTCGAACCGCCGAAATTAAAGGATCAGCAGCTGTTGCGGGTTTCAATGTTCCATTTGATTGACCCAGAAGACGCCATCCAGTTCCTAGAGCAAAGTAAAAAACATCATCAATTCGGACTACAACAAATGAAAATCTGGCAAGAGAACCAGTACAAAACGGATGAAAATAAAAAAGCAGCATTAGGTGAATACTTTACCTCCGAATTCGGGAAGAAATATATGGAAAGTTGGATTGAATGGTGTGATTGGGCAATCGGGATCTTGAAAGAGATGAAGAAGTAGTGCACGATTATTCCTCCAAAATCATCGTTAAAATAAAAAGTGGCCACAACGGTTGTGTTGGGACCACTTTCTTACAATAATTTTTGCATGTTATTATACGATTTTGGAACCTATTATATGAATATTTCTCTTATGCTTTAGAAGGTGTTTGTACGATGAGGTTATAATACTTGCTTTCGATCTTTCTTGAAACGTGCGGTGTGATTCCTTGTACAGCCTTCAACAATTGATCGAGATCTATTCCGGTTTCGATGCCCATCTGATGCAGCATGTAAACGACGTCTTCTGTTGCAACATTTCCGGTTGCTCCAGGAGCAAATGGACACCCCCCTAATCCACCAGCAGAAGTATCGAATCTCGTAATTCCAGCTTGAAGGCACGCATAAATATTTGCTATAGCCATTCCGCGCGTGTCGTGGAAGTGAGCTGTCAACAACAGTCGATCTCCTAATTTTGCGTTCAATTCACTGAATAATTGATAGCTTTCGAGAGGATTCGCCATCCCGATTGTATCCGCAACGCTTAGTTCATCTACGCCATAATCGGCAAATTGTGTACATAACGCGACCACATCCCCCGGTTCGACTTTCCCATCATAAGGACAATAAAAGGAAGTGGAAATGCAAGCTCGGATGAAGTAGCCTTTCTGCTTCAGTTCGGTGAGGATCGGTTTCAATTCAGCCATGCTTTCATCCGTTGTCTTGTTGATGTTCTTTTTATTGAATGTTGAACTTACACCCACGAAGACAGCGGCATCCTTTCCATCCGTCTCATAAAGTCGTTCAATACCTTTACGATTCGGTGTGAGTACGAAGTTACGCCGATCATCCAGACAAGCTTCAATCACTTCTTTCGCATCACTCATCTGGGGAACCCATTTAGGAGAGACGAATGATGTCAATTCCATATCTTTGATTCCAGCGTTTTTTAATTCCTTTATAAATTTGATTTTCGCATCGGTAGGCACCTGGTTTTTTTCGTTTTGTAATCCATCCCTTGGTCCTACTTCGATGATTGTCACTTTTTCAGGTAAGTTCATAATGACCTCCAGTTTTTCTTTACAAATTTACCACTGTATGTAAGCGCTTTAATATACTTTATCTTTCATTGTAACGTGAAGAAATTTTAAAGGGCAAGTATTTTCATTCTTTCAAAGAAATATCGTCTGAGAAGAAGGAGAATTCAGAAATGACTGAGAAATAGACAAGGTGAGACAGATAACAACAAATTTCAAGGAGGCAACAAAGAGATGGAGAGAGAAGCTGTCATAGTAAGTGCGGTTCGGACCCCGATTGGTAGTTTTGGGGGTAGTTTAAAATCAATATCAGCTACAGAACTGGGTGGTATCGCAATTAAGGAAGCTTTGAAACGGGCAGGTATATCAGAAGTCGATGAAGTGATCATGGGGAATGTCCTCCAAGCTGGACTCGGCCAGAACCCTGCAAGGCAAGCTGCAATGAAAGCAGGACTTGCTGATACCACTTCTTCAATGACGATCAACAAGGTCTGTGGTTCCGGTTTGAAAACGGTCCATCTTGCTGCACAGTCGATCCTGTTAGGAGATGCAGATGTGGTTGTCGCAGGTGGAATGGAAAATATGAGCCAGGCACCTTACCTATTAAAAGGAGCACGTGATGGCTATAAAATGGGGGATCAGAAAGTTGTCGACTCGATGATCCAGGATGGACTATGGTGTGCGTTCAATGACTATCATATGGGGATCACTGCTGAGAACTTATGTGAAACGCATGGATTGAAGCGTGAAGAATTAGATGAATTTGCAGCTTGGAGTCAGGAGAAGGCTGCGAGTGCGATAGAGAATGGTCGTTTTGCAGATGAAATCGTCCCTGTTGAAATTCCACAACGTAAAGGGGAGCCAGTCATCTTTAATACTGATGAACACCCAAAGAATTCGACAGCAGAAAAGTTATCGAAGCTGCGTCCTGCATTCAAAAAAGATGGCATGGTTACTGCGGGTAATGCTTCAGGAATCAATGATGGTGCAGCTGCAGTCATCGTCATGAGCCGTCAAAAGGCAAATGAGCTTGGATTGAAGCCACTCGCTGTCATCCGTTCGAATTCTTCAGCTGGTGTCGACCCTAGCATCATGGGAATCGGACCAGTACCAGCAACGAGAAAGGCATTGGAAAAAGCGAATCTCACCATCGATGCAATGAATTTGATCGAAGCGAATGAAGCATTTGCTGCCCAATCTTTAGCGGTCGGAAAAGATCTCAACTTCAACAAAGAGATTCTTAATGTGAATGGTGGTGCAATTGCACTTGGCCATCCGATCGGAGCAAGCGGTACTCGTATTCTTGTAACGTTGATCCATGAATTGAAACGCAGAAATGAACAATATGGCCTTGCCACATTATGTATCGGCGGCGGGCAAGGTGTGGCGACAATCATAGAAAATGAAGCATAAAAAAGGAGATGAAAGAACATGAAACCAATTGAAACATCCTTCTTAGAAGCAGTAAAAGATATTAAAGATGGAGCTACAATCATGGTCGGTGGCTTTGGTCTTGTAGGCATTCCGGAAAACTTGATTCTTGCATTAGTCGATAGCGGTGTCAAAGATCTAACAGTGATTTCAAATAACTGTGGTGTAGACGATTGGGGACTTGGTCTCCTTCTGAAAAACAAACAGATCAAGAAAATGGTCGGTTCTTATGTTGGTGAAAACAAAGAGTTTGAACGCCAAGTTTTGTCTGGGGAAATTGAGGTAGAACTGATTCCTCAAGGGACACTTGCTGAGAGAATCCGTGCGGGAGGTGCAGGAATTCCTGCATTCTATACACCGGCTGGAGTAGGTACGCCGTTAGCTGAAGGAAGAGAGGTCAGGAATATTGACGGGAAGGATTACCTGCTGGAGTATGGGATGACTGCCGATGTCAGTCTTGTTCGAGCACAGAAAGCAGATAAAATGGGGAACCTCATTTATAACAAGACAGCCCGTAATTTCAACCCTATGATTGCAGCAGCTGGGAAAATCACGATAGCAGAGGTCGAGGAGTTACACGAAGTAGGTGAATTAGACCCGGATCATATCCATACACCAAGTATCTATGTACAAAAACTGATCGTCGGTGAACAGCAGAAGAAAATCGAACGATTGACCGTTACGAAATAACAGCAGAGGAGGAAGGTATAATGACAAAAGTAGATAAAGCACTCGTACGCGAACGCATTGCTAGAAGAGCAGAAAAGGAAATTGAAGATGGATTCTATGTAAACCTGGGAATCGGTATGCCGACACTAGTTGCGAACTATATTTCAGATAACAAACAAGTCGTCCTTCAATCAGAAAACGGTTTGCTCGGAATCGGGCGTTATCCGACAGAAGATGAAGTCGACCCTGACTTGATCAATGCTGGAAAAGAAACCGTTACTGCTACGAAAGGAGCATCTTATTTTGACAGCTCGGAATCATTTGGAATGATCCGTGGTGGACATATCGATATTGCGATTTTAGGTGGTATGGAGGTTTCAGGGAACGGGGATCTTGCAAACTGGATGATTCCTGGAAAGATGATCAAGGGTATGGGCGGTGCGATGGACCTTGTACATGGTGCAAAGCGGATCATCGTCATCATGGATCACGTCAATAAAAAAGGGGATCCGAAAATTCTCAACGAATGTTCCCTGCCATTGACAGGCAGCGGAGTGGTGGACCGCATCATAACCGATCGTGCTGTCATCGATGTAACTCCTGATGGCCTGAAGCTAGTTGAGGTAGCAGAAGGGTTCACTCCTGAAGAGATTCAAGAAGCGACTCAACCGACATTGATCATAGGTGACGACGTAAAGGTAAACACATTTTAAAATGGAGTCTGTTTTAAAACTGAGTTGTTAACTGAAGGCTCTTTTCTTAATTGCTTTTGAGTCATTTTTAAGAATCTCGTTGTGCAAGTTGATTGGAGAGCAAGGTGCGAGGCTCCTCGAAAATGAAAAACGCATTTTCTTCGTGCGATGCACGCCCGCGGAAAGTGAGCATCCTGGAGCGGAAATCAACCACTTTTAAAGAAAACTTGGCGAGACCAAGCCTTTTGTAGGTCGAGCCTTGTTGCCCTTATACTGAAGAAAGTATTTTATACTTTCTTTAAGTGCAAGATCAACAAAGTTTGTGAAAACAGCCTAATGAAAAATACATGACAGGGCCATTAGGGGGAGGTAATTGGTGAAAAGGATAACAACACTTTCAAATCGGATCATGCAGCGATATCTTCCGGATCCTTTCTTATTCGTGGTCATCCTCACGCTGGTCGTATTCGTGATGGGTATGCTCGTCACAAGAAGCACACCTGTAGAGATGGTGACTTTCTGGGGTGAAGGATTCTGGAGTCTGTTGACATTCGCAATGCAGATGGTCCTCATCCTTGTAACAGGATACGTTCTGGCGAGCAGTCCATTATTCAAGAAAGGTTTGAGAAAACTTGCCTCACTGGCTTCAACTCCGGGGAAGGCGATAGTCTTCGTCACCCTTGTATCTCTTGCTGCGAGTTGGATAAACTGGGGCTTCGGACTCGTCATTGGAGCTTTGTTTGCAAAAGAACTTGCTAGACAGGTCGAAAAGGTCGATTACCGGCTATTGATCGCAAGCGCTTACAGCGGTTTCCTTGTTTGGCATGGCGGTTTTTCAGGATCGATTCCTTTGACGATCGCGACGCCTGAACACTTTTCAAGTGACATCATCGGTGTAATTCCGACGTCTGAAACGATTTTTGCACCGTTCAACATCTTCATCGTGCTGGCTTTGTTTGTTACTTTGCCGATCGTCAATAGGTTGATGATGAACCAGAAAGACAACCAGTTTTACATTGACCCCTCGATCTTAGAGGACAAGAATGTCGAGGCAGCTGCGGTCGAAACGAATACGCCTGCAGAAAAGCTTGAAAACAGCTGGATCCTATCGATGGTCATTGGCTTATTGGGTGTTGCATTCCTCGTCTATTATTTTGCGACGAGTGGGTTCAGTCTTAATCTGGATATTGTCAATTTCTTATTCTTGTTCCTGGGGATCTTGCTGCATGGTACTCCGCGACGCTTCATCAACAGTGTATCTGATGCGGTTAAGGGTGCTGGAGGGATCATCATCCAGTTCCCATTCTATGCTGGAATCATGGGGATGATGGTAGCAAGTGGGTTAGCTGCTGAAGTGTCTCAATGGTTCGTAAGCATTTCCAATGAATTGACGTATCCATTCTTTGCATTTTTAAGCGCAGGAATCGTCAATTTCTTCGTTCCATCCGGCGGTGGTCAGTGGGCTGTACAAGCACCAATTATGCTGATGGCAGGGGAAGACCTTGGAATCAGTGCTGCAAAAACAGCAATGGCTGTCGCTTGGGGTGATGCGTGGACGAATATGATCCAACCTTTCTGGGCACTACCTGCACTCGCTATCGCTGGATTGTCTGCAAAAGATATCATGGGCTTTTGTGTGATTGCCATGTTAGTCAGCGGTCTATTTATATCGATCGGATTGGTGTTCATATAGAGTGTTTTTTATAGGCTCTTTTCATAAGATTGTTGCTTTTGACTCATTTGAAAAAAAGATCTTGTGCAAGTTGATTGGAGAGAAAGGTGCGAGACACCTGCGGGATCAGCAGACAGGTGGATGTCGCAAGGAGACGAGTGGGCTCACCGCATGCCCAGTGGAAAGCGAGCTCCTGGAGCGGAAATCAACGACTTTTAAAGAAAACTTGGCGAGACCAAGCCTTTTGTAGGTCGAGCCTTAGTTGCCCTTATACTGAAGAAAGTATTTTATACTTTCTTTAAGTGCAAGAGCAACAAAGTTTGTGAAAATAGCCTTTTTATATGAAGGGGGGATATCAAGATGGAGGAAGTATATATTCTAGAGGGAGCGCGGACAGCATTCACCTCCTTCGGAAAATCATTCGCAAGCATTGGCACTACTGAACTAGGCGTTGCTACTGCCAAGGAAGCAATGGAACGCTCGCATGTATCTCCTGATGAAATCGATCAGGTCATATATGGAAATGTGATTCATAGCAGTACAAATGCACCGTATGTAGCGCGCCATATCGCTACTAAATCGGAAATACCAGTAGAGACGCCTGCTATGCTCGTGAACCGTCTTTGTGGTTCTGGATTGCAATCAGTCATCTCAGGAGTACATGCTATCCTTATGAATGAAGGAGAGACTGCGCTTGTTGGCGGAGTCGATAATATGTCGATGAGTCCATATGTTTCTTTTACAAATCGTTTCGGTCATCCTAAGCTTGGCAATGTCCAATTCGAGGATATGCTCTTATTGACTTTGAGGGATGAGGCGATTGGAAACGGAATGGGTATCACGGCAGAGAACCTTTCTGAACAATACGATATTTCAAGAGAAGAACAGGATGAATATTCTGCGATTAGTCACCAGCGTGCTTCGGAAGCCATTCAATCAGGCCGCTTCCAGCGAGAAATTGTATCAGTTGAGGTGAAAGAGCGGAAAGAGGTAAAAAAAGTGGAGACCGATGAGCATGTCAGATCATCGACGTCTGTAGAAGGACTATCTAAGCTGAAACCGACATTCAAAAAGGACGGTTCGGTGACGGCAGGAAATTCGAGCGGTATTAACGATGGTGCTGCTTCATTGGTAATCGCCAGAGACTCTTTCGTTAAGAAGAAAAATGCGAAGCCCCTCGCGAAAATCCGATCATGGGCTGTTTGCGGTGTTGATCCTTCAGTAATGGGGATCGGTCCAGTGCCTGCAATCAATCTTGCTTTGAAACGGGCAGGGCTATCCAAGGATCAGATCGATTTGTTTGAAATCAATGAAGCTTTTGCTGCACAATACCTTGCTGTAGAAAAAGAACTGAATCTCGATCGCGATAAAACGAATGTAAATGGAGGAGCAATCGCACTGGGTCATCCAGTCGGTGCGAGTGGCTCAAGACTATTGCTATCACTTGCCTATGAGTTGAAGCTTCGAAACAAACGATATGGTGTAGCTAGTCTTTGTATAGGGGGAGGGCAAGGCATAGCGATGGTCATTGAAAACGAGAATAAATGATGAAAAAACCTCGAGTTGATGCTCGAGGTTCTTCTTTTTATTTGGCTCATTTCTAAAAGAGTGTTGCTTTTGAGTCATTTGAAAAAAAGATCTTGGGCAATTTGATTGGTGGAAAGGGTGCGAGACTCCCGCGGGATAAGAGGGACAGGTGAGACCATTCAATGTGCGACGAGTGGGCTCACCACACGCCCGCGGAAAGCGAGCATCAACACCAAAATCCGGCTAAATACAATCAGCTTGACGAAATCCACAGCGGAATTTCACCCACTAGTCACGATGTTTATCATAGAAAGTTTGTTTCGTCCATTCCTGGAAAAGTTCAATTTCATCACGAGTCAGCTCGATCTTAGCCGCTTCAGTATTATCCTCAACTTGTTCGACTGAACTTGCCCCAGGAATTGTTGTCGCCACTGCTGGATGGTGCAGAGGATAGCGAAGCGACAAATGCGAAAGCTTCCTGCCATGTGAGATATCTTTTATCTTTGTCATGATATCCTTGATTTCAGAAGGTCCATAGTCCAAAAATCCTTTATCAGAAGCTTTGTCTGTGAAAATCCGATCGCTAAGGTTTCCTTTCGCGAGAGGTCCTCTAGCAATGACAGATACATTATTAGCCTGGATCTTATTCAATAATTCTTCAGCTCGACGGTCAAGTAAACTATACTGCATCATTATGCTGACGATATTTGAGCGTTCAAGGTATTCTTTAATGACATTAGGCCGAATGGATGAGATTCCATACTCACGGATCAAACCTTCTGTTTTCAAATCCTCAAAAGCCTCGATGATTTCATCGATTGGGTCATCAATCGTTCCGCCATGAAGCTGATACAAATCGATATAATCCGTGTCTAATCTTTGCAAGGAACGTTTGACCGCAGTTTTTATGTATTCCTTACTCGGTGCCCATTCCCAACCTTCATCTAGGTGATCCCAACGGTTACCTACCTTTGTAGCCAATACGCATTGCTCACGCTTTCCTTTCAAGGCTTTACCGACTAATTTTTCGTTTTCACCAAAATCATAGAGGTCTGCCGTGTCAATCAACGTTATGCCTTTATCCATAGCTTTGTGAATGATTTTTGTCGCTTCTTTTTCATCCGTGCCTAATGACATACAACCTAATCCGATTTCGGATACTCGTAATTCTGAAGTTCCTAGTTTGTTCAATTGCATGAAAAGCACCTCCTGGTTAGTACATTACCACGAACGGCAGTCCGAAAACATCTATCCAGATATGACAATTTCAGCTTCAGACTATGATATAGGTGTAAAATTCAAACTTATTGGAGCTGATTACAAATTTATCAGTGCAACTCAGAAAAATATCGGTGCAGATTTATCATTTATCGGTGCGAACTTCATAATTATCGATTTTTTCACTTTTGTGGGACCAAAAAACAACACCCTTCAAAGGTGCTGCCTTCAGTCTATTTTTTATATTCAAGGCTTGGCTTTGCCACGTTTTCTTTTTGTCGACCTTCTATCCAATCCTGTACGGTTTCGTATTCCTGCATATATTTTTTCAGCAAATACCGTACTTGCCAGGCTTTTCCGACTAATGTCACGCTGTTCGTCTCAAGATAAACCTTCATGGTAAGACTCCCTTCTTCTCACATCATTAGGAATAGGATAATCGCTTATGATAGACTTTATGTATCAAAAAATAGAATTAGCACAAGGAGTTTTGTGTCGTGAAAAAGTTAGAAGAAAAAACGATTGATTCAGAAGTCATATATAGTGGTAAAATCATCGATCTTCATCTTGAACAAGTCGAACTTCCGGATGGGAAGACAAGCCAGAGAGAAATCGTGAAACATCCAGGTGCAGTAGCGGTGTTGGCTGTTACACCAGAAAATAAAATCGTCCTGGTACGTCAGTATCGCAAACCGTTGAACCGGGAAATCATCGAGATTCCTGCAGGGAAACTTGAAATAGGCGAAGACCCAGAAGTTTGTGCACGACGCGAGCTGGAAGAGGAGACAGGTTATCGAAGTACAAAACTGACATATCTTCAATCCTTCTATACATCTCCTGGTTTTGCGGATGAGCTTATTCATATCTATTACACAGATCAGTTGGAACAAGGGAAGGTCCAGTTGGATCAGGACGAGTTTGTCGAGCGGATGGAAGTGACATTGGAAGAAGCAATTGAACTTGTAAAAAGTCAGGACATTTATGATGCAAAAACGGCTTTTGCTATCCAATACTTGCAATTGAAGGAACACCAATCTTAAAATGAAACGGATTTTTGCAGATTTCCATATCCATTTAGGAAGCACTTCGGAAGGTAGACCAGTAAAAATATCAGCATCCAAAAACTTGACTCTATCCAATGTATTACAAACAGCCTTCCATCATAAAGGTATACAGCTGGTCGGAGTTATCGATTGTCACGTTCCTGCTGTGATCCGTGAACTGGAAGTGGCTGTTGAAAAGAATGAGATCTATGAACATCGCGATGGAGGTCTCATTAAAGAAGGAGGCTGCCTGATCACAGGCTCAGAAATCGAGATCTATGATGAGAACTGTAATGGCCCGATTCATGTATTAGTCTTCTTACCTTATTTAAAAAGCATGAAACATTTCAGCAACTGGTTAGGTGAACGGATGACAAACCATCATCTATCCTCACAACGCTTCTATGGAAGCGCGACGGAACTCCAAGAAAAAACAAAGGAATTGGGCGGCTTGTTTGTGATCGCGCATGCCTTCACTCCTTTTAAAAGTTTATATGGAAGAGGTGTCGGCAAGAGCATGGAAGAAGTCTTCAAGCCTGATTTGATTGATGCGATCGAACTTGGATTAAGCTGTGATACGTATATGGCTGGACAGTTGGGAGAATTGCAGAAGTATCCGTTTCTATCAAATTCTGATGCCCATTCCCTAGAAAAGATTGGTCGTGAATATCAAGAAATCGACATGGAAGACCTTTCGTTTAAAGAACTATCTTTAGCGCTGAAAGGGAAGGAAGGAAGAAAGATAGCTGGTAATTACGGCCTTCATCCTCAGCTCGGCAAATACTATCGTACTTGCTGTGCGAAATGTGGAGCTTTGATCATAGAAGAGAAGACCCGCAAATGCACTTATTGTGAAAAAGGTCGTATAGTCAAGGGTGTTTCCAATCGGATTCAGGAATTATCGGATGTTGCTTCTACCTCTTCTCCTGCTAATAGACCTCCTTACACCCATCATGTTCCTCTTGAATTCATTCCAGGTCTCGGACCAAGAATGCTAGAGAAGTTGAGAGGACTGTTCGGGACAGATATGGAGGTTATCCATTCTGTGTCTGATGAAGAACTCCGTAAAGTCCTACCAAACAAGGTGGTAGATAAAATCATAGAATCAAGAAAAGGTACCATTCATCTGAAAGAAGGCGGAGGAGGCCATTACGGCAAGCTCCACTAAGGAACTCTATAAAATAAAAATACTCGGTCATACTCTATGATTTCCTCTCATAAATTGAAAGTAAGAGAGCATGAGGGAGGAAAAATGATGGAGCACAGGGTGACCTATAATATGAGACGTTCATTTTCACATCATATACAAGAACATTCATCCTTATATACATTTACGGTGGTTCTACTCATGATGGGGATCGTGTTTGGTGCTGTTATTGTCAATAGTTTGAGTTTGATGCAAAAAGAAGATCTATTCCATTATTTGAACCGTTTTTTCGGACAAGTTTCCGAAGGGGAAGTGGCAAGTGCATCTGCTATGTTCACTCAAAGCTTCCTCCATTATATTAAATATATGGGGTTGATTTGGCTGCTTGGACTTTCGATCATCGGAGTGCCCGTCATCCTTGTATTATTATTCTTAAAAGGGATGGTTGTCGGGTTTACAGTCGGATTTCTTGTCAATCAGATGGGCTGGCAGGGATTCCTGTTGTCTTTCGTTTCGGTATTGCCGCAAAACCTGATCCTCATTCCTGCGTTCGTTTTGGTGACGACTGCTGCAGTAGCAATATCTATGACACTCATCAAAGCCCAATTCTCAAACAAGATGATGACACCGTTGATGCCTTTATTGTTGAGATATACTGTTACGGTGATCATCATCATGGTTCTCGTTGCAAGCGCGTCCTTTATTGAAGCCTTTTTATCGCCTACATTAATCAAAGCGACAATCGGTATTTTCAGTTAATAATATTATTAGGTGATAATCATTATAATATCTTATTTAAAACAATTATAATTTGACACCTCTTTTCCCCATGCTTATAATAAGGATATACATAGAGTGTGGGAGGGGTCGTCTTGGAAAAACGTATCAACCGCATTAAAAAACAGCTCCATTCACAAAGCTATAAACTTACCCCACAGCGTGAAGCGACGGTTCGCGTTTTGCTTGAGCGTGAAGAAGATCATTTGAGTGCAGAGGATGTATATCTGCTCGTTAAAGATAAAGCTCCTGAAATCGGGTTAGCGACTGTTTATCGTACGTTGGAACTGCTTACTGAATTGAAAATCGTCGATAAAATCAACTTTGGTGATGGTGTTTCCAGGTATGACCTTCGAAAAGAAGGTGCGGCACACTTCCATCATCATTTAGTGTGTATCGAATGTGGAGCAGTGGACGAAATCCAGGAGGATCTACTTGGAGAAGTGGAACAAATCGTGGAGAAGGATTGGAATTTCAAAGTGAAAGATCACCGGTTGACCTTTCACGGAATCTGTCATCGATGCCACGATAAAGCAGACGTTGAAAATCAAAAAGAGGTTACGACCAAATAAAAATCAGACTAAAGGACTGACCCACAATGAATTGCGAGAGGGTCAGTTTTCTTTCACACTTAAAGAAAGTGTAAGCGCAATTAAGGCTCAACTGTGCCAATGCTTGGCTTTTTCGAGTTTTTTTAGTTAAGGCTGTTTTCCAAATGTTTGTTGCTAATGTAATGTTGCAAAAGAAGATGCTAAAGCGAGTGTATTTCCAAAAAACATCTGGACGAAACAGCCTTAGTTGATGACAAATACACTATAACATTGGGAGATACCACGTTTCTTCAGCCTGTTTCCAGTTTTGACGTATATTCTCTGGGATCGCAGGCATATCCTGTAGGAAGGACAAACTGGGAGGAGAAACGATGGTTTCGTTAATTCGTTTAATATGGAACGCATGTAAAGTATTTCTCGCATTCGCATGTTGCACGTTATTATTTTACTATGGACTATTATGGTTGAACGAACAATATCAGGACTTTCATCGCTACGATGAACCCGAAGGACGAGCAGTAAAGGTCTTCCAATCTTATGATGAACAGGAAGAAGGGATCTATTGGGTCCAACGATTACAATTATTTTATGAAATTGGGGAATAAGGAGCGTTCGCTCATGATTGATGAGGTTCAGGATTATTTGCATTATTTGACTGTAGAACGTGGGTTATCTGAAAACACTTTACAGTCGTACCAACGGGATTTGAAACAATATACGACCTTCTTAATGAAGGAATTAAAACATAAAGAATTGAATGAAGTACGCAGGAACGATATCATGACATATCTCTATCAATTGAAAGATGCTGGACGCGCTTCAACGACGATCGCACGGACAATCGCTTCCATACGATCCTTCCATCAGTTTCTCATACGTGAACGGGTGACGGACCAAGATCCATCTGTACATATTGAAACACCGAAAACGGAACGTAAATTACCCAAAATTTTATCATCCCAGGAAGTAGAGGATCTGATGGAAGCGCCCGAAGGAAATTCAGCTTTCGGAATAAGGGACCGAGCGATGATCGAATTGCTTTATGCGACCGGAATCCGTGTCTCGGAGCTGATCCAATTGAATCTAACCGATGTCCATTTGACCATGGGGTTTGTAAGGTGTGTCGGAAAAGGTGATAAGGAACGGATCATTCCAGTAGGTAGAATGGCAACAGAAGCACTGAACACATATATTGAAAATGGGCGTGGAAAGCTCTTAAAAAAGAAGACAAACGATGCGTTGTTTTTGAACCATCATGGAAACCGTTTGACGAGGCAAGGTTTTTGGAAGATATTAAAAAAACTGTCAAGAGCAGCGAACATCCAAAAAGAATTGACACCCCATACATTAAGACATTCGTTTGCAACGCACTTGCTTGAAAATGGAGCAGACCTCCGGGCAGTTCAGGAGTTGCTCGGTCATGTGGACATTTCGACGACACAAATTTATACGCATGTTACGAAAACACGCCTGAAAGACATATATTCTACCTATCACCCAAGAGCATGAGAAATTTCGTGAAAACGATTTATAAACATGATACAATCAAAAAGTGCCTTTATAATAGGGTACTTTAAACTTTTCATTAGAGGTCAGACTTCTGACCTTTACATGTGGTTGATTGATAGAACTTACCAATGGAAATGGTATAAAATAGCGTAAAGATTAGGGAGGAGAATAGTATGACGGACTCAAAATTCAAACGCGTGTTTTTGATCGTCATGGATTCGGTCGGAATCGGTGAAGCACCGGATGCAGAAAAATTCAATGATTTAGGAGCAGATACATTAGGACATATTGCAGAAAAGATGAATGGTCTCAATATGCCGAACATGGCAAAGCTTGGACTCAGCAACATCAGAGAGATCCAAGGAATTGAAAAAGCTGAAAAGCCATCTGCTCACTTTGGTAAAATGCAAGAAGCATCCAACGGTAAAGACACAATGACTGGACACTGGGAAATAATGGGACTCCACATCGAGCAGCCATTCAAAACCTTCCCGGACGGTTTCCCTAAAGAGCTGATTGCTGAACTTGAAGAAAAGACCGGCAGAATGGCCATCGGGAACAAACCTGCTTCCGGAACAGAAATTCTGGTTGAGCTAGGGCAGGAACATATGGAAACGGGCGCATTGATCGTTTATACATCAGCAGATTCTGTGCTTCAAATCGCAGCACATGAAGATATCGTTCCAATTGATGAGTTGTACGATATATGTAAAATTGCACGTGAACTCACGTTGGATGAAAAGTATATGGTAGGACGCGTCATTGCACGTCCATTCATAGGTAAACCAGGTGCGTTTGAACGAACTTCAAATCGACATGATTACGCACTTAAACCTTTTGGCCGTACAGTCATGAATGAAATGCAGGATGCTGATTATGATGTCATTGCGATCGGCAAGATTTCTGATATTTATGATGGTGAAGGGGTTACTGATGCGATCAGAACAACATGCAATATGGATGGTATGGATCAAATCGTAAAAACCGCAGATCGTGATTTTACGGGAATGAGCTTCTTGAACCTTGTTGATTTTGATGCAAAGTTCGGGCACCGTCGTGATCCGATAGGTTATGGTAAAGCATTGGAAGAATTCGATGCACGTCTTCCGGAACTGTTTGAAAAACTGAATGAAGATGATTTGGTTCTGATTACGGCTGACCACGGGAATGATCCTATACATCATGGTACGGATCATACAAGAGAATACGTCCCGCTGATTGCTTATCATACTGGTATACAAGAAGGAAAAGAGCTTCCTTTGCGGGATACATTTGCAGATATCGGAGCTACAATTGCAGAAAACTTTAAAATTAAAGCGCCTGAATTCGGTAAAAGTTTTTTAAAGGATCTATAATAGGAGGTCATCATGTCTTTAACGAAATCAATTCAACAATCAGCACAATACATTGAGGAGAAATTGGATGACAAGCCGACCATCGGATTGATTCTAGGGTCTGGTCTTGGCGTACTTGCAGATAAAATCGATAACCCGATTTCTATTCCATATTCTGATATCCCATCTTTTCCTGTCTCGACGGTAGAGGGGCACGCTGGGGAGCTCGTCATCGGTACGATCGAAGGGAAAACAGTTGTCGCGATGAAAGGTCGTTTCCACTATTATGAAGGATATCCAATGGAAAAAGTGACTTTTCCAGTAAGGGTCATGAAAGAAATTGGAGTTGAAACGTTGATCGTTACGAATGCTGCAGGAGGAATCAATGAATCTTTCGAAGCAGGAGACTTGATGATCATCACAGATCATATCAACAATATTGGTGATAATCCGCTGATCGGTCCGAACGATGCTTCACTAGGAGTCCGTTTTCCCGATATGTCCGATGCTTATTCTTTGCGTTTACAAAATACAGCGAAACAAGTGGCAAAGAAATTGGACATCTCTCTACAAGAAGGTGTCTATATCGCTAATTCAGGTCCATCTTATGAAACTCCTGCAGAAGTGAGGATGCTTCGTATCATGGGAGGGGACGCGGTCGGCATGTCTACGGTTCCTGAAGTGATTATAGCTCGCCACGGTGGTATGGAAGTACTCGGGATATCTTGTATTTCCAATATGGCTGCAGGAATCCTTGATCAACCTCTTACCCATGAGGAGGTCATCGAAACCACTGAAAAAGTGAAAGCCAACTTCATGGATCTCGTCCAACAGATCGTCAAAAGCATTTAAGGGGGAATCACGGATGTCAGAATTACACACAAATATTCAAGACTCTGTAAAGTTCATCACGAGTAAAACAGATGATCAGCCGACAATCGGTTTGATTTTAGGGTCAGGTCTTGGGGATTTTGTAGATGAAATCGAGAACGCGACATTGATCGATTACAGTGAAATCCCGCATTTCCCTGTCTCAACGGTCGAAGGTCACGCTGGAAGGTTAGTCATAGGAACGTTGAGTGGAAAAAAGGTTGTTGCGATGCAGGGGCGTTTTCATTTTTATGAAGGGTATTCGTTACAAGAAGTCACGTTCCCGGTCCGGGTCATGAAAGGACTAGGGGTTGAACAGATCATTGTTACGAATGCATGCGGGGGGATGAATCCGGATTTCCAAGCTGGTGACTTGATGATCATCGAAGATCATTTGAATCTGACTGGATCGAATCCTTTAATTGGACCGAATGATCGTGAACTCGGACCGCGGTTCCCGGATATGAGTACAGCCTATACGCCAGAATTGATCGACCTAGTAGAGAAAGTCGCTGAACAAGAAGGTATTTCCTTACAAAAAGGAGTCTATGCATCGATCAGTGGACCGACTTATATGACACGTGCAGAATTGAAGATGCTTCGTATCCTTGGTTCTGATACAGTCGGCATGTCTACAGTACCGGAAGTGATTGTTGCCCGCCACATGAATATGAAGACGATCGGGGTCTCTTGCATTACGGACATGGCGATTGCTGAGGAATTGGAACCACTGACACATGAACAGGTTGTAGAAGTAGCGAACCGTACGAAGCCGAAATTCAAGCAGTTGCTACGTTCAGTGATTGAAAAAGTATAATATACAAGGACTGATATAGCATGAGAATGGTAGATTTAATTGAAAAGAAACGGAATGGTAACGAACTGACGAAAGATGAAATCGCCTTCATCATTGAAGGATATACGAATGGAGACATCCCTGATTATCAAATGTCAGCCCTGGCAATGGCTATATATTTCAATGATATGACTGAAGAAGAACGTGCAAATTTTACAATGGCAATGGTTGACTCAGGCGACAAAATTGATCTTGCAGCCATAGAAGGTATTAAAGTTGATAAACATTCCACTGGAGGCGTCGGTGACACGACAACACTTGTACTCGCACCCCTCGTGGCAGCTGTCGGCGTTCCTGTTGCAAAAATGTCAGGGCGCGGCCTCGGTCATACTGGCGGCACAATCGATAAGCTTGAAGCCGTTCCGGGTTTCCATGTCGAAATCGACAACGAGGAATTCATCAAAATTGTAAATAAGAATAAGATTGCAGTCATCGGTCAGAGCGGAAACCTGACCCCTGCAGACAAAAAACTTTATGGACTTCGAGATGTAACGGCTACTGTAAACTCGATTCCGTTGATTGCAAGCTCGATCATGAGTAAGAAGATTGCTGCGGGTGCAGATGCGATCGTACTTGATGTGAAAACGGGTGCTGGGGCTTTCATGACAGAAGTTGAAAAGGCAGAAGAACTGGCAAAAGCGATGGTTAAAATCGGTAATAATGTCGGACGTAATACGATGGCGATCATTTCAGATATGAGCCAGCCGCTCGGTTTTGCGATTGGAAATGCGCTCGAAGTCAAAGAGGCAGTAGACACATTACGTGGAGAAGGACCTGAAGATCTTGAAGAACTCTGCTTGACATTAGGTTCGTTCATGGTGATGCTTGCGAAAAAAGCGGAGACGAAGGAAGAAGCTCGACAGATGTTGATCGACGTCATGAAAAACGGCAAGGCGATTGAAACGTTCAAAACGTTCTTGAAGGCTCAAGGAGGGGACGAATCGGTCATCGACGATCTAAGCAAATTGCCAACAGCAAAGTACGAAATTCCATTTGTTGCTGAAAAAGATGGATATGTTTCAGAAATCATGGCAAATGAGGTCGGAACTGCCGCAATGTTGTTAGGTGCAGGTCGTGCTACCAAAGAATCAGAGATCGATCTTGCAGTTGGAATCGTCCTTCATAAGAAAGTCAGCGATGAAGTGAAGAAAGGCGAAACAATCGCAACATTACACAGTAATCAAGAAAATGTCGATGAAGTATTGAAGAAATTGAACGGTGCATATACGATTTCCACTGAAAAAGTGGAAGCTCCGCCGCTCGTATATAAAGAAATTATGTAAAACGTCTTGGGTAGCTGCCCGTAAGCTGAATTTAAAGCTTATGGGCGGCTTTTTTTATGATGAAAAAATATAGCTGGGTTTGAGATCAACGATGAAACGATTTCATGTCAAAAATTTGAGTTGTAGAGATAAAATTAAAGTTTTAGAGATAATTTCAGTTTTCCAGCGATATACCCCTTACTTGTAGAGATAACTTACGTCCGTCGTAGAGCTCAATCTGAATTTATCGGAAATAGAGGACTAAATTGTTTGGATGACCAAAGAATCTCCTCATAACTCTAAAAATATGAAATTTAGTCTATAACCCTGCTACGAAAACCCAAAAAAACGTTTTTTGCCCTTCCTAAAGTATAAACCAAACCAAATTGGAAAAAATAAGAATACTAAGAATGGAGGGATTATGTCTATGAAACGCTTTTTTACATGTATGATGGCGACAGTGATAGGGCTATCAGTCCTTTCACCAGCGGCATTTGCTAATGATGATCATGTTACAGTCAATTCTCTTGCTGATAAAGCATCCTCTGCAATTTTGATTGAAAGAGATACAGGTACAGTACTATTCGATAAAAATGCTGATGAAAAGCTTCCTCCTGCAAGTATGACGAAAATCATGACAATGGTTCTCGTGATGGATGCTTTACATAAAGGCAAAATCAACCTGAAAGACAAAGTTCGAACAAGTGAATATGCTGCATCCATGGGTGGCTCGCAAATTTTTCTTGAAGAAGGCGAAATCATGACCGTCGAAGAGATGCTTAAAGGAGTTGCGTTAGCATCCGGAAACGATGCCTCTGTCGCTCTTGGGGAGTTCATCGCTGGGACGAACGATGCTTTCGTAAAAATGATGAATGAAAAAGCACAGGATCTGGGATTAAAGAACACCAACTTTAAGAATGCGACAGGACTTCCGGAAAAAGACCATTACAGCACAGCGAGAGACATGGCAATGATGGCGAAAGAACTATTGAAATATGAACAGATAACAAATTACACAGGTAAATATGAGGATTACCTGCGTCAAAACACCGATAAAAAATTCTGGCTTGTCAATACGAACAAACTCGTCAAATTCTACCCTGGGGTGGATGGGTTGAAAACTGGATATACAAACGAGGCTAAATATTGTTTGACTGCTACAGCGAAAAAAGACGATATGCGTGTTATTGCAGTTGTGATGGGAGCCCCGACGACAAAGGAAAGGAACGCCCAAGTGACGCAGATGCTTGATTATGCCTTTGCGAATTATGAGACGGAAAGGATCTACGAAAGACATCAGATGATCGATGAAATCCCGATCCAAAAAGGTGTATCGAAGACGATTCAAATGGCGACTTCAGAACCGATCTCCCTTTTGATGAAAAAAGGTGAGAAGAAGATGAAACTCACGACGGAAATCAAAATCAATAAGCAAGTGAAAATGCCAATTGAAAAAGGAGACCGTCTCGGAACGCTTGTGGTCAGAAACAATGGGAAAACCGTTACTGAATCACCTTTGGTCGCATCCGAAAATGTTGCAGCAGCGAATTGGTGGGGGCTTTTCAAACGTACGGTAGGCAAGTTTTCGCAAACACCGTAAATTTACTCGCAATATCAGATTATAAATCGATTCGACACTAGTTTTGTCAGCGAGAAGGATTCCATAATAAAAATATCGAAATGACTCACTACCTAGAAGAAGGAGGAGAGGTAAGTGAGTCTTAGTGTAAAACTCAAAGTTAAAGACCGTGTACTGTGTATTCGATTAGCTGGCGACTTAGACCACCATACAGCAGAACAGTTACGAACAGAAGTTGATCAAACGATTCAGGAAAATCAGATTCATGATATCGTATTGAATTTAGAAGCCTTGTCTTTTATGGACAGTTCAGGATTAGGGGTAATCCTTGGACGATATAAATTGATTAAAAGTCAAGGAGGAGAAATGGTTGTTTGTTCAATCTCCCCTTCTGTAAAAAGACTGTTTGAGATGTCAGGCATGTTCAAAATCATCCGTCTTGAGGATAGTGAACAAAAAGCTTTGCACACGCTGGGGGTGGCGTAATGAAAAATGTCATGAAAATGGAATTCTCTGCACGTAGTGAAAATGAATCATTTGCAAGGGTCACAGTTGCATCCTTCATAGCCCAACTCGACCCTACGGTAGATGAATTGACTGAAATCAAGACTGTCGTTTCAGAGGCCGTCACGAATGCAATCATTCATGGATACGATAACAACGCTGATGGAATGGTTTATATCGAATGCAAATTAGAAGATGGTTGTGTTGAATTGATGATCCGTGATGAAGGAGTCGGAATCGATGATCTGGATGAAGCTAGACAGCCATTGTTCACGACAAAGCCAGAACTTGAAAGATCAGGAATGGGTTTTACAATCATGGAAAATTTCATGGACCAAATCGAAATTGAAACAGAAAGAGCCTTTGGCACCACCATCCGTTTGAAGAAGTACTTGACAAATCACAAAGCGCTTTGTAATTAAGGAGCATAGCCTATGGATTTGGACGTCAAACAAGATAAAAAAAACACGTACCTCAATGACAAGGAAATGAAAGAATTGATCCAACGAAGTCAGGAAGGCGATCAGACAGCAAGAGATACCATTGTAGAGAAGAACATGCGGTTGGTCTGGTCTGTTGTCCAACGTTTTTTGAACAGAGGGTACGAACCGGATGACCTTTTCCAAATTGGAAGTATCGGTCTGCTTAAATCTGTAGATAAATTCGATCTTAGTTATGACGTAAAATTTTCGACCTATGCCGTCCCGATGATCATTGGTGAGATCCAGCGGTTCATAAGGGATGATGGAACAGTCAAAGTGAGCCGATCCTTAAAAGAACTTGGTAATAAAGTTCGGAAAGTGCGGGATGAACTGTCGAAAGAGTTTGGCCGCAATCCAACCGTAAATGAAATTGCGATGAAGCTTGAGATCAGTCCTGAAGATGTCGTGATGGCGCAGGAAGCTGTCCGTGCTCCATCATCGATTCATGAAACCGTTTATGAGAATGATGGAGATCCGATTACATTGCTGGATCAAATTTCAGATCAGGGTGATACGAAGTGGTTTGATCAGATTGCTCTGAAAGATGCAATCCAGACTCTGAATGAACGGGAGAGATTGATCGTCTATCTGAGATATTATAAAGATCAGACGCAGTCTGAGGTAGCTACAAGGCTTGGAATATCACAAGTGCAAGTTTCCAGGCTGGAAAAGAAAATACTCCGTGAGATGAAAACCCAGATGGACGAATGAATCGTCTATCCGGGTTTTTTTGTAACAATAATACTGTTGCTTTCTGAGTAAGTTGAAGTGAAACGAACCTGGGAAAAAGAAAGCCTAGCCGCTATGTTAACGGACATCAGAGCCGTTATTTGTGAATAAAGCAGCTGATTTCCTATGATATTTGCGAAATAAGGTCTCTGGTGTCCGTTAAGTATGAATAATCCAGTTATTTTGGTCAAATAAGGTCTCCTGTGTCCGTTAACGGGTTCGTACAACTTGGTTTCATCGATGATCGAGTGCGTAAATAAGTAATGTCCAGTTAACAACCTAATCACGTGGATCACCTCTTCCCTGCAAGCAACGGTCTGCCCATTGATTGACATTTTATATGTAATTTGGTTCACGTTATTGAATTTCACTTAAATCAACAATAACACTATAAAAAAATAAAAAATCATGTCGATAATGAAGAGTTGTTGACTATAGTCCGCAACAAAAACTGTAAATTCCTCTTTTATCTACCGCTTTTTTCTCCACATTGACACAATTTTCTTCATTTCATCCTTGTTCCTCAATTATTATGACTGTTTTTCCCTAAAAGGTAATTACTGGATAGATTGGGCATCCAGAATGAGAGTGGTTTGGAAGAAACATACTACATATAAACGAATTGGCATAAAGGGGGGACTTTCTTTGGAAGTTGAAGCGGTTTATTTACGTATGCGGCATAGGCTTCTTGCTTCTCCTGGACAGACGATACGAATCAAAGAACTTGCCCAACTCGTCGGCCCTGATGATGTCATTCAAGAAATTGGTCATATGACGGTTCATAAAATCACGGTGGAAGATAAAACCATCGTTATCATCGATCTTATGAAAGTTTTAAAGGCCATTAAAGAGCGATTTCCGAGTTTGGATATTCAAACTGTCGGTACACCTCAAACGATCATAGAAGTCCAGTATAAGCAATCGAAAATTACTGGGGTTTATTTTGTGGTCGTTTGGCTCTTGTTATTCATTGGTGCAGCACTTGCGATTATGAATTTCCATGAGGATGTCAGCATGCAGCAGGTTCACCAGAAGATCTATTACCTGGTCACAGGACGGAAGAACGATTATCCGCTTCTATTACAGGTTCCTTATTCTTTAGGACTTGGACTAGGGATGGTGCTCTTTTTCAACCATATTTTCAAAAAACGTTTCAATGAAGAACCAAGTCCACTTGAAGTGGAAATGTTCAATTACCAACAGGATCTGGATCAGTACGTCATCATGAATGAGAACAAAGAAAACGAGAAGAAAGCTCATGACCATTAAAATTATCATCGTCATGTTGATAGGTTTAGGCGGTGGCCTCGCAGTAGGAGCAGGTTTCGTTGCAATTTTGACGGTTTTCGGTATCATTCCACGGCTGATGCAGATCACAAAAACATATTCAAAATTAAGAGGCTATGAAATCGGCATCATTGCAGGGGTCTTATTATCAAGTTGGTATGGGTTGAGGGATCTCACCATCTCTTCTAGCCAATGGTTTCTGATTCCGATTGGTATTGCAAGTGGTACATTTATCGGAATGCTGGCTGCTGCATTGACAGAAGTGTTGAATGTACTTCCAATCTTGATGAAACGTGTCGGATTCAAAGAACAAGTTCTCATACTCCTGATGGCAATTCTGTTCGGAAAAGTAATAGGTTCGCTATTCCATTGGATCTTCTTCGTGCATCTGTAATTTTTAAAAGATATAAAAGGAGCTGTAAAGAAATGGGTAAAAACAAACTTTCACCAGAGCAACAAGCTTATAAAGACAAAATCAAACCCTTACAACCACAACCTCCGTATGTATGGAATTGTATAAAAGCCTTTCTGATTGGAGGCCTAATATGTGCCATAGGACAGGGAATAACGAACTTTTATATCACCTTCTTCAATTTTACGGAGAAGACTGCAGGGAATCCGACAGTAGCAACCCTGATACTTGCTGTAGCATTGCTGACAGGAATCGGCATCTATGATAAGATCGGACAATTTGCTGGGGCAGGGTCCATTGTTCCAGTTACGGGATTCGCAAACGCAGTAACAAGTGCTGCCCTGGAACATAAAAGTGAGGGAATCGTTCTTGGTGTGGCAACGAACCTTTTCAAGCTGGCAGGAGCTGTAATTGTATTCGGTGCTGTCGCGGCCTATGTGATCGGTATGATCCGTTATTTATTCCAGATGGTATTTTAAGCCTAGGAGGATAAGACACAAAATGAAACTTACAGGTAAACAAACTTGGACATATTCAAAATCCTTATATATCAATGCAACTGGTACTGCCGTTGGTCCGGATGAGGCGGCAGGACCATTAAGTGAAACCTATGATATCACGTTCGATGAGCTCCATTGCGGACAAGCAAATTGGGAACTTGCAGAACGTCATTTAATGGAACAAGCAATTGATATATGCTTGCAAAAATCCGGAAAAACACCACAAGATATGGATTTGTTTCTGTCAGGAGATCTTATAAATCAGACTGTCATCGCCAACTACACAGCACGTAAAAATCAGATTCCTTTCTTAGGTATGTTCGGAGCTTGTTCTACATCGATGGAAACTCTGGCTTTAGCCTCTGCATTGATCGATGGGGATTTTGCCAATACAGTTCTGACAGCGGTCAGCAGTCACAATGCTACTGCGGAGAGACAATTCAGATATCCGACCGAATATGGCGGTCAAAAACCAGATACAGCGACCTATACGGTAACGGGGGCAGGTGCATCGATCGTCAGTACACAACCATCACCGGTCAAAGTGACAATGGCTACTATCGGCCGTGTTATGGATCTAGGTATTACCGACCCATTCGATATGGGGTCAGCGATGGCTCCTGCTGCTGCGGATACGATTGCTGCACATCTGGCGGATACAGGCCGTAAGTCAAGCGATTATGATTTGATCGTCACAGGTGACCTTTCAGCAGTCGGTTCACCGATTCTACTTCAATTGCTACAAGAGAAAAATCATGATTTATCCTCCAACCATCAGGATTGCGGATTATTGGTGTATCGCCCTGATCAGCCTGTATTTGCTGGAGGAAGCGGCTGTGCATGCTCAGCTGTTGTGACATATGGACATCTTCTCAAAGAACTGAAGGAAGGGAAGCTGAAGCGAATCTTTGTTGTAGCCACAGGGGCCTTGATGAATCCGACAATGGTCCAGCAGAAAGAAACGATTCCTACCATCGCCCATGGCGTCGTTCTGGAAGCTGCTGATGGAGGTGGTATGAATGGTTGAGTATTTTATTGCTTTTGTGGTAGGTGGGCTCATTTGTGTAATAGGACAGCTGTTGATGGATATTTTTAAACTTACACCTGCTCATGTCACCTCAAGCTTTGTCGTAGCAGGTGCTGCACTTGATGGATTCGGTCTTTACGACAAATTGATCCAGTTTGCAGGTGCAGGGGCAACAGTTCCTATTACAAGCTTCGGACATTCCCTCCTTCATGGAGCGATGGCAGAAGCGGATGAGCATGGGTTTATCGGGATTGCAATGGGGATTTTCCAGCTGACATCTGCTGGAATCTCATCAGCTATACTTTTCGGTTTCATTGTGGCTGTTCTTTTTAAACCTAAAGGATGATTGGACATGAAAAAACGAGTCATCATGATTACCGATGGAGATTTATACGCTTTAAAAGCGGTGGAGCAAGTCGCCAAAGACATTGGAGGGCGCTGTATTTCCCAGTCCTGGGGAAATCCGACCAGGATAACAGGAGAGGAGCTTGTCACAATGATCCTCTCAACTCCATATGATCCAGTGCTCGTCATGTTTGATGATTGTGGATATCGCGGCGAAGGTCCCGGAGAAAGGGCGATGCGCGAAGTAGCAAATCATCCTGGCATCGAAGTGCTCGGAGCAATAGCGGTTGCCTCCAAGACCCATCTGGCTGAGTGGACACACGTGGATGTAAGCATTGATCGTTTCGGTGAGTTATCAGCTTATGGTGTGGATAAAAGCGGTTTACCAGATATGGAATTTGGCCGATTGGATGGTGACACAGTTTACGTACTCGATGAACTGGATCTTCCGTTCATCGTTGGTATAGGAGATATCGGTAAAATGTATGGTGTCGATACCGCTGAAAGAGGAGCCCCGATCACAAGGCAAGCGGTCCAACTCATCTTAGAAAGGAGTGCACAGAATGCATCCCAAAAAAGAAGAAACACCGATTCATAAGAAAATTGCAGAGAACGAAGAGTTTCTGAAAGATAGGATGGGGATTGGAAAGAGCTTCGACGTCGGTGTCCGCAAAATGAACATCTTGAATAAAGAAGTCCAGATCTATTACTGCACAGGTTTGTGTGACAGTGAATTCATCATCATGCTTTTAAAAGAATTACTGGATGCTGATCATGAATACCGTACAAGCTCTAAAGCGAAAGATGTCATCAAAAATCATCTAGCGCATCAACAGGTATCTACTGTTAAAAACCTGGATGAAGTTATTGACCGGGTCCTTTCAGGATTAGTAGCTGTAATCATCGATGGTCATAATGAAGGCTTCATCGTCGATGTAAGAAGTTATCCAGGACGTTCACCTGAAGAGCCAGATGTCGAGAAAGTCGTCCGTGGTGCCCGTGACGGGTATACAGAAAATATTGTAGAAAATACAGCATTGACCAGACGGCGGTTAAGGGATGAACGTTTGAGAAATGAAATCATGCAAGTCGGAGATCGTTCCAAAACTGATGTTTGTATTTCTTATTTAGATGATGTAGCCGATCCTGGATTGATCGAGACAATCCGAACAGAATTAAAAGGCATTCGAATCGATGGTATCCCTATGGCTGATAAGACAGTGGAAGAGTTTTTGGTGAAGCAAGGCTGGAACCCTTATCCTCTGGTTCGATATACAGAGCGGCCGGATGTAGCAGCTACGCATCTGTTGGAAGGGCATGTTCTTATATTCGTAGATACGTCCCCTAGTGTGATCATTACACCTACGACATTTTTCCATCACGTTCAACACGCAGAAGAATATCGCCAAACACCGATGATTGGTGCTTTTCTAAGATGGATTCGTTTTGGAGGTATGCTCACCTCTATTTTCTTAATACCGTTATGGTTGTTGTTCGTCTTGAACGAAAATTTACTTCCGGATAATCTGAATTACATTGGACCGAATAAAGATTCGAACGTCCCGATTTATCTTCAAATCCTCTTTGCAGAATTGGGGATCGACGTGCTGAGGATGGCAGCAATCCATACTCCATCAGCTCTTTCGACGGCAATGGGATTGATTGCAGCTGTATTGATCGGGCAAATTGCAATCGATGTGGGCTTATTCGTTTCGGAAGTTATCCTGTATGTCGCACTAGCTGCAATCGGCTCGTTCTCAACACCGAGTTATGAATTAAGTGTCGCCAATAAGATTGTAAGGTTGATTTTGATCACACTCGTCTTCCTTTTTGATGTCCCCGGCTTCATGATCGGCTGTACCTTGGTATTGCTTTATATGAGCAGTATCAAAAATTTGAACACCCCATATTTATGGCCTTTCATTCCTTTCAATCCGCAAGCTCTGTTACAGGTTTTGATCAGAGTGTCTGTGCCATTATCGAAGGTCCGGCCAAGTATTGTGCGACCACAGCAGAATAAAAAGCAATCAGATGCTTGAAATCAGGTGTTGATTCAAACGGTCAGTTATGCTAAAGTAGTTTTTAATTTAATAATTGCCTCATTCAACGTAATGGGGTAGAGGCGCAGAGAGAATGAGTAGTTGTTCAAAGCCGGGGGGCGATGACGGACAATGAAAGGTCGATTTGCCGAAGCAAAACTTAATCCCAATTAAGATTGCTGGGCCGTTGCTGAACAAGTAACGGACTGTCACTACTGAAGTAGTGGAGAGCTATTCCGACTGATGAGGGTACGGGTTGAAAACCAGTTTTTATGTACCACTGCATAGGCTGGTTTTTAGTATTTTTATCAGTTAATACGCTCTCTCCAAATAGAGAGAGGAGAATATGATCAATGGCATTTTTAGGAACTGGAAAAATGAATGGACACGGACATTTGGAAATCGGCGGTGTAGATACGATTGATTTAGCAAAAGAATTCGGCACACCGCTTTATGTATATGATGTGGCGAAGATCAGGGATCAAGCACGGGCTTTTCAATCAGTTTTTAAAAAGAGGAACGTTGAAGCAAAGGTTGCTTATGCAAGTAAAGCTTTCTCGAGTGTCGCAATTGTCCAGGTGATGGATGAGGAAGGTCTATATCTTGATGTCGTATCAGCCGGTGAACTCTACACCGCACTTCAAGCAGGCTTTCCGACTGAAAAGATTCATTTTCACGGGAACAACAAGACTCTTGAAGAACTTCAGATGGCTGTTAAAGAGGGAGTAGGCTGCATCGTTGTCGATAACTTTTACGAATTGGATTTGTTGAAGCAAGTAGGAAAAGAGATGAACAAGGTGATCCCTGTCCTATTGAGGATAACACCTGGTATTGAAGCCCATACGCATGATTATATCCTGACTGGGCAGGAAGACTCCAAGTTCGGTTTTGATATTGTAAGCAAACAAGCAGATCAAGCATTACTCGAGTGTCTTGCTTCAGATCATTTCGATGTCCTCGGTGTACATTGCCACATCGGTTCGCAGATTTTCGAGGCGGATGGTTTCGTAATGGCTGTTCAAAAAGTGTTCGATCAACTTTCAGAATGGAAAAGATCAAATGATTTTGATGCGGAAGTCGTCAATCTAGGCGGAGGGTTCGGGATTGCTCATACTTCAGATGAAACGTCGATTTCGATTGAAAATGTCCTTGACATTTTAATCGATGAAGTTGAAAAGCAAGTTGAGGAGCATGATCTCCAGATGCCGGAAATTTGGATCGAGCCGGGCCGTTCGTTGGTTGGTGAGGCAGGGACGACATTATATACCATCGGATCGGAAAAAAGAATTCCAGGTATCCGCAATTATGTCGCGGTCGATGGTGGAATGACAGATAACCTTCGACCGGCACTTTATCAAGCAAAATATGAAGCTGTCGTTGCAAACCGCCTGGAGCAGAAGAATATGCAGACTGTCTCGATTGCAGGTAAATGCTGTGAGTCTGGAGATATGCTGATTCATGACATCGAGCTTCCGAAAACGTCACAGGGAGATATTTTAGCGATGTTCTGTACGGGAGCATATGGTTATGCAATGGCGAACAACTACAATAGATTACCTAGACCTGCAGTCGTTTTCGTGGAAAATGAAGAAGCGCAGCTAGTCGTCCAAAGAGAGTCATATCAAGATTTGGTACAACACGATAGACCACTTAAAAAAACACTCGTATCAAGCTCATAACCCCTGTACGCAACAGGGGTTTCCCTTTACTTCTCTATAGAAAAGACATACAATGGAACTACTTGTTGTAGAGGAGGATTTAAAATGAAAAAAGGAAGTATTGAATTTGAAAATGGCGAAAAAATCTTGATTGATTTTTTTCCTGAGGAAGCACCTAATACAGTTGCGAACTTTGAAAAACTTGCAAATGAAGGATTCTATAATGGACTTACTTTCCACCGTGTCATTCCTGGCTTCGTCTCTCAAGGAGGCTGCCCACAAGGAACAGGAACTGGCGGTCCGGGGTACACGATCGATTGTGAGACGGAAGGAAATCCACATCAACATAAGCCAGGTGCATTATCGATGGCGCATGCAGGGAAAAACACAGGTGGAAGCCAATTCTTCATCGTTCATGAAAACCAGCCGCATTTAGACGGTGTACATACAGTTTTCGGTCAGGTGACAGAAGGGCTGGATTCAGTGTTACGTACACAAAATGGCGATGTAATGAAAGAAGTCAAAGTGTGGGAAGAATAAAAACAGAGTGAAAAGATCGACTCCTTGTGGGTTGATCTTTTTACATTTAAAGGAAGTATAAAATACTTTCTTCACTATAAGTGCAACTAAAGCTCAGCCTGCGCCTAAGGCTTGGCTTTGCCAAGTTTTCTTTATAGGCTCGATTTCTTCGTTTTTGTTCATATATCACCTTTTTCTTGCTTAACCGAAAAATTAAGAGTAACATGTAAGTACAATCAAAAATATTTCCTTCGGGGTAGGGTGAAATTCCCAACCGGCGGTGATAAAGTCATTTTGCTTTTCAGTCCGTGACCCGTTGCTCACAGTAACGGTGGATTCGGTGCAAGTCCGAAGCCGACAGTATAGTCTGGATGGGAGAAGGAATTCATAATGGAAAGTAGAGGAGAATCTCAAAGCGACCCGAATTCGTCAGGGTGCCTGGGTTTAATTTGGCATTCGATATTACTGGTTATCCTGGACAATGTGCGGATTCTATGAACAGAGCAATCCATCTGCTTCTATTTCTACTCGTTTTTTCTGAACAATCGTTCAGTGTGAAAAAAGCGAGGTTTATTTCTAATGCACACAAACCCCGAACATGCTTAATTGCATCTTTCGGGGTTTTTCTTTTTTATAATTGTTTGCGAAAACAGTTTTTATAATAAAAGTCATCCCATCGGCAATGAGGAAAGAGGAGGTTCTATGGAACACGCCAGTTATATGAATTTGGCTATTGAAATGGCTAAACACACAGCCGGGCAGACTGCTCCCAATCCCAGAGTGGGTGCTGTGGTCGTCAACAAGGGAGAGATGGTCGGATTAGGTGCACATTTGAAAGCAGGGGAAGGGCATGCAGAAGTCCACGCGTTACAAATGGCTGGTGATAAAGCGAAAGGTGCAACAATGTATGTGACACTGGAGCCTTGCAGCCATCATGGGAAGACCCCGCCTTGCGCTGATCTTGTCATAGAACGAGGAATAAAAACCATTTATATAGCGACGACAGACCCGAATCCTTTAGTTGCTGGAAGAGGCATACAACGCTTGAGGGATGCTGGTCTTGAGGTCCATGTAGGCTTGAATGAAAAGCATGCAATTGAATTGAATCCATTCTTCAACCATTACATGACGACTAATCTGCCTTTCGTTACATTGAAATCGGCATCTAGTATCGATGGGAAGATTGCGACCAAAACGGGTCATAGTAAATGGATCACTGGAGCGGAGGCGAGGCTGGATGTGCATCGATATCGGCATGAACACGATGCGATCCTTGTTGGAGTCAATACAATCATAAAGGATGACCCATCTCTGACAACCAGACTTCCTTCAGGGGGCAAGAACCCGATCCGTATAATTCTCGATACTCATCTTCGTATCCCTGCCCAATCCAAGGTTTTGAACGATAGAAAAGCACAAACTTGGGTTGTGACAGGCAGTCAAGTTTCTGAAACAGAAATTCAATCGATGCAAAATGATAACATCCGAATTTTAAAGATGAATGAAGAGAAAATAACAATACTTGCAGTACTGGAACGTCTTTCAGAAGAAAAAATCACTTCCCTTTTTGTAGAAGGCGGTGGAACGGTCCATGCAAGCTTCATTAATGAAAAGGCGTTTCAACAAGTGGTAACCTATCTTGCCCCAATGCTGATCGGCGGAGCAGCAAGTCCATCGATCATAGGCGGTGAAGGAATTGAACGGATTTCTGATGCTATGGAACTCGAAATGGTATCCTATGAAAAAATCGGGAAAGACCTCAAAATCGTTTCGATCCCGAAGGAGAGATCTTAATGTTTACAGGAATTATTGAAGAAATTGGAAAAATACAATCAGTCAAAGAATCTGCGGATGGTTATGTCATTCATATCGAAGCTGAAAAGGTCCTTCAGGATGTTCATCTGGGTGACAGTATTTCAGTAAACGGAATATGCTTGACTGTCACTTCTTATGAACCAACATCTTTTACAGTCGATGTGATGCCAGAAACGTTACGGCATACGAACCTAAGATCATCAGGTTCAGGTGATGGGGTGAACCTTGAGCGTGCTATGGCTGCAAGTGGGAGATTCGGGGGTCATTTTGTATCTGGACATATCGATGGTGTTGGAGAAATCGTCAATAAAACACGGAAACAAAATGCGATTTATTATGAAATTAAAGCGCCTGAAGAACTTCAACCCTATTTCATGAACAAAGGCTCCGTGGCAGTCGATGGTACTAGCCTCACGATCTTCGGTGTCACAGAGACCACGTTTATCCTTTCGCTTATTCCACATACGGTGGAAGAATCGGTATTGGGAAAGAAAAATATAGGTGATCTCGTAAATATCGAATGTGACATGCTCGTAAAATACATGGATAACTTGTTGCAAAAAAGAACAAACGAAACGAAATCAGGTAGGCTGACTGAAGAATTTTTGACAGAACATGGATTCTGATCAATACAGGATGGTGATGGCAAATGTTCGATCCAATAGAAGAAGCGATATACGAATTGATGCAAGGGAAAATTGTCATCGTTTGTGATGACGAAGACCGAGAGAATGAGGGGGACTTCATTGCACTGGCAGATCGGGTGACACCAGAAATCGTGAATTTCATGGTTACACATGGGCGAGGACTGGTTTGTACACCGATTACAGAACAAATGGCTCAAAAATTGGAACTTAATCCGATGGTGAATCAAAATACGGATCCCCACGGGACAGCGTTCACAGTTAGTATAGATCATAAATCGGCTACGACGGGGATTTCAGCACAAGAGCGTGCAGCAACGATGAAAGCACTGTTAGATCCGAATGCAGTACCTGCTGATTTCAAGCGTCCGGGGCATGTCTTTCCTTTAATTGCGAAACAGGGAGGAGTCTTAAGAAGAGCAGGGCATACAGAAGCTGCGATCGATCTTGCTCGCCTTTCCGGTGCTGAACCTGCTGGTGTAATATGCGAAATCATGAATGAAGACGGTACGATGGCACGAGTGCCCCAGCTTCGTGAGATTGCGGATGACTATGATTTGAAGATGATTACGATCAAAGATCTGATCCAGTATCGAAACCGTAAAGATAAGCTTGTGAAGAAAGAAATCGAGATCAAAATGCCTACAGAATTTGGCGAATTCCGAGCCATCGGTTATTCGAACATTCTCGATCAAAAAGAACACGTAGCACTTGTAAAAGGTGAAATCATTCCAGATGAACCGACACTGGTCCGGGTCCATTCAGAGTGTCTGACGGGTGATGTATTCGGATCTTATCGCTGTGACTGTGGTCCGCAGCTCCACGCAGCACTTGCTCAGATTGAGGAGGAGGGGAGCGGTGTTCTGCTCTACATGCGACAAGAAGGCAGAGGGATCGGACTGCTGAATAAAATGAAAGCTTATAAGCTTCAAGAAGAAGGATTGGACACAGTCGAAGCAAATGAAAAACTAGGTTTTGCTCCTGATCTTCGGGATTACGGAATTGGCGCTCAGATTCTAAGGGATCTCGGAATAACGAAAATGAATCTTTTAACCAACAATCCTCGTAAAATCAAAGGATTGAGCGGATATGGATTAGAAGTCGTCGATCGAGTTCCGATCCAGATGCCACATCGAGATGAAAACGAGAGGTATTTAAGAACAAAGCATAGTAAATTGGGTCATATGCTTCACTTTTAAGTGGTAGGGTTGGTCAACCTAATTAAAGCTAGTGGAATAGGTCACCATATCATTCAATAACTAACCAGGAGGCTCTAATAATGGGAACAACATTCGAAGGAAATTTAGTTGGAACAGGATTGAAAGTAGGAATTGTGGTAGGACGATTCAATGAATTCATTACAGGTAAACTGCTGTCAGGTGCAGAAGACGCTTTGAAGCGACATGGTATCAATGAACAAGACATCGATGTAGCTTGGGTACCAGGTGCATTCGAAATTCCATTGATCGCAAAAAAGATGGTCGAGTCCGACAAATATGACGCAGTTATTACCTTAGGAACTGTAATTCGAGGTTCTACACCACATTTTGATTATGTCTGTAATGAAGTAGCAAAAGGAGTTTCAAGCCTTTCATTGAATTCAGGGACACCTGTCATCTTCGGTGTTCTGACGACTGACTCGATTGAGCAAGCAGTAGAACGTGCAGGTACGAAAGCAGGCAATAAAGGCTGGGAAGCAGCTGTATCAGCTATTGAAATGGGTAATCTGTGTCGTTCTTTCAATAAATAAAAACTTTTAACTGTACATTGAATAAATCATACCAGGTATGGAAAAAGATTAATAAACTCGTTAATTTAATCATAATGAAGAGCAAAATTAGCAAAGTCATCAAATTTCGTCTATAATATAAATGACTTTGGACATCATGAACTTTTCTGATAGGCTTTGCTGAAACCTGATATGATTCCAAACACTTTTGGAAACAGAGTCGGAATAGGCAAGGTCTGTTAAGAAGAGAGGCTGAGAAAGATGACGAACCAGAAGAATAAAAAGCAAGAACGTATTCTGATCATTGTATGTATCATCGTTGCTTTCCTCTTGATGTTGTCACTTGTTGGAAAGTTAATTCGCTAATGAGGGAGAATTTATGCTAATTCGTTATAAACGAAACTATGAAAAAATCGCAATGGGTCTTCTGTCATTCATGCCGAATCAGAAAGACGTCAAAAAGCTGCAACAAACAGTCAAGCAATATGAAATTGAATCTGATCATCAACTGTTTCTGTGGAAAGAAGGAGAAGACATCATCGGAATCATCGGATTGAAAATGGACAATGGTACAGCTGAACTTCAGCATGTCAGTGTCAATCCTTCACATCGCCATCAAGGTATCGGAAAAAAGATGGTAGATGCACTGAAAAAAATACTTAAAGATAACTATCAATTGACTGCGAATGAAGAAACAAGCTCCTTCTTTGAGAAGTGTGAAGAAGAAGTCAAACTTGAGAACGACTAGAAAGAAACGGTAAGGATCACCCTTCCCGTTTCTTTTTTCTGAGATTTTTCTGTGCTAATCGTTCATCAATGACTTCCTGGCGATCACGAAGTGTATGTTTATGGAGAAGAAATTCATTCTTCAAATCACTTGGCAGACCATATGTGCAACCGATATTCTTACATTCTACCTCACATAAAGTGATCAAGCTCTTGTCTTTAATAGGCAAGTTGAGGCTTTCATAAGGTTGTTTATTTTCAATAGCTTCAACCCTTCTGGAGATTTGTTCCTGTAATTGGCTAGCGTCTAAACCAAGTGCTTCGATTTCGTTCTTTTCTGTCTCGATGATGTGTAAAGCACTTCTCATCATTCGTAAAGCACCTGAATAATTTTGTCTTCGTTGGTGGTAGAGAGATACGGCTATTTGAATAAGTCCGACCCAATGTTTTTTCGCCTCGGGATTCGGAATCGATTTCCAATGTTCTTCTAAAATTTCATGACATTCAAAATAATCCCGGAGTCCATGAAAATGTACTAAAAAATCTACATATGGCTTTGGATACATGGAAAGATACCTCCAATTAAAGTAGTTCAAGTTTATCATACATGACAATCTGACAAAAAAGCACTTCAGAAAGCCGATTATTGATTGTAAAGGTTACGTAGACATTGCTTGTAAAACCAAATTGTGGCTGACCCTGCTGTATGCTATAATATCGTCATATTTCATACTTATAAAGCTATATGTTTTATACAGAGTTTTATAAAGTATGAATCCCTACATACTAGAATGTGAAAATGGTGGATGACATGACCCAATATAACGTACGATTGGATACATTTGAAGGACCACTTGATTTATTGCTTCATTTGATCAACCGTTACGAGATCGATATTTATGATATTCCAGTCGCTAAGATTACGGAACAATACTTAGAGTATATACATACGATGCAGGAGCTCCAACTGGATATCGCTAGTGAATACCTTGTTATGGCTGCTACGCTAATTGCAATCAAAAGTAAAACATTACTCCCAAAACATGAAGAAGATGAGTTTGATCACCAGCTCGAAATGGAGATGGACGAGGATCCCAGGGATGAGTTGGTACGCCGACTTATTGAGTATCGTAAATTTAAAGAAGCTTCATCCTATCTACGAGAACACGAGAGTAAGAGGAGCCTGACCTTTTCAAAACCGCCAAGCAATCTTGATCATTTTGAGGCAAAACAAGAACCGGTCAATCCTGTTTCCAATATGACGATCTATGATCTAGTCGGTGCGTTCCAATCTCTATTTGATAAAAAGAAGACGAAGAAAACTCCGACAACGAAAATTGATCGTCAGGAAATACCAATTGACAAACGTATGTCAGAAATCGTTACTGAACTCCGTTTTCGAAAAGGCAGGCAAACGTTCCAAAGTCTCTTTCCATATCCGAGTAAAGACCATATGGTAGTCACTTTCCTGGCGGTTCTTGAATTGATGAAAACACGACAGATCCGTTGCGAACAAGATGAGAACTTTAATGAAATTTCAATTCACTTGATGGAGGAGGATATTAGTTGACGACAAGAAATGAGCAAAAAGCTGTGATTGAAGGTCTGCTTTTTGTCGTCGGTGATGAGGGGTTAGATGGGAAACAGACTGCTGATATTCTTCAAATCGAGCTTTCTGAAGCAGAGGGACTCATAGAGGAAATGATTGGAGATTACCAGGCTGACGACCGAGGAATTGAAATTGTCGAAATTGCAGGAGCATATCAATTTACGACAAAAGCGAAACATATTTCTTATTATGAAAGGTTTGTTGAATCGCCTACCACCAGTTCGTTATCCCAGGCGGCTCTTGAAACCCTTGCCATCGTCGCATACAAACAACCGATCACACGTGCTGAAATCGAGGACATTCGTGGTGTGAAAACGGAAAAGCCGCTTCAGACACTTGCAGCTAAACATCTGGTTAAGGAAGTCGGTAGGGCAGAAGGAACAGGTCGTGCGATTTTATACGGTACGACAAAAGAGTTTCTTGAATACTTTGGATTGAAGTCGAAAGAGGACTTGCCGAAATTACCTGAACAATTTGAGGAGGGTTCCATCGAAGACGAAGCAGATTTGTTCTTTGAGAATTTTGAATCTGTGATATCTAATGATAAGGAGGAATAAACATGATTATTACTTCCATAACTGGAACAGAACTTGAAAAGTCAAAATCGAATTCCCCAGAGGAGTTTTTCAACCGCTCTGAAGTGACTTTCCGGGATGGCAAATCTGAAAAGACATTAGCTGTTTTGTATGTAAGATACTTCGACGAGAAAATCTCGGAATTATCGAGTTTTGAAACAGAAGAACTCTTTGAGATGGATGGTCGGATCATCCATTTACGGGAGATCGTTGCCTTATTGGCTCTTAAGACAAATCCAGCTTATGTAAAACGACACCGTGTCTACATAAATGATGAACAGCAATTTGCAGCATTATTCAATGACGTCGATGCTGGATCTATACAAGAAATGGTCAAAAAGATTCTGAACGAAGGTCGTTACGAATTTACTGAACAAAATGTGTAATAATGCGATTTTACTTTGGAATTAGAGAAAGGCTGACCGGGCATCGGTATGATTGCGCTGGTCAGCCTTTCATTACTTTCACTTAGGCATTGTTAAGTTTTTTTATACTGAAGAAAGTATAAAATACTTTTTTCAGTATTAGAGCAACTAAAGCTTAGCCTGCGTCAAAGTGTTGGCTTTGCCGATGTATAGTTTAGCCGTGGTATCCTGAATAGACGGTAATACCGATAATCACTAATAGCACGAACAAAACAACGAGTAAGATGAACCCCTTACCAAATCCATCTGACATTCCGATGTCCCCCTATCCCTAATAAGCCATTCACCCATACTATATGCATTCGTCTAGTAGGCGGACTAGACGATTGTACCGGTTTCACATATTTTGTTACGATAAGTACAAACTGATTAAAAATGCACTTTAAGGAAGTGTCAGGCAAATGCCATATATCTTATCGGTCGGTACCTGTGATCCGGAACATACCTTAGGACAAGGCGATACAGTCGAATTTGCGAGAGAGCTGTTCAGTGATCACTTTTCCCATATTGATCGCTTATTACGTGTGTTCGAAAATGGACAGATTGAAACAAGGAACTTTGTCAATGAGGTTCAGTGGTATAAAGAAAACCATACGTTACAATGTAAAAATGACATCTATATTGAAAAATCAGTTGAGTATGGTGTCAGTGCGATCGAGAATTGCCTCGCCAATAATACATACATGGATAAGCAGATCCCCTACAACGAAATAGACGCAATATTTTTTGTTTCGACAACTGGATTTTCAACACCGAGCATTGAAGCGAGGATCATGAACAAACTTCCATTTTCCCCTCACACGAAACGGATCCCGATTTGGGGTTTAGGATGTGCAGGGGGGGCTTCAGGACTTGCTAGGGCACATGATTATTGCCTTGCCTATCCACAAGCGAAAGTCCTGCTTGTTTGTGTAGAATTGTGCAGTTTGACGTTCCAGAAACAAGATTATTCGAAAAGCAATCTGATCGGGACATCTCTTTTTGCAGATGGTGTCGGAGCAGTAATGATGGTAGGAGATGAAGTGAAAGAGCATGAGTTGACGATTGAAAAAACCATTCCCAAAACGATAGCCAGCCAATCCACTTTGATGCCGGATTCAGAAGAGGTAATGGGTTGGGATGTTAAAGACGAAGGCCTCTATGTCATCTTTTCTAAAGACATCCCCCATATCGTAGATAGTTGGTTTTATCCTACCATCCATCAATTTCTCATCGATCAGGATCTTGAGATGGGGGATATCAAGCATTTCATCGCTCACCCTGGTGGGATGAAAGTATTGAACGCCTATATGAGTTCATTGGACATTCCTGCTTCCATGTTTCATGATTCATTGGAAATATTGAAGCGGTATGGGAACATGTCATCTGTGACTGTGATCTATGTATTGAATCGGTTCTTGCAAAAAAATATTTCATCTGGCGAAAAAGGTCTTGTCATGGCTCTAGGACCTGGTTTCAGTTCTGAAGTCGTCTTGATAGAATGGGTAGAATGAGTTTTATAAGGGGGATGGATCATGATCTTCTTTTTATTATTTTCTTTCATCATCGCACAGCGTCTGATTGAACTGAAGGTGGCAAGACGAAACGAAAAAAAGATGAAGGCGAGAGGGGCAAAAGAATTTGCTCCGGAGCATTATAAATGGATTGTCATTCTTCATACGGCTTTCTTGTTATCATTGTTCTTAGAAGCATATGTTAAAGGATTGGAGCTTTCACCTTTTTTTCCTGTATTGTTCTTATTTTTTATCGTGTTGCAAGGGTTGAGGGTGTGGACGATCATGTCACTCGGCATGTTCTGGAACACGAAGATCATCATCCTACCAAATGCAAATGTCGTAAAAAGAGGTCCATTCCGTTTCTTGCGTCATCCAAATTATGTTGTTGTTTCTTTCGAGTTGCTGGTCATTCCGCTAATGTTCAATGCATTTTGGACTGCAGTCCTATTCACGATATTGAATGGTTTCCTGTTACTGTTGGTTCGGATTCCAGCAGAAGAAGCGGCCTTATCCCAGCAATCAGACTACGATCATCAATTCAGCGATACGCCGCGTTTTATACCTCAAGAAGAACGAAAGTATTCGAAGTCCCGACCCAAGTAGACGATAACCTCATTATGTAGATTTAATTTTTTTCATATCCCGTTTTTTGGAGCATAAACTTGTACAAAACTGCCTAAGGGACGGGATGTTTATGATTGTTGCATTAATTAGAGCTGGAATCCTCATTGGATTAGCCTTTATGATATTTTTTTCGACTATACCGCTGCATCAGCTCGTGTATGCAGAAGGACCTGGTGTAGATGCTCAAGGTGCTATACTGATGGAGCAGGAATCTGGTCGCATTTTATATGGAAAAAATGAACACCAGAAAATGAGGATCGCAAGCATCACGAAAATCATGACCGCCATCTTAGCGGTCGAGTCGGGAAAAATGGATGAAATGGCTACGGTAAGTGAGCGGCCGCTCCAGGCAGAGGGCTCTTCGATTTATTTAAAAAAAGGTGAGAAGATCCTGTTGGAAGATCTCGTGTATGGGTTGATGCTCCGTTCAGGTAATGATGCTGCTGTAGCAATAGCAGAACATGTTGGTGGCAGCTTGGAAGGGTTCGTCTATATGATGAACGAAAAAGCTGCGGAAATCGGTATGAAAAATACGCATTTCTCCAATCCTCATGGACTCGATGATCATGAGAATCACCACTCTACCGCTTATGACATGGCATTATTGACCCGGTATGCGATGGAAAATAAAACATATCGGAAAATCTCTTCCACAAAGACGCACAGAGCTCCCCAAGAGGGAGAGGAATGGGATCGTATTTTCAAGAATAAAAACAAACTGTTACGGATGTATGAATATTCTACCGGGGGAAAAACAGGCTATACAAAACGTGCGAAAAGGACACTTGTATCAACAGCAAAAAAGGAAAATCTTGAACTGATCGCAGTCACTTTGAATGATGGTAATGATTGGAATGACCACATGAACCTTTTTGATTGGGCTTTCAATACATATGATCTTGTCTCCATTGTAGAAAAAGGTCCAATCAATGGTCTGGAAAACGATGCTTACAAGAATAAAGTGGAAGCGGCAAGAACTTTTTATTATCCATTGACCGAAGATGAGCGGGACCTTCTCAAAAATGAAATCACCCTTATCGAACCACCTGAAAATGGAAAATGGGGAAAGAATCCTCCGAGTCCAGTTGGAAAGCTTACGATTTATCTTGATGGTTCTGACATTGGAGAACTCCCGTTATTCCTCAAAGGTACGTATAGGGAACTGGAAGAAGAAACCTTTTGGGGAACGATCAAGAAAGTCGTGACGAAGTTCTTTATCATCACGGTGCCGTATGGTTAACCTGATCTGGGTATTCATGTTTGTCATCGGAATCCTTTATGCAGCAATTAATGGAACAATGGAGGAAGTCAATGAGGTATTGTTCAAAAGTGCCCAGGAAGCGGTCACGATCAGTTTAGGATTGATCAGCATCCTTGTCTTTTGGTTAGGGCTGATGAACATCGCAAAAAAAGCGGGATTGCTCGAAAAGCTTTCGGGACTTTTCAAACCCGTCGCCCAAAGGCTCTTCCCTGATATCCCGCCGGATCATCCTGCGATGGGATACATCTTATCAAATATGGTTGCCAACCTTTTTGGACTCGGAAACGCGGCTACGCCTATGGGTATAAAAGCGATGGAACAGATGAAGAAATTGAATGCCGACCGTAATGATGCCAGTCGTTCAATGATCACGTTCCTCGCGATCAACACCTCTAGCCTTACTATCATTCCAACTACAGTTATAGCGATCCGGATGAATTATGATTCCCTGTCACCGACCGATATCGTAGGGACAACGCTTATTGCGACTGCTTGTTCGACATTCGCAGCCATCATGATCGACCGTTATTTTTACCATCGACGGCAAAAAAGAAGGAGGCCTTGAAATGGAGTTTGTATCAACAATATCCATTTGGATCCTTCCCTGTCTGATCGGATTTGTCCTTATATACGCAACTTTCAAAAGAGTTGCCACATACGAAGAATTTGTTGAAGGCGGGAAGGAAGGGTTTTCGATTGCAGTTTCAATCATACCCTATCTGGTGGGGATGCTCGTAGCCATCACCGTATTTCGAGCCTCAGGTGCTTTAGCGTTCATGATTGATTCTATCAAGCCGTTTCTCACAGCAATCGGTGTTCCATCGGAAATCGTGCCACTGGCGTTGATAAGGCCGATTTCTGGGACAGGCGCTCTCGCCATGACGACAGATTTGATTTCCACGTACGGACCTGATTCGTTCATTGGGCGATTGGCTTCTACAATGCAAGGCAGTACCGACACCACTCTTTATATACTTACTGTCTATTTTGGGGCTGTTGGGATCAAAAGGATGGGAGATGCGTTGAAGGTCGGGCTGCTTGCTGACCTTGTCGGAATCATCTGTGCAATCATCGTCGTGACACTCGTCTTTGGCAGTTGATTTACACTCCACCAATAGTTGGTGGAGTTTTTTGATTGCATAGTTAATGATAGTTGGAGATGCAGCAAATTCTTTGAGCGAAATCCGTGACACTCCTTCGTGAACAGCGATTCTAGGCAGAACCATGGCATCCATGTTTTCGGCTAGGTTTGTAAATGCACATTATTTTAGTCAAATAAGGTCTCCAGTGTCCGTTAGGGAGTTAGTACAACTTCAACAATTAAGATGTGGCCCCATCCCCCCCGTACAATTTGTAAATAAACTGAACTGTTCTATCAAAACTTGAGAATTCAAATGTCGAAGAGTATGATTGAGAATGAGGTGAAGGTATGGAACGATTACAAAAGATCATTGCGCAAGCTGGTGTTACTTCTCGACGGAAAGCCGAGAAATTGATCCAGGATGGACAAGTGAAAGTGAACGGTAGTGTTGTAACAGAATTAGGGACGAAAGTGTCACCTTCTGACGAAATTGAAGTGAATGGGGTACCAATCAATAAAGAAGAACCTGTCTACTTTTTGTTTTATAAACCGACTGGTGTTATTTCAAGCGTGAAGGATGAAAAAGGCCGAAAAGTAGTAACGGACTATTTTCCTGAAATTGAGCAAAGGATCTTTCCTGTAGGTCGTCTTGATTATGACACTTCCGGTTTGCTTATACTGACTAACGACGGAGATTTCGCAAATACACTCATGCACCCGAAATATCATGTGGAAAAAAGATATGTCGCCAAGGTGAAGGGGATTCCGTCCAAGCTCGAGATCCGTCAGCTTTCAAAGGGGATCAGGCTTGATGACGGCAAGACAGCCCCGGCGAAAGTCAAAATGAAAAGCCTCGATAAAAAGAAACAGACAGCAATCATTGAACTGACAATCCATGAAGGTCGCAATCGTCAAGTAAGAAGGATGTTCGAAGCACTTGGCTATCCTGTTCAGAAACTGAAACGTGAAGGCTACGGAAATCTGGATCTCAGAGGACTGAATCCTGGGGACTCTAGAACGATGACACCGCATGAGGTCAAGCAATTACGGAATCTAGCTGTCACATAAACGTCAAATAAAACCCATGAATACTGGACAAATAAACGTTATAGTAGGAAGGGTAGAAGATTAGATTGGAGCGATCGCCATTATGAAAAAACGACAACGGTTAATCATGCGTTCAGTCATATTGGTTGTTATTGCCCTAGCCCTGGGATACACCCTCTATAACACCGTTTTCAATGACAAAAAAGAACCTGTCAAAGCTGGAGATGCAGCACCGAATTTTGTCCTGAAAGATTTAGAAGGTAATGAAGTAGAGTTGGAAGATTATAAAGGGAAGGGCGTTTTCTTGAATTTCTGGGGTACATATTGTCCACCATGCGAGAAAGAAATGCCAGCCATCCAACGGCAGTATGATAAATATAAAGATCAGGGTGTAGTTGTCCTGGCAGTTGATATCGCAGAGCCGAAGTTTACGGTGGAAAAGTTCGCGAACAGATTGAATCTGACTTTTCCGATTCTTTTGGACCAGCAACGTGAAGTCGTAGATGAATACGGGGTTGGAAATCTACCGGCCACCTATTTGATCAGTCCGGAAGGTAAAGTGATCGATAAAATCACAGGTGAGCTGAACGATACACATGTCCGCAACTACATGGAAAAAATCAAGCCATAATGGGGTGTTCAAATGGAAAAGATTAAGTGCGATTGCGGCCATCTGAATCCCTACGGAACGATCATTTGTGAAGCTTGTGGTAAGCCGATTCAAGAAGAATCACCAGATAAGCTATTGAACATGAGATACGAAGGGACAGCCCGACGTTCGCAAACATACAATACGAATGCTGTCGATAAAATATGGAATTTCTTCTCGAGTGTGAAAGTCGGGGTATGGCTGATCGTCATAACCCTGATTGCTTCTGCTATCGGGACGATTTTCCCGCAACAGATGTATATACCGACTGCTGAGGCAAATGATCCTGCAGCATATTATGAAAAGGAATATGGTTTTCTTGGAGAACTCTATTATGTATTAGGGTTCCATAATCTATATAGTTCCTGGTGGTTCGTCCTTTTGCTAGGTTTGATCGGTGTATCTATTACGGTCGCAAGTATTGACAGAGGGATTCCGCTTTATCGTTCACTTCGAAACCAGCGGGTCACAAAGCACGATAACTTCCTGAAAAAACAAAGGATGTTCGCTGTAACAAAGCTTCCAGAAGACGAAGAACAATTCATGGAAGAAGTTCTTTTCAGATTGAAAGAAAAACGCTATCGTGTCCGGAGAGAGGGTAATAGTATCCTAGCCGAAAAAGGGCGTTTTTCCAGGTGGGGTCCGTATGTGAATCATATCGGATTGATCATCTTCTTATTAGGAGCCATGCTCAGAGTCGTACCAGGTATGTATTTGGATGAAGATATGTGGATTCGCGAAGGTGAGACGAAAGCGATCAAAGGTACGGATCAAGAATATTATTTGAAACACGATAAATTCACATATGAAGTCTATGATAACAAAGAAGAAAGGTTCTCTGACGCTTTGAATCGAGTACAGCAGCCAGTACCGAAAAACTATCAAAGTGACGTTGTCCTTTATAAAGCCGGTGAAAAACTACCGGGTGCAAAGCCGGAACTTTCTAAGGTCAAAGACTATGCAATCCAAGTCAATAAACCGCTTGATTTTGATGGATATTCACTCTATCAAGTAGATTATCGACAAGAAATGAGTGTGATGCATTTTCAATTTCAGGAAGCCGAAACAGATGAGAAGATCGGTTCATTTTCAGTCGATTTACAAGAACCAAAAGACGAGTATGATCTCGGTAATGGGAATCGTGTAGAATTACAAGGTTATTATCCTGATTTTTATTTTGATTCAGATACGAAAAAACCATCAACGAAAACGAATGTACCGAACAATCCAGCGTTTATTTTCAAAATGTTCACGCCTGAAACACCAGACGGTGAAGTTGCCTTCATCGCAATACGTCAGAACCTTGATCCTTCTGGTGAGAATCAATACAAGATTGCTTTTGACGGTATCGACACTGAGTTCATCACTGGTTTGACCGTAAAGAAGGATTATACGCTTCCTATCATTTTGATCGGTGGAATCATTTTTATGCTCGGGGTCGTACAAGGTTTATATTGGAACCACCGCCGTGTATGGCTGAAAATGAAGGATGAAGAGGTTTGGATGGCAGCTCATACGAATAAAAACTGGCACGGCATAAAACGAGAACTTGATGATATCACAGAGAAACTTGATATGAGTAAGTTGAACGATCAACAAGAAGAGAAGGAAAAAGCATAGAAAGGAGGAACCCAAATGGCACAATTAAGCAGTACCTTATTATATATTGCATTCTTCATTTATTTTGTCGCTACAATCCTGTTTGTCGTCTCATTGACCATCAAAGAAAAGGAAGCGCCAAAATCAAATCAATGGGGGAAATGGGGATATATCTTATCGATCATCGGGTTCATCAGCCAATTAGGATATTTCGTTACAAGATGGATCGCTGCAGGCCACGCCCCAGTCAGCAATCTCTTTGAATTCACGACATTTTTCGGGATGATGATGGTCTTCGGCTTCATTATCATATACGCAATCTATCGTTTGAATGTTCTTGGTGTGTTTGCAATGCCGATTGCATTGCTAGTAATAGCTTATGCGAGTATGTTCCCAAGAGAGATAGAACCGTTGATTCCAGCTTTACAAAGTAACTGGTTGAAGATCCATGTGACGACAGCAGCTCTAGGTGAAGGAATTTTAGCGATCAGTTTTGTTGCCGGATTGATCTACTTAGTGGCGACCATCGATCAAAGCAAAGGATCGAAAAAGACAGGCTGGTTGGAATTTGTACTTTATACCTTACTCAGTACACTTGGATTCATCCTTGTTTCCATCGGTTTTGGAGCCGCAAATTACCAAGTAAGCTTCGAATGGGTAAATGAGAGCGAACAGCAGGCTGAACTTGTCTATCATATGCCAGCAATCGCTGGCCCGCATGATGGTGAGAAAATGACAGAGGACGCATTCGGACCGCTTTTCGAAGCACCTGCATGGATGGAAGGCGTCGATGCACCGAAGAAATTGAATACGTTCATCTGGGCATTGTTCTCCGGATTCATTCTATACGTATTACTTAGATTAGCTTTGAGGAAACGGTTGGGCGCAGCCTTGAAACCTTTACTGAAAAACATCAATACAGATCTGGTTGATGAAATCAGTTATCGTGCAATCGCAATCGGATTCCCTGTGTTTACATTAGGCGCTTTGATTTTTGCTATGATCTGGGCACAGGCAGCTTGGACAAGGTTCTGGGGCTGGGATCCGAAGGAAGTATGGGCTTTGATTACTTTTCTTTTTTACGCTGCCTATCTCCATTTAAGACTTACAAGGGACTGGCATGGTGAAAAATCAGCATGGTTATGTGTGCTCGGTTTTGTAATCATCATGTTCAACTTGATAGCAGTAAATATCGTAATCGTAGGCTTGCATTCCTATGCTTAACAGAAAACCTTCACGTTTCGTGGAGGTTTTCTTAGCAGTTGGAAAGAATATGTGGTATGTAAGAAGTAGGAGGTATGTGAATTATGGAAAAAGAACAAAGAGTGCTTGTCGTTGATGATGAAGAACGGATCCGTAAACTGCTCCGTATGTATCTAGAACGTGAAAACTTCTCGGTTGTCGAAGCGGAAGATGGAGAAACAGCTTTGCAAGAAGCTAGTGAAGCAGAATTCGATATCATCTTACTTGATCTGATGCTTCCAGAGATGGATGGAATTGAAGTTTGTGAAAAGCTGCGTAAGGAAAAAGCGACACCAATCATCATGCTGACTGCTAAAGGAGAGGAATCAAACCGTGTCCAGGGATTCGAAGCAGGTGCAGATGATTATGTAGTCAAACCATTTAGTCCAAGGGAAGTTGTGTTACGTGTGAAAGCGCTGTTAAGACGCTCGACTGCCACGAAATATTTACATACAGACACAGTGAGCAAGGATGTCATCGTATTCCCGCATCTGACGATTGATAACGATGCGCATCGTGTAGCGGCTGATGGAAAGGAAATCAGCCTGACCCCGAAAGAGTATGAACTGCTCTTGTATCTCGCAAAGACACCAGACAAGGTTTATTCAAGAGAACAGTTATTGAAAGATGTCTGGAATTATGAATTCTTCGGTGATTTGCGTACAGTCGATACACATGTTAAGCGACTACGTGAAAAGTTGAACCGAGTGTCCCCTGATGCAGCTTCAATGATTTCTACTGTTTGGGGTGTTGGTTATAAATTCGAGGTAGAAGAAGAAGAATGATCTGGAGGAGTGTAGTAGGAAAGCTTTGGGGGACGATCCTTCTACTCGTTTCTGTCGTCCTTTTCATTTTGACTGTTCTATTGATGCAGTTTTTTGAGAATTTCATTGTAGATAATGCAAAAATGCAGTTATCGCAGCTCGAAGACTCCCTCGTGGAAATCATTCAAAGTGATCAGCCATTCGATGAATCCAAAGATACCATTTCAAAACTGGTTGATGCTCATTCGAGTAATATTGTAATACTAAGTGATCGTACACAATTTTCCCATTCTTCCGATCAGACGGAATTATCTACGCTCCCTTATTCACTCTTCCGGGAAGACCCGAAATTATCAAAAGTTCTGAAGGATGGCGAAACAGTGATCGTTCAAGGCGATTTTCCAATACGGAACGGCAATCAGAAGGAACAAAACGAGTTGTTGATTGTCGGAAAGCCTGTCGAACTTTCTGAAAATGAACAGGGTGCGGTTTTCATCTACCAATCTCTTGAATTGATACAGGAAACCAATCAGCAAGCAAAGCAAATCATATTCTTATCTGCGGGAATCGCTATCATTCTTACCACGATTTTTGCCTTTTTCTTATCCACACGGATCACTTCCCCTCTCAGACGTATGAGGGAAGCGGCATTAGAAGTTGCACAAGGTAAGTTCGATACGAAGGTGCCGATCCTGACACATGATGAGATAGGTGAACTTGCCCTGTCATTCAATAGAATGGGCAGGAATTTGAAGAACAATATCAATGCATTAAGCCAAGAAAAAGAACAATTATCAAGCATTTTGAGCAGCATGGCTGATGGTGTCGTCACCTTTGATCGGAAAGGGAAGATTCTTGTTACCAATCCTCCTGCTGAACGCTTTATCCAGGCCTGGTACTATGAACAAGGTATGAAAGAGCGGAAGGGCGAGGAAGTACCTGAACAGATCAATGATTTATTCCGCAGTGTTGTCAATCTTGAACGCGAACAGATAACGGAAATCGAGCTTCAAGGAAGAAGTTGGGTCGTACTGATGACGCCGTTATACAATCAATCCAATGTTCGTGGTGCTGTTGCGGTCTTCCGGGACATGACAGAAGAACGTCAGCATGATAAATTGCGGAAAGACTTCATCGCTAACGTCTCACATGAGCTTAGAACACCGATTTCGATGCTTCAAGGATATAGTGAAGCGATCATTGATGATATTGCTGGTACTGAGCAAGAAAAGAAGGACATCGCACAAATCATCTATGATGAGTCGTTACGAATGGGGCGTTTGGTTAATGAGCTTCTCGATCTCGCACGAATGGAAGCTGGTCATGTTTCCCTTGAAGTGATGGAAATCGATAGCGGAGAATTCTTCAATAGGGTCGTGCATAAATTCCAGGGACTCGCAAGGGAAAGAGAGATCACCCTTGAGTTGAACCTGCCTGGTGAGAAGAGCATCATTGAGGCTGATGCAGATCGGTTGGAACAAGTGATGACGAATTTGATAGACAACGCCTTGAGGCATACGAAAGAAGGCGGGGAAGTATCTGTGGTTGTTACGGACCTTTCGGATGGAATTAATGTTGAGGTCAAAGATACTGGATCAGGAATTCCAAAAGAGGATCTGCCATTTGTGTTCGAACGATTTTATAAGGCAGATAAAGCTCGTACAAGAGGCCGTTCTGGGACAGGTCTAGGTCTTGCAATTGTAAAGAATATCGTTGATGCACATGGCGGAAAAATATCCGTTCACAGTAAGATGGGTGAAGGGACGGCATTTTCATTATTCATTCCTCGAAAATTCGAGAATGAGAGTGGAAACTGACGATAAATCTTGTTCCATGAGTAACAGGAATCAGGAAAGAGCCACTCCTGTGGTGATAGGAAGCAGAAAAGCTTCTGGATGTACCGGGAAAAAGATGCGGATTTCAAAAGGGTCAAACAATCGGATTAAATTGTTCCTGAATAGGTTATAAAAAACCACTTTCCTCCATACGATATTATCGTGCCTTGGCTTGTCCAACACTCAGGATAATAGACTGTGGAGGTTTTTTTATGAAAAAAGTACTATTATTGTCCGTGGGGGTATTTTTTGTTTGGTTTCTTATGCCGAATTCTGATAATGTATCAGCTAAGAGTTCCACGATTGAGGTGAAAATTGATGAAATTTGGGATTGGCCTGTCGATGGTGTTTTGACAGATCATTATGGTTCCCGACAAGGTACTCATTTCGGGATAGATATAGCTGCTGATGAAGGGACAGACATACGAGTTGTGGAAGATGGGACAATAGCGAAATCCTATTACTCAGATTCATATGGAAATGTCATTTTCGTAAAACACTCGAATGGTATGGAAACCGTTTATGCCCATATGAGTGAACGTTTTGTAGAAGATGATGAAAAGGTGAAAAAGGGTACTGTCATCGGCTTGATCGGCAATACTGGTAAATCTAGAGGCGATCATTTGCATTTTGAAGTGCATAAGGATGAATGGAATGTACATAAATCCAATGCAGTTGATCCACTTGCATTTCTTGATGATCGCCATTTGGCCATCAACGTTGATGCACCGCATCTCGATGATTCAGGGAAGCTCACGATTACCATTACTGAAGGTGACACTCTCTGGGCACTTTCACAAAAGTATGATATTCCGGTGATGGATTTGATGAAATGGAATAACCTTGATTCCGATTTGCTCGTCGCTGGACAAACAATCGTGATTAAGAAACAAACGAGTCAATAATTGCAACATACTAGCGGAGAGGGGAACGAAGAAAAAATGAGGACGGATTATCATAATCATCTGGAAAAAGGAACACTGACTCTTGATTATCTTTCTAAATTCACTGAAAAAGCGAAAAAGGAGGGGATCGATCATTTCGGCATCTCGGAACATGCCTATCACTTTTATCAGACTGCCGATATTTTATCTAATCCGTGGGTTGATGAGAGACGCTATTATGACATGGAGGATTATGTAGATCTGTTCCATCAGGCATGGAACAAGGATATAGACGTGAAAATGTCGATAGAAATGGATTATACCCCTGGTAAACACGAAGAAATGAAGCGATTCATCGATCAATATGATTTTGATTATGTCATTGGCTCGATTCACTGGATCGATGATTTCGGAATCGACCTCTCTGAGTATAAGGAAGAATGGGATCGAAGAGATTTATTCGATGTTTACAGACGATACTTTGACCAGGTTGTCACATTGGCTGAATCCAACATGTTCGATATCCTCGGACATATCGATCTCGTGAAGATCTTCAACTATGTACCTGAGGACAATAACTTCCTGCTAGAACAATATGAACGGGCAACGGACGCATTGAAAGAGTCAAAGACATGCATTGAGATCAGCACAGCCGGTCTACGGAAACCCGTAAAGCAAATGTATCCACATGAGGATCTTTTGATAATGTGTCAGCGTAAGGGGATTCAGATCGTTTTGTCTTCCGATGCCCATTACCCTGAACATGTCGGATTTGCCTACGAGCGTGCGGTCCAATTTGCAAAAGAAGCAGGTTATACACATTTGATGACATTTGAAAAAGGAAAGCGAAAAGAAGTTCCTTTGAAATAGGAGATATTTCGTCATATCATTTTTGCTGGATCTATAACTTACGGATTTCGGCCGATTTAACAAACTGATTCAACTTTCACATGCCTAAATTCGCTTATAGAAAAGGGGATGGCTCTATGGAAGAGTCACCCCTTTTTTATTTTTCACTTGAAGAAAGTATAAAATCTTTCTTCAGTATGAGTGCACAAGCTGGTGGCTTCGGAAGCAATACACCGCACGAAGGAAAAGCAATTGCTTTTTCGAGGAACTAATTGTTCAGCCTACGCCTAAGGCTTTTCTTAACCAAGTTTTCTTTATTCCAATGACATCGCCAGGAGAGTGGTGATGCCAGTATTTTCTTGAAGATCCTTTATCGTTTCATTGTTGAGTGGTTCATCAAAAGTCAGAACCATGGCCGCACCGCCGCTGACTTCTTTACGACCAACCTGCATCGTTGCGATATTCATCTGATGTCTTCCGAGTACTTCTCCGACTTTACCAATCACTCCGGGCTGATCATTATGCGTAATGAACAAAAGATGTCCTTTCGGAGTAAAATCGATATCGAATCCATTCAGATTGACAACTCTGCCACCGAGGCCTGGTAACAAGGTCCCTTGAATGGATACCATCTGATTTTCACCGACCACTTTTACATCGATCAAGCTGGAATAGCCGAAGGTTTCTGAAGCTTTCGTTTCTCCGTAACTAATTCCTCTTTGCTTTGCAATCAAGTTGGCATTGATAATATTGACAGGTTGATCGACTCTTGAATTGAGGAAACCTGACAACACGCTTCTTGTAATTGACAAGGTTTCATGGTCTGTAAGTTCCCCTGAATAGGTTAACTGTACTTCTTTAATCGGAGTTTTAATACATTGTGACAAAAAAGTTCCTAGCCGATTCCCCAATTCGATGAATGGGTGGATGAAATCATGGACATCACGGGATACGGCAGGATAATTCAATGCATTCCGAGCTGGATTTCCTTGTAATACATTGCATACATCCTCGCTGACTTGTTGAGCAACGTTGAACTGGGCTTCTGTGGTTGAAGCAGCAATATGAGGGGTTGCTACTACATTTGGATGTAAAAGCAAGGATTCATTGACACATGGCTCTTCTGAAAAAACATCGAGTGCCGCTCCAGCAATGTGTCCTTCTTCTAATCCATTGACAAGAGCTTCTTCATCGATGATTCCGCCACGTGCACAATTTAGGATATAAACACCTTTTTTCATTGTTTTAATCGACTCTTGGTTGATGAGGTTTTTCGTATCCTTATTTAATGGAGTATGGACTGTGATGATGTCAGCATTTTCAAGAAGCTGATCCAATGTAACAAGTTCGACCTGGAGTTTCTTTGCCCGGTCTTTTGTTAAGAAAGGATCGAATACATGAATATCCATACCGAAGGAAAGTGCTCTCTTAGCAAGTTCCGAACCGATTTTTCCCATACCGATGATTCCCAGGGTCTTACCATGTACTTCATGACCTGTAAAAGCAGAACGCTTCCACTCAAGATTTCTTAATGAACGGTTTGCCTGAGGGATGTTCCGCATTAAAGACAGCATCATCGCAAAGGTATGTTCAGCTGTCGAAATCGTGTTGCCATTTGGTGCGTTTACGACGACAATCCCTTGTTCTGTTGCTGCGTCTAGGTCGATGTTGTCAATACCAACTCCAGCTCGGGCAATGATTTTAAGATTGGGCATTTCGTTGATGAGTTCACGTGTGATTTTTGTAGCACTTCGTACAAGGATCGCGTCAATTTCCTTTTTCGAGGTAACTTCATTGATGTTCTTTTCAATAAGATTCATACCTGGCGTATTTACAAGCGGTTCCAACCCCGCTTTGCTTATTGGATCACTTATTACGATTTGAAACAAATTGTTCACCCCATCTACTATTATTAATTTCTGATTGTCCTATGGTTCACAATGTATGTCAACTGAAAGATTGTACAAACGTAAAGTCTATTAAATGAGGAACTAGGAGGAATAGAAGTTGGTTGCGCTTACACTGGAACAAAAATTATCTGTTAAATCGGGTATCCTCATGATGAATGGTATTCTCACAAGACATAAAAAAGACCCGTGGTAGACCACAAGTCTTTATAGTATAGTTATTATTTATTGTTCCTGATAACGCTTCAGGCATTCTTCAACTAATTCAGCAGCTTTTTCCGGTCCTTCCCATGATCCGATTTCTGTTTTCTTACCTTGAAGATCTTTATAACGTTCAAAGAAATGGGAGATTTCCTTCAGTGTGTGTTCAGATACATCTTCAAGTGATTGAACATGGTCAAAACGTGGATCCTCTACTGGCACTGCAAGAAGCTTTGAATCTTCTTCACCGCTGTCAATCATGTTCAGGTATCCGATTACACGGGATTCGATTACACAGCCTGGGAAAGTAGGGTTTGTCACTAATACGAGGATATCTAACGGATCTCCATCCAGAGCTAGCGTGTTTTCAAGATATCCGTATTCAGCCGGGTAAAACATCGGGGAGAAAAGGACACGATCCAGCTTGAATACACCTTTATCTTTATCGTATTCATATTTGTTTTGACTTCCAGTCGGAATTTCAATAAATGCGTCGACTACTTTTGCCATCCTATAGAACCTCCTTAGAATATGTACAACTTTACAATAACCTATTATAGCAATTAAGATTCCATTTGAAAACTGACGTATTTTAATTTCTTTCCGCGGGGCGTGTGGTGAGTTCACTCGTTCCTTGCGAAATGGAATAGCTCACCTGTCCTCAAGGTGGTTATTTTAAAATGACTCAAAAGCAACAATCATTTAGAAGAGAGCCATTCGTTTTTATGCCTCCTTTCCGGGAGCAATAAGCGAGCTTTTTTCACTCGCACGGGATGGATGGAAAGTCGTAATTGACAATGATTATCAATTATATTATGATGTTTATGGTATGAAAAAACGCCTTCCCTCTTGGAAGACGTTGTTTTATCCATTTATTATTCGAATTTTGTTGCATCTCCATCGAAAGGTTCATCCGCAATTTTGATTGAATCAGTCGGGCAACCTTCGAAGGCGTCCTGCATATCTTCATGAAGAATATCTGGAATTTCTACAATTCCCTCATTATCATCTAAGGTAACAAACGCAATACCTTCATCATCATAGTCATAAATGTCAGGTGCAGCAGCTCCACAAGCTCCGCAGGCGATACAAGTTTCTTTGTCAACAATCGTGTACTTTGGCATATCGAAATTACCCTCCTAGAAATTTATGAACCTGTTCTTCATTACCTATCTTATTATCAATTCAAAAAACAGTTCATATTCTCCAAATGAATCCATTTTTTCTATCCTTGTTACTATTGTAAAACTGTTAGGTAGAGATTTCAACAATTAAATTCATTGAGAATCCTTTTCAAACAAGGCTTTGTAAGTGTTTTGCAACTACATAAGCCAATTTTCCCAAAACGGCCAAAATTTAAACGCTCTTTGATACAATAGAGTATACAGGAATGGGAGGTGAGAGTGAACGTGAACTATAGGGATTCCATCATCCTATTGGGAATTGAACGATTGGACGGAGAAAGAACGACCTCTGGATTGTATCATTTACTCAATGGGAAAAAATCATCACAAACTGTACAAGATGGCAGGTTGTTCCGACTTTCTCACTTATTTGGAATTTTAAAAGGATACAGTTTCACAGATTTCGAAAGGAAATTGAACGATTTACATAATGACGGATTAATTGAAACTTATGATGGAAATCATGCACATATGACAAAATTTGGGCTGACACAACTTCGAAACCAATTGGAACAACATCGTATACCGGAATCATTAGATTGTTGGCGTTACGGAGATCTTAGTAGTGTTTTCTGGCGACGTATTACATTATTTATCCAAACCCTCTCACACATACTGAAAGGAGATCATCATTTCTATCCGATTCAGAATGATCCTGAAACGTTGCATTGGGTCAAGCGTTCATTTCCGAGGGATGAAGGGACACGATCAAAGCTTGCCTATCTGCTCTTTCAAGAACTCAAATCACTACTAAAACCGTTAGGTGATAGAAGCGCTGATAATGTCGTATTAAGACTGTCAAGAACAGGAAGGATCGGACAGACCACTGACCAGGTGGCAGAAAGATTGAATCTTGATCCGATGGAATGCCATGTCCATTTCCAAGCAACTTTACATCACATGATGAAAAGAATCGTTGAAGATCGAAAGGCATTTCCTGTTTTATCTTCATTCATAGCTGATATGGAACAGCGGTTTTCACTGACCGAATCTACACGTAGAACCTATCATCTGATCAAAAAGGGCCTAAGTTTAGAAGAAATAGCATCCGTCAGGAATTTGAAACCTAGTACGATTGAGGATCATATTGTCGAACTTGCAATTCATATTCCAGATATGGATATTGATGGATACATACCAGAAACGGATCAGATGCGGATCGTAGAGGCTTCTGGATTATTAGGAACGAAGAAACTGAAGGCTATCAAACAAGAACTGGGTGAAGACCTCAATTACTTTCAAATCCGATTGACACTCGCTAAAGAGTCATCTGCAAAAGTCGGAGACAGGGAGGGGGGATGATAAGTGTCGATTGATGACATTTTATATGAAAAATTCGGATATCGCTCCTTTCGCAATGGGCAAAGAGAAATAATTGAAGATGTACTGGATGGTAAAGATGTATTTGCAATGCTTCCTACAGGCTCGGGTAAGTCGATTTGTTATCAGCTCCCGGCTTATCTCTTGGACGGTACAGTCATCGTTGTATCCCCGCTAATTTCTTTGATGGAAGATCAAGTAGAACAATTAAGACGTAATGGCGAGAAAAGGGTATGTACGTTTCATAGTGGGATGCCATATGATCTCAGAAAAACGGTCCTTAGGAATCTATCAAGGTATAAGATCATTTATGTATCACCGGAGACACTGCAGTCAGATCTTTTTGCGAATGCCCTCTCTAAAAAGAAGGTATCCTTGTTTGTAGTTGATGAAGCTCATTGTATTTCCCAGTGGGGTCACGAATTCAGAACCGATTATCTGAAACTGGGTGATGCAGCTAAAAAGATGGGGCGCCCTCCTATTTTAGCTTTGACTGCAACAGCAACTATGAATGTCCGTGAAGATATCATCAAGTTGTTAACACTGGATGAACCGGAAATGCATATATACTCCGTTGATCGACCAAATATTGCTCTTCAAGCAGAAATCGTTGACAGTACAATCGAAAAAATGGACATCTTAATCCGGTATGCCCAAATGTTGAAAGGACCTGGCCTCATCTATACGTCAAGCCGAAATGCTGCTGAAACGATTACGGAGACTTTGAAGCGGAATGGAGTAGGACGGACAGCTTATTATCATGGGGGCATGGATAACGATGACAGACTGCTTATACAAAAACAATTCATTTATAACGAACTCGATGTGATATGCTGCACGAATGCATTTGGAATGGGGATCAATAAGTCTGATATCCGATTCGTCATCCATTTCCATTTTCCTTCTAACATAGAGTCCTATTTGCAAGAGATCGGAAGGGCAGGAAGAGACGGAGAACAAAGTTTGGCTTTGATACTTTACCATGAAGATGATGATTTCATTCCTGCACGCCTTATTACTTCAGAATTACCATCAGAACGTGATATCGATGACTTGATCAATTACGTAAACAAGGACGAACCAATACGAGGATCGTTCCAAGAGGGGATACGTCTCTTAGACCTTACGGAAACAGCTGAACGTTTTATCCAATATCATGTTGAATTGTTTTTTAGAGAAGACTATAAGGATCTTCTTGATTGGAGGAATAAATTAGTAGCTTTCATTGAGATGAGACTTAAAGAAAAGCAGGAGCGGATCCGATATATGAAGAAATGGATCCAGTCAAGGGATTGTAAAAGGGAATCCATTCTAAAGTCTTTTTCAGAGGAATTGACTGAAAGACCTTTGAATTGCTGTCATATTTGTGGAGTATCAATTGAACACTTCAAAGCCACAATTTCCAAAACGGCGCAAAGTGGTAAGTACAGTTGGGAAGAAGAATTGGCTCTAATCTTCCATCAGGAGAACATCCATGTTTAAACAATTGAATCAGAAAGAACTTATACAATCTTTATCCCAGCGTGAACTGTACTTGAATCTGTATTTCACACAGGGGATTTTTCTATTATTGACGGTGATCTTGTCCTTTTTCTTTAACCAGGGTTTTGCTGATTGGTTGGTTCTTTTCAGGATGGAATGGAGGACTATTTTCCTTTGGTCGGTTCCAGTTATCATCCTTGTTGTGCTGGTGGACGTTATGTTATGGAAAAAGGCACCGCGACGTTTGATCGATGATGGTGGAATCAATGAAAGAATATTTTCGACCATTACGTATTTCCATTTGTTCGTGATCACGCTTGTCATTGGAGTTTGTGAAGAATTGTTGTTCCGTGGCGTTTTACAGACGAATATCGGGTATGTACCGGCAAGTTTGTTGTTTACGCTCTTACACATCCGTTATATCACCAAACCAGTGTTATTGATATTTGCGTCAACGCTCAGTTTCTTGTTAGGTGGTATATTTATTATTACGGGGAATTTACTGATCCCTGTTTTTATCCATATTGCGATCGATTTCCTATTAGGACTGATTATCCGGAACAACCTTTTTTCGATACGTTCTAAGAATCAGGAATGGAACGATGAATCTTTCTGAAAGGGTAGCATGTTTGTGGTGGAATTAGTTTAATGCACGGAGCCTTTGAGAAAAGGAGGAGCATCTGCGTGGAGCCGCTAGATCAAGCATCGATTTTACGTAAAAAAGTCAATAATGATGAGATTGCTATGGATAAGGAAAAGGTAGATATTCTGAACCTTCCTCCAAGAAGCGAAAAACATTCACGGAGTAAAGGCCAAACGAAAGAGACGAAGTCACCAGAAAAAAGCTACTTATGGATTACCCGAGGGATCGCCATAGCCTTTATATGTATGATCGTTTTTATCGTGTATTACTTAACCTATGAAATGCCAATTCAAGAAATTAAAAAAGATGGTATTCATCCCGTCAATATCGTCAATTGAAAAACATATTGTGACGGATGTATACCTAATTCCCTCCTAGCATAGTTTTGAATAGGAGGGAATCTAAATGGATGGTTTACAGTATTGGAAGTTCAAACAGTATTCAGTTTCTGAAGTGACGTTAGAAGTAGTGAAAAACCTCATAGAACGCAGGACAAAAGAGAAACGATTTGAGCAATTGGTTTTGAAATGGTCTTTATCTTTGTTTGTCATGCTTTTTTTCAGCTTGATATACATCTATTTCTACAAGCTGCCTGCCTTTGGAACCATGTTTCTGATGAATCGAAATGTGATCGGATACCTTTCGCAGGATAAGCTGCTACTCACGCTCTTCATTATTGGAATTTTTAGTATTGTCCAAATGATCTATTACAAGAAAAAACATACCAAGGCTGAAAACGAGTACGAAGAATTAAGAATAGCAACCATTGAACGAGGAGAAGAACTGTGGGAAAAACCAGTTCCATGGAAACATAGACATGAGGTGTTTGATTGGCTGAAACAGGAACATGATGTCAACTTATACCACAAATAATACTACATGGGGCAAGGGCAGCCGAAAAAGGCATTCTCCCTTCTGCAAAATAGTTGGTCATTTATTTGCACATGATCTTTCGTAATCAATTGTATCCTGCCAAAAGCTACTGTTTCATACTCTTTCATACAAAATACTTCAACTGGGAGTCCGATCTTCTGGCTGTATTCCAAATCCTGATCTAGAACGAGAGATTTATTCGTAAACTTGGATATGGTCATGGTGTGTCCTCTCCTAACTTTAGATTTTATTTTTTTACTTGACTTTGTTTAATAATACTTAGGATTTCTATCTAAGTTTGATTTGAGACCTTCGTGACTAGACGGGTGCTTCCGCTTTTCACTTGCCCGCGGAAAAGGAGCGGATTCCGCAAAAATCAATAATTGAATTATTAGTTTAATCTTAATGGAAATTTACATATTTTTCAACCTATATTGTTGAAATATTCTGATAAAAAATAAAAATTTTGAACACTTAGTAGGAATTACCTATTATCTTAGCGAAAACAATAAGGTAGTCATTTTATTAGGGGGGATAATCATGTTTGTCAAAAGTATCATGATACCGAAAGCGAAAACATATGTCGTTCAAAATTCAGATACACTGGAAGATGTACTACATAAGTTGAATCAGTATCAAATCGATGGAATGCCTGTAGTCAATGGAAACCAATATGTTGGAATTGTCACATTGAACAAAATCTATAAGGCATACTTCGAATCCGGTTCAGATCGTCAGGATTTCCTCAAGTCCACTCTGGCTGGAGATGTAGCGGACCATAAAGATGATTTCATAGATGAAGAAGAAATATTTGAAAAAATCCTTTTGTCCGTCAAGGACCGCCCTTTGTTAGCAGTAGTAGACGAGGCTAAGGAATTGAAAGGAATCATTACACGATATGATGCACTCGAACAATTCCAAAGTGCTTTTGGAATGAACCGTAAAGGTGTCAGGATCTCATTTTCATCATCAGAAGCAGAGGGACGTATTGCCCGGCTTGCAGAAATTGCGAAACAATTCCATGAAAATATCATTTCACTTGCGACCTTTGACGAATCAGATAAGTTTGTAAGAAGAATCGTCATGAAAGTTGAAAAGCAGCAGAACATTGATAAATTCATAAAAAAGCTCGAGGCATCTGGATTCCGGATTCTTGATATCAAGGAAGATTGACAACATGAAATTCCTTCCCTTTTCATACGGTATAGGGGAGGGATTTTTGTGTTTAAACGGATAGTGGCATTATCTATCGGATATTTTTCTTTATATACCGTCGTGAATGACATACCGACTTCATCTTATGATCAATTCATGGGCTGGGTGGCGGAGTTGATTATGAACCCAATGCATTTCGTCTATTCAGCCTTTCTGATCCTCATTGGTGTTATAGCATATGGTATTGCCATTAAAACGGTCATCACCGATTTTAGAAACCGAGGTCTCCGTTCATTGATTGTTCCACTACTATACATTGTCCTTGTGATATGCAGTGTCTATCTCCTTTACCAGATGAATGAGCTTCTTATGTTGATATTCTTACCTTGTTCCGTTATTTATGGTATCATTTCGTTATCTCAATCTAATGTTCACGAACGGAGACAGGAAGGTGTAGAATGATCATTACTTTTTTTGTAGTGATGGGCATTGGTTTGCTGCTGCTTTTTTATATGTGGCACGAAGCCCATCAAATAGTTGTAAAAAAGCATGAGCTCTTTTTAGAAAATTTTCCTGAAAGCTTCAATGGCTTAAAGGTTTTTTTTATATCTGATATCCACACCCGAGTGATTGATGATAGACTGCTTGACCAAATAAAAGAGCCGATTGACATAGTAATCATTGGTGGAGATTTGATGGAAAAAGGGGTACCGTTCGAGCGTGTTTCCAAAAATTTGGACCAGCTTTCAAAGATTGCACCTAATTATTTCGTGTGGGGGAATAATGATTACGAGGTCGATTTTCGCAACTTGGATGTCCTCTTAAGGGAAAAAGGTGTGAAGATCCTTGATAATACATGTGCCAGGTTTGAATCTGGGGATGATACATTGACTCTTGTTGGAGTTGATGATCCGACCGTGGAAAGGGATGATCTGGATTTAGCAGTTTCCGATACAGATGATCGTAATCCAAACTTTAAAATCCTCATCAGCCATAATCCGTCGATCATCGAAAAGGTCAAAATCGAGCATAAAATCGGCTTCGTTTTAAGCGGACATACCCATGGGGGACAAATTCGCCTTTTCAAATGGGGTATAGCAGAAAGAGGAGGCTTTAAAGAATATCCACATACAAAACTTTTCACAAGCAATGGTTTTGGGTATACAAAACTTCCATTAAGACTTTGTGCACCATCAGAATCACATGTGTTCACTTTTTATAATGAAAACTTTGTTAAATGATACAGTGATTTTCTGAATTAGAGGCTAGCGGATCGCCAAGAACTAAAAAAGCAACAATTTATGTGAACGCAGCCATTGCTAAGAAGATTTTTGTTAATCACGGATACCGATCTTTTCAGAACTACCTGACCACGAAGAACCTTCTGTAAATCGCCATCATATAGTGTAGAGAAAGGGTGGAGTATTGCTGTTGAGGAGGACCATATATGCGACTGGAGCGTTTGACATATAACAAAATAAAAGTGTTTTTAACATTGGATGATTTAGATGAGCGCGGCATCTCAAAAGAAGAAATGTGGCAAGACTTACCAAAAGTGCATGAATTGTTCAGGGATATGATGTTAGAAGCAGATGATGAACTTGGATTTAAAGCAGATGGTCCGATAGCCGTCGAAGTTTTTTCGCTCCCTGCACAAGGGATGGTGGTCATTGTCACGAAAGGTCAACCTTCGAGTGAGGATGATGATTACGATGATGAATACCTGGAACTTCAAGTGACAATGGATATAAGTGATGACGTCATTTATGAATTCAAACATTTCGATGACATCATCGCACTATCTTCACGAGTGCACCAATTAGGAATCACTGGTGGGGAAATTACTTATTATAACGGACATTATTTCGTTTCGTTCGAGGAAGAGGAATATGACGTTTTGGATGTCGACATGTTCGTCGCACTTTTATCTGAATTCGGAAGTCCTTCCACCATTACAAAGTGGCGAGTGAGAGAGTATGGAAAGCTGATCATGGAAGAGAAAGCCATGGAACAAATCAATGAATTTTTTCTGAAAAACAATGGATGAAACCTTTGGGCTGGCCGATAGGAAATGTGCCTAGCCCTTTTGAATATATTTGCTATTCCTTCAAGTTAACTTGAAAATTGAGTTAAATTTTCATCTTTAAGGGTATTGATAATAAATAAGCAGAAAATATGGAAGAAAGCGGTTACAAAATATAAGCGGAAAACTTGCAGATATCACTTCTCAATACGACAAGTAGGGTGTATACTATGCATTGAGAAATTGAAATCATACTTATTTGGTATTATCACGGGAGGTAAACCATGTCTGCCAACAATACTTCAGATAATGAACAAGAAAAAAATGGACAAGACAATGTATTATTATCTACACAAACAGTAATTAATGATGCATTAGATAAGCTAGGTTATCCGGAAGAAGTATATGAGCTTCTAAAAGAACCAGTCCGCCTTATGACAGTCCGGATCCCAGTCCGGATGGATGATGGTTCTATAAAAATATTCACTGGATATCGTGCCCAGCACAATGATGCAGTCGGACCGACAAAAGGTGGAGTACGATTCCATCCAAATGTAACTGAAACGGAAGTTAAAGCTTTATCTATTTGGATGAGCTTGAAGGCAGGAATTGTCGACTTACCGTATGGTGGAGGGAAAGGCGGTATCATATGTGATCCACGCGATATGTCATTCCGCGAATTAGAACGTTTGAGCCGAGGATATGTGCGTGCAATCAGCCAGATCGTTGGTCCGACAAAGGATATACCAGCGCCAGATGTATTCACGAACTCTCAAATCATGGCATGGATGATGGATGAATACAGCCGTATCCGTGAATTCGATTCACCAGGGTTCATCACAGGAAAACCTTTGGTACTTGGTGGTTCTCACGGGCGCGAATCTGCAACCGCTAAAGGTGTTACAATTTGCATTCGGGAAGCCGCGAAGAAAAAAGGCATCAACCTTGAAGGTGCGAGAGTGGTCATTCAGGGATTCGGTAATGCGGGAAGTTTCCTGGCGAAGTTCATGTACGATGCCGGAGCGAAAGTGATCGGTATATCAGATGCTTATGGCGGATTGCATGATCCTGAAGGATTGGATATTGATTATCTGCTTGATCGTCGTGACAGTTTCGGGACTGTGACGAAATTGTTCAAAGATACAATCACAAATCAGGAATTACTCGAATTGGATTGTGATATCCTCGTTCCTGCAGCGATTGAGAACCAGATTACGAAACATAATGCACACGACATAAAAGCATCAATTGTTGTAGAAGCGGCAAATGGTCCGACGACTATTGAAGCGACAAACATCCTTACAGAACGTGACATCCTGCTCGTGCCGGATGTACTTGCAAGTGCAGGCGGTGTAACGGTATCCTATTTTGAATGGGTTCAAAATAACCAAGGGTACTACTGGACTGAAGAAGAAGTTGAAGAAAAGCTTGAGCAAGTGATGGTAAAAGCATTCAACAATATTTTAACGACAGCAACAAACCGTAAAGTCAACATGCGTCTCGCCGCTTATATGGTAGGTGTACGTAAAATGGCTGAAGCGTCTCGTTTCAGAGGATGGATCTAAAGCAATTCGGTTGAAACAAACGAAGAAATCCCCTATCATCATTATGTATGATATGGGGATTTTTGTTTGAGAAAACAACAATCTTTTTGCTTAACAGATCAAATAAGTTGAATAATATAGAATGTAGTAGCCATTAGGAGTGAAAGAAACCATGCAAGCTGACGCGATCATTGTCGGCGGTGGTCCCTGCGGTCTTTCTGCAGCGATTGCTTTAGAGGAAAAAGGTCTGAAACCAATCGTTATCGAAAAAGGGAACATTGTCAATTCAATTTATAATTATCCGACACATCAACAGTTTTTCAGCACGAGTGAAAAGCTTGAAATCGGAAATGTCCCATTTGTCATTGAACAAAGAAAACCTAAACGTAACCAGGCGCTTTCTTACTACCGTGAAGTCGTGAAAAGAAAAAAACTTATCGTTCATGCATTTGAAAAAGTTCTAGCTGTAGAGAAGCAAGAAGACGGCTTTTTTGTCGTCCGTTCAAAAAAACAGAATGATGAAGAACAAATATATGAAACACCTTACGTTATCATTGCCACCGGATATTATGACCATCCAAATTACATGGGTGTCCAAGGTGAAGAACTGGAGAAGGTATTTCACTATTTTAAAGAAGCACATCCATACTTTGATCGTGATATAGTCGTCATCGGAGGAAAAAACTCAGCAGTAGATGCAGCCCTTGAATTGGAAAAAGTAGGGGCGAGAGTTACTGTGTTATATAGAGGCTCTGAGTATTCAAGCAGCATAAAGCCATGGATCTTGCCGGAATTCGAAGCTTTAGTCCGCCATGAGAAGGTGAAGATGGAATTCAACGCAAAAGTAATCGAAATCAAAGAACAGACTTTGATTTATGAGGTGTATGGAGAACAGAAAGAAATCGCGAATGACTTTGTATTTGCTATGACTGGTTACCATCCTGACCATTCATTCTTGACAAAAATGGGTGTGGAAATCGAAGTTAAAACGGGAAGACCGTTGTTCAATCCTGAAACGATGGAAACGAACGTTGACGGTATCTTCATTTCAGGTGTGATTGCAGCCGGGAATAACGCTAATGAAATCTTCATCGAAAATGGCCGTTTTCATGGTGGTTTGATTGCAGATGAAATAATGAATAGGAATAAAAAGGGGGACTGACCAATTTGGTTCAGTCCCTTTCTGCACTTAAAGCAAGTATAAAATATTTTCTTCAGTATAAGAGCTGGTGGCTTCGGAAGCGATACACTGCATGAAGGAAAAGCAAATGCTTTTTCGAGGAACTCAGTTTCAGCCTCCTCCAAGCTTGGCTTTTCCAAGTTTACTTTATCAATTTGATGAAAAGGTTTGTGATAACTGTTCCATGCTAAAGCCCATTTCAAGAGTGACCATCAACTTCAGTCTGGCTTTTGGACCATTCAATCCGTTCGTCAAGATGACCCCAGATTCTTTAAGTTTACGACCTCCACCATCATAACTGTAAATGTCCTGGACAATTCCGTTGAAACAGCGTGAAACCATAACAATCGGAATTTGGTTTTGTATAAAATGATCGATTTCCTCCATTAAAGCAGGCGGTAGATTTCCTTGACCAAGTGCTTCAATGACAAGTCCATCCAACTTTATGGTACGGACAGCTTGAAGAAGATCTTTTTGCATCCCTGCATAAGCTTTTAAAAGAACAACGTTTTTTGAAAGCCCTCCTGTTTCATAGTGTTCCCGGTGTGCGAGATTGTGATGAAAAAAGACACCACGTTTTGTGACAATCCCGATAGGACCTGATTGTGGGCTTTGAAATGTTGCAATATTACTTGTGTGAGTTTTTGTCGCATTTCTTGCAGCATGGATCTCGTCATTGAATACGACTAACACACCTTTTCCTTTTGCTTCATCACTAGCTGCTGTTCTTACAGATGTTATGAGATTATGAGGTCCGTCTGAACCGAGCTCATTACTCGAACGCATTGCTCCTGTTACGATGATAGGTATTTCATCACCATGTAGAAGATCGAGCAAATAGGCGGTTTCCTCCAATGTATCTGTACCGTGAGTGATGACAACGCCATCAAAGGAATTCTCCTTGATTTTCCTGTGTACATAATTTGAAAGACGTATCATGTGTTCCGGGGTGATATGAGGTGAAGGAAGGTTCAGAAAATCATCCATCGTTACCTTGGCAATTTGCGAAAGCAGGGCATATGTTTCGTGAAGGGGATTGACATCACCCGGAATGACTTTACCTGTTTCTTTATCTTCACTCATTGCTATTGTTCCGCCAGTATGTATGACTAGAATTTCTTTCATTGGTCTACACCTCATTCCAAAAAGTTTATTCAAGATTTAAGATACCATGTTTTGCGCAAGTGAGTCTAAAATTGGCTTGCAATTTATTTAACAAAATCATCGTTGTTCGTGATACGATAGTAAAAAATGGATGGAAACGGGACGATGTAAATGTTTACGGTCATATCGGCAGGGATCGCTCCAGGTCTCGCCTTGCTGTCATTTTTCTATTTGAAAGAAAAATATAAACCTGAGCCGATTTTAATGGTGTTGCGAACCTTCATAATTGGAATTCTTCTTGTATTCCCTGTAATGGTTTTGCAGTTCGGCATTTATGAAGAAATGCAAGTTGCTGAATGGGCTGATGCTTTCATCGTTTCAGGCTTCCTTGAGGAGTTTTTCAAATGGTTCCTGCTTTATTTTACAGCGTATCAACATATTGAATTCAATGAGCCATATGATGGGATCATTTATGGTGTGTCGCTTTCATTGGGATTCGCAACAGCTGAAAATGTTCTCTATTTGTTTACCAATGGAGTTGAAACAGCGTTAATGAGAGCATTGTTACCAGTTCCAAGCCATGCGTTGTTCGGGGTGATCATGGGATATTATCTTTCCCGCGGTAAATCATCTGACACCAATCGTATAAAACAATTGTTCATATTAGCTTCATTAATAGTTCCGATATTCTTTCACGGTTTTTATGACTATATTATTTTATCCTTGATGCAAAAATGGATGATTTTCATGCTCCCTTTCATGATATTTTTATGGTGGTTAGGCCTTAGGAAAATCAAATACGCGCAAGTCATGTCACAGGAAAATTATCAACAACAAAAACATGCACCATAAATCAATATGTCTTTTATCGTAACTGGTTGTCCGTCGGATGATCAGTTTTTTTATGCATTCTTATCTTTTCATTAAGATTGTTGCTTTTGAGTCATTTTAAAAAAACACCTTATGAAAGTTGATTGGAGAGCAAGGTGCAAGACTCCAGCGGGATCAGCGTGCCTACTACCTGAAAAATCTCCTCGCAAAAGCGACAATGTTTGCGAAAACAGCCTTTCATTAAAGTATAACAAAGCCTTTGAATAAAATCCCTTCAATGACAGAAACTACGAACATTGAAAAGTTATACAGGATGCAACAGGAGGCTGTAATGATGAAAAGTGGAAAATTGTGCGTGAAAGTATGCTTATCATTGATACTATTGGTCATTCCGTTGTTAAGTGCTGTGAATGTTGATGATACCAACGCGTTTACCGCTCAAGTGATTCAGCATGGCGCAACGGGAGAAGATGTAATTGAACTCCAATCGAGACTACAATATTTGGGCTTTTATAATGGGAAAATCGATGGTGTTTTCGGTTGGGGGACCTATTGGGCTCTAAGAAACTTCCAGTATGAATTCGGGTTGAAGGTAGACGGACTTGCGGGTGCCACTACTAAGTTGAAATTGGCTAACGCTTCACAGTATCATGAAGGATTCGTCAAAAAGAATATTCAAAAAGGCAAGAAATTCACACATTACGGTGGAACGCCTCTTGAAAAACAGACTCAGAAAGGGAAGGCGCCTGCTAAGAAGCCATCTGGCCAAGGCGGAAAAGCACAACCGAAACAACAAAAGCCAAAACAAGGTAAGAATGTGCCAAGCGGTTATTCAGAGAACGATATTCAACTGATGGCGAATGCAGTCTATGGCGAAGCCCGTGGTGAGCCTTATGTTGGGCAGGTCGCTGTTGCAGCAGTCATTCTCAACCGTATTGAAAGCACTTCTTTCCCAAATACCATTTCAGGCGTCATTTTCGAACCAAGGGCGTTCACTGCGGTAGCAGACGGTCAGATTTGGCTTACACCAAATGAGCAAGCCAAAAAAGCTGTCCATGACGCAATCAATGGATGGGACCCTTCGGACGGATGTATTTATTATTTCAACCCTGATACTGCAACATCCGGATGGATTTGGTCGCGTCAACAAGTTACCCAAATCGGAAAACATATATTTGCTAAATAATGGAGGTGAAGAGACATGATCAGAACAATATTAATAACAATATTGGCCATTGCCGTAATTGGGACAGGGTATTGGGGATACAAGGAACATCAAGAAAAAAATGCGATCCTTATCAACGCTGAAAACAACTACCAACGAGCGTTCCATGATTTGAATTTTCATTTCGATGCGTTAGAAGAAAAGATCGGAACTACGTTAGCTATGAATTCACGACAACAGATCTCTCCTTCACTTGCAGAGGTATGGCGTTTGACTTCGGAAGCTCATAACGATGTGGGACAACTTCCGTTAGCACTGCTTCCATTTAATAAAACGGAAGAATTCTTGACGAAGATCGGTGAGTTCAGTTATCGGATCGCAATCAGGGATTTGGAAAAGAAACCCCTTTCGGATGAAGAGTATGCTACACTTCAAAGTTTGCATAAGAACGCTACAGAAATCAAAAATGAATTAAGAGATGTGCAAGGAACTGTCATGAAGGAAAATCTAAGATGGATGGATGTCGAATTGGCACTTGCAACTGAAAATGATCCGAATGACAACACCGTCATCAACGGGCTGAAGACTGTCGATAAATCTGTCGAAGGATATTCAGAAGTGAACTGGGGTCCGGAAATGACGAAGATCAGCGAATTTGAGGATAATAAATATAAGGCCTTGAGTGGAAAGCAGATCACAAAACAAGAAGCTAAAAATCTTGCTATCAAGTTCCTGAAGCTGGATAAGAACAGTAAAGTGATTGTGGAGGAAAACGGAAAAGGATCTCCATATGAAGCATACCGGGTATCTGTCAACGAGCCGAAGAGTGATTCCAATATCTATATGGAAATGACCAAAAAAGGTGGTCACCCTACTTGGATACTAGAAGATCGAAACGTTCAAAAGGCTAAGATCAGTTTATATCAGGGAAGTGAAAAAGCATTAGAGTTCTTGAACAAGCATGCAATGGATAAGATGGAGATGACCACAAGTAACCAATATGAAAACATCGGAATCTACACCTATGTGAAAATGCAGGACGATGTACGCATTTATCCACAGACAGTGACGATCAAAGTAGCCCTGGATAATGGTGATATCATCGGATACGAAGGCATGAACTATCTGATTGGTGAAAAAGATCGGAAAATCACATCTCCTGCTATTTCCCAAAAAGAAGCACAAGGAAAGTTGAATCCAAAGCTGAAAATCATGGAAACACACCAGGGAATCATCATTAATGATCTCGGAGAAGAGGTTCATTGCTATGAGTTCCTGGCAACAATGGAAAACGAGACATTCCGGATCTTCATCAACGCCAGCACAGGTGCAGAAGAAAAAGTGAAGAAACTCGATGACCCGAATACTCCGGTCAACAGTATGTAAAACTCAAGTAAAAGGAGAAGCAAAAATTGCTTTTCCTTTTCTTGTTAAAATGAGATAATAGACCTAAATAAAAGGCTCATAAATGAAAGGTTGAATTGTGTCCAGATCCATTGATTTTCACAAATCGACAATACAGTCTAACTGAGCCAATTAATATGGGTGAGGGGGATTTTTTATGATAAAAATTGGTGAAACCCTTTTTCTTGATATCCGGAAAGCTGGACAAGAACCACAAAAGTTTCAATGTAAAGTAGAAGATATAAGAGAAGATCATCTGCTTGTTACCTATCCATCCAATCTCCGTACGAATAAATCGGAATTTTTCATGGTAGGGACAAAGTTCTATGCACATTTCACGACAAAAGATAAAATTACATACAAGTTTCACACTGAAATGACCGATCGAAAAAAAGAACACATACCTTTACTGATTTTATCATTTCCTGGAGAAAACAATTTAGAAAAAATTCAAAGGCGTGAATTTGTCCGGGTCGATACAGCGATTGATATTGCGATTCATCCTGCAGATTATCAGTTCCAGCCATTTGCAGCGATAACATCAGATGTAAGTGCAGGTGGATGTGCAATTATTTTACCTGAGCAACACAGACTGAAGGAAGGCATGGAAGTGAACTGCTGGATGGTATTGCCCTTAAAAGACCAACACAGATATGTAAAGCAAAAGGCGAAAGTCATCCGTATCATTAAAGGTGAGAATGGTAAAAGGGATAAAGCACCTCTGCAGTTCATGAAAATCACAGAGAGGGACAAACAACATATGCTGCGGTTCTGTTTTGAAGAACAACTGATGCTTAAGAAGAGAGGGTTGTTATAATCAGGTGCTTTAAACGTTGGCTTTGTTAAATAATGTTGTTTATATTTGGCTATATGCGACAATCCTGTGGGAAAACCGAGCCACGTAGACCCCACAGTCTTTATAAGGTTCTTCGTGACCTTCGACTATAAAAAGGACCTTAATAACGAAAATGATTAGGTTAGAACCTGTCACCATTATTTTTTTATCTGTATAACAGCAGCCTTGTTTTGGTAACGATAGAGAAAAGACCATTATGAGGATGCGATTTGATTCATGAGATTATTGGAACGTATTTTGATCAAATTGATTGTGTGCCAGATCATTTTTCTCTTTGTCGCCCAATATCTTATATTTCATTGGGACATTGGTACCTATTTCAATCGATTGTATGAATATGAAGGTATTACAAATGGAAGCACTGGTGAGACAGTCGAAACGATAGACCGCTCAAATTTCCTATGGTATGATGAAAGGGTTAAAAATTGACCCGGTGTTAATGATTATGAGGAATAATGTCACCAATGAACTTGGCACTTGGAGCCTTCTGGTTTCCTCAAAAGGGCCAAGTTTCTCTATGAGTTGGGTAGAAAAATGCGTGATAGACTCGAATTAATAAGTAAAACAGATGTGTTGACAGAAGCAGGAGGAACTATGAGTAACTTGATGAGAATTGCAATTGATGGACCTGCAGGGGCAGGGAAGAGTACTGTCGCCAAGAGAGTGGCAGACATATTATCGTTTGTTTATATTGATACAGGTGCAATGTATCGATCCATAACTTTGAAAGCACTTCGAAACGACATCGATGTTCGAGACGAAAATGCGCTAAAAGACGTTTTAGAGAACACAAAAATCGATCTGCAAAAACAGTCAGATAAACAGTTCGTCGTTTTGGATGGAGTGGATGTAACCGAAGAGATCAGAACGTCTGAAGTGACAAACAATGTTTCTGAAGTTGCAAAACATCCTGCCGTACGTGTGGAAATGGTGAAACGTCAACAAGAATTAAGCCAAGAGCATTCTGTTGTCATGGATGGGCGTGATATCGGTACTCATGTCATACCAGATGCACAAGTCAAAATTTTTCTGATCGCCTCCGTGGACGAACGAGCGAAAAGGAGACACGAAGAAAACCTATTAAAAGGACTTCCCTCTGATTTAGAGCAAATAAAGCGGGAAATCGAACAACGAGATGAATTAGATTCTAAACGGGAAGCATCCCCGTTGATGAAAGCAGAAGATGCAATTGAACTTGATACGACGACCATGTCGATTGATGAGGTTGTTTCATCGATCCTTCAGATCGTTCGAGAAAGAGAAAGGGTTTGATGGCGGGTGGATCTCTATAATCTAGGGCGTAATTTATTTAGTGGAATCTTCGCAGCGGGATATAAATTGAAAGTGATCGGCCTTGAAAATGTTCCTAAAGAGGATGGAGTCCTGATTTGTTCGAATCACATCAGCTATTTAGATCCCCCGCTCGTAGGTAGTTCATCAGGCCGAACTGTTCACTTCATGGCAAAGGCTGAACTTTTTAACATGCCAGTATTGAAAGGCATACTTCCGAAAATTCACGCATTCCCTGTTCGAAGAGGTATGAGTGATAAACAAGCTTTAAGAAAAGGGTTGGAATTATTACGTAACGGGAAAGCCGTGGGACTGTTTCCTGAAGGAACAAGGAGCAAGACTGGATCGATCGCAGATGGGCTAGCAGGAGCAGGTTTCTTTGCATTGAAAACAGATGCGAAAGTCGTACCTTGTGCAATCATCGGTCCTTTCAAAATGTTCAAACCTGTGAAAATCGTATATGGAACACCGATTGATTTTTCTGAATTGAAAGAACAAAAGGCTTCAGCTAGAGAAGCAACAGTAAAAATCATGGAAGAAATCCGGGAATTATACGAAGCGAATAAGTAATAATATCGGAGTTTAGTTACTTGACAAAAACCGCTATTTATAAGAAGTTAGAGAAAAGGGAAATGAACCTTATACATACTCTTTCACATACGTGGAGGGTCTAATAAATGTTTTTCTCTTCGTTTAGACACTTAAGGAGGTAAAGCCAATGACTGATGAAATGAATCAAGAACTTTCAGAAATTAAACCTTTGGATGTCGGTGATATTGTAGAAGGCACCGTTACAAAGGTTGAGGAAAAACATGCATTGATCGATGCGGGATATAAGATGGATGGAATCTTGCCGATCAGTGAGCTTTCAAGCTTGCATGTCGAAAAAGTTAGTGATGTCTTATCTGATGGAGATACATTGACTCTAAAGGTGATCAAACTAACAGAAGAAGAGCTCGTTCTTTCAAAGCGTGCAATTTCTGCGGAAAAAGCATGGTCAGAATTGAAAGAAGCGAAGGATAAAAACGAGACCTTAGAGGTCGAAATCGCTGACGTCGTCAAAGGCGGACTTGTGGTCGATCTAGGCGTACGCGGGTTCATCCCAGCATCTCTGGTTGAAAAACACTTTGTAGAAGATTTTTCTTCATATAAAGGAAAGACATTAGATGTCAAAATTGTGGAACTTGAGGAAGAAAACAATAAACTTATCTTGTCTCATCGAGCTGTATTAGAAGAGCAAGAAGAATCCCAAAAACAGGATGTTCTCCAATCACTTGAGGCAGGGCAAGTTTTAGAAGGTACAGTACAACGCCTTACCGACTTCGGTGCATTCGTCGACATTGGTGGGATTGATGGGCTCGTCCATATTTCACAACTTGCACATCACCGAGTGGAAACACCATCTGAAGTCGTTAATGAAGGTGACACAGTGAAAGTCAAGGTACTTTCTGTCGATCGTGACAACGAACGTATCTCACTTTCCATCAAAGAAACACTGCCTGGACCATGGGACAATGTCAGAGAAGTCCTTGAAAAAGGTCAAGTCGTAGATGGAACAGTCAAACGTCTCGTTTCATTCGGTGCATTCGTTGAAGTAGCACCTGGTGTAGAAGGGCTTGTGCATATTTCAGAAATTGCCAACAAGCATATTGGAACACCTAGTGAAGTTCTTGATCAAGGGGATAAAGTCAAAGTGAAAGTATTGGACATCAACCCGGATGAGAAAAGAGTTTCTTTGAGTATCCGTGCTACATTGGAGGAAGAAAACCGCCCTTCAAAAATCGATCCGGAATACAATAAAGAAACCGATGGTAACACAGGTTTCTCACTTGGAGATATGATTGGTGACCAACTGAAAAAGTATAAATAAGTGAAATGAACTGGCTGATCCTCCTTCCTATGCGAAGCGGGATCAGCTTTTTGTTTTTACGGTTTTTCTAACGCGTCAATTTAATAACAAAGGTGCTTTATGAAAGGCACTTTTCTAAAAGATTGTTGCTTTTGAGCTATTTTTAAAAAATCACATTGTGCAAGTTGATTAGAGAGCAAGATGCGAGGCTCCTCGAAAATGAAAATCGCATTTTCTTCGTACGATGTAACGCTGCTGAAGCTTTCCTTGTCCTGCGGATAAGCGTGCCTACTACCTGAATAATCTCCTCTCAAGGCATGCGACGTGGAAGCCCGCTTCGAAAGGACTTTCTTGTAGACGCAGGAGCACAAATGCTTCCTTGAAAAGGAGACTTCTGAGGGTCGCAAGGCGACGTGTGGGCTCACCGAACGCCCCGCGGAAAGCGATCACCCTGGAGCGTTAATCAACGACTTTTAAAGAAAACTTGGCGAGACCAAGCCTTTTGTAGGTCGAGCCTTAGTTACCCTTATACTGAAGAAAGTATTTTATACTTTCTTTAAGTGCAAGTGCAACAACGTTTGCGAAAATAACCCAATGAAAAAACTCCCGTTTAGGAGTTTTTTTATCTTTAGTGTGTTCATCCTGCAACTTCCGTAACGTCATTCAAATATTTAGAGGACACCAGAAACCTTATATGCTCAAATATAGCTCCATCTAGAAAATTAGTGGACACCAGAGAATTTATTTACTGTAAATCCATCGAAATCAGTCGTATATTACCCAAATACCGGAACATTTGTCTTCTAATTTTTCAAAACAATCCAATTTGTCACAAATAACGGAACAGATGTCCTCTAATTTTTCTAATACCTGGTATGCCTTATCCAATCATTATCTCCTGTTATCTTCTCTTGCTTCTTCAGGTGTATCTAGTCTTGCTGCCCCATCATGGTGCAGTGCTTGATCTCGATCCGATTCAACACGTTTGCTTTGCTTCAACTTTCTCTCTTGTCGATCTTTTCCCACTTATATCACTCCTTTAGTGAAAGTTTTGCGGAAATTCCTTTATCCTATTCACGAAGAGGAAGGGTTTAGAAACACCAGCTTTTTTCCATACTTTGAATAGATATGAATTGAATGTCAGGTGGGGATCTTTGTATGGAAGGCACATTATTTTACTGGTTTGTGTGGATCGGCTGGACAATCAGCACATTTTTTCTCGCAAAAACGAAACAAAGGGTCGTGTCATCGGCATTGCTTTTAACCTTGATCTATTGCTCAGCTATTACGCTCAACCTTGACGGACATTTTGTCAATTTATCACTATTTTTCATTATCCTGATCAGCTATGCTTACATGGGATTGCAAAAGTTCCGTGACTTATGGTATTCCATTTTCATTAGTCTGATCATTTCTATATCTTATGTTGGAATGCACTTTATCGTCGTTTATGATCCAGTTTGGATTTTCATCGATTTGAACTTTTTCATTGCCATTCCGCTTTCATTGATCGTCTTAATAATGGCAAAAGACTTTCACGTCAGGTTGCCAATACTTTTGTCGGGATATGCTCATGGTGAAATCGCCTATATAACATTATTCAAGGATCTCGCACCGGATTATGTGATCGGTTCTTTCTTATTCCTTGATATTATCAGCCTGTCGTGCATGATTGTATATCTATGGTCGATGTATGAGTTATTTGCAACTACGTTGAGAGTCAAGATTGACAAGCCTGTCAAGCACGTGAAACAAAATATCCAATAAGACTATCCAAATTTCTTCATGTTGTGGCTCTATCGGTTTTTTGCTAAAATAAATGAGTTCTGATTTTGTCGAAAAGCTAAAATTAAGTAAATTGTATATATACCAAGCATACATACAAAACCGGAATATACATGCAGCTGCATAGCGGCTGCATTTCAGAAAAGGAAGTGATTATATGCGAAAACCGGTCGCAGCTGTTGTAGGAAGACCTAATGTAGGGAAGTCTACGATATTCAATCGTATTATAGGAGATCGTTTAGCTATCGTTGAAGATAAACCTGGTGTGACACGAGATCGTATTTACAGCTCTGCAGAATGGTTGAATACTGAGTTCAACCTTATTGATACCGGGGGAATCGATCTTGGTGATGAACCATTATTGAAACAAATGAGACAGCAAGCGGAAATAGCAATTGATGAAGCAGATGTCATCATTTTCATGGTCAATGGTCGTGAAGGGATAACCGCTGCTGACGAAGAAGTGGCACAAATATTATTCCGTTCAAAAAAACCTGTCGTCCTTGCAGTAAACAAAATCGATAACCCAGAACGTATGAGTGAAGTGTATGAATTCTACTCACTTGGTTTCGGTGAACCAGTTCCGATCTCTGGTGCACATGGTCTAGGTTTAGGGGATATGCTTGATGAAGTCATCAAACATTTTCCGAAAGATGAAAGTGATGATTATGATGAATCTACTATTAAATTTTCATTGATCGGCCGCCCGAATGTGGGGAAATCATCTTTAGTGAATGCAATTGTTGGGAAAGAACGTGCAATTGTCAGTGATATAGCAGGAACGACAAGGGACGCTATCGATGCAAAGTTCACTCGTGACGGTCAAGAATATGTGATCATCGATACTGCAGGAATGCGAAAAAAAGGAAAAGTATATGAGTCTACCGAAAAGTATAGTGTATTAAGGGCTTTAAAAGCGATCGACCGTTCAGATGTCGTGCTGGTCGTTTTGAATGCAGAAGAAGGAATCATCGAACAAGACAAGAAAATTGCTGGCTATGCTCATGAAGCTGGACGTGCAGTCGTGATCGTCGTCAATAAATGGGATGCAATTGAAAAAGATGATAAGACACTGCGGGAATTCGAACAGAAAATCAGGGATCATTTCTTGTTCCTTGATTATGCACCGATCGTATTCGTTTCTGCACAGACGAAACAACGTCTTCATACACTCATGCCGATGATCAATACCGTTGCAGAAAACCATGCAATGCGAGTAAAGACGAACGTCTTGAACGATGTTGTGATGGATGCGGTCATGATGAATCCGACTCCTACAGACAAAGGAAGACGTCTTAAAATCAATTATGTGACCCAGGTTGCTACAAAGCCGCCTACCTTCGTTTTGTTTGTCAATGATCCGGAACTGCTTCATTTTTCTTATAAACGATTCATAGAAAATCGTATCCGTGAAGCATTTGGATTCAAAGGAACTCCAATTCGTATCATTGCCCGTAGAAAAAATGAATAGGAGGAACTCATGGAATTCGTCAACATTATCGTAGTCAGTATAATTGGATATTTGATAGGCTCGATCAGTTTCAGCTATCTGATTGCAAAGAAAATCAAGAAAATCGACATCCGTACCCAGGGGAGCGGGAATGCTGGTGCTACCAATACATTAAGATTATTAGGTTGGGGTCCTGCCATTACTGTACTTCTTCTGGATGCTTCAAAAGGAATCATCGCAGTTTTATTAAGTTATCTTGTCGGTGTCGAAGGATGGATTGCCTTTATTGCTGGTTTATTCGCCATCATTGGGCATAATTGGCCGATCTACTATGGTTTCAGGGGCGGTAAAGGTGTCGCGACGACAATCGGTGTGTGTGCGATCCTCGTATTCATACCAGCATTAATTTCTGGAATTGTTGCTATCCTGACGATCGCCATCACAAGATATGTTTCATTAGGTTCACTTATTTTCATGTTTTTAACACCTGTCCTTACCTTGATAATCGGGGACTATGATACGAACTATATAATATTGGCGACCATAATCGGATTATTGTCATTATGGCGTCATAGACAAAACATCCAACGTCTCGTAAAAGGAACAGAAAGTAAACTTGGACAAAAGAAGGAAGTGACCAGTTGATGAAGAAAGTTGCTGTTATTGGAGCGGGGAGCTGGGGGACAGCCCTTGCGTTGGTACTTGCTGATAATGATCATGATGTTCGGATTTGGGCGCGTAGATCTGAACAAGTGGAAGAAATCAATGAAAAGCATACGAACAGCAAGTACCTTCCGGACATAAAGCTCCCTGAAAATTTAGTGGCGACAAACGATCTAGAGGATGCTGTTAAGGATACCGACACAGTACTGCTTGTTACACCGACTAGTGCAATCCGGGAAGTTCTCGGTCAATTGAAGGAAATCTTCACGAAGCCAGTTACACTTGTACATGCTAGTAAAGGAATTGAACCTGATACATTATTCAGAGTGTCTGAGGTGATTGAGGACGAAATTCCAGAAATGCTCAGAAAATCGGTTGTCGTCCTTTCTGGCCCGAGTCACGCTGAAGAGGTCAGCTTGAGACAACCGACCACGGTCACAGTTTCTTCAAAGGACCAGGAAGCTGCAGAAGAAGTCCAAGATTTGTTCATCAATCCTAATTTCCGTGTCTACACGAATCCAGATATCGTAGGTGTCGAACTTGGTGGTTCATTGAAGAACATCATCGCACTGGGTGCAGGTCTTTCTGATGGTCTAGGATATGGAGATAATGCCAAAGCTGCTTTGTTGACTAGAGGTTTAGCGGAAATTGCAAGATTGGGTACATTCATGGGTGCAAAGCCTTTGACTTTTGCTGGACTTTCCGGCATCGGAGATCTTGTCGTTACATGTACCAGTGTACACAGCCGTAACTGGCGGGCAGGAAATCTGCTGGGGAAAGGCAACTCGCTTGAGGAAGTTCTTGAAAATATGGGAATGGTCGTCGAGGGTGTCAGAACGACGAAAGCGGCTTATCAGCTTGCGCAAAAGGAAGGCGTTGAATTGCCGATTACAAATGAGCTGTACCAGGTCTTGTTCGATTCCAAGACTCCTAAGGAAGCAGTAGATTCATTGATGAGACGAAGCCGTACCCATGAAGTCGAGGATCTCAGCTCTATGATTTCAGATCGATATACACTCGATGAAAATTAAATCCTGAATAGAACTCACGAAGTCTCCCATCTCGCATAGGATATTGTGAATGTTACGTGTGAGGAGGACTTCGATGGACAGAAATTTCATGGATGACATTGAGAAAAAGACGGGTGTAAAAAAAGAAGATATTTTCAAATTAGCTGACTCTGTACAAAGTGCCAATTTACGTGATGAGAAAACCATCAGACAATTGATTTCACAAGTTTCTCGTATGGCTGGTGTCCCAGTTTCTAAGGAAAAAGAAGATCAGATTGTGAAAGCGATCATAAATAATAATATCCCTCTGGACATGACCTCGATCGCGAAAATGTTCAACAAAAAATAATTATCAGGAAAATAGGCGATTGAGCGATACAGTATCCATAAATCTTGCATAAACTAGCATGGAATGGACAGTTTGAGCTGCAGTGGGAAATAGTTATTTAGTCATTGCTGAAGAAAGGGGCGCCCTTTTCTTCAGCTTTTAATTTGTGCTTTTATTACATGTGGATTAATACGACATTATTTCCCTTTCCGCTGACACACGAAAAGAGGAAGCGACCCGGTTCCTTTGTATGTTCATCAGATTTACATTTGGACAAAGATGAGATTGTGCTATAATTATACCGGTATCAAGGAGGTATGGATATGTCTGATGGTTTATTGAAAATGTGGATTGCACTTGGCGCGATTGGTTTGATGTTCTTCGCGGTCATTTCGATAACATGGAGTCGTACGAAGCTAAATGGAATATTTAAATTCATCGTCACGTTATTCGCGTATGTTTGCATGGTCACGGCTGGCATTCTGATCCTGCTGGTAGTCTTCAGTGGTCCAGTACCCGGTATGATCATAAATTGATCTTGGACTAGCTTACATACTACAGCACAGTGAAATAGGTGATACAATGAAACTTTTAATCCGATTGATGTCAGTGATTCTAGTGTTCACTCTCCTTGCCGGATGTCTTTATCCTGAAGAGAGGCTGGGACAAAATCAAGTTCCTTATGAAGATCAATTGAACAATGTCCAAAATGCGGTCATCGAATACCGTAAAGATAATGGCGTCTTGCCCATCGTAAACCGTGATCAAGGCACACCTATATATGTTAAATATCCTATTGATTTTGGAAAACTAGTTCCTCGTTACATGCAGGAGCCTCCAGGTAATTCTTATGAAAATGGAGGAGTCTATCAATATGTCCTATTTGATGTTGAAAAGGATCCGAAGGTCAAACTTGTAGACCTTGAAACAATTGAACAAGTGAAGGACTATAAGACGAAGTTGAGACTATACATCCAAAAACATAAATATCCACCATATGATAAAGTCCTTGCAAACGAAAGATATACTTTGAAACATAAAAAATTAGGTTATAAAGAACAACCGACAGTCAAAAGTCCATTTACAGGAAACCACCTTCCATTGATTGTCGATAATAAGAATAATGTCTATATTGACTATTCGATGGATCTCTATCAGGCTCTTGAAAAGAAGGATCATGACTATAAGAAGGGTGATGACATCAGAGATATCCTTGTTGAAGATTCTCCATTCGTCCCTGCCTTTTCAGTTCCTTATACTGTTGAAGATGATGAACCTGTTTTTTTACTAAAATAGGTATGTTCCCTCCTACCTACCAATAAAGTGTAGAAAGGGAGGGATTTTTTTGTGCGTCAAAAATATCAAATGGTTCAACAGGAAGGATCATCGAGAACGGAAAGCAACTACTGGCGAAAATGTATTCCTGAATGATCTTCCTTTAGGACTTTGTAAGAGATAAATTTTGATCTTTTGCAATGATATTTTTGAAAATAATGCAGAATCAGTCATATTCATTGGACAACATCATAGACATATATTGTCTATAACTACCCAAACACTACTCTGGAATGGGGAGGGGAACTAATGGAAAAAGTAGATATCTTCAAAGATATCGCAGAACGGACTGGCGGCGATATTTATTTGGGTGTAGTGGGGGCTGTTCGAACCGGTAAATCGACTTTCATCAAAAAGTTCATGGAACTCGTCGTCCTGCCGAACATTGAGAGCGAATCAGATAAAGCACGTGCACAGGATGAACTGCCTCAAAGTGCAGCAGGTAAAACGATCATGACGACAGAGCCGAAATTCGTCCCGAACAATGCAGTGAAAATTGAAGTGGATGAAGGCTTGGAAGTGAACATACGATTAGTTGATAGCGTTGGTTATGCAGTTCCTAGCGCAAAAGGTTACGAGGATGAAAATGGACCTAGAATGATCCATACTCCGTGGTATGAAGAGCCGATACCGTTCCATGAAGCAGCTGAGATCGGCACGAGGAAAGTCATCCAGGAACACTCGACACTCGGTGTGGTTGTAACGACGGACGGATCCATTGGTGAGATTCCACGCTATGATTACGTTGAATCCGAGCAACGAATCGTCGAAGAGCTGAAAGAAGTCGGAAAGCCATTCATCATGGTTATCAATTCGGTTCATCCACATCATCCTGAAACGGAAAAGTTGAGAAGGCAATTAGCTGAAGAACATGATATTCCAGTACTTTCACTAAGTGTCGAGAGTATGACCGAACATGATATAAACAACGTATTAAGAGAAGTCCTTTATGAATTTCCGGTACTCGAGGTCAATGTCAACCTTCCTAGCTGGGTTATGGTGTTGAACAATGAGCACTGGCTAAGACACAGCTATGAAGAGTCTGTACGCGAAACAGTAAAAGATATCAAACGATTACGTGATGTCGATCGGGTTGTGGGTAATTTCACTGATTTTGAATTCATTGATGAAGCCCGGCTGGCAGGTATCGAGATGGGGCAAGGGATTGCTGAAATCGATCTATATGCTCCAGATGACTTGTACGATCAAATCTTGAAAGACGTCGTAGGGGTCGAGATCAGAGGTAAGGATCATCTCCTCCAACTGATGCAGGAATTCGCCCATGCGAAGTCTGAATACGATCAAATTTCAGATGCCTTACGTATGGTGAAACAGACTGGGTATGGCATTGCAGCACCGGCATTGTCTGATATGAGTTTAGATGAACCAGAAATCATCCGCCAGGGCTCAAGGTTCGGTGTCCGATTGAAAGCAGTCGCACCATCGATCCATATGATCAAAGTCGATGTAGAATCAGAATTCGCACCGATCATCGGAACAGAAAAACAAAGTGAAGAACTGGTTCGGTACTTGATGCAAGATTTTGAAGATGATCCATTATCAATCTGGAACTCAGATATATTCGGCCGATCACTTAATTCGATCGTAAGGGAAGGTATTCAGGCTAAAATCTCGTTAATGCCAGAAAACGCAAGATACAAATTGAAAGAAACATTAGAAAGAATCATTAACGAAGGTTCAGGCGGTCTGATTGCGATCATCCTATAATAAAAAAGACTCCAATAAGAGGAGTCTTTTTCATTTGTTCTGGATTATGCTAAATATCTGGAAAAGCGAACCAAACGAGATCTTACTTTTTAAAAGGATATCCGAGTATAATAATGAACTTCGACTGAATATCACCACTGGTTCGAGCCGCCTTGTCAGCTTTCCAGTGACCTGAGTGATTAACCGGGCCGCTTCCGCTTTAACCCACAAGAAATGGATCGGGAATCAACAATAACAACTAACCCACTGTCTGTAAAATGGTTGGTATCGCAAAAAAATGAACCCTATCACAATGAAAATCTTTGTACAACTACCAGATGTAATGTTATGATTTTATAACACGTTGATATGGAGCGTTTTAAGCCCTCTCCGTTGCCTTTTTCACGAAAATGATCACATGAACATGTAATAATGTTTGAAATTTACAGACATTTATACAAATATCTAGAAAAAACATTGAATTCCTAAACATTTTCGTTTAATATAAGGCATGTCAACGTATTCACGCTGTTAGTTCTTTGAATAATTGGTTATAATGACTAAAAATCGATCAACGAAAAATCAATAACCATTTGAGAGGAGGTGAGTCGTGTGAACAAGACAGATCTTATCAATTCAGTATCTGAGCAAACCCAACTTTCTAAGAAAGACGTTTCTAAAACAGTTGATGCTGTATTTGGAGCGATTGAAGAATCACTAAAGGGTGGGGACAAGGTTCAACTCATCGGTTTCGGTAACTTCGAAGTACGTGAGCGTGCTGCTCGTAAAGGCCGTAACCCGCAAACAGGAGATGAAATTGAAATCCCTGCTAGCAAGGTACCTGCATTCAAACCAGGTAAAGCCCTTAAAGACGCTGTAAAGTAATCGTACATAGGGCGTGAAAGGAGAGTCGATTCCATCGGCTCTTCTTTTTTGCTTATTAAGAGGCTATTATGCTATTATCTGTTTGATACTGTATTGAATGAAGGAGATTAGAAATGGATCACGTAAAAATAGAAACTGCTGTTAAAATGATACTTGAAGCGATAGGTGAAGACCCTGAACGCGAGGGCCTGTTAGATACACCTAAACGGGTTGCACGAATGTATGAAGAAGTTTTTCAGGGATTGAATCAAGATCCTGCTGAACATTTCAAAACTGTTTTTGGGGAAGACCATGAGGAATTGGTATTGGTGAAGGACATTCCTTTTTACTCGATGTGTGAACATCATCTCGTACCTTTCTTTGGTAAAGCGCATGTCGCCTATATTCCGAAGGGTGGAAAAGTGACTGGGCTCAGTAAATTGGCAAGAGCAGTCGAAGCGGTAACAAGACGTCCACAGCTTCAAGAAAGAATCACCTCTACGATTGCAGATTCTTTGTTGAATTCACTTCAACCATATGGAGTGATGGTTGTGATTGAAGCGGAACATATGTGCATGACAATGCGAGGTGTTAAAAAGCCAGGTTCGCAAACGATTACTTCCGCAGTACGAGGGATTTTTGAAAAAGACCAAGCTGCCCGTGCTGAAGTGATGGGATTGATCAAGTCATAAACGAGGAGGAAGGCTTATGGCCACATCAGAAAACGAATTTTTCGTGATAAAGGCAAAAGAAAACGGTGTTAACGTAATTGGTTTGACGAGAGGTTCGGATACACGTTTCCACCATTCAGAAAAACTCGATAAGAATGAAGTGATGATTGCACAATTTACTGAGCATACTTCAGCCGTAAAAGTAAGAGGGAAAGCTGTCATTCAGACAAGACATGGCGAGATGCATACAGATCAAGACTGATTATCGGCCGTTTACAATAACGTTGAGTGTCAGTGTCCATTTTTTAAAAACACCGACACTCACTCAGCCATTGGTAACACATTTTTCAGTACCCCTTAACCATCACATCTGAAAAGACAACCGCATGTTACGTGGGGTTTTATGATATAATAAGCAGTACCAAGTGTTGGTTGATTTCATACATACTGTAAATACAAGACGATTTCTTGAATCCAATTTTGTTCTTCATAGATTCATGAAATGGTGGGGGCAAAAAATCAATGAATAACAACGACATAGGTCGGAAGATTTCGGATCTGCTACTACAAATTAACCAAAAACTACAACATCCTTATCTTATGCGTTTCATCGAGCAACCTGTTATTGATGAAGACAAGCTTCTCCTTACATATATCATGCTCAAGGAAAAAGAGTTGAGTGATGTAGAACTGGAGTACTATGCCGTGTCAACCATGCTTGTCCAGGTCGCATTGGATACACACGAGAAGATTTCCTCACATGATTTGACTGAGGATCACGATAGGAAAAACCGGCAACTGACGGTTTTAGCAGGGGATTACTATAGTAGTCTGTATTATTATCTATTATCTGAAATAAAAGATTTGCCGATGATCCGGACCCTTGCTCAAGCGATTCAAGAAATCAATGAAAATAAAATGCAATACTATAAAAACGAGAATCAATCTATCGAAAATTCAATGGAAAACATCCATCGGATCGAATCCTCGCTTTTGTTGAAAACTGCAGATCACTTCCATCTTCCGTTGTGGAAAGGTATTGCTGACGAATTTACGTTCATGAAACGGATGCTAGTGGAAAGAAAAAGCATACAGAACAACACTTATACTCCATTGGTCGCGAAAATCATGAATCAATTGAACCGATCAAAAGGCGGCTGGCTATCTTTGAAGAATCAAATCCTCGAAGTGGTTGATGCTTATATCCTTCATTCAAAGATTCGACTGGAAAAATTGTGGGCTGAAGAACCTGTCATGAGTTCGATGTTAGAAAAACGGATCGAACAATACATCAGGCAATCAGGTTTCAGGATGAAGAAATATGCAGAAGAAGGGTGATCATGTGCAGCAAGAAACGAAAGAACAGCGTGTGCACCAAGTGTTTGAATCCATTTCGAATCATTACGATAAAATGAACTCGATCATCAGTTTCCAGCGACATGTCGCATGGCGTCGGGATACCATGAAGCGAATGGATGTACAAAAGGGTTCAACTACATTGGACGTCTGCTGTGGAACAGGTGATTGGACGATTGCCATGGCGAAGGCGATCGGTCCGGAAGGGCAAGCTTACGGATTGGATTTCAGTCAAAATATGTTGTCTGTGGGTGAAGAGAAGGTAAAGGATGAAGGATTAGGCAATATTCAGCTGCAACATGGCAATGCCATGGAACTGCCTTACGCAGATAACGGATTTGACTATGTGACGATCGGTTTCGGGTTGAGGAATGTACCTGATCTTAAACAGGTGTTGAAAGAAATGCACCGCGTCGTCAAACCTGGAGGTAAAGTTGTTTGCCTTGAGACTTCTCAACCGACTATACCCGTTTTTCGACAGCTCTATTATGGCTATTTCCGTTACCTTATGCCAGCTTTGGGGCGTATTTTTGCGAAAAGCTATCAAGAATATTCTTGGCTTCAAGAATCAGCTAAAGACTTTCCCGGGAGAAAGAAACTAGCTGCACTCTTCGAAGAGGCTGGTTTCGAAAACGTGGAAGTCATTCCATATTCCGGTGGCGTAGCAGCAACTCATATTGGATATAAACCCGTTGGTCCACCAGAACGTCAGGATTAAGGTGAAGTTATGAAATTAACAACGATCTATTCTCATTTACGTAACGATCTCTCAACAATTGAAAATGATCTGGAAAAGACCATTGAAGCACAGCATTCGATTCTTCAAGATGCATCGATTCAATTATTGAAAGCAGGGGGAAAAAGGATCCGCCCTGTTTTTGTGTTGTTGTCTGCGCAGTTTGGTAAATACGATGTGGACCGGGTCAAAAAAGCGGCTGTTGCATTAGAACTCATCCATATGGCTTCGCTTGTCCATGATGATGTCATTGATGATGCATCCTTACGACGTGGAAAATCCACTATCAAAGCCCAATATGATAATCGTGTAGCGATGTATACAGGTGATTATATTTTTGCCAGGTCACTGGAGTATATCACTTACTTGAATAACCTGGAGGCTCATAAGGTCTTATCTGGAGCGATCATGGAAATGTGCCTGGGGGAGATTGAACAAATCAAGGAACAATATGACCTCAATCAGAATTTACGGGATTATTTCAGAAGGATCAAACGTAAGACAGCTTTATTGATCTCTGTCAGTTGTGAATTGGGGGCTCTTGCAGGAGATGCCGATCAACATGTCCAGAGACAGCTTAAACAGTTTGGTTATTATGTAGGGATGGCCTTCCAGATCACGGATGATATCTTGGATTTCACATCTACTGAAAAACAACTCGGGAAACCTGCAGGCGGTGATCTGCAACAAGGAAACATCACCTTGCCTGTATTTTTTGCAATGAAAGATCCTGCTTTCAAACAGAGACTAGAAAGCGTATTTGAAAACCAACCAATACCACAAAGTGTAATGGACGAATTGATCAGGGAAATTAAGGATATGGGGGCAATTGCAGAATCCAAGGAAATTTCCGATCGCTATTTGAAAAAAGCCTTCCATGCCCTAGAAGAGCTTCCAGATAACCGTGCCAAGCGGTCTTTGAAACAAATCGCTGAATATATCGGCCGTAGAAACTATTAAAAGTTGTGAAAACGCTTAAAATTTGATAAAATCATTTCGGACAACAAAGGAAGTCCGAAATCATACATAAGTAAGGGGTAAATGATAATGGAAAAGACTTTTTTGATGGTAAAGCCTGACGGCGTTCAACGTAATCTTATTGGAGAAATCGTAAACCGATTCGAGAGAAAAGGATTTAAATTGGCTGGTGCAAAGCTAATGCAGATTTCTGATGAATTAGCTCAGAACCACTACGGTGAGCATAAAGAACGTCCATTTTTCGGTGAGCTTGTAGATTTCATTACATCTGGACCAGTTTTTGCGATGGTATGGGAAGGTGAAAATGTTATTGCGACAGCTCGTAATATGATGGGAAAAACAAATCCATCTGATGCGGCTCCTGGAACGATCCGTGGTGACTATGCTGTCCAAGTGGGACAGAATATCATTCACGGTTCTGACTCTCCTGAAAGTGCCGAAAGAGAAATCAACTTGTTCTTCAATGAAGCAGAATTAGTGAACTACGACAAGTCAATTGCAAAGTGGGTATAAGCAACACTATGGAACCAGTCGAATTCAATCGGCTGGTTTTTTACTTAGGCTTCATTTAATGTAAAGCAAACTTTGTTAGGTTGACCAATCTGAACTATTAGAGGACACCAGAGACGCTAATTCCCCTAAAATGCCATGTTTGAAAGAAATAGAGGACACCAATGACCTTATTTGCTTGATGACGATAAAGAAGCACTTCCTAATTCCCAGATAACGGAACAGATGTCCTCTAATTTTCCGGAATACCACTTTTTGTAGCCGATAACGGAACAGTTGTCTTCTATTCATTAAATACTCTCCATTTCTATTTTCCTTAAACTCAAATTTTTTTGTTCGAATCTTTCATAAATAATCAGCTTGTTTACCGATATATATAGTAGAAAACACAAATAAGGAGAAGAAAAGATGGATCAGGATTATTCACAGTTTTCTACACAAATCAAACAAGTGACTGGCATAGATTTAACCCTTTATAAAGAGGCGCAAATGAAACGCCGTCTTATCGCTCTAAGGGAAAAGAAGGGATTTGACACATTCTCTGATTTTTATTTTGCCATGGAAAAGGATAACATACTGCTCAAGGAGTTCCTTGATAGGATGACAATCAACGTTTCGGAGTTTTTCAGAAATCCATCAAGATGGAATGTGCTTCAAAAAGAATGGATTCCTGCATTGAAAAATGGAAGAGATTCCTTGAATGTGTGGAGCGCAGCATGTTCTACTGGAGAAGAACCCTATACTCTTGCTATGATATTAAGAGAGAGCATTTCTTCTGAGAAATTTTCAATCCTCGCTACCGATATCGATGAATTAGCAATCAAGCGGGCAAAGCTTGGTTATTATCTCGAAAAAAGCTTGAAGGATGTACCTGAAAAAATGAAGAAGGAATATTTCGAAAAAGATGGAATTGGTTTTAAGGTAAGTGATGTACTGAAAGAAAATATTCGTTACGAAAAACATAACATGCTTGCCGATTCCTTCAAGTCGAATTTCGACCTTATCGTTTGCAGGAATGTGATGATTTATTTTACTGAGGATGCAAAAAAGCAGCTCTACGAAAAGTTCAGTCAAGCTTTACGTCCTGGAGGTATTTTGTTTGTTGGAAGCACCGAACAGATTTTCAATCCGAATCAATATGGACTTGAATCCGTTGCAACATTTTTTTATCGGAAAAAGTGAGGGGCTAGCTTAAATGGAATACTTGGACTATTTCGATTCAATCAGAGGAGTTTTAAATTGGAAACCATTGAAGTAAGAACGGATAATGAACAATACCCTGTTTATATCGGACAAGGGATGATATCAAATTTAAATGATATTATAAAGGAAACTGTTCCAGAGTGCAGCAGCATTTTGATCATTTCTGATAGTAATGTTGCACCACTTTATCTCAATCTAGTCAAGAAGAAACTCGAAGGCCATCAGGTGAATGAATGGATCATCCCTGCAGGAGAATCAAGTAAATCCTTGCGAGAATATGAAAAAGGCATTACCTACGCCTTGCGTTGTCAATTGGATCGTAAATCCCTGATCATAGCTCTTGGAGGCGGAGTTGTCGGCGACCTTGCTGGTTTCATAGCTGCGACATACCTTCGTGGCATCAGGTTCATCCAAATCCCGACAACACTGTTAGCTCATGACAGCAGTGTAGGAGGAAAGGTGGGAATCAATCATTCATTAGGTAAAAACCTGATCGGAGCCTTCCACCAACCAGAAGCGGTCCTGTTCGACGTCGATTTCCTTAAAACATTGCCTGCCAGGGAATGGCGGTCCGGATTTGCCGAGATTGTAAAGATGGGGCTTATTAGAGATGCAGAATTCTATGACTATCTATCTTCTAATGTTGAGTCTCTACCTGTGAAAGAAAACATACTGGAAAAAGTCATCAAGCGCGCTATAGAACTAAAGGCAGAAATCGTAAGTTTGGACGAGCGAGAAGCTGGAATCCGGGCATATCTCAACCTCGGGCATACACTTGGGCATGCGATCGAAGCTGAAAGCAGGTATCAAAGCATTTCACATGGAGAAGCTGTCATGATAGGGATGCTGTATGCAATCAAATTGAGTGAAGAACGATTGGAGCGTCCGATCGTATCCGGAAAATTTTATGACTGGATCAGCCGATTAGGGTATGCGAATTGGCATCCTACCTTGAACCGGCCGGGATTATTACTTGAGAGAATGAAGCAGGACAAGAAAAATAGTAGACGACAAATATGGATGGTTTTACTTGATGAATGTGGTGAAGCGACCCTCGAAAAGGTAGAGGATCAAGTCATACTTGAACATTTGGATTCTTTCAAGTCTTGGGTTAAATCAAACGGCACGAGTTGATGGTTTACACAACACAAGGCACAAGAAAATAATTGAAGCAATCTACATAATATGATTTTGGACAGGGGTGTTTGTATGAAAGCGAAACAGCAGATTTTATCATTGAAAGCCTATCAGCCAGGTAAACCTATTGAAGAGGTCAAAAGGGAACTCGGATTGACATCAGTGACGAAACTCGCATCGAATGAAAATCCGTTTGGCTGTGCAGCAGCAGTAAAGGATGCCGTAATGGATGAGTTGAACAGTGTATCGATCTATCCGGATGGATATGCAGCAGAGACAAGGTACAAGCTAGCTGATCACTTGAATGTAAAACCGCAACAAATTCTTTTCGGTAATGGTTCAGATGAGGTGGTAGAGATGTTCTGCCGTACATATTTGTCGCCTGAATCGAACACCGTAATGGCTTCGCCGACCTTTCCGCAATACAAACATAATTCGGTGATTGAAGGTGCTGAAATCATTGAAATACCTCTTACGAATGATGGAAAGCATGATCTTGATAAAATGTATGAAGCCATCGATAGGAACACGAAGATCGTCTGGATTTGCAGTCCAAATAATCCCACAGGGACATATGTCACAGAAAAAGAACTCGTATCATTCCTTGAAAAGGTACCGCCGGATGTCATTGTAGCTTGTGATGAAGCTTACCAGGAATATGTTGTCTCAGACGACTATCCAGATACATTGAAGCTACAACGTGATTATCCTAACTTGATCATATTCCGTACATTTTCCAAAGCATTCGGATTAGCCTCTTTACGTATCGGATATGGTGTTGCCCATGAGAATCTGATTAAAGTGGTTGATCCAGTCCGTGAACCCTTCAATACTTCTCGCGTTGCGCAAAGAGCAGCAATCACAGCGCTGGATAATTTGGATTTTATTGAGATGTGCCGCGAACGGAACCGTGAAGGAATGAAGATGTATGAAGATTTTTGTGATAAATATCATTTGGAATATTTCCCATCACAAGGGAACTTCATCCTGATCGACTTCAAAACGAAACAGGGAGATGAAGTGTTCAATTATTTGTTGAAAAACGGTTACATCGTCCGTTCAGGAAATGCTTTAGGTTTTCCTACAAGTGTACGTATTACGGTGGGAAGTACTGAGCAAAACGAAGGAATCATACAATGTCTATCCAATTGGCTGGAAAACGAGGCAGACGGTTGATTTTATCAGAAAAGATACAATTATATAAATTTTCAAAAAATATATTGATTTTTCAGTATAGCTTGTTATAATAATTGTAGTATGGTTTCTCTCCACTCCTATCCATATAAAAATGGACTATTGATCCAGTTATCTTGCAGGACTCCTGCATGTTAACTGGGCTTTTTTTTATTTATTGTAATAAAACTGTCATACGGTTAGCTTTGAAGCAAAAAAGTTCTGAAATCTGCTCTCTCCTCATAGCCTGTCTATAACACCGTTTTCTATTTTGAGGAGGGGACCGCAGGTAATGGAATATATTTTAGAAAATGTCTGGACGACTGATAAAGTTCCTCGGCAAAAACATGTGCATATCAAAAATAATGTTGTGTGTTATGTTTCTGAAAGACCTCTTAGAATGAAGTGTTTTTCTGTAAATTCTACTGGATTGAATGTGGTCCCAGGTCATATTCTTAGACATTTTGAAATCAGTGAAATTAATGAGGAATCATTGCTGAAACATTGTGAAGAACTCGTAGTCCAGGGATGTACCGCTATCGTCACGGCTTTTACATTGAAATACACAAAGGAATTCATCACACGTCTTGAAGATTTCAGGAAACAGCTCGCTATCTTCCCGATCGACTACGTAATTGGTCTGCAGATGCCTATGACTCGTATTTCCCCTTCACTGATTCGAACCTGCCAGAAGCATAAAATTCCTTTCATCAATGCAATTGTAGAACAAGAAGAAGATTTGGATACTGTCATTTGGGAATGGATCAGGAACGTGAATTTCCCATACACAATCCCAATCGTTGCTGATTGGTCGCAACTTCCAGTGCATGAAAAAAGATTAATTCAATTGAAAGAGAAGTGGAACAGAATCTGTAAAGAGAAATCGATCTGTACAATCGATTCATTCCCAGATGAAGGAAAACGATTTACAAAAGAACAACTACAAAGTCTTGGGATCTATCCTAAAAAGGGTTCATGGGTGTCCGGCTGTGATGTGGATTATTTGATTTATAAAGAAAACATTTCGGTTGATGAGGAACAAATACTCAAGTATGATGGAAGTAATAATCCAGATATTGTTGTACAAAATGGAAAGGTCATCAAAGCGGGAGAGGAAATTCACCTTGAACCAGGTGCTGGGAGAGAGTTGAGAATCATAAGGCCAGGTATTTTCCGTGCGATGTCCAACGACTTGTTATAGAAAGAAAGGATGTCCATCATGCCCAGTGTGCAGGAAGCTATTGAGAGTATAGACCGGGGAGAGATCGAAAAGGGACTCGGTTTATTGAAAAACGTAAGAGAAAGCGCTGATCATGATACTTTGTTAGAGATCGCACAACTTTACAATGAACTTGGATTCATGGACGAAGCGATTGATGTCACAGAAGAATTGATTGCGTTTTATCCGGATGTAGATGAGTTGAAATTGTTTGCAGCCGAACTATATATGGAGATAGAACGAGAAGAAGAAGCACTTCAGCAGCTTTCAACCATCACACCTGATCATGAAGGATATCTTGAAGCTCTCATGCTTTCAGCTGATTTATATGAAAGACAAGGACTTACTGAAGTAGCAGAACAGAAATTGTTGAGTGCCAAACGTATTGCTCCGAATGAACCGGTTATTACATTCGGACTTGGGGAATTTTATTTGCATCAAGGTAATTTTAAAAGAAGCAGAATTTATTATGAAGAATTGCTCAAATCCGGCCATGAACATTTCAATCAGACTCCTATCTTCTTACGCATGGCAGAATCTTTGACAGGATCCGGTCAATTTGAGGAAGCCTTGAAATATTACGAAAAAGGGCTTCATGACGAGTCCAACCCGGATGATTGGTTTGGATATGCTTTGACAGCAAGCGGGATCGGTGAATACCAGAAGACGATACAAGCCCTCACTCACTTGAAGGAATTGGATCCGCAATATACGACATTATACCCGGTATTGGCACAAGCGTATGAAGAAGAGGGGGCTTTGAAGGAAGCGATGGATGTCAGCCTGGAAGGGATTCGTTGGGATGAATTCAATGAGGAATTATACCTTCAGGCTGGAAAACTAGCCTTCCGCATGAATAATCAGGAAAAAGGGTTTGAGTTATTGAAGAACACGTTAAGTCTGAATCCTTCTAATATGAAGGCGACAACTGTTCTGATGGAACAATACTTGCAAGGTGAAATGTTCGAATCTCTTATAGACCTGGCAGTCGAGATTGAACGTTACGGTGATCTTTCATCTGATGCGAACTGGAAAACAGCTGTTGCTTATAGGGAACTGGAAGATGATGAACACGCATTGGAAAAGTATGAAGAAGCATATACTGAGCTAAAAGAACAGTCTGAATTTCTAGAGGATTATGGATGGTATTCCCTAGAGATCGGTCACCGGGATAAGGCAAAGACCTTATTCAAAAAAGCGATGGAATTCGATCCAGACCGTTTTCACCTTGAGGAAGAGGTCAACAGACTGCAGGATTTGTGAATGATTTAGATTCTATTTCCAAAACTGGAATTTATTAAAAATACACAAAAATTTCACAATAAAGAAGGAATTGAATGTTTGGTGATAGAACATAGTAAGTAATCATCAAATGAATCATGTAAATTTGTTGAGCTGTAGGAAATTGTAAGATCTCGAATGACATGGGAATGATGGAGGGATTGCAATGAGCAGCACCGTTACCGTCCTAGAGAAAAAGGATTTTCTAAAATGGTTTCTAAACCACTATCAATTGAAAAAGCGTGAATGTGTATGGTTGCTGAACTATTTGGTAAGTGATGAAGCGCTGATGGAAAATGTCCATTTTGTGGAGAATGCAGAATACTGTCCGAAGGCGATCATCATGTCCACTAACTGTGTAGACGGTGTACCATTCAGGTTCTATAAACAGAATATCCTGACGACGGACGCAGAAAAATCGTTTCATGACATCCGCTTGAATCAGGACGAGGACGTTTATATCGAATTGAAGTTCAAAGGGGCATACCGTACACCTCAATACGTAGCTGTACTTGAGGAAAACCCTCATATTCCAGAGAACATGGTTCCAGATAAGAAGTATGGATTATGGGCAGAAATGATCCTTGATCAATCATTCAGCCATTTCCGTAAGAAATCTCTGCAAACGCAAATCGATGAGGCGCTTGATCGGAAGGATTACGATTCCTTCGAACGGTTGACTAAAGAACTTAATAAGCTATGATGATCAGAATTTTGAGATTATGTAGCTGCTCGCCATAACGAACAAACCCTTTCAAAGATAGAAAGAGGGTTTGTTCTTTTTTTGAGTTTTAGGGCGATCTGGCATAGGTTCTTTTAGATGGCAAATCAGTACTCAAACGGAGTGTTCTAGATTTAACACAGTCAGCTCTATCTTTTGGATGAATTGTTCTTAATCTTTTCCTAACCCGATTGGTAATGGTAAACTGAGGAGGAATGCACTTGAAGAAGGATGTGAACGATGATGAAATGGCGCTCTAAAGATTTGGACATGTACATTCAAGCTTCTGAATACGTAGACACAGCAATCGTCCCATTGATTCCGATTACATGGGGATCACAGATGAAGAATCATATACTCAAAGGTGAATTTCCTTTGATCTTGACCGAGGAAATTGAGCGACAATTGAAGGGGCGGGTTTTCCTTTTTCCGGCTGTTACATATTTGGTTAGTGAGTCTGATGAAGATGTTCTAAAACGGATTACCGTACTTACTGATGAACTTGAAAACGGAGGAATGCCATACCCGGTTTTCATCACTTCAGACGCAAGGTGGACAGGAATGGAAGAGTTCGGAGATCGTCTGGTCAATATACCACCCGTACCGTTAGAGCATATGGATGAAGAATATCAGAGAGAAATCGTATCTGAACAAGTCAAGCATATTCTACAAATTGTCACAAAAAAGTGGCAAAACGCATTTTAAAGCGAATAGATTGATTGAAATGGACAATCATATTATTGACGATGGTGTTAAGTTACGCTATCATGTTAATGTCCTAGTAATATATGTGTAATATAATGAATTGTCCGGTTGGACTTAGTCTACTGCGTAAGGGGGGAAACCAATGGCCAACAAAGATGAGGTCTCCAGACGACAATTTTTGAACTATACCTTAACCGGTGTCGGTGGATTCATGGCTGCGGGCATGCTCCTGCCGATGGTACGTTTTGCGATCGATCCTGTCTTGAAACAGGGTGCAGGTCAAGATATGGTAGCAGTTGTCGAAGAGAGTGATATCACAGAAGAACCGCAAAGATTTACGTTTAAAGTCAACCAAAAAGATGGCTGGTATGAATCAGAAGTCACACAAGCTGCGTGGGTGTTTAAAGACAAGAATGGTGACATCGTCGCACTATCACCAATCTGTAAGCACTTAGGTTGTACAGTAGACTGGGGAACAGACCCTTCTCATCCAAACCAATTCTATTGTCCATGTCATGGTGGACGATATACCAAGGATGGGACAAATGTAAAGGGCACGCCTCCACTAGCACCACTTGATGTTTATCAGAAAGAGGTCAAGGATGGCAAACTTTATTTAGGTCAAGCAGAACCACAGTAGAAAGGGGCGTAATCGATGTTACAAAAAATGTATGACTGGGTAGATGAACGTCTTGATATTACGCCTATGTGGCGAGATATTGCAGACCATGAAGTGCCTGAGCATGTCAACCCTGCTCACCATTTCTCAGCGTTCGTTTACTGTTTCGGCGGATTGACGTTTTTCATTACGGTAATCCAAATTCTATCTGGAATGTTTTTGACGATGTATTATGTACCGGACATAATCAATGCCTATGAATCCGTTCATTATCTGCAAAATGAAGTCGCTTTCGGTGTTATTGTCCGTGGGATGCACCACTGGGGTGCTAGTCTAGTAATCGTAATGATGTTTCTACATACTTTACGTGTTTTCTTCCAGGGTGCGTACAAAAAACCTCGTGAATTGAACTGGGTAGTCGGAGTATTGATTTTCGGAGTCATGCTTGGACTCGGCTTCACAGGTTATCTGTTGCCTTGGGATATGAAAGCGCTATTCGCAACGAAGGTTGGACTTGAGATCGCGGTGACCGTTCCTGTAATTGGACCGGCATTGAAAACACTGTTAGCAGGTGATGCTACGATCATCGGAGCACAGACATTGACGCGATTCTTCGCAATCCATGTATTTTTCTTGCCAGGTGCTCTTCTTGGCCTGATGGGAGCGCACTTTATCATGATTCGAAAGCAAGGAATTTCTGGACCACTGTAAAAGATGCGATAGGATAAGGAGGGAGAAAGATGCATCGTGGCAAAGGTATGAAGTTTGTCGGGGATTCCCGTATCCCTGCAGAACGTAAGCCTAACATTCCTAAGGATTACTCAGAGTATCCTGGGAAAACGGAAGCGTTCTGGCCAAACTTCCTTTTAAAAGAATGGATGGTCGGATCCGTATTCTTGATTGGCTATCTCATCCTGACAGTCGTTCACGAATCACCGCTTGAGCGTAAAGCGGATCCAACGGACGCTAGTTACATTCCGTTACCAGACTGGTATTTCTTATTTTTATACCAATTATTGAAATATAAATATGCAGCAGGGGATTACACACTGATCGGAACGGTCATCATGCCAGGTTTGGCATTTGGTGCCCTTTTGTTGGCACCATGGTTGGACCGTGGACCGGAGCGTCGTCCGAAGAAACGCCCTGTAGCAACCACTATGATGCTATTGGCATTGATTTCAATCGTCTTTCTGACTTGGGAATCAGTTGTCAACCATGACTGGGAAAAAGCTGAAGAACAGGGTAAACCGGTCGAAGTGGAAATCGATAAGGAAGCTGAAGGTTATAAAATATATCAGGAACAAACCTGTATAGGTTGTCATGGTAATAATCTTCAAGGTGGAAGCGGACCGTCTCTGATCGGAACTGGAATGAAACCCGAACAAATTGCTGACATCGCGAAAAACGGTGTAGGAAGCATGCCGGCTGATCAATTCCAGGGTTCGGATAAAGAGCTGCAAGAACTAGCAAAGTTTATTTCTGAACTTGAAAACGAATAACAACCAACACTAAGCTGACTTGAAAAAGTCAGCTTTTTTAACACATATTCAAGATACTGATGTTAAGGAGATCGACCATGAACACTATCTTAATACTATTGCGTCATCGTTCCGTCCTATGGATGCTGCTTATCATCAATATTTTAGGGACGATTTACGGATATATCTGGTATGCCGGACAGTTGAAAACGACCCCATGGTACTTTTTGCCGTTCGTACCGGATAGTCCGACCGCAAGCCTTTTCTTCGTATTTGTATTGATTGCATTTTTGCTAGGGCGCAATTGGCCGTTATTAGAATCACTAGCTGCAATTACTCTGTTCAAGTATGGCATTTGGGCTGTTGCGATGAATTTACTCGGAGGATATGTCAGCGGGTCGTTGACATGGGTAAATTATATGCTGATTTTTTCACATTTGGGAATGGCGATCGAAGGTCTTTTATATGCACCGCTTTACCGTATCAAAAGGTGGCATATTTATGTTGCCGGAGTATGGGTCATACATAATGAAATGATAGATTATCTCTTTGATATGGAACCTACTTATTCGGTTCTTGATATGTATACGACACAGATCGGCTACTATACCTTCTGGTTGAGCATCGTCTCTATCATGATTGTCTATCAATTGACGATCCGATCCAGATCTGCTACTCATTTTAAATAGAATAGCGTTCTACACTTGTCCTATCCTTCATAAGATGAACTATAGATATGGTTCAACGTCATTGTGACTTGTGAAAATACAAGGAGCTAGTTTCTTTAGAGGAGGGACAAGTTTTATGAGAGGAGTATTGTTTGCACTGCTGATCATGTTACTCATCCAATTACCTGCATCGATAAGCGCCGCTGAAGATGGAAGTGATCATTGGAAAAAGCTGAGCGATTTATCGTATAAAGCGCTTCAATTAACTAAAGCGGAAAAATATGCAGATGCTAAAGATGTATTACGTTATTTTGAAGATGAATATCTCAGTTTAACGGATGAGCAAAAGAAATTATCGATGCATAATCTCAGGGTTTTTACAACGAGCTATGAGGAATCACTAAAAGTATTGACGAATATATCAGCCACACATGAAGAACGTGTCGATGCTTTAGTCGAATTGCACTTGGTGGTTGATGCTGTAAACTCAACCCACCAGCCACTTTGGAAATCTACTAAGAATGAATTGATGCATTCATTGGAACAAATGAAGGATGCAGCTGCAAACCAGGAGCTCCAAAGTTTTTATGCACATTTCAATCAATTTTTATCCGAATACGATAAGATCCATGCTGCTTTAAGTGTCGATCTACCACCAGAGTTATTAACCCGTATAGACTCCTACATCACCTATCTGGATGAAAACCGATCCTTGATCGTTACGACTGATCACCAGCTCCAACAGATCAATGTTATTGAAGCGGGATTGATCAATGCATTTGAAACGACGCAAGAGGACGGCGCCGATCCATCGATCCTTTGGCTCATCTTTACCGTCGGAGGCGGAATTATTTCTACATTATTTTATGTAGGATGGAGAAAATATTCGGGAGAAAAGAAAGAATACCAAACGTTTTCAAAAGAGAAAGAATATAACCGCTTCCGTTAAGTGTTTTTCTAAATCGCACTGAAGGTAGGTAAACCTAAAATGTTTCTAATTTATTTTCTGCTATTGCTGGCGATTCCATTATGGGCCCAATTCAGAGTGAAAAAAGTATACAGCAAATATTCGCAGCTACCGTCTGAATATGGAATGTCTGGAGCTGAGGTCGCTCGGAAAATCCTCAATGACAACGGTCTTTTTGATGTAGAAGTGGAACCTGTAAGAGGGAAGTTGTCTGACCATTATGATCCCAGGTCAAAAGTGGTCCGGCTTTCAGAGGATAATTATTATGGCCACTCTATCGCAGGAACAGCAGTTGCAGCTCATGAGGTTGGACATGCCATCCAGCATGCCAACCATTATACACCTTTAAGAGTCCGCCATGCTTTAGTACCTGTTGCAGCGATCGGATCAAATCTATCTTATTTTCTGATCCTGATCGGTATTTTAATGAATGCTGCAAACTTGATACTCCCAGGAATTTTACTGATGGCAGGAGCTGTCCTCTTCCAACTCGTGACGTTACCGGTTGAATTCAATGCAAGCAATCGTGCTATGGACCAGATTGTACAATTAGGAGTAATCCGTAATGATGAAGAACGGCAAGCCAAGAAGGTTCTGAACGCAGCAGCATTGACTTATGTTGCATCAGCGTTAGTCGCTTTATTAGAACTCGCGCGATTTGTATTCATCTTTTTAGGGATGAACCAATCTGACTGAACATAAATGAATTCGTTTGATGGACATCGTCTGCAAGCGAATTTTTTTGCGCATTTTTATTAATCTTTGCTAAATACTAAAGGCTCTTTTCTAGAAGATTGTTGCTTTGGTGTCATTAAAAAACACCTTGTGTAAGTTGATTGGAGAGCAACGTGCGAGACTCCTCGAAAATGAAAATCGTATGTTCTTCGTGCGATGTAATGCTGCCGAAGCTTTCCTTGTCCTGCGTGGTCAGCGTGCCTACTACCTGAATAATCTCTTCGCAAGGCATGCGACGAGGTAGCTCGCTTCGACAGGACTTTCTTGTAGACGCAGGAGCACAAATGTTTACTTGAAAAGGACTCCTGAGGTCGCAAGGCGACGGTGGGCTCACCGCACGCCCTGCGGAACCGAGCATCCAGGAGCGGAAATCAACGACTTTTAAAAAAAACTTGGCGAGACCAAGCCTTTTGTAGGTCGAGCCTTAGTTGCCCTTATACCGAGGAAAGTATTTTATACTTTCTTTAAGTGCAAGAGCAACAAAGTTTGCGAAAACAAGCCATACTAAAAAAGGATTGCGCCTCTGCGCAATCCTTTCACTATTCAATCATGTAGGGGATTTTTGTTTTCATCCAATGTGAATCCTTCGCCCAGTACATCATGGACATCATTTACTGCAACAAATGCATGTGGATCGATTTGTTGGATGAGGTTGCGTAATCTGAAAATTTCGTTACGCGCTATGACGCAATATAGGACTTCTTTCTGTTGTCCGGTAAATGTCCCTTTTCCATTTAAAACTGTCGCTCCCCGATCCAGTTCTTGAATGATACGGTTGGCGATTTCCGCATTCTTTTCTGAAATGATCATGGCAGCTTTTGCAGCATACGCTCCCTCTTGGATGAAATCGATGACTCTTGCACCTACGAATACAGCCACAAGTGTGTACATCGCTTCCTTATAATTTAAATAGGTAATGGTTGCGGATATGATGACGAGAGCGTCAAATAGGAACATCGTCTTTCCGAAACTCCATCCAATGTATTTATTGACGAGTCGTGCGATGATGTCTACTCCACCAGTGGTACCCCCATACCTGAAAATGATACCTAATCCAACTCCGATGAACACACCTGCAAACAGGGCAGCCAATGTCAGATCCTCATGCAATGGAAACGATAACCTGAAATGATATTGGAAAATCCATAAAAACAATGAAACGGCCACTGTCCCGATGATCGTATAAAGGAATGAATTTCTACCAAGTAACCTCCAGCCGATCAAGAATAATGGAATGTTCAATACGAGGTTTGAAATTGCGGGATCGATGGCAAATAGGTTGTAAAGGATAAGTGTAATCCCTGTAAATCCACCTTCTGCAAGGTTGTTCTCAATATTAAAATGAATGATGCCAAAACTGAAAATTGCTGAACCAAGCAAGATGAATAGTACGTTTTTGATCTTGATCTTCAGCATAGGCAGCCTCCTTTCGCAATTCATGTTGTTTGATGACTGGGTTGGAAATACTAACCATGATTCGGTTTTTTCATATAGATTGAAAAAACAGCAATTTGAACTTTAATGATTGTTCCTTAATCAATCTATCCATGTCTTAATCATTTGTCAAACGGTTTCGATTTAGCTAACATGAAGAGTAGTATGAAATGAGGTGTAGATATGGATGAACGTACGATGAGAGAGATGCAGAAGGAAGTGGATGCCTATATAGGTCAATTTAAAGAAGGCTACTTCAGCCCGTTAGCGATGTTAGCAAGGATGACTGAGGAATTAGGTGAACTTTCACGCGAAGTTAATCATCATTATGGTGAAAAGCCGAAGAAATCCACTGAACGCGAACAAACGATTGAAGAAGAACTAGGAGACCTTTTATTTGTCATCATTTGCTTTGCAAACTCGTTACATATTGATTTAGATGAAGCACTCCATATCGTGATGGAAAAATTCAATACAAGAGATAAAGATCGTTGGACAAGAATCGAGGAGGCAGGAGAATGAGTCAGGAAAATATCCGTATCATCATTGCAGGACCAAGAGGTAAAATGGGAAAAGAAGCTGTGAAAATGGTGAATGGAACAACCCATTTTACATTAGCAGCAGTAGTCGATACCAAAAATGCAGGAACGAAACTAAGTGATTTGGAAGATCAACCTGATCTGGACATTCCAGTCTACGATGATTTTTTAACATGTATCAATGAAATCGAAGCAGATGTACTGATCGATCTGACGAAACCTGAATCCGGGAAAAAACACTTGGAAGCGGCCCTTGAGAATGGAATACGTCCAGTTATCGGGACGACAGGATTTACTGATGAAGAAATCCAAAAGTTCACCAAAGTGGCAGAAGAGAAGGAGTTAGGGGCAGTCATTGCGCCAAACTTTGCTATAGGAGCGATTTTGATGATGAAATTCGCCCAAATGGCTGCTAAATACATGCCGGATATTGAAATTATAGAAAAACATCATGATCAAAAGCTCGATGCACCATCTGGTACAGCAGTGAAAACGGCACAAATGATCAAGGAAGTAAGGGAACCGAAAGTGCAAGGGCATCCAGATGAAAAAGAAGATATGGAAGGTGCTAGAGGTGCGGAAGATGATGGTTTAAGAATCCATAGCGTACGTTTGCCAGGTTTAGTTGCCCATCAAGAAGTATTATTAGGCACAACTGGACAAACGCTATCCATCAAACATGATACGATCGACAGAAGCGCATTCATGCCTGGTGTGAAAATGGCGGTTGAAACGGTGATGAAACTTGACGTTCTCGTATATGGCCTTGAAAATTTGATGGAATAGAGGAAGATTATGAATATTGCACTGATTGCTCATGATGAAAAGAAGCAGGATATGGTCAATTTTGCAGTTGCTTATCAGCCTGTTTTGAAAAAACATAACCTTTTTGCTACTGGCACAACTGGGATGAAAATCGCCGAAGCTACTGGATTGGATGTACTCCGTTTCAGATCCGGTCCTCTAGGTGGTGATCAACAGATCGGAGCGATGATTGCAGATGATAAAATGGATCTTATCATCTTCTTCAAGGATCCTTTGACAGCTCAGCCGCATGAACCAGATATAGCTGCGCTCATACGGCTTTGTGATGTTTATCAGATTCCATTGGCTTCGAATATGGCTAGTGCTGAATTGTTCATCCATGCACTAAGACGTGGTGATTTTGATTGGCGGAAAGTGATTCATGAACGGGGGGAGAGAGGATGATAGGAGACCTTGATATCCTGGCGTTTGGTGCACACCCCGATGATGTTGAAATTGGTATGGCAGGCACAATGATTCTCCATGCGCAAAAAGGATATAAGACGGGTATTTGCGATTTGACGCTGGCGGAACTTTCATCGAATGGTAATGTGGAGATGCGTCAGAGAGAAGCTGCGCAGGCGGCTAAAGTGTTGGGACTTCAAGAACGTATCAACCTGGAGCTTCCGGACCGGGGCTTACGATTGACGGAATCGTACCTCCAAAAGGTTGCACAAGTTATCAGGAAGTATAAACCTAGTATCGTTTTTATACCTCATCCTGAGGACCGTCATCCTGATCACGGGAATTGCAGCCGATTAGTCGAAGAAGCGGTTTTTTCAGCTGGAATACGCAAGTATCAGGTTGAGGGAGAGTTGCCTGCACACCGAGTTGATAAAGTGTATTATTATTTCATCAACGGTTATGAGCGACCACATTTTTCTGTCGATATCTCGGAAGTATCTGTTGAGAAAAAGGAAAGTTTGAAAGCGTACAAAAGTCAATTCATTGCAAGTGATGAAGGTGTAGAAACCCCGTTGAACAATGGCTACATCGAAGCTGTGGAAGCACGCGATACACTTTTCGGCAAAGAAGCGGGTTTAAAGTGCGCCGAAGGATTTTTTTCACGGCGTCCGCTTGTGATCAATGATTTGTTAGGAGATTGAATATGAAAAAACTGAAAATCGGCATCACTTGTTATCCGACAATCGGAGGGTCGGGGGTTGTCGCAACAGAGCTTGGAAAAATGCTTGCAAATGAAGGACATGATGTCCATTTCATCACTTCTAGCATTCCTTTCCGGCTTGAAAAATTCTATCATAATATCCACTTTCATGAAGTTGAAGTCAACCAATATTCGGTATTCCGATATCCACCGTACGATTTGACACTTGCAAGTAAAATGGCTGAAATAGCTGAACGTGAAAAGCTTGACCTGCTGCATGTCCATTATGCTGTCCCTCATGCGATCTGCGCTTACCTTGCCAAGCAAATGGTTGGTGAGAATCTTAAAATCGTTACGACATTACATGGTACAGACATAACAGTATTAGGTTATGATCCAAGTCTAAGTGAGCTGATCCGATTCGGAATTGAAAAATCAGATTCAGTAACAGCGGTATCCAGAAGCCTCATCGAACAAACAAAAGTACTTTTCGGTACAGAAAAAGAAATCGATTGTGTGTACAATTTCATTGATGAAGAAGTTTATCAACGTAAGCATGATCCTGAGCTGCGCAGCAAATACGGAATCCAACAAGATGAAAAGGTGCTGATCCACGTTTCGAATTTCAGATCTGTCAAACGAGTTCCAGATGTTGTGAGAACTTTTCATAAGGTTCGGCAAAAGCTCCCTGCCAAACTAATGTTGATCGGGGATGGACCGGAATTGACAGTTGCATGCAGATTGTCGAAAGATCTAGGCATTCAAGAAGATGTCCTCATTTTGGGGAAACAGGAAAACATTGCAGAATTGTTCTCAATCAGTGATGTCAAACTCCTCTTGTCGGAAAAAGAAAGCTTTGGTTTGGTTCTCCTGGAAGCGATGGCTTGTGGCGTTCCGGTAATCGGGACGAAAATCGGCGGGATACCTGAAGTGATCGATGAAGGCAAGACTGGTTACATATGTGAAGTAGGAAATATCGATCAGATAGCTGCAAGGACATTGGATATCCTTCAGGATGAAAACCTTCATCAAGAACTGTCCGAAAACGCAGTAGAGCATGTTCAAAATCACTTCCATTCGAAAATGATTTTGAATGATTATCTGGAAGTCTATGCAAAAACACTCGGCCTTAAGTCTGTCCGGGTATAGGAGATGTTCTGCATGTCCTTTACACTTGCACATGAAATAATTGAGGAACTGGAGTATCATGGGTTCGAAGCCTATATCGTCGGTGGGATCGTACGAGACCGACTGTTAGGGCGCCGAACAGGTGACATTGATATAGCGACTTCAGCACTGCCTGAAGAAGTACAAAGTATATTCCCGAAAACGATTCCTGTGGGAATTGAACATGGTACGGTGATTGTCCGGCATGGGAAACAATCCTTTGAGGTCACAACTTTCCGTACAGAAGGCCGTTATGAAGACTTTCGTAGACCAACGAAAGTCCATTTCCATCAATCGATCGAAGCAGATCTCTCAAGACGGGATTTTACAATCAATGCCCTGGCTCTCGATCGTGATGGGGGAATCATCGATCCATTCGGTGCTCAAGATGATATTGAACATAAGCTCTTGAAGGCAGTAGGTTTACCAGCAGATAGGTTCAAAGAAGATCCATTAAGGATGATGAGAGGGATCCGATTCGTTTCGGTGCTTGGTTTTGAATTTGAAGCGGAAACCTATTCCGCATTAGTGGAGAATGCTTTTCTTCTTGAAAAGATATCAATCGAACGCCTGCGGGATGAATTTGAAAAGATGCTGTTCGGGGAGTATTGTGAGCACGCACTGGACTTGCTTGAGAAGTCTAAAGTGAATCAACATTTGCCAGGGGGACCGTTTGATCTACAAATCAACCTCAGTAAATACCGATGGGATAAACTGAAGTCCATCGAAGAGCGTTGGGCTGCTTTTCTTATCCGTAATAATGTAGAGGATGCAAATGAATGGTTGCGAGTATGGAAGCTTCCGAATCAATTGAAAGCAAAAACGGTTCTGATTGTTTCTCTTATTCATGATTCAGTAGACTGTGCCTCTATGTTTACAATCTATAAGTATGGTTTGGACATTATAAAAGCAGTACTACGAGTGAAACGGTTCCTTGGAGACCAGCTGGAAATGGAAGAGGAGAATCTAGAAACTTTACATGCGCAACTCCCAATCAAAAAACGATCAGAACTGGCAATCGATGGGAATGATCTGCAACGATTTTTAAAACGGAAACCAGGTCCATGGATTGCTGTGTATATCGAACAAATTGAGCGAGGTGTCATTGAGGGGAAGATTGAGAACACCCCCTCAGGAATAAAGGAGTGCATTCAGGAATGGCAACCACCACAAGAGAAAGATTGATCAGTCTCCTGTCCGATACAGAAGATTATAAGTCTGGGCAGAAACTAAGTGAAGTGTTGGGTTGTTCAAGGACAGCCGTGTGGAAGCATATCGAGGAACTGAGAAAAGAAGGGTATGTAGTTGAAGCTGTACAAAAAAAAGGATATCGGATTACCACAAGGCCCAACAACCTTATACCAGGAGAAATCAAACATCAACTTGACACAGAAAAACTTGGTCATGAGATCTATTATGAAGAAAGTGTTGCCTCAACCCAGGAGATTGCCCATCAGCATGCATTGAAAGGGACACCGGAAGGGTCGATCGTGATTGCGGACGAACAGACATCCGGCAGAGGAAGGCTTGGAAGAGCCTGGCATTCTCCGAAAGGCAGCGGGGTATGGATGAGTGTGATCCTGCGGCCGAACATTCCTCCGCAAAAAGCACCACAGCTCACGTTACTGGCTGCGGTCAGCCTCGTGCAAGGGATTGAAGAAGTCACTGGTGTCGATGCACAAATCAAGTGGCCGAATGATATTTTGATTGATGGCAAAAAGGTAGTCGGAATCCTTACAGAGCTTCAAGCAGAAGCAGACCGGGTCAATTCAGTCATCATCGGTATCGGGATCAACGTCAATACACCTCTAGAAGCTTTTCCAGATGATATTTCTACTATCGCTACATCTCTGAAGATCGCAAGTGGAAAAGAAGTTGAAAGGGCATATTTGGTCCGTGCAATATTAGAAAAGATGGAGAGGCTGTATCACTTGTATTTGGACCATGGTTTTGCCCCTATCAAACTGTTATGGGAAGGTTCGGCAGCAAGCCTTGGGAAGCGAGTACGTGTACGGACGATCACAGGTGAATTATACGGAAACGCCAAGGGAATTACGGAGGAGGGGGTCCTTTTAGTCGAAGATGACGAGGGAACGATCCATCATGTGTACTCTGCAGATATTGATATCCCCCGAGAATCCTGAGAAGTTTCGATTCTTTTTACTGTGATTGGCACCGGGATGCTTGTATTTAGTGGACATCTGTTCAGGTGTCCTCTTTTTTTGTGAAAGCATTAGTTCACTTTAATCCATCGATTGTGTGGGTGCACCTCACCTGACTATAAGAAGTATTCTTTTAACACAGGAGTGAATTATCTGCTATAATGATCATGTAGGCGGTATCGTATCAACGAACTGCACTTATCCACATGTGTATACGTTTTGATTTCGTGATTGTTATGGTTCTGCCTTGATCCGAACATAGGACATGGACAGAGGGATGAAAGTTTGTAAGCGTTTTAATTCCCTTCTTTCTCATTGTCTGAAAGAAGGTTTTTTTAATGCATTGGCTTCGTTGGTGTCTACGGTTTATACCGAATTCACTCCCCTGGAGTGTCGCAACTTCCGTTGGAATCAACAAGGGAAATGCATATTGATTGAGTATCGCTTTCATCTGCCTCTGATTTTTAAAAAGGAGGAAAAGTATGAAACTGATTGGTGAATTTAAGAAAATGAAAGAAGAGAATGAAAAAATCGTGATGCTGACAAGCTATGATTTTCCTTCTGCAAAAATTGCTGAAGAAGCAGCAGTCGACATGATTTTGGTAGGCGATTCTCTGGGTATGGTCGTACTTGGTTATGATTCGACCTTACCAGTAACAATGGAGGATATGGTCCATCATACGAAAGCGGTGAAGAGAGGGGCATCAAAAACGTTCGTGGTGACGGATATGCCTTTCATGAGTTATCATACATCTACATCTGATGCTTTGAAAAATGCTGCCCGCCTCATACAAGAAGCAAATGCTGATGCAGTAAAGGTTGAAGGGGCTGGAGACGTAGTCCATGTCATTAACCGGCTGACGGATGCAGGAGTTCCCGTTGTAGGTCATTTGGGGTTGACGCCGCAATCTGTTGCCGTTTTAGGTGGTTACAAAGTGCAGGGAAAAGATGCTGCTGCAGCGGAAAAATTGCTCAAGGACGCACAGGCTATTGAAGATGCAGGTGCATTTGCATTAGTGCTGGAATGCGTACCCCGCCAGCTTGCAGAAGTAGTGAGCAAACGTCTGTCAATACCGACGATCGGTATCGGGGCAGGAATAGGAACAGATGGTCAGGTGTTGGTTTTTCATGATCTTATCGGTTACGGGGCACATCGCGTACCGAAATTTGTAAAGCAATATACGAATGTATCCGAACAAATCGGATTATCGATAAATGATTACGTCGAGGATGTAAAAGAAAGACGCTTTCCTGAAGAGAAACATACTTTCACTATGAAAGAAGAACAATTGGCATCTCTTTACGGAGGAAAAGTATGATCATCATTGAAACAAAGGAAAGAATGCAGGAATACATGAGGGAGAATAAACAAAATGGATTGACGGTAGGGTTTGTACCGACGATGGGATTTTTACATGAGGGGCACGTTTCATTGATGCGTCGCGCCTCTCAGGAATGTGATATCGTCGTCACAAGTATCTTCGTCAATCCGCTTCAATTTGGTCCAAGTGAAGACCTGGACCGTTACCCCCGTGATTTTGAAAGGGATCAGAGGATAGCATGCGAGAATGGGACTGATGTTCTCTTCTATCCTTCCAATGAAGAAATGTATCCAAACGATGTTGGGACTAAACTCATTGTAACAAAAAGGACGGAAGTACTCTGCGGAGAAAAGAGGCCAGGTCATTTTGATGGTGTCGTGACTGTCTTGACGAAATTGTTCCATATCATCCAGCCTGACCGGACTTATTTTGGCCAGAAAGATGCCCAGCAGGTTGCAGTGGTGGATGATCTGATTCGTTCGTATTTTTTTCCGATTGACTTGATAACATGTCCGACGGTCCGAGATGAAGATGGTCTGGCAATGAGCTCAAGAAATGTCAACTTGAACGAAAAGGAGAGGGCAATCGCTCCAAAACTTTATGAAGCCCTGACAATTGCAAGTGATAAAGCAAAACAAGGGGCAGCGGTTTCTGAAGTCCGCCAAGACATGATGGATCAATTAAATGGACTGGAATATGGAAAGATCGACTATGTTGAATTATTATCTTATCCAGAATTAGAGACTGTCGACTCGTTCAGGCAAAAGACCATCATCGCAGTCGCATACCGTTTTGAAAACGCACGATTAATCGACAATATCATCGTAGATGCTGTTCGATAGCAAATGAAAGGGGAAGACAGGAAATGTTCCGTACAATGTTGAAAGGTAAAATCCATAGAGCCAGAGTGACAGAAGCCAATCTCAATTATGTTGGTAGTATAACAATCGATGAAGATATTTTGGATGCTGTCGATATGCTCCCGAACGAAAAGGTACAAATCGTAAATAATAATAATGGCGCTCGTTTCGAAACGTACATCATAGCCGGTGGAAGGGGAAGCGGCACGATTTGTTTGAATGGAGCCGCAGCACGTCTTGTCCAAACCGGAGATGTCATCATCATTTTGAATTACGTGATGGTTACCGAGGAAGAAGCACGCAGCCATAAACCGGCTGTTGCGATCATGGATGAGAACAATAAGATCATCGAACAGATTTCATATGAACCAGAAGCAACGATCCTCTAGGAGCTCTCCGCGTGAGAGCTTTTTTATTAGGTTGTTTTCGAAAATTTGGTGTTCTTGCACTTAAAGAAAGTATAAAATACTTTCTTCAGTATAAGGGCAACTAAGGCTCGACCTACAAAAGGCTTGGTCTCGCCAAGTTTTCTTTAAAAGGCGTTGATTTCCGCTCAAGGATGCTCGTTTTCCGTTAGGAGTCTCGCACCTTGCTCTCCAATCAACTTGCACAAGGTGTTTTTTTAATGACCCCAAAGCAACAATCTTTTAGAAAAGAGCTTTTAATTATGTATAGTTGTTCTTCTTTCATTGCGCGAACAAAGGTTAAAGCGTAAAATATAACAAGAGATAAGGTGAATGAAGCGGAGTGCGATCTTTGCATGTGCACCCGCTTTTAAATTGCAATTTACGAAGTTGACACACTAGAAATTTAGTTTTTCAGGAGATGAATGGACCAACTTTAAAAAGCGAAAAATCCGCGACACTTCTGCGGAATAAGCGCGCAAAACCAAAGGCTTGGCTTTGCCAAGTTTTCCTTTATATCCTTGAGGTGAAACCATGAACAATAAATACGTTGTCCTTGATCTTGAAACGACGGGACATTCTCCAAAAAATAAAGATAAAATCATCCAAATCGGCTTGGTGGTCGTCCAAAACGGTGCCATCATCAATCGATTTTCGACTTATATAAACCCTGAGGTGACGATTCCTTCGTTCATTACTTCTTTGACTGGAATCGATCAAGCTACAGTTGACGAAGCGCCGACTTTCGATGAAGTGGCACCTGAGCTGTTAAAGCTTTTGGATGGTGCTTGGCTCGTTGCTCATAACATCAAGTTTGATTTGACCTTTTTGAATGCAGAGCTGGATCATGCAGGTTATTTGGAATGGACAGGGATGTTGATCGATACGGTAGAGTTATCACGTATTCTCATGCCTAATTTGGATTCGTATAAACTCAGCCAGTTGTCAGAATCCCTTGCATTGGATCATTCGCAACCTCATCAAGCCGATTCTGATGCAGAGGCGACAGGACTGTTGTTTGTACAATTATTGACGCTCCTGGATCAGCTGCCGTTATTGACACTACAGCGTCTACATCCATTACTTAAAGGATTGCATAGTGATGTAGCGGATCTCGTCCAAGAATGTGTCAATCGTAAATTAGGGCAATTGGAGGAAGAAGTACCAGACATCGATGTGTACCGACAGCTAGTGTTGAGGCAGATGAAAGAGATGGAGCTTGATGAGGAAAATATGGATGACTCACTGACTCATCAGGATGTTCAAGAACGTTTTGCTGAAACATTGCCGAATTACGAAAAAAGGTACGGTCAACTTGAAATGATGGACGTCGTCGGCGAATCCCTTAGTGACGGACGGCACGCAATGATAGAAGCGGGAACGGGAATCGGAAAGTCGCTGGGCTACTTGATACCAGGGTTGCTTCATGCGAAAAAGGCAGGTCGTCCGCTTGTCATAAGCACTCATACAGTTCAGCTCCAAGAACAATTGCTTGACCGGGACATTCCCTTGTTGCAGCAAATGATTCCATTCAATTTCAATGCAAGTGTATTGAAAGGTCGTAACCATTACCTTTGTCTACGTAAATTTGAGCAACAACTTGATCAAATTTATGATAATAATTATGATGTTCTGCTTGCGAAAGCACAGTTACTGGTTTGGCTGACAACGACTGAAGAGGGAGATATTGAAGAGTTGAATCTTCCTTCCGGGGGTCAGTTGTTCTGGCATCAGGTGAAAAGCGATGCGAATTCGTGTTTAAATCATAGGTGCCCCTGGTTTTCGAGGTGTTTCTATCATCGTTCGAAAAGGGAAGCCTACGATGCGGATATCATCATAACCAATCATGCATTGCTTTTTACTGATCTTGTGAATGACCATTCGTTGATTCCTTCTTATAAAGAAGTCGTGATAGATGAGGCGCATCACCTGGATGAAGTTGCAAGTGATCACTTCGGTATGCAGACTGATTATTTTGCATTTCATCGGACACTTGAAAGGTTAGGGACTTCAGAAGAAACAACGGTCAACCTTTTATTGAAACTTACAGAAATATTGGATACTGTTGACATTGCCTATGATAAGAGTAAGATTACGGATGCCCTTAAAGATTTGAAGATGGAAATCGATCAGCTTTTCAGTATGATCAAAACCTATGTCCTTTCAAAAGGACGAAAAAAATCGGATGTTGGAAAGATCAATTTCCGTTTCACCAATTTGGATATTGACCAGGAGTGGTATGGCGAAATGAAGGAAGTATTCGCAAGGGTACAGCTCCAAATCAATGACTTCATCCGTGAATGCCGTAAAATCCTCAAAAAAGCACAGGATCATGAAGAACATTTTAATGTCTATCAAAAAGGAATCCTTGTTGATTACAGCGGTCTTCTCAATAAAATAGATGAGGAGCGAAACATGCTTGCACACATGCTTCTTGGTAGTGATGAAGATGAAGTCTGCTGGATTGAGACGGATCCTGCCGGGGCAAGGAATGCAGTATCGATTTATAATCAACCGATCGATATTTCCTCCAGGCTGTCGAAAGAGTTCTTCGAAAAGAAAAGAAGCGTTATTTTGACATCTGCGACATTGACGATACGAAACTGTTTTGATTTTGTTCGGAAAAGACTTGGAATGGATGATGAAACTGTATCTGTTCAGCTTCATTCTCCTTTCAATTATCGAGATCAGGCGAAAATCATGATTCCAACTGACCTGCCGATGATCAAGGATGTTTCAACGGAAAACTATGCAGCGACGATTGCGGCATCAATTTATCGGATCGCACATGTGACAGACGGCAGAATGCTTGTCTTATTCACAAGCTATGATATGTTGAAAAAGACATATCATCGATTTAAAGAGCTTGCAGAACCTGAAGATTTTTCACTGATCGGACAGGGGATCGATAGCGGAAGCCGTGCAAGGTTGACGAAGCATTTCAAGCAATTGGATCGTGCCATACTTTTCGGCACCAGCAGTTTTTGGGAGGGTGTTGATATTCCAGGTAACGATCTGTCCTGCCTTGTTATCGTACGCCTGCCATTCAACCCACCTGATAACCCAGTGATTGAAGCTCGTAGCGAACAGCTTCGCAAAAAAGGAAAGAGCCCTTTCATGGAGCTTTCCCTTCCACAGGCAATCATAAGGTTTAAGCAAGGGTTCGGACGATTGGTACGGTCCTCATCCGATCAAGGCGCGGTGTTTGTGTTCGATCGACGAATCGTTACAACAAAATATGGAAAGATATTTCTCAGTTCCCTCCCTGATGTACCGGTACAGGAAGGGACGTTGGATGAACTGTTGGATGACCTCGAACACTTTTTAGGTTAAGTTCTAAAGGTCAGCATACACTATAAATAAACACTACCGTTTTTGCGGAGGGATTTATTGTGTATAAAAGGCCAATGATGATTTTCAGCTTATTCTTGGTCATGCTCCTGATCACCAACATTCCGGTTAAAGATGAGCCGGTCTTTTTTATGGATGAGGATTTGCCAGGAAATGCGATTAGAGAACTGGATCTCCATCTGAGCCAGGAGGATCTAGCCATATCTTTTTTAGAGCTTGAAAGTGGGGAGGCAACCCTCATTCAAGACAGTCAAGGGGAAAATGTCCTGATCAATACAGGAAGTGAACTTTCTGCGGCACAATTCAAACGCCAGATGAAAATTTTCCAGGTAGATCGTATCGATACGCTGATTCAGACGAACATTGGAAAACAATTCACCGGAAACCTGCCCTGGCTATTAGAAAATATAGAAATTGGCAGGATAATGGTGGCTGGAATCGTGGCAGAGGATTTCATTGAGCGTTACCGTATACCAGAAGGCGTCGTCAAACCCCTCGAAGCTGGGGAAGGGGATGAGTTGCTTAATAAGATTTCCCTTAGTGTCAAATATATTGAGGAACGACAAGGGAAAGGAAAAGGTGATATGGCATTGAACCTTCAGTATGGTGTGCATCATTTCCTTTATATGGGGGTAGCCAATGGTGCTGCAGATAAGGCAATCATCGTTGATGGTTCATTAGATACAGAACTGATCAAAGTCGCTGGCTTCGGTCATTACTTTGGAACAAGTGACGCTCTGTTGGATCATGTGAAACCTGAAGTAGCGGTCATTTTCAAGAAAGAGGGCTACCGTGCCAGCGAAGAAGTGCTCTCTAGACTAGAGGAAAGATGGACGGAAATATTAAAGCCGAATGAACAGGGAATCGTAATGGTGAAAACAAACAAGAATCAATATGAAATCACCCAGATCCCTTTGATCAAGCCGAAAGTCGTTTACAAATGATACTAACAAGGAGCAATGTATATTTTCGTAATAACCCATCATTGATGAACAAACGAAATGGCCTTTTAAAAAATACATTGAGCAATGTAATAAAACGTATAAAAATGTTTCTGAAAAGTATTGAAAAAGGCGATGGAATCGTTGAAAATAAACAAGTAGGTAAGAAAAAGGGCTGACTTCAAGAAGTCAGCCTAAAAGGTGTAGGGAAGGAAATATATAATGCAGTTTTTTAAGAACTGCTTGGTTGATACTTTTATTTTGTCCCTAAACAAATGAGTTATTGAAGGATAAAACAGGAAAACAAAATACCGAATAGCATCGATCGACTTATAAGGCAACAGGGTGAGGTGGGATGACAAATGGAGAGTAAGATCGAAATACTTTCTACTGTGAAGGTCCAATCTTCCAGTGATCTTTACAAAATAGTGGATGCGTTGAACAGGACGCTTAAACATCAGGATTTGATGTTCGGGTTAGCACTGGATAAAGACGATGAAGAGAAGATGGTCTTCACCATCTATCGAACATAGGGGTACAGATGAAGAAAACGTTATATATTTTGGCAGCATTTCTATTTGTGACGTCAGTGATCGGTGTATCGTATTATTACTATGTTTGGAATGGTTATGGCAAGGGACAACAGGAAAGTGTTGCAATAGCAAAGGCTGAATATGATGTCACTCAAGTTGAAGGCATCGAACATTATAATGGTTCACATGGCGCTTTCGATGTAATCCGTGCTATGGTAGACGATGAAGAGAGCTATGTTTTCGTTCCACTATCTGATGAAAATGACTTTCATGTACTGCAAACTGAAGAGGGTTGGAATATCGAGAAGGTGAAACAATATATACAACAAGAATTGAATGCCGATAAAGTGGTTTCGATACGGCTGGGGTTGGAAAAATACCGTGAAACTTCTGCATTCACACCTGTATGGGAAATCGTATATAAACAAGGCGGAAGCAGATATACATTCCATTACATACGATTCAAAGACGGAACTTTTTTCAAAGCTTACACAATGAACCAACAGTTATAGTTTAACCGAGTAATTTAATGGAGGGTCTGTAATGAAATTAGCAAAGCGTGTAAAAGCATTGACACCATCAAGTACATTAGCGATTACAGCAAAAGCAAATGCGTTGAAAGCGGAAGGGCACGATGTCATCGGTCTTGGTGCAGGTGAACCGGATTTCAACACACCTGATCATATCCTTGAAAGTGCGCAAAATGCAATGAATGAAGGGTATACAAGATATACACCCGCTGGAGGACTGCCAAAACTGAAAGAAAGCATCATCCAAAAGCTTGAACAAGATCAGGAGCTATCTTATGTACCAGGTGAAGTAATCGTAACGACGGGTGCAAAGCATGCTTTATATACGTTATTCCAGGTTTTGTTGGATGAAGGAGACGAAGTGATTGTACCGACACCATATTGGGTTAGTTATCCTGAACAAGTGAAACTTGCTGGCGGGACTCCGGTACACGTAGAAGGTAAAGAAGAGAATGGATTTAAACTTGCTCCTGAACAATTGCAAGATGTCATCAGCGATAAAACGAAAATCCTGATCTTGAATTCTCCATCAAATCCTACTGGAGCGATCTATTCATCTGACGAATTGAAAGCGATTGGTGACGTGTGTCTCAAACACGACATTATGATCGTTTCGGATGAAATTTATGAAAAACTGACTTATTTTGGAGAGCGTCATATTTCGATTGCACAGTTATCTCCTGAATTAAAAGAGAAGACGATCATCATCAATGGTGTCTCGAAATCACATGCTATGACAGGATGGCGAATCGGGTATGCTGTTGGTAACCGTGATGTGATCCAGGCAATGACGAATCTTGCAAGTCACAGTACGTCAAACCCTACTTCGATTGCACAACATGCAGCGATTGCGGCATATGACGGTACTCAGGAACCAGTTGAAGAAATGAAGAAGGCCTTTGAAGATCGCCTCAACAAAGTCTATGAGCAATTGATCCAGATTCCAGGATTCAAATGCGTCAAGCCAAAGGGTGCATTCTATTTGTTCCCTAACGTTACAGAAGCGATTGAGCTCACAGGATTCGAAACTGTTGATGAGTGGGTGGAAGCAGTACTTGAATATGAAAAGGTTGCCCTGGTACCAGGAAGCGGTTTCGGTGCTCCAGATAATGTGCGATTATCGTATGCAACATCACTTCCAGTTTTGGAAGAAGCGCTGGAACGTATTAAGAATTTCATGGAAATTCACCAAAAGTAAGGGCCGGTTGTTTATCGGCTCTTGTTTATGTAAAATAAGAAAAGCAAATCAAAAAGTAAATTGTAGAGTTAACATGGGTGGAGGGAATATTGTGAAAACCACAATTCAGTTATTACGTGATCATATTGGTGAAAGAGTGACAATCGGTGCTTGGCTCGCCAATAAACGTTCAAGTGGAAAAATTGCATTTTTACAATTGCGTGATGGCACTGGATTTGTCCAAGGTGTCGTCGTAAAAAAAGAAGTCGAGGAAGATGTATGGACGACAGCAAAATCAATCACTCAAGAGTCCAGCCTGTATGTGACAGGAACCGTCCAAAAAGATGACCGTTCTCCAACAGGTGTTGAGCTTGTCGTTTCTGGAGTGGAAGTGATCAATGAATCTGTCGACTATCCGATCACACCGAAAGAACACGGTACCGAATTCTTGATGGACAACCGTCATTTATGGTTACGTTCAAGAAAGCAACATTCGATCATGCGTATCAGAAACGAAATTATTCGCGCTACATATGAGTTTTTCAATAAGGAAGGCTTCGTGAAAATCGATCCTCCCATTTTGACTGGAAGCTCTGCAGAAGGGACAACAACGTTATTCCATACGAAATACTTTGATGAGGATGCTTATCTTTCACAAAGTGGACAGCTTTACATGGAAGCTGCAGCAATGGCTTTTGGTCGTGTTTTCTCTTTCGGCCCGACTTTCCGGGCTGAAAAATCAAAGACACGCCGCCATCTAATCGAATTTTGGATGATCGAGCCGGAAATGGCATTCGTGGAACATGAAGAGAGCCTTCAAATCCAGGAACAATACGTCGCTTTCTTAGCAAAATCTGTACTTGAAAATTGTCGGATAGAGCTCGAAACCTTAGGACGTAATATTGAGAACCTTGAAAAAATCAAAGCTCCTTTCCCCCGAATCTCGTATGATGATGCAATCGAACTACTTAAAGAAAAAGGCTTTGATGATATCGAGTGGGGAGAAGATTTTGGAGCCCCTCATGAAACGGCGATTGCAGAAAGCTTTGATCAACCAGTGTTCATTACGAATTATCCAAAGGACATCAAAGCATTTTATATGAAGCCGCATCCTGAACGCGATGATATTGTATTATGTGCAGACTTGATCGCACCTGAAGGTTATGGTGAAATCATCGGTGGGAGCCAGAGAATTGATGACCTCGAGCTGATGAGTAAACGTTATGAAGAACATGACTTGTCAGATGATGCATATAAATGGTATTTAGAATTACGGAAGTATGGCAGTGTACCTCATTCTGGTTTTGGACTTGGTCTAGAGCGTACAGTTGCCTGGTTGTCGGGCATCGAACATATCCGTGAGTCCATTCCGTTCCCGCGTCTGCTCAATCGTTTATATCCTTAATAAAATCATCGAATAAGCGCTTTATTTTGAAAAGCACTAGTGTAGAGATCGTCATGCTTGCATGTAAGACTCGATTACACCAAGTGCTTTCTTTTTTGGGGACGGTTCTCATGCTTCCTGAGCATGAGAACTGTTTTTCTTGGATCTTTTATAAATAAAAACTGATTTTGAGGAAAACAATCATCGATTCGGGTTGATTTGTTATAATGAAAAGGAGGTGGGTATGATGAGAAAAGAGAGCTTTTTTAGTTGGATCGGGATGGGGACGATATCCATACCCAATGTCCTTTTGGTGAATTATTGCCGACTTGGACTTGATGAAGAAGAATTGATGGTTCTGATACATATGCATTCGTTCCTTGAAGGAGGAAACCATTTTCCTACACCAGAACAATTATCAGCAAGAATGACGATTACTCCTCATAAATGTATGCAAATTTTACGGACTTGCATTCAAAAAGGGATGTTGAAAATAGAAGAACAAGAAGACTCTGTACAAAAAATTTATTCTGAAACATATACACTCGAGCCACTATGGGAGAAGCTGATCAGAGTCTTAGAAGAGGATCAGATTGATCATGATCGTGATAAACATCAGGAACAAGAGCAGCAGATCTACACAATCATGGAAAAAGAGTTCGGCAGACCTTTATCACCGATCGAATGTGAAACCCTATCGATGTGGCTTGATCAGGATCAACACGATTCTTCGATCATCATTGCTGCTTTGAAGGAAGCTGTACTATCTGGAAAACTTAACTTTCGGTACATCGATCGAATTTTATTCGAGTGGAAGAAGAACGGAATACGTACCGTCGAGGAAGCAAAGCAATACGGTGAAAAGTTTCGACAACAGCGCTATAAGAAATCAAGCTCACAACAGAGCACATCAAACGGAAAAACTGATTTTCCGTACTATAACTGGCTCGAACAATCGTAATAAAGGACGCGATCATCCATGTTGACAAAGAAACAAATCCATGAAGTATTAGATGAAATAGGAAATATGTTCCCTGATGCCCATTGTGAATTGCACCATACCAACCCTTTTGAACTGACGATTGCTGTTCTATTGTCCGCCCAATGTACAGATGCACTTGTCAATAAAGTGACACCAGGTTTATTCGACAAATATAAAAGTCCGGAAGACTACTTAGCTGTTCCATTGGAAGAATTACAAGAAGATATCCGTTCAATCGGACTGTTCCGAAACAAAGCTAAGAACATACGAAAACTTTCGGAAATCCTTATTCATGAACATGGCGGTGTGGTTCCGCAAAATCGGGATGAACTGGTGAAGCTGCCTGGTGTGGGACGGAAGACAGCAAATGTCATTGTTTCTGTGGCATTCGGTGAACCTGCAATTGCAGTTGATACACATGTAGAGCGGGTATCCAAACGACTCGGAATCTGTAAATGGAAAGATAGTGTGCTGGAAGTCGAGAAAACATTGATGCGTAAGATTCCTAATGAAAAGTGGTCAGAGACGCATCATCGTCTTATTTTTTTCGGGCGGTATCACTGTAAGTCACAAAATCCCCAGTGTACGACGTGCCCGCTTCTTCACTTATGTCGTGAAGGACAAAAAAGGATGAAGAAAGTGAAAGAGAATGTCTAAGAGGACAATTCAGCTTCCGGAGGAATTCGAACATCCACTATTCGATGACAGGGTCACTTATGATGAGAGGGTGAATACGGAAGAATTGGTACAAGTCCCTTTTATAATGGATATACTTGATGAAACGATCGATCGTTCAACATTGTGTACCTATTTGTTTGGATGTTGGAGAGAAGGAAAAGACGAAATTTCTAATCTGTTTTCCCAGCGTAACCGACAGGCAGCACGTCCAAAAATGATTGCTGGAATCGGGTGGTTCATTACTTTGATCTATTGGACCAATAAGAAGAAAGTGAAACGTTTGACTCATTTGAAGGAAGAATTATCTTTAATGAAAATACAACCTTCAAATCTTTATGAACGGCTTTCCTTCCTTATGGGAAACCCTGATCATTACCAGTCTTTCATCCAATTGTGTCAGCTCTATGATGAGATGGAGAAGAAGTGGATGATGGAAGAACGAAAAAAACAGCATATGGACAACAATTGACAACATAGGATAATAGCATGATTATGTCGGGCAGGAGGGACTATATCCATGCAAATCCATGTTGTAAGAAGAGGACAATCCCTTTGGGGAATCTCTCAACAGTATGGTATACCTTGGCAGCAAATTGTCGATCTGAATGGTTTGGAAGCTCCGGATCAGCTTGCAATCGGTCAGACACTGCTGATTCCAACGCAAAATAGGTATACTGTACAGCCGGGAGATTCTTTTTTCAGTATAGCGAATAAAACGGGTGTCTCGAGTGAACTGCTTAAGAATGCGAATCCACAAATTCAGGGAAATATTTTATATCCAGGTCAAGTGCTCCGTGTGCCTCAGAGGCCGAAAACGACCACACTGGTGAACGCATATGCCGAACCATATGAAAAATCGGTGGAGAATGCAAAGACTGCAGGTAATGCATTAAGCTGGTTGTCCGTATTCAGTTACCACATTGATGAACAAGGCAACATCAGGCCTTTGGATAACGATGATGCATTGATTGAAGTAGCAAAGGCGAACAATGTGAAACCGATCATGACCGTGACGAATATTAAAGAGGGAGTAGAGTTCGATACTGAATTAGCAACAGCCGTTCTTAAGAATGACCAGATCCAGAATACACTGATCACCAATATTGAAACAGTGATGAAAAATAAAGGTTTCCAGGGTGTCAACATCGACTTCGAGTTTTTAGGAAGTCAGAATAAAGAACCCTATAACGAATTCTTGCGCAAGCTTGTAGCAAAAATGCGGCCTCAAGGTTATGTTGTATCTACTGCTCTCGCACCGAAGATAAGTGCTGATCAAAAAGGGGTCCTTTATGAAGGGCACGATTTTAAAGCACATGGAGAAATCGTTGATTATGTCATCATCATGACATATGAGTGGGGATGGAGCGGAGGACCGCCGCTACCCGTAAGTCCACTTCCAGAGGTGGAAAAGGTCCTGAGATATGCATTGACGGAAATTCCAAAAGAAAAACTGGTAATGGGTATCAACTTATATGGGTATGACTGGACGTTACCGTATGTGGAGGGAGGCCCTTTCGCAAAAGCTTTAAGTGTACCTCAGGCGACACGATTAGCATATACAAGAAAAACTGAGATTCAGTATGATGAGGAAGACCAGGCTCCTTACTACACCTATTATGATGAAAACGGTAAGGAACATATCGTTTGGTTTGAGGACTTGAGAAGTATGTCAGCCAAATTTGATTTGATCAAAAAGCTGGATATAGCAGGCATGTCATTCTGGAATCTTGCTTTCCCATACACACCTCTTTGGACACTGATCAAAGATCGGTTCAATATCAAGAGATGATAAAACCCTGAGCGGAATATTCCGCTCAGGGTTTTTAAAATCTATTATGAAGCTTGTTCATTATAATGAGATGGAGGGACGAATCCACCTATGCCGAATGGCAAGCCAGAATCGCCGCCGTCTTCATTCGGATTTCCGCCACCCTCATCAGGATTACCATTTCCATCTCCACCGTTTCCATCTTCATCCTCTGGTGGAGGTGGTGGGCCTTCTCCTTGATCAGGTCCTCCACCGTTACCGTTACCATTTCCATCTCCCTCACCATCATCACCGAAAGGAGGGAAGCCGGAGTCGTCTTCTTTCTTTTCTTCTTGCGTTGTTACTTGTACAGTTGCAGGTTCACTTTCTTTTTTGTTTTCCTCATCGACCGCTACGACTGCAAAAGTATAATTCGCACCTGGAGACATGTTCTGAACGACCAGCTCCATTTCTTTTTGAGTCGTGAGCTCCTGGAATCCGCCATCATCAATCGAATAAAGAATCTTGAATGTGATCCCTTTTTCCATGAACTTCTTAGGATATTTCCACTTTAATTTCGCTTCTTTTTTCTTCTCATCATAATCAGCTTTCAAACCTTGCGGTACTTCAAGCTTATTATACTCTTCTGAGACATCCGGAAGGTCGGTACCTTTGACAGCAAGTTCCTTGATGATTTCATCCTTCGGAGTGAATTCACTTGCTCGCTTTTCAGTACCTTTTTCAATAGGCACCTCGATGACAGAGTCTGGACGTTTCCAATCCGTATTATCTAGATCGGCACTTGCTTTTGCCATGATGTCATTGAAAAGCAGTTTAGAATAATCGTCCGTTTCTTTCGTCAAATATTGCGGATTTCCATCATCATCTTTACTGTGGTTGTAACCGGTCCAGACTGCTGCAGATAGGTTTGAAGAATAACCTGCGAACCATGCGTCTCTTGTTTTACCTTTGAATTCTTCTCCATATTCTGCAGGATAGTTTGTCGTACCTGTTTTACCGGCAACAGGGAAATCCAGGTTTACATAGCCTTTTGCAGTTCCTTTCGTGATGACGTCTTTCAACATGTCTGTCACCATGTAGGCTGTATACTCTTCCATTGCGGCTTTCGGTTCGGCTTTATGCTCGATGACACGGCCGTCAGGGAATTTGATTTTCGTAACAGTGAACGGCTTATTATAAACCCCTTTGTTTCCGAAAGCAGCATATGCAGCAGCCATTTCCATTGGTGAAGGACTCTTATTGAATCCACCGATTGCATAAGCTGGGCTGTAATGTTTATCGTCGACTTCTATTCCGAGTTTAGAGGCGAAATCTTTCGCTTTATCAGGACCGACTTCCTGCCATGTACGAATCGCTGGAAGGTTATAAGAATCATACAATGCTCTGCGCATTGTCACATCACCATGATGCTTCCTGTCCCAGTTGTGAAATTCGTGTCCATTTACAACAAGTTTTTCATCACTCAACTTTTTATAAGTCGGCCATTTCAGATGTTCAATCGCAGGACCGTAATCAAGTATCGGCTTGATTGATGAACCTGGTTGACGTGAATCCATCTGTGTTGCATAGAAGGAACTTGCCGTGTTTTTCCGGCCGCTTCCGATTGCTCTCACCGCACCGGTTTTCGTATCAGTGAGGACAATACCACCCTGGATATTTTCGTCCTTGATGATCTTGTCACTGTAAAGAGCTTCTTCAACGGCGTTCTGTGCATTAGGATCAAGGGTGGTATGAATTTCAAGACCAGCCGTGTAAACTTCTCCTGGATCCTCGAATCCAGCCATTTTGGCAGCTTCTTTAATCACTTGCGCCTTGAAGGTTGCATACGATTTCTGTTTTTCTTCAGATTCATTTTCTTTTACGTAATCTGTGACCGGAATCGAAGCAGCTTCATTCTTTTGCTTTTCTGTTATGAAGCCGTATTTTGCCATCTGTGAAAGTACTACGTTACGACGCTTCTCTGCAGCTTCAGGGTTTTTTAAAGGATTATAATAAGATGGTGCTTTAGGTAAACCAGCTAACAATGCTGCTTCATGAAGTTCTAAATCTTTTATGTCTTTATCGAAATAAACTTTAGCAGCTGTTGCTACACCATATGCTTCTTGACCATAAAAAATTTTATTTAAATACATTTCAAAAATTTGGTCTTTGGAATAACGTTGTTCAAGCTTAACTGCTAGGTATGCTTCTTTAATCTTTCTTGTCAAGTTTTTATCTCTTGTCAGTAATGCGTTCTTAATGACCTGTTGGGTGATCGTACTTCCCCCCTGAGAGCCGAAACCTCCTGTTATGTTAGCGATTGCCGCACCCCCGATTCGGCGTACATCGATACCGAAATGATCATAGAAACGGACATCCTCTGTGGCGATGACGGCATCCTTTAAGACTTGAGGGATATCATCAATAGGAGCTTTAATACGCTTTTCATGGTTGTTCATCATACCGAATTCGTTACCATCTTTATCGAAAAGTTTGGATGATGCTGGTGTATCGAGAGCTTTGGGGTCAAGCTCAGGCGATTGGCTAATGACCGCAAATACGGCGATAGCACCTGCTGTCACACCTATTAGACCGAATATAAGAAGAAGAGCAGTGATCTTTTTCATCATACTTTTCTTCTTAGTATTGGATGGTTTCTTTTTCTCTGTAGACGCGCCCTGGCGTCGTTGTTGTCGTGAGTTATATCTATTGTCACTCATCATTGTTCCTACCTTTCTAAACGTAACCTGACGTAATAATCATTCGAATCGAACCTAATGTTTCTTACCCCTTACGGCTTAGAAAAAAACAATTCATCAATAATTCTCAAATAATCAATACGCGGGTTGTAACCTAATTGAATCAAATGAGCCTTTTCTTCAAAATAGGTTTTTGGAATGGATTTTCTGCCTCCCGTGTCTTGTTGATTCCAAAAATTAAATAAGTGCTGAACTTCCAACAAAAAATCTTCTTGGGGATTTTTGAACCTTACCAGAATGAAACAGATTCCATCCTGTTCAATGACTAGTTTCATATGATCGATTTGATGTTGATGGAAATTCGTTAATGGAAATGATGTTTTATTGCGTGTTTCTTTCGCTTCGAAATCAATATATCTTCCTCGATAGACCCCATTGTAATCAGTTGTAGAAGGTTGCTTGAAATAGGCTTCTTTGATAACTGCAGCGCTCCGTTTTGGGTAATCTACTGAAACGATCTGGACGGGGGTCGGTTTTTTGTGGATTACCGCCTTGCCGATTTTCAGGTAGTAGTCATTCGTATGGTTGATATCCTCTTCGAATGTCATTCCGCGATTAGCATACGATCTATTCACATCAACCTTATTGAAGGTTTGTGTTCGTTGCTGTACGGGTCCACTTTTACGATTCGGATAGCGAAAGTTCAATCCGGTTCACCTTCCTTTTTGATCCCTGAAGAGTCATCAACATCCTAGACGAATGAAACTCGATTTAGTTTCAAAAATAACATCATCAGGTGCAGGGCATCATTAAGAATATACCATATTATTGGAGATTGTCGAGTGTAATTATGGCATATTGAGAACAAACGTTTGTAGATCGGGTGGTTGTATGGAACTTCTATTTAATAAGGAAGCGTTTACATCAAAAGTGTCTGAATTTCTACTCATTGAAGAGATCAAGCAGAAAACTGCAAAGATGAATGCAGATAATATATCCAGGACCAAGGCTTACCAAAATTATCATATTCGTAATAAAGAATATTTTTGGCCATTTCTTGCTAGTATGGTTTCACGGAACGCTGGATGGAATATGGATGATCTTCAATTGACAGAATACCGGATGCTTATGCCCTGCAGTAGCCGCCGTTGGATTTTCTATACCTATGAAAGAGCCAATTGGTTGATCTTTGCAGACGCGTATCCACAGCTACTATTGTATGAGAAATCGAAACAAGTAGGATCGCCTTTATTTCACTTGTTGAAGGAATTTGGGGTGTCAAGCTTCATGGCCGAGGAATGGGAGCGGTTTTGGCAAACTCGAAATCGGAAAAGACTAGATACCGCATTGATCATTAATGAGCAGCATGTGATCCAAGAACCCGTATTGGATCAGGAAGAGTACAAAAGGAAAGTGTTTTCAACCTTCCCTTACTGGCTTCAAGATCATTTGCACTTCAGTACCGTGTTATTTCCAACGCTTGAAGGTGATCTTTTTGGAATATCCGTACATGGATTCCACAAAGTATCAAACCGGATAAAACTTGGAAAAGGGCTTCTGGAAATTTTAACGAAGCCAGGGTTATATGAACGATTTATTCAATTTGCGCGAATGACAGAGCACACTGGAAGCAGAGCAGACTTTGAACGCTATTTGTTCCAAAAATCGAGAAAAGGGCATCATCTACCACTTCGCTTGCTTTATCCGATCATCGAACATCAACGTATAGAATACAAGGATTGGTCAAAAAATACACGAAACGTAGAAAAGCACTTTAAAAAAGCTGAATTGCCCGGACAGGTCAAATTGAATGATTGGTATGAACATAAACGAATTGAGCTTCATGTTTTGGCAAGATGGAAATCAATCTTTAAAACAAAGCTGAACAAGTAGAAAGTGTCAGCCTCTATCCATCCGAAAAAATGGGTTAAAACGATAGCTGACACTTCGACTTTCAGTTTTATGTTGATGGACGGTTCGGGCCTTCTAGTTTTTTATCACCATAACCTGTTCTTTTGTTCGACTGTCCTGCGACTTTTTCCTCTTTTGTTGTTTCTTTTCGTTTACTCACCCAAGTCACCTCCTAGGATTAGTATGGTTCAAGGAATGTCAACTATACAGCGCATCAACTGCTGTCGAATTCTTGATGTTAAGAGGAAAATCCATTTTCTTTGCCGAAAGGAAACTAGTTTTGTCAAGAGTGGAGGGGAAGGAGAATTGCCCGACGAATAGTACAGGTACCATTATTCCCGGGAGGTCCGTAAAAATGGAAAGCTTGGTGAAAACGAAAACTGTATCCAGGAAACTCAATGTCAATCCGACTACCATTCAACGATGGGTAAAGTACTTCGACATTCCATGTCCTAAGAATGATCACGGTCACTACTTGTTCCGTTCAAAAGACATCGAACAATTGGAAGAAATCCAGAAACAATTGAAACAGGGGTTGCAAATGAGTGACATCAAACTGCAGAACAGAAGTTCCAGTGAAACAAAGGCAGTAAAAAGCGGGGACGGACTAAAAGAACTTGATGTTTATTTTAAACAGCTCCAAGATCAATTGAACGTTTTGGAATCGAAAGTTTCACAAAAAGCTGATGAAGTCTTATCATATCAGGTCATGCAGCATAGAAAAGATATGGATCAGATGGCCACGAAATTGACAGAACTCGAGGAAAAAATGCTCGATCTCGAAGAACAATTACTGTTGCAGGTGACGGCTACAAATGAGATAAGGACGGAGTACAGCCCAGTTAAACCCAAGAAACGAAACTGGCTTGTAAGTCTCTTTTAAGGTTTTTTAAAATGGCATTTCTGACCTTCCTTTGATAGGATAAGTTCAGAAGAGGTGAAGCAATGAGTACGGACAATCAGCAGTTGATGGAGTTGACGCAAAAGCTGCGCTCACTAAATGCCAGGGCATACAGACAATTTGATGAAAATACAATGAGGGAAGGATATGAGGTGGACTTTTATGGTGAAGTCAAACCATTCGTCGATGAAGTACAGCAACTTGCCGATGAATGGAAGCCTCTGGCCGTGAAATGGGCGATTGAAGAAAAGCCGAAGTATGTCTATCCGATCCAGATCAATGACACCTATGAAAACATGACGATTTCGGCGGTTCAAGCGTTTCATAAGGATACAAAACGCAAACGGTTTACGTCTATGACTAAATCCATTGAATACATTCTCGAATCCATAGAAGATCAACTATAAGATGGAGCTAACCAAAAAGGGTCTGACGTTTTTCAAGTCAGTCCCTCTTTTTGTTCACTTAATTGTAAACGCCAGGATTCCAAGATAAAGTGAGCATCTGTTATAATAGGATTGAGAAGGAAGGGATGTTTTGCTTATGATGGAATTCTTGTATTTTCCAGAAGATAAAACTGAATACATACCATCCGTTATCATGTTGATTATCTTTATGACTGGAGCGATCGTAGCGACGATTTTCATCCGAAGGCATTCTGCCAAAGAGCTTAATAAATGGGAGAATGAAGAGCCGAACTTGAGAAGAACGGAAGAAAAAGTGAATGATTCAGGTAGTGATAATAATTAGAGGGGAGTCCGACACATCAATTGTGATGTAAAGGCCCCCTCTTTTATATTGAATCTGTTATATTTGATGATTCGAATTCACGCCTTTCCTCAGTGAGACCATTCAATGTCTCAAGGCGACGAGTGGACTTACCGCCAGTGGGAAGCGAGCATCCTGGAGCAGAAATCAACAACTTTTAAAGAAAACTTGGCGAGACCAAGCCTTTTGTAGGTCGAGCCTTAGCTGCCCTTATACTTTCTTTAAATGCAAGAGCAACAAAAGTAAAATTTCATGTACCGTACTGATAATAAAGGAATTTTTCAATCCAAAAAAGAACTTCATATAATAGGGAGGGAGAAGGGAGGCTACAAATTGGAAGAGTTCTTATACAAATTAATACCCGATCAAAACGGTTACAAAGGTAGAAGAGGAAATCCTTTAACGAGCATTTTACATATTTAAAAGAGTTATTGGAAAATGGAGGGCTGATTGTAGCAGGACTATGTCTTGATGGAAGCGACATTGCATCCTTATCGGGTCTCCCTGATGGAGAGCAAATAATAGGAGAGGATCAATTTGAAAAAAGAATTTGTAAGTTTCGAGGAGTTTTGGCCGTCTTATCTTCAACAGCATTCGAAACCTGCTACTAGAGCCTGGCATTTTGTAGGTACCAGTTTTGTCTTTGTATGTATTTGTGTATCACTTCTATTCATGAATTTCTGGTATCTGTTAGCTGCTCCTGTCATTGCATATTCATTTGCTTGGATCAGTCATTTCTTCATAGAAGGGAACAAACCAGCCACATTCGAGCATCCGTTCTGGTCTTTAAGGGCTGATTTCAAGATGTTCGGTTACACCTTGACAGGAAGTCTTGATAAAGAGTTGGAAAAGCATCAGATCAAAAGAACCGCGTAACGATTCATTTTGAAAGTAATAAATCAATATTCCATGATATCACTTTTGACAAGCTGATGAATTTCTTCTACCAATTGGGATGCAGGGATATTCAAATGTTCAGCTAATACAAACATGGTCTTGAGTGTCGGCATGCGACGTCCTCTTTCAAGTAAACTGATAAAAGAACGATCATAGCCAGTCAGTTCAGCAAGTTTGAACTGAGATATTTTCTCGACTGTCCGGTGTTTACGGATCACGAGTCCAACAGCTTGTTCAAGTTTCATATAAAAATCCCCCAATAACCCCATAAAATGACAGCGGACTATAGTCAACGTATCTCTATTTTAGTATAGGTCTGTCGTATGGACAATAAGATTGTTAGAAATAACAAAACCAAATTTTCAACTTTGCGCGTATCAACACTTTTTGGGGCTGGATAGGAGGTGCGGCTAAGGCTTGAACCATCTGGGTTTTGTAAAAAGGGGCAACATCTCTCGCTGCGATTTCGACGATTTTCAATGGTACTGGACTCAACTGGACCCTCATCATATGAGCAAGTGCCATGGCTTTCCGTACGGCATCTTCATAGGCTTTTGCCAACCCATTGAGATAATAGCGGGAAGGATTTGTGACTTCAAATGAAAGATCTCTCGTGATATTCGCTCCATTCTTGATAGCAGTATCATATACAATTCCTGCAAGTTTTACATCGTTAAGTTTCACCTTATATAAATGTTCTACTCGAAATCCTCTGAAGACAGACTGTCCGTTTTGAAAATCATAGACAGGTTGGACATTATATACGATTGTCTCTATTTGAGTTGAGGGAATGCCGGCATTCATCAAAGCAGTCAGGACTTGATTCGATCTTCTAGCATTGTCTTCGGATGCACTTACAACATCCAGGTCTTCTGTGACGACACCGATTATAAGTGAAATCTCGTCTGCATCGACAATCATTTCTCCATCACCTTCAACCACCAAAACATTCGTTTCACCTTTGACATTTCCCCGGTCAGAAGGATACATGTCGATCATACCTTCACCTCCGAATCCTGATTTATTCACTATATTCATTTTATTGGTTTGAAATGAGTAATTGATCTGTTTATAAATCGAACATATTTTCGAGCGTTGTATTGACATTATGTTATATATGGATTATGATATGAATAACGCCGACAAAGTTAGTTATATAAATGGTGGATAGATTGAAGTCGTAGCTGCAATTGTGTAGACGAATTTAATTGTCACACAGTCATGCGGGTACGGTTTTTTTATACAGTCAGAATGATAAATATAACGGTAAACTTTTGGTGAATTTTGTAAGATGTTCAGGAGGTACAGTATATGAATACTGGTACAGTAAAATGGTTTAACGCAGAAAAAGGTTTTGGTTTCATCGAAATTTCAGAAGGTAACGATGTATTCGTTCACTTTTCTGCAATCGAAGGTGAAGGATTCAAAACACTAGAAGAAGGTCAAAACGTTTCTTTCGAAATCGTCGAAGGTAACCGTGGACCACAAGCTTCTAACGTACAAAAAGTCTAAGTATAAATACTTGAGTCTTAATGGGTGACGTACGTTAGTACGTCGCCCTTTTTACATTTAAAGGAAGTATGAAATGCTTTCTTCAATACAAGTGTAACTAAGTCTCGACTTTATTTGGTCCTCAATTGGCAATTGACCTTTCATAGAAAAATGGATTTAAGCTTCCTTTATGATCAGCTTGTAAAGGGTCTCATGTGCTCCTTGCCAAAGTGCGCACTGTAAAAACGTTTAATCCACATTTTCAACCCCACTTTTAAATCTCCAATTTATCTATTATTTCAGAAACGGAAACAATTCGTGTAGAAGGGAGTTAAGAGTAAGTACGGTAACTGATTCACACTGGCACGACCGAGGAGTCGTAAGGACGGAAGAGAGGCAGGGCTTTCGTTGTTTGAGTTATTTTCAACAATCATAAGGGTTGTATAGTGGATGCACAATATGCATAGATACATCGCTATCCACCAGTTTAAGGAGCATGGATCATCGCTGTTGTGAGTTGTTTGATCTCACGGAATGACTTTTTCAGCGTTACATAACTCATAGTATGGCAAGTGATTAATTCATACTATACCTATAGGGATTTATGGCTAAATTTCAATTTATGATTGACAGTCACTTTTATCATGCTGTAAAATTCAAAAAAATAAGTTGATCCACTTATCACGAGTGGCTGAGGGACTGGCCCTGAGAAGCCCGGCAACCTGCTATTGCAAGGTGCTAATTCCAGCAAAATGGATACCCATTTTGAGAGATAAGGTACATACACATTCGATGTACTTTAAATCAGGTCTCTCATTCTGAGGGGCTTTTTTACATTATTTATGGCTGTTTCCGCAAAACTTTGTTGCTTACAAAAGAGAGGAGAATGAGTGTGGCAAATGAATTGGAATCTATAACACCAAAATTGAATGAAATGCTTAAAAATATGAAATTCGGGTCTGTCACTTTGGTTATTCAGGATGGAAAGGTCATTCAAATTGAAAAGAATGAAAAAGTGAGAGTGAAGTAGCAAGAATTTCACTGAAATATTTTCCGAATCACATATGACCATTTGCTAATTCTGCTAAAGGTTTACTGGTTTAAATTTGTCCTCAAGGTTCTAATAATTTAAACTAGGGAGAGAAGTTAAAATAACGCCCATTTAAATGAATTGCGGAGGTCATTATAACGTGCAGAGAAATAAGGAATTACATGATTTTCTTCTCAATAAAGCACCACAACTTACAGATGATTGGTATAACTCACTGAGTAAAAGCGACCCGACAGGTGTTTATTCATCTACAGATCCTGAAGTCATTCAAAAGTTGAAACAGCAAAATTATGAGTTTCATCTGAATCTGATTGGAATTTTTATAAAAGAAGAATCAGAATTCTTCAAGGATTTCGAGGAATGGGTGATTGCTACTGCGAGGGATAAGGAACATATTGAAACACCGACTCATTTTGTCATGAGGGAATTCATACGTGTCCGGAAACAGTATTTGAACCTGATCAACGAATTTGTAAAAGCTTCACCAGGTAAATATACGAATGAACAAATTGATTTATGGAAAGAGTCGATCATAAAAGAATTTGATATTGCGATGGTGCGATTTACAGAAGAAAAGAACAACTATCTGAATGATCAATTGATAGCTCAAAAAGCGATGATCAATGAGCTTAGTTCTCCTGTAATTGATTTATCACATAATGTAGGTCTGCTCCCGATCGTCGGTGACATCGATACGCATAGGGCTAAGACTATTCTTGAAAGTACCTTGAAGCAATGTGAAGAACGGAATATTGAACGGTTGTACATTGATTTATCAGGTGTTTTCATGGTGGATACGATGGTCGCTCACGAAATATTCCAATTGATTTATTCTTTACGGTTGTTGGGTGTTTCTACCACATTATCGGGAATACGCCCTGAAATCGCACAAACAGCAGTGCAATTGGGCATCGATTTTGAGGATGTGGAAATGACCTCTAAATTGTCGATTGCATTAACAGAAGATGACTGATTTACAACTTATTTCAATAAAAGGCGCTCACTAAGCGTCTTTTTATTTTGCATTTAAAGAACGTTTAAAATACTTTCTTAAATATAATAGCACAAGCTGCTGGCTTGGGAAGCAATACACTGCAAGAAGGAAAAGCAGTTGCTTTTTCTAGGAACTGAGGCCCGGTCTGCGTCAAAGGCTTGTCTTTGCCAATTTTTCTTTAATTTCTCTTAACTCATAAAAAGTCAATCAATGAGACCGTTGCAGGAAGATTGAAGTGATCCAAGTGACTCTGAGCTAGGCATCAACTATCCTGCATCTAAATAACCCTCATTAAAAGGAAGTAACTGGAAGGGTGTTTACCTTCAATTGTGAATGGGAAAGGTTCAAAAAAGGAGGAGGAATCATGGCTTTAACTGATAAACAAATACAAGTCTTCAAATCACAATTGCAAGGAATGAAAGAGGAAGTTTTTCGACGAAATCAAAATAGAGAAGAAAACGTTGATTCTGAACAATTGAAGGGTAATGATAACCATATGGGTAATGCTGGTACTGCAGAGTACGAACATGCAAGAGAAATGGCACTGAACCAAAATGATGAACAATTGATAAATGAAATCGATGAAGCCTTACAACGGATTGAAGAAGGCACTTACGGTGTATGTATCGACACCGGTGAGGAGATCTCCATTGAGCGCTTGGAAGCAGTACCTTATGCGAAGAGGACAATTGAAGCGCAAAAAGTATATGATGAACAGAAAAATCCAGGTGATGAAAGACTCAATACGAAACATGAAGACACCTCAGAAATGATCAGTCAAATTGAAAATGAACATGAATAATGATGACGAAAAAACGGGAGGGTTCAACGACTCTCCCGAATAAGTTAGTTTCTTCAATTTTCAACATCATATTTCTTCAATTTGTTCCTTCCACCTTTTTTAGCGATCTGTTCTGCCTGATTTACATTTTGACCCCTTTCAGCCTCCTTGGTCAGCATTTTAATATATGCTAGATTGATAGATTTTGGATGTGATTTTGACTACGCCCTGTTGAATTCTTACCATCGACTCTTTTTCCGGTCCAGAAGAAGTCCTTCTGAAAGTTGATTTTCTCCAATTACAAAGTCCTTCATATAATGTTTTAAATAGTTTCCATAATGAGAATTTGTTTGAAGCAGCAACTCGTCAACAAAATAGATCCCCTTATCAAGATGGTCTAACAATAAAGTGCAAGTACCTGAATAAATACCACACGCAACTTGAAAATAAGTAGCGTTAGTCCGAAATTGATCATAAATCTTCACGTTGTCCATCACATTATACATATAAACTTCTTTTGTCTCATATACCAAAAGGACTCCGACCAGATTTTCTCCATCAAGTGGTGATTTGGAGTGATCAAGTACTTCCATTTCAAAATCCCAAATTCGATCAACGTCTGAAAGATTATTCTTGATCAAGGTTGTCGTATGATCATTCACTTTATAAATGAATCCTGTTTCGATATTGAAGTGTTTACCTAAAGAATACACTTCTTCATGAGGCATCAAGCAGCCTTCAAATTGTTTTTCACCTAATGTTATATTGAAGCCGAGCTCATAAGGCTGGTGGTATAAGTAAAGGGGAGTCTTGTCTTTCATGAACATAGGATAGCTCATGATCGCTTCATCAAGAAAGCATTCAGGGGACCAAGACGTATAGATAACATCTTTCTTCACCTCAGCTTGTCCGGTATAAAATGAAGTGTCCTCTTCCACGATATAACAGCCAAGAAGTTTTTCCCCGAGACGGGTGGATTTCATCAACTCAAGTGCCATCCATTGAACAACTCCAGGATTCATTCCTGACCCGATGATTGCAGTCGTACTTTTGAAGTGATCTTTTACAGCTTCAAAATGGATCAGCCGTTCTGCTAATGGAAATCCCCTGTAAAGTTCTTCATTATCATCTATCATCGTATTTTCCAATGCAGAATTGAGGTAATAGACACCCTGCCGATTACAGCATGTAAGCATTTCGTTCGTATCAGCTCATGAGAGATCGACAACAGCGCATAATACATTGCCGGTAGATCTGCAGCATTTATTCACTTTTACGGAAGAAGTATTAAAGAAACAACAAGGCGCACTAAGCAATTCAATGAAGTCACTGACTTTGCATGACCTGTACAAAAAATCGTTAAGTGATTATGAGCGTGCGAATTAGTAGTGAAAAGTTCCTGTTTGGGAGCTTTTTTACATTGTTAAGATCAATTGATAAGTAGACAAAAAATATGATGATTAAGAGTGATAAGAGAATTCTTTAAGTAAGAAGGACTTGAATCTTTTACTTTTCGGTTATGCGAAAACAGAACGGACCCCTTTTCTTGCGAACGTTTATTCGCTAAAATAGAAGTACTAGAATGGAGTGAACGGAATGAAAATTCGTAAGAGCTTACCTGAAATCCTAAAAGTCATGAATAAAGATGAAACGATTGCTTCGAATATCGCCCATTGGAAAACGATTCCTGAAAAAGAAGGACGATCTGTCGATTTTCCTGAACAGATCCATCCGAAGATTCGTAATGCATTAGAAAACAGAGGGATTTCTTCATTATATACGCACCAATATTCTGCATTTGAAGCAGCACGTTCGCATAAAAGCTTCGTTGCTGTTACCCCGACCGCTTCTGGTAAAACGCTCTGCTATAACCTTCCTGTCCTTCAGGAGGTTGTGGAGAATGATAACAGCCGCGCTTTATATTTGTTTCCGACAAAGGCTTTGGCCCAGGATCAAAAGAGTGAAATCAACGAATTGATTGAAGAAATCGGTATGGACATCAATAGTTATACATACGACGGAGATACACCTTCGAATATCCGTCAGGTGATTCGTAAAGCCGGACATGTCGTGATGACGAATCCGGATATGCTGCATTCAGCGATTCTACCGCATCATACGAAGTGGGTATCCTTGTTTGAAAACCTGAAATATATTGTCATTGATGAACTTCATACATATAGAGGTGTGTTCGGGAGCCATTTTGCCAATGTATTGAGACGTCTGAAAAGAATATGTGCTTACTACGGAAGTAATCCGACCTTCATCTGCACGTCAGCCACGATTGCGAATCCGCAAGAGCTTGCTGAAAAATTGACAGGGGATGAAGTGCAGTTGATTGACAACAACGGCGCCCCGGTTGGGAAGAAGCATTTCGTTTTCTACAACCCGCCTATTGTCAATAAACCGTTGAACATAAGAAGGAGTGCAACGCTTGAATCGAAAAGGATTGCTTCTTTGTTTTTGGAAAATGAAATCCAGACGATCGTTTTTGCGAGAAGCCGGGTCAGAGTTGAAATTTTGCTAACCTATCTGCAAGAATTGATTCAACGAAAGATAGGAAACAAGACGATTCGTGGCTATCGCGGTGGATATCTTCCGAAGCAGCGCCGTGAAATCGAACAAGGACTTCGGAGTGGGGAGATCATGGGTGTTGTGAGTACGAACGCTCTCGAATTAGGTGTGGATATCGGACAACTTCAAGTCTGTGTCATGAATGGCTACCCTGGAACGATTGCAAGTACGTGGCAGCAGGGAGGACGAGCTGGCCGGAGACAGGATGAATCGGTCGTCGTTCTCGTCGCTAGTTCTACACCACTTGATCAATATATTATCCAGAATCCCGACTACTTTTTCAATCGCAATCCAGAAACCGCTCGGATCAACCCCGACAACTTGATCATCTTAGTGGATCATTTGAAATGTGCAGCGTATGAACTACCATTTAAAAATGGTGAGAGTTTTGAAGGAGTAGAAATCGATGACATCATGCATTTCTTGACTGAAGAAGGCGTCCTGCATGAACAAGGGGAACGTTGGTATTGGATGAACGATTCGTTTCCTGCACATAACATCAGCTTACGTTCCGCTTCACAGGAAAACGTCGTCATCGTCGATCAGACGAATGTAGCGAATGTAAGAGTAATCGGTGAAATGGACCGGTTCAGTTCGATGACATTGCTTCACGAAGAAGCGATCTACTTGCATCAAGGTATTCAATATCAAGTTGAGAAACTTGATTACGAAGAGAAAAAGGCATACGTCCGTGAAGTCGATGTTGATTACTACACGGATGCAAATTTAGCGGTTTCGTTGAAAGTGCTTGAAGAAGATAAACAGAAGACCTTTATTGATTCTCAGGTCGCGTTTGGAGATGTAACTGTAAATGCGATGGCGACGATTTTCAAAAAAATCAAGTTCGGGACCCATGAAAACATCGGTTCCGGGCCGATCTCGCTGCCTGAAGAAGAGCTCCATACTTCCGCTTCATGGATCAGTTTCTCTGAGGAAATGGTTGAGGGACTTTCTGAACAAGAACTTGAAGAAGGTCTTGTAGGAATTTCGAATGTCATGCGTCATGTCGCTCCATTATTCGTCATGTGTGATGTGAGCGATCTTCATGTCGTTCCCCAAGTGAAAGCTTCTCATTCACAGTTGCCGACGATTTTCTTCTACGATCGCTATCCGGGTGGCATCGGTCTCAGTGAATATGTTTATGACCATATATCTGAAATCATCAGCGAGGCGGAACAAGTGATAGAACGCTGCCCATGTGGTAAAGGTTGTCCATCGTGTGTAGGGAATGAAGTGCAGTATACAGATGCCAAAAGCCTAGCGTTGAAATTTTTGAAAGAGGGAAGGAACGATTCGAACTATGTCACTTCAAAATAAATTGAATCGTTTTAAAAAACAACTGACACATGTCGGTACAGAATCAACTCCGGAAAAGAAACAAAAACGAGTGGAAGAGAAGACTGAGGAATATGGTTCAGGCTGGGCTCCTTACGAAGCAAAAGCAGTAGCATTTGAAGATCAGCATTGCATCATCCGGGAAAAAAACTATTCAAAAGACTATAAAATCGGACATTACACCGTACAAGATCTTCATGATGCCATCAAGCGCTGGAACAAAAGGGAGAAGAGCCATCCACTTTCAGCTGACGGCCGAGCTGCTTCAGACCTCCTCTTTTTTGATACAGAAACGACTGGGCTAGGTAGCGGAGCAGGGAATACGATCTTTTTGCTTGGAGTCGCAAGAATACTTGAAGGTTGCATTCAGGTCCGACAGTATTTCCTGCCAGGACCAGGAAACGAAGTGGCCCTATATCACCATTTTTTAACAGATATGCAGGACATGTCCAATTTAGTGACGTATAACGGAAAAGCATTTGATTGGCCGCAGGTGAAAACCCGTCACACATTCGTCCGTGATATGGTTCCGAAGCTGCCGCCTTTCGGTCATTTCGATTTACTTCATGGTTCGCGAAGGGTTTGGAAGAAGTCATTCGAGTCACTGCGCCTCTCAATTGTGGAAAAAGAACTTCTTAGTATCGAAAGGACAGAGGATACACCAGGATATCTTGCGCCGATGTTATACTTTGAATATTTGCGGGAAAAGAACCCTTCGATCTTAGAAGGGGTATTCAAACATAATGAGCTTGATGTCCTTACCCTCATATCGTTGTATACCCATCTCTCCAATGTTTTGTTAGATAAGAACCATACTTCGCTTTCCAACATAGAGCGGTTCGAGATTGCAAAATGGTATGAGGCGCTGGGAGATAGGCTGGAAGCGAAACATCGTTATGAAGAACTAATTGATACGACAAATGATTTAAAGGCAAAAAAAGCGTTGGCGAGCCTCTATAAGAAAGAAAAAGATCTCGATCAAGCAGCTTGTTATTTGAAGTCTGTCATTGAGTCGCAAGATGATGTAGAAGCCTATGTTGAGCTTTCGAAAATCCATGAACATCACTACAAGGACTTTGAGAAAGCGTTGTTTTATGCTCGGAAAGGATATCAATCATGGAAGTCGGCAAAGCGGATTATAAGACGCGATGAAGATAAAGAACGAATTCAATTCAAAAAGCGGATCGACCGTCTCGAAAGAAAATTCGGGTAGGGCAATAGTAGGGAATTGAAAACGTGAGAAATGGTCGATATTCCCCGGGCAAGCGCAAAAAACGATGTTTTTCGTGCTTGCCCGGGGGTTTTTAAAATTATTTAGTCTTTTGTAATAGAAATATTGAAAAAAATGTCGAATCACCATAAAATAGGGGATGGAGCATTTACATATTTAGGGGGATTCCGACAGTGCGCAACATTATTGTAGTTTTATTTTTTCTTATGATCGGCTTGACTGTGTATATCATGAACTTAGGTGCTTGACCATTTTCATCGGATATCGGTGAAAGAAGGCGAATGTCTTAGACAAGTCTCATAGATCTCTCATACATTATTACAAAGAATCAAACTAAACCATAAAGGAGAATCTATGGGATGCATTGTAAAAAACCTCAAATGATGTGTCCGGTGGTCCATCCACCGAAGAAGTGTGTCAAGCATTTTTGCCATTACAAAGTCGTGCCTCATATCCATCCAGTGATCGAGGAGCACGTACACCACAACATCATACAGCATAAGCATATGCAGAAGCATTGTACAAAATCGTGCTGTACGACTCAACACAAACATTGCATGGTCCCACCAAAGCCGAAATGCGGCTGCCACCACGGCGGCTACGGTGGAGGATATGGCGACAGCTACGGTGGAGGACACCACCACGACGGAGGCCCTTGGGGCTGGTAAGATCAGTATAAGCGAACCGAGCTCATTCGGTTCGCTTTTTCTTTCGATTTCCCAGGGTACCCCTATACCAAACCATTTATCAAACAGGTACAAAGATCCTTGAAAACCGGACAGAATTCCATATGAAAAAACATATATTTTTCGATAAATCGATGCTTTTTCAACAAAATATGTATGTATAATATGGTACACTTAAAGGGAGTCCAAATATTGGCATAGACACGGATTTTCACTTTTAGTAGGATTTAAAGACATCCTGGAATCAGCATGGATTTTCAAAAGGAGTCATTGGATGATCAAGGTTTTAGCAGTGACAGGTTACAAAGGACATGAACTTGGTATTTTTTCGAACAAACATGAAGCTATACCATACATAAAAGGTGTACTTAAAAATCGTATTACACAGCTCGTGGAAGAAGGCCTGGAATGGGTCGTCATCAGTGGACAGCTCGGAGTTGAGTTGTGGGCAGGCGAGACAGTCATCGAATTGAAGGAAACTTATCCTGATCTGCAGCTTGCTGTTTTGACTCCATTTCAAGAACAGGAGCAGAGATGGAAAGAGAACACCCAGCAATATTACCATCAGGTTGTATCGCAAGCAGATTTCGTGGACAGCATTTCGAAAAGACCATATGAAAATCCAGGCCAATTGCAAGCAGGAAATCAATTCATCATCGAAAAGACAGATGCGTTATTAGTGCTCTATGACGCTGATCAGCCAGGGTCGCCGGAATTTTATTTAAGAACGGCGCACAAATATGTAGAACTTGGTAACGAATATCCTATATTGTCAATTTCCTTTTTTGACGTAAATGATTATATTGAGGAATCACAGAAATCAAATGGTGAGGATTGGGTAACCTAATAACAGATGAATATTATGTGAAACTTGGTATAATGTTGGATAAAGACCAACTATAAATGAAATGAATGATAGAAATCATAAACGGGGTGACGCATTTATTATGGATAATAAACGAGTACAACTGACATCGAAAGAGATACTGGAGAAGGATTTCAAATCAGGTTTCAGAGGCTATGATCAAGATGAAGTCGATCAGTTTTTGGACATTGTGATCAAAGACTATGAACAGTTTCACAAAGAAATTGACCGTTTGAATGAAGAAAATGTGAAATTGAGAAAAGAACTGCAGCGTTCAGGGGAACAGACCAAAACGCAAAGCAATGGTGCTGGAATCACGAACTACGATATCTTGAAACGCCTATCCAACCTTGAAAAGCATGTTTTCGGAAGTAAACTTTACGATTGATTTGGGTATAATTGACATTGAAAAGCGATCAAACGTACGATATAATATAATTCGACTCTAAAAAGGTCATATCGTTTGGGTAATCGCTGTACTTCACTTTTGAAGTATAGAGGAAAGTCCATGCTCGCACAGTCTGCGATGGCTGTAGTGTTCGTGCCTGATCAATAAATAAGTCAGGGTAGTCTGGTTCCGACTGGACTAACGGCAGGGAAAACACCTACGTCTTCGGATATGGTGTGACTACCTTGAAAGTGCCACAGTGACGAAGTCCTGCAGGAAACTGCAGGAGTGGAACGAGGTAAACCCCACGAGCGAGAAACCCAAATTATGGTAGGGGAGTCTTCTCGGAGGAAATGAACGAAGAGAAGGGCAGATGTTGGAGAACATCTGGAGATAGATGATTACCGCCTGCGTACGAGGAGCTTAAGCTCTGCTTGAGTACGAGGAACAGAACATGGCTTACAAAACGAGATGACCAAAAGCCCGCATTTAAGAGGGCTTTTTTATTTTGCCTTGACAATGTTAAAGGGCTTTATTGATTTTTATGATTGAAGGCAGGCGAATACCCGGCACAAAGGGAGCAGTTTTTTTCGAAAATTAGAAATGTCCGATTCCATTCAGTATAATGAGGGAAGCATACATAAAGATTGGAGTATTCAAAAATGAGACCGATTACGTTGATCGCTACTGCAGCGATGGGATTAGAATCGATTGTCGCCAATGAAGTACGACAATTGGGTTATGAAAAAGTACAGGTTGAAAACGGAAGGATCATTGTCGAAGCCGATGAACGTGCGATTCCACGTTTAAACCTATGGCTTCGTACAGCCGATCGCATCAAGCTAAAGATCGGATCCTTCAAGACGTTATCCTTTGAAGAATTGTTTGAACAGACCAAAGCTTTACCATGGGGAGATTTTCTGCCGGAGGACGCTGAATTTCCGGTCATTGGCCGTTCTGTAAAATCAAAGTTATTCAGCGTTTCGGATTGTCAGGCGATCGTCAAGAAAGCGATCGTTGAAAAGATGAAGGAAACGTATGGTGTCGAAGGGTGGTTGCCTGAAAATGGCGCATTTTACAGGGTAGAGGTTGCCTTGCATAAAGACATAGCGACATTGACGATCGACACGAGCGGGGAAGGATTGCACAAACGAGGATACCGTTATTTACACAACGAAGCACCTTTGAAAGAAACGTTGGCGGCTGCTTTGATTCAATTGACAAACTGGAGGCCGGAAAGACCGTTTCTCGATCCATTCTGCGGTTCTGGAACGATTCCGATCGAAGCGGCGATGATCGCGAAAAATATCGCTCCAGGATTGAACAGGGAGTTTGCGTCTGAAAACTGGTCATGGCTTGATAAGAAACTATGGTACCAGGCTGTGGAAGAAGCACACGACGTTGCAAACTTCGAACTGCCAATCGATATAATGGGCTCGGATATCGACCACAAAATGATAGAACTCTCGGAGAACAATGCCAATGAAGCTGGTTTTGAAGGTGATATCCGGTTCAAACAAATGCAGGTGAAGGATTTCTATACAAAAGCTGAGTATGGTTATGTAGTCGGAAACCCTCCATATGGAGAGCGGTTGAATGAAAGAGACTACGTAGAGGCGTTATATGCCGATTTAGGAGAGGTTTTCAGGAAGCTCGATACCTGGTCGCTCTATATTCTTACATCACATGATGGCTTTGAGCTGTTATACGGAGAAAAGGCGTCTAAAAAGCGCAAGCTCTATAACGGTGATTTGAAATGCCATTACTATCAATTTTTCGGTAAAAAGCCGCCACGTAGACATGTCGACGTTTAACAACTGAGAAATCCACCCATACTAGGAGTAATCAAATTAGGTGGGTGGATTTCTTATGTATGATCGGTATAGCGACATCGAACGGGTGACGCAGGCAATGAAGGCTTTAAAAAGCTTGGATGAACCATGTTATGAGGATGCATGTAAGAACATAAGTGATGAACTTCATGACGCCATCGCTTTTGAAACTGGAAACCATCGGGATATGAGCAGATACTCGTCAACATTATGGATACAGGAAAACTGAACGAACTGCTAAGTTCAGTTTTTTTATGTGCTTGTACAAGTCATTTGATGTTCGCTTAATCATTACAAAATTTCACGTACCGTACTTGGAAGCAAAATTTTAATACAGGATTATTTTATAAACATTAAAGGATTTTCTTAATATGATGTCAAATTAGTAGGATGGGCTTGAAACATTTTACATAATAGGGGGATGAAATAGATGACAAGCATAACGGCAAATAAAATGGAGCAAAAGTTCCAGGAGCTTACCCAACGGATCACAAGCTATAATGAAGCGATCGGTTTAATGATCTGGGATTTAAGAACTGGTGCACCGAAACGAGGTGTGGAGCAGCGTTCTGAAGTGATCGGTATGTTATCTTCTGAAGTATTCAAATTATCCACTTCCAAAGAGATGAAAGAATGCTTGGATTCGTTAAACGATTCCTCACTTCATCCAAATTTGAGTGTTATTACGAAAAGAGCTGTACAAGAAGCAAAAGAGGAATATGAAAGGAACGAGAAAATTCCAGAAGCAGAATATAAAGAATATGTCATCACCCAATCAAAAGCTGAAAATGTTTGGGAAGATGCAAAAGCTGCATCAGACTTTTCAATCTTACAGCCGTACTTGGAGAAACTTGTCCAATTTAAAAAGAACTTCGTAAGTTATTGGGGACATGATGGACATCCATATAACACCTTGCTCGATTTATATGAGCCTGGAGTCAATGTCGAAACGATCGACCGTGTATTCAATCAACTGAGAGAAGCGATCGTACCGCTTGTGCAGGATGTGGTCAGCTCAAAGCATCAGCCTGAAACTTCATTTTTGTTCGAGCATTTTCCAGCGGATAAACAAAGAGACTATAGCATGCATGTACTGAAACAGATGGGTTATGATTTCCAGGCTGGACGTCTTGATCAGACGAATCATCCATTCGCCATTGGACTGAATCCGGGAGATGTCCGTGTCACGACGAAATATGATGAAGCGGATTTCAGAACAGCCGTTTTCGGTACGATCCACGAAGGTGGTCATGCGTTGTATGAACAGAATATAAGTGACGATCTTATTGGTACCCTCTTATGTACTGGTACTTCAATGGGAATCCATGAGTCCCAATCCTTGTTCTGGGAAAACTTTGTAGGACGTAATCAAGCATTTTGGGAAAACAACTATGAAACATTCAAGACGTATACGAATGGGCAATTCGATAAGGTATCCATGGATGATTTTTATCGTGCGATCAATGTCGCTGGGCCATCCTTGATCCGTATTGAAGCAGATGAAATGACTTATCCACTTCATATCATTATTCGATATGAAATCGAAAAAGGCTTGTTCAGCGATCAGATTCAAGTCAAGGATCTTCCTGGTATCTGGAACGAAAAAATGCAAGAATACCTCGGAATTCAACCAAATCATGATGGAGAAGGCGTTTTACAAGATATCCACTGGTCCGGTGGAGACTTTGGTTACTTCCCTTCGTATGCACTCGGTTATATCTATGCAGCACAACTGAAGCAAGCGATGCTGAATGATCTTCCTGATTTCGATCAGAGGCTTAAAGATGGGGACCTTTTACCAATCAAAGAATGGTTGACGAAGAATGTCCATCAATATGGGAAAATGAAAAAGCCGATCGAAATCATCAAGGATGTAACTGGGGAAGGATTGAATGCGCAACATCTGATCAACTATTTGACAGATAAATATCGTAACGTCTATAAAATCAAATAATCAAAAAAAACCCCGCTTCCGATCATGTTTAGGAGTGGGGATTTCTTTGCATAAGCTTTTGTAGAATTTCATCTCGTTCCTGATCATCGATTAGAGAAAAGAAGTTCAAGATCATCGTATAACAGGAAATCTTCTTTTTAATATTCGTAGGCATTAGTCGTCCTCCTTTTTCTTCAAGGCAACTTTTTTTCTCATTAACAATATATGTTGTTGAATGAAATGTGAGACAATGAAAAGAAGGTTTTGAAGAATTTTAAGCGAAGTTTATAAAGTGGAAGGTTTGAAATGACGAGTTTCGTGAAAGGTTATTAAATAACACTGAAGGATAAAGGAGAGGATCTGAAATGGGTTTCCAAAATCCAGATCAAGATGCCATCAATGAAATTTTACAAACGAAAAAACGTATAGCTATTGTAGGTCTTTCCAATAAACCTCACAGAACGTCTTACCAGGTTTCGAAATACATGCAAGATAACGGCTATGAGATCATCCCGGTGAATCCAACAATCGAGGAGGCTATGGGGCTTAAAGCTTATCCTTCACTTAAAGATGTAGAAGGTCCGATTGATATCGTCAATGTTTTCAGACGTAGTGAAGAACTCCCAGCGGTTGCAGAGGAAGTGAAAGGAATTGATGCTGATGTGTTTTGGGCCCAACTCGGACTACTTAATGAAGAGGTTGTCGATATTCTTGAAGGTACAGGTATGACAATCATCATGGATCGTTGTATTAAAGTGGAACACGCAACAATGTGAAGGGAATGAACCACTCAGCCAGGGTGGTTCATTTTATTCACATTTAAAGAATAGTATGATTACTTTCTTCAATATAAGTGATAAGTGTACAAGCTGGTGTCTTTTGGAAGCAATACACCGCACGAAGAAAAGCAATCGCCTTTTCGGGAAACAAGGCTTAGCCTGCGCTAAGGCATGGCTTGGCCAAGTTTTCTTTATCTCATAGACTTCTGAATGAAAAAGATGAATTTCGGGAAAAACGAATGATAAGTTGTGAAATGGGACAAGTTGAACGGTATGATATAATGATTCATTGGGAGAAGAAAACTTCATAAACGTACAGTTCATACCGATATTTTTCATGAATATAAACATAAATAGAGATTGTATGTGAACAAATGTTCTGATAACATTACTATAAAAAATGATTGTCTGAGTATTGAAAGGGGCACGAGGGTTTTGGCTACGAGAGAACAGCTTTCATATAATGATGATGCAATCCAGGTATTGGAGGGTCTAGAGGCTGTCCGAAAACGACCTGGTATGTATATCGGCAGTACTGACAGTCGTGGTTTGCACCATCTTGTATATGAAATCGTAGATAACGCAGTTGATGAAGCATTAGCAGGGTATGGGAATGCCATCACTGTAACCATACATAAAGATAACAGCATCAGCGTAAAGGATGAAGGGCGAGGTATGCCTACAGGTATGCATAAGACGGGGAAGCCGACTCCCGAAGTCATCTTGACGGTTCTTCATGCCGGAGGTAAATTCGGTCAAGGCGGATACAAAACGAGTGGAGGGCTGCATGGTGTAGGGGCCTCTGTCGTCAATGCGCTCTCCGAATGGCTAGAGGTAACCATCCATCGTGACGGTGTCATCTATAATCAACGTTTCATCAAAGGTGGAAAGCCAGCAACCACACTTGAAAAAATAGGATCAACGAGAAAATCAGGGACGATCATCCATTTCAAGCCGGATCCGTCCATGTTTTCAACGACGATATTTAACTATGAAACCTTGAGTGAACGTCTGAGAGAAGCGGCATTCCTTTTAAAAGGAATGAAAATCGAATTGGTCGATCAGCGTGATAACGAAAATGAAAATGTCGTGTTCCAGTTCGATACAGGAATCCAGGCATTCGTCGATTATCTGAATGAGGAAAAGGACACCCTGCATCCTGTCGTATCTTTTCAGGGATTTCAGAATGCGATCGATGTTGAATTCGCGTTCCAATTCAATGACGGCTATTCAGAAAACATGCTATCCTTCGTCAATAACGTCCGGACGAAAGACGGGGGCACACATGAATCGGGTTCAAAAACGGCAATGACACGTGTATTCAATGAATATGCACGTAAGACCGGTCTGTTAAAAGAAAAGGATAAGAACTTAGATGGTTCGGATATTCGTGAAGGACTGACAGCCATCGTTTCTGTCAGAATCCCCGAAGAGAAGCTTCAGTTCGAAGGCCAGACGAAAAGTAAGCTCGGTACGAGTGACGCTCGTTCTTCTGTGGATGCGGTCGTATCCGAACAGTTGAATTATTTCTTAGAAGAGAATCCGAAAATCAGCGAAATGCTCATCCGTAAATCTGTGAAAGCAGCTCAAGCACGTGAAGCAGCCCGAAAAGCCCGTGAGGACGCACGGAACGGGAAGAAGAATAAACGAAAAGACTCGATGCTCAGCGGTAAGTTGACACCTGCTTCATCACGTAATGCAAATAAAAATGAATTGTATCTTGTAGAAGGTGATTCTGCGGGAGGTTCCGCTAAACAAGGGCGTGACCGCAGATTCCAGGCGATCCTTCCGCTTAGAGGAAAAGTCATCAACACTGAAAAAGCGAAATTACAGGATATTTTCAAAAACGAAGAAATCAACACGATCATCAACGCAATTGGTGCTGGAGTCGGGGCAGACTTCACGATCAAGGACTCCAACTATGACAAAGTCGTCATCATGACAGATGCGGATACAGACGGTTCTCATATCCAGGTGCTGTTGCTGACATTCTTCTACCGATATATGAAACCGATGATCGAAGCAGGAAAAGTCTATATTGCACTACCTCCTCTTTACAAAGTGAGTAAGGGTAAAGGCAAGAAAGAAATCATCGAATATGCCTGGGACGAAGATGGCTTGAAACAGGCGATCAAGAAAGTCGGTAAGGGCTATACGATCCAACGCTACAAAGGTCTTGGTGAAATGAACGCGGATCAATTATGGGAGACGACAATGAATCCGGAAACGCGTACATTGATCCGAGTGAAAATCGAAGACATCGCACGTGCAGAACGACGTGTATCTGTCTTGATGGGTGACAAGGTCGAACCTAGACGGAAATGGATCGAATCGAACGTGGCCTTTGGATTGGATGAAGAGACGAACATCTTAGAAAATGAGAACCTTGAAGTTGTTGAGGGGGAGTAAGTTTTGACGAATGCAGAGAAATATTTAGATTTACCATTGGAAGACATCATCGGCGATCGTTTCGGTCGATATAGTAAATACATCATCCAAGAACGTGCTTTACCTGATGCCCGCGATGGTTTGAAGCCTGTACAAAGGCGTATCCTGTATGCGATGTATCAGGATGGGAACGTGTCCGACAAACCGTTTCGTAAATCAGCGAAAACAGTCGGTAATGTGATCGGTAATTACCATCCGCATGGTGACACCTCCGTTTATGACGCAATGGTGCGTCTAAGTCAAGATTGGAAAGTGCGGAATGTACTTGTAGAAATGCACGGTAACAACGGAAGCATCGATGGGGATCCTCCAGCTGCAATGCGGTATACAGAGGCAAGGCTTTCCCCGATCGCTTCAGAATTGCTCCGTGATATTGATAAAAAAACCGTCGACTTTACACCGAACTTCGATGATACGCAGGAAGAACCAGTAGTTCTTCCAGCATTGTTCCCGAGTTTGCTTGTCAACGGTTCGACCGGGATCTCCTCAGGGTATGCCACGGAAATCCCGCCGCATCATTTAGGAGAAGTGATCGATGCCGTTACAATGCAAATCGATAAACCGGAAAGTACAGTCGATGAGCTGATGACCGTCATCAAAGGACCGGACTTCCCGACTGGTGGTATCATCCAGGGTGTCGAGGGCATCAAGCAGGCATATGAAAACGGTAAAGGGAAAATCGTCATCCGTGCGAAGACTGAAATCGAAGATCAACGCGGCGGTCGTCAACAAATCGTCATCACAGAGATTCCTTATGAAGTGAATAAAGCGAATCTCGTGAAACGGATGGATGAACTTCGCATCGATAAGAAAGTCGATGGCATTTCAGAAGTACGAGATGAAACGGACCGGACTGGGCTGCGAATCGTAATCGAATTGAAAAAAGAAGCAGATTCACATGGTGTTTTGAATTACCTGTTCAAAAACACCGACCTGCAGATTTCCTATAACTTCAATATGGTCGCAATCCATAACCGTACACCGCAGTTGTTGGGCCTCAAAAAGCTGATCGATGCCTATATCCAACATCAGCGTGAGGTGGTGACGAACCGCTCTAAATATGAATTGAAAAAAGCGCAGGATCGTCAACATGTGGTTGAAGGTTTGATCAAGGCAATATCGATTTTAGATGAAGTGATTGCGACAATCCGAGCATCTAAAGATAAAAAAGACGCAAAGAAGAATTTGATTGAGCAATACGCATTTACGGAAGCTCAAGCTGAAGCGATCGTCACCTTACAGCTTTACCGATTGACAAATACAGATATCCAGACACTGGAAAAAGAAGCGGGAGAACTTGAGAAGCAAATCAAAGAACTGCTTGCAATTCTGAACAGCGAACGGAAATTGCTATCTGTCATCAAAAAAGAATTGGCGCGGGTGAAGAAGATCTACCCAGATAACCGTCGTTCAGTCATTGAAGCAGAGATTCAGGAAATCAAAATCAATCTGGAAGTGATGATTCCTTCTGAAGATGTTGTCATCTCAGTGACGAAGGAAGGCTATGTGAAGCGTACAAGCCCTCGTTCCTATTCCGCATCGAATGGGGAACCACCTGGTATGAAGGATACGGATCGCGTCTTGAAAATTTTCAATGGAAATACAACCAATACGATGCTCGTTTTCACGAATAAAGGAAACTATCTTCACATACCTGTCCATGAATTGCCGGATATCCGCTGGAAGGATGCTGGTCAACACGTCACGAACATCGTCTCGATCGATCGTGATGAAACGGTGGTGGACGCGATGGTTGTGGAGGAATTCAAGGCTGAGGAGTATCTGTTGTTCTTTACGAAAAATGGAATGGTCAAGCGGACAGAACTTTCGAATTATAAGGCACAACGTTATTCGAAACCACTGATGGCCTTGAAATTGAAAAAAGAAGATGAACTTGTTGATGTTTTTGTCACGGATGGTAAAAAAGAAATTTTCATTGCGACACACAAAGGATATGGCCTCTGGTATGAGGAAGAAGAAGTGAGTGTGGTCGGCCAGCGTGCTGCCGGTGTCAAAGCGATCAATCTGAAGGATGATGATCATGTTGTCAGCGGATTCGTTAAAGATAAAGATGAACGCACAGAAGTCGTAGTCGTCACGAATCGCGGTGCTGTGAAGAAAATGCGTTTGGAAAATGAATTTGAACGGACATCCAGAGCGAAACGTGGCGTTGTCATGCTACGTGAACTTAAGTCGAATCCGCATCGAATCGTGAAAGCAATACCTGTAAATGAAGAGTACTTCGTCTGGATAGAGGCCGAAAAAGGAAAAGAAGAAGTCATCGATCCAATGCGACTCCGCCCAGCAGACCGATATAATAATGGGTCCTTCATCATAGACGTAACAACAGAAGGGCAAATTGTAGACGCCTGGAAAAGGAAAAAAGCAGAAGAATGATCCAAAACAAAGGGACTGTCCCAAAAGTTTATGATACTTTACTTTTAGGACAGTCTCTTTTTTTATCATGCAGGCGAGAAGACCTCATCCTCAAGGAATGGAAAGGACATAGCCCATTGAGTAGGGTGGGGATGAATCGCCTGCGGACAAGGGATGGATCTTACCATCTCAATTGTCCGACTCATGATTTGTCTCATTTTTTTGGAATCGTTCCTTTGCCACCATCAGACGAAATCCAAGTGGCAACTATTATGTGTCCATTTTGGTGGAAACAGAAGTATACGATTGGTCTAAAACCAACTCATCAGTGGGGATTGATGTCGGACTAAAGGACTTTGCCATATTGTCAGACGGAACGGTGTATGGGAATCCTATGTTTTTTCGAACTTTGGAAATGAAACTGGTGAAAGCCCAACGAGTCCTATCCAGACGTCAAAAAGGCTCTTCGAATTGGCATAAGCAACGGATTAAAGTGGCCCGAATGCACAAGAAAATTGCAAATGCACGAAACGATTACTTGCATAAAATCTCTACCCATATTGTCAAAAACCACGACCTTATTGGTATGGAAGATTTGCAGGTATCCCATATGCTTAAGAACCACAACCTCTCCAAAGCCATCAGCGAAGTAAGTTGGTCAACATTCCGTTTCATGCTTGAATACAAAGCAAAGTGGTATGGCAAACAGATCGTGGTGGTATCCAGGACGTTTCCTTCCAGTCAACTTTGTTCCCATTGTGACTACCGTCATAAAGACGTTAAGAATCTGGCATTACGTGAGTGGGACTGCCCAAAATGCACGATGCATCATGATCGGGATCTTAACGCAAGTAGGAATCTTCGTAAGGAAGCCTTACGATTAACCGCAGGAACTGCGGGGATCGCCTAATCCATAACCGGCGGTTACGCTGGTGTTCTTAGGAATCCCCCACTTCAAGCCACTCGCAAGAGTGATAAGTGGAGGGTAGTTCAAGGGCTGTTAAATGGTGCGTTATAATGGAAGTAAGTGAAGGTAAAGATTGGAAGGGAGAAAGCTATGAGTATTCATTTCAATAAACTGATTGAACCTACCTTGTCCCTTGTGGATACGCTAAACCGATGGGAAAACGATTCTGCTTTGATCCCATTGACTCGACCAAACAAAAACGAGGCAGAGTTGGCGTATAGAAGGAATATGACAATGAAAGATATGACAGATCGATTGGAACACCATCATATCTATCTGATTTATTATGATGATAAGCTGATTGGTGAAATGAACTACATGATCGATCCTGGCCATCTCTTCAAAAGAGTACCGGGAACTGCCTGGATCGGGATAACGATTGGTGATCCAAAAGGCCGTGGCAAGGGAGTCGGGTCTCAAGCGATAACGTATTTAGAAGAAAGAATCAGGCAGCAAGACCTTGAACGTATTGAATTAGGCGTGTTCGAATTTAATAAACAGGCTCAAAAACTGTATCAAAAGTTAGGTTATAAAGAAATCGGCCGGATCCAAGATTTTACCTACTGGAAGGATAGAATGTGGGCAGATATCCGTATGGAGAAGATATTAAGGTGATATTGTTAGTGTCTACGGCTAAATTTAAATGTCTTAGCATCACATAATGGATAGTGCTGAAAAATAGAATAGCAGCAGGAGGTTAAGATGCTTAAATTGGTATGTTTTGGAGATAGCATTAGTGCTAGAAATGAAGGATATGTTAATCCAATTCTCACTACGAAGCTTTCTTCAAAATTGAAAGATTTTGAAATCATTAATTCTGGTGTTGCAGGTGATAACACTTTTGATGCTTTAAAAAGAATTGAGAAAGATGTTGTTAATCATAACCCTGATATAGTAACTATTCTTTTTGGAGCTAACGATGCCGCATTTCATAAAATGATTGATTTGAAGAGCTATGAAAATAACTTGATTAAAATAATACATAGTACTAGTCCTAAAAAAACTATTCTGATTTCTCCTTCTCCAGTAGATGAAGAGAAGCAATTTGCACGGAATAATAGAATTTTAAGTAAATATGCATTAATTGTAAGAAAAGTTGATGAAACGAATGGTAGTTATTTTATCGATTTTTTCACTGAAATGCTTGTCCAGGATCATTTTCAAGAAATACTGGAAGGGTTAGAAAATGATGGATTGCATTTTGGCGATAAAGGTTATGATATTTTGGCTGATTTAATAATCAATAAGATTGAAGAAATAAAGTTAGAGGAGGGATAATCTTTGAAAAAAGGTCTGATTTCATTATTAGGTGGAATAATCCTTGGTGTACTGGTTTCTTTCTTAGCCCTTGATTATAAGGGTTCAACACTTAATGTTATGGGAAAAGATAATGTATCTGGTGAACCTTTGCAGAAGGTTCAAGAAATAGATATAGACGTATTAATGAATGGACTTTTGATAGTAGCAGGAATCTCTATTTTCATCTACCTGATTTGGGCCTATTTAGAAAAACGTACTTAAATAAAGGCTGTATTCGCAAACTTTATTACTCTTGCACTTAAAAAGAGTATAAAATACTTTCTTCAGTATAAGGGCAACTAAGGCTCGACCTACAAAAGGCTTAGTCTCGCCAAGTTTTCTTTAAAAGTCGTTGATTAACGCTCCAGGATACCCGCTTTCCGCGGGGCGTACGGTGAGCCCACTCGTCACCTTGTGACCTCAGGAGTCTCCTTTACAAGGAAGCATTTATGCTCCTGCGTCTTCAAGAAAGTCCTGTCGAAGCGGGCTTCCTCGTCGCATGCCTTGCGAGGAGATTATTCATGTAGTAGGCACGTTGATTCCGCAGGACAAGGATAGTTTCGGCTGCGTTACATCGTACGAAGAAAATGAGATTTTCATTTTCAAGGAGTCTCGCACGTCAAGGTGAGTTTTAAAAAAACTCAAAGGCAACAATCTTTTAGAAAAGAGCCTAAATAAATGAAGATACAACTCCAGCGTACACTGTTTCCAGGGCACGCCTTATTTATATCTGGCTACTTAAAAACGATCTATGTGTTTGTTACTTCGCAAAACCGTAATGAAACCGTCCAAAATGTCATGGCTGATGGAAAATCCTTTGCGTTTATAGAATTCAAGGGCGTCAGCATTGCCATTAGAGACAAATATGAAATAATCCTGGACATCCTCGAATTGTTTCAACCAGTCTATAGACATATTGAATAGAGTGGACCCGACCCCAGACTTCCTGTACTCTTGCTTAATATAAAATTGGGATAAACACCCGACATTAGGTGTGCCGACTGAAGAAAGGTCAAAAAATGTTGCAAAATCATTTGCATAGGCTTCTTTCGGAGAAATGTTAGAATAGACATACCCTACGATTTTATCCTCATCTTTGACGATTACCGTATAATTGTGTATCGCGTTTTTTACAGACGGGATCAACCTGGTTTCAAAACTCATGTTATCAAACAATTCTGGTGTTATGTATGCTTTCGATTTTTGAAAGGACATGAGTTCATTACAAATATCACGGCAGTATTCTATTTTTTCATCGGGTAAGGTTTCATATTTTAATTCCATTTTCTCACTCCTTTACTTGTTCAATCTACGATATAATTTTAATACATTGTAAAATTAAAACAAGTATGCAGTATTTCTAACTAAGCCGGAAATCAACACTTTTACTTAACAAAGCCTGATAAAAAGGAGAGATGGCAACGAGACCATCCCTCTATTTTTCATTTAAAGAAGTATGAATTTTTCTTCAATCATGGACAACTAAGGTTCAGCATACGCTAAGGCGTGGCTTTGCCTAGTTTTCTTTATCAATTCATTATTATTGAGACAATTCCATTTTACCTGATCGGGAAGTTCTCTTTTGAACTTTTGTTCTATGATTCACCACGTTTATTTCTGCTCCTACCATCAAAATCAATCCTGTTAAAAAGAACCAGATCATCATTACGATGATTCCACCTAAACTTCCATATGTCGCTGAATAGGATCCAAAATTACTGACATAAAATGAAAATGCGAGTGAAATCAACAACCACAGAATGGATGCGAGACAAGCACCAGGTATAATTTCTTTTAAAGGTAATTTCTTAGCTGGTGCGAATCGATAAAGGACCATCAGGATTCCTGTGATGACAACGATACTGATGACCCATCGTAAAATGTTCAATAACAACTTGATGTGTCCGGGCATTGAGACGAAGGAATTCACCGTTTTTATAATGACCTGTCCGAATACAGGGAGGACTAAAGCGACTACGAATGCAATGATCATTCCGAAAGTCAGTGCGATCGAGAGCAACCTTACCTTGATGAAAGATCTGCTTTCCTCTACATCATACGCTTTGTTCGAAGCTTTTATAAATGCATTGATACCGTTGGAGGCAGACCAGATTGTACCTAAGATACCAATAGTAAGCAATCCTCCGTTCGGGGTTTCGACGACACTGACGATATTCTCTTTAAAAATGGAAGTTGTTTCATCTGGTAGTATTTCACTCATGTAATTCATTACTTCTTCTCCACTTATATTTAAATACGGTACGATTGATAGGAGCAAAATAAGCATCGGCACAATCGATAACAAGTAATGATAAGCCTGGGCTGCTGCTAATAGTGGTACATCATCTTTTTGAAACTCTCCACTAATCTCTTTTGCATAGTATTTGATATTCATAATACACCTCTCTTGATTTGAGATTTTCCCGTTTCTATCTCCTTCCCCCCAGAAGAGGGAGTTAATCTTGTTATTAACAACGTTTTTCTAATATAAGAATCGGGTAAAGAGGTTCAAGGAGGTGTGGTGATAGGTGTTTGTTTATATCGGGATTTTGTTGATCGCTGTGTCATTTGCTGTGATTGTATTTTATTTGGTACGAATACTTAACAGTGTCACCAGTGCTGTTAATAGCTTAGAGCATTCAGTAGATCAATTGGAAGGACAAATGGAAAAAATAACAGGAGGTTCAAAACATCTTGTTAAGGAAACAGGTCATATCGTCGAGGACATTCATCACAAGCTTCATTCAACATCTGGATTAATACAAACATTACAGCATGTAGGTGGACTCCTTGATTATACGAACCGAACGATAAATCGCTCTGCTGACCATTTTTCTTCTCATGCGAATGGACAATCCAAACAAATTGTCAAACTTGTCAAATGGGGTAATGCAGCGTTTCGAATTTATAAAGAAAAAAATAAAAGAAAAGAGGGATGATATGGATTTAGTAGGAATTGGCGTTTTGATCATTGGCCTGGCATTTGTAGTATTGACCATTTTTCTTGCACGTGTACTAAATAATCTAGCGGCTGTTATAAAAGGTGTAGATCAAACTGTCGAACAATTACCTTCTCATTTGAACATGATCACGAAACAAACAGGAGATCTTATCTATAAAAGCAATGACACGCTAGCGGATGTAAATGAAAAACTGAAAGCATTAAGTCCTTTGTTTTATATAGTCGGCGATATTGGAGAAACATCTAGAAAGTTATCATCATCACTTGTGGATGCCACCAGTACAGTAAAGAAAAACACCTCCGAAGGAAAGGATATTGTCCATAAACGTGACTTGGGCGGAATATATGGTGCGCTTGCACTGGGATATTATTGGAATCAGAAACGTAAGGCGAAAAAATCTTTAAAAGAGGAGCAAATCTAATGGAAAATATTAAAAACAAGTCAGGTAACAAAAAGTTATTGGGAATCATCGGTTCTTGTTTCGTTACAGGTTTTGTCGGTGGAATCAGTTACGCCATAAATAAAGAGAGCAAGCGTAAAGGAATTTCCATACCAACACTTTCTAAAGAAAAGTATGATCATAAGAAAGAGAACTTATATACCCATGGAAGAAACCAATATATCAGTATTAAAAAGGCGGCGGATGATGTCAGCAAAGATGCATCAATGAATGCCAAAAAGGAAGTCGCAGCTACAAAATAAGGACTAAATTAGGACTGTAAACAGCAGTCCTATTTTTTATGCTTCCTAAGTGATTACTGTTGAACAATAGACGTGGTAATGGGTATTAATGGTAGGAGGTAGGAATTAATAATCAGAGGTAAGGGTCTATTTCTAGAGTGTCAGACACTTAGAAATAGACCCTTACGATCTGGGCTACAGTGAATGCATATCATCAAAAACGATTGAAAGTCCTATCGGTTATTGTTTTTGGTTTACTAAATGTATGTTTATCATTTATTATTTGTCCACAAATAAAAATCAGCAGGGTATAAGTAGTAGTATGAAAACATGAATAAAACCTCGCTATACCTAAGACGTTTTCAAAGATAGAAGGCGTCTTTTATTTTTATTCAAATAGTATCAAAAGATAACAAATTCTATTTTTTTATTTGTTTTTTAAGAGGAACTTTGTCTCGATATCTCGAAATAAGTTAAGACATTACATATTCTGTCTGAGCATACAAGGAGGTCCAAATTGAGAAAAATATTGCCAGCATCCATTCTTTCTTATACCCAGTATGGTTATTTAAAGGTTGCCAAGTCACTTAAAAGCCATTGTCCGAAGTGTGGGAAAACCGGGAATTTTACTTTGAAGGCAAATTATTATCAGGTAAAGAAAACTGGATTGTTCGCAGAAGGGCTTTGTGCCGAATGTAAGAAACCATCCGTGTTTGTCATCATGCTGGATGAACGTTCAGACCAAACCATCCAAGAAGCTGAAATTTATATCTATGATCCAATGGCTTCACAAGGTCGTCTGGATCAAATCCAGGGAAACAAGAACATTCCTAAAGATCTTATCAGATCCTATACTTCTGCCCTGAATGTCAGTCAATCGAAAGACAATTCTGCAACTGCAGTCATGTCGAAGCGAGTGATTGAAAGTGTTCTCAAAAACTATCTGGGGGAGAAAACGAAAGAACAATCCCTTTCCCAGCAATTCGAGCAATTACCGAAGCATGTCGATTTATCTAAACCAATCCAATCACTGAGCCATTTGGTTCATCCAGATCGTCCTTTTTACGAAATGCTTGAACTAGAAAGGGAAATCGATGATGAGACAGCAGTCTTGTTGATGGAACTACTGGAAGGACTTATCGAATATCTCTTTGTCCTTCCTGAGAAGATCGAATCTGTACATACTGAAATCGAGCAAAAGCTTAAATAAGAATTGACGTGAAAGGTCCCGTTTATCAATTGGGGACCTTTTTTTACACTTAAAGAAAGTATGGAAACTTTCTTCAGTATAAGCGCAACTAAAGCTCAGCCTGCGCCAATGGCTTGGCTTTGCCAAGTTTTCTTTAATGGTCAAGAGCTGTTAATGATCTGCTTTTCGATTGCCCGAAGCGGGAGTAAATTTTGTAAACAACAAAATGGATGTTGGTTATAGTTGATTTACATTTGAATTTAGGCTAGAGTATAGGAATTAATCATCATTATTGAAGGAGTCGCATAATGAAAGTCGCCTATTTAGGACCTAAAGGAACCTTTTCAGAGGAAGCTGCTGTTCGATATTTTTCATCTAACCAAATGGATGGGCTGATGTGTGAATCCATTTTAGATGTCTTAGATGCTATTCGGAATAAGGAAGTTGAAAAAGGAATCGTCCCAATTGAAAATTCAATTGAAGGAACCATCAATATTACAATAGATGGCTTGTTGATGAATAACCTCTTCATCGAAGGGGAAGTCATCCTGCCTGTTGCTTTACATTTGCTTGGAGTGAAAGGGACGGATCTCAATAAGATTCAAGAGGTCTGGTCGATTCCCCCTGCTTTAGCGCAATGTCGTGATTATATTCAGTCTTTAGGGGCATCCAGCCGGCATTTCAACAGTACCGCTGCTGCAGCAAAAGCTGTCCGCGATGAAGCGAAGGTGGAGTTCGGAGCCATTGCCTCAGAATGGTCAGCAACAGCTTTCGGGTTGGAGTTAGTGAAAGAGAACATTCAAGATTTCACTGAAAATCATACCCGTTTTGTCGTTGTTTCGAACCCTCCTGAGGAGATTGCCCACTCAGAAAAAGCGATGCTGGTCATCACTCCATTCGAAGAACGACCAGGGGTGTTGGTCACGATATTGAATGTTTTTGCATCGTTATCGATCAATCTCTCTTGGATTGAATCACGCCCAACCAAAAAGAAGTTAGGTACTTATCGCTTTTTTGTCGAAACACAAAAGGGAATAGATGATCAGGATATGGACAAAGCGATGACGATCCTGGAAACCTACGGACACCATGTTCAAATCCTTGGAAGTTATAATACGACAAAACTTTAGAGGGGACTTTTATGGGAGGATTATTCCTTTCTGGAGGCGGAAATGCCGAACAGACACGTGAGATAAATGAATATTTCATCCAAAAGATTGATTCTGGGAAACCGCTTCTTTATATCCCCCTTGCAGGTGATCCCGAGTTCAGAACTTATGATCGTTGTCTGGATTATGTGAAAAGTATGTTCAATCCACTAGGAGCGAGTGAAATAAAGATGTGGACTGATCTCAGAGAGAAAACCTTTGATGATGTCATGCAATTTTCAGCTGTATATATAAGTGGTGGAGACCCTATGCGTATATTGAAAAAGTTCAAAGAAACAGCATTTGATGAGGTATTGACCCATTATCATGAAGCTGGAGGAACTATATACGGTCAAAGTGCAGGTGCCAACATTCTAGGGAAAAAAATCACAGTCATGGATGATATGGAAAACGGTAACCTTCATGCTTTGAATCTTATTAATGGGCATTCGGTATGGTGTCACTATCAAGAAAAAAGTGATCTGAAACTCTACGAATATGTGGATGGCTTTGACACTCACATCATTGCAATACCAGAAGGCACCGCCGTTTATGCAACCCCTCAAAAATTATCGGTGCTCGGTTCAAATGAAGCTTATTTTTTTGAAAACGAAAATAAAGCGCTTTTGGAAAAGATATAGGAAGATAATTTATTTTTGCATAAAAGCATGTATTCAAATATATCGTCTTAAACAGCTTCTCCTATGTAGCAGTAGGTTTAATCCCTATAGTAAAAGGGAAGGGTTAACCTTTAGGAGGAGCCTATGAAAAAAATATTAATATATACCATTAGCATTATATTATTCCTATCAGCAATCGCAGGAATTATTGCTATGAATCAGAAGCAAGAAGCCAAAACAAAGAAAAGCACAAATTTGGTAGCATTAGGGGATTCCCTTACCTATGGTGTTGGTGATGATATGGGTAGCGGATATGTCGATGATCTTCAAACACTGCTTTCAGACCATCATGATGGTGCAGTTACTGTCCAGAATTATGGAATACCCAACCAACAAACTGATGGGCTGCTTTATCAGCTTCAGCATACAGATGTTAAAGACAATTTAGACGACGCGGACTATTTCATCGTTTTTATTGGTACGAATGATGTCATCAAAAGTAACGGCAACAATCTCCTGCCTATTTATGAAGAACGGTTGAAAGCAGGAAAAGCCGATTATGAAAAAAATGTAATAGATATCATGACGATTATTCGGGAGGAAAATCCGGACGCACCTATTTTATTTCTCGGCCTTTATAATCCATATCCTTCATCTGCAAAAATAGAGCAAGTGATTGAAGAATGGAATGTTACAAGCCAGGAGCTCGTCAGTCATTATCCTCGTGTGAAATTCATATCGACGAACGAGCTATTCCAGGAAAAGTCCACCGAGTATTTCAGTGATTCCCTGCATCCCAATAAAAAAGGGTATAAATTGATCACGAAGAAAATCGTCGAAGAATATGATTTCTAAAAGGGTTGTCCAAAAGGGCAGCCTCTTGTTTTGTAAATTCTTTTTATGACGTTCAAACACCTGAAATCTAATCAAGACCACTGTTTTTAGTTCTAGAATACTATGTAGTTGATGTTCAGCACTATAAAAGAGCATTTTTTATAAAGATACAGAACATCTTCTCCAACGAATTTCCCATTTTGAAAAAAAGCTTGTTTCATTGTCGTGTTTCTGATAGAATAACAAACAATTAAATTTAAAGGCCACACTTCATGCAAGTTTGAAGTGATGGTAGAGGCGCGAAGACCATTAGTATTTTGCATGAAGAGGTTGGGCTCTAAGGAGTGCAAAAGGAAAGGGGAATTCGCCGAAGCTGGATTGTCATCTCAACGAACATCCGGCTGGACCTGTATTGAATAAGTACAGGGCTGTCATACGACCATGCTCCCTGCTGGCGTATGGAGGACTATCTCACGTAAAGGGAATAAGTGTGGCAGACGTTTGAGGATCGACTCTCAAGTCTGACGATTTGTTTTATTTCAACCATTTAAACAATGGTTGCGGATGAACGTCCGTCACACTTCTATTGAGTCGATCTTTTTATTTCACAACATGAAAGGAATGGAATCATGGCATTAATCGTACAAAAATATGGTGGAACATCTGTAGGATCGATCGAACGAATTCAAAATGTGGCTGGTCGTGTCATTGATACTTACAATCAGGGAAAAGACGTAGTCGTAGTTGTTTCAGCAATGGGAAAAAGTACGGATCATCTTATTCAAATGGCAAATGACATTTCTGATAATCCCTCAAAAAGAGAGCTTGATATGCTCGTATCGACAGGAGAACAAGTTTCAATGTCGTTGTTGGCAATGGCTTTACAACAGAAAGGGTATCAATCTGTCTCACTTACTGGGTGGCAAGCTGGTATCAAAACGGAAGCTGCACATGGGAATGCAAGGATTTTAGACATCAACAATAAGCGAATCAATGGACACCTGGCAGAAGGAAACATTGTCATCGTCGCTGGATTCCAGGGTTTGACTGATGAAGAGGAAATCGCGACGCTCGGCCGTGGTGGATCTGATACGACAGCTGTAGCACTAGCCGCTTCTTTAAAAGCGGAAAAGTGCGAGATCTATACGGATGTCACAGGGGTATATACGACCGATCCAAGAGTTGTTAAAGGAGCCAGGAAGTTGGAATCGATCTCCTATGATGAAATGCTTGAAATGGCTAACCTTGGCGCAGGAGTATTACACCCACGGTCTGTCGAATTCGCTAAAAATTACAACGTTAAGCTAGAGGTCCGTTCAAGTATTGAAAAAGAAACCGGCACCATGATAGAGGAGGAAGTTTCAATGGAAGGCAATCTTACAGTGCGAGGAATTGCGTTTGAGAGTAATGTAACAAAAGTGACCGTTCATGGGTTACAAGACGATATCCATACTTTAGCAAAATTGTTCACGATTCTTTCAGATCAAAAAATCAATGTAGACATCATCATCCAGAACACCAACGGCAAAGAAGCGACGGATATCTCTTTTTCATTGGATTCAGAGGTGCTCAATCAGGCGTTGGAAGTATTGAGTGAATATCAGCCAGAGTTGAATTATGACCATATTACGTATGAAGGTGACCTTGCGAAAGTTTCAATCGTAGGTTCAGGGATGATTTCCAATCCAGGCGTTGCTGCAAAAATGTTTAACGTAATATCTTCTGATGGGATCAAAATCAAGATGGTCAGTACATCCGAGATCAAGGTCTCTACGATCGTGTCTAGCACCGCAATGATTTCTGCAGTGGAATGCTTGCATGAAGCATTTGAACTTGAAGAAAGAAAAACAGTCGAAGTCTCATAACCGTTCTGTCCAGTACTTTACAGGGATTTAGAGCTCTAACAGCAAAAATAATCAAAACATTTAAAAAAGGTTGTTGACTTTCCTTATTGGAATAGTTAGAATAATAATCAAATTAAATCTTATCCAGAGTGACGGAGGGACCTGGCCCAATGATGTCCGGCAACCTGCATGATGCAAGGTGCTAAATCCAGCAAAATGGATTCCCATTTTGGTAGATAAGGTGAAACGTTATTAGCCTGAAAGTCTTCCAATTTGGAAGGCTTTTTTACATGTAAAGATTTGAAGAAACGAAAAGGCTGCTGACTAGACAAACTAGAGGCGACTTTAACCTTTGACCAGGTTAGAGTTGCCTCTTTCTTTTTCACAGAAGAGATAGGAGGGATTGAAATTGGCACAATTATTATCGTATGAAACATGGTCTGACAACAACCTGGAGATCTCAATCGATAATGAAACCAAAGGGGCTTTAAACGTTCTAGAGTGGGCTTATGACTTGTATGAAGAGGATATCATCTATGCGTGCAGTTTTGGTGCTGAAGGTATCGTATTGATTGATTTGATTTCGAAGGTGAATCCTGAGGCGAAAATCGTTTTCCTTGATACACGACTTCACTTCACAGAAACCTATGATTTGATTGATAGGGTGAAAGCTCGTTATCCCAAATTACAAATTGATCTGAAAAAACCTGAACTGACAGTGGAAGAACAAGCTGAAGAATATGGAGACAGCCTCTGGGAACGAGATCCGAACCGATGCTGCCATATTCGCAAGATTGTTCCACTTACACAAGCATTGTCCGGCCACAAGGCCTGGATATCGGGGCTTAGAAGAGAGCAATCACCTACGAGAAGAAAGACGGAATTCATCAATAAAGATGAAAAGTTCCAAGCTATCAAAGTTTGTCCATTGATTCACTGGTCCTGGAAAGATGTCTGGCGATACATTCATACCTATGACCTCCCTTACAACGTCCTGCATGACCAGGGTTATCCAAGCATCGGCTGTGAGAAATGCACCTTGCCGACGGAGGATGGAGCAGATTTACGGGCGGGGCGATGGACGAATTTGAAAAAGACTGAATGTGGTCTTCATCCATCCGGATGAGGAGGAATCTTAGATGATAGTGATCGCGTTTATCGTCGCCTTCTTTTTCGCCATGAATATGGGAGCAAGTGGGGCTGCTGCCTCCATGGGTGTTTCTTACGGGTCAGGTGCGATCAATAGGAAAATCATTGCATTGGCCTTATGTGGTACAGGTGTTTTTCTAGGAGCGGTCATTGGTGGAGGTGAGGTCGTAAAAACGATCGGTTCAGGAATTGTACCTTCTGAGCTTATCACGATTCAAACGGCCGTCATCATTCTTGGGGCAGCAACCATATCACTGGCAATTGCAAATCTTATCGGGATTCCGTTATCAACAAGTGAAGTAACTGTCGGATCAGTTGTCGGAGTAGGCTTAGCTTACCAATCGCTGTATGTGGAATCCCTAATGACCGTGGTGATGTTCTGGATCCTGATTCCAATCATCGCTTTCCTGTTTGCGTTGGTGATGGGGAAGTTGATCCAAATCATTCAAGAAAGATATGGTGCTTTCCTTGAGGGGAGATGGAAGAAGTGTTTAACCGTATTGTTGATCCTCATGGGTTTTCTTGAAGCCTTTTCAGCAGGGATGAACAATGTTGCCAATGCGATTGGCCCATTGGTCGGAGCTGGATTGCTCTCAATCTCACATGGAACATTGCTAGGAGGTGCATTCATCGCATTAGGAGCCATCTTCTTTGGAGGGAAGGTGTTGGAGACCAATGGGAAACGTATTACCAAATTCTCACTTCTAGAAGGAAGTGCGATATCAGGTACAGGTGCCGGATTGGTCATCATAGCATCCGTTTTCGGCATTCCCGTCCCGCTGACCCAAATCACAACTTCTGCCATCATCGGGATCGGAACTGGACAGAATGGATTTTCGTTCCTGCAAAAGAACATCATTTTGCAAATGGTCAAAGTTTGGGTCGTCTCCCCAGTCTTTTCACTTGTGATTGCCTACGGGATGGTCAAGGTCCTATTAGATAGTGATTTTTACACAATCAGTGTGATCGGAAGTGTTTTCATCGCAACAGTCGGTTCACTGAGTCTGATCAAAACGATCAAAGCAGAAAAACGTACCATACATGAACAAGGAGGAGGAATTTAGTATGAGCACAAGCATTCCACATGGAGGGAAATTGATCAATCAAATCGATCTCGCCTTTGATTACGAGTCTCTGGAAAAAGAAATTGAATTGGATGGTACAGCCTTGAGCGATCTTGAACTGATCGCAATCGGGGCGTATAGTCCACTCGAAGGTTTTCTTGGAGAAAAAGACTATGAAAGTGTCGTCAATAATTTGAGACTTGAAAATGGTCTGCCTTGGAGTATTCCGATTACACTACCTGTCAGTGAGGAAAAAGCAGCAGAATTACAAGTCGGAGAGCGGATCAAGCTCGTGAAAGATGGAACTGTATATGGGGTGATCGAAGTCAATGAAAAGTACGTTCCCGATAAGCTACGGGAGGCTGTACACGTATACAAGACGGCAGAAACTGCTCATCCTGGTGTTAAAAAACTACTTGAGCGGCCCAATGTATACATAGGTGGCCCGATCCATCTCGTCAGACGCCCAGTCAAAGATCGATTCTCCAATTATTATCTTGACCCGAAACAAACGCGGGAACAGTTTGAAAACCTAGGATGGGAAACTGTCGTCGGTTTCCAAACAAGGAATCCTGTGCATCGTGCACATGAATATATTCAAAAATCCGCTCTTGAAACGGTAGATGGTCTGTTTCTGAACCCGCTTGTCGGGGAAACAAAAGCGGACGATATTCCAGCGGATGTGAGATTGGAAAGTTACGAGGTCCTGCTTGAAAATTACTATCCAGGTGATCGAGTGTTTTTAGCAGTATTCCCTGCAGCCATGCGGTATGCCGGTCCGAGAGAAGCAATTTTCCATGCACTGGTCCGCAAGAATTTCGGCTGTACACATTTCATCGTCGGCAGGGACCATGCGGGTGTCGGTGACTATTACGGCACCTATGATGCCCAAAAGATATTCAGTCATTTCACAAAATCAGAATTAGGAATTGAAACATTGTTTTTCGAGCACAGCTTTTACTGTGAAAAATGCGAAAACATGGCTTCGACGAAAACTTGCCCGCACGACAAAGAACATCATGTCGTGTTGTCAGGGACGAAGGTGAGGGAGCTTCTAAGAAATGGATCGACCCCACCGAGTACATTCAGCCGCCCAGAAGTGGCTGAAGTCTTGATCAAAGGGTTACAACGAGAACCGATAACAACATGATCAACAGAAGGAGTGAAATATATGGCAATTCAAGACATTACATGGCATGAAACGGCTGTTTCAAAACATGATCGCCGGCGGTTGAATAAACAAACTAGCAGTATTATCTGGTTTACAGGATTATCAGGGTCAGGCAAGTCGACGCTTGCAAACGCGGTAGATTGGAAACTTCATGGAAAAGGCTTACGAAGTTACGTGTTGGACGGAGACAACATCCGCCACGGCTTGAACAGTGGACTCGGATTTTCAGTAGAAGATAGGCAGGAGAATATCCGTCGGATTGGAGAAGTTGCAAAACTGTTTGTCGATAGTGGGCAATTTGCTATCACAGCCTTCATATCACCTTTCCAGGCTGATCGAGATCGAGTTCGGGAAATGGTCGAAGCTGATGAATTCATAGAAGTCTATGTGAAATGTCCATTGGACGAATGTGAAACCAGGGATCCAAAAGGACTTTATGAGAAGGCAAGGAAAGGGGAGATACCTGAGTTCACAGGTGTAAGTTCACCATATGAGGAACCAGAAGCTCCTGAACTGGTCATTGAAACAAACCGCTATTCTGTGGAAGAATGTGCCGATCAGGTAATCGGCTATTTGAAAGAAAAGAACTTATTTTAAAGAGGAGGATGCTCGAATGGCATACGAAAAGTTCTGGGCAGACAATGAAAAGCTGAATAAGACAGAATTGAAGAAGCTTGAGAAAGACGGTCTGGAAATTTTTGAAGATATTCCGTATTACGCCGAAAATGGTTTCGAATCGATCCCGAAGGAGGAGTGGGATTCATTCAAATGGGCAGGATTGTACTTGCAACGCCCTAAACAAGACGGCTATTTCATGATGCGGATCAATGTTCCGTCTGGAGTCTTGAATTATGAACAAGCAGAAACGCTGGCATCAATCTGTAAGGATTACGGTCGAGGGGTCTTCGATGTAACGACGCGGCAGGCAATCCAGTTCCACTGGCTCCAAATCGAGAACATTCCGGATATTTTCAACCGGCTTACAAAGGTAGGTTTATCATCTGCAGGTGCTTGCGGTGATATCACACGTAATATTGTCGGGAATCCTCTCGCCGGCATTGATCCGAATGAGTTGTTCGATACAGAACCGATTGTGAGAGAGGTTTATGAGTATTTTCAGCACAACAAGGACTTTTCGAACCTTCCGCGTAAATACAAAGTCTCGATCAGTACGAATGTCCACAATGCCTCGAATGCTGAAATCAATTGCTTGTCATTTACCCCGGCTGTAAAAGACATCGATGGGGAAGAAGTGAAAGGGTTTCATGTGAAAGTCGGCGGTGGTCTGGCAGCAAGACCATACCTCGCAGAAACGTTGGATGTCTTCATTCGACCTGAAAACGTGAAAGAGACTGCAATTGCGATTACGAAGATCTTCAGAGATTACGGGTACAGGGAAAAGCGTCATCGTGCTCGATTGAAGTTCCTCGTAGCTGACTGGGGACCTGAAGAATTCAAGGAAAAATTAATAGAATTAACGGGCCATTTGCCTTCAAAAGGTGAAGATGTCCAAAAAGATTGGAATGCCGGCTACTTCTACGGTGTGCATAAACAAATACAGGACGGGCTGAATTATATCGGTTTCAACGTTCCGGTCGGCCGGTTGGACGCAGATGAAGTATTGGAGATCGCAAAAATTTCTAAACAATACGGCAATGGGGAGATCCGGACTTGCAACTCTCAAAATATCATCATTCCGAACATTCCGGATGAGAAAGTAGATGCGCTTTTACAAGAAAAGATATTTGAAAGGATCACGATCGAGCCGAAGCGTTTCATCGCGTATTCTGTATCATGCACAGGTATTGAATTTTGCAACCTGGCATTAGTGGAAACAAAAGAGCGGATGCGCCGGATTGCAGAATATTTGGATGAACAGATCAGGGTAGATGTCCCTTTGAGGCTTCATATGGTCGGGTGCCCGAATTCATGCGGGCAACGTCAGATTGCTGATATCGGATTACAAGGCATCAAAATGAAATCGAAGGAAAAAGGAATGATTGAAGCGTTTGAAATCTATGTCGGCGGCACTTTGAATCATGGCGGAAAGTTCAATGAGAAACTGAAAGGTAAGATTGACGGCGAACACCTTCCTGCGGTCCTTAATGAATTTATCACCTATTTTAAGAAGGAGAAATTACCAGGTGAATCCTTCTATGATTTTGTAGGGCGTCAAGGTATCGAGCCGCTTCAAGAAGAATTGGACCAGATTCTAGGAAATGTGACAGCGAATGTTTCATGATAGGAGCGATGTAGAATGGACTTATATAGATTCGAAGTGACGACGGATACAGATGTCATTCCAGTAATCATTGCAGCGGAGAATGACGAGGCGGCTTTCCGTCTTGTAGAAGTAGAGCTTGAAAAGTATTTTTTGAGATTACCAGAAGTGGATGATATTTCACTATATGAGAAGAAGAAAATACGAAAGGGAAACGGATTTGTCCTGCATGAGCAAGAAACGATTTTGAGAGGCAGTTGACCATGTGAAGGAGAGGATGAAATGGGTAAAGTCTATCTAGTAGGAGCCGGGCCGGGGGATCCAGGATTGATCACGGTCAAAGGTATGAAGTGCATAGAAGAAGCAGATGTCATTCTTTATGATCGGCTTATCAATAAAGAATTGTTGAACTATGCAAAAGAGGATGCTGAACTGATTTATTGCGGAAAACTGCCAGACTATCATTTAATGAAACAGGAAACAATCAATCATTTTCTCGTAAAGAATGGATTGAAAGGAAAAACCGTCACGAGATTGAAAGGCGGTGATCCGTTCGTATACGGCAGGGGCGGGGAAGAAGCGGAAGCGTTGGCAAAGCACGGATTGGAGTTTGAAATCGTCCCAGGAATCACTTCAGGCATTGCCGCTCCTGCTTATGCGGGTATACCGGTTACACATCGCGAACATAGTTCAACGTTCGCTTTTGTGACAGGCCACCGCCGTAAGGATAAAGAAGAGGATGATTTGCGCTGGGAAAGTCTTGCAAAAGGAATTGATACACTCGCGATCTATATGGGAGTCAAAAACCTGCCTTATATTTGTGCACAACTTACTAAACACGGACGTCCCAGCGAGACACCGGTCGCCTTAGTGCATTGGGGAACCATTGGAGAACAGCAGACCGTAACTGGAACATTAGAGACGATCGTCGATGTCGTCGAACAAAATGAAATCAAAAACCCCAGTATGATCATCGTCGGTGAGGTTGTCCGTCTTCGCGATAAGCTCAATTGGTTCGAACGTTTGATTGAACCAGAAAGTGAATTGCAGAAGAAAGTCGCTTTTTAAGATGGAGGAAAGAGATGCAAGCTATCTTATACGTCGGTCATGGGAGCAGAGTTGAAGAAGCAAGGAACCAGGCTGCGCAGTTCATGAAACAAAGTATGGAACATCAGTCCATCCCGATTCAGGAAATCAGCTTTCTCGAATTGGCACACCCGTCCATCGAAGTAGGGTTCAAACGTTGTGTTGAACGTGGTGCAACGAGTATTGCAATAATACCGATTTTGTTGCTTACAGCAGGACATGCGAAAAAGGACATCCCTATGGAACTGGTACGGTTGCAAAGTCTGTATCCAGCTATCTCAATCACCTATGGGCGTCCGTTCGGTGTACATGAGAAAATCATTGATATTTTAATCGAACGGATCTATGACAAGGTAAAACCGATTGACGATGCAATGGTCCTTCTAGTCGGAAGAGGAAGCAGTGATCCGGATGTGACAAGGGATTTACGAGAGATTGCAGATCGATTATATGAAAAGCATCGGTTCAAAAGAGTTGAAACATCCTTTTTAGCTGCAGCTGAACCAAGTTTTGAAGAAGGACTTGAACAAACAATGCGATATGGTCATAAACAAGTGTTGGTCGTACCCTATCTCTTGTTTACAGGGATTTTGATGAAAAGTATGGAAAAGACGATCCGAAAATTGACAACAGAAAATCAGGATTTCATTTTATGTGACTACCTCGGTTATCATCCTAACCTTCAGGAAGTAGTTTCCGAACGGGTCCAGGAATTGATTGGTGTTGGCGTATGAGCCATTACCCGATCATGCTGGATCTCGAAGGTAAAGACGCAGTCGTCATTGGAGGCGGAAAGGTAGCAAATCGTAAAATCAAGTCACTCGTGGAAGCCGGGGCGAAGGTAACGGTTGTAAGTCCTCGTGTAAATGAAAATGTAAAAAAGCTGGTGCAGCGAGAGCAGATAAACTGGATAAAAAAACAAGCGGAAGCTGAAGACTATCAGGACGCGTTTGTTGTAATCGCTGCAACAAATGATCCTGATGTGAATCAGTGTATTGCTGCACAAACTCGAAAAAATCAACTAGTCAATGTGGTCGATGATCCAGGAACTGGAAACTTCTCTGTTCCTGCAAAACTATCAAGAGGCAGACTAACAATCGCCGTATCGACAGGCGGTGCTAGTCCAATAATAGCAAAAAGAATAAGAGATGAACTGGCACAGACCTATGATTCAACATATGAGGAATACATGGATTATCTTTTCGACTGCCGGCAAAAAATCAAGCGGATGACGATAAATGAACCAGAAAAACAAAAACTGCTCGAAGAATGCACGAGTTTCTGGGAAAAGAAAAGTTGAAGAGGTGAGTACCATTGAGTGGAGAGAAACGTACATTAAGACAACGTCTGGACGACGGACCTGTGATTTGTGGAGAAGGCTATTTATTCGAACTAGAACGACGTGGTTACCTTCAGGCAGGTTCATTTGTTCCAGAGGTTGCAATAGAAAACACACAAGCACTGGAGCAGGCATATCGTGATTTCATGAACGCTGGATCTGATGTCATCGTCGCTTTCACATATAATGCTCACCGTGAAAAAATGCGGATCATCGGGAAAGAGGATCTAGTTGAAAACTTAAGCAGGCAAGCCATCCGTTCCGCAAAAAAAATTGCGGAAGAGCACCCTGAAGAACCTGCACTGGTAGCAGGGAACATATCCAATACGAATGTTTTCGATCCCGAGGATGATTCGTCCAAGGATGAGGTCAGATCAATGTTTGCAGAAATGGTGGAATGGTGTGTCGATGAAGATGTAGATTTCATCTTAGGTGAAACGTTCTACTATCATGAGGAAGCGTTGATCGCCCTTGAAGAAATAAAAAAGAGCGGACTTGATGCCGTAATTTCTTTAGGATTGATGGGTGAAGGTGTCCTTCGGGATGATTACACAGTGGAAGATTCATGCAAAATTCTCGAACAAAACGGTGCACTGGTAGTAGGGATGAACTGCTTCAGAGGACCTGAAACGATGCAGCCACATCTTGAAAAGATTCGAGAAAAGACAGATGGTTACCTTGCAGCACTTCCGCTCCCGTATAGGACGACAGAAGAGCACCCTACCTTTTTCAACTTGCCTGATGGTGGATGCAGCTGCTCGATACCGACTGAAACGACATTTCCTACTTCTCTGGACCCGCTGTATCACAACCGTTATGAACTTGCTGAATGGGCGAAGAAAGCTCATTATGAAACGGGTATCGGTTTTATCGGGTTATGTTGTGGAGCTTCTCCAGCTATGATTCGCGCGGTGGCTGAAGCAGTCGGCCGTATTGCTCCGAATTCAAAATACTCACCCAACATGGATAAGCACTTCTTGTTTGGTCAAGATGAAACGTTGAAGAAGCATAATGTAGAGTACAGGACGAAAGCATGAAGACGTGGAGGACTGATCCAAAATTATTGGACAGTCCTCTTTCTTACATTTAGAGAAAATAATATACGTTCACCTAAGTCTCAACCACCTATGACTTCTCTTTACCAAGTTTTCTTTACGCGAAATTTAATCCAATAGAAAGGAAAATTATGTTAAAGTTTAAAAAGGGGATATTGTTTTACTTGTTTATTTATAGTAGATGGCGAATTCAATGCTGATGTGGTCTTATCAGTTAAAGAGAAATTGTAAAAATAAGATAATCGGATACACTACTCGAACTATATGGGGGACTACATGGACAATATTGATAAAAGAAATCGTTTAGATGAACAACCTTTCAGTTATCGGCTCACTAAAAATGATATTGTTTTTATAGAGTATTATGGCAAACAAGTGAAAACCTTGAAAGGGAAAGATGGAGAGAAGTTTTTAAAAAAAATGAATGCTGCGGAAAACGAAAAACCTCCCAATTAATCATGGCAAAGATAACGGGTAATTTTAAAAGGGGCAATGAACGCTGACAGGATCTTTCTTTTCACCCTTATAATAAATCGATTTCTAAGTAGAAGTTCAATAGATCAATTGTGAGGCAGGTGTGATATTGAAAAAATCGATTAATGTCATGATTGTAATAGTAGTGGTATTCCTGCTCTTGCACTCAACACCAACTATGGCATTGAGAACTAAAGTTTTTCTGATGGGTTATCCAAAGGCTGCGATAACTTCAGGTATTATTGAAGATGATTTTCATAATGAAATAGATAAAAATAGATTTTATCAGCTGAATGCGAAAGCTTATACCTTGACGACCCCTCCCATTGAAAAAGCTACCCAGGGTGAATTACGAAACTATCTTGTTAAAAAGACTGGATTTCTACATTTCGCAGAATATTATGGTGAAGGGTGATGGTCAGCTTTATTTTACATTTAAAGAAAGGATGAATTTTCTTCTATAGAAGGGCGCAAGCTGGTGGCTCCAGAAGCAATACACCGTACGAAGGGAAACAATTGCTTTTTCGAGGTACTAAGGCTCATCCTGCGCTTGGGCTTGGTTTTGCCAAGTTTTCTTTATTTGACCATACAACGATTTCACCAATCAAATGAAGGGGGGACTTATGGGGAAAAGTGTTTTAAAAAACCGTGGATTTATCTCATTATGGTTAGGAACTGCAATATCCGGTTTAGCAGGAGCCTTCGGAACATTTTGCAACGCTATATTGATTTATGATATGACAGGATCGAAGCTTGCTCTTGGCAGTATGTGGCTACTCTATTTTCTTCCTTCCATCATTCTTCAGCTTGTCAGTGGACCTTTCATTGATAGATGGAGTAGAAAATGGATTATGATTCTATCACAGTGGACAAGGGCAGCTATCTTTTTAGTTCCTTTATTATCTTTAACAATTGGAATGCTGAGCCCATCGCATATTTATGCTGTTCAAATTGTCATTGGATTACTAGCCCCTTTATATGTACCAGCCAGTCAGGCAATAACTCCTACAGTGGTTTCGAAAACACAATTAAGTACAGCAAACGCATATATTGATGGTACTTCTCGCCTTATGATGTTTTTAGCACCTGTTTCTGGTGGGATTGTAATTGAATACATTGGGATAAAGTTAACTTTGCTATTCGTAATAATTTCTTTATCCATCAGTGGTTGTTCATTATTATGGGTTAAAGAACACCGGCAGACAATAGAGGTTCGATCGACCTGGTTGAAACAATTTACTGAAGGGATCACCTATTTCTTTCAAGAACGGCGAATTGTGTGGCTAGGTATATTTCTTGGTTTTGTTCAATTCGGTGTTGGCGTTACAATGGTGATTAATTTACCTTATATTATCGATGTACTTAATGGAAACTACGATGATTATGGGGTATTTATGGCAGGCTTTCCCTTAGGATATGTGATCGGGTCACTGCTTGTAGGAAAGTTCAAATACAAGAGCAGAAGAACCTTAATGTTGGGGTCACTTGTGGTAGGTGGACTGACATACGTGTCATTAGGGATTATCAATAGCATTTATATTGCGGTCTTTGTTGAAGTTGTTGCAGGGGTCGCCATGGCATTTTTCAATGTACATAATACAACCATCAACCAACAAACCGTCCCTGATCGTTTGATGGGAAAAGTTTTATCTGTCAGATTAGTGATCATCCGGGGAGTAATGCCTTTGGGTGTTTTAGTTGGAGCGGCGGTTAGTGAAATATGGGGGATAAGACCATTGTTTATAATAATCGGTACTATTATCTCTACTGCCGCTATTATTGGGATCGTATTTCCTTATTTTAAATTTATCGATGTTCCGGTTTCAGAAAGTAAAGACATAGCTTCATAGGTGGTAATAAGGAGGAAATAGATTGTATCTGACAATATTTGATGAAGTTGTACATATTCTACATAATGATTATTCTGGATGCATGGATAAAGAGGGATGGGACAACCCCGCCTTTTATCGGGATCAGATCATGAAATTGAACGTTGAAGAAAATAGTGATGAAACGTTTGTGCAAATTGTACAAGACTACTTGCTTGATTTTAATGACTTACATATGAGTTTTAAATATACTGATGAAAATAAAAATACCCATTATGAGGTGGGGTTTACGGTTAGAAGATACAATGATTTGCTCTATGTAGTAGCCACGGGAAAGGAGAATAGAGTAAAACCTGGGGACGTTATTACAGCGTTAGATGGGATTGCAATTTCTGATTTGGTTGGGATCCATAAAAGAAGATTGATGGAAAAAGAAGCAGAAAGAGAGAACTGGAATGATATCCTTTCAAAGTACAAGAGTGCTTCTATAACGAATGAAACTGGGAACAGATTCGATATTGAGCTTGGAAAGTATGAAAAAGAACCATTCCAACCTGAGTATTCACTAGAAGAGATAACAAAGGATACAATATTACTAAAACTCACAGACTTTATGAATCATGATGCACTATTAAAATTAGTAAATGATAACAAGTCCCTTTTAGCAAATCGCAAAAATCTCATTATCGATGTAAGGGTGAACAAAGGTGGAAGTGATCTAGCCTACTTTGAATTGCTTCCTTATCTTTTTGATGGAGATGTCATTGATATAAAAAGCTTTGATGATGGTGTAATGTTGACGAATTGTACAAACCGTAATGTTGAACTACGAACGAAATTCCTTAAGAATGCTTTTTCTACAATTGAAGATGCGACCACAAGATATCAAATTGATATGATGATCAATACTTTAGATGAGAATAAAGGTAAAGGGTTTGTTGAATTGGATTTCAGTGATGTGGAAGAAAGTTTATTTTTGAAAACAAAACCCGGTCCTGAAAAAATTATTTTACTAACAGATGTGTATTGTGGTAGTTCGGGCGATTCATTTGTAGAGTTATGTAAAAACTCAAGAAAAGTTACTGTACTTGGACGTCCGACATTAGGTTTGAATGACTATTCCAACCTTGCTGTGATGAGATGGGATAATAAATTCGAGCTTTGGTATCCAACTACGAAATTATCAAAAGTCGATGAAGGAAAAGGGATGAGCGGGGTTGGTATTCAGCCTGATATTTATATTCCCTGGAGTCCTGATCATATAAAGCAAGATATTGATTTACAAAAAGCATTAGAGCACCTTCGATAGTTAAGAGAGATTTCATGTTAGTCAATAGAGAGAGTGAAAGAAATGGTGATAGAAGTTCCGATAATAGAAACGAATAGATTGATATTAAGACAAGTAATTCCAGAAGATGCTGAAGATATGTTCCGTTATCTATCTGATGGAGAAGTTGTGAAACACATGGGGTTGCCACCTTCTCAGACAGTTGCAGACGTGTTAGATGAAATCAAGTGGTATACCTCTATCCTTGAGGAAGGCAGCGGGATCAGATGGGGGATTACGCTTAAAGATGTTGGAAAGGTCATCGGGAGTTGTGGATTTCTTAATATGGTGCCCAAACATTATCGAGCAGAAGTCGGATTCGAATTAAGCAAAGAATTTTGGGGCAGAGGAATTGCTGGTGAAGCATTACGTGCTGTGGTGAAATATGGGTATGATTACTATCGATTGGAAAGAATTGAGGCTTTGATCGAACCTGACAATCTCCCCTCACAAAAACTGGTGGAAAAGCATGGTTTCATAAGAGAAGGCTTGCTTCGGCATTACGAATATACATGTGGAAAATTTGATGATTTATATATGTTTTCAATTTTGAAAAATGACTTCATTTAATGCGTTTTTTGAAAAAGGGTTGTCCTATGTTTGAGACAACCCTAATCTTACACTTAAAGAAAGTATATAATTCTTTCTTCAGTATAAGGGCAACTAAGGCTCGACCTACAAAAGGCTTGGCCTCGCCAAGTTTTCTTTATGTTTTATTATTCTCTTTGCAGAGGAAGCGTACAGCATCGAAATGATCCACCTGATTTAATGATTTCGGAAAAATCAACTGGGATGATTTTAAACCCTTTAGATTCCATCAACTGGTTCAATCTTTCATTCTGTGGGAGGCTGATGATTTTTCTATTCCCTATGGAAAGTACGTTCGGTCCCATGTGAAACTGCTCTTCTTTCGTTACAGGTATGATCTCAAACCTGGATTTGATTTTTCTTAAATCCTTCGTTGCAAAAGCTTCAGGGTAAACAAGTGCTGTATGATCACTGATGATGTTGAACACACAATCAAGATGAAGAATATCACTCCTGAGCTTTAACAGTTCGATACGGTAAGAAGGGAGACGCTTATAAAGGTGCTCAAGTGCCTCAAGTGATGTGCGTCCACTTTTTCCCACCCAAATGGTAGAACCATCGATCACCACATCACCGCCCTCAATATATCCAGGAAAAGTATTATGAAAAGGGAGTGAATTCTCTTGAAGCCAGTCTTTCAATATTGTCGTTTCCTCCTGGCGGACTCTTTCCCGCATTGAACACAGGAATAGCTGATCGTGAATTGTAAATCCAATGTCCCTTGAGAAAACCTGTTCATGTAAATGCGGTTCAGCAGGAAGTAAGGTGACCTCGACTCCATGCTGATTCAGTTCATGTACGAATGTATCATGCTGTTGTATAGCGAGTGAGGTGTCAATGTTGGTTTCTTGGTAATGTTTTTGAGTTTCATTGATGGCATCATTAATTTCCATAAAAGATGGCTTTACCATCAGTACCTTTATGAGCCTTGAATATTCTGTGCTGCAATGAATACTGCTTCCTATTGCTATTCCCTTCATATCCATAACCTCCATCTCGACGATATTGTACATTTCCCTTTGTCCAATATCGCAAAACCCAAATAATGATTCCATTCCATGTTATTTTATTGTTCGAAATTCATTGCGATTAACTGTCTTTATGATGGAAAGGGCATTTTCCTTTTATAGGCTCAATATCATCTCCAATGAACGATTGTTTCCATTCATTATGTTCAGGATCTCCGTAATGGCTGATATCAGGATGTTTTGGAAGGCCGTCCCATTTTTCCACTCGTGCTCTCACTTTTTCACGTGACATGATCCCACCTTTTTCTGTTCCTTCGAGTCCCTGGAAAATTTGACGAGGTTGAAAGCCTAGAATCAAACTGTTTCCTAAATTCCTCGTTTTCCTTTGTTTATAGGCCGGAGCATTGCCAAAGGTAAAGATCGGTTCACCTGCGAAATGGAAGTCCCACAAAAAGTGATCTGGGTCTTTTGGTGCTCCATGCGGCCATGTGAAACGATCGTTATGATGCAAATACTGCAAGATGTCCCAGAAGTATGACCGGTAGTATTCAAGTGACTTTTCTGTACTTTCTGGTTCCACAAAAATGAAGAGTCCATGTCTTTTTGGATCAGGTTCCTCGAACAAGCTTAGGAAACTCTCGACAGCTCCTGGCAAGTAAGCCCAATTGTTATGTTCAATGTAAGAATAGCGTAGTTCCCCATTGTGTTGGGCCGTCCTCCCGAAATAACAAGGGAACGTCGGATCGTTTACAATCTGGCTGAATGTTTTATATTCTTTTAATAACCATCCAGGGAGATCGGTCCCCTCTTCAATAGCTTCTTTCGTTAATAGATATCTGCTCTCTGTTTTCAGCATAGTCAATCTCCTTTAATGCCAAGTAGTTTTGATATTTAGATTTTTGGGGGAATCTTGAAGTATCTATTACCTTAGTATGGTTCATTAAAACATTTTGTTGGATAAAGATTTCTCTATGCCATATTCGTGACACTCCTACAAGAAAAACAATCCAGGCTAGACCTCAGTGGGAAGACTTAAGAGCCTTGCAGAAAGTGCATTTTGTAGAAATTATAATAAAAACGAACACAACCAATTTAAAAAATCTGGATTGTCTGGTTGTACGGTTCAAAGGTTGATTCCTTCCACCTCAAGTACGTATTCAACCAACCTAGACCATCCGCGTTATATAATCCAATAATCCGTTGATAAGCCAGCAGATCGTAAACACCAATTCCTTGAAAATCGACTGGATATAACCCGCCAAGGGCATTGACAGAACCCTCAACAGGATTTTTGAGCTTTCCATCTTCATCATATAATTGGTCTAAATATTCCTTACCTTTGTACTGGATATCTATTATGAATGAATTTCCTGTTTCAATCCCTGTCACTTTCACCTTAAAGCCGTCTAGATAGTCCACTTTATAATGATACAAGTCATTGAAAACCTCATAATCAAAGAGGATTTTCGGGTCGTTTTGTACGAACGAATAAACATAATTATATGTGAGTCCACCGGATCCACCTGAAAACATATTGATAAAGATATCGTCAATCCTATTTCCAGTAAAATCACCTAAGAAGAGAGACGGCTGATAACCCATGGATGTTTTTAACGGTAATTGATATATTCTTCTGGTCTTTCCATCCTGAATCCATAATGTGATATTCTCTCGAAAAGGACTATCAGGAAAAGGCCGTGTCCCTGTCAGGTAAACGAGATCAGGTACTCCATCACCGTTTACATCGCCAATTTTACGTGCCAATAACTCCATACTCATCACAGTACCTCCATCTAGGTCTCAACATGTGAAACCCTAATTCGATTCATTCGTATATAATGTTAAGTTACGGAAGGAGATTACAAAACGTGTTTATGATTAAACCGAAATGCTCGAATGTGAAAAAGAAATAAAATCGAATGAAGAAGTGTTTGTGAAATTACGGTATCCCAAAGTCAGGGGTATGACAGAAACCAAAGCTTAATCGACAGTATAAATCACAGCTCATCCTGCAGGCATTTGTTTCCGCGTGCATGTTCTTCCAATCTTACTTTATGCGTAATGCTGAAGGATCCGCTATACAAACGGACTGGCGTTTCATAACAGGGTTTGTAATTATCCTGTTTCTTTTTGTAAATGCAGAAAAATGGTTTCAACATAGAAAAATTGATCATGCAGTCACTTCAGAAGCTTTTAAAGGATATACGAGGAAATCAATCATCGGTGGGACCATTATTGGACTGTTGCTGGCATTCGTGGCGATAACTGTGATAATCATTTTTAATATATAAGTTCAACAACCATCACATTAAGCAGTGGTGGTTTTGTTATGAGCATTGACGACTGTTTCGAGAATATTATTCTGAATCTCGAAAACAATAGGAAATATAAGGAGGTTTTGGTAATGGGTAAAGAACATTTTACTGGTGTACGTAAAGATGAAAATGGTAAGATCCAGATGTTCCAAACAAGCTCTGGCCGAGAATTATCATATGAAGATGCAATCAAAGAAGTCGATAATGAGATGATTGAGGGTGTGAGTGTAGTAAGGGAAGAGGACGGAGAAACATATATCCGCTCTAACCCTGATAACCGAAGGGATAATAACTTGGATGGTCTGCCTATATTCTAGAGAGCTGGGAGTACCAGCTTTTTCTTTTTGTACTGATATTCTTCATTCAATAAAAAACGATGAGCAAACTATTTTGTTTTATTCAGCTGGCATGGTACTATCACTATGTAAAAAGGAGCTACTTATTAAAAGTAACCCAATAAACTACAGGAGGAAATACAAATGGCAGAAGTATTGTACATCACAGCAAACCCAAAAACTGCAGAAGAATCATTTGGACTAGCGGCAGGAGAAGAATTCATCAATGCTTACCGCGAGGCGAACCCTGATGATGAAGTGATTCGTCTGGATCTATATGAATATGACCTTCCTTATATTGATACTGATGTTTTCAGTGGATGGGGAAAGCTTCAACAAGGACATGCTTATGATCAATTAAGCGCTGATGAACAGGATAAAGTGAGACGGATCAACGTGCTTACCGAACAGTTCAAGAAGGCAGATAAGTATGTGTTCGTCACACCACTGTGGAATTTCAGTGTCCCTCCAAAAATGAAAGCGTATATAGACTGTGTTGCAATCGCAGGATCTACGTTCAAATATACAGAAGATGGTCCAGTAGGGCTGTTGGATGATAAAAAAGCTCTCCATATCCAGGCGCGCGGAGGAATCTATTCAGAGGGTCCGGCTGCCGAACTCGAGATGGGCGATCGTTATATCCGCAATGTCATGGGATTCCTGGGCGTAAAAGACATGAATTCGATCATTATCGAAGGCCATGCAGCAATGCCAGAAAAAGCCGAAGAGATCAAATCGAAAGCGATCGAAGAAGCAAAACAAATCGCAACCCAATTTTAATTTCACGAAAAAGGATGACCGATAAGGTCATCTTTTTCATTCATCATGCGGTTTGTAAGGAACCTGATCTAAAGGAATGGACATGGAGTAGTCATAGGAGAATGCCTCTGATTGCACTGATCCATTTTGATAATCAAGTACAGAATCATTCAACTTATTATCATTCTTTACATCTTCAAAAACCGGTACCTGATCAAATGGTATGTCTTTACGGTGATTATACATCTAACAACCCCCATTGTTAGTTAATACTAGTTAATTCGACGGAGTACGTTCGTCATCCTTTAGCGTATGGTAATTATTTTAGAATATTCATATGAACATCTGAATCAAGCATATTTCATCAGTCTAGCCTTCATACATGATAAGATGAATAGAAGATTCGTTGGGAAGGATGGTCCGGATGCCGCAATTTTTATTCAAGGTTGTGGAGGTAGAAACACTGGAGAAGGATTCGGGGGATCAACAATTCGTAAATAAAGTAGCGAATGTCGATGCGGAAGTGTTGGACAAACAATCGGGAAAAACCATTTATAGAGGGAACTTTGATGTCATGTTCAACAAAGATGGTGTCTACCCTTCCGTTAAATCAATCAATGCAATCGATGTTCCCAAATACATAAAAACCGAGTTGCTCTTTCAATCAAAACGATATATCAAACGTTTAAGAAAATGGCTTTAATAAGAATGGATTATTAGGGCTGTCCAAAAAGTGTCTGAGTTTCTCCGAATTTAACAATGTTGATGTTGGAGGCTTTGACCCTTTTTAGGACAGCTCTTTTTTCTTAATGAATAAAATGAAACTATTTTCTAAGTCAGTCGTCTAAGTTGCGATTTCGTAGAAGTAAATGACAGAAATATCAATGAAAGGATGTGATTTCGAGGTGCTAGAGGTGAACAGAATGCAAAAAGAGAGCAATAAGTCCCAGGATGAGACCATTATTTTACTCATGGACCGATATGGGGACATGGTTAAGAAGTTAGCTTTTACATACGTCAAGGACATGAGCACAGCAGAAGATGTTGCTCAAGATGTTTTCATAAGCTGCTATCATAACATTCACAGATTTCAAAGACGATCAAGTTATAAAACATGGATCTACCGGATTACGATCAACCGGTCAAAGGATGTACTAAAGAGCAGTCGATTTAAGAATTGGCTGCCCTTCAAAAGTGATCAATCTCATGTATCGCTAGAACAGTCTCCTGAATTGAGACTGCTTAAAAAAGACGACAAATCAATAGTGACCAAATCGTTATTGGCTGTACATGAGAAGTACCGAGGTATTCTATACATGTATTTTTATGATGAATTGAAAATTAAAGAAATCAGTGAAATCACTAATCTGAAAGAAAGTACTGTCAAGACAAGAATAAGCCGTGGAAAGGAATTATTGAAAAAAGAGTTTGAAAGGAGAGGTTTAGAACGATGAGAGACGATCAGTTTGACAACCTCAAAGAAACGCTGGACAAGGAAGTTTATAGCCGTATGAAATTTTCCGATAGCGAGAAGGAAGTGGTGCTTGACCGGATGAAAGAAACAAAAAAACAGAAAAAGCCACTGTTTAACCGGTTAGCTGTAAGTTTAGCAACGATTACCGTATTGCTCGTTTTTGGTTCAGTACTTTTAAGCCAAGGAATAGGAACGAAGGAGTCCGTATCAAAGGAAAAATCAGAAAAACCTGAAACAGAACAGCTCGTACAACACGATGAATCGGATAATGAAGACGATATTGAAAATGAAGAAGATACAGCGGTTTCTGCTGATAGTGGATTGCATAAAGAATGGAAGGATGTCACCAATCCTGAAGATGTCCCACCTACACATCCGACGAATGCAAAGGATTTGATCGCCGATGCTAATAAAGTAATAAAAGCAGGAGTACCTGGACAGTATACGGATGATCCAATGTATTATAGAGCAATGAGTCCAGGTACTGTAAGAACTTCCTTACGTGGGATCACCGTGAAAGGGGAAGCGATTGAAAGGGATTTCAAAAACCTGAAAAACCTTTGTATATTGATTCATATGGAAGAATTGAAAAGATACGAGCATTTGGAATTACCAAAAGGTGAATGGCCACAAGCACATGTAGATCAGTGGAAAGAACCAAGTGAAAAGATGAAAAAGGCAATGATATATTATGAAGGTCTTCTGAGTGATCTTGATATTGCAATCAATTACCATGGGGAAGGCGAAGTATCCGGTTATGCGCATATGTTGGATGGTGCGAAAGTAGATGAACTTGAAGATTTCATCCCGCCAGAAGATGAACTTGTCGATGTTGAATGGAGAGAAGATTAAATACATGAAAATCGCCTATCGCTGTCGTTACGGTAGGCTTTTTGATTTTGAGTGTAAGTTTATTCCGATGTGAAAATTCGAAATCTTGACAACTTTAAGATATTAAAATACTCTATCTTCATACGTTCATGAATCCAAGGAGGTAATTCAATGATCAATGTTGCTTTACTTAGCAGGTGGCACGTCCATGCAGATGATTATGCAAAACTTGCGCTTGAAAATGAAAACGTTTCAATCAAACTTGTTTGGGATGAAAATCCAGAGCGGGGTAAGAGATGGGCTGAGGAACTTGGGGTCACGTTCACAAGCCATCTCGAGTCGGTGCTGGCTGATCCAGAAATCGATGCAGTGATTGTTGATACACCTACCAATCGCCATAAAGAAATCATTCTGGCAGCTGCAAGACATGGAAAGCACATTTTTACGGAGAAAGTGCTCGCCTTTACTGTGAGGGACTGTGAAGAAATCTATGAAAAGGTAAAGGAAAACAATGTCCAACTTATGGTTTCTTTACCACGCCTTACAGAAAATTATTATCTTTATGCACAAGATGTCGTTGATCAAGGTCTCTTAGGAAAACTGACCACGATCCGATGCAGATTGGCACATAACGGCGCAGTACCACTTGGAGGGAAATCAACGGGGTGGCTGCCAGAGCACTTTTTCAATATGGAGGAATGTGGAGGTGGCGCATTGATTGACCTTGGTGCCCATCCGATCTATTTGACAAACCGGCTTGCTGGCAATGCTGTTTCATTATCAGCTCGCCTTCAACAAACTGAAGGCTATGATGTCGATGATAATGCAGTCGTATTGGTCGAATACGAATCAGGTGCGCTTGGCGTACTCGAAACCGGGTTTTTATCCACTGGCAGTCCATTTCAATTAGAGCTTTATGGAACAGAAGGTACCCTTTTAATTGAAGACCAACAAATCCGTCTGAAAAGCAGTAAGCTGAATGGAGAATGGGTCACTCCAGAACCTCTTCCGGACCCGCATCATTCGCCTTTTGATCAATGGGTACTTGCAATCGCAAATAACGAACCGACTACAATTTCAGAATCGGATGTCTTGGGGCTGACATTGATCAATGAAGCATCGAGAATATCCGATGAACAGGGACGCAGGGTCACAATACAAGAAATTCTGAACGAAACAGAACAAATCAAGTAGGAGGAGAAGAATATGGCTGAAAAATTGAAGGTAGGAATCATCGGTGCGGGTGGGATTGCTAAGGAAGTACATATTCCTAGCTATTTGAAATGTGGAGACAAAGTCGAGCTCGTTGCCGTTTGTGATGTCGTCCAGGAAAAAGCGGAGGAGTTAGCAGCTGAGATCAATGCACCATATGCTTTTTCTACATATGACGAAATGTTCGAAAACGTGGAGATCGATGCCGTTAGTATATGTACACCGAATAAATTCCATCACCCTGCAACAATTGCTGCGCTGAAGGCGGGGTGCCACGTTTTATGTGAGAAACCACCGGCAATGACTGTGGATGAGGCAGTTGAAATGGCTGAAACTGCCGAGAAAGAAGGAAAGATTTTAACCTATGGCTTCCACTTCCGACATGCTCCAGAGGTCGAAGCATTGAAACGTTTCATCGACAATGATGACTTAGGGGACATTTATGCAGCAAGAGTTACAGCAATGCGACGTAGAGGTATTCCTGGCTGGGGTGTCTTCACAAACAAAGAACTCCAAGGAGGCGGTCCTCTGATTGATATTGGTGTCCATATGCTCGATACCGCTCTTTATTTGATGGGCTACCCAGAACCGGATACTGTTTTCGGGGTCACTTATCAGAAACTCGGAAAGCGGAAGGGTGTCGGAATGATGGGTGATTGGGATTGGGAAAACTTCACAATAGAAGATATGGCCCGAGGTATGATCACCTTTAAGAATGGGGCTTCGATTCTTTTAGATTCAGCATTCGCAGCGAATGTGGAAAAACATGATGAAATGAATGTTTCCTTGATGGGTGATCAAGGCGGTGCCGATGTTTTCCCTCTAAAGATCTATCAGGAGAAACATGATGTACTCATTGACACCACTCCATCCTTTCTACCACGTAAAGGGTATCACGAGTTGGAAATCGAACGATTCGTCGAGTCATGTCTATCAGGGCTTCCACCGATCAGCACGCCTAAAGAAGGGGTTTATCTACAACAGATCATCAATGGATTATACGAGTCTGCGGAAAAAGGTGAAGCCGTCAAGTTGGAGCGAACCATATCCGTTTGATAGTCAAGCTATAGGAGGTATCCATGAGTAAAATCGGTTTACAGTTGTATTCGATTCACGAGAAAACAGCAAAGGATTTTCTCGGGACTGTTCAGAAAGTTGCAGAGATAGGCTATGAAGGTGTTCAATTCGCAGGTTTTTTCGAAACGGCAGCGCGAGATGTCAAGATGGTATTGGACGAAAATGGTCTGGTTAGCGCTGGTGCTCACATCGCTTTGGACCAACTAAAGGATGAGGAACTCAAAAGGACCCTCGAATATCAACACGTGATTGGAAACAAATTGATCATTTGTCCTGGAATCCCTGCGGAAAAACGTCAATCAGTTGATGATTACAAAGCAATCGCTGAGACGTTCAATCAGATTGGTGAGATATGTAAGAAAGATGGCTTCACCTTTGGTTATCATAACCACGATTTCGAGTTTGATAGATTTGGAGAGCGAACAGGGTTTGACTTGTTATTTGAAAATACGGACCCATCACTCGTAAAAATGGAGCTTGATTGTTATTGGGCTGCTTTTGCTGACCATGACCCATACAATATCATCGATAAATACCGGGATCGAATCGTTTCACTTCACATTAAAGATATGAAATTGATCAATGGAGATAAAATAGGCACAGAAGTCGGTAATGGACAGTTGAATTTTGGTTCTATCGTTAAAGCCGCTGAAGAATATGGTATTGAATGGCTCACCGTTGAACAAGAGGAATTTGAGAGGGACCCATACGAAAGTCTGACTATCAATCTCAAAAACCTTCAATCGATCAGGTCAAAAGTTCCCGAAGGAGGGAGCTCATGAAAAAGATCAAAGCTGGAATCATAGGGACAGGTTTTTCAGCAATGTCTCATTTGGAAGCCTTGAAACGACTTCCGAACGTTGAGGTAGTTGGAATCGCTTCGAGCGAACTCTCTAAAGCAGAAAAAGTAGCCAATCAATACCATATCGATCATGCGTATGATGATGTAGACCATTTGATCAATGATTCAGAAGTGCAAGTCGTTCACAATTGCTCCTCGAATTTTTTACATTATCCTTTTAATAGAGATATCCTACTGGCTGGAAAACATCTGCTGTCTGAAAAGCCGTTAGCGATGAACAGTGAAGAGTCGAAAGAATTGAAGGAACTTGCGAATAAACATAATCTTATAGCTGGTGTATGCTTCAACTACCGACACTTCCCGCTCGTCAAGCAGATGAAAGAAGACATCACTTCAGGTCTGCAGGGAAGAGTAAATCTTGTATACGGAGGATATGTACAGGACTGGTGTTTACATGAGACAGATTACAGCTGGCGTATGGATGCGGAAAAGAACGGTCCTTCACGGGCAATAGCCGATATCGGTTCACATTGGTGTGATACTGTCCAATATATCCTCGGTAAGAAAATCGTAGAAGTATTCTCCGATTTGAAGACAGTTCATCCTACCCGTCAAAAACCGAAAGCGGAAGTACAGACGTTCGGCAAAAGTGATTCCGGCGATACAGAGGAAGTCCAGATCGACACAGAGGATTACGGGAGTGTCCTCGTTCATTTCGAAGACGGCATCCACGGGGTTTTCACTGTTTCCCAGGTTAGCCCTGGACGTAAAAATAAGTTCTATTTTGATATCGCAACAGCTCATGCCACATACTCCTGGGACCAGGAACAGCCGAACCGGCTATGGATCGGGCAACGGAATGAACCGAACAAGGAACTGGTGAAAGATCCAGCTCTCCTTACTCCAGAAGCGGCAAGCCTAGCCCATTATCCAGGTGGACATCAGGAGGGGTGGCCGGATGGACTGAAGAACTTGATGCTGGATTTTTACGGAGCAATCAATCAAAAGGAAGACAATGTTGAATTGGAAAATGAAACATCCTTCGCTTCTCTTGCTGAAGGTCATCGGATCATGCAGTTGGTCGAGGCGATCCTTGAGAGCCATGAGACAAAAAGATGGGTCCAAATTTCTGAAGAGTAGAGGTGTCATACATTGAAACTAGGCGTATTCACAGTCTTATTTGCTGAAAAATCATTCGAAGAAATGCTTGATCATGTGAAAGAGAGCGGATTACATGCTGTAGAAATCGGGACTGGCTGTTACCCAGGGGGTGCGCATTGTCCTTTAGACGAACTGCTGGAAGATGAAGGCGCACGTAAACAATATCTCCAGAAGGTCCAGGAGCGGGATTTGACAATCAGTGCCTTCAGCTGCCATGGAAACCCGATCTCACCTGATGAAAATTTTGCGCAAGAATCTGATGAAACGTTGCGTAAAACGATCAGGTTAGCTGCATTGATGGATGTTCCTGTGGTTAACTGTTTTTCCGGAGTAGCAGGGGATCATGATGGTGCCATTCATCCGAATTGGCCAGTCACCCCATGGCCGGGTGATTATGGGGACGTATATGAATGGCAATGGGAGAATAAGCTTATCCCTTATTGGAAGGAAATCGGCCAATTGGCAGAAGAGCACGGGGTGAAAATAGGGCTCGAACTACATGGCGGTTTCCTGGTTCACACACCTTACACAATGTTGAAGCTCCGAGAAGCAACGAACGACTCGATTGGTGCAAACTTGGATCCGAGCCATTTATGGTGGCAGGGAATTGATCCAGTTGCTGCCATCAAAATACTGGGTGAAGCGGATGCAATCCATCATTTCCATGCAAAGGATACGTATATCGATCAAGACAACGTCAACATGTATGGACTGACTGACATGCAGTCTTACGGTGAAGTGAGGACAAGGGCATGGACTTTCCGTTCAGTAGGTTGCGGCCACAGTGTAGATGAATGGTCGAACATCATCAGCGCACTACGGATTTATGGCTATGACCATGTCGTGAGTATTGAGCATGAAGATCCGATCATGTCGATCGACGAAGGATTCAACCGTGCAGTAACCAACTTGAAAACAGTACTGATTAATGAAAAACCATCCGAAATGTGGTGGGCTTGATATCTCTTAAACCGTTCAGTTATAATCTGGACGGTTTTTTTGGTCAGTGGCATGAATATGTTTAAGAGGTTTTATTTTCGTGAAAATGGGTTTAATAAGAATGTCGTAACTCATGCCATCTAAATTTGAGATGAAAAGGAGCTGATCATTAATGTCCTCGAATGCAAAAGTCCCACATGATAAAACGATCGATAATAGTATCGCTTTGATGAAGGAAGGATATCGATTTATCGGAAACCGGATTGACGAATATCAATCAAACCTGTTCGAAACACGATTATTAGGTGAAAAAGTGATTTGCATGAGCGGGGAAGAAGCGGCAAGGGTTTTTTATGACACCGATCGCTTTCAACGAAAAGGTGCTGCACCAAAAAGAGTTCAAAAATCTTTATTTGGTGAAAACGCAGTACAATCAATGGATGGTGAAGAACATATACACCGGAAACTTCTTTTCATGTCATTGATGACACAACCCCATCAAAAAAGGTTGGCAGAGCTGATGAAGAATGAATGGGAAAATGCTGCACATAAATGGGCTTCGGAAGAAAAGATCGTACTGATCGAAGAGGCGAAGAATACTTTATGCAAGATTTCTTGTGAATGGGCAGGTGTACCATTAAAGGAATCAGAAGTTGAAGAACGAGCAGATGATTTCAGTGATATGGTTGATGCGTTCGGAGCAGTCGGTCCTCGTCACCGTAAAGGAAGAAAAGCGAGAAAGAGAGCTGAAAAATGGATTCAAACGGTCATTGAAGATGTTCGGAACGGCAATCTTGAAGCAGAGGAAGGCTCCGCTTTACATGAAATGGCATTCCACCGTCAGCTCAATGGCAAAAAGTTGGATGCGGAAATGGCGGCGATTGAACTGATCAATGTGCTGCGACCAATCGTCGCCATTGCAACTTTCATCACCTTTTCTGCATCAGGACTCTATCAAAACCCACAGTATAAGGAAAAACTTCAGCAGGGTGACGAGCAATTCCTTGAAATGTTCGCACAAGAGGTTCGACGATTCTATCCATTTGGCCCATTCGTAGGTGCAAGGGTGAAAAAGGGGTTTATATGGAACGATTGTGAATTTAAGAAAGGTACGCTTGTCCTCCTTGATATGTATGGAACGAATCACGATCCCAGGATTTGGGGGGATCCTCATGAATTTCGGCCAGAGCGTTTTGAAGACTGGGACGGAGATCTATTTGAATTCATCCCACAAGGTGGAGGAGATCCAGCAAAAGGACACCGATGTCCAGGAGAAGGGATAACCGTTGAAGTGATGAAAGCGAGTCTCGATTTTATTGTAAACAAAATCGACTATGAGGTTCCGGGACAGGATTTAAGCTACAGCCTTTCAAAAATGCCTACATTGCCAAATAGCGGCTTCATCATGAAAAAAATCAAATTAAAATGAGTGAATTTCAGGAACAACCTGTTTTTTTAAAAGCAGGTTGTTTTTTATATTTTATGATGATATCTATTGTCCAAAGTGGTTAAAAGGAACGGTTCAGAACAAAATCGACAACCAAATTGGAAATATAGATTCCTATATGGATGAGGCTGATGAGGTCGTTGTCTTGATCCGGAAGATCTGTTTAATAAAGTGGATGCAGTTCATCTTTATGGGGTCATAAATGCTCACGGAGAGCAAAGCGGCGTCATCCAGACGAAGTTACGCACTAAAAAAGGCGTAGTGAGTTCCAGTAAAGAAAACGATGATCAGGAATTTTTTGCAGAAGATAATGATCAGAATGTCATTGCAAATATGAATTATTTACAACTTTAAGTGACTAGTTCAAATAGTATTGAAAATTCGATTATGTCTCACTATCATAAGTATACTATGGTAATGAGACGGAATTTTGGATTTTTTCTATTGGTAGTTATAAGATATATTATGTTAACAAATAAAAAGTAAGTGAAAAAAGAGAGTCTTATAAAACTCTCCCTTTTCATAGTTAATTTATTATTTTGTTAAACTTCTCTTTGAACTCTCGATCGTTCTTTAACCAGTTTTTATGTGTAATTGTATTTATTGCTACTGATTTACATGCACTTTCTATGCATTTTGTTTTTGTTAGTTGTTCGAGAAAATTTCGCTTTCTTTTATTAACCGCATTTTTGGTAGCTTTAAATTCACGATCAGTTAATAAATCCAAAGGTATTTTCTCCTTTTTAAATTCATCATACTTTCTTTTTAAATATAAATTCTTGTCTTTATAGATCCATTCTGCAAACATTTGAATTGACTTCCTTCCGCTAATAAACAATCTAAAGTGTTTATTTTGAGTTACTAAATTAGTCTTAAATCCTTTAGCAATCAGAATTTCTTGTAACGCTTTCATAAATTCACCTGAACCACCTACAAAAATAATCGTATAACCTTTATAGTTAATGCTTCCATCACCATCAAAATACCCTCTAATAAAGTGATGCAGAAATTCCTCCGGTACGTAAGGGAACAATACATCATTTGACTTACAAGGGTTAAGATCATGGATATTGATGAGATCTTCTTTCATAATTTTACTATGCAAATTTAGAGTATACACACCATTCCTTTTAACTCGATATAATGGTTGCTCGGTCCTTAATTCTTGTTTTATCTCGTCAAGGATATATGGTTCTTTTTGGGTTATGGATACAAGTTGCGCATGTTGAGAAACTAATCCATCTGCAGTGAACAACCCTAAGATATACGCCATCGTTCCAGACCAGGTTTTAAAATAATCTTCGTTAAAATGGTATTTTCGTTTCCAATGCCCTCTTGGTCTCCTTTCTACATTAGCCTTTTTGAGTAATTTATTTATGTATCTTGATGAGACATTTGCAAGTTCAGCTATTCTTGTGGTGCTCTCTCCTTTTTTATAAAGAGAGATGATTTCTTCAACTTCTAAAGTCCTTTTCTTCTTTGGACCTCTGGACATGAAATCACACCTTTCCAAAATATACCTTCATTTCCATTATACGAACAAACGTTCGTTTACTCAAGTGTTTTGTTTAATCTTAATTGATATAGGGTATTTCGGCTTTTAAGGAGGCGATTCATTTGAAACCTAACTATAAGATTTTCCATAATGACGAACATTTGAGTGAATCCATCGATAAACTACGTAAAGATGGTGTCAGAGATGACGACATTTATATGCTTGCGCACGATAATGATCATGACAGACGTGCAAGAAAGAAAAACGATGCAAATAAGATCGGGGTCAAAGTGACCGGAATCGGCACCGCCACTAAAAACGTATTTAGAGGCAAACCAGATAAATTAATTTCAAAAATGAAAGAAATAGGGTTTGATCAATCAAAAGCACAAAAGCTTGAAGAAGAATTGGACAAAGGAAAAACACTCTTAGTCGTTACAAATCAGGATGAAGTGAAACTTTAAGAGACTGAAAAAGCCTTAGTCCACTAGACTAAGGCTTTTTGTTGAGGCTCGATCAGCTTTCTTCTACTTCGGTTATTTCCCATTCATGTTCAAACTCGACACAGCCTTTTAACGTCTGGGCAACAGGACAACTTTTTTCAAATACGCCTAATGCTCGTTCAGCACTCTCTCTTTTCCCTTTTGGAATCTCCAACTTGTAAAGACAGTGGATCTTGGTGATTTTCAATACTCCGTCTGGAGCTTCGATCACACCTTCAAATTGGCCTTGTAGTTTATTTGGAAATGTCGGTATTTTACGCGCCTCCAGCGCGCCTGAAAGTGTTCCTGTCAGTCAGCCTCCTGCTGCTGATACAATGTGATCCAATGTAGAGGGTTGTTCTTCTTCGGGCACAGCCTTATAGAATTCTTTCACACCTCCGTGTACCCCATAACGGACAGGCTCTTCAAAATCAGCAATGTAGGCTCGGCGACTCGGTCTTTCATCTTGAATAACTTTAATTTTTGAAATTTCTATTGGTTTACTCATAGTGCCTCACTCCTTAAGAATGGAAGATTTGTTTTCTGGTAACCCTAAATCGACTATATTCATATAATTAACCTTTGTTCCTATTACTCAAACATTCCGTTTAAATGGAAGATCCAATCGCAACAGATCTTCATATGTTTCCCGTCTAATCACCAATTGTGCTTCTCCATTCTCCACAAAGACGACTGCTGGCTTCGGGAGCCGGTTATAATTGTTTGCCATGCAGTAGCCGTATGCCCCTGTGCAAAAGACAGCGAGAAAATCGCCGGGATGTGTCTCTGGTAACAAGACCTCCCAGATTAGCATATCCCCGCTCTCACAACATTTTCCGGAGACAGTGACCTTACGATCATGTTTTGTTGTCATTTTGTTTGCCAAAGCCGCTTCATACTTTGCCTGATAAAGGGCTGGTCTTAAATTGTCGCTCATCCCTCCATCTATTGATAAATATGTTCGTATTTCAGGAACTTCTTTTTGCGAACCAGTTCTATATAATGTTGTTCCGGCTTCACCGACGAGAGACCGTCCAGGCTCGATCCAGACTTCAGGCATATTCATATTTAATTCGTAGACATTGCGTTTAACTGCTTCAATTATTTTGTCGACAAACACGTGTGGGGAAAGTGTAGGATCATCCTCTGTATATCGAATGCCGAATCCACCGCCTAAATTGACTACATCGGGGACAAAGGCGATTTGGTCATTCCAATGCTTGATGCGTTCGAAAATCGCATCAACAGTAACGACATAACTATCAGTCTCGATGACTTGCGATCCTATGTGACAATGAACCCCCATAAGATTAAAAGAATTTGAATTTAACACGAGTTTGATTGCTTCATCAGCCTGGCCGTTATGAAGATCGAAGCCGAACTTGGAATCTGCTTGCCCTGTTGAAATGTAATCATGTGTACAGGTCTTTATACCGGGAGTAAGCCGTATGAGGATGTTCGCTTTAATATCGAGTTCTCTGCAGAACAGTTCCAGTAGTGCAATTTCATGAAAATTATCGACTACAAAACATCCGATACCTAATTCAAGTGCCATTCTTAATTCTTCAGCGCTTTTATTGTTGCCATGGAAGTGGATCTTTTCAATTGGAAAACCTGCGGCAACCGCAGTATGAAGTTCACCACCAGAGGCTACATCCAAAGATAAACCTTCTTCATGAACCACTTGGATCAATGCGATTGAAGAAAAGGCTTTACTTGCATAAGAGATCTTCCCTTTCACATCCGCTTTTTGGAATGCAAATTTGAACTCTCTTGCGCGTTTTCGGATCAACCCCACATCATAGACAAATAACGGCGTTCCATATTGAGCTGCTAACTCTACAGAATCGACACCGCCGATTTCGAGATGGCCATTGTGATTGATTGTGCTGGTCCCATGTAAATACAATCCCAACCCTCTTTTCCACTCTGTGTTAAGTACTTATATTTTATGAAATACAAAGGTGCGAGTACATAAACATAGTAAAGGAATTTACATCATATTGTTTAAAAACGATTGTAATTATATGGAGAAACTTATGTTTTTAAAGGTTGGTGACTTTTTTGGACGAAATCGATCGCAACATCCTCGTCATTCTACAAGAGTATGGGCGGATATCAATGACGGATCTCGGGAAAAAAGTGGGACTTTCCACTCCGGCAACAAATGAAAGAGTGAAGAAGCTTGAAGAAAAAGAGGTCATAACCGGGTATCGGGCTGTCATCGATCCCGAAAAACTCGAAAAGTCCGTGACCGCATTCATTCTGTTCGATACCAGGCAAGGTAAACAGTTCAGAGGCTTTTGTGAGAAACACCCAATCGTATTGGAATGCCATCGTTTAGCTGGTCAATATAGTTATCTGGTGAAAGTCGTAACCGAATCGGTTGCAAATCTCGAGGAATTCATCGATGCTGCGCTCGTTTATGGGGAGCCGTCCACCCTTCTGAAGCTCACGACAGTCGTGGAACACAAAGCATTTTCCTGATATTCTCCTCTATAAAAATTCAAGTTTAATTATAAAAGTATTCCAAATAACTCTAAAACAATGAAAAAGGAAGGAACCTGTCCTCCCTCCCTTTTGTCATTGCGCTTTTCTTTCGAGTTCTTGTATTTGCTCTGGATGTCCCATTTCACGTTGCGATTCTGCACGATCCTTCCTAAGCGATCGATAAAGCGATAGTGTAATCATTATCAAGATCACGGTGAATGGTAGTGCTGAGACAAGTGATGCAGCTTGCAAACCAGTCAGTCCGCTGCTGATGATGAGAACAATTGTGATTCCGGCCATCAATATGCCCCAGATCATTTTTACTGTATTCGACGGGTTCAAACTTCCACCTGACGTCATCATACCGAGTACAAATACGGCTGAGTCGGCTGATGTGACGAGAAAGATCAAAATCAAAGCCATAATGATGATCGAAAAGAAAAAGTATAAAGGGAACTCTTGCAGCAAAACAAAGACCGCTGTCGTTACATCCTTCGAAACTGCTTCAGCAATGGCTGTATTTTGGAATAGGTCCATATAGAGTCCTGTTCCCCCGAAAATGGCCATCCACATGAAGGCTATGCCTGGTGGGACGACCAACACACCAACGACGAACTCCCTGATCGTCCTTCCACGTGAGATCCGGGCGACAAACGATCCGACGAAAGGCGACCAGGCGATCACCCAAGCCCAATAGAAGACAGTCCAATCTTGAACCCAAGTATCTCCACTATAAGGAGTCATGAAAAAGCTCATTTCAGCAAAGTTCTGAAGGTAGTCTCCAATCCCTAGCACAAGACTATCCATGATGAAGACAGTCGGACCTTTGAACAGGAAAAATGTCATCAGTACCATGACAAGGATCATATTCGTATTACTTAAGAATTTGATTCCCTTATGTAGACCGGTAGTAGCCGATGCAAGGTAAAGCACGAGCAGAATCAAGACGATCACTGTTTGCATCCAAGCGTTGTTCGGGACTGAAAAGACATAGTTCAAACCGCCGTTTATTTGTAAAATGCCCATGCCCAATGAGGTTGAAACCCCTATGACGGTAGCAATGACTGCAAGAATATTGACCGATTTCTTGAGTGATTCTTTTCCTCTTTTTATATGAATACCCTCAAGTGTTTCACTTACAAGAGATTTACTCTTCTTCCGGAACTGGAAGTATGCAAGCGCCAAGCCGACGATCGTGAAGACGGACCACTGATGGATTCCCCAGTTGAAAAAGGAATACCGCATAGCTAGTCGTGCGGATTCTTCAGATTGCGGCTGAACACCCTCAAGCGGCGGATTGGTGAAATGGGTCAATGGTTCGGCGACACCCCAGAAAACGATTCCTACGCCAAAACCTGCACTGAACAACATGCTGATCCATGTAAAAAGAGAAAATTCCGGTTTTTCATCATCTTTACCGAGTTTGATCTTTCCGTACTTACTGACGGCAAGAAAAATGCAGAATGCCACAAAACCTGCAACTGAAACCAGATAAAACCAACCGAAGGAGTAGCTTGTAAAATCGAGGACGGATTGGGCATTTTTTGCGAGACTGTTTGGTGAAAGTGCTCCCCAAATTGTAAAAAATGCAATGACGACGGCAGATACTTTAAAAACAGGATTGTTATATGAAGCTTTTTCTTTTCGATTCTTCTTCAAATAAATCACCCTTTTATTTGGTTGTTTGTAATCATGTTTTCTTTTCATAAATCTGCAGGAACAAGTAGGAGCGGCATAGATGGTGAGCGAGATGAATTTAGAAAGGGGTTGACGTTCAGCCTTCCCCTTCCTTAACTGCGACTCTTTACAATTTGTAGCAAACGACTTTCGGTTCCGTCATTTCCTTGATCGAGAATTTGATCCCTTCACGGCCCAATCCCGAATTTTTAACACCTCCGAAAGGCATTGCATCGATTCTGTAGTCACTGCTGTCATTGATCATGATTCCCCCGACATCCAATTTTTCGATTGCTATGTGAGCTTTTCTTACGTCATTTGTGAAAATCCCTGCCTGTAATCCGTAGTTTACCTCATTCGCTTTTTCAATAGCGCACTCGAGATCAGCGACTGGGTATAAGAGAACGACTGGCCCAAATATTTCTTCTTTCGCAATCGTACAATCCTCAGGAATATTCGTTAAAACCGTTGGCGAATAGAAGGCTCCCTCGCGGATTCCGCCTTGCAACAACTCAGCTCCCTTTTCGATCGCTTCCTCAACAAGTCGTTCAACCCGGATCGCTTCTTTTACATTAATTAGCGGTCCCATGTCTGTCAGTTCAGATTGCTTATCACCAACAGAGTATTGTTTTGTCCTTTCTACAAAACCCTCTTGGAAGGAGGTGACCAAATTCTCATGGATATAGATCCGCTGTACACTCAGACAGTTTTGACCCGCTGCTGAAAAAGCTCCAGAAACCGAAGCTTCGATGGCTTCCTGTAAATCAGCATCTTCCAATACGATGACCGGTGAATTCGATCCTAGTTCCATGCTGATCTTTTTCAAACCAGCTTTACGGGTGATCTCTTCCCCTGCTTCCAACCCTCCTGTAAAAGAGATCATCCGGATTGCTGGGTGAGTGACAAGTGCCTCTCCAATTTTATTCCCATGACCTGTGATGACCGACAGGACCTTGGCAGGGAGCCCTGCTTCGGCAAATGCTTCTGCAAGCTGCAGTGCGCTAAGTGGTGTGGCGGATGCTGGTTTTACAATGATGGCATTACCTGAAGCAATAGCCGGACCGACTTTATGTGCGACAAGGTTCAATGGATCATTGAATGGTGTGATGGCTCCAACGATACCGATCGGCACGTGGTAATAATACCCTACCCGATTCTCACTGCCTGGTCTTTGATCAAAAGGGATCGTCTCCCCGTGTATCCTTCTTGCTTCTTCGGCACTGATCCGCAGGGTTTCGATACACCTGGCAACTTCCCCTCTTGCCTCACGAATCGTTTTAGAGCTTTCACGCGAAATGGTGTACGCGTATTTTTCGTTGTTCGTTTCAATATGATCAGCAGCTTTATTGATGACGTCTATCCGTTCGTGAACAGGCATTGAAGCGGCTATTCTCGCTCCTTCTTTTGCTTCTTCTATGCATTGGAGCATGTCGTCGACTGAAGCAGCAGGTACTGTATCTATCAAACTGTCGTCCTGTGGATCTCGTACTTCGATGACGCGTTCACGATCCATCCATTGTCCTGCTACGAGCATTTTTCGACCTGCAAATTGAATTTTCATAGAAATGACCGCCTCTCTTTTATTTGATCGTGATAAATTTCTTTTCCCGATGGATATGAATCAAGTCAATCAACAGTGAAAAGCCTGTTTCGACCTTGCCCGCACCTGCACCGCTCAATGTTACCGGGCCAAGAAGATCACATTCATACGTCAACGCGTTGGTAGCCCCATTAATTGAGGCAAGCGGATCTGTGAGATCGACCTTTTCCGGTGAAACAGAGGCAACCGTCCTGCCCTTTTCATTCCGAAGTGTCGCCAGCAGTTTCCAGCGTTTGCCTTCCCTTTTTGCACTTTCAATATCCTCTTGTGTGATACCGGTTATCCCACTGCATGATACATCTTCAACTTTCAAAGGGATTTTCATCACATGATTTGCTAAAATGACGACTTTATATCTGGCATCAAAGCCTTCTACATCACTTGTAGGATCAGCTTCTGCATACCCAAGTTCCTGCGCCTCTTTAAGTGCCTCTTGATAGGAGACGCCTTCTTTTTCCATTTTCGTAAGGATGTAATTGGTGGTTCCGTTCAAAATCCCTCGTATTTGCGTTATTGTATTTCCGGCTAATGTTTCGAGGGGCATCCTTAAGGCTGGCGTCCCGCTCATGACCGTTCCTTCAAATCCCCAATGGACTGTACAATCTTCAGCTATTCGTGAAAGTTCATTGTAAGCAAGCGCCACAGGTCCTTTGTTCGTCATGACGACATTTTTACCACTCATAAATGCTGCCTTGCAATGATCGATTGCTGGCTGACCTGTTTGGACATCTGTGTATGAAACTTCGATGATCGTATCTGCATTCGAGTCTTGGATCATTTTAAAACTATTCCAGCCAGTGACAAGACCTGGAGTATCTGGATAATTTTCGAGGCTGCCTGTGTTGCTCAAGACTTCCAGAACCGAATCGATATCAAGACCCTCTGGGTGGTAGATTGAACCTTTCATCAAATCAGATATGCCGACAATGACAGGCTCCATTTCCTCTTCTTGTATTAATGTTTCTTTTTTATCCTGTAATATTTCAGCGAGTCCCTGGCCGACTACACCAAAACCGATAAATGCCATTTTATGCTTCATATGTTCGTACCTCCACGTTTCGATTAATTAATGTTTCACGATTTAGAACTTTTACTGCTGTTTGTACGAGAATACCCGTTCCTATCGGTAAACATGATTCATCAATATCAAAGATTGGAGTGTGAAGATCCCTTTGAATCCCATTTGAAGGAGCTGCACCTAGAAAAAACATTGCGCCTGGAATCTTTTGGGTCACGTAACCGAAGTCTTCTCCACCTAATCCGAATGGACGTTCCTCAATCCTGATTTGTGGATAGATTTCATCAATGACTTCCTTTATCCCTTGATTCACGAGCGGATCATTGTATAAGGCAGGTTCCCCTTTTTCAATTGATAAGGAGAACTCTCCACCAAGTGGCTCAACTATCGACAATGCCCTCTTAAGTTCAATCCCTAGTTGATCACGTACCTCAGGAGTATAACTGCGCAATGTACCTGTAATGGTTACCTCGGTTGGAATGATATTATTTGCTGTACCAGCATGTATTTGCCCGATGCTCACGACTGCAGCATCTAATGTCGATATTTTTCGCGAGGGGATGCTGTATACTGCTTGCAGGACAGGTCCAAGCATCCATATCGGATCTGTACCACGTTCAGGATAAGCACCATGACCTCCTGTACCGGAAATCTTCGCTTCAAACACATCCACGTTCGCCATACTATAGCCATCATTCATTTGGATACTACCAGCTGGGAGCCATGGGCAGACATGAAGGGAGATTGCTGCATCAACCTTTTCATAGACTCCCGCATTCACTAGATAGGGAGAGCCGGATAGCCCCTTTTCATCGGTACTTTCTTCAGCTGGTTGAAAAATGAACTTCACTGTGCCTGCCAGACTTCCATTTTGGAAAAGTTCCGACAGGACAGCGGCTGCTCCAAGTAACATGGCAGTGTGGGCATCATGGCCACACGCATGCATGACGCCTTCCTTTCTAGAGATATAACTCGTATTGTTCCTTTCCTTAATCGGTAGTGCGTCGATATCCGCACGTAATGCGATGGTCGGGCCTTCTCCTGAAGTCAAAGTTCCGAGAACGCTCGTTTCAACTCCGATTCCTTTCTCGACCCTGATTCCGGGGAGTTGAGAAAGGGTGTCCGCAACAAATCGAGAGGTCCAAAACTCTTGAAAACTGAGTTCTGGATGTTGATGAAGCATGCGGCGCCAGTCGATCAGCTGGCTTAACATCCTGTCAGCTTGCTGCACGATCGGATGTTTATTGGACATGTGTATGTTCACCTCCTGCCTTGACATTATATCGATCAAACTTTGAGGGCACTTCCAATATGATTGAAAGCTTGCTCAAAATCGGCGATGATATCTTCAATTTCCTCGATGCCGCATGAAACCCGGACAAGGCCTTCTGGGATGCCCATTGCTGCTCGTTCTTCTGGGGTACATTCGACGTGGCTCGTCGTTCGGGCTGGACCGACAGTCGTTTCAACTGCACCTAGATTAGCAGCACGATTGGCAAACTGTAATTTCGGGAGAAGATGACGGACTGTATCCACACCACCTTTTACTGCAAAACTGAGCATTCCTCCATAATCTTTCATTTGCTTTGTTGCAACATCATGTAACGGATGTGTTTTAAGCCCTGGATAATAAACGCCCTCAACTAATTCTTTTGTCTGAAGATAGTTTGCCAGTTCCATCGCATTTTTACATTGCTGGCGTACCCGGAGATGGAGCGTTTTCATTCCGCGTAACATCAAGTATGCAGCCATCGGATCCATTGTAGCTCCATTGATTTCACGGTAATGATAGATTTGTTCAATATGCTCTTCCCGGCCGCAAACAACTCCCCCCAGGGCATCAGCATGACCCCCTAAGAATTTCGTTGCACTATGGATGACGAGATCTGCTCCTAAAGAAAGAGGATTCTGGTTGATCGGTGTCGCGAAAGTGTTATCAACCACGACCAATGCTCCAGCAGCGCGACCGGCTCTCGCTAACCGTTCGATGTCTGAAACTTTTACCGTAGGATTAGTCGGTGTTTCCAAATATAATATCTTGCATCCTTTTGCGACTTCCGTCACGATCTGTTCATGGTTCCCTGTCTCACAGAGACCGACTTCGATCTGTTGTCTTGGCAAGAATTCTGTAAAGATTTTATTCGTTCCTCCGTAAGTATCTTTTATCGAAACAATGCGATCACCTGGAACCAGGAAGGTCGACAGGGTATTGCTGATCGCCGCCATTCCTGTTGAAAAACTAGTAGCAGCTTCTGCTCCCTCAAGAATTTTAACCTTATCCTCAAAAGATTGGACAGTCGGATTTGTGTTGCGTCCATAGATATGACCTTTCTTTTTTCCAATCGCTACATCGTACCATTCATCCATGTCGTCATATCCGTAAGCGACACTTAGGACGACAGGTACCTGGGTTGCCCCATGTACCAAATAGTCTTTTTCTCCAGCCCAAACTGCTTTTGTTCCTGCTTTGATATTTTTATTTTCCATAAGATCACACTCCTATCGATTTTTCTTTACGCGAATGTCTTGTTATCAACCTTCAAGCCTTTGTTTTGATTAACAGATTCGTTGTATGCGAACAGAGCAATCGCTGTGTCTTGTACTCCCGTACCTGTCAGATCACACACCGTAATTTGATTATCATCTTCCCTGCCTATGATTTGCTGTGTTGTCAGTTGCCCGATTTCAATCACGGCAGAATCGTCTATCACAGCACCACTCTCCAATGCATGATGCAACTCACCGAACCTTGCACATTGTGCTTTCGTATCACATACTAAACGATCGGCTCGGGCTAATACCTCTGCCTCTATTTCCTGTTTATGTTCAGCGTCTGATCCCATTGCGGTAATGTGGAGCCCAGGGTGAAGCCATGCCGCTTTGATAACGGGCTCGTTTGCAGGTGTTGTCGTGATGACAACATCACTTTGTCGGACAACGGTTTCTGCGATATTAACCGCCTGGACTTCTAATCCAAGCTCAACAGACATTTCCTTTGCATATTCGGCAGCACGATCAAGTGAACGGGAATATACCAGCACTTTCTTAAAATTACGCACAAGCTTCAAGGCATGGACTTGATATCTTGCCTGATCTCCTGCACCTATGACACCGACCGTCTCAATGTTTTCTCTTGAAAGGTACTTAGCTGCGATCGCTCCGGCCGCTGCCGTCCGGATGTGTGTCAGATAACCATTGTCGAGTAAAAGGGCTTGAGGAATTCCAGTTTGAGTACTGATCAGCATCATCAGTCCATTTCCACTCGGAAGACCTAGCTTGTGGTTATTGAAAAATCCTGAAGAAACTTTGATTGCAAACATTTCTTTTCCTTTAACGTAGGCTGATTTTACATCCACTTCACCATTTTGGTCATGAAGGTCGATTCGCATGATCGGCGGCATCTTGACTTCACCATTAGCCAATTTTACGAATCCTTCTTCAACGATCGAGATCGCTTCAAGATTCAATTGGACATGATTTCTAAGCTCCTGTTCAGTAAGGATAAGCATGAGCTCTTAACTCCTTTACATGTATTAGTAGTTTGTTAGCAATCCATCTTTGATGATCAGTTGACGTGGAAGCGAGGCGAATGTCTCACATCCATCCTCCGTCACCCGTAAGGCTTCACTAGCTTCAAACCCGTAATGGTCCAACCAGATTCCTGGGATGAGATGGAAGGTCATGTTAGGCTGAAGCACAGTTCTATCCCCTTTACGGATACTCGCTGTATGCTCACCCCAATCTGGCGGATAGTTGAGTCCGACAGAATAACCGAGGCGAGACTCTTTGATGATTCCACTTTTCACGATGGTCCTTCTCCATGTTTCTTCGATTTCCTCACAGTAAATGCCGGGTTTGATCATGTCCAGGCAGGCATTCAATCCTTCAACCACTACTTCTGAAAGTCCCCTGACTTTTACTGTAGGCGGGCCGATATTCAATGTTCTGGCAAGAGGAGAATGATACCGTTTATAACACCCTGCAAGTTCTAAAATGACAGCATCACCTCTCTTGTAACGGTCATCTGTCCATGTCATATGCGGAGTCGATGTTTTCTCTCCGGAAGGCAACAAGGGGACGATTGCCGGATAATCACCACCAAATTCAGAGGTACCGGAAATCTGAGAGTGAAAGATCTTTGCTGCAACGTCACACTCCCTTACACCTTCATCAATCATCTCAATCCCAGCCATCATGGCACTTTCCACGATTTTTGCAGCTCGCTTCATATACTCGATCTCAGTATCGGACTTTATGATTCGAACCCAATTGACAAGCAACGTAGCATCTTGAAAAGATGCATTAGGCAATCCTTTCTTCAGATGCTCGTAACATTTGGCAGTAAAATAATAATTCTCCATCTCGACTCCGATCGAGCGACGTTCCTGCCCAATCTGTTTCAAAATTTCAGCTACAAAATCCATGGGATGTTTTGAATCTGACTGGACATGATCGTCGGGATACGGAATGATGTTTTCATGGTAAATCCAGGTGGTCAGCTTAGCGCCATTTGCATCCTGTCCTCGACCGATCCAAATCGGTTGATCCTCATCATCGATGATCACCAGCATTTGATGAACGTAGAAAGACCATCCGTTATAACCAGATAAGTAATACATGTTTGCAGGATCAGTGATGAGCAAAACTTCAATACCTTTGGAAGCCATTTTTTCTTTGGTTTTCCGGATCCTATCTTTATATTCTTCTGTTCCGAATGACATGAGGGCATCCCCCTTTTACAAATTAGTTGTTTTAATTTTTGGAATATTATGATTTTGTATCATTATAGTGAATAAGAGGTGAAAATTTCATCTGTAAAAATGTATGAAATTTTCGAAGTTGTCTTAGTCAATTTTGTAGCAAAATAGAAAAAACCTGGATGGAGTCAGAACTCCATCCAGGTTTTAATTCATATTTAAAAGTCTTTCGATATGCCGATTTTCCAGGTCTTGATACTTAAATCCAGTAAGAATAAATCATCCGGATCGATCAAAGAAAGCCCGGTCAGTGTTTCAATTTTTCGGAGACGATATAATAGCGATTGCCTGTGTAAATTCAATGCCCTTGACGTTTTACTTACATTTCCTTGATACTGGTTATACGTACTGAACGTCCCTATCAAATCCATGTTTCTTTTCTCGTCATACTTTACTAAAGGGTCGATCGTTGACATGATGATCTGCTTCATTTCACTATTTTTGGCAATACTTAGAAGTACACGGTCAACTCGTGTATCCTCATACATCATCCGTTGACCAATTCCCTTCTTGCTTCTGCCGATTTGTAATGCAGTTTGTGCATGATGATAGCTTTCTTTGAACCCATTCAAATCATGTTGATAGTCGCCGCTCCCCCATGAAATGACTACACCTGGAAGCAGGTTGCGCAAACGTCGATCAACGAGATCCAAGAAATCCGCAGGGTTCTCACTTATCTCCTCTCCAGTTGATTCAATATAAATGATCAAATGTTCACCTTGATAGGTCATCATTACTTCCCGAGCCAGTGACTGTCCGGCATAGACGATTTCCTCTTCTATATAACGTATCATGCTTTTGAACCAATGTTCATAGGAATGATACTCTTTTTTCCATTTTTCAAAGAGGGTTTTCAGATTTTCGGGGAGTCCGACGATACAAATATAAGGAACTTTGAGGTTGTAACCTAGTAATTGGGCCCTGGAATTCGCTTGGTCTAATGAATGGAACTCACCTTTTGCCAGCTCTTGGACAAAATCACTCCGGAGACGCATTTTAGTATCTTCTACAGCATTTTTACGAGCAAGCCAAAGGGCAATCGTTGTTGCTGCATGATCCAAAACATGAACCCTGAATTCCGTCAATGAAGATTCAATAGAGGCATCAGGAGGAATTGAAACATATAAGTATCCTTGTGGGCTTCCTGACACTTTCAGAATCGGTAATCTCAATACCGATTGGCCATCGATTTCAAACTCCTGGAACTTTTGGAACATCGGGTCGTGTGTGATTAATTGTTCTTCTGGATTAGCTGACATCCCATCAGGTAAGAAATATCCTCTTCCTCTTCTTTCACTCAACCCAACAAAAGTGCCACTTTTCCCCTGTATGGCTCCTGCTTCATCCGTCAACAGGATGGGGTATCCTATATGTCTTTGAATTGAGCTCAAAATATATGGAAGTTCTTTCTCTTGTAAAATCAAATTCAAAAGTTCTTGCTGGACTTTCTCTGATTGTTGACGTTCTTCGCGGTTGATACCATTCAGTATCACCATTACTTCCTCAACTATATTGGCAAAACGCACTTCCCAGGGGATTTCGACTATGACGAAATCCCTCTTTTCTGCTAACTCGATCACTTCTTGAGGAATATCGAAAATGTGTCGTCCTAATGCTATGACGAGAGTAGATGCTTTCGAATCAATGATGTCTTGTACAAATTGTTTTAAGGAATCAAGATCCTGCCCGCAGCCAATGGCAGTACTCAGGACAACTTCATTTTTACGGACAAAATTCTCGACAGGCATTTCAATAGCTGAAATCCATTGAACATGGCGTTCACTAAGGATTCCTTTTCCTGATCTTACCCTTGCACTTTCCATGATATCCAGTTCTATGAAGTCCTTTACTGTCAAGCTCACATTTTACCTCCTCAGTTTATTTTTTTCAGAGGTGTTTTGAATCGCCCTTCTTGCTATAATCTTGGATGATATTGTGAAGCACAGATAGATCCACATTATTACCACTGATAATGACAGCAATCGCACCATTCTGCTGAACAACATGATCACCTACAAGGGCCGCTATACCTGTTGCCGCTGCTCCTTCCATGATCAAGCGGTGTTTATCCATCATGAAGGCCATGCTGTAAGCGATCTCATCTTCAGGTATTAGGATGAGGTCATCCAAATATTGCTGTACCATTGGGAATGTATATTGGTTGTCAAGGCCTATCCCGCCTAGCAGACTATCGGCAAGTGTATTTTGTTCTTCCAACTGGACAGGCTTCAGTGCTTTCAAACTTTCATACATGACCGCAGCATGTTCCATCGAAACGCCAGTGATTTTGATACCGGGGTCGTTTGATTTCAGTGTCAAGCTGATTCCAGAAAGCAAGCCACCTCCTGATAGTGGGATGATGACATTTGACAGCCCTGGGATTTCTTCTAATAGTTCCAGACCGATGGTTCCTTGTCCGGCAATGACATAAGGATCGTCAAATGGAGGGATCACCGTCATTCCTTTTTCTCTTTCTAATTCATAGCAACGCTCTCCTGCCATATCTTGACTATCCCCATGAATCTCAATTTTTGCCCCTAGTCTTTTCAATGAATCTACTTTTGCTTTGGGTACACGTTTAGAGATACATATAACAGCTTCAATACCTAATTTTTTTGCGACATAAGCTACAGCCATTCCGTGGTTTCCTGTTGAAAACGTGACAACTCCTCTTTTTCTCTCGTTTTCATTTAAACTTAATATCTTGTTAGCTGCTCCTCTTACTTTGAAAGATCCTGTATTATGTACATTTTCAAGTTTTAAATAAACAGGGCATCCTGACTTTTCTGTCAGTATTTGTGATTCAAGTAACGGTGTCTTATGAATGAGAGAGGAAATTCTTTTCTTTGCGGCCCATACATCAATGATGGTTACTTCGCCTTTTTCCTTTCTTGAATTCGTTAAATGGTTCATTCTTTATCCTCCTTTTCACAATAAGTTTTCACCCTGTTTGATAATGGAATTATTTTCACTATTATAACTTTTACCCATATGAACTTGTCTAGATAAATTTTGAAAATTACAAAATTTAATATTTATCTAATGTTATAAAAAATAGAGGCTGGAACAAATGAACATTGTTCAATAGAAAACCCGAACAATTTGTCCGGGTTTTCTTCAGTGGTAATAAATGAAGGTTCCGCTTCGTCAACATCCTTTGCTTTCTTGCGGGGTCTTCGACTCGTGCTGTTCCCGCAGGAGTCTACGGATGTTGTCTACGCTTTTCGTCTTTCATTTTCTCCGATCTATTTTATTGTTCGTCTTTTTGTTGGCAGTTATAGTTTTGTCCCAGCCTCCTTTGGTCAGTTTATCCTTCATCAACACTTTGTTGTAATTCTTTTAAACTGTCTATGGATGATTGAGTGAGTTCTTTCACTTTTTCAACATCGGGTTTATCCTTTTGTGATTCATTAATAAGGGGATACAAGCTTTCTTCGACCTTTTCATAATGTTCTGGATGCTTTTCTTCAACTGTCTTTTCGATCAGATCCCATTCTTCCTCAATTGTCTTTCCGTTTTCATTTATTTTTTTGATATCATCAGAGGATTGATCAAGTGTAGATTCCATGGATTCTACAGTACCGATGAAGTTTTCAACCTCAGAGCTCAACTTCTTATCAGGTTCTCTGTCTTCGCTTTTTTTCTCTTCTTTTTCGCCACTTTCATTTTGGCTTTGCTCCGAGTCATTGTTGTTTTCAGGGTTCTCTTCTGATCCACAAGCTCCAAGGAATAGGCCAAGGACTAGAATGAAACTGAATAATTGAAGTCGTTTCATGATCTCCACCTTTCTTATTGACTAGAGGTTTTGCAAGAATTTGTACCACGTATTTTGATACATTAAACAAATATAGATGGAATTCGCTAATTCGAACTAGGTAACCCCTGGCTTTACTCCTATTTTCAACACCTAAAGAGTTGTGTCGAAAAAACTCAAATGTTGATAAAAAGCAAAATATGTACATATATTATGGGATATGTGTTTAATGAATGCTGGGAAATGTACATAAAACGAAGATGTATCTAAATCATTTGCAAACATTCTTTAACATGAAGTCGAGTTTAAAATGGGGTTTCTGCAAAATTTACTCTCATTTTAGTGACTTAGCACTTTAAATAAATACAGTTATTGCGTACAATGTAACATAATCTATCCACTTCCCAACAAAAAGACAAAGGAGTTTTTCATGATGAATCAAGAACTAACCATTGTAAAAAGCACACATAAGCAGCAAAAGCCGAGAGCCGATGAAATACGATTCGGCAGAAACTTTACTGACCACCTTTTCATCATGGATTATGAAGTGGGAAAAGGCTGGTTTGAGCCGCGCATCGTTCCTTATGAGCCCTTAACATTGGATCCTGCGGCAATGATTTTCCATTATGGGCAGACCGTATTTGAAGGGTTGAAAGCTTACCGGGCAGACGATCGTATATTACTTTTCCGTCCAGAGAAAAATTTCGAGCGGCTGAATCGTTCCAGTGATCGTTTAAGCATTCCATCGATTGATGAAGAACAAGTAATGGAATACTTGAAAGAATTGATCAGATTAGAAAAAGACTGGGTACCCTCAACGCCAGGTACCTCACTATATGTCCGTCCGTTCATCATTGCAACGGAACCTAATCTTTCTGTCGCTCCTTCTAAAACGTATAAATTCATGATCCTCCTTTCTCCAGTCGGACCTTATTTTTCAGGTGGATTAACCCCGGTAAAAATCCTTGTCGAGGATAAGTTCACCCGTGCTGTAAAAGGTGGTACCGGAATGGCAAAGACTGCCGGAAATTATTCTTCTGCCTATCAGGCTCAAGCGAAAGCGTACACTGAGGGCAATGCGGATGTCCTCTGGCTCGATGGAATCGAAAAGCGGTACATTGAAGAAGTCGGGAGCATGAATATCTTCTTTAAAATAAATGGTGAAGTTGTCACTCCAGCATTGAACGGTAGCATTCTGCAAGGAATCACCAGGATGTCCGTCATTGAGTTGTTGAAAGAATGGGGTGTTCCGATTACGGAAAGAAGGATATCCATTGAAGAATTATACCAGCATCATGAAGATGGTGAACTAGAAGAAGCATTCGGGACCGGAACCGCTGCTGTCATTTCACCCGTCGGAGAATTGAACTGGCTTGGAAAGAAAATGGTGATCAACAATCACGAAATAGGTGAGTTATCTCAGAAGTTGTATGATACAATCACAGGTATCCAAACTGGAAAGCTTGAAGACCGCAACGAATGGACAGTCGAAGTAAAATGATAGTTTTGAACATGGCACTTTCCAAATTGGAAGGTGCCACATCTTTCTAGATAAGTAGTGCTTAACCTATCTACTTGATTAGAAATAAAACATAAATGAGCAGAATTCAGGAATAACAGCTGAAAATTGAAAAGAACTATCCATTTTTTCTCTTGGATAGTTCTTTCTTTGAATGTATAACACATCTTAGGGTATTACCTCATGTTCATTTCACTTGGTTTTGGACCTTTTCGTTTGTTGCGATCCAATGAATTGATATTATCTATTTCTTCCCGGTTAAGTTCAAAATCAAATACATCGAAGTTCTCTTCAATACGGGATGGTGTCACGGATTTTGGAATGACGATCGTATCGTTTTGCAAATGCCAGCGAATGATCACCTGGGCTGGAGTCTTGTCATACTTCTTTGCTAACTCCCCTATCATTTCGTTTTTCAATACTTCTCCACCCTGCATGAGCGGGCTCCAAGCTTCTACATAAATGCCATTTTCACGTCCAAATTCCTTTAGTTCGTATTGGGCTAAGAACGGATGACATTCTATCTGGTTAAGGACTGGTGTAACTTCACATTCATCTAGCAAACGTTGTAAATGATCCTGATCGAAATTACAGACGCCAATCGCTTTTACACGGCCATCATGGTACAACTTTTCCAGTGCTTTATAGGTTTCCACATATTCATCAAATTCGGGAGTCGGCCAGTGAATCAAATATAAATCGACGTAATCAAGTCCAAGTTTATCAAGACTGTCATCAAATGCACGCAGCGTATTTTCATACCCCTGGTCCGAGTTCCACACTTTTGTTGTGATGAACAGCTCTTCCCGAGGGATGCCGCTTTGTTTAAGTGCCTCTCCTACTCCTCGTTCATTTCCATAGATGGCAGCTGTGTCAATAGAACGATAGCCAACCTCAAGTGCTTTTTTCACTGCTGGAACTGCTGCTTCATCTTCAACCTGCCACACCCCAAAGCCTAACTGTGGCATCTTTACTCCATTATTCAGTGTCACATATTGCAAGGTGAACCGCTCCTTTTCAATTGGGAATAAAACAAGTTTATCAATTAACGTTCTGAACTTCATTTCTAACGACTTCGAATATAAAAAAACTTCCACTGAATATAGAAGTTCTTTTACAATATCTTATGATTTAATCATCCTTTAAAGAGTTGAGCATTTATTGCAACGACAACTGTACTAAGCGACATCAATACTGCTCCCACTGCTGGGCTTAATACAATTCCAATCGGATATAATATTCCTGCTGCAAGTGGGAGGGCAATAATGTTATATCCAGCTGCCCACCAAAGGTTTTGGATCATTTTACGATATGTCCCTTTTGATAGTTCGATGATAGAAACAACATCTTCTGGGTTACTTTTCACTAAGATGACATCTGCCGTTTCCATTGCAACGTCAGTACCCGCACCTATAGCAATACCGAGATCTGCATTAGCAAGAGCGGGAGCGTCATTTACACCGTCCCCTGTCATTGCAACTTTTAAATCCTTCCCTCTTATTTCTTTTATTTTGTCAGCTTTTTGATCTGGCAGTACCTCCGCATATATTTCATCTAAACTTATCTGTTCTGCTACCCATTGCGCAACTTTTTGATTATCACCTGTCAACATGATTGATTTGATGTCCATTTCTTTCAATTTTTCAATTGCAAGTTTGGCACTGTCTCTTATCTGATCTGCCAAAGCAATCATCGCGGCTAATTCATTTTCAATCAGTACAAAAATCACTGTTTTACCTTCTCTAGACATCTTTTCAAATTTTGAATTATTATAGGTGATATTGTGCTCTTTAATATAGCCTGGGCTTACTCCGCTCACTTCTTTACCTTCTACCTTTCCGACTAGACCTTTACCAGTCAAATACTCGAATTCTTCTGGAGGTTTTATCGAAATCTCTCTTTTTTTAGCTTCCTCCACAATCCCTCTTGCAATTAGATGCTCTGACTGATTTTCAAGGGAAGCAATCAACTGAAGAACCTCATTTTCGGTATAATCATTTTCTATAATAATATCTGTGACACCGAATTTCCCTTCAGTCAATGTCCCGGTTTTGTCAAAAACGATCGCTTCTAAGTTCCTTGCTCCTTCAAAGCTTGCTCTATTCCTTATAAGCAGTCCTTTTTTAGCTGAAAGGGCTGTTGATCTAGCGACAACGAGCGGAGCTGCAAGTCCAAGAGCGTGCGGACATGCAATTACCATGACAGTCACCATTCTTTCTAGAGCGTATGAAAATTCATAACCGATCAACAGCCAGATGGTAATCGTAGAAAAACCTGCGGCCAGAGCAACATAAAACAACCATTTGGCAGCCCTATTGGATAAATCTTGTGTCCTTGATTTCGATTCTTGAGCTTCTTTCACCATATTTACTACCTGAGACAGATAACTTTCATCTCCAGTTTTCTCAACCTTAACGGTGATGGATCCTTCTCCATTGATTGAACCTCCAATCACACTTTCTTCTTGGTTCTTTTCAACTGGAACGGATTCACCGGTCAGCATGGATTCATCTATGGAGGATTGCCCTTTTACGATGACTCCATCGACTGGCACCTTTTCACCTGGTTTTATAAGTACATGATTTCCTTGTTCAAGCTCAGATACAGGTACATCTTTCGTGTCCCCATTCTCTTCAACCAAGTGAGCTTCTGAAGGCATCATTTTCACTAACTCTTCTAAAGCTCTGGATGCTCCCATGACAGACTTCATCTCTATCCAATGTCCGAGAAGCATAATATCAATTAACGTGGCCAGTTCCCAAAAGAAGTTCTTTTGAGCTAGTCCAAATACAGCAAGGGAACTGAATCCATATGCAACTATAATTGCTAAGGCGATTAAAGTCATCATTCCTGGATTCTTGTCTTGAAATTCATCTACCATTCCGGTTAAAAATGGCCATCCTCCATAAAAGAATACAAATGTGGAAAGGAGGAAAAGCAAAATCATATCACCACTGAAATCGATTTGAAAATTCAAAAACTCCTGGATCATCGGGGATAGGATCAAAATCGGAATTGTTACCCCTAATGAGATATAAAACCTTTTTTTGAAATCATCAACCATTTGGGCGTGATGATCCTGGTGATCATGACCGTTGCTCTGCCCATCATGGTTGTCATTATGAAGATGAGCATGCCCGGAGTTATCTGCTTCTTTAGTATTTGACTGATCAGAATGATGTTGTAGATGATTCATTGTTCCACTCCTTTTTGTCACATTGTTCTTTCAGATCATAAGGATAACAGCCACAATGCTTTTCTTGATTCTAGTTTGGATTAAAAAATGAACTGTATCCCTACTTGAGGATACAGTTCACTCACTATTGTTACACAATCTTAGCTTACCGCACATCGGTTTGGTCCGACTTCCATTTCCTGTTCCTCTTTTTGATCTGGATGTTTCTTCCCCATATTGGTTTTCCGTATTTCCTCGTGACTGTTTGGTTGAGGAGGGAGATTATCTGTGACCATATGATTGAATTTTTCAGCGTCCTTTATATTCAAGCGATTATTCTTTTTATAAAGGCTGCCCAAATTTTCTTGGACACTTCCATCTTCCTTCATTTCATCCATTTGGCTGAAGTGTGCAGGCAATACTGTTAAATCCATTGAAAGTTTCTGATAACGTTCGTATAGCGTACTTCTTAGATCATCCACCCATGCATCAGCTTTTCCTGCTAAATCCGGTCGTCCAATTGATTCGACAAATAGGATATCCCCAGTCAGAAGGTACTGTTCATCAACAATTAAGCTTGTACTGCCAATGGTGTGTCCGGGTGAATATACGGGATCGATCGTTACGTCACCGACTTTGATCGGGTGATCATTTTCTAACGGTTCATACTGAAACAGGACACCCTCATCATCCTTAGGCGGGAACCAATAAGTTGCATCATTCTGTTCAGCTAACTTAGGACCGCCGGAGATATGATCGGCATGAAGATGGGTATCGATGACAGCTTTGATCTTCCACCCTTTATGATCTGTAAAATTCTGATATACATCACTCATCCGATTGGAATCCACAATCGCTACTTCTTCATTCGATTCAATAAGGTAGGATAAACATCCTTTTCCGATTCTGACAAATTGATAGATGGTACCTCTGTTTTTCGTCTTACCAATTTCTACCGGTTCAAGATGCTCGCTCCATGCTGTCATTCCGCCTTTTACATAGGTGATTTTATCAACACCGGATTCTTCCAGTTTTTCAACAGCATCCTGTGACGAAATTCCTTTTGCACAAATAACGTAAATATTTTGGTGTTCGGGAAGTTTATTTTTTACATCCTCTACACCATTTTTCAACTGATTATAAGGGATGTTCATGCTTCGTACAGTTTCACCCTCGATCGACCAATCTTCATAATCCTCTTCCTTACGGATATCAAGGAGAAAGACTTCTTCCTTATCCAATATTTTTGCTACGAGTTCTATTACTGACAACGGCTGTAATGCCATGTTATCGCCTCCTTCCAAACAATAGTTTTCCCATACTTCATGGTTAATAAGGCATCCTTATACTAGTGTACCCCGGTACGTATTTTCTCTAACATTAAGGCTCTTTTCTAAAATATTGCTTTTGATTTTTAAAAACTCACCTTGTGCAAGTTGATTGGAGAGTAAGGTGCGAGACTCCTCGAAAATGAAAATCGTATTTTCTTCGTGCGATGGAACGCTGCTGAAGCTTTCCTTGTCCTGCGGGATTGAGCGCCCTACTACCTGAATAATCTCCTCGCAAGGCATGCGACGAGGAAGCTCGCTTCGACAGGACTTTCTTGTAGACGCAGGAGCACTAATGCTTCCTTGAAAAGGAGACTCCTGAGGTCGCAAGGCGACGAATGGGCTCACCGCACGCCCGTGGTGGAAAGCGAGCATCCTGTAGCGGATCAACGACTTTTAAAGAAAACTTGGCGAGACCAAGCCTTTTGTAGGTCAAGCCTTAGTTGCCCTTATACTTTCTTTAAGTGCAAGACACAATAAAGTTTGCGAAAACAGCCAACATTAAAAAAAACAGTTTGCAGGTTGAAAGCTAACGGGAATACAAGAAATATAATATGAATTCGAGGGTGATTAATAATGAAACATGTGGTGTTTTATGATGCAGCGTGTCCTCTATGTTCAAATGCTAGACGGGTAATTGAAAGGATGGATTGGTTCAAAAGGATTTATTGGATTCCACTCCAGGAGATTGAAAAAACCGAATATAGATCGTTCATCAATCAAAATCGCAACGTGTATGATGAAATTCATATGATCACATCAAAAGGAAAAGTTCTAAAAGGTTTTGACACGGTCAGACGAGTATTGACGCTTATGCCGATTTCATTTCCAATAAGTCTACTACTATACTTACCTTTCATGGATAAAATCTTCAGTCCTCTCTATAAATGGATTTCAAAAAATCGGTACGATTGGTTCGGGCGTTATGACTCTCCTCAAACGTAATAGGAAACCTGGGAAGTTGTCACTAAAGTGGCAACTTCTATTTAGTTGATGGAATTCTATTAACTGTTTGGGCTCCGTCCTTTCATTTGTGTTGTTTATAGGTTTACAATCACCTGTTCGTCGTATTATAATATATTGTATTTAAATCCGACAAAACTTATATGAAATGGAGGTAATATTATGGCGATGCAACAACCAGCCATAAATGATAATAGAGAGCCATTTGATTCTACTGGTCTCCCTTCTCCCCAAGCTCTACTTATTACAGGTGGTCTTATCACGGCATTAGCCCTAAGTATTGCAATCTTTTCTTCTGCAGGGCTTCAGCAAAGCATGACGATGTGGATTGGACTTTTATTGGGTTATACATTATTCCATGCACGTTTCGGCTTTACTTCAGCGTTCAGGCGTCTGCTTGCGGTCGGAAATGGAGAAGCATTACGTGCTCATATGATCATGATGGCTGTCGCATGCACGTTGTTTGCCCCGATTTTAAGTATGGGAGTTGGCATGTTCGGTAATACACCTGCAGGCTATGTGTCTCCTGTAGGTACGAGTGTCGTAGTTGGTGCATTCATCTTTGGTATTGGCATGCAGCTAGGAGGCGGTTGTGCGTCTGGTACGTTGTATGCAGTAGGTGGTGGACGCTCTGCGATGTTCATTACTTTGATTGCGTTTATCGTTGGTTCTGTCCTTGGTGCTTGGCACTGGGATTTTTGGGTGAATCAGACGCCTTCTTTCGAAGCCATTTCTCTAGCAACTAGCACAGGTCTTGGTTATACCGGAGCATGGGTCGTTCAACTTCTTATTTTTGCTGCCATTTTTGGAGCTACGATCATCATCGGTAAAAAACGACGTCCTCCTTCTATGAAACCATTACCTAGTGGAAAAGGCTTTGCACGAATCCTTCGTGGTTCTTGGCCGTTATGGGTTGCAGCGGTTTTATTGGCTGTACTTAACGCAATTACTTTGATTGTGAGAGGTAACCCTTGGGGCGTAACATCAGCATTTGCTTTATGGGGTTCGAAGGCAGCGATGGCACTTGGAATCGACGTCACTCAGTGGGCATACTGGTCTGGAGAGAAAGGTGCTGCATTGAATCAATCCGTACTTGCTGATTCAACAAGTGTTTTGAACTTCGGTGTCATCCTCGGAGCATTTCTCGCTTCAGCTGCTGGTGGTGCGTTTGCTCTTAAAAAAATCGGAGCGAAACGTGCAGCAGCGGCAATAATTGGAGGCGTGATGATGGGATATGGTGCCAGAATTGCGTTCGGTTGCAACATTGGAGCTTATTTCGGAGGGATCGCTTCGTTCAGTCTCCACGGATGGGTCTGGATGGTGATGGCACTCGCTGGAACATTTATAGCCCTCTACCTCCGTCCGCTGTTCGGAATGTCCGTACCAAAACCAAAAGATACTTTTTGTTAAAATGACTAACATGATCCCGAAGTGACTCTCACTTTGGGATCATTTTTTAAATTTAATGAAAAATTCTTTCTTCAGTAAAAGCACAACAAAAGCTCAGCCTGCGCCAGGACTTGGTTTTGCCAGGTTTTCCTTAAATGTTTAAATCCTTGTGTATCGGTTATAGAGAATTACATAATCGAATAGTACAGTCACCAATACCAATTTAAAAAGGAGGAATCAACAATGGCTGTTCTTCAACAGTTCATGACGAAGGACGTCAAGACATGTAATCCTACCGATGACATTCGCCAAGTTGCAAGTATCATGGCGGAAGAAGATGTGGGTATGGTTCCAGTTGAAAAAGATGGGAATTTGATAGGTTGTGTGACTGACAGGGATATTGTGGTCAAAGGTCTGGCCAGGGACTTAGGTAATAATGTTTGTGCAGAGGATATCATGACAGAAAAAGTGATCTCTGGAAAAACAGATATGCCAGTGGAGGATGCATCTTTACTAATGCAAGATCACCAGATCAGACGTTTGATGATTGTAGAGAGCGGTAAACTCAAAGGGATTGTTTCGATTGGAGACCTAGCTGCTTCTAAACAAGCAGATCAAGCAGCTGGAAACGCATTGAGTGAGATTTCGAGATAAACATTTCTATTAATTTTCTACGAAAGTATTAATTGAAGAGGTTTTTTGAAGTCCGACGTTTAAATTCTATGTATAGCTGGGTAAACAATTTTAATAGAAAGGCACAAAAGCTTTTCTAAAATATATTTGGAGGTGTTAATGATGGCAACAACTTACAAAACTGGAGAAAAAGCTCCTGAATCAGGGACGTACAAGGTAGACAAGTTAGTCAATGGGAACAGTTCAAATGAGGATAGTACTGAAGTGAAACTTGAAGCAGGTGAACAATTTCCACCATCACCTTCAAGTAATGAAGCAGCAGAATGGGTAAAATCCTCTTAGATTCAAATTGAATTGGAAATCAAATTAAGTTAAAAAGTAAAGCCAACAGGTATTTTAACAAAACTCCCTGTTGGCTTTACTTTTGCGTAAATAATTTCCTATGTTCTTATTATTCCATCACATTCCCTTCAGCAGGGATCGGGTTTTCATTTAGCATATTTGCAAAGTGAATCAAATTATAAGCCATCATCGTTGCATTTTTTTGCGTAAATTCATTCTTATAGCCTTCAGCCTCGATATAGGATGGTCCTGGACCTGCATCCCCGACCCAATAGGTTTCCACATTGGGTGGTACTGTAAAACCAATATGGGACATTGCATAAAGGATGGATCGACAAGCGGTCTTTGCCCCATCTTCATTACCGGTGACCACCACTCCGCCTACTTTGTTGTAGTAAATCCCTTGACCTTTTTCATTCGTAAGGCTGCTCCCACCATATAATCTTTCGATGGCAAGAGAAGCGATACTGCTTTTTTCTCCTAACCATAACGGTGTTCCAATTAATAAGATGTCTGCTTCTTTGATTTTTTTGAAAATGGAAGGCCACTCGTCACCATCGCCCATGTCTTCCGATATTCCGAAGTGAATATCATAATCGGCCAGACGGAAAATTTCAGTATGAACGTCATTTTTATTGAAAATCTGGATGACTTCTTCTAACAAAGCCTGTGTATTGGATACTTCTTCATTTGATTTTAAGGAACAATTTAACACAACAGCTTTTAATGGCATTTGAACCTCTCCTTCCCTTCTGCCTGAAATTTTTAGAATGTATCATCCCATTCCCTGAAGTCATTTTTTCTAATCTTCTCAAAAGGTACTAAAAAAGTGCCGACCATTATGATCAGCACTTTATCCTTATTTAAGTAGCTTTGTTTTGATAGATTTTCGGTAAAGCAATTTTGTCAAAATGATTGATAAGATACCTCAGTTCATTTTCTAGCTTGTTCCCTGACATCGGGATCCCATGCCCTGTAATAGCTATAGAAGGCTTCAGTTCTTCTAGGTTTTTTACAGAATCCTTGGCTTTTTCCCAATCCATTGTAAAATACGCAGGTGGACCGTTGATTTCTTGTTTTTGTGTATAAACATTATAAAGGGACTCCTGATCAACCGTGACAAAAGCATCACCAACAATCAACGCTCGATCGGATTCACGGAATAATGAAATATGCCCAGGAGTATGTCCTGGCGTATGAATCCATTTCCAATCTGTCAAAAAAGGTACTGAACCATCATTCGGTAGTTGTTTCAAATGTTCCTCAATGTTGATCGAGTGATTTGGAAAAAGTGGTGACATTTCGCTGACCATCCCTCCGTCAACCTTCGGATCCCCTTTCGGATAATCCTCTTCTCCAGTCAAATAAGGGAATTCGAGGGGATGAGCATAAATAGGTATTCCCCAGTATTCTGCCAATTCTTCAACACTTCCAACATGATCGAAGTGTCCGTGAGTTAAGATGATCGCTTTTGGGGGTCTGTCTTCACCAAATTGTTTCCGAACAGCTTCCAGGATTTTGGTTTTCGATTTTGGCATCCCAGCATCAACTAAAACCCAATCATCCCTATCATTCATAACAAAACACAAATTGACGATTTGATTTGTATAACAGTAAACATCAGGTATGACAAGATGTCCCTTTCCACTAGCAACGGATGTCATCGGTAGAAACGCATCCCGTACTCTTTCGTTCATTATGCCACCTCCAGAGTAATTATGTCATCCCTCATTATTCACGACCGCGTTGTATTATATTCTTTTTCATAGGCTCTATTCTAAAAGATTATTGCTAGGAAGTCATTTTTAAAAAACAGCGGGACAGTGAGACCATACCATGTTGCAAGGTGACGAGTGGGTTTACTGCACGCCCTGCGGAAAGCGAGCATCCTGGAGTGGACATCAACGACTTTTAAAGAAAACTTGGTGAGACCAAGCCTTTTGTAGGTCGAGAGTTGCCCTTATACTTTCTCTAAGTGCAAGAGCAACAATGTTTGCGATAACAGTCTTATCATAGAACCTTTTTTAGAATCTTTACAATATCAGTCCACAAAAAAAGACCCAAAGGGCAAACTGCCTTCTGGGTCTTGTAACAATTTCATCCTTCCAACAACAAGGATTCTGGATCTTCTAATAGTTCTTTTACTTTTACAAGGAAGCGGACTGCTTCACTGCCATCGACGATTCTATGATCATAGGAAAGGGCGATATACATCATCGGTCTGTTTTCCATACGTTCTTCATCAATTGCGACAGGACGCCATTGGATTTTATGCATTCCTAGAATACCTACTTGTGGAGTATTCAAAATTGGAGATGACATAAGCGATCCGAATACACCGCCGTTCGTAATTGTAAATGTACCGCCTTGAAGCTCGTCGATCGTCAGCTTTTTATCTTGAGCTTTCTTAGACAATGACTTGATTTCCTTTTCAATTTGCGCAAAGCTCAATTTATCTGCATCTCTCACAACAGGAACCACTAGGCCTTCTTCAGCACCTACCGCGATACCGATGTCGTAGAACTTCTTGAGAAGCATTTCGTCCCCTTGGATCTCTGCGTTGATTCTAGGGAACTTCTTCAATGCTGCAACAACTGCTTTTGTAAAGAAGGACATATATCCTAGCTTTACATCGTTTTGCTGTAAAAATTGTTCCTTACGACGCTTACGAAGATCATTGATTGCTGTCAAATCAACCTCGTTATAAGTAGTCAGCATTGCTGCAGTCTGCTGAGCCTCTACAAGTCTTTTCGCGATTGTTTGACGTCTTCTGGACATTTTGACACGTTCAACCGGCTTCTCAGACTTCTCTTCTGTCACCTGTTTTGGTTGGCTGCTTTGTTTTTCAGGCTTAGATTGTTTCGGTTCAGCTTTTTCTTTCTTAGGAGATTCTGCATGATTTTTCACATCTTCAGATCTTACACGACCAATCGGATCCGTCGACTTCACTTCCTTCAAATCAACTCCGAGCTCTCTAGCAAGCTTACGAGCAGCAGGTGAAGCGACTGGACGATCTGTTCCTTTTGGTTCTTCTTTCGTTTGACTTTCTTCTTTTTCAGGTTGTTCTTCTTTCTTATCTACTTCTTCTTGTTTCTCTTCAGGCTCTTCTTTTTCTTTCTCGGCGGGTTCCTCATCACTTGGTGCTTCATCACCTTCACCAAGTTTCGCAATCACTTCGCCAACTTCTACTGTATCGCCAGCTTCTTTCAACAAGTCAGTGATCACGCCATCTTCTTCAGCACTGACCTGGACATTGACTTTATCAGTTTCCAATTCGACGAGGTAATCGCCTTTTGTGACTTTATCGCCCACCTCGACTAACCACTCTGAGATTGTCCCTTCTGTGATGGATTCTGCTAGCTCTGGTACTTTGATTTCGCTCACGATACATTTCCTCCTTCAGTGGTGACTGTGTCTGTCTTTTTCAATTTCAACGCTTCATTTACGATACGTTCCTGTTCCCTTTTATGGACATCAGGTTCTCCAGCAGCTGGACTGGAACGTTCTGGACGTCCTATATAAGTCACTTTCATGTCATCAGATACTGAAGCTCTGATCTTCGGTTCGATATAGGACCATGCCCCCATATTCTTCGGTTCTTCCTGGACCCAAACGACCTCTTCTAGATTTTTATATTGATCAAGTAATTCTACCATCTCTTTTTCCGGGTACGGATAAAGCTGTTCAATTCGAAGGATGTCGACCCAGTCCCAATCTTGCTCATTGGCTTCGACCGCAGCATCGATGTCGATAGCCATTTTTCCACTGCATAGAATCAAGCGTTTGACATCTTTTTTCTTCGCTCCAACATTGGATGGATTATATACTGCTTCGAAATTTCCTTCACTGAAGTCAGCAGGAGTTGAAGCCACACGCGGGTTACGGAGCAGGCTTTTCGGTGTCATGATGATCAACGGCCTTACTTCATCTTTTGTTGTCAACGCTGCTTGTCTTCTTAAAATATGGAAGTATTGAGCAGCTGTCGTCAAATTGGTCACTGTCCAGTTGTTTTCTGCAGATAATTGTAAGAACCGTTCAAGACGTCCACTGGAGTGTTCGGGTCCTTGTCCTTCATAACCATGTGGCAGTAATAGGACAAGCCCTGATTTTTGTCCCCATTTCGCACGACCGGCAGAGATGAACTGATCGTAAATGACTTGAGCGGCATTTGCGAAGTCTCCATATTGTGCTTCCCATAGCACAAGCGTTTCAGGCGCAAAGACATTATAACCATATTCAAATCCAACTACTGACGCTTCAGATAATGGACTGTTATGGATGGCATAAGATGCTTTTGCCTGAGACAGCATGTGTAATGGCGAGAAGGTCTCACCGGTCTTCGGGTCATGCAATACCAGGTGACGATGAGCAAAGGTACCACGTTCTGTATCTTGTCCTGTCAATCGGATTGGTGTTCCATCTTTCAGGATCGTCGAAAAGGCGAGCGTTTCAGCTAATGCCCAATCAACCTTACCGCCTTCTTCAGCAAGGGATTTTTCACGACGTTTCAGGATTTTTTCGAGTTTCGGATATACAGTGAATCCTTCTGGCCACTTCAGAAGATCAGAATTGATTTCTTGAAGTTCATTCAACGGTACCGAAGTTTGAATGTCAGGCAGCCTGTTGACAATCTGTTCCGGAGCTTGGATCTCCTCGATTTCATCATCTTTATTTTTCGAAACTTTTCCATACTTATCATCAAGTTTGTCTTGAACTTCCTTCTCCATCTGTTTGGATTGATCTTCAGTCAAGACCCCTTCAGTTTGTAAAACTTCTGCGTATAAATGACGCACCGTAGGGTGATCATTCACTTTATTGTAAAGTTGCGGGTTTGTCGCAAAAGGATCGTCCATTTCGTTGTGCCCAAAGCGTCGATAACCGATCAAATCAATAAGGAAGTCTTTTTGGAACTTTTTACGATATTCGTATGCAAAAATGATTGCAGCAAGACATGCTTCTGGATCATCAGCATTGACATGGACGATCGGGATTTCGAAACCTTTCGCAAGGTCACTAGCATACTTTGTTGAGCGGGAGTCACTGCTTTTCGTCGTGAATCCTAAAAGATTGTTTGCAATGATATGGACCGTCCCGCCCGTTTTGTATCCCGGAAGCTGACTTAAATTCAATGTTTCAGCAACGATACCTTCACCAGGGAAAGCAGCATCACCATGAATCAAGATCGAAAACGATTTAGAAACATCCTGCTTAGGATAACCGGTTGAACTCCGATCTTCCTGGGCAGCACGAGCATAGCCTTCGACTACTGGATCCACAAATTCAAGATGACTTGGGTTGTTTGCTAATGTGATACAAGCTGGTTCATGATTTTCTTCTTCAATCTCACGGTCTGCACCTAAGTGGTATTTCACGTCACCAGTCCATCCGTAATTGATTCCCATTGAACCTTCCGAAGGAACAAGATCTTTATTCGGTGCATGATGGAATTCAGCAAAGATTTTTTCATACGGCTTACCTAATACATGTGCCAATACATTCAAACGTCCACGGTGAGCCATACCGATCATGACATTGCGTGCTCCATCATGAACACCTGCGTGAACGATTTCATCCAACATCGGCACCATTGTATCAAGACCCTCAATCGAAAATCGTTTTTGACCGACGAACGTCCGGTGTAGAAATTTTTCAAAACCTTCTACTTCGGTCAACCGATGTAAGAGCTCAATTCGATCTTGAGGTGAAAGTGATGGGTAAATTGCGTCAGACTCCACCATTTCATCGAGCCATTTCCGTTCCTTATCATCATGGACATGGCTGAATTCAAATGCCATCGATTTTGTATAGATTTGCTTAAGCTTTTCGATTGCTTCAAAACCATCTTGTATATTTTCAGGGGCATCTTCCCAAACGACTTTTGCAGGAATCGCTTTCAAATCTTCAGTACTGAGTTGATAATGACCTGGGTCGAGGAATGATGCATCCGTTTGTGGTTCATCTAGTGGATTGATTTTTGCGGCTAAATGCCCATACGTCCGTATATTGTCCGCAAGCTTGACAGCAGCGACCACTTTCTTCATGGTCGTGGCATCACTCATGGATTGTGATGGATCAGATGGATAGCCTGTTATACTTTCTGCAGACGCCGGCGGTGCACCCCAGGTCTCGAAAAGTTCCTTGACTTCTGGATCAACAGACTCGGGATCGTCTAAATATTGATCATAAAGCTCGATCGCATAGCCAAGATTGGGTCCATCAAACCCCTCCCAAGGTTGTCCCTTATTTGATCGGTTAGTACTCATTTGTTAATACCTCCAAAATGCTAATGATGAATTTTGTAATCTCGTTGGGTATTTTAAAGAAATTTGCTGCTATTAGTGTATCGTTTTCATGCCTCTAGTACAAATAAAGTGTACATGAGATACAAAGTTTTTTCGGAGTAACATAAATTGAGGAAACGATGCCTAAAATATCCTGTATTATGGTATACCCCAAATTCGATGAGATGAGTCTTCTAAATAGTAAAAACCCGTATTCTAAATTAGCATAAAATCCGATAGAAAACTATGCAAAATGAAAGGAAATTCTACTTCTTGATATATTTTTTAATTCTGTGAATCAATCTATGGATTTTTTCTATTAATTTATCCACACTCCGTCAAAAACAACAAAAAGAGAATGTCCTATTAGGTTAGGGACATTCTCTTTATTTAGGTCTACGATCATTATTTTCAACCATTACGAATCACTGAAAAAATGTTAAGCTCCAAGTTACGGGAAATTCTTTGGAGAAGTGCACCTCCCGCGGTACTGTTCCCTTTTTCATTGATGGCCGGACCAATGATGCCGATTCCGCATCGACCAGGAACTGAACCGATGATACATCCACTGACACCGCTTTTTATTGGGAATCCGACCTCAACTGCATATTTGCCTGCTTCATTATACATTCCTGACGTCATCATGATCGCCTCAATCGTATTGATGTGTTCCATTGGAATCATCTGTTCCTCTGTTTTAGGTGACCTGCCGCCATTTGCAAAAAAAGCGCCGAGTTTGGCAAGATCGGTTGTGTGGACGTCAATTGAATTGATACGGAAATATAAATCCAATGTTTCATCTATGTCATGAGCAATCGCTCCAGTACTTTTCATAAAATAAGCGAGTGAACGATTACGATCACCTTTCAATTTTTCAGATTCATAGACCTCTTGATTCATTTTTATGGAATTATTATTTGTAATCTGCCTTAATCTTTTAAGGACTCGACCGAATTTATCTTCAAGATCTTTTCCTTTGATCATAGCAGCAACGGCGATTGCACCAGCATTCACCATCGGATTGAAGGGCTTCGTTACATCGTGTGATTCAAGATGACTGATTGAATTGTAGAAATCACCCATCGGTTCCATCCCGACATTTTGAAATACTTCATCTTTTCCGAAGTCATCCAGCGCCATCATCAGACTGACAATTTTAGAAGCGCTTTGGAGTGTGAACTTCATATCTGTATCCCCTGCTGAGAAAACTTCATTGTCCATATTGATGATACAGACACCTAATTTATTTTGATCGATCGTACCTTGTCCCGGTATATCTTTTACGACTGTACCATCTCGGGAATATGGTCTACATTCCGTTACGAGTTCTTCCAACAGTTGGTTCGTTAATTTTTTCATAGTGAGACACCTCGAAGTCAATAGTCTTCCCCTTTCGCCTATTCATTCCACTCTGAAGAACATTTCAAACCGGGTTACCAATACATAACCGTGACTTTACGCCCTGTTCTTTTGATTTTTGGAGTAGTTTTTCAGGTTATATAGGCAATTGTATATTTCATATAAAACTTTTAACCCCTGCCTTTCAGCTTATTTATACGAAAATTGCTGATTTTTCAGAAAACATGTGCTATTTTGTTGGAAACCATTTGAATTGGAGGAATTATATTGAATAAGAAAGTAGTCCTACATACGGCACTAGCCGGGATCATGAGTTTTTCATTATTAGCACCAGCTGTTTCAGCACACGATACCCTGGACGACATCTCCATTGAAAAAGGATCTCACGAGGCAGAATTAAACGAAATTCCTATGGTTGAAGGAGCAAAAAACCTGGCCAATTGGAATGAAGCCGCTGCGGTTCCACTCAAAGAGTACAACGGGAAAAAGAATTCAACTGCAGATGTGTATGCGTATAAAGGCTTCGCTTATCTAGGAACTCATACATCAGGTGGCGGAAATGGCGGGGTCCGGGTCTTTGACCTCAAGGACCCATCGAACCCAGTTGAAGTATCCAGATTTGCCGAAGAAATTCCAGGAACCTGGCAGGAAAAAGTTATCGTAAAAACGGTAAACACTCCTTACTTCAAGGGTGATTTGGCAGTGGTAAGCATTCAACAGCTAAACCGTGATAATCCACTTTCTAAAGGTGGATTCCTACTATATGATGTGTCAGATCCATATGAACCTGAACGTTTGGGTTTTTGGGAACTTGATAAAAGGGTTCCCGGCACCCATGAGTTGTATCTGACGGTCCAAGGAAATAAGCCGCTTGTGTTGACAGCGAATCCATATGCGGATTACTACACACACGGGGAGCAAAAGGATTTTGCGTTAGTGGATGTTTCAGACCCGGCAAATCCGAATACCCTTTATGAATTCGATCCAAGGATGTTGGAAGAAGTACCAGACGACTTCAATGGTTACCACTGGGAATCTCCTGACGGAAAGACTCGCCCGGTATTCAATCACAGTACTATGACAGATGAGAACGGCCAGACAGCTTTCCTATCATTTTGGGATCTAGGGACGATCATGTTGGATATTTCGAATCCGAACGACGTAGAATATCTTGGCCGTACCGATTTTGCACCTGATGTTCAAGGATCTGCACACTCATCAGCTATTGCAAATGGTGGAAATGTCTTGATTGAAACGCGGGAAGTTTATGCTCCTTCTAGAGAAGGATATGAAGAATCGTATGGTTATACTAGAATTTTCGATATCAAGGATAAAACAGAACCCAAACTTTTAAGTACGTTCAAGACTGATCTAGTTGATAATGTAGAGGATGGTGTCACCTTTGCGAATACGGTCCATGATCCGAAAGTACAAGGAAACACTTTATATCTATCGCATTATGCAGGAGGAGTAAGAGCTGTCGACATCACAAATCCTTCAGAACCGGTTGAAATTGGAAAGTATGTTCCCGAACAAGCCTATATCTGGGGAGTGTTTGTAGATAGGAATTATATCCTTGCCTCTGATATGGGCGAAGGACTTAAAGTACTATTGAAAAATAACGGACAAAAATGATAGCGATAAACAAGGAGCTGACTTATAGATGACAAGTCGCTCCTTGTTTAAATTATAAATGACAGTGAACTAAGACTCAGCAGCACCTGGGGTTTCATTGAGCCAAGTTTCCTTCACATTTGCTCTCCCAATGCTGGTTTTTGTTGTAAGGTGAAAAGAGTGATGGTGACAGCCAACAGACTGACTGAAGATAGTGTCAGAAAGACATGGTTCTCTGAAGAAGTTAGTAGAACTGAAACGACTGGCGGGCCAGCCGCCACACCAATAAATCGCATACTGCTGTAGAATGACGTGATCGTTCCCCTCTCTTCTTTCTCGATTCCTTCTGTAATCAATGCATCTAAACAAGGTAATCCAATTCCGATACCAAGACCGGAAACAGAAAGAAACAAAATGATCAAACCTAATGAATTCATAAACAATAATGAGCATAATGCACCAGTAGAAATCAAATTCCCGATCAAAATCAAACGATCCATACTTCTTTTATCGTTACCTACCCTTTTTCCAGTGATATAAGAAGCCACACATAGTGCAAGCAGCGGAACCGCTAAATAAATCCCCTTCATGACTCCTGTAATATCGAATCTGCTCTCTAATGATGATGATAGATAAATGAGAAAACCAAAGATGACAAACATGTTCAAACCACCAAGCATAAAAACCCCGTACAACCACCTGCCATTCTTTTTGAAAATTTGTTTCAAAACCTTGAAAAATTCAGCAAATGGTTCAGGTTTATTGGTTTCTTTTGGAGGTTTTACAAATAACAACATCAAAATGACCGCGGTTACAGCTAAAAATGGCACAGACCAAAAAGGGATATACCAGGCCCAGATTGCGAGTAAAGCTCCTAATATCGGGCTGAGCACTTTTCCAAATGTATTGGATGTTTCGATGAGGCCAAGTCCTGCACTAACTTCATCTTCATCTTTGAAAAGATCACCTACTGTTGGTAACACAACTGGAAATGCACCAGCCGCACCTGCTCCCTGCAAGAGCCGTCCAAACATGATCCAAAGATAAGGACTATTTGAAAAAATCGCTCCCCATCCACTAATCACACCCCCTGCTCCGACTAGAATCAAGCTGGGAATGATGACTTTTTTTCGACCGAAATAATCGGATAGATAACCGGCAATAGGGATGAAGATAATGGCGATGACCGAGTAAATTGTAATGATCAGACTAGCTTGGAAAGATGTAATGTTGATTTCCTTTTCGATGATTGGAAGTACGGGGATGAACATCGAGTTGCCTAAGGTCATCAACAGCGGAATCGAAGCTAAAGCCAACAGAGCTAACTTATTCTCTTTCATATTCTCTTCTCCATCATTCTCCAATGTTTAGATGCGGAACTTCACCCTCACATTTTTTACTTTTCGCAGTTCAATTATTCATTCATCTTTGATCAATTAAAAGAGGCCGATCCATTGGATCAGCCTCTTAATTATAGACAACTTGGATACGGTGTATGTGCCCAAATCCCTGTTTTCATCAAGCTATTAGACTTTTACAAGCGTCTGCACATTTGAAGCATGCCTCTGCGCATTTTTGGCAGTGGTCATGATCATGCTTCTTACATTCGTTTCCGCAAGCTTCACAAATATCAGCACATGCTTTAGCTAACTCCGCCGTAAATGGAGTCCCTCTTCCTAGTGCTTGTTCCAGAAAAGAACACATGTCAGCACATTCTCTATCCATTCGGATACAATCAACCATCATTTTTAGGTCATCTTCCTTCAAACATGCATCATAACAGTGGTTGCATGCTACCATGCATTCGTGTAAGGTGTTGATCAAAGATTGGTGATTTTCGTGTGACATCATTAGCCTCCTTCTGATTTTTGGTACACTCCCAATATACCCGGCAAGGTGTTAGAGCAAACACGATATCAGCAGACGTTGCTAATTTATGGTATAATAAAATAACTGAAATTTCTAACACTTTAAAAGGAGGTTTTATATGTATCAAGTAAAAGATGATGAAAAGATCTTCATTTACACGGGTCCAGATGGTTCAGGTCGAAAAACACTAGCGAAGATGGTTGCTACAGTTTTTGATATGGAAACGGTGTTATCTTACACGACTCGGAAGCCTCGTCATTATGAAGAAGAAGGTAAAGACTATCATTTTGTAAGTGAAGAAACGTTTCAAAAGATGCAGCAACAGAATGAATTTTTGGAATGTGTCGATATAGATGGTTTCCGCTATGGTATCCGTGAACAGGACATTGTGAATACTTTCAAGGACCATAAATTAGTTTATCTAGCACTGAACCCTGAAGGTGCAGATAAACTGAAGCATATGTACGGAGAAAACGTCATCCGGATTTTCATTTATGCAGATCGAGACACTGTCATCAAACGTCAAAAGGAACGGCAAGATGATGAGGCTGCAATCCGCCGGCATATGGCACACTATGATGAAACCATGAATTACAAAAATGGTTGTGAACATGCTTTCGAAAATTATGATTTACCTCAAGTATCTTATCAAATTAGTGAGCTTGTCGAAACCTATCTGGACAGAAACTATATCGAATCCGAGTATTGATGTTCGTGTTAAAGAAAAAGTAAGGAAGTGAAAAACAATGAAAGCTTTCAGAAAAGCACTCCGGATCATTGTACTTTCAAACCTTGCAGTATTTGGATTCATAATGCTCCTCCCTGCTCTCTTAGTCACAGGAGATATCGAAATCGTTCGTGAGTTCATTGATTTTTTGAATAAGGATTAGATCACCGTTAATTAAATGAAGCGTGTCCTGGAATTTTTGCAGGATACGCTTTTTAATTTGGATTTGTTAAATAATACTGTTGATATCTGACTATTTTGGTTGAAGTGAAATTTTCGGCTGTTTTTGAAAACTTTGTTGCTCTTGCACTTAAAGAAAGTATAAATACTTTCTTCAGTATAAGGGCAACTAAGGCTCGACCTACAAAAGGCTTGGTCTCACCAAGTTTTCTTTAAAATGCGTTGATTTCCGCTCCAGTGTGCTCGCTTTCTGCGGGGCGTGGGGTTAGCCCACTCGTTGCCTTGCGACCTCAGGAGTCTCCTTTTCAAGGAAGCATTTGTCCTCCTGCGTCTACAAGAAAGTCCTATCGAAGCGAGCTTCCTCGTTGCATGCCATGCGAGGAGATTATTCAGGTAGTAGGCACGCTGATCCCGCAGGACAAGGAAAGCTTCGGCAGCGTTACACCGCACGAAGAAAATACGATTTTCATTTTCAAGGAGTCTCGCACCTTGCTCTATTCAACTTGCATAAGTTGAGTTTTTCAAAATGACTCAAAAGCGACAATCCTTTAAAAAAGAGCGACCGACAACAAGGTTTTTTTGTTTAATCAATAGTGTTTCCCCTTTTCACTTTGTTCTGGTATTCGATATAATGAATCATATATAGTAAAGTAACGCAGAGGGGAATTTTAGATGAATTCTAAAGATATGCAAGAAAAGATAATCGAAAATTATCAACGGGATGAACAGATGATGATTCTTGTTTTTGCGCAATGGTGTGTTAACAATGATCTTGATCCTGAAGAACTTTATAAGAGAGCCTATCCAAAACAAGCCTCCAATCCATCACTTAAACAGGCATTCGATCTAACTGTATCAAAAGAAGAAGCCGGGGAAATCGGTGATCAGACATTACTCGGAGTCTTATCGATGTTCGGTAACGAAGACCTTGCTTTTGTGATTACGGAGGAAATTGAAAAACGGAAGAAAAAGAATGGAAAGAAATGATTATATCAAAACCAAGAGAGCTTGCGTTCCGAGCTCTCTTGGTTTTTAGTTTACGGTCCTAGAACACTTCTTTTGAGCACTTGTCCTGCCTTATCCTTTGGATAGTACTTCATCCTCAAGTAGTTTCATGATCTTGTATGGTCCATTATTTTGATTGGAAGGGATAGTGAGTTTGATTCCGCTCTCTGGATAGAACGCAGAATGGAAACTGACCCCAGGATCATATCCCATCACATGATATTTGAAAACATCATTTTCCTTTTTATTAATCCAAATTCCATATCCGTAATAGACATCAGGCTTAACCTCAATGTATGGATTTAACAACTTGTTTGTAGTTGTTAAATCTAAGAGCTTATAGCTGAATAGTCCATCCCAAAACTTATTCATATCTGATGCACTGACGTATGCACCTCCATCGGATCCGCCTTTTATAGGAATGGAGTATGTATTTGTCCTCCATGTTCCATCCGTTTCTTCAATGTATCCCAGGGCAGTATTCTCAGGGAGTCTGTCTAATGAAAAATATCCTGATTCATTCATTTCGCATCTTCTGAAAATGTTCTCTTCTATATAATCAGTAAACCTAACTCCGGTCCTCTTCTCCACAATCAAGCCGAGAAGGATGAACCCTGCATTATTGTAATGAAATCTTTCACCCGGTTTAAAGCTCATATTCTTTTTTTGAAACATAGGGAGAAAATCTTCCAATTCTTTTAAAAGATACATAGGTTGCTTGATCCAAAGCTCCTCAAAGTCATCCAATACATCCTCGTCGAAATAATCTGGAGTCCCAGCGCTATGGGTCAAAAGATGATGAACTGTTACATCTGGATCAAAGTTCGGGAAATCAAAATCAAGACAATCCGTTATCTTTGTCTCAAAAGATAACATTCCATTTTCTACTAATTGGCAGATCGCTACAGCTGTGAAAAGTTTACATCCGGAAGCGATTCCGAATCGGGTATCTATTTTATTTGCAATTTTTTCTGTCCGATTAGCATACCCTGCATGGGTAAGAAGGAGAGTCTCTTTATCCTTTTCCATATGGACGACTCCGGAAAAATCTTCAATATCATTAATTCGTCTTAATGTGTTTTCAATAAGATTATCATTTTTCAGCACTTGCTTCCCCTCCTGAATAACCAGTCTACCTACTCTTCTACAATAAATAAGCAAGCCCTTTACAAAAGGCTGTTTTTGCAAACCTTGTTGCTCTTGCACTTAAAGAAAGTATAAAATACTTTCTTCAGTATAAGGGCAACTAAGGCTCGACCAACAAAAGGCTTGGTCTCGCCAAGTTTTCTTTAAAGTCGTTGAATTCGGTCCAAGGATGCTTTCTTTCTGCAGTGCATGAGGTAAATCCGCTTGTGGCCTTGCGAAATTGAATGGTTTCACTTGTCCCGTTGAGCCTGCTGGAGGTTTCGTACCTTGCTCTCCAATCAACATGCACAAGGTGTTTTTTTAAGAAAAAGCAACAATCTTTTAGAAAAAAACGGCTCTCATGCTCAGGAAGCATGAGAACCGTCCCCAACTAAGCGAATTATCTCAGATTTTTACCTTCTTCAAGTCGCTGCTCAAGCCACCCATACAGATCACGGAAACCATCGAGAGATAGACGGATGGAATGCTTTTCATTGGATGCATCGATCATTTCTAAACAGACGTTCTGATCATTTTCTGTATACGTGAAAGCAAAACTCTTTGTTTCACCTTGCACCTCTTCCTCCCAATTGCACATATAACTTGTTAGAAATTTAATTTTACTGTTTCTGGTTGGTGCTGGTTTCGCTATTTCATGATTTGGTTCATTCACACGTTCTGGAGATGCCTTATGGTCCACAAGCAGTGTGACTTCTTCCTCAGTTTGTGCAACTGTTTCTCTGGCTGCCGCCTCCGTATCCACTTCATCTGTTTCGTCTTTCACTGTTTCGACTGCGGCGGCAATCTCTGATTCAGCTTTCTCCGTTTCTTTTGTATTCCTGCTTGATGTCTCTGCTGTAGCTGCTTCTTCGGAAATTTCAGCTTCTGCACTCTTCAAATGGGGCTCAGCATATTTTTTGATGATTTCATTCATATAATCCGGTTTGAAAGGCTTCATCAAATATCCGACTGCACCTGCATCCAAAGCCTCCTGGATCATATCTTTCTGGTTACTGGCTGAACACACAAGGATGACTGCTTCAGCATCTACCTTCAAAATTTCTTTGATGGCTTCAATGCCATTCATTTCCGGCATTGTTAGGTCCATCATGACTACTTGAGGCTGGATGGCTTTATATTTATGTACAGCTTCTTTTCCATTGACTGCCTCCCCAGCTACCGTATGGCCATATTGCTTCAGACAATCAGCTGCCATTTTTCGCATGAAACTGGTATCATCGACTACAAGAAACGTATAAGACATTTATAATCCCCCTGAATTTTATTCGTGCAGACTTCAATTGACTGCTTTCAGCACTTCCTCAACTGTTGTCAGACCTGCTCGTACTTTTGACAGGCCATCATACAACATTGTTTTGAATTCATTTTCTTTAAGGTAATCCTTGAATTCTTCAATCGGTTTCTTTTGAAGGATCAGTTCCCGAAGCCCATCTTCGATCGTCAAGACTTCATGGACACCGATGAATCCTTTATAACCGGAATTGTTACAGAGCTTGCAACCGTCACCACGAATTACTGCTACTTTAGAGCTTTTATTCGTAGTAACGAAGGATCGGAAATTACCGATTTTGCTTTTTTCTTTTTGGTCTTCTAAATCTAACAAGTCATGGGCCTCAAAAAGCTTCGACTCTTCATCAGAAGCAGGCATACTTTTTGCACACCTTTTACATATACGTGGCACGAGTCTTTGGGCTACAATACATGAAAGTGAGGAGGCGATCAGGTAGGGTTCTATTCCCATATCCAATAATCGTCGGATCGTATATATCGCATCATATCCGTGAATCGATCCAACAACCAGTCTGCCTGATAAAGCTACCCTTGTTGCAACTTCACCAGTCTCTGAATCGGGAGTATCGCTGACCATGACGAGATTAGGGTCCTGATTCAAGATTGTCCTCAGTCCATTTGATAATGTGAAGCCTAATGCTTCATCAACTTCTACTTGCATGACCCCAGTTATCCTTCGTTCCACAGGATTTTCTACAGAAACGATTTTTCGCTTATCGATGTTCATATGGTTCAATATCGAATAAAGCAGAGTTGATTTTCCGCTGACTGCTGGACCTGCAATCAAGATCAAGCCTTTCCCTCTGTCCAACGAATCCTCTAATTTCTGTTTGTTCATATCGGTAAAACCGAAATCTTCCAAGTTGAAAAAGTCTTCCGAATGCTTCAATAAACTTAGGACAACACTTTCCCCATCAATAGTGGGAACTGTTGAAACACGAATATCAAAGTCATTGTTATAAAAGTCTTTATGTATGTATCCGCTTTGAGGTAATTTTCGTTCAGATGTATCCATATTTGAAATGGTTTTGATTCTTGCGATAACCGCCTCTTGCAGCTGCTTTGGAATGGTCTTTTGTTTTTCAAGCATCTGATTGATACGATACCTGACCACTAGACCCTCTTTATCTGCATCAAGGTGGATGTCAGTTGCATTTTGTTGTAATCCATAGTCAATGATTTCGGATAATTCTTTCACAGAATTCAACAAACCATAATGGTCGATTATCGCCATTTCCAATTCGCTACGTGTAGCCAAACATGGTTGGACAACCATACCAGAAGCCACTTGAACATCTTTGATCGCTTCTTGATTCAATGGATCGATCATCGCGACCTTCACTCTTCCATCTTTTTGCTCAATTGGTACCATGCAGTGCTTTCGAGCTACCGATTCATGGATCAGCTGCAAGGTGTTACGGCTTGGGGCAGCTTCATCCATATTGATTACCGGTATGCCTAGTTGGAATTCCAATGCCTCTACTAATTGACGCTCTGTAATCATCTCTTCTTCCACAAGGATTTCACCGATTTTCTTAAATGAATGTTTCTGTAATTGGAGTGATTTTTCCAGTTGTTCTTCGGTTATCAAACCATTCATGATCAAAAGTTCACCGATGCGCATTTGGACCTCCTTAAAATGTAATAGAATCTATATGTACGCTTATATAGCGAAATCTTCGAATTCCAGCATAGAAGCGATTAGGCAATACCTCAAAATGAACAAGTAATAGGCTTGCGGTTACCGAGCAGAAATCACGTCTACAAAAAAAGACATAAAAAGCCAAGTGTTTTTGAGCAGCCCGACGGTCATGCCATTGGTGATGGTTTAGATTCGTGGCTTTGCGTCCCCGACTTTCGTACGGGTTTGCCTTTTATCCTTCACTTGACTTTCGTGTTAAAGTGAAAATTTTGTCTAGGAAAAAATACCCTTTTACACTTGGTTCAATTATACTTTAAAGAAAGATTTGGAAAAATAGAGCGATATCACTAATTTCCAAAATAGTTTAAAAGAACCATTATTTTAAAATTAAAGGTATTCTGACAATTCATAGTAGGACCTATTGCTTATGAAAATCGGAATAAAAAAGCCGTCGAACATTGTCAACGGCTTCGGGATGAATTTTTTTTCAATTCAGCTATCAGCACATATCGTTCTGGGGCAGTACCGATAAAATCAAATGGATAGCAAGTGGAAACTGTTAGTGTTGCTCTCGGTTTTGGGACTATGACAGTACGATCATCTTCATCCACTATACGCACCTTACGAACTTTGTATGTGAATTCGCCAGCTATAGTCTTAACAATAAGAATGTCGTTTACTCCGACTTCGCCAAGTTTTCGAAAGACAGTATCACGATGACCAGCCAGCACAGCATTATCATTTTCACCGGGTAGAACACTTCCTGCAAAATGGCCGACACCATTTTCCAATTCATCTTCATCCGTTCCATGATAAATAGGTAAAGCAGCCTCAAGCTTCGGTATGACCAACTCTCCAATCCGTTCACCTTTTTCAGGTCTCTCAGGATAAAGTGGTGGATTCTCTTTTTCTACCTGTTCTGACTCGGTTTCTTTCTTTTGAGTTTTGTTGTATAGAGAAGCTTCTACGGTTGAAACTTGTCCGGTTTTAAATAACAAGTATCCTTTCAAAAACTTGAAGGCATTTGTACTTGAGAACCAGAGACCACCTACAATCAGTCCACTACATAGGGAAAGAAGAACCAATTCCTTGATTCTTCCTCTTTTTATCTTTCTCATTTATACGTTTCTCACTTTGATTCGTCGGTATAAAATGAAGCCGAACATTGCTGCCAAAATACCAGCAGCTGTATTCTCTATATAATGTGAAGCCGTTTTCGGTAATTTTGCACCTTTTACTGTTTTGGCCACCGGCTTCTGGACGACTTTTTCTGTCTGTTTCAAATCACTGCCTACTTCTTTTACAAACTCTGATCCGAACATCTCTGCCGTGAAAAGGAAATCAGCAAGAAGTTCTCCTTGCTTATTGTAAAGTTCGATTTTCAGGTCATACCCTTGGGCGTCTTCCAGGGCCATCAATGCAGTTAATGAAATTGCTCTGATTTCATCCCCTTTTACGAGATAAAACTTAACATCAAGTTCAAATAAATCGAGCAATTCATTAAAAATATCCAGAAGTTCAGCAATCTGTTCTGCACTCAATTCAGTCGCTGTATCAAACTCTTCAAAAGCCATCATTCGATTGGCAAGGTTGTCCAATCTTACTAGAAAAGTTGGATCCTCATAATTCAATGTTTCGAAATGACTCCATAACTTTTCGAACTCTTCATCTGTGAAGCCAATTTGATTAAGAAGATCATCAAACTCTGTCATATCAATCTCAGGACCATTGATATAGAAATCCAGCATGAATTCAAGATCTTCAATCGTTTCATAGTTAGCAAGTTCATCATCATTTTCTGCTAAAAGTGCTTCCAATTCTTCCAACGTCATATTGTATTGATCAAGCAACTCAACCAACGTTTCATCTGTAATCGGTGTTAACGAGTAGAAGTAAAGATCACTATCGAGATCATCTCTGAACGTGTATACATCCAGAATGCTTTCCCCTTCTTCCAATTCACCGTTTGAAACAAGTAATTCCGTTGCTTCTTTAAGCGTCAATCCATACTCTTCAATCAATTCATTCATGATGTCAACTGTCAAAACAGGCCCAAGGAAGTCTTTTAGATCATCCATGTTTTCAAAATCTTCTAAAGTATAATCATGGAAATCAAGATATTCCGTTATCTCTTCCTTCGTCCATCCAATTTCATTCAAATAGCTCTGAAGCTCTTTCTCTGCTGGTTCAGCAGAAGCGTTAAAAGGTAAAGTCACAACACAAATTACTGTAATGAAAAATGCTATCAAGAAACGCTTCAACTCAATCTTTCCCCCTAAAAATAGTAGTAAATTCTAGAATAGTATAATCTTGAAAAATGAAAAAAGATAGATTTATTTTTCGACAAATATTGGAAGGTTGTTTTTAGACGAAAATGCCGCAATCATAGGCATTTGGACTCTTGCTGAAAAATAAAAAACAGCTTCGTTGAATCGAACCTGTTTTGTTTGAAAAACATTAAATTATTTTTCTGTACAAATAATATCTATTTGGTATACCGGTTTGCATAACTTGATGCTACAAGGGATTCTGGTTTGATTTTCGCTTCAATGCCGTGAGCTTCAATTCTTGCTACCATTTCTGCAACAAATTCCCTCGTTTTGTTACGCTTTCCTTTTCCTATATCAAGGTGTCCTTCCATGCAGAAGCTTGATCCTTTATACACATGTGGTAAAACGATTTGGACTAATTTATTTTTTAAAGATTCATTGAAAAGATACGCTACTTCCTCTGTCAGTGACGTTTCAATTGAAATCTTCTGATGCAGGTTACGGATTGCTTCTGGGTATCGTAATTTCCGATAACAAGCCCATGCCCCTCTCCCAACTCTTTGAATGACCAAACCTGTAATGAATATCGTTTCATTTTGATAAACATGGGAATCTGTTCCGATCATCAGCTTATAGTTACCCATCGGCTCCGTTTTCATAAAGGTTACAATATGATTGAATACCTCTTCAAAGGTCAAATGGGAGTATGTCAAGTTTTTAAACGTCATTGGCTGGTCTGCAAAGAAACTGCCATTCATTTGCATCCATCTCCTTTTGTCGTTTTCTTGTCCTATTTAAAATAACCGGTAATTGCTGATATTATTTATAGCTTATACTATTGTATTCATTTCTTATTCAAAGAGTGATGGCATTATGCTAGCCATAACCTTGTTCCTTTATTTTTCCGCTTTTAAGCCAGCCAAAATAACAAAATTAATGGAATGAACAAGAGGAATAGAGCAATCACTTCGGCTAAAAAGAATGTCCGATAGCTTCGTTTTAATAAAAGAAGTGAATTTCCTGATAAGTGGTTTGAGATTTATTAAATGACAATGTTTTGATTGGGAGTAAATTTCGCTTTATTCTTAAGGGAAAATTTGGAATACAAAAACCTGAACCATTCGTTACAAATGATTCAGGTTATTAGATTTAATGGATGGTATAAGCTTCCGGTTATGTCTATTATGGTATTCCTAAGTTCTGAGGGATACGTTGCGATGAAGCATGTTGATGGTCCTGCAGGTTTGCCCAAATCAATATCAGAGTCTTCGTGTTCATTTGGCTGTACTTCCCATTTGGAATTGATTTGTTTCAATTCGTACAAGATCCCTTTGGATCCAACTGGCCAAACGGAAACGCCGTCTAATTGCAGGAGCCTTTTGAAAATAGGAAGTGAAGCAATCTTTTGGTGTTGCGCTATCACTTCAGGTCCAACTAAAGGACTCCCGATAACAGCTGCTTCGTAACCATCAATCAACAAGCTTTGTGAAGGATTACCTTTACCTATTACAACAAGTCCAATGGCTGACTGATCCATTGGAAAATTACTTTCTGTACTGCCGCTGACTGGTATATGCTCCATATCTAATTCTGATAATCCGTTCTCAATCCCTTTTACAAGGTCTCCCCATTCTTCATCACCACAAAAGTTATGTAATAGTACTGATATCGGGGTTCCTCCCGCAGCCATACATTCCATCACAGCCACTCGAAACGAGTAATACGAGACGATATCATAACCAACCTTTACCGCATCCATTTCTTTTTCGCCTATCGCTCCACTATTATCACTTGTGATGATCAGCTTTTCATCTTTATCAAAAGGGATGATGATTGCGTTTCTCATCGTTCTGCCTCATGTTGTTTAACATTGACATAGAAGGCTTGCAAACGAGGAGCAAGGAAGAATGCAATCACTATATTGATGAATGAACCGATCAATAAGGAGGGTACGATGGAAACATAAAAAGGTTTACCTATAAAGAACATGAATGGTAACGGAGCAATAAGGGCATTCCCAATTATAAAAATGAATCCAGCAAGAATCTTGTTTCTATTATGGAAAAGTTTTGAAAAAATCCATACTAGGAATGCCATTTCGAAAGCAATCATGACATGGAACGGACCTAACGGCATACCCCCAAATAAAGCTGAAATGAGATGTCCAAAACAAGCAACCATTGCCCCGGAGCTGCTACCAATCAAAATAGCAATAACCAAAGCAGGGAAAACATCGAGAGCGATACTTCCGATGATTGCTGGTACTTTGATAGATGCACCAGCAACGGTTAAGGCTGTGAATAATGCTATCAAGCTGATTTTCTTGCTGGTCATGTCTCCTCACTCTTGCGCTTCCCTTTTTTAAAGACCTTCGCACTTCGGACGTACTCTACGTCATTGACATTCAAACGGAAATTGATGACTCGTCCAAGTGCAAAAAAGTAATCTGATAACCTGTTCAAGAATTGCAGTGGTATACTTGGAACCTCTTGTTCTGTTTTCATCAAACGCACCACCAATCGCTCTGCCCGTCTTGTCACTGTACGTGCGATATGGATTGTGGCAGCAGGTTTTGATCCGCCGGGCAGGATGAAACGTTCCAATTCAGGGGCTTCTTCAATGAATGAATCGATTTTTTCTTCAAGGTATGTGATTGCATCCTTAGCCAGTTTGAGTTCCCTCTTTTTCGAAACGTTTGATAAGTCGCCACCGCAATCAAACAATTCATGCTGGATTTTCTCAAGGTCATCCAGAACATCTTGAAATAATGATGGATCCAGTTCTGTCATCGCTTGTCCGACAAAACAATTCACTTCATCAACCGTCCCGTAGGCTTCAACTCTGACATCGTCCTTATCGACTCTACCGCCAATAAGACTTGTTTGTCCTTTATCACCTGTGCGTGTATAGATTCTCATATTCCCACTCTCCTCCTATTTGATTCGTTGATGGATGCCATACCAGATCAAATCGACACGATCCGCTTTCGTAGTCGTATCTTGATAACACCAACCTGTTACATCCCGCCACTTCCGTTCCATTTTATCCAAAGGGACGATTCCTTTAAAAATATCCGTACCAATCAGTATGACTTTGTTCCTCGAATTTCTGTATTCCCATTTCTGTAATTCCGTTAATTTTTCATTCCAGCAATTTCTTGTCTTATCGAGATCAGTATTGAAAATCATTTCTTTGATCCATTGTTCAATCCCTTCAAGAATCAACAGGTGAGATGTGATCTGTAAAGGATCTTCCAGCAGCCTTTCACCCTCATACGCTGATATCCAGTGGAATTGACTGTGTTTGGATAGGGTGTACAGATTTTTCACCCATGCACTTTTCCCGTTATAGGCACCTCCTGTAACAAAATGCATCGCTCTCCCCTCCTCAAAGCCTCTTTCTCGAAAATAAGCTCAAATCCAATTTCATGTGGTACAGCCCACTGCCAGAATGATTTTTGAACCGGTGCAAATTCACTCAATAACAGCCTGATTACGCCTCCATGGGTTACGACAGCAGACCGTGAACAACCGGCGTCAAACATTCGATTCACAATCTTGTTCCAACCAGATTGAACCCGGCATTGAAAGGTTGAAAAAAGTTCGCCATCAGGTGGTGAATTTGAAAATGGATCCATTAACCATCTCCGGTAATCCCTTCGGTTCTCCAATTGACCATATGTTTTCTTTTCCCACTTACCGAAGTTCATCTCTCGAATTTCAGACAGGCAAATCGCATTTTTGTTTGGAAAGAGGAGTCTTGATGTATGTATACAACGGGCCAAATCACTTGAGAAATGAAGATCGTAGAACTGTTTTATTGGACGGATTGACGCTGATTCCTCTTTCGATAAAGGTGAATCGGACCAGCCGAGATACGCTTTCCGTTTGTTTTCTTCTGTTATACCATGACGGAATAATGCAATAACCAGATTGTCATCCATAACATCAATTCAACTCCTTCAACCGACGCTCCTAATACATCACCAGTAATGCCGCCGAACCATTTGACAGTTTTCGAACGTAGGAGAATGAAACATGACATTACCACAATGAACATGATCATGATGGGTAGAAGCGTTCCAAAATCAATCAACGTAACGAGTCCGGTGATTACGATCCAATAGATTAAATAAACCAATCCGATAGGAGAGTCTCCAGCTTTTCGAAAATGATAGGCAAGTCCCTCTTCTTTGGCTTGTTGTACTGTCATAAGGATCAGCCCCATCAGCCCTTTACTTAAAAAGGGAAGTATGATGATCAATAGATAAGATGTAAATGTAATTCTAGATACGATTTCATAAATGAATAAAAATTTTGTGCTTAATAATACAATGGCTGAAAGTACTCCGAATGCGCCAGTACGCGGATCCTTCATGATCTCAAGCCGTCTCTCGATACTTGAATATGAAAAATAAGCGTCGCAGGCATCCATCCAGCCATCAAGATGGATGCCACCTGTCATTAGGATCATCATGAGCCAGAGTATGAATGCAATGGCAAGAACTGAAAGAGGTGTCCAATGAACGAGGATAAAGACAGCCAAAGCATAAATAAGCCCTTGTAACAACCCTAATAGAGGGAAGGTTTTTACAGCTTTTTTCAAGTGGTCATCATCCATACTAAGCTCCACAGGTACGGGAATCATCGTAAAGAATTGCAAATTGATAATAAAACCATGCAAATGCTTCATTATTATCCCTCCGATTCAAAGCTGATTTCCTTCAAAAGAGTCCAATCAAGGTTTTCTTTTAGTCGTTCGGCCAGGGAATCAAACCGCTCTTCTTTTAGATGACCAGCATAGATAGGTGCTCTCAACGTTAATCCTTTGCTTTTACGAATCAGGTTCAACCATTCATTTCTCCAATCATCATTATGGAACAAATGATGAAAGTAGGTTCCGATAATGGTTCCATCTTCATTGCAGTACCCCTCTGTCCGACCATTTTCAAGTTGAATGAAACTTTGCTCTGATTCCGGGTGTGTTGTTATTCCTAAGTGGATTTCATAACCTTCAACCAATAGTTGCCCTCTTTTGTTCCTGGAGAGGATCGACCCTTTTACTCTATTCGTGTCTTTGACCGGATGAAAAACAGTTTGTCCTGAAATAAGATCCAATCCTTCAACTTTTTTCCCAATCACCCCAGTATCCGACCCGGCTTCATCAATGATATGCTCACCAAGCATTTGATAACCACCACAAATGCCGATCAGAAACCCGCCTTTATGGGCGAAATCTTTTACTTGACGATCGATATCAACGGACTTCAAGTAATCCAAGTCATTTATTGTGCTTTTCGTCCCAGGAATGATGACGGCGTCGGGATTTCCGAACTCATCCCCATGCCTGACCCATCGGATAGAGACATCCGGTTCAAAAGCAAACGGTTCGATGTCGCTGTAATTTGAAACATAAGGCAGGTGCAAGACGACCAAATCGATTTCTCTATTTTGGTATCTCGGTATTTGATTCGGTAAGGATAAGGAGTCTTCAGCATCAATCCCATGATGTTCAATATACGGAATGACACCTAGAACAGGAACACCTGTATTTTCTTCAAGCCATTTAATTCCATCCTTGAATAAGTTCATATCTCCTCTGAACTTATTGATGATCAATCCACGGACCCTCTTCCGTTCTTCAGGTGTCAGTAATTCAAGCGTTCCAATGATACTTGCGAATATTCCGCCTCGATCGATGTCCGAGACCAGCACGACTGGCACATCGGCCATTTCAGCCACTTTCATGTTGACGAGATCACGAGATTTCAAATTGATTTCAACCGGACTGCCTGCACCTTCAATGACAAGGACATCATAATGTTGCTCCAAATACTCAAGGGAAGAATGAATGACTTCTATTCCCTTTTCATAAAACTGATTCGGATATCCTCTTCCAGACATCGTTTCGAGCGACTTTCCAAAAAGGATGATTTCAGACTGCTGATCAGATCGAGGTTTCAACAGTATTGGATTCATCCAAACAGATGCTTCCGTTCTTGCTGCCTCAGCCTGAATCCCTTGAGCACGCCCTATTTCTTCTCCATGAATGGTGACATAAGAATTATTAGACATGTTTTGTGATTTGAAGGGAGCGACCCTCCATCCTTCATTTGCAAACAAACGACAAATAGCGGTGGTCAACAGACTCTTGCCAACATCAGAAGCTGTTCCCTGAATCATGATCCCTTTCATCGGCTCCTCCTTTCATCAGAATCGGAACACCAGACTCGACTAGAAACGCTTCATCCGATTGTTTCACGATCTCCTGGTGCAAGTGCCCTAACATTTTTTTATATGAAAGAACAAGTTCGTTCGTCTGGAGCGGTTCATTTAAGATTTCATTACTGACGATGATGAGTGAGTCACAGTTTTTCCTTATTCGTTCGATTCCGCTTAAAATGGAACCTATCATCCTTTTGTTGTGAGCCGTTTCATCACTGAACAGTTCATTATTCAGTAGCGTCGTCAAACAATCGAGAAGCAAGATGTCTTTATTCGTAAAGTTATCAGCCAGCAAACCAATATTTTCAGACTGCTCCCAGGTTTTCCAGTTCTGGTTACATTGATGTCTTTGTTGTTTATGCTTCTCAATCCGCAGATTCATCTCTGTGTCTGAAGGCAAACCTGTTGCAATGTAATGAAGGTTTCCATCCCTGGAAATCGCTTTTTCCAAAGCCATCTTCTCCGCAAAACTGCTTTTACCGCTTCGAACTCCGCCAGTTATGAATATCATGTGTGTGGTCGTTTCCATTTTTTCAACACCTTACTCAACTCATTATTCTCATATGAAGATTTGATGGCAAAACGAAGCCACTTTCCATCCAATCCTGAGAAATTGAATGTATGCCTTGGGACAATTCCTTGTTCGAGCAAATGACGAAATAACGGTAGTTGATCATCACTATCAGGGTCCCGGAGAAGATAAAAGTTGACCTTTGATGGAGAGAATCTGTACCCCTCTTTGGTGAAAAATGCAAATAATTTCCGACGTTCTTCATTTATGTATTGTCGTGACTCATGTAAAAAGGAAGCGTTTTGTAAACAAATCTCTCCAGCAGCCAGCGCCAGTGAATTTACACTCCAGTGTGTTTGGAACCTCCCAACTCGACGGATGATTTCAGGATGAGCGACCATATAACCTAATCTCAGTCCTGGGACCGCGTACATTTTCGTCATCGAACGGATGATGATCAGGTTTTCGAATTTCTCGATATATGGGATGAATGTTCGATAATCCTCGAGCATATCGTAAAAAGCCTCATCCAATATGATTCGGCATTGTGATCTCTTACAGGCATCAATCAATGCTAATACCATTTCGAACCGGTACTGTACACCAGTCGGGTTGTTGGGATTACATAGAAAAACAGCATCGACTTCTTCAAGTTTAGGTTGAAGTCGATCAATGTCCAATTGCCATAAGGGATCCTCAAGCTGGTGATAGCTGATGTTGCATCCATTAACGTGGCAGCTCTTTTCATACTCTGAAAATGCAGGCTGTACAATCAGAACGTCTTTCCCTGCCAAAAGCCTTGTTATGAGGCTGATCAGTTCTGCACCCCCGTTCCCGATCAGAATGGATTGTGGATCCACCTGTTCCACTTCAGCAATGCCCTTTCTTAGAGAAGTTGCATGGGGATCAGGATAATCTATGATTCTATGGAATATATCTTTCCATTTGTCCTTCAATTCAGAAGGCGGTCCCAACGGATTGATGTTTGCACTGAAATCAATGATCTCTTCTGGCATTCGGAGATCGATCGCTTCGTATAGATATTTTGGATTAGAACCATGAGATGGCCAGTCCATATAAGATCCCTCCTATCCATAAAGAACATATGAAGCCTGCCACGGTGGTTTGCATGATTGAATTTGTCTGTAAGATATGATTACTTCCCAAAGATACAATCGGGTCTCCCATCCATGATCGTTTAGAAATGACCCCGTCATAATAGTTTATTCCGCCCAGTTGAACGCCTAGCAAAGCAGCTACGGCTGCCTCCCCCCATCCACTGTTCGGACTTGGATGCTTTTTCGCATCACGTTTCCAAATCCTAAAGGCGCTTTTCCTGGTGAGGTACTTCGGTTTATTGCAAACCATCATTGCCAGACCAGTTAGTCGGCTTGGAATCCAATTGACGATATCATCTGTTTTGGCTGAACACCATCCGAATCGATGATATTTTTCATTTCGGTATCCGACCATCGAGTCACAAGTATTGATCACCCTATAGACCATAGCGAGTGGTGCTCCGCCAACCAGTGACCAGAACATGGGAGCTGTTATTCCATCGCTCGTATTTTCAGCAACTGTTTCAACTACACCACGAGTGATTTCACTTTCATCCAGTTTCTCGGTATCACGTCCGACAATGTAGGAAAGTTCCTTCCGAGCCTTGATTAGATCTGCTTGTTTTAAAGGTTGATAGACATTCATTGCGGCTTGTTTCAAACTCTTTCGGGCTATGGTAGTCGAGATGATGATCCCCTCAGCCAGTATGCCTGTATAAGGATGGACTTGATAAGAAAACCATACTAACAAGGTTGTGATTGATCCGACAAGTGATACAACAAAAAGGAGCATGAAGGCTCCTTTCTGTAATCGGAAACGCCCTCTGTTCAATTTTGTGTCCAAAAAGGCTATCAATCTGCCAATCCATCGGACGGGATGTGGCCATTTAGGCGGATCACCAACCACTGCATCAATAACGAGTGCAAGTGTAATTGCGTACAAATGAAACAGGATCATGTCCGTTTCCTTTTTTCATAGTTCAGAATCGCTTCGGTCGTACATTCGTACACTGCTTTTCCGATCAGCTTCCCGAGAGGTGTGATCGATCCTGCAAAACTGAGTTTTTTCCCGGTTTGTGTAGCAGCAATCATAACGCTGTCAGTGGACGTTCCTGTCGCAAATGTGTCGTTCGCTTCATCTGTTATCTCTTGATCATGCAAAACCTTGACTTTGGCTTCTGTCGCTGTCATCACACTCTGGATGAATGCCTCCTCTGTCATATTTCCATTGACAAATATCCAAGTATTGATCGTTCCTGGTTGCATCTCAAAATCGTGAAGTATACTTTTTGAAGCATCTATTGCATTTCCTACTCCAGCAGTGACGATGACAAAGATGGAAAAACCATCTCCATCATATGAGTGGAACGCTGCGTCATCAAGGTGGACTGCTGTCATCATGCCAACAGAATCAGAGGGCTCAAACCCATGTTCTTTTAGATATCCAGCCATTTCTTGTTTGTGGTCATTGCAATTATAGTCAAGATCGACATGTCTATTGATGAATGTTTGGTGCCAGCCTGTTCCTGAGCCGATCACCCCTGATGACATCGTCCGTAACGGCAAGGGTGCTTGTAGTACGATCCGTTCATCGGATACTGTCAAATACGTTGAGTCGATCTGGATTTCAGTTGGTTCCTTGGTCAACTTTTTCGGTAACAATACCATTTGTGGAGCGGGTACCTTCGGATGTGGCTGCTTTTCGATCGTAGTTTGATAAACGGTTTCGATCCGCTCTTCCCGCAAAACTTCATTCGGGGTATGTTGGATATTGATTAACCCTTTATCCAATAGTAATAACCGATCACAATATAATCCCGCAAGGTTGAGGTCATGGAAAATCGAGATGACCGTTAGTCCACGTTCCTCCGTCCATTGCTTCAACAGGTCCAATAGCTCTTTTTGAAATGAAAGATCCAAATGGTTCGTTGGTTCGTCCAACAACAGGATATCGGGTTCCTGTGCCAATGCTTGAGCTAAAAATACCCGCTGGCGTTCCCCGCCAGATAAAGACTGGATATTTTTATTTTGAAAGGCTGTTATTCCCGTTTGATCCATCACTTTGTTGACAATGATATCATCTTGGGGACTCCACGATTGGAACCAACCCTTTTGATGTGCATATCGTCCGAGAGAAACCGTTTCTTTTACGGTATAAGAAAAACCCTGGTCAGAATGCTGGGGTAGGACAGCAACAATCTTTGCCAACTCTTTAGATGCAAAGCTTTCAAGCGGTTTACCTTTGATGAAGACACTACCTTCTTGGCTCGTCAAAATACCGCTGATCATCTTGAGCAAGGTTGTTTTGCCGCTGCCATTCGGTCCTAAGACACCGAACATTTCCCCTTTTTCCACCTTAAAGGTTATTTCTTTTAAAACCGGTGCATCGCCATAACCACCAGATAGGTTTTCTATACTTAGCATTCAACCACTTCTTTCTGTCTTACGCTTGATTAAGATCAGTCCAAATACAGGTGCGCCAACTAGAGCCGTAATGACACCAATCGGAAGCTCGGTAGGCGAAATCACTGTTCTTGCTACTAGATCTGCAAGAATCAGGAACCCGCTTCCGGTTAATATGGATAAGGGTAATAAGTGCTTATGATCGGGGCCCCATAACAACCTGGTCAAATGTGGAATGACCAATCCTACGAACCCGATTGTTCCAGAAACCGCCACAGCTGCTCCTGTCAATATTGAACCAGCTGTCAAAATGACCATTTTCCTTCGATGCACATTTACACCGAGATGATGGGCTCTTTCTTCCCCGAAAGACATCGCATTCAATTCATTTGCGTTTATTAGGAGAATGACAGAACCGAGTGCGAAGAATGGTAGTATGATTTTGATGTATTCCCATCCTCTCATCGAAACACTTCCTAAAAGCCAGCCGATGATTTGTCTCAATTCATCCCCCGTCAATGCAATCATCAGTGAAATGACAGCTCCAAGAAAAGAACTGAAAATGATACCCGTTAAAATGATTGTCTCCACTCTCATTGAACGTTCGATTTTCCGTGCAAAACTGATGACGAGAAAAATCGTGATGAAGGAAAATAGGATGCTCAATAAAGGAAGTGTAAAGGATCCGACAACTGGTATGGACAATTGGAAAAAAAGCGTGAGGACTGCCCCGACAGACGCTCCTGAAGATACCCCTAACGTATAAGGATCTGCTAAAGGATTCCTCAATAGACCTTGGAATGCAGCTCCCGCAATCGCGAGAGCAGCACCAACAATACCAGCAAGAATGACTCTTGGTAGTCTGATGTTCATGACAATGCTTGTATACATCGTGTCAATATGATCGATTGATATGAACGGAAAAATTTCATGACTTACGATTTGAATGATTGCTGACGCAGGCACAGAAACAGTACCGACTGAAATACCTAAGATTATAGCTATGAACAGAAAAACGAAAGCCGAAAGGTAAGCTAGTACTCTGTTATTCTGTAAATGTTTCTGGATAAACCGCCTTTGCAAGTTCCTCTACTCCTTCAACAAGCCGTGGACCAGAGCGTGTTACAAGGTCTGAATGGACGTCATAGACTTGTTTCTCTTTTATAGCCGTAACATCTTTCCATCCTTCTCTGGATAAGACTTGTTCTGCTGCATTCTCAGTATAATATCCATATGTCGTGATGATGACATCCGGGTTTTTCTCAACGACTGCTTCTTGATCGATCTTCGCCCAACCTTCCAAATCAGCCGATGCATTCTCAGCATTTATAGTGGATAACATTTCATTCATGAATGTATTTTTTCCTGGTGTGTAGATTTCTGGTGCGGGTGAAACTTCAATGAATACTGATTTTTTCTCTGAGATTTCTTGCGTTTTCGTTTTGATTGCTTCAATTTCCTTTTTCATTTCTCTTACAATTTTATCAGCTTCTTTTTGTTTCCCTGTGGACTTTCCAATCATTTCGATAGACTCATAGACCTGGTCGAAGTTTTGTGCGTCGTTAACAACAAGAACCTGAATACCAGCATCTTTCAACTGTTTGAATCCTTCAGTGGAGTTGTGTGCACTCGATGCATGGGCAAGTACAAGGTCAGGCTTCAGGGAAATGATCTTCTCGATATTCAGTTCCTGGCCGCCAACTTTCTCTTTACTGGTTGCTTCCTCTGGGTAATTATCAAAGTCAGAAACACCGACGATCTCTTTTCCGAGTCCTAATTCAAACGCGATTTCTGTATTACTTGGTATGAGTGATACGATTTTTTCAGGCTGTTCCTCTATGACAACTTCTTCATCAAGGCCATCCTTGATAGTGACTGGAAAGGAATCACCTTGATTGTTTTCAGAGCTTTCTTGGTTGGTATTATTTTCATCAGCAGGTGTCTGATCTCCTCCACATCCAGCAATCAAGCCGATTGACATTAATAACGTAAATACAAATAAGAGCAATTTTTTCATTACATGAAGCCTCCTGTTAGTTGTGATTGCATTAAAAAACATCTTCATAAGTGATATGAAGATGTTGTCAGATTCGATTTAGTTGATTGAATGATCGAATTTCGTAACACACCCCCCTATCCGCGTAGGTTTTTCAGTGGTTTCAGTGTTGGCAGGTCTCCTGGCTCATGGTCATCGTCCGCTGCGCCTTCCCGTTACTTCCTACAGTGGCTTTATGCAGCTGACTCCCAATTACAGTGGCGGGACCGCGTTGGATTCTAACCAACTTCCCTATTAAGTCTTTGATAAAAAGACACCAACTCTGTAAAACTATGAAATTTTCCGCTATGTTTGATTATACACTATAATGATCAGCCCTACCAAAAACATTTTGAATTAAAAACTTATCAAGCATTGATGGTAAGACTGTTCCAAGAAAATCCCTAGAGTCAGGAAATTAGAGGACACCAGAGACGTTATTTGTGTAAAAACCATTAAAAAACACCTCGGAAACCTCATATAGCAGAACAGATGTCCTCTAATTTTCTGGAAGACCCCTTTTTGTCACAGATAACGGAACAGTTTTCCTCTAATTTTAGTGAACAATCATTCTTTAACAGAGCCACAACAAAAACGACCCTGACATCGGTGTTCATCGATATCAGGGTCTGCTTCTTTAAACTTCTGGTGTTGGGGTCGGTTCAGCGTACCCGTCCTTATATTGTTCATCAATCATGTTGCGGATTTCTTTTACAGATTTTCCATCTTTATATTCAAGCATCGACTTCACCGCGATATCCAGGCAAGCTTTGCATCTTGTTGCATGATCATCCCATACCAGAGAGCCATCCGTTTTATTTTCATGTATGAAGCAATCATAGTTGTTCTTATGGTTTGCTGACTCGCCACAACCGCAATAGCAAGGGATTTTTTCAAGCAGGTCTTGATGCATTGCTACTGCCCTATAGATATTCTGCATATCCTCGGATTTGTCGTTCAGAAACTGTGGAATGATTTCTGCTGACTCTGTTGCTTCCCGCAGATCACCATTTGCTGGTTGATGCACTTCTTCATGAGACTCGTGAGATTCCTTATGTTCATCATTGGAACATGCGCCAACAAGCGAGACACTAAGGATAAATACCAAGAATAAACTACTTATTTTTTTCATTTCTACCGTTCACTCCATTGTGTATATTCGAATCTATCATAACACTATCTACTACATCGAGTGTAATGGAAATGTATTAGAATTGTGACAGTTGGTTTTTCAGACTTTAGTATGAGAATAGTTACAGCTTATTAAGGAAGGTAGATAGACAAAATTTCGATACAATAAATACAATATCAAGTTTAGGAGGGTACTATGTTATTTCACTATCATTATTGGACGCCATATTTGGAACAAATGGAAAATCATTATCTGAACCTAGGGTTTCGGGTTCATCAACGAATCGGAAAATTGGGTGGTGAATTCCAATCATTCAATCCACCTTTGACCTGGGAAGATTTCAGGGAAAAGGATATTCTATTCAGGATCATCGAAATGAAAAAAGGAAATGTGAATGTCACCTTCGGATATGGGAAACGGATTAATTTTGAGCATATCGGGTTCATAGTTACAAAAGATGAGCATGATCAACTATGTCAGCGAGCTGATAACATGAACTGGAAAGTGAAACCCGGGGAAAGACGGACATTCATCTCTACACCTTATGGATTTTCCATAGAGCTGCAGACCCATCGTGACGTCATTGATTTTCATGACGCTTCTTCTACGATTGATAATATGAAAATTGTTTGTACACAATCTGGTCTCGAAAACGATTTGAAGCGTCTCTTCAATAAAAAAATCGAACCGATTGAAACGATAATCGGCCACAGGACAGAAATTAAAGAAATCCATATAAACAATATTGGACTCGAACAATCAGAAGACCCTTGCGGAGTCCTTTTGCAAACGATTTCCTAGGCGGTGATCGAGCAATTTGTGGGGAACTTGAGCAATTTTTGTATAATCTTGAGCAAATCTGATGCAATCTTGAGGAATTTCACCATCATCTTGAGCAAATTCCCCTCAGGTAGATTTATTGACGAAGTGAACCCGCACCTCAACGGGTTCACACTATTCGATCATATCTGTCTCACCCTGGACTGATCATTGCTCCAGAAACGTTCTACGATAATTGCTCAGTGCGAGTAATGGCCAGATGTATCTATAGCTGTGGTAATGGATATAGAAACCACCAGCCATCCCCTGTCCCTTGGGGTAATTAGTCGTCCAGTCTTCTTTCTTCCCTTGATCGATCAGATGAGCGATGCCTTTCTCAATCTCTGGTGTACAACTATCGGCAACAGCGATCAAGGCATCAACTGCCCAGGCGGTGTGCGTCAAGGTACTTTCTCTGAGAGGAACATATTTCCGTTCGATATCGCTTTTACACGACTCCCCCCATCCCCCGTCCGGATTCTGGATTGATCGCAGCCAATCGACAGCTTTTTTTATAGATGGATCGGTGGTTGTTTTTCCGAAAGCAGCCATTCCCGTCAACGCTGCCCACGTCCCGTAGATATAACATATCCCCCAGCGACCATACCACGATCCATTCTTTCGTTGGTTGTTTTTTAGCCATTTCATCCCCTTTTTTATGGCAGGATGTTCATTGTTCATTGAGGAGTAGTTCCCAAAGAACTCCAACGTCCTTCCTGTCAAATCTGATGTAGATGGATCCAATAAAAGATATTCAGCACCTTGGATCGGAGCAAGAGCAAGCCATTTTTTATCAACGCCGCGTTCAAAAGCAGGCCAACCCCCATCATCATTCTGCATCGACAAGATCCATTTTATCCCTCTTGACCAGGCTTGTTGATTAATCGGCTGAACATCTGTCAACTCACAAATGGATCGAAGGCTGGCGGTAGAATCATCGACATCAGGATTGATTGTATTGATATTTGAAAATCCCCATCCCCCTGGCATTGTGTTTGCATTTCTAAGCACCCAATCCCCGAATTGTGTGTGCTGGCGTGATAACAGATAATGATTGGCCAGACTAATCACATTATGAGACTGAGATACACCTGCATCCTGGAGGACATGTGATATTAGTGCCGTATTCCAAACATTTGCGGTTGTATATTGCATATGAAGATCATCCCCAATTTGGACGGCCATGTTCCTTAATCCATTGATTGCCTTCACCATCATTGGATTATTCATCGTGTATCCCAGCGCTTTCAAGGCAAATATCATCAAGAAAGTCGAACTGAAATAACTTAATAATGTTCCATCAGGTTCGATGCGTTTCAGCATGTATTGCTCGGCTGCTTTCACAGCCTTCCTTTTTAAATCAGCAGGCTTTTCGGTCATTTTTTGTAATTGATTTTTCATAGAGGTTAATAGATTACGCCAATCCTCATTCCGGTTTTCAAAGTCAGAGTTTGTGTGTTGGACGAATAATTCACTTAGATCAGGGGTACGGGATGTGGTTTTTTTGTACTTGAAATGAGAAAGGATAAGGAGCGGTGCAATATTCGCTCTTCCAAACACTGAAAAATCATAGAAACTGAGCGGAGCACTAAGTGGGAACAGGATGATTTCAATTGGTAAAGGAAGAAGTGATTCCCAAGGGTATTGACTTGTCATTGCTAACAAGGTCTTCGTAAACGTTTCCGCTCTTTCAATCCCGCCGTTCTCAAGGATGAATTTTTGAGCGGCACGCATCCGTGAATCCTGTTTACTGACATAGCCTGAATATAATAACGCGTAATAAGCCTGGATTGTAGATGATAAGTCTCCTCCTTCTGCATCGTGGAATAACTTCCAGGAACCGTTGTCTTCTTGATTTCCCGCAATCCGTTGAACAAGAGCCTGTATCAACATTTCATCATTTATTTCAAACGTACGTAATAAAATGATCATATAAGCATCAGTTGCAATACCCGTTTCAAAAGCGTAATCCCACGAACCGTCTTTCGTCTGGTCCTTTATCAAAATCGAAATGATCCGATTGATTTCACGTTCGATTCCATCTTTCAAGGTCATCTACCTCCCTTACCAATACATATTCGATCGTTTCAGTTCCAATTCGTATGAGAGGAGCGGATGAGGATCTTCAAAATTACAAAGGGAAATACAAAATCAGAAAAAATTTCTGGAGAACTACTTCAACTTAAAAATGAGCTTCAGAAAAAGTTGACTATGGGTTCTAATGCAGACCTTTCATTGAATGCAACTGAAAGATTACTGATAGAAGAAATCACCCGGATGACCCATGAATTGAATATAAACAACATCACAAGAACAAAAGCATATCTTGATTTTTATAAAAAACATTCAGACATCCACTGGGCTTTCCTTGGTCATTTAGTGTCGCGGAATGGCGGATGGAATATGACGGATCTGAAAGGAGAATTCCTTTCAAAACTACTTACCGAGGATGAGCAAGAAAAGTTTTTCATATTCCTCGAACGAGGTAACTGGTTGATTTTTCAGGATGTGTTTCCCCAATTGCTTTTATACGAAACAAGCCTGGAGCTGAAGGAGCCGTTATTTCACTTATTGCCATGCTTTTCAGTTTCTACATTCATGGATTCGGTTTGGAATTTCTTTTGGCGGACAGGAAACCGACGCTTGTTGACAGTTTCGCTGATCATCAACGAGCAAAGCTATCTCGAAAAACAATTGATGATCAATGATCAACAAAACCAGATTCTAAAGACGATCGAATTCAGTTTACAGGATGTGTTAAGCCTGAATCATATCCTGTTCCCATATGATCAAACTGGAGAAACAAAACTGACTGGCCAAACCCTGCACCACTTTACTTCTCTTCCCGAGAGAATCGAGCTTGGTAAACGGATGTACGCGTTATTATATTCCAATCAGAAAAGATATGAGCGTTCGTTCCAATGGGCTCAAAGAAATCCCCATACTGGGTCGAGAACTGATTATTGGCCCGGACTTTTTAAACGTGTAAAAGAAACCATCCCAGGCCGGTTGTATAATCCTCAAGTGAAAAATTGCAAACTTAAATCTGGTGCTGCTCATTTGTATAGTCCTGAGCTTCAATTTGCATGGAAAGACATTGTGCACAATGCGCCTGTACAAGCAGATTGGTTCAACAATGTTGATGTGGTCGATTACCTGATTGAAAATCCGAAAAGTGTGGATGGTGAGATTCAGCATGCCTACTGTAAATCACTTGAAAAACTCGCTTTTACGACATTTGCCAAGAAAGCGATCTTCCTCCGAAAAGGGTAAAAAGCGAATCCCCTATGTTGTTGCTGTGCTGGCTTCCGTGCTTATCTGCACCTACATGGAGTTGTTCTTTTCCGGACTGGGATTCTATACTTTCTTGCAACGGCCCTTCCCTCATATCTTTACGATTGATATCCGTTTCACATTAATCGGCATACCGGTTTTCACAATGGCAGCAATATACGCACTGACGATAATATCAAAAAAATCACTTCGGCTATTTTTCATCCTGATCATCTCTTTTATCGCAATGCTCGCAGAGATCATCAGTGAACATCTAGGTTTGTTAGCACATAGCCTTAGCTGGTCACATGCCTATTCATTTTTCGGATATATGGTATTCACTCTCGTGTTATGGGGATTGTACAGATGGATTGAGCGTTATATCTCTTGAAATGGATATCCTCCCAATCTCATCCTTTTGACTGAGAAAACTTTCAACTTATGAAGGATTACGATCATTTATCAGTAATATATGGTAGTAGATGAAGATTTGTAATCTTTATAAGGAGTGTGTGTTCATGTCTGATTCAATTTTTGTTGGTCCACTCGAGTCATTAAAGAAAGATGGTGCAAAAATCGTCAAAGAAGGCAACCATGGAATAGCGGTGTTTCTCCATGAAGGAGAACTGCATGCGGTTGATAATCGTTGTCCCCACATGGGATTCCCTCTTCACATGGGGAGTCTCTGTGATGGTATTCTGACCTGTCACTGGCATCATGCGAGGTTTGATGTAAAAAGCGGTGGAACACTAGACCCGTGGGCAGATGACGTACCGACCTATCCTGTAGAAGTGAAGGATGGCGAGGTCTGGGTCGAACCAGTCCCCCATCAGAAAGTGACCGTCGAGAAATTACAACGAAGGCTTCGTGATGGTCTCGAACAGAGCATCAGCCTCGTCATCGGGAAAGCAGTAGTCGGTCTGATGGAGGCAGGTGTCTCTCCTGGAGAAATCGCAAAAGTAGGTGTGGAATTCGGTACGAAGCATCGGCAAAGTGGATGGCGTTCAGGTCTCACGATCTTGACTGGAATGACGAATATTTTACCGAAGCTAGATAAAACCGGCCAAATTCTTGCGTTGTATCAAGGTCTTGTCCATGTTGCAAGGGAAAGTTCAGGGATGGGCACTCGCTTTTTACTTGGATCCCTCCCGGTAACAGAGGAGATGGAAAATCAGTCTGTTGACACATTGAAGAAATGGTACCGTCATTGTGTGGAAGTCCGTGATTCACAAGGTGCTGAACGTGTCCTTTTGACGGCTATCGAATCGGGTTGTTCGGATGAAGAACTTGCGGATATGATGATGGTCGCGATAACGGATCACTTCTATATCAATACCGGCCATACCCTTGACTTCCATAATAAAGCCTTCGAGGTGCTGGATCATATCGGGGAAGAATATCGTTCCTATGTATTGACATCCTTGCTGCCAGGAGTATCCGATGTTTCCCGGAGTGAAGAATCCCACAGTTGGCAATCCCCTGTAAACCTTGTGACCCTTTTGAACGAAGCATTTGAAAAACTGCCGCGTATCCTAGGAGCTGCCCTGACGGATGACGGAACTTTTGACGAAGAAGCGATGCTGGAACAGTTATTATCCGATGAACCGAATATTACTGTTGAAACGATGTTGAGGGCATTGGAAACTGGTGTTTCTCCCGTACGCCTTTCACAATTAGTGGCATTGGCGGCTGCGGAAAGAATTGCTCGTTTTCACACCCAGAATGATTTCAGTGATTGGATCACGGTACTGCATACGTTCACACATGCACACGCCGTCCACCAAAGTTTACGTCGTTCTACAACGGCCGATTTGACTCGAGCTGTTTTCCATGGTGCGATGAGTGTCTATCTAGACCGTTTCTTGAACATGCCAGCAGCTAGAAAACCGAAACCTGCGGAAGGAATTTCAGAACCACGTAATCCTTCCGAATTGTTGGAGCTCATGGACAAACAGCAACAGGTAACAGAAAGTGCACGCTGGGTGATGACCTATTTGTCTCAAGGTGGAGAAAAAGCTCCCCTGTTCAATACACTCGGTCATGCATTGTTAAGGGAAGATGCTGAATTCCATTCCTTCCAGATGTATGAAGCAGGAATCGTTGAACACGATTATTGGGCAAAAGAGAGTTCACCACTAGCAAACAGAGCACAAGAAACTATGATTCTCGCAATTACAAGGTATCTTGCAGGGCATGCACCGACAGCTAGAGAAATGCCACACACAGCCCGAATTGCAATGAGACTTCATAAAGGTGAAAAGCTTTTTGAAGAAGAATGAGGTCAAATCACCAAAATAGGCTGTTTCCCCAACCAAATTAGGCATAAGTTTAAGAGACAAGTATCCTGATGCCTATTTTTGTCCAATTTCGTCCAATTTTGTACACTTCATTTTCCGTCCACATATATTGCTATTGTGTCGATTAACTTTAGGAGGATGAGAAAATGAGTGACGGTAGAGGCTTTGGCCACGGAAGAACGTTTGCGTTGATTGTAGTGTTATTCATCTTGTTGGTAATCATCGGGGCTACAGCATTAGGCGGTGGCTACGGTGGTCATGGCGGCCATGGTGGATATGGCGGCGGTTATGGTGGATGCTGCGACGGAGGATATGGCTACTAGGATTCAATGGTTTGAAGAATGATAGATTTTGGGGGGACCTTTGTAGCAGAAGGTCCTTTTTGAATTTAAAGAAAGTATACATACTATCTTCAATATGAAGGCACAAACTGTAGCATCGTAAGCAATACACCACATGAAGGAAAACCTATTGCTATTTCGTAGTACTAAGGCTCAGCCTGCGCTAAGGTTTGACTTTGCCAAGTTTTGTTTATGGTATTGGCATGTGGAGTAGTTCGCTAGCTGAGATACGAGACGAAAAAAGAGCCCCCAATTGAGAGCTCCCCATCTATTTCTGATCTGTCCCTGGAATTACACAACCGTCCGGACCACAATTCGCTTCTTCTTCCCGTTCTTTTTTTAACTGAGCTTGCTGCCATTCAACATCAATCGGATCTTTGAACTTCTCAGGATAACGGATATACCAGCGTTGTTTACGTATAAGAAAGTTATCGGGATCCAATCGGATCGCTTCATCTAATTCTTTCAAAGCTTCTTCCTTTTTATACTGACTCACATATTCCATTCCTAGCTTGAATTTCGTTTTTGCGAGTTCGAGTTGCAAGTGTTGTTCATCGGTCTTCGGTTCGTAATAAGTGTCCTCCAATTCGACTGTTTCAACTTCCTTATTGATCAGTTTTTCAATTGCTTGGACGTGCTCCTCTTCACCGACCTTGAACCCCTGTTTAATAAGCCGTATTGTCCCCTCTTCATCTACATAGATCCCATTAGGCACAATCTTGAAATCGAATAGATTCGAAAGAGCATTTTCCGTATCGACTACTGTTTGAAAAGTCGTTCCTGAGATATAAGGCTTGACGACTTCCGGTCCTTGCAAATCGACAGCGACCGATAATATCTCGAAGTTTTCATCTTGATACTTTTCATAGAAGTTCTGCCATCCAGGCAGATGTTCCCTGCACCTTCACCAGGAAGCCCACATGAAAATGAGCGCTTTTTTACCCCGTAATCGATCAGTCGAAAATTCCTCTCCGGCCATGTCAGTCAGTTTAACCAAAGGCATCTTTTCTAAAAGCATGAAATCACTCCTTTTGAAATAATAAGCTGATAAATTAGTACGAGCTTTCTAGCGAAATTCAAGATACTCCTGAGGAAATAATAACCTGTGCGTAAATATTTTTTAAAAATTATAAAAAATTAAAATCTTTAAGGAAATTGAAACATATACTGATAGTAATATCAAATAATCATACTCGTACCTGTGAAATCAGACAGGTTATCGAAATGAAAAAGGAGTGCTGCCGATGAAAAACGCCCCTAATTATGGTGAGTTTTATCAAAGGTCACTTGTGGTGATTGGTAAAGCTGACTTGCTCTCTGTGCAGGAGAAATCACAGTGTGATATATACACCCACTGGCTCATCGCGCTTGAAGGTACTGAAATGGATAAAATGACAGGTGCGTACCAATGGAATGTTGTTGTCTTTCCTTCAAAAAAATGTGGAGGATTCGACTATAAGCAACCGTATTATGTATCAGACTGCTTCCAATCGATCCACGAGGCCATCGATTTCACCGTCCAGCTTGAAAAGATAGCTAAAGAAGATCAATTATGCATGATTGCCAATTAAATAAGAGAAAAATCATAATGATTTCCCTCTCTTTTTGAACATATATGTGAAACAATGTACAAAGAAAGAATTTACATAAAAAGCTGGTCCCCCTATCTCCACCTTCTGACTATCCCCTCATTTTTCCGAGTCGCTACATTTTCCAAATTACTCACTGTTTTTGAAATACCTAACAAATTTACAAACATAAGCTGAGAATTTACAAAATTGGAGCACTCTACTTTGTTTTGGGAATTGCATCAAGCGGCAATTTTTCTGATCAATAAACTTCCGTGCACAAAAAAATGTGAGAGCTACAATATCGCTCCCACACTTTTTATCACATCACCCCAACCTGAAAATGATTCCATGGCCGCCTTTGGGATAGACCCAGTCGATATTTTCATGCGGACATCCAATCCGGCAGCTTCCACACTCGTGACAACCTTCATAGCCGATATGCATCCGGATGTCTTCCCACTTATAAATCTCTGCCGGGCAGAAAATCGTGCATATTTTATCTGGACAGTCTGTCATACATATCTCTGGATTTTTCACATGGAGATGAGATTTCGTGTCAGCGTTGAAACGGACGAGGTACTGCTTTTCTTCGATGGACTGTCCCTTCTTCTTTTCTTCGCTCATTATTTCATCACCTTCCAAGCCCGATAAACATCTCGAGCGATTTTGATTTTTTCCCGAGGAGATCCGATGTCCTTGAAGATTTTCTTTTGCTTCTCCCATTTCGATTTTCCATCTACCGTGAACATCTGACTTGCAGCCTTATTCACCATCGGGATATATTGATCGAAATACTGCGGGAACTTATCGAAATGGTGAGTCGAATCTTTGTATTTCTTCATATCCTGGCCTACGAAACTATTCAACAACTTGACGCGGTACCGATCCAATAACGCTTCTGAAAAATCACCAGCTTGCATCGCTAAAAGGACGGTTTCTGCGGCGATCCTGCCGGATGTCATGGCGAGGTTGGAACCTTCCCGATGGATCGCATTGACGAGTTGGGCCGCATCACCAACAACAATGACGCCATCACCTACGACCTTGCCCATAGACTTATAACCACCTTCAGGAATGAGATGAGCCAAATATTCCTGCTGCTCACTTCCTTGGAGATAAGGTCGGATCATCGGATGGTTCTTCACATATTCAAGTAATTCATATGGTCTGATTTTATGCTTGATGAGCCCGGATAATAACGTACCGACGCCAATACTTAACGAATCTTTATTCGTGTAGAGGAAGCCTGTACCAAGGATCCCTTTTGTCGCATCACCGAAAAGCTCGATGGTACAACCCTGGTTCGGTTCGAGGTTGAAACGGTCTTCGATGATTTTTTTATCCAACTTCAAAATTTCCATTGTAGCCAGTGCCACTTCATCCGGACGGTACTCCTTATGGAAACCAAGCGATTTTGCCAATAAGGAATTGACACCATCAGCAAGCACGACGACATCAGCGTAAACATCCCCATCAGGACGATCGGTTCGGACACCGACAACTCTTCCCTCTTCAACGATACATTCCGTCACTACTGTTTCATTGATGAGCAAAGCTCCCTGTTCCACGGCTTTTGATGCAAACCATTGGTCGAATTTCGCGCGCAGTACAGTGAAGTTATTGTATGGTTCTTTCCCCCATTCCAATCCTTTATATCCAAATGTGACGGCAGATTCCTTATCCATCATCATGAATCGCTGTTCAACAATCGGGCGCTCTAATGGGGCTTCTTTATAAAATTCTGGAATGACGTCCTCCATCATTTGACGGTATAAAACACCCCCCATTACATTTTTGGAACCTGGATATTCACCACGCTCGATGAGGAGTACTTTTGCACCGCCTTTGGCAAGTTCATAGGCACAGGCGATTCCAGCAGGTCCAGCCCCGACAACAATACAATCAAACCTCTCCGACATGATTGACCTCCTCTTTTTCCAATGCATGGCTGAATTGTTCGATGAGTAGTGGTATGATTTCGAAGGCGTCCCCTACGATTCCATAATGGCATGCTTCGAAAATCGGAGCATCTGGATCTTTGTTGATCGCAATGATCATACTGGAGTTTTTCATACCGACGAGGTGCTGGATCGCTCCTGAAATGCCAATTGCAAAATAGATCTTTGGTGTAACTGTGACCCCTGTTTGCCCAACCTGATGATGGTGCTCGATCCATCCAGCTTCAACCACATCACGGCTTGCTCCTACAGCGCCACCGAGCGTTTCCGCCAGGCGATGGACCAGCTGGAAACCTTCTTCACTGCCGAGCCCCTTCCCACCTGCGACAATGATATCTGCTTCGTCGATCCGGACTTTTTTGGTAGTCGCTTTAACGATTTCCAATACCTTCGTACGGATATCCTCTTCTTTTATATCAATCTTTTCTTCTATCAATTTTCCAGTCCTGCCAGGTTCAGCGTCCAACGCTTTCATCACTTTGGGACGTACGGTAGCCATTTGCGGACGGTATTTCTTACATAGGATCGTCGCCATGATATTCCCGCCGAATGCAGGCCGGCTGGCCAGTAAAAGTCCTGTATCTTCCTCTACGTCCAATTCAGTCGTATCAGCGGTCAATCCCGTAGGTAAGTCAGTCGCTACTGCACTCGCCAGGTCCTTTCCGGTGGAGGTTGCTCCGAACAGGATGATTTCCGGTTTATACGTTTCACAACAATGCAGAAGGGCTTTCATGTAAGATTCAGTCCGATAATCTTTGAAAATGGTCTGGTCATATACATAGACGACATCTGCACCATATTCGAATACAGTTGCTGCCAGTGGTTTCACTTGATTACCGATGATCACGCCGGCGAGTTCTACACCTCTTTTATCCGCCAATCGTCTTCCTGCTCCTAATAATTCAATTGAAACAGGAGCAATCGTTCCTTCTTGCTCTTCGATAAAAACCCAAACGCCATGGTAATCTTCAAGATTCATCAAGATCCCCCCTTCGCTTCAAATAGTTCTTTCTTTTCTAAAATGACGGATAGGATTTGATCGACTTGTTCGTTTGCGCTTCCTTCAAGCATTTTCCCGCCTTCAGGTTTTGGTGGTGCCCAAACTTTCGCTACAATGGTTGGTGACCCTTTCAATCCAAGCTGTTTGATATCTACATCTTCCAGATCATCCACAGACCAGATATGGGGTTCATATCTTGCTGCCTTGATCATGTTAGGGAACGGAGAGTAAGGAACTTCATTGATTTCTTTTTCAACTGACAACAAACATGGAAGGCTGGATTCGATCACCTCATGTCCATCTTCTATTTTTCGATGAACAATGATATGTCCTGTGTCATGGTTGACTTCCTCCATCTTTTTCACTGAGGTCAGCGGAGGAATATCAAGACGGCGTGCGATTCCTGGCCCGACTTGTCCAGTATCACCATCAATTGTCATCTTCCCGCATAGAATCAGGTCCACTGGTTTGATTTTCTGAATCTTCTCCAGGGCTTTTGTCAAGGCGTAACTAGTTGCCAATGTATCCGCACCAGCAAACCTGCGATCTGAAATCATGTACCCCTCATCAGCACCGATTTCAATACACTTCTTGATTGCCTTTACTGCTGGCGGCGGTCCCATCGTCAATACTGAAACTGTACCGCCATATCTGTTCTTTATTCGTACTGCTTCCTCAACGGCATGTGCATCATATGGATTCAAAATCGCTGGCGCACTTGCCCGATCCATCGTGTTTGTCTTAGGGTTCATCTTGATGATTTTCGTATCAGGCACTTGCTTGATGCAAGCGACGATATGCAGCATTTGACACCTCTCCTTTATTACGAAAATCGCTGTCTCGTATTTTTGCTTAATTAGCCTATCTACTTTTACTATATTGCCTGTTTATAAGATACATGCTGATTTTTGGTGAGGAATCTCTTAATTGAAATGAAACTTGGAAAATATTAATTGTATTATCAATTCATATCGATTATTTTTAAATATTTTGAACTTTCAAATAACTGATGTATAATCTTGGGTATAGAGAGATAAAGTCGATTTGAGGGTGGTGTAATCTGAAAGGTGGTGATTAATGCGTGATCTTTTAGCTGCGGTAATAAGTCCGATTTGTCACGGAACCATTTATGGAGGTGCTGGAAATGAAAGAAACACAGCAGGATTTGTCGCACAAGCAAAAGGAATATTGGAAGAAAAATACCCGTTTGATCAGAATTTTGCTAGTGATCTGGGCACTCGTTTCTTTAGTTGCTGCAATTATTCTTGCAAAACCTCTTAGTGAGATTCAGTTCTTTGGTGTTCCTCTGGCATTCTGGTTTGCACAGCAAGGATCGATCATCACATTCTTGATATTGACCTTTTATTATGCAATTCGAATGGACAAACTGGATAAGGAGTATGATGTTCAGGAAGTGATCCTGACAGAAGACTCTTCGTCTAAGGACAAGGGGGTATCGACATGAGTGTAGAAGCTCTTACATTGACCCTTGTCATCCTTACATTTGCCATCTACTTATATATAGGTTGGCGTTCAAAAGTAAAAGATACCAGTAACTTTTTCGTAGCAGGAAAAGATATACCAGCAGCAGCCAATGGCGCTGCAATTGCAGCAGATTGGATGTCAGCCGCATCCTTCATCTCGATGGCTGGCCTGATTTCTTTCTTAGGTTACGATGGTACGATTTATCTGATGGGTTGGACAGGTGGATATGTTCTACTTGCACTTCTTCTTGCCCCCTATCTACGGAAGTTCGGTAGGTATACCGTGCCGGATTTTATCGGGGACCGCTATTATTCCAACGGTGCCAGAGCAGTAGCAGCTGTCGCGACACTCTTCATCTCCTTAACATACGTAGCGGGTCAGATGCGTGGTGTCGGGATCGTTTTCAGTAGATATTTACAAGTGGATATTGTTGTCGGCGTCCTCATCGGCATGGCAATTGTCGCATTTTTCGCTGTGCTTGGAGGGATGAAAGGGATCACTTGGACGCAGGTGGTGCAGTATTCGATTCTGATCGTCGCTTTTTTGATTCCAGCCATTGCGATTTCGTTCAAACTGACTGGTAATCCTGTGCCGCAGTTAGCCCTTACGTTCAGTGACATCGCAAAAGAGTTGAGCGTATTACAGGTTGAACTCGGCTTGAAAGAATATGTTGCACCATTTACGGACATGTCTGGACTGAATGTATTCGCAGTCACCCTTGCTCTTATGATTGGGACAGCCGGTCTTCCCCACGTGATCATCCGTTTCTATACTGTGAAAAATGTCCGTGCAGCTCGATGGTCAGCTGGGTGGGCGTTGTTATTCATCGCCCTTCTTTATACAACTGCTCCGGCAATCGGAGTATTTGCGAAATATAACTTGATCAACAGTTTCAATGATCAATCAATTGAACAGGTCCGTGAAGAAGCCTGGGTAACGAAATGGGAGGAAACGGGTTTATTGACATTGGAAGATAAGAATGGTGATGGGGTTTTAGCCTTTTCTTCCGACACAGCATCGAATGAAGTGACGATTGATCCGGATATCATTGTACTCTCCACACCGGAGGTTGCTGAGCTCGCGCCTATTGTCATAGCCCTTGTTGCAGCAGGAGGACTTGCCGCTGCGCTATCAACTGCTTCGGGGCTTTTGCTTGCAATGTCTAGTGCCGTTTCACATGACATCTATTATCGAATCTACAAAACGAATGCGAGTGAACAGCAACGGCTCAAAGTCGGTAGGATCATGATTTTCCTTGCTGTCATCGTTGCCGGCTATTTCGGTGTCAATCCACCAGGGTTTGTCGGTGAAGTTGTTGCATTTGCATTCGGTCTGGCAGCAGCTAGCCTATTCCCCGCGATCTTGCTGGGAATCTTCGATCAGAGGATGAATCGTGAAGGCGCCATCTGGGGGATGTCAGTCGGATTAGCATTTACAGTCATCATGATTCTACTAATGCGCTCGCCGCAAGTATTCGGCACAGAGACCCCAGTAATCGAGAGCTTCCTCGGTATAACAGCACAAGGGATCGGTGTCGTCGGAGCACTCTTGAACTTCATCATCTCCTTCATTGTATCGAGACGCACAGCTGCACCACCAGAAGAAATCCAACAGATGGTGGAAGATATCCGCGTTCCGAAAGTGATGGACAAGACTGGATGACTTGATCCTTTGGGGCACCGCATTAGGGGGAATTCTCAGGATTCCTGTTGACAGTTCCAGAAAGACCGCTAACGGACACCAGAGTTTTTTTTGTAGGCTGTTTTCGTTGCTCTTGCACTTAAAGAAAGTATAAAATACGTTCTTCAGTATAAGGGCAACTAAGGCTCAACCTACAAAAGGCTTGGTTCGCCAAGTTTTCTTTAAAAGTTGTTGATGTAACGCTCATGGTGTCCGTTTCTATTCACGAACACACATCCAAAACAAAAAAGCAGATCAAAACAAAATTGATGTTTTGGTCTGCGCCATACATAAAACAATCGGTTTATCAGAGTCCCTTTTCAAAGGAGGAATTTTCATGACAGTATTCTTTGGAATAGTAACTCTAGGGTTATATATGTTTCAACCATATTTGGATTTGAAAGTCATTCGAAAAGCCCTAGGGATTGCATTATTCTTGGAATTATTTTATCTGATCGGTCACTTTCTTGCAGAATGGCCGTTTCCTACCCCAACAGTGATTTTTCAGATCATCATTGTATCAGCTCTCGGGGTGGCTTTAGGAGTGATTTTCTCCAGGATCTGGCCACTCCCCCGTAATAAAGGGTTTGAAAGGATCATGCGCACATTGTTGATCGTCATCCCTTCATTAGGAATCGGAGTCGGATTACAATTGTTGCTTCAGGGGAACCATCCAACACAAGCCATCTACCTTATGTTTGCATTATCAGCATGGTTGGGTTCGGGTCACTTCATGAAAGAGGTCTCCGAAAACGTTGCATGACACTAATAAGAAGACTTGTCATCTAATAATGATCACGATATTGGAAAGCTATTTTAATCTCGCCTATGTTCTTTTATAACCTATGAATTTTTTTAATAATCGTGGAAAAACTGGTCTTTCTATCACCTCATAAGGGCGCATCATTTCTTGATCTTCATGCTCCAGCATGTGACAGTGCCAGACGTAACGGCCTGCATATGGCTGGAACTTCCCAATGATCCTGGTCACCTCACCTGGATGGGCATTCACGACATCTTTCCATCCCTTTTCCGTTTTTAATGGTCCTTCCTTCTCACCCGTAAATTTAAGTTCACCAGTTTCGTTGTAAAAATCAACATCGAAAGACTGTCTGCTCAAGATTTGAAATTGGATGAGATGCAGATGGATCGGATGTGAATCCTCACTGATATTGATGAAATTCCAAATCTCTATTGTACCTAATCCTGGTTTCTCAGTAATAGGATCATCCCACCGCTTGTCATCCAACAACATAAGCGGACGTCCGTATTCATCTTTTAGATGTACTAACGTTAGAAAACGCTCTTTCATCGCCTTCTTTTCAACAAGCCATTTGATCTTTCTAAGGTACTTCGGGATGACGCTGGTATCTATACCTGTTATGGGAATCGTGATTTTAAACTGCATGATCTGCCCAGTAGTAGAAGGATCTAGAGCATCTCCCTCCGGAAAGGGTGCTTTGGCTGTGTTTTTCAACGTGATTGTCTGGTTTTTGTACAAAGAAAAATCCACGATGACATCGATCCGTTCACCAGGAGACAATAAAAACTCTTTGATTTCAACCGGATACTCCATGAGTCCACCATCAGTCCCGATTTGGTAGAACGAGGCCCCGTTACTTAACGATAACCGAAAAAATCGTGCATTTGATCCGTTAACCATACGTAGTCTGTATTTACGAGGTTCCACTTCAAGATATGGCCATACCTTTCCGTTTACGAGAATCGTATCTCCAAAAAACTCGGGAACAACAGAGGGAAAAACTGGTGGATTCTGGTCTCCAGGTTTAGCAGGATAGAACAATGTCCCATCTGGATTGAATGCCCGGTCTTGGATCAACAACGGGATTTCATACTTTCCTTCAGGCAGGTTAAGATTGCGTTCGTTTTTATCACGAATAATATACATGCCTGCTAATCCTGCATAAATATTAAGTCTAGTGATACCAATTGCATGGTCATGGTACCAAAGCATCGTTGCGTCCATATCATTCGGATATTCGTAGATTTCAGTCGTAAAAAATGGCCCTACTTGGTTGAAATTTGTTGTAAACCATGCGTCAGGATAACCGTCATTTTCCGGGCGAACTTTTGCCCCATGAAGATGGACGACAGTACGTACTTCCGGAGTTGGAGGATGGGCACCATGTACAGTTTTGTCCAGTGGCAAAAGCATCTCGCCAGGTAAATCGCACATCCATTTCACCTGCACGTTTTGTTTCTTTTCTACTTCAATCAATGGCCCAGGATAAATCCCCTGATAACCCCAAATGATTGTATCTGGCAAATCTTTATGCAGGTTTTGATAGGCTTGCTTCATTGTAACTTCGTAGTATTGGATCCCATCTTTTTTATATATCGGTCTTAGCACTTTTGGAGTCGGAAGCGGATTGGTGAACAATGAGAGTTTCATTTGTAATCTCTCCTTTTGGAATAGGATCGGGGATTGCTCGCAGGCCGAAGTCAGCAATGAAAACTGACAGAGCCTTTGGATAAAGCCTAATCCCTATTTGAATATGCATGAATCCCGGAAAAATGAACTGCAGAATAAATAATACGAAAGACTTTGGTGAAAATAGGGATAGGCAAATTCATAATAAAGGAGATTATTACATTGAATGTACGACACATTGTAGCTATACTTTCAAAGTTCCTGATAACCATATGTATTGCTTATGTCACACTGACCGTATTTTTCGGTGTGCCGATTGGAAATATATTTTGGATGTCAGTGTTGATTACGGTAGTCGGATATGTCATTGGGGATTTATATGTATTGAAGAAACTGGGTAATTTCATTGCCACGATTGCGGATCTCGGTTTAGTTTTTATTGTGTTTTGGCTTTTTGCCGATCCCTATATCGATACTGCCGCCAACCAATTTTGGGGTGCTGCCCTGGCTGCCCTGTTTATTGCGATTTCAGAATTTGTGTATCACATTTTCATCGAAGTCACAAACCCTTTACGACCGTCAAAAGCGGATGTTGATGTTCAAAAATATGCCACAGAGGTTGGCGAGGAATTTGCACCTTCAGATGATGATCTGTTAAATGAAAAAGATGGCAATAAGAAAAATGATTAAAACTTAAACCCCCATTAACAAATTAAGACAGGTAAAAACATAAAGCAACTGACTGTGACTAGATCAGTTGCTTTGTGTCCTTATACAATCATTTCATTACCAATTTATTATCTTCGATTTCATAAACGCAGTCTGCCACCCGGTCTATGAACGTTCGATCATGGGAGACGAGCAATACTGTTCCTTCATAACCTTTCAAAAAACACTCTAACGCTTCGATACAATGAACATCCAAGAAATTCGTTGGTTCATCAAGTATCAGGATATTGTATCTCCCCAAAAATAGGCGGCACAACTCAAGGCGGATCGCTTCTCCTCCGCTCAATTCTTTCACACACTTTTTCAAGTCAGAGCCTTTGAAATTCATAGTATGGAGTACGGCTCGGATCCTGCTTTCAACATAATCACTTCTCACTTTAATGAAATTTAGGACAGTTTCATCCTTCTTAAACTGATAGCTCATCTGTTGATAGTGGCCGATGACCGCTTTTGGCGATATATCTAGACCTTCTCTATTTTCAAAAATATGTTTCAGTAAGGTCGTTTTTCCTGAACCGTTAGGGCCTTTGATCGCTATTGTTTTGCCTAATGGAAATTGAAAGCTCGCTTCATGAAGGAGCATCTTTCCCCCGTTCATCAGTGTTAACCCATTGGCCATGATGGGGAACTTATTATGCAATTTCAACGTGGACGGCTGGTTGAAACGAAGCTTCTGTTCTTCTTTCGGTGCCTCAACTGCATCGAGTTGTGATACACGTTGTTCGATCGCTTTTGCAGCCCGTTGAACTCCTTTCTGACTGGTATCTTTTGATTTTGTCATGAACATCTTATTTGCTTTAGCTTTCGCTTCTTTTTTTGATAAATGACTATTCGCCTGTGTAATTGCTTCTGCCTTTCTCATCTTTTCATCTGCAGCTCTTAATAGCCGCACCTTCTCCCTTTCATACCTTTCATGCTTCTCTTGTTGTTGTTTCCGCTGACGTTCTTTTTGTTCCACATAATCGGAATAATTCCCGGAGTATTCCGTAACAGCTGCTCCTTCAATTTCCCAGATTTTAGTGACTAGTTGATCCAATACATATCGATCATGGCTTACAAGTACCAGTGCTCCGTAATAATAGTTGAGTTGTTCGATTAGAAATTGAGTGCCCGCTTCATCGAGGTGTGTTGTCGGTTCGTCGATCAACAGACCTTCTTTATAGGTAGAGAAGATTTGAGCGAGCTTAAGCCTTGTAAGCTCTCCACCGCTGAAGTTATCAATAGGTATCTTCGGGATTGACAGCTTACCGCTCGTTTCATAATCGACTTCAGCATCAATTGGGCTGGCAACTTGATCAAAGTAGGAGAACTCTATGAACCTTTTCACTTGCCCTTTATCAGGGACGAGTCGCCCATCCATCAGTTTCAACAATGTACTTTTACCAGCCCCATTCATTCCAACAATCCCTATTCTGTCAAACTGATGTACAGCCAGCTTTGGAACTTTTAAGATAACGCGATCTAAAAATGATATTTCGATTTTTTCTAATTGTATACATATTTTTTCCATTGGACACGCCTCCGTTTAATTTAATTGAAAAAAACACAAGCATCTGCCTGTGTTTTTGGAGTAAACGGAAAAAGCCTTTCCTTATTCGATTAAGAAATAATCTGGAAAAAGAACTATTACAAAGGACATAAATAAAGAAAGGTAGAACAATCCACCTTTCTCTTCAACGTAGGTTATTAGTGAAGAATTCTATAAAAAGACAGACTAATCCCGTTTACTCTGTTTACACAAACAGAGCCTTGAACGTATGAAATTACCGGTTCAAAGTTAGGAATCGAAGTCTCATAGAATGCGTCATTTTTAATGAATCCTCCCGAAATACTGATGTATAATTACCATTTTATGTGTTGTCATTGAATAAGTCAAAAGTTTTTTCAATGAACGATCGGTTACTTTTTACCTTCATTAATATTATAAGTCACGTTCACTGTTTCAATTTTCCCTTCAATTAAACTCCGTTCAGTAAAATCGACGACATCATTATTATCAAATGTAATAATAGTTGAAGAACGTGTTCCGTAATGTTCTGTTTCAATGAAAATTGGTGACAGTTTTTGCTCCCATTCACTTCCTACACCGGTGTCAGGTAGCTCACTTCGATCTGCGGGATCACTGTTTTTCAAAAGTTGGAACAGGCACTCTTTGGAGAATGAATCTGATTTCTCGATACACCTTACCAGATCATTTTTTCCTTTTTCCACTTTTGGCCATGGTGTATCTATGAAATGATTACTCAGTCCATAAATCCCTGAGGACAATGATTTTATCTCATCTTGTATGTTGGAATAGTACCATAAGGAATCTGTGTTTCCGATGATGAGATTAAAGCCCTGATAGCTGTTACGCTGTTCTTGTAATGTATGTAAAAATTCTTCTGGTGCAGAGGCGGATGATAAATAATCACGGATAATTTGCCCTCTGGAGATTTTATTCCCCTTTTGTTCATAAGGGTCCCTAAAATTCGTCAAAGCGGCAAAACGTCCCTTTGTGGTAACCCCCATCCACGTACCCATCTGGTGTAGGTCCCTACCTGCCAAAATGTTCGGTTCATCCTTCCAAAAATGTGCCTTGGCAGTAGGTCTTTCATAAAATTCGTCCCGATTTGCTGCAACAATGATATTATATTCTGGGTGTTTTTTATAAGCGATAAATAAAATACACATCGTATATCCTCATTTCTTGAAGCATCTACCAATATTGTACCTGATTCGATATTTACACTATGAGTGCACATAACATCAACCTGAGGGAGATTATGTGGCCAAAAAATAATAATAGTGATCTTCGTCTTTATTGTATCCGTATTTCTCATAAAGTTGTTGCGCCCCTGTGTTGTTGTGAGCGGTTTCCAAAAGAATCCCGGCTGAAGCAGTCTGTCGGGATAATTCTTCGGCCTTTGATAATAGCTTTTCACCGATCCCTTTTCTCCTGAAAGCCGGGTCTACGTATAAATCATTCAATAACCATTGCCTTTTCAAACCAACAGATGTAAAGATCGGATATAATTGGACAAAGCCCATGATGGTGTCAACTTCATCATCCTTCATTGCTAAATAGATTATTGACTCCTCGTTTTTTATCCGTTCTCGTAGGAATGTTCTGCTCTCTTCAATATCAGTGGTTTTACCATAAAAGACACGATACTTATCGAATAGTTCAGCAAGCTTATCCAGCTCATTCAGTGTAGCTTGTTTGATCAAGACTGCGTCTCCCCTTTCAAATGGTAGTAAAAAATGACTGTTGTCTATTCGTCTGCAAATTGAATACAGATAGAAGTTGAATGAACCATCAACGGAAAGCGATTTTGTTTCCCGTTTTTTAAAACAACCTTAACGCATACCTTAAAGGCATGAAAAGAGACAACCACTTTAATTATGGTTGCCTTTCATGTTTGAACGCAAGCTTTATGCCTTTTTTACCAACAACTTGACAGCTTTGAATATGAGGACTGCTGCAAAAACGATAACTGTTATGATGCCGATAATGTCCAATGCCGAGTCAAAGCTTTCTAAGAATGTACCACCCAATGACATTTTCAATAGGAGGAAACCAGCGACTAAAGCTGCAAAATATGTGAGATTCCCATCCATATCAGCCACTCCTCCTTCCTTTTCATATTTTTAGAAATGAAAAAGGTGAGTGGTCAATTTTATGCAGAAAATTCTAAAAATATTCATAGGATAGCCAAAATTCATGCTATAATACTAGTAAGTTATTGGTACCAATATACTATTTAGGCAGGGGGTATGATCATTTGGACATAGCGCAAATCAGTATTCTTGGAATTGCACTTGCTGCAGTAGCGAACTCCATGATCGGTGCACTTTGGTATTCCCCTCTTTTATTTGCGGACAAATGGATGGAAACGGCAAAGAAAACGAAAGAAGACTTCTCTTCTTCTACCGCAAATTTAGGTTACCTGATTACCTTTATAGGTGGTATTATATCTGCATACGTCCTGTCTATGCTTATACAACTTTTTGACCCCATTTCATTATGGAGTGGGGCTACACTTGGATTTTTAGCGGGTATTGGATTTTCTGTCGTACGAGAAATCTCTCCTACGATATTCGAAGGACGTAATACTATGCTGTTCTTCATAAGCGCTGGATATCATGTTGTTTCCCTTACAATAATGGGTACAATTGTAGCAGCTTTTACATAATAGAAAGAGCCTGACCCATAAGTGTCGGGATCTCTCCGAACTTACCAACATTTTGGGAAAAAGGATGCTTTTGATACAAAATGCTGTGTTGGAGGTGTCTGACACTTTTCTTTTGGGTCAGCCCCTTTTGCCAAATGGAAGCGGTAATCTATGAACCGTGACTGATTACACCACATGCTGCCCGATCTCCAGCATCTCCTGAAGGTTGTGATTTATGATCATCTGCTTCTTCATGAATGATCAATGTGGTACCATCAGATCCAATCAATGAGTTTTCTTCACCACTTTTAAGTGTAACCATATCAGTGGTCATTTCCGTTTCTACCGTTCCATCTTCTCCCACTTGAAGGTTTGGAAGATCACCGGCATGTGGACCATCTTTTTCTTCACCATGACTGACATCAGTAGGGTTGAAATGATCTCCGGCTGATTTGAAATCCGGCTCTTTACAAACTCCTTTTTCATGAATGTGGAAACCATGTTTACCAGGTGATAGATTGGACGCTTTAATCTTGATTACAACGCCTGAAAACTGTTGTTCCAAATCAGCTGTCCCAACTTTCTCCCCTTCTCCGTTCTTCAGTTCGACTGAAATAGGTACGACTTCATCCCTGGTATTCCCTTCATTTTCTTTTCCGCTTAATGAAGTGTCTTCTGAATCACTACCCTCATCATTATCAGCACCGCATGCGTTGAGAATTACAAGTACGATAATTACGAGAAAAAAAGATAACCAACGTTTCATAGCAGTCCCCCCTTACATTTTGTGTTATAACACCGTTCACAAAATTATAAGAGTTTAAACTTCATTCACAAAAAATAGGCTATCTACCTAATTAACGCATTAAATGATATCAACGTCATTCCAGTCAGGATCATAACGGTATTCGGAGAGGTCCACTTTATTCTGGTTAAAAAGCTTGATTCCCTCTTGGTTCAGGAGATTCAATTGGCGACTTCTTTGTTGTCCATCTTTTATTGCAATTTCCCCTTTTGCATTGATGACTCTGTGCCATGGCAGCTTATATGCCTGGCTCATCGTATGAAGGATGCGCACAACTTGTCTAGCCCCCCGAGGGTTCCCTGCTAGTCTTGCAATCTGTCCATATGTCATAACTTTACCCGAAGGTATATCTTGAATGATCGAGATCACTTTTTGAGTAAATGGCTGCACTTCTGAAACCTTCCCCTCATTTTAATAGGATGGTAATAATAGATTGTTGAAATTCTGATCCTTTAAGTAAGTCCATCTTATCAAATAGTAAGGAAACAATTTTCTATTCCTAGACTTTTTCAATTGTAGGAATATGAAATCCTGCTATCAAAAGAAAGGTTGCTAATAACTACTGGACATAAGGAGAATCTTGTTAAAACGTGTCAAACACCTCCAACACAACATCTTGAATCAAAACCACGATTTTTCATAAAATGTTGTTAAATTCGGAGAGAGTCAGAACACTTTTTGGACAGCCTCACTTAGGTAAAGAGAAGAAAGCAGGTTGTTGAAGCTATTTTGACCTGCCAAAAACGTTTATCTCTACAACTCGGACCAAAACGCTGCAATTTTACAATTATCTCTACAACTCTGAATTTATCTCTAAAACTCTGGAATTATCTCTAAAACTCCGAATTTATCTCTAAATTGATGAACTAGTAGCCAACGGCAATCGGTCGTTCCACAGGTTTTCCTTGCAGGGGCTTGACAAAGTCCATATCGAGTGCAATTGTCCACAATCTATTGAAAGTGGCGGGAATCCGTTCCGCCGCCTCCAATGATTCTGATTCAACGAAAAAGCAACGAAGGAAAACGAACACCCTTTTCCTCGTTGCTTTTTCATTTTAGGAACTTATTGGACAGCTTCTACGTCATACTGAAAGTTCTTCGAGTGATTTATCCAGTTGCTTCATCACGTTATAGATGATGTGAAGGCCGATATCTCCATCAGAACTCACAATTGATTCTGGATGGAACTGTACGGCGGTTATCGGGAGAGATTTATGTTCGACCGCCATAGGGATATCATCCTGGGATAATCCAGTCAATACAAGGCTTTCAGGAATATGTTCTGCATAGATCGAGTGGTACCGGCTCGCCTGGAACTGATCCGGCAATCCCTCAAACATCTTGCTAGAATTCAATTGAGTAATGGTTGAGGTTTTCCCATGTTGCGGATAATCCAGTAAATCCAAGCTACCCCCGAAATATTCGACGATTCCTTGAAAACCTAGACATACACCGAAGATGGGGATCTTTTTTTCGATACATAAGCGGACTGTTGCCCATACGTCAAACTGTGCAGGAGTACCGGGTCCTGGAGAAAGGACAACCAGGTCAAAATTGTTTGAATCACGCATCATCTCCCTCGCTTTATCAGCTCGATAGGTGACGACATGTGCACCAGTCTGTTTGAAGTAGTTCGCTAAAGTATGGACGAACGAATCATCATGATCGACAATCAACACGTTCTTCGACTCTCCGGGCAACTGGTTGTTCCGATCATCCTCAGCCTTGACGGGTTCACGGATCGCTTTTAAAAGTCCAGCTGCTTTTGTAAGTGTTTCCTGTTCTTCATCTTCAGGAATCGAATCATAAAGTAATGTTGCACCTACCCGAATTTCAGCAGTCTGATTTTTTATCCTGATCGTTCTCAAAGTCAATCCAGTATTCAAATCTCCATTGAAACTGTACCAACCTACAGCACCTCCATACCAGTATCTTGGAGAATCCTCGTGGTCTTCGATCCATTGGATTGCTGCTTTTTTCGGAGCGCCGGTTACTGTTACTGCCCACATATGCGTCAAAAATGCATCCAATGCATCAAATTCGGGCCTTAAATACCCCTCAACGTGATCAACGGTATGGATCAAGTGTGAGTACATTTCGATCTGTCTTCTGCCGATGACATTCACCGATCCAGGAGAGCAGATCCTTGACTTGTCATTCCGGTCCACATCGGTACACATCGTCAGTTCTTCTTCATCTTTTTTCGAGTTCAATAGTTTCCGGATCTGGTCAGCGTCTTCTAATGCGTTTTTCCCTCTTTTGATCGTGCCAGAAATCGGACACGTTTCAATCCGATTTCCTTCGACACGTACATACATTTCGGGTGAAGACCCTACCAGATGCTCATCGCCTAGATTGATGATGAACCCGTATGGACTCGGATTGATTTGCTGCAGTCGTTCGAACACGTCTGACGGTGGAGTTTCACATTTTTCATATAAGGTTTGTGAAGGCACGACTTCAAACATATCACCCTGTTTAAACCGTTTTCGTGCTTCATCTACTAAGTGGGCATATTTACCTGGTTGATATTCATCATATTCCGTCATGTTGATTGATTGGTCAGGGTTACGTGCACCGTTCCGTTTCAATCCTTCCGTTTTGAGTGACTCGAATCGAAAATCGTAGGAGAGCTGATAGGCATGATCAGATTGATGATCCACCACTACGATTTCATCTGGTAAGAAGAGTTTGATATCTTCTTCATCGGGATTTCTCTGTTGTTTAAGATCAATTGACTCGAATTGAAAAACAAGATCATAACCAAAAGCTCCGTATAGTCCTAAAAAAGAATCTTCATCTGAATAAAATAAATCTTTAAGTGTTCGGACGACGTTGAAAATAGATGGTTGTCTGCTGCGTTCCTCTTCAGGATAAACTGCATCAGATTTCACAATCGAAGCTTTGATCTGTGAATCAGATTTTTCAAACGAACCGATTTCATTCATGATACTCAATCGCTCCGAGATCATTTGAAGTAATATTTTACCTCTATAATTCAAAGCAATGATCGTAAAGTCCAATCCTTTCGCTTTTATTTCTAGAGGCGGATTGATGAAACCGACATCCCATCTAGAATAACGGCCAGGATATTCATATCTGCTTGAATAAAGCGCTCCCTGATAGTGGTCAATATCTTTTAAAATTTTGGATACAGCCTGGGCTGGATCAAGTGATGTTTGCGTACGTGCAATTTGAATGCCGCCTGCTGTATCATAATTTATAATATCTTCTGGGTGTTTGGATTTAGAAAGTCGTTGCAAAACACTACCTCCTTTTGAAAGGAGACATGGAAAAGAATCATGCTGTTTGTCTATTCCTGTCTCTGCTCAGCTCATCTCGATTTTTGTATCCTTTACTATACTCTGGTCTTTTCTTTCGTTAATGAAGAAATATACGATTTGAATGCTTTTTTCCAATTGTCTGGGTCTTCAGTATGGAGCTCATGGACTTTCCGGATGATCGAGCTCCCTATGATGACGCCATCACAGACCTTACCGACTTCAATGAATTGTGTACGTGTTGAGATACCGAAACCTAATGCAACCGGGATATCTGTAAATGATTTTGCTTCCCTTAACAATCGCTTCGTTTCTGGATGGAAATCCTTCCGTTCTCCAGTGACACCGAGAGAAGACACACAATATAAAAAGCCCTGGGATTCTTGAGCGATATGGAATAACCGCTCTGGCGAAGTTGTTGGTGCGACTAATGAAATGTAACTGATGTGTTCCTCCCGGCAACGCTGTCTAAGTGATTCACTTTCCTCAAAAGGTAGATCTGGTATCAGTAATCCATCAACGTCATTTTCTTTTGCAAGGTTGAAAAAACTCTCTTCCCCTAATTGCAGGAATGGGTTGATGTACGTAAATATCAGAACTGGGATCTCAAGCCCTTGCTCTCGCATCTCCTTTACCAGCTGCATTGCTTTTTCAATCGTCATTCCCTTTGCCCGTTTGGCAGCTTCTTGGATGACAGGTCCATCTGCAAGAGGATCCGAATAAGGAATGCCAAGCTCCAATACATCTGCCCCTTCATCTTGTAATAGAAGTGCCAACTCGATTGTTTCTTCAGGTGATGGATCTCCAGCCATGATGAATGGGATGAACAGTGGTTTCGCTTTTGTCTTTAATTGTTCAAAACGTGCATTCATTGTTGGTCCCCCTTCATCACTTTCATGATCGTTCCGACATCCTTATCTCCTCGTCCTGAAAGACAGACAACGATGGATTGGTTCTGATCCATTTCTGCTGCTTCTTTATACGCCTGAGCAAGTGCATGGGCACTCTCTATAGCAGGCAGAATTCCTTCTTCTTCTGATAAAATTTTCAACGCCTCTACGGCTTCATCATCTGTAATCGTTTTATAGGTGACTCGTTTTGAATCTGCTAGGAAGGCGTGTTCAGGACCGACTCCTGGATAATCAAGTCCTGCTGAAATCGAATATGGTTCGATGATCTGGCCATTCAGATCCTGGTTCAAGAATGTCATCGATCCATGGAGCACTCCGATCGATCCTGTTGTTATCGATGCTGCGTGTTCCCCGGTTTCAATTCCATGTCCGCCAGCTTCTACACCGATGAGCTCAACCTCATCTTCAATAAATGGATGGAACATGCCCATTGCATTACTTCCTCCACCGACACAAGCGACAATCCTGTCAGGTAACTTTCCTAATAAAGTGCTGTGTTGTTGTTTCGTTTCAACCCCGATGATCCGTTGCAGATTACGGACGATATAAGGATATGGGTGAGGCCCCACAACAGAGCCGATGCAGTAGAATGTATCCTGTACAGCTCCTGCCCAGTACCGGATGGCTTCATTAGTAGCATCCTTCAATGTCTTACTTCCGCTTTGGACGGAGATCACCTCAGCCCCCAGTAATTTCATGCGGAACACATTCAATGATTGGCGTTCGACATCTTCTTCACCCATGAATACCTTGCAACTCAAACCGTATCTTGCACAAGCTGTAGCCACTGCTACGCCATGCTGACCAGCACCTGTTTCGGCAACAACCTTACTTTTTCCCATACGCTTTGCGAGCAGCACTTGTCCGATGGCGTTGTTGATTTTATGAGCACCTGTATGGTTCAAGTCTTCACGCTTCAAATAAATACGAGCTCCGCCAAATCGTTTCGTACTGTTTTCTGCATATGTCAGCGGAGTGGGTCTCCCTGAATAATGATTCAATTCATGATCGAGCTCTTCCTGGAAATCTTCATCTTCCATAGCATTGTTGAAAGCTTCTTCTAACTCCTCAAGTGCAAACATTAAGGTTTCAGGTACATAACGACCGCCAAACTGGCCGAACCGTCCCTTTGTATCTGGGTAAAGTGCTTGCATTTATACATTCATCCTCTCTATAAGATCATTGATAAGTTGAGGGCTTTTCCGATTGTTTTCCTCGACCCCGCTTGATAGATCGATTCCCATCGGATTAAACGATAAACACTCCTCGATATTGGTTGGGGTGATCCCTCCTGCGATGAAGCAATCTTGATTCATCTCCAAGGCTTTTTTGGTATAAGCAGGGATAGCGTTCCAATCAAACTTGAGGCCTGTTCCACCCCATTTTCCTTTCACTTTCGTATCGATGACAAAACCATCGACATTGTTGTACTCATTTAATTGTTGGAGTGTCCCTTCACCATGGGGCAACGCTTTCCATATTTCAATGTTGACACTTTGCCGTACTTTATTGATAAATGAGTTCGATTCTTTACCATGAAGCTGAATGACATCGAGTTTGACGTGTGAAAGTGTCTCTTCGATTTCGTTAAGATCAGGATTGACGAAGACCCCGACATGCTTCAATTGATGATGAGGTTTGATCCACGTACTAACGTCAATTGGTGAAACGCGACGCTTGCTGTCTGCAAAAATGAAGCCGACATAATCAGCACCATATTCTCGGACGGTTTCATAATCTTCTTGAGAACGAATACCGCAAATTTTCAAATAAGGCATTGCTCAACTCTCCTGGAATAGGCTTTCAATACAAGTTGAAATCGACTGGGATCTCATCAGAGTCTCCCCGACTAAAATTCCAGACGCTCCAGCTTGATGAACCAGATCCACATCTTTATTTGTTTTGATGCCACTCTCACTGATATAAGTGACCTCTTCTGGAATGACGGAAGCAATTTCCCTTGTATGAGAAACTGAAGTTTTGAAGGTGTTCAAATCCCGGTTATTGATGCCGAGAAGTTCAGGGGTTAACTGACTGAAAACCTCTTCAACTTCAGCTTTGGAGTGAACCTCCAGCAATACTTCAAGTCCCAGTTCTTTTGCATATTGATACAACTCTTTCATTTGCACCGGATCAAGGATAGCTTTAATCAACAGGATTGCGTCCGCACCCATCGATTTGCTTTCTTCAACCTGAACGGGATCAATGATGAAATCCTTTCGTAATACCGGTAGATCAACCGCTTTTTTTATTTGCGTCAAATAATCAGGATGACCCTGAAAATAGGTTTTATCAGTCAAAACAGAAATGGCGTCTGCTCCTGCCGCTTCATAGGTTTTTGCAATATCGACTGGATGGAAATCCTCGCGGATGATCCCTTTAGAAGGGGATGCCCTCTTCACCTCTGCGATCAGTCCAAGCTTTTGATTGCTGTTGGATATCGCTTTTTCCAGCGAACGCTGCGTGTATGTTACCTTCTCAAAAGTCTTAGGATAATTTGATAGTTCTTGCTTTTTTGTTTGCACGATCTGTTCAAGCATAGGACCTCACCTGCACATGTGTCATGTTAAGGTAATGTCCTTCAACCTGTCCTGATTCGATCGCTTCTTTAACGAGTGGTACAGCTGTTAAAAAATCGGATGCTCGATCTGCAGCGACAAGACCTGCTGCTGCATTCAGAATGACAATGTTTTTTGCTGCAGGATTCGAGCTGTTGTTGAAGACCTTTCGTATGAGGTCTGCACTCATTTCGGGTGAATCCACTTGGATATCTTTTAACTTACCTGTTTGGAGACCAAGGTCTTCAGGATTGATTTTATAAGTTTTGATTTCATCTGGGGTGACTTCGAGCACCGTTGTGGATGACATCACCGAACATTCATCCAGACCGTCGTCACCCGAGACGATCATTGCTTTCTTAATGCCTAATCGTTGTACCACTTCTGCCATTTTACGAGCCAATTGTGCATCATAGACACCAATCAATTGTCGCTGGCACCCAGCTGGATTGCACAATGGCCCTAATATATTGAAAACGGTGCGGAATCCGATTTCTTTTCTCGGAGCTATTGCATGCTTCATCGCTGGATGATACAGAGGTGCAAATAGAAAGCTCATCGAATATTCTTCCAATGCTTTGATCGCTTCCTCCACACCGGATTGGGTAGGGACATTGAGACATTCGAGCACATCTGCGCTACCGCTTTTAGAAGAAAAAGACCTGTTTCCATGCTTGGCAACTTTCACTCCTAGTGACGCCATGACAATCGCTGATGCAGTTGAAATATTGAATGTTCCGGAACCGTCCCCTCCTGTTCCGCAGGTATCTACGGTATCGTTCATGTCTACCGGGAATGTAATAGCATGCTCACGCATCGACTTTGCGAAACCCGTCAATTCATCGACTGTTTCTCCGCGCATTTTTAAAATGGTCAATAAACTTGCGATTTGACTTGACGTAACGTGTCCGGTCATGATCTGATCCATGATGGATTTGGCTTCATTTTCTGAAAAGGTCTTACCATCCATCGCTTTTTTTAATTGGGTTTTAATCATTTGTAGTCTCCTTTCGATCCGTGTTTTTTGCATACGTGTGGACCAAAAGAAGTTCAAGGTGGAATGAATTTCATTCTTATTTGAAGGTTAATGAATGACATCTCTATCACGCTCCTCATAATGGAGTACTGATAGAGCTGAGGTATAGGTTATGAAGGTTATTGATTAGGTTCTGTTATTCTTAATTGTTTTTTACCGGAGTGACACGAATATAACAATTAAGTTAAAGAAAACTTAGCAAAGCCAAGCTTTAGCGCTGGCTGAGCTTTAGTTGCCCTTATATTGAAGAAAGATATTTATACTTTCTTCAAATGTAACAAAAACCTACTGATAATAAAAAATCCCATGGACATAAGGGTGTCCAAGGAATCGTCATTTGTAAAACGTACCTTAGCTCGCCTCAACTCTCTCAAACTCTACTCTTATCTCATCTCAACTAATCTAATTAACTATTTAAAAAACTTATACCTATACTATTAAGAAATACTGTGTTTGTCAAGGGAAGAAAGTTATTGTTTTTATGTGGAATATACTTGGGATCTGAATTGTCATAAATCGTATAAAAACTTTGGAAAATAGTTGAGTTGTCCCTGTTATAATGGCTTTGAGAAATGAAATATTGGAGTTGATCCGTGTGATGAATATGTTGAAAGCATTCCGTGTAGTTGGATATTCTGAAGGAGTTTCTTTTCTGCTGTTGCTTGGTATCGCAATGCCTTTAAAATACATGTTGGACTATCCGATGGCGGTAACTGTTGTCGGCGCGATCCACGGTGGATTGTTCGTCCTCTATTGTATGATGGTTGTTTACTTGAAGTTCAATCAAAATTGGTCCATTACAAAAGCTGCGCTTGGAATCCTGGCATCTGTACTACCGTTCGGTCCTTTCGTGTTTGATGCAAAGGCAGTGAGAAGTCAATAAGTAAAGGCTGTTTTTGCAAACTTTGTTGCTCTTGCACTTAAAGAAAGTATAAAATACTTTCTTCAGTATAAGGGCAACTAAGGCTCGACCTACAAAAGGCTTGGTCTCGCCAAGTTTTCTTTAAAAGTCGTTGATTTCCGCTCGAGGATGCCCGCTTTCCGCGGGGCGTGCGGTGAGCCCATAGGACAAGGAATACTTCGGCAGCGTTACATCACACGAAGTAAATGCGATTTTTCATTTTCGAGGAGTCTCGCACCTTGCTCTCCAATCAACTTGCGCAATGTGGGTTTTTAAGCAACAATCTTTTAGAAAAGAGTCAAAGTAAAAAACCGTATTCCGTTTAATATCGGGAGGACAGATTAACGGGTTCAATTGCATATGTAAATGCATAAATAATCGCACTAGGTTTCGTATAGTATTTGATAATAATGAAGTCGCATTTTCAATCCTTAACGATCGGTGTGCGGCTATTATTTTATTCCGGGCTTATTAAACTAAAGCCCCTTTTACAGAATAACGGACGCATTTTAATACGCCCGGTTGTTCTTCTTAAAGATAAGCGCCCTACAAACTAAAAAGTGATAGTGGGTTAATCCTTTACATCTTCCTTTCATATTTCACTAACTTGCTGCCATAACTCGTTGTTTTATTTGTTTTTCGGTCCAAGCCTATTACAATTTTCATATTGAGGCTTTGAATTCCCTTATTTTAACATCAAACCGTTATGAAATTTTTCAGTGGTAACTAATTATTAATTCGTTTGTTAACTTCAATCGTAATGAACTCCGGCAAATAATTGGGGGTACATCCTTTTGATACTATTTCATCTTTGTAAAGACCCGTTTTCTCACCAAGTTTAATACAACGTGCTCGATTCTTTTCATCATAAACGCCTATCCAGCCAGCGGTGAAATTCATAGCCCATTGAACTTCCGGTTCCTCCTGCGAAATATTAGCTTCTAATGCAGATAGCAAGTATGCGGTGTTATCAGGCGGTGTTTGTCCAGTCCATCTCAATCGCCCTTGATAATACCAGAAAGCTCGCCTTTGAAGAGCAGAAGGACTATTTTCCCATGACTCCATCAATGCAATTTTCTTCTTGTCTTTGGTGAGCTGATTAGCCATTAACCAATCCATTAAGTTATTTCGCTCATCAAAAGTGTGAGTCTGCATATCCTTATCAAGCTTATTTAGCACATCTTGTGAAAGAAGTTTTTTGTCCATAATTAAGATTGCTAATAGTCTGGGCATAAACTCTTCGGTTGACCAAAGTTCCATAGCTAGTTCGTGATCTTTTTTAATGTCCTTCGCGATTTTTCGTAAGTCGCCTAGCTTGGTTTTACTATTGATCTGAGGTAGAATATTTTCTGCTTTTGATGAGCGTTTTATTTCTGTGCTTTTATTTTTATTCATTTGACACAACTCCTTATTAAAGCACTGTTTCATAATATGTCATGGGCAGAATATATCAATAACTAAATTTCGTTATAAGTCTTATTGGGTACAATTGTACCATAACAATGTAAAAGGAGTGATTCATTTCGCCGTTATTTATGGTACGGTTCCCCATTACTAGTGCTAAACTACATCTTCAACAATCTGGCCCTTAACATTAAGAAAGAATACAATTCTTTACTACAGAATTGCCCCCTTTTATTGAAGATGGACTTAACTATTTTTTTGAATACTCTTAACTAAATTAAAGCCGAATACAGCAGTAATAACTACTCCAAACTCGTAATGGTCTTTTATGAATAAAGTTGTTAGTGGCTTTACC